>NZ_FOVK01000020.1 GCF_900115135.1 Proteiniclasticum ruminis | reverse complement strand
GTGAAGCCTACCCTAAGATAAGATTTCCCATGACGTAAGTCAGTAAGATCCCTTGAAGAACACGAGGTTGATAGGTGAGAGGTGTAAGTGCAGTAATGTATTCAGCTTACTCATACTAATAGATCGAGGGCTTAATCAAAAAAAAGAACAACTTAAATTCTTTACAGTCTCTGTATGCAGTTTTGAAAGATGCAGATCTTTCTAAAACCACATATCTGGTGTCTATATCTCTGAGGGTTACACCCGTTCCCATTCCGAACACGACGGTTAAGCCTCAAGGAGCCCATGATACTGCAGGGGAAGCCCTGTGGGAAAGTAGGTCGTCGCCAGATGTATTATTCCGCGATAGCTCAATGGTGGAGCACTCGGCTGTTAACCGATAGGCTGGAGGTTCGAGTCCTCTTCGCGGAGCCATTAGTCCTCAGTTTATACTGAGGACTTTTTTGCGTGTAAAAATAAATAAATGAAACAGATCAGTGAGGTTGTGAGTACGTGCCGAAGGTAATTGTTCTTAAATTATTTACGACATTCCAGAAGAACGTTATCCATGAAAGATAACAATAGTGGTATTATGGGGATGAAGGTGAAATGTAAATAAATACAAATTAAAGTTGGAGGACAATTATGGAAAAATTAAAAGTAGCATCTCGTGGCAGAACCGATATGATAGACATTACTCATGAGATTCAAGAGACTGTAAGGAAGAGTGGAGTGAAGTCTGGAATATGCTTGCTGTTCGTACCTCATACAACAGGTGCAGTGACCATAACAGAGTTCTCTGATCCCAATCTCATGCATGACATTCTAAAGTCCGTCAATGATCTGATCCCTTTTGAAAATCAGTACACCCATGAAGAAGGGAATGCGGCAGCGCACATCAAATCCAGTCTGTTCAATTTCTCGCTGGAAATGATCATCGATGAGGGAGAACTGGTTATTGGTGGATACCAGGGAATATTCTTCTGTGAGTTTGATGGTCCTAGGAATAGACAGGTACTTGTAAAAATCATGGAAGGCTGAAGGTGATAAAGTAATATGAATAAATTTGAGTTTATGACATCGGATAGAATTCTCTTTGAAAAAAATGGATTGAAAAATATTGGAAAGCTTGCAAAGCCATTCGGGAAGAAAGCGCTCGTTGTAACCGGAGGCAGAGCAGAGAATGCGGCCAGTATTGAAGAATACTTAAAGAATGAGGGCATAGAGTCTGCGAGATTTCAGGTTTATACTGAACCTAGCCTGGATACCATGAAAGTCGGGCTGGATCTTGCCAGAAGTGAAAAGTGTGATATGGTCATTGCCTGTGGTGGAGGCAGCGCCATTGATGCGGGAAAAATCATTGCAGCTATGATGACAAATGAGGGAGAAATCCTCTCTTATGTAGAAGTGATTGGTGAAGGCAAGAGCCTAAAGAGTCCATCTGCACCTTGTATTGCTGTTCCAACTACAGCAGGAACCGGAGCTGAAGTAACAAAAAATGCTGTGATCAGTTCAGATCTTCATAAGGTTAAGGTAAGTTTGCGCAGTCCATATATGTACCCGAATCTGGTGCTTCTTGATCCCATTCTTACCATGAGCATGCCTCAATCCGTTACGGCAAGCACGGGGCTTGATGCCCTGACACAGGTGATAGAGCCGTTTGTGTCACACTTATCCAACCCTATGACAGATGCATTTTGTAAAGAAGGGATGAGACTGGCCGCGCGTTCTTTAAGAAAAGCCTTTGACAGAGGAGAGGATATTGATGCAAGGGAAGAGATGCTTCTCGTAAGCCTCTTTGGTGGGATAGCCTTGGCCAATGCAAAACTTGGTGTTGTACATGGGTTTGCTGGGGTCATCGGAGGAATGTATGGAATTCCCCACGGTATTGTATGTGCAGGCCTTTTGCCCTACTCTTTTGAAACCAACGTGAAAGCGCTGGAAGAACGGGAAAAGGACAACAGAGCTTTAGAAAGATATAAAGAGATTTCAGAAATTTTAACTGGAGACCGTAATGCATCCATCGAGGATGGAATGAACTGGGTTATGGATCTTTGTAACCATCTTTCCATCCCAAAGTTCAAGGACCTTGGTATGAAGAAAGAGGATTTTCCCGAAATCATTGAAAAGTCCATGGGGGCAAGCAGCATGAAAGGAAATCCGATAGTGCTGACAAAAGATGAACTGGAAGAGATGCTCACCAGTGCTTTTCAGTAGTGTTATGAAGTGACAGTTTTAGGGGATTCTATCAGACATTTTTTGTTGCAAAGATTGTTAAGAGGAAACAAACCAATGCTTTGATGCAGTTCCAATGAAAGATATACCAAGATAGCGGCAGATGTGACTTCATCTGCCGTTTCTGTTTAAATCAATTGAAGTAAAGTGAAATTCTTTGTATATCAAAAGAAAAGTGTTCTTTCTACATGAAAAGTGATGAAAGAATCTGTACATTACAGCTGTTTTTTCAATATAGCTGCCATAAAAATAACAGATAAATAAATTCATCTGAATAAAATGACTATATATTGATTTTTTAAACGATTACAGATTATAATGAATAAGTAACTGCATAGTGAATAAAGACGACCTTTCAAATAGAGGAGCGGTCTGAAGGTAATGGCAAAGTATGAAGCCCTTCTTTTGCCATGAATAGCAGATTGCCGAAGGAAGACAGAAGAGGGCCTATTCTGTATTTCCTGGTGAAAAGGCACAAAGCCTATCACTGTCATGTAGAACTACATGGAGCGCTATTTATGTTTATAAGAAACATAAAAGTGCTTTTTTTTATTGGTCTTTTTTCAGCAGAAATCAGATTTTTAAGGAGGAAGGAACATGGAAGCAGTGATCCGTATGAGAATGAGTGCCCATGATGCACACTATGGGGGAGGACTGGTGGATGGAGCCAAAATGCTGATGCTTTTTGGTGATGTGGCAACAGAACTTCTCATCAGAAGAGATGGGGATGAGGGACTCTTCAGAGCCTACGAAAAAGTGGAGTTTCTTGCACCGGTCTATTCCGGTGACTATATAGAAGCAGTGGGAAGAATTGTTTCTGAAGGCAGAACCTCAAGAAAGATGGAGTTTGAAGCCAGAAAAGTGATTGTGCCAAGACCTGAGATCAGTGAGTCTGCCTGTGAAGTTCTTTCTGAACCCATTGTTGTCTGCAGAGCGGTGGGAACTTGCGTCACTCCCATTGAGAAACAAAGAGGAGTGAATGAATAATGGAGAAGCTCATCATCACAGCGGCCATTTGCGGTGCGGAAGTAACAAAAGAGCATAATCCCAATGTTCCGTATACAGTAGAAGAAATCAGGGAAGAAGCCCGAAAAGCCTATGAAGCAGGAGCTTCAATCATACATCTTCATGTTCGTGAGGATGATGGCACCCCTACCCAGAGCAAAGCAAGATATCAGGTTTGCATGGAAGCGATACGTCAAGTGTGTCCAGATGTGATCATTCAGCCAAGCACCGGTGGTGCGGTAGGCATGACTGCAGATGAGAGGCTTCAGCCCTTGGAGCTTCACCCAGAAATGGCGACTCTTGATTGCGGAACACTGAATTTTGGTGGCGATGAGATCTTTGTGAATACAGAGAATATGATCAAAGAGTTTGGTCAGAGAATGATTGAAAGAGGAATCAAGCCGGAGTGTGAGGTGTTTGACAAGAGCATGATCGATATGGCGCTGCGGCTCTCGAAGAAAGGATTCATAAAGGAGCCTCTTCATTTCAATCTGGTTATGGGCGTCAATGGTGGTATATCAGGAGAACCAAGAGATCTTCTATATCTTACAGAATCCCTGCCGAAAAATGCCACATTCACTGTTTCAGGCATCGGTAGACATCAGCTGTCATTAAATACCATGGCCATCCTCTTAGGAGGGCATGTTCGTGTAGGGTTTGAAGACAACATCTACCTGAGAAAAGGGGAACTGGCTGAATCCAGTGCGGATTTTGTGAAGAGGATTGTCGATCTTTCAGTAATTCTAGGCAGAGAGATTGCCACACCAAAAGACGCAAGAAGAATACTAGGGCTGACGAAGTAAATGGAAGTGGGGGAGAAGGCTATGACAAACAAAGCTGGATGCAAGTTCGGAACACACCGGGTATTGGAGCCACAGGGGGTTCTACCGCAGGCTGCAAGAAGGATAGACAATAGTATGGAGATTTATGACAATGAGATTCTCATTGATGTGATGGCTCTTAATATTGATTCTGCAAGTTTCACGCAGATAGAGCGGGAAGCGGAGCATGATGTGGAGAAGATTTCAGCAAAGATACAGGAAATTGTTTCCGATCGAGGAAAAATGCAAAATCCTGTGACAGGCTCAGGAGGAATGCTCATTGGACGTATAGAGAAAATAGGAAAAGACCTTAAGGGGAAGATTGCATTAAAGGAAGGAGACAAGATTGCAACACTGGTTTCCTTATCGCTGACGCCTCTGAAGATTGATGAGATTCTTGCCATTCAGCCAGAGATTGACCGGGTGGAAATCAAGGGGAAAGCAATCCTCTTTGAATCAGGAATCTATGCGAAGCTGCCAGAAGATATGGGGGAAAATCTGGCTTTAGCAGCACTAGATGTAGCCGGTGCGCCTGCTCAGGTAGCTAAAATGGTGAAGCCAGGTGATTCTGTACTCATTCTTGGAGCCAGCGGAAAATCCGGGATGATGTGTGCCTATGAGGCCATGAAGAGAGTGGGACCCACAGGAAATGTGGTCTGTTCAGATCTTCGTGAAGAAGCACTGGATATACTGAGAAAAAACAGGTTCTGTCATAAAGCCTTTGCATCGGATGCCACAAAACCCGTGGAGGTTTTGAACAAAGCACTGGCCCACAATGATGGGAAAGAATACGACATCTCGATCAATGTGGTGAATGTAGAAAACACAGAAATGAGCACCATTTTACCGGTACGGGACGGAGGGATTGTGTATTTCTTCTCCATGGCCACCAGCTTCACCAAAGCAGCACTGGGGGCTGAGGGGGTAGGCAAAGACGTGACAATGATGGTTGGAAATGGGTATACAAAAGGGCATGCGGAAATTACACTTCAGGAGCTGAGAGAATCAGAAGCGCTGAGAAAAATTTTTGAACAGCTATACGTGTAGGGAATGAGTACAAGGGGGAGTATCATGAATAAATTTGCAGAGATGAACAGAAAAGAAATGTTTCCGGACGTGCCGGATGAAAAATGGAACAGCTGGCTCTGGCAAGTTCAGAATAGAATTGAAACGGTAGATGAACTGAAAAGATATCTGCCGCTGACTGTGGAAGAAGAAGCGGGGGCGCTAAAAGCCACAAAGACACTCAGAATGGCCATCACACCGTACTATTTGACGCTGATGGATAAAGAGAACCATCTGGATCCTGTTCGTCTTCAGGCGGTACCTTCCGCCATGGAAATACTGAACTCAAAAGCAGATCTCCTGGATCCGCTTCACGAGGATGAGGACTCACCTGTACCAGGGCTGACGCACAGATATCCGGACCGTGTGCTCCTTCTGATCACGGACCAATGCTCCATGTACTGCAGACACTGCACCAGAAGAAGATTTGCAGGACAGACCGACAATGCCATGAGCAATTCCAGAATTGATGCAGCCATCGATTATATCAGAAGAACACCAGAAGTGAGAGATGTGCTCCTATCAGGAGGAGATGCGCTTCTCATGAGTGATATCAGACTGGAAGCCATCATCAAGAAGCTCAGAGAAATCCCCCACGTGGATATCATCAGAATCGGAACCAGAGTGCCTGTGGTGATGCCACAGAGAATTACGGATGATCTGGTCAATATGCTGAAAAAATATCATCCGATCTGGCTGAACACCCATTTCAATCATCCGTCAGAAATCACAGAGGAGTCCAAAGCGGCCTGCGAACGCATGGCCAATGCTGGAATTCCGCTTGGAAATCAGTCCGTCCTTCTGAGGGGGATCAATGACTGCGTGCACGTGATGAAAGATCTTGTTCATGGACTTGTACGGATGAGAGTACGTCCCTACTATATTTATCAGTGCGATCTCTCCATGGGACTGGAGCATTTTAGAACACCCGTATCCAAAGGCATAGAAATTATTGAAGGTCTTCGCGGTCATACCTCCGGATTCAGTGTACCGACCTTTGTGGTGGATGCCCCTGGTGGAGGTGGAAAGATTCCTGTCATGCCCAACTATGTCATCAGCCAAGGAGTTCATAAAGTTGTTCTTAGAAATTTTGAAGGAGTCATCACCACTTATACGGAACCGGATCACTATGAAGAGTCCTGCCAGTGTGAGGTCTGTAAAGGGGAGAAGAGGGTGGAGAATATTGGCCTTTCCGCACTTTTAGAAGGAGATCAGATGAGTATTGGAAATGCCGAGGTTCTTAGGAAGGCTAGAAGCTGACATGAAAGACCTCTTTGAGAAGTCCTCCCTGTCCATCATAGGGCTTGGAAAAAATACGGGAAAGACTTCTTTCCTCAATGAACTCCTTGAGGAAGCAAGAATCCATGCTAAGGACAAGGTTCTGGCCATAACTTCCATTGGCAGAGACGGGGAAGAGAAGGATCTGGTGACAAGTTCCAAGAAACCACGGATTTATGTTTATGAAGGTACCCTTATTGCAACCAGTACAGAGCTTCTAGGCCGCTGTGATATTACCATGGAGATTTTGGAAGTGCTGCCTTTATACAGTGCCTTGGGCAGAATTATTCTGCTCAGGGCTCTTTCCGATGGATTTGTGGAAATTGCAGGTCCTTCCAGAAAAAAAGATCTGTCACTACTGGAATGTGCTGTTAGAAGGATTGAACCACAGGCGGTATTCCTTGTGGATGGGGCACTGTCGAGAATGTCCTTCGCCACTTCTACCGAAGGCACAGTACTATGCACAGGCGTCAATATCAGCAGAGATCCACAGAAGGTGCTGGAAAAAACAGTGGATGCTGTCTATGGGCTAACCATGAAAAAGACAGAAAGATGTTTACCCATGGAGAAATGTCGAGCATTTATCTGCAACGGCGAGTGGGAAAAGGTTGACGGTTACCTGGCCATGGAACTCGGACAAGAGATTTTGGAGAAATTTACAGAAAAAACAGAAGCAGTTTTTTTGAAAGGAGCTGTTACGGACAGTCTTCTTGCTAAGCTGCTCTCAGAAGCTTTATTCAGTAGTGTGGAACTGATCCTGGAAGACCCTACCAAGCTTCTGGTCAGTCATGAGATGCTTGAAAAACTGAATCTCAGAAAAATCACTGTTACCGCAGAACAGACTGTGTCAGTGGAGCGGATTCTTTTTAATCCCTATGAGACTTCAGGGCTGGAGATACCTTCAGAAGAACTGATGCAGCTCATCGGAAAAGAAACCGCTTTGCCAGTGGTATCTCTGAAGGATCTGCAAAGGAGGAGAAGAAATGAAGAAGCATAAAGAAATGGAAGGATTCTCCTTTGTGATGGGACTCATCGATACGGTCAGTCCTTTTGGCACCCAGAAGAAAAGGAATCTTAAAGTTTACGATGCTCAGGAAGAGCTATCCAAAGAGCTGAAAAAAACAAAAGAGTTCTCGGTGAAAGTCGTCGAACTGGAAGAGACTTGTGAAAAGCTCCTTTCTTATCTGAGGGAGCTGAAAGATATCAAAGCTTTGGTGGATGCTGCGTCAAAGAATCAGGTGCTGACTGTGGTGGATCTTTTCGAACTGAAGTATTTTCTTCAGAGAATGCATAAAGTAGAGGCTTTGTGGAAGGTATTTGAGGAAGAGGATCTTCTTCCTGTAAGACTCCCACATCTCACAAAGCTGCTGGATCCCAAGGGAGAAAACCTAAGTACTTTTTATATTTATGAGGAGTATGATGAGAGACTCCGATGGGTCCGGGAAGAAAAAAGAGCCATGGAAAAGAGAATCCGTCAGGTGAAAAGCGAAGAAGAAAAGAATGCACTTCTCCTGGAAAGAAGAGTTCTGCTCCAAAAAGAAGAAGAAGCCGAGTATCAAGTGAGAAAAGAGCTCTCTAGAGCTGTTTCAAAAGAAGCCGATAAGCTGTATCATTCGATGGAAGTTCTTGGGCAGATGGATTTTCTTCTGGCAAAGGCAAGGGTTGCAAAGCAATATGGGTGCGCACTGCCGAAGCTCAGCAGCAGCATTCCGATGACCATGCAGGGAGCCTGGCATCCGTATTTTCAGCATCTACTGGAAAAACGCGGAAAGAAAATGACGAAGATATCCATTGAACTGAAACCTGGAAGCACTGCACTCACAGGAGCGAATATGGGTGGAAAAAGCATGGCTTTAAAAACCATCCATCTCAATGCTGTTCTGGTGAAATATGGACTTCTGCCTTTTGCAGAAGAGATGTCCTGTCCCTTTTTCAGGGAAGTGCACCTTCTTCACGATGATCAGGAAGAAGTGCGTCAAGGACTGTCTTCTTTTGGTGGAGAGGTGCTGAAAATAGGCGAAATCCTGAGCTCTCTTTCTGAGATGCCTTCCTTGATCATTTTGGATGAGCCTGCCAGAGGAACAAACCCAGTGGAAGGAACAGCCATTGTAGGGGGACTTCTCAATCATTTCAAGAACAGGCACCATTTTCTTCTGGTGGCCACACATTTTGATTTGCACGAACTGATGGGAATCTATAGATATCAGGTAAAGGGACTCAAAGAGCATTCTTTTGGGGAAGGCATCCATAAAAGTGTGGATAACAGTCATGTTCTTGTGGACAGACTGCAGGAAAAAATGGATTATTCATTGGAAAAATGGGATGGATCTAAAGCCACAGGAGATGCAGTGAGAATTGCGGAATACCTGGGATTTACGGAGGAACTGACAAAAGAAATACGCAAATTACTGGAGTAAGGGGAAGAATATGAGTAAAATCAGACTGGACGTTAAGAAAGTCAAAGAAGCGAGAGAACATGCAAAAAAGATTGCACTGAATACACAGCGTTTTGTGGAAGAGCACAGCACCGTTGCTGTAGAACGAACTGTTCTGCGTCTTTTGGGCGTAGATGGAATCAATGAGGAAGGGGTTCCATTGCCGAATCTTGTAGTGGATCATCTGAAAGAAAAACATGCCTTGGAGGATGGTGCAGCTTTTCATATCGGAAATGCCATGGTGATGCTGAAAAAGACACCACAGGAAATTGCAGAGGAAGTTGCAGCCGGAAATCTGGATCTTACGAAAATACCTGTGGCAGACGCTTTTGAAAGAAATCTGGCAGTGGAAGAAGTAGCCCAAAAAATGGTGGAAAAAATCCGAAAGAACCGTGGAGTCCGGGAAGAGAAACTTGAAAGGCTTGGGGATAAATCTGGTCCATATCTGTATGTTATTGTGGCTACAGGAAATATCTATGCTGACATTGTTCAGGCGAAGGCAGCAGCGAAACAAGGGGCAGATATCATCGCGGTCATCAGAACCACTGGACAGTCCCTGCTGGATTATGTGCCTTATGGTGCAACCACAGAAGGCTTTGGAGGGACCATGGCCACGCAGGAGAACTTCAGACTGATGCGTGAAGCCTTGGATGAAGTGGGAGAGGAGCTGGGCAGATATATCAGGCTCTGCAATTACTGTTCTGGTCTTTGTATGCCAGAAATTGCGGCCATGGGTGCCATGGAGCGATTGGATGTCATGCTGAATGATGCACTTTATGGAATTCTCTTTAGAGACATCAACATGAAAAGAACACTCATAGACCAGTACTTCTCCAGAGCAATCAATGGCTTTGCAGGTGTCATCATCAACACAGGAGAAGATAATTATCTCACGACAGCAGATGCTTATGAAGAAGCGCATACAGTCCTTGCTTCCCAGTTCATCAATGAACAGTTTGCCTTACTTGCAGGTCTTCCGGAGGAGCAGATGGGACTGGGACATGCCTTTGAAATGGATCCATCGCTGAAAAATGGGTTTTTGTATGAGCTGGCTCAAGCGCAAATGGCTAGAGAAATCTTCCCGAAAGCGCCGCTGAAGTATATGCCACCTACCAAGTTCATGACGGGAGATATTTTTAAAGGTCAGGTGCAGAATACACTTTTCAATATGGTGACGATTATGACGGGACAGAAGCTGCATCTGCTTGGAATGATGACAGAAGCGATCCATACGCCGTTTTTGTCTGACAGAGCGGCAGCCATTGATAATGCATCGTATATCTTCAACACGATGGAAGATTTCGGAAATGAAATTGAGTATAAAAAAGGCGGGATTATGGAAAAGCGTGCACAAGAGGTACTGGAAGAAACAGTAAAACTTCTTGGGAATATTGAGAAAGAAGGTCTCTTCAGGACATTGGAAACTGGAAAGTTTGCTGGAATCAAACGTCCTCAGGATGGGGGAAAAGGCTTGGATGGTGTGGTAAGAAAGAGTGCCCACTATGAAAATCCCTTTTTTGAACTTCTTTTGGAAGACGGGGTGAATTAATGAGCAGCGGTTTATACAGCAATAAAAAAGTCAGCTTGGATGAAAAACTGGATCTTCAGAAAGTGAAACCTTACGGAGATACCATGAACGATGGGAAGGTTCAGGTTTCCTTTACACTGCCGGTACCAGACGGAGATAAGGCAGTGGAGGCTGCAAAAGACCTTGCGAAGAAAATGGGGCTTCTGGATCCACTAGTTGCCCATCATAAGGCGCTAGACAAGGAGTTCACCTTCTTCGTGGTATATGGAAGTCTTCAGCATACTGTGAACTATGAGGAAATCCATGTGGAAGCTGTCAGTGGAACTGTAATGAGTATGGACGAAGTGAATACCTTTATTAAGGACGAGATTGGCAGAAAGGTCAGAGTGCTTGGTGCATCCACAGGGACGGATGCACACACCGTTGGTATTGATGCCATCATGAATATGAAAGGATTCGCAGGGCATTATGGTTTGGAGCGGTATGAAATGATGGAAGCCCTTAATATGGGCAGTCAGGTATCCAATGAGGAGTTTTTAAAGAAAGCAGTGGAGTTGGATGCGGATGTTCTCCTGGTGTCCCAGACTGTAACTCAAAAAAATGTCCATATCGATAATCTTGTTCACCTGGTTGAGCTTCTGGAAGCAGAAGGACTAAGAGACAAAATAGTTCTTATCTGCGGGGGGCCTAGAATCAGTCATGAGCTGGCGAAGGAGCTGGGGTATGATGCAGGATTTGGTCCTGGTAAGTATGCAGATGATGTGGCTTCTTTTGCAGTGGAAGAAATGGTTCGTAGAAATCTGAGATAGGTCATAAATGAAAAAAGGAAATGGAATCAGACTGCTTCTGATTTTCATTTCCTTTTTGGCTTTTATTACTATATTTTGGTCAATTTTTTTGTTAATGATCTGAATCTTTCAGCAAGATATCCTGATCATATTTTCGCAATGATATCCGGAAAACTCATCGCCAAGGGAACTCCAAGGACATGATCACCTGCAGCCTGGTGGAGGATCTGACTTGCAGTATCATGCAAGATCCAGTGTCAGGTTCGCCGATGATGATTCCCATGGGAAAATATCACTGTGAAGAGAGTTGTCAGAGCTGTCGATGTGCATCAAACTGGTCCTGAATAAAGAGTCTGCTCTAAAGAAAAAGCTTCTTCGTGAATATAGTGTAGATCATCGCAATCTTTGAAAGGGATTCAATTTTGAATCCCTTTATGTCTTGCCAATTTAGTTATAATTCCTCGAAATATCCTTGTACGACTCCATTAATTCCTGAGAAGTAGCTGCTATCTTTCCATCATCATAGGTGAACACAAATGAACGCATATCTTTATCGATGAGCATCCAATAGCCAATCCTAAGGTTTGATGAAGTAGGAGATGATATAGTTTGCATCTTTATATCCTTATCTTTTGACCATTGAATCCATACATTAGACGTTTGCTTATCGAAGTTTTCCAGATTGAACTTCCCAGTGAAATACTGCTCTTTAGAAAACAGATACTTATGAACAATACCATCAATATATATTGTTGAGTCTTTTGCATATTTATCCTTTTCATAAATCTGAACTGAGACATTTTCCTTGACGTCTGTTTTTAGTGTGATTCCTGACAGTATCCAGTACGTAACCCCCGCAATGATAAGCAACATCAAAGCATACTCTATTTTTTTTCTCATAGAGCCTCCATTATTCCATATTTTGATGTATTTGAATTTGAATAATTGTTAAATGAATACGGGCCCCTTCCCTGAAATCTTTGATTCTAATATTGCAGTTTGATGAATGTGCACGTATTAAAAGATTTTTGCTTTATAAATATGTTTTCAAGCTAGATGATCTGTAGAATATTACTTTTCTCTGATCTCAAAAAAATCAGAGGTTTTGTGAATGGTGCCATCCATCTCCATCCATAAGACTTCAGCGTCAAATTTTTCGGCGAGTTTTCTTCCTTCATCAACCGGAAGGAGAAAAAGCTCTGTGCTGAGATAATCAGCAGTTCCAGAGTCCTTGTGATAGATGGATACCTGAGCATAGAGAAATGCTGGATAAAGTGTATCGTTGTCGATGATATGAGAATATTTTTTGCCATCATGCCAGTAGTATCTCTGATAGTTTCCAGAAGAAACCAGAGATCCACTGGTGATGTGAATATTGGCCACAGATGGGTTTGTGCTGACAAATGGATCTTGTATACCGGTATTCCATGATCGCATTTTGCCATCACTGCCATAGGAGTGTCCTGATACGCGAACATTGCCACCAGCGTTCACTGCAAAGTCTGTTGCATCTGATGCTTCTAGTTTTTTTGCGACTAGCTCTGTAGCATAGCCTTTGGCGACACCGCCCACATCGATGGACATGAGAGGATCTTCGATATAGACCGTATTGGACTGATCATCAATGATGAGTTTGGATAAATCCGTATGAGCCCTCAGGGCTTCCAGTTCATTCAGATCGGGAATTTTAGAGTCTGTGTTGTCCTGGTCATATTCTTCCGGATCGCCGTACATATCCCTATAGTTGTGCCAAACTTTCAAAACAGCTCCCAGTGCAATGTTATTCTTTCCTTCCGTTTTTTCATGCATCTCTTTTGCGAACAGAAGAAGATCAATAACAGGCTGTTCTACAGGTACAGGTGCTTTGCCGGCAGCATCATTGATGGTTTTGATGTTAGCAACACCTGGATAGTCTTTGTATTTGTCAAAGAGTCTATGGTAATAAGAAAATTCATTTTTTAGAATCTCTGTGTTTTTCTCGAACTCTTCTTCATCCTCTGTATATTGGATAAACTGAATCACCGTGTCAAACATTTCATCTTCTATGAGATGTACTGTGAATTTCTCTTTGGTGCTGCTGCAGCCGGAAAATAGAAGAAGGAAAAGAAGGGGTATCGTACAATAAAATATTTTTTTCATTAGAACCTCAACTTATGTTTGATATTTCATTGCGACAACTGTAAAAACAGGCCGAATAGCGCAGTCTCAATGATCTCTGAGAGAATACTTTACATGAAATCATCTCCTGCAAAGGTAGTTTATATTATTCATAGGTCTCACTCCATTTTTGAAACCACTCCGGATAGGTAAGTCCAGTGAGCTCTTCTATGGATTTTCCCTCAATAGAGGAGATGCCGCCAAGAAATAGTACTCCTTCTTTATAGGGAACAGAATATCCGCCCACGTATTCTCCATCGATGACACCAAGATACAGTTCTGTGGATTCGGCGAGTTCAGTCATAAGATCCACAGGATGATTTTTCACACGATAGATATGGTATTTGATTGTCTTCCCTTCATACTTTGAAATATCAAACTCTTGGACTTCCCAGAATAATGCCAGATGAATATCTTTGTACTCCTCCTCTTTGCTTCTGATGACTCTCGTTAGAGTATCCACTTCGTGCTCCACTACGGTATAGCCCATTCCTTCCAGCTTCTCTGTGAAAATGGATTTCCAGGTATCTTGAGCGCATCCGGCAATAAGAAGCACAATAATCAGTAAAATAAAAGCTTTCATTTTCTTCATGATATACCTCGCTATCAGTTAATTCTTATTGTTCAGGACAAGTTTCAGGAAGTCTTTGCTTTCCATGGGTGTATCCATGGCATAGGGATTTCTTTCGTACTCCAGCTTTGTTCTAGGTACTTGAAACAACTGATCATTTTTCATCAGATAATAGTGTCCCGCATAATGAAGAACAGTCAGATCATTCTTATCGGAAGGATCAGCTAAGGCCATAGTATGATAAAACATTTCTCCGGGCTCTCCCCAAGCAAGGACTTGGTATTTAGAATATTCTTTTCCAATTAATATTGTACCTTCAGAGCTGCCGCTCTTTTCTAGAATGAACAACCAGTGGTCCTGTTTATAGAAGAGATCTGTTAAGTTGTCATAGGATTCATTCTCTATTGGTTCTTTGATGTAGTTTACTGCAAATCCTTTTTCGTTAATGGAGTAGTAGTCTTTTGCCAAAGTGTAAGCGATGTTTCTATTCTTAATCATCTGGAGCACCTCTTCAGGAATCCGATTCTCTTTTGTCCGTGTCAGAGCGAAAATGGACAGAGCGGATAATGAAAAGGTCAGTACAGCTGCAAGATGGATCATTTTCTTTTTCATAGTTGCACCTCTGTGATTTTTTCAAACCTTGTTTTACTTACACCTAAACAGTTGTGTTCAGCTCCTGATGGCTCTTTTTGAGGACGAATATCATAGTCTTGATTACTTGAACGATATCTCAATAAATATGAGTACATTTATTATAGTATATATAATTTATCATAAAATTCAAAAAAAAAAAAAAAACAGATTTATATATTTCTTCTGTGACATTTCAGCAAAAATAAAACAGGCTCTATACTAAGAGCCTGCAGATGTATACTTATTCAGTTTTTGTTGTTTGTACATCATACGGTTTATGAGCGTTAATGTCTTTAACAGTCACCATGTAAGGAATATCATCTCACTTATTCAATGGCTTAATTTTCTGCTCTTATCGTATGAAAGGATTCAATTTCCAGGTCTGATGTTCCCATCGGACTCACATCCTTACAGTTATTTGGATGTCTGGCATCCATCTGTTTCTTGTATTCAGTATAGCAGAAAATCATATAAAATGGAATATTCATGCAGATAAATAATCAAATATTCACAATGTGCACTATTCTATACAAAGGGATCATAGAAATCAGATTCCACGCCATGGGTAAGGATCATGGGTCCATCTTTTGTGACCACTACAGTATGCTCAAACTGATAGATGTAGTTTTTATGTGGTGTTTTCAGTGTCCACCCGTCGGGATATTCTTCCACGTAGTCATCTTTCTCACTGATGAAGGTCTCAATGGCCAGCACATGGCCTTCTTTCACCAGGGATGCGCCTCGGCGTTCGTTGTAGTTGAAAATATTTTCCGGATGATCATGGAGGGTTTTTCCAACCCCATGTCCGGTAAGGTTTTTGATGACTGTAAAGCCGTGGGACTGTGCTTCATTATAGACTGCTCTGCCAAGATTGTTGGTCATGGTACCTGGCATGGCTTTTTCAATGGACTTGTAGAGGGCTTTTTTTGCGGTCTCTAAAAGCAGTTTGTTCTTCTCTCCTGCTGGAGGAATATTTAGGGTTAATCCAGTATCAGCAAAGAACCCGTTTTTAGAAGCGGATACATCAATGTTGACCTTATCGCCTTCTTTTAGCGCATAGTCAGAAGGGATCCCGTGAGCCACCACATCATTGACACTGATACAGGTATATCCTGGAAAGTCATATTCTCCCATAGGTGCTGATTCTGCTTCATTTTCTTCAAAGAGTCTTTTGGCAATGAGATCCAGTTCCAGGGTGGTTATGCCAGGCCTTACTGCCTTTGCCATCTCATCTCTCACCAGTGCGCAGATGCGGCCGATTTCTTTTAATGCTTCCAAATCCTCTTGTGTTCTTACTATCATATAAAATCACTCCTTGATGAATATTATAAGACACTTTCATTGGATTGGAAAATAAACTTTCCTTTGAATTTACCGAATATACTACAATATTAAGAAAAAAGACTAGCCTGATTATAGAAAATACTCAGAAAATTTGATATGATGAGAAGGAAGTTAAAGGTTTTCATTGAAAGCCGTATCTTAAAAATCATACAGCAGGAGGAAATGATATGTATATTAAAGAGTACCGTATCAAAAACTTACGCAATGTCGGAATAATCGGCCACAGTGGCACTGGAAAGACATCTCTGGCTGAAGCGCTTCTTTACTATACCAAGTCCATTGACAGACTGGGCAGAGTAGAAGACGGCACCACGACAACAGACTTTGATTCTGAAGAGAAGAAGAAGCAGATTTCACTCCAGGCTTCTGTGGCTCCATTTACCTATCAGGATATCAAGTTCAATATGGTGGACGTACCCGGATTCTTTGATTTTGTGGGAGAACAGATTCAGGGAATGAGAGCCGTGGACGTGGCAACCATCGTTGTATCCGCAGCTTCTGGAATTGAAGTTGGAACAGATAAGGCGTGGGACTACTGCAATAAGATTAAACTTCCTAGAACTTTTTTCATCAACAAACTGGACCGTGACCATACAGATTTTGATAAAGTATTTGCTCAGCTGAAGGAAAAATATGGCATGAGTGTTGTTCCGATCCAGTATCCCATCGGAAAAGAAGAAAACTTCCATGGCGTCATCAACATTATTTCCAACCGTGCAAGAATACATGATCCCAAGACCTTTGAAATGAAGGAAGCTCCT
This sequence comes from Proteiniclasticum ruminis, assembly GCF_900115135.1. Taxonomy (GTDB): domain Bacteria; phylum Bacillota; class Clostridia; order Clostridiales; family Clostridiaceae; genus Proteiniclasticum; species Proteiniclasticum ruminis_A. Next base: position 11,345 of record NZ_FOVK01000020.1, on the reverse strand, counting down.
GTTCCAGAGGATTTGGTGGATAAGGTCAATGAACTTAGAGAAATGATCATTGAGTCCGTGGCTCAGACCGATGAAGCACTTCTGGAGAAGTACTTCGGCGGAGAAGAGCTGACTCATGAAGAAATATACAATGCGCTCATCAAGGGCTGTGCATCTGGAGACATTGCCCCTGTCACTTGTGGTAGTGCGTCCAAGGTCATCGGTATGACAACGCTTCTTGAGGATATGATTGAATGTTTCCCAACACCGGAATATGCCATCCCGCAGAAAGCGGTTGTGGTGGAGACTGGAGAAACAGAGTTTATTCCTCTTTCAGAAGACAAACCATTCTCCGGACTTGTGTTTAAGACCATCGCAGACCCCTTTGTCGGAAAGATTTCTCTTTTTAGAGTCATCACTGGACACATCCGTCCAGATACGCCGGTTTTCAACACCAATCAGGACAAGCCTGAAAAGATCAACACACTGATCTTCCTAAGAGGAAAAAACCAGATTCTTACAGATAAAATAATCGCTGGAGACATTGGCGCGGTAACAAAGCTTCAGTTCACCAAGACTGGTGAAACCATCTGTGACCCAAAATTCAAGGTGATTTATGACAAATTCAATTTCCCTCAGCCCACCATGACCATGGCTGTCATGCCAAAGGCAAAAGGGGATGAGGATAAGATTTCTTCCGGTCTTCAAAGACTCGTGGAAGAAGATCCTACCTTTACCATGGAGAGAGACCCTGAAACTGCAGAGATCCTCATCTCTGGACAAGGGGATACTCATCTTGAAATTCTTGCTTCCAGACTGAAATCCAAGTTCAGCGTAGATGTGGAGCTCAGAAAGCCTAGAATTCCTTATAGAGAAACCATCAAGAAAAAGTCTGATGTTCAAGGCAAGCATAAGAAGCAGTCCGGTGGACATGGACAGTATGGAGATGTCAAAATCATCTTTGAACCACGTCCTGATGGAGAAGATGAACTGCTCTTTGTGGATAAGGTTGTCGGTGGTGCAGTACCTCGAAACTATATTCCTGCAGTAGAAAAAGGCCTTCGTGAATCCATTCAGGAAGGAATTCTGGCTGGATATCCCGTGATTAAGCTTCAGGCTACCCTATACGATGGAAGCTTCCACCCTGTGGATTCTTCTGAAATGGCTTTCAAGGTTGCAGCGAACCTTGCCTTTAAGAAAGGTATGGAGATGGCAAGTCCAGCGCTTCTGGAGCCCATCATGAAAGCCAGCATCATCATTCCAGATGAGTACATGGGAGATATCATGGGAGACATCAACAAGAAGAGAGGACGTGTCCTTGGTATGGAGCCAGTGGATGGCAAGCAGATGGTTCTGGCAGAAGTGCCACTGTCTGAAATGCAGACCTATGCGACGGACCTCCGATCCATGACCCAGGCTAGAGGCGACTTCCAGATGGAGTTCACAAGATATGAGGAAGTTCCACCATCAGAAGTCCAGAAGATCGTGGAAGAGACCAAGAAGTTCAAAGAATCAAAAGAATAAACATCAGAGGAGGTTCAGTGTAAAGCTGAATCTCCTTTTTTGCAGCAGGATCCTGGAAAGCCCATGACTCAGTCAAAAGTAGTTCAAAAGAGCTTCTTAATTTTCGGTGAATGGATAGGGTATCCAGGTAACCCATGATATAATTGAAGCAAATGTGTAGTGTATGGAGGATGAACATGAAGAAATATGTGATTGGTGTAGATTTAGGCGGAACAAAAATCACCACTGCCATCAGCGATCTTGAAGGAAGGATAATTGAAAAAACAACCCTTGCCACTGGATCCCATTTGGGAGAAGAGGTGGTCATGAATAGAATATTTGAGTCCATCTCCATGGTGCTGGAAGCCTCCCAGATTAGTGATGAGGAGGTCAGGGCCATCGGAATCGGTTCACCAGGTCCACTGGATGCGGAAAAAGGAACCATCATCACAACACCCAATCTTCCTTTCAAAAATTACAATGTAGTAAAGCCCATTGTAAAGAAGTTCGGGATCCCCACCTATCTGGACAATGATGCCAATGCGGCAGCTCTAGGAGAGTATGCTTTCGGTGCAGGAAAAGGCACAAAGCACATGCTTTATCTCACCGTATCCACGGGCGTAGGCGGAGGAGCAGTTCTCAATGGAAGACCTTACAGAGGAAACACATCCAATGCATTAGAAGTGGGTCATATGACCATTGAGCCTTTCAGCAAGCATCAGTGCAACTGCGGAAAGTATGGAGATCTTGAATCCCTTTCATCAGGTACTGCCATTGCCAAAAGAGCGAAGGAAGCAGTAGCTGCTGGAAGAGAGACCTCCCTGAAAGAGGTGGAGACCATCACCAGTTATGAAGTGCATCAGGCATATCTGGCTGGAGACGAGGTAGCCAAGGAGATTCTCGATCAGGCGTTCATGTACCTAGGCATCGGAATCGCAAACCTCATTGTGAACTTTGATCCTGAAGTCATTGCCATTGGGGGAGGCGTGTCTAAAATAGGGGACCTCTTCTTTGACAAGGTGAAGGCTTCCGCACGGGAGAGAAGCTTTGACTTTATGTTTGATGCCACCAAGATCGTTCCGGCAGAACTTGGACAGGATGCGGGGGTCATTGGCGCCATCGCTCTGGCGCTGATTGAAAGTGAAGACAAATAAGGTGAACTGAAACGGGAGTTTTTCCGGAGAGCCTGCTCTTTGGGAAAACTCTTTTTCAAGTCGAAGGATATCTGTCTCCACTGATTTGCAAAGTAAATCAGTGTTTTCATGGTACTTCACATATGGTAGAATAGATGGGTCAGAAAAAGAGAAGTGGGTGTAAAAATGCTGAACCTTTATATCACAAGACATGGGGAGACCCAGTGGAACACACAAAAAAGACTGCAGGGGTGGATGAACTCGCCGCTGACAGAGCGTGGCATTGCCCAGGGGAAAATGCTGCATGAAGCTGTAAAAATGTACAATATAGAAAAAATATACACAAGCCCCAGTGAACGTGCCGCAAAGACAGCCCTCGCTGCCAAAGGTCATTTGCCCCTTGAGGTGGAGTTTCTGGAAGAACTGAAAGAAATGAATATGGGAGACTGGGAAGGAAAGACATTGGAGGAAATCAGAGCCAAAGAACCAGACAACTTTGAAAACTACTGGAACAAACCTCATCTCTTTCAAAAGAACTCTGGTGAGAATTTTGATGAAATATTGGGAAGAGCCCAGAAAGCGCTGGACATCATCACCAAGAACCATCCTTCTGGTAATATCCTCATCGTGACCCATGGGGTTACCCTAAAAGCGCTGATGAGCCAGTTCAGTCCAGAAGGATTCATTGAATTCTGGAAAAAACCGGTGGTGGAGCAGGCCAGTATTTCAAAGATCGTCATCAGCCCGGAGGGAAGCAGTGAAATCGCCCTGTACGGCGATACAAAGCACTTTAGTGTATAGGAGAGTAAGTAGATGAATGCAGAAATTATGGCAGTAGGCACGGAGCTTCTGCTTGGAGATATTGTAAACACCAATGCCCAGTATCTGGCTAAGGAGCTGGCTCTTTTAGGATTTGGCATCTATAGACAGACCACAGTGGGAGACAATGAGGTTCGGCTGGAAATTGCGCTGAAAGAAGCGCTGAAAGAAGCAGATATTGTCATCACCACGGGAGGCCTTGGGCCTACACCCGATGACATCACGAAAGAAATCTCAGCGAAAGTATTCTCCCAGGAGCTGGTTCTTCATGAACCCTCTTACAAAGTCATTGAAACCTATTTTAGAAACAATGCAAGGGCCATGGAGAATGGGAATCAGAAGCAGGCTATGTTTCCAGCTTCTGCCATCGTCCTTGATAACCCCAACGGCACGGCACCAGGATGCATCATCGTTGGACCAGAGAACAAGTTTATCATCAATTTGCCAGGTCCTCCACGAGAAATGAAGCCCATGTTTGAAAACAAAGTGAAGCCATTTCTTCTGCAGTTCATGGAGCATACCATCATCTCCAAGACTCTGAGGTGTATTGGTCTTGGGGAATGGGATATGGCCACAAGAGTGAAGGATCTTATTGATTCTTCAGAAAATCCCACCGTAGCTCCTTATGCGAAAGACGGAGAGTCCATTCTACGCATTACTGCAAGAGCCAAAACGGAAGAAGAAGCAAGAATGATGATTGCACCTGTTGAAGAGGAAATCAGAAGACGGATTGGAGAGTACATTTATGGCATTGATGAGGACACACTTGAAGATGTCATAGGACGAGAACTGGTTTCGCACAATAAAAGTATTGCCATTGCAGAGTCTGTAACAGGCGGCATGATTGCGTCGAGACTGCTTTCCTTCGAGGGTGGCATGTCCAAGGTGCTGAAGGAAGCTTTTGTCACCTACAGCGATGAGTCAAAGATGAAATATCTTGGTGTGAAAGAAGAGACATTGAGAAGCTTCGGTGCGGTCAGCGAGGAAACTGCTAAAGAGATGGCACAGGGGCTTCATGAAGCCACGGGCAGCGAAGTATGCCTGGTGACCACAGGAATTGCAGGTCCCACAGGAGGATCCGAAGAGAAGCCGGTTGGCCTTGTCTACATAGGGATTTATCTGGATGGATCAGTCCATGTGTGGAAAAGATACTTCACAGGCGGACGAGAAAGAATCAGAATACGCACCACCATAGCCGCTCTGGATTATCTGAGAAGGCTGATGAATGGAATAGAAGTAATAGAATAATGAATGAAAGAAAAGGTAGAGAGAGAATTTGAGTATTTTAACAGTTAAAAATGTCAGCCACGGTTTTGGAGACCGTGCAATATTTGAAGATGTGAGCTTCCGTCTTTTAAAAGGCGAGCACGTTGGGATCATCGGAGCCAATGGAGAAGGGAAATCCACCTTCATGAATATCGTCACAGGAAAACTGATGCCAGATGAGGGGACAGTGGAGTGGGCCAATAGAGTCCGAGTGGGTTATCTTGACCAGCATTCCAGCCTTCAGAAAGGAGCCACCATCCGGGATGTGCTGAAGAGCGCTTTCCAGTATCTTTTTGACATGGAGCAGGAGATTTTCTCCATTGGAGACAAGATGGGCTCTTGTACAGAAGAAGAACTCTATAAGCTCATGGATGAAATGGGGACCCTCCAGGATATCCTCGACAACAGCGGATTCTACAACATCGATCCGAAAGTGGAGGAAGTGGCCAGAGGACTTGGTCTTCGGGATGTAGGCCTCGATAAAATGGTGGATGAGCTTTCAGGAGGCCAGAGAAGCAAGGTGCTCCTTGGCAAGCTTCTTCTGGAATCGCCGGATATTCTTCTTCTGGATGAGCCTACAAACTATCTGGATGAGGAACATATTGACTGGCTGAAGGTTTACCTCAAGAGTTATGAAAATGCTTTTATGCTGATTTCCCATGATATTCCGTTTATCAACGAAGTGGTGAATCTTATTTATCATATGGAAAATAGAGCTTTGACCCGTTATGTCGGAAATTATGATGCTTTCCAGGAGGTCTACGAGGCCAGAAAGAAGCAGGTGGAAGCTGCCTATGAAAGGCAGCAGCAGGAAATTGGAAAGCTTGAAGACTTCATTGCGAGAAATAAAGCACGAGTGGCCACTTCCAATATGGCCAAATCCAGACAGAAGAAGCTGGATAAGATGGATAAGATTGAACTGATGAAAGACAAGCCAAAGCCAAGCTTTGATTTTAAAATTGGAAAAACCTCTGGAAAACTGATATTTAAAACAGATCATCTGGTCATTGGATACGATGAACCCTTAACCAAGCCTGTGAATGTGTACCTTGAAAAAGGAATGAAGGTAGCGCTCACTGGAGCCAACGGGCTTGGAAAATCAACTCTTCTGAAGAGTCTTATGGGCCTTCTTCCTCCGTTCAGCGGAGAGATTGAAACTGGTGAGAACATTGAGATTGGTTATTTTGAGCAGGAAGGCCAAAAGGACAACTACAATACCTGTATCGAGGAGTTCTGGGCATCCTATCCATCGTATAATCAGTATGAGGTTCGAAGCGCTCTAGCCAAGTGCGGTCTTACCACAAAACACATTGAATCAAAAGTCATGGTACTCTCTGGTGGAGAACAGGCAAAGGTGAGACTTGCCAAGGTGATGAACCGGGATGCCAATGTGCTGATTTTGGATGAGCCAACGAATCATCTGGATCAGGATGCGAAGGATGAACTGAAAAGAGCGCTTCAGGAATACAAAGGCACAATACTTCTGGTTTCTCATGAGAGAGAGTTCTATGAGGAAATTGCTACACATATCTGGAATTGTGAGGAATGGACGAGAAAGATTTTCTAGTTTGGTAGATTTGAATACAATCCTAATAATCTTAAACTCTTGAGCAAAATGGGTTCAATAGATATCAATAGCAATGAGTACGTGATTGACAGTTACATGAAAGAATATACTGGTTAAAATCCAAAAGCGTAAGAATAGATTGTGAAGCTGCTCAAGTTCGTAGTCATCAGGAAGATACATTTGAAGAGCCGGAAACCCTCATCTGAAAGAGAACGCATGTTGAAGATTCAGGTGAGAAGAGCCGCCACCAAAATCCTATAAAACTTTATGAAGCTAGTTTGATTCCTTGTGCTGCACTTGCCTATTGGTAAGGTGTTCTCTAGGTGTTACCATCCCCGAACGGTATGCATCTTTATGGCCAATGGCAGTACTGGAAGCATTCCTTCATGGAATCAAACAGCTTTTTCATGCTTTTTAGGCGGACTGTATTCTTTTGTACAAAATAGTAAGCCTGTGGAACTATAGAAAGACTCTAAAGCACAACTTCCAAATGGAAGTCCAGTGCTTCTTTTTTCATAGTGACATAACTTAAGTGGTCTGAAAAACAGATCATAAACTCAAATAATTCTTGATTAGTAAAGGGGGACTTTATGAAGCTTTTACGACAACTCGCCTGGGTTCTATTTATGCTTTTTCTTGGAGAACTTCTGAGAGTATTTTTAAGGATCAGTATTCCTGGAACTGTCATTGGTATGATTATCTTATTTCTTTTGCTTTTATCAGGACGGCTCAAACTGGAACAGGTTGCGGATATTTCAAATTTCCTTCTCGATCATCTGGCGTTTTTCTTTGTGCCCGCTGGTGTAGGGCTTATGGCGAACTTTCAGGTCATCAAAGAAGCATGGGTGCCGATTCTATCCATCATAGGGATCTCGACAGTTCTTGTGATGGGTGTCACGGGATGGACCATTCAGCTGATGAAAAGGAGAAAATCATCATGAAAGACTTTCTTGCAACGCCTATTTTTGGGATTTTACTTTCTATCGTGTGCTATGAGGTTGGGATTCTCATTCAGAGAAGATGGAGACATCCAATGCTGAATCCGTTGCTCCTTGCGATTGTATTTGTAATTCTCATTCTTACGGTGTTTGATATTCCAAAAGAGACCTATGATCTTGGAGGAAGCTATATCCTGTTTCTGCTTGGACCAGCCACTGTTGTTATGGCGGTTCCTCTTTATAGGCAGATCAATCTTCTGAAGAAAGACTGGCTTCCCATTCTAGTGGGTATTTTTGCAGGCAGTGTCACTTCTGTTCTCAGTGTCATCGGTTTGGCCAAGGTTTTTCACTTGGATCTTGAGATTGCAGTATCCATGCTCCCTAAATCCGTGACAACAGCCATCGGCATGGAGATATCCAAGGAAGTAGGCGGGGTGGTGTCATTGACCGTAGCTGTGATTGTGCTGACAGGAATCCTAGGAGCTGTGATAGGACCTTTCATACTCAAGGTATTGGGGATTAAAGATGAGGTGGCCCAAGGGGTAGCAATGGGCACAGCAGCTCATGCAGTAGGTACTTCCAAAGCAATGGAGCTTGGAGAAACACAAGGGGCCATGAGCGGTCTTTCCATTGGTATCGCAGGACTTGCTACTGTACTCATCATTCCTCTTTTGATTAGATTATTAGGATAAGTACTGTTATTGAATGTATAGCATTTGTGATGTTTTCACCTGCAGAGTAGTATTGGAGGCTCTAAGCTGATTGTTCTATGGGATATGTCATCGGATATTTGAGGGAACTCAGAATCCTGGAGTCAGTGTATTGAGTGAGCGAAGTATTCACTTGTTCTTCATAAACCATTAAGACTCTCCTAGGCTTTTTTGTGTAGAATGGTATATAGTAGAAGCAGCAGCCTAGGGGCTGTTTTTGAAAGTGAGAGCAGAAATCGAGGGTTTGTTATGGGTAAGATAAATGGAACGGTAAAAGATTATAAAGGAAATATTCTAAAGGATGCGGAAATTCTCTTCGTGGATCCTGGGATGAATGTTTTAGCCAGCGGATACAGCAATGAGGATGGAGAATATTATCTTCAGCTGAATGACCGCACAACAGGTATGGTTGTAGCAATGCATTCCTATGGAGAGAAATATCTGGCTTATGCGGAGCATAATCTTTACAGTCAGAAAGATTATAGAATTGATGCAGTACTTGGGGAGATCGAGTTTCTGAATTTCAAAAGACAAGTTGGTGCGAACAGGAGTGTATTCTCGTGCAGTTTTCAGGTGGTTTCTCTACTTGAAATGAAGGAAAAGAAACCAAACTGGTCACCAAGTACTATGGAAAAGTATTTTGGTCTGAACATTGGGGAAGAGGAGATCAGAGAGTATGAGCTGAGAAAAGAGTGTGACTCTGTTGAGGTGGATGGACATTGGCTTGATACATATACATTGTCGTTTCAATTACCCCAGGAGTATAGAGGGAAACTGCTGGAATTATCCTATAAGAGTTCTAATGCTGTAGGGTTTCTTAAAATTTATCTATAGTTTGATACAAATCCTTAAAACTTTCAGGTGCGGTTGAAAAATTTGAAAGATAGCGATAAAATAAGTAGTGTTTAAGGACAGAATCCATGGATTTATCTTTAGACAAAATACATATGTATAAAGGAGAGGTCATAGATGAAGAAAATTGTTATGCTTGCAGCTTCTGTACTTCTTTCCGTGGGTGTTCTTGTAGGTTGCGGATCTTCTGCAGCTCTTAAGGATGGTTCTTACCAGGGAGAAGCTCAGGGACACAACGGTGTGATTAAGCTTACTGTTACTGTAGCGGACGGAGTAATCTCCGGAGTTACTGTAGATGAGAATGCAGAAACACCAGAATTATTCCCAAGTGCGGAAGAGAAGGTTATCCCATCTGTTGTTGGAAAGAAGTCCGCTGATGATGCTGAAGTAGCATCAGGTGCAACTGTTTCCTCCAACGCCCTGAAGGAAGCCATCAACAAGGCACTGGAACAGGCTAAGTAAAAACCAGAACAGATTATTTGATTATCCCCATGGAACTTCTAGGTATACTGAAGATTCATGGGGTATAATTATGTCGTGAAATATTTAAATGAGCAAGGAGCTTAGCTATATGGGCGAAAAAGTGAATCTGACCCATGGTCATATCGGTGCAACTCTGACAAAACTTGCGCTGCCGATCATGGGTACTTCTTTTGTACAAATGACATATAATTTAACAGATATGTTCTGGGTGGGGAAACTTGGTAGTAATTCTGTGGCAGCAGTGGGAACTGCGGGTTTCTTTTCCTGGTTCTCTTTTTCGCTGATTCTTCTATCTAAGATTGGCGCAGAAGTCTTTGTGGCCCAGCATCTTGGTAAAGAAGACGAAGAAGGGGCTAAGAACTACGCGAGGAGCGCTATTCATCTTAATATGTTTCTCGCAGTTTTATATGGAGCTTTTCTATTGAGCATGAGACATCCTCTCATCAGTTTTTTCAATTTGGGAGATCCTGAAGTTATTGGTCTTGCCACGGGATATCTGAGCATCATTGCAGTGGGAGTTCTATTCTCTTTTATCAACCCGGTTTTTACTGCGATATTTAATGGTTCTGGTAACAGCAGGACACCATTTCTTATAAACCTTACAGGGTTAGGACTCAATATGATTCTGGATCCTGTTTTTATTCATGGGTTTGGCCCGCTAAAACCCATGGGAGTGTATGGAGCTGGATATGCAACTGTTCTTGCCCAGGTGATTGTGACGGTGATTTTTATCATCATCATGGCTACCAGCAGAGACAGCTTCTTTAAAATCAATATTTTTAAACGGATTGATTTGTCCAGAATAAAAATCATCATAAAGCTGGGTTTACCCGTAGGTATACAGAACGGCCTTTTTTCAATCATTGGAATGGTTCTGGCGCGGATTATATCTGTGTATGGTCCAGAAGCCATTGCAGCACAGAAACTGGGTTCTCAGATTGAGTCCATATCCTGGATGACTGCCAGCGGATACTCCACCGCAATTAGTGCTTTTGTTGGTCAAAACTATGGAGGGAAGAAATATGACCGAATCATGAAAGGATATTTTTCTGGCTTGAGACTCATGTCCTTCATTGGTATTTTTGCCATGGCTCTTTTGTATTTCTTTGCGGTACCCCTGTTCACCATTTTCATAAATGATCCCATAACGGTGGAAATGGGAGCGTCTTATCTCATGATCATTGCTTTTTCCCAATGGTTTGCCACGCTGGAGATCTCCAACCAGGGAGCGTTCAATGGGCTTGGCAAGACTTTCTACCCATCCGTGGTGGGGATAGTTTTTAATCTACTAAGAATCCCCATGGCTTATTTCTTTTCCCAGGATTTAGGCTTGGGTTTAGACGGAGTATGGTGGGCCATTACCGTATCCAGTATTTTTAAAGGTCTTGTTTTATTTGTATTTTTTTATCTAGTAGTAATCAGGAAGTACAGAAAAACTGGAGAAATCAGTTAGCATATTAAGAAAACCCTCTTCTCTATTTCGATAGGGAGAGGGTTTTTTGTGGGCTAAAAATCAGGAGCTACGGGAGGGAATGTGTGCGCTCAATCTATGAGATATCAATGTATTAACGACATCTTAACAAAAACTTTACCGTGTGTATCACGATATGAAAAAAGAAGATATTTAAAGAAAAAGAGAACTATGGAAAGATAAACTCATTTTTTAAAGATATTTGACAATTTGGGCTCAAAATAAAATGTTATTATTATGAACGTCGCCGAACGAGTCTTGTTTCAAGGTCTTCAGCGATTGACAATGTAGTACCCCGGTACTATAATGAAAATGTTCTCTCAAAAAGAGAATGCAAACACAGTTCTTTGAAAATTAAACAGAATATAGGTAAAAAACCAAAGTAATTCTTTTTGAGAAATCAAAAAAAACCACTTTCTGAAAAGAAAGTGCGAACTTCATGAAAATGGAGTTCAGAAGCTAGTGTAATGAATAGCTAGTTCAAACTTTTAAATTGAGAGTTTGATCCTGGCTCAGGACGAACGCTGGCGGCGTGCCTAACACATGCAAGTCGAGCGGAGAATGCGGATATGTTTACATAGAAGCGTTCTTAGCGGCGGACGGGTGAGTAACACGTGGGTAACC
>NZ_FOVK01000025.1 GCF_900115135.1 Proteiniclasticum ruminis | reverse complement strand
TGTTCCCACCATATATATGGCCCAGTGGCTCAGTTGGTTAGAGTGCCGGCCTGTCACGCCGGAGGTCGAGGGTTCGAGTCCCTTCTGGGTCGCCACATGCTGGTGTGGCTCAATGGTAGAGCAGCTGATTTGTAATCAGCAGGTTGATGGTTCGATTCCGTTCACCAGCTCCATTAAACTCACTATTTAGGTAGTGAGTTTTTTATTTTGCCAAAATATATCATGGTCTAGATTTGTTTATGAAATGTGAGCATTCTGTGGAAAAGTAGGGAGTTATACCAAAGTTATCCACATTTCTTGAAGGTTTACTGTGTGTTTTTACATTGCTTTGTGGATAACTTTTTATTTCCAGGAAAAAATCTAGACCAGAAAAAGAACAGTTCTGAGGATGATACGGAATAAAGTGCAAAAGAAAAAGCTTAGGCGTCCTAAGCTTTTTTATTACGTTCATGATTCTTTTTGATCCGAAGATCATCCCCCAGGAATTTGAACAGATTGAAGTCTCCTACGAGCCTGGAGTAGATTCTCTCATCATACTTATCCTTCAGGTTTTCAATGGTGAGGTTTGTTGAAATCAGCATTTTTTTCTTTCTGAGGAGCTTGGAGTTTAAAAAGTTGAAGAGCTCCACCTTACTGAATTCTGTGGTCAGCTCTGTACCCAGATCGTCAATGATGAGAAGATCGCAGCCCAGAAGCAGTTCAAGGAGTTCCTCATTTTCATTGAATTTCACATCCTTGAGATTCTGTATGAGACCGTCCGCAGTGCGGTAGACCACAAGATATCCGGCAGTCAGAAGTTCTTTGGCGATGCAGCTGGAGAGGAAGGTCTTGCCTGTTCCTGGGCTGCCATAAAAGAGAAGATTTACAGAGGAGTCTTTGAAGTTCCTGATATAATCCATGGAAGCTTCCAGAATGTTTGCCATGTTCTCTTTTGGAGACAGAGGATAGGGACCTTCTTCGTCATCATAGAGGTCGAGCCTGAATTTATCAAAGGTGAACTCTTTGATGAGGGCATTGAAGTCTGAGGTTCTGTGATAGGCTTCAATGAGATGCTTTTTGTAGCAGGTGCATTTTTCCTGCCTGATGTAGCCTGTGTCCTGACATCTGCTGCAGGCATACTGATGGTCCAGATAGTTTAAGGGATAGCCAAGACTTGTGAGAATCTCCAGCCTCTTGCCTCTAAGATCGACAATCTCGCTTTTCAGCTTGGAAAACTCTTCCGGATGATTCACGTTCTTTTTGAAGTTCAGGACAGCAAGGTCCATACTGAGTTTCGCGATTTTCTTTTCGATATCCATGAGCTCCGGTGCTTTTGCTTCTACTTCCATCTTTCTCTTCAAGAGAGAAGAACGTTCCTCCTCCCGCAGCTCTTCGTATCGCTTCATGATGATTCCATGGTATCCCTTGATCATTTATCCCACCCCAATAGTTTTCGTTCTAGCTCGTCATAGTCATATTCCCGTTCGGTGAAATCTTTCTTTACGGTTTTCTTCTGTGCAGTCTTTCTTGGCTTTCGCTCATTTTTCTCCAGTTCTTCCAATGTCTTGATCCCATCTTTCAGCCACGCTCTGAGAATGCCGTTGATATAGCCCATTTCCACTTTTCCAAGGGTATTGAAGCTGATGTCGCAGGCCTTCAGGATCATTTCCGTAGTGAAGCCATAGGTATAAAACCACTTTTCCAGAAGATCCTCTTGAGGCTTTGGAATGTCTTTTTCGCTGATGCCCAGATAAGTCAGCACCTTTCGGTAGTTCGTCCACTTGTCCTCATGTTTTCTGATGTTCTGCTGGGCAAGCTCCTGGGTTTTGATTCCCTGGCTGTCCCAACTGATGGCCACGGTTTCAATATAGCGCATACTGGTTTTTCCTTTGGAGACGCAGTGCTGCACCAGAAGAATAATCACTTCTTCCGGGAAATGATATTTTTCCTTGAAATAGAGGAATTTCTCTGCATCAGAGGAAGAGAGCGGTCTGCCCATGAGCATGGATATTTCATGCAGCAGTGGACTTCTGTCCTCAACAGGACTGGAAACTGGTTTAGGCTCCGGTGTTGACTCTGTTGAAGAACTCATTTCTGGCTTCTTCTTGGGGAGCTCAGGATTTACCAGAGCTTGGCTCTCTTTGATTTCAATGGACACATTCCCATAAGCATCGATGGTCTTCATGGAAAGAAGACCCACTTCATCCCAATAGGTCAGGGCTTTCAATACATCTGTCTCCAGGAGTCCTAAAATTTCAGCAAGAAAAGCAGTGGTTACGCCATCTTCTCCCATTTGGGTATAGCGCAGCAAAGTGATGTATACTTTCACATACTCACCTCTGGCTTTAGGCAGATAGTAGTCCACAAAGCTTGCGGAAAGGGTCACTGTATTTGTTTTATAGGGACGTAGCATAATTGTGCTCATTGTTATCTCTCCATTTGATTACTAAGAAAATTATAGCAGAAACAGGGAATCTTATTCAGTAGCCTGTTTCTGTATTATTTGCAAAAGAAGGGACCTTAAGAAGGTCCCGTGCTATAAAGAAATGATATTGGGATCCTTTAGTGGGATGGTAGCCACCACAGAATCTTTCTTGAAATTGAAGTTTTTCCACAGTTCAAACCGGTCTACCCGATATCGGATGCCAGCATTCTTTCGGAGAACATTCTGGTACTGGTTGAGGTCCTTTGTGATGCCCCCATTATACAGCACAAGCTGAACAGACTCTTTCTCTTCCACTTCACTTTCCTCCCGGACTTTGAACCCGTGAAGTGAGAGCATGGTGTTGAAATTTCTGGAGAGGCTTTTCACATAGCCGAAGTTCAGGACTTCGAGACCGATGGTCTTCAGTTTTTCATCATAGCTGAGTTTTCCTTGCACATCAATCTTAAAAAGGCGGATGGGTTTGGCCATGTCTTTGATGATTTCTTCCAGCTTGAAAAGATCCGGATCTTCTATGGTCTCAAGAACGATGCCATAAAAAGCAGTTTTCTTTTTGGGTTTAATTTTCTTAATGAGATGTCTTGTGGAATTTTCTATGGCTTTTCCAGATTCTTTGTCTAGAAGTGCTACAAGATAGTATTTCATCAGCTGCTGCCTCCGCGATTGTTTTTTTCTATTATACCATATATGCAGGTTCTCATAGGGGCTACCTGTCTACGTTTCGAAGAGCCACTCTGGTCTATTTTTCCAAGGGCTCTTATCCTATGAATCTGCTGTTCATGAAGAACCTTGATACATCTAGATTATAGCGATTTATTCATTTCCCGTAAAGTTCATAATTAGTGAAGATAAAGGGTGCAGATTTGTGATATAATGTATTGTGTTATTTTATCATGGGATGATTGTAATGTGGCTTGAATGCCATTTGATTTGAGATGTGACAAAAGAGAGTGCCCATGCTCTGAAGAGTTCAAAAAAAGCGATGAATATTAAAGGTGGACTATATGGAAAAATTAATTATCAATGGTGGAGCAAAGCTTCATGGAGAAGTGGAAATCAGTGGAGCAAAAAATGCGGCAGTAGCCATTCTTCCCGCTGCAATTATGGTGGGAGAGGGAACCAGTATCATAGAGAATATTCCTGATATTGACGATGTGCATTGTTTAGAAAGGATTATTGAAGCCATTGGCGGTAAGATTGAGAAGAATGGAACAACCTATTCTCTGGACTGCACTGGAGAACTCAAGGTCATTGCAGATACTGAGGATGTCAGAAAAATGAGAGCGTCCTATTACTTGGTAGGCGCTTTGTTAGGCAGATACAAGAGTGCCAAGGTGGAGCTTCCTGGAGGCTGTGCCATCGGCGTCCGTCCTATGGACCAGCATATCAAAGGGTTTGAGGCACTTGGCGCTAAGGTGACCATGGACCACGGATCCATCTCTGCAAAAGCGGAGAAGCTTATCGGTGCCAATATATTTTTTGACGTGGTATCCGTTGGTGCCACCATCAACGTGATGCTGGCAGCCACTCTTGCGGAAGGCCAGACTGTACTTGAAAATGTAGCCAGAGAACCCCATGTGGTGGATGTGGCGAACTTTCTCAATACCATGGGGGCGGACATCAAGGGCGCAGGTACGGATGTCATCAGAATCAATGGTGTGGAGAAGCTTCACGGATGCACCTACAGCGTGATTCCTGACCAGATTGAAGCAGGAACCTATATGATTGCCACCGCAGCCTGCGGAGGTCGTGTGACTATAAAAAACATCATTCCAAAGCACATGGAATCCATTTCTGCGAAGCTTGAAGAGATGGGCGTTCTTGTGGAGGAGCTCGATGACAGCCTCATCATCACATCAGACCCAGAAAAGCTCATTGCATGCAACATCAAGACTTCTCCTTACCCAGGATTTCCAACAGATGTGCAGCAGCCTATGAGTGTTCTTATGAGCATTGCAAAGGGAAGAAGCATCATCAATGAGAGTATCTGGGAATCCAGATTCAAGCATATGGATGAGCTGAAGAAAATGGGCGCCAGTGTCCTTGTGGAAGGCAGAACTGCCATTATAGAAGGGGTATCGAAGCTTTCAGGGGCCAATGTCCGGGCAACGGATCTTCGTGCTGGGGCAGCCATGGTCATTGCAGGACTCATTGCAGACGGCAAGACTGAAATCAGTGATATTGAGCACATTTACAGAGGCTATCCTGATATTGAAAAGAAATTTAAAGCTCTTGGAGCAGACATTCACGTGGAAAACAACTAGGAAGTGGAACTATGATTTTTTGTTCATTATACAGCGGCTCCAGCGGCAACAGCATCTTTGTCGCTTCTGAGAAAACAAGGCTTCTGGTGGATGCCGGTCTCACCGGAAAAAGCATCATCAGCGCCTTGGAGAACATTGGAGAAGAGCCTGGAGAACTGGATGGAATCCTTGTGACCCACGAGCACATTGACCATGTGAAAGGGGTTGGCATTCTATCCCGAAAATTTGATATCCCTGTGTATGCAGATGAGAAAACCTGGGTCGCCATGGAGCGCTGCCTGGGTAAAATCAAAGAACACAACATCAAAGTCATTGATGGAAATTTTGAAATCAAGGATCTGGATATTTCCAGTTTCCGTGTGCCCCATGACGCAGTTTCCTGCCATGGATACACCATAGGTCATGGTGAGAAGCGGGTCAGTGTGGCTACAGATATTGGTGTTTTTACGGAAGAAATCCGCAGGGCGATTCTGCATTCTGATCTGGTTCTTCTGGAAAGCAACCATGATGTGGAAATGGTGAAATTCGGTCCCTATCCCTATGAGCTGAAACGGCGCGTACTCAGCGAGCTGGGGCATCTCTCCAATATGGATGCAGGCCTCGCAGCGTTGGAGATTCTGAAGGAAGGTCCGAAAAAGATTGTCCTTGGCCATCTGTCAGGTACAAACAATATTCCGGAACTTGCCTATAAAACAGTGGAGAATATTTTTCTGGAAGAGAAACTGCGCATAGGTCCTGGTATGGATGTTGAACTGTCTCTTGCCAGCAGAATCAGACCTTCCAGCTATACGGAGGTATAAGGATGGAATACACATACAGCTGTCTTGAAGACTATGATATGGCCATAGATGATTTTATTCTAGAGCATGAAACATTTCCCATCATTGAGAAGGATGAGGAGCATCTTTGTGCTTACTGTTCTTCTAAGTCAGCCTACAGGCTGAGTTTAGGGAAGCTGGTGGAAAAAGATCAGTAGGGCATGATATAATAACAAAGCATATTTTATACAGTAGAGGAGATTTATCAATGAATTTATACAAGCGTTGGAACGATATGGTAGTGGATTATGTGAAGACCAAGGGTGAAAAAGCATTCTGGGATGAGTATTCTAAAGTGGAAGGCACCATCTATGCAAGAATCCTTGAAAAGCCCGAAGAGAAGTTCACCTATAAAATCGGAGAACTGGCGAAGGAAATCGGCACAACTCCAGAGTTTGTCATGGGGTTCACAGATGGAATCAATGATTCCCTGAATACCACTCTGGATCTGGAGACCATCGGGGAAGAAGATGCGATTATCCTGGATATCGATCTTGAAAGACTATATTACAATATGCTGGATGCGAAAGCAGAGTATCTATATAATATTCCAGCCTGGGATCATATTCTCACAGAAGAAAAGCGGGAAGAACTGGCAAAACAGCTGAAGGATTCCAGAACCGTCCGTAATGAGAACAAGGTGGGCAGAAACGATCCATGTCCTTGTGGAAGCGGAAAGAAATACAAAAAGTGCCATGGAAAATAATCAGAAGGCATAGGAACATATACTGCAGATCCATGACATAAGTCAGGGTCTGCTTTTTATTTTATGAATACTTCTTCTTTTTTTTGAAACCCTTTTATAAATGGGACGGGGTACCATAGAGGAAAACAAAGAACAGGAAGAAAATGGTGAATATATGAAGAAGAAAGTATGTATCGGTATGTGTCTGGTTCTATCCCTAGGTATCATCTATGGATGCTCCAGTTTGGATCAGACAAATGAAGGGATGGACCCTGGCACCTCGGTGTCTATGGAAGAACCGGAAAAGTTTCAGGTGTATCCGCTTGGAAATGGGATGCACAGGATCCTGATCACAAACCGCTTTGCAGAAAAGAACATAGAATCCCCGGATGCGCTTTATTTTTATAATGAGCAATATGAAAGTCATTTTCTCATCAAAGAGGAGAAAAAATCTGAAGCATGGGGCAGCCTTTCCTTGGAGGAGTATCTGAGCCTTTCAAAGGAGAGCATTTCAGCCAGACTGGAACAGGTGGAAGAAGTCTTTGAAGTGACGCTTTCCTTCAAGCCCAATCAGAAAGAGTACTATATCAGAGGAACACTGGAAGGCAAATCCATTACCTATGCAGTGGAAGTCATCGAAACGGAGAAAGATTACATTGAAATGATCCTGTGGAGCTTCACAGAAAATATGGAAGAGAACAAGGGATATTATGAAGATCTCTTGCGGTCTTTTGAGAGGATGGATGTAGCTTCAGAAAATTCTAAAGGAGAAATGAATGAACCAGAACTTTGAAGTGCGGATCATTGCCGTGGGGAAGCTGAAAGAAAGCTATTTGCGGGAAGCCGAGGATAAACTCAGCACCCTCTTAAGAAAGAAAGTGAAACTGACCCTTTGGGAAGTTCCGGATGAAAAAACAAAAGAAGGCGCCAGTGAGAAGGAAATCGAAAAGGTAAAAACACTGGAAGGCAAAAAAATGTTAAAACACTTTCTGCCCTCAGGGAAGATTGTGGCGATGGATTTACGAGGGAAAAAGCTGAAGTCTGGGGAGTTTAAGCGGATGATAAAAAAGTTTTCAGAAGAGGAAACTGCAGTGCAGTTTGTCATTGGTGGAAGCCTTGGCCTATCTGAGGAAATTCTATCCATGGCACACCAGAAAATTTCATTTGGAGAGATGACCTATCCTCATCAGCTGTTCCGAATCATGCTGCTGGAAGAACTTGTGAAAATAGAAGACAGAGTTTAAAGGAGAAAGCAATGCAAGAAAGGCAAACAAACAGAAGGACATCCAGAAGGAAGACGCACCACTTTGAAGGAATCCAGATCCTCCTCTATTTATGGGTCTCGGTGATTATTTTTGAACTATTCTTAAGAACCCAGACGGAATCCGGGTTCTTTAATGAAGGTATTTTTTATTCGCTTCTTTTATCCAGTGCACTGGTATTTCTTTTTTATCTTCTCAGCACATTTCTGCCAAAGAAAGCAAAGAAAGTGTTCTTAGGGTTTTTCCTGGGATTCATGACACTGCTTTTTGCTTCTCAACTTATTTACTACAAGATTTTCAAGACATTCTATACGGTTTTTTCCGCGAAGAACGGAGGACAGGTGCTGGAATTCATCAATGACATTCTGTTTGCCATGGGCAAAAATGCATTGGGCTTACTGCTTCTTTTTGTTCCGCTCCTTGGGTATGTTCTTCTCAGTGTGAAAGGAAAGAATCTTAAAACAAGATATCAGCATACCTGGTTTGAAAGAGGATTTGTTGGTGTCCTGATGATTCTTTTCTTCGGCAGTGCCCTCCTAGGCATCAACTTAGGAAATCAGGATGTGAACTCTGCCTATGACCTTTATTATAGAAACAATTATCCTGTCGCCAGTGTCAATAAGCTGGGACTTCTTACCAGCATGAGACTGGATCTTCAAAGAACCATTTTTGGATTTGAGCAAGTGCTGGCACCACCGCCACCAAAAGTGGAGATTCCGGATGTGGCGGAAGAACCTGAGAGTCCTGTCAATGAGGGCCCTGAGGAAGAACCTGCTCCAGTTTATGAAGAGCAGGTGGCGGATATTGACTTTGAAAAGCTCATCGCAGAAGAAACCAATGAGAATCTCAAGAATATGCATGTGTACTTCAGTGAGAGAACGCCAACGAAAGAAAATGAGTATACAGGTATGTTTGAAGGATATAATCTCATTCTCATCACAGCAGAAGCCTATTCTCATTATGCCATCGACAAGGAACTGACTCCTACACTGTATAAGCTTGCCAATGAGGGGTTCCGGTTCACAAACTTCTACAATCCCATCTGGGGCGTCAGTACCTCTGATGGAGAGTATGTGGCCACCACAGGGCTGATTCCAAAATCTGGTGTATGGAGCATGTATAAGTCCGGAGCCATTTCCATGCCCTATGCCATGGGAAATCAGCTGAGACCTTTAGGCTACAAGACCATGGCCTATCATAACCATACCTATGACTACTATGAGAGAGACATCTCCCATCCAAACCTGGGGTATGACTATAAAGGACTGGGTAACGGCCTCAATGTGAGAAAGACCTGGCCGGAGTCGGATCTTGAGATGATGGAGCTGACCACGGATGAGTATATGAAGGATGAACCGTTCCATGCGTACTACATGACGGTATCCGGTCATATGCGCTATGATTTCAATGGAAACTACATCGCCTATAAAAATAGAGACCTGGTTTCCCATCTGCCTTATGGGGTGGGCGGAAAGGCCTACATGGCGACTCAGATAGAGCTGGACAAAGCTCTGGAGCATCTTCTGGCCAAACTGGAAGAGTATGGGGTTGCAGATAAGACCCTCATCGCCATGAGCGCAGACCATTATCCTTATGGTCTTGAGAAAGCGGATATCGATGAACTGGCAGGTCATACTGTAGAAGAGAACTTTGAGCTTTATAAATCCAGCTTTATCCTATATGCAAAAGGCATGGAGCCTGTGACCATTGACAGACCGGTTTCCAGTCTTGATATCATCCCGACCATTTCCAATCTCATGAACACAGACTTTGATTCAAGGCTTCTCATGGGCGTGGACATGCTTTCGGATGCCCCTCCAAAGGTCATCTTCAATGACAGAAGCTTCATCACAGATGTGGGCAGCTACAATGCGACCAAAGGTGTGTTCACTGTGAATCCAGGGGTCACCATGACGGAAGAAGAAAAAGAAACCTACAGAAAGGCCGTTTCTTCTGAAATCGAAAGACAGTTTTACTACTCTGCGATGATCCTCGATACGGATTATTATGGAAAAGTTTTAGGCAAATAGAGAATATAATACCTGCTGCATTCAACAAGTGCAGCAGGTATTATTGTCTTAAGAATCCTTGAAGATTTCCAATATTCTTTGTAGAATTCCAAGAGCCTTTCTATAATGAAGAAGATGGACAACAGTTTGTTCACCTAAAATAGATTCATTGAAGAGATTGGAGAGAAACGATGAAGATAACAGTTTTAGGGTGTGGCAGATGGGGGTCTTTTATTGCGTGGTATTTGGACCGCAGAGGGCATGAAGTGTCCCTTTATGGAAGAGAAACCTCCAGAAACATGGCGAGATTTCTGGAAACCCGTGACAATGGACTTCTGACACTACCCGAATCAATCACACTGACAACAGATTTAAGTAAAACCAGAGAAGCGGAGATTGTGATCATTTCCGTGAACTCCCAAGGGCTGAGGAGCCTTATGGAAGAGCTTTCAGCCTATGAGCTGAAGAATAAGACCTATGTGCTGTGCATGAAAGGCATGGAGATCTCCACAGGAAAAAGACTGACAGAAGTCATGGAAGAGTTTATGGACATAAACTCCAACGTGGCGGTATGGCTGGGGCCTGGACATGTTCAGGAGTTCTATCGCGGAATTCCAAACTGTATGGTCATTGACGCCAAGGAAGAAGAGACAAAAGATCTTTTGATTCAAGCCTTCTCTTCGGATCTTATCCGGTTCTACTATGGCAATGATCTCATTGGGAATGAGATCGGAGGAGCAACGAAGAATATCATTGGTATTGCGGCTGGGATGCTGGACGGACTGGGATTGTCCTCGTTAAAAGGGGCGCTGATGTCCAGGGGCACCCGGGAGATTTCAAGGCTTATGGAAGCCATGGGCGGAAATGGGATCTCTGCCTATGGGCTCTGTCATCTGGGCGACTATGAGGCCACGGTCTTTTCGAAATACAGCCACAACAGAATGTTCGGGGAGCTCTTTGTGAAGAAAGAGGACTATGATTCTCTTGCAGAAGGATACTATACCGTCATGGCCATCATGAAGCTATCAAGGAAATATCATGTGGATCTGCCCATCTGCAGTGCGGTCTACGAGGTTCTCTTTGAAGGAAAAGAACCCAAAGAAAGTCTCAACAGATTGTTCGTAAGAAGCTTGAAAGAAGAATTTTAATCCTTTGAAAGAGTACTGTGGTGAAGCCTGAATTGGTTTCACCACAGTTTTTTTGCCTGTCATGAAACTCAGGAGAAAAGTAAGAGATTTTGTATCGAAAAATCAGGCTTCGATATAAATCAACAAAATGAACAGTTTTTCAAGCATTCGTTGCCGATCACCGCGGTCTTTCGACGCTCTTTTGGCGCTCCATGTCAGATGGATCTTCACCGGAACAGCATGGTGTTGATACTTTTTAGGTCGTCCACGCTTCTTTTTCACGCCTTCTTCCGCACCCTCCGGTGCGTCCAGCGCTAGACCTTCTGTCTTGTATTCCAGTGTTTGTTCCACCACTTTCTCCATGGTCAGAACTTCGCCGCTCTCTTCGTTTTCAGAAGTCACTTTCCATCCATCGGGATTCAAGGCCAGTTCTTTAAACTCTTGCGTGGATCGTTTCAGCGTATAGCTGATTACAAAGTTATG
>NZ_FOVK01000019.1 GCF_900115135.1 Proteiniclasticum ruminis | reverse complement strand
ACAGTTCGGTCCCTATCCGTCGCGGGCGTAGGAAATTTGAAGGGAGCTGTCCTTAGTACGAGAGGACCGGGATGGACCAACCTCTGGTGCACCAGTTGTTCCGCCAGGAGCATAGCTGGGTAGCTAAGTTGGGACAGGATAAACGCTGAAAGCATCTAAGCGTGAAGCCTACCCTAAGATAAGATTTCCCATGACGTAAGTCAGTAAGATCCCTTGAAGAACACGAGGTTGATAGGTGAGAGGTGTAAGTGCAGTAATGTATTCAGCTTACTCATACTAATAGATCGAGGGCTTAATCAAAAAAAGAAAAAACTCGAATTCTTTACGGTCTCTGTATGTAGTTTTCAAAGAATATGGTATATAATAGTACTGTGTTCCGCGTTTTGGCTTCATAGCTCAGTTGGTAGAGCAGTAGACTGAAAATCTACGTGTCCTTGGTTCGATTCCGAGTGAAGCCACCATGGCGCCATAGCCAAGTGGTAAGGCAGAAGTCTGCAAAACTTTCACCCCCGGTTCAAATCCGGGTGGCGCCTCCATTAAAAAACTCCTGAATGAGAAAATCATCCAGGAGTTTTTTTGTGTTTTAAATAAGAAACTTTTTTGTAAAGGAAGCTTGACATAGTAGTGAAATATTAGTACTGTTTATGTAAAGGAAGCTTTACGAAGGAGAAGAATATGAAAAACCGTCTTGAAGAATTGAGAAAAGAGCGGGGATTACGGCAGGAAGAACTGGCGGAGCTTCTGGAAGTCTCCAGACAGACCATCAGTTCACTGGAAAATGGAAAGTACAATCCGTCTATCTTATTGGCTTTCAGAATCGCGAAGGTGTTCAGCTGTAGTATTGAAGAGATCTTTATTTATGAGGAGGAAGGGAATGGAAAGTAAACTACGTTATAAATATGTAATAATCTCTTTTTGGAGTTTAGTGGGATTCTTCATTGGTGGCAGTGTGTATGTGATCAATGGCGGAGACAACAATGTAGTGGGATTTTTTGCAAAGGCAGTAGGCTCATTGATAGGACATACGGTATCGTCCAAGATCATATTCAAACGAAATCCTCATTTGAAATTATTGGACAAAAGACTATCGAACGATGAAAGAAACAGAGAAATCATTGCTGAAGCTTCTACATATAGCTTTATAGGTACATTAGTCCTCGTGATAGGAGTCATCTTGCTGGGAGAATTACGAGGGGATTTTTATCTTTCATTTGGAGCAGCAGTCTTTGGCGGAATCATGCTTCTTATGAATTTTGTGATTACAAAGGTGCTCTTTAAGTTGAGGTAAGAAGCAAGATAGCAATCCAGGTCAAGAATATAGATGTAAATTAGGATATCCTTTTCGTAAGGAGGAAGTCATGGAACGATGGGATAAGATCAATGCAGTACAGAAAATGCAGGATTATGTGGAAACTCACCTGCACGAGCCAATCACACTGAAGAATCTGGCAGATGCAGCTGGGTATTCACCCTGGCATGCGGCGAAGATGTTTAAAGAGCTTATAGGAAAGACACCCTTTGAATATTTGAGAGCCCTAAGACTCAGTAAGGCTGCCATGGTATTACGAGATGGTGGAGAGAAGGTAGTGGATGTGGCATTTGATTTTGTGTTTGACACCCATGAGGGATTCACCAGAGCTTTTTCGAAGGAGTTTGGCATATCCCCCAAAAGATACAGTAAAGAGAAGAAACCGGTAAAGCTCTTTATGCCCACCAGGATCCGTGACTACTACCTGATGATTCAGAAAGGAGAGCTAAAAATGGAGAAAGAAAGAAAAGCCAGTACTGTGTTTGTGCAAGTGGTGGAAAGACCTGAAAGAAAGCTGATACTGCTAAGAGGCATCAAGGCAACTCATTATTTTGAGTATTGTGAAGAGGTAGGATGTGATGTGTGGGGTATACTGTCATCCATCTCCGAAGCGCTTTATGAGCCAGCAGGATTCTGGCTGCCAAAGCACCTCATTGCAGAAGGAACTTCCCAGTATGTGCAGGGCGTCGAAGTTCCTATGGACTATCAGGGAGAAGTGCCGGACGGATTTGATGTTATAACTCTTCCTCCCTGTAAAATGATGATTTTCCAGGGAGAACCCTACGAGGATGAAAAGTTTGGGGAAGCCATTGAGGATCTTTGGAAAGTGATGAATGAGTATGATCCGAAGCTTTACGGATTTACTTATGCGGATGAAGATGGACCAAGGTTTCAATTGGAGCCACAGGGTTTTAGAGGTTATATAGAAGGAAGACCGGTGAGAAGTCTTCTGAAATAGAAGTAGAGATGAAAGAGCAGGAAAAATCTTGCTTTTTCATTTTTTTGCGGATTTCCTTTATGGGCTTACAAATGTATACAATAAACTGACTATCGTGTTTATTTTGTATTTACTGATAAGAAAAGATATAATATTTTTATAGTGTTTCAGGTGGTGAGAAAGGGTCATGGTAAATAGTACATTGGACTTTGATACGAATATACTGGTGAAGGCCATTCATGCAGCTACCTGGATTCTGAACCTTCAGACTGGGGAGCTGAGCATCAATGAGCGCTGGGCAGACATGGTAGGATATACTCTGGAGGAACTGCAGCCGGTCAGCATCCTCACCTGGAACAGCCTTGCTCATCCTGAGGATGTGGAGAGATCCAAAGAAGAGTTTCAGCGCCTTCATCGAGGAGAAGTTTCCAGATATCATCTGGAAATCCGCATGAAGCATAAAAAGGGTCACTGGGTCTATCTTCTGGACAGCGGAAAGATTGTGGAGTATGACACAGAGGGCTCGCCGCTCATTGCCATGGGTGTTCATATGGACATCACAGAATCGAAGCTTCTTCAGCTGAAGCTGGAAGCCCGTGAAAGACTCTTGAGCCAGATTATGGAAAACACCAAAGATATCATCTATAAAATGGATTTAAAAGGCAATCTTACCTTCTTGTCCAATGCTTGGGAAGGACTGCTGGGGTATTCTCTAGATGAGTCCATTGGCACTTCTGTAGAATCGTATATTCATCCAGAGGATAAAAAGCTACTTCTTGAATTTTTGGATAAGGTGAAATACAGCAGAGACCATGAGTCATTGTCGGATTACCGCTTTAAAAGAGCAGATGGCACATACTGCGTGTTTGAAACCAATGCCTCTCCTATACTGGAAAATGGAGAAATCACCGGAATAGCAGGGGTTGCGAGAGATATTTCTATTTTCATCAAGAAACAGCAAGAGATTGAGTTTCTAAGCTATAGAGATCAGCTGACAAAGCTCTTCAACAGACACTATCTGGAGAAGGTGAGAAATGAGCTAAAAACAGAGAAGAACCATCCACTGGGGATCATCACCATGGATGTGAATGATCTGAAACAGGTGAATGATACCCATGGACATGATGAAGGAGATCGACTTCTTGTGAAGGTATCTGATATATTCCGGCATGTGTTTCCAGCAGACTCTTTGATCTTTAGAATGGGTGGAGATGAGTTCATGGTGGTCCTTCCTTTGATTGAGGAGGAAATCCTGAAGCAGATGAAGCTGAGACTGGAAGAACTCCTTGTGGAGTACAGTAAAGAGGCTTATCCTGTATCCATAGCCCTGGGCTACTTCATATCCCATGACCCAGAGGAGGATCTGTTTGAAGTGCTGAAGAGAGCTGATGCATATATGTACGAGGATAAAAGAATCTATAAAAACAATAAATGCAGGAAGTCTTCTTAGTGGAGGACTTCTTTTGCGCTTAAGGAATGCTTCTCTTGTTCTGTGGTATAATCAAAAAAAAGTTATTGTTAAAAGGAGTGTTTGTTTTGACGCGTCGTTATGATTTTGAAACGTTGGTCAACCGTTTTGATACAGGTTCCTTCAAGTATGATCAGATGATCAAATGGAATAAAATGGCAGAGGAAAAGAAAATCATTCCGCTTTCGGTGGCAGATATGGAGTTCAAAACACCACCTGCCATCGTAGAAGCATTAAAGAAGTATGTGGAGGAGCATATTCTGGGTTATACTGGCCCTACAAAGGAATACAATACTTCTGTGGTGTCCTGGATGAAGCGCCGCCACAATTGGGAAATCAGAGAAAAGTCCATTGTAGGGACACCTGGTGTCGTGGGAGCGTTTTACATGGCAGTTTCAGCTTTTACGAAGCCTGAAGATGGGGTAATCGTTTTGTCTCCTGTATACTATCCTTTCTACAGTGCAGTGGAGAAAAATGGCAGAACTCTTGTGAAGAGTTCGCTGAAGGATGTGGAAGGCCGGTATAGGATCGACTACGATGATTTGAGAGAGAAAGCAAGGGATCCTAGAAATACCATGCTTCTTTTCTGCAGTCCTCATAATCCCGTTGGAAGAGTCTGGGAAAAAGAAGAGCTGAAAAAAGTGGCGGAAATCTGTGAAGAGAATAATCTTCTGGTGGTGTCTGATGAGATTCATTTTGATCTTGTGATGCCAGGGCATAAGCACACGGTCTTTGCCTCATTGAACGACTGGGCCAGAGAGAACACCATTACCCTGACCGCACCCAGCAAAACCTTTAATCTTGCCGGTATGCATACCTCTAATGTCATCATCTGCAACCGGGAGTATAAAAAGAGATTTCTTGAAGAAATGTCCAAGACAGCCATAATGAATCTCAATGCTCTTGGCTATGTGGCCTGCAGAGCTGCTTACGATGAATCAGAGGACTGGCTGGACGAGCTCATTGAGGTGATTTATGAAAACCACCTTCTGGTGAAAGAGCACATGGAAAAGCATCATCCGGAGATTAAAGTGTATGATCTGGAGGGCACCTATCTTCAGTGGCTGGATCTCAGATCTCTAGGACTGTCCAAGGATCAGCTGGAGAAGCTTCTTCATAAGGAAGCCCTGGTGTTTCTGGATGAAGGGTACTTTTTCGGAGAAGAGGGAGAAGGCTACGAGAGAATCAATATTGCATGTCCTAAGTCTGTGCTGAAAGAAGCGCTCAATAGAATGACAGATGCGATAAACTCTGTAAAAATATAAATTAGGGAGATCTTAAAGGTGTAACCGATTCCTTTTGAGCAAGAGATCATTCCATTCATGATCGCGATGAATAATTATATGCATAAGGGTAAAAAGAAGAGAAAACGAGAGAAAAATGAAGATTCATGAGGGCAGTTCCTGAAGAAACGATCTGGTCACCTAATAACGTGATATGTCAGGGATTTCAGACTCTCAATATGGTCGCATTTATTCTAGAACCCTGTATAATAACTAATGTGATTGAGCGCTTAAGATCAAGTTAAGAATAAGAGCGCCTGGAGGAATTATAAAGTTATGGGTTGTATATACAACGAAAAGGTAGAAAGAAATATTGCACCGCTCCTGATCCTTCTCATGGTATTCGGGCTGTCACTTCTATCTGTTTCTTATTATGTGAGTGAAATGGGATGGGACCCTGAGGTCTCTACGATACTGGATCTTTTCCTGACTCTGGTGTTTCTTCTGGCTGGCTATGCCGTGATATTAAAAGGCAGAGAAACCTACAGATACAGCATCATCGGAGATGAACTGATCATTCACCGCATGACCGGTGAGAAGAATGAGCTGGTGGCTAAAGTGAAGCTTCATGAAATCAAGAATCTCCATGTGAAAAGCCATAAAACCAATCTTATGGGGCTGATCCGAAAAAACTACTGCAAGAATGTTGTGCGGAAGGGCTGTCTTTGCGAGTATCAGGCAGAGGGCGGATCCAAGTCCTTCTACTTCAGTCCAAGCCCATCGATGCTGAATAAAATAAAATCGGGACGTCAGACATCATAGCGATATGATGTCTTTTTTCATGGCTTCTTTATGCGGATACCGGTATAATAAATACGTGAATCAATAATATGAAAGAAGAAGGAAGAGAAAATGAAAGGTAAACTGATTGTCATTGAGGGTGTGGACGGCTCAGGGAAGCAGACTCAGTCAGAGAAGCTATACAGGACCCTGCTGAATAAAGGTCTCAAGGTGATGAAGGTGGATTTTCCGGATTATCAGTCTGAAAGTTCATCATTAGTAAAAATGTATCTCCGAGGAGACTTTGGAAAGAATCCGGAGGATGTGACTGCGTATGTGGCTTCCAGTTTTTTTGCAGCAGACCGGTATGCCTCTTTTACGACCAAATGGAAAAGCTTTTATGAGTCTGGAGGGATTGTCATTGCTGACCGGTACACCACAGCCAATATGGTTCATCAGGCATCCAAGATTGATGATATAGAAGAGAGAGATGCATTTTTATCCTGGCTTTACCAGCTGGAATTTGAGATGTATAAAATTCCGGTTCCAGATCTGGTGTTTTTTCTGGATGTGCCCCCTGAAGTGACCATGGAGATGACCAAGGAAAGAAAGAACAAGATCACCGGGGAAAGTGAAAAAGACATCCATGAAGCAGATATCAAGCACTTGGAGACAAGCTACCTGAATGCCCACTATGTGGCAGACAAGTACGGCTGGACAAAGATCAGCTGTGTGGAGGGAAACCTTCTACGCAGTAAAGAGGATATTTTTAGGGACATTTATCTTGCTGCAGTGGACAAACTCTAGTCTGCGTTTCATTTTCAACGTATTTATAGTATAATGAAATGTAACAATTGGAGGTGTTCAATATGAAACTGATTATTGCAATTGTCAATGATGAAGATGCCATCGATGTCATTGACCTCTTAAATGAAAAAGGATACAGAGTAACAAAGCTTGCGACCACAGGTGGTTTTCTCAAGTCCGGAAACACCACACTTATGATCGGTATAGAAGCGGACAAGGTGGATGCGGTGCTCGGAATCATCGAAGAAACCTGTAAGACGAGACATCAGGTGGTTACTAATCCATCACCTCTATCCACCACGACAGGTGTCTATGTGCCATATCCAGTGGATATCGAAGTAGGCGGAGCAACGATTTTTGTGCTCGATGTGGATAATTTCATCAAGATTTAAAGAAGCGGAGGGTATTGGTTTTGATTGGATTTTTTAAACTTAGAGAGAGGTTTCTAAAAGCCATTAAAAACGATACCCTTTCTCATGCTCATATTTTGGCTGGCCCGGATGGAATCGGGAAATCTCTTCTGGCAGAAACGGTGGCCAGAGAGATCCTAGGTTTTGGGAACAGGGATTCAGTGGATATTGTCAGGGTGCGTCCGGAGAAATCCATCATCACCGTAAATCAGGTGCGGGAGGTTGTCCTGGAAGCGTCTTTAAAACCCTATGAGGGGTACAAGAAAGTCATCATCTTCTATGAAGCGGACAGAATTGGACAGGAAGCCCAGAATGCTCTTCTGAAGACCATTGAGGAGCCTATGCCCGGTGTCTTTTTCTTTCTTCTGGCAGAAAATGAGATGTTCATGGCAGAGACCATAAGATCCAGATGTCATCTGCATAAGCTTCTTCCCATGGATGACGGGGAGATGGATGCGTTCCTTACGGAATATATTCCCTCCTTCAATGAAAAGGAGAAGAAACGATTTGAAGAAGATAGCCTGAAACTGTCCCTGTCAGGGAAGAAGGGAAAGGTGGATCCACAAAGAAATCTCACCCTCACGGAAGAAGAGAAAAAGAAAGTCATCTCCTGCGCCCGGGGGATTCCTGGAAAAGCCGAAGAAATTGTTTTGGCTGGATTACGGGATGAAGGTCTCAGCCAGAGTTTTTTTCTTTTGAGAAAGCTTTCAGACCGGAAAAAGATGCGGACACCCAGTTACCATGAA
This sequence comes from Proteiniclasticum ruminis, assembly GCF_900115135.1. Lineage (GTDB taxonomy): Bacteria > Bacillota > Clostridia > Clostridiales > Clostridiaceae > Proteiniclasticum > Proteiniclasticum ruminis_A. The sequence goes on along the minus strand of NZ_FOVK01000019.1, from coordinate 21,818 downwards.
GTGCTCGCAGCGCTGGAGACCCTTTCAGAAATGGATCTGATCCAAGTCTTTGATGATTTCATATATGCAGTAAACGCAATTCTCAAGAAGAAATCCCTGGATGAAGAGGTGTTCCTTCTGGACTCTCTAAAAGGGGAAGTGGAATCTCTCTCCACGGATCTGACCTTCAGGACCTTGGAAAAGTATCTTGAGGTATTCTATGAACTGAGAAAATACATTGGATTAGGTGTCAACATCAACAAAGAAACCGTCTTAAGCAGTTTGCTTTTGAGATTAGCGGAGGTTTAAACAGTATATGATAAAAGTAATAGGGGTGCGGTTCAAGAAAGCCGGGAAGATTTATTATTTTGACCCGCTTCAGTATACCGTAGAAAAAGACGCTGCAGTAATTGTAGAAACAGCCAGAGGTATTGAGTTTGGTCAGTGCGTTGTCGGCATCAGGGAAATCAGTGAGAAAGAGATTTTCTCACCACTGAAACCTGTCATCCGTGTGGCCACTGAAGAGGATATCAGAAAGCATTTGGGCAATCGGGAAAAGGAAAAGGAAGCTTTTTCAGTATGTGAGAAAAAGATCGTGGACCATAAGCTGCAGATGAAGCTTGTGGACGTGGAATATACATTTGATGGTTCAAAAATTATTTTTTACTTCACTGCAGACGGCAGAATAGATTTCAGAGAGCTGGTAAAAGATCTGGCTACCATTTTCAGAACACGAATAGAGCTGCGTCAGATTGGTGTAAGAGATGAGGCCAAGATGCTTGGTGGCATTGGGATGTGTGGAAGAAGCCTCTGCTGCTCCACATGGCTGGGAGATTTCAACTCTGTATCCATCAAGATGGCGAAAGAGCAGAATTTGTCTCTGAATCCAACGAAGATCTCCGGGATCTGCGGCAGGCTCATGTGCTGTCTGAGCTATGAACAGGAAGCCTATGAGGAGATCCGTCAGCGCCTTCCCAAGGTCGGCTCCTATGTGAAGACGCCAAAGGGAAAAGGGGATGTCATCGGAAACAATGTGGTGAAGGAATCTGTAAATGTCAGAATCAATCTGCAGGATGAGGAAATCATTGAGAGCTTCCCAATCAAAGAGGTGACCCTTCTAAAGGGAGAGTATGAGAATCCAAAGGAAGAAGTGGTCCCAGAACCGGATGAGGAAGAGTATGTGGAACTGACTGCCAATGCCAAGATTCCCAAAGAGAGAATCAGAAAGAAAGAACGGTAAAGACTGAAGGTAACGCCCTATGTGATAGGTGTGTTGCCTTTTGTGTTTTTTTAAGGAAATTTCGCTACAGTGGGTGTAAGCTTTCAAGATTTGTTCATAACTATATGAAATAATGATGAGGAAGAAATAAGGAAGCTAGGGTTCAGTACTTTCTTTTATGAATTAAATTTGATATAATTTAATTGTACGAACTAGTAATAGTAGAATGAAACGGAGGTGGGATCATGTCGATGGATAGTTTTTTTGGGTCTCTGTTTGACATGGTGGAGAGCAGTAAGATGGAAATGGACCGATGTCCGAAATGTCATATCACTTTTCAGGATTTCCAGAGAAGTGGGCTATTAGGATGCAGCTACTGTTACGAGCATTTCTCAAAATCATTGATCCCCACCATCAAGAGAGTTCAGGGAGGACTTGTACACACAGGAAAGATACCAAAGTATGCTTCCCAGGAAGTGGTCAGCCGAAGAAAAGTCGATGAGCTTAAGCTTCGTCTGAAGGAACTTATACAGGAAGAAAATTTTGAAGAGGCAGCAAAGGTTCGTGATGAAATTCAGGAACTGAAAAAGATATTTGAGGCAGGTGAGGAAGATGCTACCTAAAGAATCCCTTGTTTTGCGAAGCAGAGTGCGCCTAGCTAGAAATTTGAAGCTGGTGCCGTTCCCTCACAGACTGGAGAGTGAACGGGCGAGGATGCTGGTAAAAGCAGTGGAAGAGGCTTTTTATGTGAGCAAAGCCATGGAGGAAAGTTATGACACCCATCGTATGTGGGAGCTTGGAAGAACAGAACTTCTGGTGGCTTTTGAAAAACACCTGGTCAGTGCGAAGCTCATCAACAACAGCGATATTTCTGCTTACATTATAGATAAAGATGAGGATGTCAGCCTTATGATCAATGAGGAGGACCATATCAGACTCCAGGTCATGGGCAGGGATCTGAATCTGTCCGCTTTATATGAGAAGGCATCAAAGATTGATGATCTTCTCAGCGAGAAACTGAACTTTGCCTTTGATTACAATCTGGGTTATATCACTGCGTGTCCTACAAATCTTGGCACTGCTATGCGGGCCTCTGTGATGCTCCATCTGCCGGGGTTCACCCTGACAGACCGCATTGGCTATGTTTCTCAGGCTCTGGCTCAGATGGGTATGACCATCCGGGGCATTTATGGAGAAGGCTCCCAGGCGGAAGGGAATATCTATCAGATCTCCAATGAGGTGACTTTAGGGATGAAAGAGGAGGATATTCTCTACAACCTGAGGGACACCATCGACAAGCTCTTGGATGAGGAGCAGGACCATCAAAGAAAGCTGCTCAATGAGTTTTCTTTAGAAATGGAAGATAAGATTTACAGAAGTCTTGGGACACTTATGAATGCAAGACTTATGACATCTAAGGAAGCCCTTTATCATCTGTCCCTTGTCCGTATGGGCGTGGAGACGGAGGTGCTGAAAGATGTGGATATGGAGCTCATAGATTCACTCATCATCAATACCCAGCCGGGTATGATGAAGAGAGCTTATGGAATCGAGCTCAATGAAAAAGAACGTGACATCAATAGAGCGAAGATCATTCGCAGTATATTTTAGAGTTAGAGGAGGATGCGTTTAGAATGTTTGAACGGTTTACAGAACGGGCAAAAGCAACCCTGATGCATGCGCAAAAAGAATCACAGCGACTGCAGCATGGGTATATTGGAACAGAACATATTTTATTTGGGATTGCCAGCGTTGAAGGCGCAGGAAGCAATCTTCTGCATGAAGCAGGGCTGACAAAGGAAGTCATCCAGTCTATGATTGAAGAAACTTTAGGTACAGGAAATGGGATGTTCTCAGGTTCAGGTCAGTTTGCGCTGACACCTAGAACCAAGCGTCTTTTGGACAACAGCTTTAAAGAAGCGAGAAATCTGGGGCAGAACTATATCAGTCCGGAGCATATGCTTCTGGCCATTCTCTCGGAAGAAGAAGGGGTTGCCTATTCCATGATCGAGAGCCAGGGCATAGACATCACAAAACTGAAGAATGAGATCATCAAGAGCTTCAGCAATCAAAACCAGAGTCAGGAACCTGAAACAAGAGGCCAGGACCGGGTGGAGACCAAAGCGCTGGATCAGTTCGGCAAGGATCTGACCGAAATGGCGAGGGATGGAAAGCTGGACCCTGTCATTGGAAGAGGAGATGAAACAGAGAGAATTCTTGAGATACTTTCCAGAAGAACCAAGAACAATCCTGTGCTCATTGGAGATCCCGGGGTTGGTAAGACTGCCATTGCGGAAGGTCTTGCCCAGAGGATTGTGAAAGGAAATATTCCGGAGCTTCTGAAGGACAAGAGAGTGGTTTCTCTTGATATTTCCCAGATGCTTGCTGGTGCAAAATACCGTGGAGAGTTTGAAGAAAGACTGAAAAATGTCCTGAATGAAATCAAGAGCGCAAAAAATGTGATTCTCTTCATTGATGAGATCCATACCATCATCGGCGCAGGAGGTGCAGAGGGAGCCATCGATGCGGCTAATATCCTGAAGCCCGCTCTTGCCAGAGGAGAAATCCAGGCCATTGGCGCCACTACCATCGATGAGTACAGAAAACACTTTGAAAAAGACAGTGCACTGGAAAGAAGATTTCAGCCGGTTCATGTGGGAGAGCCCACAAAAGAAGAGGCCAAGCTGATCCTGAAAGGACTTCGGGACAAGTATGAGGCGCATCACAGAATCAAGATCACCGATGAAGCTTTAGATGCTGCTGTGGAGCTTTCGGACCGCTATATCACCGACAGATTCCTGCCGGACAAAGCCATCGACCTTATGGATGAGGCTGCAGCGAAAGTGAGGATCCAGAACCTCACAGCACCTCCTGACATCAAAAAGATTGAGGAAGAGCTGAAGAACATCAAGAAAGAGAAGGAAGAATCGGTTTCTCTACAGGACTATGAAAAAGCAGCTAAACTGAGAGATAAAGAAAATGAAGTGAGAAAGACCCTAGAAGATACCAAGAACAAGTGGAAGACTGGGGCTATAGGCAGTGCGGACCTTGTGGTGGGAGAAGAGGATATTGCTCAGGTGGTATCCAGATGGACCAAGGTGCCAGTGAAGAAGCTTACAGAAAGTGAATCAGATAAGCTGCTTAATCTGGAGAAGATCCTCCATGAGCGTGTCATAGGACAGGAAGAAGCCGTTAGTTCCATCTCAAGAGCCGTAAGACGTGCAAGAGTAGGGCTGAAAGATCCAAACAGACCCATTGGTTCCTCTATTTTCCTTGGGCCTACCGGTGTGGGTAAGACAGAGCTTTCCAAAGCTCTGGCAGTTGCCATGTTCGGTTCCGAGAAGTCCATGATCCGCGTAGATATGTCAGAATACATGGAAAAACATACAGTCTCCAGACTCATCGGATCTCCTCCAGGATATGTGGGTTATGATGAAGGAGGCCAGCTGACAGAAGCTGTAAGAAGAAACCCCTATTCTGTGGTGCTCTTTGATGAAATTGAAAAAGCCCATCCGGATGTGTTTAATGTGCTGCTGCAGATTTTGGAAGATGGAAGACTCACCGATGGAAAAGGAAAAACTGTAAACTTTAAAAATACCATCATCATCATGACATCCAATGTTGGAGCATCCACCATCAAGAAGCAGAAGACTGTAGGATTCAGCATCGCTCAGGATGCCAGTGCAGAAGAGTATGACCGCATGAAGGAAAATATCATGGAAGAGCTGAAGCGTTCTTTCAGGCCGGAATTTCTCAACAGAATCGATGATATCATTGTTTTCCACAGCCTCACCAGCGAAGACTTAGATAAAATCACCAGGCTGATGCTGGATGAAGTGAGCAGAAGAATTGCAGAGAGGGAGATTTATCTTTCTTTCTCTGATGAGACCACTGCGTTCATGACAAAGAGCGGATTTGACACGGCTTATGGAGCAAGACCTTTGAGAAGAGCCATCACAAAAGAGCTGGAAGATACTTTATCAGAGGAAATGCTGAAGGGCCTCATCCAGAAGGGTGACGAAGTGCTCGTGAATGTGGAGGATGGAAAGCTCGTCTTTAAGAAAACAGGAGCACGGGAGGTCCGAGTGGAAAAAAGAACCGGAATCAACCGCGAGATGGAAGAAGAAGCACAAAAGAATGAGGAATCGGAAAAGCAGTAACTCATTCTCTAGAATCTTTTTCAGAGTTTTCATGGGAGTTTCATGAAGTATTAAGTTTCATAAGATAGAATGAACCCATAATCAGTATAGATACTAGATCAGCTGATTATGGGTTATTTTTTAAGTGTGAGGAAAGAATATGGCAAAGATAAAATCAAAAACCCAGTATGTATGCCAAAGCTGTGGCTCTGTATCCGCAAAATGGCTGGGGAAATGTCCCGACTGCCTCGAGTGGAATACATTCCAAGAGGAGGCTATGCTTCCTAAGCAGACGAGAGTGGAGGGGATTTCCAGTCAGAGTGCACCAAAACCCATCACTCAAATCCTGTCCGGGGACAAAGAACGCTTTGATACAGGTATTTCAGAGCTGAATCGGGTTCTGGGAGGAGGTCTTGTGAAAGGTTCTCTGACGCTGATCTCCGGTGATCCAGGTATTGGAAAATCAACGCTTCTTCTTCAGTGCGCCCATGAAATCGCGAAGCGGTATGGCACCGTGCTCTACGTATCTGGAGAGGAATCCGAGGAACAGATCAAGATTCGAGGAGACAGGCTTTCAGCTACTGCAGAGAAGCTTTTTATCGTTTCCGAGACATCTATGGAAGTCATCGAAGGGCACATCAGAGACCTAAAACCAGCCTTTGTGATCATAGACTCCATTCAGACCGTATATACCGAGAAGGTGACGTCAGCACCAGGGTCTGTCTCTCAGGTGCGGGAATGTGCCAATTCTCTTATGAGAATCGGAAAACTCATGGGTATTCCGCTGTTCATTGTAGCTCATGTGACGAAGCAGGGGGAACTGGCTGGACCTAGAGTTCTGGAACATATGGTGGATTCCGTCCTTTATTTTGAAGGAGAAAGAACAGAAGAAATCAGAGTGCTTCGAACCATGAAGAACCGTTTCGGCACCACGTCAGAGATCGGCGTATTTGAGATGGCGGCGGAGGGGCTTGTGGAGGTTTATGATCCTTCACGTATTTTCTTGGAGGATCATCGTGGAGCGAAAGAAGGATCCATGGTCATCGGAATCATGGAAGGCACAAGACCGCTTCTTGTCCAGGTGCAGTCTCTTGTGGCGGAAACCAAAGCGGTAATGCCGAGAAGATCAGCCCTTGGGATTGAGATTCCAAGACTGAACATGATTCTTGCGGTTCTCGAGAAGAAGCTGAAGATTCCATTTTATGCCAGCGATGTTTATGTCAATGTGGTAGGAGGCCTCAGTGTGGAGGGGACGTCTCAGGATTTGGGGCTTGCTCTATCCCTGGTTTCCAGCGCAAAAGGAAGAGATATCAAATATGACAGACTCATGGCCATAGGAGAGATTGGACTCACTGGGGAAATCCGTCCTGTGAACCACGTGGAAAGACTCATTGGCGAAGGGGTGAAAATGGGATTTGAGTACTTCATGATTCCAGCCAGGAACATGGAAAAGATCAAAATCAAGAACATTCATCTCATCCCAGTGGACACTTTAAAAGAAGCTGTGAATAAAATATTCTAAGTTTGCTTTTTTGTGTAAAAGTTAAGAAAATATGTTTATAATGAAACTACCCATTTGTTCCAGTGGGAACATCGATTTGGAACGTATTATTTTGAAGGAGGTGCAGATGTGATACGAAATTTAGTAAGAGGAATTGTCACTTTAGTGGGTGCTGTACTGGGATATGCCACAGCAACAGGAATTCTACTCATCCCTTATCTGGATGATTTGAGCTTTACGAAAGGTCTTCCTTTCACCATTGGTCTTTTTGCAGTAACCATACTTTTATTCGCACTTATTTTTTTCTTATTGTCATCTTCCATTTACAAACTGCTGATAAAGACCAACAAGATCATTGAAAAAAACCTCTCCGGGATGTCTGTCACAGAGATTCTTTTTGGAGCGGTAGGTGCCATTATTTTTCTTGTGATCACTTTTTTCCTGACCATGCCCATTGCCAACGCTTGGCCGGGGTTCGGGGGACTTGTGACGGTGCTTCTCAACATTGCAGCAGCGATGCTTGGTGCAAATATTGCCCTTAAGAAAAAAGAGGAAATTCTGAATTTCTTCAGTGGACTGAGAGTGAAAGGGCATACACCTAAAGAGAAGACAGAAAAACAGGTCATGATGGGTACACCAAAAGTACTGGATACTTCTGTCATCATTGACGGCAGAATCTACGATATCTGTAAGACAGGATTTGTGGAAGGGAAACTCATCATTCCGTTTTATGTGCTGGAGGAGCTGAGACATATTGCGGATTCTTCTGACTCTCTTAAAAGAAACAGAGGCCGAAGAGGTCTGGATATTCTGAATAAAATCCAGAATGAACTGGATATTGAAGTGGAAATCTGGGAAAAAGACTATAAGGATATACAGGAAGTGGATTCAAAGCTTCTAAAACTGGCTACAGAGATTAAAGGTCAAGTGGTCACCAATGATTATAATCTCAATAAGGTGGCAGAATTCCAGAGGGTTCCGGTGCTGAACATCAATGAGCTGGCCAATGCTGTGAAACCAATGCTTCTTCCCGGAGAGGAGATGAGTCTTCTCATTTCAAAGGTAGGTAAAGAGCAGAACCAGGGCATAGGCTATCTGGATGACGGAACCATGATTGTTGTGGAAGACGGCAAGAAGTACGTAGGAGAAACACTTTTTGTGATTGTCACTTCAGTGCTTCAGACAGCGGCGGGACGAATGATTTTCGCCAAGCCCAAGGTGGACTAGGATGGTCATAGGACTGATAGTATCTGGAGGGAAAGGTCTCCGTATGGGAACCGAAGTACCAAAGCAGTTTCTTCCCGTTCACGGGGTGCCGATTCTTGTAAGAACTTTGATGGCGTTTGATGAAGTGGACTCTTTGGAGGCTCTGGTGCTTGTTCTTGGCAGGGACTTCATCGAGTATTTCAATGGTCTGGGCTATACACCAGCAAAACCTCTTTATATAGTTGAAGCGGGAGAGGAGAGGTTCTCTTCTGTCCGGAATGGTCTGGAAAAAGCCTATGAGCTGGATCCGGAATCTGCAGTTCTTATTCATGATGGGGTAAGACCGCTGGTTTCTAAGAAAATCATCGAAGACGGGATAGCATATACCAGAAAATATGGTGCTGCTGCCTGTTCTGTAGCGCTGAAAGATACGGTGAAGTCAGTGGGGAAGGACGGGTTTTCCACAGGGACTCTGGAACGTAATAACTACAGGCTGATTCAGACGCCGCAGTGTTTCTTCACAAAGGAGATCCTGTCAGGACATAAAAGAATTCAGGAGATTGACAACCAGGTAACAGATGACACAGCAGTGTATGAGGCGTTTTATGGTTCTGTGTATCTTTATGAAGGATCCTATGAGAACCTGAAGGTCACAACACCGGAAGATCTTTTATTAGCGGAAGCGATTCTTGCTAACAGAGAGATAGAAAGCTGTAAATAATCAATATTTTTTTGAGGTGCACCATATACGGAAGTATATGGTGTTCTTCGTTGGCGTTCAATTGTTTTAGTGATATCATACTGCCAATAAAATTAGGGTTGTGTTAATTTATTCATAAAATGTTAACGATATTATAGAAAATCTATTCGACTTCTTTCGCGATTAGTGTTAGAATAACCGTAAAGGGTTACATGAGCAGTTCTGCTAGGTTAGAACGTCTCAGGAGGTTGGAGGAACTTATGCGGAGTGAGTTGAAGCAGATACTGAAAAAGTATCCCGTCATAGCGGCCGCTAAAGACATCCACGGCCTGGAAGATGCATGTCAGTCAGAGATTCAAATTATCTTCATCCTTTTTGGGGATATCATAAATTTGCCGAATATTGTCAAGAAAGCGAAACTTTGTGGAAAACTTGTCTTTGTGCATATGGATCTCATTGAAGGTCTGGATACGAAAGAAATTTCAGCAAAGTACATTCGGGACTTCACAGAGGCAGATGGAATCATATCCACCAAATCAAATGTCATCAAAGCCGGTAATGAGATGGGACTCATTACGGTGCAGCGGTTCTTCATGCTGGATTCCATGGCAATGGAAAAAGCTAAGAAGCATATGGAGTACGCCTATGCGGATGCGTTTGAAATTCTTCCCGGGGTCATCCCCAAAGTCATCAAAAAGATTTCTAATCTTACGGAGATTCCCATCATTGCAGGCGGACTCATCGAAGATCAGAATGACACATATACAGCTCTCCATTCGGGAGCATCAGCAATTTCAACAACTAATAAGAGTTTGTGGAAATTTGTAGTAGAGTTATAGAGAAAGCTACAAGCTTATTAAGTTTGTAGCTTTTTATATATACAAAAATAAAAAATACCAGGGGGGTACAAAATGAAAAAGTACGTTATCGCACTTGACCAAGGAACCACCAGTTCCAGAACCATCATCTTCGACAAAGAGCAGAACATCGTTGGCGTTGCTCAGAAGGAATTTACCCAGATTTATCCTAAGCAGGGTTGGGTAGAGCATAATCCAATGGAAATCTGGTCTTCACAGTATGGTGTCCTGAATGAAGCAATGGCTCAGGCTGGTATCAGAGCTGACGAAGTTGCTGCCATCGGTATCACAAACCAGAGAGAAACAACTGTGGTTTGGGACAAGAACACCGGAGTTCCTGTATACAATGCCATCGTATGGCAGTGTAGAAGAACCTCCAACATCTGCGATGAACTGAGAGCAAAAGAAGGAATGGCCGACTATGTAAGAGAAAACACCGGTCTACAGATCGATGCTTACTTCTCTGGAACAAAGATTAAGTGGATCCTTGACAACGTAGAAGGTGCTCGTGAAAAGGCTGAGGCTGGAGATCTTCTTTTCGGAACAGTTGACACATGGCTGCTCTGGAAACTTACAGAGGGAAGAGTTCATGCTACAGACTACACAAATGCATCCAGAACTATGGTTTATAATATCAAAGAACTGAAATGGGACGAGAAGCTTCTGGCTGAACTGAACATTCCAGCATCCATGCTTCCAGAAGTTAAGAAGTCTTCTGAAGTTTATGGCGAAACAAATATCAATGGAGTTATGATTCCGATTTCCGGTATCGCTGGTGACCAGCAGGCTGCTCTTTATGGCCAGACCTGTTTCTTACCTGGTGAAGCAAAGAACACATACGGAACAGGATGCTTCCTGCTTGTTAACATTGGCGAAGAAATGAAACTGTCCAACAATGGACTGGTTACTACCATCGCTGCTACATCCCATGACAAGGTTCAGTATGCTCTTGAAGGTTCCATCTTCGTTGGTGGCGCTGTAATTCAGTGGATCAGAGACGAACTGAAACTCATCTACGATTCAAAGGACTCCGAATACTTCGCTACAAAGGTGAAGGACAATGCAGGCGTTTATGTAGTTCCAGCGTTCGTTGGACTTGGCGCACCACATTGGGATCAGTATGCTAGAGGAGCAATCCTTGGACTCACAAGAGGAGCAAACAGATATCATATCATCAGAGCAGCTCTGGAAGCTATTGCTTATCAGACAAAGGACGTTCTGGTTGCTATGGAAAAAGATGCTGGCATCGAACTTCAGAACCTGAAGGTTGACGGCGGAGCTTCTGTAAATAACTTCCTGATGCAGTTCCAGGCTGACATTCTTGACAGATCCGTTCTTCGTCCAGTTATTGCTGAAACTACAGCTCTTGGTGCTGCATATCTTGCAGGTCTTGCTGTTGGATTCTGGGCTAATGAAGATGAAGTTAAGACCAAGTGGGCTGTTGATGGAGAATACAATCCTAAGATGGCTGGAGAAGACCGTGACGCTTTATATGCTGGATGGCAGAAAGCAGTTGGCAGAGCTCTGGATTGGGAAAACAAATAGGAAACAGATAACATCTGACATTAATCTTCTCACTATGCTGCTTGCGGCATAGTGAGAATGAATAATGACTCGAAGAAAGAACCATAGAATTCAGGCTTGGCGGATAAATGCCGTAAAAGCAGCAGATGAGAAAGGAGCATGAAGAGTATGATCGGTCTTATTCTAGTATCCCATAGTGAGAAAATCACCGATGGAATTAAAGACCTGGTGGTAGAAATGACGAAGGACGCAGTGCCTATAATTTCCTGTGGTGGGACCACCGATGGAAGACTTGGGACCAGCGCGGACAAGATTGTGGATGCCATCAATGAACTATCTGGATGCAATCGTATATTGATATTTACAGATATCGGAAGTTCAATCATGAGCTCGGAAATCGCACTGGATCTTGTAGATGAAGATCTCAAGGAAAAGTGCATTCTGGTAGATGCCCCTATCGTTGAAGGTGCATTTGTGGCAGGCGTGCAGTCCATGGTCAGTGATGATGTGGATGCTGTCCTCGGGGAAGTCCAATTGACCAAATTAAGCAAATTTTAGTTCATTGCAACTAAAAAACACAAAATGAGAGGAGATATACTATGAAATTTGTAAAGAGCACAGTAGGTTTTACCATTGCTGGTATGTTCGTTATGAGCATTTGGGGCGACTGGGCAGGAGCTTACGGAAATCTCGGTGGCTGGTTTGCAGCTGTAGCAATCATCGGACCAATGTGGTTCCTGAACCACTATATCGGACTTATTGACAATCCTGGAGACCATGCGTTTGTTGATATGGCTTGGGGTATTGCTTGGGTTGGTATCATGAGAGACGTATTTGGAACTGGCGACAACGGATTTGACTTAGGCAGACTCGTTAGCTCTCTTCCAACCATCGGTCTTCTCACAGTCGGTGCTTTATTAGCTGGTTTGGCTATTAACGCATTCAACAAAGCGAAGTAAGGGATAGGAGGTATAAATAATGGAACTAGGTAACATCATTACAACAATTGTAGGCGGATTTATGTTCCCATTCCTGATCGCCATGATGTGGGGAAAACTGGTTGAAGCCTTTGGCCCAATCGGTGGCTGGATGGCAGCTGCATTTATCGTTGGAACCATGTGGGCACTGAACCATGGTCTTGGAATGGTATATCAGTCAGGTACAGCTTGGATCGATATGGCTTGGGCGGCAGCTACAGGACTCTTCTTTGCAGACGTATTTGCTGGCAAGAAGATCAACGCAACTACTATCCTTGCTGGTATCCTTGGTGGTATCATCGGCGGATTCGTTCTTTCAAGCTTCCTATAGAATTTTTAATTGTCATTTATTGAGGATGCACGGAGTGCATCCTCTTTCATTTTTTATCGAAAGGTTCTCAGAGAGCGGCTATTTCGCTATAATAAGATAAGAAGAGATGAAATGAGGAAGAACTATGGATTTTGAACAGATGAACATACGCACAAAAAAGGAAGACAGTACAAAGGATGGGAAGGATCTTGCCTACCTTATGGAGAGGGCTGGAATGCAGTTTCGAGTGAAGGATGTGCTTTATAAAACACCTTTTGGACTTATGGAAGAAAGTGTATTTCAGGAGAAGATTGAAAGTGTGCTAAGAAGACAAGGATTTTCAGAGTACTATTCTTCAGGAACAGGAGATTTAAAGGGACTCATGGGTGCAGCACATCAGTATGCTTCAGACCGGGTGACATCTTACAAGGATCTTCCGTACCGGATGATGACCAAGGAGAATGCACAGCTACAGGATGGGCATTATGTGTCAATTTGGAAGAACAGGCATCAGAGAGTTCTTCTGGCCAGTGTTCTGGGGGAGGAGAAAACAGAATGTTTGCAGAGAGGGAAGGAAGTGTTATCCCTTCTTGAGATTCCATTTAGAGTAGAGGGCGACATGTTTTACTATGAACATGAGGAGGCGCCTCGTGTTTCTGTTTCACCAGAATCCCTAGAGAAAGAATATGGTCCCAGGGCTCACATCGAAGAAATACAGAGAAGAACCGTTGAAACTCCAGGTATAAAAACCGTGGAAGATCTGGTTCAATTTTTTCAGTGTCAGATGACAGATGTCCTGAAAACAATGCTCCTTACGGATGGAGATAAGGTATACGCAGTTCTTACCGAGGGGAACAAAGAGGTGGATCTAAAGAAGGTTGGACACGTGCTCTCTCTGAAAGAGGATAGTCTGAAGCCGCTCTCCAAAGAGAGGATTCTTGAACAGACTGGTGCAGAAGCTGGATTTGCAGGACCTGTTGGGCTCAAGGCGGATAAAATACTCATTGACCACTCAGTGAAAAAGGAAAAGGCGTATATCACTGGAGCCAATAGAACAGATCATCATATCCAGGGGGTATATTATGGCAGAGATTTTTCCGGGTACTTTTATCATCTCACTGAGAGCGAAGAATCATTCAAAGGGTGGCTGTTGGGCAGTGTAAAAGTTCATGATGAAAAGATCAGGGTGCAAAGCAAAGAAGGTGGATACAGCTATGAACCGCTCACCAGCTTATACCTGAATCTGGACAGGATGAATTATGCGCTGCTGGAGGAGTCTAAAGATGAAAAGGGGTTTGACTTATCCAAAGCCCAAGCGCCTTTCTCGCTGGTCATCACGCTCATAGACCCTAGAATAGATAAACCAAGGGAAAAAGCGGAAGAAATGTATGAAGAATTAAAACTGTGGGGTCTCCGTGTTCTGAAAGATTTCAGAAAAGACAGGCTGGGCAGTAAGTTCAGTGACTATGATCTCCTAGGTATCCCATATAGAATCCTTGTGGCTAAAGATGGAACCTTTGATGTGAAAGACAGAAATGGCAACATACTTGAGAAGGGGCTTCAGAATCTAGTGGAAATTAGGAACAATGAAGTGATAGAATAGTGAGTAATAAAGTAAGAAATACAGGAGGAAGGTCATGAAGGTTTATAATACCCTTACAAGACAAAAAGAAGAATTTGTGCCAATAGAAGAAGGGAAGGTCAGGATGTATGTCTGCGGACCTACCGTATACAATCTGTTCCATATTGGTAATGCAAGAACCTTCATCATCTTTGATACCATCAGGAAGTATCTGGAGTATAAAGGTTACGAAGTGAATTTTGTGCAGAATTTTACGGATATAGATGATAAGATGATCAAAAAAGCTCAAGATACGGATACTACGGTGAAAGAGCTTGGAGATCGTTATATCATGGAATATTACCAAGATGCGGACAAGCTTAAGATCAAACGTGCCACAGTAAATCCTCGTGCAACAGAGTATATTGAAGAGATGATTGCATTTATCTCTGAACTCATTGAGAAAGGGCTTGCTTATGAAGTGGATGGGGATGTATATTACTCCACCAAGAGCTTTGCTGGTTATGGAAAACTCTCTGGGCAGAACCTTGACGACTTGCAGTCGGGTTCCAGGGTCGAGGTGGATGAGCGGAAGAAAGATCCTATGGACTTTGCGCTATGGAAGAAAGTGAAGCCTTATGAACCATCATGGAAAAGTCCTTGGGGATTTGGAAGACCCGGCTGGCACATTGAGTGCTCCTGCATGGCGCTGAATCTTCTTGGTGAAACCATTGATATTCATGCGGGAGGAACGGATCTTATTTTCCCTCATCATGAGAATGAGATTGCTCAGAGTGAAGGACGATCAGGAAAAACCTTTGCCAAGTACTGGCTGCATGGTGCCTTTATTAATGTAGACAACCGAAAGATGAGCAAGTCACTGAATAATTTCTTCACCGCCCGTGAGATTCTTGAAAAGTATGATTCGGAAGTGATCAGACTCTTTATGATATCGGGACACTACAGAACCCAGATCAACTTCACCATTGAACTTCTGGATTCAGCAAAGGCAAGTCTTGAGAGGATGTATAATGGCCTCACAAGACTGAATGGATATCTCAGCATCGCATCCGAAGAAGTGCATCCAGAGGATGAAACTGTAAAAGCCTCACTTCTTTCCTATAAAGAGAGATTCGTAGAAAAGATGGATGATGACTTCAACACAGCAGATGCCATCTCCGTGATTTTTGAACTGATCCGTGATGTTAATATTAAGATTAACGAAAATTCTTCGAAGGCTTTGATCACTTTTGCGATGGAGCTCCTCAGAGATCTTGGGTCACCGCTTGGAATCCTACAGAATCCTGTGGGCGGCACACTGGAAGAAGAGATTGAAGCACTCATTGAAAAAAGGAACGAAGCCCGTAAAAATCGTGATTTTGCAACGGCTGACAAGATCAGAAATGATCTGGCGGCAGACGGGATTATCCTGGAAGATACCCCTTCAGGCGTCAGATGGAGCAGAAAGAATTAACAATTTGGTTTCAAAATGTGAGGTCGTGACAAAAATGTCATGACCTCATTTTTTGACAAAAGCAAGGTGAAAACCATTAGATATTGTACAATTTCGGTACGATATAGCGTTTCGTGTTTAATAATCGCACAATTTTTTAACGATTTTCGTAATTCATGGGCTTCATTCTAATTGTTTTCATTGTTAATTATGAAATAATTGTAAATGTAATAAGATTTATAAAAAGTATTGTCTGATGATTAACAATGTATTAGAATAGGGATGTAGTCAATACAACAATAAAACACACGGAGGGACAGGGGAAACATGAAAAAAATATTTGCATTAGTCTTATCATCTGTACTTGCACTATCTGTATTCGCAGGTTGCGCTAAAACTGAGGAACCAGCTGAAACACCAGCAGAGACTCCAGTTGAAACACCAGCTGAAGAGCCAGGCGAAGAAGAACCAGCTGAAGAAGCAGGTGCAATCGTTAAGGTAGGTCTTGGAATCAAGACAAGCATTGGTAAGTCCAAGGATCTTACTGATGGAGCTGCTACCGGTCAGGTAGATTCAGTTATCGTTGCTGCTGGTTTTGACAAAGACGGCAAGATCGTTAGCGTTACAATCGACACAGCACAGGATAAGGTTGGTTTTGACGGAGAAATGAAGCTTACATCTGACACAGCCGTTGAAGGCAAGTCCAAGCTTGAACTTGGAGATGCTTATGGCATGAAGGGTGCTTCAGGAATTGGCAAAGAATGGAACGAGCAGATCGAAGCATTCGGTGCTTGGATGATCGGCAAGACCGTTGAAGAAGTTAAGGCTCTTGAACTGGTTGATGACGTTACAACAAACGAAGAACTTACATCTTCTGTAACAATCAAGCTTGGTGGATACATTTCCGCTCTTGAAGAAGCTTATGCTAACGCTGTTGAAGTTGAAGGCGCTGAAAAGGTTGGTCTTGGAATTGTTACTTCTATCGCGAAGTCCAAGTCCATGGAAGGCGAAACAATGGCAGTTGCTCAGGTTGACACCACTGTTGTAGCTACAGCTCTTAAGGCTGACGGAGTCATTGCTGGTACAGTAATCGACGTTGCTCAGACTAAGGTTGAGTTTGACAAGGATGGTAAGGTAGCAAGCGACAAGGCAGCTGAAGTGAAGTCTAAGGCTGAACTTGGAGATGCTTATGGCATGAAGGGTGCTTCAGGCATTGGCAAGGAATGGTTTGAGCAGGCTCTGTCCCTTTCCGAATACATGGTTGGCAAGACAGTTGCTGATGTAACAGGAATGGAACTGGCTGAGAACGTACCAACTTCCGAAGATCTTACATCTTCTGTAACCATCAAGGTTAACGGATACCTGGCAGCTCTTGATAAAGCTGGTAAGAACGCTAGATAATTAGAACACTTTAAAACTCCTCCAGTTTCTGGAGGAGTTTTTTTGTGAAAGTTATTTTCACCATAATTATTTAAGGAAATCATTCGGGAAAATTCACCCCTCTATGGTATAATTTTCCGGTAAATGTAACTCTATACAAACTGAAAGATACCGGGAGGTTTCTATGAAGAAATTTATGAAAATCATCTCTTCACTTCTTCTTGCATCCGTCATCATCACTGGATGTCAGACAGCACCGAAGGAAGAAGTGAAGACCAAATATCAGGATACTTTTTTTGAGTATTTTGACACAGTGACCACAGTCATAGGGTATACCGACACCCAGGAAGAGTTTGATGCCTATTTTATAGAAATCAAGGAAGAGTTTAAAAGACTTCATGAGCTGTTCGATATCTACAATACCTATGAAGGTGTCAACAATCTGAAGACCATCAATGACCATGCGGGAAAAGAACCGGTGAAGGTGGATCAGACCATCATCGATCTTCTGAAGTTTTCCAAGGAGTGGTATGGAAAAACCAACGGCAAAGCAAACATCGCCATGGGAGCCGTGCTTCGGGTGTGGAGTGAGTACCGCGAAGTGGCCGAGTTTGATCCAAACCAGGCAGAACTTCCTCCAATGGATCTTCTAGAGGAAAAGAACGCACATACTGACATCGAAAAAGTGATTATTGATGAAGCGGCAGGTACCGTATATCTGGAGGATCCTCTGATGAGTCTGGATGTAGGCGCTGTAGCAAAAGGATATTCTGCGGAGTACGTTGCGGACAAGATGCGGGAAAAAGGCTTTACAAGCCTTATCATCAGCGCAGGCGGCAATGTGAAAGCTCTGGACAAACCTTTAGATGGAGTCAGAGACAGATGGGGCATCGGCATCCAGAATCCTGATGAGAATATTTTCACTGGTGCAGCCAGTCTGGATACTGTTTTTGCCAATAACATCGCAGTGGTCACCTCAGGCGATTACCAGAGGTTCTATGTGGTGGACGGCAAAAAGTATCATCATCTGATTGATGCGGCGACTCTGATGCCAGGAACACAGTTTAAAGCGGTGACGGTGGTTATGGAAGATTCTGGTCTTGCGGACTTTATGTCTACGACTTTATTCCTTTCCAGTCGGGAAGAAGGGGAGGAGATGCTGTCACAGATCGAGGGGGCTCACGCGCTCTGGGTTACCCACGACAATGAGATCATCTTATCTGATGGCTTCTCATCCATGCTGAAAAGTGGTGGCGCTTCTGGTGCAGATTAACAGATAAGTAGTTTCACCTTGAGTTTCAGGAAAAATAACTGAATTTATCTCTTTACTTTTGGAGATAAAACGAGTAGAATATTGTATGGCATATCCAAAAGATACAAAATACCGCGGCAAAGTATTTAAATTTTTGGAGGTAAACACAAATGGCAAAAATGATGGGACCACGTTTTAAGACAGCAAGAAGACTAGGTCTGAATGTTGTAGGTCACCCAAAGGCAATGAACAGAGCAAAGAGAGGAACATCCAGAGCAGACAAGAAGTTGTCTGAGTATGGCGTTCAGCTGCTTGAGAAGCAGAGACTTAGAACTTATTATGGCGTGCTTGAAAAGCAGTTCGTCAGATACGTAGATAAGGCAATGAAGAGCAAGGAGCAGACAGGTGCAATGCTTCTGAACCTTTTGGAGAAGAGACTGGACAATATGGCTTATAGAATGGGCTTTGCTTCTTCTATCAGACAGGCAAGACAGTTGGTTAGCCACGGACACTTACTGGTTAATGGAAAGAAGATCGACATCCCTTCCTATGGTCTTAGCGTAGGAGACGTTGTTGAGCTGAGAGAGAAGTCCAGAAAGACTGAAATGTTTGTTGAAAACTTCAACAACCTTTCCGCTTCACCACTGGGATATATCTCTAAGGATGTAGAGAACTTTAAGGCGACTCTGGTTAGAGAACCACAAAGAGAAGAACTGCCAATCGAAATCAATGAACAGTTGATCGTTGAGTACTACTCTAAGTAATCGGCATCACAAGGGGTCTGATACAATTCAGGCCCTTTTTTTCTACCATGAATTCATTTGTGAAATTGTGGATCATTTATAAAGGAGCTAGGAACGATATTATGGGAGAACGCATGATGCAGCAAATGCCTCTTACGGATGCTGGAGCAAGAAATTATAATCCTTTGTCACTGGCATTCATTGGAGACAGCATTTATGAAAACTATGTGCGAGAAA
Source organism: Proteiniclasticum ruminis (assembly GCF_900115135.1). Taxonomy (GTDB): domain Bacteria; phylum Bacillota; class Clostridia; order Clostridiales; family Clostridiaceae; genus Proteiniclasticum; species Proteiniclasticum ruminis_A. The sequence goes on along the minus strand of NZ_FOVK01000019.1, from coordinate 2,780 downwards.
AGCTGATTCTGACACATCCGACCATGCTGCCGCGAGATCTTCATATAGAAGCCATCCAGTATGTGAAAGCTGCAAGCCAAAGCAGGATTATTACACAGCTAGAAGCGCAGCTGTCTGAAGAAGAGCACTATATATATAAAAGAGGAAGAAATACGAAATCCCATACCATCCCTAAGAATGCGGATGTTCTGGATTATAAAAGAGCCAGCGGTTTTGAAACGCTGATTGGGTATTTGTATCTCACAGGGAAAAAAGAAAGACTCGAGGAAATCATCATGTATTCCTTTGAAGTCATTGAAAGAGGAGAATCTCATGACGAAGAAAGATAATAAAAGAAGAATTGCTTTTGAATATGAAAAAGAGCAGGCAAAACGAACGAAGAAAGAACGTCCTCAGAGAGAAGTGCGAGAAGAAAAGGAAATCAATGAAAATGTGATTGAAGGAAGAAATCCTATTCTCGAAGCATTTGACAGTAAAATTACAGTGGAGAAGATACTGGTGTCCAAGGGAGATAACCAGGGTTCTATCATAAAAATCATGTCCATCGCAAAAGAAAGAGGGATTCCTGTCATCGAAGTGGATCGAAGAAAGCTGGACACAGTGGCCAACACGCCGCAGCATCAGGGAGTAGTCGCATATATCACGCCCTACAGATATGTGGAAGTTGCGGATATTCTTGCCATTGCGAAGGAGAAGGGTGAAAAGCCTTTTGTGATGATCCTGGATGAGATAGAAGATCCTCACAACCTGGGGTCCATCATCAGAACTGCTGAGCTTTGTGGCGTTCACGGAGTGATCATTCCGAAAAGAAGAAGTGTGGGTGTCAACAGTACAGTGTTCAAGACTTCAGCTGGTGCGGTGAATCATATGGCCATTTCCAAGGTGACAAATATCGCTAGAGTGATAGATGAACTGAAAGAAGAAGGCGTTTTTGTGTATGGAGCGGATATGAATGGTGATTCCAGAAGTCATGAAACGAATTTTTCTGGTGGTGTAGGACTGGTCATCGGAAATGAAGGAAAGGGTCTATCCAGACTGGTTCGTGAGAAATGTGACGGTATTGTTAGTATTCCTATGGTGGGGAAAGTGAACTCACTAAATGCTTCTGTGGCAGCAGGGATTCTAATGTACGAAGTGATGAAGTCCAGACTCTAATGCTTTCAATAACGAGGGATGGAGTAAGCAGTGGCAGAAATTATGCTGACAAGTGCTTCAAGGTGATGGAATAGATGAAAAGGGTGTATATTGACGGTTATAATGTGATCAATGCCTGGTCTGATCTCAAAGACCTTGATCTGGGAGCGGCCAGGGACAAACTTGTGGAATATATGATCAATTATGCGAGCTTCTATGGTGCGAAGGTGACCATTGTGTTTGATGCCCATCGGGTCTCGGGCAACAGCCAGCATAAAGAGTATCGGGCACCCATCGAGGTGGTCTACACGAAAGATAAAGAAACTGCAGACGCATATATTGAACGGGCAGTGGACGAACTGGGCAGAAAAGTGGAAGTGCTGGTGGTTACATCGGACAATCTGGAGCAACAGATTATTTTCGGCAGAGGAGCTCAGAGAATGAGTTCTATGGAGTTCAGAGTGTCTTTTGAAGCAGCAGAAAAGCACATCAGTGAGAAGACGGAAGCTCTTTCTGACCGGAAAGGCATGAAGCTTTTCGATCATATGGATGAGGAATCCAGAGAAAAACTGGAAAAATTACGTAGAAACGGCTGAAAGCTTGACTTTTAGCCGTTTTTGATTAATAATCTTAGTAAATTCAAGTGATAGCAGTTGTTTGCTTGATTTAATAGGAGGGAACGCTTTGATGTTGGACGATAAAAAGTACAAAAGCTTATCCGATGAAGAGATTGTTTTCCTCGCCCAAAATGGGGACAAGAGAGCTTCTGAGTTCATTACGGCCAAATACCTTCCTTATGTCAGGAACAAATCCAGAGCATACTTTCTGGTAGGCGGAGAAGTAGAGGACATCATGCAGGAAGGGCTCATTGGTCTTTATGAAGCAATTCAGGACTACAGCGACAGCAAACAGGCTTCTTTTAAAACATTTATGGACATCTGCGTAACGAGGCAGATTATGACTGCTCTAAAAGCGGCTTCCAGGCAGAAACATATTCCCCTCAATACCTATGTATCCCTCAATAAACCACTATTCCAGGAAGAGACGGACAGGAATTTCCAGGATACCCTCATCACTGAAAAAGTGGAGGATCCGGAGTCTTTATTCATTGATGTGGAGAAGACCATAGAAATCAATAAAGAAATCGAGAGATCTCTGTCAGAGTTTGAATATAAAGTTTTGAGACTTTATCTCCAAGGTGTCAGCTATGTGCGGATTGCAAAAGTCCTTGAGAAAGAAGAGAAAGCCATTGACAATGCCATCCAGAGAATCCGGAAAAAGCTCTCTAAAAACCTGATGGAAAGCACTTCCTGAGATTTTTCTGGAAAATAGTATTGACAGAATCGAGCCTTTTTAGTAATATTGATGAGGTGAGAGAAATGCCCATATAGCTCAGATGGTAGAGCGTCACCTTGGTAAGGTGGAGGTCAGCGGTTCGATTCCGCTTATGGGCTCCATTTATTCTTTTTATACATGAAACACCAGGCTCCGTTGTAGGGACTAGTCATGATAGAAAAAACGTATTATAATAATAAGGTAATGCTTATTCATTTAAGGAGGAAAGAAACATGGCAAAAGTAAAATTTGAGAGAAGCAAGCCACACGTAAATATCGGAACCATCGGTCACGTAGACCATGGTAAGACC
>NZ_FOVK01000013.1 GCF_900115135.1 Proteiniclasticum ruminis | reverse complement strand
GCTAGTGTAAAATTATTGTAGGAAAAATAAAAGAGAATAGAACCCCGTATGATATGCTTAATATGCAACCAAAAAACACACTCGGGAGGACTATTCTCATGAACATTATACAACAGGCTATGGAAATTATCACTAGGAGTTATGGGGAGAATCTTCATAGAGCTCTAGCTGGAACGATAAACTTCAGTGAGATGACAACAAGATTGGAAGAGGATTTCAGAAAGACAGCGGCCCTAGTGGCAAAAGAAATCATGGAGAATCTGGATCAGGCAATCAAAGAAAGCAAAAGCAGAAAGAAAGACTGGTATGTGGAAAGAAATGGCGACGAGAAGACACTCAATACGGTTTTAGGCGAAATCACTTTCAGGAGGACGTATTATGTCCATAAGCAGACAGGAGCGTACGCTTACCTGTCTGACGACCAGGTAGGACTCACTCCACATGAGAGAATGGATTTAGGCTTGAAAGCTAGGATTATGGAACATGCAACGTCTATGTCATATCAGAAAACGATCGATGCTTTGTCCTACAGTGGAATAACTTCCAAGATGAGTGTGATGAACGTCATAAAAGGCAGAGAGCCTATCCCCAATGAGGCTGCGGAAATGTCCGACAGAAAGGATAGCACGCCCTCTGTGCTCTATATTGAAGCAGATGAGGATCATGTTGCATTGCAGAATGGAAAATCCACCATCGCCAAGATTGTGTATGTCCATGAAGGGCGTAAGCCCTTATCCAAAAATCGCCATCAGCTGATCCATAAACGCTATTTTACCGCTCTGTCGGATAATGAGTCTCTATGGTTGGATGTAGCCAATTATCTGGAAGAAACCTATGATATGGAAAAAGTTAGAACAGTCTATCTATCAGGAGATGGAGCATCTTGGATCAAAGAAGGAATCAATTGGATTCCTAAATCTAAATATGTACTGGACAGATTCCATCTGGCAAAATACATTAGAACCGCTACGGCTCATATGGATTATGTCAGAGTCCCTCTTACGCAGTACATCCGTAAGGGGATGAAAAGAGCTGTAGCGGATCTATTTCGTGTTATGCTGCAAGAGACTCCATCAGAACCTAAGAAGGAATCCATACGCATGGCAAGGACCTATATTTGGAATAACTGGGAAGGTATACAGCGACAAAAGGCCCATGGTTACGTAGGTTGTAGCGCCGAGGGACATGTAAGCCACGTGCTTTCCGATAGACTGAGTTCTAGACCTATGGGCTGGTCTAAGGATGGATTGATCCACATGAGCAGCATGCGGATTTTCTGCCAAAATGGCGGGAGTTTCTTTGAACAGTTGAAAAAAGAAAGCTTGAGAAAAAGTACTGCAGCTCGTATTCTCAAGCTGGATCGTCGTGTTCTTAGAAAGGCAAATCAAGTATCGGGTGGAGTGCTTCCCAATGTTTCATTCTATCTTCAAGGTAAGAAATCAGGGACTTCTGTGATCTTAAAGAGTATACGAGGTCTATGACACATAAAAATGCTGGGGGATCTCCGATTATTTTTTTCCTACAGTAAATTGACACTACCTGTAAACAGACACAGGTTGATAAATTCTAAATCTCTTGATATAATTTCGATAAATTTAGCATAAACGTATTTTTTCAGTAGAAATGGAGAAGTGAGAAAACATGGACTATAATACCGCAACAATGATCTACGGATTTTCTGGATTTCACCGACGAGAGAATAAACTGACACCACACCTGAAGCTGATGCATCTCATGATGGAGTCCTATGAGAAGGAAGAACGGGATTTCCGGCTTACGCTGGATGATTTCTATGTCTATGTGGATATTGTTACTAGGCAGATTCATAGAAGCAGCAATCAAAGCTTCCGGGAGGATCTCCATCATACCTTTGAAGATCCAAAAGCAAAGTTTGTACTTTCTGAAATCAGGAAGCAGGTGATGGAACGTTCATTCATCCGTCGTTTTCTCCCTCTGATTGACAGGATATAAGATGCAGGTAGATGAAAAGGCAGGCGCATTCAGCGCCTGCCTTTTCATTTGCCTATTTCCAATACTGGGTAATGGATGTGGTTTCAGTCAGAGGATTTTCTTGCAAAGTCACTTTTTTGTCCATGTAGTCCTTGATCCGTTTCATCTGATCAGTCTTTTTCTTGTCCACCACGGTGCTGATGGCTTTGTAGATGGAGCTGATCTGGTAGCCTCTTTCATGGAAATGGAGATAGAGCACCGCGTTTTTTATGTCGATCTCCACCGAGGTGGTGGAGACTAAAAGATCAAATTGGTATCTCTCCAGATCTTTTTCTGTAAGCTCTGCTTCTGTATAGATTTCCACGTCGATCATGCTGTTGAAGTTTGCGATGAGAACGTCCTCCACCGCTTTAGCGTGATTCTGACTGAGGTGGCTGTAAAGAAGCACTTTACAGGATTTGAAGTTTTTGAAGAGATGATTTGTGAGGCTCTCGCTGTGGCATAGAAGTGTATAGTAGAGCTCTTCCAGAAGCGCTTCAGATACGGTCACACCACGGCTTTTCAGGATGTCTTTGAAATAACTGGTTACATAGGTATAGAAGAAGGGATACTCCACTTGGTGATGGGTGACGATGATGAAGTCCCGGCTTCTGAAAAGCAGATAATCTGGTTGAATCTGGTATTCCTTTCCTTTGGTATGGAGCTGCAGGAGTTTATACAGCTCAATGAGAAAGGGCCAGTACTTCGGTGGGGGAAGCTGAAAAAGGTCTGTGGTTTCATGAATCAGCCTGAAGAGCTCCCGGGTGCTTTCCTGAAAAGCAGGGTCTTTTTGAAGCCGTTCTTTGTAGTAGTCTGTAGTATATTGAAGCTTCATGAAAGAGAGCTCATTCAAGACGGGAGCCAGAGCCAGTGTGCCAAGTGGGAAGCCGGTAAGGCTTTGGCGAAGCTCTTGGCGGATTTCGGGCAGCTTCTTCTCGGTGAAGAAGGATACTGGGTAGTCTGGATGAGGGTGTCCTTTCTGGGCTCTTGTCAGTGCTACCGCAAACTGAAAAAGGATTTCTTTCTTCTTGATAAAGCTACTGTACTCTGTACAGTAGGGGGGATAAGTACTTAATAGGTTCTCGAGAGTATCTTTATTAAGGTTTTCGAAGGGCCATTCGCTATAAGTATAGGCTTCAATAAAATACCGTGTGTAGAATCTCCGTATGAAAAACTCTTGACCTCTAACAGTTACTGGACTTCCTGATAATTGAATGTTATACGGCTCAAGAGCTGTTCTTATTTTCTTCAGAAGACGTTCTAAAGAAGAGGAGCTCAGGAAGAACTGATCCTGTAAATCACTTAAAGAAATGGTGCCTTTTAAGAATAGCAGTCTTAAAATTTGGAATCCAGTACTATCTCTTAGGAGTTTTCTTTGAAAATGATCCATACCGATATGATTGGGGATGCGCAGTCGGATGCCTTCGTTGGAAGAGAGGATCTCACCGTGGAGCGTCAGTAGATCCCTTTTTAGTTCTTCTAAATAATTGAGGACGCTGCGCTGAGAAAGATCTGATAACTCAGAAAGTTTTTGTATTGTGACTGGATCGTATTTTCTATAAAGTGCATCCAGGATAGCATATTTCTTTTTGTCTTTTTCAGATAAAATTAGCCACACAGCATTCTCCTCCTCAAACACCTAAACCAATTCAATTATAGCATGAATAGCGGTTAGAGTTGAGTCTGGTTGGGATTCGTCAAAATTTGCATATGGATACGCAAAAAATGAAAGAGCTCCCATGGATAAATTTGATAAAATATAAATAACTATATGTAGTTAGTACTATAAGAAAAAAATACTGGCAAATAAAACAAATTTCGACATAAGAGTATTTAATTTTATTTGTATATAACTATAAAACAAAGGAGGACGAACCATGAGAATAACCCTGCGTAGAGTAAGTGCGCTGCTTCTTGCTATGATTCTACTTCTGCAGAGTGTGTTTACCATTCCGGTGGAAGTGCACGGAGATGCAGTAGGAGAAGAATCTTTGATCAGAGCAGCCTATGTGACAGATCTTGATAAGAATCTTACAAAGTCCATGAAAGCTGGTGGAGAGTATCTTCTGGCACTGGACATGACAATGACCCTTCAGGAGGGAGAAGAAAAGAGCAATCTCACTTTAGCCTTACCTGATTTTTTTGCGCCTGAGAACCTTACGGACTTGGAAGCGGCGCTTCAGATCTCCTTTGAAAATGGAAAGCTCAACTTCTCTATATCAGGAGACGAGAGCTTTGAAGGAATCCTTCATATTCCGTTTAAGGTGACAGGAGAAGACAAGGAAGGAACCGCAGTTCTGGATCTGACGGATGAGGGCTACGTCCTTAGCTTTGTGCCTGCACCCATGGAGGAAGAAAAGGACAGAGAGGAAGCTTTGTCTCTTCCTGAAGAAAGTGCTTCTCTGAGCACAGTGGAAGAAGACTTCCGGTTTATTGAGATTCAATTTACGGATGAGGCTGGAAATATTTTCAGCGCTGACAATCCCTACAGCATCGATGGGAAAGAAACGGGGAAGATCCAGTTCACCTTCCATCTACTGGAAGGTCATGAAGTGAAAGCGGGAGATACTATGAGTTTTCCGCTGCCAAAGGAGCTGAAGCCTGTTACTGCAACCAGTGGGCTTCTGGGAGATATCGGAACCTGGACCGTTTCTACAGATGGTCTGGTGAACTTCCTCTTCAATGAGAATGTGGATGGGGATGATGTTCAGGGAAGCTTTTTCTTCCGGGTGTTTCTGGATGAAGAAGAGATGGATGAGACCGTAGAACAGGTCATCGAGTTTGAGGGGTATCCTGATTTTACACTGAAGTTTCCTGTAAGCCCCAAAGGAGGCACTGCCATTGACAAAAAAGGGACCATCAACCGGGAAGGATGGAACGCCACAGAAGCCTACTGGAGTGTGGACATCAACACCGCTCTTTTAAAGATGGTGGATCCGGTGGTCACCGATGTGATGCCAAATCATATGATGTTCAAGGAAGGCAGCCTTGTGGTGAGAACGCTGGAAATGAATGCCAAAGGGGAAAGAACCCCAGGGGAAATTTTGGATCCCTCTTTATACACCCTGGAGATGGTTTCAGGTAATCCTAAGATCATTCTTCATGGATTAAAAGAAGAAGAGCTTCAGAGGGCATACCGTCTGGAGTACACCACAACCATTCAGGAGCCTTCAGAAGGCTTCTCAGGAGTTCAAGTTTTTAAGAACAAAGCACAGCTCATAAGCGATGGCAAGATGAATACAGCAGAGGCCACCGTTTCCAGCGGCTACGGAGATGCGCTGAAAAAGAAATCACCGGTCTATGACAGTGTAAATCAGCAGCTGAAGTGGGAGATTGAATACAACTACAATGAAAAAAACATTCCCATGGATGTGGCATATCTGACAGATACCTGGACTCCAGCGGGGGTTATGAATCTTGTGAATGACAGCCTCTTTGTTTATCCAGTGGACATTGACGAGGAGGGGAATGCTTCTCCTTCAGAAATACCACTGAGTCATGAGCTCTATGAACTGACCTATACCCCGGGGGCAGGATTCAGACTTCAGTTCCTGCAGGATGTTGAGGGACAGGCCTATGTCATCCGCTACAAAACTCAGTTGGTGAATACATCGGGAGATCCGATCATCACAGGTTCAGGCACAGTAAATAATAAAGTGGAAACTGGACAAGGGAAAGAATCCTCCGGAAGCGGCGGATATGGACAGCAGGGACTTGTGAAGAGAAGAGTGGGCACCGATGTGGGAAAGAAAGAAATCCGGTTTGAAGTGGTCATCAACAGAAATGGCTATGTCATGGAGAATCTGGTGCTTACGGATCAGTTCACAGGAGACGGCTTAACACTTCTTGAAGATACAGTGCTGATCAAGGACAGCAGTAATGTGACGTTAGTGGAGGGGACAGACTACAAGCTGGTTTACACGGCTCCGGCAGGATCTGCGCCTGGAAGTTTTAAAATAGAATTTTTAAGAACCATTGATAAACAGCTGACACTCACCTATACTACTCATTTTGAAAGAAACAGTGATGACACGGCAACGTACAGAAATACTGCAGGGATCAGCTGGAAGTATGATGGAAAAGACTATACCATTGGTGGTATCAGTGTAAACACTACGCCTAGTGGACACACAGCAAAAAATGGTGTCAAGAATGGCAGTTATAACGCAGTGGAGAAAAAGATCACCTGGTCTATCCATACCAATTATGCAAGACTTCCCATTGGGAATCCTTATACCATTTCCGATGCGCTGGATGCCAGCCAGGAATATGTGACAGATTCTCTGTCTGTGTTCACCTATGAAGTGAATGGAGCAGGGGGCATCATCAATGAGAAGATACTGGCTTCTGAACTGTATCAGGTGGTATATCCTTCAGAAGGAAATGGAAACAGGATCACCGTGTCTCTTGTGGGACAGGAGGGCGAGAGGACCGCTGTGGGGATCCGCTTTAAGACTCAGTTCAAAAATGAGCTGATCAGTGAGCCTTCTGTCCGAAACAGTGCGACCTTCCAAAGTGGAGAGACCAGCTTTGGGTTAAATGCCACAGTGAACATTCCCTATGGCGGAAAACTGGCGGATAAAAAAGGGGTACAGGCTGGAGCTTTCAATGAGCGTGCCGACTGGACTGTGTATCTCAATCCAACACAATCGAAACTTACGGACTATGTCCTGACAGACAGTCCGGATCTTAATTCGGTCTTACTGAAAGAAACCTTTGAAGTTGTCCTGGGAGTTGTAGATATAAATGGGAATATCACCAAATCAACCACAGTGCTGGAAAAAGACAAGGATTACACCCTGGAGTTCTACTCCGATCCTGTCACGGGCAATGAGCGGTTTGAGCTGAGCTTCCCGAATGAAATCACTGAAGCTTATGTGCTGAGCTACAGCTCCTATATTGATCCACTGGCGCCTCAGGGCGAAGCGATAAAAAATGCCTATACGGCCACAGGAAAGAATGTTCAAGAGGATGTGAGTGGCGGGTCCTCTTCAGAAATCGTGAAGAAAAATGATGGTGGTGGAACTGGAACCAGTGTCCGGGGCGGTCTTACCCTCACAAAGATCAGTGAGGAGGAAGTGCTACTTTCCGGAGCACGTTTCGGCCTCTACACCTCGGATAAGAAGCAGCTTTTAAGAGAAGCTGTGACAGATGAAAATGGTGTGCTGACCTTTGGCGGTCTTAGAAGGGGCAAGTATGTTCTGAAAGAGCTGAAAGCACCCACGGGTTATGTCATCAGCGATGAACTGGCCAATGGAATAGATGTTATACTGGATCACACCGAGGATGGAGAGATGAAGATTTTAAGCTTCATCAACGAGAAGACTAAAGCAACCATAAGAAAAATCACCTCGGCAGGAGCACTCATTGCTTCAGAAGCGATGTTTGATCTCTATAAAGCAGATGGCACTCTTTATGTGCAGAACCTGAAAACGGTGGACGGTGTCATTCATCTGGAGGACCTTCCTGAAGGGAGATACTATGTGGTGGAAACCCAAGCGCCAGAAGGATACATCAGAAATACAGCGAAGCATTATTTCGACATCCGCATCGAGGAAAACGGCACCCAGGTGAAACCTGTGGTGGATGTCAGAAACTATAAAGCTTCCGTAGTGCTTAAAAAATCAGACAAGAATGGTGTGGGGCTCTCTGGAGCTGTGTTTAGCCTGCTGAACAGTGAGGGCAGTGTCCTTCGCGCAAATCTTTCGGTGAATGCACAAGGAGTCTTGAGGGTGAACAATCTTTCTCCAGGAACCTATGAGCTCCTGGAGACCAAAGCGCCAACGGGATATCTTCTCAATAGAGTGGGACTGGTTTTCACCATTCCAGAGATGGTGGAAGGTGCGCCAAAAGACTTTAATCTGGGCAACTACATCAACTACAAAGGCGCGGCAAGACTCTATAAAACTGATGCTGCCAAGAATCCGCTGCAGGGAGCTGTCTTTAAGGTGGTGGATGAGAAGGGAGTTACGGTTCAGGAGAACCTTATATCCGGAGCGGATGGAAGAGTTCATGCACTGAATCTTTCCCCGGGAAGGTACAGCTTTGTGGAAACGAAAGCGCCGGCTGGGTATGTTCTGGACAGAACACCAAAGACCTTTGTGATTCCTGAGAGTGAAATCGGCGAGCCTGCCGTGGTTGTTGCGGGAGACCGCATCAACTATAAAGGTTCTGTCCGTATGATGAAAGTATCGGAAAATGGAAATCCGTTAAGCGGTGCAGTGTTTGCGCTGCATGAAATACTGGGTGGTGTGAGCGTGAAGGTGGGTGAATACACCAGCACCTCCATGGGGCTTGTCACTGCTGGAAATCTGGCGCCTGGTTCTTATGAGTTCATCGAAATGAAAGCGCCGGAAGGCTATATCATCAATGAAGAACCTGTGGCTTTTGCAATTTCAGATGAAGCCGAAGGAGAACCGCTTCAGGTGAATGCAGGAGAGGCTGTAAACTACAAGGGCTCTGTCCTTCTCACAAAACTCGGGGAAGAAGAAGCGCGTCTTGAAGGAGCAGAGTTCAGTCTCTATCAGGAAGGTGTGGAAGAGGCTCTCATGGAGGGTCTTGTGACAGATGAAGCAGGCGAGCTGATCCTCTTGGATCTTTCTCCTGGAGAGTATTACTTCCTGGAAACCAAGGCTCCTGCGGGTTATATCAGGAACCTTGAACCGCTGTATTTCAGCATACAACAGACTGATGCTGGAGCACCTGAAAGAGTTTCGGTATCCATGGAAAACCATAAGGGGTCTGCCCTTCTTCAAAAGGAAAACAGCGAAGGAGAGGCACTTAGAGGAGCGGTCTTTGCCTTATATAAAGAGTCTGGTGACGTGGTCCTGGAAAACATCACTTCTGATGAAGAGGGTGTGGTACGCATGGGATCTCTTGAACCTGGAAAGTATCTTCTGAAAGAAACCAAAGCACCGGAAGGATACCTTCTCAATACAAAGACTGTGGCGTTCTCCATTTCTGAAAGTGTGGAAGGAGTACCTGAAGCGCTTCATTTAGGAAGTTTTATCAACTACTTAGGCAGTGCAGAACTTGTAAAAACAAATGAAAAAGATGAGCCTTTAACAGGCGCTGTCTTTGAGCTTCGAGACGAAGAAGGAGTAGAAGTGCTGGTGGAAGGTCTCACCACAGATGAAGAAGGAAAAGTTAGACTCACGGATCTCACACCAGGTACCTATGGCTTGTACGAAGTGGAAGCGCCAAAGGGATATCTGAGAAACCTTGAACCAGTGCTCTTCACCATACCCGAGAAGACGGAAGGCGAACCTGAAACCGTACTGGTGGGGCCTTTTGTGAACCATAAGGGCGCAGCTGTTCTGAAAAAGGTGGATGAGGAAGGCTATGGACTGACAGGGGCAGAGTTTGCTCTTTATGATGAGGAAGGACTTCTTCTTCAGGAGGGGCTTGTATCGGACGAAGAAGGGGAGGTGCTCATAAAGGAGCTGTCTCCAGGCACCTATGTGCTGAAAGAAGTGCAGTCTCCAGAAGGCTACCTTTTGAATCTGACAGAAATTACATTCACCATAGAAGACACTTACGAAGGAACTGTGGACGTGCTTCACCTGGACGACTATACCAATTACCTGGGCAGCGCCTATCTGATGAAGACAGACCATGAAGGAAATGCTTTATCAGGTGCAACTTTTGATGTGGTATCAGAAGAAGGAGAGCGGGTCAGAGAAGACCTGAGAAGTGACGAAAATGGAAAGGTTCTGGCAATAGGTCTTGCTCCTGGGAAGTACTATTTTGAGGAGACGAAAGCACCGGAAGGATATCTGAAAAATACAGAGAAAGTTAACTTTACCATAGCTTCTTCGGAAGAAGGGGCTCCGGAAGCGGTAGATGCCGGTTCACTGGTAAATTACAAAGGTTCAGCTGTCCTTAGAAAGACAGCAGAGGATGGAACAGGGCTGAAGGATGCAGAATTTGCGCTTTACAGCGAAGAAGGATTCCTGGTTCGGGAAAATCTGACGACAGATGAAGAAGGTTCCCTGCGTCTAAAAGAACTCTCCCCAGGAAGCTACTGGCTGGAAGAGACAAAAGCGCCGGAAGGCTACATCAGAAATATCGACAGAGTATCCTTTGAGATTCCCATGGAAGCAGAAGGAGAGCCTGTGGCGCTCACCTTGGATGAGTTCATCAACTGGCAGGGAAGTGTTCTTCTTCAAAAATCCGACGAGCGTGGAAATCCATTGGAAGGTGCGGTCTTCGCCCTAAGAAAAGACGATGTGACAATAAAAGAACTTACAACCGACGCGCTGGGGCAGATCCTTGTAGAAGGTCTAACCCCGGGTGGATATGAATTTATAGAAATCAGCGCTCCGACAGGCTTTATTCTGGATCCGACCCTTCATGAGTTCAGAATTTCTGAGGATGCAGCTGGAGAACCAGAGAGAATTCTTGTAGGCACTTTGATGAATCATCAAGGAAAAATTGTATTGGAAAAGACCGATGAAAAGGGAGCGCCTTTAGCGGGAGCTGTCTTTGAGCTGAGGGACCAGGAAGGAAACCTGATCCATAAAGAACTGGTCTCTGATGAGGAAGGAAAAGTGAAAGCGGAAGGCCTCTTCCCAGGCAGCTATGTGCTGAAGGAAACTTCTGCGCCAGCGGGCTATATCCGAAATGAACAGACACTTGAGTTCACTGTGACAGAAGAGCATTTTGGGGCTCCAGATGTTCTGGATCTTGGACAGTTTGTGAACTACCAGGGAAGTCTTCTCTTGAAAAAAGTGGACGAAGACGGTCAGCCATTACAGGGTGCCGAATTTGAGCTGAAGTATCTTCCTGATGAAGGTGAAAGCATCCTCCTTGTGAGTGATGAGAATGGATTCATCAAGGTGGAGGATCTGGCACCTGGAAGATATACCATAGAAGAAATCAAAGCGCCGGAAGGGTATACCAGAAATGAGGAGGTCTTTGCCTTTACGATTCTGGAGAGCAGCCCTGTGAAACCGGATCCTGTGGAAATGACGGTGGTGAACACCTTGGAGTTTGACGATACAGAAGGTCAGTCTCCTGGAGATGAGCTGCCCGCCACAGGGGAGTCTGAAAATGAGGTATTTATTCCTCTTTTAGGAACAATGCTTGTTCTGGCTGGAGTATTCCATCTCATGAGACGAAAAAAAGAAAAAACAAGCTAAAGTAAAAAAGGCATTCCTTTCAGGCTAAAAACCTGATGGGAATGTCTTTTTTTTATGCTCTAATTCGTGCCGATGCACTGCGATCTTTATACGGCAGCTTCGCTGGAGGAAGTGTTTTTCAGTAAATCTAGGGCATCATTCAGGGAAAGCCCTTTATGGAAGAAGTATCCCTGCAGATAGTCGCAGCCTTCTGCCTGGAGAAAGTTCCGCTGAGCTTCATTCTCCACACCTTCTGCAAGAACCTTAGCGCCTAGATTTCTGGACAGCTGGATGATGGAGCGGATGATGGCTAGATCTTTCTGGTTTCCTTCATCAATACGCCGGATGAAATCCATGTCGATCTTCAGGATATCCACGTGCAGGTAGGTGATGCGGCCAAGGGAGGAGTAGTCTTTTCCAAAATCATCCAAGGCCACGAGAAATCCCAGGCGCTTCAGAAGCATCAGATTGTCAATGACGCGGCTGTCATGATGGAAGGCGACGCTTTCGGTGACCTCCAGTACAATGCGGCTGGCGTCAGCGGATTCTTCGTAGAGGATGTTTTTGACTTTTTCACAAAAAGTCGGATCCAGTAGCTGCTGCAAAGACAGATTAATGGAAAGATACAGAGGATAGGGGTGGTGTTTCTGCATCGTTCGCTGATCCTGGCAGGCTTTTTGGAAGACCCACAGGCCAAGTTCGTGAATGAGACCGGACTTTTCAGCAAGGGGAATGAACTCCCCAGGCGATACGGGTCCGGTTTCGCTGCTGGTCCACCGAAGCAGCGCTTCAAAGGCGATGATGTGGTGGTTTCTTCCAGAGAGCTGGGGCTGATAGACCAGGTGAAACTCCTTACGCTCCAATGCGCCCTGAAGATGAAAGAGAAGAGTTGTGCTTCTCCTCACTTTTTCTTTGATGGAGGCATCACATAGAGTAACGGTGTTTTTCCCCAGGTACTTGGATTCATACATGGCCATATCTGCATTTTTCAGAAGTTCGAGTCCGGTGATGCCGTCTGCCGGGTACACAGCCACACCGATGCTGGCGGCAATCTGAAAGCTTCTACCTTCTACGGTCATGGGTGTTAGAAAAACCCCTTGAATCTCTTTCAGGTATTCTTTCATTTCCTGTTCTGTTTTGGTGTCAGACACCATGAAGAGAAACTCATCTCCGCCGGCTCTGGCGATGATGGTCTGTTCCCTGCGGATGGAGGATAGGCGTCTGCCGGTTTCTTTGAGGATCTTATCCCCGGCCTCGTGTCCCAGACTGTCGTTGACATTCTTAAAGGTGTCCAGATCCAGGATAGCCACCCAGAAGGAAGACAGGTGCTCTGAGGAACTGGCCAATTTTTTCTCCAGCTTCTCCTGGAAGTAATCACGGTTCGGAAGTGATGTCAGGGAATCCGTATAGGCCAGTCTCAGAAGGTGCTCCTCTTTCTTTTCCAGAAGTTTTCTGTGTTCTTCAATTTCTCTGAGATAGGTGCGGACCTGGCACTGATACCGGTCGATGAGCAGCAGGATAGAACCCAGCGAAGTGTAGATGAAAAGTCCTGGAAGAGCTTCGATGGTTCTGGTGGTGATGGTAAAAAATGCTGCGCTGAGGATGCTGCAGAAGTTCAGAAAGAGAGCGGTTTTCAGACCGAGCTTTTTCAGCTGCAGCACAAGGTATACGGAGATCAGCATCTGAAGGGCCGTGATGACCCCGGGCAGGTTGAAAAGCTCCAGATGATCCAGGGGATCCCGGGTGGAAATGATTAAAAGGATACCTAGAAATGAGTATAAAAAGATGGAGGTGATGAGTACAATGTGACTCATCTTCGTGGTGATTTCTTCTCGTACAGATTGACGTAGCATAGCCATCTCCTTCTCTGATGCGTATGGAGATTCTTATTTTGCTGCTCTATACCCAGTTGAGTTTCTCATAGAATCTTTACTCTCTTTATCGGTGGATCTGGCCTGAAGTTAATTGCAAGAAGAAAACCTGACAGTTTTTTATGGAAAAAAACGCCGCAGTTCTGGCGCTTTATGAAAAAGTAGAGCTGCGGCTTTGCGTTATAAAGTTTTAAAGCACTTCAGAAAGGGCTAGAACGAGGATTCCTGAAAGCACCGTGATGATGCTGGCATACTGAGGCTGATTCAGTTTCTCTTTCAGGAAGATTCGGGAAAGAAGCACGGAAAACACACTGTAAGAGGCGATGAGAGGGGCGGTGATGATGGCATTTCTCGCCATGGCGAATACATAGAAAAACTGCCCCAGGGTTTCAAAGGCTGCGGCCAGTCCCCGGTCCTTTTGTTTCAGAAGGGAGAAGGGTTCTTTCTTTATTCTGAGATAAAGAAGAAGCAGGAGAGCGCAGAGGAAAAAGGTGAACTCATAGGCGAGAAGCGCCTGATCCTCTCCGATGAGCTGCAGCTCATCCAGATATATGGCATCAAAAAATGTACCAAGTCCATCAATGATGCTGTAGAGGATGGGAAACAGGATGGCGAAGAGTCCTGTGCGGTACTTCTTTTTTTCCTGGGGGGAGAGAGGGAGAAGTTCCGCTTCTTTTTTCTCCTCCAAAGCCAGGGCCAGAATCCCCAGGGTAATGGTTACAATGGCTAAGATCTCCATCCAGCTTAAGGTGTGGTCAAAGAAAAAGAAAATGAGAAGCGCAGTGACCACGCCGGAAGAATTCTGTATGGGGGAGGAGATGGACAGCTCAATATAGCGCAGTCCCAGATAACCGACGGTCATGGACAGGATGTACATGAAGGACACAGGGAAATAGGTGACAAGGTAAAGGGGGGAAAACTCCACGTCCTTTATCAGCATATAGAAGAAGCCGTGGAGACCCATGACAAGACCCACCATGATGGCGGTCTTTAAGTGACTGGTTTTATCAGAAGGGACGGCGCCCTTTTTGTAGAACAGATCAGAGAATGCCCAGGATAGGGTGGTGATGATGGCAAACAGTAACCACATAATGAATTGTCGCTCCTTTGTTGTGGATTTTGTGTGATGATAAATTTAATTAAGTTTATTTTGGAATACCAAATACCTTTTCGGATGAAGGGAAACCTATATCATCATACCTTACAGAAAGGTTTTTTGTATAGCGCTTTTTTTAGGAAAGTACTGAATTTTTTACAGAGGAGCAGGAGGAGAACTCATTCTTAGCACTGGGTTTGCAGTGGTTTTTGAGAGCGAAAGAATATTTTTTTTCTGGGATAAGCAGTTCAGAGCTGAACCGGAAAAGTCCTATGTTTATGACGTGTATTATTTTGGCAATCCATGGACAGAATGGAAAGGCTATGAATATTTTGTCAAAAATTCAAGGGTGTATGGCATATTTTTCTAGTGAAGATTATAATAATATTATACTTATTTGCCTTAGAATTAACATGAAACTGAAAGATCAACACAAATACTGCAAAGAGGATTCAGAAAAGAGTAAGAGTAAATGAGGGGTTTCTATGAAATCAAGGTATCTTTATCCGCTGAGTGATTCTTCCATTGAAGCGAGAGGAGGCAACAAAGCGAAAAATCTGAGGTATCTAATGAAGCACAAGTATCCGGTGCCAAAAGGATTTGTGCTTGCTTATGATGCACTGGAGGAGTACGAACAAGGCGGAAATGCCGTGCTAGCACATATACGGAAAGAGCTGCTTGAATATCTCCATCCGGGGATTTCCTATGCGGTCCGTTCTTCCGCTTCTCTGGAGGATCAGGGTGATTTTTCCTGCGCAGGAGCCTTTGAAAGTTATCTTCATGTACGGGGAGCTGATGAGGTTCTAGAGAAGATCCTTGAGGTATGGGCTTCTCTTCAGTCAGAAAAGCTGATGGCTTATCTGGCGCAAAGCGGACTGACAAGAAGCAGCATCCGTATGGCTGTGATTATTCAGGAAATGGTCCATGCGGAGGTCTCTGGTGTTGCGTTTTCTAAAAATCCTATGACCGGTTTTTCAGAGATCATTCTGGAAGCGGCAGTGGGAGACGGGGAGTTTCAGATCCTAGAGAAAAAAGCACCGGAGAGATGGGTGGAGAAGTGGGGAGTCTGGAAAGAAAAACCCTCGGCTGCACTTTTACCGGAAGATGTGTCAAGAAAGCTCTGTGATGAGGTGGACTCCATTGCCAAAGGGTATGGACGTCCAGTGGACGTGGAATGGGCTTACGATGGAAAGAACATCTACTATCTTCAAGTGAGACCCATCACAAAACTGGACATACCAGTGTATTCCAACAAGATCACCAAAGAGATGCTGCCTGGCGTCATCAAGCCTTTGGTGTGGTCCGTGAACACTTCCTTCATCAATAAGATCTGGCGGGAGATCCTGGTGAGTCTTACAGGGGATCAAAGCATCGATCAAGATCACCTCACGGGCTATTTCTACGGAAGAGCCTATTTCAATATGGCTCTATTTGGTCAGGTGTTTGAAAGTATGGGCATTCCTTATGAAGGCCTTGAACTGCTTCTTGGGGTGGAGGAGGATGGACCAAGAAAGCCCCATCTGAAACCTGGAATGAAAGCCCTGAAGAGGGCGCCCAGTCTTCTTAAACTGACATCTTCCTTTCTGACTGCCGAGAAAAAATACAGGAAGATGGAAGAGGCGAAGCGCTCCCGTTACGAGGAGCTTGCCTTAGCCATTGAGGATGCCAAGAGTCCGGAAGAGTGTCTTCTTCTTGCAAAAGAAGTGCTGAAAGAAACAGAGCCTGTGACCTACTACAATATCATGCTGCCGATGCTCCTTATGATGATGCATCGGATGCTGAAAAGCACCCTAGAAAAAGAAGGGGTGGATGTGAGACATCTTACTTTGTCCGGTGTGGAGGAAGCGGCAAGAAAGTACAGCCCCCATGTGCATCTGGCAGAGATCCGCAAACAATACCATTTGCCGAAAGAGATGCTGACAGTGGACGAGAAGAGGGCCCTGGAAAAAGAAATCGAGGAGTTTTTACAGAAGTTTGGACACTTTTCAGACAGTGGCAATGACTGCTCCAAAAAACCATGGCGGGAGACCCCTGAGCTGATCTATGAGATGCTTCAGGCTGGTGGAAAGGATGTGGAGGAGGAGAAGATCACCTTTTCGGATCTGCCACGTCCTGTGAGAAGAAAGATGAAAAATCGGATGCTGCATAGAAGAACCAGCAGTCTGGCGGTGACAAGAGAATCGGTGAGCTCTCTTTATACCTTCGGATACGGTCAGTTCCGCCGCATCTTCATGAAACTGGGAGGGCTCATGAAAGAGGAGGGACTGCTAGAGGAGGTGGAAGATGTGTACTTCCTCTATTACAAAGAGCTGGAAGAGATTGTATATGAAGATAAAAAAGAGGATCTCATAGGTCTTGTGGAAAAGAGAAAGAAGGATCTTCTTCGTTATCAGGATGTTCCAGTGCCGGAACTCATCATTGGAAAGGATGAGCCGCCTCTTCAGGATGAGAAGGCAGGAGACTATGAAGGGATTCCCACTTCTCTGGGGGTTTATACAGGACCGGCCCGGGTGCTTAGGGGACTTTCTGATCATCATCTCATGACCCAGGGAGATGTGCTGATCATACCTTATTCTGATGTGGGCTGGGCACCACTTTTTGCCAGGGCTGGCGCTGTGATTTCAGAATCTGGAGGGATTCTTTCCCACAGCTCCATTGTGGCGAGAGAATACAGGATTCCAGCTGTGGTGTCGGTGAGAGGCGCCCTTAGGATCAAGGATGGCACCATGGTCACCGTGGATGGATACAGTGGAAAAATCAGTCTCATGAACCCTTGGGAGGTGGAGAACAGATGATGGAGTGGCAATTATTCATACTGCTTGCGGTGCTAGGATATCTCATTGGATCTATTTCCTTTGCCCGTATTCTGTTTCATGTGAAAAGACCGGGAGAAGAACCAGTGAAAATCAGGACCGTCTCTACGGACGGTTCCATTGTCATGGAGACCCATGCGGTGGGGGCCACCAGTGCCCTTCTTGCTTTTGGAAAGAAATGGGGACTTCTGATTATGGCGCTGGATCTTCTAAAAGCATTGATGCCCATGACCCTATACCGGGTACTGGGAGAGGAGCCCTATGGACATCTGGTCCTAGGGAATTTTATTCTCATGGGCCATCTGTGGCCGGTGTACAACCTCCGAAAAGGAGGGGGAGGGAACTCCACAGCCATGGGTATGATGCTGGCGGCGAGTCCTCTGGGATTTCTTGTGACCCAGGTTCTTGGCATGGTCATTGGGATGAAGATGAAAGGCGTCATGTTCATGGCGGGCATCCTTCTTTCCATACCCTGGTTCATGATGACAAAAGGAATCTTCAGTGCTGAAACACTGTTTGCGCTTGTCATGTCTGTCACCTATCTGGCGGCGCAGATGCCTGAAACGATGAAATTTCTTCAATTGAAAAAGAAGGGATACACCTTTGACTCAGATCAGGTGCTTCATATGATGCGCCATGGCAAAGGAAAGACGGATAGAGATGAACAGAGGGAGGGGTAGACATGCTAAATGCAGTAAAACTGTCCAAAATCTATGAGGGAGGGAAGCACCCGGTACACGCCTTGGTGGAGGTGGATCTTTCTGTGGAGGAAGGGGAGTTTGTCGCTGTCATGGGTCCGTCCGGCAGTGGAAAGTCCACCCTTTTGCATCTTCTGGGAGGATTGGATTCACCTTCTTCTGGTGCGATTCTTTTGGAGGGCAAAGTGGTGTCCAGCCTGTCTGATAAGGAAGCCACTCTCCTACGAAGAAGAAACATCGGATTTGTGTTCCAGTTTTATAATCTTCTGCCCACCCTCAGTGCAGAGGAGAACATTCTTCTGCCTCTTCTCATCGATGGGAAGAAACCGAAGGGGCATGAGAAGGAGATGGAAGATCTCATGGAGAAGGTGGGGATTCTTGACAGAAGATCCCATAGGCCCAGTGAACTCTCCGGAGGAGAGCAGCAGAGGGTATCCCTGGCAAGAGCGCTGATCACAAAGCCTAAGATCCTCTTGGCCGATGAGCCCACGGGAAATCTCGATTCTAAAACAGGAAGTCAGGTCATGGAGCTCCTTGCTCTTTTGTCAGAGGAAATGAAGCAGACCATCATCATGGTGACCCATGATCCCAAAGCTGCTTCCTATGCGGACCGGCTGGTGTATCTGGTGGACGGAAAAATCAGGACGGAGCTCCACTTTGAGAAGGATCTCCCGGTTCCAGAAAAAATGAAGAGGATTTTACGTAACCTTGAAAAGGAGGAGTGATCATGAGACTTGCAAGGCTTCTGACCATCCGGTCCATGAGAAAGAGAACCTCCAGGACAGTTCTGACCCTTTTTGGCATTCTCCTGGGGGTCAGTGCTCTTTTTGCCATCAACCATGTGAATGAAAAAGCCTTTTCCTCTTTGACGTCGTTTTTTGAAGGCACATCTGGAAAAGTTCATCTGGAGGTGAAGAATGCTGCTTTAGGAGAAAGTGTTCCTCTGGAGATTCTTGAAAAAGCAGAAGAAGTAGAAGGCATCGAAACATTGGTGCCCGTGGTGGAAGCAGCTGCTCTTTTAAAACAGGAGAAAGAGGAAGAAGAGAATCCCCTTTCCATGGGCGTTCTTGGACAGGGGCAAAACGGAATCACGCTCTATGGGGTAGACCTTTCACAGGAGAAAGCTGTCAGAGACTACGTTCTGGCGGAAGGGTCTTATTTCAGGAAAGACAGTGATCTTTCAGAGATTCTTCTGGTTCAGGACTATGCCATAGAGAGAGGGCTGAAACTGGGAGACGAGATCAAGATTCAGACATCTTCGGGTGTGCTGGAAGCGAAGATTTCTGGCCTTCTGAGGAAAGAAGGGGCAGGTCTTCTTCAGTTCGGAAAAGCTGGGTTTCTCCCTCTGAAGGGCTTACAGAAGTATCTCGACATGGGGGAGAGCGTCACAAGGCTTGATGTGAGAGTGAAAGGGGAGGCAGAGGATCCAAAGCGGGTAGAAGATGTGGAGAGCGCTCTTACAGAGGTTCTTGGAGAAAGCTATCAGGTGAGTGCGCCTTCTGCACAATCCGGAGATACCAGCGGGATGCTGTCTGGGTACCAGATCAGTCTCAATTTCATGGCAGGCATTGCTCTTTTTGTTGGTGCATTTCTCATCTATAATGCCTTTTCCATGACCGTGACAGAGAGAAAACGGGAGCTTGGGATTCTTCGCTGTGTGGGGCTCACCCGGGGACAGACAGCCCTTCGGATTCTGGAGGAGGGAGTCCTTTTGGGGCTCATCGGTGCTTTTTTAGGCATTCTTCTGGGGATTCTACTTTCCGATGGTCTTTCCTATTTTATGGAGAGGTTCTTAGGTCAGCCCGTGGAGCGCGGTGGATACTCTATGGCGCTCATTGTAAGAAGTATGGGGATCGGTATTTTTGTCACCCTTCTTTCAGCGGTTCTTCCGGCTCTTCAGGCAGGAAAAGTTTCTCCTTTGGAGGCGCTTCGGGTCCATACCCAAAGAAAAGTGGGGCGACTTGAACGGTACCTCTGGGTTCCGGGGCTTCTTCTTCTTTTGGTGTCGGCAGGGATTCTTCTGGCCAATCCTTTTTCTTATGATGTGCAGTTCAGGCTGGGAAGTCTCACGGTTTTTTCCCTCTTTGTGGGGGCAACGCTTCTCATCCCCGGCACCATCAGGTTCTGGCAGCATCTTTTGAAGGGACTCTTCACCCTGATCTTTGGGGATATGGGAGAGCTGGGCACCCGGAACATCATGCGCGCAAAAAACAGAACCATGCTTACGGTGGCGGCGCTCATGGTGGGGGTCTCCATGATCGTATCCACGGAAGGCATCACAGGTTCTTTCAGAAAGGATCTCAGTCTTTGGATGGATTCTTACCTGGGTGGGGATGTGTTCATCAGCGCAGCCCTTCCGGTGGATTTGAGTCTTAGGGAGGACATCGAGGATCAAGAGGAGACGCTTTATGTGTCGCCCAGTGTCATGGAAACAGCTTACTGGGAAAAGGAGGGTGAGACAGACGAGTCTGTGACGCTTCTTGGCATTGATCCCAAGACCTATGGAGAGGTCACAAGCTATGTCTTCAGTGAGGAGAACGTGGAAGAAGAGGAAGTTCTGAGGCGGTTTTCCATGGGCAGAAAGATCTTCATTTCAGAGGCTTCAGCCGCAAAGCTTAATCTTACGGTGGGGGATGAAATGGTATTGAAAACCCTGGAAGGGCCTGTTTCCTTTGAAATCATCGGAGTGCTCCTTGATTATTCCAGTCAAGGGATTTTACTGACAGCAACGCTGGACGATCTTCAGCAGTACTTTGGTGCAGACAAGGCCAGCGGATTCTCCATCCGGCTCAAGGAAGGGGAAGATGCGACGGCCTATGTGGAGAAGCTTAGAGATCTTTTTGAGGAAGACTATGAACTGCTCATCGAATCCAACAAAGAGCTTCGGATACAGGCGGAAAATCTCATGGCTCAGGCGTTCAGCATGTTTGATGTGCTGGGGCTTCTGTCCGTTGTGGTGGCAGCTTTAGGCGTTCTAAACACTCTCACCATGAGTGTCCTGGAAAGAACCAGAGAGATTGGCATGCTGAGAAGCATGGGGATGACTCGGACACAGGTGGTGAAGATGGTGCTCTCAGAAGCAGGGCTTCTTGGGATCATCGGAGGAATCCTTGGTCTATTCCTGGGACTTCTTCTCAGTTATATCCTCATTTCCGCCATGGGCATCATGTCCGGGTATCAGCTGGAGTTTGTGCTGCCAAGAAGTGCCATCTACACCAGCATTCTGGTGGCTTTTGTCACCTCTCTTCTGGCGGCGGTGTTTCCTGCGAGAAAAGCAGCGAGGATTCCGGTGCTTTCTGCCATACAGTATGAATGAGAAAAGACTTCCTTTGCGGCTTTTTGCGTAAGTTATATAAATGAAAAACGATGGATTGTGGATGAAAAGCATGGTCTCTCGCAGTTCTTCAAAAAGGTCAGATCCGTTGGGGTCTGACCTTTTTACTTTTTCAGATTATCCTTGACAACGTTTTCGTTCGGCGTAAAATGATAGGTAATCTATCTTTTTAATAGAATGACTATCAATAATGGAGGTGCCCCATGTCCCTATTAAAAAATGCAAAACGTAAAGCTGTAGTGGAAGAGGCGAAAAAGCTGTTTCTTTCGGATGGCATCCAGCAGGTGACCATCCAGGATCTGGCGAAGTATCTTTCCATGGGAGAAGCAACCCTCTACCGGTACTTCGGAAAGAAGCAGACTCTGGTCATGGAAGCGGGGATTCTCATCTGGGAAGATATTCTGGAGCAGATGGAAGGCATCGGGAAGAAGGCCACAGGTTTTGACAGCATCGAAGCTTTCTATAGTTTTTTCCTCACAACCTTTCAGGAGCACAAGGAATTTTTCCTCTTTGCAGAGGAGTTTGATCAGCTGCTTTTTCAGGAATCCATAGAGGAAGAACTGTTATCCGCCTATGAGTCCGTGATTCTCAAGCTGAAAGTTCTTTTTGATGGGCACTTCCAGACGGGGCTACAGGATGGAAGCATCAGAAGAGGGGTGGACCAGGACCTTTATTACTTCAGCACCAATCATGCAGTGCTTGGGCTCTGCCGAAAACTTGCCAGAGAAAAGAGTCTTATGAAATATGAGGACCGCATCGGAAAAATCAGTCAGATCCAGTGTCTTCTGGACATCTGCCTGAACTATATCAAAGTGGAGAGAGGGGAAAACTAAGATGAAAAAAGTGACAAATCGGGTCATGTGGATTTTTGCCATGGGTCAGCTGGGCTGGGCGATCCTGTCTGGTATCGTTGTGAACTGGCTGGTGTATTTTTATCAGCCTGTGGAGGAGCTTATAGAGTCCGGTCATCGGGTGTATATCTCCCAGGGGGTTGCTGTTTTAGGCGTTTTCACCCTTATTGGGGCCATCTCTGCCCTGGGAAGAATCATCGATGCGGTGACGGATCCTCTCATTGCGTCCTTATCAGACCGCAGTGCCCACAGACTGGGGCGGAGAATTCCATTTCTTCGGGGGGCAGCACTTCCTTTCTCCCTGGTGACAGTTCTGATCTTCATGCCACCTGTGGCAAGAACCGGGGGCCTTAATAATCTCTGGCTCATGGCCATGGTCTTTCTTTTCTATGTGTTCATGACCCTGTACTGCACACCTTATACCGCGCTGATTCCAGAACTTGGAAGAAGCCAGAAGGATAAGATCAACATCTCCACCTACATCTCCATCACCTTTATCCTGGGTACTGCTCTTTCCTACGGGGCCCCTTTCATCTGGGACATGTTCATCGCAGGGGGGATGGAAAGAACTGCGGCCATGCAAAGGACCTTTATGATCCTGGCTGTCATTGCCCTGATTTTCATGTGGATTCCGGCGCTTCTCATTGATGAGCGGGCATATGTCCATTCAGTTCCTTCAAAGAGCAAGGCCTTTGAGTCGCTGCTGAAGACCTTTCATAACAAGTATTTCAGGATTTTTGTCCTTTCTGACGCCTTGTACTGGATTGCCCTGACCATCTTCCAGACGGGACTGCCCTTCTTTGTGGTGAGGCTTCTGGGGCTTCAGGAAGGGATGATCACGGTGCTGTTTTTACTCATGACCTTCACCTCTTTCCTTTTTTACATTCCAGTGAATCTTCTGGCAAAGCGTCTGGGAAAAAAGAAGCTTGTCATCGCTGCATTTCTTCTCTTTGCCCTGGCATTCCTCTTCACAGGTCTGGGCGGTCTTCTGCCGCTGTCTGGCGAAGTCCATGGATACCTTATTGCCATCCTGGCTGCGGTGCCCATGGCCATCCTGGGTATTCTGCCCCAGGCCATGGTGGCGGACATTGCCCAGTATGACAGGGAAAAGACAAACGAAAGCCGTGAAGGGATGTTTTTTGCGGCAAGGACCTTTGTGTTCAAGCTTGGACAGTCGGTGGCCATGGTGCTGTTCACGTCCCTTGCAACCATCGGAAAGGACACAGGTCTTGGCTACCGTCTTGGACTTCTGGGGGCTTTGGTTCTATCACTTCTGGGCGCTGCGGTCCTCTTCTTCTATAAAGAAGAAGACATCCTTTTAGGGATCCAGTCCCTGGAGAAAGAAGCATGAAGAGAGAAAAATCAGCTCTCTCAAAGTTTTGTCAAACAGAATTAAGGAGGGAGTAACCATGGAAAGAGAAAAGATCATATTTGGCCATGTCATGGATGAGAGAACCATAAAAAAAGCTGCGGCCAGCAAAAGAAAGTTCATGAAAGAGTTTGGAGACGAGGAAGGAAAGAAGTACTATCTGAAGGCAGAAGAAAATGCGGTTCTTGGAAAAAGGATGCAGGTGGAGAATCTCCTCCTTTCTGAGGAGCCCATGACTTTTCCAGAAAATGCCTTCATTGTGGGGAATATCCGTATGGGCTTTGGCCATTACCGCATCGCCATGGCCATCGCCAGCTGTGCCCATGCTCTGGGATACAAGCCCTATTGGTTTGATCTCAGCAGTTTCCATGGCACCACGGGCAGTGAAATGATCAAAAAACAGAATGCGCTGTACTCCTTTGGATCAAAGCTGTCCCAAAGAAGCAGACTTTTCAACCGTTTTTATTGGGAGCCTCTCAACAGTGAGGGATTTCGGAAGCTCTCCTACAATGCAGTGGATCAGAAAAATGCGGAGCTTCTGGTGCCGCTTTATGCCAATTTTCCGAAGGACATTCCCTTTGCAGGAACCCACGTTTGGCCTGCTCAGGGGGCAGTCCATGGGGGGCTGAAGAATGTGGCCAATGTGATTCCGGACAACTGGCCCATGGGGCTTCATCTGTCCGAAGGAGCTCTTCATACAGTGCAGACGCCCTTTGCCTACGCTGGCTATAAGATGCTGAAAGGGATGTCGAAGAAGAAAACCCTAGGAATGCCTTCCGGCAGCCTTATGTATACAGGGCATTATGTGGACCATGAACTGGTGTCGAATCTATACGAAGACACGGAAGATAGAATGAAAAGGATCGAAGAAGGAAAGCCCTTAAGGCTTCTCATCCCAGTGGGCGGGGCTGGTGCTGGCAAAGAGATGATCAAAGAGCTTCTCAGGTACCTGACTCCAAAGATTGAAAAGAAAGAAGTGCAGGTTCTCCTGAATTTTGGAGACCATCTGAAGATGTACGAGGCCCTTTGTCAAGAGCTGCCTGAACTCATGAAGGGAGCGGCGGTGCACTTTGACACCTATGAGGAAGTGGAGAAGATGGCACTTCATATGGACCAGCATCTGGAAGGGGTCCATGTCTTTTATCATCAGGATATCTTTGAGGCGGTCTATGCCACCAATCTTCTCATGAGAGAGTCGGATCTTCTCGTCACAAAGCCCAGTGAGCTTTCTTTTTACCCTATCCCGAAGCTCTTTCTGAAACGTGTGGGGGGACATGAAGCCTATGGTGCTATTTACGCTGCCCAGCAGGGAGACGGTACGGCAGAATGTGAAACAAAAGAAGAAATGATCGGCATGATGGAAGCGCTGCTTTCTCAGAAGGAGCTTCTTCTTGCCATGAACCGCCGTATCCTTCAACTTCATAAGCAGCAGGTGTATCATGGTGGATATGAAGTGGTGAAGCTTCTGACGGAGAGAGAATCATAAAGTAAATAGAGTCCTGTGCTTCTAGAAGAATCAGAGAATACTAAAAAAGTTCAGTTCTATCCAATGACAGAAAAATATGCAAGAATATCACCATGAACCTTTGATTATAGAGGGATTCATGGTGATTTTTGTCGCTCTTTTTTCTGAAAACGATTTTCCGTCTGTTCATTTTTTAGGATATTTTAGTAGAATTATCGGTTTTAAGAACGTTTACATGGGTCTACAATGAAACTATCAAAACAAACGGGGGTAACATACATGAAAAAAGTCGCAGCTTTACTACTTTCTGCCGTGATGATTCTTTCACTGGCAGCATGCGGAACAAAAGAAGAGGCACCAAAGGAACCAGGCAATGAGAATCCTGTGGAAACGCCTAATGAAGAAGATAAAGAAACCAAGAACCTTGTGATTTACTGTCCGCATCCACTGGAATTCATCAACCCTCTGGTCAGCGAATTTGAAACCCAGAGCGGCATCAAGGTGGAAGTCATTGCAGCAGGGACAGGAGAACTGTTAAAGAGAGTAGAATCTGAAGCAGCAAATCCACTGGGGGATATTTTCTGGGGGGGATCCTTATCCACAGTAAAGCCACTGATGAATCTTTTTGAAGACTACACCAGTGCCAATGAAGATGCAGTGCAGGATGACTTTAAAAACACAGAAGGACCACTGACAAGATTCACAGACATCCCAAGCGTTCTTATGATCAACACCAACCTCATCGGAGATGTGGAAGTGAAGGGCTATGAAGATCTTCTGAAGCCTGAACTGAAGGGCAAGATCGCCATGGCAGATCCTTCCAAGTCTTCTTCTTCCTATGAGCACCTGATCAACATGCTCTACGCCATGGGCGAAGGAGATGCTGAAAAGGGATGGGACTATGTGGACAAGTTCATCCAGAACCTGGATGGAAAGCTTCTTTCCGGTTCTTCAGCAGTTTATAAGGGTGTAGCTGACGGAGAATATGTGGTAGGCTTGACCTTCGAAGAAGGTGGCGCAAAGTACGTGGCGGATGGCGCACCTGTGGAACTGGTTTACATGGAAGAAGGCGTAATCTCCAAGCCAGACGGTATCTATATCATCAACGGAGCCAAGAATATGGCAAACGCCAAGGCGTTCATCGATTTCATCACTTCCAAGGAAGCACAGACCATCATCGTGGAAAAGCTCAACAGAAGATCCGTTCGTAAGGACGTTCCTGCGCCAAGCTACATGATGCCAAAGGAAGACATGAACATCATCTATGACGAAGAAGACTACGTGGTCGCCAATAAGAATACATGGCTTGAAAAGTTCAACGACATATTCACAGACTACTAGAATCCATAGAAAAAAGAGTCAAGCGGAGAAAAAGGAGCCCACAACTTCGTTGTGGGTTTTCTTACGCAAAAAATACCGGAAATCGGAGTATAACAAAGGAGAAAAAATATGAGCAATTCCATTGGAGTCAAAAATGCGGTGAAACGCTTTGGGGATGTCACAGTCATTCCAGATCTGTCCATTGAAATCAAAAATGGAGAATTCTTCACGCTCCTCGGCCCATCGGGCTGTGGAAAAACAACACTTTTAAGGATGATTGCAGGATTCAACAGCATCGAGGGAGGAGAGTTCAGTTTTGACGAAAAAGTCATCAATGAGATCCCTGCCCACAAAAGAAACATCGGTATGGTGTTCCAGAACTATGCCATCTTCCCGCACCTCACGGTCAGGCAGAATGTGGAGTATGGTCTGAAGATCCGTAAAATGGAGAAGAAAGCCATGGAAAAGAGAGTGGATGATATTCTGGATGTGGTGAAAATCAAGGAGTATCAGGACAGACTTCCAGAACATCTTTCCGGAGGACAGCAGCAAAGAGTAGCTTTAGCCAGAGCCATTGTCATTCACCCTAACGTGCTTCTCATGGATGAGCCTCTTTCCAATCTGGATGCCAAGCTCCGAATTGAAATGAGAAGCGCCATCCGGGATGTGCAGAAGCAGGTGGGCATCACCACAGTATATGTCACCCATGACCAGGAGGAAGCTCTGGCCATTTCTGACAGAATCGCTGTCATGAAAGGCGGAATCATCCAGCAGGTGGATGCGCCTGAAAAAATCTATACAAGGCCTTATAACGTGTTTGTGTCCACCTTCATCGGTCACTCCAATCTTTTCCACGGCATCGTGGTCAAAGAGGAGGATGGCATAGGGGTGCAGTTCATGGATGGCACAAAGACCTGCCTCAATACTTTAACGGATGTGACACCAGGGACAAAGGTCACCGTGGGGATCCGTCCAGAGGAGTTTGGGCTATCTGAAACAGGGATTCTTGCCAGAGTGAAGAACAAGACCTTCCTTGGCAGATACATTGTGTATGAACTGGACCTTCCAGAAGATATGATTCTTCCTGGACAGAGCTCCATTGAGTTTTCTCAAGATCTTGGGCAGGCGGAGAAGCTTTATGAAGTGGGCGAAACATTCTTCTTGAGACCCAACCCTTCCAAGATCAATGTCTTTACTGAAGACGGGGAGAAGAGCCTGATAAAGGATGTGAGATGGGATGGCTAAAAAACGTTCCTTTACCTTCTGGTCCGGTGTGACCCTGGTCATTGTCCTTATTTTTACACTCTTTATTGTATATCCCCTCCTGTCCTTGTTTGTCAGTGCCTTTAGAGATCCTGAGACTCAAGCATTCACCCTGGAGAACTTCATGAAGTTCTTCTCGAAAAAGTACTATATGAGAGCCCTTGGAAACAGCTTCAAGGTCACCACCCTGACCACGCTTTTGGCAGTGTTCATCGGTGCGCCTCTGGCGTATCTCACCACGGCTTTTAAAATCAAAGGAAAGGGACTTCTGGATATTCTCATCATCATTTCCATGCTGTCTCCACCGTTCATCGGTGCCTATTCCTGGGTGCTCCTTGCGGGAAGAAGCGGCGTGATCACTACTTTTGTCAGAAATACCTTTGGGATTGAACTGGGATCCATCTATGGCTTTGGCGGCATTCTTCTGGTGCTGACTCTAAAGCTTTATCCCTACATCTACATGTACACCAAGGGCACCCTGAAGAAAGTGGATGCCTCCCTCATCGAAGCCAGTGAAAGCCTGGGCTGCTCCGGCATCAAGAAGATCTTCACGGTCATTATGCCGCTGATCACCCCCACCATCCTGGCGG
Organism: Proteiniclasticum ruminis; assembly: GCF_900115135.1. Lineage (GTDB taxonomy): Bacteria > Bacillota > Clostridia > Clostridiales > Clostridiaceae > Proteiniclasticum > Proteiniclasticum ruminis_A. The sequence continues at coordinate 27,590 of NZ_FOVK01000013.1, read as the reverse complement.
GAGGCCTCATTGTGTTTATGAATGCTTTGGCGGATTTTGGCACACCGATGCTCATCGGAGAGGGCTTTGTGGTTATGCCGGTTCTCATCTACAACGAGTTCATCAGTGAAATGGGCGGTTCTGCAAGCTTTGCAGCAGCCATCGCAGTGATCCTTGTCATGGTGACCTCTGTGATGTTTGTGCTTCAGAAGTATGTGGTGAACAAAAAATCCTTCACCATGAGCTCTTTAAGACCCATCCAGGCAAAAGAGCTGAAGGGGTGGAAAAATATTGCTGCTCATGTGCTGATCTATTTCATTGTTTTTGTTTCCATCATTCCACAGGCTACGGTCATTTACACTTCTTTCAAAGCCACTTCAGGAGCCATCTTTGTCAAAGGCTTCTCACTGGAGAGCTACAGAAAGATCTTCACAAGCTTGGGTGGACCCATTGTGAACACTTATAAATTCGGTGTCATTGCCATCGTCATCATTGTGCTGCTTTCCATGTTCATCTCCTACCTCACCACCCGAAGAAAGAGCACATTGACAAACATCATCGATACCCTGACCATGTTCCCTTACATCATTCCAGGATCTGTTCTTGGTATCACCCTTCTCATCAGCTTTAATGACAAGCCACTGATTTTAAGCGGCACAAGTCTTATCATCATCGTGGCCTTTGTGGTGAGAAGAATGCCTTATACGCTCCGCTCCAGTGCGGCGATCCTGTACCAGATCAGTCCCAGCATGGAAGAAGCGGCGGTGAGTCTTGGAGACTCTCCGGTGAAGTCTTTCTTCAAAGTCACGGCCATTATGATGCTTCCAGGGGTGCTGTCCGGTGCCATTTTGAGCTGGATCACCATCATCAACGAGCTCAGCGCTTCTGTCATCTTGTATACCGGAGACACCAGAACCATGTCGGTGTCCATTTATACAGAAGTCATCCGGGCAAGCTATGGAACAGCTGCGGCTCTAGCCAGTATCCTGACACTCACCACGGTGGTTTCGCTTCTCCTCTTCTTTAAAGTATCTGGAAAGAAGGAAATCAGCCTCTAGAATTCTAGTGGCGGGAATTTGTAAACTCAAGTAGAATAGAGTTTGGTATTACATGTTGTAATTGGTCTTATGGAACCATGGAGGGTAAAAATGCTAAAGAGAAAACACAGTTATTTTAAGGATGACATCCGGCGAATGCTTCTTCTCTACGCATTTCTGCCCGCCATGGTTCTTACTTTTTTCCTTCTTTTTATGTTTTTCTTTTACTGGAACATGGAGCTGAAAAATACAGTAGAGGCGGAAAATAATCTCATGGCAGAGAAGTTTCAGGAAGCTTCTCTGAACTACAGGGACTTCATGGAAGAGCTCTCCCGGGAACAGGAAGTGTTTTCTGGTGACCTTTCTTCCAGCCAGAGAGCAGAGATCTATGACCAGTTCTACAGCATCAGCAATGACATGAAAATCTCAGGGGATCTCTATCTTTTCCTCAGTGAAGAGGAACCCATTCTTCTTGGCAGAAAGAATCTGCCCTACTATCTGGACGGTCAGAGTTATGGGAACTGGGGCATTTTCAACATGATGAAGGCAAGAAAGGAAACCCTTTCTGTCCGGGTCATGGAAGAGTCTGAGGGCAACATGCAGCTGGTTTTCGGAAGGCAGGTTTTAAAAGAGGGTGTCCCCATGGGCTATATTGTCATTGTGATGGATGGCAGACAGTTCCGGGTGCTTTTGTCGGAGCAGTCCTCTCAGACTGTGGTGACGGATGCCATGGGGAGAGCATATATTACAAATAATTACACTTTTTTGGACAATCTGAACCGTATGTCTTTGGAGCTTTCGCCGGATGAAAGCCTTCTGGAAACTCAGAAGGACGGTTATTACCTCAGGGGACAAGAGATTCTGGAGGGAGAGTTGAGAATCTATTCTATGCGGAACATCAACAGTCAGATGAACTTCTTCTTCACCCTGGGCGGAGTGCTTCTTCTGGTCTTTGGACTGATCATCCTTTTGGTTCTTTACAGCACCAAAAAAATGGCAGCATCCAAGACGGAAGATCTCTATAAGATCATCGATGCCTTCAAGGGAGCTCAGGAAGGAGACTTCACGGTGAAGACAGAAATCCGCAGCCATGATGAGTTTCAGACCATCGGGGACTCCTTCAATGAGATGCTGGAGAAGCTGAAGGTTCAGATTGAGCGGAACAAGGAAATGACGGAAAGGCTTTCCGCCACGCAGCTCCGGCAGCTGAGATCCCAGTTCAATCCGCATTTTCTCTATAACACCCTGGACAACATCCGATTTATGGTTCATTTTAAACCAGAAGACGCCAGCAGTATGATTCTCAGCCTGTCGAATCTTCTTCGGTACAGTCTGGATAACAAAAGAGAAGAAGTGCCTCTTTCCCTTGATATGGAGTATACGGAGAACTACCTGAAGATCATGAAATTCCGTTTCGGAGAAAGACTTTCCTACGAAGTGCGGATGGAGGAGCTCGCCAAAGAGGTTCCCATTCCGAAGCTTCTCATCCAGCCCATGATTGAGAATGCCATAAAGTACGGCTATGAGGGTAAAGACCACCTTCATGTGAGTATTTCGGCCTTTATGCGGGAGAAGGAAATGGTGCTGGTTTGTGAGGACAATGGGGCAGGGATGAAAAAAGAGACACAGGAAGAGATTTCAAAGCTTTTATCTGAAGATGCGGAATCCAGTTCTCATCTGGGACTTTTTAATATCCACAGGAGACTGAAGCTGAGATATGGGGAAGGGGCTGGAATTGAGATCATTTCCAGCGAAGGCGCTGGGACAAGGGTGGAGGTTTCTGTGCCCTTCCTGAAGGAAATGGAGTCAGATAAAGGAGGTGCAGCAGGATGATTCGAGTACTCATTGTAGAAGATGAAGAATTCATCAGAAAGGGCCTGGTCCATACCATGGACTGGCTGAAAATGGACTGCCTTGTAGTAGGAGAAGCGGAAAATGGAGAAGAGGGCTATGAGAAAATCCTTCAGATGAAACCGGATCTGGTCCTAACGGACATCAGGATGCCGAAGCTGGATGGCATCACCATGATTGAAAAGGCCAAAAAGGTAGAGAAGTTCCATTCTATTCTTCTTACCAGCTATGCGGAGTTTGAGTATGCAAAGCGCGCCATCACTGTAGATGTTTCCTCTTACCTTTTGAAGCCCGTCTCTGAGAAAGAACTGGAGGAGGCTGTGGAAAGAGTCCGGATGGATCTGAGGCAATATAAGAATCCGAAGGAGGAAGAAAAGAATCCGCTTCTTCGAGAAATGGAAGAGATCATGGCCCAGGGAAGTGCCACCAATTATTACGTGGTGGAAACCATAAAAGCCATTACCAAAGAGTATGGGAGCAGAATCAGTATTGAGACTGTTTCTTCACAGCTGGGGGTGAGCCCCAGTTATCTCAGCAGAAAATTCAAGGAAGTCACAGGAAAGACATTCCTTGAAGTGCTTCATGAGTACCGGATCATACAGAGTGCGAAGCTTCTCGCCACGGGCAAGTACCGGGTGGGGGAAGTGGCGGATCTCAGCGGGTTTTCGGATTACAAGCACTTCTACAGTGTCTTCAAGAAATATACGGGTATTGCACCCACAGAGTACACGAAAGGGTAAGGGATAAGAACCATGAAAGAACTGAAGAATATTATGCTGCTCAGCGATATGGACGGAACGCTTCTGGGAGACGATATGAGAGTGTCTTCGAAGAACAAGAAAGCTATTGACAGATTTATTGAGGCAGGAGGCACCTTCGGCATTGCCACGGGGAGAAGCCAGGTGAATGTGAAGCCTTTTATTGAAGGGGTTTCCATCAATGGCCCTTCCATTCTCTATAATGGAGCCATGCTGTACGACTTTCATCAGGAGAAAGTCGTTGATGTGGTGACTTTAGAGAAAGAGGGGCTGAAGGATGTGATGAAATGGATTCTTCAAACCTATCCGGAAGTGATGATTTTTGTGTACACAAAAGAGGAGAGCCATCTATTGTCCGGAAAGGATCTGGCAGAGGAGAGCATTCTAAAAGATCATGAGCCTTATGTGGTTTCAGAGCTTTCTCGTATAGAGCAGGAGCCTTGGGTAAAGATACTCTTAGCTGGCATCGGGGAGGATCTGGAAGCCATCCGAAGACATTTGGAGGAAAAGGATCCAGACCACTACAGATGGGTATCCTCAGCGGATATTTTTCTGGAGATCCTTCCTGCTCATGTGTCAAAATCCACTATGTTCCCAAAACTGAAGAAAACCTTCGGGGAGGAGATGCGCATTGTGGTTCTCGGAGACTACTATAACGATGTGGAGATGCTGAAAGAGGCGGACTACAGTGTGGCCATGGGGAATGCGCCGGAAGACCTTAAAGCCCTGGCCAAGGATGTGACAGGCTTCAACTATGAGGATGGTGTGGCGCAGTTTATTGAGAGGCTTCTGAAGGGAACTGTAGAAATTTAAGGATGAATTTTCTTTATTCATCCACGTATCTTTTTGACACATAATAAGTAAAGAGCCGCTGCAGCACCTGGTATGTAAGGTGACTGGCAGCGGCTCTTGTCTTAGAAATGAATTCATAGGAAGGGTGTTAAAGGGAATCATCGGGCTTTTGCCCTTCGTGTGGAAGCCACTTGCACTCTGTCATCTCCATATGGGTGAAGGCAGCAAGAAAGGAGGAGTCTTCTGGACTGCAGGCGTAGAGGCCAAAGGAGATTTCTCCTTTTCCTTCAAAGAGGTGACAGATCCGAATCTGATGGAAGGTCATCCCGTCTTCGGAGCATTCGATGCGAAAATCATCCAGTCTTCGGCTGAGTCTGTACCACATGGATTTTATCCCTGCATCGATTTCTGTGGTGGCCCAGTCTGAGTAGCCGTGATTGGTCACGACGCTGCCTAGATGCTGAAACTTCTCGTCTTCATACTCGATGGAGGCTTTGATCCAGTTGTCACTGTCCAGATAAATACAAACGCCGCACTGATCAAAGCGGTGCTTGCAGTCAAATTCTGTCTTCACCACAAAGGAGAAGTAGGGTTCTGAGGTTTTCATTTGGAGCACTGGAGCGTTGTCATTCCGGAAGTGATAATAGGTTTTTTGCCACAGATCCGTATGGGGCAGACTGGTGATTTCAATCTTCTCTGGGGTGATCTTATAGTGTTCAGGCTCTCTTGTCCATTCCAGTTTTTTAGTATCAAACATCATACAAATTACCTCCAATGTTTTGTTTATAAGTTTTATGTTTCCTTGGCAGAAAGGATTCTCCTTCGTGGCAAGGATATAGGATGGATCCTTGGGAAGATAGTCGGATGGGGTTCCATACGTTTTCCTCATTATAAGTGGTTTCTTTGGATGCTTCAACAAAATCCCCGGTAAGGAGAGTCTTCTCATAGGAATCTTCACATAGGAAGAGCCGCTGCAAAAAATCTGTAGAGATTTCTTGGCAGCGGCTTAATGCTTATATTTGGCAGAGGACAAAAGATTTTATGACTTATTTGGTCTACTCTTCTTCTTGGCTTATGGACCTCTGGGAGAGGATCTCCAGAAGATCGTCTAAAGAGTGTAAGATCACATCCACATCATACTTGGGGTCATCGATGCCTTTAAAGGTGGTCATGAGGGTGCTTTCTTTACAAAGCTCATGGCAGGTGCTTTCTTTGCCCACCAGGGAGACTTTTCTCTGGTCACTTTCACAGACGTGGTTTTCAATATAGCCCACCTCAATGAGTTTCCGGATGGCTTTGGAGGCGGTGCTTTTTTTCATGCCCAGCCGTTCGCAGACGCTCTGAAGATCTGTATGGGGATTGTTTTTCACATCCAGCACAATCATCAGTTCCGATGGATTGAGATCTTCCTCCTTGGCAATTTCAGCAAGGCTCAAACTCATGAGATGGTTGATCTTTAATAGTTTGGTATACAGGGCATCCATGGTTTCAAAGTTCATATTTTTCAGCCTCCTTTCATCTCAAGCTATGGGCGGGTCTACTGGGGTCAGCTCTTTCTATAGGGAAACAAGCTCTGAAGACCTAAGGCCTCAAAGCTTGTTTCATCTGTCAAGTAATTATACCGTCCATCTGTTCACTTTTCAACTAAGCTGCGACAGATTCCTCCCAGAGTTGAGCTTTCTTTATGCAGCCACGTTGTCGATTTCCAGTTTGATTTTGATATGGGAAGGATCGTAGAGGTATTCTCCATCTTCTTCTTGTAAGGTTTCCACCTTTGCCTCCTCAAGTCTTTTCTTCAGCGCCAGATAGTCTTCCTTTCCGGATAAGACCAGAGTATAGAAATCCAGGCCAGCCGCATCTTCAGGAGCAGGGGTATCCGTCTGTTTCCAGGAGTTGAAGGCAACCACATGGTACTGCTCTTCCTCAAGACCCACATCGCCCATGGCGAAGCTTCTCATCATGAGTCCTTCCGCAAATCCCATCACATCCCTGTAGAAGTTCAGCATATTGTTTAGATTGGAGCCATATAAGTGAATGTGGCCCATTTCCATGTCTTCCAGTGGGCTGTCCACTTTCTCATTCTCAGATAGATGCTGAAAGAGCTCCGTAAGATCCAGAGGATCCCGTCCATCAGTCAGGGTGCCGTCGGTATAAAGAAACTTCAGGTCACCTGCTTTTTCCACGTAGTGTCCGCGCTCTTTCGTTCGCACATAGAGCTCGATGTCATTTCCTTCCAGATCCTTCAGATAAGTGGTCTTGGACATGCCGTGGTCTGTGGGAGAATTGGGGTATTTCACCGCAAAAAGCATGGCGATGGCTTTGGCCAGTTCTTTTTCACTGGGATAGAGCAGGGCGAAATGATACATGCCAGTGGTATTGGAATATCTTTTCAGATCCTCTACTCTTCTTAAATAGAGAAGAGGCTTTTTGGTATCTCCGAGGACAGCATGATTCTCACTTTCCTCATGAAGGGTCATCTTCAGCACTTCCTTGTAGAAGGCGGTCTGTTCTTTCAGATGTTTCACTTTCAGATGCACGAGACCCAGACGGGTTTTGGGAGACAGTTTTGCCTCACCGGTGGTATAGGGAACTGTTTTCAATTAACTCACCTTCCTGATGGTTTCAAAAGCTCTAGACCATAGAATCACTTCATCCAGCATGGCGCTTGCATTCACTGCATGGTGTGCACCAGGCTTAAATACGGAGAAGTTTTCAAAGTCTGTGATCAGGGAGAAGGACACCATGGTTCGTACAGATGCCAAAGAACGTTCTGCGTTGATGCCTCTTAAGGACTGGATGGCAAAGGCGCCACCAAGTCCGCCGTATCCAACATATCCTACTGCCTTGTTCTTGATTTCTCCATCGAGATAATCCAGGGCATTCTTGAATGCTCCACCTACAGAACGGTTGTACTCTGGTGTGATGAACACATATCCGTCAAAGGAAGCGATTTTACTGAGCCATGCTCCTACAGCTGCCATCTGGTTTTCTGAAGCGGCTGCTCCTAGGAAGGGCAGATTGTAGTCCTTGAGATCTACCAGTTCATATTCCACACCTTCATCTTGTCTTCCTACTGCAAAGTCATGGATCCACTTTCCAACTGCTTCCCCGTTTCTGCTTTCTCTTACACTACCTATAATAATTCCTATTTTCATGATGTTCCTCCGATTAATTTATCTTTATATTTTTTATTTTTGAAGTTAGTCTACTTTTCAACTAACTTGAGACTATCATACCTCATATTAGTCTACTTTTCAACTAGTTTTATCAAATTTATTTTATTTTTCTTTTTAATGCTGGATAAATAGAAATGAAAAACCGATGAAGGCCATTGATTTACAATGACTTTCATCGGTGAATATAAATATGGATGTTACTGACTTATGAGGCAGCAGAATCAAGATTCTGATTTCAGCAGTTTTCTGCAGGAGAGTCTATTCGGGCTGAAAAGGTTCAGCTTCTATCGTGACGGAAATGTTATTTGAAATCGGATAATTCTATAGAAAAGTCATCATGCAGGTATACAGAGACCCACTGATCTGCTTCTGTGATATCCATCCTGTTTGTAAGAGATGAGTCGCTTCCATCAGGATTTTCACCGTAGTCGACTTCAATCTCTTGAGTGTAGGGACTGTCCGAGATGGGAACCTTAAACCAAATCACTTCACCTTTATTGAAAGTGCCGTTTTCCTTATTGAGTTCATAACTGGAAAAGATCAGCCCATCCATATATACATTGACGCCGACGTATCGTATGTCATTAATGTCCCCAAGGGTAATATACGTTCCGGTCCGATCTCTTCCTGTAAAATGATTCATAACGGTGCATCCGGAAAGAAAAAGCAGCATCAGTATCATTGCGGTGAGTTTCTTCATTTCATCTCCTCCTCTAAGCTGATTTATAGATTTATACAAGTATAACATTCGTTTCGATATGATAAAAGAATATTAAGAGGAACAGAATATATAAAGTGTACGTAGGGATCGTTGTGCTCATGTGTTTTTGAGTTTTTAAACTTCAGTATCAGAGTGATTTCTGTGGATGGTTTGAGGAGTCCTATATAGGATTTAGAATGACGATTCAAGAAGCGAAACTTACAAGAATCAATCAAAGGAGAAACAGGATACTTTGAATATCAAATTTTATTCTGCCATCTATTGAAAGAGTAATGGTTACGTGCCTTATGGAAGATTCAAAATTGCCAGAATAATAATATTAATGGGAAATAATAACAAATAAATTGTAAGTGCCCGAAAAGAATGATAAAATAAACAATATTCTATAGCGAAGTTGTGCTGGTGTGGATTCCGTGTATCTTAGTGATGCATGGAATTTTCTGATATCTGAGCTTCTAACTGGAAATGATAAACGGGGATGTGTTTAGTATGGAAAATAAAAAAGAAAAGCGGGGACAGTTCACGTCGAAGCTGGGCTTTGTCCTGGCGGCATCTGGTTCTGCTGTGGGTCTTGGCAACTTATGGAGGTTTCCATTCACGGCTGGTGCCAATGGTGGAGGAGCCTTTGTTCTGGTGTATTTTGTGATTCTTTTTATCATCGGATTTACGTTGATGCTGGGAGAACTGTCCATGGGACGTGCCACCATGCTGTCACCCATTGGTGCATATAGAAAGCTGAAATCAAAGTATGCCTGGATTGGTGTGTTAGGTGTGGCTGCTGGTTTTCTCATCCTCTCTTTTTACAGTGTCATTGGCGGATGGGTCATCCGATACCTGGTGAAAGCTGTATCCGGGGATTTCAATGTGACAGATGGCGCAGTGCTTGGAGAGCTCTTCACGGATTTCATTCAGAATCCTCTGGAGCCTCTTGTGTATCATGGCATTTTCATGGCTCTTACAGTTCTCATTGTCATTGGCGGAGTCGCCAAAGGAATAGAGCGCTACAGTAAAATTATGATGCCTTCACTTTTTGTCATGCTGATCCTTCTCATGATCCGTTCCCTGACGCTTCCAGGAGCCATGGAAGGTGTGAAGTTTCTCCTGATTCCTGATTTTTCGAAGATCAATGCAGAAGTGATTCTGGCGGCCATGGGTCAGGTGTTCTTTTCTTTGAGTCTGGGGATGGGGACCATGATTACCTATGGCAGTTACCTTGATAAAGAACAGAACTTGATCTCCAGTGCCATGGAGATTCCGCTCATCGATACCATCGTCGCTTTGGTGGCTGGACTTGTGATTCTGCCTGCTGTTTTTTCCTTTGGATTCAATCCGGAAGGGGGACCTGGGCTTTTATTCATCACACTTCCTGCGGTTTTTTCCCAGATGCCCCTTGGCGGTTTCTTTGCGGTGATGTTTTTCATTCTGGTGCTCTTCGCGGCCCTGACCTCGTCCATTTCCATCCTGGAAGTGGTGGTGTCCTATGCGGTGGATGAAAGAGGCTGGTCCAGAAAATTCTCCACTGTGACCTTGGCTGCGGTGATCTTTGTCATGGGGATTCCTTCTTCACTGGGACAGGGACTCTGGTCCCATGTAAGATTCTTCGGCCGGGACATTCTGGATAATGTGGACTTTCTTGCAAGCAACGTCTTCCTGCCGCTGGGTGGACTTCTCATGTGCCTCTTCATTGGATGGGTCTGGGGAGTGGACAAAGCCATAGATGAAGTCACAAACCATGGGAAACTTTCCTTCCCGCTGAAAGGGTTCTGGACAGTGATGATCAAGTATGTGGCCCCCATCGGGATTCTGTTTGTTTTTGCGCAAGCCACAGGGCTGCTGGAACTGATTTTAGGTGCATAAAACCAAATCGATACATGATTATACCCATAGTAAAAAGGCATCCATTAAAATGGGTGCCTTTTTGCACGAGAACTATAGCTCTCGATCTATGTCGTATTCCAGATAAACAGAGTCTTCTGCTGGATTTTCATGACCCACATCGGAAAAGAGGATGTTACCGCCCATCTTCTGGTAAAATGCCAAAGCACTATGGTTATGGGCATTACAGGAAGAGTAGAGCTTTGTCAGCTGATGGTCTTCACCGTATGTTCTGATGAAACGGAAGATTCTTTTTCCGATGCCTTTGCCCTGATGGCTGGACAGAAGATACAAGGAGTGAAGCACGAGATCCTTGGGCCTTTCTTCTTTTTTTCGGGGTCTTCCAAAGGAGAAGTACCCAATGGGCGTATTATCAAACTCCACGATATACACAAGGGTGTCTGGTGCAGTGATTTGGCTATGAAACTTTTTCTCATGCAGGGTTCTGTCAAAGGAACGAAGCATTTCCTCTGGATAAATGCCCTCATAGGTCTCCTTCCACACCTGTTCCCGAAGACCGGCAAGAAGAGGCGCATCATTTTCTGTGGCACGTCTGATGTTCACCATAAGATTTCCTTTCTGATAGAGTCGTTATGTATTACATTCCTGCAAACTGAGGTCCTAAATAAGTGGTGAGGAGCTTTATGATGTTCTTATCTTCTCCGATGTACTGCACCATCATGGTGTTTTTCTTGAAGAAATGGGGTTCAGAGATCCAGGAAATTTCAATTACTTTGGTCTTGGACTTGTTTTGGTAAGAGGAGCCATCCTTTCCTATTCCAGATGCCACTTCTTCCAAAGTGGTAGGATTCTCATAGAAATAGACATCGAGTATTTCGGTTCCCGTTTTGATACGCATGCGGATGCCTGGAAAGATATCGGAATCTGCCTCTTCCACACTGCTTTCATAGTTCTGGTCTTCCAGATAAGTGATCATGTTTGCCAGGTCTTTTTCATTGTCCTCCGTGAGCTGCGGTTTACTCTTAGTGCATCCGCTGACAAGGAGAAGGACCGTCAGGAGGAGGATACCCAGAATGCTTCTTTTCTTGGACATGGTTTGCACCGGCCTTTCACTTTCATACTTTGTTATTCTAACTTCATCTTATCAGATTGTATCTTGATTTCGTGACATTTCTAAGACAATTGGTGTCAGAAACTATTTTGGAGAAGTATCCTATTGGTTGATTTTATTTACCGAAGTATCTTTTGCATCCATTGTTTTTTTCTCTGAAAAAAAGGATAATCATGGTAAAGACATATTCAAGGAGGGGTGGCTGTGAAGGAAATCCAGATCAGTAAGATTATACTACAGAAAAGAAAAGAGAAAGGACTCACCCAGGATGCCCTGGCTGAATACATGGGGGTCACCAAAGCCTCCGTATCCAAATGGGAAACGGGGCAGAGCTTTCCGGACATCACCTTTCTGCCGCGCCTGGCCTCCTTTTTTAATATCACCATTGATGAGCTTATCGGCTATCTGCCTCAGATGGATAAAGCTGAGATCCGAAGAGCCTATAAAGATCTCAGTGACCGGTTTGGGAAGGAACCCTTCCGGCAGGTATACAGAGATGTTCTGACCATCACAGAGAAGTATTACAGCTGTTTTCCCTGTCTTCTCCAGATGTCCATTCTACTTCTCAACCATCATATGCTGGAGGAAAAGGAAGTCCAAAGAGAAGTTCTGGAGAGGACTCTTCAGCTGCTCCGCCGTATAAGGGAGGAGAGTGGAGATCTATGGCTCATGAAGCAGGCGACTTCATTAGAGGCCACGGTCCAGATGATCCTGGGAGATTCTCTGGAAGTGCTGGAGCTTCTGGAGCCGAGTTTCTTGCCCATTTCCGGAGATGAGGTGGTGCTTGCCAGTGCCTATGCCATGCGGGGTGAGGCGAAGAAAGCAGCATCGGTGCTTCAGGTGAGTCTTTATCAGCATATGATGAACTACCTTTCCGTAGGCGCATCGAATCTCATGCATGTGTCCGGGGATCTGGAGGTTTTTAAGGAAGCATTGAAAAGAATCCTTCCGGTGGCGGATACCATGGGGGTCATGACCCTTCATCCCAATGTCATGGGACAGATTGCTTTTTCCGGTGCCCATGGTTATATGGTCCATGGACAGAAGGAGGAAGCGTTGAAGATGCTTCGCCTTTATACAGAGGCCTGTAAAAATTTCAAGTTCCCTTTTCAGCTGCAGGGAGATGAGTTCTTTACGGAGGTTCTTCCTTGGCTGGAGGAACTGGATCTTGGAAACAGTGCCCCCAGAGGTGACAAGCTCATCAAGGAAGGTATGCTGAGCGCAGTGAGAGAATACCCTCTTTTTCAGCCTCTTCAGGAGGAGCAGGCTTTCCGGTCCATCCTTCTGGAGCTGGAGAACCTTTAATAAATAAAAAATGATCGGAGGAATAAAGATGAATCTAGAAGGATTACGAGAATATCTGCCGGTGCTGATTCCCCTTATTGTGGTGCAATTCGCTTTGACTGCAGCATCTTTGTGGCATGTGCTGACCCACAGAAACTATAAATTCGGAAACAGACCTTTATGGGTGGTTCTGAGCTTTGTGCAGTTCATCGGGCCAGTGGTGTATTTTATCTTTGGAAGAGGCGAGGAATAGATGGAAGTGTTAAAGATTGAAGGTCTGAAAAAAGCGTTCGGGTCTTCTGAAGTGATTAAGGGCATTGATCTTTCTGTGACAGAGGGGAAGATCTTTGGGTTCATCGGCCAGAATGGTGCAGGAAAAACCACCACCATGAAGATGATTCTGGGGCTTCTGGAGAAGGACCAAGGAGAGATCTATGTTTGTGGGGAACCGGTAAAATACGGAGAGACCAGAACCAACCGGTATATAGGGTATCTGCCGGATGTGCCGGAATTTTACAGCTATATGACACCAATGGAATATCTCAGCCTTTGCGGTGAAATCACAGGGATGGAAAAGGAAAAGATCAAAAAAAGAAGCGAGGAGCTTCTGTCCCTGGTAGGGCTGCCAATAAGCAAAAAAAGAATCGGTGCCTTTTCCCGGGGCATGAAACAGAGACTTGGTATTGCCCAGGCGCTTTTAAACGAGCCAAAGCTTCTCATCTGTGATGAGCCCACGTCGGCGCTGGATCCCATGGGCCGTATGGAGATCCTTAGGATTCTCCAGTCTGTGAAGGGAAAGACCACAGTCATTTTCAGCACCCACATCCTTTCGGATGTGGAAAGGATCTGTGATGAGGTGGCTGTTCTGCATGGAGGACATCTGGTGCTTCAGGGACCACTGGAAGAGATCAAGAAGAAGCACAGAAAAGAAGGCCTGGATGTGCTGTTTCAAGAGGAAAAAGATCTTCATGCCTTCATGGCTTCTGAAAAGCTGTCTTCTTATGAGATGGAACGGGATGGAGATGGAAGAAGTGTTCTTGTAACAGGAAGAAACATGGAAAATATACAGAAGGATGTCTATGAGGTGCTGCTGACTCTTCAGATTGTTCCGCAGAAGGTGGAGCTTCTGGAGCCCACCATGGAGCATCTGTTTTTGGAGGTGGTCAAGTGAGAAGTTTTGTGGCTTTTACCAAAAAAGAGATCATGGAGAGTGTTCGGACTTATAAGTTTATGATTCTGTTTCTGATTTTTGTGGTCTTCGGATTTCTGAATCCTGTCATGGCCAAGGTCCTGCCGGAAATCCTTGAAAGTGTTCTGCCGGAAGGCATGACCATTACCTTGGAAGAGCCCAAAGCCATAGATTCCTGGATGCAGTTCTTTAAAAATGGAGCCCAGACGGGAATGATCGTCCTGACGGTGATTTTCAGCGGAATCATGGCGGGGGAGATTTCAAAGGGAACCCTCATCCATATGGTGACCAAGGGTCTTTCAAGAAAAGTGGTGGTGCTTTCTAAGTTTACTTCAGCGGTGTTTCAGTGGACGTTGTCTTACGCCGCATCTGCCCTCATCACCCTGGGGTATACGCTGTACTTTTTTGAGAAAATGGAGCTGCCGAACTTGTTCTTAGGCATTTTGGGTATGTGGATCTTTGGGGTGCTTCTCCTCAGCATGGTCATCTTTGGAGGCCTGCTGTTCAAGAATGTATATGGGGCGCTTCTTCTTGCAGGAGGAGCTGCACTGATTCTTACGCTTCTTGGGCTGTTCCCAGATCTTAAGCCCTATAATCCCATGACGCTGGTTTCTGAGAACGTGAACCTCATGACGGAGATGTTCTCTTCAGGAGATTTTCTTCTGTCAGCGGGTGTGGCGGTTCTTCTCACGGGGCTTCTTCTTGTCATTTCCATGTCCAACACATTGAAGATCACAGAATAGATGTTGAAAAGACTGCAGTAATGCGGTCTTTTTATTTTGCAATAAACACAGATAGAGGTGGCTGCTCAGGGAACTTTTCAGAGCTGACTTCAGAAAAATGAAAAATTACTGTCCTGACATTGGGATATATTTTGTGGTACTTTCCAGTTAGATGCAACCAAAAGTATGCAAATAAGAATAGATTCTATACATAATTCTGTAAATTATTCAAATATACAGTTAATTTTGATATACTAGGCTTAGTGTAAACCGTTTAATATGAGGTGAGAGAATTGGATGGAAAAGTATGTGTCATCACCGGAGGAGCCAATGGCATTGGAAAAGCCTTGGTAAGAGCCTTTGTGAAAGAAGGCGCGTCGGTGGCATTTATTGATAAGGATGGAGAAGCAGGGAAGGATCTTCTTTCCTCATTTCAAGATCAGAAGAAGCACTTCTTTTTCGAGGGAGACCTTGCTTCTGAATCTGTGCTGGTGGAGTTTGCGGAAGAGATCAAGAAAAGGTATGGGAAAGTGGATGTTCTCATCCATAATGCCTGTTTCAGCCATAAGGGACTTCTCAGTGGCTGCACCTATGAAGAGTTCAATGAGATTCTACGGGTGGGGGTATCTGCACCGTATTATCTTACGCTTCTTTTGAAAGAACATTTCAAGCCCGGAGCTTCCATTGTGAACATCATCTCCACCAGAGCCTTCATGAGTCAGAAGGATACGGAAAGTTATAGTGCTGCAAAAGGCGGGATTACTGCACTGACCCATGCCATGGCCATGAGCCTACAGGGGATTGCAAGAGTGAACAGCATTGCGCCAGGATGGATTGATACCACGGATGAAGAGAATTTCAGTGAGGCGGATAGAAAGCAGCATCCTTCTGAAAGAGTGGGTGTGCCAGAGGATATTGCGAGAACAGTCCTGTTTCTTTGTGATGAAAGATCTTCATTTATCAATGCAGAAAATATCACTGTGGATGGTGGTATGAGTAAGAGGATGATCTATCACGGGGATGAGGGTTGGAAGTACAATGAATAAATCTCCTTGACTGAAAAGATTTTCTGCAACTTTGAGGGGGTGAAGATTTGAATAGGAATCGTGAAGAAGAACAAGTTCGAAGTGAATCGAAAGTATCAATTTTAAAAGATTATTATTCAAGATATTTGATTGACATTAGGGGGCTTAAAAGGTCCACGGTCAATCACTATTTCGATGCCCTGAATAACATATCAAGAAAGCTCAAAAGCATGGGGTTAGTACAAGAAGATATTTATGAAATTGGAGATATTGAAAGGCTTTCTGAAGTTCGAGAGATTCTATTTGGGGCTGAAGAGTTCATGGCTCAAGATAAAAGAGGGAATCAAATGTACAGTGCGGGCTTAAATAATTATTATCGGTTTGCCTGTGGTGAATCATTTTCCAAACTAAAAGATAAGGTTAAACTTCTGGATATGCCTATTGAAATGAATCTCAGAGAAAAATCTGAAGTATACAGGTGGCAAAGATCCGAGATCATAAAAATTCAGTCCTTAGAATTGGCGGGTTATCAGTGCGAACTCGATTCTTCACATCAAAGCTTTATTGCAGAGAAAACGAAAAAACCTTATATGGAAGGTCATCATGCAATTCCCTTGAGACATCAGACAAGATTCTCAGTGAGTCTAGATATATACGCTAATATTGTTTGTCTTTGTCCTACGTGTCATCGGAGACTCCATTATGGAATAGTCGAGGATCGATTTGAAATGATGTCGAGATTGTATGAAGATAGATCTTCAAGACTGGCTCAAAGTGGCATATACTTAAGTAAAGAGGAATTCGCAAAAACCAGTGTGCTGTAGAATTCTCAAATAATAACGATGAAAGAATGGGAAATGAATGAAAACAATAGAAGTTGTTGCTGCAATATTTAAGAGAGGAGATTCGTTTCTGTGTATGCAAAGGAATGAATCTCCTCTAAAGTATATTTCGAGGAAATTTGAGTTTCCAGGTGGTAAGATTGAGCCAGGAGAACAGAGAGAAGTGGCTTTACAGCGTGAACTTCATGAAGAAATGGACTTAACTATTTCAGTTTCACAGGATCAATATTTAATGACCGTAGACCATATCTATCCTGATTTTAGGATAATCATGCATGGATATTTGATTGAAGTTGATGATTTAAAGTTTACGTTAAATGACCATGGAGCATTCCGGTGGATGGAGAGACAGAATCTATTGCTTCTTGATTGGGCACCAGCAGATGTTCCTATAGTGGAGAAATTAATGAGGGAGATTTAAATGATAGCAAATAGTGAATTGAGTAAGGGCTTAGTCCACGGTTTTCTCGATAGAACAGAGACTGCACTGGAATCATATAAACCACGTCTGATCATTAATGATCCTGAGAGAGGAGAAAAGGTACTTACTAGTATCATTCAAGAACTCTCTCATTGTGATGCGTTCTATTTTTCCGTGGCATTTATTACAGAAAGTGGCGTTACGGTCTTACTAAATACACTTAAGGAGTTAGAAGAAAAAGGGATACAGGGGAAAATAATTGCTTCTCAATATCAGAATTTCTCATCTCCTAAAGCTTTAAAAAAACTCTTAGAATTAAAGAATGTTGAGCTAAGAATTGTTACTCAAGAAGCGGCTAAAATGCATACAAAAGCCTATATTTTTCGAAAAGGTGAGGAGTACTCCATTATAGTTGGTAGTAGCAATATGACACAAAGTGCGCTATGTGAGAACAAAGAGTGGAATTTAAAAGTTTCTTCCTCAAAAGAAGGAGCCATCGTTTCAAATACAATTGAAGAGTTCAACAGTATGTTTACTCACGCAACAATCGTAGATATCAATTGGATTGATGCGTATTCAAAGATATATGAACTACAAAAGAATATTAATAGTACCGCAGAAAAGACCATAGAAGATCATCTATCCGGTAAACTACTGTACCTCAATGCGATTAAACCAAATAAAATGCAGGTTAATGCATTGCAAGAATTGGAAGCAACAAGAAATAGACAGCATGAAAAAACATTAATCATTTCAGCTACAGGTACAGGAAAAACCTATTTGTCAGCATTCGATGTTAAAAAATTTAATCCAAAGAGATTTCTATTTGTAGTTCATCGGGAGCAAATCGCTAAAGAAGCATTGAAGAGTTTCAGAAAAGTTATAGGCTTTGAAAAAACAATGTCGATATTAAGTGGAAATCATAAGGATTTTCAAGCGGATTATATTTTTACAACAATCCAGACACTCTCAAAAGAGCATATTTATAGGCAGTTCTCGCCTGATGACTTTGAGTATATTGTTATTGATGAAGTCCATCGTGCAGGGGCCAAATCGTATAAAACGATTATTGATTATTTTCAGCCAAAATTTCTACTCGGTATGTCCGCGACTCCTGAAAGAACAGATGGATTCGATATATTTGAACTATTTGATCATAATATCGCCTATGAGATTCGACTGAATGATGCCATGAAAGAAGATCTCATATGTCCATTTCATTATTTTGGCATTACAGAATTAATGGTCGAAGGAAAAATCATTGATGATCAGACACAGTTTAATCATTTGGTTTCAGATGCTAGAGTTCAATATATAAAAGAAAAGGTTGAGTTTTATGGATATTCTGGAAGCCGAGTTAAGGGGCTTGTGTTTTGCAGTAGAAACGAAGAAGCGCAAAATCTATCGCAGAAATTTAATGATATTGGATATAGAACACTTGCTTTAAGTGGTGCTAGTTCACAAGAGGAAAGAGCTGAAGCCGTTCAGAGGTTAGGACAAGATGAAAATGAAGGTGCCTTGGACTATATCTTTACAGTGGATATTTTTAATGAGGGTGTGGATATACCGGAAATTAACCAAGTGGTGATGTTAAGGCCCACGAAGTCAGCCATTATCTTTGTTCAGCAACTTGGAAGAGGTCTAAGAAAGGTTTTTGGGAAGGAATATGTCGTTGTACTGGATTTCATTGGAAACTACGATAACAACTATTTAATCCCCATCGCCTTGTCAGGAGACCAGTCTTACAACAAAGATAATATTCGTAGATATGTTGCTGAAAGTAATAGAATTATCTATGGTTGTTCTACAATTAATTTTGACAAGATAACACGTGAGAGAATCTATAAATCTATTGATCACGCAGATTTTAATGATCTGAAGATTATTAAAGAATCTTATCAGGATTTAAAGAATAGATTGGGTAGAATTCCATTACTGACTGAGTTTATCAAATATGATGTCATTGATATTGAAAGAATCTTTGCTAAGACAGGCTCATATCATAACTTTCTTAGAAAATATGAGAAAGACTATCAGATTTCTTTAAACACAGAAGAAGAAAAGTTCATTGAATTTATTTCGCTCAAGTACGTAAATGGAAAGCGACCACATGAACTAGAGTTCATTAAATTATTACTAAACGAAGAATCTGCAGTTCTTGTTAAACTCGAAGACTTATTATTTGAAAAGTATAGAATCGAAGTAAATAAGAATACTAGAGTTAATTTAATAAACCAAATGACGCAAAATTTTGCTACAGGTTCATCAAAAAGCACCTTTGCTAAAGCAATCTTCATTGAGAAAGAAGGACAAGATTATAAAAGATCAAGTGCGTTTCTTCGGTGTTTACAGAACTCTGTATTTCAACAAATGGTCATGGAACTTCTAAATATCGGGTTGAGAAAGTATGAAGAAAGATACAGTAATCATTATCGAGAAACAAATTTTGTGCTAAATGAAAAGTATACCTATGAAGATGTATGTAGGCTTTTAGATTGGAGTAAAAATGAGGTTCCTCTAAATATTGGTGGCTATAAATTTGATAAAGAGACAAAGACTTTCCCCGTGTTTATCAATTATCACAAGGACGATGATATTAGCGAGACAATACAGTATCATGATGAGTTTTTCTCACCTTCAGAGTTCTTAGCTTTTAGTAAATCAGGACGTACTATCCAGTCAGATGATGTTCAAACCATATATTCTGCTAAAGATCTAGGTGTTGAAATATTACTTTTTGTCCGTAAGGATAAAACAGATAAAACTTCGAAGGAGTTTTACTTCCTTGGCAAGATTGATGCGATTGGAAGTCCGGTCCAAGCAAAGATGCGGGGGACGAATGTGAATGTCGTAAAAATAAGGTATAAACTAGATGTACCTGTCAGAGATGACTTGTATGACTATATTACTCAAGAAAAGATAGCAGATTAGCTGTGAAGCGATTAAGAACTTTCTCAAATTCCATAATACTCTTATCAAAACAAAGAGGTGCATTATGGATAGAAAAATGTTCAGTGGAAACCGCTACATGACAAAAGGCATTCAGACCTTTTTGAGACCAGATCTACAGATCTTATTATGGGATCTCATTGACGGCCTAGATGTGGAAAAAGACTATCTTCAGGTATTTAAGCTGGAGATGAAAGAAGAAGATCTTAAGCTGACCCATCAGCAGGAGAATCCGGACTACTCTGTATCCTATACAGTAAAAGTGGACCATCCTTCCATTCATCAGGAGGAGAAAATCTTTGTCATTGATGATGGGGACTATGCAACAATGATGTTCGCCTCTGAGTATTAGTAAAAGAAGAGGCTTCATCCGCACTGCTGACTTCTGAAACATTCTGATGACCAATTAAAAACAATAGATGAAAAGGAGATGAACCCATGGATTTTGATGAAAAAGAACTGGAAGAGAAGAAGTATACGGAAGCCTATTCCGAAGAGAAGTTGTTCGACAAAATCATGAAGTTTGCAAAGAAAGCGGGAATCAAAGTCATCTATCTGGCTCTGCTTCTATACTACACACTGCAGCAACCCGAAACCCCAATGAAGGCAAAGTCAGTCATCATTGGAGCCCTAGGCTACTTCATCTTCCCCGTGGATCTGATTCCGGATTTCATCCCAGTGGCAGGGTATACAGATGACTTAACTGCACTCATGGCGGCACTTGTGATGGTTGCGTTTTACATCAACGAGGATACAAAAAAGAAAGCCAGAGAAAGGCTGAAGGTTTGGTTTGGCAGTTACGATGAATCAGACTTAGCGCATATTGACGAGAAGATGAACACAGAAGAAAAGACTGAAGAGTAATTTATTATGAAGGAGATTCCTGTTGAACAGGAGTCTCTTTTTCGATGAAGAAATACATTGTAAGGATCTATAGAAGCTAAACAATTCAGTCATTGACACCAGATAAAAAATCATGTAAATTAAATAATAAATGATAGATAACATGTGTTATTTAACAAAAGAAGAGGAGGGTGTTCCATGCCACCAAAAACTGTATTTGACAGAAGTGCAATCCTGGAAGCGGCTTTGGCCATAGCCCAAGAGACTGGGATCTCTAGTATCACTACCAGAAATGTTGCGAAAAGGTTAGGAAGCTCCGTAGCACCCATCTATTTGAACTTTGAAACAGTAGATCACCTCATCGACGCGGTGGTGGAGAGAGTGATGGAGAGCTCTCTAGACCTGTTGGCAAAACAGAAGGGTTCCAGCACTTTCGAGAAGATCGGGCTGGCTAGTTTAGCATTTGCAAGAAAATACCCAGTTATTTTCCGTGAGCTTACCCTGGAACCCAATAAATATATGGCGTCCTATGATGCCGTGGAGACGCAGATTCTATCCTCTATGGCGGAGGATGAAACCATGAAGGAATGGAGTATTCAGGAGCGGCGGAGGCTACTTTTCAAAATGAGAGCCTTTCAGATTGGCCTGTCCGTACTTACATCGACAGACCAAAAACCCACTTGGTTGAGTGATGATGAAATGGAAGAGATTCTGCTGGAAACTGGACAGGAGATCATTTCTGTGGCGATGAAGAAGAAAGAGAGGGAAGGCAAATGAAGCGCTTTGATGAAGATACCCTAGAGCATATCGTAAAACAGGTATTGCAAAAAAAGCACATTCATGGCGCAGTATTTCATGTATCCTCAGGAGATGGCAGAAAGTCCTTAAGCGGAGCAGCTGGTGATATGGACGTAGAGAGCTCCTACTACATTGCAAGCATCAATAAAATGATGGTTTCCGCAGTAACGTTAAAGCTCATCGAGGAAGGAAGGCTTCATTTTACAGATGCACTGGAGAAGTATATGGAACCAGCACACTTGAAGGGACTCCACGTGCTGGGAGGGAAAGATCATTCAAAAGACATTCGTGTGGTGCATCTACTTTCAAACACTTCAGGATTACCATGTTATTTTGAAGATCAGCCTTTAGAGGGGAACTCCGTGATAAAAGACCTGGAAGCCGGAATGGACCAGTCCTGGCCACTGGAAAAGGTTATAGAACGAGTAAAGACCATGAAACCACATTTTAGTCCAGGAGAAGGCAACAGAGCAAAATACATCGATACCAATCACCAGCTGCTGAACCTGGTCATCGAGAAAGTCCTGGATAAACCAGTGAAAGAAGTGCTGAATCAGCTGTTTTCTGATCTGGAGATGCACAGGACCTACGTGTGTGAAGATGCTCAGGACACCAGTTATATCTATCCATATTATAAAAACGAGAAGAGAAACATCAGCAAATTCATCACGTCGACACAAAATGATGTGATCTCCACAGCAAAGGATCAGATGATCTTTTTGAAAGCCTTTTTCAACGGCTATTTCTATCCAAGGGATAAAATAGAAGATCTGAAGAAGTGGAATCCCATTTTCTTCCCTTTTCAATATGGAATTGGGATCCAGAAGTTCTATATGCCTCGAATTCTTTCCCCGTTGAAAGCAGTGCCCGACATGATTGGCCATTGTGGCTCCACTGGATCCGTAGCTTTTTATGTGCCTGAAGCAGATCTTTATATTACTGGAACAACCAACCAGCAGGCAAATCCCAGTGCCGCATTCCAGACACTGATCAAAATCGTGCATTCAGTTATTTAGAATCCGGAAAACACAGTATACTTATGGGCAACGAGAGGATGAGGAATTGGTTCGATGCACCGCAGGGGAACGGTCAATCCCTCTAATGTGGTTTTGTTTTTTATACTGAAGTGCAGGAGAGAAGGTCAGAGAAGAGCGGAGATAAAGGAGTAATGGAGCAGGATGAAGAAGATAAATAAGACAACGAAGAGAAGAATCATAGGAAGATCCATTGCAGCATTTCTTGTGATCTATTCTATGATTTCTATGATTGCAGGTATTGTGATCTATAATGGACAGTTCCCAAGGTATGAAAGACATGATATGGATGTTTCAGCTGGTTTGCGGTATGAAGATTTAGAGGAAGCTTATCCCAGAAAACTGGTGTCCTTCAAGTCCGGGGAGAATCTGTTGCAAGGGTATGTGTACGGAAAAGAGGATGCAAAGGCACTGGTGGTCGTGGTGCATGGACTTGGTGGAGGTGCAGACAGTTATCTGCCACAGATTACATATTTTGTGGACCAGGGATGGCAGGTCTTTTCATATGATGCCACCGGCAGCTTTGACAGCGAAGGGAAAACAACAAAAGGGTTTCCTCAGGCGCTGCTGGATCTCAATTCTGCATTATCGTATCTAAAAACCCAGTCAGATACTAAAGATAAACCGGTCCTTCTCTTTGGTCATAGCTGGGGAGGATATGCAGCAGCTACTATACTGCACTATGAGCATGACATAGCAGCGGTGGTTTCGGTATCCGGTGCCAACAGTTCCATGGAGATGATCATGGAGCAAGGGGAGAAAATCATGGGCAGCTTCATAAAACTGCAATATCCCTATCTATGGCTCTATGAGCGGATCCTGTTTGGCAAAGCTGCTAGCTTCAGCGCTGAGGACGCACTTCGCCACACAGAGGTCCCTACATTTATTGTTCATGGAAAAGAGGATGAAATGGTGGGGTATCATCAAAGCTCCATCATTTCTAAAATAAGGACACTGGATCATCCCTATGTAACAACCCTCACAATAGATGAACCGGGTCGAAGCGGGCACATGGATCTTTTTCGTTCGAAAGCCAGTATGGATTACATTAGTGAAGTGAATGAAAAGTACCGGGAAATTTATGATACCTATGATTCGAACATCCCTTATGATGTGAAGAAAGAGTTTTACGCGAAGATTGACAGGGCTCTGGCTCAGGACCTTAACTTGAGCTTGATGGAAGAAATCAACAGCTTCTATTTGAAGAGTCTTAAGGATAGATAAGTGCAGGGGGAGTACATCATAAGCAGAAGAAATATATACAGAGAAAGAACTATATAAAAAAGGGTGGATCAAAAGATCCATGAGTGGAGGAGAGTACATGACTTTAGAAGAGATGCGCAAAGACTGCGCATTAAAACAGAAAAAGGGACTTCATTTCATTTTGGCCTCTGTTTTGATTTGGATGATCATTTTAGGAATACATCTCAGTTCGGAAGAAATTCTCAGGAAGAATCTGTATACATTCATGGCCACGTCTATTCTGGTGCCAACGGCATACCTGATTTCAAAATGGATCAAAGTGGATTTTACGAATAAAAGCAATCCGTTGACGGAACTTGGAGTACTATTTTCCTTCAATCAGATGCTGTATCTTTTGATTGCCATGTGGATCTATAATGCAGCACCTGAGAAAATGGTCATGGTGCTGGCCATGATCTTTGGGGCACATCTTCTTCCTTACGGCTGGCTGTACAAGTCCAAAAGCTACTTCATATTTTCCATTGGCATATCCTTTGGGGCCCTCATTCTGGGCGTGAATTACCCAGTGTATGTGTTATCAGCGGTGATGATTGTCATAGAAATCCTCTTCAGCATACTGCTCTGGCTGGAAGTAAAGAAGATATAGGCAGAATGAAATCTGTGGCATCAGATTTCTCTAAGTAAAAAGGAGATTTCCCACAGTATTTTGGAAATCTCCTTTTCTCTACTTCTTATTATATTTACCCCATGAAAATCACTGCAACACCAAGGACGCCCACAATGGCACCAACGATTTCATTGGTTTTCACTTTCTCTTTAAAGAGGAAAATGGTCACTGGAATGATGAGAATAGGCACAATGGCCATGAGTGTTGATGCAATGGCAGTTGAGGTGTATTTGATGGCCATGAGAGACAGGGAAACACCAACCACGGGTCCAAAGAGGGATCCGATGGTGATGCCCACCATGGCTGTTTTATTCTTAAAGGCGGCGAAGAAGTTTGGCCACTTCTTCGTAACGGTGATGATAAGAATAAAACCAAGAATTCCTGAGAAGATACGGATCTCCGTGGCCACAAAGGGATTGAGCTCTGCGACACCTACCTTGGAAAGGATAAGGCCCAGGGCCTGCCCCACAGCGCCAAGAAAAGCAAAGGTGATTCCTTTGATGGGGTGTTTCACCACAATCTTCTGGGAGCCTTTTTCTTTGCCCATGATGACAATGGCAATGCCAAGGAAAGTCAGCATCATACCGAGGATCTGCACAAGACCCAAGGTTTCATCCAAAAGAAAATAGCTGAGCACCGCAGTGATGGGCGGAGCCAGAGCCATAATGAGCATAGAGATCCTTGCCCCAATCTCCACAAAAGCCTGGAATAGGAACATATCACCGATGACAAAGCCCACAAGACCAGAAATCAGAAGAGCCTGGAATGCCTCGGGAGAGACGGAGAGATTTCTAAATCCATCTGTGATGAAGAAGTTGATCACCGTAATGATCAGAAGTGAAATGACCAGTCTCATGAGGTTCAGCACAAGAGACCCTACCTTCTTGCCGGAATATTCAAAAGAGACGGAAGACCCCACCCAGCAGAAGGCTGTGAGAAGTGCCGCGATTTCGCCTATAAACATATCTGTACCATCCTGTTCACGTTATTTATCATTGCTAAATCGTAACACAGCTTTTCTCTTTTTCCTAGAATTTTTATTCCCTCAAAGTCTATGAGAAACAGGTGAAAAGGACGAATAATCATACACTCTCATAGAAGCTTTTATCCAAAATCACGAGATTGTCAAATTGGCCACGGACCCATTGAAAAAGTTTGAAATTTCATGGGTTTGACCAGAAGGGGAACTTTGGGTAAGATAGGATGGAAAAATTGTTCTAGTTACGGCATCGGCTTTCTTGAGATGGCCTTCTTTTATTGGGGGAATTATGGGTAAAGAGCAAAGAGAAAAGAAAAAGCTCTATGAAACCTTTTTTAAATATGTGTCGCTGAACGTGCTCAGCATGATTGGGTTTTCGGCTTTTATCCTGGCGGATACCTTTTTCATTGCCAACGGCATTGGAAAAGATGGCCTGGTTGCACTGAATATTGTGATTCCAGCCTATACCCTGATTTATGCCACAAGTCTACTTTTGGGCAATGGGGTTGGCACCATGTTTTCCATCTACAAAGGCGAGAGAAGACAGAAGCGGGGCAGTGAGATGTATACCATGATGATCCTTGTGGGCCTCGGTATTGGTCTTCTTTATACTGCTTTTGGGCTTCTCTTCCCGGAAGAGATCGTGATGCTTCTTGGGGCAGATGGAAAGATTTTGGATCTTTCTTTGGATTACACCACCATGGTCTTTCCCTTTTCCGCAATATTCATGGTGAGCAGCATGCTGGTGAGTATGGTGAGAAATGACAAAAGGCCAAAGCTTGCCATGAAGGCTATGATGGCAGGAAGCCTGTCGAATATCCTTCTGGATTATGTGTTCATCTATCCTCTTAACATGGGCATGACAGGAGCGGCCTTGGCCACAGGTATTGCACCCATCATCAGCATTTTGGTGCTTCTTCCATACTTCATCAAAAAGGAGAACACCTTTCATCTCATCCGCTTCTCATGGAGACCAGGGGAGCTGAAAAAAGTACTCTCCATTGGGGTACCATCCTTTATCACGGAGCTTTCCTCAGGACTTGTGATTCTTCTTTTTAATCTCGTGATTCTAGAGTATGTGGGAGAGACAGGGGTTGCTGCTTACGGAATCTTAGCAAATCTTGCACTGATACTCATAGCCGTGTTCTCAGGAGCAGGGCAGGGAATCCAGCCCATTGTGAGTTATAATCATGGCCAGGGAAATAAAGAGAACATCAGGCACACCTTAAGGCTGGGACTGGTCTTCTCCTTTCTTCTGGGCGCAGCACTCTATACCCTATTTATGGCTTTTCCAGAGGAGATCATCAGAGCCTTCAATCCGGAAAACAACCGGGAGCTTTACGCCATCGCAAAAGAAGGAATGGCGCTGTATTTCACCTCCTTCTTTTTTGCAGGAGTCAACATCATGATCATTTCTTATTTTTCCTCCAAAGCAAAAGCCGGGATATCCTTTATGATATCGATGCTTCGCGGTATTGTGCTGATTCCTTTTGCATTATTTCTGCTTGCGCCGGTCTTGGGCATCAATGGAATCTGGCTCACCATTCCTTTGGTGGAATTCATTACGCTTCTTCTAGGACTGTATCTCATTTTTATAGAAAACAAGAAAGAGGAACCTTCACACAAGTACACTGTGTAAGAGGTCAATGTCATTAAGTTAATTAAACCAAATAGAAGACTGGATTCTGGATTTCCTGTAAATCAGAGTCCAGTCTTCTATTTTTACTGAAATAAGTAGACTTCAGTATTTTTCTGCATAGCAAACAGGCGGGTTCACCCCGCCGGATTTTGACTTTACCGGGATTTACGCTATTCTATAATTAAAGCTGACAAAAGTCCTGAACTTGATCTGACGCGGGAAAGCTCGTTCTCTCCGGATGGGGAGAATGTACTTTTGGATCAGCTTGCAGATGTCTAAGAAAGCATTGTTCTCCTTGAAATAATGTTTGCAAATGCTGATGGCTCTCGAAAAATTGACTTGATAGTTATGTTTTCGGTCCTTCTTCTGAATCACTACGTACGAGGTAATGATTGAACAGAAGTTGTACATCGTCATTTTTGCAAAGATTTCTTGAGCAATGCTTTCTTTCTTTTTGGAATGCAAATGTGTTAAGGCCAAAGTGTGTTTGAGCTCACGGAACGAAGTTTCAATCCCCCAACGAAGATAGTATAGCGATTTGATCTCCTTCGGTGGGAAGACATCTCCCTCCAGATTCGTGATAAAGCATTGGTATGATCCATCGTCCAACTGCACTTTGACCGCACGGAACGAAATCGGATAGTATGGTGTGTTCTCGTCAAGAAAATCGAAAGTTACACTTGTGGGTAAGAACTTATAGCGATCCGGCTGTTGTTTGATTAAATTGGTTTGCT
>NZ_FOVK01000029.1 GCF_900115135.1 Proteiniclasticum ruminis | reverse complement strand
TTATGCGGTATTAATCTTCCTTTCGGAAGGCTATCCCCCACTTTGAGGCAGGTTACCCACGTGTTACTCACCCGTCCGCCGCTAAGAACGCTTCTATGTAAACATATCCGCATTCTCCGCTCGACTTGCATGTGTTAGGCACGCCGCCAGCGTTCGTCCTGAGCCAGGATCAAACTCTCAATTTAAAAGTTTGAACTAGCTATTCATTACACTAGCTTCTGAACTTCATTTTCATGAAGTTCGCACTTTCTTTTCAGAAAGTGGTTTTTTTTGATTTCTCAAAAAGAATTACTTTGGTTTTTTACCTATATTCTGTTTAATTTTCAAAGAACTGTGTTTGCTTGTGTTTGCCGCTCTCATCAAGCGACTTGTCTATAATAGCATGGTTCGAAATACTAAGTCAACAGCTTTTTTGAAAAAATCTAAAGAAATTATCAGAAGTATATTCAAGAAGTTCTGAATCTCTCTAAACTCATTCAGCCTCAGTTCATGAACAAAATCTAAAATTAGTTTGGTTCCTGTAAAATCATAACTTCCTCCCAAGAAACTATACTATAATATACTTATCAGTACTTTTTTGGAGGAAAATACTTTGAATTTATATAACGCAATTACGGCATTAAGTCTATTTATAAACTTCCTGATTTCACTGACCATCATCTTTAAGAACAGAGAGAAGCCTGAGAAGTCCATTGGATGGCTTCTGATTTTCATGCTCATTCCCTTTCTGGGCTTGATTCTTTACTTCTTTCTAGGACGCAATTGGAAATCAAGGAACTTAAAAGAAAGACTCTCACCCGAAATGATTGATTTTGTGAAAACAAGTCTGGAAGAATACGCTGGACCTTATAAAGACATGGCAAAAATGGTCACCATCGGAAATGGCAGCCCCATGTTCTCTTATAACAACATTACTCTATATAAAGATGGGGTGGAGAAATTTGAAGCCCTCATTCATGATCTTGAATCAGCCACACATCACATTCATATGGAATACTACATTGTAAAGTCCGATGACATCGGCCGACAGATCTTTGATACCCTGATCCGAAAGTCCAAAGAAGGAATAAAAGTCCGATTTATTATGGATAAAGTTGGCGGCAGACGATTCGATAAAGAATATCTAAAAGAAATAAGAGCTGCCGGTATAGAGCTTGTGACTTACAGCGCTCATTTTGCAAGCATCAGCAAATACATAGACACTTCCATCAATTACCGTAATCACAGGAAAATCATCATCATTGATGGAAAGATTGGATACCTGGGTGGCAACAACATAGGAGATGAGTATACTGGAAAATCAAAATTCGGTTACTGGCGAGATACTCATGCCCGTATTGAAGGAGAGTTTGTTTTGGGACTTCAAGCTTTGTTCTTTGATGATTTTTTCTCCGTTCTTTCTTTTAATGAAGAGGCTAAGAAGTGGGAATATGATAAACAAAGACAAAAGTATAAAAGAGAAGAAGATCTCTCTCTTTATTTCCCCAAAAACACCATCGAAAATTATCTTCCAATGCAGCTTGTCTATAATGGTCCAGGTACTCCCTATTCAACGGTTGAACAGCTCTTTCTAAAAATGATCACCAGCGCAAAAGAAAAAATATATATCAGCTCTCCTTATTTCATCCCTTCAGACTCACTAATGCAGGCCCTTAAAGTTGCAGTTCTTTCTGGGATAGATGTCAAGATCGTTTTTCCAGAGCAGTATGATCATCCTCCTGTGGGCCACGCCTCCATGACCTATATCAAAGAACTGCTTGATGTAGGTGTAGAGTTCTATTTATATGACAAAGAATCCTTTTATCATAACAAAGCCATCGTTGTGGATACACAAATCTCAACTTTTGGAACCGCAAACTTCGATGTAAGAAGTTTATACTACAATTACGAAGTAAATGCTGTAGTATACGATGAACTAACTTCTGCAAAGATGGAAGGACTTTTCTATGATGATGCTGCTGCAAGCAGAATGCTCACTTTGGATGAGTACAATCGTGGAAGTATTTACACCCACTTGAAAGAAAGCTTCTTTAGAATTTTCTCTTTGCTTTTTTAGTCAAAATGAGCCCGCAGATTTTTGCGGGCTCATTTGATTTCTATGCCTCTAAAAGTTTCTTTGCATCTACATATGCAGCGATTCCATCTGCAACTTTCTTTGCTTCTTTCATTGCCTTCACAACAGTTGCTGGTTGATGCACCACATCTCCACCAGCAAATACACCTCGAAGCGTAGTCATACCATAAGGTTTTTCCCTCGTGATCACATATCCTTTGCTGTCTACTTCAATTCCTTCTGTAGTAGATACAATCCTCCTTGCTGGCTTTGACCCAATGGCTACAAGGACTACATCCGCGTCATGAATGAGTTCGCCCTGGGGTGTTTTCACACTTATCCCTGTAACCTCCCCATCTTTCCCTCTGTATGCTAGAGGAGCACTTTCAAAATAGAACTGTACTCCTTCCTTCAGCGCATCCTCATACTCGGACTTTGTCGCTGGCATATCTTCTTCCTTGCGTCGATAAATCACCTTAACTTCTTTTGCTCCAATTCTAACCGCTGTCCGAGCGGCATCCATGGCTACATTCCCTGCTCCAATAACAATGACTCTGCTTCCTTCCTTAACAAGCACCTCATCTATGGGCAGCTTTCCTTCGTTGGCAAGCATAGAAGTTCTCAAAAAATAGGAAGATAACTCCACTCCCTTCAGCTCTTTGCCAGGAATGTCCAGCTGATTGGATAGCGCTGTACCCGTACCAATAAACACTGCATCAAAGCCTCTTTCGAAAAGATCATCCACTGTGAAACCTTCACCAGCTACCATATTGTTCATGAACGTCACACCATAAGACTCAATTTTCTTTATCTCACGTCTGACAACATCTTTAGGCAGTCTAAAATCAGGTATTCCATAAAGGAGTATTCCGCCAGGTTCTTCCTGAGCTTCATACACTACAACATTAAAGCCTCCTTTTGCTAAGTCACCTGCAATAGTCAGCCCTGCGGGACCTGATCCTATCACAGCAACTTTTCCTCTTGTTTTTCTTGGGATTTTTTCATTGATCAGTCCCATAGAATGATCAAAATCTGCAACAAAACGTTCGAGTTTACCAATATGTATGGGTTTACCTGCTTTTGCAAGAATACAGTGCCCTTCACATTGCAGATCATGAGGACATACCCTTCCGCATATTGCAGGTAGATTTGTCTTTCTTGCTAAAATCTCCCTGGCTTCTCCAAAATTCCCTTTAGAAATTTCTCTAATAAAATTTGGAATTTCATTTTCTATAGGACACCCAGTGATGCATGTAGGATTTTTACAGTCCAAGCAGCGCTTTGCTTCTTTGACTGCCTCCTGCATGGTGTACCCTTGTTCAACGTCGATTAAATACAGTCCATTATTCTCCATAGTTTCCTCCAAAGTCTCAAAACTTCTATCTTATTTTGTCATTCATGATATTTATTGTCAATCTTATCATGATTTTTTAAGAATTTGAAAAGAGATTGACGATAGCATGGAAGCTGCCGTCAATCTCTACCTAAAATCATAAAAAGTTTTACTGTTCTGGAAAGAGTTTTATCACAATAAGCTCTGGCGGATTATTCACGCGTAAGGGAAATGCACTGTTCCCGATTCCTCTTGAAACAATCATAGCGGTATTGTTCATCTTATGCATTCCTGAAGTGAGCATCGGAAAAAAGCCCTGATTGGGTGCAAGAATTCCACCAAACAGCGGAAGTCTCACCTGTCCACCATGGGCATGGCCTGAAAGTACCAGATCAAATGAATATTCAGCATAAAGATCTAAAAGCTCTGGTCTATGTGAAAGAAGTATAGCGTACTTGTGATCATATTGTGGCAGAGAGTTCAGCTGTTTTTCCATTATAGTCCGTTCAGACTCCTCGCTTTTCCTTCTGTCAAATGATGGATCCTGTACACCATAAATACAAATAGGCCCAACTTCTTTGTCTGGTATTGTCATTCTATTATTCAATACTTCAATACCAATCTCCCTAAGCCTGTTTTCAAGAACTTCATACTCTGGCACCCTGCTTTCATGATTACCTGAAACATAATATACCGGTGCTATTTTCCGCATCTCTTTCATCAAAAGCAGTGCCACATCAAGATCTGTGGTTCTGGAGTCTATAAGGTCTCCTGTGACAGCAATGAGATCTGGTTTATTTTCTTTTATTTTATCCACAAGAACTTTGTTATTTTCACCAAATAGCGTGTTGTGATAATCAGAAACATGTACAATTGTATATCCTGATATGGATGAGGGTATCTTTTTATTTCTGATCTCATGATGTGTAACCTTCAGATGTTTATTTTCCCTGAGAACCCACATCCCTAAACCTATCATCAGAGCAGAACCAATCACTGTTTTTTTGCCCATTCTACTCACCTCTCTATCTTTCCTCAGACTTCTCAAAGGATCAATTATTACAAGTTCATTCCATATACAAAAAAGCCCTAAGCTTACGCTTAGAGCAGTGTAACTGGCGACGACCTACTTTCCCACAGGGCTTCCCCTGCAGTATCATGGGCTCCTTGAGGCTTAACCGTCGTGTTCGGAATGGGAACGGGTGTAACCCTCAGAGATATAGACACCAGATATGTGGTTTTAGAAAGATCTGCATCTTTCAAAACTGCATACAGAGATTGTAAAGAATTTAAGTTGTTCTTTTTTTGATTAAGCCCTCGATCTATTAGTATGAGTAAGCTGAATACATTACTGCACTTACACCTCTCACCTATCAACCTCGTGTTCTTCAAGGGATCTTACTGACTTAC
>NZ_FOVK01000022.1 GCF_900115135.1 Proteiniclasticum ruminis | reverse complement strand
CTTCTATATGTTTGGCTCATAAACACATTGTATCGGTATGAGATTCAAGCTGCAATATGTTTTGCCACGCAAGCGCCATTCATCCCACGGCTGAAGCCGGGCAAGCTCGGTATGGGCTTTCTGGCGCAATTCCTGTAAAAAGTCTAACGCATCCTGCTCAATCTTCGAGACTCAGCACTCCTTTCCTCTATGGTTCTGACGGCACCTCAGTTGCTTCCTTCCCGCTCCACGAGCTCCTCCAAAATCTTTCCATAGGTTTTTTCATCAATGATGTATTTTTTCTTGTACAGCAGAAAGCTGATGACGATGAGAAGCAGCGGAAGAAGCATCATGGCAGACTTCATAATCAGAAGACCTTGAGCGCTCAGCATTTCTCCCTCAGTGAGACCATTGATCCCTGAAATCACGAGGGTATACCCCACGATCCCCTGGGCCACGGCCGCCCCCATTTTATTGATGAAGGGCTGGATGGCAAAGGATACGGATTCATTTCTTTTTCCAAGCTTCCAGTGGCCATATTCGATGGTATCTGCAAGAAATACCAGCATCAGAAGCTGTATGAACGCCTGGCCCACAAACAGCATGATTCCCGATATTCCAATAAAAATCATATTGGCAGGGGAAAAGAAGAACAGCACATACCCCAGAAGAATGAGAAGAATTGCTCCACCATACAAGGTTTTCCGGTCATATCTTTTGCTGAATCTAGGAAACAGAAGAAGTGCCGTGATCTGGGATACACCAAGGACAAGAGCAAAAATACTGTACATGGTTTCATCTAGATACACATATTTGAAATAGTACACACCAAAACTTGTGGTGGTCATATAGCCAATCATGAAGAGAGCCATGGCAATGGCAGTCACCATCAGCTGATCATTCTGTGTCAGCGCCCGGATCATCCCCTTTAGAGTGGTTTTTTTGAAATCATGGCCGCCCAGAACGGGAGGCTCCTTCACAAAGAATACCGTAATCATCTGAAAAAGGACCATGACGGCCACAAGGAGCACCGCGAAGACAAAGTATCCGCGCTTCAGGCTTCCAGCAGCCTCCCCTAGCGCATTGGTCAGTGGGATCACAGAGGCCACCACAAAAAACAGGCCAAGATTTGCATAAATACGGGCTAGAGCCCCAATCTCTTCTCTCTGTTTCTGATCATAACTGAGGCTTGGCATCATGGACCAGTACGAGATGTCATTCATGGTCCAGGCCATGCCCCAAAGAAGATAAATGAACGTGACATAGAACACGAAGGAGTTTCCTGAAAAAGACGTGTCCAGAAACAGGAGGACTGTCAGGATTCCGGCAAGGAGCACACCAAGGAAGATCCAAGGTTTGTACTTTCCGTATCTCGAACGGGTATTGTCAACAATTACGCCCATGATGGGATCGTTGAACGCATCAAAAACGCGGATGAATATGATGATGGTGTTGATGGTCAGAAGTTCTCTGTTGGATACCCCCACCACTTCCGTGATGAACACGATGAGATACATGCTGACCAGAGAATAGACCATATCTCTGCCAAAAGTGCCCATGGCAAAGGCATATTTGTTCTTTCTGAATGACGATGATGATTCCATTAATTTTCCTCCTTCATCTCTCCCACCATGAGCTGGGAACCGAAGTCTCCGAGCATTCTGGTGTCTTTTTGATAGCCTGTTCCCATGAACTGCTGATGGATGCGGAGTCCTTCTGAGAGAAGGTCCCCCTTTGCGGTATACTCCTCCACATTATGAGGGAGGCGATAGAGCTTTCTCGCATTTCTTAAGATCAGACCTCCAGGAGACAGCTTTATCGGCATCACGTGTTTCAGGAGAGAACCGAAGACTTCAATGTCCATGGATGCTTCTCTGGTTCTCACCACATAGGTGTTTTCATGATGTAGACCCTTGAACGGCATCACATCAAAAGGAGGACTGGGTTCCTGCATTTTTTGGAAAAACCCTTGAACCGTCTTCTTTCTGTCCTCAGATACCACCTGAAAGTTCACCCGGTTCTCCCGGACGCTGTCAAACCGGTAGAACCTGCCAAATTGCATGAGGCTTCTGTATTTTTTATACCAGGCAATCTGCTTTTTCACTTCTTCTTTCTCTTTCAGATTGAGATGGGTGAGTTCAAGCTCATAGCCCAGGACTCCAAAGGAGGCCACATGGAATCTCGTCTCCAAAGGGGTTTTTCTTAAGGTCTGCTGATGGGGACTTTCTGAAACATGGGCTCCTATGGTGGATAATGGATAAAAATAGCTCAGTCCTTCTTGAATGGATAGCCTTGAAATGGGGTCTGTATTATCCGATGCCCACACCTGGGGCATGTAGGAGAGCATTCCAAGATCAAAGCGGTTTCCCCCACTGGAGCAGGATTCAAAAAGCACCTTGGGAAAACGCTCCGTGAGGATTTTCAGCACCCGGTAAAGCCCAAGAATATGGCCATGAAATGCCATCCCCTGATGATTCACCGCGTCACTGTAGACATCGCTCATATGGCGGTTCATGTCCCATTTCACATAGGAAATGTCACAGCTTTCAAGAAGATGGGAAACTTCCTTGATGATATAGTCCTGAACTTCTCTCCGGTTGATATCCAGGACCAGCTGATGCCTTCCTTTGGACGGCGTGCGTCCTGGTACCTGAAGGGCATACTCAGGGTGATTGCGATAAAGATCACTGTCCTCATTGACCATTTCAGGCTCAAACCAGAGTCCAAAATCAAGCCCCATGGCTTTTATCTTTTCTGCCAAGCCTTTGATGCCGCTGGGCAGCTTCTTCCGGTTCTCCCCGTAGTCACCAAGCCCTGCTCTGTCACTGTTTCTTTCTCCAAACCACCCATCATCCAGCACAAAGAGCTCCACACCCAGTTTCTTGGCTTCCCTGGCCAGAGAAAGAATCTTACGTTCGTTGAAATCAAAAAAAGTGGCTTCCCAGTTGTTCATAAGAACGGGTCTTTCTTTATACTGGAATTCTTTGGAAATGATGTGTCTGTTGATAAAATCATGAAAATGATGACTCACGCCATTCATCCCATCCATGCTTACGGTCATCACTGCTTCCGGGGTTCTGAAAGTCTCTCCTGATTCCAGCACCCAAGAGAAATTATGGGGACTTATGCCCTGATGGACTCGTACCAGCCCATGGCTCGTTTTCTCCACAACGCTCCTGTGGTTCCCACTATATAGAAGATTAAACCCGTACACTTTCCCAAAATCCTCAGTGGCATTCTTTTCCATGA
Organism: Proteiniclasticum ruminis; assembly: GCF_900115135.1. Classification (GTDB taxonomy): domain Bacteria; phylum Bacillota; class Clostridia; order Clostridiales; family Clostridiaceae; genus Proteiniclasticum; species Proteiniclasticum ruminis_A. The sequence goes on along the minus strand of NZ_FOVK01000022.1, from coordinate 23,168 downwards.
GCAGAAGCCCCGGATTATGACGGTTGCTGCTGCCTCCCGTTCTGGATTCCTGGAGAAAACTGCCCACGGGAAGTCTGTGCCTCTCTTTTTGAGCCTCCCGGATCCATCCCCCAGAAAGGGTCAGCACTTCTGGATGATCCATGAGAAGATCCAGCTGCATGCTCATGAACTTTAAAATCTCCACCGGCTGATCCGATCTGTTTTCGATGACCGCTCTACGCGTGATCACATCACAGTTTGAAAAAACAGTGTAGACCAAGGTCATTCTCAGTGGATGAAGCGTATCTCGAAGATGGACCACAAGAGTCTCCGCTTCCTCCCCTTTTGCTGTGGGCATCTCTTCCATGGGAAGGGTTCCCTCAAGGATCTCATGGGACTCGTAATGAAAATCACAGACATAGGATCCATCGGGCATCTTTATCTCAAAGGGCATTTCCCGGAAATCTCCTTTTCCATTGAAAGAATACTCGAGCGGAAGAAGATCCAAGGTGTATCCACCCTCCTCATAAAGAACACTGCTTCCGACTCCGGCATTCTGCTTCATATAAAGCCCCTGAAAATCCTGCCAGGCAAGAAGGCGGCCATAATGGAGATTTTCAAGATGCCCCGTTGGCAGTATCCGAAAAAGATAGCTGGTGCTTTTGGTGCTGAGTCTGAAGACTTTTTGACGAACTTCAATCATAATGGTTTCTCCTCTTCCTGAAATCGGTTTTATTGATTCTATTCTATCATGAAAACGATAATGCATATATCTTTATGCTATTTTCTTTCTCCGTAGAAAAAGGATCCAGGAAAGCAATGCCTCCTGGACCCTGTTCTTTGAAATCAGGATAGATGTATGTCCTGCTGATGTATTTTTTTCTGCTTCAGCACTGCCACCTGCTGCTTGGTATGTTCCCTGTCATAAACCAGCGTATCTTCCCGGTAAAAGATCACCTGGTCAAAAAGGCTGGTGAAGTTCTCCAGAGGCTCAATATCCGGAAGTCCGAACTCCGTGGTGCGGTAGTGCATGGGGATGGCGATATGCGGGTTCAGTTCATGGATCATATCCTTTGCTTCTTCTGGGGAGATGGTATAAAATCCGCCCACTGGAAGAAGCACCAGATCCAGATCCTTCAAAAGCTCTTTCTTCTCAGCTGTCAGGCTTTCTCCAATATCTCCAAAATGGGCAAATCGGAGATTTTCCCCCTCAAAAAGAAGAATGTCTGTCATACCTCTTTTTCTTCCGCCCTCCTGATCATGGGCACAAGTGATCCGGGTGAGCTTAAAGGGAGAGGGGACTGCTTTTTCTTTCATTTTGACAGCGTTTCTGGCATTATGGTCAAAATGCTCATGGGTAACAAAAACATCGTCTGCCGTCAGTTGCAGTGGGGAAAGTCCTGGAATACTGTTTTCTCTGTACGGGTCTATGATCATCGTATAGTCTCCATAGGTCACAGAAAAGCAGGAATGTCCATAATTTGTGATGGTCAGTAATGGCTTCATGTCGTTGCCTCCATTTTCAATATACTTTGTTTTACTCAGTATATCTAATAGGTTTGGCTGAATTCTAAACAAATAGAGAAATATCTGAGAATCTAGGGTATTTTTTCATATCCTTCTGGATACTTCACCCGTCCGAATCTTCTCATCTCAAAATGAGGCATGTCCCTCTTTCCCTCTTCCCAGTAATATCCTGGTGAGAGCCCGATCTCTCTTCCGATTTCGGCGCATCTTCTGAAGAACTCCAGATCGGTGTACTCTTCTCCAGGCACATTCTTTGCAATATCAAAGGCATTCCGCTTGGTGTGGTTGGAGTTTTTGGTCCAGGTGACCACCTGTCCTGGTCTTGATCTTCCCTGCTCATATAAATACTCTTGCCTTTCCTGGGTGCGGTAGGTTTCTGTGATGAGTACTGGAAGACCCTCCTCTTCTGCAATCCTTAAGAAAAGCTCCGCCGCTTCTCTCGTCTTCTCATTGAGCTCCTCCAGACTGCTGATTCTCTCCAGGGGATTTCCAATAGATACACTCTGCTCTGCTCGTCCAATGTTTTGCAAGAACAGTACCAGGAGCATCAGCACAAAGAGGATCATCATGCCCAAAAATGCTCTTCTTTTTCGATTCCGGCTGCGGATTTCTCTTTTCCTGCGCTCCATTTTTTCTGACTGCATCTCTCTCACCACCTTTTATACCAGTATCCCCTGAAAGCTTTTACAGAATCCGCATTTCCTCTGTCTTTATTCTTAAGACTTCCGATGAAAATATTAAGATGAAAACAAAAAGCGCCAGGGCTTATTGCCCTTGGCGCTCGGTTTCTATTCTCTGGAGAAGCTCATTGAGAAGCTCCGCCTCATATACTGCCTGCCCTTTGAAAGGATAGTGGTCTCGCATCTCCAGTCCCTTTAAGGCCAGGGTCCTGGCTTTTTCTGCATCTTTTTCCATGAAGTAGGCATAATAGGCTTTCACACGCAGTCCATTGATGTCCTGATCCCTCATGAGGATCTTCCCTGCTTTTTCGTAAAACACCTTTGCCTTATCAAAATCCCCCTTCAATAGAGCGAAAAAAAGGATTTCATAATAATAAGCAGGAAGACTGTACGGGGGGACTTTATGGAGACTTTTCTCCACATCCCGAAGATATTCTTCTGCAGAGTCTCGATTCCCCTTGTCCATTTCCTGAAAATAGAGATAGAACGCCTTGGTCAGATCATGCATATCACCGATGATGTCAAAATCCTTCACCAGCTGCAGATCTTTCGGCCGGATGCCGGAAGCCAGCTTCTTGGTCAGAAGGGACGATTCATAAAACCTTTCTGCCATGGGACTGTTTCTTAGGATACTGAAAAACATCATCCCGTCTGTGGGCTGATTCATGGAAAAAAACGGAAACCCGTTGACGATCCCAAGAAGTATAGAGATTCCCCCAGTTAGAATCGCCGCCATCTTCCATACGCTGTATGGCTCCATAAAAGCTGAAAGATAAAGAAACAGCGCCCCGGTGAGAAGATTCATGAAAATCCCTCCCAGAGAGTATATGGCATATTCCTTCATGGTGGCATCCTCATCAGGGATCATGGCACAGAGTCCTCCATATCCCACATTCTTGATGATGGAAAACCGGAGCTTCCCATTTTCTTTCTGTATGGAGAAAACTCCCGCACGAAACATAAGAAACTGGTATCCCAAAAGCTTCCCAAAGAGAAGATGTCCCAGTTCATGCAGATTGATGGTCAGGAAAACACCAACATAAAATAGAATAAAAATGGCCACAAAGTCTGAAAAGGAATAAACATCCAAGAAGCCCAGATCCACATCGAGCACTGCTAGAATTACTCCTATTGGAACGCCTATGAGGAAGATCCACAAATAAGAAAGCCCTTTTTTCTTTTTCTTTTCATTTTTCACTGGATTCTCTGCCAAATATTCCTACCTCCCAAGTATCATAGAAATCAAGAAATCCCCAGGAAAACTCCTGCAAGGAAGAAATAAAAAATCAAAGACAGCGCATCCACGATGGTTGTAATGAGTGGCGCCGCCATGATGGCCGGGTCCGCTTTCAACAGCTTCGCAAAGAGGGGAAGAATTCCACCCACCATTTTTGCGATGACCACGGTGCCGAAAATGGCAAAGGAAACCACGAACATGATTTTTTCCTGCCCTGGATAGGTGATGATGAGACGGATGAAATTGATCACCGCCAGGAAGAGACCTGCGATGAGACTGACCCGGAACTCTTTCCAGAGCACCACAAATCCGTCTTTCAAGGAAATCTCATTGAGCACCATACCACGGATGACCAGTGTGCTGGCCTGAGAGCCTGCATTACCACCTGTGTTCATGAGCATAGGAATAAAACTCACAAGGACTGGAATCTGCGTAAAAGCCTCCTCATATCTGCTCAAAATGCCTCCAGAGATCATACCGGAGAACATGAGCACGGTGAGCCAGACGATTCTGTTTCTCGCCAGTTCCCAGGAAGGGGTTTTCAGATAGGGCTTTCCCGATGGAATGGTAGCCGCCATGAGCTCAAAGTCTTCTGTGGCCTCCTCTTCCATAACGTCAATGATGTCATCCACGGTGATGATACCCACAAGACGCTCCTCTGAATCCACAACGGGCAAGGATAAATAGTCGTATCTCTGGAACAGATAGGCTACTTCTTCCTTGTCATCTGATGTATGTACTTTTACCACATCCGTCTCCATGAGATCTTCCACCAGAACTTCATCTTTGGAAAGCAGCAAGGTTCTTAAGGAGACCACGCCATCCAGTACTCTGTTTTTATCGATGACATAGCAGTTGTAGAGCGTTTCGCTGTCCGCACCATTCATCCGAAGGTACATGATCGCTTCCTTCACCGTCATTTTAGGCCTGAGATTTGTATACTCAGCCGTCATGATGGTTCCTGCAGAGTCCTTTGGATACTTCAGGAAGGCATTGATGACCCCACGGGTCCCTTCATCTGTATTTCTCAGCACTCTTTTCACAATACCGGCAGGAAGCTCTTCCAGCATATCCACCAGATCATCCACAAACATCTCTTCCAGAACACTTTCCAGTTCCTTGTCCGTAAACTCATGGATCAGCCGCTCCTGCACATCCAGCTCCAGATTGGAGAACACCTCCGCAGCCAGATCCTTGGGCAGCAGACGGAATACGATGGCAGCTTTATCTTTGGGCAGGATTCCAATGAACTCTGCAATATCCACTTCATTCTCTTCTATCATCGCTTCCCGAAGAGCTTTATAGCTGTTCTCCGTAAGAAGCTTCTGAAGATAGAGGACAGTCTCTTCGTTTTTCATAGGACTCCTCCTTTCTCTTTGGTCAAATCATTAAAGATAGCACTTATCTATTATAACGTAGGATGGACAGAAGGACTAGAAAAGCCTGAAAAAAATCAGAGAATTTCCACGGTCAGAAGCACCTTCCTGTTGGCTTCTGCATCTTCTGGCGTCATGGAAAGATCCATGGCTTTTAGAAGTCTTGGGCTGCCTTCCACCTTTGAATAACTTCCGTAGGATTCGGACACTTCCTCCACAGAGATCACATGGCCGATGGTGAGTCCTAAAGTTTCCGCGATGGTCTCCGCTTTTTTCTTTGCATCCAAAACCGCTTCCTTCATCGCCTCCTGCATCACTTCTTTCTCGTCTTCCAGACTGAAGGTCAGTCCCACTTGTGGCGTTTCGCCAGACTCGGAAAGAAAGCTGAAAATCTCAGACAGATTGGGAAAAGATAATGGAAGCCGAAGGTTTAGGACTGTGGATATCTCAAAGCCTTGAAACACCTCACGGTACAGTTTTCCATCGTATTCCTGCTCATATCTTGGATGCACAGAAAAGTGAGATGTTTTTATCTTTTCAGCAGGCACCCCTGCTCTTTCCATAGACTCCAGAAATCTGCTGTAGCTTGTTTCAAAAAGCTGCAGCACTTCTTCATACCGCTCCTTCTGGAAACGATAGGTGAAGGCCAGATTCATCCGATCCGGTTTCCTTCGGACAAGCGCATTTCCTTCCACTTTTATGGTTTTGTTCATATCGTAACACCTCTATCCTTATTTATTGTTCTTTCCTTCCGAAGAGTTCATACAGCAGGGAGGACCCCAGAATGAGACTTCCTCCAATAAGCATTGACCAAGTAAAGGGCTCCTTCAGAAACATCACCGAAAACAAAATGGCAAAAAGCGGGTCCAGATAGCTGGCTAGAGCCACTTCCTGGGCTTCCAGACGGCTGAGGCTGGAAAAATAGAGCGCATAAGCGATGCCCGTATGGAGAAATCCGACGAGAAGAATCTCCGGAAGACTTTCCATGGGAATCCGCATCCCTTGGAAAGCTCCAGTGAAACCCATGTAGAGGCTGAGAACGGTCAGAGATATGAAAAGATTCAAGAAGGTTCTATGCAGTCCATCCACTTTATGGATGGATCTTCCTAGAAGCATCACAAGCGCATAAAAAAACGCCGCTATAAGTCCAAAAAGGACACCACTCTGATCTACCTTTCCAAGAGTGAACACACTGCCCTGTAGAACATAAAGGCCAAGAAACGCCAGTCCTATGGTCAGGAAGCGAATTCTCGTAAACCTCACCCGATAAAAAGCAGAGCTCAGAAGAAGAAACAGCACTGGTGCCATATAGTAGGCCAGGGTAGCGCTGGTGATGGTGGTCTTTTGGAAAGCTTCAAAAAGAAAAATCCAGTTTATTCCCAGAAACGCCCCTGAAAAGAGGAGCTTTCCTCCTTCTTCTCTCAGAAATTTCTTAGGAAAGGGTTTTCTTGTCCGTAAAAGAAGAATTCCTAAAAACACACTGCCAAGAAGGCTTCTGAGAAATGCGATTTCCAGAGAAGCCATGGGGATCCTCCGGACAAAAAGACCAATGCTTCCAAAAAGCACCATAGAAAAATAATACTGCATCCGCGCACTTAAAGTTTTCAAAACCATCCACCTCCGCTCACTCTGCTGCAATCAGAACCTCTTTTTTTTTTTTAGGCTGACCCTTTAGACCTTCCTCGTGCTGAGGACCTTCTCTTCCATAGCATAAAGCTTCTTCAGCTCCTCCGGCGTCAGATTGGATAAGGTTTCTTTTCTGTAGGCCATGGACAGTCCTTCTCTTGTGGCTTTTTTGTCCTTCGTCATATCCCGCCAGGATACTTTCTTTTTGCCCATATACAGATCGTAATCCACAATCCTTGTGCCGTCATCCACATATTCCATGCTCATGAGAATCTTTTTGATATATTTCGGCTCATAGAATGTGAAGAAACGCACACTATACACATCCACGGCCAGAAGCATTTTCGGATAGTCTTTGGACCAGGTGCTTCCAAGAACGATTCCCATCTCAAACTCTGTAAGCACATTCATGAGGCGCTCATAATGCAGCTGAAAGTGGGCATACATATCATAGATCCGGATGTCCATCTCATACCAGACTTTATTGCCTAGTCCGATATTCAGATACTTCAATGCATTGCTTCTCAGCTCCTTGAAGATGGTGAAGTAGTTCTCATTGACATGAAGACATTTTTCCATATAGATGTCCCCCAGGGTCACCTGACGGTTCAGGGACTTGTCTGTGAGAGCCACAATGACGCCACTCTCCAGGTTGCTGTTGATGAACTCCATAATGCTGCCTTCTTTGCCGCCGTAGTCTTCCTTCAGCTCCTCAAAGACCTTCTCCATATCTCCCATGGTCCGCATGATGATGGTCCTGGAGACGATACGGCTGTGATACACAAGAGAGCTCATTTTATCATTGAGAAGCTCCGACAGGATCACGGATGGACTTTCTTTGAGAATCAGGGCATTCTTCTCCTCACTCTTCCGGTATACATCTGTTTGTGCTGGAGTCAGAAGCACAATGGTTTCCCCTTCTGTTCCAATGCTGAACGCATCCATGAGACTCAGAGGCTCCTGTGGTTCCTTCGATAAAAAATAATCCTGTAGTTTCTTCTCTTCTTCTGTCTCCAGAAGAAGAATGCCTGGCCCGGTTCTTAACAGCTCCACCATATGCCAACTGCTCCTTTTCTCTTTATTTAAGTCTGTACACAGTCTATGTCCTGTGATTTCCCAAAATTACAGTGAAAGTGGCTCCCTTTATAATCCCCGTTTTCTTCTGCGGTATCTGTAATCATTGGTCCCCCAGGGATATCTCAGAATATGCACCTTTCCGGTATCCTTCTCTATGACATGAATGCCCTCCACGCCGTTGAGATACCATCGGGTCCTTCTTTTTTCCGTCTTGTCCTCCAGATTGTGGCCATAGAGATTAAAGTCCTTGGGATCTGCCTCCACATCCTCATAATAGTGGGACAGATGATAAGAATACTCTCCAAAATCCAGCACCGCATCCATTTCATGCAGGGTGCTTTTCTTCACGAGAGGCTGAAGTGCTCTGTACTTGTCATGGTTTCCCATGGTGATGTGGATCTCTTCTGCAGAGGAAAATTCCATGATCCGTATGAGTTTCACCACATCATGCAGAAACTCCCCCATGAGATTTTCGTTGTTCTCCAGTTTGATGTGATCGCAAAGATCTCCTGTATGGAGGATCACCTGGGGCTTCAGTTTCCGTAAGAGGCCTCTTATGGCCGGATAAATGGCTGAAGGGGTATCTGAAATATGAAGAATGAGATTTCTCTTTCCCATGAGCTCTTCGGGAATATAGATGCGTCCGAAAACACTGTAGACTTCCTGTTTGAACTTCTTCATCATCTTCTCCTTTCAATATCGTCCACTTTCATCATAGCATAGGGGAAAGCACTTACAAACAGAAAAGACTTCTCTCCCAAAAGAACCTGTTTTCTGAGAAAGACTCTTCCCGATGAAGCAGAAAAGACAGCTTCTGCTGCCTCTTCTTCCTCTATTTAGATCAGTTCCAGGCCATCTCTCAGCCACACGCTGATGGAAGCTTTTTCTGCCGGAAAGTCTCCATAACCTTCCTCATCAATTTCCACCTTGTCCCCACAGTTTCCCGTGTAGTCCCCAAAGATCACGCCTTTAAGCTCTTCTCCCATAAGCATGCGGATGGTCTTTTTCTCAAAGAGGGACATCACCACGGCCATCTTCTCCGGATGTTCTTCTTCTCCGTGTCTCACCCAGCCGATGTGGTCCTTATCCGAAAAGTAATTCTCTTCGTCCCCATAGGCATAGGATGTACGAAGAAGTGACAGCTTGTCTATTTTGTCCTTCATGGGTTCAATCATATAGGGACCGCCGATGCCGTAGTAGTCTCCATAAAAGATCGTCGGATAACCATCCCGTCTCAATAGAATGAGACCATAGGCCATCTCCTTGAACCAAGGCTCCACATAAGACTCCAACGCCTGGCCTGGTTCTGAGTCGTGGTTGTCCACAAAGGTGACACTCATGGGCGGGTTCACCTTGGTCACAGTACCGTCAAAAACTTGTCGAAGATCAAAGTCTTCTGGGTTCTTTGATAGAGAGAACAGATTGAAATGGAGACCCACATCAAAAAGATCCATCTGGAATCGGGTATTCTCCATGAATTTTTCTTTGTTCTCGATATTATAATCCCAGTACTCTCCCAAAAGATAGAAGTCTTTTCCTTTTTTCTCATGGATCTTTTCAGCGAACATCTCCAAAAACTCATCGTCAATGTGCTTGACGGCATCAAAACGGATTCCGTCAATATTCAGCTCTTCAATGAACCAGTAGACCCAGTTTAGAAGCTCCTCCTTCACCTCAGGATGAGCATGGTCGATGTCTGCAAACATCAGGTAGTCGTAATTTCCATTGTCGTGGGATACGCCCCAGTTCCACCCTTTGTTCTCCCCTAAAATCCTGAAGATGCCTTTTTCTCCCGTGAGGGTGTCCAGATCCACGCCGCTGAAATGATGATGATGCCAGGTGAAGTCCGAATACATGCCTTTTCTTCCAGGAAAATCAAACCCTGTCCAGGCTTTGATGGTCCTGGGCTCCTCGATGTCCTTCCTGCGGTCGTTCTGATCCACTTTCACCGCTTCAAATTCCTCTTCGAAGTCTGCTGCTGCCTTATGATTCAGCACCACATCCGCATAGACCTGCATGCCCTCTGCATGAATGGCTTCAACGAGATCTATAAGTTCTTCTTTGGTTCCATACTTGGTCCGGACAGAACCTTTCTGGTCAAATTCACCCAAATCATACAGATCATAAATGCCATACCCCGTATCTTCCGGGCTTGTGGCTTTGCACACTGGCGGAAGCCAGATGGCTGTCACGCCAATTCTCTTCAGGTCCACCAGTTTCTTTTTTAAATCCTTGTAGTAATTCCCATCTGCGGGCAGATACCATTCAAACCCTTGAAACAGAAGTCCATTCACCATAATTGAACACCTCTATTCATCTTATTTTCATTCAATATTGCTTCATTATACAGGCTAATTGTTATTTAATTCTGAACGTAGTTGGAGCTTTTTTGTAAACAAACAGCACCGCCACGGCCACATAGAAAATGGACAGCAAAATGATCACTGGAAGCATCCACTGGGCTGGAGCATCGATTTGAATGGCCAAATAGGACAAGAGATAGACCAGTCCGTTGATGATATTGAACATAGGGCTCTTCACTTCCATGGAAGAGGTGTAGGGCTGAAAAACATAGTACATGAAGAGGTAGTGCACCGAGAAGAATACAGACAGGGTCAGCACCATGGCCATGAGGGGAAGAATTTCTCCATAATCTCTCCGGTCAGAGAGTGCAGTGAACAGAAAGAGTCCAAAAAGAAGGGTTCCTGTGGGAATCAGATTCCCCAGCACAATTCTCTTCAGCCGCAAGGAGAACATGCTAAGGAGCGCTTTGGGCTCTCTGTAAAATCCATACCGTAGCATAAAGAGATCACAGTTGTAGAACATGGCTTTGGTCTCCCGGTTGGAATTGGTCAGCATATACATGACAAAGATCATCATGGTGTAGTTTTTCGAAAGCTCCGGTCCCATGCCATTCATAAGATCCGGATCCACAAACAGATACAGAAGGAAGAGGCCAACAAAGACCGTGGCAACCAGGATGGACTTCACAAGAATAGGCTTTCTGAAAAAGCGCCGGTGTCTTTTGAAGAAAAGCGCATTGAGGTAGGCAAAGCCTTCCTTTTCCACCCCTTCCACCGGAAGAAGATCTTCTTCCTTAAAATCCTTGTCCCGCATCTTCACATCTGCCACCATGGCTTCCTTCATAGCATTCTGAAGCTTATTCATCTTCTCATAGCTTGTCACATGGTTCATAGCTTCGATGTAGTAGTCATAGCGGACAATATACCGAAGGCAAAATATCGCCATCATAAAGAGTGTAGCCGCAAAGAGTGGATGCTTAAGAACAAGTCCACCGTCAAATCCAGGAAGGAAGAAATACAAAAGATATGCGCCCGCCATCACTATGAGGATAAGGCCAATGAGCACCATGTTATGATCTTCTAAAAGGAACCGCCTTTTTCTGAAGAGATAAAGATGCAGTGCCTCTGCTGCGAATCCCATGAGGGTGGCTGCCCCTGAAAGATACAGAGCCTCCAGAGGACTTCGGAACACACTTCCAGTAAGAAACAGAAATCCTATGCTTCGCCCCACCAGTTTGAAACCTTCTTTTTTCACGAGATATGCCAAGGCATACTCTCGAGGATCCATCTTCAGCTCTTTCAGAAGAATGAACTTCGTCTGGGTCAGTTCTAGGAGGTAGGGAAGCAAAAGCCTCATGAGGAAATAAAGAAAAAGAACCAGTGTCAGGGACTTTGCATCCAGACCGTCCAAAAACAGTCCGGGAAGCAGAAGCGCCCCCACTGCCAGAAGTGCTCCTTTCAGGCTGCTCCATATAAGCTGATAGAGAAAGGCAAGCACACCCAACCCTTCCTTCAGGGTGAACAATCCGTAATGACCTCTATTGGCCATTTTTCTCACGAGGGGCAGCTTCCGGATAAAATAAACAAGTCCGTTTATGAAGATAGAGGTCTCCAGCTTCATTATGAGAAGAATCTTATGCCCCATGGTTCTCCTCCTTCAGAAGTCTGATGATTTCTTCCTCGAAGGTCTCATCTCCCAGTCTGTCATGATCCAGCATGGACATCTTTCCGTCATGAAGAATGGCAATCTCATCACAAAGATCCGTGGCCAGCTGAAGAATGTGGGTGGAAAAAATGATGATATGGTCTTCTCTGATGCTTTTGAGAAGCTTCTTCATTTCCAGTGCCACCACCACATCCAGAGACGTCAGAGGTTCATCCAGAAGAATCACCATGGGTTTTGCAATGAGAAACAGAAGCATCTGAATCTTGTTCTTCATGCCATGGGAGTACCCCTTCATAAGCCTGTGCCGGTCCTCCTTCTCAAACTGGATGAGATCAAAATAAGTGTCAATAGGCTGGAGATGGTCTAGATCATTTTTGTGAAGATCCACAAAAAACTTGATGAACTCATAGCCTGTGAGAAAATCCGGGAGCACAGGGGTGGAGTACACATAGGAGAGATCCTTGGGTCGGATGGGTCTTTCCTCCTCCTGTGCGGTCAAGTAGGCTTTTCCGTCTTCCGCTTTGATTTCATCTGCCAAAATATTGAAGAGCGTTGTTTTTCCTGCGCCATTTCTGCCTAACAGTCCATAGATTTTCCCTTTTTCAAAGGTGAAATCCAGCCCTTTCAGCACCTCTTTTCCATCAAAGGATTTTTTAATACCTGCGAGTCTCAGTTCCATTCTGTCTACATCCTTTCATCATAAAATCATAGTCATTATGTGGTATATTATACCACATAATGCGATATTTTAAACATCTTTATTGTTTTTTGCATTCTTTGTCTGATATTTTTCCATCAATCCATACTTATCATACTTTGTTGCAGCGGATGTTTCAATATCATTCCGATAAGCATCCTAAATCTCTCAACCCACCAGATATAAAAAGTGGAAGAATCCACATAGAGACTCTTCCACTTTTCTCTTTTCCCTTATATCATCCTGTATTGTCTACTGAACTTCAGCGTAGGAAGAGATCTTCCCTGGACAGAATATGATCCAGAGGACCATACTTTTCTGTCAGTTCTTCTCTCGTGAACTTTACACTCCCATCATAGGAACTCTTCTCCAGCACTCCCTCCGATGGCTCATTCTTCACCTTGAATGTGATTTGATCAGCATTCTCCACCAAAGAGATCAGTACGAGAGCATTTTTCTCCATGACCCGATGGATCTCATTCACGGGCTCAGCTTTAGGATACTGAAGAAGATTCGTCAGTTCTTCTTTTGGCTCATAGTATACCGTAATGCCATAGGGTTCTTTTTCTGTCTCCAAGGAGATGTATCTTTGTACGTAGCCACTGCCTGGAAGCGGAAGAGCTGAAACAATTTCTGAAACTTTGCTCGCATTCCCCACATAGGGAGTTTTTAGTGTGCGCAGTTTGTCCAGATCATATTCCACCACATCCACCAGCACTTCCAGGCCATACACCGCATCCCCCTTCTCCAGATAGTCTACCTGGAGACTGTACACAAAAGTGCCGCTGCATTCTGGTATAGAGATCACTGCTGCATCTCCATGGATGGTGAAATCGAGCTTAACTTCAGTTTCCGGTTTTCCCTTCTCACTGACTGCAGCGGAGATGATTTCATAGGGTACTTTCTCACTTTCCACCAGAGGCGTCAGATAGAGTCTTTGACCGCTGCTGGCTGTGATTCTGCTTTCTTCTGTATAGGTAAAATTCGCCGGGTGATCGCTGTCTGCGATGACACTGCGTCCTAATGATTTCCATTCATAGGTGCCCATCTGTGCTTCTTTCTGCATCTCATCGCTGAGAAATGCCTTCAGCTCCGGTGGCTTTGTCGCCATCTGGCTTTGCAGTTCTGTATAGAGATAAATACCTCCCAGTACTGCTAAAATGAGGACCATATATACAATACCTCTTCTGTTTCCTCTCATGTAGCTACCCTCCTATCTTCTGTCCTTTTTTTAGTATATCTGTAAAGAATGAAGTGGACCAAAGAATTCCCTTAAGATTTTCTAAACCTATGGAGCGTCGAGTTCATACCGTTTTCAGAACTTCCTCTGCTTAGGACAAAATTAACGTCTTGTTTACGGTTTCCCCTGCTTCCTGTGATAAAATGGATGTAACTTTTAAAAAAAGGAGATCAAGTGGCCATGACTGAACAGGAACTACTGGAAACGGGATACCGGAAATACTACGGTGACAAACTCGATATCTATTTCAAGCGCTCCCTATGCACACATTCCAGGGTTTGCCTGAAGGGAAGTCCCAAGGTGTTCAACGTGAGAAACCGCCCTTGGATTGATCAAAGAGAAGAACCGGATCTCAAAAAACTCATTGCGGTGCTGGACGCCTGTCCAACCAAAGCACTGCGGTATATCGCACACAAGGAGGAAGAAAAATGGAACTCAAACAAGGAGAAGGCAGGCTTTATCTTCTTAATGAAGAAGGTATGGAAGCAGGTGAAATCATTTATGAGGAGTTAGGAAATGAGCTTCTCATCATCAAGCACACCTATACCCACGATGGATTCCAGGGACAGGGAGTAGGAAAGAAGCTTCTCAACGGTATGGCGGAAAAAGCCAGAGCAGAAGGAAAAAAAATCCGTCCCATCTGCGAATTCGCCAAGGCTGTCATGGAAAAAAATGAAGTCTACCATGATGTGCTGGAAAAATAGGAAGCAACAAGAGGACAGCAAAGGAGAAGACCATGTGGATTAGAACACAGGACAAAAAAGAACTCGTTAAAGTCATAAGAGTCTATACTTCAAGGATTTTCGGTGAGAAGAAGGGAAAACACATTCTATGGGGGCAATTTGCCGGCACCAATCTATTTGGTGAAAATAAAGCAACCCTTGGGATCTATCCCACGGAAGAGCTTCTTATGGAAGAGCTCGCTCTCATCGAGTCTGCTCTGAAAGAGAATCCAGACGGATTCTATGAAATGAGATAAAAAACCAGGTAACCTTTTGCACATCACTTTGCATGGTTACCTGGTTTTAATTTTATTTGATTTCTGAAGAAGCGTTTATGACACCCATTCCCTTGATCCTTGTCTCATCGCCCTTAATCTAATTCTAATTCAATATCTATTTTTTCTTCATTTTTAAATAACGGAGATAGGTTTTGTGGCCACCGGAAAGGTTGTAGACCTTCTCCACCCCACTGTTGAGAAAAATATTCTGCACCGCATTTCCCGTGGTGCCTTTATTGCAGTAGGTCACGGTGATGGTATCCTTCTCCAGATCTTTCGCAACGTCCCTTGCAGCACTATGCGGGACGTTTATGGCATTCTCCACATGACTGGCTTCATACTGCTTTACCACTCTGGCATCCACGATCCTCACTTTTTTTCCTGAAGATGCAAGTTCATCCAGCTCTTTGATTGTCATAACAGGACGATTGCCATAAATGGCATTTTCCTGAATCATCCCGGTATACATCACAGGATCTTTTGTTGTCGAAAAAGGTGGTGCATAGGCAAGATCCAGATGAACAAGATCCTGAACCTTCGCACCAAAGGTGATCAGTGCTGCGAACACATCCACCCTCTTGTCCACCCCTTCTGGTCCAATGATCTGTACCCCCAGGAGCCGTCCATCTTTTTTATCTGCAACGGACTTGATGACCATTTCTTTGCCACCCATATATTCCGGGCGGTTTGGCTTGATGTTGTGACTGACTGAAATTTCATACCCTTCTTTCAGTGCTTCTCTTTCTGTAAGCCCTGTTTGTGCCACGGCAAGATCGAAGATCTTATAGATGCCTGTACCCAGAACACCTCTAAACTCAAGGTTCCCACCAGTAGCATTATTTCCTGCCATTCTTCCAGTTTTATTTGCCGTAGAACCCAGAGGTCTGTACACAGGCTTTCCTGTAATACTGTGGTACTGTTCTATACAGTCTCCCGCAGCATAGATATCTGCTACTGACGTCTCCATGAACGGATTCACCTTGATTGCTCCTGTTACGCCCATCTCAATGCCAGCTTCTTTCGCAAGCTCCACATGAGGTCTTACACCAGTGGCTACAATGACAAGATCACCTGGGAGCTTGCTTTCATCAGAAAGGATCACCTCATTCTCAGTGATTTCCTTTGCTGATTTGCCAGTAATGACCTGCACACCCTTTGCAGCTAGATGTTCTTCTACCAAAATGGCCATATCTTCATCCAGTCCTGGGGATACCTGTGTCAGAAGCTCCACCATGGTGACTTCCATGCCCAGATGCTTCAGATTTTCAGCCATTTCAAGCCCAATGAAACCCGTACCGATGATGACTGCATCCTTGGGATTTTTTTCATCAATATACTTTTTGATGCTGTACATGTCTTTGATATTCCGCAAACTGAATACATGCTTGTTCCTCACACCTGTAATAGGAGGCACAACGGAACGGGCCCCTGTAGCGAAAATCAGTTTGTCATAAGAGTCTTTCATGGTCTCTCCTGTTTCAAGATTCTTCACCAGAAGGATTTTCTCCTTGGGATCCACTTGAAGCACCTCATGACCGGTCTTAATGTCCACATTATATTTTGATTTAAAGAACTTGGGGTCTCTTGGTGTCAGGTCTTCCCCATTTTCCACTTCTCCGCCGATGTAATAGGGCATCCCGCATCCAGAATAGGAAATATAGGTATCTATCTCATAAATGATGATTTCTGCTTCTTCGCTGTTTCTTCTTGCTTTTGCAGCCGCTGAAGTTCCTGCAGCCACGGCACCAATGATCCGTATTTTCATAAAACTCTCCTCTTCCATTTATTAAGTTTGAAACACTTCCATTGTACTAAATTCTTGTTAACACCATGTTAATTCAGCGCAGATAACCTGATAAACATTTTTATGTCAATCATTTGAACCTGCGTAAAGTTATTTTTTGTCAATCATTGACAGGAACAAATCCCAAGAGTAATATAATCATATTCCCATATGAGAATATGTGCATTTGTGAAAGGACGTGACGCCATGAATGAACTGACCAATATTTTTAAAACCCTCTCAGACGAAACTAGACTGAGAATCATGATGCTGCTTTACCAAGATGAGCTCTGCGTTTGTGAACTTAGTGGAATTCTCAATGTGCCCCAACCTACTGTATCTAAAGGGCTTTCCAAACTTAGAGATCTGAATCTTGTGGTGGATACCAGAAAAGAGAAATTTGTTTATTATAAACTGAGAACGGACCATATTCTTCTGAACAGTATTCTTTCAGACATCCTGAAAAGCATTGGTCAATATCCACAGCTTCAGGACGATCAGAAAAATATCGCCACCAAATGGCAATACAGCGAATCTCAGTCCCTCATCAGTAAGAATTTTACACTGTAATATAGAAGGAGATCATCATGGTAATATTTGAATGGATCAACAATCAGCTGCTGAAGATGAACTGGCTGTTTGAACTGGTCGAAAGCCTTGTGGTGAAGGTATTTGGCCTAAGTATGGACACAAGGCTTGGAGCCAGTATTCACTTTTTCATCTACGATGTTATTAAAATTTTTATACTTCTTTCTGCCCTTATTTTTATGATTTCCTATGTCCAGAGTTTCTTCCCGCCAGAAAGGACCAAGCGGATCCTCGGAAACTTCAATGGAATTACCGCCAATATCCTTGCCGCTCTTTTGGGGACCATCACTCCCTTCTGTTCCTGCTCTTCTATCCCACTTTTTATCGGGTTTACCAGTGCAGGGCTGCCCATCGGCACAACCTTTTCCTTCCTGATATCCTCCCCTTTGGTGGATCTTGCCTCAGTGATTCTTTTGGCCGGTATTTTCAACTGGAAAATTGCCATTGCCTATGTCATCGTTGGCTTGGTTCTGGCCGTCATTGGCGGAACAGTCATTGGGCATCTGAAGCTTGAAGCACATGTGGAGTCCTTTGTATTCCAGAACAATTTGGAGATGGGGGAAGAAGATCCTTTATCCATACAAGAAAGGATAGAGTTTGCGAGGGATCAAGTTCTCGATATCATCAAAAAAGTTTGGATTTATGTACTCATTGGTGTCGGTATTGGTGCTGCAATCCATAATTACATTCCAGAAACCTTTATCACCTCTATCTTAGGTGCAGACAAATGGTGGTCTGTCCTTGTCGCAACCATCGTTGGTATCCCCATGTATGCAGATATCTTCGGAACCCTTCCCATCGCCGAAGCTCTCATTGCCAAAGGGGTAGGATTAGGCACGGCACTGGCCTTTATGATGGGTGTGACTGCTTTGTCTCTCCCTTCCCTGGTCATGTTGTCCAAGGTAGTGAAACCAAAGCTTTTAGCGATTTTCTTTGGTATTGTTGCAGCTGGGATTATCCTTATCGGTTATAGTTTCAATGCATTCAGTTATTTATTCATTTAGTTACCCAAAATTATATATAATTAATCATAAAGAGGAGAGATATTCATGAAAATTAAAGTATTAGGATCAGGCTGCAAGAACTGTGTAACACTTACAAAAAATACAGAAGAAGCTCTAAAAGAAATGGGCATCGAGGCGGAGATCATCAAGGTCACAGATTTTAAAGACATCGCTTCCTATGGCATCATGTCCACACCTGGGCTGGTCATTGACGAAGAAGTGGTTTCTTATGGAAAAGTGCTGAAACCAAACGCCATCAAAGAGATTCTGGAAAAAAGATAGTCCGTTACGGTCTGAGACCCCTATGGTTTTCAGACCGTAATTTTATTGCGAAATCCCGAATATGGTGAGACGAGGAGACGATGATGACCACCATTTTATATGTGATTACCGGATTTTTACTTCTTCTGTCCTATGTAAAGGACAAAAAAAACACAAAAACAGCTCTGAAAAAGGCTTGGAAAGCCTTTGAAAATATCCTGCCTGAATTTATGACGGTCCTGATTTTTGCAGGCATACTGCTGGGCATACTTTCTCCCGAAACCATTTCCAGATACATTGGAGAGTCTTCGGGCTTCTTTGGGACCCTTCTGACTGCGCTGATTGGGGCAATCACGCTGATCCCCGGATTCATCGCATTTCCCATGGCAGCTCTTTTATTGAAAGAAGGTGCAGGCTATATGCAGATTGGTGCTTTCATTTCCACTCTCATGATGGTGGGCGTGATCACCATTATAGTAGAAATCAGATACTTCGGAAAAAAGGTTACATTCTTACGAAATGGTCTGGCATTTCTTCTGTCTTTCCTCATCGCCTTTATTCTAGGAGGTGTCATGAAACTATGATGAAACTGCTGAAAAGATACAGATACACTCTCATTGCTCTCACAGCTCTTCTGCTTCTTTGGATATTCTCCAAAGAAACAGGAACAAAAGCCCTCAGTATCACAAAGAACTCTACCCTGGAGATGATTCAGGTGATTCCACCCATCTTCCTACTCATGGGACTCCTTGATGTATGGATCAAAAAAGACACCATGGTGAAGTACATGGGTGAAGGCTCAGGAGTGAAAGGCATGCTTCTGGCCATCCTCATCGGCTCTGCTGCTGCAGGCCCACTCTATGGAGCCTTTCCAGTTGCGGCAGTATTTATGAAAAAAGGCGTCAAATTCTCCAACATCCTTCTTTTCATCGGTGCCTGGTCCACCACAAAAATCCCCATGTTTCTATTTGAAATGGCTTCCATGGGAAAGACCTTTGCTGTCACAAGACTTCTCATCAATCTGCCTGTGATCTTTTTCATTGCACTGGTGATCCAGAAAATGCTCCGCAAAGAGGACATTGATATGCTCTATAAAAACGCTGAAAATCTATAGGTTCTGAAACTAGGAACTTCTCCAATCGATACCTCTAGAAAACAAAGAATCCGGACTTCCCTTAGAAAGCCGGATTCTTTATTTTCATATACTTGATTCAATTGTTTCTCAGCCCTTTTAGATCTTCAGGATCCATCTGGCAAGGAAAAAATAAATCAGCAGAGAGGAGGCATCCACGATGGTTGTAATCATCGGTGCTGCCATGATGGCCGGATCCGCCTTGATCTTCTTTGCAAAAAAAGGAAGCAGCGCACCCATGAGCTTTGCCATGATCACTGTGGCAAGGATTGCTAAAGATACGACAAGAACGATGAGCGGTTTATCCGGGTAAAGGATCCGGAGCCTGATATAGGTGAGTAGTGCCAAGACCGCACCGGTCATAAGAGACACTTCAAACTCCTTGATGAAGACCTTCACAATGTCCTTCATTTCAATTTCTCCCAGGACCAGTCCACGGATGATGAGCGTACTGGACTGGGAACCGGAATTTCCTCCAGTGTCTGTAAGCATCGGTATAAATGTCACAAGAACGGGAATCACAAGAAACGCATCTTCAAAGGACGTCAGGATGGCGCCCGTTAATATACCCGAAAGCATGAGAAAGGTAAGCCAGCCCATTCTATTTTTAGCCAGTTCCCATACGGAAGTCTTGAGATAAGGCTTGTCTGATGGCACAGTACCTGCCATCTTCTCAAAGTCTTCTGTATCCTCTTCCAGGATGACATCCATGATATCATCCACCGTGATGATGCCCACAAGACGGTTTTCTTTATCCACCACAGGAAGTGTCATAAAATCATACCGGCTGAAAATCTCCGCCACTTCCTCCACATCATCTTCCGTCTGCACCCCGACCACTTTCTCTTCCATGAGATCTTCCACGGTAAGATGATCCTCCGCAAGTAGAAGGGTTCTTAAGGTTACCACACCCAAAAGCACTCGTGTGTCACTGACCACAAAACAGCTGTACAGCGTCTCGCTGTCCTGACCGTTCTGCCGCAGATAGTCAATGGCTTCCGGTACTTTCAGGTTCTTTTTGAGACTTGTGTATTCGGACGTCATGATGCTTCCTGCTGTATCTACTTTATATTGCAAAAACCGGTTCAGCGTAGCCCGGTCCTCTGGATGTACCCGGTCGAGAATTTCTGCCACCAAAGAAGCGGGGAGCTCCTCTAAGAGATCCACCAGGTCGTCCACAAACATTTCTTTCACCAGATGATCAATCTCTTCTGTTGTGATTTCAGAAAGAAGCGTCTCTTGAAGATCCGGATCCATTTCAGAAAAAACATCCACTGCAAGATCTTTGGGCAGCAGCCTCATGGTGAGGATTCTCTCATCCTTCGTCATTTTCTCGATGAGTTCCGCCAGATCCACCGGATTTTCTTCTTCCAGCTCCTTTCTCAGCTGCATAAACAATCTGTTTTGCAGCAGCATTTGGAGGTGTTCGAGTTTTTCAGTCATAGCCACCTCTCCTTTCTGTATTTTCTTCTTACAGTATAAATCATCTTTTTTTTATTTCCACCCCTACGACACAAATAGTTCAGCTTCTTCTCTCCAAGGATCTCTATCAGGACAAGACAGATTGCAAGAATCTGTAAAATCTTTTAAACTCCTTATTCTGGAGGTTTCCAGGCTGAGTCACAAAATTGAACTCCCGAACCATTCTGAGGTTTTTCACTGAAATTTCTTTCAGCCTGCCAGATGAAAGCTCCAATAGCACCGCGTCCTTGTACATGAAGCTGATGCCAGCCCCTTGCTCTGTTAGCTTTTTTAAAAGGCCGATGTTGCCGATGTCTATGACTCTCTCAAAGCCTCTGATAGAAAAATTGATGGTGGACAGCCCTGTTTCCAGAACCTTTCGGGAACCGGACCCTTCTTCTCTCACCAGGAGGGTTTCAGGAAGAAGTTCTTCCATGGATACTTCTTTTCTGCCACTCAGCCGGTGCTCCGGACCCACCACTAAAATAAATGGCACTTCTTTGAGCAGCGTCACCTGGTAGAGTGCCTTGTCCACAATGCCTTCAATGAGCGCAAAGTCAAGATGTCCCGTTTGAAGGTGGGAGAGAAGCACTTTGGTGTTGTCCACCATCAGGGAGAACTCCACCTCTTTAAAAGAGTCATAAAACTGCTTCAGATGAGGTGCCAGAGTATATTCTCCTAAAGTCAGCGTTGCACCAAAATAGTACTTCTTCCTCTTCTTTTTCAGGTTTTCCAGTTCCTTTTTCATCATTTTTTCTTGATAAAGAAGAAACTCCGCATACTTTCTGAAGACCGCGCCTTCTTCTGTCAGGCTGATTCTTCTGTTCTCATAATGAAAAAGCTTCACATCATACATCTCTTCCAGCTGTTTCATTTGGTGGCTCAGCCCTGGCTGTGTCATGGAAAGTCTCACAGCGGCTTTGGTATAGCTTTCTTCCTCCACAATGGCAAGAAAAGTGAGTAGTCTTGGGTCCAGCATGTTTTTGCTCCTTTTCTATAAATTTAAAGAATAGATTAATAAATATATATAATTATATTTTATAGTTTAAACATGTTAAAATCAAGACATCATATGAAACAGTGAGGACATACAATGAAAAACATGCAAAAACTGGTTCCCGGAATTCTATTGTCATTACTTCTTGCCCTGACGGCAAATCAGCTCCAGAAGATCATCCCTGGACATCTCATCAGTGCAGGTGTCTTTGCCCTCTTATTGGGTATGGTCATCAATCCGTTTATCTCAGGAAACAGGAACTTTTCTTCTGGCATTCAGTTCACATCCAAAAAGATCCTGAAGTTCTCCATCATCCTCATGGGACTGGGGTTGAGCTTTTCCCAGATTTTCTCAGTCGGTAAGTTTTCCCTGGTGGTCATGACCTTCACTTTGGCATCTGCCTTCCTTGGTGGATATCTTCTTGGAAAAGTCATGGGCCTTCCCTGGAAGCTTTCCAGCCTCATCTCAGCGGGCACAGGCATCTGCGGTGGCTCTGCCATTGCCGCCATCGCCCCTGTCATTGAAGCAGAGGACGCCCACATCGCTTATGGTATTTCCGCTACCTTTCTATTTGATATCCTTATGGTGATTCTTTTCCCCATCATGGGCAGATTTTTCCAGATGAGTGATCTTGGATTTGGACTCTGGTCCGGTACCGCAGTCAATGACACTTCTTCTGTGGTGGCTGCAGCCTATGCATTCTCTGATGCTGCAGGACAGTACGCTGTCATTGTGAAGCTCACCAGGACCCTTTCCATTGTTCCCGTGGTACTGATTTTCTCCTATATCCACGCAAGGGTGGAAAGCAGAAAAACTGCAGGAGCAGGCACTGTGCATGCACGAAATAAGGTGGATCTAAAAAGCATCTTCCCCTTCTTCATCCTGTTTTTCCTGCTCATGGTGGGAGTCAAAAGCACAGGGCTTGTGCCTGATGCCTTCAGCGCACAGATCACCTCTTTCAGCAAGCTTCTCATGGTCATGTCCTTAGGTGCCATCGGCCTTAAAACCAACTTCAGTGAAGTCACCAAATCAGGCTTTAAACCCATGGTTCATGGTTTCCTCATCTCTCTTCTGGTGGTGGTGGTCTCCTTCCTGGTTCAGCTGATGATGGGCCAGATCTGATGCTATATAATGTGGATCTGATTCTCTCCTTAGAGAGTCTGCCTCAACAAAAAAGGGATTCCCAGCGACAATGTCATTAAGTTAAGAAAATCAGCGTATGGAAACATGCGCTGATTTTTTTGCAGATTTTTTTAAAGAAAAGCTTGACATTCATCAGCAAAAATGCGGCGAAGCCCTTTGAACATAGAGATTCAAAGGAGGGCTATTATGCCGAAACCAGCAATTCACAAGGATATTCGAAAAACACTTTTTCATGTTATTGATGATCATGTCGCACGAAAACACGAATTTCTCCAACAACCCGGGCGAGATTTTACTCGCCACCGAAAGCTGTCTCTGGACCACATGGTGAAAGCCACCATGCTCCTTGGAGCAGGTAGCATCGATAAAGAAATGCTGGAGTACTTTGATT
>NZ_FOVK01000023.1 GCF_900115135.1 Proteiniclasticum ruminis | reverse complement strand
CACGATAAGGGTTTGTCTGCTTCCTGTACCTTCTATCACATAACGCCTTCTAGACCCTATAACTTCAAGTTTCCCCATACAGATTGGGCATACACTTTTCTCCATACTCCTAACAAAAAACGCTCTTTTCACTATTCCATTCCAATTCAAAGTTTGTTATAATTACCATGCTATTAAGTTAGTAAGGGACCCTTCCAAACACTCTGGGCAAACATGAGGTGGAAGGGTCTCTTTCTATTTCTCCTTAAGTATTCTTAAGGACAGTATATCCGTCTATTTGCGGACAGACAACTCCGTCATATTTATGTCATTTCACGAGAGCAAAAACAAGTAAGAGTCCCTTATGTTTAATGCAAACATGATTTTAATAAAATATGATCCATCACTCTTCTGATTGTTTCAATCCACAAAGAGTTACTCTGAACTGTTCAGATAACTCATTTAAGATATATTTTAATTCAGTTAATCATATTTTATAATATTTTGATTATTTTTACAATATGGACAGGGATACGTGTTTTTCGATTTGGTTACAGCTTTGTGCATTTAGGTAATAAATACAATTGTATTACATTTCACTTGAAGTTTTAATAATAATAGTTTCTGCAATAATTCTCATCAAAGGCAACTCTTTAGATAGCTCAGCGCTATCTTTAAACGGGCGATATATTCCTTTTTCTTTGATATTATACTCATTTGATTTACTATGCACTAACGAATTTCTCGTGTTATAGATTCTAGATGCTATATCTTTAAAAATCTTTTTATTTGAAGAATCCATCAACTCTACTTTTTTTCCCTTTGAAAAACTAACTTCGTGAGTACTATAATAATTAACAATCCCATTTTCAAAATCGTTTAGTGAATCCATTAAGTTCTGAATATCAATATATTTTTCTAAAGTCAGTTCCAAAGCCTCTATTTCTGTGCCTCTAAAATCTTCTTTATATGAGTTCATTTTCGTAATTATTGCTTCTGCCAATTTTGCTGTATCTTTCTTTCTTTTCGGCGAAAACCCTGGATGCTGTATTATTTCCTTTATTGTAGTATGTATGTTTTCTTTGGAAACTTCACTGAAAAAATGTTCCATTATTTGATAATAGCCTATAAATTGAACAAAAATATCTTCTGATGATTGAGCCATCAAATATCTATCTACTATTTCTTTTTTGTAGTTTAATAACGGGACACTCAAATCATCATATCTCATTCTAGCACTTCTCTTGTGTATCATGGTAACTATTTCAGAAAAGCTATTTACAGGTCTAACTACTCTATCAATATTATATGAATAATTGAATGAAAAAGCCAGCGCCATATTCTCAAAAAGTTCTCTCTTCATAGTTTCACCTTTTTTAATAATATACAAAGAGTTCGCTCTAAACATACCTCGAAGTAAATCAAAAAGTTCTATATTAGTTTCTCTATATCTAAATGATGAATAAAAAAATCTTAGATTCGATAATTCATCTTTGAATTCGTTTAATAAACTCAATATGATTTCATCTGAACATTTACTCATATAAATAGAGACTTCATCAGACTCTATGCATCTATCTTCTGAAAGTCGTCCGTTATAATATTTATCAACATGCACTAGCGCTTCATACTTATCATTATTATAAATACTAAATTCACTATAATCAAATTTATTATATTCTAATAAAAGTGTTTCAAATTCAGATTTTGTGTACCTAATATTATTATCATAAATATTCATTTCAATAACGGAATTATCAAATTTAATTTCTCTGTCACGTTTGTGAAAAAGCAAATGAATTATTTGACAAAATTTATCCCAGTTCATATTCCCTCCAAGTACAAATATTTGGATACATAATTCTCTTGATGTATCATAGTATTAAAATTATATAATAATCATTAAAAAACACCTCAGTAATCCCAGATTTATTTTTATTAATCTTATATTATTTTTATATTTTTATTCTACTCCTAGTGCTTTAAACACCGCATCTTCTGGAGTCTGATAGAAGATTAGGCTAAACCTACTCATAAGCTCTGGTGGTACTGAAGGCATATCCATTGCTGATGACATTGGTATCAATATCTTCTTAGCACCACTATCTAGGCAAACCTGTAAATTATTGGCAAGATCTTCAACCTTAATAACACTTCCGCTTATACTTAAATTACCCAAAACTGCAAGACTCCCAATAACAGGTTTATTTAAGGCTGCTGAACACAACCCTATATATGCAGCTAATGATAGTTGGCTTGTAATTCCAATACCATTAAGATCTTGCAAATGCATCAGGTAATCTTTTGAAGTCGTGCTGATAGTTCCACTAATATTCTTGCCATTTGCTTTCAAATATCTATAGGCTGTATCAAGCGCTTCCTTCGCTTCTCTGTCTGAACCTATTCCAGTTCTTTCAAATTTTCCTGAACCAGTGACCATTTCAGTTTCAAGCTTGAACACCCCAAGCATTCCTGATTTACCGCGTCCAACTGTATATACTTGTCCTGGCTTATGAAGACCTTCTGGGATTAGCTTGCCCCCACCTTGCTCTGGTACTGGTACATATTCCTCAGAGAAATCTAAGTTGTCAATATAGGAAAAGTTTACATCATAGAACTCCATACCACCGATTTTCTTCAGCTGCTCTTTTACTCTTCTTCTACTCTCAAGAGCAAATCGGAGTATTTCTTCTACTTCTTCTTTTCCAAAAACTCCATGAGGATAAATCAATTTGATGAGACCAGATACCATCTTTCGAACCGCGATGACATCTCTTTGATTCAGGTTGTTTCCAAGCTTAAAATACTGGTCAAGGGCATCTGAGTAAGATGTTTTCCTTAGCTCTCTTAAAAACTCAGATAAGTAGTCCGTTATAAATCCATACTCATTTGTAAAAAAATCTGGCCGATACTTCGGAATCTCCCAACCAGGAATATAGCAATGCATTCGATCAAAGAAAGCACTATCGTAAGCCATGGCATCCGGGAATGGATCAAAGAGATGGGAAGTCTTTAATAGTACATCTACACTTTGGTTGATATTACCAACAAAAACCATCGATGCAGAAGCATTCTTCTCTTCTTTACCTCTCGAAAATGAACCTGAGGCCATATAATCTTTCATAATCTGAATACCATCTTTATCTTTGAATGTAATTCCAGCTACTTCATCAAAAGCTACACAATCCCACATCCCTACCAATCCAACAGTCTTACTGGACATATTGTAGAATAGATTTGCAACCGTAGTTTGGCCACCTGACACAAGGATGCTGTTCGGAGAAATCTCTTTATAAACATGTGACTTACCGGTACCTCTAGGTCCAAGTTCACACAAGTTGAAGTTATTTTCCACAAGTGGAATCATACGAGCTAGAAGTAACATTTTAACCCTAAGACTAAATCTCGATGGTTCCATTCCAATAGAACGGAGCATTACATCAATCCACTCTTCTTTTGAAAAGCGTCTCCTTCCTTCCACAACTTCTCCCATGTCAAGATTTGGCATTTGAATAGGTGTGAGTTTTGAAATGATAAAAGGTACCCTTGTCTTATCACCTTCATCATAAAAATACTCCAATTGAACAATACACCATATCCCACCACTTAAAAGTCGTTCAAATTTAGTAGGATATTGTTCTGATATCGGTACGCTCTTAATTCCTAAATTAGAAAATTCTGCTTCATAGCGATCTTCTTTATAATTTAGTTTCACCGATACCTTGTCAATAACTGTATAGGTTCCTCTTTCTCTAAGCTTTGAAATAATTTTCTGCGCTTCATCAGGCCGAACAAAATTTTCGGCCAGAATTTTTTTTACATTCTTTACACCTTCTGCAATAGCTTCTTCTTCAGTGGTAGCACAATACATGCCAAGGAGATATTCTAATACATATACAGGAACGTTTGCCCCTTCCTTGATTTTCTTCGTTAGGTCCTTCCTGACAATTTTCCCTCCAAAAATATGATTTAGCTTTTCGTTAAGATGTAGACCAAAAGGATCACTAGTAGATTCTTCTACCTCTTCCGTTTCCATCCACTCATAATCATCAGCAAACTCTTTTTGGGAATTGTCTTCGTTCCTGCTCTCTCTGTCTTCCAATTTCTCCCCCTCCTTTACACATTAAAGCCAAAATCATCTGCAAAAGCGATATCCATAACGACTTCATGCCTGAAAAGCTCAATATCATTTTTCTCGTCATAGGCAACTAGATAGTACTTCTTAGCTCTACTATATTGCTTATTCTTGAAGTTAAATTTCAATCTGAAGATTCTTTTACTTGGGTTTTCATCCTTCTTATCTGCTGCAACAATATATTCATTAGAGATCTTCTCCTGATCCTCTGAAATAAAGTAAACTCTGTAACTCGTTTCTTTTGTAACATCACTCACCGGTTCTGTCTGGATAAAATCGAGTGATGTTATTAAGCTTGTTACTTTTTGCACCACGCTAACCAATGTAATTTGAGCAGCTCTCGTTTCAGCATGGCCTCTTTCAACTTTTACATCAATGACAGGAATGATCATTTCCTGCGGTGATGAACCGCCATGTACAAAGTTCTGTCCTCCACCAGCTACTTTATAGACATGAGTACTTAGTGGTACGATTACATTTTTGGAGTCTTCATTTCTTAGAATACTACTTATTGGCAAACAGAGAATACCATCATCTTGTATCTTCTCATGAGAAATGATAAACCTTCGGTTTATATAGGCATCTTTATCAGCTAAATGAATGATTTTATCAGTCTCTTGTACTTTATCTCTCTTATAGATAAAGCCATGATCTGCAGTGACAATAAAATGGTGTGTATTTGCATTCGAAGATATTCTCCTAATCATAGTATGGATCTCTTCTACAGCTTCCTGGCAAGCCATAAACACTTCATTCTCAGTATTGAGTTTGTCCCCTCTAGCATCAATTTGATTGTGATAGACATAAACCACTTCTTTACCTGTGAAGACATCTCTTAGTTCATTCTTTTTCATCGTTTTTAAATCATCAAACTGCACACAGGCACTATTTACAGTCGCTTGTTGCAGAATAACTTCTCTTTGTTTTAAAGAGTCTGCGCTAAATCCATCAACTAGCACTTTATAGTCATCTGTTATTTCAATCTGTTTATGCGGTAGTAAAGCAGCCATTCCTAATTTCGTATAGGAAGGAAGGGTACTGATCATGAAATTAATCAAAGGTGTACATTTCTCATCTGAGTTAAGTCTCTCAAACAATGATTTTCCCACTTCATATCGTAATGCATCTGAAATTATTACTACAACTCGGTCATTTGATGATCTGACATATTGTGTAAAGAAATCTTGTTGCCTCTCTCTTATAGACATCATGCCTTCCTTGTCAAGAGCTTTATTCCATTTTGTCGTAATCTGAGAAAGATACACATTGCTGTAAATATTTTCCACAAGATCTCGAAGCTTTTCAAAAGGAGTGGTATCTTCTATCTGATCAAAGTTGAAACAGAACTTTCTATACTGATAATCAATCTTATAATCTCTATCCAAATACTGTTCAGTGATATCTTGTAGGTTATCTTTAGGGCAATAAGTTGCAGCTTGTATCACAAAGAAAGCACTTTCTAGTAAGTGATATTCAGAGCGATAAGCATCCGCAAAATGGCCCTTTCGTCTTGCCTTACATACATCTACAATGCTTATATCACTTAACTTAGCACCTAAATCTTCCTGTAATAACCGTTCCACTATCCATTGAATGATGTACTCATCAAATACTTGAAAGGAATCACTCTCCAATATAGTTTCAGGGCTATAGCTTTGCAAAACTTCTTTTGCACGAAGTTTTTGAGATACTTGTAGGGAAAGTTCATCATACCTGTCTCTATATAAAAAGCTATTCTTCAAACTATCCATAAATGCAATCACATTTCCTGGCCTATGGCATATGAAATTCTTCCATGATACTGGAATCTCTTCTCTAAAATACTTTTGTACATATGTTACAAATAATGCAATGATAAGTTTTTCTAATGTTGGCTGAGTATCTAAGTAACCAAAATTTGTTTCACATAGTGACCAAAAGACTTCGAGTAAGTTGTACTTCCCAAGCTCCATAAGGAACTTATTATCTTCTAACTTATCTGTTGTCAAAATCACTCTTAAAACTTCTTCGAAATTTGAGATTCTTGACCTTGAAAGAACACTCATCATCCCAACTTCTATAGCCTCTTTACTAAAATGCTCAATTTCCAAATTATAGAACTTCTGAGTTCTTTCTTTTGACTCAAAAAACTTCATATACTTTTCTAATAAGGGCTTGTATCGAGCATCGATTCCAAGATCCATCGCAATGAGTGAAGCCTTGTCTGCAAAAAACTGTTTAGAGTATAAAAGTAGATCTTCTAAGTGGTTTTCGCTTTCATGAGGTCGAGGATAGGGAGCATAGAGCAAGTAATTCGTAGTCTGATCCCTTTTCTCTAGAAAGTATTTTGTGTAAAACTGCTTGTTTTTCTCCAGATGAAATACTTCTGCATTTTCCAGGTCGAGCGAATCAACATCCTCAACAAATTCAGCCTTCTCATCATACCAGAATATAAGCTTCCGGTTACTTCCTTTAAATTCTTCATTGAGCTTATCTGTAATCTGTCTCAGATTCATTTCTGCCATGTAAGCTCCCTCCTCTTTTTCTTATATTTTGGCTAATACTTCCAGTTTATTACCGTCTCTGTCTGTCTGTACTTTTTCGTAGTTCACTTTTACACCATCATCTAAATCGATACTGGTTCTCGCTAAGGCTAAGTGCGCAATTTTCTCATCATAATCCTTAGTCTCCTGTAGTTGCTTCAATAGTTTATCTTTTCGTTTTGTAGCACTTGAGACTTCTCTAGCATTTGAGCTTGTATCAATGACATCTTGCATTCTTCGTATCTCATTTTCATAGATTCTTTGAATCTTATGGAGATAGTCGATTCTAAGATTTCCAATTGTATCTTCATTGTATCGATGCATATACACTAAAGCTTTGAATCCGTTATTCTTTCCACTATCAAAAAGCCAGTAAATGGGTCTCTTTTGATAAGTTTTGCAATGATCCTTATAAAAGTCTTTCACAAAATAATCACGTATTACTTCTCGTGATGTATTCCCTTTATTCCCAAGTGCATTCGCAATGAAGTCGAGATTTTCTTCTAGTGTTTCGGATCCATATATAGCTTGTACAAACTCAATAAATCGTCCAACAATATCATCAGAAAGATACTCTTCATCAGTTATAAGAATAATGTTATCGTCATCGGGAATAAATGAATTATACTTACTGTTATCCCATACACCACCTGCATAAATTAAACCTTCAGATTTAAGACTATATCTCCCAAATACACATCCCACGTAGTAAGACATAACAGTTTTGATTTCTCTGTGTAAATCAGCTCTATTAATTGTAATCTCTCTATCAGGTATATCTGGGGTTATATTATTTTTTAATTTATAGATTTCAATGAAAATACGATTCAACGACTCCTCATGGTACTTTACTCTTGCAAATCTCTCAGAACATTCTGACGCCCAAATCTCAAACGCATCATGTATGCGATTCGTTCGAATTAATGGATTTCTAAGAAATTCCCAAGATGTTTCAAATGAGTCCCAGTCTTCCTTTGAAATATCAACACATTCTTGCACTTTTGAATCAATTTGATTTTGAAATTCATCTTTTCTAATAATTGGTAAAGATGCAATATGACCTGCTTCATAGTTTAATGTAGGCGATATTGCTGATAAAATATCTCTCGCTACTTTTGAATTTATAAATCCAAAATCATAATACATATTCTTTTTATTATTGTAAAAAATAGAACAACCAGCAACGTCAAAAATAAACCCCATAGGATAATATCTAAAAGCTATGTTTCCACTTGATATCTTTGACCAACTAATGCATTCTTGAAAGTATCTATTCATGCTTTTTATGGTTCTACTGGGTGTCCTATACAAATGTGTTGCATATCCTTTGACTTCTTGCCCATCATTTTCGTAGTTAATAACATATTCTGAATTACCATACCATTTTCTAAAAGCTCCTCCTTTATTATATGGATACCATTTTTTATTTGCTTCTTTTGCTTCTTTTGATGATGCACATTTGAACCCAATTTTAGAATACTCAACTTCAAACCAAAGCTTAATAAATCTATTATTATCAGATGTAGCCATTCCTTGTCTAGTATCACCATGATTCTTTAGTACCTCGCCATCCTGAAACGCTTTTATAAGAGCTTCTGGCAACCAGTATACAATTGGGGATCCCGGTAATTGTAAAAAGCTTTTTTGTGTCGTAAAATATCTATTCTCATGAGAGAAAAACATATCTTCCTTCCCATCTTGTGTGTTTGGCTCTAACAATCTTAAGTATTGTCCTTTATAACTCATAAGATTAGTCTTCTGAATAACAAAACCTGCAGTCTGAACTACCTCACCGGCAATTTCTTCAAAAGCTCTGGCACCAAGATGTATCATATTTATGATATTTTTGGATAATATCATTCTTCTTACTTCTTCATAGCTAGATAAGAACATCCAAGATTGTTGAGTTATCATGGAGGTGAACCCACTATTTCTTGTTAAACAGCAACATTTTTCAATAAAAACAGCAAATAAATCTGCTTTGCTTTCTTTATAATTTTTCTTAATAAATTCCGATAACTTACTTCCCATTCCAATATTTCCCATATATGGAGGATTGGTAATAACTACATCATACTTATCTGATAGTATTCTTGAATTTTCAATTAATATCAATAATTTTTCTTTTGTCCCATCAATATCAAGCAAATCGAAAGTTTGCTGATTTCCACCATCAAAACTACTTGAGAAATCTTTAAGCAAATCCCAATTATAGTTGTTGATTTTAAGAATTGATCCATATTCCTTAGCATCAATCATAGTATTTAGGAGTTCTTCTATCTGAAGTAGAGCCGTATTCTTCTCAATATCACTAAGGTGTGAACCGAAATACTTTACCTGATTCCGATTTATCCCATTACTTTCTTGAATCACATGGAGATTACATTTCACGGGATTTTCTTTGTCTAATATTCTTCTGTTATACTCCCTAGCTTTCATCATCACCGCAAAATATGCGAGCTGATAAGCACGGGTATCAATATCCAAGCCATATAGATTTCTTTCTACAATACTTCTTGCCGCATCTCTTCTTGTATATCCAGTACTCTCATAAATCTGCATAAGTACGTCAAATGCATAGACAAGAATATGTCCACTACCCATTGCCGGATCTATCACTTTAATGTCTTCAGGCTTAAGCGTCTTATATTCTTCTCGGATTTGATCGAGCTGTTTTTCTACATCTTCTTGTTGTTCAGATTCTTCAAGATAATACTTCCAATTTGCTTTTAGCTCTTCATTAGGATGACCCTCAACCCAAAGTCTACCCAAACTATTCTCAACCATATACTTTACTATCCATTCGGGTGTAAATAGCTGAGTGGCTGCAGGTATTCTCTCTTTGGTGATTTTTACATTCTTCTTAAGAAGAGCAAAAGTTTCATCCTTTGGTTCTGTATTGTAATACTGATAAAGCCAACCAATAATTTCAATCTGCCCTTCTTTTGTAACATTGAAATCATCCTCCAAAATATCGTTCACAAGATGGTATACCACCCCATCTTTATCTGTAAAGGATACATTTAGGAGTAGCTCTGAATAGTCACTTGTCTTTTCAAATAGCTCCGGAAGATTATCATTAAGAGTATTACACTGCTTGATAAAGAGCATTCTAAACAAATCATCAAGCTTGTTCTCTAGTTTCAACTGTATGATTCGTTCTTTTTCAGCAACACTAAAATCAAAGTCCAGCTCTAAAGCATATGTCACAACGTCAGGCTCAACTTTATTTTCACTCTCGGAAGATAGCACCCTGATTCTTGAGGGCAAATAATCATTCACTTCCATAAATCTGATGGCTATGAGTCGATTGAACCAGGTATATGCCACCTCTTCAACAACAAACTTGAATGCTGTCTTATAATCACTCTCTTTTTCTTTACTCTTTATTAGGTCTACTAATCTTCTTCTCTGTTCAATTTCTGTGCCTGAGATTGAATATGGTTCCTTCGTACCAATGTCAAAAAATTGTACTGTAGAAGTAGACTGAGGAAGAGGATATTCTATCCCCTTCTCAGTAATACCCATTAGACCCGCCTTATATGTAATGTCAGTAATCAGCTTTTTTCTTGCCCAGATGGCAAAATTCTTGATAGCAGTCTTATTCATGTATTCCCTCCTACAGTGAAATATGAATGATTGTATTCTCTTCAATCTTGCTTCTAATTCCAGTTCTCAACTTTTCAAGATATTCTTCAATATCCTCTTCAGACTTAATGATCCAAGTGGTTGATGTACTGATTGATTTCAAAGAGTATGCCTTGAGTATTGTCTTTATATTAGTGTCATCGGCCTGATCACTCTTATCACCATACTGTTCTTCCGTTTCTCTAATTACCTGATCCTTGGTGTCAATTTCATCCAGAAGTCTCATCTTTAGCGCATCTGCTTCAAGTTTTATACTTTGAAGTATTGCCACGTTATTACAGCTATTAGCTTTCTCCTTCAGTCCCTCAAACCCTTTTTCAAATCGATTTCTCAAGTCTTCTTTATACGGCTTAGAATCCAGTCTTCCTAGGGTATATTTCTTAGCATCCTCGATCGCCTCATAAATCGGTATAGCCTCCTGCTCAAGAATTTCATTATAGGCATTTTCGAAGTCTACGTTTAACTTAGGTAGCTTAGATATATCGCTATATGGATTCTCTTTTCCAATAATTCCAGATATCTCCTTCGCTAGCTTTTCAACGGTTCCATCAACAACAAAATTTTTGCTCGCTTCATAAATAGACATAAGTTTAAGAGACTTTACAAAAAATCCTTTTTGGTCACCTGAATAAAAAGCTTTCACAGGCTCATAATATTCAGCGAAGTCAATAAAATCATCTTGTTTCGATTTAACAAGTTTAAAGAATTCTGATGGGGTTTGAGTATGTTTCACCTGAAGCAACAGTTTCTTACCATCCGAAAGCACTTTTTTACCTGGTAATGGTCTCTCAAGTGACTCAGATTCGAAACGCTCAATATCATGAATCATACTTTGAGCATATTTCTTGAAAGATTCCATAAGCGTATCGTCATCGTCACTTACAGTAGAAACATTAAACAGTTCCTTCATCACTTCTTTCACAGCCTTCTTCTCTTGGAATGAAGATCGCTGCCGAAGTTCAGTAAGTAGTTTCTCAACGTATTCCTTTTTGGTCAGATAGCGGACGATTTCATCATCTGTACGGTTTAAAGTAGTAATATTCTCCCCATTGATTGTGATAGAGATATTCCCATCTTTGAAGAGTTTAGCGACAAGCCATTCAACATCATCTTCAATAAACCCGTAAGGCGCTTTCATATAATGATCCATTAGGCTCTTCATTGAGGTCTTTGTGTGCCTAGAAGAATTCACAGTAATCATATTCAGCATATCTTCTAGGGCATTCTTATTTGCATCTTTTTGACCCTCGAGGATAATGGATTGCTGATTCGTAACTTTAAATAGGCTTCTGATATTTGCCTCACTCATGGCTACCTCAATATATGGTAGCTTATGATATAGAGTTTCAACAAGCTTTCCAACAGACTCAAGCACCTTGCTGCTGACATCTTTGCTACTGGATTGAACCTTGTCTCCATTTACATATATACTGGCATTCTTCATGGACTCCTGAAGAAATACCTTTGCATTTCCACTTCTCACTCGCATTTCTGAGCGCTTGGCATCTTTGATTTGGTCAAACTTCGCAATTCTATTTGAAGTAGTTACTCTCAAGTATTTCTCAATCTTTAAAACACTTTGGATTTCATTTAAGAATGCAGAATCATTGGGCAAAACTACAAGCACTTCTTTGCCTTGCCCTGATTTCATTCTCAAACTAATTTCTTCATCATTTCCTTCATAGTAAGGTGTAATGACATTTACAGAGATATCATTATTTTGATTAGACTTATAGGGCCTGTCATCAACTTTCTGGTTGAAAGCAAAATTGTATCTGTTATTGTGGGCAGGATATCTATATTTTTTCTCACTAAAGATTTCTTCAAAGATAATCTCAGATACTTTGCTGATCACTTCACCCGGATCCACATGCTGACCTTCAATCTCACGATTGATTTCCTGTTCTTCATCAGTCAAGAATACATATAAATCTCCATTCTTCTGGACCAACATTTGGCGAACTAGAATAGTTAACGAATCCACAACCTGTTTCTTCAAAGCTATTCGGTCTGTATCGATATCAGATACCATGAGACTTGTTATGTTATCTTCGTTCGCTGTAATCTCTTTTACATACTTGATCATAAAGAGAGTCTTTAGGACATTAACGGTAAAGCAATTATCGGTTTTATCTGGATTGATGATTTCGTTATCCAAAGCTTTCGATATAACACCTTTATGGGTATGATCTAAGAATTGGTGGAGTGCATCATAGAACATATTGAATGGAACAAGAGCACCATGCTCTTGGTTCATTAATTTCATTGTGGATTCCTTAAATAAGGCGAGCATGGAACGTTCACCCTCGGATAAGTGCTTTCCAGATGCACCATGGGTTCGTATGGACGTCAGTACACTTCCCAATAAGTTAAACTGATACGTCACAAAAGGATATACTGAGGCAAAATCAAGATCGTTGGCATACAACTTCTTTTCGACTCCATCGTTGAAGACGATAAGATTCTTGATGATTGTTGCTTTCTGCTCATATAGTATGCGTAAGGTATCTCCCGCTGTTGTTGTTTTGTCTAGAATTCTCTTTTTGACGACCTCATCTACATTCGCAGCAGACAAAGACAATCTTGTATCAAATCGACCTTGGATTTTGGAAAAATCATTCCCTTTTGTCTTTGTAATAGAATCAATATCCTGCTGGCTGGTGACTATGACCCAAACCTTACCTTGACAAGCAGTTCCTAAATCCTCAGTAACTGTTTGAAGATTGAGCATGAGCTTTGAGTCATCTCCGATATACTGGCCAATCTCATCCACGAGAAATACCACATGGTGATTGGGGCCCTTTGAATCCACATACTTCTTTACCATCTTCGCAAAGCTGTCAATGCTTAGCTGATAAGGACTCACCGATTGCTTGAACCAAGTTCTAGCTGCTGAGTCAGTCATATACTCTATCTGGACTAATGCGTCTACGATAGCATCCTGAATAAAATGAAACTTGTGTCTAGATTCTACCCAAGAGGCTCCATACCTTTCAGCAAATACTTCTTTAAACCTTTCATACTTTCCTTCAATAGTAAGGTGTCTTTCTAAATCAGCAAGATGTAAACTTGAGCCTGAAAACCCCTGCATCTCATTGAAGACCTTTAAGAATACCTGTAGTATCCCATCCTTTGAAGCTTGAGATGATACCTGGCTTTTTGAATCAATATTAAAAAGAATCACATCTGTTGGAACCTTCGCGGCAAGCTTCATATCCGCAAGAACCATTGGATCAATGATCTTCTTGTCTTCTTCAAAATACTCAATGGCATGTTTGCCATCTACCACTTTGTTTTCAAGGAGGTGAGATAATATTTTCAGAAAGTGTGATTTACCGCTACCAAAAAAACCCGATATCCAAACGCCCATTTTGTCAGTGGGGCCGTTAATCCCTCTCTTATAACTTGAAAAAAAGTCAGCAAAATGTTTCTGTAGCTCTCTAGTAACTACATACTCCTCTAATTCTTGGCGAATATTCTGTTCGTCTTCTTGCCCTACTTTGATTACACCCTTAATATCACGATCGATAGCTTTAGTGAACATATCTCTTATTAACATTTCTTTTCCCCCTATTCCACAAGTTTGAACGCTCTATAGTAATTATTCCCAATCTTAGAAAAAAGTGATAATTCTTGACCATCATAGAGGCCAGGAAAGAACATCACTACAGGAACTCTATCGATAACCTGATGAAGGTTGTTTAGTATAGAGTGCGAACGGATAATTGGATAACATTTGCCAATTCCAATGATAAAAACTACTGCATCATCTGGTGTGTTCTCCTGAAAATATTTGACAACCAAATTATCTCGCTCACCAAGCTTAAGCAACATCTGTAGTGCATCTGTAATAAATCCTAGCCCATATTCTTTTTCAAATTGAACAACTTGGTCTGTAAATCCTTCCCTTTCTAGAATATCGATGAGTATATCGTACAAATCAAAGACAATAAGTTGAAACCCATCGATCCCTCTGCTATTCTTACTTACCATGTAAGAAACTCTTTCTCGTACTTGGAGTTCTTTCTCCGCAGGATAATCAAAGATATAATATCCAACCTCATTCCCAAGTCCTTTATTCTTTCGAAAACTTTCAGCACGTATCAACCTTTCAACTTTATCTAATCGCTCTTCAAGACTCGCCATCATCTCACCCCCGTCAAAGCTTTCAGTGTAGCATGCATTTTTCGGTCTATCAAAACTAATTCCAATGACTCATCCAATATTGGCTTTAAGATCTTTCTTACACCAGTTGTTCGGTCTATAACCCCTGATTCAGCAAGAATCGTTCTGTAAACCAATCCTAACCTTTTTAAAGTATAATCCTTCCATTTTGCAGCTCTTTCGTCTTGCATCTGTTTATCTTTGAAAAAGATACTCACATCACTATCTGTAATCTCATCTACTCCCATAATAATTTTTTCTCGATAGACCTCGAACATAAAATCAAAAAATAAACTGTCACTTTCCATAACGGCAATCAATGCAACAATCTTCTGGTTTGATATATCCAGTTCTTCAAATATCCTAAGGAAACTTGGATCCAAAGCTCGAATTCTTGCAGATACTGTTTTGAAAATCTGTAGGGATCTCTCCACTGTTGATGCAGAGTAAATATTCTCTTTGACATTTAGTTCTTTAATCTCATCTAAGGTTTTTCCTGAATTCATGAGGTGTACTGTTTTCTTAAACTCAGAAAACCAAAAAGATAACTTCACCATTCCTGCGCTATAAGCCTTTTTTGTCATATATCTCTCTCCATTCATAATTTGTATATGATCCTAGTATAACTGATTCTTCTAAATCCTTCTTCCCACTGAATCAAGGCAAAATCCCTCTTATAAATCAATCGAGGGATTTGCAAGATAAATCAATCAATTTCATTATATCATCTATACTCTAGAATGCAGAAGAAATATACAAGTACTTGTGA
Organism: Proteiniclasticum ruminis; assembly: GCF_900115135.1. Lineage (GTDB taxonomy): Bacteria > Bacillota > Clostridia > Clostridiales > Clostridiaceae > Proteiniclasticum > Proteiniclasticum ruminis_A. The sequence continues at coordinate 2,159 of NZ_FOVK01000023.1, read as the reverse complement.
GAACCACAAAATGAAAAAAATACTAGCTGAATATTTAGGTTGTCAATGTATCATTACCACTTTTCCTTTTATTAGCCATACTTCCTTAATTTTATCCTATCAGTTCTACTATCCGATTTTCAGTACACACCCGAATCAAACCACCTCTTCAAATATATATTATTCCTTTGATGAAGCATGAGACACTATGAGAGAAACCCACTCTCCTAAAGCTCATGAATAATGATTGGAGGAAAGCCATGATCAAACTACTACACGTATCAGACATATCCAAAATCGCACACCTAGAAGAGGAAGTCCAAACCTATGGACTAGAAGCGCTCACTATCCTAGATGAAGAATACGGAACAGACCGAGATTCCTTCACAGACCTTGGTGGCTACGTAGTCATTCTAGAAAATCTTGACGATATTCAGGAACTGGAAGCACTTCATAACATCGACCTCACAAAGAATCCATTACCCGAATTTGTGGACCTCATCTATCCAGAGAAAGGCCCCCGTTACACTGCTTCACTCTATCTACTCAGCTCTGACTATGGAATCATCATCATCCTTCCCTATGACATGACCCCAAAAGAAATACTGAAAAAGTAAATGGACATGAACCTTATTATGAGGCTCATGTCCTATTTATGTGAAAGGAGAAAACTATGCCAGAAAAAACTGAACTCATCAAAGACACCCAGTACTGTGAGATCCACAATCAAGGAAGATATGTAGACAACAACTACACCTACTGTATCGAAAAAATCTACGTGAAGAAGCTGAAGAGATTTGAAATCAGATTCAGCCTCTACAAAGATCTCACTGGACATCCAGAGAAGTACATTGCTAGATCACTCGATGTGACAGAACTGGAATTCATCTCTTTACTCAAAGATGCCATAGAGAAAAATGTGTTTACCTCTGACATGCTGGAAGCCATGGCAAAACTTCTAAGTTCCAGTAGAAGTTCTAGAACAAATAAGAACTCAAAAGACAAAGAAAAGAAATCTATACCCATAAATGCTACTCAAGAAAATAGTACACAAAATGAAAAGGAGATTGCATAACATGACCTATACAGAAAAGAATCATATTAGAAAACACCATGAATCTATAGAAAATCCCGTTTTCCCGTCCAAAAGAGTACAGGTTGTAAAAATCAAATTGGTGAGAGAATCTAGTTTTCTATACGGGAAACGTAGGGTCAATACACCCTTAGAAGCATACGAACTAGGAAAAATTCTCATGGAAGAAACAGATCGGGAGCAGCTCCTAGTATGTTGCCTTAACACAAAGAATCAGCCGCTAAATCTCCATGTAGTCTCCATAGGATCTCTCAATGCCTCCATCGTGCATCCAAGAGAAGTACTCAAAGCAGCTGTACTCAGTAATGCAGCATCCATCATCCTATTTCATAATCATCCATCAGGAGACCCAGCCCCCTCTTCAGAAGATCAAACCGCCACAGAAAGAATCAGAGATTGTGGAAGACTTATGGGCATAGACCTCTTAGACCATATCATCATTGGAGAAGATACATATTACAGTATAAGAAAGAAGAAATCTAAGGGTCTTCAAAAGAGAATGCCTGTCTTTACCATAGTCACTAACATCAAGTATAAGCTACTGGTGTCTATTCTTTCTATAATCTACATCGTAAATATTCAAAATCCTGTTGTCTTTCCGAGAGAATTTTTCTCTCCTTTTCTTGGCATTAATATTTCTGATAATTTTTCCGTTTAAAACCACTTGTAAGGTGTTAAACATTCTAAAATTTCTCCGATTATTTATATATGAGCAATAAATCAAAGAAGATACTTAGTACTTGGTTTATCGGAAATCTATAAGAACCGCATAATTGGTGCTGATATCACAGTTAAGGTTATCATGCACAAGTCCGATGGATAAAGACTCTCCATCGAATCTCTCAAACAGAACCCAATCGTCCGGGGAAATGTTTAGAATCAAAAGGACGCTGATAACGGTAATGGGCCGAGCTGATCATAGGCTTGTTATAAATTCATGTGAATACGGAAGTTCACAGTCAAATTCAAGGAGGAAAAAAATGAGAATTAACAACAACATTTCAGCAATGAACACTTACTCAAGACTGACATCCGCTCAGGGTGCTCAGGCTAAGTCCCTGGAAAAGCTTTCTTCAGGTCTTAGAAT
>NZ_FOVK01000033.1 GCF_900115135.1 Proteiniclasticum ruminis | reverse complement strand
ATCACAGAGATTGGAGAGGAGATGGAAGCTCTCAATAAGGAGATTTCCAAGATTCAGACAGAACTCAGCAAGCTGAAAGCATAAGAAATAGAAATCAAGTGCAGTAAAGGAGAAGTCTTCGGATTTCTCCTTTTGTTCCATTTGGAGTAGCATTACAAAAACATAACATGGATTTAATATGGATAAAACAGATGTAATCTTTTTTGCGTGATAGTATTTTTATATGCGTTTAATGTGGTGTGAAAAATGCGGTATTTGCCTGAACCATTCCTAAGAACGGTATCTAAGGTATACAATCACAGCAAGAAGGAGACAGAAAATGAAGATCAGAGGTAAGCTGGTTGTGGGGACAGGGATCGTACTGATCCTAGGATTTGTTTCATTAAGTTATTTAAGTGTCAGTAAATCAAATACGGCGATTGAGCAGGTGATTAAAACTCAACTAGAGGGTCAGGGGGAGTCATTATACGGAGAGTATCTTATGTCCCAGGAAGTCATTCGTATTTCAAAAAAGGCTTTGGATGATAAAAATAAATCCATTGCCACAGCCATTGCTTCACTGATTCATGAAAATCCTGTGTATTTGGATCAGGGGAAGCTGGTTTCACTTGCAGTATCTTTACGGGTAGATGAGATTCATATTACAGATGGGAAAGGCATCATACAGCATGGTAATATATTTGATATGCATGGAAAGGATCTCAGTGAATGGGAAAATAGTTCAGCATTTCTGACGTTGATTGGCCAAACGGGTGGTGCTTATGCACAAGAGCCTACGATTCGTGAAGTGGATGGGAATCTTTATCAGTATATTGGGGTTTCAAGAACTGATGATGAAGGTCTTGTGGTAATCGGATTTCAGCCCAGAGATATTCAGGCTCTTCTTCATAAAATGGATGTCCAGAGTAAAGTGGAGCAAATGGAGATTGGTGGTGGAGGATTTGCTATGATTACCGATTCAGACGGAACTGTGCTTCATCATAAAAACAGCCTTCTTATTGGAAAATCCTTTTCAGAAGTATCCTGGGCACAAGGGATACTTGTTCAGGAAGAAGTTCTTCATGATATTATGATTGGATCCACTCCGTACTATATATTCGCTCAAGAGTTTGAAGATGTCAGAACTTATGTTGCTTATCCGCAGAAAGAAATCAGGCAGCTTATGTTGAGTCAGATATTCAGTACAGTGATGACAGCCACTGTGTCCTTGGTGATCCTACTTGGTGTCATCGCTCTTGTCATTGGCAGATGGGTGACAAAGCCTCTTGGACTCATGGAGAAAGCCATGGAGAGAGTAGGCCAGGGAGATTTTACGGCGGAGATGGGTTACAGGTCTAAAGATGAGATCGGTCTTGCCAGCATACAGTTTGGTGTTATGACGGAAAACATCCGAAGGCTCATCAAAGGAACCGTTTCAAGTTTCGCTTCGGTGACCAGCGCGTCAGATAATGTCATGAACAATGTGGAAGGACTCCTTTCTGCAAGCAGAGAAGTAACCAAGGCCGTGGAGGAGATTGCTGAAGGAGCCATGGAGACAGCTACAGGAGTCAATGAAAGACTTTCTGCAGGACAGGATCTTGGAAAGAGCATCCAGAAGATCACTGGACGTCTTTCTGAGGCCCAGGAGATATCAGGAGCGATGGTCCGTTCCAACACAGAAGGCAGAGGAAAAATTGGCAGCCTGCAGGAAGTCTTCCGAAAGACCGTGGAAAACACGGGAGAAGTGGCAGCCAATGTGGAGGAGCTGAGAAGAAGCTCTAAATCCATCGAGAACATTCTTGGCACCATCAAAGGCATTGCGGACCAGACGAACCTTCTGGCACTGAATGCGTCCATTGAGGCAGC
>NZ_FOVK01000017.1 GCF_900115135.1 Proteiniclasticum ruminis | reverse complement strand
ATCCCCCACTTTGAGGCAGGTTACCCACGTGTTACTCACCCGTCCGCCGCTAAGAACGCTTCTATGTAAACATATCCGCATTCTCCGCTCGACTTGCATGTGTTAGGCACGCCGCCAGCGTTCGTCCTGAGCCAGGATCAAACTCTCAATTTAAAAGTTTGAACTAGCTATTCATTACACTAGCTTCTGAACTCCATTTTCATGAAGTTCGCACTTTCTTTTCAGAAAGTGGTTTTTTTTGATTTCTCAAAAAGAATTACTTTGGTTTTTTACCTATATTCTGTTTAATTTTCAAAGAACTATGTTTGCTTGTTTTCGCGCCGCTCTCTCAAGCGACTTGTCTATCTTATCATGGGATGAATTGTCGGTGTTTATACACAATTCGATTTGAGTCAAATAAGTCACTCATTCTAAAAATATCTCTTAATTTCGAAGTAATCCTTATTGTGATACACACGGGGTTGTTTGATTAAGAACATCCTTTTAACCCCTTCAAAAGATTGTTAAAAACAGCTAATTAGCGAACTAATTGTCTTTATTGTTAATTAATGTTCGTTTTTGCAGTTTTTCTTTCTTATTTGAAAAAAGAAGAGATCCCCCATGATCATGGAGATCTCTTCTATCATCTTATTCTTCTTCCAGTCCTACATCAGAGTCTTCGTCATACTCTTCAACTAAGTCATCCAGTTCAAAATCATCGTCCATGACTTCACTGAGTTTCTTCTCAATCATTTCATCACTGTCGATTTCTTCTACTTCAGGACCTCCATCTTCTCTGGAGGCAATAATCTTAGCCATAGATACAACTTTTGACTCATCCGATGTCTTCATGAGTTTTACACCCATGGCATTTCTCGATGTGATGGATATTTCGCTTACATTGATACGGATGGCAACTCCATCAGAGTTCACAAGAAGCAGCTCATCATCATTGGAACAGGAACGGGCACCCACAACATAACCGGTTTTACCCGTCACCTTATAGGCAATCAGTCCTTTTCCGCCTCTATTCTGCTGTTTGTACTGATCTGTTGGCGTTCTCTTGCCAAGGCCGTTCTCAGACACCACCAGAATGTCTTCACCAGCTACTGCAATGTCAAAGGACACGCAGGTATCTCCTGTACGAAGGGTAATTCCCTTTACACCTGTGGCGGTTCTTCCCATAGGTCTCACATCGTGCTCATTAAACTTGATGGCATAACCATCTTTGGTTACAAGAAGCAGATCTGCATCTCCTCTTGTATATTTTACATTAAGGAGTGAGTCTCCTTCTCTCAGGTTCAGCGCAATGAGCCCTGTTTTTCTGATATTGCTGAAATCATGGAGCGTTGTTTTCTTGATGAGACCACTTGCGGTGGCAAATACAAGATACCCGTCTTTCTCCATGTCTCCAATGGAAATTACAGCCTGTATGCTTTCATCCTGATCTACAGGAATCAGATTCACAAGATTCACGCCCTTGGAAGTACGTCCTGAATCTGGGATCTCATAGGCTTTTAACTTATACACTTTACCTTTAGATGTAAAGAAGAGAAGATTTTTATGGGTGGAGGTCACAAATACCTTATTCACCACATCGTCTTCCTTGGTGGACATGGCTTGAATTCCTCTTCCACCTCTCTTTTGAGCAGAGTAGGCTGTTGCTGAAATTCTCTTGATATATCCATCCTGAGTCAGCGTAATGACAACATCCTCTTCATTGATGAGATCTTCATAATCAATCTCATCATGATTCTTCTCAATCTCTGTTCTTCTTTCATCACCATACTTGTCTCGTATTTCTGTTAGCTCATCCCGAATGACACTAAGAAGCTGTGCTTCGTCACTGATGATGCCCTCCAGATAAGCGATAAGCTCCATAAGAGACTTGTACTCCTCTTCGATTTTATCTCTTTCCAAGCCTGTAAGCCTTCTTAATCTCATATCAAGAATCGCTACTGCCTGCTTTTCTGATAGAGAAAATCTTGTCATCAGCTCCTCTTTTGCAATATCCGTCGTTTTGGAGTTTCTAAGAACTTTGATGACTTCATCAATATGATCCAAAGCAATTCTCAATCCTTCGAGGATATGAGCCCTGTCCTTGGCTTTATTCATTTCAAATATACTTCTTCTAGTAACAACTTCCTTTTGGAAGTTCAGGTAATTCTTGAGAATTTCCTTGAGGTTCAGAACCTTAGGTTCATTATTGACCAGTGCCAGGTTAATGATGCCAAAGGTATCCTGGACCTTTGTCCTCTTATAAAGATAATTTAAAACCACATGAGCATTTGCGTCTCTTTTCAGCTCAATGACGATTCTCATACCATCACGGTCAGACTCATCCCGAAGGTCTGAGATTCCAGTAAGTTTCTTATCTCTCACATGATCTGCAATATTTTCAATAAGCTTTGCTTTATTCACCATATACGGAATTTCTGTGATGATGATTCTTTGCCTGCCGTTATGTTCTTCAATAGCGCTCTTCGCTCTGACAATGACCTTACCACGGCCTGTCTCATAGGCCTCTCTAATGCCAGTCACACCCATGATGGTACCACCAGTTGGAAAATCTGGTCCTTTAATGTACTGCATCAGTTCAAGTACTGTAATATCCTCATCATCAATTAGATGAATCACACCATTGATGACTTCTGTTAGATTGTGAGGTGGAATATTGGTAGCCATACCAACCGCAATACCTGAAGAACCATTAACCAGAAGGTTAGGAAATCTTGCAGGAAGAACGGTAGGCTCTTTTTCCTCTCCATCAAAGTTTGGTATAAAGTCTACTGTATCTTTATTGATGTCCCGAAGCATTTCTGAGGAGATCTTTGCCAGCTTTGCTTCGGTATATCTCATGGCCGCTGCTCCATCTCCATCTACAGAACCAAAGTTACCATGCCCTTCCACGAGAAGATATCTGGTAGAGAAGTCCTGAGCCAATCTGACTAGAGCATCATACACAGAGGAGTCTCCATGTGGATGGTACTTACCAAGAACGTCACCGACGATTCTTGCGCATTTACGGAATCCTTTTTCATTGTAAATACCCAGCTCATGCATGGAAAACAGGATTCTTCTATGTACAGGTTTCATACCGTCACGTACATCAGGAAGTGCACGACCTACAATTACACTCATGGCGTAATTGATATAACTGGTTTTCATTTCTTTTCTCAAATCTATGGGTAATACTTTACCTTCATTGTTATTCAACTATATGTGCCTCCTATACGTCCAAATTCTCGACGAGCTTCGCATTCTTCTCGATAAATTCTCTTCTTGGCTCCACTTTATCTCCCATAAGAATGGTAAAGATCTCATCCGCTGCCTTTGCATCCTCTATGTCAGCACGTAAAAGAATTCTGTGCTCAGGATCCATTGTAGTTTCCCATAGCTGTGAAGCATTCATTTCTCCAAGACCTTTATATCTCTGAAGGGCAATGGATGAATCTTTTCCACCTAGGCTCTCCACAATGTCTTCCATTTCTTTATCGGAATACGCATATTGCATATTCTTTCCTTTGGTAATCTTGTAGAGCGGTGGCTGTGCGATATAAACATGTCCCTTCTCAATGAGCTCTCTCATATATCGATAGAAGAAGGTCAGAAGAAGCGTTCTGATGTGGGCACCATCCACATCGGCGTCTGTCATGATGATGATTCTTGAATATCTGAGCTTTGTGGTATCGAAATCTTTGCCGATTCCAGCACCAAAAGCGGTGATCATGGAGCGTATGGTGTCTGATCCCAGCATTTTGTCCAGTCTTGCCTTTTCAACGTTCATAATTTTTCCGCGAAGTGGCAATATGGCCTGGAACTGTCTGTTTCTTCCCTGCTTTGCAGAACCACCCGCAGAGTCTCCCTCGACGATATAGATTTCTGATTCCAGAGGATCTTTAGAGGCGCAGTCTGCAAGTTTACCAGGTAGCGTTGTTCTTTCCAGTACACTCTTTCTCGTTAATTCTCTTGCCTTACGAGCAGCTTCTCTAGCTCTGGCTGCCATGAGGGCTTTATCGATGACGATTTTTCCAATGGCTGGATTTTCTTCCAGAATGATTGAAAGTGCTCCACCTACGATATTGTCCACAATACTTCTGACTTCCGCATTGCCAAGTTTTGTTTTTGTCTGTCCTTCAAACTGTGGATCTGTAAGCTTTACAGAAACAACAGCTGTAAGACCTTCTCTGATATCATCTCCAGAGAGGTTCTTGTCATTTTCTTTCAGATGGCCGAAACGTCTTCCGTAGTCATTGACTACTCTTGTGAGCGCTCTTTTAAAACCATCCAGATGTGTTCCACCTTCGATGGTATCAATGTTGTTGGCATAGGAGAAAATGTTCTCACTGTAGCTGTCATTGAACTGCATAGCCACTTCTACGATATACTCATCTTTCATATCATCGATGTACATGACTTCTTTATGCAGCACTTCTTTGTTTCTGTTGAGATACTCCACAAACGATTTGATTCCGCCTTCATAGTAATAGGATTCCTCTTTTGCCTTGCCTTCTTCCTCATCCCGCTCATCGGTCAGTGTGATCCGTAAGCCCTTATTGAGGAACGCCAGTTCTCTAAGTCTCTCAGAGAGGATTTCAAAATCATATTCCACTTCATCAAAAATTGTTTTATCAGGTAGGAATGTGGTTGTGGTTCCTGTATGTTCAGAAACACCTACTTCTTCCAGCCCTCCAATGGGATTACCATATTCAAACTTCTGACGATAGATTTTACTGTTTCTTCGAATCTCCACCACACATGTCTCGGACAGGGCATTCACAACAGAGGCACCTACACCATGAAGACCTCCTGAAACCTTATATCCTCCACCACCGAACTTTCCTCCGGCATGAAGAACCGTCATGATGACTTCTACAGTAGACTTACCAAGCTTCTCATTCATTCCGATTGGCATTCCTCGGCCATCATCCACAACTGTAATGGAATTGTTCTGATGAATGGTTACTTCAATATGGGTGCAGTATCCTGCAAGTGCTTCGTCGATACTGTTGTCAACTATTTCGTAGACCAGATGATGAAGACCTCTTGAAGAAGTGGAACCAATATACATACCCGGTCTTTTTCTTACGGCCTCCAAGCCCTCCAGAACCTGAATATTGCTGTCGCCATAAGCTTCTTCTACCTTTGTTTTGCTTCCATCTGCATTGATATTCTCACGAATTTCCTCTATTTCTTCTTTCATGGTTTGATCCATGTTATTCTCTACCATTCCATGGCCTCCTTCTAGTCTTCAAATCGGTACTTTGTTCTTTTGGATAGGGTCTTTGATGATATGGGTGAAAGATAAATGACGGATTTATGTTCAATTTCCGCAATAATGATGGACTTTGGTTTATCGTCCGTGATCCTCGTCACAAAACCGTCTTCCTCGGCCAAACGCAGAAACTGGCTGGTGTCCGAGCTGTACATAGAGGATTCCACATCAAAAATCCCAATAATCGCTTTCATTGGGATGACTACATTTTCTCCTAAGTGTAAAAACAATCTAGACACCTCCTTGTTCTACTGTTCCGTTTCTTACAGTAAAGAGCCTGTAACTTCCTGTTAAGTATGCTTCCACATTTTCAACTCCGGTACAGGTTATTACAGTCTGAATGTTCTCTATGGATTTTAAAATAAATTTCTTGCGGGACAGATCCAGTTCAGATAAAACATCATCCAGCAAGAGGAGAGGATACTCCCCCTTCAATTTTTTGATGATTTCAAGAGAAGCAAACTTCATGGTAAGTACTGCAGTTCTCTGCTGCCCCTGAGAACCAAAATCTTTTGCATCGATACCATTGATGTGTATCGTGAAGTCATCTCGATGGATTCCAGCGGAAGTGGTACCTCTTTCTATGTCTGTATCTCTTTTTCTGTAAAGTTCTTTTTTGAGATTTTCTTTAAGATCTCCCTCTAGAGAAAAAGAACACTTATACTCGTAGGCAATCTCTTCTTTTCCCGTGGTGATTTCATGATGGATGGGTCTTCCATGGGTGTTCAAAAGAGTCACATAATTGATTCTCTGCTTCACAATATAACTGGCATACTCCGACAATTTCACATCATAAATGTCCAGAATATTCCGGTCCATCCGTCTGGATTTCAAAAGAGCATTTCGTTCCTGAAGCACCTTATTGTATCCCACAAGAGCGTTATAGTATCCCTTATCCAGCTGACTGATCTCCATATCAAGAAATCTTCGCCTGAGTCCTGGAGATTCCTTGACAATTTTCAGATCCTCCGGTGAAAACATCACTACATTGAGTACACCTAAAAGGTCTCCTATCTTCGTCAGCTTAACTTTATTGATGGAAACAGATTTTCTCCCATCAGAAAGCATCTGAATATCAATGGTTTTATCCAAGCGGTCCTTTTCAATATAAACTTTGATCTGCGCATTGCTTTGCTTCCACATAATCAGGTCTTTGGATTTCACAGTTCTGTGTGATCTTCCGAAGGCACAATAATAAATTGCCTCGAGAATATTGGTTTTTCCCTGGGCATTTTCTCCTTGAAAGACATTGACATCCTTGCCTAATTCGATATTCAGTTGGTCATAATTCCGATAGTTCATCAGACTGATGTTTCTAATTTTCATAAAAAATCTCCTACAATATATTATACCACATAGAAGTCCGTCCTTCTATGTGGTATAAGGCTCAATACATATTGCAATTTTTATCTGGAATTATTCAGCCACAGCGATGAAAACTTCTCCATTGAACTCAACCTTGTCCCCTGGATAAATTTTCTTTCCTCTTCTCAGCTCCACCTCATCGTTCACTTTAACTAGCCCTTCCTGAATATAAGCCTTTGCTTCGGATCCTAATGAAACTGCCCCCGCCCATTTCAAAAATGAGTCCAGCTTGATAAATTCAGTCTTGATTTTAATTTCCATAATTTCCCCCTATCTGGTTAATCTAACTGGCAGCACCATATAAATACAGTTATCAACCACAGTATTTTTGATGATGGCCGGACTGACACTGGAGGTCATCTCCAGAAGAATCTCTTCTTCTTCCATGACCTTTAACGTATCCAGAAGATAGTTTGCATTGAAAGCAATTTCAATGGCATCCCCTTCCATATGAACCGATACTTCTTCTTTTACTTTACCAAACTGTGAATTGGAAGTAATCACTGCCCGGTCATTTTCGATCTGAAGCTTGATCAGCTTGGAGGATCCCTCTTTCGCCATCAGTGACGCTCTTTCAATACTTTGAGCCAGATGTGCTCTTTTCACTTTGAACTGCAGTTTATAGTCTGTTGGAATAATTGATTCATATTTGATAAAACTGCCGGAAAGAAGCCTGGAAACCACTTTCGTATTTTGAACTTCGAAGAGAATATGATTCTCATTGAAACTGATGTAGAGAAGCTCGTTCTTATCTCCAAGGATCTTAGATACTTCATTGAGTGTTTTACCTGGAATAACTACGGATAAATCCTCATTGGATTCCAAATACTCGCTGCGAAGAGCCAATCTGAATCCATCCAGAGCAACCATATTAAGGACCTTATTCTTCACTTCAAAGAGAACACCCATAAGAATCGGTCTGGATTCATCCTGGGCTACGGCAAAGGATGTTGCTTTAATAAGATTTCTGAAGACATCTTCTCTGATTGAAATCTTTTCTCTATTTCCGATTTCTGGGAGCATAGGAAACTCTTCAGCATTTAAATAAAGAAGATTGAATTCTGAATTCTCACAGGAAATAAGGATGGTATTATTTTCCATTGTCGCAATCTCTACTGTAGCATCTGGCAGCTTTCTGATAATGTCACCGAATAGTTTGGAATCGATGACGATTCTACCATCCTCCAGAATACTTGAAGAGACTAAAGTTTCAATACTGAGATCAATATCAGAACCTCTCATGATGATTTCATTGGCACCAGTCTCAATATAGATTCCTTCTAAAACAGCCATAGGAGATTTTCCTAAAATCGCTTTCTGTACGGTTGAGATTCCTTCGACAAGATCTTTTTTCTGACATCTGAAATGCATGATGCAATCCTCCCAATTTCATAAGATAAAACAATGTTTCGTGGGGATACTTTTACTGCACAGTGTATGTTTTCATCCACGCAGAAGAGTAATAATATAATAGATTATTTAGTAATAGTAGTAGTAGGCGGCGGTATTATGTGGATAAGCAAAATAAACCATGAGGCAGAAGCAATCTGCTGATTTGAAACCTTGTGTATAAGTTTTGAGTTCCCTATCGAGTTATCCACAGTTTTCCACAAGGTATTTTTATAATAAATTTATCCACATGTGGATGAACAGGCAATTTAACAACTTGTGGATTACTGGCTGTTCACTTTTTTTGTGATGATCCTGATGGCACTGGCAAGGGAATCATCACTTTTTAATGCGGCACTGATTTTTTCATAAGCATGAATGACAGTAGTATGATCCCTGCCACCAAACTCATCTCCGATTTTAGGCAAGCTCATATCAGTCAGTTTTCTGGAGAGATACATGGCTATCTGCCTTGGATAAGCCACATTTCTTGTTCTTCTTTGAGATTTCAGCTCCTGAACTGAAAGATTATAATAATTTGCCACCACATCCTGAATCAGATCTATGGTGATGGATCTGGTTTGTGTGGAAGAGATGATGTCCTTCAGCGCCTCAGCAGCCAAATCAACGGTGATGTTCTTGTTGTTGGTTAATGAGGAATAAGCCATTACTCTTGTAAGAGCACCTTCCAGTTCTCTGATGTTGGATTTGATCTTCGTTGCAATATAGACCATGACATCGGAAGAAACTACATACTTCTCAATCTCTGCTTTCTTCTTGAGAATGGCAATTCTTGTCTCAAAATCAGGAGCCTGAATGTCAGCCTGAAGCCCCCATGCAAACCTTGTTCGCAAACGGTCTTCTAATGTAGGAATTTCATTCGGCGGTCTGTCGCTGGAGATGATGATCTGTTTTCTTGCTTCGTAGAGTTCATTAAACGTATGAAAGAACTCTTCCTGGGTGCTTTCCTTACCTGCAATGAACTGTATGTCGTCCACAAGAAGAACATCCACATTTCTATATTTGTTTCTAAAATCAAGATTCTTATCGTATCGGATAGAGTTGATCAGCTCATTTGTGAACTTCTCAGAGGAAACATAGACTACCTTCGCTTTCGGATTGTTTGCTTGAATATGATGGCCAATGGCATGCATGAGATGTGTTTTTCCAAGTCCAACTCCACCATACAGAAAGAGTGGATTATAAGCATTAGCCGGTGACTCAGCAACAGCAACAGAAGCAGCATGGGCAAATCTGTTGGAATTACCGATGACGAAAGAATCAAAGGTATACTTGGAGTTCAGCGAACCAAATGCTTCCGGTGCAGGCTTGATGCTATCTTTTTGCACCTCTTCCTCCGCTTTTGAGTCATCGGAATCCGGTTCTCCAACCACACATTGCACATCCACGTCCTGGTTCAGCACATGTTTGATGGATTCTTTAAATAAAAGCATATATCGCTGGTTAATGATATCCAGCGTCAGTTCATTGGGTACACTGATCATGAATACACCATTTCTCATTCCGATTGGTTTCAATCCAAGAATCCAAGTGTTGTAACTTACCTCAGACATGATCTCCACCTTAAGAATCTTGAGTACTTTTTCCCATGTTTCAGCTAATTGGGTATTCATGTATTATGTCCTCCTAAATAAAATAAAAATAATTTAAAAAATAAAAGTACCTGAATAAACAAGTTTTAAACAGGTTATCTACAGAAAAATATAAAATAAAAATTTCCAAAAACTATGTTGATAAAAAAGAAGTTTCGGCTGTTGATAAAGTGAGTTCAGAAGACTTCTATATAAAATCCACAATAGATTACTACAAATTCCACACATTGTACTTAAGGCGTAAAACATTGTAGTATCAAGGGTACAGAAACAGTATAATATATTTTAGACAGAAAAGGAACAGTTTATTCACAGGGTTATCCACAATTGTGGAAAACTACAGAAAATAGAGTAAGTTATCAACAATTCTTTTCTATGATAGCACATGCTCCTTCTAAGGAACAATGAGTTATCCACAAATACTATGGTCTAAATAAATACCAAAGAGACTCTTCGAGTTTTCTTGACACCCTTCATCACCATGAGTATAATAGTGTAGTAAAATCGAAGTATTGGGTTAAGTGCGCAATTTTTGCGCTTAAGACTAATATGAATAAAGTATACGAAGGGGGTGTCAACATGTGGATGACATTTCAGCCTAAGAAGAAGCAGGGTAAGAAAGAACACGGCTTCAGAAAGAGAATGGCTACAAAGAATGGTAGAAACGTTCTTAAGAGAAGAAGAGCAAAAGGAAGAAAGAGATTATCAGCATAAGGTCGCTTAAATGTGGCCTTTTTCTGTAATGTCAAGAAAGGATTATCTCCATGAAACATGAAAAGATTCGGAAAAACGGTGAATTTCAAGTCGTATACAGGAGAGGCCGATCTTTTGCCAATCATCTTCTGGTTTTGTATGTATTTAAAAACAGAAGGAACCAGATTCAAGGAGTTCCCTATAATAGGATAGGAATTTCTGTCAGCAAGAAAGTAGGTAAGAGCGTAGTCAGGAGTCGGGTGAAGCGTCTGATCAGCGAGTCATATCGTTTGAATAAAGATGTTTTTGACACAGGATATGATTTTGTGATCATTGCCAGGGTATCAAGTCATGATAAGAGTTATGCCGAAATCGAAAAATCACTGATGCACGTCTTTAAAAAGGCGGGTCTAAAGAATGATGAAAAAAATACTGTTACGATCAATTAGATTTTACAGAAAGTATATTTCTCCTAACACGCCTCCCAGCTGCAGGTTTACACCAACATGCTCTGTCTATGCCATTGATGCCATAGAAAAGTATGGTGCGCTTAAAGGAGGCTATATGGCTATTAGGAGAATTTTAAGATGCCATCCTTTTTATAAAGGAAGCCTGTATGATCCGGTTGAATAAAACTTGGAGGTAAAAGGATTGTCTCAATTAAATCAATTATTTATTTGGATTTTTGAGCAGCTGAAATCTGTAGTAGAGCTTTTTGTTGCAGATCCAGGAAATCAATGGGGTATTACCATTGTATTTTTCACCATACTGTTTAATATCCTCATGCTACCTGTCAATTTATCTCAGATGAAAACCATGCGAAAGCAGCAGGCACTTCAACCGGAAGTTGCAAAGCTTCAAGCGAAGTACAAGAACGATCCTCAGAAAATGCAGGAAATGCAGATGAAACTTTACAAAGAAAATAATGTAAGTATGTTTGGTGGATGTCTTCCCCTACTCATCACTTATCCTATTTTCATTGCGATGTTCAGTGTATTCAGACAGCTGGCAGCAGATGGTAAGCTCACAGGTATGAGATTCACACCGCTGATTCCGGATTTGTCTGCAAACAATAACATCATTCTTGCAGCACTTTCTGTAGGAACAATGCTTCTTTCAACTTATATTACAACCATGAGAACCAAGACCGCAGATAACCCTGCAGCAGCCTCTGCTAATAAAATGCAGTATATGATGGCAGTCTTATTTGGATGGATTACATACACATCCAATTCCGCTCTAGGACTTTACTGGATTACCGGTAATTTATTCCGAATGATTCAAGGGCTGATTCTCAATGCGGTAGAGAAGAAAAAGGAAGAGCAGGTCATAAAATAGTAGTTTGTTGGTAATGATTGCCAAATAAGGTGGTATTGAAATGAATAGTATGCAGTTTTCAGGTAAGAATGTGGAAGATGCTCTTCAGATAGCACTGAAGGAGCTTCAGGTAACAAAAGACAAAATTACATATAAGGTCATCGAAGAAGGTTCAAAGGGAATCCTTGGACTTATTGGATCCAAACCAGCAATCATCCAAGTGGATGTCATTCAGGAAGAAGTTGCTGAGGTACAGAAAAATCTTCAGGACGCTTCTGAAGATATGCCAACTGAAACAGTGACTGTTTCCAGAAACCATAAAGAAGAGGCAGTACAGTTCTTGAAAGGTGTCTTTGATAAGATGGATATTGAAGCTGAAATGAATGCTTCTTTAGAAGATAATATCCTGAAGGTAGATATCTCTGGTCCTAAAATGGGACTTGTTATAGGATACCGTGGTGAAACACTGGATTCTCTTCAGTATCTTACAAGCCTTGTAGTGAATAAGAATCGTGAAGATGAGTACATCAGAGTGATTCTGGATACAGAAGGCTACAGAAGAAAACGAGAAGAGACACTGGAAAGATTAGCAGAAAAGACAGCCTACAAGGTGAAGAAGTACAGAAGAAGTATGAAGCTTGAACCTATGAATCCATATGAAAGAAGAATCATTCATTCTAAGCTTCAGAAAATCGATGGAATCACAACACGTAGTGTTGGTGAGGAACCTTTTAGAAGAGTTGTCATAGAACTGGATAAGTAATGCAGGAGCCTGAGATCATCTCAGGCTTTTTTGTAGCAAAAAAAGCATAAATCAAAGTAATGGTTAAGAATAGTCAAAAGTGCCTCTTTAGAGAGACTTGAAATTCTTTTAAAATCACTATAGAATTGTTCAGAAGCATACCGCTTCAATTCATTTGAGAATAAAGGACTACCATGTAGTTCTATGATGATAGAGTCAGAAACCTTAGGAGGTTTTTTATGAGAGCATACGATACAATAGCTGCAATTTCAACAGCTGTAGGTGAAAGTGGTGTTTCAATCATAAAGGTATCTGGAGACAGATCCAAAGAGATCGTGTCAAAGATATTCAGGATAAAAAATAAAACAGATTTCATGGAAGCTGCACCTTGGACCATCCAGTATGGACATATCATTCGTCCTGATGGTGAGATTGTCGACGAAGTCCTTGTGAGCTTCTTCCAAGGACCCAAGAGCTTCACTGCAGAAGATGTGGTGGAAATCAACTGTCATGGAGGCAGAGTGGCAACAGAATCTGTTCTTAATGAGGTGTTTCATGCAGGTGCTAGACCAGCAGAACCTGGAGAGTTTACCAAGAGGGCATTTCTCAATGGACGCATCGATCTTTCCCAGGCAGAAGCAGTCATTGATATCATTCAGGCTAAAACAGATCTTTCCATGAAAGCTGCATTGGAGCAGAGCGGCGGTAAGCTTTCTGCAGAAATAAAAGAGATCAGAGACAGCATCCTGAATCTTTTGGCTTTTATAGAAGTAACGGTTGATTTCCCAGAAGAGGATTTGGAGTTTACAACAGGTCAGGAAGTCAGTGAGAAACTATCAGGACTTCTCCAGAAAGTTGGAAGCCTTATTAGAACCTCAGAGGAAGGAAAGATCATCCGAGATGGACTAAGTATCGCCATCATTGGAAAACCTAACGTGGGCAAGAGTTCACTCATGAATGCGCTTCTGAAAGAGAATAGAGCTATTGTTACGGATATTCCAGGAACCACAAGAGACATCATCGAAGAGTATCTCAATATTGATGGTATTCCAATAAAAATAACAGATACCGCTGGTATCAGAGAAACGGATGATGTCGTTGAGAGGATTGGTGTGGACCGTTCCAAAAGCAAGATTGACGAAGCGGATCTGATAGTGTTTGTCCTGGACAGTTCCAGGCCACTGGATCGAGAAGATATTGATATAATAGAATATATAAAAGATAGAAAAATAGTAACATTAATCAACAAAGTAGATTTAGAAGAGAAGCTGAAACTGGACGGCTACGACCTGGGTGAAACCATTCAGGTATCAGCCCTTAACGGCTATGGACTTAATGAGCTGAAAGATAAAATCAAGCAGCTGTTCTTCCATGGACAAGTGGAAGCAAAAGACTACATGGTAACGAACCGAAGACACAAAGAAGCACTGATGCGTGCAAATGAAAAAATGTATGCAGCAAAGACAGCCATAGACCAAGGGATATCCTTAGACTTGGCGGCCATTGATCTTAATGCTTCATGGAATTATTTTGGCGAAATAACTGGAGATACCCTATCTGAAGATCTGGTGGATAAAATATTCAGCGATTTCTGTATAGGAAAATAGAGGTGAAAGATTATGTTAACATATACAGCAGGTCACTATGATGTGATTGTTGTAGGAGCTGGACATGCGGGTTGTGAGGCTGCACTGGCTTCAGCAAGACTGGGATTAAAAACCCTTATGTGCACCATGAATATAGAAAGTTTGGCTTTTATGCCATGTAATCCAAATATCGGAGGAACATCCAAAGGTCATTTGGTTCGTGAGCTCGATGCACTTGGAGGAGAGATGGGTGTCAATATTGACAAAACCCTGATTCAGTCAAGGATGTTGAATACATCCAAAGGCCCTGCAGTTCATTCTCTTAGAGCGCAGGCTGATAAAGTCGAGTACCAGAAAGAGATGAGAAAGGTTATTGAAAATACTGAGAATCTTTTCTTAAGGCAGATTGAGGTGACAGATCTTCTCGTCGAGAACGGAGAAGTACAAGGCGTTGCTACTAGAAATGGTGGTAATTTCATGGGAAAAGCTGTTATTCTTTGTACTGGTACTTACCTGGCAAGTAAGATTATTATTGGTGAAGCATCCTATGAGAGTGGTCCCAATGGACTCGCAAGTTCTAAGCTTCTGTCTGAGAATCTAGAAAAAATCGGATTTGAAATGCATCGTTTCAAGACAGGTACACCGGTACGAGTTCATAAGAGAAGCATCGACTTTTCTTTGATGGAAGAGCAAAAGGGAGATGATCGGATTATACCCTTCTCTTTTGTGCACGACCACTACCTCGAAGCGCCCGTTGACCGTAATCAAATCAGCTGTTATCTTACCTATACCAACGAAGAAACACATAAAGTAATTGCAAGAAACAGGGACCGGTCTCCCATGTTTAATGGAAGCATAGAAGGTGTTGGCGCAAGATATTGCCCATCTATTGAAGATAAAATTTACCGGTTTCCGGATAAATCGAGACATCAGATCTTCGTAGAGCCTGAAGGAAAAGAAACAAATGAGATGTATGTGCAAGGCATGTCCTCTTCTCTTCCAGAGGAAGTTCAGATTGAGATGCTTAAAACCATTCCAGCTTTCAGAGACATTGAGATCACGAGAACGGGATATGCGATAGAATATGAGATGATCGATCCTCTTCAGTTATTTCCAACCTTAGAATTCAAAAACATTAGAGGGCTTTATGGTGCAGGCCAGATCAATGGAACTTCTGGCTACGAAGAAGCAGCCGCTCAGGGGATTGTTGCAGGTATCAATGCTTCACTGAAAATCAAAGGAGAAGAGGCCATGGTTCTGGACCGCTCACAAGGTTATATTGGTGTACTCATCGATGATCTGGTGACAAAAGGAACCAATGAACCCTATCGAATGATGACCAGTCGTGCGGAATACAGACTGCTGCTAAGACAGGACAATGCAGATCTGAGACTTACAGAGATCGGCAGAAGAGTAGGTCTGGTTTCAGATGAGAGATATGAGAAATACTTATACCGAAAAGAAATGATTGAGAAAGAACTGGAACGTCTGAAAAATGTTCAGGTTACAGGAAAACGGGAAGTAAACGAGTTATTGGAAAAGAAAGGTTCAACAGAGCTGAAGAAGCCTACATCGCTGTATGAACTCATCAAGCGTCCAGAGTTGGATTATTTTAAAGTAGCAGATTTTGATCTGGACCGACCACAGCTTCGTATCGACATCCAAGAACAAGTCAATATTATGAGCAAGTACGAAGGTTATATAAAGCAGCAGTTTGATGAGGTCGCACAGTTTGCAAAATATGAGCAGAAAAAGCTTGATGGAATTGAGGATTACTTCACCATTAAAGGGTTAAGAATCGAAGCAGCCCAGAAACTGAATAAGCTCAGACCTGTGAACCTGGGGCAAGCTTCGAGAATATCAGGCGTGAACCCTGCAGACATTACAGTCATTCAGATTTACTTGGAGACGAAGAAAAAAAGCCGGGAGAGATGAGATGTATTTTGAATTGATGGAAGAAAGTGTAAAGAACCTAGGCATTACGATTGATAAAAATCAGTACGAGCAATTTGAGAAGTATAAAGATCTTCTTAAAGAGTGGAATGAGAAGATGAATTTAACTGCTATTACAGAAGATGAAGAGATTTTCAAGAAACATTTCATTGATTCGATAAAAGTATTTGAATTCAAGGAAGTGTTGAAAGCAAGTAATATCATTGATGTGGGCACAGGTGCTGGGTTCCCTGGCATTCCTATTAAAATAATGATGCCAGAGGTGAAACTCACTTTACTGGATTCTTTGAATAAAAGACTGAACTTTTTAAAAGCAGTATCTGAAGAACTTAACCTGTCTGACGTTCAGTTTGTTCATAGCAGAGCCGAGGATGGCGGAAGACTTGAAGAGCATCGTGAAAACTATGACATCGCGGTATCACGTGCCGTTGCAAATCTCACACTACTTTCTGAACTTTGCATCCCCTATGTGAAAAAAGGCGGGTATTTTGTGGCTTTAAAAGGACCAGCAGTAGAGGAAGAAATAAAAGAAGCAAGTAAAGCCATTACAGTTTTAGGTGGAAAGATCCGTGAAATCAAAGAAATTTCAATTGAAGGAATGGATTACAAGCATAATCTGGTGATCATCGAAAAAGTTAAAAATACACCTAAGATTTACCCAAGATCTTCTGCAGCCATCAAGAAATCGTTAATCAAATAAGGAAACTGAATGTTTCACGTGGAATGTTTCACGTGAAACATTTTTATTGTTGGCATTTTTTCACCCACCTGAAATGTAGTTTATGTCCAAATATCAGAGAAAGAAACCTACAATAATGAATAGTGTAGTTTTATTTTACCAAAGTTCGCAGAAGTCTTGAGAAATATAGATTCAGCAGAAATACAAACCAGGAATGTTTCACGTGAAACATTCCATTTTATTGTCTGCAACCGCAATGTTTCACGTGAAACATTGCAGCTTTACTATGAAAAATCAAATAATAAGGTTATAATCAACAGTAAGAGAATAGGACAGGAGGACTTTTATGAAGATTGTAAGTATTTTCAATCAAAAGGGTGGTGTAGGAAAGACGACCACAAACATCAATCTTGCAGCGTATATTGCACTGCAGGGACATAGAGTTCTTGTTATCGATATTGATCCCCAGGGGAATACCTCAAGTGGGCTTGGCGTTGATAAAGATAACATAGAAAACACCACTTATGAACTACTGATTGATGAAACAGATATCAATGATACGGTTATTTCCGTCGAGAATATAGAAAACCTAAAAATAATTCCTTCCAATATGAATTTGGCGGGTGCAGATCTTGAATTGAGCTATATGGAGAATCGGGAATCCATACTGAAAACGAAGCTGCAAACGCTGAAAGAAGAATTTGATTTTATTATCATCGACTGTCCTCCATCACTTGGTCTTCTGACCATCAATGCACTCACAGCTTCGGACAGTGTTCTCATACCAATGCAATGCGAGTATTACGCACTTGAAGGAATCAGTCAGTTGGTAAAGACCATTCAAAAGGTTAAGAAAGGACTGAATAAGAATCTGGAAATTGAAGGTGTTGTATTAACGATGTTTGACCCAAGAAGAAACCTGCAAATTCAGGTGGCAGAAGAGCTGAAATCCTATTTTGGTGAGCTTGTCTATGAGAGCTCCATTCCGAGAAATATCAGACTGGCCGAGTCTCCAAGCTTCGGGATGCCGATCGCACTGTATGATCCTAGAGCTAAAGGTGCAGAAGCCTATGAAGATTTAACACATGAGTTTTTACGCAAGCAAAAAGGAGGTAAGTAATGGCAAAAAAGTTTGGATTAGGGAAAGGGTTAAATCAGCTGATTCCTGAGGAAGAAGAGATTATAACTGTATTGAATATTAATAAGATCAAGGCGAACAAAAAACAGCCCAGAAAATACTTTGATGAGGATAAACTGGTACTTCTCTCAGAATCTATCAAAGAACATGGAATGATACAGCCGATCATTGTTCAAAAGGATGGGGAGGATTATAGCATCATTGCTGGTGAAAGACGGTGGAGAGCCGCCAAAAAAGCCAGCCTCAAGGAAGTGCCTGTCATTGTTATGGATATTGCAGACTCTACAGTCCTTGAAGTATCACTAATTGAAAACATCCAAAGACAGGATCTCAATCCTATTGAAGAAGCTTCGGCATTCAAAAGACTCATACATGATTTTAAGCTGACGCAAGAAGATCTGGCAAAAAAGATCGGAAAATCCAGAACAAGTATTGCGAATACCATGAGGCTCATTCAACTTGATGAGAGAGTCCAGCAGTTTCTTATAGAAGAAAGTCTCAGTGAAGGACATGGTCGAGCATTACTTGGGCTTGAAAGCAGTGAGGATCAGTATTTGGCTGCCCAAAAAGTAATCGATGAAGGTTTAAGCGTCCGTGAAACAGAGAGATTAGTGACTACTTTCCATAAGGTAAAGCCAGTAGCGAGAAAAATGAAACTGGATCCTTACTATAAAGATATTGAAAAAAGACTTGCCAAAAACATGGGAACGAAAGTATTATTAAAACCGAAAGCTAAAAACAAAGGGAAAATAGAAATTGAGTATTACAGTATGGAAGACCTCAATCGATTGCTTGAGTATCTGAGACTGGAAGAGTAGGAGTAAACATGGATTTTACAATCATCAGTACATTTATCAATAACAATTTGGAAATAGTTTTGCTGGCTATAGCAGCATCTTTCATAATCATGGTTGTGTTTTTTATCTCTATGCTTGTATCAAACAGGAAACTGAAGAAGAGATACAATCTTCTGATGAAGGATGCCGACAAAGGTAGTCTTGAGGATATGATAAAGGGCTACCAGAAAAAAATTGATGAAACCTATGTGGATGCGAAAGTGGCATTGGAGGATTTGAAGCTTTTAAGCAATCAGGTCAATCATTGCATCCAGAAGGTTGGAGTTGTAAGATTCAAAGCTTTTGAGGACATTGGAAGTGATCTTAGCTACAGTGTTGCACTTTTAGACAATAAAAATGACGGTGTTGTCATAACCAGTATCTTTGGAAGAAATATCAGCACATCATATGCGAAGCCGATTTCTAAGGGGACATCGAAATATACGTTGTCTGATGAAGAGATTTACGCGATGAATAAGGCTCTAGGCTTAGAGAAGAAATAAGAAGAGTGCAGCATTTGCTGCACTCTTCTTATTTCTTGTTTCATTTTTTGCCATGGGTCTTCGTTTTCTTAGGTTCGCTCGATTGGAAGGTATCGAGAACGCCGACAGTTTGGAGTACTTTAAAGCCTACTGCCATAAATATCAGGAAAAACATTCCTAAGACTCCAGCCATTTTAAGTCCGATGAAGATG
The DNA here is from genome assembly GCF_900115135.1 of Proteiniclasticum ruminis. GTDB lineage: Bacteria > Bacillota > Clostridia > Clostridiales > Clostridiaceae > Proteiniclasticum > Proteiniclasticum ruminis_A. Next base: position 16,625 of record NZ_FOVK01000017.1, on the reverse strand, counting down.
GCTCCAATGGTGATGACTGGGTTTATGTCCAGACTGCTGGATAGAATTTTAGGTTCCCATATGTTTCTGCCAACTGCAACAATGATCCAAAGAATACCTAGACCTATGGGTACGGTGTAGTTCCCCTGGAAGAAGTAGTAAACCGCAAGCGGAACATATGCCGCAGAAACACCCAAGACTGGCAGAAGATCAAGAAATGCTGTGATTAGTCCTAAGACCAGCGGATAAGGAACTCCAAGAATGAGGTAACCCACTACAGAAATCATACCCGTAATGAGGATGATCAGCATATAGGATACACCATAGCGGACAACCATATTTTTCCCCTGGGTGATGATGTTTTTTACTTTGTTCTCTTCCCGATCGGATGTAGGGAGATAAGCATATATAAATTCTGGATTATTCAGCAGCTTCTTGGTAAAAAAGAAAGAGCAAACGATGGTAAAGATGATAATCAGCATCAGATTAGGAAGTCCTGCGACTATACTCAATGTGAAACCACCAATCGCTTTGCCTAACGTGATGACAACTTCCTGCAATGAAGCCAATGCACTGGTGAGCATCTCGCCGCCTGTTTCGATAATACTGGGATCCAGTTCCTGAATATTGGATGCAATCCATTCATACTGAGCCTGAATCCACGATGCGATACTGTCATAGTTCTCATTGAGATAGTTGATCGAGTTCGTAACTAGTAATATGCTCTGATTTACAAGACGAATAATCAGTGAAACAATGAGAGTGCCCAAAAGACCATAAAAACTCAGTAGGGTGACGAGGATCAGGAAATTTTCATTGATTTTCTCGCGGGTCCACACGATAAGTTTCTTCACCACGGGACTGACAATGGCGGCAATGGCAAATGCCAGGACAAAAGGGATGGTATAGGGAAGTGTCTTCACAAAAAGAAAGAATACGATAGTATACACAGTAATGTAAATCAGGATCTTGTCATATTTCTTAATGTATGAAGTTCTGTTAGTCTCCATAATTCACCTCATCTAAATATTTTAGTGCCACAAGGAGCTGCTCTACCTCATCCCTTGTAGTAAAATGTCCAAAACTGATACGAAGAGCCCCTGTGTTTTCTGTTCCCAACGCTTTATGAGCTAATGGAGCGCAGTGGTATCCTGTTCTTGTAATGATGTTGAACTGACTTTCTAAGATAAAACCTGCTTCAGAAGGAGTGTAGTTGTCAAACCAAAGACAAAAATTTGGTATTCTGTCATGGGCATCAGGTGAGCCAATCAGATGAACTTTCGTCATGTTCGAAAGGGCTGATAACATCAAGTTGGATATATAAATAGTATCTAAAGATATTAAGTTGTCATGCGTTTCCAGAAGATACTGAACGCCTGCACCTAATCCTGCGATTCCTGGCAAATTGTGAGTACCAGCCTCAAATTTATCAGGAAGATAGGAAGGTTGTTGTAAGCTAAGAGAATCAGAACCAGTACCTCCAGTGAAAATAGGGTTCAATACTTCATTGATCCGGTTGTTCAACACAAAGCCACCAGTTCCTTGAGGTCCAAGAAGACCTTTATGACCAGTGAATGCAATCACATCGACATCCATCTCATGTAGCTTGACAGGAATATAGCCGGCGGTCTGCGCGGTGTCTATGATGATGAAAATATCTTTATTCTTCAGTCTGGATCGGACTTCTCCAACGGGCTGAATGGTACCAGTAAGGTTGGAGGCATGGGACAGAATAACGGCTCTTGTATTCTTTTTCTCAACCTCACTGAGTTTATTGAGATCAATCAAGCCTTCGCTGCTGCAGGGGAGAAGATCATAGGTGATCACTCCATCTAATCGAAGCTTCTCCAAAGGTCGTAGAACAGAATTATGCTCCATCACAGAAGAAACTACATGATCTCCAGGTTTCAGAAGGCTAAGCAATACTGTATTAATTGATTCAGTCACAGAGGATTTCAGGATCACATGTTCAGGCTGGTCTACACCAAATAAATCAGCCAGTGATTTTCGAGTAGAGTGTATTATTTTGGCGGCTTCCATGGAAACCCGGTTGGCTCCTCTTCCTGGATTTCCCGATCCACTTCGAAGAGTTCTATCAACAGCTTCATAAACCCCTTGAGGCTTAAGGAAAGACGTGGATGCATTGTCTAAATAAATCATATTCTTATCTCCCAATTCTTCTTATCAATAATTATAGAACATTAACGAATAATTGGTATGAAAAAGAAAAAAATTTACATCAAATTTAGAGAAATGTGTATTGGTTGATTGAGGTAAAAATAAGAGATTCGTGTATAATAATCTAAAAGAAAGTGTGTACTGGAGGATTTTCATGGATTTTTACTTATTGGTTTTTAAGAATACAACAGATGCGTTAGTAGGAGAAGAAGATCTCAAGAAACACGAGATTCCTCATGCAGTATATCCCACCCCACCACAGATCATCGGCAGCTGTGGAATCAGCATGCGCTTTACAGAAACCGAGCTTCCAAAGGTGGAGGAGCGTCTGGAAGATGGTCTGATGTATAAAGCCCTCTATAAACTGTCAAAGATCAGTATAATGAAGATTAAGGAGAATGAAGCGAGTTGATTAAAGAATATGAGCTTGGAACCATTGTCCAAATGAAAAAGCAGCATCCATGCGGAAGCTATCTATGGGAAGTGACCCGATTAGGAGCTGACATTAAAATCAAATGCAAGGGATGCGACAGGATCGTCATGCTTCCGCGAAATAAATTTGAAAAAGATGCGAAAAAAGTGATTACTGAAAAATAATATTTGCATAATAACGTCATAAGTGCTAAAATTTAATGATGTAATCCCCGCCGCGAAAATCGTGGCCTTAGTCCGGGGGGAGGAGGTGACATGATGAGAAACTATGAAACTATTTTCATACTACATCCATCATTTGACGAGGAGGCAGTAACTGCTGCTGTTGAGAAGTTCAAGGGTGTAATTGAAACAGAAGGTGGTATCATTGATAACGTTGATCTATGGGGTAAGAGAAGACTTGCTTACGAAATAGACAAAGTTAACGAAGGTATTTATGTTCTGGTAAATTTCCAGGCAGAAGCTGAATTACCTAAAGAGTTAGACAGAATATTCAGAATTACTGATGGCATACTGAGACATATTATCGTTAAATTAGACAAGTAAGGATGGTGCAGCAATGAATAAAGTGGTTTTAATTGGTAGACTAACAAAAGATCCCGAGCTGAAGTATACGCCAGGATCCGGAACTGCGGTTACTACGATCACATTAGCTGTTGACAGACGTTTTTCCAAGGACAACCAAAGAGAAGCTGATTTTATTCCAGTAGTGATCTGGGGCAAGTCTGCTGAATCCACTGCTCAGTATATGAGCAAAGGAAAACTCATGGGTGTTTCCGGAAGAATTCAGACCAGATCTTATGAGGCTAAAGATGGCGGAAGAAGATATGTCACTGAAGTAGTTGCTGAGGAAATCAAATTCCTGGAGTGGGGCAATAAGAACCAGTCCGGTGAAGGTGGATACTCAGACAACTCAAGCCAGGAGTATGGCTCATCCTATGAGGATATGACGCCCATAGATGATGGAGATATTCCATTCTAAACGATAGGTAAGGAGGAAAAAAAATGAGCAGAGAAAACTCATCCAGGGATTTCAAGAGAAATAACCCTAGAGGAAGAAGAGCGAAGAGAAAAGTTTGTTCTTTCTGTGTTGATAAGGTTGATCATATAGATTATAAAGATGTTTCCAAGCTTAGAAAGTACATCACTGAAAGAGGAAAGATTCTTCCAAGAAGAATTTCCGGAACATGTGCTAAGCATCAGAGAACATTGACCGATGCAATCAAGAGATCCAGAAATATCGCATTACTTCCATTCACACAAGATTAATTGATGAAACCGTGATCCCTTGGGTCACGGTTTTTTGCTATCCTAGTACCGATATGTGCGTAGAACAATGAATATTAAGTGAAAAGCACATTCATTCTTCTGAGCATATATGCTAAAATTCAAGATAATAAGTAAAATGGAGCTAAATATGAATACAATGATGAAAACAAACAAACTCGTTACAACGTCTATGCTCGTAGCTCTTCTTGCGGTGTTTTCACTGCTGGGGACTCTACCGTTTTTCAATACAATTTCATTGGTGGTTGCGCCGATCATCGTTGCGCTGATCTATCATAGGGGTGGAAGAAACAACACCATCCTATCCTTTGTGGCCACCACGATACTGGTGACCGTACTCACAGATCCGATTTATGGAATTACCATGACCATTCTGAACTACAGCATGGGTGTCGGTCTTGTGTATATGATATCGAAGAAAAAAGGACCATTGGCTAATTTTGTGGTTCTTGCTCTAGCCATTGCAGTAGGAATCACTGCAATGTTTCTCATAGAAATCAGATTCCTGACAGACTATACTCTGATGGAGTATATTGAAGTTTTCGTGATGGACATCAAAAACGCTTTACCCTCCATACTGGAACAGGTGGAGAGCCTTGGCGGCAATGTGGAAGATAATGCAGCACTGATCTTTTTCACCAATCTCACAGTAAAAGGTCTTATCATGCTCCTTCCCAGTGTGCTTCTCATGTATGCGATGATTTCGGCTGCTTTTGTTTATAAAGTTTCTCAAGTGGTCTTCAAAAGACTGGGAATTTATGTGACACCACTGCCAAGACTCAGTGAGATCAAATCCAATATGTATCTGATCATGGGAAGTCTCTTTCTGTCCATGATTGGTATCTTACTGGTTTATATAGGGTTTGACTATGGCGAGGCTTTGATGTCCTTGGGTAACAATATATTCAGCATCACAGGAATTATAGGAGGGATGTCTTTACTTAGTTATCTGATGGAAGTAAAGTTAAAGTATCCCACAGTCTTTAGAATCGTCATTCTCTTCTTTATTTTCGGGTCAAGTCTTGTGAGCTTCATAGCCATTGCAGGGATCATCGACAGTGCTTTTGATTTTAGAAAACTGACGGACAATGGTCTGTACTCACTACTGAAAAGCAGGCAGCAGCAGTAACATTAAAGAAGGATGAACAAGGAGATCGTATGAAAAAATACTACGAGTATCGAAGAAGCGACTATATCTACAACCTGCTGATTATCCTTTCCATTGTTCTTCTGTATGTTACGGGACAGTGGCTTTTTGCCACGGGATTGCTCGTTGCATTTGCCATCGTGGTGTTCTATTTCAACAGCTTGTATACCTACAAGAAAAAACGATGGGAGAGATTTGTTGTAAATATTCTCACGAAAATGTCCAATACGGTGATAGCGGCTCTGGAAAAGAGCAGCATTCCCATTGTTCTTGTGAGAGAGAACGGAGAGATCATCTGGTACAACAAAGAGACCCTGGAGCTTTTTAAAGAAAAACACCATAATTTTCGTCTGGAAGAAATCACATCCGATTATAAAAGTGAGATATTAGGCGTTTCTGAAAGTAAAGAGCTGGAAATTAAGATCCATGAGAAAAATTATCAGGTTCTTGTGATTCCTGTAAAACACCAGGAAAAAGAATTTGAAGAGAATCTTAGAATTGTGGTGTTCCATGATATTTCCATGGTAAAAGAAGCAGAGGCGAAAATCACATCCGTTCTATCCATAGAAGTGGATAATTACAGCGATCTTTTGAATAGTGTGGACTCGGAAAAGAAGCCGTTTCTTCTGGCAGAGATCGAAAATTATATCTACTCCTATGGCCATGAGCTGAAAGCCATGGTTCGGAAATATGAAAGCAATAAATTTATGATGGTGGTGCCTGAGTATTACATTCACGAACAGATTCGAAAAAAGTTCCCGGTACTGGACCACATCAAGAACATCCATCAGGGCAATTCTATAGAACCCACCCTGAGTATAGGTATTGGAAAAGGCGGGAAAAACCCGGAAGAGAATCAGAGCCTTTCCAAAGCGGCGAAAGAACTTGCTCTTGGTAGAGGGGGAGATCAGGTGGTCATTAAGACCCCCACCAATTTATCCTTCTATGGCGGCTCTTCCAAAGAAATTGAAAAGAAGTCCAGAGTCAGATCGAGAGTGGTGGCTCATGCTCTGGAGGAGATTATAAAAGACAGCCATCGGGTGTATATCATGGGGCATAAAAATCCGGATATGGACTGTTTTGGTTCTGCGGTGGGCATTAAAGTCATCGCCAGGGGACTAGGAAAAAAAGCGGTTATCATCAATGAAGAACCGTATCTCAACATCCGTCCTATATATGACAAGTTCATTGAACTTAGTGAGTACAAAGAAGACATCATATCTCTGGAAAGAGCAAAGGCCAAGGTGAAGAAAGAGGATACGCTGATCATCGTGGATGTTCATGCCAGAAATCATGTGCTGTCCAATGAGATCATCAGTATGTTTGATAAAGTGGTCATCATTGACCACCATAGACGAACTCCGGATCAGATTACAGGGGCAGTGCTGTCATTTATTGAGACCTATGCCTCTTCGACGTCAGAACTTGTGACAGAGCTCATCCAATATATTTTCGACAAACCGGAAATGTCAGTACTGGAGGCAGAAGCTTTGTTCGCGGGGATTCGTGTGGATACCAAGAGCTTTAATTTCAAGACCGGTGTGCGTACTTTTGAAGCAGCTTCCTTCCTGAAAAGACAAGGAGCAAGAACACAAGAAGTGCGTGAGATGTTTGCACAGGATCTTGAAAGCTATAATAGAAGAGCAGAGATCATTCGAAATGCGGTGATCATTGACAAGATGGCCATAGCCACCGTTGATGACTCAGAGGACCCTGTTCTTTCCGCTCAGGCTGCAGATGAACTGGCTAATTTTAAAGACATTCATGCGGCATTTGTTTTAACTCGTCAGGATAATGATATAATAATCAATGGAAGGTCTCTCAAAGAGCTGAATGTCCAGCTGATCCTTGAAGAACTTGGTGGAGGTGGTCATATGACCATGGCAGGAGCTAAAATCAAGGACTGCACATTAGAAGAGGCATTTGAGATGCTCATGGAGGCCATCACAAAACATAGAAAAGAGGAGAGTAACATATGAAAATTATACTTTTAAAAGATGTTAAGAATATGGGAAAAAAAGGAGATGTTCTTGAAGCATCCGATGGATACGCAAGAAACTATCTGTTCCCAAGAAAGCTCGCTCAGGAAGCTACCCAGGAAAATCTTCATATCGTCAATCTGAAGAAAGAAAATGAAAGACGAATCAAGCTGGAAGAAACAGAAGCAGCACAAAAGCTAGCAGATTTATTAAGAAATAAAGATCTCATCATCAAGACAAAAGTCGGCGAAAACGGCAGACTTTTTGGTGCAATTACGAATAAGGATGTTGCCGAACTGATCAATAAAACCTTCAATACTGATTTTGACAAGAAAAAAGTACTGGTAGGAACCATCAAACTCGTAGGCAGCTACGACGTGGAAGTGAAGATCTATCCTGAAATCAGTACGAAACTGAAGGTTACTGTGCAAGAAGGCTAAAGGAGCAAAAATTTGAGTAAATCATTCAATAGATCTTTTTACGAGGACAGCGATATTCAAGCGGAGATTAATGTTCAGCTGGATATACTGGAGAATGTTCTCGATAAGGGAGCCATTAAAACAAGAATCAATAAATTCAGGCTGAAGAAGCATATGGAAGGAGATACCCTTCAAAGAGCTTATGCGGTCAATATGATAGCATCCGATGGTATGTCCAAGCTTGTGATGCCTGATGAAGACAATCTGACAGACATGGTGGATGACACCAATAAATGGATATCTGAAATCATCGCAAGAAACTATATCCAGAGAAAAGTGGAAGAAGAAGTAGAAAAAGAGCTCATGGACAAACAGGATAAGTACATCGATGAAATGAGACTCCATGTGCTTCGTAAGAAAAAAGGTCCTGAAAATGCCAAGACCACGAAGAAGTATGAAGACCTGGTGGCTCTTGATGAGAAGCATCTGGCAAAGAATCTTCAATCCCTTCTAAGACCGGAATCATTTGATGAGATTGTAGGACAGGAAAGAGCCATTAAGTCTCTTCTTTCAAAAATCTCCTCTCCTTATCCGCAGCATATCATTCTATATGGACCTCCAGGGGTAGGAAAGACCACAGCAGCTAGAATCGCGCTGAATGAGGCGAAGAAGCTCAGTTTCACTCCTTATGAGGCAGATGCGAAATTTGTGGAAGTAGATGGTACAACACTGCGCTGGGACCCTCGTGAAATCACCAATCCTCTTCTAGGATCTGTTCATGACCCTATTTATCAGGGAAGCAAAAGGGATCTGGCTGAAGGTGGTATACCGGAGCCTAAGCTGGGGCTGGTTACTGAAGCCCATGGTGGTGTGCTTTTTATCGATGAGATCGGCGAGCTGGATGAGATTCTACAAAACAAGCTGTTAAAAGTTCTTGAAGATAAGAGAGTGGAGTTCTCCTCCGCGTATTATGACCCGGATGATGAGGGGACCCCACAATACGTCAAATACCTCTTTGACAATGGAGCACCAGCGGATTTTGTGCTCATCGGTGCAACCACCAGAGAGCCCGAGGAAATCAATCCTGCACTCAGATCACGCTGTACCGAAGTATTTTTTGAGCCACTGACATCGAAGAATATCCAGAGAATTGTTCAGGATGCAGCAAATAAACTGCAGATTGATATGGAAGAAGGTGTCGCGGAGATAATCTCCAACTACACCATAGAAGGCAGAAAAGCCATCAATCTTTTGGCAGATGCCTATGGAGCCATTCTTTATGAGGGAAGAATCGAAGATGGAAAAAGGATTCTAGTCACAGTAAAAGACATTGAAGAAGTGATCCAGATATCAAGAATCACTCCTTATGAGGTGCATAATCTGGAACATGAGACCGAGGTTGGCCATATCTATGGTCTCGCTGTATCCGGATTTGTAGGCTCTACGTTAGAAATTGAAACCATGGTCTATCCTGCGAAAGAAAAAGGCAAGGGTATTGTCAGGTTCAATGATACTGCAGGCAGTATGGCAAAGGATTCCGTCTTCAACGCTGCCTCTGTCATCCGGAAAATCACTGGCCTTGATATGAGCGATTATGACATTCATGTCAATGTCATTGGAGGAGCCAAGATTGATGGTCCGTCTGCCGGGGCGGCCATCACTGTATGCATCATTTCTGCCCTTCAGAATAAGCCTATAAGACAAGATATGGCGGTCACTGGAGAAATATCCATCCGTGGCAAAATAAAGCCTGTGGGTGGCATATTTGAGAAAGTCTATGGGGCAAGAAGAAAAGGAATCAAACATGTGGTGGTGCCTTATGACAACCGTCAGGATATTTCCACTTCCATGGAAGATATCAAAGTCACACCAGTAAAAGACATTGAAGAACTTCTGAAGTTAATTTTAGTATAAGGAGAAGATGAGTATGGAAAATAGACCGCTGAGAATCATGCCGAACAACCAGGAAGCAGAACAGTCTGTCATCGGCTCTATGATTCTTGACAAGAATGCCATAGCCACGGTTTTAGAAAAGCTTCAGGCTGATGATTTCCACCGTGATGGGCATAAGATTATTTTTCAGGCCATCTTGGATCTGTTCACCAAGGATACTCCCATCGACTTAGTCACCTTGGCGGACCATCTGAAATCCATCGACAAGCTGGAGTACGTGGGAGGCATTTCGTATCTCACGGAGATTGCCTCTTCTGTTCCCACCACGTTGAATCTGGTGTCTTATATCAATATTGTTTCTGATAAATCCATGCTGAGAAAACTGATCCGTGCTTCTACAGAAATTATGGACGACAGCTACACCAAACAGGATGAAGTGAATGTGGTGGTGGAGGATGCGGAGAAAAGAATCTTCAATATTGCGGAAAAGAGAAATTCTGGTGGGTTTGAAGCCATCAGTACCATCCTTGAACGTGGATTTGTGGAGATTGAGAGAGTTTACAACAATAAAGGGACCACCACGGGTGTTTCTACTCCCTTTCCGGAGCTGGACAGAATGACATCAGGTTTCCAGAAAGGAGACATGGTGCTGATTGCGGCAAGACCTTCCATGGGAAAGACCACCTTCGCGTTGAACCTGGCGGAGCATGCTGCTTTAAGAGAAGGGAAATCCATTGCGATTTTCTCTTTGGAAATGGGTATGGATCAGCTGGCGTATAAGTTTCTCTGTTCTGAGGCCAATGTGGAGCTGACAAAGCTCCGTAATGGAGATCTGGATGACAGAGACTGGGAGAACATCGCAAGAGCCTCAGGACCGCTTTCCCAGGCTAAAATCTATATTGATGATACAGCGGGTATCTCTGTGACCGAAATGCGCTCCAAATGCAGAAGACTGAAACTGGAACATGGAATAGATCTGATTCTCATCGACTACTTGCAGCTGATGAGTGGTAAAGGGGAAAGCAGGCAGCAGGAAGTCTCAGAAATTTCAAGATCCATCAAAGCACTGGCAAAGGAGATGCAGTGTCCTGTCATTGCTCTTTCCCAGCTGTCTAGAGCACCTGAACAAAGAGCGGATCATAGACCCATGCTGTCTGACCTTAGAGAATCCGGTTCCATCGAGCAGGATGCTGACCTTGTGATGTTTCTATATCGTGATGAGTACTATAATCAGGATACGGAAGATAAGAACATTGCAGAGTGTATCATTGCGAAGCAGAGAAATGGTCCCGTGGGAACGATCAAAATGGCGTGGCTTGGCCAGTACTCCAAGTTCGCACGTTTGGATATGGTCCATCAGAATTAATATGGAAGAAAGTAAGCAAGGCTTGATGATATCAGGCCTTTTTCTTTTTGTATATTTTCCGTATAATGAAAGTAGAGGTTGGTGCAAGCGTGATGCACCAAAATGAAAATCCAGTGGAGGTTTAATTTGGGCATTCAATTTGGTCAGGAAAGAGAAAAGTCTTATGGTGCTGTGATCATTAACGAAAAGAAGGAGTTCCTTCTGATCAGGCATAGAAACGGTGGTCATTGGGATTTTCCAAAAGGGCATAAAGAAGAGGGGGAATCTAGCAAGGAAACCGCGATGAGAGAAGTTTTTGAGGAGACAGGCCTTCGGGTTCGTCTCATTGAAGGGTTCAAAGAGAAGTCTAAGTATTCACCGAAGCCTGGTGTGGAAAAAACTGTGACATTCTATTTGGGCTTTTCCATGGGAGAAGTTCAGATTCAGGAAGAAGAAATTCTTGAGTATCAGTATCTTTTCTATGATGAGGCAAAAGAAAAAATAACATTTAAAGAAAGCAAAAGCATCCTGGCATCTGCGAAGCAGTTCATGGATACTTATCTGCAGTCCAACGAGGACTGAGTCAATTAGGTTGCTACAGGCATATAAAAAGAGCTGCAGTACTGCGGCTCTTTTTTCTTATGCTTCATTTTTCTGTTTTTTCTTTTCCAAAGTGGTTCTGATATAGCTGAATCCTGCGATAAACCCAAGTATTGCAGAGAAAAAGAGAAATGCGATTCCGAGGGTTTTCTGGAACAGCAGGGTAAGAATTCCGATATAGAAGGAAAAAGTAACAAATTTACCAAGTCTGTTGGCTGGGTTGATGATCCCCATCTTATAAACAATGATGCCTCCAAGTATCATCAGAGTCTCTCGAACACCCACGAGAATCAAGATGGCATAGGGAATCACATCGGTGATGGTATAGGAGACAATGGCTGTCAGAAGCATCAGCTTATCGGCCAAGGGGTCCATGACGGTGCCAAAAGGAGTCACCAGATTGTTCTTCCTTGCCAGATACCCGTCCAGGAAATCTGAAATCCCCGCCACGAAGAAAATAACGACAGAATAGAGAAGATTCTCTTCTGGATTTTTGAAATACACATAGATAAATATAGGTATCAATAAAACTCTAAAGGACGTGATGAGATTCGGCAGGTTAAAATTCGATGATGTCTTTTCTTTTTCCATGAATGATCACACCTTTTCTTTCGCTCTAAGTCTGGAACATCGATGGTCTTCGTACTTCTATTATACCGAATCTCTGGGTTTTTGTCCTGATTCTCAAGGAAAAAGTGAGGGTAAGGGGGACTATGAAACAGTTCCCGGCTGATTCAGCTGTACATTCGCCATTTAAACGGACGATATTATTCGTGTCTAAATTATCGTTCCGATATAATCATATGATAAATAAAAAATTGATGTGATTGTCCGTTTCTGTTAAGATAGTACTGGCAATTTGATTTGGAGGGAAAAAATCATGTCTACAGTAGTAATCGTTGGTGCTCAATGGGGTGACGAAGGAAAGGGAAAAATCACAGATTATCTGGCAGAAAGTGCTGAGGTTGTGGTTCGCTTTCAAGGTGGAAACAATGCGGGACATACCGTGGAAGTGGGGGAAAAGCAGTATAAGCTTCATCTCATTCCTTCCGGTATCATCCATGGTAATAAGAAGAACATCATTGGCAATGGTGTTGCCTTTGATCCTGCGGCATTTTTCAGAGAGGTGGAGTATCTGGAAGCCCTGGGTGTTGAAATCACACCTGAGACTCTTCAGGTGAGCGACAGAGCCACTGTGATCATGCCGTATCATCAGGTGCTGGATCAGCTGAAGGAAAAGGCTCGTGGAAAAAACGACATCGGCACCACAGGAAAAGGGATAGGACCAGCCTATACAGACAAAGTGGAGAGATCCGGTATCCGTGTCTGCGATTTGCTTCACGAGGATGTGCTCCGGGAAAAGCTTCATCTGAATCTTCTGGAGAAAAACCGCTATATTACGGAGATTCTTGGTGGAGAAGAACTGGATGAGGAGACTGTTTTCCAGCAGTACCTTGCCCTTGGAAACAGGGTGCGACCATTTGTACGGGATACGTCCGTTGTTCTTTATGAAGACATCAGAAAAGGTAAAAAAGTTCTTTTTGAAGGTGCTCAAGGGATGCTTCTGGACATAGATTATGGAACCTATCCCTATGTGACATCATCCAATACCACAGCAGGTGGCGTGGCTTCAGGAACAGGTGTTGGTCCAAGGTTCATTGAGAGAGCTGTAGGCGTCACCAAGGCTTATACCACAAGAGTAGGAAAAGGACCATTTCCAACGGAGCTGGAAAATGAGGTCGGAGAATGGATTCGTGAAAAGGGTCATGAATATGGCACCACCACCGGCAGAAGCAGAAGATGCGGCTGGCTGGATCTTGTCATCGTGAAGACTTCCATCCGTGTCTCTGGACTGACCTCTCTTGTACTGACGAAGATTGATACTTTGGCAGGTCTTGAGAAGGTGAAGATTTGTGTTGGATATAAGCTGAAGGATCAGGTGATTGATTACTTCCCTGCAAGTTTAAAGGATCTGGCGGAATGCGAGCCAGTATATGAAGAGTTTGATGGCTGGGATGACAGTGTGGCGGAAGCAAAAACCTATGAAGAGCTTCCCCTGAATGCAAAGAAGTACATTGACAGAATCGAAGAGCTTCTTGAGATCAAGTGCTCTATCATCTCTGTGGGCCCAAGAAGAGATCAGACCTTCCAGAAAGACTCCCTATAGAAAAAAAGCCTGTGGAACGTGAATTCCACAGGCTTTCCTGTTATGATGGTTAAAAAGAAAAGATGAGGTGTATGCGGGTGAAACGGGAGGATATCCATATTGAAATGCTCTCAGGAGAAAAAAGAAGAGTTCGGCTGCTGCTTCCAGAGCGGTTAAAAGCTGGGGAGAAAGTGCCAGTGCTTTATATGTTTGATGGGCAGAATCTTTTTGAGAAAGAAGATGCCTTTGGCGGGGTAACCTGGGGCGTCCAGGAAGCTTTGGAGGCTCTGATTGATAGACAGGAAGCTTTGCCCATGGCTGTTGTTGGGATTGATAATGCTGGAGCTTGCAGGCTGGATGAGTATGGTCCATGGCCATTTATCGTGGAGAACTATTCATCGGCTGGGGAAGGGGGTAATTTTGCGAAGCACTTCATTGAAAGAATCCTTCCGCTTCTGGAAAAAGAATATCCACTGAAAACTGAAAGAGAATACCGTGCATTGGCGGGAAGTTCCATGGGGGGGCTCATGACCTCTTACATCGGTGCTACATATCCGGAGATGTTTGGGACCCTGGGGGTATTTTCCTTAGCGTCCTGGGTTTCGGAAGAGCCCTTTATAGAGATGCTGGAGAAAGAAGGGGAGTATAGAAATGCCCGGATCTTCCTTCAGGTGGGCACAGAAGAGGAAAGAGAAGCAGAAGGAAAAGTGGACTACGAGCATTCGCAAACCTATATAGACAACAGTATGCGTTTTCTGAAGAAAGCACTGAAAAAAGGGGCATCGCTGGAAGATCTGATGGTTAAAATCGGTGCAGGGAAAACCCATAATGAAGGAGCCTGGGCCAGTTATATGGAAGAGTTCATCCAGTACGTCCAGAAGCCTTATTTTCAGAAAGACTGAAAAAAATGACAGGGAAAAGGAAAGAGCAGGAAATCTGATGTAGAGATTTCCTGCTCTTTTTAGAGCTGATTGGTCAGTGCTTTCATCACGGTTCCGGCTGTAGACCAGGCCCACTGAAGATTATATCCGCCGCAGGCGCCCAGAACATCCAGAACTTCACCGGTGAAATACAGCCCAGGAACAATCTTAGACTCTAAGGTTTCCTTTACCTCTCTGGTATCCACACCTCCATAGGTGCCCTGCGCACTATTGAAGCTCTGTGTACCCATGATCTGGAACTCCCAGTTCTGAAGGAGCTTAATTAGGGTCAGAAAGTGCTTTGGATCCACTTCAGAGACAAGAGAAGAGGGCTTCTGTATCCCTGATTCTTTCAGCAGCACTGGAATCAGTTTTCCTGGGAGCAGACTTCTTAGTGCATCCTGGCAGGTTCTGTGGGAAAGCAGCGCCATCTGGTTGAGGACAAGATTTTTCAGCTCATCTTCTGTCATCTCCGGGAAGAAATTCAGTCGTAGATAAAGGGGTTTTCCCCCAAAGAGATTCGGATGGACAAAACGGGACACCTGGAGAATGGGGGGGCCTGATATGCCATAATCTGTGAAGAGAAGTTCACCCTCTTCCACCCGCAGAATCTCCTGGCTGGTATAGAGTGTCGCTTTACCATCCAGCTTCACTCCGCTTAAAGCCCGAAGATAGGGTGCATCCAGGTTAAGTTGAACCAGCGCGGGCATAGGCGTAATGATCGTATGCTTGAATGCTTTCAGAAGTTTAAAAATGGATCCGTCTGAACCTGTGTTAGGCGCAGACATTCCTCCGGTGCTGATGACAAGAGTCCTGCACTGATACTCCATCTCATCGGTAGTCAGGGTGAATATACCGGGATCTTTTCTGATGTGTTTCACCTTGGACTGAAGATGAACAGGAACGCCTTTTTCTTCCAGTGAAAGCCTCAGCGTATCCACTACAGAGGAGGCTTGAAGTGATAGCGGATACATTTTACGATCTTCGAGGGTTTTCAGGTGCAGACCAAGACTGCTGAAATAGCTCAAGGTCTCTTCTAAAGGATAGGTGTAGAGAGGGGAGAAAGTATACCTTTTATTTGAGCTTGTATAGCGGTCTTCAATCTCATTCATCACATTCTCATTGGTGATGTTGCATCTTCCATTGCCTGTGGTGAGAAGCTTTTTGAGGATGCGGTCTTTTGCCTCCAAAAGCAAAACATCTTTACCATAATCTTTTAAAAGCAAGGAGAGAAAAACACCCGAAGCGCCTCCTCCTACAATGATAATGTCATATTTTTCCATAATGATTCCTCTTCTTTCATGTGCTCTTAATGTGTTATCTTATGTTCATTATAAGGGATGTGGTTCTCCTTGTCTTTATGAGAAGTCTGGTCTAAGTTTACTGAGGTATGGAATTCTAAGAAAACTATGAGTATAATAGGGATATAGAATCAGCTCATCATCCTGAAACAGGAGGGTTTTTATGGAAGCAAAGGATTTTTTGAAGTATAAGAACTGGGTCGTGGCTGGGGATGTTCTCAATGAAATGAAGTATGCCGGCAGAATCTATCAGAAACTGAACCGGAGAGGATACCATGTTGCAGGACTTCACCCCAAAGAAGAGAATCCATCCGTCTTTAAATCTTTCCAGGACTTGGAGGGAGAAGACGTGAAGTATGAGGTGCTGAATTTGGTCATCAATCCGACCAGAGGACTGGAAATTGTTCAGGATGCGGAAGCCTATGGAATCAAAATGGTTCTTGCGCAGCCTGGGGCAAGAAGCTATGAGATTCAGGACTTTTGTGTAAAGCATGGCATGGAATATGTGGAAGGTTGCACCTTGGTGGAGCTCAGCTACTAACAAATTAGAATTTTTTTTCATAAAAAATGTTGACAGTCTGTTAAATGTTAGGTATTATAGTCTTTGTCAGGTTAACGCCTAGGTTAATTCTGATGGAAATAAATACTCATTAATGGCGATATGGCCCCTTGGTCAAGCGGTTAAGACACCACCCTTTCACGGTGGTATCAGGGGTTCGAGTCCCCTAGGGGTCACCATTTTTTATTATGTATGGGAGCATAGCTCAGCTGGGAGAGCATCTGCCTTACAAGCAGAGGGTCACAGGTTCGATCCCTGTTGTTCCCACCATATATATGGCCCAGTGGCTCAGTTGGTTAGAGTGCCGGCCTGTCACGCCGGAGGTCGAGGGTTCGAGTCCCTTCTGGGTCGCCAATTAAATATTTAACTATGGCCCCTTGGTCAAGCGGTTAAGACACCACCCTTTCACGGTGGTATCAGGGGTTCGAGTCCCCTAGGGG
>NZ_FOVK01000031.1 GCF_900115135.1 Proteiniclasticum ruminis | reverse complement strand
GTGTACATAGTTAAATTAATTTTTTCCAAAATAAAACCTTGAATCCGATTGAGAATTCAAGGTTTTAGAGGTTTGCCTATTCATTTTTAGTTATTATTCTTCCAAAGTCAGGAAGAAGCCATATTGAAAATATTTGAGAACATCCATCTTTTAGCCTTGGGCTAAGCAATTTGAGATTATAGCTTTCACGAAGTCCAAAAAAACTTTGGGCTTATTCAGTGAACATTAAAATGGAAAATCTTGAATATGACTGTCCAAACGTACTCAAATCTATATATTTATTGTTTGTTGGACAGTATAGAGCCGATAAAAAGTAGTTTGAAATCAGAAAATCAAGTTATTAATTAGTTTATTGAATAATCCGGGATAAATAATAAAAAAAGTGTAACAAATCACATCTTTTATCGTTATATATAGTGAAAGGAGGTGATTTTATGTTCTCAAAATCAATTCGCATTTATTTGAGGTTGCTTTGGGTTTCGATATTAATACTTATGATGAGTAATACAAATACAACTTCAGTATCTGCGAGTATGTCATAGATGAGTACTAAAAATAGTATCATCAAATTAGAATATATTGACATATGAATAAGCAAATTTAGTATCTCAAGAGAAGAAATAGTTACTGGGGTTACAGTAGTATCTTCAAATAATGTTGAGGAGATGCACATTTATGGATCAGTTCAACAGCGGATTGGTGATAAATGGATATGCATCGGAAGTTGGTCTAATAAAACAAAAGGCACAGACTGTGGACTAAATAAGAGTATTAGTGTAAATTTAGGTTTTAATTTTAGATATAAATCAACTATATATTTGCATGAATACGGGAAATTTGTTAAAACTAATAGTCTTACTAGTTCCTTTGTTAATTACTGATCATTAATGTAAAGTTCAATAACATCATATCTAAATCAACATGAATAAGAGAATTATAATGAAAAAATATATTGTGTTAATGCTGAGTTTTCTAATCAACGTTTCTTCATGTATTCAAGTTAATGCTCTAGATAACGAAAATAAAGAAAGCGGTATGATTCGTGAATCAAGTGAAACAATCAGCATACCAAGTGAATTACTTTACTATGGGGTTGAGAAGAATGATTTATCTTTTCAATCTAAAAGTTTAGATGAAGTTACCAGTATAGATGATATAACGCTTCTTTTAGACAAACTATTAATTAAAAAGTTTGAAGTTGCCAGCGATGAAAATCAATCACTATCAGTCGATGAACTCAATCCTATTTATAATGAACTCGAGAATAATGGTGCTAATTTATTGTCGCAAAACCAGATTGAAGAAATTTGTAATTCAGGTTATGATGATATTGACGATGGAACTGTTACTACATTAGCAAAACCTACAGTTCCACCTGATACATCAAAGTATGATTTTTTCAGCGTTTCCTCTACCATTATAAAAGATGGTAAAAACTATGATGTGTTTTATATATATGTACAGCCCAAAATTTTCACATTAGGAAATATTTTAATTATATCTCCTGATCAGTACTATTTATTGTCCGACTCTACTTTAGGTAGCAATATTGCTAATAACACTTTATTCAAAATTTATTGCCAAAAAGCTATTGGAGCAGTATTAGAAAAAGTTTTGAAATATAGTTCCTTAATCCCTTTCGAAGTTCTATGGCCAAGTGGAAATTATACTGGGACGAATGTAAAGAACTCAGTTGATTATGATATTTATACAACTTTATGTTTTATTTATGTTTCTAATTATCAACAAAATACTTATGAAAAAATTATATCCACTTCTAAGAGTAAGGGTTCATTTACATTCAAGACTTCAATTGTAAATAAACCAACACAAACAAATACGTTTGATATTTACACCCAATCCTTATACTATTCTGATGGTTACAAAGCGGCATATTATTTTGCGCAAGGAGACATAGTTAATCATTATTACCCCGTCTATAACATGAAGATTCAAGATGCTGATGAGAACGTAAAAAGAACTATATATATCAAAATAGTTTCCGATTTAACTTTACTAAATTAATAGACACATAATTTAAAGAAGGTAGAAATATGATTGCAAAAAAAATACTGATAAGAAGCGCTTTGGTTGTCATCTTTATTTTAGTAGTTACTTATTTCATTTTGTTTATTTGGGGTACTGAAATTATATCAGCACTGTATAATGTCGATACCGATAACTACATATTTGAGAAAAACTATTATCTTTATCGAAATACTGATTCTGATAATGAAAATAAATCACGAATAAAAATATTAGTATATTCTGATGATTCTAATAAAGACTTAACAAGAGTGTTAGTATTTACTTACTCAAAAATCACATCAAGATTAATTAATTACGCTAGTATTAATATTGTGAACGGGCAGATACATATTAAAGAACGAAACATATTCTTTGCAGGGAACGTTGCCACTGACTTCAGCCAACTATTATCTGAGCCAAATTTCATTACAGTAATATTTAATCAATATGTTGATACGCTGTATCCGCCTAAAAAAGAAGACGTTTATTTATCCATTGGTACTCTATTAAAAGGTGAATCTATAGAGGACTCAAACACATACTTAAAAGATAAAGAAATTGATCTGTTATTTACTAAAAGCCTATCAAATTCAAAATTGTTAGTTATTCATGAAGGAAGAGATTCGAAACATAACTGATAAATATTAACTGTTATAGTCATGCTTTGATATATTATATATTCAAGGTATAACTTCATTCAATATAATTAAACGAATACAATGTTACTCATCATTACATTCAGAACTGATAGTAATCCTGTTTATTAAATATTATAATTATGTAAATCCTGACTTTGGAAGAAAAATAACTAAAAATGAATAGGCAAACCTCTAAAACCTTGAATTCTCAATCGGATTCAAGGTTTTATTTTGGAAAAAATTAATTTAACTATGTACAC
>NZ_FOVK01000012.1 GCF_900115135.1 Proteiniclasticum ruminis | reverse complement strand
ATAAGCTTGACTTTGATTTTGCTGGCCATATTCTGGCCTCCTTCCTGTTAATTATTTGAGACTCATATCTCAATATAATCTTACAGGTAATGATGCTTATCTGTGAATCAACGCTGCTTTTACATGAAACAACTGCAAACTTCAAGCTGATGCTTTTATAAGTATTAGTGATGCTCGAAAGCGTACTGCTGATGCTACGACCATGAAATAATCATGCAAGGTTTTTCGCATTATATAAGCTGAGTAAATGTATAAATATGATTGTCAATGTGGTTCTTATATGATTTTTTTCAAGTATGTAATACATCTTGAAGGGTTGTTAACTTTCAGAAAATATTTTTGAAACCGCATTTACTTATGGTACGGTTCACCGTACTTAATCCTAAATGAATGAAAGAACGTAGATAGAGATGAAGAAGATAAATAGCAGAGAACAGGTAAAAAGCTTGGTTTGATATCCAAGCTTTTTATTATGAGTGAAACGGCTTTCCCTAAGTCTCAAACAAACTTAAAACGATAAAATATCTTCTAGATAATTCATGAGAAAATCCACAGATTGCAACGTGTCACGCTTATATTCTGATACAATAAGAGTATCGAAAAACATTCTGGAGGATCATATGAAAAGCAGGATCTATATAGAGAATTATCCAAAGAAAATCATAGAGCTTTCTGAAATCATCAACCAGTCTAAAAACAGCTATGAGGAGATGGCGGAAACCATCAGGTGCTATGTGGAAGAAGGGTTTTTACTACCGGTGAAATCGTCAGGCCTCAATGGACGAAGACCAGCCCTTTATAATAAGTATAAAATTTTGAAACCTGAAAAAGACCATAGAGAGTCTTTTGAGAAAATAAAGCTTCTGCACGGAAGATTTGATCATCAGTACTATCTCACCCACCCAGAGCAGTATGAGAGAATCTCAGAGGAAATAGAAGCACTGAGCAGTTTTCTGTGGAGTAGATCAGAAGAGCTTCTGGAGCCCATGTCCATCAATGAACGATCCTTCTCCATCTTTGGAAAAGAAAAGCTCCTGAAATCCATTGAAAACCAGTTTTCAAGCTACTTTAGAATGCAGGGGTTCAGTTTTGAGGATCTTCATACCTATCCAACGCCGGAGCCATTCTTTGAGTACATTCATCCAAGTCTTAAAGAAGGCCAGATCCTCATTGTGGAAAATAAAGACACCTGGTATACCTTGCGGAAAATCATGCGAGAAGAAAATAAGCCTGTAGTCTTTGGCATCCCCGTAAAGGTTCTCCTTTACGGAGAAGGAAAGAAAATCACCAGGCAGTCAGGAAGACTTCGAGAGTATATGGAAGAAGTGCTGGGAGAACATCAAAATGACTTCTACTATTTTGGAGACCTGGATTATGAGGGCATCTCCATCTATCAGGAAGCCAAAGAAAAGAACCCGGAAGTGAACGTAAAACTGCTTCTAAAAGCCTATGAGGCTATGCTGGAGGAAAAGCTTCAGAAAGCCTACCCAGAAACAAGAGACCATAGGACACCCAGGGCAGACCTTGAAGGCTTTCTTGCAAATTTCAGTGAAGAGCATCAGAAGAAGATACTACAGATTTTGGAGAAGGGGCGATACATCCCCCAGGAGATTTTGAACTGGAGTCTTCTGAAATCCAAAATGAAAGGAATAGAGCATGTATGAGTTTTTAGAAGGGTTTCATCAGCGGATGCAGCTCATTGGCGTGGTGGATGCCCTCATCAACCGAAGAAACAAAAAAGTGGAACTGGAACACCCCATTGGAGATAAGGAGTTCGAAAACCTCATTTTCTCCGTGCTGGTCTTTATCATGGAAAAGACCTTAACAGAAGAGGAAGAGTGCACCATAAAAACCATTTCGGTCTTCGTGGAGGATGTTCTAGAAGAGTTTTACCACTATCCAAAAGCCAAAGACCAGGCACTCCCAGTCACAGAGTACATCATCAAAACCATCCTGCAGTTTGAAGGAAAGAACACCTATTATCCGGTGATGAACTACGAGACCAAAGAATGGACAGAGCTTCGGATCAAGCTTCTCAATGAAAAAGTGGAAGACCGGCCTCAGGGGTATGTGAGCGTCTATTCCCTGACGGATCAAGGCTATGATTTTCTTTTCCGAACCAAAGAAGTGGACAATGAAATCAGCTTCTCCGTGGAAGAGTTCAAGCTGCGGGAACTCATTAAGAGGAAGAACTATAGGAAAGCACTGCAGCAAAGCAGCAATCTGGTGCAGATGGTCCGTCAGAAAAAAAGAGACCTGGAGCAGTTTATCCAGGCGGCCAGAGGAAACATCATGGATCTGGATCTCACAAAATTTGATGAACTCATCTCCAGCACCTATAAGCTATTGCAGGAGGAGTACAAGACCCTGGGAGAGATCCAGAACATGGTTCGGCGCTCAGAAGGAAGAATCCGGGAAGATTATGAAAAGCGTGGAGAGCTTACGGAAGACCTGAGAAAAGCCCAGATGGAAATGAAGAGGATTGTGAGTAACCTTGCCTTAGCCAGAAAAGAGCAGGCGCACCTCATCAACAGCCGGGAAGGATCTTATAAAATCTTGAAGTCCACTCTGGAAGAGAGTTTTCAGTTTTCCACTCAAAGAAGATACGACTTTGAAAAAGAGATCCTAAAGCCCATGGAACGTATGGAAGAAGAGAGAACTAAGGATCTCTGGAAGATCTTCACCCCACTTTTCCATGTGGAGCCATATCGGCACCTTCCCCTGAGTCTTTTCTACAAGCCCCAGGGAAAGCTTTCAGAAGAAGCTTCGGAGGATCCTGTGGGGATCCTTGTGGAGGAAATGAAAGAAGATGTGGAAAAAGAAAGAAATGAAAAGAGAAGTGAAGTCTATCTGAACATCCTAAAGAGTATGGTGGAGGAAGCAGAAAAAAGAGAAGGAACCCTAGACTTTAAAACCCTTTGTGAAGCCCTTCAGAAAGATCCGGAAGAGTTTCAAGAACTTACCAAGGAGAATCTCCTCTTCATCACCATGCTGAAACTCTATGAAATGGAGACGTTGGATGTGAAGGCCTTCCGGGAATCAGACAAGGCATTTCTAGGAAATCCTACGGGAGAGTTCAACGTGGATGCCCTGCTTTATCAGCTTCTCTACCGTGGATCAGCCTTTGAATCCATAGACAAAATACAGTTCCAGAAGATTGAAGAAGAAAGCTTCACGATCCTTCTGGAAGAAAAGACAGACGCAGTTCTTTATCGAAGGACCATAGAAGTCGACAATATCAGCATCAAGGTGGTGAAAAAATATGGAACATATTAGAACAGCTTCACAGATTCTGAAAGTGCTCATGACAGATGGAAAACTCACAAGAACCAGCCATAAGGATCTCTTTATTTCCTACATCAGTGAGCTGGAGGTGGAAGAAATCCTTGGAACCATGGCGGAAGAGCTGGAGGCAGAAGTGAAGAGAGTAAATAACACCCTCTATCTCATTCCTTCAGAGGACAATGAGCTCCTGGGTTTTAAACACAGGGACACCCGGGAATGGCTCGGAAGCAGTGCTCGTCAGGCAGATGCCTTCCTTGCCTATTATATTGCAGCTGTGATTCTCAATCTCTTTTACGGCGGAAAAAACAGAGATCCCAAGCAACGAGAATTTCTCTCCCTTCTCCACGTGGTGGAGGAAATGGACAGAAGAACAGGAGAAGTGCTTCAGAAGAAAGAAGCAGCCAAAGAGCTGGACCAGAAGATCAGCATGAACTTTGAAATCTGCGCACAGGTATGGGACATCAAGAAGGGACATGAAGAAAACAGCAGAATCACCACAAAGATGGGCTTTCTCTTAAGGGTGGTCAAGCTCCTTCAGATGGAAGGGCTTCTCCGCATCTCAGAAGACGAGAAAGAGGTAAGAACCACAGAAAAGCTGGACGATCTCATGCTCCATTACTATCTCAACGAAGAACGGGTCCAGGAGATTCAGAAGATATTCAGGGAGGAAGACTATGCCGAAAATCAGTAGAATCCGTATCATAAACTTCTCCTACAACGGCGACAAGAGACTGATTCTGGATGAGCTTTTCAATCTTCATCAGGGAGAAGATACGCTCATCAGCTTAAAAAATGGCGGCGGGAAAAGTGTTCTGGTCCAGGCACTGATGCAGCCGATCTTGCCCAATCAGCCCCTTCAAAAAAGAAAAATGAGCGACTTTTTCATCCGAAAAAAGCAGCCAGCCTACATCCTCATCGAGTGGAAACTGGATCAGGGAGGCGGATATCTTCTCACAGGCATCGCCATGATGAATAAGGAAAGTGTCTCCCAAGACCAGGAAGAAGAAAGCCATGCCATCCGGTACTTCACCTTCACGGTGCACTACAAGCTCAGTGACCCTATGGACATCCGACACATGGAGCTCACCACCAAAGAAAAAAACAGAGTTCTAGTGAAAGGATATCAGGAAGCCCAGAGGTTTCTTCAGGACACCAAGAGAAAAAGAGGCGGCAACGTGTCCTATTTCAGTGATTCTGAACGGGGAGACTATAAAAGGCATCTGGAAAGCTTTAACATCCATCCCGATGAGTGGAAAACGGTGCTTTTGCCCATAAACTCCGAAGAAGGCGGTCTCATCAAGATTTTTGAGAAATGCAAAACCCCAAGGCTACTTCTGAAAGAATGGATCCTGAACACCGTGAATAAAGTCCTCTATGACAACCAGAAGGAATCCCAAAGCCTCACGGAGATGATGGGAAATCTGGGCCAGTCTATGATTGACAATGAAGCATTTATCCTGGAGCGAGATCTTCTTTTAGAGTTCTCCAAGAAGCTCCAAGGGCTCAGCGTATCTGCCTACAGCTTAGCCAGCACCCAGGCGGAGAAGATGGAAAAAGAAAAAGAACTGAGATCTTTAGAGCAGTTTCTTCATGTGGAACTGGAGCGGATCACAGAAAAGAGGAGCCAAGGGGAAGCGGAACTCTTAGAGATTCAGAAGGAGCTTGCCCGTATTGATGCAGAGGAGCAATCAGAAGCGTACTATGTATCGAAAGAGCGCTTTGAAAAGAGCAAGGAGCAGGCGGATCGATACAGGTCTCAGCTGGAAGAGCTGGAAGAAAGACGGGCGAAGGTGCAGCAGGACATTGAAGTGCTGGATGCCCGGAAACTCTACGAGGAGATCCTCTCACTTCAAGTGGAAACCGCAGGGATAGAAGAAGAACTGAAAAGGCTGAAAGAGCCTTCCGAAGACCAGGAGACCATGGCGCGGATTGCCTACTCGTTAAAGATGCTGCTGGAGGAAAAAATGGAGAATCTTCTTCAGAAGCAGTCTGATCTGAAAAAACAGCTGGAAGATGTGGTGGAGAAAAAAGAACTAGGGAAGCTGGAGGCTGCCTCCATCCGTAAGGAAGAAAGACAAGTCCTGGGGAAAGAAAGCGCCCTTACTGGGCTGATTCACCAGTTTGAAATGAGAGAGAAGGAGATCCAAGAGAAGTATCAGGTGATCCTTTCAAGAAATCTCATGAAGGGTCTTGAAGAGAAGAGCACTGCAGCCCTTTTGGAAAGAATCCGGGAAGACATCGAAAGAGCCAAGAAGAATCTGATGGCCCTGGAAGAAAAGAGGGAGAACCTTTACCAGGAAGAAGAGGCGCTGCAGGAAGAGATTCCAAGGATAAGACTGAAAACAAAGGATGAGGAGAACGATCTGAAGAAGCTCCAAAAAGAGATTTCAGACTTTGAGAAGATAGAAGAAAGGGTGCTTCAATGCCTCAGCAAATATCAGATCAGTGCATCGAAGCGGTTTCAGAAGGCGTATCTGAAAGGCGTCTTAAAAGGGCTCCTGGAGGAGGGTCAGGAGAAGCTCGATCAGGTAAAGGAAGAGATCCGGAGCCTTATGAGCCGAAAAAATGCCATGGAAAACGGCGTGCTTCATGTGTCCAAAGAGTTCTTTCATCATCTTCAGGAGTCTGGTATTGAGTTTGATACGGGGGAAAATTACCTTCAGAAACACACCATGGACCTCCGAAGAAAACTCTTGCATGCCATGCCCCTTCTTCCCTATGCGTTTCTTATGACAGAGGAAGAACTGGAAAAGCTGAAAAACGCTATGCCGGAAAGACCTCTCCTTGAACCGGTGCCTGTGATGACTTATGGAAGCCTGCAAGGAGACCAGGAGGATTCAGGAAGCTTCCTTCTCCTCGGTCCTGGAAAGATGATTTTTTCAAAGCCCGATGAAAGACTGTTTGAAAGTGATGGCTTGGATGCCTATAAAAAAGAACTGGAGGGAAGGCTGAGAGAAGAAGAGGAACGGAGAAAACATTACGAAGACCATCTTCAGGAGCTGCGTGAAAATGAAAGGCTCTTGGCTGAGTTTACCTATACGGAAAGCTATTTCAGCGAAGCTGCCGCTACAGAAGAAAAACTTCGTTCTGACATCCTAAGGCTCAAGGAGGAAGAAGAGCGCCTCTTAAAAAGAAGAGAAGAGATCAAGAAAATCAGGTTCGAGATGGAGAAAGAGAAAGACGAAAAGAAAGGTCTCTTGGAAGAGGCATCCAAAAAGCTTCGGATACTGGAGGAGCATCTGGAAGAAAATGAGGCCTATGAAAGGCACCTTCAGGAAAAAGATCATCTGAAGAAAAAAATGGAGGAGCTCAGTAAACGTCTTCTTGATCTGGAGAAGGAGGAGAGCCTTCTTACAGAAAAGCAGCTGGAACTGGAGCGGGAGAGTTTCAGGACCCTTGAGGAACAAGAGAGATGCCAAAAAGAATATGGACATTATGCATCAGCTCCTGAAAAAGTCATGGAAGAGGGCAGTATTGAAGAGCTCCAGAAGAGATATAAGGTGTATCAGGAAAAACTGGATGGAAATATGAAGCGGCTGGAAGAGACGCTGAGGGCAAGAGTCCAGGTGCTGAAATCCAAAGAGAAGGAGCTTCTAAAGAAGGAGGTTCCCTCTGAAGAGTATCTCCATATCAAGTATCTGGAGTCCGAAGGAGACAGGCTCCTGGGTCTTAGAAAGCAACTGGAGACTGCATATAAGAAAGAACGGAAAATCTCTGATGAGGCATCTTCTGAAGCGGACAAGCTTTCTGGGGTTTGTGAAAATATGCTTGAGTCTCTCAAGTCGAGAGGGGGAGCCCTCCTGCCTAAAGAGGACATTCACGGCAGGTATAAAGAGCGAAAAGCAGAGTGCGGCGTAAGCAGGAAAAGGCTTGAAGACCAGGTGAAAAACCTCGAAAACACCAGGAGAATCTATGTGGATGTGAGAATCCAGATTGAAGAAAAGCTGCGCATGAGTAAGATTAAGATCAGCACCATGGTCTGGCCAGGAGACCGGGATGTGGAGACGGGCTTTAAAGAGGTATCCGGCGAACTTTCTGAGCTCCTGAGAAAGATGGAAGAAGAGAAAATCAGGATTCAGCAGAGCTTTTGGAATCTAAGGGACGGCTTCAAGGAAAAGCATCAGAATATCACCGGAATTTTGCATCAGGTGGGCAAGATGCAGGAGATGGCGGAAAGGGATCCTGACAACTATTACTATCTTTATGAGTATATGGAAAATCAGCTGGAAGTTTTGAGAAAGCTCATTCATGTTCAGGAAATACGGCTGGAGAAAATGGAAAACACTTTCCAGGATATGGTGATGCAAAGCTACAACCTTTCCAAGGAAATCTATGACCATGTGAACCGCATTGCCGAGGACTCCAGCATCCAGCTGGATGGCAGAAACCGTAAAGTGAAGATGATTGAGATTCTTCTTCGGGATCTGGAGCCTGAGGAAAAAGGCATAGAGTCCATGAGAAGCTATATCAAAGAGTGTGCCAGCGAGGTGAAGGATCAGCTGAAGGCCGGGAAAGGGCAAAAAGAAGTGAGGGATCTGATTTCAAAGTTCATGTCCAGTGAAGAGCTTCTCAATGTCATCTCAAACCTTTCGGATCTTCGCATCAAGGCCTATAAAGTGGACATCAATGCCCAGAACAGCAAGGCGAAAGACTGGGAGAAGGTCATGCGGGAAAACTCTGGTGGGGAGCGGTTTGTGTCCTTCTTTGCCGTGATGATTGCCCTCATGTCCTATGCAAGAAACAGCAGAAAGGATACGGAGGATTATGGCAGGAAGAATCAGGATGCCAAGGTGCTCCTCATGGACAACCCCTTTGGGCCTATTTCATCGGATCATCTCTTGAAGCCGCTGTTTGATATTGCCAAGAAGTACAACACCCAGCTCATCTGCCTTACGGATCTCAAACAGAACTCCATCATGAACCAGTTCAAGGTGATTTTCATGATGAAGATTGTGGAGAACACTTCAGGCACCATGGAGTATCTGAAGGTGGAGGAAAGCACCTATAACGGAGAAGAGGAACCAGCAGAAGAAAACCTGGAGATGCTTCACTATCACCAGGAAGTGGAGCAGATGAGTCTGTTGGGGGATGAATAGAGCCTTCCATTGCCTACGTTAAAAACTGAATAGATACGACTCTGATTCCTATAATGTGTGGTGAAGCTCATCACGAGGGAATCACGGACCAGAAGGTGGGCAGCCCATTTCTGGTCCATTTTTTTGTATGAACTGATGATGAGTTAGAATATCTTGCTGAAATAACCGTTCTCATAGGATGAAGCATCTACCGCGCGAGATCTTATTTGTATTTTCATACAAGATGGTTTGGGTTATGGGATCCTGGGTGCTACTGACAGATACCTCGAAATCCATAGGGTGAGAAGGAAAGCGGGTACAGCGTATTCTACTGTTGCCTCATTTCACAAAAAGCAGTTTGAGGTTCTGATAGATTCAGGTGAGGAAAAGGCAGTCTGAAATGGAAAGGGGATGGAGTTCATATGATGCGTTTTTGTAAGAACTGCAGAGAGATCAAGAGCTGCAGCGTCCAATCGGAAACAGCCATAAAGAAGAGTAGAGAAATCACAGCAGAGGCTGTGCGTGAATCCGGTTATTGCTGCACCTTTGCGTCAGAAGGTTATCTGCCAGCGTTGAGGGATGATACGTTGAGGAAAGCTCGCGATGACTACAGGGAGGCGCTTAAGCTCATAAAGGCAGAGGAGATAGAAGAGATTCTAAAGAAATATGACATCGGGAAAAGACCCCTTTCACTTCTTCTAGGTTGGAAAGAAAACACCTTAAGCAGGTATGCCACTGGGGATCTTCCGACAAAAGACTATCCGGAGATGTTAAAACTGATCTCTCAAAATGCAGCCTATTACCAGAATCTACTGGAGCACCATAAAGAGAAGATTTCTCTTGAGGCCTATCATAAAAGTCTGGCAGCAGTGAAAGAAGTCATGGGCCGGAAAGAGGAAGAACTCAGCAAGATGGAAGAAGCTGTGTGCTGCTTACTTGAAGAAGCAGTGGAGATAACGCCTCTTGCGCTTCAAAAGCTTCTGTATTTTGCACAAGGGTTTCAAAAGGCGTTTCATAGCGAATTTATGTTTGAAGAAGACTGTGAAGCTTGGAGCCATGGACCAGTGTATAGAAGAATCTATGAAAAATACAGAAATTATGGTTGTCTCCCAATAGAGGAAGATCACCAAAGCAGATGTAATAAATTATCAATTGAAGAAAAGGAGACACTGAAGGCAGTGGCTGAGTTTTTTGGATGTTATAGTGGAAAAGTCTTGGAGCGGATGACTCATGAAGAAGAGCCCTGGAGAAATGCAAGAAGAAATACGGATGAAGGAGCCCCTTCAAGTGAAGTGATAAAGAAAGAAAGCATGACCCGGTACTTCAGCAGCGTAAGAGAAAAGTATAATATGATCAATGTTAGTGACATCAAAGAGTATGCTTTGGGTTTATATGAGGAAATCCGTCAACAAAGGATTCTGCTTGTAAGTTTGAAGCAGTAGACAAAAGTATGTCTGTGTAGCGTCATTGGTCTGTATTTTCTATATGTATCATTACTGGCTAACTTGGAGATAGAGTATAAAACCAAAGGACTTGAACAGCAAAATCAATACCAGATTACATAAAATGAGAAAAAATCACAAAAATGTTGATGTAGAGTTCGTTTTGAGGTAGGATAAAGAAAAGGAGGTGGATTCTATGATTATTCAGTTCAGCATCAAGAACTTTACATCATTTAAGGATAAAGTCACACTAGATCTTTCAGCGGTTCATGCATATAAAGAACATGAATCTAATCTTATTGATTTGGGGCTGAAGGATAAGTTTCTCAAAGTAGTATCTATTTATGGTGCCAATGCCAGTGGGAAATCCAATCTCTGTTTAGCGTTGGACAATTTCAAGAAATTGGTTGAAGAATCACTAAACAGCGCAAAGGAGAAAGAAGATCTGGCAGTTTCAAAGTACTATCTGCCTTTTGAATTCACTAAGGAAAGAGAAAATACCGAGCTGGAACTGGTTTGGATTCACGACCACTATGAATATAAATATGGGTTTGAATACAACAGCGAAAAAATTGCGACGGAATGGTTCTATAAGAAAAATACGAAAACTAACCGGAACACTACAGTATTTGAAAGGAATATGGACGAGATTCAATTTGGTGCATCTGTAAGAAAATACTGTGAACCTTATAGACACCAGATTCCTAAAGAGACTCTTGCACTTACCTTTTTAAGCAAACTGAAGCTTCCGATGAATACTTTTAGTGATGCATCGGATACTATTACTGATATTATGGTAGGTGATTCAAGATATTTTGAGAGCAAAGCGTATCTCACGAAGTTTCTGCCAGGGGTCATTGATACAGATAAAGAGAATCTCTTACGATTTCTTGATGCCATTGATAGCGGTATCAAAGACATCTATTATGAGAAATCAGAGGATCAAACTTTAGTGTGGACAGAGTATCATGATGTGGAAGGGAATTGCTATAAGTTGAGTCTTCTGAGAGAATCTCATGGGACGAACAAGAGTATCATGCTCTACATTCTCAGCAAGTGGGCAATTAATAATGGATATACTATGGTGATAGACGAGCTAAATACCAGGCTGCATCCTCTGCTGCTGAAGTTCATCATTGACTTATTTTATGAGCATAACACCCAGGCTCAGCTTATTTACACTACTCATGATACAACGCTTTTGGATCGCCAGTTTTTCCGACGGGACCAGATTCTCTTTGTAAATAAGGATGAGTTTGGCCGTTCAGAGTTAGTAGCCCTTTCCGACTATAAGGTGCGGTCTGATGCATCCTTTGAGAAGGATTATCTGGCAGGGGTTTATGGTGGTATTCCAAGTCTCAGTAACTATCAGTTGTAGGAGGCGAATCATGGGCAGTGATGATCTTTTTAAGAAAAGGAGAGAAGTTCGAAAAAAAAGAGACAGTGGATTCCGTCAGCCGAGAGCAAACTCCTTTCTAATTGTGACAGAAGGTGAAAAGAGTGAACCACTGTACCTTCAAGGAATTGTGAAACAAATAAAAAAAAGTATTGGTGGAAATGTGAAGCTGATAGAAGTTCCCATCTTTGAAATTAGAGGAGAGGGATGCTCCACATGCAAGCTGGTTGAAAAAACAGAAGAGATTGTAAAGAAAGCAAAAGTGCTCTATCAGAATATCTGGGTTGTTTTTGACAAAGATGATTTTCAGGACTTTGATGAGGCTATCGCGGAAGGAACGAAGAAGGGATATCAGGTGGCTTGGAGCAATCAGTCTTTTGAATATTGGGCTTATCTTCACTTTTTCTATAGTGACTCTGCTTTGCGTCGGGATGAATGGTGTAAAAAGTTGGATGCTATTTTTTCGGAACGAAAGTTAGGAGGAGGAAAGTACCAAAAAAACGCTCATGACCTTTATGAACAGCTGGCTTCCTCAGAAGGTTTGGTTATTGCCATCAAGCATGCGAAACGTAGAATGAGTATATTTAAAGGAGATCAGATGAGACCTTCACAGTTTGATCCAGGAACCACGATGCATCTTCTGATGGAGGATCTTAATAAATTTCTAGAAGAATAGGTTTTCGAAGGGCATTACATAAAAGAAACGAAATGTTATGATGAACTATTTCTGGAGGTATCATCAATTATGCCATTCATATTAAAAGGGTTATCTGAAGAAACACTTCAAATAACCCTTTTAAAGTTGATAAGTAGATTGTGCTGGAAACTTTCATAATGCGGAGTACAGCTCTTGCGTAAACTGAACTCAGCACACATTTGCGGGAAAAAAGAAACTTCTCTGGTTTCACATACCCGTGTGTTCAGTAAGGAGAATTCAAGATATAGTTAGAATAGAAAAAATATTTCAGTAAAATTGTAACTTTTATCATAGAAGCGCATCTAATGATTGAGTGTGAATGAAAGGAGGTTGCCTATGGGAGATTTCTCTGAACTATATGAAGAGGAAGCAAAAAAAGTGTATAAGTTCTTACTAGCGCTCACTGGAAATGAACTGCTTGCAGAAGAACTCACTCAGCAGACCTTCTATAAGGCGCTTCTTTCCATGAATCAGTTTCAAGGAAAAAGCAGTATTTATACTTGGCTCTGTCAGATTGCGAAGAATGAATGGCTTCAAGAGCTGAGAAGGAAGAAACTCCTTTCTACAGATGCCATGGCAGACAGGAGCTCTGGGAACCATCTGGAAGAAGAGTATATTAGAAAGCATCAGATTGATATGGTGCGAAAAGCTCTTCTGGGGCTTTCAGAACCATATCGAGATGTGATGATTCTAAGGACCTATGGAGAGCTGCCATTTTCAGAAATTGCTGCGATGTATGGCCGTACAGAAAGCTGGGCTAAGGTCACATTCTTTCGAGGAAAACAGAAACTAAAAATAGAAATGGAGGCGCTATTATGATACCTTGCCATGTGATAGAGGATCTTCTGATTCTTTACGTGTCAGACGAATGCTCTGAAGAAACAAAAAAAATGGTGGAAGAGCATCTTGCCACCTGTGAGAAATGCAAAAGCATACTAGATACTTTGCAAGCACCAATCATATCAGAGACAAAGATCAGTCCAGAAATCCAGAAGCAGAATATGACCTTTCAAAAAAGTTTTCGGAAAATCAGGCATCGTTGGGCAGCATCACTTCTAATTGTCGCCCTCATAGTTCCACTAATGGGGGCAGGATTTCTCACAAGGAATGAAGTGAGAGGGCAAGGCATTGCCTTCACCAGTGTGGATGAAATTTTGGCCAGCAGGGCGTTCTTAAGTGCTTTACAAAAAAAAGACTATGAGAAAGCCTTCCGCTATCTAGACATTGAAGGTCTCTATAAAGAAATGACAGATGCGGATGCCCGATTCTCATTTGACTGGGAGGAGGAATACAAAAAGGTGGACTTAGGTGGGGAGACGTATTATATCCGAAAGGAAATACACCAGAGCGAGTACCAGATGTACCTTCAATCAAAGGATATCAATGCTTTCTGGTCCTCCCTGATGGTAATGAACAGTCATGAAATCACCTATGCGCCGATTCCCAAGGAGTACTATGAGAAAAATAAAGGAACTGTTCAGTCCCTGATTAATGGAGCACTCCAGGTGGTATCTGAAGGAGAAGATTATTTGAATATCGGGTATGACTACATCCTTGAAAAAGACGCTGAAGGTGTAGAATACTACCTGCCAGCAGCCTATGGTAGTCCAGTCACCTTTACAGAAAACCTCATGGGCAGACTAGCTGCACTGATCCCGGCATCAACGTTCGAAGAGATGCAAGACAGTATTGGGATTGAGGAAGAAAAGATCCTAGAGAGAACAGAATACTATCAGAATATGGGCTTTAAGACTTACCAGGAGAAGCAGAAGGCTGTTTTTCTTGACAATATGATGAAGCTCGAGAAAGAAGGTATCAAAATAGAATCCTTTACCTTTGCCAATGCACACTCGAATGAAAAAGAAACAGGAACATGGCAGGTAGATATGAACATTGATCTGGGACAAGGCAGTGGAAGCACAAGCATACGTGGAATCACTTTCCTATCAGAAAATGGTACACTTAGCGTAAGTGGTGGCTATTATAGTGAAGATTCAGAGGAAGTCCTGTTGAGAATGGTGAGTTTGCTTACCCTCCAGGAGGAGCTACAGCCATAGGAAAAAAAACAAAACTAAAAAAGATAAGAGTTATTGTATAGTGAAATGCAACTTAGAAACAAATAGTATAACAACGAAAAAGCGGCTACCCTTCTATTCAGAGGGAGCCGTTTTTGGTTTTAGGCATCTGATATCGTTCTTATGTTTGAAAAAGAGCGAAAAGTATCTTCCAGTAAAAACATATGGCAAGGACCATTGAAGTTCCTGTAACAAAAAGAGCTGAAGTAAATATGTCACGAATTTCAAATAACCGAGAAGAGGATTGCACCATGCTCGGTTATTTATTTTTCTCTTGGTAGGAGTTGCTTCTAAAATCCGTCGGTGCTACCCCTACTTCTTTCTTAAACACCTTCGTGAAGTAATTATGGTCATAAATACCCACATGGATGGCGATATCCTGAATGGAAAGGGAGCTGGAGTTCAGAAGGCTTTTCGCTCTTTCGATTCGCAGCTTGTTGATGTACTTGATGATGGTCGTGCCAACTTCCTTTTTAAAAAGATTGGAAAGGTAAGGGACAGATACATTGTATTTTTCCGCTAAATCTGAAAGATTGATTTTCGCATCCAGATTGAAGTCGATGAAATAGAGAGTCTGCCGTACACAATGGGAATACTGCTTGGTGGATTTTGTCTTCACAAGAAGGCAGTATTCGCGAATCATCTTTTCATATAAGTGGTCAAGGGCCGTCTCGCTAAGGGCGTTTTCAATATAGTTCACAAACTTGCTTGAAATTTCATGTAAAAATATCGGATGAATCTCATTGGGTTCAATGGCTTTTCTGAAAAGAGTGTTTGCGGTGATAAGAAGTGATTTTTGCTCTCTTAACGTGCTGGTCAATCGGGGTTCAAAGGGTGCGCTAACGAATCTTTTCGCAGCCTCCAATGCCGCTTTTCGGTCTCCTGCGGAGATATGCTGTAAAAGTTCTTTCTCGGTACGGTATCTCAGCTCCACTTTTCTGGAGTAGGCATCAAAATCAGATTTTGGCTGATAGACGATTCCAAGCTTGGATACATCTGAGAGATCATGGTACTGAATAGAAAATGGTGTGGCATCTGGGTTGATGTAGCTCACGATATTACCAATGGTGGAGATGATATGCAGATTGGTGTTAATGACTGGAATGCCGTAAATAAAACTTTTCAAATGCTGCACATTAGAAATGGTAAGATTGTGCTCCTCTGTGAGATCTTGCCAGTACTTGTCATCGACAGTTTTATTAAAATAAGGTCCGATGGTGATAAGGTCATTTTTGTCCTCGTAAGGATAGAAAAAAATATAGTTCAGCATATAAGAGTCGGTGACGATGTGAAATGTATGATGATCCATCTCTCGGATAAAACCGCGAACATCATCATAAAGCTCCTGCGTTCTCTCCAGACTGTCCCGAAGATAAAGATCAAACGCGGGTAAATCATTGTAAGGCTCAAGGAAATAATGCATGTCCAGTTTCAATGTGTTTTTCAATATCTTTGTGATGAAGTCTAATGTTCTGCTGATCATAGGGTACTCCTTTTAATGAAACTGACCTTCATAAAGAACAGAGTTCATGTATATCTTTTATCAAGGGGAATATAGTTATTTGAAGAAATTATAACCAAGACACAGGAATTAATCAACGAAAACATGCAAATTCATGCAATTAGATTAAAATAATACTAATATCGAAGTTTTTTTTCTAACAGACTAGAAAAAAACATGATACATTGTTTATGTTAACGAATACAGGGGAGGAACGTGTATGTTATGGAAATGGTAAAGAGTGACGATTTCAATGATCGGTTTATTGAAGTCAGCAAAGTATCCAAGCATTTTGGCGTAACCGTTGCATTGAATGAAGTATCCTTCACCGTGCCAAAAGGCCTGGTGTGCGGACTCGTTGGAGAAAATGGAAGTGGAAAATCCACACTCGCATCGATACTTGCAGGAATTCAAGATGAGACCAGTGGAAAGATTTATTTAGATGGACAGAAATGGAACCCCGGGAGTGTGCTGGAAGCCCAGAAAAATGGAGTAGCGATGATTGTTCAGGAAACAGGGACCATCGAGAACATTTCTGTGGCAGAAAATATATTCTTAGGCCAGGAAATGCTGTTTTCCAAAGGAATATTCATCAGCAGAAAGAAGATGTTTGCAGCTGCTCAGAGAATTCTGGATGAACTGGAGATTACTTCCTTTAACGCTGAAAGTCCTACATCCAAGCTGGATCTTCAAGACCGCAAACTGGTGGAGATTGCAAAAGCGATGTACTGGAATCCTAAAGTTTTTATAGTGGATGAGACCACAACTGCCTTGTCTCATATTGGCCGAGAACTCCTCTATGCTCTCATGAAGAAGCTGACCTCAAAGGGGACAACGGTTCTTTTTATCAGCCATGACCTGGAAGAGCTCATGGAGCAGTGTGACATCATTCATGTGCTTCGTGACGGGGATTATATTGGAACCTTAGAAAAAAATCAGTTTGACACTGACCGTATGAAGGAAATGATGATCGGACGAAACCTTGAAGGGGACTACTATCATGCAGATGAGGAAGGCTACGGAGATGAAGTGGTCTTACGGGCGGATCAGATTACGACATTGGAGGATTTGCTTTGTTTTAATCTAGAGCTTCATAAAGGCGAGGTGCTGGGCATCGGTGGACTATCAGATTGCGGCATGCACACTTTGGGAAAAGCGCTATTTGGTGCGGAAAAAGTGCTGGATGGGAAGGTGACTCTAGCAGATGGCAGCGTCATTGACAGTACAAAGAAAGCAGTCAGGCACAAAATGGCTTATCTTTCTAAAAATCGGGATCGGGAGTCTCTGGCACTCAATGCCACAGTGAAGGAAAATATTGTCAGCATTGCCCATGACATCAATAAAGCTTTTGGACCCCTCCTGTCCTTCAAAAAAGAATCACAGTATGCAAAAAAGCAAATTGAAGACCTGTCAATCAAATGCGCATCTGAAAATCATCTGGTAAGTACGCTGTCTGGCGGAAACAAGCAAAAGATTGTTTTTGGTAAATGGATAGGTGTTGATTCCGATATTCTCATCATGGACTGTCCTACACGAGGTGTGGATATTGGGGTCAAGGCAGCAAT
This sequence comes from Proteiniclasticum ruminis, assembly GCF_900115135.1. Classification (GTDB taxonomy): domain Bacteria; phylum Bacillota; class Clostridia; order Clostridiales; family Clostridiaceae; genus Proteiniclasticum; species Proteiniclasticum ruminis_A. The sequence goes on along the minus strand of NZ_FOVK01000012.1, from coordinate 41,273 downwards.
GTATAAACTGATCTATGAAATGAAAAAAAGCGGGAAGTCCATTCTACTCATCAGCGAGGAGCTTCCAGAACTCATTGGCATGAGTGATCGGATCATCATCATGAAAGACGGCGCAATCAGTGCTGAGATTCACAGAAGTGAAGGATTCAGCGAACATAAACTGATTAATGCCATGTTGTAGGAGGAAGAAATGAAGGAGAAATTAAAACAGTTAAATGAACAGCAATTCTTCATTCGTCTGGTGCCGATCTTTCTTTTGGTTGTCATGGCCATTGGATTCAACATCGCTACAGATGGAAAATTTGGGGATGTCCGAAATCTAAAGCTGATCATCACACAGGCGGTGATCATAGGTACTGTGGCTACGGGTGCAGTGTTTATATTTGGAACAGGAAATGTGAGTATCGCTCTGGGAGCGACCACTGCCATAACAGCTGCCATCATGAGCAAGGCATACCTTGCGACAGAATCCGTAGCTGTGATGATTCTAACAGCCATCGTTGTGGCTACCTTGATTATGGTTGTAACAGCTGTGCTGAGCACAGTTCTGAGAGTTTCGGTGATGTTTGTATCTATTGTGGTCATGGTTCTGTTCCAGGCGATTCTGCAGACCATCCTGGGTGCAGGAACCTTAACACTGCCCTATGAGATGACAGCATCTCTGACCAATGCGAATTTTCACTATATCGCCTTTGCAGCCTACTTCATTCTATGTGCGGTGCTCTTTCACTATACAGCCATCGGACGCTCTATTAAGTTTTTAGGGTCCAATAAAATCTGTGCAGAGCAGAGCGGTATTTTCCTGAATAAATACCTGATGATTGCTTTTGCTGTATCCGGTGTAGGAATTGGACTTGCGGCCATCATGACAGGCATCAGAACCGGGACCATCGGTGTTGGAACTGCTTCGAGTCTTAATATGGATGTGGTGCTGGCCATTGTCCTTGGCGGCATGTCTGTGTTTGGCGGAACAAGATCTTATGTCTATGCAGGAGCTCTTGGAGCCATTACGGTTACACTTCTAAACAACGGACTGCTCATGGTTGGCATCAGTCCAACAATTCTTCAACTGGTCAGAGGAATATTCTTTCTGACATTTATCTTTGCAGGTCAGAAACGGCCGGATCGATTACCAGATAATGAAATATAAATATTGGGGGAAATGAAATGAAAAAGAAACTTGCACTATTACTGGCATCTGTGATGATGGTGGCGGGCCTTGCAGCCTGCGGAAGCAAGGAATCGCCAGATCCGTCTGCTCCTTCCACTCCTGGAACTGAAAATGAGACTCCTGCTCCATCTGAAGAAGAGAACGTGACCATTGCTGTAGCCTGGAATGCCATTGATGCAACCACTCAGACAAGAATGACGTATCTGGAGGATCATCTGGGACCTGCACTGGGCATTGACTTTATCTTCTCCGAAGCCATTTCTGATACCGCGCAGCTTATGACGTTCCTTGAGAACTCCTACGCAGCTGGCGCTGACGGATTGCTTTCCCTCGTAACAGATGGGACAGAGCAGCTGGTATCAAAAGCAGACGAGCTTGGTGTGTACACCGCAGTGGTATCTTCCACACTCTATGAGGAAGTAGCCTCTGTTCCCACCTATATGGGCATCACAGGAATTGATTTAAGCAAGGTTGCTGATGCTTATGGAGAGCTCATAGATGCGCAGTTTGATTCTGCTGAACCTGCGAATTTCATTGTGATATCTGGTGGATCCGCCATGGGTGTTGCATCCCATCGTGAAGGAGCAAAATCCATGCTGGAAACCCTTCAGACAAAATATGATCTGACCTATGATGCGGACGTCACAGAACTTGCTACACTGAACGCTACTACAGAGATTGCCACAGGCAATGACGAAGTGAAAATCACCATCGTGCCAGGATTCCCCAATATGGACGGATATGTCTCAGGGGTTTCAGGACTGCTGCAGACAGGAGACTATGATGTCATCGTTTCTGTATATCCTACCGCTGAAACTTTTGGAACCGCCATCGATGAAGTGGAGAAAGCCTTGGGCAAGAACATCAAGCTTCTTTGTCAGGCAAACTTTGGAGAGAACACCAAGAAGGCATTCAGCACTCTGGACTCTACAGGAAACCCAACGCTGGACGGTGCAGTCATCAACTCCGGATCCGCGTCAGATGCTTATGGTGTAGTTCTTCTTTATAACGGCATCACAGGACATGGGGATGCCATCAAACCGGAAGGCAAGGCCATCACCATGGCACCAGGACCTCTTGTTGCCAGTGGCGCAGAAGCTTACAGCAAGCTGGAGCAGCTGGATACCAGTGATGAGATGTATGTGTACACCTCTGAAGAGATCAAAACCCTTCTGAAGAAATACAATGATGCTGCAGATTATGATCTGCTCATGGAAACAAGCCGAAACTTCACCACAGAAAACATTCTGGAAAGACGTGGCCTGAAGTAAGACGGTAGTGTAAAGGAGAACTGCAATTGAATGTTAAACAATTTGTCAATAAGGCCATCTATTTGATTTCAGTACCGCTGGTTGTTGGTCTTTTTATGGAACTGCTGGTGTATTCCCAGACAGGTGGACATCTCATTTCTTCGGTGCTGGATCTTCGGAACTTAGTACGGGATCTGGGAGTCACAGCGGTAATCGCCTTTGCTTTGTCTTTAAATCTAGGCAGTGGAAGATTTGATTTATCCTTAGGAGCTCAGAGGCTTGTTGCCACCATCATTGGTGGCAACATCGCTGTGAGTCTTGGGTTTAATGGCATTGGACTGCTGATCGTGGCAATTCTCATCGGACTTCTAGCAGGATTTGGCGTTGGGATGATCTTCAGTGTCTTTAGAATCCCACCTGTAATTCTAGGCCTTGGTATGGCTATGATCTATGAGAGCCTCGCTTTTGCAGGTTCTGATGGAAAAGGACTGCAGCTCTTTGGTGTGCCCAACATAGAAATGCTGGTAGACCCAAACTTTACGCTGATGGTTCTTGGTCTGGGCACATTGTTTGTGTTTATCCTGTTCACCTTCACCAAGTTCAGATATGAGATGCAAGCCATGAGAGGATCACAGAAGATCGCGAAGACTTCCGGAATCAATGTGTTCAGGCATGTGGTCATCTGTTACACCTTGGCCGGAGGGCTGGTTGCAATCTCAGGAGTGTTCAGTGCATCGTTCACCGGTGCTCTTGCACCGATGCTCGGTATGACCAGCAACAGTGCAGTGATCGCCATGACTTTCCCGATGTTTCTTGGGACTTATCTCGCACGAAGAACGAACATTGCTGTGGGGATTCTTAGTGCGTCGTTGACCATAAAGCTTTTCGGAATAGGAATGGTAGCATTAAAAATCTCCAACTCACTGAATACGGTCATCAATATGCTGGTGTTTATCGGATTCCTTGCTTTTCTAGCCAATGAGAAGATTCCAGCGTTGAGAAGGAGAGAGAGAGCACGAATTAAGGAAGCGAAGGCAAAAAGAATAGAACTTGAAAGCGCTACTACTATAGGGAGATTATAATGGTCAATTTAAGAATGAAACCGTATGAGCTCAGTGAAGAAAAGATCACTTGGGTCACAAAGACACTTTCTGAAATGTCTTTAGAAGAAAAAATAGGACAGCTGTTTATTACGCTGAAGAGCAAGCCTGGTGTTGTTGAGAAGGAAATCGAAGAGTCCTTGAAGAACTATCATCAAGGTGGATTACGTTGGCAGGGAGGAGATATGGAAACAGTCTATCTCCAAAACACCACGTATCAGAAACTGTCTAAAATACCGCTGCTCATTGCTGCAAACTGCGATGATGGTGGAAATGGATGTATTCCTGAGAAAGGAACTTTTGTAGCAACAGCAGCTCAGGCAGCAGCGCATGAATCTACTGATACAGCCTACCATATGGGACTGGTCTCTTCTCGGGAGGCAACAAGTATAGGATGCAACTGGCTTTTCAATCCGGTGGCGGATATTTATATGAACTGGAGAAACACCATCGTGAACACCAGATGCTTTGGAGCTGATGCAGATACCGTCCTGAAAAATACCAGAGCATTTATCCGCGGGGTGAAAGACGGAAATCCCAACATGGCCTGCTGCATCAAGCATTTTCCAGGAGATGGTGTAGAGGAGCTCGATCAGCATCTGGTTTTTGGAATCAATCATCTCGGTGTAGATGAGTGGAACAAAACCTTTGGAAAAGTATATAGAAATCTCATCGAAGATGGTGTGGAAACCATCATGGTGGGTCATATTGGACTGCCTGAAATGAGCAGAAAGTTAAGACCAGGCATTAAAGATGAAGAAATCATGCCAGCCACCATAGCACCAGAGCTCTTAACTGATCTTCTCAGAGGAGAGATGGGATTTAATGGGCTGCTTCTTACAGACGCCACCCATATGATCGGACTGTCCGCAGTAAAGAGCAGAGAAGAGGCACTGCCTCTGGCTGTGGCTGCGGGCTGTGATATGATTTTATTTGCCAATGATCTGGATGAGGACATGGCATTCATAAGAAGTGGCATTGAAAAAAATATCATTTCGGAAGAGCGCCTTCATGATGCGGTGACAAGAATTTTGGGGCTGAAAGCAAAGCTCAATCTGACCGATGAACATGTGGCTATTCCGAAGAAAGAGCTTCTTTACACCACAGTAAATACAGAGGAGCATCGAAGCTTCAGGAAACTGGCTGCAGATAGATGTGTGACCCTGGTAAAGGATACGGCAGGTCTCATTCCTGTGGACCCAGAAAAAAGGAAGAAGGTTTGGCTTGTTTATGTGCAATCTGCACCCACAAGCATCGCCTACAGACCAGACCCTCAACGCCTTGTTATGGTGGAAGAGCTTGAAAGAGCGGGATTCCAAGTGGAACTGGCACCATGCTTTTACGATCTGGAAGCAGAAAACGGTCCTAGCATGATGAATTTTGTGAAGATGCTGAATAAAACCAGCAGAAAAGAGTTCAAAGACAAGTACGATCTGGTTCTCGTCGTATTCAATATCAGCGGCTACGCTCAGGAAAATGTTGTCCGTGTCAAATGGAGTCAGCATCATAGTGTAGAACTGCCCTGGTATATTTCAGAGGTTCCTACCATTGGTATCAGCTTGAACTATACCAATCATCTGATTGATATACCTCAGGTGAAGACTTTCATCAACTCCTTTGGCAGTACGAGAGAACATATCAGAGCCACTGTAGACAAGCTCTGCGGAAAGTCAGAGTTCACTGGAGAGGTGAAGGATCATTATTTCTGCAGCAGGTGGGAAACGAGGTTATAAATGAGTAGTCAAAAAGAAAACAGATATTTGGTCTGCATTGATTCTGATGGCTGTGCCATCGATTCTATGACAGTAAAACATGAAAAAGCTTTCGGACCTGCACTACTTGATGTTTGGGAAGTGCCGACTGAAAGACATCAGGAGATCCTTACGCTGTGGAATGATTTGAATCTCTATACAAAAACCAGAGGAATCAACAGATTTCAGGGACTTTCCGCCATCTTATCCTACTACCCTGAATTGGTGGATTATGAGGAAATGAAGCAGTTTAACGCGTGGGTTCACCATACGAAGGTTCTATCACCTGAAGCCTTGAAGACAGAATATGATAAAACCGGACTTGAGATCCTATCCAAAGCACTTGCGTGGTCTCGCCGAGTGAATGAGCTGATTACAGATCTGCCCTTGGCTCTTCCTTTTGAAGGAGTCAAAGAAGCCATGGTGCGCATTGGAGAGAAGGCGGACATTGCAGTGGTTTCCTCAGCAAACAGGTCTGCCATTGAGGAAGAATGGGAGACAAGCGGACTATACAGTCTGGTGCAGCATTTCTTTGCTCAGAATGATGGAACCAAAAGTGAATGCATCAGAAAACTCATCGATTCAGGGTACAGAAATGATAAAATCATTATGATAGGGGACGCCATGGGCGATTATAAAGCTGCTGAAAACAACAGTATTAAGTTTTATCCTATCTTGGCTGCCAAGGAAACTTCTTCCTGGAAAGTATTTAGTGACAAGTACTTTCAGATGTTCTTGAATGGCGATTTTGATGAGCAGATTCAAGATGAGCTTTTGAGGACTATGGATGAGAATCTATCTAATGTCATAAAGGAATCATAGAAAACGAAAGACGCATACCATACGAGGAGAGACAAGCAATCCATGCCTTGTCTCTTTCGTTTCATCCTAAAAAATCATTATGTTTATGATCGGTTTTGGTGGATGAGTATAATCATACGGAGGTAAAAAATGAGAGAACTATATCCATTAAATACAGACTGGATGTTTGAAAAAGTGAATACAGATCTTGAGAAGAGTCACTATGTCAGATCATCCTATGAGACAGTAGATCTCCCCCATACCTGGAATACAGGTGACAACAACGACAGGGGGAGGTATGTCTATCAGAAAAGCTTCTCTATAGGAAGTCAGCATGCGGATCAAGAAATCTACATCGAATTTCTGGGAGCAAACTCCGTATGTCAGGTGTATTTAAACGGCACGTTTCTTGGAGAACACCGGGGCGGATACGCTACCTTCCGATTTTTAATAACACAGCTGGTCCGATGGGGCGAGGATAACGAGCTGACCGTGTATGTGGACAACAGCCCAACAGAAGATGTATCTCCCTTGGCAGGAGACTTTACAATGTACGGCGGGCTTTATCGGGGCGTGAACCTGATCTGCGCAGAACAAAATCATTTTGATCTGGAGTACTATGGCACCAGCGGTGTGATTCTTAGAAGTGACGTAGATGAGGAAGAAAACGGGCTGCTTCATGTGGAGCTGCATACGAAATGCAGCGAAGGCGTCCGGGTTCAGTTGTCCGTACTGAATGAGCACCATGAAATCGTGGAGACTAAACTTGCAGATGCATCCGTAAAAAAAATGACAATGAAGGTGGAGAGACCAGTTTTATGGCAAGGAAAGGAAAACCCTTGTCTGTATACGTTGGAGGCAAAGCTCCTGGGAGAGGATACTGTTTATGATGAGATCAGCCTGAAATTCGGTTTCAGATCGTGCTCTTTACATGCTGAACAGGGCTTCTATCTGAACGGAAGACACCTGCGGATCAACGGTGTGGCTAAACACCAGGACTGTGAAGGATATGGCAATGCAGTGACACCGGAGGTCATAAGACGTGATTTTGACCTGATTGGAGAGATTGGTGCCAATGCTGTAAGGCTTTCTCATTATCAGCATGATCAGCTCGTTTATGATCTCTGTGATCAGGAAGGATATGTTGTCTGGGCTGAAATTCCAATGATGTCCATGCCTGATTCAGAAAGTGTTCTTAAAAATGCGATAGAGCAGCTGAAAGAGCTTGTACTTCAGAACTGTCATCATCCATCCATCTGCTTTTGGGGAGTTCAGAATGAAATTGCCATGGGTGGAGAGTCCCTCAGTATGTACAGATCTGTGGATGAACTGAATGATACTGTGCATAAACTTTTACCTAACGAACTGACTGCCAGTGCGAATATGTACTATGTGAAAAACGCCAGTCAGCTGAATCAGATTACAGATATGACAGGATATAATCTCTACTATGGATGGTACTATGGGGAGACAAAAGATCTGGATCCTTGGATTGAGGCGTTTCATCAGGAGAATCCAGAGGTTCCCTTGGGGATTTCAGAATACGGGGCAGATGCGAACCTTGCCTTCCATTCTACTCATCCGAAAGTGAAGGATTATTCAGAGGAGTTTCAGAGCATCTATCATGAAGAAACCTACAGCATAATTAATGCCAAACCTTATCTTTGGGGCAGTTTTCTTTGGAATATGTTTGATTTTGGCAGTGCCATCCGAAATGAAGGGGGAACTAAAGGTAAAAACTGTAAGGGACTGGTCACTTTTGACAGGAAAATCCGGAAGGATGCCTTTTATTTCTATAAGGCCAACTGGTCCAAGGAACCCTTTATCCACATCTGCGAAAAGCGGTTTATCCACCGTCATGAGGATTTGATGGACATCAAGGTGTATTCGAATTTATCAAGAATCAGCTTATCCGTTAACGGTGCTGAGATGGAGCCGGTTTCTGGAAATACGGTATTCCTCTTCAAGAATGTACCTTTACAGCCGGGTCAGAACATCATCAGAGCTCATCAGAAAGGGGTAGAAGATCAGGCTGTATTTATGAAAGTAGAGGAGCCGGATACTTCTTATGTCTTTGTGGATCCTCATCCGGAAATCAACGTGAAAAACTGGTTTACCCAAGAGCAGGGCGAAGTGGATGTTTTTCCGGAGAACTTCTATTCCATACTGGATTCATTAGACGCCTTGATGGCAAGCGAAACAGCGTGGAATGTTGTGAAAAAGTTCGCGCCAAAACTTGCAGAGCGAGCAGTGCCTGGAGCTGTTACGCTGCTTTGGGTCTGCAATAAGATGAAGAGTGTTCTCTCAGAAGAAACGGTGAAGGAAATGAATGGTGAACTCATCAGAATCCCGAAAGGAGAATAATGATTCAACCATCAAATGATGAAAATATAATTCTAAACGAAATGCACGAGAAGGCAGGAGAATAAATGATCAGATTTACATTACATAGTGACCAGCTTCATCCGTTTCCGCACTTCTGGGAACATTGTATAGGCAGCTGCAATGCCTATACGGCACTGAGAGAAGATTACAGAATTCAGCTGAAGCGGGCTCACGACGAACTGGGATTTCAGTATGTGCGGTTTCATGGCCTTTTTGATGATCAGATGAGTACGCTTCTCATGAAAAAAGATCATCATGGCAATGAATTTGGACTTGTATATAATTTTGCTAACATCGATAATATTTTTGATTTTCTTCTCAGGATCGGGATGAAACCTTTTATTGAGCTGGGGTTTATGCCTTCAGCCATTGCCAGAGGGGACAAAACGATTTTTCATTACAATGCTAACATAACTCCACCGAAGTCTTATGACATGTGGAGAGAGCTTGTAGGTAAATTTATAGAGCACCTTGTGGACCGTTACGGAATTGATGAAGTGAAAACCTGGTTTTTTGAGGTTTGGAATGAGCCGAATCTGTTCTTCTTTTTTGATGGAACCAAGGAGGAGTATTTCAAACTGTATGAAGTTTCAGCAAGAACAATCAAAGGAGTCCATCCTGAACTCAAAGTAGGTGGGCCTGCGACTTCCTGCAACTCCTGGATCAAGGATACGGTAGATTATTGCAGAGTCCATGATGTGCCCTTGGATTTCATCACAACGCATCATTACCCCACGGATGATCCGCTCTGGAAATCAGGTATGGATATTATGGAGTTTTTTCAGTCAGACTTGGCTGGAAACCGTACCTATGAACGTGGTGTACTGACAAAAATGGCAAGAAGAGTCCGTGAAGAAGCGGGGGATTATCCAGTGTACTTCACAGAGTGGAATACCTCTGCTATGCAAGGAGATGCGAAGCGGGATGAACCCTATGCTGCGGCCATGATTGCCAAGACCTTGTCGGATCAGGATGGACTGGTAGAAGGGTATTCTTACTGGACTTTCTCAGATATTTTTGAGGAAAGCGGGCAGCTGCCTGGAGCCTTTCATGGTGGATTCGGACTTCAGACCTTTTATGGGGTGGCAAAGCCATCCTACAGAGTTTTCGAGCTGTTTCATGGACTAGGCAATCAGAGAGCAGAGATAGCATCAGATACGTCCAATGGTACCGTGGAAGCCATTGCCACAAAGACGGCTTCAGGGTACCGCATCATTTTCTATAACCATACGATCCCAGGGGAAGAGATTAAAGAGGAGAAGGTATCTTTAAACGTCTCATCCGTTCATTCGCTGAAGAAGGTTCTGATCTATCGGATTGATGACACTCATGCAAATCCCAAAAAGCTCTGGATGGAGCTTGGAAAGCCGGAGTATCTGAAAGAAAAAGAGATTCAGCTTCTCCATGAGGAATCTGAACTGATTCCTGAAAATATGGAGATCCAGTCTGAACTGATATGGAGCATCCCAGCACACGGTGTCCTTGCGGTGGATCTTCAGTGCTGAAACGGATGCCACGTGGAGAAGAAGTGGACAAGAAAAGACACGCTGCATCTCTGTGAGAAACCTAACTTTTATGAAATTAGGAGGTAAGAATGAAGAAACCACATATCATTATATTTAACCCGGATCAGATGAGAAGTGACAGTATGGGGCATCTTGGGAATATCGCGGCAAGAACTCCATTTTTAGACCGATTTGCTACCACGGAAGGAGTCTCTTTCAGAAATGCTTTCTGTCAGAATACTGTTTGTGTTCCGAGCCGTGCGAGTTTTACAACAGGCCTTTATCCCCATGTAAATGGACACAGAACCATGACACACTTACTGAGGGAGGGAGAGGAGTCTTTATTTAAAGAACTGAAAGACCAAGGCTACCATGTCTGGATGAACGCCAGAAACGATCTCATTGCAGGACAGATGGAAGGCCTTCTTGAAAAGCATGCTTCCGAAATCTATTATGGAGGCAATGCTAAAACACCTCCAGATCCTCTATCTGATGGATTTAAGTCAGGGGAAGGTGCTATAGATTATTCTATGTATCACGGTGAATTGGGTGTGGATGAGGCCGGTGTATATTATGGAGCAGATGATGAGGATCTAGATGCTGCCATCAAGAGAATTAAAACCTATGAGGAAGAGAAGCCGTTATGTCTCTTCCTTGGTCTCATTAATCCGCATCCGCCTTATCAAGTGGAACATCCATATTTCAGTGCCATAAAGAGAGAAGTGCTGCCGCCTCGGATCAAAGCCGAGGATGGAAAAGAGAAAGCGCGGATGATGGAGCTGATCCGTAGAAATCAGAAGCTTTCGCATTTAACAGAAGCGGACTGGAATGAAGTTAGGGCTTGCTATTTAGGCATGGTCATGAAAGTGGATCATATGTTTCAAAAGCTCTGTGATGCATTGAAAGACGCCGGTATCTATGATGACTGCGCTATATTCTTTCTGTCAGATCATGGAGATTATACGGGAGACTATGGGATATCTGAAAAATCCCAGAATACCTTTGAAGACTGTCTCACCAATGTGCCTCTCCTAGTTAAACCACCTGCTTGGGAAAAGGTTGATCCAGGCATCAGTGACAGTTTGGTGGAGCTCGTTGATTTTTATGGTACTGTTCTGGATTATGCAAATTGTTCCTCCACCCATACGCACTTTGGTAAGAGTCTAAAGGAGATCATTGGGAGCAGGTTGAACGAGAATCGGGAATTTGTTTGCTGTGAAGGCGGAAGACTTTCCCACGAACTCCATTGCGACGAGTTTCATGCAAATGGACCCCATGGGACAAATCCCTATAACCCTTATTACCCAAGGCACTTGGCACAAAGTGATGCTACAGCCCATGGTAAAGCCACAATGATTCGAACGAGACAGTTTAAATATATCGCAAGGCTATATGAGAAAGATGAGTTCTATGATTTGGAGAAGGATCCCAAGGAGCTGATCAATGTGATCGATGATGAAGCATACCGGGAAGAAATCCTTCATCACAAGGAGCTGCTGATGTTTTGGTACTTGCATACGAGTGATGTTGTGCCTTTTGACTATGATATGCGGTTCAGCCCAGAAATGACATGGCATAAACTGAAAAGACTGGTACCCAAAGAACACGAGGAAGAAATCAAGATGAAAATTGCAAAAGGTGTGAATCCTTTTGTACTGATGAATGAGTGTAAAAAGAGATTTGGAAGAGAATAATGAGTTCTGTATTTTAAAATTATAAGAAACCTACTGCAGGGTGTACTGCGTAAGAAGAACTGATGGAGCTTAAGAACATAGCATCACTGGTGCGCATCCGTAGTATGACTGAAGAAAGGAGCTGTGCAAATGCCTAATCAGACCATTTTAATCAAACCGGCATCAGGGTACTGCAATATGAACTGCAGTTACTGCTTTTATAATGATGTGACAAATCATCGGGCAACAAAGAACTACGGATTCATGACCATGGATACGGTGGAAGAATTTGTCAGGAAGGCATTTGCCTATGCAGACAGTTACGTTGGATTTGCGTTTCAAGGGGGAGAGCCAACTCTTGTAGGAATAGAGTTCTACAAGGGTTTCATAGGACTGGTAGAAAAATATAATACAAAAGGAATTCATGTAGAGTATTCTTTACAGACCAATGGCACAACCCTCCATGAAGGATGGGCAGAATTTTTCAGACAGCACAATTTTCTCATAGGGCTGTCTATGGATGGTCCAGCAGAGATTCATGACCTCAATAGAGTGGATTACTTAGGTAATGGTACTTATAAAGAAGTGTTAAAAGCAGCAATGATGCTCAGAAAGCATAAGGTGGAGTTTAATGTCCTTACAGTTGTCACAAGAAATGTTGCAAGACATCCTGGCAAAGTGTATCAGTTTCTCAAGAAGAATGGCTTTATGTACATGCAGTTTATCCCTTGTTTGGACAGACTGGATGTGCGTCCGGGAGGGGAGAAGTTTTCACTGACACCAGAAGACTATGGACGTTTTTTATGTCAGATCTTTGATCTATGGCATCATGACTTAAAACAGAATATACCTGTGAGCGTCAGAATGTTTGACAATCTGATCCAGATTCTTCTGGGGTATTCCCCTGAGAGCTGTGATATGGCGGGGGTATGTTCTGTGAATACAGTCGTAGAAGCAGATGGATCTGTTTATCCTTGTGATTTTTACGTGCTGGATCAGTGGAAGCTGGGCAGTATTTTACAGGATGACTTTTCGTCACTGAAGAAGAGGGATAGAGCGATCCATTTTGTGGATGAGTCCAAAACTAAAAACATGGAGTGTTTCAGCTGTGATTATTTCGCACTTTGTAAATCAGGATGTAAGCGTCACTATGTTGAAAGTGCTGCATCCAGAGAGAATTACTACTGCAGTTCGTACAAGAAGTTTTATGCGTATTCTTTTGAAAGACTGAGAGAAGTTGCTCAGCTTGTGAGATATTATAAAAAAATCTAAGGGTAGTCCAAAGAACTGGATAAAGATACACTGATGCAAAGAGGCGTTTTCATTCAAGGCTTGAATCAAGGTGGCTATAAGAAAAAAGCGGTTTCCCTAAAGAAGGAGAACCGCTTTTTCAAATGGGATATTTTGTAATACTATAAATCTATACTCTTGAGCACTTCCTTCAAGGCGTCCGCAGATTTTCTTAGTTCTACCTGTTCTTTCTCACTGAGCTTGATGGGGATCTGCTTTTCCACTCCATTTTTGCCCACAATGGCCGGCATGCTGAGGGCTACGCCGTCAATGCCAAAGGCTCCATGCTGAATGGAAGAAACAGGAAGCACGGACTTTTCATCTCTGATGATGGCCTCGCAGATCCTTCTCACCGCCACCGCTACACCGTAGTAGGTGGCTTTCTTCTTTTCAATGATCTTATAGGCGCTGTTTTTCACATCTTCTGCAATATCCTCCATATTCTGGTCATGCTCTGTAAAGCCACGCATGGAGCAGAAGTCCGAGAGTGGAACACCGGAGACATTGGCGCTGGACCAGGCAGCAATCTGAGAGTCTCCATGTTCACCGATGATCCAGGCATGGACGGATCTGGCATCCACACTAAGGCGCTCACCCAGGAGATACTTGAGCCTTGCTGTATCCAAGGTGGTACCTGAGCCGAAGACTCTGTTCTCTGGGAACCCTGAGAGTTTTAAAGCCACATAGGTCAGAATATCCACTGGATTTGCCACGATGAGGAGAATCCCCTGACAGTTTCTTTTGGCAATCTCGCCAATGATGGTCCTGAAAATCGCCACATTCTTCTTCACAAGGTCCAGCCTGGTCTCCCCAGGTTTCTGTCCTGCACCAGCAGTAATCACGATGATGGCCGCATCCACAAGATCGTCGTAGGTGCCAGCGGTGATTTTCATGGGGCGTGCAAAAGGCAGTCCATGGGAAATATCAAGAGCTTCTCCTTCAGCTCTATTTTGGTCCGCATCCAGAAGAATCATCTCCGAGAAGAGTCCGCTTTCCATGAGAGCAAAGGCAGAGGAGGAACCGACAAATCCGGTGCCGATGACGGCAACTTTCCGGCTGTTCACTACTGTACTCATTTATATCATTCCTTTCGTCTTTTGTGATAAAGCGTCGGTAGTGATAAAGAGGCATTCTGTTTATGGGATATGTCAAGAAATCAGATTCAAAACATGAACTTTGTGTTCCTGTGTCATCAAAATGCACCATATCTACCCGGATCCTGTTTTCCATGAGAGAAGTCAGGATCTACTTCATTATAAAATATCAAAGTGAAAATAAAAAGAATAAATGATGGACAGAATATTACCTTAGGCAAGTGCATTAATTTCATTGAAATATAGTTAAAATATAAACATAGAATTCAAACCTTGTTATTTACTGACAATCCCCAGAATCTCTCCGCGAGAAGCACTTCTCTTCATCTATTCAGTAGAGCTATTCTACACAGTGAGCAATGGATACCAGTAGGAACCTGATGGAAGAGCTTATAAATAATAAATTAACAGAAAAGTTTAAAAATGATATAATGAACTCATATGGATTGTAAATAGAGTACTTACCTGAAAGCATCCTGATTGAAGCTTTGAGAAGCTTTCAAGGGAAAAGCATTTATAGAAACAGAGAAGAAAGGGGAAAAACTTCATGCAGCACATCATAGAACTTCTCATTGTCCTTCTTGGCATCGGGGTGACACCGCTCCTGTACTACAGGTTCCCCAAAATACCAAAGCACATAGAACCACCTGATGATAAAAAGCGAAGGAGCCTATCCGTCATTATTCCAGCCAGAAACGAGGAAAAGAATCTCCCTCTTCTACTAGAAGATCTCAAGGAGCAGTGTTATGGAAACTTTGAAATCATTGTGGTGGACGATGGCTCTAAGGATAAAACAGCTGAAATTTCTAAGTCTTTTGGAGTGAAAGTTATCACCATCTGTGATAAACCATCCGGATGGCTGGGGAAAACCTGGGCCTGTCAGAAAGGAGCAGAGGCTTCCGAAGGAGAACTTCTTCTGTTTCTGGATGCGGATGTGAGGCTGAAGCCCCAAGCTGTAGAAAGAATTCTAAAAACCTATGAGAAAAAAGGGATTCCGCTTTCTGTGCAGCCCTATCATAAAACGGAGAAATGCTATGAGCAGGCTTCCCTGTTCTTCAATCTGATTCAGATCGGCGCCAACGGCGTGAGCCTTAAGAAGCCTCAGAACATCGGACTGTATGGTCCACTTATTTTTATCTCCAAAGATGACTATAAAACCATTGGTGGACATGAAAGTGTAAAAGAAAATATTGTAGAAGATATGGCTTTGGGGGTCAAACTGAAAGAAGCAAAAATCCCATATGATCTTTATGTGGGAGATGAGGAGATTTCCTTCCGTATGTACAGCGGAGGTTTTCAAAGCCTTCTGGAAGGATGGACGAAAAATATCGCCTCTGGAGCCATGAGAATACCTCTTCTGCTCTTTATGATGATTTTCTTTTTTCTCTCTTCTTTGATTTCTGTACCACTCCATATACTGACCTTTTTTATAAGCGAGCAGGGAACTTGGCTTTTTGTGTATCTTGTTTTTTATGTTCTTTGGGTAGGGATTCTCTATAATCTTTCGAAAAACGTGGGGAAGTTTCATCCTTTGGCGGTTCTTTTCTATCCTTTGCCGCTCCTGGTGCTGGTTTTTGTTTTTTTCACATCCCTGTACAAGAAGATTTTTAAGAAAAAGGTTGTCTGGAAAGGACGATCCATATAGAAGGAGATAAGTGATGCAGATTATTTTTTTATCACCAGGATGGACCATCCTTTCCATCTTTGTGCTTTGGCCACTGCTGCAGTATACCGCAGCGCTTCTTTGCCATAAGTTTCCGGACGCCCTCTACACAGAAAGGACTTTTCTATTCAGAACCTTCTCTTTTGAGAAAGAGGGACAGTTATATGTGAAGGTCTTCCGGGTGAACCGGTGGAAACATCTTCTTCCAGACGGAAGCATCAAGAGGGGAAAAGAAAGGTACGAGAAAAAGCACCTTTCAGATTTTTCCGAAGAGGGTCTTCAGAAGTTTCTTCTGGAATCTCGGCGGGCGGAGCTCACCCACTGGCTGGCACTTCCTTTTTTCTGGGTGTTTGGATTCTTTGCACCCCCAATGATTGTCTTTTATATGCTGGTCTATGCGATTCTTGTGAATCTGCCCTGTATCTTAGTGCAGCGGTATAACCGGCCCAGAGTGAAGAGGCTTCTGGAAAGAAAGAGAAGAAAAAAGGGCTAGAGAAAACCCAGGAAATCCCAATGAATAGAAGAGCTATATAAGAGAATGAGGAGAGAGAAGTATGATTTATTATTTTTCAGGCACAGGAAACTCCAAATGGATTGCGGAAGAAATGGCGAGGAGAACAGAGGATGAATGCAAGAGTCTATCAGGAGAGAAGACATTACGTTCCATAGAAGATGAGGTGCTGGGGCTTGTCTTTCCCATTTATGCCTGGGGAGTACCGGAAGTGGTCCTGGATTTTATAAAAACCATTCAGGGAAAACCTTCTTATACCTATGCCATAGCCACCTGTGGAGAAGAAGCGGGCTATGCCATGAAATCTCTTCAGAAGAAGCTGCCACTGGACGCCTGCTACACCGTGGTCATGCCGAACAACTATGTGGTGGGTTCCAACCTGGAGCCTGAAGATTCAATTAGAAAAAAGATCACAAAGGCCAAAGAGGATCTTTTCCACATGGCAGACGAAGTGAAGAACAGGAGGAAGGTCGTGAAAGTGGAGGAAGGGACCTTTCCGCTTCTGAAATCCACCCTGATCCATTTTGGGTTCAATCTGGCAGCAAGAACCACAAAACCATTTTATGTTACCGATGCCTGCATCTCCTGCGGTCAGTGCGCAAGAGACTGCCCTGCAGAAGCCATAGAAATGAGAGAGGGGAAGCCTGTCTATGTGAAGAACAAGTGCTATATGTGCACGTCCTGCATCAACAAGTGTCCTGTAGAAGCCATCCAGTATGGAAAAGGCACAGAAAAAAGAGGCAGATACCAGTTTCGGGATCTCACCCTCTAAAAGAGAAGGAAGATCTGTAAGAATCAGCAGCAGAAAGGTAGGAAAAAGCATGGAACGTTATGATGTCCTTGTCATCGGTGGCGGTCTTTCGGGGCTCACCGCGGCAAGCTTACTCTCTAAAAGAGGATGCAAAGTAGCTGTCATTGAAAAGAGTTATATGCCCGGGGGTTCCTGTGGCATCTTTAAGAGAGGAGACAGGACCTTTGATCAGGGGTCAGCCATGCTCTATGGCTTTGGAGAAAAAGGATTCAATGCCCACCGCTTTGTGATGAACTGTCTGGAGGAACCCATAGAGATCCTTCATCATGATCTTCTGTACTGCGTCAATTATGAAGGGAAACGAATCCGCTTTTACGAGGATCTGGACCGCTTCATCGAGGAACTTTCCAGCTTGTTTCCCAAGGAGAAGGAAAGCATCAGAAGATTTTATGTTGACATGAGACTGATGTATGAGCACATCATGGTGGAGAACCCTACGTATACGTCTGCCGATGAGACGGATCCGAAAAGTGCCCTGAAGAGTATGAGAAAACACCCCATCTCTTATATGAGGTTTCTTGGTTATCTCAATAAAAGCGCAAGAAGTCTTCTGGAGAAATACTTCAAAGACCCAGAAATCTTCAACTTCTTTGACAAGCTCACGTCCACCTACTGTTATGCTACGGTGGAAGAGGCCCCTGCGGTGCTGGCTTCGGTGATGTTTGTGGACAATCATGTGGGGGGAAGCTATTACCCCGCAGGATCCACCCTGTTTCTTCCAGGAAAACTGGAAAAGGTCATCGAAGAGCACGGGGGAGACATGTATCTGGAAACAGAAGCTTCTGAGATTCTTTTTCAGGAGGGAGAACCCTGTGGGGTCAGGCTTCAGGATGGCAGAACCCTCTATGGAAATGACATCATTTACTCCGGTACCGTCTGGAATCTCTATGGGAAGATGATTCCAGAGAGTGAAAGCACAGAGAAAAAGAGGACCTGGGCGAAAAATCAGGTGCCCACCTATCCCAGTGTGGTGCTTTATGCAGCGGTGGACCGTGAAGTCATTCCAGAAGATACCGCTCCCATTGAAATGCTGGTGGGAAGTCCGGACAAGCTTGATGAAAGCGAAGTGACGGCGTATCTACTCAGCATCGATGACAGAACCCTCTGTCCTGAGGACGAGCATCTTGTCATGGCCATCGGGCCTACGTTTCTTCCCTGGGAGACCTTCTCGGAGAAGGAATATCAGGAGAAGAAGAAAGAAGAAAAAGAGCGGCTTCTACAGGTTCTGGAAAAAAGGTTTCCTGGACTCCTGGATAAAGTCCGATTTACAGAGGTGGCAACACCAAGGACCATTGAGCGCTACAATATGAAAAATGGGGGCGCTGTGGCGGGACCCAAACAGATGCTTGGACAGCATATGTTCAATAGGCTCCACATCAGGACCGAGTGGAAGCATCTGTATGCTTGCGGCGAATCTACAGTCATGGGGACAGGGACGCCAACGGTGACCACCTCCGGGCTTTCCGCAGCCAATGCGGTGCTGAAAAGTCTTGGCAAAGAGCCCTTTGTGTATCAGGAAGGAATGAAAAACCATGTGCATACGGTGGAGAAACCCTTCACCAGAGACCGGATGTATGAAGGTTATGAGGTGAAGACGAAAGGGATCCTTTTGGAGGCCATGAGATGCAGATTCTGTGAATATCCTTCCTGCTCGAAAGGAAAAGCTCTGGATGTCCGGGGCATTATGAGAAGAGTTTCTGTAGGGAATCTCCATGGAGCCAAGAAGTGTCTGGAAAGAACGAAGGATGGAACCTTGGATCTGTCACTCTATGAGGACCGGTGCATTTTGAAGCACCAGAAAGGAGAACCGGTGCACATCAGAGAAATCATTTCCTATCTTGAGGGAGGACAGTATGAGTAGAAGCTATGAATGCATTGTGGTTGGTGGAGGCCTTGCAGGACTCACCAGCATGGCCTATCTGAGAAAGAATGGAATTTCAGCTCTTCTTTTGGAGAAGCGTGAAAAACTGGGAGGTCTTGTGGAGACTTTCTGGCATCAGGGGTTTGCCTTTGATGCGGGCATCCGTGCCTTTGAGAACTCAGGGATTGTGTTTCCTATGCTGAAGGACTTGGGGATTGATTTTTCTTTTGTGAAAAATGAAGTATCCATAGGCATTGGGAAAGAATCCATGGCACTGCAGGGAAAAGAAAGTCTCGTCCAGTATGAGGCGATGCTTGCCCGTCTTTTTCCCATGGAAAGAGAGAGCATCGGCAGAATCATGGCAGAAATCAGAAAAGTCATGGGATACATGGATGTGCTCTATGGCATCGACAACCCTCTGTTTCTGGAGAAAATGGATCCTCTTTATCTTCGGAAAACTCTTCTTCCCTGGTTCATGAAGTATCAGGTGAATATCCGGAAGGCCTCGAAGCTTCAGGAGCCCATTGGAGAATACTTACGAAGGTTTACGGAGAATCAGGCCCTCATTGATGTGATCATCCAGCACTTTTTTGAAGACACACCAGCGTTTTTTGCTCTCAGCTACTTCAGCCTGTATCTGGATTACACCTACCCCTTGGGAGGAACAGGGAAGCTTCCAGAAAAGATGGCAGAGTACATCAGGGAGAAAAAGGGAGAAATGAGAACCGGTACTGGTGTGGTGAAGGTAGATCCTGAAAGCCATACAGTCACACTGGAGGATGGAGAAGTGATAGCCTATGAAAAGCTCATCTGGGCTGCGGATCAGCGTGCCTTCTATGCCATGACAGAAGGAGCTTTCGGGGAAAAGTTTCAGGCTCAGAAACGGCTGGTGGAGAGAAGCCGTGGTGGAGATACCATTTTAACGGTATTTCTTGGCGTTGAAAAAGATAGGACTTACTTTCAGGAACGCTGCGGCAGTCACAGGTTCCACACGCCAAGTCTGGAAGGCCTTTCCACGGTCTCTTTTTCGGCAAATGTAGGAGAAGCAAAAGATAAGGAGCTTTTCCGCTATACAGAAGAATACCTGGAGAAAACCACTTATGAGATGTCCTGCCCTTCGTTAAGGGATCCGTCTTTGGCACCTCCAGGATGCACAGGTCTTGTGGTCAGCACGCTGTTCAGTTATGACGTGGTGAAAAGAATGAAGGATCTCGGTGTGTATGAGGGCTTTAAGGAATTTTCTGTAAAGACCATCCTTCGGGTGCTGGAGGAGTCCATCTTTCCAGGTTTTCAGGAAAAGGTCCGGTTCAGCCTCTGTGCTACCCCACTGACCATGGAGAAAGAAACACATAATTATCAGGGAGCCATCACGGGCTGGGCTTTTACAAACCCAACCATGCCTTCTGAAGACAGATTCAAAAAGATTGCAAACTCTGTGAAAACGCCCTTAGCAGATGTCTATCAGTGCGGTCAGTGGACCTTCAGTCCTTCGGGACTTCCGGTGTCTATTCTTACGGGAAAACTTGCCGCAGATCAGGTGAAAAAGAAAAGATAATATGGAGAAGCGATAGAAAGGGAGGATGTTATGAGATTTGAACCACTTTTAGAAAAGAACCTGCTGCCGGATTTTATGATCCGGTGGGGTGCTCGAATCATTACAAGAGCACGATGCAAAGAAATTACCGTGAGGGATGTTGAAGAGCATAGAAAAAAGTTTCTGTCTTATGTAGAGGAGCTGAAAAATCAGCCCATTGCCATTAACACAAAGGATGCCAATGTCCAGCACTATGAGCAGCCCACGGAGTTTTTTGAGAAGGTTCTGGGAAGCCATATGAAATACAGCTGCGGGTATTGGGAAGAAGAGCTTCCGGCCAGGGACTGGAAGAATCATCTGGATGCTTCGGAAGAAGCCATGCTGAAGCTCACCTGCCAAAGGGCAGAGATTCTAGATGGGCAGAGCATTCTAGATCTTGGCTGTGGCTGGGGATCGTTGTCTCTCTATATGGCGGAAAAGTACCCACAATCTCAAATTGTGGCTGTCTCAAACTCCGCCACTCAGAAAGCGTATATTGATGAGAAAGCGAAGGAAAGAGGTATTCAGAATCTAACGGTGTACACTGAAGACATCAACACCTTTGCTATAGAGAAGAAGTTTCACCGGGTTCTTTCTGTGGAGATGTTTGAACATATGAGAAACTATGAGAAGCTCATGGAAAAGGTCAGCGGGTTTCTTCTACCTGATGGCAAACTGTTTGTGCATATCTTCACCCACAAAACAACACCCTATTCCTATGAAGTCAGAAGTGAGAACGATTGGATGACCAAGTATTTCTTCTCTGGTGGAACCATGCCCAGTCAGGACCTTCTACATTATTTCTCGGAAAAGTTTTCTTTAGAAAAGCAATGGGCTGTGTCGGGAAATCATTACAGTAAAACCCTGGAAGCCTGGCTGCAGAAAATGGATGACAAGAAAGATGACATCATGCCCCTAATGGAAAGGGTGGAAGGAAAGAAAGAAGCGCTGAAGTGGTTTGTGTTCTGGAGAACCTTTTTCCTGGCCTCCTCTGAGTTTTTTGCCTACCGGGAAGGCAATGAATGGTACATCAGTCATTATCTCTTTCAAAAAAGCATATGATAGAACTATTTTAGCTAATGACAGCCATGGTTTTGGCTGTCTTTTTTTGTTTCTGTTCTAGGATGAGATGCATGCGTATAATTATTCATGAATAATATGTTAATGAAGGAAATCCTGCATCATAAGGCGGATGGTTTTTGTGAATTTGTCATCATGTTACCGTATATAGCGAATGCTATAATGAGAAAGGTTATAATTGTCCGAGAATTAACAGGTTTATGTGATATTAGATTCGTAAAATCATGAAAAATAAATACGATTACATCAGAATATGAAGATTTACTTTAAGCAAATGTCATAATAATAAGGAATAATGCAAGAAATTTATTGACGCTTGCATGTGTAGATGTATAATTATTAAATATTAGGCGACCCGATACAATTTGTTTACAAAATTGTCTGAGTTGCGTGTACAGATGTACCTAATGGGAAATACAAAGAAGAGTAGAAGGAGGATTAACATGAAGAAAAAGAGAATACTTGCCATGGCACTTGCCTTATCGGCTGTAATGATCTTTACCGCCTGCAGCAGCGGCGCTGAAACCCCTGCTGAAACACCTGGGGAGACACCGTCAGAAAACCCTGCAGAGGGAGACAGTACATTAAAAGTCCAGTTCAATGTGGAAGTAGCTTCCATGGATCCGCAGATTGCCACAGATGGAACTTCTTTTGAAGTCATCGCAGCCGTTACGGAAGGACTGTACTCTGTGGATAAGGACGGATCACCGATTCCTGCCATGGTGGATACTGTGGAAAAGAGTGAAGACGGACTGACCTATACCTTTAAGCTGAAAGATGCCGTTTGGTCCAATGGAACGCCAGTCACAGCGAAGGATTTCGTTTTTGCCTGGAAGAGACTGGTGGATCCTGAGGTAGCCAGTGAATATGCATTCATCATGGGCGGTGCCGGTGTGAAGAATGCGGATGCCATCGCTGCAGGGGAACTTCCTGTGGATGATCTTGGTGTAAAAGCAGAGGATGACAAGACTTTAGTGGTCCAGCTGGATGTACCAGTGCCATATTTTGAGTCCCTCATGTCCTTCCCTTCTTTCTTGCCGATGAATGAAGAATTCTTCACTTCCACTGGAGACAACTATGGAACATCTCCAGAAACCCTACTGGCCAACGGACCATTTAAGGTCACAGCCTATGAGCCAGCAGCAACCACCATCACCTTAGCGAAGAATGACAGCTACTGGGATAAGGATGCTGTGAAGCTTTCTGGTATTGAGTATCAGGTCATCAAGGATTCCCAGCAGACCATGCTTTCCTATCAGAATGGAGACCTTGATATTGCGACTCTTTCTGGAGAGCAAGTGGAGCAGTTCATGAACGATCCTGAGTTTGTCAATGTAGTAGCCGGATACCTCTGGTATGTATCTCCAAACCAGCTGGTGAAGGGTCTTGAGAATGTGAACATCAGAACTGCCATGGCTCTTTCCTTTGACAAAGATGCCATTGCAAACAACATCCTGAAGGATGGATCCATTCCAGCAAACTTCCCAGTACCTACTCTTCTGGCCACAGGTCCAGATGGAAAAGATTTTAGAGAAACCTCCGGAACGTACCTAGAGACCAATAAAGAAAGCGCTTTGGAATTCTGGACCAAGGGTCTTGAAGAGCTTGGCGTAGAAGGACTGACCTATACCATGCTGGTGGAGGACACAGAAGCTTCCATCAATGTTGCACAGTTCCTTCAGTCTGAATGGCAGGCAGCCCTCCCAGGTCTTACTGTAGAACTTCAGACCATGCCAAAGAAAAACCGTGTAGAAAGAATGCAGGCTGGAGACTATGAGCTGGTACTGACCAGATGGGGCCCCGACTATGCAGATCCAATGACCTACCTTGACATGTGGACCACAGGAAGCTCCAATAACTATGGATCCTGGTCCAATGCAGACTATGATGCCATCATCGAAGATGCAAAAAGAGGAGAGCTTGCGCTTGATCCTGCTGCCAGATGGGAAGCTTTAAAAGATGCGGAAAAGATTGTCATGGACGAAGCTGTCATCCTTCCTGTATATCAGAAAGGTGATGCGGTCATGGTAAGAACAGGCGTTGAAGGCGTTGAGTTCCACTCCGTGGGTATCAACAGAGTCTTCAAGAATGCAGTAAAGAATTAAAGAACTAAAGAAAAAACCATAATGAAATAGAAGAGTGTGACGCTGTTTAGAACGGATCAAGTGTACAGCGTCTCTCTTCTGTTTTTCAGCCAAATTTCTGTGAGGAGTAGCGCTTATGAAAAAGTATATATTGAAAAGAATCGGCATCGCAGCACTGACTCTTCTGGTCATTCTGTTCATCCTCTTCATCATGCTGGAACTGATGCCCGGTTCTCCTTTTAACGATGAAAAACTGACAGATGCCCAAAGAGCCATCATCAATGCCAAATACGGTCTGGATAAGCCTGTATTTCTCAGGTTCTTTAATTACCTGAAAGCCATGCTTTCCGGAGATTTTGGAGTGTCCTACAATATTTCTAAAAATACACCCATCACCCAGCTGCTGCAGTCAAGGCTACCTCTATCTCTTCGGATCGGAGGACAAGCAGTGCTCATCGGTACAGCTGTGGGCATCGTACTGGGACTTATTGCTGCAGTAAAGCACAATACCATTTTTGACACTTTGACCACCGTGATTTCAGTCCTTGGAGTCAGTCTGCCCTCCTATGTATTTGCCATGGCGCTGATATATTCCATGGGATTCAAACTGAAGTGGTTTCCGCTTCTTTATGAGCTGGAGGCACCCTTTCACTCTACAGTGCTGCCCACTGTGGCCCTTAGCATGTTCACCATCGCCACAGTGGCGAGGTTTACAAGGACGGAAATGCTGGAGGTGCTGGGCTCAGAGTACATGCTGCTGGCAGAAAGCAAGGGCATGCATCGAAACCGTCTGATTTTTGTCCATGCGCTGAGAAATGCCCTCATTCCCATCATCACGGTACTGGCGCCACTGGTGGTGAGCCTCATGACAGGAAGCCTTGTCATCGAGAAGCTTTTTTCCATTCCAGGGATCGGATCTCTCATGGTCACGGCCATCCAGTCCAATGATTATAATGTGATCATTGCCTTGGCTTTTGTCTATAGTGTCATGTTCATCAGTATCATGCTGGTGGTGGACATTTTATATGGCATCATTGATCCAAGAATCAGACTTGCAAAGGAGGATCTCCATGAATAATCAGGATACGTTATTTAAACCCGACGACTTCGAGCTGGTGCGAGAAGACCAGAGTGACTTCGTGGATGAAGCCTATGCAAAGGAATCCTACTGGAGGGATATTCTGTCTCGATTTGTAAAAAATAAAGGAGCAGTGATTGGTCTCTTCTTTATTTTCCTCATCATCCTCATGGCGGTGGTGGGACCTGGCATGAATGAACATACCTATGATTCCCAGATCATTCAGCATCAGAATCTGGCACCAAGAATCCGTGCCATTGAAAGCCTGAACATCGGTATTTTCGACGGATCTGAAAAGATGAGTACCTCCACAGGTGTTGTGGAAGTGAACAAGTATGTGAATCCTGAAAAGGAAACAGGTCTTGAAAACACCTATTACTGGTTCGGCACCGACGTCCTTGGCAGAGACATCTTCACAAGAACCTGGACAGGAACGAGAATTTCTCTCTATATTGCTCTGGTGGCCGTGCTGGTGGACATGCTTTTTGGTATGAGCTACGGGCTCATTTCCGGGTACTTTGGCGGGAAAGTGGACATGGCCATGCAAAGATTCTCAGAAGTGCTGAATGGTATCCCCACGCTGGTTCTCGTGACACTGCTGATCATCGTGATGAAACCGGGGCTATTCACCATTACTCTAGCATTAGCCCTTACGGGATGGATTGGCATGAGCCGGGTGGCCAGAGCCCAGGTGCTGAAGCTGAAGGAGCAGGAATTCATCCTCGCTTCCAAGACCCTTGGAGCCAAGGACTTCTTCATCATCTTCAAAGAGATTCTCCCTAATATCTTCGGACAGCTCATCATCATGTCCATGTTTTCAGTGCCCAATGCCATTTTCACAGAAGCATTTCTAGCTTTTGTGGGCCTGGGTGTTCCGGCACCAAATGCTTCTTTGGGTTCTCTCATCAGCGATGCTTTCAAGTCCTTCACCACACATCCCTATATGATTGTGTTTCCGGTGATTGTCCTTGGCGTGATCATGCTGAGTTTCAACCTTCTGGCCGATGGACTCCGGGATGCATTTGATCCAAAAATGAAAGAAAGGTAGGTGAACACTGTGGAAAAGGAAACTGTTTTGGAGATGAAAGATCTATCCATCTCCTTTAAGACTTCTGCAGGAGAAGTGAAGGCCATCCGCGGTGTGGATTTTACTTTATATAAAGGGGATACCGTGGCCATTGTAGGAGAGTCCGGCAGCGGCAAGTCCGTTACCGTGAAAGCCATCATGGGCATATTATCGGGCAATGAGACCGTGAACAGCGGCTCTATTCATTTCACCTATCATCGAGGAGAAGAGGTGGTTCATGAGGATCTTCTGAAACTCTCCCGAAATGAGATGAGAAAAAGAATCAACGGGAAGCGCATTGCCATGGTCTTCCAAGACCCCATGACTTCCTTAAATCCCACCATGTCCATTGGAGCGCAAGTCATGGAAGGAATGATCTACCATCATAAGAAGTCCAAGGCTGAAGCCAGGAAACGGGCCATAGAGCTTCTGGACCTGGTAGGCATACCAGAGCCTGAGAAAAGAATGAAGAATTATCCCCATCAGCTCTCTGGTGGCATGCGTCAAAGGGTGGTCATCGCCATTGCCCTGTCCTGCGATCCGGAAGTGCTCATCTGCGATGAACCCACCACGGCGCTGGATGTGACCATTCAAGCAAAGATCTTGGAACTCATCAAAGAGATCCAGAAGAAGATGAACATCTCTGTCATCTACATCACCCATGACCTGGGAGTTGTGGCAAAGGTGGCGGACTATGTGGCTGTCATGTATGCGGGGAAGTTCATTGAAAAAGGAACCACAGAAGAAATCTTCTTTGATCCAAGACATCCGTATACCTGGGGACTTCTATCGGCAATTCCAAGCCTGGAAAAGACAGAAGGAGCGCTGTATGCCATTCCTGGAAGCCCACCGAATCTTCTCCATCAGGTGGTGGGAGATCCTTTTGCCCCAAGAAATCTTTATGCGCTGAACATTGATTACCGCATAGAGCCCCCCATGTTTAAAATATCAGACACCCATTTTGCCAGCACCTGGCTTCTCCATGAGGACGCACCGAAGGTGGAGATGCCAAAGCAGCTGAAAGAAAGAATCGAAGGGATGAGGAAGGAGATGAAGATGCATGGAAAATAGAAAGCCACTTCTAGAAGTGAGAAATCTGAAGCAGCACTTCAAAGTCTCCAGAAAGTTCAGTGTCAAGGCTGTGGATGGCGTTTCTTTCGAGATTTATCCAGGAGAGACCTACGGCCTTGTGGGAGAATCCGGCAGCGGCAAGTCCACCATTGGACGATCCATCATTAGGCTCTATGACCCTACGGGTGGAAGCATCCTGTTTAAAGAAGAAGACATTTCCGGAAAGATGGACAAGAAGACAGAGAAAAATCTTCGGATGAAGATGCAGATGATCTTCCAGGATCCCATGGCATCCTTAAATCCCAGAAAGAAAGTACTGGATCTCATTGCTCTTGGCCTGGATATCCATCATCCGAAGATGGATCCAGAGGAAAGAAAGAAGAAGGTATATGATATTCTGGACCTGGTAGGCCTTTCTCATGAGCATGCCAGCCGGTATCCTCATCAGTTTTCTGGAGGACAGCGTCAGCGTATCGGTATTGCAAGAGCCTTAGTGATGAATCCGGATCTCATCATTGCCGATGAGGCCATCAGTGCCTTGGATGTGTCCATCCAGGCTCAGGTGGTCAATCTTATGAAGGAGATTCAGGAAAAGACCAACATTGCTTATCTTTTCATTGCTCATGATCTCTCCATGGTGCGGTACATCTCTGATCGGATCGGAGTCCTTCATTTTGGACATCTGGTGGAAACAGGAACCACGGAGGAAATCTTTGAAAATCCCATTCATCCTTATACAAAATCTCTGCTCTCAGCCATTCCTCATCCAAATCCTGTGACGGAACGGGAGAGAAAATCCATGACCTATGACTATGCTTCCAGTGGCATTGACTACGCCAAGGGAGTTCTGCAGAATGTGGGAGGAACCCATCAGGTTCTGGCAACGGAAGAGGAACTGCAGAGATGGACAGCAGTAGGATAGGGAGTTAGTACAAAAGATTGACAAAAACATAAACAAGTTTACGGTAAAATGACGCAAACAGCTGGAAAATCAGAGCGGTTTGGGTCATTTTTCTATGCTTACAGAATAAGTGAATACGGAAAAATTGACCTCGTATAATCGTGAAAAAGATTGATGTGCAATGAAATAGAGAAAATGAATCTAGGGGTTGGTGTGCTGGAAGAGGAGGACAATTCACAGTTTGTTCATTGCTATTTTTTTAACCAGTGCTATAATGAGGTTGGATTGTAATGGTTATTAAGTTAGTTTGAATTTAAGTTTAGACTATAACCATAATTATAATTATTAATAAATATTTCACCAAGTGAGAGGAGATTTTATCATGAACAAAATTGTCATTGTGGGTGCGAATCATGCAGGAACTGCAGCAGCCAATACGCTGATGGCAAATTATAAGGACGCCAAAGTCACAATTTTTGATGCGAACTCAAACATCAGTTTCTTAGGCTGTGGCATGGCCTTATGGATTGGTGAGCAGATTGCCGGAGCAGAAGGGCTCTTTTATTCCGACAAGGAAAAATTGGAAGCTCAAGGAGCGGTGGTCCATATGGAAGCTCCTGTAGAAAATATTGATTTTGATCGTAAAGTTGTTTACGCAACGCTCAAGGATGGCACCAAGGTGGAAGAATCCTATGATAAGGTAATACTTGCCACTGGATCTACGCCAATCATCCCCAATATTCCTGGCATAGATCTGGAGAATGTGCAGAAAGTGAAGCTGTATCAGCACGCGGATGAGGTAATCAGGAAGCTGAAGACAGAAGAGATTGAGAATGTGGTCGTGGTGGGTGCAGGTTATATTGGCGTGGAGCTGGCCGAAGCCTTTGAAAGAAAAGGAAAGAAGGTCACTCTCATCGATATTGCAGACACCTGCCTGCCTGTGTATTATGATGAACCTTTCACCAATCTCATGAGAGAGAACCTGAAGAATCATGGCATTCATCTGGCTTTTGGTGAAAGAGTGCTGGAGATTCGAGGAGATCAGAAGGTACGAGAAGTGGTTACAGACAAGGGAGTCCATAAAGCTGATATGGTCGTGCTGTCCATTGGATTCAGACCCAATACCGCTCTTGGAAACGGAAAGCTGGAGCTGTTCAGAAATGGTGCGTTTGTGGTGGATAAGCATCAGGAGACCAGCATGAAGGATGTCTATGCCATTGGTGACTGCGCTACTGTCTTTGACAACAGCATTCAGGATACCAACTACATTGCACTGGCTTCCAATGCGGTTCGAACTGCCATAGTGGCTGCTCATAATGCTGGTGGGGGAACACTGGAATCTGCTGGAGTACAGGGATCCAATGGAATCTGCATCTATGATCTGAAGATGCTGTCTACTGGTATGACGCTGGCAAAAGCCAATGTCTGCGGATTTGAAGCAGCTGCCACAGATTATGATGATCTGCAGAAACCGGAGTTCATTGAAGAAAACAATCCTAAAGTGAAGATTAGAATTGTTTATGATAAGAAGACCCGAGTGATTCTTGGGGCTCAGATGGCCTCCACCTATGATATTTCCATGGGGATCCACCTATTCTCCTTGGCCATTCAGGAAAGAGTCACCATTGACAAGCTGGCTCTGACGGATATTTTCTTCCTCCCTCATTTCAATAAGCCTTACAATTACATCACCATGGCTGCACTTGGGGCTAAATAAGAAAGCTACCAGCATACTGCAGGTAACGTTCACTAGGATAATAGAGATGGGTTTCTTTGGAAGCCTGTCTCTTTTTTTAACGCAGCAGCGCATCTAAGGCACGCTCTCGAAGAAACAAAGTTTACTTAGCAGAGATTGTTATTATTTTGACAAAATAGAGTGATGAGGGTATCATAAAGATAACCTTATAGTTGGTATAATGTATGGTTTGGGAAGGAGAGCAGCAAGATGAATAAGTTCACCATAGGACAGATGGCAAAACTGAATCATATATCGGAGCAGACCCTTCGTCTTTATGACCGGATGGGACTTCTAAAACCCTGCCAAAGAGAAGAAGACAGTGGATATCGTCTTTATGATATCCGCCAGAGTGCCAGGCTAGATATGATCCAGTACATGAAATCCTTAGGGATGACACTGAAAGACATCAAAGAACAGTTGGAGGATTATGATATCGCACATTTGGCAAACATCCTTCAGAAAAGACAGGCTCAGATTGATTTTCAGATGAAAGAGCTTTCTTGTCAGAAGCGAGCCATCGAACGCACTTTAGAGAGTTTTGACCGCTACGAGAATGCACCGCCTGATGGAACCATTGTGTTGGAGTATTTGCCCAAAAGAAAAATCTATGCCATTGACACGGGCATCAACTTTTATGAGTATGATCTTAGTGTTTACGAGAAGATGCTTAGAGAACTAAAAGACAGTTTGATATCTGAGAATCTACCCCAGATTTATTTCTGTAATGCGGGATCCATTTTACGTAAGGATAACTTGTTAAGTAGCAGACTGCTTTCCACAGAAGTTTTTGTATTTGTAGACGAGGAGTTCAGCGAAAGCGCCAGCACCACCACCATAGCTCCATCTAATTATCTATGTATTTATTGCGATGATTTTAACAAAGAGAAGGGGTATATCACAAGGCTTTTAGAGGAAATTAAAGCTAAGAGCTATACCATCACAGGGGATTACCTATGTGAGGTCATTGCTGAAGTACCAATGATTGAAAGGGAAGAGAGGTCTATGTACCTAAAGCTTCAAATTCCTATAAAAATAAGATAATTTTTTCACAATTCTTCTTGACCTTATACTTGGTATAACCTCTACGATAAAGACAAGAAAGAAATTTCTAATGAATTTGAAAGAGGTGTCTTTATGGTCAGGGAAAAAATTAGAGTGGTACAGTATGGCTGTGGGAAGATGGCGAAGTACACATTACGTTATCTCTATGAGAAAGGCGCGGAAATTGTGGGAGCCATTGATGTGAATCCAGAGATTGTGGGCATGGATGTGGGAGACTATGCAGGTCTTGGCGTGAAACTTGGCGTAACGATTCAGAGTGATGCAGAAAAAGTTCTTGATTCCTGTGATGCTGATGTGGCAGTTCTTACTTTGTTCAGTTTCATGGGGGATGTGTATCCTCACTTCGAAGCGTGTCTGAAAAGAGGCATAAATGTCATCACCACCTGTGAGGAAGCCATATACCCTTGGAATACCGCTTCTGAGTTTACAAACAAGCTGGATAAGCTGGCTAAGGATAACCACTGCACCATCACGGGTTCCGGCATGCAGGATATTTTCTGGATCAATATGGTAGGTCTTGTGGCTGGCGGAGTTCATTCGATTAAGAAGATTGAGGGCGCTGTAAGCTATAATGTAGAAGATTATGGACTTGCATTAGCTGAGGCACATGGTGCTGGATATACGCCAGAAGAATTTGAAGCACAGATTGCTCATCCGGAGACCCTTGAACCATCTTATGTTTGGAATTCCAATGAAGCGCTCTGCTCCAAAATGGGCTGGACCATCAAGTCCCAGATCCAGAAGTGCGTCCCCTATTTTTACGATGAGGACCTTTACTCTGAAACCTTGGGGAAGATCATTCCTAAAGGACATTGCATCGGTATGAGCGCCGTGGTTACTACAGAAACATTCCAGGGACCTGTCATAGAGACCCAGTGCATTGGTAAAGTATATGGACCGGAAGATGGGGATATGTGTGACTGGAAGATTACAGGTGAGCCTGATACCACTTTTTTTGTGAAAAAACCAGCCACAGTGGAGCACACCTGCGCCACCATCGTCAATCGGATACCGTCCCTGCTTATGGCAAAACCAGGGTTCGTCACCATGGAGAAACTGGATTCTGTGGAGTATCTGACTTATCCGATGCATATGTATCTAGATTGATTTCTAATGGGAAAATAGTAAAAAATAACTTAACACATTAAGATAATACGCCCCATTACTTCAGTAAGTCGAAGTAATGGGGCGTACTTTAGTATATGAAGTGACAGGGTGTAGTCAATCACTTTTTAGAAGGAATCCATAAATAGAGATCCTACTTCTTGGCATTATCCACTGCGATTTTAACAGCTTCTAAGAGGCGTTTTGAAGTTAGAGTAGCACCAGAGACCGTATCCAAGTCAATGGAGTTTTCCTTGACAATCAGATCTGGCAGAGTGTCCAGAGCTGGAGCTGCAATAGTTGCAGTCTCATGGTGGCTGAGTACTTCAACAGCCGTTATTTTTTCTGTGTTGATGGTAATCTGCACCGTCATTTTTCCTTCCTGTCCATCGACTTCTGCCTCATAGGTACCATCTTTAGCACCTGCCATGGTGAAATCGGAAGGGGTTATTTCAGCAGTTTCTTTCTTGAATATATCCTCGGAAAGAATATTGCTTGCTTCCTTTATGGTATACCCTTCCGAAAGAGTGGTGGACATGATCTGTTCTGCGGCGATATCGCCATACACTACAGGTCCCATGACACCGGTACCGGAAGAAATGTATCTTCCCCAGATTCCACCCACAGTTTCTCCTGCTGCATATAAACCGGGGATTTCCGTGCCATTTTCATCCAGAACTTGCATTTTGTTGTTGGTCTTGATTCCGCCTAGAGTAATGATGGCCAGAGGTCTGATTCGGACAGCATAGAAGGTCTCTCCTTCTATTTTGTTAATGGCCACATTGAAGGGAGCTTTGGGCTCAGAAAAATCACGGCCGAATTCATCTGTAGATTTCTCTTCTACAGACTCATTGTACTTTGATACAGTCTGGAGGAACTCATCCTTTGGAAGATCCAGTTTTTCGGCAAGTTCTTCCAAGCTGGATGCACTGGCTACATAAGGTTTGAATGCGTCTGTCATGAATAAATATTGCAGCATACCGCCTTGGCCTGCAGCGATGATATCTGCCGCGATTTTGTCAGTATAGATTTCATATTGCACACCTCCAGGCTGTTTTTCCAGAGCCACTTCTCTTGCGACATTGTCTTGGTCTGTTTCATTTACGAATCTCTTACCTTTAGTATTCACAAGGATACCGCCGGCAAATTGTGTTTTGGTGGTGGCGATTCGCCCAGTTCCAGGAATTTGAAGGCTTTCAAGTCCCATCGGATAAGTAGGAATCCATCCCATGGAATCCACATCCAAGGCACCGCCAACGGTCTGCATCAGGCGTAATCCCTGACCATCTGCGCTGGGAAGTCCGCCAGTGATGATTACGGAGCCGTATTCATTAAATTCCGCCATCAGCTTTGGATTCCCTGAATACCCACCCGTTGCCATGATGATTCCCTTAGTTCCTGTAAGCTTTAGTGTCTTACCTTCACTGGAAGCAAGTGCACTAAGCACCTGTCCTTTCTCGTTGGGGAGAAGGGCGGTCACTTCGGTGTTGAGAAGCAGTTCAATGTTTGGGTTTTTCTTTACCATTTCATCCAGGAGTTCGTGGACTGCAGATTTGTACTGATCAGTATGGGGCTTCATTTTGTAGGATCTTGGATAGGAGTATAGCGTATGTTCAGGAGCAAAAACGGATTTATGTCCTTCTTTATCTGTGGTGAACTCATTATCGGAAAGACCTTGTTCCCACATCCAGTTCACCATTTTCTGAGCACCGCTGACGTAAAGATCAATGAGCTCTTCATTTGGCTTTCCGTTCAGCTTGGACCCTTCGGCTATGATATCTTCTTTATAGGACTCAAGGGAGTCTTCGGTGAGTCCATCCAGTTCCTGAATGATGGTTTCAGCACCTGAAATTGTTCCACTGGTAGTATTAAGAGAGCCTCCAGTCATGGGCATCTTATCCACGATGATGACTTTTTCAGCGCCATATTCAGCAGCTCTAATAGCAGCGGAAAGCCCAGCAGCACCAGCACCCACGACAATCACATCAGCAGAGAGCTCCGCATCATAAGCAGTCTGTTCCTGTTCTTCTTCATTGGGAGAAACTGGAACCTCAGGATCTTTTTCAGTCTTCTTTGCACAACCTGCTGCACCGATGGCGAGCATTGCAATCATGACGAAGGATAGTATTTTTTTCATGACAACCTCCAAATCGTTAAAATATTGACGATTTGAGTATAACAATATTGAGCTCTTTAAAAATACAGTAATCATGAATGAATATATAGAAAAGGTGAAAATACTCTGAGTTATCTTATCCTGAGTTTAAATTTTTTCAATCTCATTTACTTTATGAACCTGCGTGTGCTTTCGGAACTCCTTTGGAGAGAGTCCATAGTGCTTTTTAAATGCAGCTGAGAAGTGATTCGGTGAAGAGAACTCCATATGAAATGCAATATCTTTAATGCTGTATTCTGTCATTAGGAGCATTTTACTGGCGTAATCGAGTCTTGCTGATAGAATATATTCTTTTGGAGAGCATTTTAAAATAGACTTGAAAATTTTGTACAGGTAGTTTTCCGTTATACCTATCTTAGCGGCCACGATTTCCACTGAGAGATTCTTCTGGATATTTTCTTGTATGATTGAGGAAGCTCTTCCTAGATATTCTGATTGAACACTGTCGCAGCAGTTGTGATGTGAATCGGTCTTCTGTATGGATATTTGTGAGCGATAGACTTCTACAGCCATGGCGTGGAAGAGATTTTCCATAAGGGATAGATATCCAGGTTTTTTTGATGAGGATTCTTCTAGAATCCTTTCAAATAAAAAGATCAGCCGAGTCTGGACAGAGCGCCATAACATGCTGTCCTTCTGAATACCAAGTTTTTGAAAGAAGCTTTCTTGCAGATGTAATGGGTCCAAGTGAAAATAGATGTACCCAAACTTACAGCCTTCCTGTCCCACAGAGGCACTGAGAATACAGTAGGCTTTCGTGAACAGTAAATCCCCTTTTTCAAGAAAAATAGTTTGTCCGCAGATTTCCATAGAAGCAGATCCATCTAAAATCAGTATCAAACGGTTTTGAGGGACAGGGAGCTGATGAAGAAGATCTTTCTTTTCAAGGCAGCGGTAACCACAACCGGTTATTTTTGATGTGAATAATCCAAGAAAGGCAGATAGTTCATCTTCTTGCAGTCCGTAAATGCTCTGATTGTATTTATATTTCATCTTAAAATTTCTCCCTGAAGCAATCTTTTAAATTAGGCTGAGTATATGACATTGTTATTAATGTGTCAACAATGGTGTTCTAATACAGTTGATTCATATAACATTCTTTTGAGTGTGTTTCGTTGAAATTATCCAGCTTATTAGAACAAATAAAGCGAGAAAAATGAAGATTAAAAATAGAAACTAATGATAGAATAAGCCATATCAACCTGCGAGGAGAATTCTTGTATAAGAAAAGAACAGATCTGCAATCGTAACAAATCTGTTCTTCAGTAGAAGTTTAGTTGACCTCTTTTCAAAAATGGAGATTATTTCTCTCTGATGACTTTAAAGATGGTCTTTGAAAGCCACTCTTCAAAAGCGTGGACACCTTCACTTCTTTTCAGTTCCACAAAACTGAAGTCCTCCACGATAAATGGTATTTTTTGATAGGCCAGCATAAAGAAATCTTCTGTGGCAAAGAATTGGATTTCATGAGGGTTAAAGCTCTTTCTCTCAATCACCCGGTGGAACATCTTTTGTGCATAAGACTTGGCGTCTGCAGTGGTTCGGAAAACAGCATCCGCGTAGCTGCTGCCTCCTGGGACTCTTTTTGTGCTGTTGTACATATTGATCACTCCTCATAATTTTTATTCTATGCAGGAATTTCAGGCAATAAAAAAAGCCCTTCTTAAGGAGCTATGCATCTCCTCATCGATATTAGCTGAACCACCTTACTTATAAAAAAAGCAGGTTGGTATGCGGTCGTAGAGCTAATCCTCTACCGCAACTCCTGATAAGAACTATTGAATTGTACATATTAACTATATCATAAATTTTGAAGATGTGAAGAGGATCTTTCCATCCTATGGTATGATAAAAGCAAAAAAATAAAAGCAGGTGATTCTATGGACCTTAGAAAAGTGCATGACAGCAATCTTTGGCAGATTGTGAAGCTTAGTGTGGGAGAAGACCAGAGAAAATTCGTTGCAACCAACACGCAAAGTATACTGCAGGCGTATACCACCATCACTTCTGGTGGCGTTGCCCTTCCTTTTGGCCTTTATGAGGGAGAAGAACTGGTGGGCTTTGTGATGTTTGGATTCGATGGATTTGAGGAAGGGGATCCTGAATATATCAAGGGAAGCTATGGTCTGTGGAGGTTTATGATCGATGAAAATCATCAAGGAAAAGGCTATGGGAAAAAAGCCATGGAAGCCTGCCTTGCTTATTTAAGAACCTTTCCTTGCGGAAAAGCGAAGTACTGCTGGCTTTCTTATGAACCTGAAAATGAAGTTGCAAAAAAGCTCTACAATTCCTTTGGGTTTCAAGAAACGGGGGATGTAGTTGGAGGAGAAGTGATCTCTCTGCTGGAACTATAAACGGATAGAACTAGAATAAGAAGGTGCCTAGAGACATTACAATTCTCCAGGCACCTTTTTTTAGACCATTCATTTATTGGAACGTAGACTACTGTTGGATAAAACTCTCTACGATAACACCAGAGTTTGAAAGGGGATAGAATGTATTTCACAATGTGTAGATCATGAGAACTGCATGTAGGATGAGATCTACTCTTCCCTCGGAGATTCATATCTTATCATCTTAGACAAGTTATATATAGTTCCTAACAGATTCAGCTTACCAAGAGAGTTCCTCTTCTTCACACTATCTTTTATCTGAATTATTTTCATCTCTGCATTTGCCATAGTACTTCTACTTTTTGTATGTCAGGGGTGGAAGTTACTATGACAATTAAGGAGCGAAAAATAAATAAGTAGAAATATCTATAAATAGCTTGACTATATTCGAGGTTATTGATAGAATAAATATAACAACATCAAAGCATAGCGAAGGTTTTAATGTTGTTATAATAAAGCTTTATGCTGTGAGGTATCCCCAGATTATTTATAATCTGGGGTATCCTTTTTTATCGGGGGAATTTGTAAATTCTTTGAAAATTATAACTATTTCTGTAATTTACTTCCCAAAAATTTACATATCATGTATTATATTCTTAATATTATACATTGGGGGTAAAAAATGAAATATACGATAGGTCTTGATATTGGAGTTACTTCTATAGGTTGGGCTGTTATAAATAACGAGAAGAAAAGAATAGAGAATCTAGGCGTCAGGATATTTGATGCTGCGGAAAATCCTAAAGATGGCTCATCGTTAGCTGTACCTAGAAGATTGGCTAGATCCACCAGAAGGCGACTACGGAGAAGGAAGCACAGACTTGAACGAATTAGAAGGCTTTATCTGAAGTATAGGTTGCTAGATGAAGTGAGTTTAGAGAACTTATTTATGAACTTGGTAAATTATGATCCATATGAACTAAGAAATAAAGCTTTATTTGAAAGAATATCAGATGCGGATTTAGCGCGAATTCTTCTCCACATATCAAAAAGACGTGGGTTTAAGTCGAATAGAAAGAGTGAGCTGCAAGAGAAAGATATGGGGGTCCTATTATCTAGTATTGATCAGAACCGTAAAATTATTGAGGAAAGAGAAATTACGCCGGGTCAGCTTCTAAACGAACTTGAAATAAAAAGAAATAAGAGAGGAGAATATAAAAACACTTTACTCCGCTCTAATCTTATTGATGAAATAACTAAGATATTTGAGAAACAACGTGAATTTGGAAATGATAAGCTCACAGAGGAGTTTGAAAGAGAATTTACAGAAATATTCTCATCACAACGCAGCTTTGCAAAACCTGGTGCAATTGAAGATTTAACTGGAAAATGTACATTCGAAAAAACAGAGTTACGTGCTCCATCAGCAGCGTATACATCTGAAATATTTATGGTGCTAACTAAAGCGAACAGTATCGTTATACAGAATCAGGAAGGCGAACGAAAGCTCAATAGAGAAGAAATTCGGTTGATTAAAGACGAAGCACTTAAAAAGAAAAAGGTTACATTCTCATCTTTAAGAAATGTGCTTCAGTTAGAAGAAGGAGATATCTTCAACTTTTTGGACTATAACTCTAAGAATAAAGCAGGAGAGCTCCTATCTAGGGAAGAGATAGAGAAGAGCCCGTTTATTGAGCTGAAGCATTACCATAAGTTGAGAGATACCATTGTGAAGGATCTTGGAGAAGTGACTTGGTTAAAGCTATTGGAAAATCCATTGTCGATTGATACTATTGCTTATGCGCTCACATTCAGAAAAAGTGATGAAGATATAAGGAACTACTTTTTTGGCATAGAGAACTATGGAAAAAACGTAATACGGCCTGAGATAGATATTCATCCCGAGATTGTTGAGTGTGTTCTTAAACTCTCCTTCTCAAGAACAAAAAATCTATCCTTGAAAGCGATGAATAAGATGATACCATATTTAATGGAAGGCTTTCGTTACGATGAGGCTGCGTCTAAAGCTGGATATCATCATAGTGTCAGAAACACGAAAGAGAAGCATATAGTTCTTCCGGTTTTAGAAATAGAGGAGATAAAGAATCCAGTTGTTTTTAGAGCTCTTTCACAATGCAGAAAAGTTATAAATAGTATTATACGAATATATGGATCACCATATAGAATCCATATCGAGCTTGCAAGAGATTTAAGTAAATCATTTACTGACAGAAAGGAAATCGAAAAGAAACAGAAGGAAAATTTGGCTGAGAAGGAAAGAGCTGCGAATCATTTTCAGGAGCTTTATCACCAAGTTCCGAAATCTAGTGATATCTTAAAATGGAGACTTTTGAAAGAACAGGACGGGAAATGTGCCTATTCATTAAAAACTATTGATCCCTATCGTCTTACTGAATCAGGGTATACAGAAATTGATCATATTCTTCCGTATTCGAGAACGTTTGATAATTCATATTTCAACAAAGTTCTTGTTCTAACAGATGAGAATCGTGACAAACTGAACAGAACACCCTATGAGTACTTTGGCCACGATAATGACCGTTGGCATCGATTTGAAGCTTGGGTTAATGCGGCAAAACTACCTAGAGATAAAAAGCAAAAATTGTTACGTATGCAATTGAAACGAGACCAGGGTATAGAGATGAAAGACA
Source organism: Proteiniclasticum ruminis (assembly GCF_900115135.1). Taxonomy (GTDB): domain Bacteria; phylum Bacillota; class Clostridia; order Clostridiales; family Clostridiaceae; genus Proteiniclasticum; species Proteiniclasticum ruminis_A. Next base: position 2,469 of record NZ_FOVK01000012.1, on the reverse strand, counting down.
GAGCACTCAATGATACACGTTATATTTCAAGATACTTGAAGAACTATTTAGAAGACAATCTTCTGTTTGCTGAAGGACCCCAAAAGAAAAGAGTATTCACCTATAAAGGGCAAATGACAGCTTATCTTCGTCACCGATGGGGTTTTGAAGCAAAAGACCGAAGTAATGATCTTCATCATGCATTGGATGCGGTTCTCGTTGGGGTGATGAATGACGGGATGGTTCAGGAGATTGAACGTGCGTCAAAAAGAAGAGAGTTCTATAAGAGAAAAATTGAACGAGAGTATGTAGATCCGGAGACTGGAGAAATTGTTGAAGAGCTCTATATGAAAATTAACAATACGAAGCTAAATGAGCCATGGGTAGATTTTAGACAAGAAGTGGAGATTAGACTTTCCGAGAATCCTCAGTATGGGTTGAAACATAAAAAATTCTATAATTACGACCCTGAAGAGATTGAACTGATAAAACCGATTTTTGTTTCTAGGATGCCTTTTAGAAAAATAACAGGCCATGCGCATATGGAGACGATTAGAGGGGCAAAATATCTCGATAAGAATATTAAAACATCTAAAGAAGTTTTAAGTAACATTACCTTAGAAAAACTTGAAAAGATGATTGGAAAAGAAACGGATCGCCTAACATACAATCTAATTAAAGAGAGACTTTTACAGCATAATAATAAACCGCAAGAAGCTTTTAAAGAACCTCTTTATAAACTGAAAAAGGATGGTTCGAATGGACCAGAAATAAAGTCTATTAAGATTGGAGAAACTTATAGTGCAGGAGTTCCTATTAATGATGGAACTGGAGTCGCAGATAACGGAAAGATGATTCGTGTAGATATTTTCAAAAAACAAGGAAAACATTATGCAATTCCTGTATATGTTCACCACATAGTGAACGGAGCGCTACCAAATAAAGTGATAAATCCAGGAAGACCTTTTAGCGAATGGAAAGAGCTCGATGATACCTACGAATTTTTGTTCTCTCTTTACAAAAACGATCTTATTAAGTTGCAATTCAAAAACGGAGAAGAGATTTTTGGGTATTATATAATGATTGATAGTTCGGTAGCGAGTGTCACTATTGAGAATGATGCGAGATCTGAAAAGTATCGTAAATCAATTATGACTTGCAAAGAGATTCAAAAGTGGTCTGTTGATGTATTGGGAAATATTAGTCAAATAAAAAAGGAGCAAAGGCGTGAGTTGGAGAAGCCTCGTCATTTCAAGCAAGGTTCAGCTTTCAATTGAGAAAGATCAGCTTTGTATTTCATCATATGATTCTATTAAAATACCAGTAGAAGATATCAGCGTTATCGTGTTGGAAAGTCTCCAATCGATGATTACTACTTACACACTCAGTAAGCTTGCGGAGAGAAATGTTCTGGTTTTTATATGTGATGAAAAGCATTTGCCACAAGGTGTTTTTTTACCTTTCATTCAACATTCTAGAATTACAAAAATTATAAGTGCACAGTGTAGTATGTCCAAACCAACAAAGAATCGGGTCTGGCAGAAGATAATCGAAAGAAAAATCTGGAACCAGGGTCGTGTCTTAGAGATAATTGGGTTTAATGAGGCGAAAACTTTGATGCTATATTCGAACAAAGTACAATCAGGTGATAAATCTAGAAGAGAGGGTATTGCTGCAAGAGAATACTTTAGGGTTTTGTTTCCTGATATGTCAAGAAGAGAGGATACTTTACAAAATGCTGGACTTAATTATGGATATGCCATACTTCGAGGGGCAATTTCAAGGTCATTAGTTTCATATGGTCTATTACCAACCATTGGTGTTGGACATTATAGTGAGCTGAATGCATTTAATCTTGCAGATGACATCATAGAGGTATTTAGACCTTTGGTAGATTTGTTCGTTTATACTCATTTGTATGGAAGTAAGGACGAAGAATTAAGTAAGGAGTTAAGAGGGCATCTTGTAAATCTACTAAACTATCAAATTGAGATGGAGTCAATGAAGATTTCTGTGCTTAACGCAATCGATCGCGTAGTAGAAACATACCAGAAGGTCTGCTTAACTGGAAATTATACGGACCTGATTCTCCCTAAAATTATTGAACTACAGGTACATGACTATGAGTGATCAGATGAGGAGATTTATGAGATTAATAGTATTCTTTGATTTACCTGTTGTAAAGAAGGAAGATAGAAAGGGATATACTCAGTTTCGGAAGTTTCTTCTTAAAGATGGTTATGATATGGTTCAATTCTCAGTGTATTCGAGAATCTGTAACGGTCAAGAAAGTGTAAATAAGCATTTAGGGCGATTAGAAAAAAATCTCCCATCAAAAGGATCTGTTAGATGTATGCAGATAACAGAAAAACAGTATGGTGAGATTAAGTTTTTGGTAGGAAAACCAACAAAAAAAGAAGTGAAAGTCAGTGCAAGTCAAATCTCATTTTTTTAGAATTTAATGGGCCTAGAACCCCTGAAGCCTTTGGT
>NZ_FOVK01000001.1 GCF_900115135.1 Proteiniclasticum ruminis | reverse complement strand
ATAAAAGTAGAGTATGTAGGCCCCAAATATACCAGTCAAATCTGCCCAGAGTGTGGAGAAAAAAACAAGGCAAGGGATAGAAAATATAAATGCTCATGTGGTTTCAAAACACATAGAGATAGAGTTGGTGCAATGAATATCATCAAAGCACCTGTGATAGATGGTAAAAGTCTATCAGCCTAAGATACTAAATGTACTGTCTTAGGAGGGGCGATGGCATGCCCTCAGCTTGGGGTCATACTCGCCTACTGGAAACAGACTGGCGTTTAATCACCCAAGAATCCCATTGCTTTAGCTGTGGGAGTGTCAAAAGAACAATGAATTGCCAAGTGAATAGTCTAAAAGAGAGGACTTCTATAGATTTATGTAATAAGTTTCAATAGAGTGAGTACAAAAGTCCAAGATGAAACTGGTGGAAAATTATAGATTCATTGATGTAAACACAACATTGGCATATAATGAGAAGGTGATATTCCTATATTTTCTTATGAACTTCTGACAAACACGAGAAGCGGCAATGAGGTGTTTATATTTTGCTATTTTTATCTGTCATCGAAAATCAAGCGGTACGCAATCATTTGGAAAGTATCTATATACTGTATGCCAAAGAACTGATCTTTGTTTCTCACGGAATTCTTCAGGATTATCATGAGGCCGAGGATATTGTGCAGACGGCTATGATTAAAGTATCGGACTATATCGACGAAACAACAGATGCTGAATCTAAAAGCATCAGAGGTCTTCTTGTGATCATCGTCAGAAGGCTTTCTTATGATGTATATAATCAGAGAAAACGGAGAAATGAAAGCAATGTGGATGATTTCAGGGATACCCTTGGTGATGTGCATACGGCAAGTCCAGAACTGAACATCCTGAAAATGGAAGACAGAAGGTATGTGGCAGATCTCATGGCAAAAATCAATGAAAGCTACATGGACATTCTGACGCTGAAATATATCTATGAATACTCAGATAAAGAAATTGGAGAACTTCTCAATATGACAGAGGGTAATGTCAGGACAAAGCTCTCTCGTGCAAGAAAAGCCTGTCAGAAAATCATTGGAGGTGATGACAGTGAAGAGTAAAAAGAATCAAGGACCTAAAGCGCTGGACACTTTACAGGATGCTACTTTTAAAGCCATTGCTGAAGCGCATCTCATGAACCTCACAGAAGACTTGGACAGAAAGAAAGATCAGATTGAAGACATTGAAATCAGTCAGTCCATGAAAGACTGGGCTGTGAAGCTTGAGACCAGTTCTAAAAGAAAAAAGAAAAGAAACAGATTCACTTCCAGTAAAGCAGCCATCTTTCTCCTGGTTCTTTTGGGAGGATTTGCCATCACCACCTTGTCAGTGGAAGCACAGAGATATAAACTCTTTGAGTATGTGGTGGAAATGAAAGAGACGGCTATGAGAATCTACAGGACCGATGAGATGACTCAGTTTCATGATCCTCTATTTGAGTTTGACAACTATGATTATCCAACGGTTCTGCCCAAAGGCTACACGCTGAAGGAGTACTCTAAAGACTACGATATCGTGAATATGATTTTTACAAAGGGCGAGGAAAGAATCATTTTCTATCAGTTTGACACCGCAGGGGACTTCACCTTCAATACAGAAGGCGCTGTGGTGAAAGAGGTGATGGTGGGAGAATACTCTGGTTTTCTTATCACCAACGGCAAGAAGAACCAGCTCTACTGGCAGAATGATGAGAAAGAATATACAGTCAGAGGCACCATTACTGAGAAAGAGATTATGAGATTTGCAGAGAGCTTGAAAAGAACAGAGAAACGAAACTGACAAAAGATCAATGTTTATAAAATAATATAGAAAATAATACAAAAAAAGTGTAACAAAACACCCCCCTTCAACGTTTATATAGTGAAGGGGGTGTTTTCATGAAGAGAATCTTCAGGTGGATGATGGTTTTTATGATCATTCTTTGGAGCGTACAAAGCAAAAGTCTAACTGTTGTTGGAACGGAGATAGACATGGTCTTGGATGAGAATGTCATGGGCGTTCAGTATCTCTATATTGAAACATACCGGGATCATTTTGAAACTTCAAGCACGGGTGCAGCATCCTGTACGACCATTGCCTCAGGAGACAATGTGGATGCTGTTCATGTCTACGGTTCTCTTCAGAAGGAGATCAGTGGACAATGGATCTCCATAGGAAGTTGGAGCAGGAAAGTGAATGGCACAGAAGCAAAGATTACGAATACATTGATGGTGGGGCCAGGGACGTATCGGTATAAATCGTCAATATATCTATATAGAAATGGCTTACTGCTAGAACAGGATGAAAAAGCAAGCAATCCGATCAGCTACTAAGGTTGTACAAATAAAATGGGGAGAGGATGAGGATGAAATCTTTTGAAAAGAGAGAGCCTGAAGAAATCTTCAGACTGCTTGGAGAAGCTCATCTTTCTAATCTCCTGGAACTTTTGGACCAGTCTCAGGACCGGATTCTAAAGATGGAATATCCCACTGATTTCCATCTTTGGTTTGATCATAAGAAGAGGAGCCGCAAGAAGAAGCAAAGAATGAGACCCTATATGTTTCAAACAAGAAAAGCAGCCATGTTCTTTGTACTTATATTAGGCGCCATGTCTATGATGACTTTGAGTGTAGATGGAGTAAGGACTAAGGTCTATGAATTTGTCACAGAGGTTCAGGAAAGATATACAAGATTTCAGAGAGTGGACATCAGCGGGGATAAGATGGAAGAAGCAAAAGCTCCTTCAGGATACTACTTTCCCAAGGAGCTTCCGGAAGGATACTTGTTTCAGAAGTTTACGGTGTCCACAGATATGGCGCTCTTCAAATACACCAACGGAGAAGAAGAGATCTCAATGCTCCAAGCAAGTACTGCTGGGGATTACAATCTTGATACGGAGAATGCCATAGTGAAGGAAGTGTACATTGGAGAATACAAAGGATTCCTTGTTCTAAAAGGGAGAAGAAGTATGCTACTATGGCATAACCATGAGATGGAGTTTTTGATCCGAGGGTATGTCAGCGAGAAAGATATCATGAAAATGGCAGAGAGTCTGGTTTTTAGAAAAATTGAGGAGTAAGGGTATGGCTGTTATGGAATCTTCACCCTGACGTAGTCATACGGGACACAAAGGAAAAGGATCTAAGGAAGGAAGAAAGAGATGAGAAAAGTAAAACTGAGTATACTGATTCTGTCACCAGTCCTGATCGGATTTATATTTAATATGCTGGTGCAATACATACCATCTCTTGGCTATCCAGCGCCCTTGATCCTGATGGCATTCTGGTTTTATACAGGAGGAGTTTTTGCAGAGGAAAATCTGGATGAAGTCAAAAGCATTGTTGGTGCGAACTTACTTGGAGTGCTTTCACTTGCACTCTTCTGCTCACAGCATATGCCCTTTGGAATGGGAAGAAAGCTCGCCATGAGGTTTATGTTCTCACCACTTATTAGTGCACCGTTCAGCTTTTTTACGGGTAGAGTCGGTTTTTTGTTTGAAGCGACTTCTCATCAGGTGACCTCAGTGACAGCAATGGTGATGCAAGGCGCCGCACTGCTTGTCATGATCCTGATCTTTGTTGGTGGGTATTATTACCAAAAACAGAAGATACAAAGGAAAATGAGAGAAGCAAACCGAAAAAACAATAAATTGAATATCATATAATTTAGTATTGACTTTTAAAATACATAAATATATAATATATTTATATTTAATATATAAAAGGAGGCAGCGAATGAGTAAGCAGGTAAAAATCGGAATCTATTTGATGATTTTTGCTGCAGTAGCTTTCTGGGGACTGAACCAGTTGCCTTTCTGGCAAGATGTCACCATAGAAGTTCCTGCCGAGGTATATAAAGATAACGTAAATATCGAAGAGACTTATGTGAAAATAAAAGGAAGGAAAACTCGATATCTGTTTCAGAAAGAGGACAGATTCGAGGGGAGACTAGAAATCCCTGCTTTAGGGATTACCATGGAAAGTGAAACGCGCATCTATTCCTCTGTTTTTCATAAAAACATATATACCGTGCAAAGCACGAATTTCAATCCAGAAATGAGGACTGAATGGATCTTTGTTCTGGCAGATGAGATGATGGAAGAGTTCTCATTCGTTGGACATGATGGCACCTTTGTTTCATCATCGAAGGAGATCTATGATGTTTTTTCACCCCACGTGAATTTTCATGGTGGTGGAATGGGATTCGAAAATCTGGAGAATATTGAGTTTTCAAGTTACTAATCACGCATAGAGGGAAAAAGAGCTGAGAGGCTCTTTTTTTCATGTTTGTCACAAAATAGAGATGAACTGAGAATCTTCATTTACGGTAATGCTGTGATGAATGATTCGATGAATCAGATGATTTAGACTAAAGCACACATTCTGAGATAGATTGCTACTTCTTCTTTGATTTCACAAAATTTAATAGTATAATGGACGGTAGAGAAAAAATAAAGAAATGATGTGAGATGAATGGAACTGGATAAAGATTTGGAAGTAGTAAAGAAAAATGGAAATGAAATCAGACACATGGTGAATCCATCCTTTGATGTGATGATGGAGGCTGTAAGAAAAACGCCTTCAGCCATACAGCATATCAAAAATCCCCCTGTGGCTGTTATGGTCACGGCCGTTCTTGGCGGATGGAACAGCCTGCGGTTTATAAAGGATGCGCCTTATGAAGTGCAGCTTGCTGCGGTAAGAAATAAAGGCTGGGCCATCCAGTATGTGAAGGATCAGAATCTTGAGCTTCAGCTGGAAGCCGTAAAAAGGGACTTTGACGCCATACAGTACATAAAGGAGCCATCCTGCGAAGTTCAGGTGGAAGCGGTGAAGAGCTTTTGGAGTGCCATCAAATATGTGAAAAAGCCATGTCTGGAAGCTAAGGTTCTGGCCGTAGGAAAGAGTGAGCAAGCCATCACCTATGTCAGTGACTATACAGAGGAAGAGCTTCGTCTTTACTTGTCTGCCAACGTGAAAATTGTGAAGTATATTTATGATTCTCTGGATGTTGCGATGCTTTATGAGGTTCTTGAGGAGAAGTTCATGTCCGAGGATGTATCGGAGTCTTACATCAAAGACTTCATGGAACTCCAGATTCTGGATATCAATAAGGTCAACTTCATCAGAGATCACGGATCCCGAGTGACAAAACAAAAACTCATGGACTATGTACTGAGCAGATAGGAGAGTAGGATTAAATGAATTATAAAGAAACATTAGAAGCAGTGGAACTGGCTCTACTTAGCCGATCTGTTCCTCTGATCATCGGAGAAAGTGGAATCGGAAAGACCTCACTTCTCAAGGATTTCTCCAAGAAGCATGACCTGTATCTTGTGAATATCGATGCCAATCTATTGAAAGAAGGGGAAATCGGCGGACTGCCTATGGTGGTGGCAGGGAAGACTTATTATGCCACCCATCACAAACTCATGGAGATTGACACCTGGCTGCAGAACAATCCTGGTAAAGTCATGCTGTTCATTGATGAGATCAACCGCTGTGACCATAGTGTCCAGCAGGAGCTAATGAACCTTATCCTGAACCGTGAGATCAATGGATATAAACTCTCAGACAGGGTGCTGGTTGCAGCAGCCATGAACCCAACAAACAAAATGGATGACTACCGGGACACCGACTATCAGGTAGTGGACATGGACCCCGCCCAGGAAGACCGCTTCATCTGGTTCCATATGGACTCAGACCCGAAAGAGTGGATCCGATGGGGAATGGAAGATGGAGAAATACACGAGCAAGTGCTGCAGTTTATTTCCAATTTCCGGGAATATCTCAGCTACAGCAGTGAAGAAGAATATATCAAAGCGACACCGAGAAGCTGGGAGAGAGTCTCCAATGCGCTGAAAGTGTTTGAAAAAAGAAATTATGACAATAAGACTTTATATCATCTGGTAAAAGGAAATGTGGGCACAAAGCTCGCTCAGGAGTTCATGACTTTCTTGGAAGACAACAAGAATCCTCTCATTTCCACAGAGGATCTCTATGAGATGGAAGTGCTGTCCCAGTTTGTCCGGGATGAGATTGGTCAGGCAAGTCATTCCAGGCTGTACATTCTATCCAAGAACATGATCCTGAAGCTTCGGGATCATATGACCCCAAAGCATGCGGACAGATTCTCTGAAGTGCTCAATCTGATGCCCAAGGATCTTCGCATCTCTGTGATGAAAGAGCTGAAGAGCGATTATCCGGATGTGTACCCCATCCTTTTAAACTCAGATTTATTTATTGAAGGGTTCTTTGATTGTTATGGTAGATCTTAATTTCAACAAAGAGTTCCAAGAGAAAGATGAGCTCATGGAAAAGAGAAGAGTGCTTCTTCTGGACTTGAAAACTTATATGGAAGAGGATACTTTAAGAAAGGGCTTCAGCAAAGACTTTTTTGCGTATCTTAATGAGCTGTCCTTTCGGATGCTCAATGGCGGAGAAGACTACTATGCCCTATTTATGGGGGACACCTATAGAGAAATAGACTTCAATCTTCCGTTTCCCACCGCCAGTGTGCTGAGGGGCAGTAAAATACAGTTTCTGTTCAATCCGCAGATTTTTCTGCAGCTGGAAGAGCGGGAAGCGGTGGCCATGATCAAGCATGAAATTCTTCATATTCTTCTCAAGCACCACGGCAGAGAGAAAGCGCTGAAGAATAAATTTAGAAAACTGGCCATCAATCTGGCTATGGACATTTCTGTGAATCAGTACATCAATCATCTGCCGGCGTTTGTGGAGCGGATCAACTCTGTGAATATGAGATTTGACCTGAATCTGAAAACCAATGAAACATTGGAGTATTATACAGAGGAGATTCACAAAGCCATCCTGGAGCATCCAAAAGCAGTGAAAGAACTTCTTGAAAAAGACCAGGTGAACTATGAGGAAGTACATGACAGGTGGGTAGAATCAGAGGATGAGGAAAGTGATGAAGTAAAAGACAAGCTGAAATCAACGCTGCTCCTAGCCAGCAGAAATGGTGTCCCGGATGAGATATTAAGGATTGTCAAAGATCAGCTGAAAGGTGAAGTGCCCTGGACTCAAGTCATCAGAAAAGCTATCAGGACACTGCCGAAAGGAAAGAAAAAAACAGTGACAAGGGTCAATCGGAGACAACCGGAACGGATGGATCTTCGTGGAGAACTCCGAAATCATGTGCCGGATCTCACCGTGGCCATTGACATTTCTGGAAGCATTGATGACAAGTCCATGACAGATTTTCTAAAAGAAATCCTGGCGCTTTCCAGAGCATACAGTGAGACCATCAGAATCATTGAGTGTGACAATGAAGTGAGAAGAGACTATGTCATAAGAAATCTGAAAGATATGAAGCCTCTACTGAAAAGAAGAGGAGGCACAAAGTTCTCACCGGTATTTTCCTATCTGAAAGAAGAGAATCTGAGAAATACACTTCTTATTTATTTCACCGATGGATTAGGAGAATCAAAGCTTGAACTGAGACCTTACCACCATAAAACCATTTGGGTGGTCAAAGGAGACAAACTGTCTCTAAAGGAGCCTTATGGTGAAGTGGTGAAAATTAAAAGCCATAAAGAAGAAGGCGATGCAGTCTATGGACTCCAGGTGATGCGTGCGCTTCTTCATGACTGGGCAAGATAAAGAGTATCAGAGTAAACTATACGCAAATTAACCAATTTAAAAGAGCCCCATGAAGGACATCATCCTTCATGGGGCTCTTCAGTAAAATCAAATGGATTTTAGCCGCAGCTGCTGCAGGTTCCACAGTCAGATTCAACGACCTTATTGGGTCTTAGGACCATACCTTGTCCCAGGTTTTCTTCTGTGGAGAGAATCTGGAAACCTTCAAATTCATCATAGAGATTGGACTCGATATAGAAGGTCAGATCCTTAATGACAGTCTCCATATCTCCATCTTTCTTATCATCCACCATGAGTCCAAATCTAGGACCACTGCAAGCATAGCCTGCCAAGGTGATACGGATATTGTTTTTTTCCACCTGATTGCTTCTCAGGAATTGGACAAACTCCTCATAAGCAGCATCGCTCATCGCAAGAAGTTCCTTTTTTAGAGTTTCCATTCTAAAATCTCCCCTTTTTTGATTCTATTATACAGCACAACCTGTTGCACAGGTGGAACAGCCGATGTTTTCATCAATTTTCTTTGGTCTTAGTGACATTCCGCCACCGTAGTTCTCTTCATCAGAAAGAATCACGAATCCCTGATACTCATCATAAAGATCCTTAGCTACGATGAAAGTAATATCTTTGATGACTTCTACAACGTCACTGTCAGAAGCTTCATCCACCATGAGTCCAAATCTCGGACCGCTGCAGCCGAAGCCAGCCAGTGCAAGTCTTACGACCTTAGGTTCGATATCATTGGCTTCAAGTAAGTCATTGAATTCCTGATATCCGGCATCAGAAATCTCTATCATGTTTGTCATTGTGTTAATCAATTAAAACAACTCCCTTTTAATTCTTATAAATTTACTCTGATTTACCACTCCATTATATAACAATCTGAAAGATTCTTCAAATCAATTTGGTCTGAGGCAAATCCGGGGAAAGCACTGAAGAATAAGGATTCTTCAGAACATGAACTTATTCTATCAAAAAAGCATTAAAAAGTCCTGAATTATTTCTTTTTCCTGGTTCGCAAGATAGAACTCAGGAGAATTTTTTCCTATAGATGCTCCTCTTCTTATTTTCAGGTACAATGAAAGAAGAAGGAGTATCAATGAAAAACCTCCGAGTCGGGGAAACTCAGAGGCTTTCATTCAGTATACATATTCGTATAAAAGGGGGAAATATGAAATACTATTACGGTCTTTCGTATTTCGAAATATGTTGTGTGTGTGTTATGTACTTATAGTAACATAGATTGTGCAAAATTGAAAGTGATTCTCAATTAATTGTTGAAAACATTTTGTGAATAAGGAGGACTGCAATGGGAAATGAAAAATTCTATGAGAAGGATGCATTGCTGAAGGTCCTGTTTATGCCCATTCGGGACAGACTGTCGACTTATGTTGGCTCCACCATGGTGGAAGTCAAAGAGAAAGAAGGTTTTCTTTTCGTGATATTTCTTACGCCTGGTGGGAAAATTGAGCTCAAGTGCACAGCAAAAAGAATGGCAGTGACTTTATGGGAGGTGGACCTGCTGGGCCAGGAGATCCAGGAGATCCTGCTTCGGATTTCATTTTTCTTAAGAAGAAATGAAATCCAGGTGCTGACCATACGAAAGAGCGCTGAAACAAAGTACTTATCAGAATATCTTGAGAAAAACTGCAAGGCGCTGCTTTTAGCTTCCTATGGAAAAGAAATCTGGTATGAGCTGAGAGTCATGGAGTTTATCTGTAAAGCGCAGCAGCAAAACTTCTGATGAAAACAGAAGAGAATAGAACACAAAGGTGTAAAAACTTCATTAATTCTTCTGAAAGTGTACGGCGAAAGCAAATATTTACGGTACAATGAAAACAATGATAAGTACTAGGAGGAAAAACCATGAAAATTTTATCGTTTGTTGCTGATATCTTTGAAGATCTGGAACTATGGTATCCTTTAATCCGTCTCAAAGAAGAAGGATGGGAAGTGGATGTGGTAGCCCTTGACAAGAAAAAAGTCTACACAGGGAAGTATGGCCTAAAGGCAGAGGCCAACAAAACCTATGATGAAGTGAAATCAGAGGACTATGATGGTCTTCTCATTCCAGGCGGCTATGCTCCTGATATTTTGAGAGTTGAAGAAGACTGCATCAGGCTTACAAAAGAGTTCAATGAGCAGGGGAAACCCATTGGAATGATCTGTCATGCAGGCTGGGTTCCTGTGACTGCAGATATTCTTAGAGGAAAAACAGGAACAAGCACCAAGAAAATCAAAGCAGATCTGGAAGGTGCAGGAATGACTTGGGTAGATAAAGAAGTGGTAGTATCAGAAAATATCATTTCATCCAGATCTCCTAAGGATCTTCATGTGTACACCACGGCATTCATTGATGAGGTGAAGAAGTACAAAGAAGGAAAATAGTCTAGATAACATCAAAGTAACAGGATCCGATTTCGACAGGAGTCAGATCCTGTTTTTTTCATGGGATCATCATTACAAGAATCATGCAAAACTCCTGAAGTGAGATTTATCTATATTGACGATATATAACTGAACATGGTACATTGAAGTAGTGGCTCTTGGAAAGAAAAGGGTTCTGTTCATGGGAATCGTCCATTATCTCCATGAGATCAGCTCGATGAAATACAATATACCGATAGACTGATAAGACCGACTGAAAATAATAAAAGGTATTGTGAGAAAAAATGAAAAAAGATAAACTGACCAGAAAAGATCTCAGCTTTTTCATCATTCCTTTCTTGATTCTTACGTTAGGTGTAGGTACTTTAACGTATTATACAGCGAAGGAACGGGTTCAAGATGTATACAGCATGATGGAAAAGTCGTCACTTAATATTGCAAGCAGCTACACCGCAGCACTTCTGAATTATCAGGATGCCTACAAGATTGCGGTGAACCTTCTGGAGGACAAAATTCTTGTAGCCAGCAGAGCCGTGCTTCTTATTGACGACAATGACAGCACAACGGAATCATTAAAGAAACTGGCATCAGATCTCCAGGTGGATCAGATCAATCTCTACAACAAGGATGGGGAGATCATCGCCAGCAACATCGAAGACTACGTGGGGTGGACGACCTATGAGGGTCACCCTGCTTATTATTTCAAGAACAGCGCTTTGGAATCTTTTATGGAAGAGTCCAGATCGGATACGGTCAGTGGAGAATATTACAAATTCGGATATGTCCGTAAGGATGACAGCACCTTTGTCCAGATTGGTGTTTTGGATGAGAACCTCAATCAGTTCACCCAGCAGTTTGAACTGCAGAATCTCATCGAGGATATCCTGGCGAAGCAAGAAGTGGATCATGCACTTTTTATCAGCAACGACTATAAGATTCTTGCCTCCAGCATTTCAGATACCAGAGGAAATGAGATAAAGGATGAGACGGTACGCAGCTATATAGATGAAAGAAAGCTGGTAGTCCAGCATGGTGTTTATGAAGGAGAGGAGATCATTCATGTATCTGCTCCTGTTTTCAGTGAGAATGAATATCTAGGAACACTTCTTTTCATTTGGCCTGGAAATCTTGTGGATGAAGAGATTCGAAGTATCATCATGGAAGGGTTTATCGAGTTTCTGATTCTGATGTGTGTTGGCGGGGCAATTCTTTATTATGCCTACCGGAAAGACAAGTCCAACATTAAGATTGCTTATTACGATGAGCTGACAGGACTGCCCAATGGAACCTACTTGGAAGAATATCTGGAAGAACTGGTGGTGACACCCAGTAAAGGAAGAAGAGCAGTACTGCTTTTAAACTGCACTAATTTCAAGACACTCAATATGACCTTTGGTTATAAATATGGAGACAGGATTCTGCAGCAAATTTCTGAAAAAATGAAAACTGTGCTTCGGGAGGAGAAAATGTTCTTCCGTTTCAATGCGGACCGTTTTGTCATTGTAGTAGAGGACTTCAAATCAAGAAATGAGCTCCTTTCCTTGGCGAATAAACTTCTTGCCGTATTCAGGCAACCAGTGGATGGAGGCTCAAAAGATGAGTATCTGGATGTACAGGTGGCAGTGCTTGAACTAACTGGGATGCATATCTCTTCAGATAAAGTGCTGAAGGATGTTTCCTTAGCTTTATCACATTTGAAACACTACGATAACCGCCAGATCATTCTATACAGCGATACCATGCAGGATGACATTCTCCGGAAAGAAGCCATTGAAGAAACGTTGCGCCAGGTGATTTCAGGCATCGACACTACATCTTTTACCCTTCATTTTCAACCGCTGTGGAATGTGAAACTTCATGAAACCATGGGATTTGAAGCATTGGCAAGACTTCATGTGGAGGGGATAGGAGCAGTATCGCCTATGGAGTTTATTGATCTTGCGGAGAAAAATCTCCTGATTTATGACCTGGGAATGATTATCCTTGCGAAGGCTTGTGATTTTGTCAATCTGTTGAAAGAAGAAGGATACGATGATCAGCTCATCGCCATCAATATTTCTCTCATTCAGCTGTTGAGAGAAGACTTCACCAAAGACGTTCACAGGATGCTCCTGAAGAAAGGGGTTTCAGGCAAGAATCTGGAGTTTGAAATCACAGAGTCCATTCTCATGGACAATTTTGAACTCATCAATGAGAAGCTTTCTGAAGTAAAGCGTTTAGGTGTTTCTGTGGCCTTGGATGATTTCGGGACTGGTTTCTCCTCCTTTGCGAGGCTTCGATCCCTGCACATTGATACCGTGAAAGTAGACCGTTATTTTATCAACAGAATCACAGAATCTGCAGAAGAAGAGATCATCACAGCAGATGTGATCAGTATGGCTCATAAGATCAAACTTACAGTCATTGCAGAAGGTGTGGAGCTTCAGGAGCAGAAAGAGTATCTGGAGAAACACCACTGTGATGTGCTTCAAGGGTACTATATTTCAAGGCCTCTGACAGAAGAAGATGCCATCCGGTTTTTGCTGGAGAATTCAAGTGAAAAGGTGATATAAAGAAACAGATGCTGCAGATTTTTGTTCTGCAGCATCTGTTTTTTATAGTGGTATTATTTGTATTATAGATTATTTTACAACGATATTGACCAGTCTTCCCTTGATGACAATGACTTTTACGACGGTCTTCCCATCGGTTTCCTTCTGGATGGCAGCAGTTGCCAGAGACAGTGCTTTGATTTCTTCGTCGTTGGCATCTGATGGAATCATGATACGTTCTTTGATCTTACCGTTGATCTGGATGGCGATTTCCACTTCATCCTTCACCAGGGCTTTCTCATCGAAAGCTGGCCAGGATTCATCAAAGACAGAACCTTCGTGTCCAAACATCTCCCAGATTTCTTCAGAGAAGTGTGGAGCAAATGGCGCCAGGATTCTAATAAAGTCCAATGTGACTTTCTTTAGCACTTCATGATTATGTTTCTCCATCGGAATGTACTTGGTCAGGGCGTTGGTCAGCTCCATCATACGGGCGATGGCCGTGTTGAACTGCATCTTTTCAGAGTCTTCTGTTACTCCTTTGATGGCATTGGCGTTCCAGTAGAGAAGGTCTTTATCCTCAGACCTCAGATCCTCTGTGCTGCTGGAGCTGTGGAGAATATCTCTGATGTTGTGGAAGTTTCTTTCTACTCTATCCACAAATCTGGAAACAGAACGGATGCCTTCGTCAGACCAGGCACCTCCTTCTGCATAAGAGAATCCAAACATCAGATACATACGGAATACATCGGATCCATACTGGGTGATGTATTCATCTGGAGAGATGGTATTTCCCTTGGACTTACTCATTTTCTGCCCGTCTGGTCCTAGAATGAGTCCCTGATGGGTCAGTGATTTAAAGGGTTCGTCAAAGGACAGGTAACCCATATCTCTCAGAGCTTTTGTGATGAATCTGGCATAAAGCAGGTGCATCACTGCATGCTCGGGGCCACCGACGTACTTGTCAACAGGCAGCATGGTGTTGATTTTCTCCTTGTCAAAGGGAGCATCGGCATTCTTATTGTCTACATAGCGCAGATAGTACCAGGAGGAGCAGACAAAGGTATCCAGTGTATCCGCTTCCCGTGTAGCTGGTCCACCGCATTTTGGACAAGTGGTATGGAGGAAAGCCTCGCTTTTTGCTAGAGGGCTCTTTCCGTCTGGTGCAAACTCCACATCATAGGGAAGTTCTACTGGCAGATCTTTTTCTTCTAAGACCACTTCTCCACAGTGATCACAGTAAACCACAGGGATGGGAGCGCCCCAGTATCTTTGTCTGGATACCAGCCAGTCACGTAATCTGTAATTCACCTTCAGTTCGCCCTGACCACGGTCCTGAAGCCACTTGGTCACCTGTTCTTTGGCTTCATCACCCTGAAGTCCATTAAACTCTCCGGAGTTCACCATAGGCCCAACTTCGGTATAAGGAAGAGCATCTCCACCTTCGATGACACGCTCAATGGGAAGTTCATATTTCTTTGCGAACTCATAATCTCTCTCATCATGGGCAGGTACTGCCATAACGATTCCTGTACCGTAAGTGTTCAGTACGTAGTCGCCTACCCAGATGGGGATGACTCTTCCGTTCACTGGGTTAATGGCATAGGATCCGGTGAAGACACCGGTCTTTTCTCTTGAAAGAGACTGTCTGTCGATCTCATTTTGCATCTTAGCCTGCTCGATGTATGCTTCCACCTCAGCCTGATGTTCAGGAGTGGTCAGTTCTTTCACCATGTCATTTTCAGGTGCGAAGACCACATAGGAAACACCAAAGAGGGTGTCTACACGGGTTGTGAAGACAGAAAAATCCAGATCCTTATCCTGAACTTTAAAGCTTACTTGGGATCCATAGGAGCGGCCAATCCAGTGCTTCTGCATAGACTTTGTTTTTTCAGGCCAGTCCAGCTTGTCCAGATCTTCCAGAAGCTCATCCGCATACTTTGTGATTTTGAAGAACCACTGAGTCAGATCCTTCTTCACGACGAGGGTCTGGCATCGTTCGCAGGCACCATCCACCACCTGTTCGTTGGCGAGAACAGTATTGCAGCTGGGACACCAGTTTACGGGTGCTTTTTTTCTGTAGGCGAGACCATTTTTATAGAGCTCCGTGAACAGCCATTGGGTCCATTTATAGTAGTCTGGAGCACAGGTAACCACCTCGTGGTCCCAGTTGAACATGGCTCCCATTTCCTTCAGCTGTTTTTCCATGGTTTCGATGTTCTTCAGTGTGGAATCCATGGGATGGATGCCTGTCTTGATTGCAAAGTTTTCCGCGGGAAGACCAAAAGCATCAAATCCCATGGGCTGGAACACATTATATCCCTGCATCTTTTTCATGCGTGCCCAGGAATCTGTAGGACCATAGTTGAACCAATGTCCTGCATGAAGCTTGCTTCCTGAAGGGTAGGAAAACATCTCCAGTACGTATAGTTTTTCTTTTTCTTTGTTTTCCACAAACTTAAAGACTCCAGAGTCTTCCCATTTTTTCTGCCATTTCAGATCTGTGTGTTTGCCGTAATTTGCCATTTGTATCCTCCTCCAAAATAAAAAAACTCCGTCTCTTCCGATAAGAGACGAAGTAAACATCCGTGGTACCACTCTAATTAAGCCTAAGCTTCACTTTCAGGAACTATAACGCGTCCAACCGGGGTTCGTGCCCATGCTCCAAAGACGAGTTCACATACTGGCCATATCCCTTTTCACCAGACAGGGACTCTCTAAGATGGTTGCTATGCTACTACTTCCTTTTCATTGCATATATAACGAGATTATAAAGAATCAGCGGCGAATTGTCAACGCCAAAAGTTACGAGAGATTGTCCAGATAGGCACTGAACTCCTCTATGGTTTCAAAGACTCTCAACGGCACCTCTTCATTCTTCAGGTACAGAAGGAATGCGTCCTCATGGATTTTGGCTGCATCGACCATGCTCCGGAGATCATTTGGATGAAAAGCGCCCACCAAAGGCGGCAGAACAGGAAGATTACCCGATACATGAGCGAGTGTTTCAGAAATTTCATTCTCCAAAGATGCAGCAGCCAGGAGACATTCTTTAGGATCATTTCTTTCAGCAGCGTGTCTGATCTTGTGGTAGTGATTGACCAGTTCCTCATAGAACCCGTTAAAAACTTCTTTTGCAGGGGAACGTCTCGCCTCGGCACTGCCCAGAAAGTCTTCTATGAGATGCACTGCAGTTTCAGTGACATCAATCACATGGGTCTTCAACTCTTCCAGGGTGTCCTCTTCAAAGAGTCCATCCAAATGGGCATAGAAATCCTTTGGAACACCGGTCATAGTAATGAGGTTTTCTTTGTTTTTCAGATAGTTTCCCGAAGGAGCAGTGCCATGAAGGAGAGAAAGCACATAAAAAATGGTTTTTACCTGTTTCATGGCTATTTTCCGAAATTCTGCCAGATCTTTCATGAGAAGAAGAGAAAAGGCTGATTCCTGCAGCTTGGATTTCAGTAAAGGAAGTTTTTCCAGTAGAACTTCCTTCGACGCTGATGTCTTCGCTTTCTCCTTCAACGCCAGAAATCTTTCCAGATCTTCTTCAGTATGCCAGTATTTGATTTTTGCTTCAGCAAGGATGCTCGCTAAAGGCTCTTTCTGACTTGCAATGTTCTGAAGACGGCTGAGAGAAATGGGCCAGAGGTCATAGCCTATCCCATCAAGGATAAAGGTAAACCCCAAAGATTCTCCTCTTGGGGTTGAGGGAAGAAAGAAAAGATCAAGATCCGAATGCTCATGATGGGTTCCTCGAGCATAAGAGCCCATAATGGCCAGAAAAGCCACATCTTCAGCATAGTCTTTTTTGATCTTATGGATGATAAGATCCAGTGCTTTTTCCTGGTTCATAGGAATCCCACCTTTCAGAATGAATCTACGATTGTGTAGAGCGCTTGATCGGAATCCATCAAAGTCCTTCTGGGGAGTTTGGTGTAATTCCCCTTGCCCTTAGAATTTCATGAATGCTTAGAGCGGAGGTGTCATCCATGGTGTAGCCAAGAAGCGAAACCACTTCCTCCAGTTCTGCTTCAGAGGGGCTTTCCACCTCCAGGTAAGGAAAGGGCACATAGGTCTTCTCATTGACATCAATTTCTACCAAAGTATTTTTATACTGATAACTTTCCCTGGTTTTTTTTACGTTTTCCAGAAGCTCCAATCCCAGTGCACTGAAGATGCCAAGTCCAACCTCTTTGTTTTCGATGAGAGTTTCATGCTCGTCCATCTTCTTGTACACATCTCTTGAAATGAGTTTTTTGGTGGTCATGAAGACTTTCTCTTCGCCGGTCTCCTGATCCTTCACGAAGCGAATTCTTGCATATCCGTTATGCTTCAAAAGTCTTCGGTCTGGGAAGTCATGAATAAAGTTCTCCTGCAGCTCATTCTTCACAAGAACAGCACCTGCTTCGTTCATGATGTGGCGGATCTTCTCAATGTTGATGTCCAGTATTTTTACTTCCAGTTCCATAATCGGCTCCTTTATGAATATTTGTGAAAACATTACATATCTTAGTTCCCAATGGTTTTGTGATGCATAAGGATACATCTGAAGAAGGCTTTTTCATTTGAAAAACTGAAAAAAAGCCGTAAAATGATATCCTTTACCATAGCAAATCCAAAGTATTGAAACAGTTTCATAAACCATTGTCATAAACTTATGTAAACGGCCTTGACTGTTTACATAAGTCAGTCTAAAATGCAGTTGTAACAAGGAAAAAACCTTGTTGAAGCTATTATACATTTATTCCTTTAAGAGGTACAGTATGTACCGGGTTTTAAAAGAATCTCCCACGGGCCTTAGAGAAAATGTCATTAAGTGAGGTGTAGAATATGAACGCATATGAAGCTACAAAAAGGATTTATGCCATCAGTGATGAGCTGAGCATTCTGTCCAAAGAACTTGGTGCTGCAGTTAAGGAAACCAACAGGAATCTGATTGAACAAAAAATCAATATTCTAGAAAATGAGTTTTTTAATATAAAGCACAAGCTCGAAAAGATCCAGCTGACTGCAGGAAGTTTATAGAACTTCAAAAGAGGGAACAAAAGATTGAATCCTCAAACAAAAGATGAGCCATAAACATATGGTGAAGTACAAAAGCCCACAGAATCTGTGGAAACAGACAAAAGATAAAGCCTTCTTTCTAAGTTAGAAGGAGAAGAAACTGAAGATGTCCCTGTACGAACGGTTGTAAGGTACCTGGGAAAAGAAAAATGGAGCTGCAGTTCATCGAGAGATTGGTGAACTGCAGCTCTATTTTCTTCGTCTTCAATAAATGAAGGCATGTTTTCTTTTATTGAATATGGAAAAAGAGCTGAAGCCACTAAAAAAACAGGACTCCTTTTTGGGGAGTCCTGTCTCTCATACTGAAACGGGTTGGTGATTAGTTCATGGAGTTTGCTGAACCAAGAACTTCATCGATTTTCTTTTCAACAAGAGCTTGAATCTCTTTTCTTGCAGCACCAAGATATCCTCTTGGGTCAAAACCATCTGGCTTATCAGCAAACGCCTTACGGATGGACGCGGTCATGGCAAGACGAATGTCGGTGTCCATGTTGATCTTGCAAACTGCCATAGCAGATGCCTTTCTCAGCATATCTACTGGAATACCCTGTGCGCCCTTGATGTTTCCACCGAACTCATTGCACATAGCAACGTGTTCCTGGCTGACAGCAGATGCACCGTGAAGAACAATTGGGAATCCAGGAAGTCTCTTCTGGATTTCTTCCAGAATATGGAACTTCAGATCAGGCTTTCCAGCAAACTTGAATGCACCATGGGAAGTACCGATGGCGATGGCCAGGGAATCCACACCTGTTCTTTCCACAAATTCAACAGCCTGGTCAGGATCGGTATACACGTGCTCTTCTGCATGTACATCATCTTCCACACCAGCAAGGATACCGAGTTCAGCTTCAACAACAACACCCTTGGAGTGTGCATACTCTACAACTTCCTTCGTGATTCTTACGTTCTCTTCGAAATCCAGATGGGATCCGTCGATCATCACAGAAGTGAATCCAGCATCGATGGCTTCCTTTACTGTGGCAAGATCTGGGCCGTGGTCCAGATGAAGTGCGATATCAAGACCGGTTTCAGCTACAGCAGCATCTACCATGGCTTTCAGATATCTTGGTCCGGCATATTTCATTGCACCCTTGGAAACCTGAAGAATTACTGCAGAGTTCTTCACTTTGCAGGCATCAACGATTCCCTGAATGATCTCCATATTGTTGATGTTGAATGCGCCAATCGCATATTTGCCCTCATAGGCTTTTTTGAACATTTCTGTTGTTGTGACTAATGCCATTAATACAACCACCTTTCAGTTTATCTTTTGGATACTGTGTTTAGGGATTCTTTCATCTCATTGAGGTAAAATCATTCTAAACTCTCCTTCTATTATATAGCATTTTTACGCATGAAACCATATCATAAAACAGATTCAAGGAATGGTTACAATTGATTTTCAAGTGAAATGGTTTACGGTGCTGTATCTGAAAAGGAAGAATATGATGCCATTTTTGGTGTTTTCCCCTATAATGAAGAGGATAGAGCATGAATGTGCCAAAGGACCTCATGAAGCAAAAAGGAGAAGCTTATGGAAAAAAGTAAAGGCTATACCTATGATGAACTGAAAAGTTTGAGAAAGGGCACCCAGCAGCCAATTCTTGCAAGGACCAATGGAGAGTATTTTGAGCTGACAGAGGAACTGAAAGGGAAAAACAATCTGTACCCCGTGTTCCGTGAAGATTATGTCGGCCATAAAACCTATGAAAGAACCCTTTCATTCATTCTGGTCACTGCTTTCTACAGGCTCTGGCCTAATAAAGAACTCATCATTGACCATTCCATCAGCAGAGGACTTTATTGCTGGGTACGGGATGAGATTTTAACAGAAGAAATGCTGCACCGTCTGGATAAAGAAATGAGAACCATCGTTGAAGAGAATCACCCTATAAAAAAAGAGTGTTTTCTGCTGGAAGATGCACTGAAATTCTTTGAAGAGAATGGAGAAATGGATAAATTTATGCTGCTTGCCCACGCGAAGTTCCATGAGGTGAAGATGTATCATCTTTTGGACCGCTATGCCTATTTCTATGGAAAGATGGCGCCATCTACTGGATATACTCCATTGTTCTCATTGGTTTGCTATAAAGACGGTTTTGTCATGAGCTATCCTACGGTGAGGGAGCCAGAACTGGTCCGTCCTTTTACGCCACAAGATAAGCTCTTTGAAATCTTTAAGGAAACTGCCAAATGGGACAGGCTCCTTGGCATCCATTATGTGGGGAATCTGAATGAAAAGATCCGGAACGGAGAAGCTAGAACTCTAGTGAATATCACAGAAGCTCTCCATGAAAAGAAAATTGCCTATATCGCGGATGACATCAAGGAAAGAAGCGGAGTGAAGATCGTGCTCATTGCAGGGCCAAGCTCTTCGGGTAAAACTTCTTTTGCGAACCGGCTGGCCATTCAGCTTCGGGTAAATGGCCTTATGCCCATTCCTGTCAGCATGGATGATTATTTTGTGCCCCGTCGTCTTACGCCAAAGAAGGCAGACGGATCCTACGACTTTGAATCTTTAGAAGCCATAGAACTGGATCTTTTTGAATCGGATATGAAAAAAATACTCCAAGGGAAGGAAGTGCTTCTGCCGAAGTTTGACTTTAAAACAGGCACCAGAGGGCTTTCAACCACTAAGGTGAAACTTCCGGAGAATGGGGTACTCCTCATTGAGGGAATCCATGGACTGAATCCAAGACTTCTTGCAGGGATAGATAATGCATTGAAATTTAAAGTCTACATCAGCGCTTTGACGGTTCTTAACTTAGACAACCACAGCCGGATTGCAACAACAGATGTGAGAAAGCTGAGACGTATGGCAAGAGATTTCCTTTCCAGAGGATATAGTCCTGAGGAAACACTACTCATATTCCCTTCGGTTTCTGCGGGGGAAAAAGAGAACATCTTCCCTTATCAGGAGGAAGCGGATGCCATGTTCAACTCCACACTCTTTTATGAACTTTCAGTGCTGAAAAAGCATACTCTGAAAGAGCTGGAGAAGATTCCGAAAGAGAGCAGCACGTATGAGGAGGCCAAGCGGCTTATTACCATCTTGAGGCTTTTTGAGGACATCGACGACCAGATGGTGCCTACCAATTCTTTGCTGAGAGAGTTCATTGGTGGAAGCCAGTTTTACGATTATTAACAGAAGACAAAATATAAAAGGCAGGTGAAATCTGTTTGCTGAATCATTATGGCAGACAGTGAAGATATGAAGAAAAAATATGGTGTTTTTGATATCATAGGACCCATTATGATCGGACCCTCCAGTTCGCACACAGCAGGAGCAGCAAAACTAGCGAAGATCGCCCGGGGGATTGCAGGAGAAGAACCTGTGGAAGTGCATTTTTTCCTTCATGGCTCCTTCTCCAAAACCTATAAAGGACATGGCACAGACAGAGCCCTTGTTGCAGGAGTGCTGGGTATGGACCCTGCGGATGACAATCTCAGAGATTCTCTGAAGCTGGCCAAAGCAAAGGGTATGGAAATCTCCTTTAACGAAAAAGATCTGGGGGATGTACACCCGAACTCTGTACGTGTGGATATGGTGCAGAAAAATGGGAAAACAGTGTCTGTGACAGGATCCTCCATTGGGGGCGGTGCTGTGGAGATTACAAATATTGATGGAGAAGAGATTCAGTTTTCCGGAAACTATCCAACACTTCTCATCACGCAGAAAGATGTGCCTGGTGTCGTGGCCAATGTTTCGAAGCTTCTTTATGACTGCGGCGTGAATATTGCATATATGTCTTTGTTCAGAGATCAGAAAGGGCGGGAAGCCATGATGATTTTTGAGCTGGACCAGAACATCGATCCTTCGGTTCTTGAGAAGCTCACTGAGGTGGAATCAGTGGAACATGTGCGTTTTGTTCCGCTGACGAGCAATGTGATCAATTACCCTGTAGTCTAAAGAGGAGAGAAGCAAGAGTTATGAATATAAAGAACGGAAAAGAACTGCTGAAAAGATGCAGCGAGGAGAATCTCACCATTGGAGAGTTCACCCTGAAGCAGGAAATGGAGGAAAGCGGCTTAAGCTATGAAGAAGTTTATGGCCGTATGGTGGAAAACCTCCGTGTCATGGAGTTCTCCACCACAAAAGGAGTAGGAGAGAAAGTAATTTCTGTCTCTGGACTCATTGGCGGAGATGCGTACCGCATGGGGAAGTATCTGGACAAAGGTCAGAGCGTTTCGGGAAGAGTCATGGTGAAAGCCATGAGTTACGCCCTTTCGTGTTCTGAAGTGAATGCATCCATGGGTAAGATCGTCGCATGTCCTACAGCAGGTGCCTGCGGGATTTTGCCTGCAGTCATCATGACCATGAAAGAAGAACATGAGATCGAAGAAAAGGACCTGATCATGGGGCTCTTCGCCTCCGCAGGAGTGGGAGCCATCATTGCCCAGAATGCCACCATCTCAGGAGCTGAAGGCGGATGTCAGGCGGAGTGCGGCTCTGCGGCAGCCATGGCTGCTGCTGCGGTGGTGGAAATGATGGGGGGAACACCTGAAATGTGCCTCAATGCCGGTGCCATAGTATTCAAAAACACCTTAGGCCTGGTTTGTGATCCCATTGCGGGCCTCGTTGAAGTGCCCTGTGCCAAAAGAAACGCTGCAGGAGCTGTTAGTGCAATTACAGCAGCGGATATGACCCTTGCTGGAGTAGTCTCCAGAATTCCATTTGATGACACCGTAGCGGCCATGTACTCCATTGGGAAAGTCATGCCGGAGGCTTTAAGAGAAACTGGAATCGGTGGCCTCGCGGGAACAAAGACTGGAAAGAAACTGAAGAAAGAGATCTTTGGCTCCAAAAATGGAAAATCGAAGAACAAGATGAATGATGATACTTTTGATGGGGAAAAGGAAGAGAAAGAAGAAGAATAAGGCAGTTGTCCCATAGCGTATGTTTGACACGACACAAAGAGTGCCTTCTTATGCCCCAAAGGAATAGCTGGTTCATCAGGTTCTCTGCTCCATAAGAGGCGGATCCTGATGAAAAGAATCCACATGTTGGAAATGAATAGAAATAAACAAAAGGTTCAGCAAAACTGCTGAACCTTTTGTGTGAGATTAAATAAAGAGCGTTGCGTTGGATTCGTCGGATTCAGCAAGCATATAACCTACACCACCGAATTTCACGCCATCCAGAAGTTCCTCTTCCTTGATGCCGAGAAGGTCCATGCTCATCTGGCAGGCGACAATCTCCACACCACTGTCCATGGCAGCTTTGATCAGCTCTTCCAGGGACTGCACATTTTTCTTTTCCATGATGGAACGGATCATTTTAGGTCCGATTCCACCCATGTTCATTTTGGAAAGTCCCAGCTTTTTGGATCCTTTGGGCATCATAAAGCCGAACATCTTTTCAATGAAATTCTTTTCTACTGGGGCATGGGCAGACTTTCTAAGAATGTTGATCCCCCAGAAAGTGAAGAACAGGGTGACTTTCTTGTTCATGGCTGCTGCGCCATTGGCGATGATGAAAGAAGCGATGGCTTTGTCCAGGTCTCCGGAGAAAACCACCATGGTCATATTCTCGGCACTGCCGGTTTTATTGCTGCTGCAGGACACGGTCAGGTTATCTTCCTTTGCAGAAATACCTTTCCGGATGGAAGCTTTGATGAGTCCTTTGTCTTTCTTTACATCAAGAAGCTCATTGCCGGTTCTTCTGGTCCAGGCTTTGATGTCTTCGTAGAAGCCCATATCAGAGGCAGTGATGTTGATGGTGTCTCCAGGATTCACCTGGTCCACGGTGCTTTTCACTCGCATGAGCGGTCCTGGACAGCAGAGTCCTGTGGCATCCAGTTCTACTGTTTCAGAAGCTGCAAAAGAGACTGCTGGCTCCTCAGAAAGCATATGCTCTGTATTTTTTTCTACGGGCTGCATGGCTTTATAAAGCTTGAACCCTCCGGTGATGTTCTTCACCTTATATCCGTTCTGCTGAAGAATTCTTGCACCGATATATCCTCTTAGACCCACCTGGCAGTAGAGATAAAGAGTCTTGTCCTTTGGCAGTTCGCCCATACGTTGTCTTAAACTGTTGAGGGGGATATGGATCCGCCCTTCCAGAGAACCATTCTCTACTTCCACCTGATCTCGGACATCCACAAGCAGCATGGTGTTTGGATCAAAGTTCTTCTCGTAGTCTTCCAGAGTCACGTTGTCCACCAGACCATCCAAGGTGTTCTCCGCTACAAATCCAGCCATATTTACAGGGGATTTTCCGCTGGAGTAGGGTGGAGCATAGGCAAGCTCCAGTTCTTTCAGGTCATCCACGGTACCACCAAACTTAATTACAGTGGCAATGACATCGATGAATTTATCGACACCTTCATACCCTAAAGCTTGAGCACCGAGCACTTTTCTGTTCTCATCAAAAACGAGCTTGATGGTCAGCTGCGTCGCACCTGGATAATAACCCGCATGATTGTTTGGATGGATGAAGATGGACTTAGGCTGAAGGCCCTTCATCTTCGCCACACGTTCGTTCATCCCTGTGGAAGAAGCGGTGAGATCAAAAATCTTAAGAATAGACGTTCCGATGGCACCTTTATAAACAACGTTGCGTCCTGCGATGTTGTCGGCGATGATCCTTCCCTGACGGTTGGCAGGTCCAGCCAAAGGAATAGCGGTCTTCCCACCCATCATATAATCTGTGATTTCTACAGCATCTCCAGCAGCGAAGATATACGGATAGTTGGTGCGAAGATACTCGTCTGTCAGGATATGCCCTCTTGCACCTAAAGAAATGCCTGAGTCTTTGAGAAATGCCGTGTCTGGGGTAACACCGATGGCTGACACCACAAAATCGCCTTTCAACAGTTTACCGGAGGAAAGTTCTACCTGAATGCGTCCGTCGATTTCTTCAAAAGCGCAGACCGCATCATTGATGTGGAGGGAAATGCCATGTTCTTCCAGCTCGTGCTCTGCTTGGATGGACATTTCAGAGTCAAAGGGAGCAAGGATATGAGGAGCTGCTTCCACTAAACTAACTTTCATGCCACGCTCGTGAAGATTCTCCGCGGTTTCAATACCGATGAACCCTCCACCAATGACAATGGCTTCTCCTTTGAGATTCTTTTCCGCCTTTTCTTTGATCTTGTCCATATCGCTGATATCTCTCAGGGAGAAGATCAGAGAAGAGTCGATTCCATGAATCGGTGGTTTCACTGGTTTTGCTCCCGGAGCAATCACCAGATAGTCGAAGGATTCATCGTAGAATCCCTTGTCTTTGCTGTGGACTTTGACGAGTTTTCTCTCAGCGTCCACTTTCACCACCTCGGAAAAAACTCTGACATCCAGGTTGAAACGGTCCTTCATGGCCTGAGGTGTCTGGAGTATCAGCTGGTCTCTTTCTTTGATGACTTCTCCGATGTGATAGGGAAGTCCACAGTTTGCAAAGGAAATATAAGGTCCTTTTTCGAAGACTACAATTTCCATGGATTCATCCAGTCTTCGAAGTCTTGCGGCAGCGGATGCTCCGGCGGCGACTCCACCAATGATCAGTGTTTTACTCATTTATTTATCCTCCTGAAGTTCAATACTTTCAATAATCTGTCGTGCTTTGTCATGGACCAGCTTATAGGTGATTTCCAGCCCTTTCCGTTCTCCTTCTATGATCCCGGCGCTTTTCAGCTTCTGAATGTGCTGAGAAATGGTGGACTGAGGAAGATCCAGGCAGTCTGTCATATGGCTCACATTGCATCCTCCAGTGGCCAGGATTCCTTTCAGTATACAAAGACGCACCGGGTGACCCAATGTCTTTAAGAGTTCAGCTGCGTTTGTGAATTTATTTATATTGTTCTCCATCTCAATCCCCTCTCTCAATCGTTACATCGATATATTACGTTATTACGATATAATTGTCAAGAAATTATCAATTGATATTTTATGTCAATGAACAGTCGAATGAGAGAATGAGGGTATAAAGAACAAAAACCTGCCAGTTTGAAAACTGACAGGCTTTTTTACTAACGTTTTTGAAGTTTTATGGTGCTAACCATAAGATAGGCTAAGGAGAACATCAGGAAGATGACCAGGAATCTTAAATTGAGACTGTTTCTAAGAAGCAGAAGAAACAGTGTCAGCACACATCCCGCAATGGTGATGGGCAGCCCCATGAACACTCCGTCAAAGTGCTGAGAATTGTACCTTGCCAGGCGGTAAGAACCTGCCACTGGAAAAATAAGCACTGGAAGGATGCCAAGAAGAGTGAGATCTTCCAGACCAAACATAAAGTAGGTCTGAATGGCAGGAGCAACGCCAAAGGAAACGAGATCTGAAAGAGAATCCAGCTCTTTTCCCAAGGGACTTTCCGCATGGAGCAGCCTGGCGATTCTTCCGTCATAACGGTCAACGAGTCCAGCACCTAGAATAAAGAGTCCAGAGTTCAGATAATCTCCTTTCACCGTAGCAATGATGGAGAGAATTCCCAGGGAGAGGTTAAGGAATGTTAAGATATTTGGGATAAATCCTCTTTGCATAGATAAGTACGGATAATGCCGAAATTATCCTTCTCCTTTCGTTAAAAATTTCATGAATACATTTATTATAAACGATGTGGAGAGATTCACAAAATCTTTTTTCAGAAGATGGAGCAATTCATAGAAAGGAGAAGCAAGGAAGGAGAAAAAGAGATCATATCTGTGTATGAAAAGGAAGAATGGCAAGAAAGACGAGTTTCTGGTACGGTATAGAATAGCCCCACAGAGTTCTAGTATGAAAATCTAGAATAAAGAGATACAATCAACGGCAGTTCATACTCACATAAGATTCAAATCTGCGATATAATGAATCTAAGAAGAATGATTTCGGAGGAATCCCATGAAAAAAGTGAAATTTATCTACAATCCTTATGCAGGAGACAACTATATCATGGATAAACTGGACGAGGTAATCGATGTGCACCAGAAACATGGATACCGTGTGGTTCCTGAAAGACTGGATGAGGAACATAACATGGCCGTTGCCATGGAGGACATCCATGAGGGCTACAGTCAGATTCTCATTGCCGGTGGTGACGGTACAGTGGATATTCTCATCAACCATATGATGGAAAGAAATATCAGGCTGCCCATCGGGATCCTGCCCATGGGAACTGCCAATGATTATGCCAAGTATATAGGAATACCAAAGGATATTTCGAAAGCCTTGGAGAAAATGTTCAGGCTGCCACCCATGAAGATGGATGTAGGCAAAATCAACGAGAAATATTTTATCAATGTAGCCAGTACCGGACTGTTAACTGATGTGTCCCAGAAAACACACAGTGAATTAAAAAATGCCATCGGTAAGCTGGCCTATTACATAAAAGGTCTGGAACAGATTCCCACATTCAGAAAAATTCCTGTGAAGTTCACATCGGAAGAAAAGACCTATGATGGAGATATGTATGCGCTTCTTGTGTTCAATGGACGAACCGCCGGGAATCTGGATTTTGCCTACAAATCAAAAGCCAATGATGGACTATTGGATGTGATCCTGATCAAAGCCAGTTTTAAGGAAATTGTTCCTCTTCTGGCAAAAATGCTACGGGGAGATCATCTGGAAGATCCGGTGGGACTTCTCTATTTCCAGACGAAGGAACTGTTTATTGAAACAACGGATGAACTCATTGTCAGCGACATCGATGGAGAGCGTGGTCCGGACTTTCCGCTTCATATTCAATGCATCGCAGGAGGAATTGAAGTTCTTGGCGTGGACCCTAATCATATATAAGGAACAAGACGGGATAAGAGGGGCTTAATAGCGCCTCTTGTTTTTCCGATACAGATGTTTTCTTCTCCTGTACATATTTTATTGACAAAAGATTGTGCTTGATGTAATATTTACAACAGAATTCCTAGTAATCCACTAGGATATAAAAGTGAGGTTGAAAATACATGATTTATCAAAATGCGATTGAACTTGTTGGCGGAACACCGCTGCTGAAAGTAAATGGATTTGATGCGGAAAACCGTGCAGAAGTATATGTGAAACTGGAAAAAATGAATCCCGCCGGAAGTACAAAAGATAGAGCTGCTCTTGGTATGCTGGAGCAAGCTGAAAAGAAAGGTCTTCTGAAAGAAGGTTCTGTAATTATTGAGCCAACCAGCGGAAATACAGGGATTGCTCTTGCCATGCTTGGAAAGGCGAAGGGATACAGAGTGATCATTGTGATGCCGGAGTCCATGAGCCAGGAAAGACGAGCCCTTATTAAGGCATATGGCGCGGAACTTGTGCTGACTGAAGCAGCCACAGGAATGAAAGGTGCCATCAAGAAAGCTGGAGAGATCAAAGAAGAAATTGGTTCTCTTGGGTTCATACCACAACAGTTTATGAATGAGGCAAATCCTAATAAGCATTATCAGACCACTGCAAAAGAGATTTTTGAAGATCTTCCAGATGTGGATGCTTTTGTTGTAGGGGTGGGCACAGGTGGAACCATCAGCGGATTTGGACAGTATGCAAAAGAGCATGGCAAGAATGTAAAGATTGTGGCAGTGGAGCCAGCCACCTCTGCAGTCCTATCCGGAGAAAATCCTGGTCCTCATAAGATCCAGGGAATTGGTGCTGGGTTTGTTCCGGACAATTACCATGGAGAATTTGTTCATGAAATCCTGAAAGTGTCCACGGAAGACGCCTTCAGTACAGCTAAAACCTTTGGGCAGGTAGAAGGCGTTCTCATCGGAATCTCATCGGGGGCAAACCTTTATGGCGCACTTGAAGTTGCACGTAAACTCGGTAAAGGCAAAAAGGTTGTTACAGTGGCTCCAGATGGCGGAGAAAAGTATATTTCCATGGGACTATTTGATTAATCAGTCAGAGTAGAGGTGTAAAATGTTTAGAGGGCTGCATGAAGATATAAAAAATGTGTTAAAAAATGATAAAGCGGCAAAATCTTATCTGGAGGTGCTCTTGCTGTACCCGACGATACACGCCCTCTTTGCTTACCGGATGGCTCATTTCTTATATAGAAAAAAACTGTTTTTTCTGGCAAGACTGATCAGTCAGACTGCGCGATTCACCACCGGGATTGAAATCCATCCTGGAGCGAAAATCGGCAGAAGGCTTTTCATAGACCACGGTATGGGAGTTGTCATCGGTGAGACCACCACCATAGGAGATGACTGTATCATTTATCATGGGGTGACCCTTGGTGCAACGGATTGTGATGCACCTAAAAGGCATCCTGATATCGGTGACCGAGTGCTGATTGGAGCTGGAGCAAAAATACTCGGACCCATCACCATCGGCAGTGGTGCTAAGGTAGGGGCCAATTCTGTGGTGCTGAAAAGTGTGCCAGCAGGAGCAACCGCTGTGGGCATTCCTGCCAGAATACTGGTGCAGAAGAATGAGGAATCTGAAGTACGGTTTCTCCATTATAACTATATATAATTGAGGGAAGCTTTTCTGGTGACAGAGAAGCTTCTTTTTTCGGTTTTTTTCTGAAGATACTTCGACTATAATAAGAGTAATGAAGGATGAGGAGGGAATGGCATGTCAGCAGAAGGAATACAGAGTAAGGTCATTGAAAAGCTTGAAGACCTGGGGCTAAGGCATTATGGGTTTATGAAAGCCCAGGCGCTTTCCCGTGACAGCCTGGCTTATTTCAGAGAAAGAGACGAAAGGAATTTCACAACGTCCTTTGAAGAAAATGATCTGATGAGAAAAGTGAACCTCCAGTCGGAAATGGAAAATGCACAAACCATCATATCTGTAGCATTTCCATATTTTTATGATGCTTATATCCATAAAGAAGGGTATTTTTCTCTTTACACCTTAGGTCAGGATTATCATATTGTTGTGAAAGACTATTTGGAGAAATTGGCAGAAGTGATCCGAAGCCATGGATATGAAGCGAAAGTCTTTGCGGACAACAATTCTCTGCCGGAGAGATATATCGCCTATGCTTCTTATGTGGGTGAGATTGGAAAGAATCATATGCTCATCACAAAAGAGTACGGAAGCTATGTTTTCTTGGGAGAGATACTTACAAATCTCGTCCTGGAGACCCGGGAACGGGATTATCAGGAGATTCCTCTACATGCCATCTGCGGAGACTGCACCAACTGCATCAAAGCATGTCCGACTCAAATTTTAGGAAGTGAGTTTTATGACACCAAAAGATGCATGTCATACATTACACAGAGCAAGGAAGTGCCTGATGAGGACCTTCTCCTCTTTAAAGGGAGGCTGTTTGGCTGTGATACCTGTCAAAGATCCTGTCCTCTCAACAGAAAGGTAAATACCAGCTCTATTGAGGCTTTCAGACCTCGAGAGTATATGAAGTATCCCAATCTCTTGGAACTCTTAGAACTCACCAATCAGGAGTTTCTGAAGTACAAAGAGACATCCTCTGGATGGCGGGGGAAAAAGCTTCTGCAGAGAAATGCCATGGTGGAGCTCGTGAGAAAGGGCAATACACTGGATGTGGAAAAGCTCCCTACAGAGTATCTCCGGGAGTACTACCATAGACTGGAGAAGATTTTCAACCTATAATTAGAATCAGTAAAGTAAAAGGGGTAATAATTTTGAGAAAAATGATATTGAAAGCTTTGGCTTCATCACCAGAAAGTGTCCAGAGATTTGTGGCAAAAAGAGGATTAAAGTATATCTTCACAAAGATTGCTACGGTGAAGCTTCATAATAGAGAGAATCTGCCCGGGAAAGACGAGCCGATTCTGTTTGTATGCAATCATCTGAGCAATATAGACGGCCCGGCCATACAGTCAGTGCTGCCGGAATATGATCTCACCTTCGTGGCAGGACAGAAGTTATCCAGCGACCTGTTTACAGGACTCTTCAAGAAGGTGTTCAAGAGCATCAACATCAAGCCCAACTCCCCGGATAAGGCGGCAATGAAAGAGATCATCAATCTTTTGCGTAGTGGGCAGAATGTGATGATTTTCCCGGAAGGCACCAGGTCCAGAGTCGGTTCTATGATTGAAGGGAAGAAAGGAGTACTTCTCATTGCCAGAATGACCGGTGCGAAGATCGTGCCTCTTGGAATGACAGGATCAGAAAAGGTTCTGCCCATCAATCAGGATGGGAATATGACTGGAGAAAAACTCCATAAGGGAATCATAGATTTAAGAGTCGGAAAGAGTTTTAAAGTCCCAGAAAAAACTCCAGAGCAGTCCAAGGAAGAGTATGATCTCTTTGCCCTGAACTATATCATGACCCGTATCGCAGAGCTTCTTCCCACAGAATATCAAGGAGTGTATCGCGCATAGAAAGGATATATAATGAACAAAAAGAATAAAGAAGTGCTGGAGATCCTATACCGGACTCATCCGGATGCAAAATGTGAGCTCCAGCATGAAACGCCGCTTCAGCTACTGATAGCAACGATACTGTCGGCACAGGCGACGGATAAAAAAGTGAATGAAGTTACAGAGAAGATGTTTCAGAAGTATAAGACACTGGAAGACTTCCTGCAGATGACCATGGAGGAGCTTGAAAGCTACATTAAAGTCATAGGGCTTTACAGATCCAAGGGAAGTAATCTGATGAAGCTTTTTCCGATCCTGAAGGAGAAACATGGCGGAGAAGTCCCCCGCACCATGGAAGAGCTGGTTTTACTTCCTGGTGTAGGCAGAAAAACTGCCAATGTCGTTCTATCCAATGCCTATGGCGTTCCAGCCATTGCCGTAGATACCCATGTGTTCCGTGTGGCAAACCGCATTGGCATCGTCAAAGAAGAAACCGTAGAAAAAACAGAAGAATCTTTGATGAAGAAGCTGGACAAAAATCTATGGATTGATGCGCATCACCTGCTCATTTTCCACGGAAGAAGAATCTGCACTGCCAGATCGCCTCAGTGCGGAGCATGCCCTCTCAATCATCTCTGCACCTACTACAAGAAGAATAAAAAGACGCTGATGCCAAAAGAGAAGTAGGCGTATTTTCGGAAGGATGTGAGCCTGTTGAAATCAAAACAAACCATCGGAACCCTGATTGCCGCCAATGGGCTGATTCTTCTGACCCTATTTATGCTCTTCGGTCTGTCTTATTTTTTTGCGTTTATGGCACAGCGCTTCGGAAGTGAGTTTCTTCTGGAAAGCAATGGTGCGTCTACTGTGGTTATGGCAGGTCTATCCGCACTCATGCTGTTTTTTTATGCATCGTACACCAAGAAAGCGTATTTCAATGTGCTGGCTTTCTCGTTCTTTTTTGGTTCCATCATCGAATACAGCAACAGGTTCTTCCTCATCGACGGCAGAATCAGCTCTATTTTTCTGGGGTTTTACCTCATCATGCTGATCATGCTGATATTTACAATGTCAGCCGCTTTTTCATACAATGAAGTGATCCGGATCAATATGAAAGTTATGGTATGGTCTATCCTTGTGATACTCATAGCCTTTACCGTACTCAACTACTACGTGTTCAAGGATGCTGTGGTTTTCCAGGATTCCAGTCTGAAGGTCTTCGAGCTTATGATGCTTGCAACGGTTCCTCTTCTGGGCGGATGGTATTACCATACCTTTTTCACGAAAAAGAATGTCATGAATTTATCTGTCTATTATACGAGTCTTCTTTATTTTGCAGCAGTTTTCACAGAGAGCCTGGCAGTGGAGTTTTCAGATTCAAGACTTTTCTTTGTATCAGACAGGCTCATGCTTTTCACCTACAGCACATTTCTCGTATTTGTACCTGTGGCTTTCTACAGGATCATAAAAGAGAAAGATGCCATGATTCTGAAAACAAATGAACTGAAGCAGAGTCTTTTTATGTTTTTTAAGTCGGCAGAGTATAACGAGAATATCACGGTGTTTGTGAACTCGAAATATGAAATTCTGTATGCCAATGCAAAATACAAGCAGTTCTTCAATCATTACAGAAAATATCTGGATTCATACTTATCAGGATATATCCGAGAAAAGTACGAAGTCATCAAATACAATATGAACTATTCTGCTTCCATGAAACTGG
Source organism: Proteiniclasticum ruminis (assembly GCF_900115135.1). Taxonomy (GTDB): domain Bacteria; phylum Bacillota; class Clostridia; order Clostridiales; family Clostridiaceae; genus Proteiniclasticum; species Proteiniclasticum ruminis_A. The sequence continues at coordinate 943,847 of NZ_FOVK01000001.1, read as the reverse complement.
AGATGGAAGGGAAACAGTATATTTTGGATGTGGATGTGGTTTATCTTGAACAGGACACAGAAGAGATTTTCTGTATCACAGCCAAAGATATCACGGTCATCAGAGCAATGCAGGAATCTCTGGAACGGTCTGAGTACAAATATCGTAGTTTCTTCAATCTCATTCCGGATTTCATTTTTCTTTATGATATCGGGAAAAACAGAGTCATTGAAGCAAATGACATGGTATACAATGACTTCAAAAACATCCCAAACAACCGGTTTGTCAGGAATCCCATGGAAGAGCGATTCATGGGGCTTTCCTATAGAGAACTCAGCGAAATCGGCAATAAAATCCAGTATGGAGAAATTCTGAAACTTGATATCCTCAAGGTGAAGGACCAGAAAGGACAGGATGTATACGTTGAACCGAATTTCCGTCTCATCAGTGTAGAAAAAGACAAGTGGCAGATGCTGGTTTTCTTAAGAAATGTGACAAATTCCGTGAAGCTCCATGAGCTGAGGATAGAAAATGAGGCGAATCTTCGAAAACTCTATATCGCTGCTGAGAATGAGAAAATGTTCAATGAGTTCTTTGCTAATATGTCCCATGAACTTCGTACACCCATCAATGTCATACTCTCAGCACTGGATATGATGGAAATCTCTGGGTTTGACGCGGAAAAAGGAGAAAAGTATGCGGGGCTCATCAGACACAACTCGTATAGACTGCAGCGTATTGTCTCGAATATTCTGGACATCACAAAAGTGGATTCTGGATTCTACAAACTGAATATGCATAATTATGACATTGTCACCTTCACAGAGGACACGGTGATGTCCATTCTTCATTATGCGGAAAACAAAGGACTGAAGATTATTTTTGACACGGAAGTGGAAGAACATGTCGTACAGTTCGATCTTCCATCCATGGAACGGGTACTGCTCAATTTGCTAAGCAATGCCATTAAGTTCACCAAAGATGGAGGAACAATATTTGTGAATCTCACCATGGATGAAGAAGCGGGAAAGATTTTTATTGATGTGAAAGACACGGGTATTGGGATTGCTCCTGAAAATGTGGATACAATTTTTGACAGGTTTATTCAGGTGAACAAATCTACCACCAGAGATAATGAGGGAACGGGAATTGGTCTGTCCATTGTAAAGAAACTTATGAATCTCATGGGTGGAGATTGTGTGGTGGAAAGCCAGCTTCATGTTGGGACCACATTCCGTCTCATTCTTCCTGATGTAAGAATTCCAGGAGAATCGGATTCCGGCAGCATTATTGATTTCTATGAGAAAACGACAAATCGAGTGGACATTGAGTTTTCCGATCTTCAGACTTCAGACAGGTAGCTTGAAAAAGCTGCCTTTTTTATTTTCTGTAAGCGATTAACCATGATTCTATGGTCTTGAAAGAAAAAATGATTGGTGCAATAATGGAATTTAGAGTTTCAATGTATAAGAAAATGGAGTGTAGATAATGAAGATTGGTGTAATCATGGGTGGTATTTCCAGTGAAAGGGAAGTTTCCCTGTCTTCCGGCAGAGAAATACTGAATCATATTAATTTTAATGGTTATGAGGGTGTTGAGATTATCCTGGATACCAAAACAGACATATTTGAAAAAGTAAAAGGAATTGATTTTGCTCTCCTGGCTCTTCATGGTAAATATGGAGAAGATGGAACCGTTCAGAGCATTCTGGATTCGTTAGAGATTCCATATTCTGGGTGTGGTATGCTCTCCAGTGCTCTCTGTATGGATAAAGACCTGACAAAGACAGTGCTCAGAAATCATGGGGTAAGGACAGCGGAGTGGTTTGTTGTAAAAAATGCTGCAGAGGTAACAAAAGAAATGGTGGAAGCACTAAAATATCCTGTGGTGGTGAAGCCGAATAGAGGCGGATCCTCTGTAGCCACATTCATCTGTAAATCCTTCGATGAAGTTGTTGAAGGAGTCAAAGAAGGACTGAAAGTTGATTCTGAGGTCATGGTGGAAGAGTTTATCAAAGGAGATGAAATCACAGTGCCGATCCTGGACGGTGAGGCTTTGCCAACTCTGATCATTAAGCCTGTGAAGGGAGGTTTTTTTGATTATCAGTCCAAATATGAGGATGGTGGAGCGGAGGAAGTGATCATAGAATATGAAGAAGCGCTTCAGTCCGAAATCAATGATCTGGCGTTGACAACATTCTCTGCATTGAAATGTGATGTCTACGCCCGAGTGGATTTTATTGTCAGAGATGGAGTGCCCTATCTTCTGGAAATCAACACACTTCCAGGCATGACGAGAACCTCCTTGTTCCCAAAGAGTGCTAAGGGCATAGGGCTCAGCTATCAAGGCCTCTTGGACCGTATCATACAGTCTTCATTAAAGCTTCGCGCAAAATAGATGAATTAAAAAACCTCTCCTTCATTCTGGAGAGGTTTCAGACTGTAGACAAAGCATCTAAAGTGAAAACTTTAGATGCTTTTCTTTTATTATCTTTTTGCCAGTTCAATAATGAGGTCATAAGTAGCTTTCAAAGACTCCATATGGGTTCTTTCGTAACCATGGGAAGCGAACACCCCGGGGCCGATGAGCCCAGCGCGAATATCATATCCGGATCCTAAAGCAGCGGAGGCGTCGGAACCATAGAAGGGATAAATATCAGTAGCGTAGGGAATCTGATTCTCTTTACAGATGCTCTCCATGGTTCTTCTCAGTTCATAATCATAAGGGCCAGAGCTGTCCTTTGCACAGATGTTCACTTTGTACTCAGAGCTGTTCTGATTGTTTCCAGGGGCACCCATGTCCACAGCAATAAACTCTGTAAGATGCTCTGGTAAAGCAGCTTTGGCTCCATGTCCCACTTCTTCATAATTCGAGATGAAGAAGTGGATGGTTTTTTCTAGTGGAACGGACTTCAATGCTGAAATGGCTTCCAGAAGGACAGCCACACTGGCCTTATCATCCAGATAACGGGACTTGATGAAGCCTTTTTCTGTAAACTGAAGTTTCGGGTCAATAAAAACAAAATCACCTACTTCAATCCCCAGAGCACTTACATCGGATGCATTGAAGACTTTTTCATCCAGGACAATTTCCATAGTGTCCTGCTTTCTTTCCAGAGATCTTGCTTCCTGTCCATCTATGTGAACGGAGGGTTTGATGGTCTGAATTGTGCCTGAGTATGTCTTTCCGGTGGATGTCATCACAGTGCAGTTTTCGGACTCCAGTGTATTATACATATATCCGCCGATGAGTGTGAACTCCAAGGTGCCCTTGTTCTTCAAAGATTTCACCATGGCACCCAGTGTATCCACATGGGCGGAAAAAAGCCTGCCTTCTTCGGATTTTCCAGGCAGTGTAACCAGGACAGCGCCCTTTGTTGTTGTCTTGAAGGGTACTTCCATAGAGTTCAGAGTGTTTTCGATGTACTTCATCACATCCACATGGTAGCCTGTGGGGCTGTGAATCTCAATCAATGATTTCAGCGTTTCTCTTACAGTAGTTTCAAAAGCCATAATAATACCTCCTAGCTTAGTTACCTCTATCCTATCGTAAATGCTGTTTTCTGTATAGAACACTCCAGAGCATTTTCTGTACTGCTGCCGAAAGAACTGTCAGCAGCAAATGACTTGTTCATAAAATTAACAAACAAATGTAATTTTTTTGTGAAGTATTTTTCAGATTCTGTGGTAAAATAAAGCTACTTGGAATTGAAAGGCAAATGAAATCGCATGAAGGAGGAAGGGATTACCCAACAGTATATGAAGAAAAAATTAATTGCAGCTATTATACTTGTACTTACATTATCTGGGGCTGGAACCATGGCTTACAGAAGTTATGCCCTGGAAAAAGAATGGGAGAAACAGGAGGCGATTCATGTATCCGCGGTGGAAACAGCGCGAAAAATGGAAGAAGCCCAAAATAAAAAAGTCATTGCAGAGTGGCAGGATAAGGTGTATCCGGGTGTTTCTGTTATGGGAGAAGACCTTTCAGGAATGACACTTCCTGAGGTGAAAAGTCTTCTGGAGACAAAGATACTTGAAGCGGTTAAAACCAATACTTTAACCGTTGTTGTTAAAGACCGGGAGTTCAAACTCACTCTGGGGGATCTGGATCCAGTGCTTGATGTACAGTCTATCGCTGAAGAAATAGTTTCGGAAGGGAAAGATTTAGAGGAAACAGAAAAGCTCCAGAGAATCTATTCAAAAACCATGGAAGAAGTGAAAGTTCCCTATACATACTCTGAAGAAAAGCTTACGGAGTATGTGAAGACGGTGGCTTCTGAAATCAATGTCAATGCAAAGAATGCAACCATCAAGAAAAGTGGAGATGGATTTGCTGTCACTGAGCATCAGACCGGTATGGTTTTGGAGGAAGAGAAGCTCATTGCCAGTCTTAAAGAAGTGTTGCCGAAGCTCGAGCCAGAAGTTAAGGTGGAAGCAGCTTTGGTGATTGATGAACCAAAGGTGACCTCAGATGCACTGAGAAAAATCGATGGAAGACTGTCCACATATACAACAAATTACTCCACATCAGCGGCTGGCAGAAAGCACAATGTTGGTTTTGCAGCATCATTAATCAACGGAACTGTGGTAATGCCAGGGGAGACTTTCAGCTATAACGCAGAAATTGGCCCCATCACCATTGCAGCAGGGTTTAGAAACGCTGGTATATTTGTGGGAGATAAGGTGGAAGAAGGCGTTGGTGGCGGACTTTGCCAAGTTTCCAGCACCCTCTATCAGGCAGCTCTTCACAGCAATATGGGGATTGAGCAGAGAAGAAACCACTCCATGGCGGTTGCTTATCTGAAACCAGGTATGGACGCTGTCGTATATGGTCCATATCTTGATCTCAAGTTCACGAACAATTATCCGAATCCTGTGTATATCCAGGCCTATGGAGACAACAATAATCTGAGCGTTTCCATTTATGGACATCAGGCGGATTTAGGCGGATACAGCTATAAAGTATTCAGTGAAACTACATCTGTATTGAAACCTGCCATGACAAAAGTGGATGATAATACACTGTTTGTTGGTGAAGAAGTGGTGGAAAAGAAGCCAGTGACGGGCTACACCTCAAAAACTTACAGACAGACCATCAAAGACGGTAAAGTAGTGAAGACTGAACTGATTTCTCAGGACAGTTACAGAAAAGTAGACGGAGTCACTCGTGTGGGAACAAAACCTAAAGAAACAGTTCCAGCACCAGCACCTGAAACTCCAGGATCAGAAGCACCAGAAACAGGAGCCAATGGTTAATAAGTAAATAAATGATAAGACTTTCCTTGTTTTTTCAGGGAAAGTCTTATTCATTTGTGATTGTAACCATAAATTTATAATTTACACACAACTCCTATGTTAAAATGAATAAGACAGCAGAAAATTGAAAGAACTTTCTTGAATTATTCAGGAATAAAGGAGCATCGCTAAATGGAATATGTAAAAAAGATTGAACAGAATGTGGAAAAAGTAATCATTGGTAAAAATAATGTCGTAAAAAATATTCTGAAGGGAATCCTAGCAGGAGGACATATCCTCATCGAAGATATCCCGGGAATCGGAAAGACCACTCTTGTGAAGGCTCTGGCCAAGAGTTTAAATCTCAGCTATTCCAGAATCCAGTTCACACCAGACCTTCTGCCTTCAGACATCTTGGGGGTATCCATTTACAATCAGAAAGAGATGAGTTTTGAGTTCCGCAAAGGGCCTGTTTTTGCAAATGTGGTCTTGGCTGATGAGATCAACCGTACGTCGCCCAAAACCCAGGCAGCGCTTTTGGAAGTCATGGAGGAAACTCAGGTTTCTGAAGGGAACAAGAGTTATTTACTAGAAAGACCATTTTTTGTCATGGCCACCCAGAACCCCATCGAGTACGAAGGAACCTTCAATTTGCCGGAAGCTCAGCTGGACAGATTCATGATCCGTATCAAAATGGGGTATCCTTCCATTCAAGATGAAATGCATATCCTTCGGAACACTAGGGAGGAGATTCCCATTGAAAATATTGGACCAGTGGCTTCCAAAGAAGATGTGATGATGCTTCAGCGAAAAACCAGAGAAGTGAAGGTTACGGAAGGCATCTACAAGTATATTGTGGATATTGTCAAAGAAACAAGAGAAAGTAAGTTTTTTGCACTCGGAGCAAGTCCCAGAGCGTCCATTGCCCTCATGCGAATCAGTCAGGCTTCAGCCCTGATGCAGGGGAGAAACTATGTGATTCCAGAGGATGTGAAGGAGAATGCGGGAATGGTCCTGGCCCACAGACTGATTCTATCATCTTATGCCAGAGGACAAGGCAGCAGTGCCTATGAAGCTGTGCAGCTCATAGTCGCCTCTGTGGAGCCTCCAAGAATGGATGCATAGCCATGAAGATGGATTTTAGGTTTATCATCGGTCTTCTGATTTCTTTCTTGCTTTATTACACCATTGGTGGGATTGTGTTCACGTCACTATATTTCATCATGGTCAGCATGTTTGTTCTAGGGGTGGCTTATATTACGGTTTTCTCAGGAAAAGTATCCGGTAAACTGACCTATATGAAGGACAGATATGAAGTCTTTGAGACAGGGAAGCTGAACCTTCAGATTTTCAACGATTCAAGGCTTTTTCTCCCTTATGTCACCGCAATCAACCAATATACCGAAATAGAGACCCGGAGCGTCAGTGCAAGGAACAGGGCGCAGATCATGTTTCATTTCTATTTCCCCAAGAGAGGAACCTATGAATTTCAGAATCTGAGTCTGGAGATTCGGGATTTTTTCAATATTTTCACCGTCAGAAAAAATCTGAGAAATGAAAGCGTGAGGGTATACCCTAAATCCAGGGTGCTTCCGGAAACTCTCTTTGAACTTGGTGTGGGCAGCGAAGGAATCAAACATTCCAGGTCAAATCTGGAAGATCCTCATATGATACGGGAAATGAGAAGATATAATGTAGGAGACAGTCTGAAACGGATCAACTGGAAGGTTTCTGCGAAATATGGAGAGCTTTATGTCCGTCGAGGAGAACAGAACAAAGGGATTGATTACCTCCTTGTCATTGATATGTGTGAAGAGATTTACAGATTGGATCAGGATGGGGCAAAAGAAGAGGCATTGATTGCCGAAGCTCTTGCAGTGTCAGCTCTTCTTCTGAAGGAAGGGAAGGAACATAAAGTTGTGATCAATGGATTAGAAAGGAAAGAGTTTGATCTTCGAAGAATGAGCCAGCATGAGGCTCTGGTGGAGTATATGGTGGATCATGATTCCACCGGGAAAAAGCCGATGCAGGACTTTATGAACGAGAAAACAGATTTATTTCAAAGTGCTTCTTCCATTATCCTTTTCACAGGCAACAGAAGCCCGCTGCTGACCAAGGTGGTGTTGAAGCTGAAAGATAAATACAATGCCATCACTTGGTTTGCGGTGGAGGATGACCTGAAAAAAGATGCGGACTATGAAGGAATCACACTGAAATATATAGGGGAATAAGTATGAGCCAATTAAAAAATAAAGTCATTCCATTGGTGATCATTTTTTTTAATATGATCATCATGGGGATGGTCATGGAAAGTGCATATTTTATTGAAGGATTCAGGCATACAGAGATTATGGCGTTCGCATTGCTGCCAGTTCTCTTGACTTTGGGTTTTTTGGGGATGCTGAAAGGAGAGAACCTTTATTACCGGATTGGTTTCTTTTTGCTCGGTGCAGTATCAGCATACTTTCTTTACCATGCCGTGAAAACTATTGATCTAATGCAGATTCCCTCAGATATCGCAGTCATCAACGCCACCATCATGGATGGCCTGAGCATTCAGTTCATCGACTTTCTTAATGTGCTGAAAGTCATGATGCTCACTGGGGCGGTGATACTGAGCTTAACTTTGTACATTTTTCCATACAATATGGTGATTCTGGATATGGGGCTGCTCCTGTTTCTATGGATCGTAGATTATTATGGCAATACCTATGAGTATGCCAGATTTTTTGTTCCTGTGTGGGCATTCAGTCTTCTTTTCTACAGAACAACTCTTGTGGATCAGGAAGCTAAAGTGCTTAAGGTAAATCGGAACAGAAGACTCGTCGAAGCTGTGGTGCTTACGCTCATCATCACAATTGGATCTGCATTTATTGATGTGGAAGCAAAGGGAATTTATTCTGATAGACTTTTCAATTATTTCAACGGTCAGGTTGTGCCTCAGGGAAGCATTACGGGCTCAAGCATCAGAGATCCCTTCGGCATTGCGATGACGGGGTATAATGACTCAGAAACACTTCTCGGAGGGGACATCACCATCAGTGAAGATGAGGTGATGAGAGCCTTTGGTGAGGAGCCTATCTATTTACGGGGAACTGTGAGGACTGAATACTTAGGAGACCGCTGGGCTAGAGATGTGATTGAATATGAGCCCAATGGAAACCTCTCTCCAGAAAAAACAGCGTATTATGAGCGGTTGACAGTTAATGAGGATCTCAGAAGAATAGAGATCAGACCCATAGTGGAAATGACATCAAACCTTTTCAGCGGCATATATACAAAAGAAGTCGCATTCTCCAATAACTTGGCACTTCTCTTCTATAATGATGAAAGAAGCACCTACACAAGCAATAAAACTGTCATCAACAATTATGATATTACTTACTTCAGAGAAGATCTTATCGAGGATCATATCAGAAGATTACCGAAGAATGTCCACGCCTCAGATTTCTACATGAAGTACAGTCCTTATCTGCAGATCCACAGCACGTTGACACCAAGAACGGTGGATCTTGTGAACAGCCTTGTGGATGACTCCATGCGTAACTATGAAAAAGCGGAGGTGCTGACAAACTATCTTAGAGAGAATTACAGCTACACCCTCACGCCAGGAGCACTCCCGGAAAATACAGATTTCGTGGATTACTTTCTGTTTGAAGTACAAGAAGGATACTGTGTTTATTTTGGTACAGCACTGACCGTTATGCTTCGGATAGCGGGAGTACCCACCCGATATGTGGAAGGATTCAAAATGTCGGAAGAGGTTGTCGATGGAGAGTATATCATACGAAACAGTGATGCCCATGCCTGGACTGAGGTGCTCATTGACGAAGAAAATGATATCTGGCAGATTTTTGATGCAACAGGAACTCCTCGGGAGCTGATTTATGGAGAAGAGCCGGAAGAAGAAAATCCAGAAGGTGAAGAAGGGGTGGAAACACCATCTGAAACGCCAGAAACTGAAGTTCCACAAGAAGAGGAAGGTACGGATACTCCAGGACAAAGTCTGGAAGAGCAGAAGGTAGAGCGGACCAGAAGAAATGTGATCCTTCTTATTATTGGGCTTCTTTCATTAGTGGCTGCGTCAAGGGCAGCATATAAGAAGATGAAGCGTCAGAGGATGATAAACAGCGGATCTCTAAAACCTTATTTCAGAGAAATGCTGAAGCTTTTCTCATTCATCTATTACAGGAAAGAACCAGGAGAAACTTATTTGGAGATGGCAGCCAGAATCAAAGATGAGGAGATCCGAACTCAGATGGAGACACTTGTTTCAGAAGTCTATAAAGAAGAGTTCAGTGGAGAACCTGGTGAGTTTACTCAAAGACAGGAGTTTTATGAAGATGTATACGGTATCGTGAAGGATTATCGTGGTCCAATCTTTGCTTTCATGAAAAAGCATTTTCTGTAATATGATATGATAGTAGAAATGAGGCCAGGAGGATATAGAATGTATAAAATGATTTGTATTGATATTGATGGAACACTGATCCGTGACGATCTGACTGTTTCAGAACGGGTAAAAGATGCGGTAAGAAAAGCTAAAGAAAAGGGGATTGTGGTAGCGCTCAGCACAGGTAGAATGCATCAGAGCGCATTGCAGTATTCGGATGAACTGGGACTTACAGACCCCATTGTATCTTCGAACGGAGCTTACGTCAGTGACCGTGACAGAGAAACAATCTATTACGAAGAGAACTTGGCTCTTGAAGATATACTCAGCATAGATGAAACGTTGAAAAAATTCGATACCAGAATCAACTGGTACAACCATGGAACCATGTACGTGGCGGAGTACAGAGACTATGTCGGCCGTTATGAAAGGCTTAGCAAAACACTTCCAGAGAATCGGAGGATCCATATCCGATACATCAATGAGGAGTTCACCTTGAAAGATATTTTATCTGAGACAGGAAATACCATACAAAAAGGAATTGTGTTCCCTTCCATGGATAAGATTGCTTCCATCAAAGAAGAAGTGATGAAAAACAAGAGAGTGAAAGTTGTAAGCTCCGGTGCAGATAATGTGGAGTTCACCTCCTACAAGGCGGACAAAGGACTGGGTGTGCTGGCTTTAGCAAGAGAGCTGGGTATTCATGCAGAAGAGATTATTGCCGTGGGAGATTCAGAAAATGATCTGCCTATGCTTCAGGTTGTTGGAATGCCTGTGGCCATGGGGAATGCCATGGAAAGTGTTTTCCCTTATGTAAAACATATCACGGAAAGCAATATGAATGATGGCGTTGCCACATTAATTGAGAAATTCATATTGAACGAGGGGTAGTTAAGTGATCAATATCGTTTTATTCAGACCAGAAATACCACAAAATACGGGGAATATTGGGAGAACTTGCGTACTTACGGGGGCGAAGCTTCATCTTATCGGCCCAATGGGCTTCCACATTGATGATAAAACTGTAGCAAAAGCAGGGCTGGACTACTGGAAGGAACTTGATGTGACGCTTTACGGCAGTTATGAAGAATTGAGAGAGAAGTACCCTGATGCTACCTTTTATTTTTCCAGTACCAAAGGAAAAAAGTTTCATTCTGAGGTTAAGTTTCAGGATAATGACTTCATTGTTTTTGGAAGAGAGTCCAGTGGGCTGCCGGAGTATATTATGTCGGAAAACCAGGAGCAGCTGTTCAGGATACCTATGATTGAGACCACAACAAGAAGTCTGAATCTGTCGAATACTGTAGCTATTGTAGCTTATGAAGCATTGAGGCAAATGGAATATCCAAACATGGTATAAATATATAAAGTGGGCAATGTATTACCAAAAGAACTGGTTTTCAATGGGTTTGAAAATCGGTTCTTTAATTTTCAGTGTAAACGATATAGGTTTATTCACTATTTGTTCATAATTAAAATGCGGTTTTCAAAAAAAACACGTACATTACGGCATTTCAGAGACGATAATAGTTGTGGTTTTTTTGTAAAAAAGATATAATAAGACCAACGACATTAAAGTCGAACGAATTATTTGGAGGGTTTTTTAATGAAAAAAATGCTTGCAATTGTTATGTCAATCTTGATGGTTGGTATGATCATGGTTGGTTGCGGATCTAAGTCTGAAGGCGAAGGCTCAGGATTCGAAATTGCTCTGATCACCGACAAGGGAAATATTGACGACAAGTCATTCAACCAGGGTTCATGGGAAGGTGTAGTTGAGTTTGCAGAAGCCAACAACATCACTCATAAGTACTACAAGCCAGAAGAAGCTTCTGATGCTGGATACCTTGCATCCATCGATCTTGCTGTAACTGGTGGAGCAAAAGTAATCGTTACTCCTGGATTCCTTTTTGAAGTGCCAATCTATGAAGCACAGACAAAGTACCCAGAAGTGAAGTTCATCCTTCTTGATGGAGCACCTCATACAGCTGACTACGCTACTTTCAAAACTGAAAAGAACGTTGCATCTGTAATGTACTCTGAAGAACAGTCCGGTTTCCTTGCTGGATATGCTGCTGTAATGGACGGCATGACAAAGCTTGGATTCATGGGTGGTATGGCTGTACCAGCTGTACAGGCTTTCGGTTATGGATACCTTCAGGGAGCTGAAGCAGCAGCAGCAGAGCTTGGACTTGCTGATGGTGCTATCGAAGCAATCTATCACTACACAGGAAACTTTGAAGAAAACGACACCAACAAGGCTACAGCTAAGACCATGTACCAGGAAGGCATCGAAGTAATTTTCGCTGCTGGTGGAGCAGTTGGTAAGTCTGTAATGTCCGCAGCTTCTGAATCCGATGCTAAGGTAATCGGTGTTGACGTTGACCAGAGATATGACAGCGAAACTGTTATCACTTCTGCTACCAAGGGACTTGCTGCATCTGTAGTTGCTGTTCTTGATGCAATCTACAAGTCAAACAGCTGGGATACCTATGGTGGAGTAACCACATACTTCAACGCTGCCAATGACGGTGTTGGTCTTCCAACCATCGTTATCGGAGATGACAAGGCTGATGCATTCGACAGATTCGAAAAGTTCGACAAAGCTGCATACGATAAAGAATTCGCTAAGCTTGCTGATGGATCTGTAGTGCCAGTTAGAAACATTGAAGTTGCAGCTGAAACTGGATATGCGACTGCTGAAGAGCTTGTTGCAGGTCTTGGACTGGCTAAGGTTAAGGTTTCTGTAAGATAGTAAGGTAAAGCATTCATGTCATAGTGGCCTTTGCCTTATGCAAGTATGAGTTATCAATGGGGGAAGGCGTGAGTTTTCCCCCATTTTCCAACTAAAAAATAAAGTGATAATGAGAGGTTAAAGTGGAAAATTATATTATTGAAATGAAAAATATAACAAAAGAATTCCCCGGTATTATCGCGAACGACAATATAACCCTCAACTTGAAAAGAGGTGAGGTTCACGCACTGCTTGGTGAGAATGGTGCAGGGAAATCTACGCTGATGAGCGTCCTCTTTGGATTGTATCAGGCAGAAAAAGGCGAAATTCTGAAAGATGGGAAGGTCGTCAAGATCAATAACCCAAATGATGCCAATGCATTGGGAATTGGAATGGTTCATCAGCACTTCAAGCTGGTGGAGATTTTTACTGTGCTTGAGAATATCATTCTGGGTGTTGAGCCAAATAAAATGGGCTTCCTTCAAAAGGCTGAAGCACGTAAGAAAGTTGTCGAATTAAGCGAAAAATATGGTCTTAAAGTAAACCCGGATGCAGTAATTGAAAAAATATCCGTAGGTATGCAGCAGAGAGTGGAAATTCTTAAAATGCTCTACAGAGAAAACGAAATTCTCATCTTTGACGAGCCAACGGCTGTTCTTACACCACAGGAAATAGAAGAACTTCTGCAGATTATGAGAGGCTTTGCTGAGGAAGGAAAATCTATTCTGTTTATCACGCATAAACTGAATGAGATCAAAGCAGTAGCAGATCGCTGTACTGTTCTGCGTAAAGGTAAATATATTGGTACCGTCGATGTAAAGGATACCACGAAGGAAGAGCTTTCGAAAATGATGGTTGGACGTGACATCAGCTTCAGCGTTGAGAAGACACCAGCAGAACCTAAGGATGTTGTGTTGTCTGTGCGTAATGTCACAGTACCCAGCAAGACCCATAAGAATAATGCAGTGAAGAATGTTTCTTTCGATGTAAGAGCGGGTGAAATTGTATGCTTAGCAGGAATTGATGGAAATGGTCAGACTGAGTTTGTGTCTGCCCTCACCGGACTTGAAAAAATGTCAGGTGGAACCATTTCTCTTCTTGGAAAGGATCTTACAAAATCATCCATCAGAGAGCGTTCTGTTGCAGGAATCAGTCATATTCCTGAAGACAGACATAAGCATGGTCTGGTTCTGGACTACAGCTTGGAGGAAAATCTGATCCTTCAAAGATACTGGCAGCCAGAATTCCAGAAAAACGGTTTCCTGAAATTTGATGCCATGAGAAAATATGCTGAGACCTTAATCAGCCGTTTTGATGTCCGCAGTGGGCAGGGACCCGTGACCCAGGTTAGAAGTATGTCTGGTGGTAATCAGCAGAAGGCCATCATTGCGAGAGAAATCGATAAGAAGCATGAACTTCTTGTGGCAGTACAGCCAACTAGAGGTCTTGATGTTGGTGCCATAGAATATATACACAAACAGCTTGTGGAAACAAGAGACAAAGGAAAAGGCGTACTTCTTGTTTCTCTGGAACTGGACGAAGTTATGGATGTCAGCGATCGTATACTCGTTATGTATGAAGGCGAGATTGTTGGTGAACTGGATCCTAAGAATACTACCGTGGAAGAACTCGGACTCTATATGTCCGGAGCCAAGCGGGATACTGTAAAGGAGACTAGTTATGCAGGATAAAAAGAATGCAAAAAGTTTTGGCGAAAAACTGAAAGATATGACGCACAGCAAAGGATTCTCCTCTTTTACAGCGGCACTTCTGGCCATTGTTCTAGGACTTGTGTTCGGATTCATTGTAATGCTTGTGGCAGATGCCGGTAATGCATTTAAAGGGTTTGAGAGTGTTGTGAGCGGAGGATTCCAGAGAATTGGAGATGTGTTCTATTTTGCAACTCCAATCCTGATGACCGGTCTTGCAGTTGGATTTGCCTTTAAAATGGGCCTTTTCAATATTGGTGCATCAGGCCAGTACACAATGGGTATGTTCTTTGCTCTTTATGTGGGATTCATGTGGGATCTGCCACAGGGAATTCACTGGGTAGTGGCTATCCTTGCAGGTCTCGTGGGTGGTATGATCTGGGGATTCATTCCTGGTATCTTCAAAGCACTTCTGAATGTAAATGAAGTAATTACATCCATTATGTTCAACTATATTGGTATGTATCTGGTGGATATGCTGATTCAAGGGAATGGAACCATGTATGTTTCTTCCACAACAAGAACCAATTATCTGCCAAAGCATGTGCAGATTCCAACGCTAGGTGTGGAAGGTTCCAATGTGAATTTTGGTATTATTTTTGCGGTGATCATCGGCGTTATTCTTTATATCGTCCTTCAGAAGACCACCTTTGGATATGAACTGAAGGCCACGGGATTCAATAAAACTGCAGCGGATTACGCAGGTATGAAGGGAAAGAGAAATATCATCCTGACCATGGTCATTGCTGGTGGTCTGGCGGGCTTAGGTGGTGCTTTCGCCATATTGGCTCCTTCAGCCATTGCAGGAAGCAGTATGACTTATGAACCAATCAATATCATCGCCGCCAACGGATTCAATGGTATTGCGGTAGCACTTCTCGGAAGTGCACATCCCATTGGCATCATTTTCTCCTCAGTGTTTATTTCTCATATCCAGAGAGGTGGAACACTGGCGAGCCTTCATGGGTTTAAGCCTGAGATCATCGATGTGGTTATTGCCGTTATTATTTACTTCTCTGCATTTGCTATGATTATGAACGCAGGCTTTGCAAAGTTCTTGAAGAACTTAAGAGAAAGAAGGCATAAAGTCTCTGAAGCAAAGAGTATTGGGGATAAAGATGCGTCCAGCAATACAAAGGAGGCAAAATAATGGAAACTTTATATTATCTCATACAAAATATGCTTCCAGTAGCAATTCCTCTTCTTCTTGTAGCTTTGGGCGGAATGTTCAGTGAGAGAAGCGGTGTGATTAATATCGGTCTTGAAGGTATCATGCTCTTCGGAGCCTACTTCGGCGCTCTGTATGTTTATAATGTTCAGGGCACAGGGATGGGACCTCAGACGATACTCCTCACTGGAATGCTGGTTGCGGCAGTTGCTGGATTTATTTACTCACTGCTGCTCTCCTTTGCAGCTGTGACCATGAAGGCCAATCAGACCATTACAGGTACATCTTTGAATATGCTGATTCCAGCCTTGGTACTCTTATTCTCTAAGATGTTCTTCAATTCTGATGGTGTTACGACAAATGTGAGATTCTTTATAAGAAGTGTACCAGGACTGGGTGATATTCCAGTAATTGGGCCACTGTTCTTCCAGAATACTTATATTACGGTTTATATTGGTCTGGTTTTCCTTGTGATTGCAACCATAATTTTCTATAAAACCAGATTTGGTCTAAGACTGAGAGCCTGTGGAGAACATCCACAAGCTGCAGATTCTGTAGGAATCAATGTTTATGTCATGAGATATGCTGGAGTGAGCATTTCGGGTATCCTTGGCGGTATCGGAGGATTCTTCTACTCCATCGGTGTATTGGATGGAAATATCAACGGTCATACAGGAGTTGCCGGATTTGGATTCCTTGCTTTGGCTGTTATGATTTTTGGTCAGTGGAAACCAATACGGATTTTTGGAGCTGCACTGTTCTTTGCATTCTTAAGAACTCTTGCTTACTCTGTTTCACTGATTCCATTCCTGAACAACCTTGGCATCAATCAGACCTACTATAAGATGCTTCCCTATGTTGCGACTATGGTGGTTCTTGCCTTCACATCCAAGAAGTCTAGAGCGCCTAAAGCAGAGGGTATCCCATACGATAAATCTCAGAGATAAGCATCAAAAGCATCAGTTGTTTTTTAGCCTCCTGGACGAATGTTCAGGAGGTTTTTCTTGCATATTTTTTCTGGGGGGTATATAATCATAAAAAATGAAACTCCGTGAGAAAGAGAAGTACGTCAGTGAGGATTCTTAAAGAGAGTGGGAGATAGGTGGAACTTCCATAGAATTTCGTGACCGAATGGACTTTCTAGAGGCAGAGCGAACCTATAGAATCTATAGCAGTAGTATCTGACGGGTGCCCGCCGTTACAAGGGATAGGATATGTTAGTATCTGAAAATGAGATGCGTATTTTCAATACGCGAAATCAGGTGGCAACGCGAGTGACTTCGCCCTGTGTGGGTGGAGTCTTTTTTGTTGCCATTTTATTTTGAAAGGAGGAATCGGTATGTGGTGAAAGACAGCGATACTTAGTCATCAAAAAGACTGCTTCAATATGAATCTGAAAGGAATGTTAGATTATGAATGTAAAAAAAATGACGTATGCTGCCCTGCTGATTGCTCTTGGCTATATTCTTCACCAGCTGGTGCCAGGGGTGCCTTTTCTTGGTGGAATGAAGATGGATTTTCTTCTCGTGATGATGTTTCTCTCACTGCTTCTGATGGATACCTATAAAGAAGCGTTGGCGGTATCTCTGGTTTGTGGGATTATTACTGCCATGACTACAACATTTCCTGGAGGGCAAATTGCCAATCTTGTGGATAAAGTTATTACAGGAACTTTACTTTTTTCTGTACACAAGAACTTCTCTCACCTCATGAAACCAAAGAACGAAATACTCCTAGGGACATTATTTGGCACGCTGATCAGCGGGTTTATTTTCTTGTCAGTGGGACTTTATGTCAGTGGAGCGCCCATCTCATTCAGCGCGCTGTATATGGGGATTGTTCTTCCGACTTCAGTTCTCAATACAGGAGCTGCAGTGCTTCTTCATAAAGCCATGTCCATGTCTGGTGTCCGGAAAACCATCAGTTCTTAAAATTTTCTTAGTTTCCTCCATTTTATTTTGAGCTTCAAAGCATATAAATGTATACTTTCAGTACAGAAATTATTTTGAAAGACAAATAAATAGAATAGAAATTGGAGTGGAGCAAATGGAGAAAATAAAACTGATTACGGATAGTACAAGTGATCTTACCCCAGAACTTATTAAAAAATATGATATTCATGTATTGCCTCTGACTGTGCATATCGGGAGCCAGAGTTTTAAAGATGGTGAGTCCATTTCTTTGGAAGAAATGTATCAAGGGGTACTCAATGGAGGACCTTTTCCTACAACGAGCCAGGTGAACCCACAAGAATTTCATGATGTTTATAAGCAGTATCTGGATGAAGGATATAAGATCATCTCAGTGCATATTTCCTCCCACCTTTCAGGGACACTCCAGTCGGCTGTGATTGCTAAGGATATGCTGGAGACGGAAGATGTGACCATCATTGATACGGAAGGAGTATCTGGTGTGATTTTCTTATCTTTAGTTGAAGCTGGGGAAATGATTCTAAGAGGGAAAAGCTTCCCAGAAGTTGTGGAAGCAATTCAAAAAACTGCGAAAGAAGTGAAGCTTCTTGCTACCTTTGACACATTGGAGTTTCTAGCCAAAGGTGGAAGAATTCCCAAGTCTGTAGGCGCTATTGGAGGATTTCTTGGAATCAAGCCTTTAATTTCATTGAAAGACGGAAAACTTGAAATGATGGATAAGGTAAGAGGAAATAAAAAGGCACTGAGTGCTTTGAAAGCCTTCATCGATAACACACCTGTACGAGAAGGCTCCAAAGTTGTAGTAATCAACTCTTTGGATAGTGAAACCAATAGAGCCGTCATCAAGCATCTGGAAGACAAAGGCATTGGCTATTATGAGATACAGGTTGGATGCGTTCTTGGTGTTCATGCTGGACCTAAACTAGTAGGCGTTTTCTGCCTAAGTGCATAAAGTTATGGAGAGTGTCGCTGGGACACTCTTTTTTTTTTGAAAAAGTGCACTAGATTTAATTGCATGCAACCTATTTACAAAACACCCGGATAGGGTATAATATAAGAATAGGGTATGGCATGAAAACCACATCTATATTATGATAGAACAAGAGAATTCATGGGGAGGATCATTATGACACATATTTACGATACCATCATTTTGGGGGGAGGCCCTGCAGGTCTTTCTGCTGCTTTGTATGCAGGCAGAGGGAAACTGGACACTTTACTCATTGAGAAGGCAACTTATGGTGGACAGGTAGCAACCACATTTGAAGTGGACAATTATCCTGGAACAGATATCGGGATCACAGGTCCGGAACTTTCTGAAAAGATGAGAAAGCAGGCAGCAGCTTTTGGAACGAATTTTATCAAAGAAGATATTATAGATGTGCAGCTGGATGAGAAAATCAAGGTGATCAAGACTGCCAAAGGCGAGTATCAGGCCAAAACGGTCATCATCGCTACAGGTGCAGAACCTAAGATGGTTGGATTCAAAGGGGAGAAAGAGCTGAGAGGCAGAGGTGTATCCTATTGCGCCACCTGTGACGCGGATTTCTATACGGATTTCCCCATTGCAGTCATTGGCGGTGGTGATTCTGCACTGCAGGAAGCACTGTATCTGACAAAATTTGCATCAAAAGTGACCATCATACACCGCAGACAAGGGTTTAGAGCGGCTCAGTATCTGGTGGATAAAGCGAAGGCAAATGAGAAGATTGAATTCATCCTGGATTCTGTTGTGGAAGAAGCAACGGAGGAAAAAGGCCTTCTGACCGGTCTTAGACTGAAGAATGTGCTGACAGGAGAACAATCAGATCTTCAGGTGGAAGGCGTGTTTGTTTTTGTAGGATATAAGCCCATATCAGATCTTTTCCAGGGAAAGATCAAAATGAATGAGTTTGGTGAAATCATCACTGATGTTTATATGAGAACCGATGTGCCTGGTGTCTTTGCAGCAGGGGATATCAGAGAAACCACCATAAGACAGGTAGTTACCGCAGCGGCAGATGGTGCAGTGGCAGCGATATCCTGTGAGAAATACCTTGGCGAAGCGGAATAAGTGAGCTGTTAAGAAGGTGCTTGCCAAGGTAAGCACCTCCTTTTATTCTGTTCTTTTTCTGCACATAATATTTTTTTGCAGTAGAATCCTTGACAAGAGAGACCCATCTCCAGTAGAATGGGGGAAATGAAAAAACTACTTTTAATCTGATACGAGAGATCAGGAAGGTATGAATTATTGAAGGAGACAGGTGTATTTTATTCACAGGATAAAATACAGGCAAGTCACCTTTCATTTTTAGCAGGAGTGAATATTCTTGCTGAGTATATTCGTAAGTAGATGCCTTCCCAATTATCGGGAAGGCTTTTTTCATGGAATTTTTTATAAAAGGAAGTGGACAAAATGAACAAGGCAAGGCATCTATTGGACTCACAGGATTTTAATATGGAAGAGCTTGAAAGGCTCTTTGGGCTGGCAGAGAAGATTCAGCAGCATCCAGAAAAGTATTTGGATGTGTGCAAAGGAAATCTTTTAGCCAGTCTTTTTTACGAGCCTTCCACCAGAACCCGATTCAGTTTTGAAGCTGCAATGTTAAGACTTGGGGGAGAAGTCATAGGATTTGATGACCCAAGCGGATCCTCGGTGGCGAAAGGGGAGAGTCTGGGTGACACATTAAAAACCGTGGAGTGTTATGCAGATGTGGCAGTGATGAGACATCCTAAAGAGGGTGCTGCAAAACTTGCTTCCCAGTATCTGAAAGCCATGCCGCTGATCAATGCCGGAGATGGAGGACACCAGCATCCCACTCAGACACTGACAGACCTTATGACCATCCGCAGCTATAAAAAGAGGCTGGATCATATGGTAGTAGCTGTCTGTGGGGATCTGCTCTTTGGAAGGACCATACATTCTTTGGTGAAAGCTCTGAGCAGGTATCCAGAAATCAAATTTCTTTTTGTTTCGCCTAAGGAGCTGAGAATGCCAGAGTACATCAAGGACTCTTTGTCTGCAGACACCTATGTGGAAATGGAGAGTCTGGAGGATGCGTTAACCGAAGCCGATGTGCACTATATGTCAAGAGTTCAGAAAGAACGGTTCTTCAGTGCGGAGGAATATGAACGGCTGAAAGATTTCTATGTGCTGTCTAAAGACAAACTTCGAAAAGCAAAAAAAGAGCTCATAGTAATGCATCCTCTTCCAAGAGTCATGGAGATCTCAACGGATGTGGATTCCGATCCGAGAGCTGTGTACTTTCAGCAGGCTAAACTTGGCATGTATGTGAGAATGGCTTTAATAATGACTTTACTGGAAAAGGGGGAGATTTCATGATCAATGTATCTGACATCAAAAAAGGTATCGTACTAGACCATATCAGAAATGGATGTGGATTCCGGATCTATCGGGAGCTGGGGCTCATGGATATCGAAGAGGTTGTAGTGCTTCTGCAGAACGTGCCCAGTGACAAGATGGGAAAGAAGGACCTGATTAAGATCGAGACAGATTTATGCATAGACCTGACAGTTCTTGGTCTTTTGGATCCCAATATCACAGTGAACTACATCGAAGACGGGATGCGGGTAAATAAAATCAAGCTCACACTGCCGGAGAAAGTCACAGGAATCATGAAATGCAAGAATCCAAGGTGCATCACGCATCAGGAGGAGATTCCATATCCGGACTTCTTTCTCAGCAGTGTGGAGAAAAAAATGTACCGATGCAGCTACTGCGATACGTATACCAGCTTATAAGGAGACAGATATGATAATAACCAATGTGATTATGATTGATGCCCATAGAGAACTGAGAGGCAGCCTGGTGATTGAGAATGGACTCATTAAGGAGGTACTGCCAGAACAGTTTCCTCTGGGAGAGCACGTGATAGATGGGAAGGGATACGCGCTTCTGCCCGCTTTTGTGGATCTTCATACCCATCTGAGAGAACCTGGATTTCCAGAGAAGGAAGATATGGAGTCAGGCATGCGTGCCGCACTGAAAGGTGGATTCGTACACCTTACCGCCATGGCCAATACGAAACCTGTCACCGATTCGAAAGAAAAAGTGATAAGAAATCTTGAGAAAGCAAAGCAGCTCTCATTATGCGATCTGACTCAGGTTGCCGCGGTGACAGAGGCGTTTCAAAATACTGAGAATGCACTGGTTGATTTTCAGTCCTTGCGCTCAGTGACCACTATGTTCTCAAATGACGGGAAGAACCTGGACTCTATGGAAGCCATGAAAAAAGCTCTGGAATACTCCAAAGAACTGGATTTCACGGTGTCCTGCCACTGTGAGCCCGAGGCAGAGTATACCAGAAAATACTTGGAACTGAACAGCAGGATTGGTGGAAATCTCCATATATGTCATGTATCGGAAAAAGAAACAGTGGATCTGATACGAACAGCAAAAAGGCAGGGAATTAAAGTCACCTGTGAAGTCACGCCCCACCACCTTTTTGCACACAGCATTCCTTATAAAGTTCATCCGCCATTCGCCAGGGAAGAAGATGTGGCTGCACTCATAGAAGGGATCAAAGACGGCACCATAGATCACTTAGCCACAGATCACGCCCCACATACGGCAAAGGACAAGCTGGAAGGTATGCCGGGCTTATCCAACATTGAATATGCATTTTCCATGTATCATACCGTCTTCCAGGAAAATGATCTTTCAGTATCCAAGCTGGTGGAGCTCTTAAGTGAGAATCCAGCAAAAAAACTGGGTTTGCCAATGGGGTCTTTCGAAAAAGGAAGCGAGGCCAATCTGGTTCTGGTGGATCTTCATAAAATCACAGAGATCAATCCGGATGAATTGATCTCCCGGGGAAAAAACACACCCTTTGCTGGGAGAAGAGTATTAGGTCAGGTGAAAATGACCATGAAGAGAGGAGAACTATATTATGATCATCGATAGACTTCAAAAAGAGGCGCTGGAAAAAAGCCCCATTTGTGTGGGACTGGACACTTCCTTAAGTTACCTGCCAAGAGAACTGAAAGAGAAGGACTGGTCCTTATCCGAAAAGATTTTTTACTTCAATAAGCAGATCATCGATCATACGGAGGATCTGGCTGCCTGTTTCAAACTCCAGATTGCCTACTATGAAGCACTGGGGCTGGAAGGACTGGTCGCATACAAAGAAACCCTGGCATATCTGAGAGAGAAGAATATTCTATCCATCGGAGACATCAAAAGAGGAGATATTCTCGCTACGCAGTCAGAATATGCCAAAGCCCATCTGACAGGGGAGTTTGAAGCAGACATCGTCACAGTGAATGCCTATATGGGGGAAGATGCGGTATCTCCGTTCTATCCATATATGACGGAGAAGGAGAAAGGGATTTTTGTACTTCTCCACACCTCCAATGAGAGTGCAGGGGATCTTCAGGAACTCATTTCAGGCGAGAAAGAGCTGTATCTCCATATGGGGGATCTTCTGGAGAAATGGGGCAGACCTTATCAGGGCGCTTCAGGTTTCAGTGCGGTGGGCGCTGTGGCAGGGCTGACTTATCCAAAGGAGTTTGAAAAACTCTCAGAGCTTTACCCGAATATGTTCTTCCTGATTCCAGGGTATGGTGCCCAAGGAGGAAGAGGAGAGGATTTAAGACCTGTGTTCCAAAAAAGAATCAATGGTGTGGTGAACTCTTCCAGGGGAATCATCGCTGCTCATGTAGGGAAAACTGAAGGAATGGATTTTACTTCCTTCGCCCGTGAAGCAGCTCTTCTTATGAAGGAGGATCTGATCGGATGGCAGTAATTCTTGAAAACAGATTTCTTGGCGACGAGATGTATCTTCTTTCTGCACAGTATGAAGGAAAGGCAGAACCTGGTCAGTTTTTTATGATAAGAAGCGCAGGAAGCTTTCCGTTACTGTCGAGACCTCTTAGTATTTTTGATGTTCAGGAAGACAGCATCTCATTTCTTTATAAAGTCATCGGAGAAGGAACCAAAGAGTTTTCAAGGCTTTCTCAGGGGATGGAGCTTGACCTCTACGGCCCTTTCGGCAAAGGATTTGATCTGACCCCAGAAGGCCTGAATGTTGCCCTGGTGGGGGGTGGTATGGGAGCAGCACCACTTTTCTATACGGCAAAACGCATGAGAGAATTGAATCCGGATCAAGAGATTACACTGTATCTCGGATTCCAGAAGGAAAATGCTGTGGTAGATGTTTTCAAAGAACTGAATCTTCCGCTCATCTTAAATTTCGGAGGTTATGTTTCAGAAGAAGTGGACTATGAAAAGCATGATGTGTTTTACACCTGTGGACCTGAGGTGATGATGAGAAGAGTCTCCAGCCACGGCAAAGAGTTTGGGAAGCCTGTCTTCGTCTCCTTGGAAAAACATATGGCCTGCGGCGTAGGAGCTTGTCTTGGCTGCACCTGCAAGACAAAGGAAGGAAACAAAAGAGTGTGTAAAGAAGGTCCGGTATTCCCCGGTGAGGAGGTATTCTATGAATAGGCTGGAGACAGAGTTTTTAGGGTTTACCATGAAGAATCCCATCACTGCAGCATCAGGAACATTCGGGTATGGAGAGGAGTTTCGCTCCTTTTATGACCCCAGTCTCCTGGGGGGCATATCGAGTAAAGGACTCACGCTTTTCCCCAAAGAAGGAAATTCAGGAATCCGGATCTGGGAAACACCTTCTGGAATTCTGAACAGTATTGGACTTGAGAATCCATCTGTAGGAAGATTCCTTGAGGAAGAATACAAGAGAATGAGAGCCATTGACTCTCTGCTTGTGGTGAATCTGGGGGGAAACACGCTGGAAGAGTATGTGGAAGGGGCCAGACTTCTTAATGAAGCGGACATTGATGTGCTGGAGCTGAACATCTCCTGCCCCAATGTGAAAGAAGGTGGAATGGCTTTTGGGGTGGATCCAAAGAGCGCAGAAAAAGTAACAAGAGCGGTGAGAAAAGCCACAAAACATAAACTTATGGTAAAGCTCTCTCCCAATGTGACTCATATCGGGGACATGGCAAAGGCTTGTGAAGAGGCTGGAGCCGATGCGATTTCGCTGATTAATACAGTGCAGGGAATGGCCATTGATGTGGATAGAAAAAAAGCGGTGTTTGATCAGACCTATGCGGGTCTTTCAGGGCCAGCGGTAAGACCCATTGCATTAAGAATGGTGCATCAGGCGGCAAAGGCTGTAAAAGTTCCTGTGGTGGGAATGGGCGGCATTGCATCTTATAAAGACGCCCTCTCCTTTCTCATGGCTGGTGCTGCTGCAGTGATGATTGGAACAGGACAGTTTGTAAATCCATATTTGGGAAAAGAAATGGTGGAAGATCTAGAAAGATACTGTGAAAAAGAAAACCTGATGAACATTGGAGAAATTCGAGGCATCGTGTAAAGAGAATGTGGGAGGAATGGAAAATGGAAGAAAAGATTAAAGAAATACTGGCAGAAACTGGGGCGGTGCTCAGTGGACATTTTCTGCTGTCATCTGGAAAACACAGCGGAGGATATGTGCAATGTGCGAAAGTGCTGAGATTCCCTGATAAAGCAGAAGTGATCCTGAAGCCTGTGGCAGAGAAACTGAAAGAAATGAAGATAGACAAAATTGTAGGACCAGCCATGGGAGGGATTCTGGTCGCTTATGAACTTGGCAGACAGCTGGGGATTGAAGCCATTTTTACTGAAAGAACTGATGGAGTCATGAGTCTTCGCAGAGGGTTTGAACTGAACAAAGGCGATAAGGTGGTCATCTCTGAAGATGTGCTTACCACAGGGAAATCTACACTGGAAACCCGGAAGGTTCTGGAGGCCTATGGTGCAGAGGTGGTTGCAGTGGCATCCATCATCGACCGGAGAGGAGAAAGCATGCTGGAGGATCTGCCTGTGATCAGTGCTGTGTCCTATCAGTTCAGCACCTATGAAAAAGAGGACTGTCCCCTTTGCAGAAGTGGAATGGAAGTTGTGAAACCCGGAAGCAGAACCATATTTTAGGAGGAAGCATGAAAAATTTTCTACATTTGGAAAACGGGATGGTTTTCGAAGGTCAGTCTTTTGGTGAGATGAAAGAAACCATAGGAGAGGTGGTTTTTCATACAGGGATGACTGGATACGAGGAGCTGCTCTCAGACCCTTCCTACCATGGACAGATGGTTGTGCTCACGCAGCCCCTGGTGGGAAATTACGGAATCACCCTGGAAGATCTACAGTCCGATGGACCTAAGCTGAAAGCGCTCATTGTCCGGGAGGCAGTAAAAGAACCATCAGGTTTCCGGTGTGAGATTCCCCTTCCAGATTTTCTGGAGCATCACAGAGTTCCTGGAATGGAATCTGTGGATACCAGAGCCCTGACCAGAGTTCTTCGGGAACATGGCACCATGAAAGGGCTTTTATCTGAAAGAAGACAGACTGCTACGGAAATTCGAAAAAAGCTCCAAAGTTTTGACAATGTGAAGCCAGCCCTTGCGGTGACCACCAAAGAGCGGTATACCCTTGGAAGCGGGAAACATCATGTAGCTGTGATGGATTTTGGCATCAAAAGGGGGATCCTGGAGGAGATTGTGAAAAGAGACTGGACAGTCACAGTTTTTCCTGCGGATACCAGTGCAGAAGTCATACTTTCGGAGCGTCCGGATAAAGTTCTCCTGTCCAATGGCCCAGGAGACCCGGAGTCCTACCAGGAGATTCTACAGGAAGTGAAAAAGCTCATGGGGAAAGTGCCGCTGCTGGGCATATGCCTTGGACATCAGCTACTGTCCCTTGCCTTGGGTGGAAAAACGGAAAAGCTTCTTTATGGTCATCGTGGCGCCAATCATCCGGTAGAAGACCTGGAAACCGGCAAGGTCTTCATCACCAGTCAGAATCATGGTTATGTGGTGACGGTGCTGCCAGAAGGGGTATCTGTTACCCATAGAAGCCTTCAAGATGGCACTGTAGAAGGGATTTGTGAAGAAAAGCTGCGGGTGCGAAGTGTGCAGTTTCATCCGGAGGCATCTCCGGGGCCATCTGATGCAGGCGTGATTTTTGACCAGATGCTGGAGATGGAAAAGGAGAGAGAGAATGCCTAAGAAAGAATATCTGAAAAAAGTGCTTGTCCTGGGTTCTGGACCCATTGTCATCGGGCAGGGAGCTGAGTTTGACTACTCAGGTGCCCAGGCTTGTCAAAGTCTCCGGGAAGAAGGAATGGAAGTTGTGCTTGTGAACTCCAATCCTGCAACCATCATGACAGACAAGGAAACGGCGGATATCGTCTACGTGGAACCATTGACGGTGGAGGTTGTTACGAGAATCATTGAAAATGAAAAACCCCAGGGGCTCCTTCCAGGCATGGGAGGGCAGACAGGACTGAATCTGGCGCTGGAATTATATGATCTTGGTGTACTGGAAGCCCATGGGGTGGAAGTTCTAGGCACATCCATCGACTCCATAAGAAAAGGAGAAGACCGGGAGCTTTTCAGAAATCTCATGGAAGAGATCGGAGAACCGGTGGTGGAGAGCCTCATTGCTTCCGACCTTTCTGAGGTGAAAGAAGCGGCGAAAATGCTGAAGTTTCCTATCGTGGTTAGACCGGCCTATACATTGGGGGGCACTGGAGGAGGCATAGCAGAAAATGAGGAGGAGCTTCTTCTAACGGCAGAAAAAGGTCTTATGCTGAGCCGTGTGCATCAGGTTCTTCTGGAAAAATCTGTGAAAGGATGGAAAGAAATCGAGTTCGAAGTCATGCGAGACAGTAATGGTACCGCCATCGCAGTCTGCAGCATGGAAAATATGGATCCCGTTGGGATTCATACAGGAGACTCCATCGTCGTGGCCCCAGCTCAGACGCTTACAGACAAAGAACTCCAGATGCTACGAAGTTCAGCGCTTCATATCGTGGATGCCGTGGGTATCGAAGGCGGATGCAATGTGCAGTTTGCGTTAGACCCCCATAGTTTTCAGTATGCGGTGATAGAAATCAATCCAAGGGTGAGCAGATCATCCGCTCTTGCATCCAAGGCTACCGGATATCCCATTGCAAAGGTTGCAGCGAAGATTGCGCTGGGGTATCATCTCCATGAAATCCCCAATGCTGTGACAGAAAAAACCACAGCGGCCTTCGAACCCTCTCTGGACTATGTGGTGGTGAAGATCCCCAAATGGCCCTTTGATAAGTTCTATACTGCAGACCGGAAGCTGGGTACGAAGATGATGGCCACAGGAGAAATCATGTCCATCGGCAACAGTTTTGAAAGTGCTCTGCTGAAAGGACTGCGGTCTCTGGAAATCAAGAAGTACGCACTCCGCCATGAGGAAGCAAGAAATATGAGCTTTCTCACATTAAAGGAAAAAGTGATGTATCCCAATGATGAACGGATTTTTTATCTGGCAGAGCTTTTACGAAGAGGGATGCATATACTGAAGCTCTCTCAGGAGACTGGAATTGACCGGTATTTTCTCCATAAGATCCAAGGGATAGTAAAACTAGAGCAGCAGCTGGAATCCATGAAAAAGGAGAACATCACCGAGGAGATTCTGAGAAATCTCAAGCAGAAAGGGTTTTCTGACAAAGGGATTGGAGATCTTGTAAAGACCTCACCCAATGAGATTTTTGAGATGAGAATGATGTGGAACATTCACCCCGCCTATAAAATGGTGGATACCTGCGCAGGAGAATTCGATGCAAGAACGCCCTATTACTACTCCACGTATGATCAGGTGACAGAATCAGTGCCGTCGGGAAGAAAGAAAATCATGGTCATTGGTTCTGGTCCCATCCGCATCGGTCAGGGCATTGAGTTTGACTATTCCAGTGTTCATGCCATAAAAGCGTTAAAGAACCTCAACTATGAAACAATTCTTGTGAACAGC
Organism: Proteiniclasticum ruminis; assembly: GCF_900115135.1. GTDB lineage: Bacteria > Bacillota > Clostridia > Clostridiales > Clostridiaceae > Proteiniclasticum > Proteiniclasticum ruminis_A. The sequence goes on along the minus strand of NZ_FOVK01000001.1, from coordinate 915,907 downwards.
AATCCAGAAACAGTCAGTACGGACTTCAATATTTCGGACAAACTCTATTTCGAACCATTAACGGAAGAAGAAGTCTTTAATATCATTGCCCTGGAACAACCTGAAGGAGTGATCCTCCAATTTGGTGGACAGACCGCAGTGAAACTGTCAAAATTCCTTCTGGAGAAAAATGTGCCGATCTTAGGTACAGCACCCGAAGCCATTGATGCTGCAGAGGACAGAGAGAAGTTTGAGGCGATACTGGAGCAGTATGGCATTAAACGGCCAGTAGGAAAAGGAGTCTGGGCTGTGGAGCAGGGAGAGGCCTTTGCACGGGAAGCAGGATATCCTGTCTTAGTTCGGCCTTCTTATGTCCTGGGAGGACAGGGAATGGAAATCTGCCATGAAGAAGAGGAACTGAACTATTACTTGAAGAATGCCTTTAGGAAAGATCAGAAGACACCGGTGCTCATTGATCAGTATATTGATGGGATGGAGCTGGAGGTGGATGCCATATGTGACGGGGAAGATATTCTTGTGCCAGGAATCATGGAACATCTGGAGCATGCAGGCGTCCATTCAGGAGACAGTGTCAGCATCTATCCGCCGGTAAATGTGTCTTTCGAGATGAAAGAAAGGGTTCTTCAAGTGGTGAGAACTTTATCCAAGGCGTTGAACATCGTGGGGATGATGAATCTGCAGTTCATCGTAAAAGGAGAGGAGCTTTACATCATTGAAGTAAATCCTAGAGCCAGCAGGACTGTGCCTTTTATGACAAAAGTTACAGGTCTTCCGGTCATAGCCATTGCCACGGAAGTGATGCTGGGCAGAAAACTGAGAGAGATGCCATACGGTATAGATCTTTATAAGGAGATTGAAGGCTCCACGGTAAAAGTGCCAGTGTTTTCTACTGAGAAGCTACCCCAAGTGGAGGCTTCCCTAGGACCGGAGATGCGTTCCACCGGAGAAGTGCTCGGCGCTGGCCATACCTTGGAGGAAGCTCTGTATAAAGGATTTCTGGGGGCTGGCATCAAGTTGAGGACTGAAAGAAAAAACATTGCGGTCACCCTTGGAGATACGGACAAGGAGAAGTTTGAGCCTCTGGCCAGAATGATGAAGACTCTTGGATTCCATTTTTACGCAACCGAGGGTACCAGAAGAAAACTTTATGAATGGGGAATTGAATCAGAGCTTGTTCATAAACTGGACGAAGAAAAACCATCTATCCTGGATCTCATCGAGCAGCAGAAACTGGACATGATTCTCAATACACCTACCAAAGGAAATGATGTGAAACGAGATGGCTTTAGAATCAGAAGAGCAGCGATAGAGTCAAAGGTGGAACTGATGACAAGTTTAGATAAGATGTCTGCGTATCTTCGTATCCTGTCCATGGATATTGAAAGAACGTCCATAAGCCTCTATAAGTTATAACAAAAGAGAAAGAGAGAAGGGAAAACCGAGAGAAAGGGAGACCTTTCTCTTTTCATTTTTGACCCATATCAAAGAAACTCTACAGGAAATCTGACATAATGAGTCTGCTGTATTTGCTAAGATGATAAAAATGCCTTACAATATAATTGTGTAAAATTTAAATTACGCTGCAGCTTATGCAGGTTAAATGGAGGAAAATATGGAAAAGATTGCAATACTCGGTGCCACAGGAAAAATAGGGTCCAGAATTCTTATGGAACTTATCGAAAGAAGTTATGTCATCACAGCGATTTCAAGAAATGCTTTTGATCTGCCCGGAAGCACACTGATCATCGGATGTGAGGGTGACATTATGAACGAGAAAGTGATTTCAGGACATGTGATGGCACTGGAAAATGAGGTGCTCATCAGCGCCATCAGTCCGGATCCCCATGATCTTGAGAGTTTTCTCACCGCCACGGAGAATCTGATTAAAGTGGCAGAAAAGGCAGCTGTAAAGAAGCTGATCACCGTAGGTGGCGCAGGAAGTCTTCTTCTACCCGACGGAAAAATGCTCATGGAAAAAGAAGGGTTTCCTGATTTCGTGAAGCCAATATCTGATATTCACAAAAGAGCGTTGGACATTTATAAAAGCCTGGAAGGAAAGAAGTTCGATTGGATTAATGTCAGTCCCGCGGAAACCATTGAAGCGGATGAGAAAACAGGAAAGTACAGAATCGGTGCGGATGATCACCTTCTCATGGATGAACAAGGGAGATCCTTCATCAGCATGGAGGATTTTGCCTCTGCAGTTGTAGATCTCATTGAGGATGACACCTATAAAAATCAAAGAATAACAGTTTCTTATTAAAAATTAAGCATATTATAAGAAATTGGTAGAATTACTGACAAAAATCAGCTAAAATAATGGAAGAATCAGATGATAATCTATGATGATCTTGAATTATTGCAGTATATGATGGACAGAATGAGACTGTACGCTTTGGGCAGCGTATGGGACAAGGGGGCAAAACATGCGATATAAGCATATTCTGACTGGTGTGTCGGTTTTTCTGGGGATTTCTATTCTAATTAATTTGGTGCTGCTTCAGGTCGTCTGGAGCGCGAATAAACAAGTGAACATCAATACCAATCGGATTAAATATCTGGAGGACAACATCGACACTCTGGTGGAAGACGCCATGAAGGTCGGTGGTCATGTGGAATCCATATTAGAGGATGTCAACTGGACAATATCTGAGCTGGTGGATGAAGAGGAGAAAACCGCCCTTCTTCATATAGAGTTCAAACTAAGATCCATGGATTCAAGTGCCAGGGTCTACGCTTCCATTGAATCAGGAGACCAGGAGGCTGTGCTGATGGAGGCACATCTGCTGAATGACACCACATATTCGGTTGACCGGGAAGTCAATGTTCTGGAGCCTATTCGCATTGATCTTATGGTGGAGAAGTATGGAGAGAAGCGGATTGAGAATCTTGTCAATGAGCTTGAACTTTATAAGACATACATTGCAGACACTTCATTCAATCTGCTGGATTTTAACTCCACCTATAACGGCGAAAGAGAAGAGCTCAATTTGTCCTTCAGCACAGAACTGATGATTTCTGCGAAAAAAGATTGGGAGCTTGTGCGCTCGGAGTACATCCTGGAAAAGAATGGGGTAGTCATGGAGCGGGGAGATCTTTCCAAATCAGACACGGATATTCCTGATGCTCTAGTTTATGAAGGAGGAGTGGGAAGCCTTTCTGTGAAAGCGACAAAGCTGGATCAGATTCGCCTTGCAGTGGTCATGAAAGATAAACTTGGGTTTACGTATCGGTATGACTTTGCTGAATTCTCCCACAAGGATGGTGAACCTGTAGTGACCACGACCTCTATGCCTGAACTTACATTACACTAGACTTGTAGAGAAAATAGCGGATAAAATAAAACAGCTGCTTCGTGCAGCTGTTTTATTTTGTCTAGTATTCCCGATTCCGGTACCACCATTTTCTGGCGCCCGAATGTATGAAGGTATCCAAGGATTCAGGGCCGTTGGACTCCCTCTCATAGGATTCCAGATATGAGGTGCGATCCTCGCCTAAAGTGCTGAATATGGCATCAACGTATTTCCAGGTGAGCTGAAGCTCATCCCATCTGGTGAAGAGAGTGGAGTCTCCATGAAGCGCATCCAGAATGAGTTTTTCATATGAATCAGGAGAGTTGAACAGATAGAGACAGCTTTGGCAGTAATCCATTTCCACCATGGCCATCTGATCCACTACGCCAGGTTTCTTCACATTAAGATGAAGGGTGATGCCCTCATCAGGCTGGATTTTGATTTCTAGAATATTCGGCTCACTGTCCTTTTCTTCACCATATAGAGTGCTTTTCTTAAACTCTATGGTGATCTGAGCGGTTTTGTTCTTTAAAGCCTTTCCAGTAAGAAGGTAGAAAGGTACACCTTGCCACCGCTCATTGTCAATGTAGACCTTTGTGGCCACCAGTGTTTCTGTCTGAGAGGACGCTGAGACCTTGTCTTCTTTTTTGTATCCGGAATACTGGCCAAGAATCAGCTGCTCGTTTAGAGTATCAGGCTGGAAAGGGACCAGTTTTTCAAAGACTTTGACTTTTTCATTCCGCACATCATCCGCATCCAGTGATTTTGGGGGTTCCATTGCAGTGACTGCCAAAAGCTGCAGCAAATGGTTCTGAACCATATCCCTCAGTGCACCTGTATGGTCATAGTATCCTCCTCGAGTGCCCACTCCTTCCTTTTCGAGTACGGTGATTTGAACATTGTTTATGTGGTGCCTGTTCCAGATTGATTCAAAGATTGCGTTCTGGAATCTCAGCATATGGGTGTTCTGGATCATTTCTTTTGCCACATAATGATCGATTCGATATATGTCTTTTTCTTCGAACACTTCAGAAATGGAAGCGTTGAGTTTTTCAGCGCTGGAAAGATCCTGCCCGAAAGGTTTTTCGATGACAAGTCTCTGCCATGCTGAGTCCATTGTTCTAATACCGCTGTTCTCCAGCTGGTGTACGATTTCGCTGAAGTAATCCGGAGAAACTGCCAGATAAAAGAGATAGCTGTTTTCTTTGTTTTCGTCCTTTCCGGACTGCTCGAGGAGGTTCTTCAACTCTTTGTAGTCTTCTGCATCTTCAAATTTCAATTTGAAATAGGATACCTTTTTAGAAAACTCCTCATAACTCTCTTCTTCAAAGTTTCTCGAAGAAAACTTCTTGGTGGATTCCAGAATCTCACTACGGTATTCATCTGATGTTTTGTCTCTGCGCCCAATGGAAATAACTGAAAAATCCTTAGGGAGAAAACCGTTGATTTCCAGCTGGTACAGCGCTGGGATCAGTTTTCTGTGGGTCAGGTCACCTGTACCTCCAAAGATCAGCATCGTCGTTTTTGTATGTTCCGTGTTTTTTTCGTGATTTGTCATATATAGGACCTCCTGATATTCAGATAAAGAGGCTTCACAGTCTCCGATTGTGTAAAATTTAATTGGTTTTATTATAGCACAGAGTTGGCTGCTAGTAGAACTAATAATATGGCAGAACCTCAGTGGGACAAATATGTACGCCAGGACGTGATGAATGACAAGTTTGGAACTTCTGATAAAGCACATTAAATCCTTGGGTTCCAATTCCATTCATAATATGCGCTGAGAGTTAATGATTTGTTTACAGTATTCTTCTCTTTTTTTACATAAATCTATTTTAAAATAGGAGTGTATGGAGTATAATGTACCTGTGGGACAAAAATGGATATGGTGGGACAAAAAAGTACAGGGGTGAATTCAGGTGAATAGTTTCTTAAAAATTCAGCAGAAGATAATTCCTGAAGCCACTGCGCTGCTTGAAAGGCGCTACAACATTTTAAGGACCATCTTCAATCATCAGCCCATTGGAAGACGAACCCTGTCCCAAAAGCTGGAACTGGGAGAACGGACCGTACGTGGAGATCTGGATTTCTTAAAATCCATGGACTTCATTGATGTGTCTTTGCCTGGTGTCAGTTTAACAGAGAAAGGCATTGATATGCTGAATAATCTGAGGGCGCTGGTTTCTGAAATCAAAGGTTTGGATGATATGGAGACTGTGCTCAAGAGAGAACTGGGCTATCAAAAAATCATCGTGGTTCCCGGAGACTCTGATAAAGATCCGAATGTGAAAAGAGAGCTTGGAAACGTGGCAGCACTATACTTATCCAGTGTCATTCGAAGCCAGGATGTTATTGCGCTCACGGGCGGAAGCACCATCAAAGAAATGGTGACCAGCTTTCCGAAAATGGATTTCAGAGACAATCTCATCGTTCCTGCACGGGGAAGCCTCGGGAAAATCCTGGATATTCAGTCAAACAATGTGGTAGCCGCATTAGCTGAGAAAGTGAATGCAGGATATAAGCTTCTGAATGTGCCGGATAATTTGAGCAGTGAGTCACTGGAAGTGCTCCTAAAAGAGCGTGAGATCAAAGAAGTGGTGGATCTCATACGGAAAGCCCAGATTGTTGTGCTTGGAATTGGTAGAGCGGACAAAATGGCAAAACGCAGAGGCCTGTCGGAGGATGAAATCTCGGAACTCATTGTGGATGGTGCTGTAGGAGAGGCTTTTGGTGCCTATTTCGGGAAGAGTGGCAGGGTTATCAGGAAGATTAATTCTGTAGGCGTATCTCTCGATGATTTCAGCAAAGTAAGACATCTTATTGCGGTAACTGGGGGCTCTTCAAAGGCAGAAGCCATTGAGGCAGTCCGATTGAAGAATGACAATGCAGTCCTGATTACAGATGAGGGCGCTGCAAGAAAAATCGTATCGATATTAAAATCTCAATACATTGAGTTTTAAATAAATAAACATATTTTAGGAGGAGAGTTAAAAATGGCAGAAGTTTTAGTAGGTGTTAATGGTTTTGGTAGAATTGGTAGACTTGCATTCAGAGCAGCTCTAGAGAATCCAGAAGTAAGAGTGGTAGGAGTCAATGATCCATTCATCGATTTAGACTACATGGTATACATGATCAAGTATGATTCCGTACACGGACAGTTCAAAGGAACAGTTGAAGTGGACGAAGCTAACCACAGCCTCATCGTCAATGGAGAAACTGTAAAGATTTTCTCTGAAATGGAAGCTGGAAACATCGACTGGAAGAGTGTAGGAGCTGAGTATATTCTTGAATGTACCGGAATCAACACCACCATCGACAAGGCATCCGCTCACATGAAGGGTGGCGCTAAGAAGGTTGTTATTTCCGCACCTTCAGCTGATGCTCCAATGTTCGTCATGGGCGTCAACAACAAGAGCTACACAAAGGATATGACAGTAATCTCCAATGCTTCTTGTACAACAAACTGCCTGGCTCCTCTAGCTAAGGTAATCAACGACAAGTTTGGTATTGTTGAAGGTCTTATGACTACTGTTCACTCCACAACAGCTACACAGAAGACTGTTGACGGACCTTCCAAGAAGGACTGGAGAGGTGGAAGAGCTGCAGCTGCTAACATCATTCCATCATCCACTGGTGCTGCTAAGGCAGTAGGAAAGGTTATTCCAGAACTGAACGGCAAGCTGACAGGTATGTCCTTCAGAGTTCCTACCATCAACGTTTCAGTTGTAGACCTTACCTGCAGACTGGAAAAGCCAGCAACATATGCAGAAATCAAGGCTGCTGTGAAGGAAGCTTCCGAAAATGAACTGAAGGGTATCCTTGGATACACAGAAGATGCTGTGGTTTCCACAGACTTCATCCATGACCCAAGAACCAGTATTTTCGATGCAGACGCAGGAATTTCCCTGAACGACAACTTTGTAAAGCTTGTATCCTGGTATGACAACGAATGGGGTTATTCCAACAAGCTGGTAGACCTGGTTGCTTATGCAGCAAAGGTAGACGCTGAGTAACATTTAAAACAGAAAGGTCTGGTCGAATAGTCTTGGCTATGGGGCCAGACCTTTTCAAGGTGTAATAAAATTCGAGGTGAAAAGAATGAGTTATAATAAAAAGACCATTGAAGACATAAAGGTTTCCGGCAAGAAAGTACTTGTCCGATGCGACTTCAACGTACCACTGAAAGACGGAACCATCACCGATGAAAACAGACTCTTAGGCGCACTGCCAACCATCAAGTATCTCATAGACAATGGAGGAAGAGTCATTCTCTGTTCCCATCTTGGAAAACCAAAGGGACCAGATGCGAAGTTCACACTGGCTCCAGTAGCCAAGAGGCTTTCAGAACTTCTTGAGAAGGATGTTGTTTTTGCAGCAGACGATGAAGTGGTAGGCGTGAATGCACGTAAAGCAGTTTCAGAGATGAATGACGGAGACGTGGTTCTACTGGAGAATACCAGATTCAGAGCAGAAGAAAGCAAAAATGGAGAAGCCTTCTCCAAAGATCTTTCCGAGCTTTGTGATGTGTATGTGAATGATGCATTCGGTACCGCACATAGAGCCCATTCCTCCACAGAAGGGGTAACAAAATTTGTGGATACTGCCGTTGCCGGATATCTCATCAACAAGGAACTGAAATTCCTGGGAGAAGCGGTAAACAATCCAGTAAGACCATTTGTTGCGATTCTTGGTGGAGCGAAGGTTTCAGACAAGATTAATGTCATCAATGCACTTCTGGATAAAGTGGATACCCTCATCATTGGTGGCGGTATGAGCTACACCTTCCTGAAGGCTATGGGATATACTGTAGGTACTTCTCTTCTGGAAGAAGATAAAGTAGATTATGCGAAGGATATGATGGACAAAGCCAAAGAAAAAGGCGTTGAGCTTCTTCTTCCTGTGGATAACGTGGTTGCAGACAAGTTCAGTGCAGATGCAGAACCTGTAACGACAGAAGACCAGAATATTCCTGAAGGATATATGGGACTTGACATTGGACCAAAGTCCGCGAAGCTTTATGCAGATGCGGTAAAGGGCGCAAAAACCGTTATCTGGAACGGGCCAATGGGTGTCTTCGAATTTGAGAATTTTGCCAAGGGAACCATCGCAGTAGCGGAAGCTATGGCAGAAGCGGATGCGACTACAGTCATCGGTGGAGGAGACTCTGCTGCGGCAGTTAACATTCTTGGATTTGGTGATAAGATGAGCCACATCTCCACTGGAGGCGGCGCATCACTTGAATTCCTGGAAGGCAAGGTTCTTCCTGGTATTGCAGCCCTGAACGATAAATAGAGGAGGCGACATAATGCGTAAGCCAATTATTGCTGGTAACTGGAAAATGCACTACACTGTGGATGAAGCGGTGAAAGTTGCAAGAGAACTGAAGGAACTGGTGAAGGATGCAGAAGCAGATGTTGTCATCTGCGCTCCTTACATTCAGCTGCCCGCACTTGTGGAAGAGCTGAAAGGCACCAATGTTAAAGTGGGTGCACAGAATATGCATTTCGAAGAGAAAGGCGCATTCACCGGTGAAATTGCACCTGCAATGCTGACGGATCTCGGAGTGGAATATGTCATCATCGGACATTCTGAAAGAAGACAGTACTTCAATGAAACAGACGAGACTGTGAACATGAAGCTGAAAACAGCATACAGACATGGTCTGAAGCCAATCCTTTGTGTGGGAGAATCTCTGGAAGAAAGAGAAAATGGAACCACCAAGGATGTGATTGAAAATCAGATCAACAAAGCTTTCTTTGAAGTAAGCCCTGAAGATGCAAAGGAAACAGTCATTGCTTATGAACCAATCTGGGCCATTGGTACTGGAAAGACTGCCACAAGTGAGCAGGCTAATGAGACCATCGGACAGATCAGAGAAATGGTGGGCAATCTTTATGGAGCTGGTATTGCAGCTGCGGTACGTATTCAGTATGGCGGTTCTGTGAAGCCAAGCACCATCAAGGAACAGATGGGCATGTCTGACATCGATGGCGCACTTGTTGGTGGAGCCAGTCTTCTGGCAGATGATTTTTCTAAGATTGTAAAATTCTAAGTCTATGATGTGAAGAAGCGAAGCTTCCAAGCGCAGGGAAGAGTCATTCTTCCCTGCGATCTAAAGACAAACTGGAGGAATATTCATGAAAAAACCTGTAATGCTGATGATCCTGGACGGATTCGGCTTAACAGACAACACCCTGGGAAATGCAGTAAAAGCTGCAAATCTTCCTAATTTTGACTACTACTGGGAAAACTATCCTCATACTACCATAGAGGCATCAGGCCTTGCGGTGGGTCTTCCCGAAGGGCAGATGGGAAACTCAGAAGTTGGCCATATGAACATCGGTGCCGGAAGAGTCATCTTCCAGGAACTGACCAAAATTACCCACGAAATCAAGACAGGAAATTTCTTCAGCAATGAGAACCTCAATCTTGCTGTTGACAATGCCATTAAGAATGGTGGAGATCTTCACCTTCTTGGGCTTTTATCCAATGGAGGAGTCCACTCCCACATTGATCACATCAAAGCACTGGTAAAGCTTGCAAAAGATAAAGGTCTAAACCGTGTTTACGTCCATGGATTCATGGACGGCAGAGATGTGTCCCCAACCTCCGGTATCGAGTTTGTCAAAGAGCTGGAAGCATATTTTTCAGAGGTTGGTGTTGGGAAGATTGCGACCATCAGTGGACGCTATTACGCCATGGACAGAGACAACAGATGGGAGAGGGTTGAGAAAGCCTACAATGTTCTTGTGTATGGCAAGGGAGAATACAAGGAGTCAGCTGAAGCGTGCATGGTAGATACTTATGCAGGTGGAGTGACAGATGAGTTTGTGCTGCCTACTGTGATCGGAACAGAAGGAAACCCTACAGCCACCATCAAGAATGGTGATTCGGTCATATTCTACAACTTCAGACCTGACCGTGGAAGAGAAATGACAAGAGCGCTGAATGATAAGGTATTCTCAGGTTTTGAAAGAGAAACTCTGGATCTTACTTATGTGACACTGACCCAGTATGACAACACACTGGAGAATGTTCATGTGGCTTATCTGCCAACGAATTTCGACAACACATTAGGAAAGTATGTGGCAGATCATGGTATCAAGCAGCTTAGAATTGCTGAGACTGAAAAGTATGCTCACGTAACTTTCTTCTTCAATGGTGGCGTGGAAGTACCAAATACTGGAGAAGACCGTGTGCTTGTGGCATCACCAAAGGTTGCCACATATGATCTGAAACCAGAAATGAGTGCAGAAGGTATCACTGAGAAAGTTTGCGAGGCCATGGATCATGAAGACTACGGTCTTGTAATCCTAAACTATGCAAATCCTGATATGGTAGGTCATACCGGTGTCATGGAAGCTGTTGTGAACGCTTTGGAAAATATCGATACATTCATGAAAAGGGTCATCGATAAGGTTCTTGAAAAGAATGGAACGGTGTTTGTCACTGCAGACCATGGTAATGCAGAGCAGCTCATCGATTATGTCACTGGAGGGCCTATGACTGCCCATACAACGAATCCAGTACCTCTTATTTACGTGACCAACGATCCAGAGAAGAAACTCATGGAAGGTGGCAAACTTGCTGATTTAGCGCCTACCATGCTGGAAGAGATGGGTCTTGAGATTCCTGTAGAAATGACAGGGCAATCTCTACTTACCAAGTAACCAACAAAAAAATATATTCGATTCCAAGGAGGAATTCATTCATGAAAAACTACGTAGAAATTATTGATGTTGTTGCAAGACAGATTCTGGACTCCAGAGCATTCCCAACTGTTGAAGTGGAAGTATATCTGGAAGATGGTACTGTAGGACGTGCAGCTGTTCCATCAGGTGCTTCCACTGGTATGTTCGAGGCTGTTGAGCTGAGAGATGGAGACAAGGCTGTGTTTGGTGGAAAGGGTGTTCTGAAGGCAGTAGAAAATGTTAATGACACAATCGCTGCTGAAATCATTGGACTCAACGTATTTGATCAGGTAATGATCGACAAGCTGATGATTGAGCTGGACGGAACAAAGAACAAGGGAAACCTTGGAGCAAATGCAATCTTAGGAGTATCCCTTGCAGTAGCTAAGGCAGCAGCAGGATCCCTTGGTCTTCCACTATACCAGTATATCGGTGGTGTGAACGCTAAGACACTTCCAGCGCCAATGATGAACATCATCAACGGTGGATCCCATGCAGACAACAACGTGGATCTTCAGGAATTCATGATTATGCCTTTAGGAGCTGAAAGCTTCTCCCAGGCTATTCAGATGTGCTCACAGACATACCATGTTCTGAAGGGTATTCTGAAGAATAAGGGACTTGCTACTGGTGTTGGTGATGAAGGTGGATTCGCTCCAAACCTGAACTCCAATGAAGAAGCCATTCAGGTTATCATCGAAGCCATTGAAAAAGCAGGATTCACACCAGGCAAGGATATGTTCATTGCTCTGGACCCAGCTTCCTCTGAGTTCTTCGAAGATGGTATGTACAACCTGAAGGGTGAAGGCAGAAAGCTTACACCAGCTGAAATGGTAGACTACTATGCTGAACTGGTTGAAAAGTATCCAATCATCTCCATTGAAGATGGTATGGCTGAAGAAGATTGGGAAGGCTGGAAGCTGATCACAGAAAAGCTTGGCGGCAAGATTCAGCTTGTTGGAGACGATCTGTTCGTAACTAACGTTGAAAGACTGAAGATGGGTATCGAAAGAGGCGTTGCAAACTCCATTCTGATCAAGCTGAACCAGATTGGTTCCCTGACAGAAACACTGGATGCTATTGAAATGGCAAACAGAGCTGGATACACTGCAGTTATCTCCCACAGATCTGGAGAAACTGAAGATGCAACCATCGCTGACTTGGCTGTTGCTCTGAATGCAGGTCAGATCAAGACAGGTGCTCCTGCCAGAAGTGAAAGAGTTGCGAAGTACAACCAGCTTCTCAGAATTGAAGAAGAACTGGATGAAGTAGCTCAGTACAGAGGTCTGAACGGCTTCTTCAACCTGAAGAAGTAGTACTTTAACGTAAATAGTCAGAGGTGCTTTCTTTTGAAAGCACCTCTGTTATTTTCTGCAAAATCTATGAGGTTGAGGACTTTTATGGTATCATAGGAGAGAGAAATCACATGGAATTGTATCCTCTTATTGTGGCAGAAGAAGAAGTATGCTAGAATAAGATGTTAGTGAATCAGGAGGGATAGTATGGAAACTGTTTTGATTATTGTGGAATTTATTCTGGCCATTATTATGATTGCGCTGGTCTTAATGCAGCAGAGCAAGTCTGACGGACTGAAGGGTCTTACAGGTGGAAGCTCACAGGACTCATTCTTCAGCAAAAACCGTGGAAGAACCGGGGAAGCTTTCCTGAAAAAGCTTACTGTGATTACTGCGATCTTGTTTGCAATTAATACCATAGCAATGAATATGATTTAGTGATGAATGCTGCCTTCGGGCAGCATTTTTGCGTTGGGGGAGGTACGGTATGAATATAACGAAATTAGTTTTAACTGTGTTTGCCTTGAGTCTTCTGACTTTAACTGCTTGTAGCAAGGAAGAAAAAGATGATATGAAAAGTGCCTTTCCAGAGGAACCATTTGTGCTGCAGGTTCAGGAAGGAACACTGCATGGTTCTATCATGTATCCTGCAGATAAGATCATAGAAGCTGTAGTGATACTTGTCCCGGGATCAGGACCTACAGATCGCAATGGTAACAACCCTCAGGCTCAAGGAAACAATCATTTGAGGCTTCTTGCGGAAGCACTTGCACAAAATGGATATGCGACTCTTCGGTATGACAAGCGAGGCATTGGAGAAAGCAAGGGTCTTGTGAAGAAAGAAAGCGAGCTTACTTTCGATCTTGCCATCGAGGATGTGGTGAGGATTTCAGAAGAACTGAAGTCACTTGGTTTTTCCAGACTCATTCTCTTAGGACACAGTGAAGGCGCATTGATCGCAGAAGCGGCTATGTTGAAGGCGTCTCTTTATGAAGGGCTGATTCTTGTTTCCGGGTCCGCGTCACCTGCAGATGAGCTTATACTAAATCAGCTGAAATCTGCAGATCAGGATCTGGCGGACCTTGCAGAACCTATTGTTGCCTCTCTAAAAAATGGAGACGAGGTTCCGAAGGTTCCTGTTTCTTTGTTTTCTCTTTTCAGACCCTCTGTGCAGCCTTATCTCATTTCCTGGTTTGCATATGATCCTGAAAGCCTCATGGAGAATATTGATAAGCCAGCACTAATCCTTCATGGAGATCGAGATTTGCAGGTGCCCGTGACAGACGCTTCTGTTCTCTTTCATGCTTCATCTCACGGAACACTGGAAATCATTGAAGGAATGAACCACATTCTGAAAGAGTCACCGGAAGACCGCGAAGGGAATCTTGCCACCTACAGTATGGAAAATTTACCTCTTCATGAGGATTTTCTGAATAAACTTATTGAATTTTTAGAAAAATTACAATAAAATTGGAACATGAGAACTCATTCATCATAATAATATGGGGGGTATGTTATGGAAACGGTTTTTCTTGTGACGGGTGTTGTTGGGGTGTTTTCGATTTTCTGGGCTTTGCTGCTGGCGCTGCACATCAGAAAACAGGACAGTGGTTCTGAACGAATGAAAGAGATTTCTGAGTACATTCACAGGGGAGCTTTGGCTTTTCTGAAGAGTGAATACAAATATCTCAGTTTGTTCATCACCGCTGTTTTTTTTATTCTGATTTTTGCTGTGGATCTCCGTTCCGCCTTCGCTTTCCTTGTGGGTGCAGTTTTTTCAATCCTAGCCGGATTTTTAGGTATGGTGGTTGCAACAAAAGCCAATGTGCGAACCGCAGAAGCAGCACGCCACAGTCAGAATAAAGCGCTTCGTATCGCTTTTTCCGGTGGAGCAGTCATGGGACTTTGCGTCGTGGGATTAGGAGTTATCGGTATCGGGTTCTTATTGACAATCTTTTCAGAGGATGCGATTCCTCTTACAGGATTTGCCTTGGGTGCGTCTTCGATCGCACTTTTTGCCAGAGTGGGTGGAGGAATCTTTACGAAAGCTGCCGATGTTGGCGCGGATCTTGTGGGCAAGGTGGAAGCACATATCCCTGAGGATGATCCCCGAAATCCTGCTGTCATAGCGGACAATGTGGGGGATAATGTGGGGGATGTGGCGGGAATGGGCGCCGATCTTTTTGAATCCTATGTGGGCTCCATCATTTCCTCCGTAACCCTTGGCTATCTGGTACTTGAACAGTATGGAGCCGTATTTCCACTGGTCCTTTCATCCATAGGCATCCTAGCCTCTATTATAGGCATCATCATAGCGACAAAGGCCAACGGAGAAAATCCGCAGAAAGCACTAAATACAGGAACCTATACAGCAGGCCTTCTTGTTATGGTGGGCACCTTTATTTTAAGTAAAGTAGTGCTGGATTCCTACAATGCATTTTTTGCAGTAACTGCTGGTCTTATCATCGGAATTCTAATCGGTAGAATCACGGAAGTCTATACCTCAGCAGACTTCAGGAGTGTCAAGACCATCGCGCTGGATTCAGTGACAGGTTCTGCAACCAACATCATATCGGGTCTAGGCGTGGGCATGTTTTCAACCATGGTGCCCACGGTGCTGATTGTACTTGGGGTGCTTCTCTCTTACTTTGTTATGGGAGGGAATGAGAATGCCACCATGGGGCTATATGGTATTTCTCTAGCGGCGGTGGGTATGCTGTCCACAACGGGAATCACCGTTGCAGTGGATGCCTATGGACCCATCGCGGACAATGCGGGAGGGATTGCACAGATGGCGGATCTTCCACCTGAAGTGCGTGAAATCACAGATAAGCTGGATTCTGTTGGAAATACAACGGCTGCCATGGGAAAAGGATTTGCCATTGGATCAGCAGCACTAACAGCACTTTCTCTTTTTGCTTCCTATGCAGAAAGTGTAGAGTTATCCAGCATCAATCTTCTGAACCCATTGAGTCTGGTAGGACTCTTTATCGGTGGAATGCTTCCATTTCTCTTTGCTGCACTTACCATGAACTCTGTTGGAAAGGCAGCCAATGAAATGGTCATGGAGGTAAGAAGACAGTTCAGAGAAATTGATGGAATCATGGATGGCTCAGGAAAGCCGGATTATGACAGATGTGTAGCCATTTCCACGAAAGCTGCGCTTCGTGAGATGATTCTTCCAGGGATACTGGCTGTTGTCATTCCCGTGGGGGTGGGGCTTCTTCTTGGAGCTGAAACCCTTGGAGGACTTATAGCTGGAGCTGTTGTCACTGGCGTTCTGCTTGCGATTATGATGTCCAATGCCGGTGGGGCGTGGGACAATGCAAAGAAATATATTGAGTCCGGAGAACATGGAGGAAAGGGAAGTGAAGCCCATACGGCAGGAATCGTTGGTGATACTGTGGGAGACCCTTTTAAGGATACATCCGGTCCTTCCATGAATATACTCATCAAGCTGATGTCTATCGTCGCACTTGTGTTTGCCCCAGTCATTGTGGAATATGGTGGGATATTGCTGAAGCTGATTGTTTCATAGAAGCTGAGATCCAAGCCGGGTATATCCTGGCTTTTTTCGGGATGACTTCTGTATTTTTGATCATTTCTGGAATAAACATGTAAATACTTCGTAAAATAATGAAGTATAATACAGTATTCCAAAAAATATCGAACATCGTTCACACTTTTTCTGTATACTAAAGATAACGAGTAAAAGCAAGAAAACCAATTGATTGGAGGGCATATATGTTAGTGGAGAAAATACTGGCCATGGTCAGTGACCATCAGTACCGTCCTATGACGATAGATGAGATGGCGCAAGTTTTAGGGTTTGAGAAACAGGAGAAAAAAGTACTGAGAAATACCGTGGAGGAGCTTCTAAAAGAAGGTTCTCTTCTGAAAATCAAAAAAGAGAAGATTGTTCTTCCAGAGCGTTATGGCGTTTATGTGGGAAGAATTGATGTGAACAAGAGAGGATTTGGATTTGTTTTCCGTGGAGAAGGGAAAGGGGATATTTTTGTTCCCGAAAATGCCTTAAAAACTGCAATGAACGGAGATAAAGTTCAAGTGAAGCTCATTCGTGAGAATGCAGGAACAAGACGAGCAGAAGGTGAGATTCTAGAAGTTCTGGAAAGAAAAAACAGTAAAATCATCGGAGTGTACGAACAGACCAAAGCCTTTGGATTTGTCAGCCCAGAGGACCAGAAACTGCAGCATGATGTTTTCATCTCAAAAAGCAACCGTAATTTCGCTGAGACTGGAGATGTGGTTGTGGTGGAAATCACCAAGTGGCCAGAAAAAGGCAGAAATCCCGAAGGTATTATCCTAGAGATATTGGGCAAAAAAGGAGACAAAGGGGTAGACATCCTGACGGTGGTTAAAAAATTCAACCTACCAGAAGCATTTCCACCAAAAGTGCTCAGCTATACAGATTCGCTCTCGGAGACTGCTGAGGAAAAAGAGTTTTCCAAAAGACGGGATCTGCGTGGTGAGAAAATCATGACCATCGACGGCGCAGATGCAAAAGACCTGGATGATGCGGTATCTGTGGTGAAACTTGAAAACGGCTTATACAAACTGAGTGTTCATATTGCGGATGTATCCCATTATGTTCGGGAAAATACACCGCTGGATAAAGAAGCATTTAAAAGAGCGACTTCTGTGTATCTTCTGGATCTTGTGATACCCATGCTGCCTGAAAAACTATCCAATGGCCTTTGTTCACTGAATCCTTTTGAACCGAAACTGGCGCTCAGCTGTGATATGATCATTGACGGTGAAGGTAAAGTGGTGGAGCATGAAATTTATGAGTCTGTCATAGAATCAAAGCTCCGGGCAACCTACGAGGATGTCACAAAAGTGCTTCAGGGAGAGATGAATGAATCCCTTGCTAAATATCAGGAGTTTGTTCCCATGATTGAAGACATGAGAGATCTTCAGAGAATCCTTGAAAAGAAGAGAGAAAAGCGTGGAGCCATTGAGTTTGATTTTCCTGAAAGCAAGATCAAACTGGATAAGCTGGGAAAACCAGTGGAAGTATCTCTGTATCCCCGTGAGATTTCTAATAAGATCATAGAAGAGTTTATGCTTGTCTGCAATGAAACAGTTTCTGAGCATATGTTCTGGACTCATATGCCGTTTATTTACAGGGTGCATGAGGAGCCGGATGAGGAAAAGCTCAAAGCTTTCACAGAGTTTTCTTATAATCTTGGATATCCAGTGAAGCTCTATGCAGGTGTTCAGCCGAAGTCGCTGCAGGAAGTGCTGAAGAAGGTGGAAGGAAAGAAGGAAGAGCCAGTTCTTTCAAAGCTTCTTCTAAGAAGTATGATGCAAGCTAGATATGCACCAGAGAATATTGGCCATTTTGGATTAGCTGCCACGTATTATTCTCATTTCACCTCGCCCATCAGAAGGTATCCGGATCTGATGATTCACCGGATTATTAAGGAATTCTTGCATGGAAAGATCGATGAAAAACGTGTCAGAACCTTGGTTCCCATCGTTTCTGAAGCATCGAAACAGGCATCTGAGATGGAAAGAGTAGCAGTTGATGCAGAACGTGAACTGGATGCGCTGAAGAAAGCAGAGTTTATGCAGCAGCACATCGGAGAAGTGTTTGAGGGTATCATTTCTTCTGTTACCAACTTTGGACTCTTTGTGGAGCTTCCAAGCACCATTGAGGGACTGGTCCATATAACCAGTCTCTATGATGATTATTATGTGTACGATGAAAGGTATATGACGCTCATTGGCGAAAGGACTGGCAAAAAGTATGCCCTTGGAGAAAAAATCCGTGTGCTTGTTGCCAATGTGAATCTTGATTCCCGTGAAATATTCTTTGAAATTGAAGAAGAAGAAAACTAATGCAAAAAATGAGGACCCGCAATGATGCGGGTCCTCATTTTCAGTTCTCTGTGGTAATGACAGTATCATAATTGATGATATAGTCTGCTGGGTTCTTATGAGCCAGTATATAATTGTATTTATATAAAAACTTGTCTGCAAATTTTTTGTGAGCCATTTCTGTGAAATGAATCCCATCCAGATAATACAGTTCAGGTTCCAGTTCCACGTCTGAGAGTATGAATGCTTTATTAAAGTCAATGGTATCGATTCGCTCATCAATACAATAGTCTTCGATGAGCCTTCTGTATCTTTTCAGTGTCGTAGAAGCACTTTCGAAGGACTCCCTGGAGTCAGGATGTTGCTTCGCTGCTGTTTCCACATGAATAAATGGAGGAAGAATGATAATCGGTACAATGCCCGAATTGATGCATTCTTTTATGATCTGCAACACATTATTATAGATGGTATTGGCTGTCCTTCCGGCCAACGCATCATTTGTTCCTGCAAGGATGAACATGGTGTCCGGAGTATGGGAAATAACATCCTCATGTAATCGGAGGAGTATATCAGAAGTAGTATCACCATCATTACCTTTATTTATCAGTGACTGAGTGGATTCTTGCTGAACGAGGTCCAGCCAACTTTTGCCGTTAGCAACACCAAATCCTGTAACCAAGCTGTCTCCGATGATATAGAGTGTCATTTTATCACCACCTGTTTGGGTATTTTACTGATACTGATATTTTACACCATAACATGTAAAAGTTAAATATTTATTAACATTTTAATTTGTTAATTCTTGGTATTTTGGACTTCATTGACGAGGAAGAGATATGGAAAACAGACACAACAGATGAATGATTCAGTTGAAGAGCCTATGCAAAGGGTTCATCGATAAAATGTAAAAAGGAAGGGGGTTCCTTCCTTTTTGTGGTAAACTTCCATATATTCTATTTTTTAAAGCCATTCACCATATTTTTTCAGCACTTCACTATGATAGAAATCGTCCAGCTGGTCTAATGAGGTTAGTATAGAAGGAAGATTGATTTTCTCGACGAGATCTTCTATGATCTTCACACCACGGTCTGCCATTTCCTGTCTTTGTTCAGCGTTTCTTATGACTGGAGTTTGTGCGTGATCTGATTTCTCGCCGAAGTAGTATCCGACGGCAGCAGACTGATAGGCCAGGGAAAAGACATTCTGGAACTGTGATACGGATGACTCAGTTAGTGGTTCCTCCTTTTTATCGGGACATAATGGAACGTCATCAAGTCTTCCCATGATTTTATATGCTCCAACGTAAATATCGTAGAAATTTCCATTAGGAATCAGGTCTTTTGCGTGTTTCATAAGAGCCATAATGATATCCACAAAAAGTATGGGCGTTTTTGTCTCTTCAAAAAAATCTCTCACCAATGGACTGAGCGTCATGTGGGCTGGACCATGGAAACTGAGATAGATTTGACGGTTGAATCCTTGTCTTTTTAGTGATTTTGCGATGGCAAATAGGTAATCGATTCCTTCACGGATTCCTACTTGGACAGTTCCTCGGCCGGCAAGTGTAGCACCTGCGTAAAAGTAGGGAAGATTGTTCAGGATGACAGAGTTTGTTTTTTCTGCCATTTTCAAGGCAATGGCTTCAGAAACCACCGTCTCACAGTCCAGCGGAAAGTCTCCGTGCATCTCTACAGTTCCCACTGGTACGATGATGGTGGAGTTATTTTGCAGGTAGGCTTCCGCTTCATAATTGGTTAATTTTGAAAAAATTCTAGTTCTCATGTGAAACCTCCTTTAGTTGGCTGCTGACAATCGTTTATTTTTCAGTTCCAGCTGAATCTCATCCATTCTCTCTTTTGATAAGTTGAAAATGAGACCAATTCCAATGAGCTGGAGTAGAGTGGTGAGAACAGGCACTGCAGTGGTAAGAGTCCTGATGTTTTCTGCAACCTCTGGAGTTTGAGCAGCAGCACCTGAAACAAAACCAACAATTCCCAGCATCATGCTGGCTAATGTTGAGGCCAGTGTAGAGCCGATTTTCCTAGAGAATGTGTAAATGGAGAACAAAGAACCATCACTTCTCTCTCCCGTAATATACTCATGATAATCTAAAGTATCTGTGACCAAAGCCCAAATCAGCATGATAAATACCGTCTGACCGACATTGCTTATAGTATATAGAAGCAGGAAAAGATATACGTCTTTTATAGGAACAATAAGCAAGAACAAGGAAAAAACAAAGTTTACTGCGGTGGACAGAAGAATCAGATTCCGCTTTCCGTATTTTGCTGACAGCTTTGGTATCACTGGAAAAGCTACAAACATTATGGGAATAGAGCTTAACGAAACAAGGGTCAGAAGCTGAGGCGCATGATAATACTCTTTATAAATGTACGCACCAAGCTGGCTGTTTCCAGTGATATATAGAAGACTTCCAACTGTTGCTACCATCACTCCGATGAGAGGGCGGTTTTTCAGCACACTTTTGAGAACCTTGCTGTAATTAAATTTCTCAGTTTCCACTTTTTTCTGGCGAACTCGTTCGGTGGTGAGTTTCAAAGTCAGGATGTAGCTAAGCAGTGAAAGAACACCAAATAAAATACCGATATAGAAAAAGTTTTCTGGAACCACGTGCCCTTCTTTGTTGAATATGAACTGTGGGACTGCAGAGAGGAATCCTGCACCTACGATGAGACCGCCAAAGGAACGTGCTCTGGAAAGTTTAGTACGTTCTACTGGATCATCTGTGATTACGGCAACTAAAGAGCCATAGGGCATTGAAGTTCCGGTATAGCACATACCATAAAACACATAAACAGCAACTATCCAGATATGTTTGGCTGTTTCGGACCATAGAGAGACATCGTAGAATGCGAGCATTACAGATAATGCCAAGGGAAACATAGCAACCTTAATGTAGGGTTTGAACTTGTCACCTGATTTTCCAAGGGACCATCTGTCTGGGAATGAACCGATAATCGGATCATTGACTGCATCCCACAGTCTTGCACCCAAGAAAAGGGAAGCCATAAAGTAAGGACTCACACCAAGCACGTAGGTGCAGAATGTAAGAAAAAAAGCATCCACATAAAGATTCACAAAACTTCCGGCCATGTCTCCAAAGAGGTATCCTACCTGATCTCTTATACCAAATTTTTTCATATTGTACTCCTTGTGTAATTATTGTTGATCATCTGAAAACGTATTTTCTCATGACAATATAACACTGTGAATACATTGAAAAAATTGCTATAATCATATAAAACATTGCAAATATAGCAAAATTTTCGTACAGTAGAGTACTGAAGAAATGGAGGATTGAGGGTGAAGATGGACCAAAGAAACGGAGACCTTTGCGTATGCACTTTAGAAGAGTTTCTACTTGAGAATGAAAATATGGAGACTTATACTGAAAGATATCTACTGCTGTTCAATAAGTGCAGCGATTTTTCTTTTATGCATGATCACCAGTTTTTTTCCTTAGAAGAAGGAGATATTCTTTTAACAAAAGCGAACACCGACATAAAAATATCCGGCTCGGGCGAGATGGAGAAGAGGAAAGCTTCTATTGTTGTATACTTCAAAGAAAACTTCTGGAGGAGCCTTGTAGAAAGATATCCAGAGCTCAAGGAAGTATTTGAGTTTCCGGACGGAGAGAACTGTTATGTACTTAGAACACCAAGTGCCACTTGGCAAGGGCTGCATTCCGTTGCCTTTATGATGTATTCAGAAAAAGTACAACATAATATCTGCTGCTCCCCAGCCATCGAAGCGCTTTTTATCTCTACACTTGTTCATCTGAACAGAACTTTGTACTTTAGAAAGCTTAAAACTGTAGAGAAAAAAGACAGCGCACAACTTATGAAAGATATGATTAATTACATTCAGGAGCACTATGTGGAAGACTTATCCTTACAGAGAATGTCTGAGATATTTAGTGTAAGTAAGTCAAAAATCACACACCTTTTCAAAGAAAAACATAACTTGACGTTCTATCAGACAGTACTTCAGCAAAGGCTTGTTCATGCGAAGAATGCGATACTTCTTGGCCGTAATATTTCTGAAGTTGCTTATGAGAGTGGGTTTTCTGATTACGCTACCTTCTACAAAGCTTTTGTCAAGACCTTTAAGATGTCTCCAAAAGCCATGCAGATGAAGTCCCGGACTTCCTGAACCATTTTCTACAGCACTCTTAGTGTTTGCTTCTGACGTATTGAGCGATGTGTGCTTTTCACCGCAAAAAATTATAAGGTCTAGACCTAAATGGTCTAGACCTTGTGTGGTGGAGATGAGGGGTGTCGAACCCCTGTCCGAAAGTCGAAGAACAGGACTTTCTACGAGTGTAGCTTTGTAATTAAAATTCCCTCTGGCTTAGTTTACAAGCAGACTTGGCCGTTGGTAGCTTCATTTATTCCGTTCCTGAGGCAAAGCTTACTCAGGCTCGTTTTTCCGCTAATCGGCGCTCTATCCCAGGCAGCGGACATCCCAGGTAGAACGTAGCAGACTAAGCTGCTAGTGCAAAATTATCTTCTGCGTTTATCTTTTCGCCATAGTTTTTTAAAGCAGGTCCATAGCTTCCTTCTACTCGCTTATCAAGTGCTCCATACCCCCGTCGAAGCCAATACATCCCCATGAAGGTATATACTACATTATACGGTGCATTTCTTAAAAATCAATAAAAAATATGGAGAATCAGAAAAGAAGGGGCCTTTCCGCGGCAGCACGTACTATATTTCACCGCCTTCATTGAATATAGGGCAATAGATATCAGAAATATTTGAATTTACAAAAAATGGTTCGTGTTATAGTATTAGATATATGAATAAAGGAGTGCTGTTATGAAAGAGAAAAAAATGCTGGTTATGAACATTGTTTTTGCCATTGCTGTCTATGGGTTGATTTTGTGGCCCCAAGTATCCTATCGGCAGGAAGCTCTGGAAAGTGGTCTGAGCTATGTGGAGTATTACACCATACATGGGGCTAAAGACAGCTATGCAGCATACATTGCTTTAGGCGCACTGATCATTAATGGCATTTATTATTTTGAGAAGATGAGAACCAAGGGGAAATAGAGTCAATTCATGAAGACAAATCTCTGCCAGAAATTGCGGAATGCTTTCTGAATACCTTATAACTTAAGGTTGAAACAAGCTGTGCTAAAAATTATCAAGCAAATAATGAAAAAGTATGATATACTTTTAAAAGCAACTTTTCAGGTAGAGACCATTTGTATACTTCTTTGCAGTATTATGTTTTGGTCATCAGAAATGAATCGGATTCAATGTACAGGAACGCATTGTGTGTTCCTGTTTTTTATGGTTTTTCTGATTTTGCCAGAATTTATAAGATGCAATATTTACTACAGCACAATAAGATGCTGAAAAAGGAGTACTTATGTTATTTACCGATTTAAATCTATCCATACCAATTCAGAAAGCGCTGAAAGAGGCAGAGTACAGTTATGCTACGCCAATCCAGGAACAGTCCATACCACTTCTTTTAGAAGGGAAAGACCTTCTTGGCTGTGCACAGACAGGTACAGGAAAAACGGCTGCTTTCGCATTGCCCATTCTGGAAGCTTTGTCCCAAACACAGACCTTCTCAGGAAAAAGAAAAATACGTTCACTGATTCTTGCACCTACGAGGGAGCTTGCCATTCAGATCAGTGACAGTTTTAAGACCTACAGCAAATATCTGAAACTGAAGACCACGGTTATTTTTGGTGGTGTATCCCAGAATCCACAGACTGAAGTGCTGGGTAGAGGGATTGATATACTTGTAGCAACACCAGGAAGACTTTTGGATCTGATCCAGCAGAGGTTCATTTCTTTGAAAGATGTGGAGCATTTTGTGCTGGATGAAGCAGATATGATGCTGGATATGGGGATGCTTCACGATGTCCGTAAAATCATCACTCATCTTCCTTCAGAAAGACAGTCACTTTTCTTCTCAGCTACCATGCCGAAGGAAATAGAAGTGCTGGCAAACTCAATTTTATCAAAACCTTCTAAGGTCACCATTACTCCGGTGGCGTCAACGGTAGATACCATAGAACAGAGTGTCTATAAAGTGAATAAGGTGAATAAGATCCATCTGCTGACCAATCTCCTTGAAACGCTGGAGATGGACCGTGTTCTTGTTTTTTCAAGAACGAAGCATGGAGCGGATAAAATTGTGAAAGCTCTTGTCAAGATGAACTATAAAGCTCAGGCCATCCATGGAAACAAGTCACAGACAGCAAGGCAGCTGGCGCTGAAGAATTTTAAAGACCGAGAGACGAAAATTCTGGTAGCGACGGATATCGCCGCCCGAGGGATAGATGTGGAAGAACTTTCCCATGTGATTCTCTTTGATCTTCCTGAAGTTCCGGAGACTTATGTCCATAGAATCGGAAGAACTGGAAGAGCGGGACTTGGAGGCATTGCCATCTCCTTTTGTGATGTTGCAGAGGTAAATCTTTTGAGGGATATTGAAAAATTGATCAGCAAAAGGATTCCTGAAGTGAAAGACCATAAGTATCCACTGGAGATTCTCGATACTGTGGATGCACAGACAAAACCTGTGGACCAAAAACAGAATCAGCAGAAACAGAAGCATAAATCAGGAGTAAACCAGTCTTCACAGAGTTTTTCGAAGAAGAGTCAGGTAAACAAGACTGGATATAAAAAAAGCCCATCAAAAAATAAAAAAGCAGTATAGTGTTGAAAAACTGCGAACCTTCATAGAGAAGAAATAGATGCTGGAGCAGACCTGCTTTCTTTGGGGTCGCTCCTTTTTTCTGCTCATAGGAAGGAAGATCAGAAGAGCTATTGTGCAAGGGCAGAGCAGTCTCAAAGAAGTTTCAAGGATTGTGCTTTCAATGAGGGTATGGTAGTGTATAAAGTAAATATGTGTCTGATGAAAGTGAAGTCTGGTGAGATTCCAGCACTGTCGCGCAACGGTTATAGTCCGATCCTTTATCAGAGGTATGCACAGCTCGCGTCAAGCAAAATCAGATTTTTGTAGGATTTGAACTTGGCGTTGCCAGGTTCTTTTTATTTTATGGAAAGAGAGGTGATGCAGAAAAAAGATGCTGATTCTGCGCTCACATACAGACATACAGACATGGAGACATTCATTTGGGATTTCTTATAGGAAACCAGATGAAATCAGAAAATACATACGATGGAATCATGTTATGATACAAAGTGTGTTAAAAATTTAGAAATGGGGAAACGAGATGGTTAATAATAGTACACCTTTATGGACACCAAGAGAAATCAGAAAAAGAGATGGAAGCACAGTTCCTTTCGACTATTTTAAAATAAGAGAAGCCATAGAAAAGGCGAACCGTGAAGTGCCTGAAGAAATGCTTACTGGGGATAAACTGGATTACTTGACAAACCTTGTCGTATCTTCTTTAGATACTGAAGTAATGCCCGAAGTGGAAAAAATTCAGGACCTGGTTGAGCTTATACTGATGCAGGAAGGAGTGTACAGGACCGCGAAGGCGTACACTTTGTATAGAAGCGAGAGAGCAAGCTTACGTGAGAGTCGAGACTATCTCATGGAAAGATTCAAAAAACTATCCTATACAGATGCGGCATCAGATGATGGCAAACGGGAAAATGCCAATGTGGATGGAAATACCGCCATGGGGATGATGCTGAAGTATGGTTCGGAGTCTTCAAAATATTTTATCGACCATTATGTACTGCCCAAAGAAATGGCAAAAGCCCATGAAGAGGGTGATATCCATATTCATGACAAGGATTTCTATCTTCTTACCGAAACCTGCTGTCAGATTGATCTGGATAAACTGTTCAAGGGGGGCTTTTCTACAGGACATGGAGTTTTAAGAGAACCTCAAAGCATTGAAAGCTATGCTGCTCTTGCTTGCATAGCGCTTCAGGCCAATCAGAATGAAATGCACGGCGGACAGTCTATCCCAAATTTTGATAATGCCATGGCCAAGGGGGTAGAAAAGTCATTCCAAAAGATCATGAAAGACCTTAGAGAAGAAAAAGAGCTCTTTCTTGGAAGTTTTGAGGATAAAGGTGCTCTTCCAGAGTTTGAAAGTTATAATGATTTTCACAACTATCTGGCTGGGCTGGAGCAAGCTGGGGATGTATCCTCATTTGAATGGAAATTTCTCAACCTTGCCAGAAGAAAGATCGAACGTTCCACCTATCAGGCTATGCAGTCACTGATTCATAATCTCAATACCATGAACTCCAGAGCGGGAGCACAGGTACCGTTCAGTTCCATCAATTATGGCACTGGAATCACACCGGCAGCAAGACTTGTTATCCGTATGATTCTTCAGGCTACGGAAGATGGGCTTGGAAATGGAGAAACACCAATTTTCCCAGTCCAGATTTTCAAGGTAAAAGAAGGAATCAGCAGTGAAGCCTTGGATCCTAACTATGATCTTTTCCAAAGAGCCATTGAAGTGTCTTCCAAGAGACTCTTCCCGAACTTCAGTTTCTTGGATGCGCCTTTTAATCTCAAGTATTATAGAGAAGGAGACGACAACACTGAAGTATCCTATATGGGGTGCAGAACAAGAGTAATGGGGAATGTTTTTGATCCGGAAAGGGAAGTGACAAAAGGTAGAGGGAATCTCAGTTTTACGTCCATTAATCTGCCCAGAATCGGGATCATGGCAGAAGGATCGTTGGAGAAATTCTATGCACTTCTGGAAGATAGAATGGAACTTTGCTTCAGACAGCTTCGACACCGTTTTGAGATACAGAAAAGAAAGAGAGTGGAGAATTATCCGTTCCTCATGGGAGAAGGTGTCTGGATTGACTCTGAAACCCTTGGTGCAGAAGAAGAAATTGACAGGATTCTCAAGCATGGCACTCTTTCAGTTGGATTTATCGGTCTTGCGGAGACCTTGGTTGCTTTACGTGGAACCCATCATGGAGAAGAGGAGGCATCACAGGATCTTGGTCTTGAGATCATCCGCTTTATGAGAAGTAAGTGTGATGAGAGAGCTTCAAAAGAAAAGCTGAACTACACTCTTCTGGCAACACCTGCTGAAGGTCTTTCAGGAAGATTTGTAAACATCGACCGAAAGAGATTTGGATGTCTTCCTGGAATCACAAATCATGAGTTTTATACAAACTCTTTCCATGTACCAGTATATTTCCCCATTGGGTCCTTAAAGAAGATTTCATTGGAAGCACCGTATCACGAGCTTACCAATGCAGGACATATCACCTATGTGGAGCTGGATGGAAATGCCAGGTTTAATCCTTCTGCTATGGAAATGATCATCAGACATATGAAGAACCAAGGGGTAGGATATGGTTCCATCAACCATCCTTTGGATCGGGACCCGGTTTGTGGATATCAGGGAGTGATTGGCGACAGCTGTCCAAAATGCCATAGAGTAGAAACACTGGAGCTTCCTTTTGAACGAATCAGAAGAATCACCGGGTATCTCGTAGGTACGCTAGACCGTTTCAATGATGCTAAGCGATCGGAAGTGAAGGAAAGAGTGAAACATGTCTGATAGACTATCACAAAATTACCGGTTGAAGACAGATTCAGATGAAAAGATGATCAGAATCTCTGGAATCATTGAGGAGTCCATTGTAGATGGACCGGGCCTTCGGTTTGTAGTTTTTACCCAAGGATGTGTGCACAACTGCAAAGGATGTCATAATCCTGAAACACACAGTGTAGAAGGCGGAAAACTCATTGGTACTTCCGAGATTGTGAATGCATACAAGAACAGTGGAGCAGCCGGCATAACCATATCTGGAGGAGAACCATTTCTGCAGGGAGAAGTCTTGGCTTTTCTTGGAGAGGAGATTCATAAGCTTGGAGGAAATGTGATTACGTATACGGGCTACACCCATGAGGAGCTGTTAAAGCTCCAGATGAAAACTCCTTCCGTGAAGAAACTTCTCCAAGAAACGGATCTTCTTGTAGACGGGCCTTTTATAATGGATGAAAGAACATTAGACAGACCTTTTATTGGCAGCGCCAATCAGAAAATCATATCACTCAGCAAGAAGGGAGACTCCTTGCTGCATCTCATAAGAGCATAAAACTGTACTGTTTACAGAGAGCCCTTCTTCTAAAATCGGAGAAGGGCTTTCCCATTGGAGAGATTTTTTGAATTATCTGTGAATTATCTCCTCTCTTAGGTGAAATATAATATACTAAGAATAGATGGGTTTTGATGAACATCATGACTCCAGGGAACTTTTGAAAGGAATGATTTCATGAGGTTATTTTTTATGGGAAAGCATGGGGGCAGTCACCCAAATGAGATGAAGGATAGAACAAATGGGTTACCCATTGAACAAGCAACGATTCCAAAGCAACTGATCTATCCGATGTCCATGCATATTGGAGCACCCGCAGTACCTGTGGTATCCGTCGGTGACAGAGTGCATATCGGTACCCTTCTTGCGAAAGCTCCGGGGATGATTTCGGCCAATGTGCATGCCTCCGTATCCGGAACAGTCATAGCTATTGAAAAAAGACCGACTTTAAATGGTTTATCAGACTGCGTCGTAGTGGAAAATGACGGTCTTGATACGCTGAGTGCAGAGATTAGAATAGAAGCAGAGCAGATCACAGAGGCTGCACTCATACTGGAAAGAATTCAGAAAGCAGGCATCGTAGGCATGGGTGGAGCTGCTTTTCCAACAGCAGTGAAACTGAATCCTCCCAAAGGCAGTGTCATTGACACGCTGATCATCAATGGAGCAGAATGTGAGCCATATTCCACCTCAGACCACCGGGTGATGCTCGAGTATACAGAAGAGATTATCAAAGGAATTGAGACAGTATCGAATCTTTTCCCGAAACTTCAGAATGTGTATGTAGCCATAGAGGATAACAAAAAAGATGCCATATTAGCGGTTGAGAATGCAGGTGCGCACCTTTCCAATCTACGGGTAGTGCCAATGAAGACCATGTATCCCAGAGGATCTGAAAAGAATCTCATCAAGCTTCTTACAGGTAGAGAGGTAAGGCCTGGCGGGCTTCCTGCGGAAGTCCGATGCGTTGTGATGAATGTTTCATCCGTAAGAGCCTCTTACCGGGCTGCAGCGTTCAAAGAGCCGCTCTATGAACGAGTGGTTTCTGTCTCAGGCACTCCAGTGATAAGTCCAAAGAATCTTCTGGTAAGGATCGGAACGCCAGTGGAGAGCCTTTTGAAGGATTGTGGAGGCTTTATAAAGTCCCCTGAGAAGCTATTAAGTGGAGGGCCAATGATGGGAAGAACCCTCTCAGACCTGCAAATACCTGTGATGAAGGCTATGACTGCCATTACGGCACTCAATGAGAAAGAGTCCAGAATCGGAGAAGAAAGTGACTGCATCAGATGTGCGGAATGCATTCATGTCTGCCCAGTGAACCTTCAGCCCGTACTTATCAGTGAGGCGTACAGACGGGGAGATTTGGAAAAGGCTCGGGCCTTAGGAGCCATGGACTGTATTGAATGTGGTAACTGCACCTATATTTGTCCATCCAAAATTCCTCTGCTGCAGAACATCAGAGATGCCAAGGCGGCCATCCGAACATTGGATGAGAAGAAAAAGGAGGGGGCTTAAGATGGAACTTCTGAAAAAATTGAAACATGGAGCTTCACCTCATATCAGAACGCCAAGAACCACAGCTCAGATTATGACAGAGGTGCTCATTGCCCTGATCTTTCCTGCAGCTGGAGCCATATATTTTTTCGGACCCAAAGTAATCCTGATGATTGCTTTGGGGATGGGAACTTCAGTGCTCAGTGAATATCTTTATCAGAAATGGACCTACAAGAAAATCACCATTCAAGACAGAAGTGCTCTCGTGACAGGTGCTCTTCTTGGTCTAAGCCTTCCGGTCAGCGCTCCATGGTGGAGTGTTGTCGTCGGATCCGTCTTCGCCATCGTCGTGGTAAAGCAGTTTGGTGGAGGAATCGGAAGAAATGTGTTTAATCCGGCTGTAGCAGCGAGAGTCATGCTGAAGGCGTTTTTCTCTCCATGGATTACCAATTGGGTCCTTCCGGGACCTGATGCCGTTTCCTCTGCTACTCCGCTGGAATACATCGGTGGGGGTGTAACCTCCGTACCGGATATGGTTCCAGGTCTCAGGGATCTGTTTTTCGGATTCAATCTTGGGGGAAATGTGGGAGAAACCAGTAAAGCACTGATTCTCTTGGGGATGCTCTATCTGATCTTAAGAAGAATCATCAATCCGAAAATACCCGTGCTCTACATTTTAACCACAACGCTCCTCATGGGAATTTTTTCTTCCTTCAATTTTGAGTTTATGATGTCCCATGCGCTTTCGGGCACCTTGTTCTTCGGTGCTACCTATATGGCGACGGACTACAGCTCAGGGGCTCTGACTCCCGAAGGCAAGACTGTCTTTGCCGTAGGGGCTGGTGTGTTGACAGCGCTTTTCAGGTTCTTTTTCACCTATCCGGGAGGCGTTGGATTTGCAATTCTCATTATGAATGGTCTTGCGCCATTCATTGATCAAAAGTTCATGCCTAGAATTTATGGTCACAAGGAAAGACCGAAAGTGAAGTGGAACAGACAATAAGAAAAAAAGTCCATGGAGTCCCAGTACAGGAGATTCCATGGACTTTTTTTCTGATGAAATAATCCTTTATTTTACCACTATAAATTTATAAAATAAAGCATCAATTTAAAGCTTTACATGGATTTAACATTATGCTATTATGAATTAACAATGAACAGGAAATCGTTATCAGTACTGAGGTACTTATTGCTTCAGTGCTTTTATATGGTTTCAAACAAAAATTAGGGGGTACTATATGAAGAAAATTGCAACACTCATTGCAACCGTTCTGATGGCTACAACAATTGTTGCTTGTGGCGCAAAGAATGAAGGTGAATCAGGCACAGGAACTGAAGCACCAAAGAAAAAAGAGATCACCGTCAGCACTAAGTTTGTAGACGATGAGCAGACCGCCATCTCGCTGAAAAAAGTAGTAGAGGCAGTAAATGAGAGAAGTAACGGTTCTCTGGAACTGAAGCTTTTCACCGGTGGAATTCTTCCAATCGGTAAAGATGGTATGGAGCAGGTTGTCTCCGGTGCAGACTGGATCCTGGTGGATGGTGTAAACTTCCTTGGTGACTACGTGCCAGACTACAATGCTGTAACAGGACCATTCCTGTACACAACATTTGATGAGTATTTTGCTATGACAAAAACTCCACTGGTTCAGGATATGAACAAGAAGCTGGAAGAAGAGCATGGTGCTAAGGTGCTTTCACTGGATTGGGTGTTTGGTTTCAGAAGCATGATGACCAAGAAGCCAATCAAGAGCCCAGAAGACATGAAAGGTCTTAACATCCGCGTTCCCACAAGCCAGCTGTATACTTACACCATCGAAGCTATGGGAGGAAACCCTGTTTCCATGCCATATCCAGATACCTATGCTGCAATTCAGCAGGGTGTTATCGACGGTGTTGAAGGTTCCATCATGACTTACTATGGAACACAGCAGTATGAAAACGTGAAAGAATACTCTCTGACGAACCACCTTCTTGGTGTATCTGCAGTTGTTCTTTCCACAAAGCTTTGGGATGAACTGACCGAAGAACAGAGAACTATTATTTCTGAAGAGTTTGAAAAGGGCATGCAGGACAACCTGGATGAGACAATCAAGGCAGAATCCGAGTTTGCAGAACTTCTGAAAGCTGAAGGCGTGAACTTCCATGAAGTTGATGCGGAAGCATTCCTGAAGGCTGCAGAGCCAGTATACACAAAGTTCCCGCAGTGGACACCTGGCATCTATGAAAAAATCATAGAGGAACTGAACAAGATTAAAGCTGGACAGTAATAGCTGAATAGTAGTTTTCATAGCATTCCTCTGTGATCAGGGGAATGCTATTGAAAATTTTAGGCATTTAAATTTAAGTTTAATAGGAGGATACGATGAAAGGGCATTTACGTAATTTTTTTGTTCATTTTGAACTGATTATTGGTTCAGTTTTCTTAAGCATCACCTCGGTTCTTGTACTTATTAATGTTTTTACCCGATATTTTTTAAGATTTACTTTCAACTGGACGGAAGAAGTAGCGGTTGGAGCATTTGTTTGGGTAATTTTTCTGGGGCTTGCGTCTGCATATAAGACCAAAGGACTTATTGGAATTGAAGTTCTGACCAATCTGGTTCCAGATAAATATCAGCCAATAGTTCTGATGATTACTTCAAGTGTAGTGACAGTATTATCAGGAACTATGTTTTACCTTAGTTTCCTTTACTTTATGAATTCCACAAAGATTACTGCAGCTTTGGAGTTATCTTATAAGTTCATATATGTTGCCATTGTAATTTCGTTCGGATTAATCACCATCTACTCTATTTACTTCCTGGTGCAGAGCATTAGAAAAGTATTCCTGAAGAGGGATGTCAAACTGGAAATTGGTGATCCAGAGGATCAGGGGGTAGAAGAGTAATGGAAGCGTTATTACCGGTTATAGTTCTCTTTGTATTATTTTTCATGAACATTCCTGTTGCGTTTTCGCTGATAGGATCATCACTTTTTTATTTTATTTTCATTAATAACTCAATGCCTACAGAAATGGTGATTCAGCAGTATGTAACAGCAGTTGAATCTTTCCCATATCTGGCAGTGCCTTTCTTTGTCATGATGGGTTCTGTCATGAACTATTCAGGAATATCAGGTGCGATGATGGATTTCGCCAATGTTCTTGTAGGTCATACAAAAGGAGGACTTGCTCAAGTAAATGTTCTGCTTAGTGCGTTCATGGGTGGTATTTCTGGTTCAGCGAACGCAGATGCAGCGATGCAATCTAAAATCCTTGTTCCTGAAATGGTAAAGAAAGGGTTTTCTCTACCATTTTCCGGAGCGATTACCGCAGCATCATCAGCCATCAGCCCAGTTATTCCTCCTGGAACCAATCTGATTCTATATGCGCTGATTGCGAATGTGACCGTAGGAGATATGTTCCTTGCAGCTTATATGCCGGGTATCCTTATGACGATTGCGCTTATGATTGCAGTTCATATCATTTCAGCAAAGCGTAACTATACTCCTCAAAGACAAAAAATGGCTAGTATTGGTGAAATTCTCAGACAGTTTATCAAATCAATCTGGGCCCTTGTTATTCCATTCGTAATTATTATGGGTATGAGAATGGGGATGTTCACACCTACTGAGGCAGGAGCCGTTGCAGTATTCTTCTCAGTGATTGTTGGATTCTTTGTTTATAAAGAGCTTAAGCTGGAGCATATCCCTGTTATTCTTATGGATACTGTAAAAGGTACCGGTGGAGTAATGGCTATTATTGCAAGTGCTAAAGTATTTGGATATTATCTGACATTAGAAAGAATCCCTCAGATGATTACGGAGTTCCTCATGAATATGACGGACAGTCCGATTGTACTTCTTTTGGTTATTAATGCACTTCTTCTGTTTATTGGAATGTTCCTGGAAGGTGGCGCAGCACTTGTAATACTTGCACCACTTCTAGTACCGGCTGTTGTATCCTTTGGGATTGATCCAATTCATTTTGGTATGATTTTTATTGTTAATATCATGATTGGAGGTTTGACACCGCCTTTTGGTTCCATGATGTTTACGGTATGCACCATTGTAGGGCTAAAGCTGGAAGACTTCCTAAAAGAAGTATGGCCATTTATTATTGCACTTATTGCGGTACTGCTCCTTATTACTTACTCTGAAGGAGTTGCACTGTTCACCTATAACTTATTCAATTAAAGGAGAAATGTTTTGCATAGATTAAAAGATAAAGAGACTTTTCTTCTTGATATGGACGGTACGATTTTCCTGGGAAATGAACTGATAGACGGTGCTCTGGATTTTCTTGAGACCATCAAGGAGAAGGGAAAGAGATATATTTTTCTCACGAACAACTCGTCGAAAAATAAACTCTCGTATGTGGAAAAATTAGGTAGGCTTGGAATTCATGCGGACAAGGAAGACATCTTCACATCAGGGGAAGCCACTACAAGATACCTCAAGAGAAAGAAGGAAGGTGCCAGAATCTATTTGCTGGGGACGCCTGCTCTGGAAGAGGAATTTGAGATGGAAGGCTTTCAGCTGGTGAAAGAAAGACACCAGGAAGTGGATTATGTGGTGCTTGGATTCGATACAACGCTCACCTATGAAAAGCTTTGGGGAGCATGCGAGTATATTGCGGCTGGAGTAGAGTATATTGCGACTCACCCTGACTTCAACTGTCCGTTGCCAAACGATGCTTTTATGCCGGATGCGGGCGCTATGGCAGCTCTTATTGAAGCATCCACTGGGAAAAAGCCTAAGGTTATTGGAAAGCCCAATAAAGAGGTAGTGGAAAGCATTGCAGACAAATATGGTCTTGATAAATCTGGAATGGTCATGGTGGGTGACCGCCTCTATACAGATGTTCAAACTGGAATCAATGCAGGCATAACGGCTGTGGTTGTTTTCTCTGGAGAGACCAAAACTGAAGATTATGAAGCCAGTCCAATTCGAGCTGATTTTTCTTTTCCATCAGTGAAATATATGATACAAGATCTTTAATACACTGAGGAGGTCTCCTTATGAAGATAGGGAGACCTTCTATATAAACCAGAATGTAAAGGTTTAGATGAACTGAACCAGAGATAAAATACGAGCAGGAGGTGATTGAGATAGATTATAGAGAAGTGCTTTTCAGGCTTGGAATCGCAGTTTTCGCAGGAGGGCTCATTGGATATGAGAGAGAGTATAAAAACCGTCCAGCGGGCTTCAGGACCCATATACTGGTATGTATTGGCGCTTGCGTTATTGCGCTGATTCAGGCAACCATGAATGAAGAGATCATTCAGAGGGTTCTACAAGACAGCAGGCTCCAGGACATTCTTAGAGCGGATTATGGAAGACTTTCTGCACAAGTGATCAGTGGAATCGGTTTTCTTGGAGCGGGCACAATCATACATACCAAAGGATCCATTAAAGGGCTGACTACAGCAGCAACACTCTGGCTGGTAGCTTGTCTGGGTCTAGCCATCGGTTACGGATATTACATCATCAGCATGGCAGCCCTTGTAATCTGTGTCATTGTGCTGATCTCCCTGAAGAAAATTCAGGACAGACTGTTTCATAGTGGAAAAAACATCAAGCTTGAAGTGGAGTTCACTAAGAAATCAAAGACCATTGAGTTTATAGACACCTATTTTGATACGAAGAACATACACGTCATCGATATGGATTTTATTAGAGGTTCTGGCGAAGGCGTGAAAGGGTGTATATATACACTGAATTTACCAAAGTCTCTCGATATACTCAAAGTAATGCGGGATTTGTCCTATAATGACAGTATATTGGAAATACGAAAGGTCACAGAGGATTAGTCTCTTCTGATCATAAAAGGTAATACCAGCAGTCCAGACAATACAAAAAGATGAGATCAAACAGGAACCAGTTTCAAAGGAGTAGCTTTTAAACTGGTTCTTGTTTTTCAGTTCAAAAAGTATGAAGTTCATGAAGATAATCTGATGAAAAAGTGAAAATAACCTGGAAGTCATAGATTTTCCCCTAGAGTTACGATAGAATAGAACAGAAATCAGATACCATTTGATTGCACAGTGCCATATGGAGTTGTGGCCAGAAGACAGGATAGGAGAGGTAACGAATGGAACAAGCAAGCAAGAACGTGAAAGAAGCGCAAGTCGCATTAGAAGAAAATAATATTTCAAAAGCAAGGGATATACTAGAAGGCAGCCTATTGGTAAATCCAGAAGATACTGAAACGATGAACCTTTTGGGATACTGTGAGTATCTTTTCTGTAACTTTGATAAAGCAAAATATTACTGGAATAAAAGTATTTCTGTGAAAGCACGAGACAATAAGGCTGTGGAGTACTTACTGAAATATAAGGCAGATACTGCCCAGGATTTTCAAAAACTCTATAAAGAAGCCATCCGTGCAGAAGATCAAGGCGATTACACAAGAGCCATCAGCGTGTTTAAGGATCTTTTCGAACGGGAACCTGAAATGGTTGGGCTTCTCCTTCATATGGGGCATTGCCATTTTCTGAATGGCAGCCTGGATGATGCCAGAGAATATATGAATCAGGCATTACTGCTTGACAGCAGCAATGAGAAGGCTTTGAGATATCTGGATGAGCTGTCGGTGTTATCTGTGAAAAAAAGAAAGAATCCTGGAAAATCCTTGGCCTCATTCCTCATTCTTCTCGTTTTTCTTGGTGTAGCTGGATATAGTTTATCCAGAGCACTGGATTTCAGTGCACCCAAGGAGCCGGGTGAAGAAGTGGCGAAAGAGGAAGAACCTTCTGTAGTAGAGCCAGAGGAGAATCCAGAGCCTGAAGCACCTGTTGAAACGCCAATAGAGACACCAGTAGAGACACCAGTAGAACCACCCGTAGTGGAAGAGCCTGAGGAGGAACCACCTGTCACTGAAGAACCTGGACCGGTGACTCCAGGCAGAGTCTTCTCAGAGGATGAGGTTGCAGTGCACGATGAAGCGCTTTCTGACTTTAGAGCAGGCAATTATGACAGAGCTGCGGAAGCATTTCACCATATTCTGAACAATGGAGAGATCCCTGAGTATAAGTCTGAAGCTGTGTTTTATCTTGCCAATACATATCAGAGGCAGGAAAAGACGGAGGAGGCTAAGAAGTGGTATGAAGAGTATCTGACAAGATTCCCGGACGGTGTGTATTTTGAAGAAGTGCTTTATACCTATGGACTGTACCTGTTTGATCTTGGAGAACTGGAGAACGCGAAGAAAGTCCTCCAGAGGATTCCCAATGAAAGACCCAATAGTATGTATAACAATTCAAGAGTACGTGCAATCCTCTCAGAGTCTTGAACCAACAAAAGTATGTAGCCGCATAGAAAAGCTCCTGGTAATGAAACCAGGAGCTTTTCTGTGTTGAGATTCAGCTGGCCAGCTGGTCAGAAATAACCTTGTTACGTCCGCCTGATTTTGCCCTGTAAAGAAGCTGATCGGCAAGCTCCAGGGCTTCCTGTCTATGGGTGGCAGCCTGAGGAGAGATAAAAAGGGCACCAATGCTCAAGGTCACCGAGATCATCTGGCCCTTATAGTTAAACTGCATGTCATGGACTCTTTTACGGATGCTCTCAGCAAACAGCGACGTCTCCATCAAGGAGTCTGACTTTGAGACGATGACAAATTCCTCACCACCATATCTGGCAGCGCAGTCTTCTTTCCGAGTCTGTTCCTGAAGAATCTTACCAAACTGACGAAGCAGTTCATCTCCACAGAGATGTCCATAGGTATCATTGATCCGCTTGAAATGATCCAAATCCAGCAGCAGGATGGACATGCCGTGGCCTTTCTTCACTCTGCTTTCACAAAGCTCGAGAAGAAAGTGGTCGAAGGATGTCCGGTTCATCAAACCCGTCAGATAATCTTTCATGGCCAGATCGGTGAGGGTCTGGTGAGCCTTTTTTGTGATGGTGATGTAGTAATTAGCGGAGTTTGCGACACCGGCCACATTGAGCAGAATATTCACCGAATGCAAAAAGAAAACCCAAAAGTAGTTCAACTCGACTGGAGGAGAAACCTGATAACTCATCCTAAATGAAAGGATAAAAATGGAAACCAGAAGTATTGTTCCAGCTGCTTTCTGCCATGGTTTCCAGTTGGTGAACATCACAAGTCCTGAGAGATTAAGATAAAAATACTGGAATCCGGTACGGAGACCGAACTCATGAATCTGGAGAAATGCGGTAAAGGCTACCATGGTGATGAAAATGAGAGAACTCAGGGCGTACTGTTCCTTACGGTTGAGCTTGATGGACATATAAGAAACTGCCAGGAGCAGAACGTTTGCGAATGCAACTCTATAGGTCTGCAGGACAAAAAAATAGATGAAAACCAGGATGGCGCCAATAATGATTGTGTTCACATAAACTAAGTTTGCCTGGTTCTGATATTGCTGCTTTTCATAAGTTTCTTTCAGTTTGGAGCTTTCCATGATCCACTTCCCGCTTTAGATTTAAGAGGCTTATTTTACATTTACCCTCTATTTTTATGCTACTCGTAATAGTTTGTCAATATAATTTTTGTTCTGATGCAAGTTTCCTACTTAATTGTCCAAAATCATTGCTTTCTGTGAAGTTGTGTTTTTTATTTCATATTGGATTTCATTCAATTAATGGAGAAGCATATCAGCATCAGAGAAGTCGTCATATTGGACAAGATGTTCTTTATATCGAGTTGTACATGATGTTTAGTGATTTCAATAATAATTCAGCAAACTATACATAAATTCAAGAAGAATGGCGAAAAAATGAATTTGTCTATAAATCTTATGTAGTGTTAAACTAAAAGAATAGAAAACAGATAGAGAAAATTATTTGCTTTTGTTGAGAAATATGAAATACTACCAAAAATACTCAGAATATTCAGCTTTGAATTAAAGGGGTGCTGTAAGGAAGATCTCATTCACAGACATTTTGAAGAGCCTATAAAGACGAGCTGAAGCAAACAAAGAACAAACGTAAAATACAACTGATTTTTGGTGTTTTCAGATGGCTTTCCAATGCCAATTTTACCGAAGACACACTTTTTACAAGAACCACAGAAATGGAGATCTGATAAACATCATGAATCAACAGAAGAAACCAAAGCGCGGGAAAGTAAGACTTTCAAGGAAATAGGAATGTCTGAAACAACGAAACAAAATAAGAAAGGAGAAGCTGCTCGACAAAATATCTATGAACAAGTAGTCAAAGTACAGAAACTGCATCAGTCAGAGTTATAGTGTTCAAGTCTGCGTGTATCTAAGAGATGCAATGGCGTACAGACCAGGAGATTCTTACTGATGGAAGTGTGTACTCAAGGCTATTTGGGGAGTTTCACCCTGGGAGTGTTCTATAAGTTTATTAAATAAGTGGAGTGTATTATTTGCACTCACGAAGACAGACACGCTAAACTGGGAAAGTCTTATCATGGGTAGAGATGTCCATATTTTGAGCAGCAGGAGATCTAGTGTTCAAAAAAGCTTATCTCATTGCTACTGTACTCATCAGTATAATTATAATTTCACTTTTCTTCACAGAGAATGGACGAGCATCTGAAAAAATAGCCCTGAGTGAAGAAGAAGAAACATTTATTGAGGAGCATCCTATCATTGAAATTGGGATAGATCCCCTGTTTGTTCCTTTCGAGTTTCTTGATCGGGATGGCGAATATAAGGGAATCACTGCAGATTATCTGGCTCTTTTGGAAGCTCGGACTGGGCTGACATTTAAAGTGCGGAAAAATCTGACATGGCCTGAAACCTATGAAAAGGCATTGTCTCATGAGATACCTATGTTATCAGCCATATCTCGTACTAAGGACCGTGAGCAGTACTTCATTTTTTCTAAAGCCTACTACCATTTCAAACGAGTGATCGTGACAAGAACGGATGAAAAGGGCATACAAGGAATTGAAGATCTCTCGGGCTCTTTGGTAGCGGTTCAGAAAGGAAGTTCACATCACAGCTATCTGTTAGGATTTCCAAATATAAATCTGAGTCTTTACGACTCTGTGGAGGATGCGCTCACTGCAGTGGCGAATGGAACTGAAGCCGCCTTTGTGGGCAATCTGGCAACCACCAACTATCTGATACAGAATTCTGCGCTGACCAATCTTAAGTTTACTGCTTTTGAAGCGGATAAAAATCTGGGCATCCATTTTGCAGTCAGAAAAGACTGGCCAGTGCTCATTGGCATATTGAATAAAGCACTGGATACCATTACGGACGAGGAGCGCATGGAGATCGCTTCAAGATGGATTTCCGTCTCCAGTGAACCGGACTTTGGTCCGTTCCTTCGAATCATAGCCCTCATCGGAGCAATAGCACTGATGATTCTTGGGGTATCCTTTTACTGGATCCTTAAGCTGAAAAGAGAAGTGAAGTACAGGGAAGAGACACAGCTGGAACTGGAGGCGGCAAAGATGGAGGCCGAGGAGGCAAATGATTTCAAATCCAGTTTTCTTGCGCGGATGTCCCATGAAGTCCGAACTCCTCTGAACGCGATTGTCGGTATGTCCTATCTTCTGCGAAAGACCGAAATTACATTGACCCAAAGAACCTATATTGATCGGATCACTCAGGCATCCAATAATATGCTCAGCATCATCAATGACATACTGGATTATGCCAAAATCGAAAAAGGAAAAGTTGAACTGGAAATCACTTCCTTCAGCTTAGATCAGGTGATCCAGAATGTGATCAGTATCGTGTCTTACAAGATTGATGAACAAGGGATAGGACTGAGACTGATCAAAGATTCCAAGGTGCCCAACTGGTTTTTGGGAGATGGAAAAAGATTGGAGCAGATTCTCTTAAACCTAATGAACAACGCTTCAAAGTTCACCCAAAAAGGTGAAGTTCTTCTGGAAATAAGGCTTTTGGCAAGGGAGGGATCGAAGTACCATCTTTGTTTCACTGTCGAAGACACGGGGATTGGCATGAATGACACCCAGATCAGCAGGCTCTTTGTGCCTTTTACTCAGGCAGATTCCACCATAACCAGGAGGTTTGGTGGATCTGGATTAGGACTTTCCATTGTTAAACATCTGGTTGAACTGATGCATGGAACCATTGAAGTGTACAGTACAGAAAATGAAGGTTCAACATTTTCAGTGAAAATCACTTTACCTGTGGATGAAGGGCGTCAGGATCAGTATTCCAGGAGACTCTCTTCCAGTCAGTTCAAAGACATCCGAACTTTGGTTCTTGAAAAAAATGGAGCAAGCATGAATCTCATCGAAAGCTACTTGAGATCATTCGGTATGCAGTGCGAACTGACAACCTCTGAAAAGAGTGCCCTGAGTATTCTGGAAAACGGTGCAAAACCCTTTGCAGGGCAGATTCATTTGCTGATTCTGGATTATGATGCACCCAAAAACGGCGGGCTTCAGTTTGCGAAAGAAATCTATGAAAACTCGAGAATAACCGTAAAGCCTAAGATTCTTCTACTTGTGCCCATGATGAGGGAAGAACTCTTTGATGAAGTGAAAAACTATCCAGTGCATCTCGCAATAGGAAAACCCATTATACCCTCTGTGCTTCTGGATGGTATCGTAGATCTTTTTGAAGCGAAAGCCACCACAGGAATACATGAAGAGGTGCAGCTCTACCAGGGGAAAGAAGGGATGAAAATGCGAAAATCAGTGCTTCTCGTGGAAGACAACAAAACCAATCAGCTCATTGCAAAATCTCTTCTCTCAAGAATTGGGGTTGACACCATTGTGGCATCCGATGGTCTGCAAGGGGTGGATCTGTTCAAAGAGCATCAGAAGGCCATTGGGCTGGTTCTCATGGACCTGCACATGCCGGTAATGAATGGATTTGAATCTGCAGAAATCATCCGAGCTCTTGATAAGGAAGTGCCTATTGTTGCGATGACTGCTGATGTGGTTCTTGGCGTTAAAGAGAAATGCAAAAAGCATGGGATGAATCATTTCATCAGCAAGCCTTTTGACCCAGATGATTTTATCCGCCAAGTAGCTGCCTTTTTAGATGAGACGGAAGGCTCTTTCAAAAGAAACATGCTTCTGGATGTTCCATCAGGTCTGAAAAGCATGGGCGGGAACGAACTGCTGTATTTGGAAGTGCTACGGGAGTACCTGAAAGAAAATCAGGAATTTCTCTCTGAACTGGATAGAGTGATAAAGAGCAGAGCATATGAAGAGGCGGAGCATCTCATTCATAAACTGAAAAGCAGCTCAGGCAGTATTGGTGCAAAAGAAATATATGACTATTGTGTGAAATTTCAAAAAGTATTGCAAGACGGTAAAGATATAGATATTCTTATGTATAAGAGTGATTTTACAGGTCTTTTTCAAAGACTTCTTGTGGAAATCCAATACTATGTTGAAAAATAACGCGTCCAAGAGGAGATAAGAGAATGACAACAAGAATACTAGTGGTTGATGATTCTTCGGCAGATCGACTGATGATAAAGTCAATGCTCGGTCATTATACAGTTCAAACAGCTTCCAACGGACAGGAGGGGCTTGCGCTTTTAGAGGCTGAAGGACCTTTTGATATGGTCATCCTGGACATCAATATGCCGGTGATGAATGGGTTCGAGTTTTTAGAAATCATAAAACAGAAGGGACTTCTAAGAAATCTAAGAGTCATGATCCTGACAAACTATGATGAGAACGATAATGAAATCAGAGGTCTTCAGATGGGGGCTGTGGACTATATCAGAAAA
Organism: Proteiniclasticum ruminis; assembly: GCF_900115135.1. GTDB lineage: Bacteria > Bacillota > Clostridia > Clostridiales > Clostridiaceae > Proteiniclasticum > Proteiniclasticum ruminis_A. The sequence continues at coordinate 873,608 of NZ_FOVK01000001.1, read as the reverse complement.
CCCATCCAGCTGGAATCTCTCATTGCGAGAATCGAAATCCATACAGAACTGCTTCGGATGCAGAAATTACTGGAGGAAGAGTTCTCCAAGCAGACTCAGACCTATAATAAGATCTACCAGCAGGCACCCATAGGGATTGCAGTGTCTTTCAACAGGGAACCATGCACAGAAGATGAAAATCCCTATATTAACATCAATCCTGTATATGAGGAGATCACAGGATACAGCAGTGAGATGCTCCGGAGGATCGGATGGGAGACTTTAACGCACCCGGATGATATTTCTGAGAACCTTCATTATTATGAGAGGATGGTTTTAGGGGAGATCGAAGGGTACACCATGGATAAGAGATTTCTAAGGCCGGATGGCACTTATGTATGGGTGAACATGGTGGTTTCCAAGATTGATCTTCATGCAAACCATAAGTACAATCATGTTTCAATGATTCAAGACATCACATTACGAAAAGAAGCAGAGCAGAGGCTTATGGAGAGCGAACGCAGCAAATCTGTCCTGCTTTCCCATTTGCCAGGACTTGCCTACCGGTGTAAATATGATGAGAACTGGACCATGGAGTTTGTCTCAGATGGTGCGAAGGAGCTGACGGGATATGATCCGGAGGAGCTTCTCCATAATCAGGCCATCCCTTTTGAAGATATTATTGGTGTAGAATACCGGAATACACTGCGTAAAGCATGGAGTGAACTTCTTCCGTTACGTCAGACATTAAATGCAGAGTATGAAATCGTCAGAAAAGACGGAAGCAGAATATGGGTTCTTGAGAAAGGTCAAGGGATCTTCAATGGGGAAGGCGAACTGGAAGCTCTGGAAGGTATTATTCTGGATGTGACAGAGAAAAAGAGAATGGAGGAGAATCTGAAGTTTCAGATGGCCCATGACAGCTGGACTGGCATAAGGAACCAGTATTCATTGGATAAAGTTCTTACAGGTGAGCTGAATCGTCATGATGGATCTTCAAAAGCCCTTATGGCGGTGAATCTCAGCTATCTTCACGTTGTCACGCTGATATATGGATATCATTATACGCAGGACCTGATCAAGAAGATTGCGGATACATTACTTCTTTACTGCAGCTCGGATAAGTCGCTGTATAAATTTCAGGATAACCAGTTTGTTTTCTACTTTCATGAGGTTTCCTCAAAAGAGGATATTTTGCAGTTTGCGAAAGATCTTCATGAAAGCCTTGAAAATCTCCTTCTACTTGAAAGAATCAATCTTGGATTTGGTGTGGTGGAGTTCAAAAGTCACCAGAATGCGGATGGCGACAGACTGCTGAAGAGCATGCTCATTGCCTCCGAGAAAGGATTGGAAAATCAGGAGCAGCTGCCCATCAGTTTTTTTGACGAGGAAATGGAAGCGGGTCTCGTACGAGAAGAAGAGATCAAGAAAGAACTGGTGCAGATCACTGATCATATAAATCCGGAAAGACTGAGTCTTCATTATCAGCCCATCCTGAACATCAAAGATCATACCATTGTTGGGTTTGAAGCATTGGCCAGATTAGACAGTATTTATTTAGGAAAGGTTTCTCCTGTTGAGTTCATCGCAGTTGCAGAGAAATCAAAGCTTATTATTCCTATAGGTGAACGTATCATTGATATGGCGCTGAGGTTTATCAAGAGGCTTTATCATCAAGGCTTCACAACCTACTGGGTATCCATCAATATTTCTCCGATCCAGCTTTTGAAGGAAGACTTCTGCGCTTATCTGCTCAATGCGATGAGTTTGTATCAGGTTTCACCTGAGTCTATCCATATTGAAATTACGGAGACTGTTTTCTCATCAGATTATGATGACATCAATAGGACTTTGGGAGTTTTGAAAGCTCATGGTATCCATATATCCATTGATGATTTTGGGACCGGATACTCGTCTCTATCAAGGGAGAGAGAACTCAATATCAACTGTTTGAAGATTGATAAGTCCTTCATTGACAAACTAACGGAAAAAGAGGAGAACTCTGCCATCACTGGAGATATTATTGTCATGGCCCACAGGTTAGGGCATACTGTCATAGCGGAGGGCGTAGAAAACGAAAAGCAGCTGAATTATTTGAAGTCACATCAATGCGATTTGGTACAGGGATATTATTTTTACAAGCCAATAGAAGAAGATAAGATATTTGATGTGCTTCTCTAGAAAGCAACATGTCAATGAGACGAAAAGGTGAAAGTGAAAGAACACGCTCTTTCAATGCATGGCATCGAGTCACAGTAAAAAAGATGAAGGAGACGGTTTGAATCCAACAGATGGGACCTGAGCATCAGGCGAGAGCAAGAAAAAAGGTACACCGGAATAGGAGCATAAAACCTAAAATCACATAAGAAGCTCTGTACTTGTTGTTCTACTCTATTTATTTTTTATGAATGCTTGATTTTAATGAATTCATAGGAAATTTGGTTTAGACTTCAAGTAAGGAGGGGAGTTTCATGCGAGATTTAAATACAGTTGAGATGAGAATAGTAGACCGTACTTTGTACCTGATAGGTCAAAAGGGAACCGTCGATGTACCCGTCCGGACGATTGTCAAAGAAGCAAAGGTAAATCTTGGTGCAATCAATTATTACTTTGAGACAAAAGAACAGCTTCTTTCTCTGGTTCGTGAGTTCTATACGGACAATATGCTGAAAACAGTAGAGTTTTTGGAGAATCCAACCATGGACTTGGAAGAAAGACTGATCCGTTATGCCAATGAGACCATGAAGTATGCGTTATTGTATCCAAACAGTGTTGTTTTAGTAAAAGATGCTTACAGAAGTGAAGTGAAGAGTTCAGCTTCCGAGGAGCTGATCCGAACACTGAACCATATGTTTACATTATTAAATGCTTCACTGAAAGAATATCTTGGTGAGCATGAGCTGGAAATCAAAAAGATGATTTTTATGTCTGCGATGGTCCACCCAACGGAAGACAATGCCAACGATGGGTTATACAGCAGAAATATTGATACTGCGGAGAAAAGAATCTATTACATTCAGTGTTTATTGAAGATGCTCAAAAACAGCTCTTGCTGACAAAGGATAGTAAGAACAAAGGGAAAAGGTGACTGCTTGTGCGAACGAACTATTATGCTCTTGTGGAAGAGTACTTGCCACAGACGAAAGAAGATAAAGCGATCAGAGACTCCATACTGAACTATATAGAGAGAAATAGAGAAGCAGTGCTTACGAGAGAAGATCCGATGGCTCATATGACGGCCTCCACGGTCATACTGAATGAAACTGCCACGAAGATGCTCATGATTCATCACAGAATATATGATGCCTGGACATGGCAGGGAGGACATGCTGATGGTGAAGAAGATTTACTTCATGTGGCCATAAAGGAAGCGAAGGAGGAGACCGGACTCAGCCATTTCAGTCCAGTTATAAGCAGAAATGGAGCACTTCTTTACAGACTGGATATTTTGCCAGTAAAAGGCCATCTGAAGAACGGATCTTACGTTTCTCCTCATCTGCACCTCAATGCTGCCTTTGTACTGATTGCGAAAGAGGAAGAAGAGTGCATAGTGAACGAAGCTGAGACCAAAGGTATTGAATGGGTGCTGCTGGAGGACATTGATGTAAAGGCTGATGAACCGGATATTACGCCGATTTACCACAAACTGATTTCAGAAACAAGAATAAAACAGGTGTAGAGACTTGATTTCTACACCTGTTTTTCTATTGGTGACCATATTGCCTGAGTAGAATCGGTGATCCATCTTTTTCTGAAAAGAAGTGCTCGCACTATCTCATCCAGACCCAGGGCAATCCAGATGCCAGGCAGCCCGAAAGAAAAAGAGAAAGTGAAAATATAGGAGAAGAAGACACCGATGCCCCACATCGAGAGGAGTGAGACTCTGAAGGGATAATGCACATCTCCAACTGCACGCAGAGCATTCACATAAATAAGGTTCTGGCTTCTGCCAGCCTCCACGATGAAGTTGAAGAGCAGAACATGTCCTGCAAGGGCTACGATTTCAAGATTGTCTGTGAGAATGCCCAAAAGGGGAACTCGGAAAACAACAAGAAGTGTACAGAGAATCATACTGATCGAGAAGGATAGCTTCGCGGAATGAGTTCCGAGGAACTTTGCTTTTTCTTTGTGTCCCGACCCAGTATACCATCCAATCATAATGGCAGTTCCTTGTCCTAAGGATACAGAGAAAATGTAGACAAAACCTGCAAGGGTATTGCTGTAGGAGTAGGCTGTGATGGCCACATCTCCCAGTCTGGTGATAAAAATCATCATGACAAATTTTGCGAGATTATATGAAATCTGTTCGCCTGCAGCTGGAGCCCCAAGCTTTAAGATGCGTGGCAGAACTTGCCTCATAGAAGCCAGTCTGAATCGGAAGCTCTTCAGACGGAACCCCATTTTGTACACAATGGACCCTAGTACGCAAAATCCAACAATTCTTGATATCACGGTAGCGTAGGCAGCGCCTTGAACACCCAGCGCATCGAATCCTGCATGTCCATAAATAAGGATGTAATTGAGCAGTACATTCACAACATTCATGAGAATGGAGACTTTAAGTGCTGTCTTTGTCTCACCATGGGATCTGAGATAAACGGAAAATGTCATGGTCATCAGATGTATGAAAAGGTATCTTGATATGATGACGAAGTATTCAGAAGAGAATCTAAGCATCTCCCCATCCAGATCCATAATGCCTAAAAGTTCCTGGGAGAACAGGACGAGCAGGGTGCTGAAGAAGAGTCCCAAAGCGGTATTCACCATGAGTGCTGTGACTGTCAGAGTCTGCAGATCTTCAGATTTTCTTTTGGCTCCCACAAATTGTGTCATGAGGATACCGGCTCCTTGAGCAATGACATTTCCTGCAATAAGAACCAGAAAGAGAATCTGATTTGCAACCCCTACAGCCCCTACAGCAGTGTCACTATAATTTGAAAGCATCAGTGTGTCCACACTCCCGATGACGGAAAATAGAAGGCTCTCAAAAAACAGTGGGAAGGAGAGCTTCAGCAGTTTCTTTTGTTCATTCATATAATCATCCTCATTTGATAAAATTTTTCTCATATCATAGTATATAATCTAATTAATAGAAAAACTTGTAGGAATGTGATGAAAAATGATACAAAAGAATCCTAATATCGGACTGCATCAATATGAAATAAAGAGACACGGCGTAGACCGGCTCCCTTTTGCTGTGTACCGCTCAAAGATTCCCGAAGGTTTCACCTATTATCCAATGCACTGGCATGAGGAAATGGAGATGCTGTATGTGGAAGAAGGGATGCTGACGCTGATGGTGAATGGACAGAAATATACAGCAGAAGCAGGAAAGTTTTATGTGGTTTCTCCGGGCATGATCCATGCCATGGAGGAAATTCCAGGAAAGCATGCTGTTTACTATAACGTACTCTTTCATCTGAACTTCTTAATGTCGAAAGAAGATGAGGATCATCTCAATGAATCGCTGCTGCATCCACTTCTTTTGGGATCGAAGCATTTTCAGGTGGAGTCTTTTTTCGAGGAGGAAGGAAAGAAAGAAGTGCTTCACACCATAAAAAGTCTCATCTCTTATCGGGAACAGCATGAGGAGGAAGGAATTGGATTTCTTGTGAAAAGTGATCTGTTCCGGCTGCTGCACGGGCTAAGACATACGCTGCTGACTTCCAAGGATCCAATGATTGCCGCAGGTCAGATGGAACGGATGAAAAAGCTGACCAACTGGCTTCTGGAAAACCTAACAGAAGAAATCACACTGGCTAATGCAGCGCAGTTTGCAGGGTATAGCACCTCTTATTTCTCCAAGTTTTTCAGGAACTATACTGGAACCAGTTATCTCAATTATTTCACAATGCTGAAGCTGGAAAAATCAAGAAAGCTTCTGGAAGCGACGGATCTTTCCGCCATGGAAATAGGAGCTCGCTGTGGATTTCAGAATTACTCCTATTTTATCAGAACGTTCAAGAAGCATTATGAAATCACACCGAAGCAGTACCAGATGAGATCAAGAGAAGAGAAAAGAGTTTAAGTAACGGTCAATATGCGTCTCTTTTAATCTGTACTTTCTTAAGTAGGGTTTCTTCAAGACTCTGTACGGTATCTTCACTGGAAGCCAAAGCATAAAGAATGAGGTTCAGATCCTCGTCTGGATAATAATGCTGGAGGAGAACACCATGCATGGGCTGAACTGGATAGAACTCGAAGCTTTTTGGGGGAATCCCATAAAGAAGGTAGGAAAGCTGAAAGTCTCTTGGATGAAGTGGAGTTGACATGTCAAATGAACCGGTATATTTCGTGAATGCATCGGATCTGATCATCACAGGAGAACCAGATTTCAGGACATGTTTCTTTTCAAACACCACCTCGCTTGAGGATAGACCAAAGGAAGGCAGCAGCAGTTTTTTCACATCGAACTCCACAAGAAGAGCAAGCTCCTCTAGGGCTAGTGGATGACCAGCTCCTGAAACCCAGTAGACGCCAGCAAAGGAGCTGTAGAGTGACTCATCAGGATCCATGACATGGCTTCTGCCTAGAAAAAAAGATGGCCTGCTGAAGGTATAGTCCACCGTGAAAGAAACAGGCATATGAAGAGCCTTAGAAGCTCGATTAGAGTCATTGTATGTGAGGAGCACTGGCTGCATGGAAGTGCCATGAAGAGGCATTGTCAGTTCAAATCCAAGTTTATTTTCAACGCTGTTTTTTCCGGAGTACAGATCAAAAAATGGGAGTATAAAAATCATCCGAAGTCCTGGAACAGCCAGGAAGCAAAGCAGTACTGCCAATAAAGCTGCAATGGGTTTTATGAGGTGTTTTTTCATGACTGCAACACTCCTTCCGATTTCTTTCACTTTGAAGGTATCACAAAGAAATGGAAAATATGACCAATAACTATGAATAATATGCTAAAAACCTTTTCATGAACCTAGCCGATGCCTTTGACCCCAAATATGAAACTTAACATTTTTTCCATGACATGTTATAGTTTAGGTTGAGAAATATGAAACGAAGTAAAGATGAATAAATAGCTGGAGGATGGCATGAGAAAACAGGGTTTTGATCCACAAAAATATATTGAGGAACAGTCCAAATTTATCTTGGAGCGTGTGAATGACTACGATAAACTATATCTGGAGTTTGGAGGGAAACTCATTGGAGACAAGCATGCCAAAAGAGTGCTTCCAGGATTCGATGAAGATGCCAAAATCAAACTTCTTCAGAAACTGAAAGATTCAGCAGAAATTATTATAGCCGTTTATGCGGGAGATATTGAAAGAAATAAGATCCGTGGTGATTATGGCATCACGTATGATATGGATGTGTTCAGACAGATTGATGAGCTCCGGGGATACGGGCTTACGGTGAACAGCGTGGTTATCACAAGGTACAATGACCAGCCTTCGACCAAGGTCTTCATTGCGAAACTGGAGAGAAGAAACATCAAAGTCTATACCCATCGTGCCATTCCAGGATATCCTTCTGATGTGGATATGATTGTCAGTGAGGAAGGTTATGGAAAAAATCCATACATTCCTACCACAAAGCCCATCGTAGTAGTCACAGCGCCAGGCCCTAATAGCGGTAAGCTCGCCACATGCCTCAATCAGCTGTATCATGAGTATAAGCTTGGCAATCATGCGGGGTACTCGAAGTTTGAGACTTTTCCGGTTTGGAATGTGCCACTGAAGCATCCTCTGAACATTGCCTATGAAGCTGCCACGGTGGACCTGAAAGATGTCAATATGATGGATTATTTCCACTTTGAGAGATACCAGCAGGTGTCTGTGAATTACAACCGGGATCTGGAAATGTTCCCAGTGGTCAAAAGAAGCATCGAAAAAATCACAGGAAAAGAATCTGTATATCAGAGTCCTACAGACATGGGGGTCAACCGGGTGGGGTTTGGCATCATTGACGATGAAGTGATTAAAGAAGCTTCCAGACAAGAAATCATCCGAAGAAACTTTATCACCGAATGTGACTATAAGAAAGGTCTGGTGGATGAAGAGATCTTAAACCGTATGAAACTGATCATGGAGGAGCTGGCATTAAAGAAAGAGGATCGGGTTCCAGTAAGGCCAGCCAGAGAGTATTCGGAGAAACTCAAATCAAGATGTGAGAATAAGGAAGTTCCTGCTGTGATGGCTTTTGAACTTCATGACGGCACAGTCATAACCGGAAGAAGCTCCAATCTTATGGATTCCTGCTCCGCAGCGATTCTCAATGCAATCAAGTATCTGGGACACATTGGGGACGAGATCTATCTTCTGTCTCCTGTTATCATTGAAACCATAAGAAGCCTCAAAAAAGATAAGCTTCACAGTAAAATCACCACACTGAATGCAAATGAAGTGCTCATTGCGCTGACCATCGGGGCAGTGACCAATCCCACTGCTCAGCTTGCTGTGGAGAAACTCGGAGAGCTGGAGGGGGTACAGGCCCATTCCACGGTGATGCTCAATAAGGATGATGAGCAGATTCTAAAGAAACTGGGCATTGATGTGACCTGTGAACCTGTTTACCCATCTGAAAACTTATATTACGTATAGACTGTTCTGGAGTCCTTGTAAAAGGGCTCTTTTTTTTTGTCATTAGGATCTGGGGGCAGCTTCAAAAAAAGAACAGAAGAAATGTTTTGATTTTTATCTTTAAGAAAAGTATTTGTCACTTCTTGAGACATTTAACCCTTTAGGATTGTATTACAAGTGAAAGGAGGGGGAGAGATTGCTGCAGACTATGCTTCGAAGCAGAGAAAATTTTGAGGAAATCTATGAAACTAATGTGGATATGGTGTACCGTATCTGCTTCACCTATCTGAAAAACACTGCGGATACAGAAGATATGGTGCAAAATACATTCATAAAACTCATGGAACAATCGGACTCCTTTCAGTCCAAAGAACATGTGAAAGCATGGCTTATTGTTACAGCTGGGAATCTTTGCAAAAATCATCTGAAACACTGGTGGTCTAAAAGATCACCAGTGGAAGACTGGAACTTGCCTGTATTCATGGAAGAGGAAGATACAAGGGAAGTGATGGATGCGTTATGGGAAATTCCTGAAAAATACAGAATTACTTTGTACTTACATTATTTTGAAGGATACAAAAGTAAAGAGATTGCAGAAATGCTCGGGATATCTCATTCAACGGTTCGGACACATCTTGAGCGTGGCAGAGAAGCACTGAAGAACAAACTAGGAGGTGGCTTTATTGATGGGAAATAGATTAAAGAAAGCTCTGGAAAATGTAAAACCTACTGAACTGGAAAAAAATAGGATGTATCAGAATATTTTACATCAGGAGAGGCTTGCTCATGAGAAAAAGGGAGGATTAAAAATGAGAAACAGAAGATCTATTTGGATGACAGGTGCAGTAGCGGCGCTGCTGATGCTGGTTTTCAGTGCCAGTTATTTCATGGGAAAGGATAAGGGCGACGTGCTGTACTCCAGTAACGGAGTAGAAATAAAGGAAGTTTCTGAAGTGAAACTTGAAAATACTGGCGCAGGAGCCATAACGATGCTTTTCACAGAGAAGGATGTGTTTACTCTATTTGATACGGATGCTTTTTTAGGAACCGTGGAGGATGTGAAAAATATCAGTATGGATTTTGATGGTATGGTGCATTACCGGGCCATGGCCATACTGAAAGTGGAGAAGGTATACGATGGAGAACTTTCTCCAGGAGAAACCGTCCGTGTGATGCTGCCTGGACCCGTGGATACGGGACAGGTGATGGGAGCTGATTTCAACATCACCAGAGCCATGAAACCAGGAGAAAGAGGAATATTCCTGCCTCTGAAATATCAGAATGAGGAAGTGTGGGAAGAAAATGGAAAGGTGCTGAAGATGAAAGATGTGGCTGAGTACGCGATTCTCGACACGGAGCGGTTTGCATTTATGGAAACCGCTGAAGGGCTGCTGTTTGCAAGGGATACTTTTCCGAAGATTATGAATGCAACATCCTTGGAAGAGATTGAGACCTACATTCAGGAGAAAATCAGCCAGTAGCTTCATAACAGATCCAATAAAATGGGACAGAATGCGGTTTCTTGCATTCTGTCCTTTTTAATCACACTATGAGGGCTGTTGAGATTCTCGTTCTCCCATGTAGGTCAGACCAATCATGCCTGGACCCGTATGGCTTCCTATGATAGGCCCAATCTGTGTCATAATGACCTCTTTCACATGAAGTTCATTTTTCAGTTTCGATGAAAGGAATTCTGCGTCTTTTAATGAATCACCGTGTCCGATGATGACCACTTGGTTTTCAGGAGTTCCAATGGAGGTTTTCATTTTTATGATCAGTTCAGAAAGAGATTTCTTTCTGCCCATGACCTTTCCGAGATTCACAAGCTTTCCTTCCATGTTCACGCTAAGGATGGGTTTTATGTTCAGTGCTGTACCGATATTTGCGGAGAGTGCGCTGATTCGGCCGCCTCTTTTCAAATGCATCAGATCCTCCACTGTAAACCAATGACAGATCTGCTTCTTATTCTCCTCCAGCCACACATAAAGCTCCTCAAGAGTCAAACCTTGCCGTTTTTTCAGTACCGCGTGGTAGACAAGGAGTCCCTGTCCGATAGAAGCAGCGATAGAATCCAAAACCAGAATTTTACGTTCAGGATAGAGTTCTTTCAGTTCTTCGGCTGCCATTCTGCTGGCATTATAACTGCCGCTGAGTGCTGAAGAAAAAGATATATGAAGTATATCTTGGCCTGCCTTCAGATAGGGTTCAAAAACACCCATGAACCTTGCTGTGTTGATCATGGAAGTGCTGGATACTTTTCCTTCCCGTAGACGCCCATAAAAAGATGCAGTTTTCTCACCTTCATCTTCAAGATCCTGAAAATGACTGACGCCATCCAGAATATATTCCATTGGGATAACATGAACGTCAAGTTCCCGTATCACAGTGGATGGAAGATCACAAGTAGAATCGGTTATGATTTTATAATTGCGCATAAATACTCCTTTTATGAAATAATAAGGATTCTTCCTCTAAAAGATAATAATACCATTGAATTATAGAGAATGTACCCCAAAATTAGCTTAAAATTTCCTGAACAGTAGTACTATGGGCAACAAAGATAGGCAAGTAAATGGAACCTGTGATAAAATAGGGGTTGAATACGAGGTGATGATGGCATGGATAAAAAAGAACGAAAAAACAGGACCCTTGCTGAGAACAGAAAAGCCAGACATGATTTTTTTATTGAAGAAGTCTATGAAGCTGGTATTGAGCTCATTGGTACAGAAGTGAAATCCATCAGAATGGGCAAAGTAAATCTGAAAGAGAGCTATGCTGAAATTAAAAATGGAGAGATGTTTATTGTAGGAATGCATATTTCGCCTTATGAAATGGGCAATATCTTCAATCGGGATCCTCTTAGAGACCGAAAACTTCTTCTGCATAAAGAAGAGATTCTGAAGCTTCAGCAGTTAAGCCAAAGAGATGGGTATACACTCATTCCTTTGTCCCTTTATCTTAAGAATGGCCGTGTGAAGCTGGCTGTTGCTGTGGCGAAAGGAAAGAAGAATTACGACAAGCGTGATGCACTTCTTGAAAAGGCACACAAACGAGATGTGGACCGTGAAGTGAAAGAACGAAACAGAATGTAATTGTCTAAGCTCAGGAGGTATATATATGGAGAAAACCATAGGATTTATCGGCTGCGGAAATATGGGAAAAGCCATGGTAAGAGGATTCATAGAAAGTGCGATTGCTTTGCCCCAAGGAATCATTGTGTCCACACAAAGGGAAACCACCAGAGAGAACATCAAAGAAACCTTCGGTGTGCGGGTCGCAGAGAAAAATCAGGAAGTAGCAAAGGAATCAGATATTCTGTTTTTTGCAGTGAAACCTTATGCATATGAAACTGTGATGAAGGAATCAAGAAGCGCTCTAAAGGATGATGCACTGATCATTGGTCTGGCGGCTGGTGTCACCATTGACAAGATGAAGGAGTATCTGGGGCAGGAGCGCAAGATTGTAAAGATTATGCCCAATACGCCTGTGGCGGTATCGGAAGGTGTCATAGCCGTCAGTTTTTCAGACAGCTTGACCTCTGAAGAAAGAAGAGAAGTAACAGAGCTTTTATCGGTGATGGGGAAGGTGTCTGTCATAGACGAAAAACACATGGACGTCATCACTGGCATCGCAGGTTCTTCTCCGGCGTATGTATATATGTTTATTGAAGCCATGGCAGATGCTGCAGTGAAAAACGGACTGCCTAGAAAAGAAGCCTATGACATTTCTGCTCAGGCCGTGCTTGGCGCAGCAAAAATGGTGTTGGAGACAGGGATTCATCCGGGAATGCTCAAAGATATGGTCACATCTCCTGGGGGAACGACCATTGAAGCGGTAGCGGTTCTCGAAGAAAAAGGGCTGCGGCATGCAGTGATTTCAGCTGTGGATGCCTGTGTGGACAAGTCGAGGAAAATGAGTGAATAAATACGCAAAGAGTTTCTTTGGAAGCTCTTTTTTTCTTGCGAATATTGATAAACATAAGCTTTCATAGACATGCTTAATCAAGCGTGAATATCCAGCATTAATTTTCAAGGCATGAGAAATAAGCCTAGGTCAGTTTTAAAATCTTTCTTAGCTGCATTAAATTTATATAGAATTCAACCATGGGATATCACTGTTAAAATCGCAGTAGTTATTCTGTTCGGTATAATTTGATTAGTACTTATTGGAACCGGCTCTAAGAGAAGTTCTTCCTATTATTTACAGGAAATAACAGATAGAAACCCCAAGTTAAACTATCTGTGCAAAAAAGGAGCTGTTTTGCAACAGCCCCTCAAAGAAGCAGAAGAATATTTACGCCTTAGCATGATCTATTTCGTATAAAAAGTATTATGAGGCTGAAATGCAACCCAATTTACGCATTAATAAAAACTTCATAGTACCATGACTGTTACGATATTTACTTTTCGCCATCATCATGAGTTCCACTTCATCGCAATGGTTAGCTTAGCTGTTCTTCACATCTTCTCTGCTGAGGATAAGCATACTCCAGACAATGCCCACTGAAAGGAGAATATGCCCCATTCCAGCTATACCTGAAATGGCCGCCTCAGGTGCTGAACCATAATAATTTCCTGTTACCTCTATGATGCCATGGATCATCATCATCACAATACTTAAGAGAAGACCTGATACCCATAAATAGATAGGCCTTCGTAGACTTTTGGTGAGGTCTTTTTTATTGCTTCTGGAGACAATGCTGTAGAATACAAGTAAGCTCAAGAAACCCAGCACCAGGGCATGGACATGGACTTTCCCAAGATAGGTCGAATCAGTAAACCCATAGACCTTTGTAAACTCGCGGTAAAACACCCCTCCAACAAGTCCTAGAATAAGACTCGCAAAGGACAACTCGATCAAGCTCTGGACTCTAAACTCTTTAACATAGTGTTTGAAACCTACATAAACCAGCAGAAGATACGCTACAGTCTTGGGCATCATAAACGCACCGACCCAAGGATAAGCTTGTGCCCACAGCACCACTGGCGCATATAGAATAAAACTGAAGAAGATCAGTACCGCCATATGTTTCATCCCGTCTTTGGTTCTCTCATCCCATGACCATTTGATGAGCAGCAAACCAAGTAGAGCAAAAGGAATGTTACGAAGAATACCAAATGTATAATTTCCCGGTATGCTTCCCCACTCATTCTGAGGTAAGAGGACCAGAATAATTCTCCCTAGTACAAGAACGTAGACAAGAATATCCTTAAGCTTTGTTCCCTTTTGGGTCTGTCTTTTGTAATAGTAGTAATACAGCAGGTAGAAGAGGGTCATGGTGAGGGATGTCACAAACTGCCCCCAGGAAAGAGCTGTGGCATTGGCTTCAAATCCGCCTTCACTCAAATGGGAAATCACCCTGGGGATGAGGTGGAAAGCATCTCCTGCGCCCAGGAGCACTCCCATGAGACCAAAGAGCTTTGCGCCTTTGTCTTTTAGAAGAAGTAGTCTGACGCCAAAACCAATGACAAGTATTAAATAACTAAGATCAAATATCGATTCAAATAATCCCATTAAATTCACCTTTATTCCTTTATTCTGTTATTCTAATATATCTTTTAAGCCATATTTTACCCATGATATTTGCTTTTCATAATGCTCCAGAAAAATCACTTGGCTCCAGTTTTCAAGAAAGGATCTCCTGATGAGCTCATGAACAACAGCCTTGATATAATGCATGAACTCTTTCATCCTTCCATCTTCAACCTGTTTGAACGCTACATCCATTTCAAGGCTGTTCACATGCCTGTTCTCCATATGGAACTCTCTCCAGAGTGCAGCCAGGTCGGGTGTCCAGTATAAGTAACGATTTTTGTAGAGAGCATACTTTTCTTTCTTGAATAACTCCCTCGCCAATTCCTGACCAAAAAAATCTAGTGCTTTAAAGAGGTTCCCATTTTCACGGCGAAAAAGTTTTAAGAATATTTCATGGAATTCAATAGTCTCCCGTTCAAGAATCGTAAAGTAGCTTTCTTCAAGATTTTTGAAATACGTATAAAAACTTCCTCTTGAGATGCCCAACGCTTCAACGATATCTTTAACGCTGGCATCTTTTATTGAATGCTCTTCAAACTCTTTTTTTATAGCCTCTAAAATTAAGTTCCGTTTCTTTTCTGGAAGATTATAGAAATTTTCCTTAGGCATTGATTTTCTCCTTCCTCATTATTGACACCGTGTCATTATTCATTATAGCAACAAATGACACCGTGTCAATTTTTATTTCTAAGGTATCCTTGTTATTATTATTTTATCTTGTACATTCCATTTGAGATATTCTCATTTATTTTTCAACCTCAATCATATCTTCATACTATGCTGTGCTGTTTCATACCAGGTATTTTATAGGTTTTATTCTTGATTAAACTATAAATTGTTGATTTAAGCTGCTGCCTCCTCATTACGAACCACTCACGGGAAGAGTGTAATCATACCTTCTGAATATCTCCCACATTTATACCGAATCTTCGAAAATTGTCTAGATACTGAAGAATGGCAGGAAAATTGATAGCAGCTATAAAATCATCTGCACGCTAAAGGGGCCATTTTGCAACGGCCCCTTCTAAAATAATCTTTTTATTCGTTTCCTTCTGTGGCAGCTGTAGCACCAGCGATACGTCCAAAGGTATGAACATCAGCCAGGGCATTTCCACCTAAACGGTTGGCGCCATGGATTCCACCGGTGACTTCACCAGCGGCGAAGAGCCCCTTGATGATTTCTCCGTTCTGGTCCACCACTCTGGTTTCAGGAGTGATTTTAATTCCACCCATGGTGTGATGTACGGTAGGAACGCGCTTACCGGCATAGAATGGAGCTGTATCAAGTTTATCCATGAACAGTGTTCTTCCGAATTCATCTTTTGCACCATCAACAGATGCATTGAAAGCTTCTACGGCTTTCACAAGATTCTCTGGTTCAACCCCGATCTGTTTTGCAAGATCTTCCAGGGTATCTGCTTTATAGGCTCTTCCTTCTTTTACAAGGGAATCTATGGTTTCATTGAAGTTGTTTACAGTATCGCCAGTGGGATAAGAATGCTGATCGACGATGACCCACATCATGGAATCTGCCTGTTCCATCAGTGCTCTGGTCATCACATCTCTTCGAGCTCCTTCATCCACGAATCGGTTTCCTTCCGCATTGACGAAGATTCTGTTTTCCACACCTTGCTCGATATTCCCGGAAAGGCTGCCTGTTTCAGGGTCTCCCATAGGAAGCAGCTGAATGTTTTCCATCTGAACAATGGATGCATTGATCTTTTCAGCCATGAGGATTCCATCACCAGTGGCACCTCTGTGGTTGGTGGTCTTGATGTTGGTAAGCTTTGGCCAGATGGTGTTATACTGATCTCTCATTTCAACGTTTGCACCAAATCCGCCTGTGGCGATAATGACGCCATTCTTGGCATTTACAGTGATCTTTCCGTTCTTTCCTTCAGCAAGGAATCCAGTAACAGCGCCGTCCGCATTTACAAGAAGCTCTTTTGCTTCCACTTCAGTAAGCACTGTAATGTCATCTTTATGTTCATTGATGTAGTTCATAAAGGTATTGACATAACCTGTACCCAGTGGCTCCACGGGCTTGTGTGATCTTGGCCATAGAGCGCCAAGGACGGTGAATACTTTGTCTGTGAACTTCATGCCCAGTGACTCCAGCCACTCGATGGTTGGATAAGCATTTTCAACCAGAACTCGAACCAGTTCTGGATCGCCTTTTTTATCTCCGCCTTCATAGGTCTGCTGGAAGTGTTTTTCCACAGAATCCTCGATGCCCTGAGCAGACTGTCTCTTTGGGTCTACTGCGTTGAAGGCTGAGCCAGAGATGATGGTGTTTCCACCAATGTTTGGCATTTTTTCTACAAGCAGAACCTTCGCACCGTTCTGATGAGCCGAAACGGCAGCTGCTAAACCTGCGCCTCCACCACCGATGATTGCTACTTCTGTGTCAAACTCCTGGTCTTTTTTCTCCACCTCTACGGATTCTTTGACTTTTAATTTTTCAATATCTGCACCAGCCTTCACCAGGGCAGCTTCAAGCGCGGCAAGAAATCCTTGGGAAGAATAGGTTGCTCCACTGACCAGGTCCATGGACAAGGAAGCTTTTTCAAGCGCTGCTTCAGTGAGCGTGCTTACAGCTTTATCTCCAAGACCCTTTGTTTCTGTGTGTTCTGATTTGATTTCAAGAATGTTGTTCTCATCTACGGTCACTGTAAGGGTAATATCCCCATGATACCCTTTGGCCGTTCCTTCATATGTGCCAGGTGTGAACAGGTCCTCCTCACTGGTAGCAGGTGTTTCTGGCGTTTCTGGAGCTGCTGGCTCCTTGGTGCCACATGCTGCAAATGAAATCGAGAGCAGCAGCAGTAACGCAGCAGTAATTTTTTTTCCGATCTTTTTCATAACGTTCCCCTTTCTGAATTGATAATATTTGGACGAACATATTCGGTGAATTAGTTCACTAAAACAATAACATGGAGTTAAAATATTATCAATAATTGACAAGAAATATTAATTTCTTGGAGTAGTTTGAAAGTTTGGGGTATAATGTGTTCAGATACGGAGGGGATATTGTGAAAGAAACCAGAGGAACGACAAGACAGGAAAAAGCATTGGAGACAAAGGATAAAATCTATGAAGTAGCCATGAAAAAATTCATCACAAAAGGTCTTGAACATACTTCCATTTCTGAAATCTGTAGAGAGGCGGGGGTTTCCATCGGTTCTTTCTATACCCATTTCGAAAATAAAGAAGGGGTCATTTATGAAACATTCCGACGTGCAGACCTGAATTTTGAGCGTTTTCTTCAGGCGGAGAGATACAAACAGAATCTTTATGAGCTGATCCTGGAATATATGGAGTATTATGTTCAATTTGTCTTGACTTACGACTTTGAATTTATCAGGCGATTCTACAATACGGGGAATCATTACTTCGTGAGAGGGAAGCGTCCCATGCAGGACGTTCTGAAAACCATACTGAAGAACCGTCAGCCTAAACTTAATGAGTACTATGTGAAAAACACCGATGATGTGGTAGATATGCTCTTTATGACCTCACGTGGAATCATTTTTCATTGGTGTCTGAAAGAACAGGGCTTTGATCTTCAGGAAGTGTCCAGAAAACAAATAGAAATGGTACTGAAAAGTGTTCTTCTGGAACTGGAGTAAGACATTGAGAACATGAAAAAAGAAGCTCTTTCCGTGGATGTGGAAAGAGCTTCTTTTTAGTCTGCCATGTTCAGTCCATCAAAAAAGTCTGTGGAGAACCCGTTTTCCTCCTGGTCAAGGATCATACCGAAGTCTTTGATACGGAACCATGATATTTCTCCGTCCTCATTTCGGATCGATACCCAGCTACGGTTGTCTGTTTCGAGTAAAACGGCTTTTTCACCAGGCTGAAACTCATAGGCGATTGAGGAGTCAGACCTGCTGACGACGGTTTTCAGTTTTTTCAGCAGAGTAACCTTAGTTTCCATAGGATAAAGATCTTTTTCCACATGTTTCAGTTCTGTTGGAGAAACGAGAAGATATTCATCCTCATAGAAGAACGTCTGCATCACTTGACCCCGGGAGAGTGTAGATACTCTTCCGTCTCCATGAACAATGAGATTTCCGCTCATGTCGGAATTTGGGATTTTTCCAAGAAATCCTTCCAGTTTTGACAGCACTGTGAGCTTTCCATTCATGTATCGGTAAAACACTGTGGCATAATCACTGCTGGGTCCTTCCTCACTAACTGCGATTTCCAAAAGATTGTCTGTGGCGAGAAGATCTGTCACATGAAATAAAGGACTGATCATTTCTCCTTCATAGGACATTACTTCTTCATTGACATGAAGCTCATAGGAGATTACTTCGTCATAATAGGGGTTGATGGCGGTTCTTAAAGAGATGGTATCCTTGATGCCGTCCCCATCCAAATCTGCTTCAGTGTAATACTCCTTGTCAAACTCATCCATCTGAAGATCGCGGCTTTCAACAACAATCTCCTCTAATATTCCACCTTTCCCGCCGTTTTCCGTCTCCACTGGAGTTTTAGAGTTTTCTTCCACTTCATCAGGCGATTCCAGATGGGCACAACCGAATAAAAGCATCAGAAACAGAGTCATCAGAAAAAATGTAAACAGGGAGCGTTTCATGGGGGTTCACTCCATTCGTATTTGATAGGTTTATCATACGCTTTTCGTTTGGGCGGCGGGTGACAAAATGATGAAAGCAGAAAAGAGGACAGGTTCTTATTTCGTATTCAGCTTCTGTTCTGAAAGATAGGCTTTCATATGGGGGCGTAAAGGTTTAGAGAACATTCGGGCCAACTGCTGCGTATAAGTATCGGACCGGTTCAGGCTGCTTCTCTTGCTGTAATACTCCGAAATGGTCTGATCGTACTTTTCCAGAAGCTGAACTTCAGCACCATTCTGATAGGTATCTGTTTTCAGAACCAGCTTGACAGGGAGTCTGGGTTTCTTTTCGTTTATGGATGCAGGATATCCAAGGCACATGCCAAAAAGAGGATAGGTGTGTTCTGGCAGTTCGAGTAATTCTGAGACAATTTGAGGATTGTTCCGAAGTGCTCCGATGTATACGCCACCAAGACCCATAGATTCAGCAGCAATCATCAGGTTCTGAGCCATGAGCGCTGTATCCACGGTGGCAATGATAAAGGCTTCTGTCTGACCTTCCTCCATTTTCTCGCCATGGAGTGTGGTGCATAAACGGGCACGTTCCAGATCTGCTACAAAGACAAGGAAAACTGGAGATGTTTCCACATGCTTTTGATTTCCGGCAATCTCAGCCATGATTCTACGTTTTTCAGGATCCTTTACCTGAATCACCGTATAGGCTTGTACAAAGTTCGAAGATGCAGCGCTTTGCCCAGCTTCTATAAGTTCAATGACAGTTTCATCACTTACAGGATACTCCTTGAAGTTTCTAATGCTTGTGTGACTTTTCAGGAGTTCAATGACATTATTCATAAACATACCTCCAGGTTTTTCTTCTATTGTATCATAGCATAGGCTATTTTGAGTTTGGGTGTATAATAGAGATATATGACGGTTTAGAGTGAACACGAGAGAATGCAGGAGGTGGATTGTTTGGAAAAATTAAGGTATGGCGTGATGGGCACTGGGAGAATTGTGGATCGTTTTGTTTCAGCGGTGCGCACATCTTCAGAAGGTGAGATCTATGCCATCTGTTCCCGGACAGAAGAAAGTGCAAGAAAGAAAGCCTCTGAGCTTCATATCACTACATGGTATGGATCCTATGAGGAGCTTGTGAAAGATCCGATGGTGGATGTGGTGTATGTGCCGACCATCAATTTCATGCATAAAGAACATGCGCTTCTCGCACTTGCACATGGAAAACATGTGGTGGTGGAAAAGCCCATGACTCTTACCCATGAGGATACGAAAGAGCTGTTTGAGGAAGCTGAGAAAAGAGGACGGTTTATCATGGAGGCCCAGAAATCACTGTTTCTCCCAGTAACCGCAAAAGTCAAAGAGTGGCTGGAAGAAGGAAGGATCGGGAAGCTGAATCTTATGGAATACGATATTTTTGTTCCGGATGTTTCTTTTCAATGGTTTTACCATCGGGATATGGGCGGAGGTGCTCTCTTAGGAAGTGGCAACTACATCTTTTCCCATGCGTTGTATCTGGAAAAAAGTGATCTGACGGAGCTGAAAGGTCAGGCAGTTCTAGGGGATGAAGTGGATCTTCAGTGCACCTTTCTGATGAAATTCGAAGATGAGGTGCTGGCTTCTTGTAAGATTTCCACCCTGGCCAAGGGGGAAAGCCGATGTGTTCTTTATGGTACAGAGGGAAAGATCTATATTAAAGATTTCTGGAAGGCCAGGGAAGCAGAGCTTATAGATAGGAGTGGAGAATCAGAGAAAATTGAGTTTCCAGAACCCTTTGAGATGTTCTATGAAGTAGATCACATCAATGCTTGTATCAGACAGGGGATTCTACATAGTCCGGTGATGGATAAGGAGATGTCTTTGTCCTGTGCCCGTTACACAGACCTCTTGTATGAGGATTATTACAGATAAGGTGCTATGGTTTTTGTTGGGACTGGAGGGTTGAAAATGGTTCATGTCAGGAAGATACAAACAAGGAGAGAGATTCGTGATTTTGTGATGCTGCCTTTTCAGCTTTATAAAGAAGATTCTTCATGGGTACCCCCGCTGATTCATGAGATGAAGAACCTTCTACGAGGAAAGAACAACAGCCTTTACAAAGCAGGCCCCCATGTGGCTGTTGTGGCCTATAAAGATGGAGCGCCTCAAGGAAGGCTGCTTGTTGGAATCAACGAAGAGCTGAACCAGTATAAAGGAATCAGAGAAGGATATATCGCCCTTTATGAATGCATGGAAGATGAGGAAGTCTCATCCGCAATGCTCCAGTTCGCAGAAGAATTTTTGAAAAGCTATGTGATTGAAAAGGTGAAAGGTCCGTTGTCCGTACCGGGTGGAGATGATTACAGAGGATTTATCATAGATAATTTTACAGATCCCACCTATGTGATGAATACATACAACAAGAAGTACTACAATGACCAGTTCCTGAAGGCTGGGTTTATCAAGTACTTCGACTGTTACGCCTACGAGGGAAAGTTCACCATGGAGGATAAGGAGAGGCTGGAAAAGCTGGTGCCCTATGCCATGAAGCGGTATGGATACACGGTGGAGCCATTGAACCTCAATGATATGGAGAAAGAAATGCAGGATATCAAGAGAATCATTGAAGAAGCCATGCCGAAGGACTGGGATGATTTTATGCCTCCGACAGATGAAGAGATCCGGATGATCAAAAATCAGCTGCTGCCTTTTGCGGATCCAGATTTTATATACATCGCCAGAGACAAAGAGAGGAACCCTATTGGATTTGATATTGCTTTGCCCGATTACAATCAGGTGCTGTCCAGGATGAAAGGACGATATTTCCCTTTTGGGATTCTGAAGTTCCTTTATTTCAGGAAAAAGATTGATGCATTAAGGATCTTTGTGCTTTTTGTGACACCTGAGTACCGGAAAAAAGGGGTTACAGCAGCCATCTACTATGAAGGGCTGAAAAAAGGCATTGCAAGAGGCTTCACTAAAGTGGAGGGCAGTACGGTGTGGGAATATAATCGGCCTATGCAGAACGATGCCTTTGGATTCACGGGTGAACCTTATAAAACCTATCGGATCTATCAGAAAGAGATCTAAAAGGAGTAGTGCACTTGACCATTTTGGTTTTCTATTCCTGTGAGAAACTAGCTTGTTTTTTTCATATTCTGTATTCCTCTTTTCGAAATAAAAGGGTATTTCAGGTATACTGATAAAAACAAAATCAGGAGGATCGTATGGATAAAAAAGTAGTTTTACGAAGTGAAGTAGATGTGGATAAAACATGGGATTTAAGTGGAATATATGAAAATGATGACCGTGTTAAAGAAGCAGAAAAGGCTCTTTATGAGAAATCCATGGAGCTGGAGAAGAATTTTAGGGGGAAGCTTACGACGCCGATCTCCATCAATCTGTGTCTGGATGGATATCGGGAAGTGGTAGAACTTGCTGGTTTGATTTCGAGCTTCCGCTTCCTGGCAGTCAGTGTGGATATGACAGATCATGAGAATCAGGGAAAGAGCGTAGAGGCAGCGAATCTTATTTCCGATGTGATGGCAAGACTGTCATTCATTCAAGGGGAAATTCTCATGAATGAAGAGTCTGTGCTGATGGATGCAGCAAAAACAAGCAGGGAGAATCAGCATTTTTTGGAGGATCTTCTTCGGGAGAAACCTCATGCTCTCTCTATAGAACTGGAAAGAGCTCTTGCAGTACTTTCTCCGGTGATGAACTCCCCCATGAGTATCTACAATAAGGCCAAACTGCAGGATATGGATTTTGGCAGCTTTGACGTAGAGGGGAAGAGCCATCCATTGAGTTTTGTGCTTTATGAAAACCATTATGATTATGACAATGACAAGAAGATCAGAAGAGCTGCATTTTCTGCGTTTACCAAGAAGCTGAAGGAGTATGAGAATACAGTTGCAGGTGTTTACCAGACCCAGGTACAGAAAGAAAAAGCCTTATCAAAACTGAAAGGATTTGAATCAGTGATTGATTACCTGCTTTTTGATCAGAAGGTTACCAGGGAAATGTATGATAGACAGATTGATGTGATTTATCAAGAACTTGCTCCTCATATGAGAAAATATGCAAAACTCTTGAAGAGAATCCATGGTTTGGAGGAGATGACCTTCAATGATCTCAAACTTTCTGTGGATCCAACCTTCGAACCGCCAATCACAGTGGAAGAGTCCAAAAAGTATGTGATGGAAGGATTGAAAATTCTTGGAGAGGATTATCTGAAGATGATCGAAAGAGCTTTTGGAGAAAGATGGATCGATTTTGTTCAGAACAAGGGAAAATCCACGGGTGCATTCTGTTCCAGCCCTTATGGCAGGCACCCCTATATACTCATCAGCTGGACGGAAAGAATGCGGGAAGTTTTTGTTTTGGCTCATGAACTCGGCCACGCAGGACATTTTTATCTGTCGCAGAGCCATCAGAATATTTTTGATGCACGGCCTTCTCTCTATTTCATCGAAGCGCCGTCCACCATGAACGAAATGATCATGGCAAACCATCTGCTGACAACCAGTCAGGATAAGCGGTTCAGAAGATGGGTCCTGTCCTCTATGATCTCCCGAACCTATTATCACAATTTTGTAACCCATATGCTGGAGGCCCATTATCAAAGGGAAGTATATAAAATTATTGATGCAGGTGGCAGCCTCAGTGCAAAAAAACTCAATGAACTGAAGAAAGCCACATTGGAAGGGTTCTGGGGAGAAGATGTAAAAGTTCTGGAAGGTGCAGAGAATACCTGGATGAGGCAGCAGCATTATTATAAGGGGCTCTATCCTTATACATACAGTGCAGGTCTCACCATAGCCACTGAGGTATCTGGCAGAATTCTGAAAGAAGGGGCGTCTGCAGTGGAGGACTGGAAAAAGGTGCTGAAAGCTGGAGGAACCAAAGATCCTGTGGAGCTTTCAAAGATGGCAGGAGTGGATATCACAACGGAGGAACCCCTGAGAAATACCATTGCATATATTGGCAGCATCATTGATGAGATTGAAGAGCTCACCAATGAGCTGTATGAAGAGCTTGGTGAATGAAACGGAGGAATGAATATTGTTTGAAAGAATGGAAGAACTGCTCATAGAATATGGACTAAAACTGGTGGCCTTTCTTGTTGTGCTCCTTGTGGGGTGGAGCTTGGCTAAGTATTTGGTGCGTCTGCTGGAAAAGAATCTGAAGAAAAGTAAGATTGATGTCTCTATCCATGGATTTCTGCTGACCATGGCAAGCTTTCTTTTGAAGTTTGTGGTGCTGATCACCAGTGCAAG
Source organism: Proteiniclasticum ruminis (assembly GCF_900115135.1). Taxonomy (GTDB): domain Bacteria; phylum Bacillota; class Clostridia; order Clostridiales; family Clostridiaceae; genus Proteiniclasticum; species Proteiniclasticum ruminis_A. The sequence goes on along the minus strand of NZ_FOVK01000001.1, from coordinate 849,714 downwards.
AATTCTTGGAGTACCCACGACGACATTCATCGCCATGCTTTCGGCTGCTGGGCTCGCTGTAGGACTTGCGTTAAAGGACAGTCTCTCAAATTTTGCGGCAGGGATTCTGCTCCTTGTGACGAGACCCTTCAGCGTAGGAGATTTCATAGAGTCTTCTAATGTTTCCGGGACAGTCCTTTCTATTCAGGTTCTGTACACGGCCCTGAATACTGCGGACAATAAAAGAGTGATGGTGCCCAACAATCATCTGGCCACCTCACACATCATCAACTACAGTATAGAACCGTACAGACGGGTGGATAAAATCTACTCTGTGGCCTATGGCACTGATGTGCAGAAGGTAAAGGAAATCCTGATGAACATCGTCGTATCCAACGAAAAAATACTGGAAGACCGTGGCGTGATGCTTGGGGTATCAAAACATAATGAGTCTTCTGTGGATTTTGATCTCAAAGTCTGGGCCAAAAGAGAAGACTACTTTGAAGTATCTTACGGATTGAATGAGGCCGTGATAGAGGTCTTTGAAGAACAGGGGATTGAGATTCCGTATCCTCATCGTGAAATCAGGATACGTTCTGAAGAGAAGATGCAATAGAATAAGAGCAAAAAAAGAGGAGCGGACGCTCCTCTTTTCATGTAATGATCAGAATCAACAAGCATGTGCGGTGCTAATTAATAATGAATCTAATATAATAATAATTTTCATAAGAGGATTTGTCAAGAGATTTCAGTCCGGATAAAGTTGTTAAAAAATTAACCAAATGATATAATTTGAGCTATGTACGATGAAACCTTTAGCTAAGGGGGAGTAAAGATGAAGATAGAGATATGTGTGGGCAGTTCCTGTCATGTACGGGGTTCTTACGAAGTGGTTAAAAATGTGGAAGCCTTTGTGAAAGATCAGGGCCTAGAACAGGATATCGAACTGAAAGGATGCTTCTGTATGGGACACTGTACAGAAGGTGTCAGCATGAAAATTGATGGTGCAGTTCTTCAAGTTTCAGAGGATACTGTAGTTGAACTTCTATCAGAAAAACTTAGGGAGAAATGAGATGCAGCTGATTAATTTTACAGAAGCCAATTGCAAAAACTGTTATAAGTGCGTTCGGGCCTGCCCTGTGAAAGCCATCAGGTTTCAGGACCACCAGGCCATTATTGATGAGGAGAGATGCATTGCCTGCGGGCAATGTTTTCTTGCGTGTCCCCAAAATGCCAGAGACATTCAAAGCGATTTGGATGTGGTGTTGGACGCGCGAAAAGCAGGAAAAAGAATGGTGGCGCTCATTGCTCCATCCTTTACCGGGTTCTTTGAGAATCCAGGAGGGGTTGTAGAAGGATTAAGAAGATTTGGGTTTCAGGAAGTTGCGGAAGTGTCTCTGGGAGCCCAGGAAGTAACTGAAAAGTATAGAGAGTTCGTTGCGGAGAAGAAACCAAAGTATGCCATTTCCAGCTGCTGTCCTACCGTGAATCTTCTCATCAGACGATATTATAAAGGGGTTGCGAAGTATCTTCTGCCATCAGTTTCACCAATGATGGCTACGGCGAAAGCTCTGAAGAACAAGGAGCCTCAATCATTCACTGTGTTTATCAGCCCATGTCTCAGCAAGAAATGCGAACCATTCATGTTTGGGCAGGAGGGTTATGTGGACGCTGTACTGACCATGGATGAGATGTTGTCCTTGTTTCAAGAGGATCATCTCCAGGTGGAAAGTCTTCCGTACTCTTCTCCGGATTATTATGGCTCGACAAATGCAAGAAGCTATCCAGTAAAGGGGGCTATTGGAGAAGGGTTCCATGAAACCCTTTCATCCCATGGATATGATGTTCTTCATGTGGAAGGAATTCTGCAGGTGAGAGAGGTGCTTGAGGAGATTGAAAAAGGTGCTCTTGACCCATCGTTTCTTGAGCTCAATGCCTGTCATGAATCCTGTATTTCTGGTCCATGTGTGCCAAAGAAATCCTGGAGTACGTACAAAAGAAAACAGCTTGTAAAAAAACATGCAAAGGAAGGATGGACCGAGGAACCTCAAGTGTTGACTTTTGAGGGGTGCGATCTTAACTATACTTATAAAGAGAATCTGTTCCAGAAAAAAATATTCACTGAAGAAGAGATCACCAGAACCTTAGCCAGGATGGGAAAAACAAAGAAAAAAGATGAGCTGGACTGCAGCGCCTGCGGATATGACAGCTGCAGAGAGAAAGCGGCAGCGGTTCTTGAAGGTATGTCTGATGTGGAAATGTGTATGCCCTTCATGCGTACAAGAGCAGAGCACATGAATGATATCATATTTTATAACTCACCGAATATCATTTTTATCTTGGATGAGGATTTATGCATCTGCCAGATGAATCCTTCTGCTGAAAAGACATTCGAGGAGAAATCAGAACATTTACGGTATATGCCCATTTCTGTGCTGCTTCCGGATGAGGGAATCAGAAGGGTTATGGATACCGGAAAGCATGCGCTTAATAAACGGATCAGTTATCGGGAGCATAATCTTGTGGTGATGCAAAGTGTGATTCATCTTCCGAAGGACAATCAGCTGCTCATCATTATGTCAGATATCACAGAAGAAGAGAGACGAAGAAAAGAGTTGAATCTAATGAAAGAGCAGACCGTTGAGATTACAGGAAAAGTCATTGAGAAACAGATGAGAGTAGCTCATGAGATTGCCAGTCTTCTCGGAGAAACCACAGCGGAGACAAAGATTGCACTAAACCGTCTCAAAGAACTTGTGATGGAGGACAGATGAGATGGAGTATTTTATTGATACTGTCGCATTATCAGTGAACAAACAGGGAGAAGAGCTATGTGGCGACCAGATTGAGATTGCTGATACAAAGGATGGTAAAATCCTTGTGCTCTCCGATGGTCTCGGAAGCGGTGTGAAAGCCAATATACTTGCAACGCTCACATCAAAGATTGCCGTAACGATGCTGAAGGAAAATGCCACTCTGGAGGATACCATTGAAACCATCATGAAGACATTGCCCGTATGCGCTGTACGCAAACTTTCCTATTCAACCTTCAGTATTGTGAAAGCGTCAAAGGATGGTACAGTGAATATTTTTGAATTTGATAATCCATCTTATTTCTATCTGGACAAAGGTGCTTTATGTGAAGTGCCAAAGATCAGAAGAGAGATTCATGGTAAAATTGTATTTGAGTCTTCGCTGAAGATGAAGCTCGGCGATCAGCTGATACTGGTATCCGATGGCGTCATCCATGCAGGAGTGGGGAAACTGCTGAATTTCGGATGGCAATGGAATGATGTGTCTGCTTTTATAGAAGATACAATGCGGACCTCAGGCACTACCTCCCTGAGCCATGAGATCATGAGCTACACAAATATACTGTATGACTTCATGCCTGGAGACGATGCCAGCGTAGCAGCGCTAACCTATAAAGAAAAGAAAACCCTTCATCTTTTTACCGGTCCGCCAAAGAATCCCACGGATGATAAATTTCTTGCAGAAGCTTTTATGGAAGCAAGAGGGATCAAGGTCATTTCTGGTGGCACAACAGCAAAAATCATTGCGGATAAAACTGGAAATGAGCTGAGAGTAAAACTTGATGACCTGAGGAAGGACCTTCCGCCGACTGCAGTGATGGAGGGAGCGGATCTCATAACAGAAGGGATTCTGACCATGAGCAGAGTGGTTGATTTGCTGAAAGGATACAGAGATGGGAAAAAAAGCACAGAAATCTTGCAAGAGCTTTTTGAGGACCACGGAGCTTCTGAACTGTCAAAACTGATTCTAAACGAAGCCAGTGAAGTAGTGATATGGCTGGGAACGGCTGTGAATCCCGCACATCAGTCAGAAGGGTTTGTATTCAATTATCAGAAGAAAGTTGAGATTGTGCATGAACTAAAGAAGGTTCTGCTGGAGATGGGGAAAGAAGTGTTACTGTACACCATATGAAGAAACAATATCTGTGCTCACCCACAGAATTTAGAGTCTTTCGAGATTTTTTCAAGATTTTTTGTGGTATTGGTAAAAAAACATGAAATTATTAACATTGTATTGGTTTACAAGTGGGATAGAATATGTATAATGAAATGTGACCATAAAAAAGGAGGTAGGGTATGAAAGAAGAATTCTATACCGCCTTGGAAGATTTCCCTGTGGTTACCGCTGTGAAGGATTTTAACGGTTTGGAAATGGCTTTAGAGACAGAGAATAAAGTTGTCTTTGTGCTCTTTGGAAATATCACAGATATTTCTATGATTGTAAAGAAAATCAAAGCGAAGAACAAAATCGCCATTGTACATGTGGACCTCATCGAGGGGCTTGGCAGCAAAGAGATTGCAGCGAAGTTTATCAAGTACAATACTTTGGCAGATGGAATCATCAGTACCAAGGCCAACATCATCAGTGCGGCAAAAGATCTGGGCCTAATTACCGTCCAGAGATTCTTCCTCATCGATTCCCTTTCACTGAAGAATGTCATAAAGTACATCGAAGCAGGACATGCGGATACTTATGAAGTTCTTCCTGGGGGGATGTACAAAATTATCACCATGCTTTCCAACATTGCCAGTGTTCCTCTCATTGCAGGGGGGCTCATCTCCGACAAGGAAGATGTGATTTCAGCGCTTTCTGCTGGAGCCACCGCCATATCTTCCACAGACACGACCATCTGGACATTGTAAATGTCAAGGTTTACAACGATTCGGTAACGTGTTAAAATTAACTTAAGTTCATATTGTGCTAAGAGTGTAAGAGTAAGCAAAAAGTGCCTGTTTTGACAGGTTCTGTTGTGTTGCTCTTTTTTTGTGTTAGGAGGGAAAAATATGTTTGATGTAGCAATTATTGGTGCGGGTATTGTTGGCGCATCGGTTGCAAGAGAGTTATCCAGGTATAACCTCAATGTGTGTTTGATTGAAAAAGAAAATGATGTTTCTGAAGGGGCTACCAAAGCAAACAGTGCGATTGTGCATGCTGGCTATGATCCTGAGAATGGTACAGCCATGGCGAGACTGAATGTGCGGGGATGCCATCTCACTGAAGTCTATGCCAAGGAACTGGATGTTCCATATAAGAAAATTGGATCTTTAGTGGTGGCTTTCTCACAGGAAGAGATGGAGACCATCGAAGAGCTTTTTGAGAGAGGAAACAAGAATGGTGTTCCTGATCAAAGAATCATCCACCGGGAAGAACTCCTGAAGATGGAGCCCAACATCGGAGATGAAGCGGTAGGGGCTCTGCATTCTCCAAGTGCGGGTATTGTAGGACCTTGGGAGTTCTGTATTGCGCTGACAGAAAATGCTGTGGTAAATGGTGTAAAGCTTTATCTCAACACTGAAGTGGTGGATATCAAAAAAGAGAACGGAACGTTTACGATTTTCACAGGCAATCCTGAACTCGAGCCAATTCAGACCAAGTATATCGTCAATGCAGCGGGTATCTACAGTGACGTTATTTTAGGAATGGTTGGAGAAAGAGAATTTAAGATCAAGCCTCGTAAGGGCCAGTATTTTGTGCTGGACAAGAGCCAGGGACCACTTGCCAATCATGTCATTTTCCAGTGTCCATCCGCGCTTGGAAAGGGTGTTCTGGTGACACCTTCTGTTCATGGCAACCTGATTGTCGGACCAGATGCTGAAGATAATGTGGAGAGAGATGATACCACCACCACCAAAGAAAGAATGGAATTTATCAGAGATGCTGCAGAAAAATCGATCAAGGGAATTAATTATAGGGAAAGTATTCGAAACTTTGCAGGCTTAAGAGCACAATCTGACCGTTCTGACTTTATCATTGAAGAGTCCAAGTCTGTGAAAGGTCTCATCAACCTTGCGGGGATCAAATCTCCAGGACTTACTTCTGCTCCAGCCATTGCAGAAGATGCAAGAGATCTGCTTGAAAAAGCAGGACTGACATTAACGAAAAAAGACAACTTTAATCCAACAAGAAGACAGACCCATTTCATGAGCCTTTCTCCTGAGGAAAAAGCAGCAAAGATCAAAGAGGATCCAAGATTTGGAAGAATCATCTGCCGCTGTGAAAACATCACCGAAGGTGAAATTGTGGAAGCCATCAAGAGACCTGTGGGAGCGCTTTCCCTGGATGGTGTGAAGAGAAGAGTCAGACCTGGTATGGGTAGATGCCAAGGTGGATTCTGCGGACCAAGAGTTCTTGAAATCATTGCTAGAGAGAAAAATGTTTCTCTGGAAGAAGTGATGCAGGATACCAATGGATCCTATATTCTGATCGGCGAAACAAAGAAGTAGGGGTGAATGAGATGATATATGATTTAATCGTAATTGGTGGAGGTCCTGCGGGGCTTTCAGCTGCATATGAAGCGTACAACAATGGAATCGAAAATATTCTGATTCTGGAGAGAGACAAGGAACTTGGCGGTATACTCAACCAGTGTATCCATAATGGATTCGGTGTGCATTCTTTTAAAGAAGAGCTCACTGGACCAGAGTATGCACAGAGATATGTTGAGATGCTGCAGTCAACAAAAGTATCCACCAAACTGGATACCATGGTACTGTCCATTGAAAATGATGGTGACATCAAAAAAGTGGAAGCCATCAACATGGAAGAAGGATATCTCAGTCTTGAAACAAGAGCAATCATCTTGTCCATGGGCTGCCGTGAAAGAACAAGAGGAGCAATCCAGATTCCAGGAGCAAGACCTTCCGGTGTGTTTACAGCAGGTACCGCACAGAGATATGTCAATATGGAAGGATACATGGTAGGAAAGAAAGTCGTGATCTTAGGATCCGGTGACATTGGTCTGATCATGGCAAGAAGAATGACTTTGGAAGGGGCAAAAGTAGAAGCGTGTGTGGAACTTATGCCTTACTCCAACGGACTGAACAGAAACATTGTGCAGTGTCTGGATGATTATAATATTCCACTGCTTCTTGCACATACCATTACAGATATTGTGGGTAAACATAGATTGGAAGCGGTTGTAATCCAGAAAGTGGATGAAAACAGAAATCCGATACCTGGCACCGAGCAGACCATCGAATGTGATACACTGCTTCTGTCTGTTGGTCTGATTCCGGAAAATGAAATCACAAAGAATGCGGGAATCGCATTAGATCCTAGAACATCAGGACCTATTGTCAATGAAGCCATGGAGACCAACGTGAAAGGTATATTCGCGTGTGGTAACGTTGTTCACGTTCATGACCTGGTGGATTTCGTTAGTGAAGAAGGTAAGAAAGCTGGACTCAGCGCTTCAAGATTCATCAAGAATGAACTGCTGGAAGGACAGGCGGTTACTGAAATTAAGAATGGCCAGAGAGTGAACTATACAGTGCCTCAGAAGATCAGACTGGAGAACATTCTGGATGGTCAGGAAATTATGTTCAGAGTATCCAACGTGTTCAAAAATGTGAACATTACTGTACGTAATCAGGAAGGCGAGCTGATCAAAAAGCTGAGAAGACCTGTGGTTGCACCTGGAGAAATGGAAAAGATCAAGCTGAAGAGAGAAGAAATCGAAAAAGCAAATGGACTTCTTACCATAGCTTTGGAAGAGGTGATGTAAGATGAGAGAAATGATTTGTATTGTATGTCCAAAAGGATGCAGACTGAGTGTGGATCAGAAACCAGATGGTGAAATCATCGTCATGGGAAATGGATGCAATCGTGGAATTCCGTATGCTCAGAAAGAACTGACAAATCCCACAAGAGTAATCACATCTACGGTGAAGATTCACGGTGGAATTCATAAGAGACTTCCAGTCAAAACCTCAATGGATATCCCTAAGGGATTGAATTTCAAAGTCATGGAAGAACTTGCTAAAGTTGAAGTGACTTCTCCAATCAAGGTAGGCACAGTAATCATTGAAAATATTCTTGGTACTGGTGCTAATATTGTTGCGACAAGAGATATGTAAGAAAATGTGGGCTTAGGCCCACATTTTTTGTACAAAAAATATCAGACAATTGATATTTTTGTTATAATCAATGTAATAAGTAAATGTTTACATGTAATGTGAGAAGGAAGGTAGGGATGAGTCATGTATGACGTAATTATTATTGGAGCAGGTATCGTAGGTACCACAATCGCAAGAGAACTGTCTAAATCAAATGCTAAAGTTCTGATACTTGAAAAAGGCATTGATGTGTCCATGGGAGCAACCAAGGCAAACAGTGCCATTGTCCATGGCGGATTTGCGGAAAAACACGAGGCGTTAAAAGGAAGGCTGTGCTACAAAGGAAGAGTGCAGTTTAGAAAATTGGATGAGGAGCTGAACTTTGGATTCAAAGAAACAGGGTCCCTCGTAATTTCCATGGAGGACGACAAAGAACCCCTGGAGAAACTCATGGCAAATGGTATTAAAAATGGACTGGACGATCTGGAAATCATTGGACCTGAACGGATCAGAGAGCTGGAACCAGAACTGACCCATGATGTGAAATGGGCACTGTACTGTAAAGGTGCAGGAATCTGCTCCCCCTATGAAATGGCCATCGCCATGGCAGAGAATGCCATCAAAAATGGTGTGACGCTTAAGCTTGAGCATCAAGTGACAGGTATTGAGAAAGACGGAGATGTGTTCAAAGTTACCACAGATAAAGAAGCGTTCCAGGGTAGATATGTGGTGAATGCTGCAGGTGTATATGCGGATGAAATATCTAAAATGGTTGGTGTGAACAATTTCGAAATTTTTCCAAGATCAGGAGAATATATACTTTTCACCCGAGGCACTGGAGATCCTATCAACACAGTGATATTCCAGCTGCCTACGAAGTATGGGAAAGGCGTTCTAGTGGCATCCACCTATTACGGTAATCTCCTCATTGGCCCTGATGCATCAGATGAAGGTGGAAAAGACGATACATCAACTCACATTGAAAGGGTTGCTAAAATCTACCAGCAGACAAAGGCACTGTATGGCAAGATCAATTCTAAGCAGTTCATACGAAGTTTCACTGGAATTCGTGCAAGAAGTTCAACGGATGATTTTATCATTGAAGAAACAAAGGTGAAAGGCTTCATCAATGTGGCCGGCATTCAGTCTCCAGGGCTGACCTCATCACCAGCTATTGCAGAAATGGTTATAGGAATTCTTAAGGATGCAGGATTAGAATGGGAAGACAATAATGATTTTGACCCATACAGAAAGCCTATTGTGACCAAAAAACCACTGCAGCCCTTAAAGGATATAAAAGAGTTCATTGAGCTTCCTCTAGGGTCAAAGGACCGAATTGTATGCAGATGTGAACAGGTAAGAGAAGATGAAATTGTGGATGCACTCCACCGTGGAATCAGAGTGAAAACAGTAGACGGAGTAAAAAGAAGAACAAGAGCGGGCATGGGTTGGTGCCAAGGGGAGTTCTGCAAACCAAGGGTCATTGAGATTATGGAACGAGAGTATGGCGAGAAGATAGATCCAGGTTTTGACATTGAGCATAGTGGTGTGAACCGGGTGCAGAAATCTGATCTTCTGGATTATCTGAAGAGCCTCGAGGAGGAATAAATTTGAGTGATGTCATTGATTTCAATGAACTGAAAAATAAAGTGCGGGATAAGGATATCGATGATTTTGAAAACTATATTTTTACGCTTTACAGCAAGATGGGACAGGGAACAGAAACTATAGCCTCCATAAACCGTGCCGTGATGGAATATATGCAGAAGAACAATATCTCCATGGAGAAGTTTATGGAGATTCAGAATAAGCTCATGGAGCGATATGGTGTATCCATGGCGGATGTGGAGAGTCAGTATAATCTTACCAATAACCCGGAATATGAAAAATATCGTAAACAGTTGGGGTTCACGGAGAAGTACAAAGGAAAAATAAAAGATTTCAAAGGATTTTCCTATGAAATCAGAAATGACCGGAATCAGGTGTCTATATATCTCGATGGGACGACAGTCATCTTAACTTCTGCCACGAGGGTAGACCTTTCAGATAATGAGCTCAATGAGTTTCTGGTTTCTTACAAGAAATTGTTGGAGGACCAGAAACTTAAGATAAAAATCAGTGAACAGTATACAGAATATGATTATTAAAGACTCTTTAAGCCAGAAGCTGATCTTCTGGCTTTTTACATTGGAATCTGTTGCACATCCTCTCTGTTTTGTATTGTTGAACTCAAAGATTACTGAATGCCTGTGCTATAATGATTCATGTGTTCACATAATATGAGATGAAATTAGAGGATTAACAGATGAATGATGAGAAACAGAGTCAAAATATTGATGCAGATGACAAGTGGAACCACGAGGAACGGACAAGAAAGAGTTGGGATCAGCTGATTAAAAATCCAATACGGCAAGATGTGGTGAAACTGGCATGGCCGATTCTGATTGAACTTCTATTAGGTTCACTTTTCGGCATGATTGATATGATGATGCTCGGATGGATTGCAGATAAGGCTTTGTCCGCAGCTTCAGTAGCTGCAGTCGGAATCACAAATCAGCCTATGTTTATTGGACTTTCTTTAGCCCAGGCACTAAATGTCGGGGGAACAGCAATGATTGCAAGATATGTAGGAGCGAAGCAGCCTCATAAAGTGGATTCTGTGTTGAAGCATGTGATTCTCCTCAATATCTTTGTCTTGGCTATCCCGCTTGCGACTTTTGGTCTTGTCTTTACTGAGGAGATCATGAGGTTCATGGGGGCTGAAGCGGACACCATATCTGCTGGAAGCACCTATTTCAAGGTCATTATGGTGGGGTATCTTTTCCAGAGCTTCAACATGTCCATTACTGCGGCACTGCGTGGAATTGGAGAAACCAAAGCACCTATGAGAATTAATCTTAGAGTCAATTTTCTAAATGTCATAGGAAATGCGGTACTCATCTATGGTCTTCTTTTCTTCCCGGCACTAGGAGTCACAGGAGCTGGTGTCTCTACGGCGTTGTCTCAAGTGGTGGCTAGTGTGCTGATGGTTCGGTTTGTTACGAGAAAGGACAGTCCGCTGAAACTTGATCTTCGGAAAAAATTCAAATACAACAAGATTGTGATTCAGAACCTGATTAAAGTAGGGGTGCCAGCTTCATTGGAGTCACTGGCCCTAAGAATCGGTGTCATGATGTTTGTCAGGATTGTTGCAAGTTTAGGAACCGTTGTATATGCATCACACCAAATTGCATTGAGTATTCTTGGCCTTTCTTTTCAGCCAGGTCAAGCTTTCGGGATAGCAGCATCTTCTATGGTAGGAAGATCGCTGGGGGCACAGAACCTGAAGAAAGCAGAGCTTTATGCAAAAGAGACAAGAAAGATCGGTTCCATCATTTCTACGGGGATGGCACTGCTTTTCTTCTTCTTCGGACCCCAGATTGTCAGTCTGTATACAACGGATCCTGTGATCATTGACAATGCATCCATGGCACTGAAGATTATAGCAGTTGTGCAGCCATTTCAGTCCTCACAGCTGATTTTAGCGGGTGCGTTAAGAGGAGCTGGAGATACGTTCTGGCCACTGGTTGCGACTTTCATCGGTGTATTTGGATTCCGGGTGGTTGTTGCTTATCTTCTCGTTAAGGTTTTAGGACTGGGACTGATGGGCGCTTGGATTGCTGTGCTGATTGACCAGCTGATCAGATGGGTTTTTGTCTATGGAAGATTCCGATCCAATAAATGGAAGTATATTAGAATTCGATAACGGTATATGAATAAAAGCCATCTGCAGAAGCAGATGGCTTTGTTGCGGTTGAATATATTACTCTACGGTAACCGATTTTGCAAGATTTCTTGGCTTGTCCACATCCAGGCCCTTATATAAGGCAACATAATAGGCTAAAAGCTGAAGTGGTACTACTGCAAGAATTGGAGCGATGAGATCCATGGTATTTGGTATGATGATCACTTCATCTGAGAAGTGCTCCACATCGTGATTGTCTTCGAAGGTGATGGCCATAACCTTTGCACCTCGGGAGACTACTTCTTTTATGTTGCTCTGCATTTTTTCAAGAAGATCTCTTTGTGTAAGACTGGCGATGACAGTGATGTCATCTTCGATGAGGGCGATGGAGCCATGTTTTAGTTCACCACCAGGATATGCTTCAGAATGAATGTAAGAAAGCTCCTTTAATTTCAGTGATGCTTCTACAGCAATCTGATAATCAAGACCTCTACCTAAGAAGAACACATCCTTTTCGGTGTGAATCTTATCAGCAAAGTGTTCGATTCGCGTTGTATCTGCTATGATAGAAGCTACTTTTTCAGGTAAGGTCAAGAGCTCTTTTTTCAGATTTTCCAGATAAGACTCTTGCTGTGTGCCTAGGAGCTCTGCAAAATATATGCCAATGCTATAGATCGCTACCAGCATCGTCAGATATGCTTTGGTGGAAGCAACCCCGATTTCAGGACCAGCCCAGGTGTAGAACACATCATCTGCCTCACGTGCAATAGAGCTTCCAACTACATTTGTAATGGCGATTACTCTAGCACCAAACTTTTGTGCTTCTCTGGAAACAGCCAAAGTATCAGCTGTCTCACCGGACTGACTGATGACAATCACAAGAGTTTTAGCATCGATGATTGGATTTCTGTATCTGAACTCTGATGCCACATCTACTTCCACTGGGATTCTAGCAAGGTTCTCGATGGCTACTTTACCGATAAGTCCTGCATTATACGCGGTTCCACAAGCAATGATATAGATTCTGGAGTAGTCTTCCAGCATTTCCTTCGTGATATGGATGTCATCAAGCTTAACCTTCTTGCCAGGAACAATTCTTCCGGTCATGGTATCTTTTAGAGCTTTCGGCTGCTCGTAAATCTCCTTGATGGTGAAATGTGCATAACCGCCTTTTTCTGCAGACTCTGCGCTCCAAGTGATTTCAGTGACTTCTCTTTCGATCTGCTCTCCATCCTGATTGAAGAACTGCAAGCTGTCTTTGCACAATTCTGCAAACTCTCCATCGTTCAGATATACAAAGGATTTTGTGTAATTCAGCACTGCAGGTACATCCGATGCGATAAAATATTCTTTGTCGCCAACGCCCACAACAAGTGGAGAATCTTTTCTGGTTGCTACAATTTTATCGGGCTCATTGAGGGCCATGACTCCTAGAGCATAGCTTCCTTTAAGATCTGCAGCGGCTTTTTTTACAGCTTCCAGCAGGTTTCCACTGTAGTAGTAATCAACTAGATTTGGAATCACTTCTGTGTCTGTATCAGAGTAAAAGACGTAGCCCAGTCCCTGAAGCCTTTCCTTAACTTCCATATAGTTTTCAATAATACCATTGTGCACTACTGAAATCTTGCCATTATTGCTGTTGTGAGGATGGGAGTTCTTGTCCAGAGGAGCACCGTGGGTAGCCCAACGTGTATGTCCTATTCCCATATGACCGTGAACTTTTTCTTCCTGGAGCTTCTCTTCTAGATTTTTAAGTCTTCCAGCTGCTTTTTTGACAGTAAGCTCTCCATCGTGAAGCACGGAGATTCCCGCAGAGTCATATCCTCTGTACTCCAGTCTTGAAAGTCCACTGATGAGAACCTCCGACGCATCCTTGTTTCCTACATAACCGACAATTCCACACATAAAAAAACACCTCTCTAAATATTTTTAGACAGGCTTAATACACCCTGACAGCCTTGTCCCAAAAATCACTTTTTGGATTTCTCTGTCAGATATCGGTAGTGTCTACCGCGAAGCATCCGCCGAAAATTCGATAACTTCGTCCTCGTCAACCTATATCGCTATAGGTTCTGGCGCTATTTCATAGATATGAAATTTCAATATTCATTAAGCCTTCCTTAGGTATTATATCTTAGATTTAACAATTTTACCACATGAAATTCTCAAATACTTATAGAAGAGATGTGAAAAGTATCATGAAATTCTGATGTTTTTTTCGAATCATGAGTTTGAAGCCTAATATTTTCAGTTCTTTTTACGATTTCGGTAAAGAGATAAAAAACAGGTTGCCTTCGCAACCTGTACATTATCCCTGATACTGTTTTAAGATTTCTTCAGCAGTTGGGGCATCTATGTATAAACTATCGGCAAGGCCGCCCTTTAATGCTGCAATGATGACCTCTGTTTTTTCCTTTCCTACAGCAATGAGCATCTTGTTGGGGATTTTTTTTATGACGGACAGAGGAGTAGCAATGACACGGCTGTCCAGTTTTTCGTCCAGCACATTCCCTGATTTGTCGATGAAATGTGAGCAGCAGTCACCAATTCCACCCATTTCACGGACTTCACGATAGCTGTCCTCGTTGATTACGCCCATTTCATACAGTACAGAAGGTCTTTCTAAGTTTCCAACAGAAAAAATCGCAGTGTGACAGCGATCGGCCATATCGAGAATCTCTTTGATCTGACCATCCTGCTTAATGGCGTCAGCGATGAAACTCTGATCCACCATGGCGGGAGCAGGAATCTGATAGCCTGTTCCATTGACACAGTCCACGAAATTCTTCAAAATATCTAGAGCACCTGACTCATATACAGCTCTCGAAAAACCTCCACTGAGCTGAATGACGGAAACTCCTTTCAAACGGAGTGAAGGGAGCTGCTTGGCAAGAACCGCTAGAGTATGGCCCCAGTGGACTCCTAAAATGGAGTCATTTTTCAGGAAGCGGGGAAGATCTTCAGCAAGAGCACCACATACATCTTGAAGAAGAACCTGTCTGTTGCCAACAAGATCAGGAATAATGACAGCACGCCTTAGAGGGAATTTCTCTGTCAGTTCTTTTTCCAACTCGCTGTAAGACAATACAGATTCTTTCACGCGGACCTCAATCAGGCCAATGTCCATGGCATTTTTAAGGAGTCTGCTGACAGAGGATTTGCTGATACCTTCTTTTTCAGCGATTTCCACTTGCCCCATGTTCAGTTCATAGTACATTTTTGAGATGCGCAATATTTGGCTGATTTTCGTTGTATCCATACTTCCTCCGTTTGATAACTGATAATTTCAAAATATAGATAATTCTTGTTTCTGTCAAGGTTTTCAGCATTATAATCAATATTGGGGAATTTTTTCAGTGTATTTGGGAGAAATCTCGTAATTACATCCGGGGGATTTTTGTGATTTGGGAAAATTCCCAGATGCCTATTGATTTTTCCCAAAACGAGGATTATGATGAGAGAAATAAAAGAAGTAAACGTTTTTGGAGGTAGAACATGAGTGTTGTAACTTTGATTGGATCTGGACAGATGGCTTCAGCTCTTTCTTTTCCACTGATAGAGAATGGACATGAAGTCCGGCTGGTGGGTAGCCCACTGGATGGAGACATCATAGATCGCTTAAGACAGGACAGATATCATATAAATTTGAAAAGAACTCTGCATGATGGAATCAGATATTATAAAATAGAGGATCTGAATGAATCATTACAAGATGCAGATTTGGTAGTATGCGGAGTTTCCAGTTTCGGAGTAGACTGGTTTGCGGATGAAATCCTTCCCGTGCTGGATGAAGACATCCCGGTTTTATCCGTGACAAAGGGGATGCTCAATGAAGAAGATGGCAGCCTTGTCACTTATCCAGAGTACTGGGAACGAAAACTGCAGACAGGCAGTAAGTTGGGGATTTACGCCATTGGGGGGCCATGTACAGCCAGAGACTTGTCTGACCATGATCAGTCTTTTGTGGGATTCTGTGGAAGAAATCTGGAAAAACTCAAATGGATCAGGTCCTTGTTTGAGACGGATTACTATGTGATCAGTCTGACAGAGGATGTGGTTGGACTTGAATCGGCAGTGGCTTTAAAAAATGGATATGCCTTGGGCACTGCCTTGGCGATCGGAATGGCTGAAAAACTTGGAGATGATGGTGTAGACCATAATAATTCCGAAGCGGCTCTATTTCAGCAGAGTGTCAAAGAAATGATGGAGCTTCTCAAGATTGTGGGGGGAAGACCAGAAAATATCATGTTTGCCGCAGGAGATCTCAATGTTACTGTGGCAGCGGGCAGAAGCAGAACCGTGGGACTTCTTCTTGGAAAAGGATATCCCATCGAAGCTGTTATGGAAGAGCTGAAAGGGCAGACCTTGGAGGCTGTTGTTATTGCAACAAGAACTGCGGAAGCGGTAAAAGCGCTGGCAAAGAGAGGGATTGTGAACGTAGAGGATTATCCGCTTCTAATGCATGTGGATGGCCTACTCAATCATGGGGAAAAGCTGAATATCCCATGGAAGAAATTCCAGAAAATCATGTAATCATAAACATCAAATAAATAAAAAGGGGTAATACACATGAATTATTTTTTAGGATTGGACTTGGGGACTGGAAGCCTGAAAACTGTACTTTTTGATGTGAATGGGAAGGAGGTTGCTGTTTCCGAGATGGAGTATCCTTTGTATCAGCCAGAGAATGGCTGGTCTGAACAGGATCCGGAAGATTGGTATCAGGCATCCATAGAGACCATAAGAAATGTCATGAAGAAGAGTGGTGTGCCTGCAGAGTCTGTGAAAGGCCTTGGTATCTCAGGGCAGATGATGGGGGCTGTCATGATGGATCAAGATGGAAAAGAGCTGAGAAGAGCAATCTTATGGAACGACGGAAGAACTTCAGAAGCCTGCGAACACGTGAGAGAGATCGTTGGGGATGATCTTTTTATGAAATATTCCCTTACACCTGCAAGACCAGGTCTTACAGCTGCAAAGATCCAATGGGTGAAGGATAATGAGCCGGAACTTTATAAAAAGGTTGCCCACATCCATCTTCCAAAAGACTATTTGAGATACCGTCTGACTGGAGAATATGCAACTGAGGTGTCTGATGCTTCAGCAATGCAGCTTCTGGATATTCCCAACAGAAAATGGGCAACGGAAATTTTGGGAAAAATGGATCTTACAGAGGAGATGCTTGGAAAAGTATACGAGTCCCATGAGATTACAGGATACATCCTTCCTGAAGTTGCAGAAGCTTCAGGCCTCACCACAGCCTGTGCGGTTGTTGGTGGTGCCAGTGATAATGCGGCCGCGGGGGTCGGAACAGGCATTGTTTCCCCTGGACGTGCTATGACAACAATCGGCACATCGGGTACTGTCTTTGCTTATTCAGAAAAACCGCTTCTGGATCCTCATAAATCTGTATACACATTTTGCATGCCGATTCCAGGTGCGTGGCATTATATGGGCAGTGTGAACTCTGCGGGAGGTTCATTGAAATGGTGGAGAAACAATTTCTATCCAGAAGACCTGGAATATGAGGCCATCAATAAGGATGCACTTTCTTCGGCTATTGGCGCAAACAGACTGGTTTATCTGCCTTATCTTAACGGCGAGCAGTCTCCACATTTCAATCTGACTTGTAGAGGTTCCTTTGTTGGACTGGCAGCGATACACACGAAAGCCGACATGACCCGTGCGGTGATGGAAGGTGTTACCTATGCGCTGAAGGATATTATGTCTGGTATCAGAAATACCGGGGTTGAAGTAGATCATGTGCACATGTGCGGAGGAGGATCTAAGAGTGAATTCTGGAGACAGCTTCTTGCAGATGTGTATGATCTACCTGTATCACTCCCAGCCATGAAGTCTGAAAACAGTGCGGCTCTTGGTGTAGCCATACTGGCTATGGTGGGATGTGGATCCTACGACAGTGTCGTGGATGCATGCAATAGAATCATTAAAATGCGTGATGAGATCTATGCACCGGTTGAAGCGAATGTCGCTGCATATGAAAGTGTATATCATGAGTTTGATGCACTGTATCCAAAGCTGAAAGACAATTTTAAATCTATACTGTCATTATAAGATAAAAGAAAGGAACGAAAGAAGAATGAGAATAGCAATCGGTTGTGACGAAGCAGCTTATGATCTGAAGCATATCATAATGAAGCATTTAGAAATGAAAGGCATTGAGGTGAAAGACTTTGGATCCCTCAAAGATGAATCGGTACTTTACCCCGATGTTGCGTATAGCGTGGCCAGTGAAGTTGCTGATGGATCATTTGAAAGAGGAATTCTCCTTTGTGGGACTGGAATTGGAATGGCCATCACAGCCAATAAAGTGCCAGGGATCCGTGCAGCTGTATGCCATGACCCCTATTCAACAGAAAGATCAAGAAAAAGCAACAACTGCCAGATTATGACCATGGGTGCCAGGGTGGTAGCTCCTGAACTGGCCACCTATCTTTTGGATATTTGGCTGGCATCAGATTTTTCCTGTGGAGGATCCCAAGCGAAAGTGGATCGGATCACTGAACTTGAAAACCTGAAAAAATAAATCATCGAAATGAAAAGAAACTCTTCCATGTTGGGAGAGTTTCTTTTCCTCTTATATTGTCCTATGATTTAGTC
Organism: Proteiniclasticum ruminis; assembly: GCF_900115135.1. Taxonomy (GTDB): domain Bacteria; phylum Bacillota; class Clostridia; order Clostridiales; family Clostridiaceae; genus Proteiniclasticum; species Proteiniclasticum ruminis_A. The sequence continues at coordinate 831,522 of NZ_FOVK01000001.1, read as the reverse complement.
TACTGTAAGATGCGAACCATCACAATAGGGAGGAGTCTTCGTCTGCTTGCAGTTGCAGAGTGCCTTGGCACCGCTTTCCTCCACCGTGAACAAGAGAGGGATAATATCTGTTGTACCTTTGTGGCTGCCATCACAGAAGGGCTGTGATGAACTTTTTCCGCAAGCACACCAATAACGAGTTTCTCCAGCATTCATATCAATCAGAATCGGACCGTTTCCGGCTTTTTGTGGTTGATCCATATTGCACCTCTTTTTCAAATTATTCTGATAGTAGTATATCAAATAAAGCGGTATATACAAAGAAGTATCCACAATTTTACATGTGGATACTTCTTTTTGAAATCAGCCAACAATTTTAAAAGACTGCTCTTCGGAAACCACGGGCAACTCTTTCAGTGTGTAATCTTCAATTTTGAGAAAGCCGTTGCCTTTCATGATCAGAGCGAAAAAGCGTTGAAAAGCCTCAGGTTCACCCTGGATTTCGCATTCTACATGGCCATTTGTCATATTCCGTACTTTTCCTGTCATCTTGAGACGCGTTGCGGTTTCATACGTGAAGAAGCGGAATCCGACACCTTGAACACGGCCTTGAAATATGATGAGATATCGCTTCATACAATCACCTGCTATTTTTTTGATGGTTCGTTTGTTTTCTCTTCGGTTAAAATGGAACCGGTGCGTTCATGTGACGGCTTACGGCTGCCTTTTGACGGAGAAGTATGCGCTGAAGGTTTTTCAGAGACAGGATTTGTGATGTGTTTCACTTTCTGTGTCAAACCTTGAAGTGGATTCAATCCGGATTTTTTTTCGAGTTTTGCCCGGTGTTTTGAAACGGTATAAATATAGTCCAGATAAATTGCGCCTACTACTTTTGCATCCTTGACAAGGTCTCCACCAAGATTATAGAAACCAAGATATTTCTGAAGATGAGAGATGGGCTTGTTTGTGATTCCATACAGATCTTTACTCATTTTCATTGCATCGATGAAAGAGATATGAACCTCTTTATCCAGTTTGATGTTCAGATATGTATGCGTAAAGGGCTGGTTATAGATGATAATGGGCAGGCTGTCAGCATATCTTAAAAATCTTCCTATGGCTTCGTTTAACGGGATGACGTACTTGTTCAATAGAGGGTCTTCTGGTTTCAGTGGAATATAAAGAGAGTCTATCATTTTGCTCTTCTTATAACGAACAGCCTGAAGTGAAGTGACAGTATCGTTATAGGGGTCCTCATCTTTTCTTGAAAGATGAAAAGCGATGAATTCTTCATAAAGAGGATATGCTTCGAAATCTTCAATGATTTCACCTTTATGATTGAAAAGAGCATCTTCCATGATTACCTGTTTATACTGAAGTCTGTCAGGTGAGTAAATAAAATCTTTCAGCACATAGAACAGGGAAATCATAAATCCTACCAGGATATAGATCATTCCGTAAAATATTTCGTCTTTCTGATACTTGTTGTTAAAATATAAAAATGCAAGGAGTAACAATAGAAAAATGTAAGCATAGATAAATTTTCTATTGAAGACCTTTTTGAGTATATCCATATAGTTCCTCCATCTGACATTGCATTATCGTTTTTTTATATTATAGTATGAAATCCACGAAATATATAGTGGGTATCTTCACTCAGCTGATTTGGATAACAGGCAGCTGCACTATGATGCTGATCCGCTGATCCGTGATCTTCTTTGCGTAGATTCTGCCTTGATGAAGATGCACTATACTCTCTGAGATGGCAAGACCTAAACCACTTCCACCTGTTTCACTGGATCTGCTTTTTTCTAATCTGTAAAAACGCTCAAACATTTTTTCAATCTCCTCATCTGTGATATGATCAATGGTATTCTCAAAGGTCAGAGTTGAAAAACCGCTGGCGTCAGCGCCTTCCACTGTAATCAGAATGGGGTCGTTGGTGTATGCGTACTTGATTGCGTTGGAAATCAGATTTTCAAAGAGCCTAACGAGCTGAGGGACATCAGCTTGCAGCACAACGTCTTTGGACTTTGCGGCTTTATGAATCTGAATTCCCCGCTCTTCCGCGATTGGAATCATCTCTTCAATGAGCTGATCCAGGAGATCCACCACGTTCACCGGAGAGAAAACGGATTTATTGTCAGGGCTTTGTAGTTTTGTATACTCAAACAGTTCACTGATCAGTTCTTTCAGACGTTCCGATTTGGAATATGCGATATCGATATATTCATTTTTTTGTTCCGAACTTATTTTTTCTGATTTTGCGAGTCCGAGATAACCGATGATCGAAGTAAGCGGAGTCCGCAAGTCATGGGAAACGTTTGTGATCAGCTCCTGTTTGGTCTTTTCAAGATTTCTTTCCTCTTCAATACGTTCGTCAATGTCCTGAGCCATGAGATTAATGCTCTTAGCCAGATGAGTTAGTTCGTCGTTTCCTTTTACTGGGGCTTTATGTTTTAAGTTCCCGGTGGAGATGATTCGGACGGTATTGGACAGCTCCTGAATATAGTCCATCTTGTTTTTGGTAAGAATCAAAAATCCAGAAATAAAGAAAAAGAATCCGACAAAGATGGAGAGGGAAGTATTATAGGAATAGTAGGGCGTTGTCTGAATGTCAGCGATGGGTGTATCTTTGATGATGAGGTAGATGTCACGCTTCAGGAAGTTCATTGGATACACAAAAATAAGCTCACCGGCGCTGTCTTCATCAATTTGGCCATCTTTGTAAAAGTCGATGTCGTAGGCTGATTTAATGACAGAAAATATATCCACACGAGCTTCCGTGACGTTATCGGTTTTAAACAGAATCTCTCCCTGTAAATCCGTAACCATGAGCTTTAGGGTGCTTGTCCTTGAAAAATCCCTGATGAGGTTTTGCATGGCGTGCTCTAGATTGAACTGTTTGGCATCCGGATTGTTTTCAGAAGGATATCTGGCATTGTCACGCATTTCTTCCGTGATTTCCTCTTCTTCCTTATATCTCAGATCATTCAGCATGCGTTCAGCGATGTCGTTGGCAGAAGCGGAGATGTCCTGCATTCCCTGTTCATAAGAAATAAACTGGTTGAGTGTTACTTTTCTTGTCATATTGAATGTGATGTTGTATGCAAGAAAAGCCAGAACTAAACAGAATGCCACTGCAAAGATCAATTCAAGCTGGATGTTGCTGCTGATTTTAGCGCGTATGAAGTTATCCATTCTCAAAAAGAAACGGTCTATTCTGCTTTCTTTTTGGAGGGCTTTCTTTGTCCGTGACTTCATGAACTTATTTTTCAACTTTGTATCCTACTCCCCAAACGGTTTTAATATATCTTGGGTTTCTAGGGTCGTCTTCGATCTTCTCGCGAAGTTTTCTGATATGAACCATCACCGTATTTTCAGATTCCAGAAACTCCTCTTTCCATACATTCTCATATATTTTTTCCACAGAAAGAACTATGCCTGTATTTCTTGTCATATACTCAAGCATATCAAACTCTGTCTTGGTGAGTTTGATGGACTCACTTCCCTTTTTGACTTCTCTTGTATTGATATTGATGGTGATATCATCTAGAGTCAGCACACTGTCATTTCTAGGTTTATCCGCATTCAATGTATAATATCTTCTCAGCTGTGACTTCACTCGTGCGATGAGTTCCAGCGGGTTAAAAGGCTTGGTGAGATAGTCATCCGCACCTGAAGTAAGGCCAAGAATCTTATCCATATCCTGGCTTTTTGCAGAAAGCATGATTACCGGCATGTTCTTCGTCTTTCGAAGCTCCATACATGCTTGAATACCATCTTTTTTCGGCATCATGATATCGAGAATGATGAGATCCACATGATGCTTCTCAACAGTTTCCAACGCTTCCACTCCATTGCTGGCTTTGATTGTTTCGTATCCTTCATTGCTGAGGTAGATCTCAATGAGATCTCTGATTTCTTTTTCGTCATCTACAATAAGTATGGTCTGTTTTTCCATTGGTACCTCCATTGGCTCACCGGTTCAGTCACCGGAATCCTAGCTATTAGTTCTATTGTATGTAAAACACCTTAAATTGAAGAAGGATAAACCTTAAAAGTTGGTGAAGGTGTTGACTGTAATGAATACTTTCAAAAACATTATACTATAAAATCAATACAGCCAATAGAAATCATTCTTTGTTTTTCACAAGGGATTAATGTCTTCTTAAGAACTTTCAGGTATACTATTCTGTGTGATTAATTCTGAATTGGAAAATGAGAAATGGATTGGGATCCGGATGGGATCTTTCAAATAAAGCTAAGGTGAGCATATGAATAATAAAAAGAAAAAGAAATTCAATAGATATACTGGGCTTTTGATCATCATGATTATAATATTCTCCTTGCTGATCAACGAGATGGTGACTCTTCAAATGATTCATGGAGAAGAATATTCTGCCAGGGCCAATGTGGAGTTTATCAAAAACATAGATTATGCAGCACCAAGAGGGGAAATTCTGGATGCGGATGGCAGGGTGCTTGCAACGTCACTGAAAAGCTATAATCTGATTTATGTAGATACGACTGAATCCAGAAAAGTGCTGTATCAGACCATTGATGAGGTGCGTGCTCTCCTGAGAAGCAGTGGAGAAGAAATCAATGATACGTTCAGTCTGAAGACAGACCCTTTCCGGTTTGAGTTTGGGTCCGAGGATTCTGATTTCATCAGACGATCTGAGCTGAGATGGAAGAAAGATCGTGGAATCAACGATTATCTATTTACAACAGTGCTGCGTGAAGAAACTGGGAAAAGCAAAATATCAGAACTCAATGAGAAGGAGACAGATCAGCTGGACGAATTGATTTTAGCCTTTTCTCCGGAAGATACCTATTACTACCTGATAGAGTTCTATAAGATGTATGAAGCGCTCACACCAACGGCTGAGGAAAAAAAACTGTATGAAAAGATGTCAGGACGTGAAATACACGAAGAGCTTCTAAAAAAGTTCGACTGGGAAACCATCAGAACCTACCTGGTAATCAGAGACAGTATCAGGATGGAAAGTTATCAGGGGTCCAAAGCGGTTACGCTTATGAGCAATATGAAAGAGGAGACAGCGTTCACTTTCTTTCAGCAGTTGAGCAAGCTCCCTGGTATTGATGTGGAGACGAATCCTATTCGGTTATATCCTTATCAGACTACCGCAGCCCACATCATCGGATATCTTAATCCTATTCCTGCAGGTTCCCAGAACTACTATATGGAAAAAGGGTATGATATTTCCAAAGACTACATAGGCGTTTCTGGGATTGAATCCGCTTATGAAGATTGGCTTCGTGGCAGTAAAGGGGTAAAAACCGTTGAAGTGGACAAGAATGGAAGAACCATCAGTGAACTGTTCGAGCTCGAGACCTATCCGGGAAACAATGTTCAGCTCACTTTGGATGCGAATCTTCAGAATACAGCAGAAAAGGTTCTTAGTGATCTGATTTATGAGTACTCTCAAGTGAATACAGTCCATAGAGTTGCCGGATATACACAGAATTCCACCAATGCCACTAGAGGTGCTATTGTTGTAATGGAGGCAGATACGGGAAATATTCTGGCAATGGCAAGCAATCCAAGCTTTGATCCGAATCTTTTCGCTGTTCCAGGCAGGCTGACAAATGAAATGTATCAGGAGTTCTTCACTCCTGATTATAGAGCCTATGCAGAAGAGCTGATTCGTAAAATGAATCTGAGAACCACTGTGAATGAAAAAACCAATGAAACAAGGCCTGCGGTGCCGGAAGATCTGTTTCGGTTCAATGCGGACGGTACAGTGACAGATTTTAATGACATCTATGCGAAACCTTTCTTTAATTATGCGACTCAGGGTCTTGTGCCCTCAGCATCCACATTTAAGGTCATAACAGGTCTTGCAGCGCTGGAGGAAGGCATTCTGACACCCAATACGATCATCCGTGATACTGGCGCTTATACCAATGACCAAGTGGGAAATCCCATCACCAATGATGGTGGAGGAGTTTACGGAAATATCAATCTGGCAAAAGCTCTGGCTAAGTCATCCAACGTCTTCTTTGCGGATGTAGGATATAGGCTCTATAAAGCAAAAGGACTCAACGCCATTGCTGAATGGGCCTGGAAGCTTGGAATGGGTCACGATCCACAAGAGAAGTCCCATAGTACGACAGGGATAGAAATCAACGAGAATATATCAGGTAATGTATACAATCATTATTCTAAAGTAGAAATTACAAAAAGGCTCTTCATGTTTGATGTTGTCGCATTCTTGAATGCAGGAAAAGCCAGAAATACCTCCCGTAGTTTTACACCGATTGATATCGGTATAAACCGGGCGGATGAGGAAAAGAAAGCGCTTGGCAAAGAGAAGATCAAACAAGCGGTTAGAGATGCCTTTGATATTTCTATCGACGATGCAAACAAGTATGTCAGACAGGACTATGCCGAGGTAGTGCAGAGTCTTCGGGAAGCCTTTGAAGAGTACATTGCGATACTGCCTGAAGAGGAAGCAACGGGTCTGGAATCCTCCAAGTTTTATGCAGAGCAGATTGCTGCTAAGATCGTATATGATCAGACAACAGAGATCATAAGCCCTAGAAATGTTCTGAACTCTTCCATCGGACAAGGTGACAACCAGACTTCACTGCTCCAGATTGCCAATGCTCTTGCCACCATAGTCAATGGTGGAACGCGGTATAAAACCAACCTGGTTCAGAGAATCACGGATACGGAAGGGAATGTCATCCAGGAAAATGAACCTGTTGTACTGGAAGAAACGGGTATTAAAGAATCCTCAGTGAATGCGCTGCTTGATGGGCTCCGAGCTTCCACCTTACCAGGTGGTGGTAGTTACAGCACATTTAAAGATTTTCCTATTGCGACTGGAGGGAAAACAGGAACAGCAACATTTAAAGACAATCAGGCAGAAGTTGGACGAGATGCCTTCGGATTGTATACGGCTGTCGCCCCCATTGATGATCCAGAAATCGTCGTGGCAGTTGTGATTTATGATGTGACAAGAGGTGCATTTGTTGTGCCTGCGGCTTTGGCTGTTTTTGAAGAGTACTTTGAGGAGCAGCTGAAAACAGAGTATCCTGACTATGTCCGAAAGTATGAATACGATCTGCCAGAACCCATTACATCTTTTGAGAATCAGGGCAATGGAGATGGTGCTGAAGTGGATACACAACCAGATGAGATAAATGAAAGTAAACCGTAAAAAAAAGTAAGCACAGTTTTGTGCTTACTTTACTCATTTTGAGAGACTGTAATAGGGGATGTATCGCCTTTTCTTGCTGCTTCTATGGCGAGCATCGCAAATTTTTTAAAGTCCTTTGTGGAAGTAGTGGCACCGGATACAACTTCTATCTGATCCGGATCCTGATGGGTTAAGAGACTGTCCACCAACTGGCGGATATACAGTTCTGGCTTGGTTCCCGCGACGGAGAACATTGCTTCGGCGTAGGAGATGTCTTCTGATTTCAATTTGCCTCCGTTTGAAGTGGAACCGATATAATCATACTCCACACTCCCGATTTTCTGGTTTTTCACGTGTAACACAAGATAAGCTTTCCAACCGGTGGAGTCAAAATCATCGAAGGTAACTGAATAAGAACCGTCCTGCAAAGGAGATACAGGTTCTGTAGTACATGAGGACAAAAACAGGGCAATAAATGCCAATACAGCAATAGAGATTATTGATTTTTTCAAACAGATCCCTCCATATAGTTGGATTCTTACTTTATCATAACTGAATTTTAAATTTTATGCAATTTGTTTTGTGGTATTTTGAACTGTTCACTGAATGTGACTTTTTTATCAAAGTTAAGCTGATTTCATTCACAGGAGAACTGATATCTGATATAATATATTTTTGGGATACAGTGCAAGGGGGCGTTACGATGAAAGTGAAAAAATGGGATGTGATCATCATTGGAATATTTGTACTTGCTTCATTTATTCCAGCATTGATATTCACGCTGAATACAAGATCTGCATCAGATGGGTACTATGTGGAAATCAAAGTTCAGGGAGAATTCTATGAAAGAGTTCAACTGACAGGGCATACTGGTAGAGATGAAATACGTATTGAAACTGATCTGGGTGTCAATATTGTGGAGATTATTGATGAGAAAGTCGGTATGTATGAAGCAGACTGTCCTGACAAAGTGTGTTATTCGCCAGAATATATTTCCAGACCTGGTGAGACCATTGTCTGTCTGCCTAATCGAATTGTAATTGAAGTAAAGGGAGAAAAACCACAAGAGGATGATGAGGACATCATCACTGGGTTTAAAAGTGACAACCATGACTAAGACAACCAAAATGATTTTCATTTCACTTATAGTTGCGCAGGCTCTTGTGCTTCACGTGATAGAGGGAATGATTCCTCTGCCTATAGGCATCCCTGGAGCCAAGCTTGGTCTGGCAAATATTTTCACCATCATCTCTCTGTACATTTTGGGATTTAAGTCTACAGTTCTTGTGGTGGGATTAAGAGTTGTTCTTGCAACGATGTTTGGTGGAACACTTTCTTCGTTTTTGTACAGTATCAGTGGGGGGTTTTTAAGTCTTCTGGCCATGGCTGCAGTGAAGAATATATTTAGAGAAAAGGTGACGATCATCGGTGTCAGCGGCGCAGGAGCGGTTAGTCACAATATTGGGCAGCTTGTAGTGGCTTCGATGATTGTCAACAACTGGTCTGTGATGATGTATCTCCCGGTTCTGACGTTCATTGGTATCGGGACTGGAATCTTTATTGGTATTGCGGCGAATTTTATTATCTATCACATGTCAAAGATTACCGCTGTGAAGAAAATCAGTCAGTTGAAAGACTGGGAAATCTTCAGGAAAGAGTCCTAGAATAGATGGTCGGTTGTGCTGAAAGTGCAATCGGCTTTTTTATTTCCTCAGTCAATATGTAAAGGTAATATGAACCAAAAGAAAACTTTGCATGAACTATTGACAATGGGTATGTCAGGTGCTAATATAAAAAGTTATGGATTTGACATTTGAATAAATTTTCTGTATAATCATATATGGAAGTAGGTGGTTATGTGGAATATTTAAAAAATATTACCGACATTCGCAAAGAAATTGAAAAGAATGTAGGACGCGATGTAAAACTGAAAGCCAATGTGGGAAGGCGGAAAATGTATGAGAGTACTGGGACCATTGAGCAGGTTTATCCAAGTATTTTCGTGGTCCGGTTAGACAATGAGTCTAAGGGATGCGTTTCATTCAGTTATTCTGATGTGCTCACAAAAACTGTGACTCTGTCATACAATAATTAGTATGTAAGGTGCTGGCTTGTGCTGGCGCTTCTTTTTTTTTTGCATATTTTCAAAGAATTTGCCATAATAGAGTCTATATTGGAAAAGTAGGTGTAAGAGTTGATTTTAAAAGCATATGCGAAAATTAATCTGTCTTTGGATATTGTGGGGAAAAGGGATGATGGGTATCATCTCCTGGAGATGATCATGCAAACTGTGGAACTGCATGATGAGGTGATTCTTACGGAAAGAACGTCGGGGATTTCGCTTTCCTGTGATAAGGCTTATGTACCTGTGGATGAAAGAAATATTGCGTATAAAGCGGCAAAACTGATTATGGAGGCATCCGGGCTGACGTCAGGAATTCATATTCATATCAATAAGAACATTCCTGTAGCAGCTGGACTTGCTGGAGGAAGTACAGATGCTGCAGCTGTGCTTAAAGGCATGAATGCAATGTTTTCTTTGGGGCTCTCGCATGAAGAGCTCAAAGCATTAGGTTTGAAACTGGGCGCCGATGTCCCTTACTGCCTTGAGGGTGGCACTGCTTTATGTGAAGGGGTGGGGGAACGGATCACGAAACTCAAATCCTTCGGTGGTCATGTGGTTGTTTTGGTGAAACCTCCCTTTGGTGTATCAACAAAAGATGCTTATGGAGCATTTAACCTGGAGAAGATCAAAAGACATGTGGAAACGGAAAAACTGATGGATTCCCTTGCGAAAGATGATTTGAATGGTGTGCACTATTATTCGAGGAATCTTCTGGAGAATGTAGTCATACAGTCTTACCCTGTGATTAAGAGCATCAAGCAAAGAGTGGTGAAAACTGGGGCGAGAGTAACGCTGATGAGTGGCAGTGGTCCGACAGTTTATGGGATCTATGAAAATAAAGAGACCGCAGTTCGTGCTTTGGATGAGTTGAGAAAGAATGGAAATGAAGTGATTCTGACAGAGACGGTCTGAGTGCTTCTTGCGAGAGGCAATACAAAAGAGTAGGAAAGTGCTTTCCTACTCTTTTTAAATAAAACTATAAATCAATCCGTTTTGTGTCACGATGCAGCGACTTCTCTTCAATAAGCTCTTTGCATAATTCGAAAATGTGCTGCGCTGCATGGGGTTTTGCGTTATTTTTTGATTTTTCTTTCATAGAATGCAGGAAAATGTCATCTTCGAGCAGGTTCTCGATGAGAGGACCACAGTGCTCTCCGGTGCCAAGATCCACAGCTAGGCCGTGCCTGATAAGATAATCAGCATTCTGAACTTCGTGGCCTGGTATCGCAGAGTATATGGCCAGCGGTGTTCCTGTAATAAAACTTTCTGTGATGGTCAGACCTCCAGGTTTGGTGATAAGAACGTCTGTGATGCTGAGGATATCGTTCATCTCTTCGCAGTATTCGAGGGGGGTGAGGCAGTGGTCGCATCTGGCCTGAAGTTCGGACATTTTTTCATAAAGTTTTTCATTTTTCCCTGTGAGAACGATGATCTGATAGGGTTTCTTAATTTGGAGGATTTCGTTGAGGATTTCCTCAATATTTCCGATGCCTAAACTTCCGCCCATGATGGTAATAATCTTTTTGTCCTGGCTGAGGTTGTATTTTGACAGGATACTCTCTTTTTTGCTGATGTTTAAAAACTTTTCGGATATTGGGATTCCATAAGGGTATATCTGGTCTTTATTTCGGCCTCGTAATGTAAGCTCCTCAACCATATCCTCATTGGAGACAATATAAGCATCCACGTTTCTATGAACCCAGAAAGCGTGAGAGGCGTAATCTGTCATCACTACAAGGGATGGCTTGTGCCATTGAAACTTCTTTCTTAATATAGAAAGGATCTGTGCGGTGAATGCGTGGGTTGCAATCAGGATGTCTGGTTCAAAATCAACGATGGTAGGGTACAGCTTATTTGTGAGATAATCATTCCCTAAGGTGGATGATTTTGTAAAGCGGCCCTCTTCGTCTGAATGTTTATATAAGAACTTGAAAAAAGAGGGATAATACCGAATGCTCTTCAGGTAGGTTCCCACCACAAGTTTGTCCAAAAACGGGCTGATGTATTTTATTGTATCAATGATTTGAACCTCTGATTGGGGTTCGTTTTTCATAATGGATTCTTTGATTGCTTCTGCGGCTTTGGCGTGGCCTCCACCGGTGGAAACAGAAAGAATTAAAGCTCTCATGGTACACCTCATCCAATGGTATCTGATCTTCAGGGCAGTAATTGATTTGGATAGTTTATTTTACCACATCATCATTGATTTTGAATATTGACAACTTATGTGGTAACAATTCTATTTTAGTTTATAATATAAATATTAATGTCATGTTAAAAACAGGGTGTTGATTCTTAAAAAAACCTTATACTGTAGAAGTGGCTTGGGGGTGATATCGTGAAGAGAGTAAAGATTGAAGTTAAGAACAGCAGAGTCAATGAAGATCCCATAGAGGTGGTCTACTGGGGATACCGCGAAATGACTGAAGGTGTGGACAGGTTATCTTATGATGAAAGTGCGCTTACGGGTATGGAAGGGGTCCATACTCAGATTAAAGTGAGTGGTGAAGAAATCACACTGGTGCGAACTGGAAATATTCAGGCGACCATGGTGTTCAGAGAGAACCACAGAGACAGACTTGTGTACAAAATGGAAGTTGGTTCCATGTCCATGGTTTTGGATACAGAAAAAGTGAGTGTATGGAGAGAAGGAAGGCAGATGCGGATTTATATTCGGTATAAGCTTGAAATTGCAGGGGATTCTTTTGAGCAGAATGAAATGACGATTCATGTGATTGAAAAGATCGGTCAGGATCAAGTAAATCCTTCATAATAATGAAGGGCGTGTGGAAAGTGGGACTGTTTTAGAAAATAAAAAAATAAATACAAAAATAATGGTAGCATGGGAACGAAAACTATGCTATCATTATTTTTATATTTATTGCACAAAAAGACACAAAAAGCCTATGTTATCAATAAGGGGGTAATTCTTATTATACCAAAGGTGGAATTGTTGTCAACATCTTTGGAGGTATTTTTATGAAAAAGACTAAATTTATTTTTGTCACTGGCGGTGTGGTTTCATCTCTGGGGAAAGGAATCACTGCGGCATCCTTGGGACGTCTGCTGAAAAACAGAGGGTTGAAGGTTACGCTTCAGAAATTTGATCCATACCTGAATGTGGATCCTGGCACCATGAGCCCTTATCAGCATGGAGAAGTGTTTGTGACAGAAGATGGTGCTGAGACTGATTTAGATCTGGGTCATTATGAGCGGTTTATTGATGAGAATCTTTCCCAAAACAGCAATGTCACCACAGGTCGGATTTATCACAGTGTGATTTCTAAAGAGCGTCGAGGTGACTACCTTGGAGGAACGGTCCAAGTGATTCCTCATATCACATCGGAAATCAAAGAGAAGATCAAGGATGCTGCTTGTGATGATGTGGATGTTGTGATTACTGAGATTGGTGGAACTGTGGGAGATATCGAGTCCCTTCCATTTCTGGAAGCAATCAGACAGATGAAATATGACGCTGGTTCAAGCAATGTGCTCTTCATCCATGTGACTTTGGTGCCGTTTCTAGGTAAAGCTGGGGAACTGAAAACAAAGCCTACACAGCACAGTGTAAAGGAGCTCCGAAGCATCGGTATTCAGCCGGACCTTATTGTGTGCCGATCTGAGAAGAAGATATCCTCTGAACTCAAAAGAAAGATCGGTCTCTTCTGCAATGTGGAAGAAGAAGCGGTCATTGAGAATCTGGATGCGGATACATTGTATGAAGTTCCGCTTCTGCTCTATAAAGAAGGATTGGATGCCATTGTTTGTAAAAAGCTGAACCTTACCTGCGGGGAACCTGATAATACAGAATGGGAACATATGGTGGAAAAAATCAAGAAACCTAAAAAGCGTGTAACCATTGGATTAGTTGGGAAATATGTGGAGCTCCATGATGCCTATCTTTCTGTGGTGGAAGCTCTGTCCCATGGCGGACTAGTTCATGATGCAGAAGTGCGTGTGAAGTGGATCAGCGCCATGGAAGTCAGAAAAGACAGGGCGAAAGAGATCTTTGAAGATGTAGATGGTATACTCGTTCCTGGTGGCTTTGGAGAAAGAGGCGTTGAAGGAAAGATTGAAGCCATTTCTTATGCAAGAGAAAACAACATACCATTTTTTGGCATATGTCTTGGTATGCAAGCTGCCGTGGTGGAATTTGCGAGAAATGTCCTTGGATATGAAGGGGCTCACAGCACCGAGTTTGTTCCGGATGGCAAATACCCTGTGATAGATCTTATGGAAGAGCAGAAAAACATTCATGGACTAGGTGGAACCATGAGACTAGGTAAGTATGAAGCAAAGGTTGAGAGGTCTTCTAAAGCTTTTGAGGCATATGGAGAGGAAAATATTTCTGAAAGACATAGACACCGGTTTGAATTCAATAATTTCTTCATGGACGAGTTTGAAAAAGCGGGTATGAAATTCAGTGGAAGGAACCCTCAGAAGAATTTGGTGGAGATTGTTGAGATTCCAGAGTTAGACTGGTTTGTTGCGGTTCAATACCATCCTGAACTGAAGAGCAGGCCCAATCGCCCTCACCCACTGTTTGCTTCATTTGTTGAGCATGCACTTTACCATGACCGGTTACCTCAAAAATAACTGAAATCAAAACAGCATTCCGTATGGTTCCGTATGGATGCTGTTTTTTCGACGGCAAACATCTGGTATAATGAGATGTAACGTGAAATACACCCATCTTTTAAGTTGTGGGGATGTCTCCGCTACATTCGCTCAATATCTTTATGAATGATCTTATAAGTTCTGTGCTTATTCTAGTGAGTTTCCTGATTATTAATTCAGACTGATGAAACAGCTTCTATAAATGTCACATCTCTATCTTCGCATAGATTTCATAACAATTTGCACAATCATAGAAACAGAATAAAAAAGGAGGGCATGCCGATGACTGTTACTGAAACAGACAGGTTCCATGAGCTGAAACTGACAGAGCTTCGTGAGCTTGCTAAAGATGCTCAAATAAAGAGTTTTCAGAAGTACAGAAAGAATGAGCTGATTGCTTTACTGGAAGAGCATTATGCGCAAAAAAACGAGAAGAACCAAGAAAATAGACCGGAAGAGATAACAAGAGAGCAGCCTGTGAAGACACCAGCAGTAGAGGATCCTTCAGTAAATCCTGAAGATGATAATGATCAGGAAGAGGTTCCCCAAAAGAATGCAGCACCTAGGGAAGTCAACCGTTCAGAGGGCGGACGTAGAGTGAAATACAGCAATGAGTATGATGTCCGTGGTGTTATTGAAATCCTGGAAACAAATAATTTCGGCTTTTTAAGAGGGACGAATTATTTGTCCAGTACAGATGATGTGTATGTGTCACCGCCACAAATCCGGAGATTCGATTTAAGAACCGGCGATGAGGTCATAGGGTATGCCAGGTATCCAAGAGAAGGTGAAAAATTCGCGGGTCTTACATACATCGAGAAAATCAATGGAGAGAATCCTGAGAAATCCGTTGGCAGACCTTATTTTGAAAAACTGACTCCTATTTATCCCGAAGAGCGGATACATTTAGAATCACCTGGAGAGAATGATATATCCATGCGGATCATAGATCTCATGGCACCCATGGGCAAAGGTCAGCGTGGGCTTGTTGTTGCACCGCCAAAGGCAGGTAAAACAACGATACTGAAAAAAATCGCCCAAAATGTTGCTAAAAATCATCCTACCATTAAAATTATTGTTTTGCTTATAGATGAACGACCTGAAGAAGTGACGGACATGCAAAGAAGCATCGATGGGGAAGTGATTTATTCCACTTTTGATGAAGAACCGGAGCATCATACAAAAGTCGCGAGAATGGTTCTGGAACGTGCGAAAAGAATGGTGGAGCAGAAGCAGGATGTGGTAATCCTCATGGATTCCATCACAAGACTGGCCAGAGCATATAATTTGACCGTGACACCCTCAGGCAGAACACTATCGGGAGGATTGGACCCTGCATCACTTATCATGCCGAAGAAGTTTTTTGGAGCAGCCCGTAACATGGAGGAAGGTGGAAGCCTTACCATTCTTGCTACCGCATTGGTAGAAACTGGCTCCAGAATGGATGATATGATTTTCGAAGAATTTAAAGGCACAGGAAATATGGAAGTTCATCTGGATAGGAGGCTGCAGGAAAGAAGAGTATTCCCAGCCATAGATATCTATAAATCAGGTACAAGAAAAGAAAAGGCACTTCTTTCGCAGGATGAATACGAAATGTCCATGAATATCAGAAGACAAATGAACTCTATTTCTGCACAGGACAGAGTCACTGAAGATTTGATCAGGATGATGAGTCAGTCTGGAACTAATGAAGAGTTTATCGAAGCGCTTAAAATCAATCAGGTTTTCAGTAAATAAAAACAGCATCCGATGCACGGTTGTGTATCGGGTGCTGTTTTTTTGATCGGGAAAGATTCAAGCTCAGAAACTACAACAGAAACTCATCCTCTGCAAGTATAGTCACATGGGTGCCTTCAATTTTAATGAGCCCATCTTTTTCCATATTGGATAATTCTCTGGACACAGAAGGGCGGGCGACTTTTATGATCTCACTGATTTCGGTTTTTTTGTGTCTCATTTTAAAGTGGGAGCTTCCGGCATGCTCCATCTCCTTGGCAAGATAAATCATCAATCTGGAGCGGACATCATTGTGTGCCAGTATTTTAATTTTATTCTTTAATACAAAGATATGTGTTGAAAGGAATGTAAGGTAATTTAAATTGAATATTTTGCTGGATTCAAGCATATGTCGCATTTCTTTGAAGGGGATGAACAGAACCTTGCTCCTTGAGGTGGTTACCAAAGTAAAAGGATATTTTGCCTTCTTTGTAAATAGAAGTGGTGCACCAAAACATTCACCATGTCGGAAGATATTGATTGTAAGGGCATCACCGCTTCTCCCGTACTGCTGAATGGTAAGAGTTCCTTCAAGAACGAAACCTATGGTGTCACAATAGTCTCCTTCTTGAACAACCAGACTGTCCTTCTCATAGACTTCTTCTCTACAGCTTTCGAAGCTCAAAATTCTATTTAGTTCATCTTCATCTATATTGTTAAAAAGTGCGTTTTTCAGCAGACCTTGTATGGATTCTTTCATCTTGATACCTCTTTTCATACTTCTGGACCCTAATATTATAGCTTGAAATCAAAGGAAATGGAATAATCCAGAGTGAAACACTCGGAGGGGTTTTTTCTAAAAGCTGTTAATGTTATGCTCCATTATCTTTCGATTTTTTCTCTAAATGTGTAACAGGTGTTACAGTTTTTCTTCCGCTGTTCTATTATAATCGATGACGTAGAGATAAGAAGTCCATACTTGTTCCGAAAGGTCAGTATCATTCGGAGTCTATGGGCTTACATATAATATGCGAGAGCTAGGAGGAACTAAAATGTCAAATATGTTCTGTTATCAATGTCAGGAAGCATCCCGTGGTACAGGCTGCGAAATCATTGGTGTTTGTGGAAAAAGTCCTGAAGTGGCGAATCTTCAAGATCTTCTGATCTATACCCTGAAAGGAGTTTCACAGGTCGTTATGGCTGGAGGCTTAGAAGCTTCAACACTGACAAAAGTCAATCATGAAGTCATCAATTCACTTTTCATGACCATTACCAATGCGAACTTTGATGAGGATGCCATTGAAGCGCAAATCAGAAAGATGATTGCCTATCGGGATGAACTGAAGTCTTCATTGAATCTGGACGTAAAATCCGATGCGATGAACTTTGAGGTGACAAATCGTGCTTCCATGCTGAAAAAAGCGGCTTTGGTTGGTGTTCTTTCTACGAAAGATGAAGATGTCAGATCCCTTAGAGAACTGATTATCTATGGATTAAAAGGTATGGCAGCATATGCTCATCATGCACTGAATATTGGGAAAGAGAATCATGAAATTTATGGATTCGTCTATGAGGCTTTGGCGGCAACTCAGGACAACAGTCTAGGGGCAGATGACCTGGTTGCACTGACACTGAAAACCGGTGAACTGGGTGTACAGGCTATGGCTCTGCTTGATAATGCGAATACCTCTATGTTTGGGAATCCAGAAGTGACAGAGGTGAATATCGGTGTCCGTAACAGACCTGCAATTCTGATTTCAGGACATGATCTTACAGATCTGAAGCAGCTCCTGGAGCAGACAAGAGGAACTGGTGTAGATGTATATACTCACAGTGAAATGCTGCCAGCCCACTATTACCCTGAGTTCAAAAAATATGACAACTTTGTGGGGAATTATGGAAATGCATGGTGGAAACAGGTGGAAGAGTTCGAGTCCTTCAACGGACCAATTCTCTTCACAACCAACTGCATTGTTCCCCCAAGAAATGAGAGTCTGAGAAACCGTATCTTTACAACTGGTGCATCAGGATACCCAGGGTGTGTACATGTCGAAGCAGATGCGGATGGAGTGAAAGATTTCTCTGAGATTATAGAGCTGGCTAAGACCTTAGAAGCACCAACAGAAATTGAAACAGGTAAGATTATTGGTGGATTTGCCCATGCACAGGTAGTGGCGCTGGCAGACAAGGTAGTGGATGCAGTGAAGAGTGGGGCTATCCGTAAATTTGTTGTTATGGCAGGTTGCGACGGCAGAATGAACCAAAGAAATTACTATACTGAGTTCGCGGAAAAATTGCCACAGGATGCTGTGATTTTAACAGCTGGATGCGCAAAATACAGATACAATAAACTTCCTTTGGGGGATATCGGAGGAATTCCTAGAGTACTGGATGCTGGACAATGTAATGACTCCTATTCTCTAGTTGTCATTGCAATGAAGCTCAAGGAAATCTTTGGACTTGACAGCCTCAACGATCTTCCCATCGCCTACAACATCGCTTGGTATGAGCAGAAAGCGGTCATTGTACTGCTCGCCCTCTTATACCTCGGAGTCAAAAACATTCACCTTGGACCAACACTGCCTGCATTCCTTTCTCCAAACGTTGCTAACGTTCTGGTTGAAAAATTTGGAATCGCCACCATCGGAGAAGTGGATGAAGACATTGAGCTCTTCATGGCAAACTAATTTAGTGGTATAATTAAACACCTGAAGATTCATATCATGAGTCTTTCAGGTGTTTTCTAGTTGCTTCATCATGAGAACGGGTGATCGTTTGTTCGCTAAGGAGAAATTATTTTGAATATCATTACCGCAGAAAATATATCGAAAAATTATGGAATGAAAAAGCTATTTGATTCCGTCACACTGACACTGACGGATACAGATAAGATTGGGATCATCGGAGTCAATGGGACTGGCAAATCGACTCTTCTGAAAGTGCTTGCAGGTGTAGTATCACCAGATACCGGATTGGTGCAGCGAGTATCCAAGGCTTCTTTATCCTATCTTTCACAGGAACCACAAATCATAGAAGACTATACTGTGCTTCAGCAGGTATTCCATGGGGAAGCGCCAGTCCTGAAGATTCTTCAAGCCTATGAGGAAGGAATCCTTTCTTTGGAACAAGATCCACAAAATGAAGAACTTCAAAAGAAAATGCTGAAGCTTTCCAATGATATGGAGACCTCGAATGCATGGTCCCTTGAAGCGGAAGCAAAAATGATTCTGACAAAACTTGGTATCACAGATTTTCATAAAAAAATGAAAGAGCTTTCAGGCGGACAGAAGAAGCGGGTAGCCATGGCCACGGCGCTCATTACTCCCTCTGATATGCTGATCCTGGATGAACCGACGAACCATATAGACAACGCATCCGTTGCATGGCTCGAAGAGTATCTGAAAAATAGAAGGGGAGCGCTGCTTATGGTGACCCATGACCGTTATTTTTTGGAACGTGTGGCAAACAGGATCCTGGAAATAGATCGGGGCATGGTCTTCAGTTATCCCGTCAATTACTCCAAGTATCTGGAAATGAAATCAGAACGAGAAGACATTCTGGAAGCTTCAGAAAGAAAAAGACAGAAGCTGCTAGTGAAGGAACTGGCATGGATCAGGCGCGGTGCAAAAGCGCGTACCACAAAGCAGAAAGCCCGTATTGACCGGTTTGAAGAGCTCTCATCCAAGGAGCTCCTCTTAAAAGAGGAGGCTCTTGAGATCAAAGCGTTATCATCGAGACTCGGAAAGAAAATCATTTCCATCGAAGGAGTTTCAATGGCTTACGGAGATAAAACGCTTCTGAAGGACTTTTCTTATATGGTGGCTAGGGGTGACAGAATCGGGATAGTGGGAGAGAACGGCATCGGTAAGTCCACATTTCTTAAAATCCTTGCGGGGAAGATCACACCTGACGCAGGAGGTGTGGATGTAGGAGATACAGTGAAGATTGCATACCTCTCACAGGAGTATACCATTCCAGACGAGAAGATGAGAGCCATCGAGTATATTAAGGAAGCTGCTGAAGTTATCGAAACATCTGAGGGGACAGTGAGTGCCAGTGAAATGATGGAAACATTTCTTTTCACAGGGGAAGAGCAGTGGACACCGATTACGCTTCTTTCAGGCGGTGAAAAGAGAAGACTGATGCTTCTTCGGATGCTCATGGAAAAACCAAATGTGATCCTACTGGATGAGCCGACCAATGATCTGGATATCAAAACGCTGAGTGTTTTGGAAGATTACCTGGAGACTTTTCCTGGGGCAGTCATCACGGTGTCCCACGACCGCTACTTCCTGGATCGGGTGGCAGAGAAGATTTTTTCTTTTGATGGAGAAGGAGAAGTTTCAATCTACTTTGGAAATTACACGGAATTTGAAGAAAAAAGAAAGAGTGAATCAGAGCTTATGCCTGTCGAGGAAAAAAGTCCTCAGGAAGCTCAGAAAGAAAAGCCCAAAGAGAAGGTTAAAACAAAGTTCAGTTACAAAGAACAGAAAGAGTTTGATGAGATCGATGGAAAGATCGAATCGCTAGAAAAGGAGCTTGTTTCTGTGGAGGAGCGTATGAGTCTTCATGCAGCTGATTTTGAAAAACTTTCGCCTCTACTTGAAGAGAAAGCTAAGTTAGAGAATGCTCTTGAAGAGGCGATGGAGAGATGGACTTACCTGAATGAGCTGGCAGAAGAGCTTGGGTTACTCTAATAAAGCAAAAAAACAGGAAATCAGCAGTTCTGACTTCCTGTTTTTCATTAAATAAAAAAGGCCGATAAAATCGGGCCTTTCATAAATGAAGATTCTATTCTTCTGTGGATGTGATGTTGAACTTCTTCTTGAAACGATCTACTCTTCCGCCAACATCTACAATCTTCTGCTTACCTGTGAAGAATGGATGGCACTGAGAACATATTTCAACCTTAAGCTCATCCTTTACTGATCCAGTAACGAATGTGTTTCCACATGCACACTTAACAACAGCTTCATTGTTGTACTTTGGATGTATGCCTTCTTTCATTTATTTCACCTCAATTTCATCATTTTTTAACTATTCAATTCTAACACTTAGAATTCTCTGAGTCAACAATATTATGGATAATGGATACCTAAAATGATATAATGGATTGGGTATGAAGGAGTACAGGGGGAAGATGAATGAGTAAATTATATTTTCGCTATGGTGCAATGAATTCAGGGAAATCCACGAATCTCATGCAGGTGGCATATAATTATGAAGAAAGAGGGATGAAAGTAAAAATATTCAAACCTCAAGTGGATACAAAAGGAGGAAACAGACTGGTTTCCAGACTGGGTGTTGTCAGAGAAGCGGATTTCAGTGTGAAAATCCAGGATGATCTTTATGAAGTTACAGAAAAATGGATTCAGAATGAAGGAAAAATCCATTGTATCCTTGTGGATGAGGTGCAGTTTTTAAAAGCAGAGCAGATCGACCAGCTCCTGAAGGTGGCCATTGTGCTGAAAGTTCCTGTCATCTGCTATGGTCTGAGAACCGATTTTCTCATGAATGGTTTTGAAGGCAGCGCAAGGCTCCTTCTGTTGGCCCATAGCATCGAAGAGCTGAAAACCATCTGCACCTGTGGGAAAAAAGCGCTGCTAAATGGCAGAAAAATCAATGGGGAATTTATTTTTGAGGGTGCTCAAGTAGCCATAGATTTGGAAGGTGATGTGGAGTATCAGTCGCTTTGCGCAGACTGTTACTTTAAGTACCGAAAAAAAGCAGAGGAAAAGAAGAAGAATTTATAGAAAGATAAGGTGAAGGAATGAGAAATACAACAGTAGGCGGTCAGGCGGTGATCGAGGGCGTCATGATGCGCGGGCTAAAAGGAATAGCCACCGCAGTAAGAAATCCTGAAGGGGAGATTGTAGTGCACCATGATGACACAAAGCCCCTGTCCCAAAAGCACGCTTTTTTCAAATGGCCCCTCGTTCGAGGCGCTGTGGCTCTGGTGGACTCCATGAGAATTGGGATCAAGAGCCTGAACTGGTCCGCGTCAATATTTGGAGAGGAAGAGGAACCTACAAAATTTGAGGTTTTTCTGAAAGCCAAGTTCGGTGAAAAAGGAGAGAAGATCATAGAGACACTGACGCTCATTTTTAGCCTGGGGCTTAGCGTTCTGCTGTTTTTTGTGCTGCCAACGCTGATTACAGGACTTCTGAGAAGATATGATTTTCCTGCCATCGTGCTGAACATCACAGAAGCAGTGCTTCGACTCAGTATCTTTATTGGATACCTTTATGGCATCAGCAAGCTTAAGGACATCTACCGGGTATTCCAGTATCATGGTGCAGAGCATAAAGCCATCATCTGTTATGAAAATGAAATGGAACTGACGGTGGAGAATGTGCGAACCTGTACAAGGTACCATGAACGATGCGGCACCAACTTTATGTTTCTTGTGATGGCGGTGAGTATTGTGGTGTTCAGTTTTACTGGATGGACACATCCTGTCATAAGAGTTGTTACAAGAATACTGCTGCTGCCTCTCATATCGGGAATTACCTACGAAATCTTAAGGTGGCTTGGCAAAACCAAAGGGCCCCTTCAAACTGCTATTGCCTATCCAGGTATGATGCTCCAAAGACTGACCACAAAAGAACCTCTTGATGAAATGCTTGAGGTTTCCATAAGAGCGCTGAAAGAGGCGGAAGGGCTGATGGAAATTGAACAGCATTCGTGAAGCCTTGAGAAAAGGCGCCGCTAGAATCAGAGAAGCTTCTGGGACACCTGCTTTAGATGCGCGTGTGCTCCTTAAGCATGTCCTCAAAAAAGACGATACCTATCTTCTCGTTCATGGGGATGAAAGTCTTTCAAAGGAAGAGCAGGATCTTTATGAGCTCTTTTTGCAAAAACGGGAACAGGGGATGCCTGTAGCTTATATCACGGGCAGCAAGGAATTTATGGGGATGGTGTTCAGGGTGAATGAACACACTCTTATTCCAAGACCGGACACGGAAATTGCTGTGACAGAGGCTTTGGAAGCCATCAGAAGCCATGGATACAGAAAGGTTTTAGATCTTTGCTGTGGTTCGGGAGCCATCGGTCTTTCCATTGCTGCTTCTTTTGAATTTACAAATGTAACGCTTTCTGATATAAATAAAGAGGCCTTGGATGTGGCAAGGGAGAATGCTGTGCGTTTGGGACTTGAAGAAAGAGTCCGGATTGTGTGTTCTGATTTATTCTCCAGCATAGAAGATTCCTATGATCTCATTGTAAGCAATCCTCCTTATATCAGCGGTGAGGATATGAGAAAGCTGGAGAAGACTGTTCGCGACTATGAGCCGCATTTAGCCCTGTATGGTGGAGATAGCGGTCTGGATTTTTATAGATCGATCACACAACAGGCCTCAAGTTATCTTCGAGAAAACGGGATGCTGATTTTTGAAATCGGTTATGATCAGAGCAGTGAGGTGGAGAAGATGATGAAAGAATATGGATTTAAAAATGTTCATACGATAAAAGACTTTTCCGGACTTTCCAGAGTAGTATCTGGCCTGCTGATTCCGGAGACTTAGCTTTCCTGATGTTATTTTTAGGAGAAGTGCAAATAAAAAGGAGTAAAAATAATGTTAGACAGATTAAGTTTTGTAGAAGGTAAATATGAAGAGCTGACCATGAGAATCAGTGATCCCAATGTGATTGCTGATCATGAAAGATGGCAGAAACTGGTAAAGGAGCATTCCGATCTTGAGAGCATCGTCATGAAGTACCGTGAATTCAAGGGACTTCAGGAGGAGCTTGATGCCAATATGGAGATGCTTCAGGTGGAAGACGATCAGGACATGCGTGAAATGATCAATGAAGATGTGAGAAATATCAAAGTGAAACTGGAAGAGATTGAGTCTGAACTTCAGATTATGCTGCTGCCAAAGGATCCCAATGACGACAAAAATGTTTTCGTTGAAATCAGAGGTGGAGCAGGCGGGGATGAAGCGGCGCTGTTTGCCTATAATCTCTTCAGAATGTACTCCAGATATGCAGAAAGCAGAAGATGGAAAGTAGAGATTATGAGCCTTAATGAAACAGATATCGGTGGTTTCAAGGAAGTTGTATTCATGGTGAAAGGACAGGGTGTTTACTCACTGATGAAATACGAATCTGGCGTTCATAGAGTTCAGAGAGTGCCAGATACAGAAAGTTCAGGCAGAATACACACATCCACAGCAACGGTAGCGGTGCTTCCTGAAGTGGATGAAGTTGACGTGGAAATCAACATGAATGATATCCGTGTGGATGTGTACCGCTCCTCAGGTAACGGCGGACAGTCTGTAAATACCACTGACTCTGCTGTCAGAATCACGCACATGCCTTCCGGGCTAGTGGTGGCTGTTCAGGATGAAAAATCTCAGCTGAAGAACAAAGAAAAAGCCCTAAAGATACTTCGTTCCAGATTATATGAGATTGCAGAACAGGAGAGAAATAAAGGCATTGCTGATGAGAGAAAATCACAGGTAGGTACAGGAGACCGCTCTGAAAGAATCAGGACCTATAATTATCCGCAGGGTAGAGTAACAGATCACAGAATCAATCTGACGCTCTATAAACTGGATGCTTTTCTTGACGGAGATTTGGATGAAATGCTTGATTCCCTGATTCGGTTCGACCAGGCTGAAAAACTCAAAGCCATGGGTAATAGAAATAGCTAATGAGGGGGGACAGTAGTACTGTCCCCATTTTTAGGAGTAAAAATGGATACAAAGAAGGTAAATTTAAAAAAAGGACTGGAAGAGGATGTGTTTCGGACTGCAGGTGAAGTTCTTCAAAGTGGCGGCACTGTGGCATTCCCGACTGAAACTGTATATGGTCTGGGAGCTGACGCACTGAATCCTTCCGCCGTGAAAAAAATATTTGAAGCAAAGGGAAGACCTCAGGACAATCCTCTTATTATTCATGTGGCGGATTGGGAGATTTCTCCATACGCAAAGGAAATTCCGCCAAAGGCTCAAGAGATGATGAAGGCGTTCTGGCCTGGTCCATTAACCATCATTCTCAAGAAAACGGAGATTGTGCCTTTGGAGACCAGTGCAGGACTGGACAGTGTTGGCATCAGGATGCCCTCCAATGAAGTTGCCAGAGCTCTTATTAGAGCCCTCGGACATCCCATTGCAGCGCCTTCTGCCAATATCTCAGGTCGTCCCAGTCCTACAAATTATGAGAGATGTGTGGAAGATCTTGATGGTAAAGTGGATATGATCATAGGAGATGGAAGTTCTATTGTTGGACTGGAGTCCACCATCGTAGATTACAGTGTCTCTCCACCAAGACTTCTTAGACCAGGGTACATTACGTATGAGGATCTTCTTGGAATTGATGAAGAAGTCGTCTATGAGGAAGCGAAAACCAGAGTGGAAGAAGAGGAGGCCCCCAAAGCACCGGGGATGAAATACCGGCATTATGCCCCCAAAGCACCGATGACAATTTTCCGTGGTGAAACACAAAAGGTGGAGAATGAAATTCTCAGGCAGATTGATGAAATGATAAAAAATGGGAAAACCGTGGGAGTTTTTGCTCCCATAGAGAGAAAGTCAGTGTATAATGGAAAAAACATTACTTTTGTATCCATGGGTACCCAAAGTGACCTGGGAGAAGTGGCGAGGAATCTCTTTGAAGGACTTCGAAGATTCGACGATGCACAGGTGGATGTGATATTATCGGAAGGGTTTCAGGAAGTTGGGGTGTCCAGAGCCATTATGAACCGGCTGAAGAAGGCTGCATCATTCCATATAATTGAGGTGTAAGAAATGAATGTACTGTTTGTCTGCACAGGAAACACGTGCAGAAGTCCCATGGCAGAAGTCATCTTTAATGAAACGTATAAAAGAGCCAAAGCTGTATCCCGGGGGCTTTTTGTTCACAGGGGCAGTACGCTGTCTTATGAGGCAAAGAATGTACTTGAAAGAGAGTACGGCTTCGTCGTAGAACGCGATGCGGAAGAGCTGAGAGATTTTGATATATCTGAAGCGGATTACATCGTGACGATGACAGAAGCTCAGAAGAGAGAGATTAAACGGCGTTATGGCGGGGATCGAGTCTTTACACTAAAAGAGCTTGCTGGAGAGTCTGGAGACGTCATTGATCCCTATGGGATGAGTGAGCGGCATTATGTGGAAACATTTAGTGAAATCCGTAGGCTGATACAGAATATTCCGGATTTTGAAAAATACAGGAGGTAAGAAGATGAAAATTGCGTTAGGATCAGACCATGGTGGATTCGGACTAAAGAATCTGATTAAGGAACATTTGGAAAATAAAGGGATTGAGGTGACAGATTTTGGGACTTATTCCAGGGAATCCTGTGATTACCCTGACATCTCCCAGAAAGTTGGACACGCTGTGGTGGACAAAAGTCACGAGTATGGTATTCTTATCTGTGGTACTGGTATAGGAATCGGTATTGCAGCGAATAAAATCAAAGGGGTTCGCGCTGCTCTGGTTCATGACACATTCAGTGCCCATGCGACAAGAGAGCACAATAATGCAAATATCCTGACCATGGGAGAACGCGTTATTGGACCGGGCCTTGCACTGGATATTGTTGATATCTTCCTGGGTACCGAGTTTGAAGGAGGAAGACATCAGCAGAGAATCGACAAAATTTCTAAGCTGGAAGAACAATACACCATATCTGAGGAGGAAAACATTTAATGAGTAAAGTAACAGAAATCAATCATCCTTTAATCCTGCACAAACTGGCAATCATCCGCGACAAAAATACCGGATCCAAAGAGTTCCGTGAAGTGGTGGAAGAAATCTCAACTCTCATGGCTTATGAGGTAACCAGGGATTTGCCGATGGAAGATGTGGATATTGAAACACCGGTAGCCATTGCTCACTGCAAAACCATCACGGGCAAGAAGCTTGCCATTGTTCCAATTTTAAGAGCTGGTATCGGTATGGTGGATGGTATGCTGAAACTTGTGCCTGCTGCAAAAGTTGGGCATATTGGTCTATACCGTGATGAGAGCACTCTTCAGCCTGTTGAATACTTCTGCAAGCTGCCTAAGGACATCGAAGAACGTGATGTGATTGTGGTGGATCCAATGCTGGCAACAGGGGGATCTGCAGTGGATGCAATTCATATGTTGAAGAAACGTGGAGCCAAGAGCATCAAGTTCGTAGGTCTTGTGGCTGCGCCAGAAGGAATCAAAGTTCTTTCAGAGAAGCATCCTGATGTGGATATTTTCATTGCTTCCATTGATGAGAAGCTCAATGAGAACGGCTATATCGTTCCTGGTTTAGGTGATGCTGGAGACAGACTTTTCGGCACAAAATAATGTGGATACTCTCTGAGATTTCAGAGAGTATTTTTTTCTTCAAACCAATTGAGCAACATAGGTTATGGTGCTTGAAAACCTTGAAAATGGCTCTGCAGTAGAAATTTTTTGATTTTATTTTTCAAAAAACCCTTGAAATATCCTCTTCCAGGCTATATACTAATCTTTGTCAGTTCAGTTACTGGCAGCTGAAAGGAATAGGTTAGGGAGGAGTACCCAAGTGGCCAAAGGGGGCAGACTGTAAATCTGTTGCAAGTTGCTTCAGTGGTTCGAATCCACTCTCCTCCACCACTATCCTTTTTGATGCGATAATTTTATTGACAAAACCGTATGACTGTTGTAGTATAAAAAGGCAGTTGTACACAATAGGGAGGAGTACCCAAGTGGCCAAAGGGGGCAGACTGTAAATCTGTTGCAAGTTGCTTCAGTGGTTCGAATCCACTCTCCTCCACCACAAAAGACACAATTGTTATGATTGCTGTCTTTTTTTATGAAAAAAATTGAATACTCTTATCAAGAGAGGTGGAGGGAAAGGGCCCTGTGAAACCCGGCAACCTGCAGTGAAATGCGTGGTGCCAATTCCTGCAACATATGGTTGCAAGATAAGAGAGTTGTAGATACATGACACCTCTTCTTATTGTGAAGAGGTTTTTATTTTGCACCAAAAACAAGGAGGAAAATATGAAAAGATTATTTACATCTGAATCTGTTACTGAGGGGCATCCAGATAAAATCTGTGATCAGATCTCTGATGCTATTTTAGATAGTATACTGGAGCAGGATCCAGATGCAAGAGTTGCGTGTGAAACAGCAGTGACTACGGGGATGGTCATGGTCATGGGAGAAATCACAACAAAGTGCTATGTGGATATTCCGAAAATCGTACGAAAAACTGTCACAGAGATTGGATATGTGAGAGCAAAATACGGTTTTGATGCGGAGACTTGCTCCGTGCTTACATCTATAGATGAACAGTCTCCAGATATCGCTCAAGGTGTGGACTCTTCCCTTGAAACAAGAGAAGGACAGGAAGATGCGCTGCTTCAAACAGGTGCTGGAGATCAGGGCATGATGTTTGGATTTGCGACCAACGAGACAGAAGACTTTATGCCTATGCCGATCAATCTTGCTCAGAAGCTTGCAAGACGTCTTGCAGAGGTTCGAAAGAATGGAACGCTTACGTATCTGCGTCCTGATGGAAAGACTCAGGTAACGGTAGAATATGATGAGAATGACCAACCGGTCCGAGTGGATACCATTGTTGTTTCCACGCAGCATGGAGCTGATGTTACTCAGGAAGAGATCAGAAGAGACCTTATAGAGCAGGTGATCAATGCCGTAATTCCAGAAAGCCTTATGGATAAAGAAACAAAGATATTCATCAATCCTACTGGAAAGTTCATCGTGGGAGGTCCCCAAGGAGATTCTGGTTTAACAGGAAGAAAAATCATTGTAGATACCTATGGCGGATATGGACGTCATGGTGGTGGAGCATTTTCTGGAAAGGATCCAACAAAGGTAGACAGATCTGCTGCCTATGCTGCGAGATGGGTTGCTAAAAATCTTGTTGCCGCAGGAGTTGCGGATAAACTTGAAATTCAGCTGAGTTATGCCATCGGAGTAGCTAAACCAATATCTATTGAAGTATTTACTTTTGGCACAGAAAAAGTGTCTCATGAAGTAATCATTGAGATTGTAAAGAGAGTATTTGATTTACGACCAGGTGCCATCATCAGAGATTTGGATTTACGTAAGCCGATTTATAGACAGATTGCCGCTTACGGACATTTCGGAAGAAATGATCTGGATCTCACTTGGGAAAAACTGAATAAAGTTGAGGATATCAAAGCTGCGCTGAAAGAGATCACCGCTTAATTCTAAAAAAAGACTCATATTCTGAGTCTTTTTTTCATGATTTTTCCTAGTCTTTGGTGTAAGGTGAAGATGAGGTGAAATCAATGAATAAATTGGTTGTTGTGATTGATATGGTGAAAGGATTTGCTGAGGAGGGGACCCTTGCATCAAAACATGTGAAGAGGATCATTGAACCAATCAGAACCTATCTTGAGCATTATTCTGGGGATATTGTTTTTGTTTCAGATGCCCATGATGTGGATTCTTCGGAGTTTCATGATTTTCCGGTCCACTGCATCAAAGGGACAAGGGAGGCGGAAGTGGTGGATAGACTCCAGCCTTATGCCCATACCAGTTTTCAGAAGAACTCTGTAAATGCTTTCCAAGCTGAATCCTTCAGGATGTATTTGATGGCAAAACTCCATGACTATGAAAAGATTTCTATAATTGGATGCTGTACGGACATTTGCATACTGAACTTTGCACTGGCATTGAAGTCCTACGTAACGGAGCAGAATCTTGTTAAGGAGATTTCAGTACCTCAGGATCTTGTAGCAACTTTTGATGGACCTGGGCATGATCGTGTAGAGGCTTCAGAGAGTGCGTTTCACATTCTTAGGACCAATGGCATAAAAATTGAATAAAAAAGCCTCATCCGCTAGGGATGAGGTTTTTTTCATCTATTTAAGGTTCAGTAGAAGAACTAGACTGAGCTGGTCAAATATGTAGCTATCATCCGTTTCTTTTCTTCCAGACATTTCACGGAGCACGACTTTTACTTCAACTTCATTGTTCTCGAGAACAAATGAGATTTCCTCTTTGCTGATGGTTTTTCCGCTATTGGCCATGTTGTTCTCTTCAGCGATGGCTGCCAGCCGTTCGCTGAGGTTTTCTTCGAGAAGAGTGGTTCCGTTCTTTTCTAGAACTAATGTGGTCATATCCTTCAGTGAAACTGTGAGCTGATCAATTGATTTTGGTTCCATATAGTTGTTCACAAAGAAGAGATAATCATATCCACCTACAGTAAATCCAGAAGATTCGATCTCTGTATTCACATAGAAATAGCTGGTATCCGGAGTGTAGTAGTCATAGGTTTTCTCAAAACCAAAGACAGTCTTAAAATCATTATACGTATAGGATTCAGGGACATACTTGATCTGATCCAGGTTTCTGTTTTCGAAATACTGAACGATGCTGGATATGTTTTCCTGATCGGTTTTTGATACGTTCGTACCAGGGGTTATTTCTCCAGAAACCAGCATATTGTTTTTCTCAAGAAGTGCTGTAAATCTTTGATTCTGGCTGAAAGCTGACACGTTGAAAGCTGACAGAGGACCGAATACGGATACAATCGCTATGATGGATAGAGTGACAGGAATGATGATGTTTTTCCCGTTCTTGACTAGAATGAAATAGACCATGATTCCAAGAACCCATATTCCCAGTAGCACAACAAAGTATCTGTTTTCTGTGACACCATATTGGTGAATTCTTTTCCCGATGGAGACAAACATCATTGCCAGAATGGGAAGAAGAACTCTTGGAAACCATGTCCTGAAAATTTTGGCCAGCTTATTTTCCTCTAAAATTGGTGTAATAAAGAAGATTACAGCCGCTGCCACAACGGAATACCATAACACAAGATTTGAAACAAGTCCTCTTGGCCATTCAGAGGTCACAAGGATTTTAGCAAAATACACATATAGTATGCCAGTATAAATTGTGATAAGAGGGATGACAATATACAGCAGCAGTACTTTTAATCCTTTGGAGTATGGAGCATCCTCAAAGGATTCATCTCTTTCAGGTAGTTTTGAAAGAAACATGAGTGCTCCGAAAATGAAGGTATCCATCAGGAAGAAGTAGAAGAACCATTTCCCGTCAATATCTGCATCGAAAAGTGAATTGATGGTAAAAATGATGGCAGATATTCCAAAGAAAAGAACGCCTGCGTATAAAACTGTGAGGAATAATCCACTGAAGATTCGAATTACATAGGCTTCATAGGCTTGTTTCGGATGAAGCACTTTTAAGCTGTAGAAAATACTGATAATGAGTGCTACGATTGCACCGGCAAACTGGATACCCCGAATGAGATCCATATCTTTCGTAAAGAATAAATAGTATAAAAACGTAATTACTGCCGTAGGTGCAGAAACCATAAGAATACTGTTGTACTTATCCAATTTGGCTTCATAAATATGTTTCATGGAGATGCTGAACAGCATACCGATGGCTGTGGCCATTGCAAGCCGCTCTATGAGCTCTTGGTTTCCAGAACCATCAATATTCATTTCATTCAAAGTGATTAATAAAGACATGAGTGTGAAGGATAGAAGTGCTGTAACAGGAAAGCGAATGACGCTGCTGCCTAATCCTGTGATTTGCTTCTTGACTGTCTCTGTCCATTTCATAGTGAGGAGAACATCCATCAAAGAATGTTCCCATTCACCTCCTTTACATATTTTGATGTTCTAAATAAAGTATACATTGTATTGATTTCATTTTAGTATCAAAAGGATTTCAATCATATTTTTTTGCCGATAATTCAGAATTGTTTAAGCTCTATCGTTTTTAGAGGGAATTCTGAGAGTGCCCTCGAGACTGAGGTGTGATACATAAGATGGAAGAAGGAAATCAAATCAATAGTCTTACTGAATTATAACATATTTTTATCGTTATACAATAAAATTTTCAAATTAATCGATTGCCTGCGTGAACTACTCCTCATTCAAATAACGAGGGTTCTTTCTCGATTACCTAAAGTGTTATATGAGATGCTGTTTTGTAAGGTGAGAGGCCATCGATAAATAAACTGACTGCAGATTTTCTCTCTAAACATCTGCTTCTATTTTGCAAGATTTCAACTCCTTTCTGTGTTCAGAACCAATGCATCCAACTGTTTTCTGATGCAGCATTCTGGAATGATGGGATAAAGAAGGCATCTGTAATGAGTAATGGGACTGTTGGAGCACATAAAAAACATCCGCAGGTTACAATGAAAGGTTGTTCCTGCGGATGTTTCTATGGTCTTATACTATTTTTAACTTATGCTTCAAAGAAATTTTCTTCCTTCGATAAATACATGCTGAACTTCGAGGTCTTCTGAAAGTATCAGAAGGTCCGCATCATAGTTCAATGCAATTTTTCCTTTTACGTTATCGATTCTCGAGAACTTTGCGCCATTATATGAAGCCATTTTAATTACTTCATAAAGTGGAAGAGCTGTATTCTTATATACATTCTGTACGGCTTTATCCATGGTCAGAATGGAACCGGCGAGAGCACCGGATTCAAGTCGTGCTGCACCTTCTTTGGAGATCACTTTCTGGCCGCCTAAAGAATACGTGCCATCAGGCATGCCGCATGCCATCATGGCATCCGTAATAAGAAGGGTCTTATCAGATCCCTTCACCTTGTACGCCGTTCTCAGTGAAGGGTAACTCACATGAATACCATCGGAAATGGTTTCTGTGGTGACATCTGTATCAAAAATTGCGCCCACAACACCAGGAGTTCGATGTGTGAAAGGACTCATGGCATTGAACAGATGTGTGGAGTGATTAAACCCGTGATGGATTCCATCCAAGGCTTGCTCATAATTTGCAACAGTATGTCCCATGGAAACATTCACACCATGTTGTCGTAGATAAGGGGCGAGTGCAAGAGCTCCTTCCACTTCTGGAGCCATGGTGATATTCTTGATCAGGTCAATATGTTCTCCCACCATATCAAGGAAAGATTCTTTGGATGGGCGGATTACATAATTGGGATTCTGTGCCCCTATGGCATGCTCACTGATGAAGGGACCTTCCAGATGGATTCCTGCAATGGTTGCACCAGTGACTTTTCCTTTGGCCTCTTTAATTGCTTCTACTGCTTTACGGATTTCTTCTACAGAAACGGTCATTGTAGTGGGGAGGAAACTTGTGGTTCCGTGTTTTGCGATGGTATTTGAAATGGTCTCTAATGCCTCAAATGTGCCTTCCATCGTATCGTGGTTTCCCGCTCCGTGAATGTGGATATCCACATATCCTGGAGAAAGGTACCGGCCATTTCCTTCGATGATCTCATCATCATCGCTGAAATCAGGATTCATCGAGACGATCTTCCCTTCCATGACCTGTATGGACATTTTTTCAATCCGATCTGTAAATATGACGTTAAAGTCCTTAAATATCATGTGTACACCTCTTAACTTCTGTTTAAACCATTATGTGGTTTACTTTATTATACATCAGAATTTTTCAAATAAAACTTTATTCATGTGAATAACTTTATTGTTTTATCCCATAATAGGGTTGTCTGCAAAAAGTGGAAACTGACGCTCATATCGATTATGATAAAGCTATGAATGATTTGAAAGGAACTAGTGAATCTTTATGGAGCGTTTAGAAGGAGTAGTCCGGGACATAGTATTTCAGAATGAGGAGAGTGCGTTTTGCATCATCAAGATTGAGGATGAGCAAGAGGTGCATACAGCGTTGGGGACATTTCCCTATATATCCGTAGGGCAAACTTTGGTCTTGCATGGTGAATCTGTCCTCCATGCAACCTTCGGGAAACAGTTCAAATGTGAGTCTTATGAGGAAATTGTTCCCAGCACCATGGCGGGTATCGAAAAGTATTTATCTTCAGGAGCTGTTGCGGGGATTGGTCCCATCACTGCAAAAAAACTAGTGGAGAAGTTTGGTGCTGAGATTTTCAGTATAATTGAAAACGAGCCGGAGAAGCTGAAAGAGCTGGATGGCATCGGAGACAAGAAAGTCAGGCTGATTTACGAATCGTATATCAAAGGGCGTGAGGTGAAGAACATCATGGTGTTCCTCCAAAGTTACGGAGTCACACCCAAACAGGCGCTTAAGATTTATAGGGTATTTGGAAATGATTCTGTGGCAAAGGTCAAAGAGAATCCGTATATACTTTCGGATGAGGTGCCAAGCATTGGTTTTAAGACAGCAGATAAGATTGCAAGAAATCTGGGAATCACCTTAGACTCGCCCTTTCGGATCCAAAGTGGCATAAAGTATATCATCAATGAGTACTGTGCTCAAGGCAGTACTTTTATTCCCAAGGAGATGCTTCTTGAAAAAGGGCAAAGTATTCTTGAAGTCGGAAGAGAGGAGCTGGAAGAGAATATTCTTCATGAAGTCATGAAATCCAAGCTGATGCTGGAAAGAATTGATGAGGTGGAAGGTGTTTTTACTATGCCGTATTTATATGCGGAGATATCTGTAACAAAACATATGCTTGGTCTTCTGTTAGAGGGTGTTGAAGCTCTGGATATTCCTGTGAAAGACTATATTCATGATTTTGAGAAAACGAATGGCATTTCATTTCATGACAAGCAGATTGAAGCGATTACGGGTGCTGCAGAAAATGGTATTGAAATCATCACCGGCGGTCCTGGCACAGGGAAAACTACGATCATCAAATGCATCCTGAACATTTTTGAACGTGCAGGCAAAAAAGTGCTGATGGGTGCACCCACCGGCAGAGCGGCCAAAAGAATGTCGGAAGCCACAGGACGTGAGTCGAAAACCATTCACCGTCTAATCGATCTAAGTGTTTCCACAGAGGAAGATGAGGTGCTTTTCGACGAAGATGAGACATTGAATTGTGATGTGGTTATTATTGACGAAGCGTCTATGATTGATGTGATGCTCATGAATAATCTTCTGAAATCCATCAAGCCTAAGACAAGGCTGATTCTTGTTGGGGATGTGGATCAGCTCCCTTCTGTGGGATCGGGTAAGGTTTTGGAGGATATTATTGACAGCGGGGCTTTCCCTGTCGTTAAGCTTCAGTTTATCTACAGGCAAGGGAAAGAATCCTTCATCACAACAAATGCCCATAGGATTAATACGGGAGTAATGCCTGTCCTGAATGCGAAAGAAAGTGATTTTTTCTTTATACAAGGAAATGATTCTGAAGACTCATTACAGAAGGTGATTGAGCTTGTGACAACAAGACTTCCAAAGTTCAATGAAAAGTGGGACCGTGTTAAGGACTTTCAGATACTCACTCCAATGAGAAAAGGGGAGCTTGGTGTATATAACCTCAATCTGGTACTCCAAAAAGCACTGAATCCAAGAAGGAAAAAGTATAGCTTCACTGATTTGCAGATTGGTGATAAAGTGATGCAAACGAAAAACAACTATATGATTAAGTGGAGAAAAGTAAAACGGACTTTTGGGGAACCACCTGAAGGACAAGGTATCTTTAATGGAGATATCGGTTATGTTACAGATATTAATGAGGAAGATAATACCGTATCGGTGCTTTTTGATGAGGATAAGATTGTGGAGTTTGAATCTCAGGATTTAGATGAGCTGGAGCTTGCTTATGCGGTGACCATCCATAAAAGTCAGGGAAGTGAGTTTAAGGTAGTTCTTGTCCCGCTTTTTATGGGGCCTCCTCTATTGATGAGCAGAAACCTGATCTATACTGCTGTAACGAGGGCTAGAGAACTCATTGTTTTGGTGGGATCTCAGAAAGCATTGTCTTATATGATTAAAAATACAAAAACTTACGATAGGCATACATCTCTTAAGTATAGAATCATGAGTGTCATGGATAATGTAGGGGTAGAATAACAGTGACTATAACATAACATAAGAAATAACTATTTGCACCAGACGACAAGTGAGAGTGTGAAAACCAAACCATCTCGAGTTGTTATGGAGACTCTTAATATTAGAGGTATGATGAGTAATAGACACTTAGCAAAGGTTATTGGGAAGCAAGGCTTATACGAGTTCAGAAGGCAGCTGAAGTATAAGTGTGAGTTTAATGGGATAGAATTTGTAGAGGTTGACACCTGGCATCCATCATCCAAGACCTGTAGTGAGTGTGGGCATGTAAAACAAGACTGTCACTATCAGAAAGGACTTATATCTGTGAGGAATGTGAATGTGTTATAGATCGGGATTATAACGCCAGCATAAATCTTTCAAGATATGGATTAGCAGCATAATCACCTGAAAAATAGCTGTTACTATGTACCATGCGTTGTATGGGAATTTACGCCCTTGGAGTGTTATATCAAACGAAAGTAGCCTAAGCAAAATCGGACACGATGAATGGGGAATGAAACAAAACGATAGAGTTCTATAATGTTTTGGCAACGGAATAGAAAAAAGTGGAGGTCTTTATGAAAGTTGATAAGAAGAAGCAGCTCTTGCATTGGTATATGGAAGGTGAACAGAAAGCAATAAACATCAAAACAGTTCCCTATATGGGGATTGAACCATTGAAAGAGCTGGTGAACAAGGTTCTTTATGATGGAGGACGGGTTCTTTACATCACCGGAGAAACGAAAGAACATGTGCTTATTTCCCAATTTATGAGAAACTTGGGATTTACTTCCATTTCGCTGCACCAGGATCTTGAAATCAATGAGAAGGAATCACTGGTCATCTGTGATTATTTCCAAGCGTTACGAATCAGGGAACAGTATGATCTTGTGGTTTATGATGATGTCAATTCATTTCCGATTCATAAAAAGCCTGAAATGCAGCATCTGATTGGATTTATTTTTCCAAGATGCAAAAAGGTGGTTGCCTATTCTTTCGAAACAGTTTTCATGGGAATGGATGTACTGGAAGTTCCAATGGCAGGGCGAAGTGGATTTGTTTCTGAGCCAAGAGTAATTGAGACACGACTGAATCTTGATGAATTTGTGCCTACTTCGGTATATGAATACCTTCTCTGGTTTGTATATGAGAAGAAAAAAGTTCTTTTTCTTACTGCTGATAAGAAGGTCAAAAGAAAAGTTGCCAGATTTCTTTCAAAGGTTGATGAATCACTGGAAAGCTGTATTTTTGATGTGGATGAGATCGGTACGAAGACCATGAAGGAACTGGTCAAGGACCCTGAAAAACCGTATATTTTCATTACAGATGATCTGGACGACTATTTGGATGTGGAAACCAATTTTGAAATCATCATCCATGGTTCGGATTCTTCCAGATACAGTTATAGAGAACTTCTCTTCCTCTGTTTGAGAACAGGATTCTATGAAGAAATGAATGGAGAAGTAATCATGTTGTGTCAACATATAACAAGAGATATGGAGAGGACAAAGGAACTGACAAGACATTTCAATAAGATACTTTGGGAAGAAGGATTTGAATAGGATTGCCCAGTTTTTTCAGAATCTGCTGTTTCCTTATGACAAGTGTCCGATCTGTGAGGAGTTCACGGATGGTCTTTGTGCTTCTTGCAAGAAGAAGCTGGTGTTCTTAAAGGAGGAGGGGTTACTGGAAATGAAGAAGGGGATGTCCATCCTTGCATATAATGAGGAAGGAAAAGCTCTGCTGATGGCATATAAGAAACAAGGATCTTTTTATGCAGGAAATGATATGGTAAACCTTCTGCTCTCCGCTCAACGAGACTTCATCAGCTCTTTTCAACTTATAACATTCGCCCCAAGTTCTTACCGTTCTGCTCAAAATCTGGGGTTTGATCATGGTGCATTCATGGCGGAAAGACTATCGAAAGAAATTGGAGTTCCGTGGAGGGCACTCTTTCGACCTTCTAAAACGGAGCAAAAAAAACTGGATATGGAAAGCCGGAAAGATAATGCGGATCAGATAAAGCTTCGTCATGACTCCATGGAGCATTTGAAAGGGAAGAGGGTACTGATAGTTGATGATGTCTTCACCACTGGAAGCACAGTAGGGAAATGTGTGAAGCTTCTGGAGAATCAAGGGATTCAACCATATTTTTTGACTGTTTTCAAACTGATATGAGCCGCTCCTTTTCATACAGCTCTTGAATATCTTCCTTCAGATTGATATAATGTAAAATTGAAAGTTATGTTTGTAGTTGCTCGGGGATACCCCTGATAGTCCATGCCAGTCGCAGGCAAAAGGATCCACGTAAGTCAGTCAAAGCACTGACAATCATGGTGCGGCTTAGAAGTAAGTCCTGCCAGAAATGAGAGGGTAAGTAGTGAGAGGTTAAGTCCGGGTAGCAAAAGCTCCAGCAGGCGAGTGTGGGGTCAAAGACTAGGTCAAATAACTTTCGCGCACGATTGTGCAGTTAAGCAGCCGTTGGCTGCTTAATTTTTTCGGGTAAATAACTCTATGTGGCATTTATTGTAAATAGGGCTATAATTATAGTGGTGACCGTACACAAAGTGCGGAGAAGGATGGGTGATGAAAATGGATACGGTTTTGTTCTATTTGTTTGTGGTTTACTCAATTATCCCCAATATTTATTTCCGGTATTTTTCTAAATGCGTTCTGAAAAAGATTCCTGTAGAAGGGAAGAGGATAGCGGTGACGTTTGATGATGGACCGGATCCGAGATATACGCCACAGCTGCTGGATCTCTTGAAGAAGTATAGGATAAGAGCCACCTTTTTTGTGCTAGGTGAAAAGGTTAAGGCGAACCCGGACATCATTGAAAGAATTGTCAGAGAAGGGCATGTAATTGGTCTTCATGCAAATAAACATATTGGGGCACCAATTCGTTCCTATAAAGCGATGAAAAAGGATTTTCATGATTCCATTGAGGTGTTACGGGGGATGGGGATTACGGTAAATTTATATAGACCGCCCTGGGGTTTAGTCAATATTGTCTCCTCAAAATTCATACATGAGTATGATTTTAAGCCTGTATTATGGTCGCTTCATGCATCAGACTGGAGTAAATATGTGGATGAGGAGTATATTGAAAAGACTTTACTGAACAAAGTCAGACCTGGAGATATCGTGCTCCTTCACGACGGAAGAGGTGCAAAAGATGCACCACAGAGAACGATCAACGCATTGGAGATCGCTTTGCCTGAGTTGCAGAAAATGGGGTATGAGTTTGTTGTTCCTGAACATGATTCGGCTGTAAGAGTGTAGGAGAGAGAATGGATATACTGAAAAAAGTAATTGGGTTTTATGATGCAAGTCTAGTCAGAATGCTGGGGTGGAAGCGTGTTCCAGGAAGCGATATTGGGTTTTTATATTTGGTTCCCAAAGTATACAGAGGAAAGAATGTAGTCATAGAGGATGGCACAGTAATAAAGCGTGGTGACTGTTACTATGAAATTCATATGGTGAACACGAACTTGAAGAACCTCGATACAAGTTATGGGAATCTTTTCACGATGCTTGCGGAAGAGTTGAAACTAATCGGCAAACATATGGAAAAACCAGAAAACAGAAAATATAAAGCTGTCTTAGGCATTACACTTCTCCATCGATTAGCTCGGCGAGCCGGGTTTACAATCATTGAGATTGAATCTCCCATAAGACGGCATATGGTGAGTCTTGGTGAGAATATCCTTAGGAGCACCTTAAGGAAAGAAAAAGCAAAGAAAGATGGTAAAAAAAGAGTTGCCAAGGAATGCTGGATATCCCAATCGCAGCTATTTGAGATGATAAAGGAATAACTGAAGTAAAAAAAGGAGAGATCGATGAGGTCTCTCCTTTTTTCAATACAATTATACAACACATTCTATTTTCTGTACTATAAATTAAATGATATTTTATAACAGTGGGTATTTGGTCAGATGAAGAATTGGATCAAAATAAGGATGGAAAGATTATTATGATTTGTGTGTGATGAGTTATAGAATGAGGTTAAAGTGAAAAAAGTTGTAATAAAATAATAATTATTTTTTATCAAGCTGTACTGAAAAGTGATACAAAATAACTATAACAATCATGAAATATAGATTACTGTACTAATTTTGTATCAATATAAAGGGTATTTGTTATAATAATCATAAAACAGAGCGTTTGTCAATATGTTTTTCGATTAAAGCAAGATTATCGGAGGAAAAACTTATTGACTAGGTATTAACAAAAAGGTGAACCTATTGTATAATACATTTGTAAGAGAAAACAGATTAAGTTAAAAAGTTAAATGTGTTATAAAAACTAGGAGGATATAAGATGATAACTCAATGGAATGGATTTAATGAAGGCAACTGGACAAATGAAATAGATGTTAGAGATTTTATTCAGAAGAACTTCACAGTATATGAAGGAGATGCATCTTTTTTAGCAGGCCCTACTGAAAACACAAAGAAAGTATGGGAAAAAGCTGGGCAGCTGATCGTTGAAGAAATTAAGCAAGGTGTTCTTGGAGTAGACGAAGAGAACATTGCAGGGATCAATAACTTCAAACCAGGATACATTATCAAAGAAGCAGAGACCATCGTAGGTCTTCAGACAGATGCACCATTAAAGAGAATCATTAATCCTTACGGTGGATTCAGAATGGTAGAACAGTCGCTGGAAGCTTATGATTTCACGGCATCCGACTCCATCCTGAAAGAGTTTCCTAAATATAGAAAGACACACAATGAAGGTGTTTTCCATGCATACAATAAGGAAATGAGAGCAGCTAGAAGTACTGGTCTTATCACAGGACTTCCAGATGCATACGGAAGAGGAAGAATCATCGGTGATTACAGAAGAGTAGCTCTTTATGGAATAGACCGTCTGATCCTTGAAAAGAAAAAGGATCTTGAAAACCTTAAGGGACCCATGCTGGATGCATTAATTCGACAGAGAGAAGAAGTCAATGAACAGATTCGAGCATTGAACGAAATGAAAGAAATGGCAGCTTCTTACGGATTTGATATTTCTCAGCCAGCGAAGGATGCAAAGGAAGCAGTTCAGTTTGTGTATTTTGGATATCTGGCAGCTGTAAAAGAAAACAATGGAGCGGCTATGTCTCTCGGAAGAACAAGTACTTTCCTGGACTGCTATATCGAAAGAGATTTACGTAATGGCACCATTAATGAAGCAGTAGCCCAGGAGATCATCGATCAGTTTGTCATTAAGCTGAGAATGGTCAGACACCTGAGAACGCCAGAATATGATGATCTGTTTGCAGGAGATCCTACTTGGGTAACTGAAGCGATCGGTGGTGTTGGTCTTGATGGACGACCACTGGTGACCAAGTCATCTTTTAGATTCCTGCATACACTGATCAATCTTGGAACAGCTCCAGAACCAAATATGACAGTTCTATGGGCTCAGTCTCTTCCTGAGAACTTCAAGAAGTTCTGTGCAGACATGTCCATTCAGACAGATTCCATTCAGTATGAGAATGATGATATCATGAGACCTCTATATGGTGATGACTATGCAATTGCATGCTGTGTGTCCGCAATGTCCATCGGGAAGCAGATGCAGTTCTTCGGAGCAAGATGCAATCTGGCAAAATCACTTCTATACGCTCTAAATGGTGGTGTTGATGAGAAATCGGGAAA
Organism: Proteiniclasticum ruminis; assembly: GCF_900115135.1. Classification (GTDB taxonomy): domain Bacteria; phylum Bacillota; class Clostridia; order Clostridiales; family Clostridiaceae; genus Proteiniclasticum; species Proteiniclasticum ruminis_A. The sequence continues at coordinate 790,554 of NZ_FOVK01000001.1, read as the reverse complement.
GAAAGTCATCGAAGGTCTCACACCAATTACAGATGCAGTACTGGAGTATGATACAGTACTGGAAAACTACAATAAGGTTCTTGAATATGTAGCGGAACTTTATGTGAATACCATGAATATTATTCATTATATGCATGACAAGTATGCTTATGAAGCTGGCCAGATGGCGCTTCATGACACAGAAGTAGGCAGACTCATGGCATTTGGTGTCGCAGGACTTTCAGTTGCTGCTGATTCACTTGCAGCGATCAAATATGCAAAAGTAACGCCAAAACGCAATGAAAATGGAATCACAGTGGATTTTGAAATCGAAGGGGACTTCCCTAAATATGGAAATGATGATGACCGTGTGGATGATATCGCAGTCAGCCTGGTGGAGAAATTCTCCAGTGAACTGAAGAGACATCAGACCTATAGAGATGCAAAACACACATTGTCTGTTCTGACCATCACATCCAATGTGGTGTACGGTAAGAAAACCGGTGCTACACCAGATGGAAGAAAAGCAGGAGAGCCATTTGCGCCAGGAGCAAACCCAATGCATGGAAGAGACCTGGAAGGTGCTTTGGCATCGCTGAACAGTGTAGCGAAGATTCCATACTGCAGCACTTGTGAAGATGGTGTATCCAATACATTCTCGATTGTTCCGGATGCTCTTGGAAAGTCTGGAGATGAAAGAATCAACAATCTGGCATCTGTACTTGATGGGTATTTCTCACAGGATGCGCATCATTTGAATGTCAATGTATTCAACAGAGAAAAGCTTGAAGATGCCATGGCGCATCCAGAAAAATATCCAACTCTGACCATCAGAGTTTCAGGATATGCAGTTAATTTCAACAGACTGTCAAAAGAGCAGCAGATGGAAGTCATTTCAAGAACTTTCCACGAAGCTATGTAGTTTAAACTGATCAAATACTTAAAGGAGTGAGGACTTTGAAAGGCAGAATCCATTCAATAGAAAGCATGGGTCTTGTAGACGGACCAGGAATCAGAACTGTGGTGTTTCTACAGGGATGCAAACTAAGATGCCTCTATTGCCATAATCCAGATACCTGGACTATGGGGGGAGGAACCCAAGTAGAAGCCTCCGACCTTATAAAGAAGATCAAAAGGTACCGTCCGTATTTTGAAAAATCGGGTGGTGGAGTTACCTTTTCGGGTGGAGAGCCTCTTCTTCAGCCAGAGTTTCTTTTAGAATCGCTTAAAGCGTGTAAGGAGCTTGGTATCCATACGGCTCTGGATACAGCGGGCTACGGATTTGGCGAATATGAGGAAATCTTGAAGTACACGGATTTGGTTTTGTTTGACATCAAACATGAAGACCCGAAGCAGTACTTATTCATTGCTGGTCAGAAAGAAGATAAGTCTTTGAAGTTTTTGGAAGCCGTTCAAAATGCAGGAACCAAAATGTGGATCAGACATGTTGTGGTACCGGGTATTACAGACAGTGAAGAGCATATTGTTCAACTGGCGAAAAAAATAAAGACGCTTCAGAATGTAGAGAAGATCGAGCTGCTGCCCTATCATACGATGGGTGAAAATAAATATGAAGTGATGAATATTAAATACAAGTTGGAAGGGGTAGAGCAGATGGACCGTAAAAGGACGTTGGAACTTACTGCATTACTGCATCATGAACTTGGACAGGATTATGTTGAAAAAACAGATCATCGTAGTGAAAGCACTACTTTACATAAAATAGGCTAGAGATAAAGCAGGAGGAATCATAACTTGGTTCCCCCTGCTTATATTTTTGAGCAATGTAAAGCGCCAGGCAATTGCCTGGCGCTTAAAGGGATTTTACTCTTCAACCTCGAACTGGTCTTTGCCAACTCCGCAAAGTGGACATACCCAATCTTCAGGTAGATCCTCGAAGCTTGTTCCTGGAGCGATTCCGTTGTCCTCGTCGCCTACTGCTGGATCATAAACATATCCGCAAACTATACAAACGTAACTCTTCATCATATTCCCTCCTAATTCAAATAAGTGTTATAGAATCATAACCTAATTTGATTATAGTGTAGAAATCACAAGCTTTCAATAGATTTTCTTCGATTTGATGTTTCGTAATGCGGGTTAATCTAGTATACTAAACAAGCGTGAGGTGAAAACATATGTTGGAATTAGAAAAGAAAAATATGAATAATCAAAATCATTTTTATAAAATACTCCTGACCATTGCTATCCCGATCATTGTGCAGAATTTCCTGTCCTCCTCCTTGAATATGGTGGACAATCTGATGATTGGCAATCTTGGAGAAGCATCGATCGCTGCTGTTGGACAAGCGAACCAGCTTTTCTTTCTTTTTACTCTGATGTCATTTGGTCTCAACAGTGGAGGCGCCATCTTCTTCTCCCAGTTTCATGGGAGTGGTGATTACAAGAGTTTCAAGAAATACATGGGCATGACCATGGCTTTAGGTGGGCTGATTGCGGGCATTTTTACAATCATTGCTGTGATCATTCCAGAAAGAGTTATGGGACTCTACTCTGAGGATCCAGAGGTTCTTAAGGCATCTGTAGAGTACCTTAGAATCGTTGGGTTCAGTTATATTTTGAGTAATCTTTCTGTGACAATGATCTTTGCGCTTCGATCAACAGGTCAAGCTTTTGTACCTATGTTTTCCAGTATCCTGGGATTAGGGACGAACACGGTGCTCAACTATCTTTTGATTAATGGAGCTTTTGGTTTCCCACGATTGGAAGTTAGAGGAGCTGCTCTTGCCACGCTAATAGCGAGAATCATTGAGTTTTCAGTGCTCTTCTATATTGTTTTTCTGAAGAGCAATCTTTTGAATGGAACATTTAAAGAGCTCACATCGTTTAAGAAACCAAATATCTCGAATTTCCTGAGGGTTGCTGCACCTGTTCTATTGAATGAGACATTCTGGTCCCTTGGCATTGTGGTCTACAATTATTCCTATTCAAAACTGGGGGTATCTTCATTTGCTGCAATTCAGATTCAGAATACGATAACCCAGCTTTTCTATGTGTTTTCTTTTGGTATCTGCAATGCGGCAGCGATAATAACGGGAAATCTTATTGGGAAAGGCGATGTGGAGCGGTTAAAGGTATATGCAAGTAAAATTATCAGGCTTACATTCCTGATCGGGATAATCACATCACTTCTCTTAACGGTGTCCAAAAATCCAATTCTCTCGCTCTATCGACTGGAAGAAGGCACGAGGGACACGACATACAAGCTGCTGACTTATATTTCTTTTATTGTTCCTGTCAGATTTTTAAATGTTCTTTTTGTAGTGGGACTTTTCCGTGGCGGGGGAGATACCAGGTATTCTCTTTTTGCAGAAACGGCGAGTTTGTGGCTTGTTGGGGTTCCGCTGGTATCATTGGCAGCTCTGGTGCTGAAGCTGCCAGTAGAAAGAGTGTTCGTTTTGAGCTTTTTTGAGGAAATGGTCAAACTTCTGATATGTTTGCCTCGCTATAAAAGCAAGAAGTGGATTCATCGTGTTGTATAAAGCGTAAAGAAAAGCTCTTGGGCATTTATCCCAAGAGCTTCTTTTTTTATGAATTTATTCTGCCAAGAGCTTCTGAGAAAGTCTCGAGCATACTGACTGATGAGTTCAATGTAAGGTTGTTTCGGTCTGTGATTGGATTGAACTCCACAAAATCGATGCTTTTTACAAGGCCTGTTCCAATGATGGAGGAGACCAGCTGTTTGCTCTCTTCGAATTCTAAACCGTCCTCCACAGGGGTTCCTGTTCCGGGAACGTGTCGAGCATCCAGGGAATCAATATCGTAAGACAGATGGATGTGCTGGATTCCGCTCTCTGAAATTTTATGCAGCAGTTCTTGGATGGCTTTTTCCATGCCTCTCTCTCTGATGTCGGTCATTCTCCAGGTGTGAATCCCATGTTCTTTAATGATGACCTCTTCCCCTTCATCTACGCTTCTCAGGCCGAGGATATAAATATTTTCAGGTTTTACTTTCTGACCTTTCACATAGAGTTCTGTGAGCAGTTCATCGCCGAGTCCTGCAGAAGCACCTAAAGGCATTCCGTGGATATTCCCGGATGGACTTGTCTCAGTGATGTTGAGGTCTGCATGCGCGTCGATCCAAATCACTGCAAAATCCTCTTCTGTAGCAGACTTGACGCCAGCCAAGGAACCTAATCCCAAGGAGTGATCTCCTCCGACAACAAAGGGAAGATTTCCTTCCTGAATCGCATTTTGAACGGTCTCAGCGAGTCTTTCGTTTCCAGATACGACTTCAGTCAGATACTTCATGGATGTATGTGAAGCATACTTCTTTGAAGGATCCACCTGATCTACTTCGATATTTCCTCTGTCTATTACGTACTCATTGTTCTTTTTAAAGAGGTCTACAAGGCCTACTTCTCTTAATTTGTCTGGCCCAAATTCAACGCCAGGTCGGTCACAACCATAAAACATTGGAAACCCAATGATTTCAATTTTCATATGAACACCTCCGTGTAATTACAATTCATTATATATCAGAAGTTTTTATATTACCATTAATTTGGGATAAAAATCTTTATGCAATTATGTGTATAAACGTTCATTTCAAAGGGTTTGAAAGGGATTGAAGCTAAATGGAGCATTTTCAAAACGATTACATGACAACGATTTCGTTGAATGAAGATTTGCATAAATCGTCCAAAGATTTTGTCCGTTTTCAATAACTTCAAATGTAGAAGTCCACTGTAATGTGATGATGATACACGGTATAATGAAGTATAGATTTTGAGGAGGAGTATGTGATGTTTATAAAGAACGATCAAGTCAAGGAAGTAGTCTGCGGTGAAGGAATCAGACGAAAGGTTCTAGCCTACAATCAGGAGATGATGATGTGTGAAATCACCTTTTCAAAAGGTGCAGTAGGAGAAATGCACTCGCACCCCCATACACAAACAACATACGTCCTGGACGGAGTTTTTGAGTTTACCATTGGTGAGGAAAAAAGCGTAGTGTATAAAGGTGACAGCTTACTCATGCCTGCGGGTGTGCCTCATGGGACAGTAGCGCTGGAAGATGGTGTGCTTCTGGATGTATTCAGCCCGATGAGAGAGGATTTTCTATAAATTCCACTCTTTTGTAGTCGATAGAACAAAAGATTCCTAAGTAAAGAAGAATGCATAGAGGTGCTGACTTCTTCATAAAGCAGGGAGAATACTGCCTGATGGCAGGAAGCAAAGAAGAACAGGTAAAATTAGAAGCATCCTTTTCTTGTTATTTTATATGGTATGGTTCCCTTCACTATATCCAAATGGATACATTAAATCCAAAAACAATGCATCTCCCACCTATGGTACACATGGAGGAGATGCATTGTTTGTTAAGGATAAAGTTTTTTTACGATAAAACCACTTTATGGATGATGGCGCCTTCCTCTAGAGAATAGGAGTATGTACCAAGGTTGAGCTCTTTTAGAAAACCATCTAGAAAGCTTTTACGTAGTTCATGGTAAAGGGCGGGGGAAAGTCCAGCATTTTCATAATAGGGAGCATGAAGATCCTTGAGGCTCGAAAAGACCAGATGATGCTCACTGGCATCTACGAGCTTATTTACTTTGTCACAGGGCATTCCGTCCAACAAAACAGACTGGAGCAGCTGATACAGCTCCTCTCCGTTTTGTACAGAAACACTAGGTTTTAAAGTGGCTCCCAGATTGTGTCCAAAGCCGTTATATGCCTCATGTAATGCGGACAGATTTGTATCGTTCATTATTTCAGCCAGCAGTTCACTGAGTCTTTTTTCATTAGCAATCAGATGGCCCTCCAGCCAGCCATGGATATTGTCATGATCAATCTGATCTGAGAGCATTACATCAGTTGAAGGAGTACCATGATGGTTTTCCAGGTCATTCAGTTTCTTTTCCATACCGAATTTTCCAGCAAGGTAAGATTCTAGCTGTTCCTGAAGGTGAATTCTCTGGTGCTGGATGAAATGAATGGGAGCAAGTTTTTCTTTCATTTTAACCTCCTGAAATGTTGTTCTGTATCCAGTATACCGGCAAGAGTGCAATAGAAAAATGATGGATATCAAATTTCATGAATAATAGATACGTAAGTGAATGCGAACAAAATAATGAAATTATGCTGAAAGTAGGGTATACTTCACTAAGGAATAAAATTAGATAGGTGATGAAATGAGATTAAGAAAAAAATGGTGGGCCAGACCAGAAATGGCAGAAGATGAGAAGTCCATTCTCAACCCCTTTGAACAGAAGGGAAAATGGAAGGAAATATTTGGCAATGATCATCCGATTCATGTGGAGCTTGGCTGTGGTAAAGGACAGTTCATCAGCACACTTGCCAAGGAAAACCCTGACATCAATTACATTGCCATCGATTTAAAAGATGAGGTGCTGGTGTTCGTGTTACGGAAAATCAATGAGCTTGGGTTGACCAATGTTAGGATCATCCCAATGTTTATTGAAAGGATAGATGAAATTTTCACTGAAAATGAAGTTTCGAAACTCTATATCAATTTCTGCAATCCGTGGCCTAAAGCCAGCCACAATAAAAGAAGGCTGACGCATCCGAGATTTCTTAAAAAGTATAAGGGCTTTATCAGGCCTGGTACAGAAGTCTGGTTTAAAACCGATGATGATGATCTGTTTGCGGCTTCTCTGGACTACTTTAATGAAGAGGGATTTCGTGAGATGTACCGGACCTTTGATCTCGAGGAGTCTGGATTCAATGAGAATATAAAAACAGAATATGAAGAGAAGTTCAGCTCTTTTGGAGTGAAAATCAAGTTCGGCATTTTCAAGCTTCAGGAGGAGCAAAAGAATGATGAGTGTTGAAGAAATAAGAGAAGATCTGGATCGATTTCTAAAGGGATATTATAAGAACGCATTCATTGAATATCTTGATGTACCTGGAAAGGTTCTGGAGCTTCGTCTGGTTCTGGATGAAGCAGAAAGAAAGTATGTAAAGCTGTTTTATGAAGACAATGAGAAGATGTTTACAGAAGCAACTGCTGAGACAGAGAAGGATTTGGCACGTATCGATGCGGTGTATTTACGCATCGATGAAGACGGAATCTTTTTCGGCAAATCCTCTTTCGATCTCACCGCTTCGAATGCAGCTGTTTATTATCTGCTCAGCAGGTATTTAGAAGAGATGGTTGAAAAACTACCAGGAAAACTGGAAGAGTATGAAACGAAAATGCTGCTACAATAGAAACACCCTGGTGTGAAAAATCACATCAGGGTGTTTCTATTATGATTCAAATACTCTTTTCGCTTCTTCCAGAATCTTTGAATAATTGGGTTCATGACCAATTTCCTGCAGATACTCAGCGTAGATTACACGGTTCTCTTCATCTAGAACAAATGCAGCTCTGGCCAGGATGCCCAGCTCTTCCACATAGGTTCCTGTGACTTCACCAAAAACTCTGAACTTATGGTCCGAGAGCATGGTAATATAGTCGCCTGCATTCTCCTTGACCCATCTTTTCAGGGTAAAGGGGAGGTCCATGGAAACGGCGAATACTTTGTAAGAAGGCAGATTCTCCAGCTGGTCATTGAAAGTCAATAATTCCAGAGAACAGACTGAAGTATCCACAGAAGGGAAAGTCAGTACTATTTTAGGACCACTGAGGTCTCTGGAGTCCACATCTTTCAGCGATAAATCAGTCAGCATAAAGTCAGGCAATAGATCGCCTTCTTTGAGCTGTGTGCCATAAAGATGGACTTCGTTTCCACCAAATGTTACTTTCATGAAAATCACTCCTCGTTTAACATGATTACGTAAATCGCACAATATATTTTTCTTCCAAAAACAGAGGCATATAGGATTCTTTGGATTTTCTTAGTCCAGGAATGCCTAAATCCTGTTCTCGGTTGGTGTAGAGGATTCCATCTCCAAACTCTTCCAGAGCAGTTTTCGCAAGAAAGGCATAAAGACCGTTGAAGGTTTTCTGCGCTTTTTCAATATGGTTTAGTATCACCTCATCTTGAATCACTTCAAGAATCGTGAACCCCTGGCATATACCATCAATAAACACGGATATTCCCTTCAGGTCGAAAGAAGCCATGTTCTGTAACAGATCACGGATGCCAAGAAGTTCGTGGTACAGTTGAGGAGAATACTCATTTTCTTCAAACCACTTTTCTGCAAGCTCGATACATTCTTTGACTGAATCTTCTATATGTTTTATAGTGTACTCGTGATTTCTTATAAATTGGTTAAAGTGATTTTTCTTTTTATGAAGTGCTTTTCCCTGATATGTTCTTAGTTGTTCGACACTATAAATATATTCCTGCTGATCCCTATGAAGTTCATAGGTGAAGGTGAAGGGCATCGTCTTGAGATCTTCCAGCTGTGACTTTTCCACATCTCTTAATACCTTATCATGACCATTCTGTTCCATGTGTGTAAAGAGCATATCGTAGGCTTCTTTTGCATGGAGAACGTCTTTATAGACTGGAGCCATAAAATAGGGCTCTTCGGTACCTTTTTTGATGAAAAGATAGTTCTCTGAAGCGAAGTACATTGTATTATTAAATTTACGCCACAGATAAAGGTTCGTGAACTGATAACTTGAATTTCTATAAGGGAACGGGTCTAAAAACTTGTCCCAAATATTCTTTGCATCTAATGTCAATGGTAAAAAATCCATGAAAAACTCCTTAATCAGCATGATACTTACTATTTTTTTCATATGACAAGATCAGATTTTTTTTATAAAGCTCATAAAATACGGAGCTGAGCTTTGATGCGTCATGGAGCTCAAAGTGTATGTCATCTGAGGCCGACAGCAGTATCTCAATGGTATCTTCGAGAATGCTGCATTTTTTGAGATGGAGCTCCTTTTGGTCAGACTGCAGCAATCTTTCTGCGAGGCTTAAGCAGATGCCGATATCATAAACCATTTCCAGGTCCATTCTATTGATGATCTGACCGTACTGAAGGAGAGGAGCTTCTTTATGGATGCCATTGGTGAAAGTGGCGGTAAGTCCACAAAGAATGATCTGACGGTGATCGAGGCCTCTAAGTTCAGAGTTTATAATGATGTAGAAGTTGTGCTTATCATGATTGTAGTATCTTACAGAAAGACCAACATCCCGAAGTCTGGAGCTTACCAACAGTATGTCCTGTGCATCCTTCCAATCCTTGCGCACACCATTTAAAGACTCATAGAGCTCTGAAGTGAGTGCAAACAGATTCTTTGACTTTGTTTTGTTAACGGAATGTCTGCTGAGGATATTGGAGATGGACTGCTCCAGCATAGGGGACAGCATGCCAAACCTCTTTTGAATATGTTCCAGCAGGAACCCCTCGCGGATTCCTGATCCGCTGACACGGATCTTTTCAATGCCGGTTTCCTGAAGCAGCAAGTCGACGATGGCTAAAGCGGAGGGCAGGATATCTGCTCGATCTTTATCCAGACCAGGCACTTGAATTCTCTGAGACAGATTTTTAGACATAAGAGATTTGTAATGCCAATGGATATCCTGATTTTCCAGGGTGTATTCGTGAATGATATCCAAGGGATATCTTCGTTTTTTTCGGTCAATCTTAGAGATTGCTCTGGCGGATCCTCCGACAATGACCATATCCTCATAAGTATAGCGTTTCAACCAAGGTATTTTCCGGATCTCTTCAATGAGATGTCTTTCCAGTCCGATATGGTTTTCTTTTAGAATATGATTCTCCAGGCTGAATTTTTCGGTCAATGAAACGGGTCCAACAGGAATATGGTACCGATCTTTTAGAATACCGTCTTCCACAAATCCGATCTGAGTGGAAACTCCGCTGATATCCACAATGAGAGATCTGGTAAGGTTCATAGAATGAGTTAGCGCCAGATAATCATAATGAAGCTCCTCTTCACAGGTTAAGCTGACGATCTCCTCCCCAATCTCTTCAATGATTCTTTGCTGGATGTCAGACGTGTTCTCAATTCTCTGGAAAAATTCTGAAAAGACAATCAGGATTTTATCTGCTGATACGGAGTCCGAAAATTCCTTGAAGTGCTTCAGTATGGTGAGCAGGTGTTCTATTTTTTCTTGTTTTATGACATTCTCTACATGGGTGTTTTGTCCTAGTTTCAGATCTTCTCTATAGGATTCAAGAAGCATGTAGCTTTGATCAGCTTTAATCTGCCAAAGAGCATAACGGATTGTATTTCCACCTATATAAATCAATGCGAATTTTTCCATTTCTTTTCCCTCGCTTTTTTCTAGTGTACTCATTATACTACAATAGATTTTACAAGAAGCAGTTCTGTGTAAATTTTACAGAAGACGCAAGGCAAGAATCCGGACTTCTTTTCAGTGGCCAGTACCCAGAGTATGGACGAATGAAGCGTACTGTAGTAAAATGGATAAGATATAGATGGATATAGAAGTCAGAGCGTCCCTTTGGGACCAACAAGGAGGAAGAACGATGGATTACAAAGCAGTCATAGCAAACAAGATCAGCAGTGTGCTGAATATCGGGCAGGAAGATGTCATGAGACTTTTGGAGATTCCACCGAGACCAGAGATGGGAGACTATGCTTTTCCGTGTTTCTCCCTGGCAAAGACCTTAAGAAAAGCACCGAATGCCATTGCCAGCGAACTGAAGGATCAGCTTCAGATTAAAGAAGTGGAACGTATTGAGGTTTTAGGACCGTATCTGAATTTTTTCCTGGATAAAACCGAGTTTTTGTCAGGCGCTGTAAGCGAAATTCTCTCAAAACGTGAAGCGTATGGACACTCGGACACAGGGGAGGGAAAAACGGTTCTTGTAGAGTACTCCTCTCCAAATATTGCGAAGCCATTTCATGTAGGGCATCTTTTTACGACAGTAATCGGAAACTCTCTTTCCAGAATCTTTAAATCTCAAGGATATAAGACCGAGAGAATCAATCATCTGGGGGACTGGGGCACACAGTTCGGAAAACTGATCTCAGGGTACGAACGATGGGTGGATCTTGAAAAACTGAAAGAGATGCCGATTGAAGAGCTGAACAGAATCTATGTGAAGTTTCATGAAGAAGCGGAAAAAGAGCCAAGCCTGAATGATGAAGCCAGAGCCCATTTCAAGAATCTGGAAGACGGAAAAGAGTATGAGGTAAAACTCTGGAAGGAGTTCAGAGAACTTTCACTGATGGTTTTTGAAAGAGTCTATAAAGAACTGGGCGTCGAGTTCGATTCATATGCTGGCGAGAGTTTTTATGGGGATAAAATGGATGAGGTTGTGGATATTCTGGAAAAAAAAGGAATTCTTACAGAAAGCAACGGAGCTCAGGTGGTTATGCTGGATGAGTATAATATGCCGCCTACCATCATCAAAAAAGCGGATGGAGCCACCATCTATGCTACAAGAGATCTTGCTGCGGCTATATACAGAAAAAGAACCTATGATTTTCATAAGAATATTTATGTTGTTGGCACACCACAGTCCCTTCATTTCAGACAGGTTTTCAAAACACTTGAACTTGCAGGGTTTGAATGGGCTAAGGATTGTGTGCATGTAGGGTTTGGTCTGGTGAAGTTTCCAGGTAAAATGATGTCTTCCCGAAAGGGGGATGTGGTTCTGCTGGATGATCTCCTGAAAGAAGCTGTGGTTACAGCGGAGAAGATTATTCTTGATAAAAATCCGAATCTGAAAGAGAAGGAAGATGTTGCGCGTAAAGTCGGCATTGGAGCCATCATCTTCACCTACCTGAAAAACGGCAGAGAGAAGGATATCATATTTGATTGGGATGAAATACTTTCTTTTGATGGGGAGACCGGACCATATGTTCAGTATACCTACGCAAGAGCAAAGAGTATTCTAAGAAAAAATGACACGGGTCATGATGCGGATTTAACTGTGCTAACGGGCACAGAAGAGTTTGAACTGTCTAAAACCCTAGCATCTTTTTCCAATGCAGTAACCCTGGCTATGGAAAAATACGAGCCTTCTGTCATAACGAGATATGTGCTTCAGGTAGCCAAGGATTTCAATAAGTTCTATAACAACTGTCCAATAAATTCAGCAGAGACCAGTGTTAAAAATGCAAGACTCCAGCTGGTGGAAGCTACAACGGTAGTCATCAAGAATGCTCTGGCGCTTCTTGGTATTGAAACCGTAGAAGAGATGTAATAAAAGATAAGATAGGCACAGCTTTTTAAAGCTGTGTCTTCTTTGACGGTTTCTTCAGCGAAGGGCTGCTTTAGATGGCTCCTATTTTCAGACAGTTAACCACAGATTTTAAATACAATAGATTCAGTTCCTGACATTTGAGAAAGGGGTGAAAGATATGATCACCGTAGAAAATTTGACAAAAGAGTTTAAGATCAATAAGAAGTATCCTGGGTTCAAAGGCGCCATTAAATCCTTTTTTTCTAGAGAATATACCGTGACCAAAGCTGTAGATGATATCAGTTTTACAATAAACAAAGGAGAAATCGTCGGATATATTGGTGCAAATGGGGCAGGTAAATCAACCACAATCAAGATGATGACTGGGATTCTTACGCCTACAGCAGGTACTGTGACTGTCAACGGACGAGTGCCTTATGAGAACCGGCAGATTAACGCAAGAGATATTGGTGTGGTTTTTGGACAGAAGACGCAGCTGTGGTGGGATCTTCCTCTATCAGAGACGTTTACATTGCTAAAGGATATTTATGAAGTTCCGGATGAAGAGTACAAGAAGCAGATGACATTTCTCAGTGAAGTGCTGGAGCTGAATGACTTTATGCTGCAGCCAGTGAGAACCCTTTCTCTGGGACAGAGAATGAGAGGAGATCTGGCTGCAGCACTGATTCACAATCCGAAAGTCATCTATTTGGATGAACCCACCATCGGTCTCGATGTGGTGGTGAAGGAAAATGTCAGAAAAGCCATCAAGAAGATCAATGAAGTATACGGGACAACCATCATACTCACAACCCATGATCTGATGGATATTGAAGAGCTCTCCAGCAGAATCATCATCATTGACCGTGGCAGGATGCTTTATGACGGCAATCTTGAACATATCAAGGAAACTTTTGGCTCACAGGCTGAAATAGAGCTCATCACCAAAGAGGTCATCCAGCTGGAAAAGCTGTCCATGGCTTCACAGCTGGAAAGAAAAGGATGTGCTGTAACAGCGGAAGAAAACCGCTTGAACATTAAATACAATAAAAACCAATTGTCCAGCACTGAGATACTGAAAGATGTAATGGGGACGTTGGATGTGACAGACTTTAAAATCAAGGAAGTATCCATAGAAGATATCGTGAAAAGAATATACAGGAATGAGGTGTAGAGGTGAAGAAGCTTAAGATGTATCTCCCTTTTACATTCAATACATTCCAGATGCTTCTCAGCTACAAAGCCAATGTGATCATCTTCATGATGGGGGAATGGCTGATGCTTATGGTGAGTTTCTTTCTTTGGAAAGCGATCTTTGCCAGCTCACCGGATCAGATTCTCAATGGGTTTACCTTGGAGGAAATGTATGCCTATATTATGTTTTCGTTTTTAACAGGGCTGATGACATCGGTCGATATTTCTTTTGACATCTCCAGGGAAGTGAAAGACGGTACCATTGCCATCAATCTCATCAGACCCATCAGCTATGAGATGAGGATGCTTTTCCAGGCGCTGGGAGGAGTGCTGTACAATTTCATCGTGATTTTTGTTGCAGCTTTTCTGGTGGTCAATGTTCTGCTTTATCAGTCGACTGGAATACTCTACATACAACAGCTGCCTCTCTTTGCGCTGAGTCTTGGTATTGGTCTGATGATCAATTTTTATTTCAGCTATACCTTTGGTCTTCTTTCATTCAAGGTGACCAATATGTGGGGAGTCAGTCAGATCATGGGTGCTTTGTCACAGCTCCTCTCCGGTGCGCTGATTCCTTTGGTGTTTTTCCCTGAACTGGTTCAAAAAATAATCCAGGTTCTTCCTTTCAGCTCTATCATCTACACACCAGTGATGATTTATCTGGGAAAGCTCTCTTTAGAGAATACAGTCTATTTCATCCTCCTGCAGCTGTTCTGGCTGATGGCTATGGTGCTGCTGTCCAGGACTGTCTGGAAAGCGGTGGTTAAGTCTTTAACCATACTAGGAGGTTGAAATGAGAAGATATAGTAAACTTTATCTGCAGTTTCTGAAGCAGTACATCAAGGTATTGATCGAGTATCGTGCTGACTTTATTTTTGGCCTGGTTGGGTTTATTCTGGTTCAGTTTTCAGGTGTGGTCTTTATTCAGCTGATTTTCAGAAGTATTCCTGCTTTATCTGGATGGACCTTTCATGAGGTGCTCTTTATTTATGGATTTGCTCAGATTCCCAGGGGCATCGATCATGTTTTCACGGATAATCTATGGATATTAAGTGGGCGGATTCTTCTGGAAGGTGGATTTGACAAATATCTACTCAGACCCATCAATCCTTTGTTTCACTTGCTGTCTGAACGCTTTCAGCCAGATGGATTCGGTGAGATTATCATAGGAAGCTTCCTGGTCGGATACAGTGGTGTGCATCTTGGCATGGAAGTCACACTGGAGAAAGTCATCCTCTTTATCATTGCTGTGTTCTTTGCCACCATTATTTACACGGCCATCAAACTTGCGGTCTCGAGCATTTCCTTCTGGATCAAGTTTGCCCAGTCGTATCTCTATATGACATACCAGATGTCCACATTTACGAAATACCCCATGACCATTTATCCCAAAGTGATTCGTGGACTTCTGACTTTTGTGATTCCCTTTGCTTTTACAGGATACTATCCAGGGGCCTATTTTTTAGGGAAGGCTGGTTTTATGCAAGGCATCGGTATGACGATCCTCGTCAGCATCCTCAGCATCCTGGTGGCGTATCAGATCTGGCTGAAGGGTCTAACCAAATACGAAAGTTCAGGATCTTGAAGAAAGAGCAATACAAGAATGGACATACTGGACAGAATCCGTGAGAAGCGACAGATATGGAGCGCTTCTCACTTTTTTTTATAATGCTGAAATCGTTCTATTCTGACGAATATAAAGTCAAAGGTGCTATTATTCTTTCGTTCTTCACAATTGCGCTCAGATTATTTACCACGCTGGTTTTACTGTGATAAGATAACCACGTTGTTAAATTTTTTGCTAGGAGAGTGAAATATGAGAAAAGACCTGCTCTATACACTAAAACCTCATGAACTGACCAAGGAGCATCTGACAAGAACCCTCAACAGCCATCCAGAGGTGCAGTTTGTTTCTTTGGCAGCCGTTGACCTGATTGGACATGAAACAGATACAAAAATACCGGTGCGTTTATTTCTGGAAGATCTGGACACATTTCTCTACGGTTTTGCCGCTCAGACAGACGGGTCCTCTGTATTTCTTCCGAAGATTGCCACACTGAACAATGCGAAAGTTGATATGAAAGCAGATCCATCTGTCAACTGGTTCGTTGAGTATAATGAAACTCTTATGGATCTTGAAACTGGAAAGCCTGTGGGCACTCTGAAAATCCCGTGCTTCCTCTATCATGATGGAGTTGCGGTTGACTCGAGACATATACTGCAGGAAGCTGAAACTGTCATGAAGAAGGATATCCTGGAAGCGTTTCAATCGCCCTCACTCCAGAAAGAATTCGGGTTCACCGCCGAGGATATCGATGAAGTCTGCCTCACCACAGCCACAGAGCTGGAGTTTTGGGTGAAGTCGCCCAACACATCTGGAGACATTGAAGCCCTCAGCACTTCACAGGAACTGAAGGAACAGTACTGGAGCAAAACAAGAGGTGCAGTGAGGAGTGCTCTTGAGGAAACATTGATTCTTATGGACAGATATGGGATTGAACCTGAAATGGGACATAAGGAAGTGGGAGGTGTGCGAGCGAAGTTGAATGATCATGGACGATTTGAAGGGGTTTTAGAGCAGCTTGAGATCGACTGGAAGTTCTCTTCACCAAAACAGACTGCCGACTACGAGCTCTTTGTCAAGAATCTGGTGCGGGAAGTTTTCATCAGATACGGTCTGGAAGTCACCTTTCTGGCCAAACCTCTTGATAAAATTGCGGGCAGTGGAGAACACACCCATTTCAGTGCTGCGGTAAAGCTGAAAGACGGAAAAAGAGTGAATCTTTTCCACAGTACACGAGAAGATTTTCTAAGTTCCATCGGGTATGGAGCCATCATGGGCGTATTGAAAAATTATGAGGTCATCAATCCCTTTGTGACCTCATCCAATGAAGCTTTCAAGAGACTGAAAAAAGGATACGAAGCCCCCATCAGTATCGTTTGCTCCCTGGGATATGAACCTGCGGTGCCCTCAAGAAACAGAACGATTCTGATCGGTCTTATCCGAGATGAGAAAAATCCTCTTGCCACAAGATTTGAACTAAGAGCACCAAATCCCCATACCAACACATATCTCTGCATGGCTTCCATGTTTATGGCCATGAAAGATGGTATCAGCTATGCTGTTCTGAAAGAGCCTGAAGAGCTGCTGAAAGAACTATCCAAAACACCGGAAGAGTCCTTTGACTACTTAGGAAAAGGAAGGGCTTACAGAACGGAAAAAGATGTCTTTGATGATTTTACGGATGAAGAAAGAGAGAGATATTTTGGTGTTGCTCCTGAAACTGTATATGAAAACATCAAGGGATTTTTCCAGTATCCAGAAAAAACACAAATACTAAAAGCTGAGAATGTGTTCAGTGAAAAAATCATAGACAGCTACATTGATGGTCTATTATATAAATGGTATACAGAAATAGATCATAGGATTATTCCAACCTTCATACAGGAGATCCGAAGTTTCAAGAAGTTCCATAAAGATGGAGTTTTCCTTGATGACCGGGCCAACTGGGATAAAGTGGAGAGATTGAAGATTTCACTGATGAAAAACACGGACAAAGGAAAAGGCGTATTCAACTATATGCGTCAGGCAGTGGAGCAAAAAGAGTGGGACACACTTTCCGAGACCCAAAAGCTGATGTACGACAAGATGGATGAATTGAGACTTGCCTATAAAGAATACAAAGAAAACCTGCTGGATCTTCAATAGAAAAGCAGCCTCCTGTCGTCAGGGGGCTGTTTTTCTACGCCATTCTATTTGTGAAAAAAATCCCAGGATGGTATTTGATGTAATTCTGCATGAGATCGAGAATGCGCCATATGAATTTCGCTCATGGACTTTGTTAAGTTTTGACAGTGTGAGATATGAGTTGTATAATAAAAGTTGAGAAATTAGATTGCATACAATCAAATAACGTAAAAGGAAGAGCAGAATGGTAAAGTATAGACTGAAAATTACCGATATCCTGATAGAATCGGAAGATACATGGACATTTCTCTTGGAAATGCCGGAGGATTTTAACTGGGAGGAAGGTTCCCATGCACATATTGGCATTGAGGGGTATGATTTTAATGCCCCAAAAGGTACGTTTGTCAGGCATATGTCCATCATGACGTTACCTGAAGAAGGGAAGATAGGGTTCACCACCAGAAAACGCGGAGAGCTTTCTGTGTTTAAAGAGACACTGTTCAATATGAAAGAAGGACAGGAACTTCTTGTGTTTAAACCTGGGTCCAGAATGGCACTGAGACGTGAAAACCGTCCTCTGGTTCTTCTTTCCATGGGGGTAGGCATAGCAACCATGAGGCCGCTTATTTTGCAGCACCACTTCAATCCAATGGGGATCAAAGAAGTATATCAGATCAATGTGGATGCTGGTGGAAGTTTCCTTTATCAGAAGGAATTTGAATCCATGGCTGATGACAGTGTCAAGCATACGTGGCTGAAAGGCAGAAATGGGCTGGATGAGGTTCTTGAAAATGTGCTTTCAAATGAGTCCCCCATTTTTTACCTCGTGGGCAGTGATGCTTTTGTGATTCAGCGCACCCATTGGCTCATGGAACATGGAGTAGAATTTAAAGACATTGTTGTGGATAAAAAGGAGCAGTTCATCAGCAGAATGCTCATGATGAGTCCAAAAGATTTTCAAATGATTTTATAACAGAACGGATCCGTTCTGATACAAGGTGCAGAAGAAGAGAGGAACAGCATTCCTTTCTTCTTTTGTCGTTTATAAAGCTCTGATATAATAAATCTAGTTGTGGATTTAAAAATAACCCATTACAGGAGGCGTTTTGTGAATTATTTTTATGGAAAAAGTCAGTTTAGCAGTCTTAGAAGGGCTCAAGAAAAATATTATCTCTTGACGAACCAGAGAGGAGGGTATTCTTCTTTGTCCATTTCAGGCTCAGCTTCAAGGAATGAGCAGGTGCTTCTGATGGCATCAGTGAAAGCTCCCAATCATTGGGTTCAGTTCATCTCCAATATGGAAGAGATTGTTACAGTCCAAGAACAAGAGTGCAGCCTTCTTTCCCAGGAGTTTGTTGGTTACACGAAAAATTCAGAAGGGTTCAGATATCAGGACAGTTTTGAGATGGCTGATTTTCCAACCTATCGGTATCGGGTTTTTGGAGTGGAGCTTGAGAAGAGAGTTGTCATGAAACATGAAGAGAATCTTTTGCTGCTTTCCTACAGTATTGTGAATCGCAGTGAGAAACCTGTCAAAATCCGTCTGAAACCATGGTTCAGGTTCACTAAAAAAGGCGACATGCCTTTACAGGGGCAGACTCTCGAGATGAAAGAGGGCTATATGTCAAGTAATGGTTACAGCCTGATGTATAAAACAGACGGCCAGGTACAGCTGGAGGAGCTTTCCTGGCAAAAAGACCTGTATTTTGAAGATGATGCAAAAGATGAAAGGGAATCTGTAGGAAGCGCATTTTCTACGCACTCCTATGTCTATGAGCTCATGCCGGGAGAAGTCCGGGAAGCTTATGTGATGTACGGGCTGCAAAAGATCCATGAGTCACCTTCGGAAATCATGGGAAAAGAGATCGAAAGAAAAAAAAAGCTGCTGAAAAAAGCCAATGTGCGTTCAGCCTTGGCAGAGGAACTTGTTCTTGCAGCGGATGCTTTTGTTGTAGACCGAGATTCAACTGGCGGGAAAACCATTCTAGCGGGATATCCATTCTTCGGCGATTGGGGCCGAGATACGATGATTGCCGTCATGGGATGCTGCATTGCCACAGGAAGAAAAGAGGACACAGAAAATATATTCCGTTCTTTCATGAAGTATATGAGAAAAGGAATTATGCCCAATATGTTCCCAGAAGGGGATGAAGCACCTATGTACAATACGGTGGATGCCTCCCTGCTCTTTATTTATGCTGTTCAAATGTACTATGACCAGTTTGCTGATCTGGACTTTGTGCGGGAAGCATATCCAGAAATGAAAGAGATTGTCGAATGGTATAAAAAAGGCACTGATTTCCATATCAGAATGGAGGAAGACGGACTGATTTCTGCAGGCAAGAATCTGGAACAGGTGACCTGGATGGACATCAGAATCCAAGACGTTCTACCGACTCCAAGGCACGGGAAACCTGTAGAGATTAATGCCTACTGGTATAATGCACTGAAGATTTTAGCTTCTTTCTCCAGATTACTGCAACTGGATGAGGACACTGCCTACGAAGATCTTTCAGAGAAAGTGAAGGAATCTTTTTTAAGTCAGTTCTGGAATGAGAAAGAGCAGTGCCTCAAAGATGTTCTATCCGGGACTTCTGCCGATGAGCAAGTCAGGCTGAATCAGATTTGGGCTGTTTCTTTACCATACAGCATCTTACCTAAAGATAAAGAAAAACTAGTGGTAGAAAAAGTCTATGCAGAACTATATACCCCCTATGGACTTCGCTCGCTTTCACCAAAAGATCCTGAGTTTAAATCATCCTATGGCGGTTCCTTATGGAACAGAGATATGGCCTACCATCAAGGAACGGTCTGGGCGTTTCCATTGGGGGCGTATTACCTATCTTATCTGAAGGTGTATGCGTTCAGTGAAGAGGCAAAAGCAAAAGTCAGACGGGATCTGGTGCTTTTGAAAGGAACGCTTCAGGAAGGATGCTTAGGCCAGATTGCGGAAATATTCAATGGTCTGGAACCTAATGAATCCAAAGGATGTTTCGCTCAGGCCTGGAGTGTGGGTGAACTGCTGCGCGCTGTAAAAGCGGCAGAGTGATGTATAATAATGCATGAAAAAGATTAAAAATGCGAAAACAGAGGTCTGATTAAGAGAGAAAGAGATTGAGTAAGAACAAAAGACTTCTTTGAAGATGGCGGGGTTTTGTTTTTTCGGTAAATTCTGTTAATATAAAGATGAGCTCCAAGGAATACCTAAAACAGACATCCAATGGAACCCATCTTTAGAAACAGAATAAAAGAATCCGCTTAATCACCGTAGATCGTTAATCTGCTATACCTGAAAAGAGAAAGAGACCATAGACTTACCATTAGTCCAATACATTGAAGCCAAATACACATAGAACCAAAAAATCTAAGTGAATTGCATGCAGAGATGAAAAAGACCATTAGTAGATTTAAGTAACAAGTACCTTAGCAGATGAAATCATTAAGCAGGAACCACTTTTAGGAAACAAAGAAAATGGTGGAAAGAAAGATGAACGTTGAGAAAGGTTCGTTGGAGCTTTTCCATTGAATTAAAAAGAGAACTCCTTTCAATCGGGAGTTCTCTTTTATTTCTGCCTAACGCATCTTTAATTCATAGATATCAGGAAGATTTCGGTACTTCTCTTCATAGTCCAGTCCATAACCTACCACAAACGTATCAGGCATGGTAAATAGGCTGTAGTGCACCGTAACGTTCAATAGCCGCTTCTTGGGGTTATCAAGCAGGGTGAGCACTTTCAGGCTTTTTGGAGAAAAAGATTCGATATGCTGCAGTATCGTACCCAAAGTAAGGCCAGTTCCGATGACATCTTCCAAGAGCAGCACATGTTTTCCTTTGATGGGAATGGAAAGGTCTTTTACATAGGTGATGATTCGATTTCTTTCGGTATCTCTTTTCACTCCAATGGATAAAAAGTCAAGGAGGACCGGTCTTTTGAGTGCTCTGGTGAAATCACTCAGAAAGTAGACAGATCCTTTTAATATGGCCAGAACAACCAGGTCTTCTTCTGGTGGATATTCCTCCTGAATGATCCATGCCATTTCTTTGATTCTCTTTTCAATTTCATCCTCTGTATAGAGGATTTTTCCTAACTTACTCATCAATTGCCTCCCATTTGGCAAATCTTTCTAAGAGATTGTGAAAATCATTCTTATAGACGATGCTGACATTGATTTTAGGATAAAGCTTCTTCATAAGACTGAGTTTTTTCTTTTTGTCCTGGGTATATTTCTGGTTCATAACGGTGAGTTCGATATAGGTATCAAATTTGGGCAGGTAAAAATCTGGAGAAAATGCTTTGGTGATATTGCCTTCAATATCCCACTCCAAGGGGAAGGTTCGAGGCTCATAGTCCCATTCAAAGTCGTAAAGATCCAAAACCTTGGCAAACTCCTCCTCGGAGGTGTTCTTGAATATCACTGTACCATTTTTTAATGATTCAGGAGCAGGCTGATCCAGATGATAGTAATTTTTCAAGATGGAGAGAGATTCTTCCAATGTGATATTGTCTGTATTTAGGATCAGATCATAAAGAAGAGAATTGGACCAGTCTTCATGGTAGAGAAGATGGATATATTTCTTATGCCTCCTGTCTGTAAGCTCCAAGATTCGTTTTGCATCATCCTCAATAAGATTATGTTCCTTCATAAGCCGTTGAGTTCTTCTAGCTATACTTCCATGGATTTTAATATGTCCTGCTGAGGTGTGCTTGCGAAAAATAATCTGAGCGCCAAGTCCGCTGATGATGGCAGGAGTTTCAGAAACTGCAGAGTTCAGTTTTCTTTCTATGAATTCTTGAAACGTTATGCCGGAGGCAGAGGATTTCAGAAAATAACCAGGGCTTTCTTCCAGCATATGGAGTTCATGTTTTGTCGCAATCTCAGGCAGCCAGTTCCGTAGAGCATACTCTCGGTTGAAATAAGAAATATCAAGATCATGAGCCAGCCCTTTTGCAATCTGATCTCCCATACTGCCTGTTTCTCTAGAGAAGGTCAAAAGACTTTTCATGAAAAGTTCCTCCTGTTCAGTCTGTTACTTCATTTTATCATAAAACCAGTCAAGTGTTGCAGCGATACATAGCTCCTGACCATAAGACCAGGAAAAGGGTGAAAGAGCATTGACAAAACAACCCTATAGTGTAATTCATAAAAGATTGTGGTATGATTAAAGTTATATAAAACGGTGATTTTACCGCGGAATTCTACTATTTTGGAGGTACATTATGGGGATCAAGGCTGTCGTTTTTGACCTGGATGGAGTTTTGGTCGACACGGACAGATTCCATTATCTTGCATGGAAAAAAGTGCTGCAGGATTTAGGGAAAGACTTTACAGCAGAAGATAATGAGCAGATAAAAGGGGTGGCCAGATTTAGAGCCCTGGAAATTCTGCTGAAAATGAAAAATATCGAGATGAGCGAAGTGGAGAAAATGCGGATACTCCGTAAAAAGAACAATCTTTATCTGGAGCATGTGACGGATATTGATGATTCTGATATTCTTCCTGGTGTGGAAGAGTTCCTGGAGCTTCTGAAATTCAAAGGTCTTATTACTGCAATCGCTTCAACCAGTGACAACACATCTATTATTCTGGAGCTGACAGGTTTGAAGAAATACTTTGATGTGGTCATTGACGGACACCGGGTTAGAGCACCAAAACCAGATCCTGAAGTTTACCTGGAAACTGCTGGTGAACTTAAACTGTCCCCAGCAGAGTGTGCAGTATTTGAAGATTCAAAAGCAGGAGTGTTATCAGGAAAAAGAGCAGGAATGAGGGTTGTGGCAGTGAGTGAGAGACCGATTCTTGAGGCGGATAAGTGGGTCAGCAGCCTGGAGGGTCTGACAGAAGCGATACTGAGATTCTAATCTTTTAGTGAAAGGATGGTCAATGATATGCAAACAGCAGCATTTTTTGATATTGACGGAACCTTATATCGAGAAGTATTTATGAAAGAGTTGTTCAAAAGAATGATCCGGAGCGAGATTATCCGGGAAGAGGAGTGGTATAAAGAGGTCAAGCCTTATTACGACCAGTATGACCGCAGGGTGGGTTCCTATGATGATTATCTTCTTCGTATGGCGACGATTTATACCGAGGCCATCAAGGGATACCATCGGAGTTTTATTGAGCATATCATTCATAATGTGGTGCGGGATATGGGCTTAAGAAACTATCTCTTCACCAGAAACCGCATCAAATGGCACAAGAGCCAAGGGCACAAAGTGCTGACAATCTCAGGAAGTCCGATTGAGCTTGTAAAAGAAATGGCAAAGCTTCATGATTTCGATGATTACAGAGGTTCCATCTATCCCATGGATGACAAAGAGCGTTATACGGGAGAAGTCATTCCCATGTGGGACAGCAAATCAAAGCAGAAGGCCATTTATGATTTCAAGGAAAAGTATGATATTGATCTGGATGCCTCCTATGCCTATGGAGACACAGCTGGAGATTTCTCCATGTTTCAGCTGGTAGGACATCCCGTTTTAGTGAATCCGACCAAGGAGCTTGTGAATCTGGTTCTGAACGATTCAGAGGTGAAACACAAGGCGGAGGTCGCAGTGGAGAGAAAAGACCTGATTTATCGGGTAAAGATTGAGGAACTTGTATTAGACTAAGAAATGAGGGATGCACATTGCTGAAACAGCAGGAAGTCATTCCAGTGGCAGTGCAAGGCAGTGAACAGACGTTGAAATTTCATGGTAAAGAAATTATTAGAAACGCCATATTTTTTGATCTTGAACATTATTTATACAAAGAGCCCATTGCCATTGGTGTATTTGGGGCAGCGGTCTATGACGAAGCAGAAAAAGCTGTCATAACCACCCAGTATATGATTGAGAACAAAAGAGATGCCAGAGCTATCCTGGAACTGACAAAAGAATATTTTATCAATCAGAAAAATAATGGGAAACAGTATCTGGTAACTTTTTCCGGAAATAATGATTTTTTAGTGATCAACCATTTGTATCAGAAGTATGATATTTTATACAGTTTTGAAGATGAGTTCGAACTTATTGATCTTCAGAAGGAATATGAACACAAATTCCAGAAGAATATTGGGTTGAAGAATCTTGAAAAACTCCATCAGATAGACCGTGGTGGAGAACTGATCTCAGGGATGACTCTTGCTAAAACATTCTCGAAAATCATCAAAGACCAGGGGTATTTCGATCGAATGCCTCTAGAGAAAGTGGAAAAGATTCTAAAATATAATGAAGAAGATGTAGTGAATCTTTTCAACATCATGAATCGGTGGGAAAGTGTGACCATGGATGATGTGCTGATTCTTGAAGAAAAGCTGCAAAGAGAAAAAATGGAGAAGCTTGCATTAAAAGCTCTTCTTGAAGAGCAGATAGAACTGGAAAAGGATGAGAGCAACCATCCATTTAAAGGACAAAAAGAGGAATTAGGATATTCATCTTAACGGATGATGAATGTAAGAGTGTGAAGAGCCATGATGTAATCCTTCTAGGATTTTCATGGTTTTTTTTGAATACGATAGAGTTCTTACAGGTATGGAGATAAAGAAACGTGTTATTTTATTATGGCGAGGTGGAATATGGGATTTAATTTCAGAAAGAGAATACGTATTGGGAAATTTCTCAGCTTAAACATCGGTAAGTCAGGAGTGAGTCTTTCTGCAGGAAGAAGAGGGTTTAGACAGAGCTTCAATACAAAAGGTCAGGCTAGAACAACAATCGGTATTCCTGGTACAGGACTATCCTACAGCAAAACAATTAATGCAAAGAAACTGATAAACACTGCAGGAGACAAGAAAAAACTGAATACCGCATCACGAAACTTCTCCTACGAAGAGGAAGTCAGACAGTTCAACGAAGATCTTGAATATATTGTCACATTGCATCATGAGGCGGATTATCCAATAGATATCGGAAGAAATCTCAGTTCAGGAGAGAGCAAGCTCTTTGAACCAGGAGAAGATGGACCGTATGTAAGAGAAGCCAAGAGGATTATTAAAGAGAACAAGCCAGGGTTTTTTAAGAGGATTTTTTCCGGGAAACAATATCGGTACGATTCGGAAGAGATACTAAATCATGCAGAGACTGCAGACAAGGACCTTCTTTCAAAATGGGAGAGAAATAAGAGGATATCCAGTGAACTGTTGAATATGAAAGAGGCTTCTCCAGTTGAAGTTCTAAAAAAGATAGAGCTGGAAAAGGACATGGAGTTTATTGAAGATCTGGACTGCTCTCTGGATTCGGATGGACGCTTGAATGTGGATATCACCATCAATCCAGAGTCTGTGGTGCCTAAGGAGTACATTACCTTAACTCCAACGGGAAAACTCTCGAGAAGAGAATACTCAAAAACGGACTACTATAGTATTGTCAGCCAATTTGTTGCTGCTCTGGCATTGCGTACTGGAAGAAATGTGTTTCATCTGGTTTCTCAAGAGGAGATACTTCTGCACGTACACGAAATGAGAATGAATAGTGTTTCAGGACTTAAATCGGAAGAGCTCATTCTCTCTGTCCTTCTGGACAGGGAAACATTGTATAAGATCAATTTTGAAGATATTCATCCTTTTGAGGCGCTCATTGAGTTCAGGCATGAAGTGGATTTCTTAAAAACAAAAGGATTTAAAGAAGTTTCACGGCTGAAATGAGTGTAGGAGTATTTCAGAGCGTTATGGATTGAAAAACTAGTAAAATAAAATAATTTTTAACAGTTGTGAGTTACAACATAAAAAAAAGCGAGAAGTTTGTGAAAAAGATGCTTTTTCTAAACGTTTTCTTTTTATAAACTGCAATAAATAAAATAAATATGATTTTTATGAAAATTGACTTTGAAAATAAATTGTGGCACATTGTATTAGTTAGACTTTTGTTTGAGCAGCCAGTTAAAAAGTTGAAGAAATGATAATTTGTTAATTATCAGACTAGTCTTAGGGAAGGAGGGAAATCATGAAGAAACTCATTAAGGATATCGTGGAACTGGATAAAGCAGCAAGAAATGAACTTCAGCAGATCAAAGAAGAGTTGGATGAGGTTCCTGCGTATGTTGCAAACCAGAGACCTTTAATTGAGGAAAAATACAAAAGAAATACTGAGCAGCATTTGATGGAACTAAAAGAAAAGTTGCAGGCTGAGTATAATGATAAAGTGATTCAGACATCGGTGAAGTACGAAAAATCTTTAGAGAAACTTAGGAATCAGTATAAATATAACCGGGAGCGATGGCTGAAGGAGATATTTGAAAACTGTATTGACGGCTAGCTGATGAGGAGGAGGGAGAAAAAACATGGGGATTGTGAATAGTCCTGCTCTTGCCGCTAAAGCAAAATCAATGTATGGGCACAGACTGAAGAAAGAAGATTATGATGAACTCCTTAGGAAAAGCACAGTGCCTGAAATAGCGGGTTACCTCAAAAATGAGACAGAGTATGGTTCGACGATGCGGGATATCTATGAAAATCGTATACATCGCGGACAGCTGGAACAGCTGATCAGACAGAACATGTATGAAAAGATTGAAAGACTTCTCAAGTTCTCTATGCTGACAAATCATGAGTTTTATAGATTGAATATTATGAAACGAGAGATTGAAGTCATCCTGTTGATACTTCGAGCAATCATTCAGGATGAAGAACATGAGGATGTTCAATATACCACACTCATTTCAGAGATTCCATTGGCTCTTTCGGATTATTTTTCCTATGATATAGATAAAATATCTGAAACATCTTCATTTGAGGATATTCTAGATATATTACAGGGGACTCCATACCGAGCCGTGCTTAAAAAATACATCGATAAGAAGGAAGAGAAGCTGGACTTACCTGCGATCGAACAAGAGCTTTTCAGCGCATATTATCAGAGTGTATTTAAAATCATTGAGAAGAACTTCAGTGGAAGAGTAAAAAAAGAGCTGTTGGATATTTATAAAACGCAGATCGAACTGATGAATATTGTCAAAATATACCGAATGAAGAAATTCTTCAAGGTTTCCAATGAGTATATTGAAAAAACGATGGTTCGAATGAAATCCAGAATGAGTGATACGTTTATAAAACATCTCATTGCTCAGCCTGATGCAGAAAGTGTGCTGAGAGTTTTAGAGTCATCAAAGTACAATATGTATGTTGATGACAAAGAGTATACTTACATAGAGTATTACTCGGATCAAATAAAATATCATTTGGCGAAAAGATATATGAGATTCTCCATAGACTCTCCAGTCATCTATACCGTTTATGTGATATTAATGGAATTGGAAATCTCAAATATAACGAATATTATTGAGGCAGTTAGATATGGAACTCAAAGGAGTGAAGTAGAAAGTCTGCTGATTTACTAAGGAAGGAGGAAAAAGTATGGCAATTGCTAAAATGAAACTGGTCAATATTTTTGCGGATAATGAGCATTTAGATGAAGTTCTTGCAAAATTCATTGAACTTGACAATTTTCATCCAGAGCCTGCTTCTAAGCTAGTAGGAGCTGTGCATGGTTTGACATCAATGTACTATGACAATCCATATTTAAAGATGTTGAACAGAATCAACGAAATTGTCGACAAGATGCATCTTGAAATCGAGCCGAAACAAGTAGATGTACAGGAGTGCGATTTAAGCAGAATTGAGCGGTTTATTGAAAAAACATACCATAAGTTTGAGGAGATTACCTCGAATGAAAATGAAATCAAACAGCTGATTCAGGAAGACCAAGATGCATTAAAACAAGTCAGAAACATCAAATCATTGGATATTTCACTTGATGATTTGTTTTCATGCCGTTATCTCATAAGTAGAGTCGGGAGACTGCCTCTAGACAGTGAAGAAAAGCTGAAGTTTTATGATAACAGACCATTTATTTGGAATTCATTCAGTAAGGACAGCAATTACAGCTGGGGTATTTACATTACAACCAATGAGTTTGAACGTGAGGTGGACAACGTATTTTCTTCTTTATACTTTGACAGAATCCATATACCTGATTTTGTACATGGAACACCTGAAGAGGCTGAGGAGAATTTACTGAAGGAAATCGAAAGTTTAAATAAGGATTTGCTGAAACTTAAAGATAGTGAACAAGAGCTTATTGAAAGAACAAGAGACAGGTATTCGCTATTCACTGCAGTGCTTACGAAAGTCAGTATGATTTTTGAAGCAAGAAGGTTTGTGGTGGGCTTAGGCGGAAGATTTTCTATCACTGGGTTTATGGCCAAAGATGACCTGGATCATCTTCATAAGTTGTTTGAGAGTATACCTTCTGTTGAGATTGAAGTACGGCCAGCAAACAATGATAAAAGACTTACTCCACCAACCAAGTTAAAGAATGGCTGGTTTTCAGAGCCCTTTGGCATGTTTGTTGAGATGTATGGAGTTGCAGATTATAAAGGGATAGATCCTACCCCGTTTGTTGCACTGACGTACACTTTGCTTTTCGGAATTATGTTTGGTGATGTCGGACAAGGGCTTGTGCTTTCTCTCCTTGGATGGGTCATGTATAAGTTCAAGGGCATGAAATTGGGTGCTGTGGGTATACGTATTGGTATTTCTTCTGCGGTATTCGGATTACTGTATGGGTCTGTATTTGGTAATGAACATCTATTAGATCCGTTCTTTATCAATGTACTGGGTCTGCCAGGAAAACCAATCCATACCATGGATCCTGGTTTTACAATGACACTGCTGCTTTCTGCTATCGCAATTGGTTCTGTTCTGATTATTTCTACCATAGGTATTAATATCTATGTGAATTATAAGAAAAAGCATACAGTGGAAATGTTCCTGTCGCATAATGGTGTGGCTGGACTGGTATTTTATAGCTTTGTGATCATCGGAGCAGGCTTGATGCTTGGTGGTATAGCAAATCCGTTTAATACCGTAACGTTGATTCTATTTGTAGGGGTACCGTTACTGCTTATGTTCCTGAAGGAAGCAATTGAAAGAAAGGTGCATGGAGAAGCCATGTTCCCAACTGGATTTGGCGGATTTTTCACAGAAGCGTTTTTTGAGCTCTTTGAAATTCTGCTCTCCTATATCACAAACACTATGTCTTATATGAGAGTAGCTGGATTTGTGCTTTCCCATGCAGGTATGATGCTGGTTGTATCAAGCCTTATGGAAATGACTGGAAATGCGGGACCTATTGTGTTTATTTTTGGTAATATTTTCGTAATGGCGCTGGAGGGCCTCATTGTAGGTATTCAGGTGCTAAGACTGGAGTTTTATGAAATGTTCTCCAGATACTATACTGGTGATGGAATTCCGTTTAAAACTTTGAAAGAATATTTATAGTGGAGGATAAAAAATGTTAAATATGATCGAATTGTTAGTTCCAATGGTACTTATTGTGTTAATCTCTCTTCCTTTAATCAAGGTGTTTAAAGGCAATCTGAATGCTCAGTCCGCGAAGACCAGGCTGATTACCCATATTGTGATGTTCTTTGTTGTAGTGATTGGCTCAGTGCTTTTCTCCGTAGGAGATTTTTCCGTACTTGCAGCTGAAGAAACCGCAGCCGCTGGCGAATCCATCACAGGAACCATCGCACAGGGATTAGGTTTTATCAGTGCTGCACTTGCTACAGGAATGTCCGCTCTTGGCGCTGGTATCGCAGTTGCTGCAGCAGCACCAGCGGCTATCGGTG
The DNA here is from genome assembly GCF_900115135.1 of Proteiniclasticum ruminis. Taxonomy (GTDB): domain Bacteria; phylum Bacillota; class Clostridia; order Clostridiales; family Clostridiaceae; genus Proteiniclasticum; species Proteiniclasticum ruminis_A. Next base: position 761,016 of record NZ_FOVK01000001.1, on the reverse strand, counting down.
CATTCTCTGAAAATGAAAAGAACTTTGGTAAATCTCTGATTTTCGTTGCCCTTGGTGAAGGTGTTGCGATTTACGGATTGTTGATCTCTATTCTTATTATTAACAAGCTGTAAGATAAGGAGGTTTTCATGAGATTTTTTCTAATAAGTGACAATATTGATACTCAAATGGGGATGCGGATGGCAGGAATTGAAGGTGTTGTCGTTCACGAACGTCGTGAAGTGCTTGAAGAGCTGGAAAAGGCAATGCATCAGGATGATATTGCCATAGTCCTTATTACAACGAAACTCATTGAAACCTGCGCAGATGTTATTTCTGAATTAAAACTAAGACAGCTCAAACCATTGATCGTTGAAATACCAGACCGTCATGGCCAACACAAGATTGGAGAAACCATAGACAAGTATGTTAGTGATGCAATTGGTGTGAAACTATGAGGTGAAGAATATGAAATATAATACAATCGCAGAGCTGGAAACCTATTTTAGAAATGAAATCGGTAGATTATCTCAAAAGGAAATGGATGATGCCAGAAATGAGATTCAAAAGATCAAGAATAGAAGCATAAAGCAAATTGAGGATTATGAAGCGAAGAATACTGAAGTGTATTTGGAGCATGAAGTTAAGAGTATAGAAAGTGAACATGCGATTGCCATCAGTAAACTCATTGATGAGAATCAGAGAAAGCTGATGCGTGTGAGAAATGAGCTGATTGGTGAGCTGTTTGGCGAACTAAAGTCAAAATTGAAGGAATATACAGCTACTGAAGAGTATCTTAGCAAGATGAAGGCTAAGATCGAGGCGGTCAGTGCAGAACATGGTTCAAAAGCAAATCTGCTGATATCAGAAAAAGACATGAAGTATGCGGAAGAACTTATTGCATGCTTTAAAGGAGAAGCTCAGGTGAAGGCGAAGAAAGATATTGAAATCGGTGGCTTCATCATTGAGTTCTATGAAGAAAATATATTCATTGATGAAACCTATGATGCAAAGCTCAAAGAGCAGCATAATAAGTTCTATGCAAATTCTGAACTGATTCTAAACTGATATGTAGGTGTTGCATGTAATGCAAAGAGGTGATTAAGTGAGTGAAAATCTAATATATTCAATTAATGGACCTGTAATCACTGTGAAAGATTCTTCTGATTTTGAAATGTTGGAAATGGTTTATGTTGGCCATAAGAAACTTATGGGAGAAGTAATTTCCATTACTAATAAATTCACGACGATTCAGGTGTATGAGAGTACAACCAGTCTAAAACCAGGTGAGCCTGTTTTTCCAACGGGGATGCCGATATCTGTAACATTGGGACCTGGTATTATTAAGAATATCTTTGATGGTATAGAAAGACCACTGAAGGATATTTCTCAGCTGTCCGGTGCTTTTATTGAACCGGGAAGCAATGTGGAGTCGCTGGATACCCATAGAGAATGGGATGTTACCATGAAGATTCAAGAAGGGGAAGAACTTAGTCCGGGTCAGATTTTTGCGACCGTGCCTGAAACAAACCTGATTGAACATAGGCTCATGATACCACCACATCTCTATGGAACTGCAGTTTATGTGGCAGAGAATGGTAAGCGAAAGATCCATGACTGCATACTGAAGCTTAAGGATGAAACTGGCACTGTTCATGAACTGACACTAGTTCAAAAGTGGCCAATCAAAACTCCTAGACCTGTAAAAGAGAGACTTCCAATATCGATACCGCTGATTACAGGACAGAGAGTCATTGATACTCTGTTTCCCATCGCTAAAGGCGGAACAGCTGCGGTACCAGGTGGTTTCGGAACAGGAAAAACTATGACACAGCATCAGCTGGCAAAGTGGTGTGATGCAGATATTATTGTTTATGTGGGATGTGGTGAAAGAGGAAATGAGATGACTCAAGTTCTTGAAGAGTTCTCAGAACTGATTGACCCTAAATCCAACAGACCTCTTTTGGAGAGAACAGTCCTCATTGCCAACACATCAAACATGCCAGTGGCCGCTCGTGAAGCAAGTATCTATACTGGAATCACTTTGGCGGAATACTACAGAGATATGGGATATCATGTGGCAATGATGGCGGATTCTACTTCACGTTGGGCAGAAGCGCTTCGTGAAATCAGCGGAAGACTTGAAGAAATGCCTGCAGAGGAAGGATTCCCTGCATATTTGCCAAGCAGAATCTCACAGTTCTATGAAAGAGCTGGGTATGTGAAAAATACAAATTACTCTGAAGGGTCTGTATCCATCATTGGGGCAGTATCTCCTCAGGGTGCCGATTTTTCAGAACCTGTAACTCAGAATACAAAAAGGTTTGTCAGATGCTTCTGGGCTCTTGATAAGCAGCTCGCCTATATTCGACATTATTCTGCAATCAATTGGAATTTGTCTTATTCCGAATATGCGGGGGATTTGTCCAGATGGTACAATAAAAACCTTGGACCGAAGTTTCTTACATTTAGGAATGAAATTATGACTCTTCTTGCGGAAGAAAACAAACTTATGGAGATTGTAAAGCTCATTGGTAGTGATGTTCTTCCGGATGATCAGAAACTGATTATTGAAATTTCTAAGGTGATTAGAGTTGGATTCCTTCAGCAGAATGCGTTCCATAAAGATGATACTTACGTACCTTTAGAAAAACAGCTGAAGATGATGGAAGTAATCCTTTATCTGAACAGAAAAGCCAAAGAATTCATCAGCTCAGATAAATCATTGAATATGCTGATACAGACGGGTATCTTTGAAAATGTAACGCGAATGAAATATGATGTGCCGAACGATAATCTTGGAAAACTTGATGAGTACTACGGTATCATTGACAAAGCTGTCGCTAAAGCATAGCAGTCGAAAGGAGGAAAGCAGTTGAGCCTTCAGTATTTGGGACTTAGCGAAATCAACGGTCCTCTCATTGTGTTAGACAATGTGAAGGATGTTGGTTATGAAGAATTAGTAGAAATTACAATGAAGGATGGTACGGTGAAAACAGGCCGTGTCGTTCAGATAGATGGGCAACGTGTGGTTGTCCAGGTTTTTGAAGGGACCAATGGTCTCTCTTTGAAAAATACCACTTCAAGGTTCACAGGTAAACCGATGGAACTGCCTTTATCTAAGGAGATTCTTGGTAGAGTGTTTAATGGATCGGGTAAGCCTATTGATGGCCTTGGTAAGATTTTTGCCGATAAAATGATGGATATTAATGGCTTGCCACTAAATCCTGTATCTAGAATCTATCCAAGAAACTATATCAATACAGGAATCAGCAGCATTGACGCTCTCACCACTCTTATCCGTGGACAGAAACTGCCGATTTTCACAGGTTCAGGAATGCCTCATAATGAGCTGGCTGTTCAGATTGTGAAACAGGCGAAAATATCCGAAGGAGATGGAAAAAACTTCGCGGTTGTTTTCGCGGCCATGGGTGTGAAGAATGATGTTGCGGATTACTTCAAACGGTCATTGGAAGAAGCCGGTGTAATGGAAAATGTGGTGATGTTCCTGAATCTTTCCAATGATCCAATCATAGAACGTATTCTTGCACCTCGTTGTGCTCTTACTGCAGCTGAATATCTTGCTTATGAGCATGATATGCACATCCTGGTTATCTTAACGGATATTACTTCTTATAGTGAGGCTCTTCGTGAGTTCTCCAACAGTAAAGGAGAGATTCCAGGAAGAAAAGGATATCCGGGATATCTGTACTCAGATTTATCATCTCTTTATGAGAGAGCGGGGATTATTGAAAATGCGAAAGGATCTGTAACCCAGATTCCGATCCTAACGATGCCGAATGATGATATTACCCATCCAATTCCAGACTTAACAGGGTATATTACTGAAGGTCAGATTGTATTGGATCGAGATTTGAATCAGCTGGGGATTTACCCGCCTGTAGGCGTTCTGCCTTCTCTATCCAGACTGATGAAGGACGGCATAGGTGATGGCTATACCAGGAAAGATCACTCTTCTGTTGCAAACCAGCTCTTTGCATGTTATGCGAAAGTACAAGATGCACGAAGCCTAGCATCTGTTATTGGTGAAGATGAGTTAAGTGATCTGGATAAGCAGTATATGGAGTTTGGTAAACTCTTTGAAGGCCAGTTCCTTAACCAGGGAATGAATACAAACAGAGATATTTTAGAAACTCTGGAGCTTGGATGGGATCTGCTTTCGATGCTTCCTAAACAGGAGCTGGATAGAATTGATTCTGAAGTCCTCGATCAGTATTATAATCGAGAACGGAGCATGAAAAGATTTAAGATTGCTGAAAGGTCTATCATCCGTGAACTAGCAATGGATGGTGAATAATTATGGCTAATAATCAGGTTTTTCCAACAAAGGGAAATCTCATCGCACTGAAGAAATCCAGTTCTCTGGCAGAACTGGGATATGAACTCATGGATCGAAAACGAAATATTCTCATCAGGGAGATCATGATTCATCTGGATGAAATAAAGAGTTTGAGAGACCAGATTTCAGTTACGTTCAACAAAGCCTATATCGCATTGCAAGAGGCCAACACTACACTTGGTATCATCTCTGATCTCGCTGAAATGGTACCTATAGATGATGGTATATCTGTTACCTACCGAAGTGTCATGGGGGTTGAAATACCTATGGTTTCTCACGAGAAGCCACAAATGAAGCTCACTTATGGTATGGAAAGAGCGAATACAAAGTTCGACTATGCGTATAGAATGTTTCAAGAAGTGAAGGAGTTATCCGTAAGACTTGCTGATATTGAAAACTCAGTCTACCGATTAGCGAATGCAATCAGAAAATCACAGAAGCGTGCGAATGCACTGAAAAATATCGTGATTCCTGAATTTCAGCAGAATATCAAGTTTATTACAGAAGCTTTGGAAGAAAAGGAACGCGAAGAGTTCACAAGGCAGAAAGTCATCAAAAACAAAAAAGACAGGAAAATTTAAAAAAAGCTCTCTGCAGGGATTCACTATGGTGATGGCCTCGACAGGGAGCTTTTTTAGCACGTCTTGGAAAGAGGACAGCCCACAAAGCACATTAAAACTAAGTTAAAATTAGCAAAAGGTATTTACAAATCTCCAAGGAGGTGGTATTTTAATAACGTACCTGTTAGCACTCGACTCTTATGAGTGCTAATAAAAGGAGGGGAGTTAGAGTGTCAACAGAAGTGGATCGAAGAAAACTAGAAATACTGAAGGCGATTGTCACAGATTATATTATGACCGGAGAGCCTGTGGGTTCTAGAACCTTAGAGAAAAAATATAAGTTAGGTATCAGTTCCGCCACCATCCGAAATGAGATGGCAGATTTGGAAGAACTGGGGTATTTGGACCAATTGCACTCTTCTTCTGGCAGAGTTCCCTCTGCAAAGGGCTACCGAATGTATATTGACAAGCTCATGACATTGGAATCTTTAAGTCCTGATGAGGTGCGTTTTATTGAAGATAAAATCATCACCATGGCTGCCTTTGAAATGGATAAGATTATGAAGCAGACAGCGATGATGCTCTCAGAACTGACGAATCTGGCAGTTGTTGCGAAGAAGCCCAGCCTTTCAAAAGCACATGTGAAAAATATTCAGCTGATCCAAGTGGAGAAAAATACAATTCTTGCGGTGATCATGGTGGACCATGGATCCATCACACACAAGCTCATCAAGCTGAATCACACACCAGAACCGGAAGTGCTGACAAACATCTGTAATCTCCTGAATCTGAAGCTGAAAGATATGACCATAGAAGACATCAATCTTCATATTGTCAACAGCTTGAAAAATGATCTGGAAGGATATGATGAGCTGTTTCTGTCGATTTTGTCTGCTGTGTATGACAGTCTGAACGAAGAAGCTTCTGAAGATCAGTATTTTGTGGATGGAACTTCAAAAATTCTGAACTATCCTGAGTTTTCAGACATCAACAAAATGAAGGATTTTCTGGGACTTCTGGAGCAGCCAGAGCTTCTCTTTCATGATATGGAAGATCTGGATGAGGAAATGATGATTACCTTAGGCGATGAGCTGGCGCTTCCTGAAGCAAAAGATTTTACAATCATCACCACAAGTTATCGAATCAATGATGAAAATGTTGGCACCATCAATCTGATCGGCCCGAGAAGGCTCGATTATCAGAAGGTTGTGTCTATCATAAATAATGTGAAGAAAGAGCTCAAAAAGAAGCTCAATGAGGAGGATGTAAATGACGGAGGATAAGAATAAGATTCCTGAGGATTTGAAGACAGAGGAAGCAGTTCATGAGGAGAATCCCACGGAAACTTTAGAGGAGGAAGCAAATGAAGCGGAATCCAGTGAACAGCCTACTGAAGAAAAAGTTGAGAATACGATAGATATGAAAGAACTGTTCAGAAAGAAAAAAGAAATGCTGGAAAGCATCAAGAAACTGGAAAATGAAAACAGTGCATTGAAAGACAGGCTTGCAAGAATCAGTGCTGAATATGACAACTATAGAAAGAGAACTCAGAAAGAGAAGGAAGGGATTTATGCAGACAGCATCGTAGATGTTGTGAAAGAGCTTCTTCCAGTTCTGGATAATCTGGAAATGTCCCTTAAAGTAGAGGCTCAGGATGTGGAAGCACTGAAAAAAGGTGTTTCGATGACATTGACTCAGTTTCAGGATTCACTTCTGAAACTTAAGGTCACAGAGATTTCTACGGAAACTCCATTTGATCCAAACCTTCATGAGGCAGTGATGCATGTGGAGGATCCAAGCTATTCAGAGAAAGAAATTGTTGATGTTTTCTTAAAGGGATATCAGAGAGAAGAAAAAATAATTAGATACAGCGTCGTTAAGGTCGCAAATTAGGAGGAAATATAAAATGGCAAAAGTAATAGGCATTGACTTAGGAACAACAAACTCAGTAGTTGCAGTGATGGAAGGTGGAGATCCAGTGATCATCACAAGTTCAGAAGGTGGAAGAACAACACCATCTGTAGTATCTTTCCAGGCCAATGGAGAGAGACTTGTGGGTCAGGTTGCGAAGAGACAGGCAATCACAAATCCAGATAAGACCATTGCTTCAGCAAAAAGATACATGGGAACCGATAAGAAGTTCAACATTGATGGTAAAGATTACACACCACAGGAAATCTCTGCTATGGTCCTTGGAAAGCTGAAAGCGGACGCTGAAGCGTACCTGGGCGAAAAAGTAACTCAGGCTGTCATTACAGTACCAGCGTACTTCAATGACTCCCAGAGACAGGCTACCAAAGATGCGGGTAAGATTGCAGGCCTTGAAGTCCTTAGAATCATCAACGAGCCAACTGCTGCATCTTTAGCATATGGTTTGGATAAAGTGGATGAAGCTCATAAGATTCTTGTCTATGACCTGGGAGGCGGAACCTTCGACGTTTCTATCCTGGATCTTGGAGATGGCGTGTTCGAAGTTCTTTCCACCAACGGTAACACAAAGCTTGGCGGAGATGACTTTGATGAAAGAGTCATGAATCATATTGCCGATGAGTTCAAAAAGAGCAATGGCATCGATTTAAGATCTGACAAAATGGCGCTTCAGAGACTGAAGGAAGCTGCAGAGAAGGCAAAGGTAGAACTTTCCTCTTCCATGACCACTTCCATCAATCTGCCATTTATCACAGCGGATGCAACAGGTCCAAAGCATATCGATATGACTCTGACAAGAGCGAAGTTCAATGAGCTGACAGCAGACCTTGTAAAGGCTACCATCGAGCCTATGAAGAAATCCCTGAATGATGCAGGACTTACACTGAACGATATCGATAAGGTAATACTAGTAGGTGGATCCACAAGAATTCCTGCAGTTATTGATGCCATTAAGGATTTCACAGGAAAAGAGCCTTCTAAGGGAGTAAATGCTGATGAGGTTGTTGCACTAGGTGCTGCGATTCAGGCTGGTGTTCTTACTGGAGAGGTGAAGGATATCCTTCTTCTTGATGTCACTCCACTGACTCTTGGTCTTGAAACCTATGGTGGTGTTGCTACACCAATCATTGAAAGAAATACTACAATACCTACCAAGAAGAGCCAGATCTTCACCACTGCTGCAGATGGACAGACTTCTGTGGAAGTTCACGTTGTGCAGGGGGAAAGACAGATGGCAGCAGACAACAAGACTCTTGGAAGATTCACACTTTCAGGAATTGCACCTGCAAAGAGAGGGATTCCACAGATTGAAGTTACCTTCGACATTGATGCCAATGGTATCGTAAAGGTAACTGCTCTAGATAAGGCAACAAATAAAGAAGCCAATATCACCATTACTGCATCAACGAATCTGTCCGATGATGAAATCGATAAGGCAGTGAAGGAAGCAGAAAGATTTGCTGAAGAAGACAAGAAGAAGAAAGAAGAAGTAGAAATCAAGAACAATGCGGATCAGGCCGTTTATCAGACTGAACAGACTCTGGAAGAACTGAAAGAGAAGATCAGTGAAGAAGATAAGGCAAAGATCACTGAAAAGCTTGAAGTGCTGAAGAACATCAAAGATGGCAGCGATATGGATGCCATCAAGAAAGCTACAGAAGAACTGACCAATGAGTTCTATGCAGTTTCTTCCAAGATTTATCAGGCAGAAGCAGCTCAGAATCAGGGAGCCCCTGGTGCCGAAGAGCAAGGACAGGCTGGTCCTCAGGGAGATAATGTGGTAGATGCAGATTTCAAGGTTGAGGATGACAAATAAAGAGGGTATAATACTCTAGTACTTGGATGAGGGGTGGGCACATGCTGCTCTTCCCTTATTCAGCTGTAATCCGTATTCTATGCCTTGGCTGAAGGCAGTGCATACTAATAGGTGGTGTAAGAATGGCGAAAAAAGACTTGTATGAAGTCCTTGGGCTTCAAAAAGGTGCCGATGAAAAACAGATTAAGAGTGCTTTCAGAAAACTTGCGATTAAATATCATCCAGATAAAAATCCAGGGGACAAGGAAGCGGAAGAAAAGTTCAAAGAAATAAACGAGGCGTATCAGATTCTTTCTGATCCTCAGAAAAAAGCGCAATATGATCAGTTCGGTACAACTGACTTTAATGCTGGTGGAGCTGGAGCTGGATACAATGCTCAGGACTTTGGAGATTTTGGAGACATCTTCGAATCGTTCTTTGGTGGAGGATTTGGCGGTGGACAAAGAAGAAGGACAGGACCAAGACGTGGTGCGGATCTCGAATACCGTATGGATCTCAGCTTTGAAGAAGCTGTTTTCGGTGTGGAAAAAGATATACACATCACAAGAACCGAGGACTGCGATGTCTGTCATGGCAGCGGGGCGAAGCAAGGAACATCCAAAGAAACCTGTAAAACCTGTCATGGGCAGGGAACTGTCCGAGTACAGAGACAGACACTCTTCGGTAATATGATTCAGGAAGCTCCATGCCAAACTTGTGGCGGTACCGGCGAAATCATCACTGAACCTTGCGAACAGTGCCGTGGAAAGGGTCAAGTTCGTCAGAAACGGAAAATCAGTGTAAAAGTACCTGCAGGAGTAGACACAGGGAATGTGATGCCGTTAAGAGGGCAAGGGGACAAGGGAGCAAAGGGAGGTCCTTCAGGGGATCTTCATGTTGTCATCCAAGTGAAACCACATAAATTCTTTATCCGTAAAGGGGATGATATTTATGTGGACACACACATCAATATTGCGGAGGCAGCACTTGGAAAAGAAGTGCGTGTTCCAACGATTGACGGTGATGTATCCTATGATATTCCATCTGGAACTCAATCAGGAACTCTCTTCAGGCTGAAAGGCAAAGGAGTAACGATGGTAAACTCCAGAAGTGGAGCACGAGGAGATCAGTATGTGAATGTCATTGTGGATGTGCCGAAGAAACTCAATGATGCACAAAAAGAAGCTCTCTACCAGTTCCTGGAAGCATCCGGCCAGATTGTGGACCGTGAGAATAGAGAAGATAAAAAAGATAAAAAAGACAAGAAGAAATTCGGTATATTCTAGTCAGGATCATCGGAAACAGAAAAGTCTCAGGAAAACCTGGGGCTTTTTTTGAGGTGTTTCTTTTCATTCTGTGAGAATGTAATATAATAGATTGAAGAAGTAAAGTACTGCACCCGAAAGTCTTTTTTGGATTTGAAAAAACTTTCGGGTGAATAGAGCGAGCGTAATGCGATAGGAGAATAGAATGAGTACATGGAATGAAATCAAAATTGTTCTTCAGGAAGAAGATCTGGAGTTTATTCAAGGGGTTCTTTACACAATGGATGTAAAAGGGGTATCCATCGAAGACCCCAGTGATATTTTAGGCAGGGAACAAGGTCCTCTGACCTGGGACTTTGCAGACATCAATATTTTTGAGTATGGAAAAGACAAAGCGGTGGTCCGGGCTTATTTCAACATAGATGTGGATGTCGCTGAAATTGTGAGAGAGATTGAAGAGAAAGTTCAGGAAGCCAAATCTTATGGCGTAGAGTTCCATGAGTATGAAATTTTCTCAGAAGAAGTCAATGAGAATGACTGGGCGAATGAATGGAAGAAATATTATAAACCTACGAAGATCGGAGAACGTTTTGTTGTGAAACCACTCTGGGAAGAGTACGAGCCTAAGGGAGATGAAATCATCCTGCATATGGATCCTGGCATGGCGTTTGGTACAGGGACCCATGAGACAACCAGAATGTGTCTGGAAGCCGTAGAAGACTATATGAAAAAAGATACTACAGTCTTTGACATCGGTACAGGATCGGGTATTTTAGCCATCGGAGCTTCCAAACTTGGTGCTTCGAAAGTGGTAGGGGTGGATCTTGATATTGTGGCGGTAGATTCTGCCAAGGAAAACGTGGGATACAATTCCCTTGGCAATGTGGAAATTCTTCATGGTAATCTTATGGATGTGGTGGATGGAACAGCAGACATCATCGTAGCAAATATCATCGCAGAGATTATTTTAGTGCTGATTCCCGATGTGAAGAAGAAGCTTCACGCAGATGGTGTGTTCATATCTTCAGGAATAATCCGTGAAAAAGAAGAGATGGTCAGAAATGGCCTGAAGGAAAATGGATTCATGGTGAAAGAAGTAAGATATGAAGGAGAGTGGGTCTGCATCATTGCGGAGGTGTCTCATGCATAAGTTCTTCACGGAGGAACTGGATGATGTTTTTGCCTATATCAGAGGAGATGACCATAAACATCTCAGCCGTGTGCTCAGACTGAAAGAACAGGATGAAATCCTTATAAATGATCTCAAAGGACAGGATTATTTAGGTAGAATTGAGACTATAGATAAAAACGAAACCAAAGTGGAGCTGCGTGAAAAAGTTGCAAAGAGCAATGAAAGCTCACTTAAGGTCACCCTTTTTCAAGGGCTTCCAAAAGCTGGAAAAATGGATCTCATTGTTCAGAAATGCACTGAGCTTGGTGTTCAAAGAATCGTCCCTGTGGTGACTGAACGTGTGGTCGTCAAGAACTCATCTGAGTTCAAAAAACTAGATCGCCTGAAGAGAATCTGTCTGGAAGCGGCAAAACAATCAAAGCGCAGTGTGCTTCCTGAGATCACAGAACCCATGAGCTTCGCAGATCTATTGGTGGAGATGAAAAAGCTGGATGTCCTTGTGGTGCCTTATGAGAACCAGGAGGAGTACGGTTTTCTGACACTTAAAAAAGAACTGTCAAGCATCAGTTCCATGGGGATCTTTGTGGGACCAGAAGGTGGTTTCACTGAGATAGAGATTGATCTTTTAAAAGACAAGGGGGCTAAGATCCTAACTCTGGGCAACCGGATCTTAAGAACGGAAACTGCAGGATTTACAGCTGTGGCCATGGCTCAGCTTTTGTATGGAGATATGGGAGGAAAATAATTGATGAAAGTCGCATTTCAGACCCTTGGCTGCCGAGTCAATGTTTATGATTCGGAGGCCATGATTGAAATGTTCAAGAAAGACGGGTATGAGCTGGTTGATTTTAATGAGTCAGCTGATGTATATGTCATCAATACCTGTACCGTGACGAACATGGGAGATAAAAAGTCCAGGCAGTACATCAGTAGAGCCAAGAGGAAGAATCCTCAAGCTACAGTGGCTGTCGTAGGCTGTTATTCACAGGTGAGCAAAGAGGATGTGATGGAAATCCCGGGGGTAGATGTCATTCTGGGATCAAGAAACAAAAGTGATATCGTCTATCATGTGAACCAGGCAAGAGCAGAGAAACGTCAAATCGTAGAGGTTACAGATAAACTGATTCTGAACTCAAAGTTTGAAGATTTAGGGGTGACTGGATACGAGGGAAAGACGAGAGCGTTTTTAAAGATTCAGGATGGCTGCAACAGGTTCTGTACCTACTGCATTATCCCATATGCAAGAGGAGGACTATCCAGTAAGAATCCCGAAAAAGTTCTTGATGAAATCCGGAAACTGTCTGAAGAAGGATACACCGAAGTGATTCTTTCTGGAATTCACATCGCCTCTTATGGACATGATCTTCAAGAAAAATGGGATCTTCTGGATCTTCTGGATCAGATTGAAGACATTGATGGCATCAGAAGAGTTAGAATTGGCTCCATTGAGCCTATGTTCTTCAAAGAAGGGAGAATGGACCGTATCGTCAAGCTGACAAAGCTCTGTCCTCATTTTCATCTCTCTCTTCAGTCTGGATCAGACCGCACACTGCAGAGGATGAACCGCCGTTATACAGCTGGAGATTTTGAAGAGGTAGTAGCGGAGCTTAGGCAGAAGATGCCTGATGTTTCGATTACCACGGATGTGATTGTTGGATTTCCAGGCGAATCTGAAGAAGAGTTCCAGGAAACATTTGATTTTTTGGGCCGGTTGAATCTAACAAAGGTACATACCTTTAAGTACAGCCAGAGAAAAGGGACACCAGCTTACCAGATGAAGGATCAGGTTTCGGGTGAGATTAAAGATATACGAAGCAAACAGATTATGACTCAAAGCAATGAAAAAGAAACAGTATTTCTTGAATCATATCTTGGAAAATCGCTTATGGTACTTTATGAGGAAGGAAAAGGCGGTATTCATTTCGGATATTCAGCGAACTATCTGAAGATTAGAGTAGAGAGCAATGAGGATATTCAAGGAAAGTATCTGGAAACAAAGATAGTGGGCTTGAATGAGGATTACCTGATTGGAGAATTCATCTAAACAGACTTACCACAGACAAGAATTATTTGATATACTGAATTAAGAAGTAAAATTTGAGAGGCGGATCGATATGGATTGTTTATTTTGTAAGATCATACAAGGGGAAATCCCATCTGCTAAGATTTATGAAGATGATTTTGTCTATGCATTCAGGGATATTGATCCTAAAGCGCCAACCCATGTGCTGATTGTACCCAAAAAGCATATTTCGTCGGTGAATGAGCTGGAAGCTGAAGATACCGCTTTGCTTGGAAAGGTGTATAAAGCTGTGCAAACCATAGCTGCAGAGGAAGGGATTGATAAAACCGGGTATCGTGTTGTTGTGAATACTCTTTCTGATGGAGGGCAGACTGTGGCGCATCTTCATTTCCATCTCCTGGGAGGAAGAAGTCTCACTTGGCCACCTGGCTAAAAACGTTGACTGTTTTGAAAATATGTACTATAATTACTAGTGTGTTATTTTGCCCGAAAGGCTGATATTTATATTTTTAACTAGCGGAGGGAGGGATAATGAATGTCAGAAATCAAAGTTGGAGAGAATGAATCTTTAGAGAACGCACTGAGACGCTTCAAGAAGAAGTGTGCAAGATCCGGAATTCTTGGTGAAGTAAGAAAGAGAGAACATTACGAGAAGCCAAGTGTAAAGAAGAAGCTTAAGTCCGAAGCAGCAAGAAAGAGAAAGTTCAAGTAGTTTTCTTTTTTTAGAAAAGGTGTGATCAAACTATGATCAAAGAACAGATTCAGAATGATTGGAAAGAAGCGTTGAAAAGCAAGGATAAGGGAAAAGCCAGTGTTTTAAGCATGGCAAAATCTGCAATCCTCTACGCTGAAAAAGATGCTCAAACCTCACTTTCTGAAGAACAAATCATTGAGATTCTCGCTAGAGAAGTGAAAATGAGAAGAGATGCTGTAGCTGAGTTTGAAAAAGGTCAAAGAGCTGACCTAGTTGAACAAAGCAATTTCGAAATAGAAACTTTATTAAGTTATCTACCAAAGCAGTTAAAAGAAGATGAAATAATTGAATTGGTTGAGAATACAGCTAAAGAAATCGGAGCAAATAACATGAAAGACATGGGGAAACTCATGGCAGCACTCAAGCCGTTGATCACAGGAAAAGCCGATGGCAAACTTGTGAGCACTCTGGTGAAGAATTATTTAACGAAATAAAAAATGGCTCATCTTGTTTCTGTGAAATAAGATGAGTTTTTTTGTCTCTAAACAAGGTGTAAGAAACCTGGAAAAAGGATATAATAAAGGGAAAATACCTGAGAAAGGGGAACTTATGAAAAGAGCATTATTACTGGAAAAGACAGAGGAAGGTTCTGTGCTGAAGTATCAGGATATAGAGCTTCCGAATCTTTCAGATGGAGAAGTGAGAATCAGGGTGTCCTATACAGGCATCAACTATAAAGACAGACTTGCGGTGGATGCATCAAGCAAGGTGGTGAGAAAGTACCCGATGACACCTGGGATTGATTTTTCTGGTATTGTTGAGGAAAGTAAAGCGGGAGATTTTTCTGTTGGAGATCAAGTATTTGTGACAGGATATGGCTATGGTACGGATCAGCCAGGAGGATACCAGGAAACTGCCATTGTAAAGCAGGAACATTTGATGAGGCTTCCTGAAGAAATGTCTATGAAAGATGTGATGATTTATGGTACAGCCGGGTTCACGGCGGCTTTATCAGTGGATGCCATTGAGAAAGCCCTTGGAAGTCTCAAAGGGAAAAAGATCCTTGTTACAGGAGGAAGTGGGGGTGTTTCTTCTCACGGTGTGCTGATTCTTCGTAAACTAGGCGCGGAGGTAGCGGTTACTACCAGAACTATGGAGAAGAGAGAATATCTGGAGTCTCTAGGTGCTCAGGAAGTGCTTTTATTTGATGGTTTGCTGGAAAAAAGAAGAGCGTTGTCTACGGAAAAGTGGGATGGAGTGCTGGATACAACGGGCGGAGAAGCTTTGGGGAATATTCTTACGGAAGTGAAGTACGGCGGAGTTGTCTGCACCAGTGGAAACCTATCTGGTATCAGGTTTGAGAGTACGGTATTTCCCTTCATTTTAAGGGGGATTACATTAAAAGGGATTGATAGTGTGATGGTGGATCATGCCAAGAGAAATGAGATCTTCAAAAAACTAGCTACTTCGTGGTATTCTGCGGATCTCGAAAGAACAGTAAATAAAGTAGTTTCTTTCAAGGAACTGCATGATGAACTTCTTCATCCTTCAGAAGGATCTGGTAGAGTTCTGGTTGACATGAGTATGTGATTTCTATCAGTAGTATTTCAGAGCATAGTTTGATAAACTGAAACTATAATAGAGTGAATGTGTTAGGGGAGGAGTAATCCAGATCCATACGGTAATACACTGAATATCCTGATAATCAAAACATACGATAACATAAGGAGCGGCAATGAGAATAGAAAGAAAAACCTGGTGGCGGTATGGAATTTTCATGGTATCCATCATCGTAACATTTATTATCCTTTTGACTAGTATCGTGAATAAGAAGTATGATCTTAAGGTTGGAGATATTGCGCCTGTTGATTTCAGAGCGAATGTGGACTTGGTGGATGAAGTGACAACTAAAGCATTAATTGAGGATGCAGTTGCCTCTGTGCAGAATCAGTATACCCAGGAACTGGAAGTAAGACGAAATGCGCTGAAAGAGAGCAATGACTTTTTCAATGGGATCATCAACTCCAGAAACCCTATGGTTTCGTTGGATGAAATTGCCACAGTTCTTTCAGAACGTGGAACCTATGGGATTAGTGAAGAGGGGTACTTTGCACTTCTTTCTATTGACAATAGTGATTTGAGATATGCTTTAAATACCATTAATAATGGAATTAATAAAATTTATGAGACTCCGTTGGAAGAAGATGATGAGAACAAAATCATGCGGTCGAAAACTGAGATGACAGATATTGTGGATAGTTTCAGCTTTAATGAGGCTGCGAAAAATGCTATTAAGCAGTTTGTAGTGACCTTAGTAAAACCGAACTATTTTTATGATGAGGAAGCAACAGCGAGACTGAGGGAAGAGGCTGAAAATAGCATTACACCTGTTCTCATCAAGAAAAACCAGACTATTGTAAAAGAGGGGGATCCAGTCAATGCAAATCAGCTGGAGATTCTCGCTGAGCTTGGATATCTTAGCGATAGCGGGTTCAATGCCCTTCCATACAGCGGTTTGGTCGTTGCGGTGCTGATCATCCATCTGATCATTGTTTTTTATCTCAAGCGTTTTTATAAAGCAATCTATGAAGATACAAAAAAGAATGCGCTGATCTTCCTTCTTATGAATCTTGCTCTTGCCTTGGCAAGAGCAATGGTGATCATCAGTCCGTTTATTGTTCCTTACACATTTCTTCCAATGCTTCTGACCATTCTTGTGAAAAAACGTGTGGGGCAAAGTTTGGCACTTTACAGTGCTGTTTTTCTCAGCATCGTGACGGGATTCAATGTGCAGGTGCTTCTGCTTCTGATGCTGACATCCATTCTCAGTGTGATTTTTATCAATAAAGTGGAAGAGAGAAATGATATTTTAAAGTCAAGCTTTTATATTTCTGTCGTGACTTTTGTGGTATCGCTCTCCCTGGGCTTCTTGCTTTCCAATTCGGTCATGGATTCTATAAGGAACTCATTGTTTGCTGCAAGTGGTGTCATTTTATCTGGAATTCTTGTGATTGGATTTTTGCCGCTCATTGAGAATACCTTTAATGTGGTAACGGAGATTAAGCTTCTGGAACTGGCAAATCCAAATCATCCATTGTTAAAGAGGCTTCAGATGGAGGCGCCAGGGACATATCACCACAGTATCATGGTGGGGAATCTTGCAGAAGCTGCTGCTGAAGAGCTGCACGCAAACAGTATCCTCCTTCGGGTTGCTGCGTACTATCATGATATCGGAAAGCTCTCTAGGCCTCAATTCTTTAAAGAGAATCAAATTGGATCGAAGAACCCACATGATGAAATCTCACCGAACCTATCTACTTTGATCATCATTAATCATGTGAAGATTGGTTTGGAAATGGCTGAAAAAGCCAAATTACCACAGGAAATCAAAGATCTGATTGCTCAGCATCATGGCACAACTCTGGTGAAGTATTTTTATCTGACCATGAAGAACAACGCTGAAGATCCTGATTCTGTGAAAGAAGAGGACTATCGCTATCCTGGACCCAAACCAAAGACCAGGGAAGCGGGGATTATGATGCTGGCTGACAGTGTTGAGGCGGCAGTAAGAAGCATTTCGGACCCGACTCAAGGAAAAGTGGAAGCCATGGTGTATAAGATATTTAAAGACAAATTGGAGGATGGGCAGCTTGATGAATGTGACATTACCTTCAGTGATGTATCAAAGATCAGAAAGAACTTTTTGAAAACTTTTGGCTCTATTTATCATGAGCGAATAGAGTATCCGGAAGATAAGCGAAAAAAAGCCAACGGTTAGGAGAAAACAATGATTATTATTGAAAATGAACAAGATCAGATAGAAGTTCCGGAATCCCTGCTGGAAGGCATCAAGGAAGCGATTCTGTTTACGTTGAAAGACCAGGGGGTTGAAGAGGAAGCGGAAATCAGCATGCTTCTTGTGGATAACGATGCGATAAAAGAAATGAATAGAGAATATAGAAACATTGATAAGGAGACGGATGTTCTTTCTTTTCCGATGATTTCTTATGAGGAAGGACAGGTTTTTCGTGATGAATATCTGAACCATCAGTTTGGTCCGGAGTTTTATGACGGAGATGCTCTTCTTCTGGGGGATGTGGTTCTGTCCATGGAAAAAGCCAATGAACAGGCTCTTGAGTTTGGACATTCACTAAAAAGAGAAGCATGCTATCTCACGATACATTCCATCTTGCATCTTCTGGGATATGATCATATGACAGACATGGACAAACAAAGAATGCGTGAAGCAGAAGAGCGGATTCTTCATGCTCTAGACATATCCCGTGAATAAGGTGGTGCTAATATGGATTTAAAGGGTCTGTTGGACAGTTTTAATTATGCAATTTCCGGGTTCATCTATGCCGTAAGAACCCAACGGAATATGAAGATTCATATGGTAGCAGCCATCGTGGTGATATTATTCTCACTATTCACCAATATCACAAAAGTTGAGCTTCTGATTCTTTTTGTCAGTATGACCATGGTGATGGCTGCTGAACTTCTCAACACTGCCATAGAAAGTGCCATTGACGCCACGACGAATCACTATCATCCACTGGCGAAAATTGCTAAGAATACTGCAGCGGCAGCGGTGCTTCTGACAGCTGTAAATGCACTGGCTGTGGGTTATTTTATATTTTGGGAAGAGATCACCACATTTACCTACAGGGGGGTACAGCTTGTCAAGCATTCAAGTCCGTATCTTGTCATTGTTATACTGGTTATTGTGGCTCTTTCTGTAATTCTCACGAAAGCTGTCGTCGGAGAGGGTACGCCATTAAAAGGAGGTATGCCGTCTGGACATGCAGCAGTGGCCTTCAGTTTGGCAACGGTCATCAGCTATCTGTCAGACTCCACCATAGCCATTACACTCAGCTTTATCATGGCGCTAATTGTAGCCCAGTCAAGAGTGGATTCTAAAGTGCATTCAATAAAAGAAGTGTTTGTTGGAGGGTTGTTGGGCTTTCTCATCACAATTCTCTTGTTTAGAGTTTTCGGTTATTAAAATAATAAAGAAATGAGGGATAATATGTACAAAAAATTGATAGAGGCAGCTCTAGAAGCAAGAGAACATGCCTATGTTCCATATTCAGGTTTCAAAGTTGGGTCCGCAGTACTTATGGAAGATGATTCCATATTCAGTGGCTGTAATATTGAAAATGCATCCTATGGTGCTACAAACTGTGCAGAACGCACTGCAATATTCAATGCGGTGTCCCATGGACACCATAAGATTAAGGCTATAGCGGTTGTTGGAGATATCCATAATTTTACTTATCCATGCGGAATCTGCAGACAAGTGATTGTAGAATTTGCTGAAAGCAAGGAAATTCCGATTATTATTATAAAGAGCAAAGAAGAGTACATTGTAAAAACAATGGAAGATATTTTGCCTGGTGCTTTTACTAAGATTGACCTCGATAAAGAGAAGGAAGTTAAAAATGTTTAAATCAGGATTTATTACAGTTGTGGGCAGACCAAATGTGGGGAAGTCGACACTAATCAACCATTTAATGGGGGCTAAGCTATCCATTGTATCCAATAAACCCCAAACGACAAGAAAAAATATGAATGCAATTTATACAGACGACGATGCTCAAATCATTTTTGTGGACACTCCAGGAATTCATAAAGCAAAGAATAAACTGGGGGAATATATGGTCCATGTTGCTAAGGAGAGCCTAAGTCAAGTGGATTTGGTGATTTTTATCACAACTGCTTCTGGAGAGATTCATCCTGGCGATGCGCTTATTCTGGAAGAGCTGAAAGGACTCAAGACACCTAAGTTTCTTCTGGTGAATAAGATTGATGAGTTCACTCAGGACAGAGTGGCTAAAACCTTAGAGCTCTACGGAAAAGCGGCAGAGTTTGATGAAATCATTCCAATTTCGGCACTGAAAGGAAAGAATACCGAGGATATTCTAGCTCTGGTGAAAAAGTATCTGCCTGAAGGTCCTATGTATTATCCTGAAGATATGGTAGCAGATGTCCATTTAAGATTTATGGCGGCAGAAACCATCCGTGAAAAGGCATTGAAACTCCTCCAACAGGAGATACCTCATGGTATTGCTGTTGAGATTACAACAATGCAAGAGAAAGAAAATGGAAACTGGTATATTGAGGCAGATATCATCTGTGAGAAAGACTCTCATAAGGGGATAATTATAGGGAAAGGTGGCCAGACCCTAAAAAAAATAGGGACCTGGGCTCGAGAAGATATGGAAGTATATCTGGAAGGTAAAGTGGACCTGAAGACTTTTGTGAAAGTTCGTAAGGAATGGAGAGACAATCAAACGCTCCTGAAGGAGCTCGGGTATAAAGAATAATGCAGGTAAAGGCAAAAGGTATTGTGATCAAAACCATGGATTACAAAGAGAAGGATAAGATTCTATGGATCTTTACAGAAGAACTGGGTAAAGTCTCTGTTTTGTGTAAAGGTGCACGATCACCCAAATACCGGTACCAGTTCATGACACGTCCCATGATTTTTGGTGACTTTTTATTGTTCAAAGGAAAGTCACTGTATAATTTTAATGAAGGTACACTGATACATGGTTTTTCAGATGTAACATCATCTTTAGAGCTTCTGACATATGCATCCTATTTTTTGGAAATGATTGATATTGTGACACTGGACGAGGAAGTGCAGCCTTATCTATACAGGAATCTGGTGACAGCACTCTACCTCTTAGAGTCTGAGGCCATTGACGTTGAAGTCATTACGCTGGTTTACGAAATCAAACTCATCACTCTGACGGGATACCGGATTGGACGTCAATCAGTGCCTTTTGCCGTTTCAAATGAAGCACTACAAGCTGCGGAGTTCTTTTTAAGGAATGAATATGCAAAGAGTGCAGAGTATAGGATGGATCATACGGTCAAGTCAGAACTCCAAAGAATCACATCCTTTATCATTAGAGACAGTTATCAGCGTAAACCTAAAAGTCTGGATTTACTGAAGTATATGTAAAGACCATAAGGAGGTAAAAAATGGAACTGCAGAATGAAATGCTTGCGAAAGTAGATGAGGTCAGGAAAAGAAAGAAAGTGACTTACGAAGCAGCGAAAAATGCCTTAGATCAAAGCGGAAATGATGTACTTGAAGCTGTGATCTATCTCGAAAACATGAAAGAAGAAAGATTTGATGAAATTCGGGATTATAAAGACAAGACGGTGGAGAGTATTCGAAAGACCACATCAGAGATGGTAGATTTTTCCTATAAAGGGCAATCCGTGGAAGCGCCTTTGCCTGTAGTAGCCATTGGTACCTTGTTGCTGGCCCGTAAACCTAAGATTCTATTGGGGGCGTTGGGTGCGCTGTTCCTGTTTGGAGTTGACGTGAAAGTCAAATCAGACCATAGAGAGATAGAACTGACAAAACCTTTAAGAGCAAAGTTCTTTGGAATGGCCAACGCCTTTGGACTGTCAAAGGTTTCAGTGTCAAGGAAGATGGATGATTTTACCAGTAAAATTCACTTCAGGAAGGAAGAAAAACAAGAAGATGATTTTGGTGGATATTTCTCTTCAGATCTATACTAAATTTTCATAAACTTCATCTTTACTTAAGACTTCTCTGTTATGATGGGGAAGTCTTATAATTTGTCGATTTATTGTATATTGTAGCACAGTTTGTAATCGTATCCATGGTTTGTACCGTCCGAAATTAATGAATAAACTAAAAACCATTAGAAATGTTGTACAATTCGCTTAGGACTTATGCTATAATATATGAGGATTTTGAAGCATTTTGCTTCATAATTTCGTGAACTCTCGGTTCTACCGGATTCAAATATATGTGGTTACACATAAAAGATTGAAAGTGAGGGAAATCTATGTCAAAGAAGTATGTATACCTTTTCAGTGAAGGTGATGCTACAATGAAAAACCTCCTTGGAGGTAAGGGTGCCAACCTGGCAGAAATGACTAACATCGGAATTCCAATACCAATGGGATTCACAGTTACTACTGAGGCTTGCAATAAATACTATGATGATGAAAAGGTTATTACACCAGAAATCATCGAAGAGATTCATGCAACCATGAACAAGCTTGAAGAAGTTACAGGAAAATCATTTGGTGGAACAGTTAATCCACTGCTTGTTTCCGTACGTTCAGGTGCAAGAGCTTCCATGCCTGGTATGATGGACACTATCCTGAACCTTGGTCTGAATGATGAGACAGTTGAAGTAGTTGCTAAGGAAACTGGCAATGAAAGATTTGCTTATGACTCTTACAGAAGATTCATCATGATGTTTGCAGACGTAGTTATGGATGTAGACAAGAAAGACTTCGAAGAGATCCTTCATGAAATGAAGGAAGAAAAGGGAGTAGAACTTGACACCGAACTGTCTGCTGAGGATCTGAAAGAACTTGTAGTGAAGTTCAAGAACTACTACAAGGAAAGAAAGGGAGAAGACTTCCCACAGGATCCAAGAGCACAGCTGATAGAATCAATAACTGCTGTATTCAGAAGCTGGGATAACCCAAGAGCTAATGTTTATAGAAGAATGAATGATATTCCATCCAGCTGGGGAACCGCTGTAAACGTGCAGGAAATGGTATTCGGAAACAAGGGTGAGACATCAGGATCAGGTGTAGCATTCTCCAGAAACCCTGCAACAGGAGAAAGAAAGATTTTTGCTGAGTATCTGATGAATGCACAGGGTGAAGACGTTGTTGCTGGTATCAGAACACCACAGCCAATTGAAGAACTTGAAAAGCAGATGCCTGAAACATACAATCAGTTTGTTGACATCGTAAACAAGCTGGAGAACCACTATCACGATATGCAGGATATGGAGTTCACCATTGAAGAAGGTAAGCTGTACTTCCTTCAGACCAGAAATGGTAAGAGAACTGCTCAGGCGGCTCTTAAGATTGCGGTTGATATGGTAGAAGAAGGACTTGTTTCCAAAGAACAGGCAATTCTGATGATGGATCCTAAGCAGCTTGATACATTGCTTCACCCTGCTTTTGATACAAATGAAATGAAGAAGCACGAAATCATTGCCACAGGTCTTCCTGCATCTCCAGGAGCTGCTACAGGAAAGATTTCTTTCTCTGCTCTTGAAGCTAAAGAAAGACACGAAGCTGGCGAAAAGGTTATTCTTGTTAGACAGGAAACATCACCAGAAGATATCGAAGGAATGATTGCGGCAGAAGGTATTCTGACTGTAAGAGGCGGAATGACTTCCCATGCTGCTGTAGTTGCTAGAGGCATGGGTGCATGCTGCGTAGCTGGTGCAGGTGCAATCAAAGTTGATGAAAAGAACAAGACCATGACTGTCAATGGAAAGGTATACTCTTCTGAGGACTATATTTCCCTTGATGGAAGCACTGGTGACGTATATGAAGGAAACATTGCTACAGTTGAACCAGAAATTTCTGGACACTTTGGCACATTCATGTCCTGGGCTGATGAAATCAGATCACTTAAGGTTAGAACAAATGCAGATACACCACACGATGCCGCACAGGCTATCAAATTTGGTGCAGAAGGTATCGGTCTGACAAGAACCGAGCATATGTTCTTCGCTGAAGATAGAATCTTTATTATGAGACAGATGATCGTAGCTAGAACAGAAGAGGCTAGAAGAGCTGCTCTTGAGAAGCTGCTTCCAATGCAGAAGGGTGATTTCAAGGGACTGTACAAGGCTATGGAAGGACATCCAGTAACCGTTAGATTCCTGGATCCACCACTGCATGAGTTCCTACCTACCAAGGAAAAGGAAATTGCAGATCTTGCAGCAGAGCTGAAGCTTTCCGTTGCTGACCTGAATGGAATTATATCCGACCTTCATGAGTTCAACCCAATGATGGGTCATAGAGGATGCAGACTTTCAATTTCTTACCCAGAAATTGCTGAAATGCAGACCAGAGCAGTTATTGAAGCTGCCATCGAAGTTAATGAAGAAATGGGATGGAATACTGTTCCAGAAATCATGATTCCGCTGGTTGGTGAAGTAAATGAGCTGAAGTATGTGAAGAACATCGTTAAGAAGACAGCTGATGCTATCATCGCTGAAAAGGGTGTTGAACTGAAGTATCTGGTTGGTACCATGATTGAAATTCCAAGAGCTTGTGTAACAGCTGATGAAATTGCTAAAGAAGCTGATTTCTTCTCCTTCGGAACCAATGACCTTACACAGATGTCCTTCGGATTCTCCAGAGATGATGCTGGTACATTCCTGAAGCACTACTATGATAAGAAGATCTACGACTTCGATCCGTTTGCAAAGCTTGACCAGACAGGTGTTGGACAGTTTGTGAAGATTGCAGTAGAAAAGGGAAGAGGCGTTAAGGAAAACCTTAAGCTTGGTGTTTGCGGAGAGCACGGTGGAGATCCATCCTCTGTACACTTCTTCCATGAGAATGGACTGGATTATGTTTCCTGCTCACCATATAGAGTTCCAGTAGCTAGACTTGCTGCAGCTCAGGCTCAGGTTAAGAATCCAAGATAGTATTCATTTGGTGATATGTATCACTGAACCTAATCAAAAAGAGGATATTATGGCTGTGACGACAGCTGTAATGTCCTCTTTTCTATTTGGTTGCTCTGAGCAGATCATATGATCCGTCATAACATCAGAACCCTTTGGAAAATCAGGCGATACCTGAAGCGATGCTTTCACAGAATCATGTGGATAAAGAAATTCTACCTAAGTGAAATTAGCCGCTAGAACTGCGGAATTCTTGTTTTGTATGTAAATAGCAGCGCGTGATAAATAAGTGACTTCGAGTTATCACTATGATTTGCGATAATATGAAGTATAGAATAGAGAGACCATACTAGTTGAACAGAGAGGATCAAAATCTGTTGTGTGGTTTACTTAAGATACGTTAACGTGATATTTATTGTGAGTTTATGCTTTTATTAAGGTGAAACGCTATAATTAGAACCACTATAACAACTGCTTGGCTTCTGCTGAACTTATGGAGGTTCAAGTGATTGAGATAGAGATAAAACCTCCATAATGAATAGAATTAGTATAAGTAAACATTTACATGATGAATTCATGAAATTAACAGGAAACGTTTACATTACATAAATTCTTTTTTTCGTATGGGATGTATATTAAACTAGGTAATTTCTTATAAAGAAATATGCGATTATCTGGGCTGCTGTCAGTGAAGGAATGAGTAAAGTGAACATAACGTGTTTGGTTTTATGTCTGAAAAACAACATTCCAAGAAAGACTCCGGCACTTCCTCCAAGGAATGCGAAAGTGAACAATACTTTTTCTGGAATCCTTCGTTTTGATTTTCGTGATGATTGCTTGTCAAATAACATAAAATAGAAACCAACGGTATTTATTAACAGCATGTAAACATTTAAATAGAGCATAGTGACCTCCTGAAATACAAATTTTTAAATCTGTATTTGAATACTTATGATTTTTTTTGCATAATATGTATAATATGGTATCTATTATCCTATAATAAGTTCAAAAAAAAATTAAAATCTCTTTAATTAACAAGATTACCAGTGAACAGATACAAAAGTTATCAAATTACATGGATGTAAGCAGTGTAAGTGATAGAAATAGCAATAAACAACCAATACAGAATCCGTGAAATCTGTCAGATTATGAATATAGTATAAACAAAAAGTTTCTGTTTTCCATATGTTGTGGTAAAATAGGACTAAGCTTTATTGATTGATGATTTTTAATTCTGTTTATTACATTATTGAAAATGCTAATAACTGGTAAAATCTCACCGGATCAAGCTCTCGTTATTTGAAAAGTAAATAATTATGCCTAATAAGTTGAATTATGATTTGTTAAAAAAGCACACTATTTATTGGCTTATTTTCAGTAAGAATGTTCCTTTTAACTTCTTTACTGATAAATTGATTAAGAAAACGTTCTATTTTTGACTCAAAAATCAGAGATTATGAACTTTTATTAAAAATTAGTTGATAAATTGTACGTTTTATAATAAAATGAGTAATATCTTAAGCAACACATTCTCAATTACACATTGTTCGGTTTTTAGCTGCTGGCGACATCAGCTTAAAATAAAAGATTATTCAAGGAGGAAGAAAGAATGACAAAAAAGAGAATAGGCTTACTGTTAGCACTTACACTGGTTATGTCAGTTGTATTTACCGCTTGCAGTCCTAAAGAAGAGACTCCTGAGACACCAGGGGAAACTCCAGGCACCGAAACTCCAGGTGAAACACCAGAAGAACCATCCAATGAACCATCCGGTACATTGAAGGTTGGTATCACCGAAGCATCAGGTAACTTTAACCCAGCATACTACTCCTCATCCTATGACGGATATGTAGTAGATCTTGTGTTCCAGGGACTTGCTACACTTAACTTCGAAGGGGATGAATACATTCCTGTTGTTGCTAAAGATTGGGATATTTCTCCAGATGGTAAGGTTATTACCTTTAACTTAAGAGAAGACGTTGTTTTCTCTGACGGAGAACCATTAACAGCTAGTGACGTTGTTTGGACCTACAAGCTGATCTCTGACCCTTCCTATACTGGAAGATACGGTTCAGTAGTTAAGGACCTTGAAGGTTATGAAGCTTATGCAGCTGGTGAATCAGAAGAATTCCCAGGTGTTGTTGCTGATGGAGACTACAAAGTTACATTTACTTTTGCTGAAGGCAAGAGAACAAACTTTGCTAACACAACATTTGCTATTATGCCAGAACACTACTATGGTGAAGGTGTAACATACAAGAATACTACTCCAGTTGAAGAAAAGTCCGCTACTCCTGTTGGATCAGGACCATACGTACTTGACAACTTTACTGAAGCTCAGTTTATCTACCTGACAAGAAATGACAAGTATACTGGTGAAGGCTACATGATTAAAGAAATCCTTCTTCAGTTCGTAGACCAGTCCACAGATATCGTTCAGCTGATGAACGGTGAAGTTGACCTTCTTGCTGGCGTTATCGAACCTGCTAAGATCAAGGAAGCTAGAGATGGCGGATACTCCATCAACGAATATCCAAGATCCGGTTACGGTTATGTAAACTTCAACACAGAAGCTGGACCAACAGCTGAAGTTGCTGTAAGACAGGCTCTTGCATATGCATTTGACACAGAGTCCTTCGTAAACAGCTACTACAAGGATCCTGATTCAGGTATGGTACTTGCTACAACACAGAATCATCCATTCTCCCAGATTTCTTGGGTTATGAGCGATGAACTTGTTAGCTCCCTGATTGACTACTCCTATGATATCGAAAAGGCTAAGTCCATTCTGGATGAAGCTGGCTGGGTAGCTGGAGCAGACGGAATCAGAGCTAAGGATGGAAAACTTCTGGAGCTGAATATCGCAGCTATGCCAGAACATGACATTCTTGCTACACTTATCCCAATGTGGGAAAAGGCTTGGGGTCAGGAACTTGGCGTAAAGCTGAATATTTCTTACCTCGAATTCAACACCATTCTTGACTATGTAATCTACAACTCAGATGCGAACGTTGACAAGTGGAGCCTGTTCTTCCTTGCAACATCCATCACAAGTGCTGACCCAGACTCCATCTACTCTGAGTTCCACTCAAATGATGTAGGTTCAGGTAAGGACAACACTTCCAGATACAAGAATGCTGAAGTTGACAGACTTCTTGATGAAGCTAGAAAGATTATGGATCCAGAAGAAGCTAAGCCACTTTATGCTGAAGTTGTAAAGATTCTGAACGAAGAAATGCCAAAGATTGTTGTTTATGCAAACACTTACTTTGACCTTTACAATTCAAAGGTTAAGAACTTTAACACCAGCTCCCTGTATGGTTGGGTAAAGGCTGTTAGAGATGCTTACATCGAAGAATAGAATAATATTCTAATTTGAGAAGTTTTAAGGCAGTCTGTTTCAGACTGCCTTTCTACTACAAAAATATATAGGAGCTATGGGGAGTGAAACAATGTTAAAATATATAGCAAGGAGATTGCTGCACCTGATTCCTGTTATGATCGTGATTTCCATGGTCATCTACGGAATTATGGAGCTTATGCCAGGTGATGCTGTCCAAGCCTATTTGGGTGTTGGATCAGGTGTTACTGCAGAGCAGCAACAAGCGTTAAAAGAACAGCTTGGATTAAATGGAAATATTGTAGAAAGATATATGAACTGGATGGGAAGAACTCTTAGCGGAGACTTCGGAAAATCGATTCTGAAAAGAGCACCAGTTAAAGATATCATTGGAGAGAGTGTTTGGAATACTTTCTTGATCAACTTTATAGGGATGATTTTTGCTTTTGCGATTTCAATACCAGTTGGTATTAAGTCTGCAGTAAATAAATACAGCAATTTCGATAATTTTTGGACGGTGTTTTCCCTAATTGGTGTTTCCATGCCTTCCTTCTTCTTTGCGATGATTCTGATTTTCTTTGTAGGTATACCAGCAGGATTACCACTTACACTTATGAGAGATCCATTGATGGTTGTTCGTGGATATCCAAGTTTGTGGGCAGAAATTGTTGACGTAGGCAGACACATGATTATGCCTCTGATCGTACTTGTTATTTCTTCTCTTGCTAGTTTGACAAGATATGTGAGAAATGCTGTACTTGAAGTAATTAATCAGGACTACATCAGAACCGCAAGATCTAAAGGACTTTCTGAGAAAGTTGTTATTTACAAGCATGCATTTAGAAATGCTCTTTTACCGATTGTTACATTGCTTGGTAGCTATATTCCTTCATTATTTGGTGGTTCTCTGATTCTCGAAACCATTTTTAAATGGCCAGGAATCGGAAATACCCTTCATGAAGCGATTTTTAAACAAGATACTTCATTAGTTATGGCAATCAATATTTTCTACGCAGTGCTCATGCTCGCAGGAAACCTGCTGGCTGATATCAGTTATGCACTGGTGGATCCTAGAGTAAAGGTTAGTTAGGAGGGTTTATTATGGAAGACAATAAGAAAAACTATGAGAAAACTACCCAAGCTGCCAATATCGTAGGACCATGGATGATTGCCTGGGGTAGATTTAAGAAGAATAAAACAGCTATGTTCGGAGCAGTATTATTTATACTAATATTGCTGGCTGTCATTTTTGTACCGATATTTTCTAAGTTTGAATTGAATGATTTTATACTGGATGACAAGAAATTGCCTCCATCTGGTAAATATTGGCTAGGTACGGACGAACAGGGAAGAGATATATTTACAAGACTGTTCCTAGGCGGCAGAACTTCAATCATGGTTGGGTTAATCGCAGCCGGATTCACCGTGCTCATTGGAGCTATTGTTGGTGGTGTTGCTGGTTATTATGGTGGAGTTGTTGACAATATTCTTATGAGATTTGCAGAAATTGTTTACTCCATTCCGTTTACACCAACCGTTATTACCATCTCTGGTGCACTTATGTGGGTTGACTCAAAATATAAGATGTACTTAGTTATGTTCCTCATTGGTATTTTAAGCTGGCCAGGACTTGCTAGAATGGTAAGAGGCCAGATTCTATCTCTGAGAGAGCAGGAGTTTATGCAAGCAACTGAGATCCTGGGACTTTCCACTAGATCCAGAATTGCTAAACATCTTCTTCCAAATACATACGCATATATAATTGTAAGCGCAACTCTTGGAATGGCTGGTGCGATTCTTACGGAGGCGAGCTTATCTTACCTGGGTCTTGGAGTAACACCTCCAACACCAACATGGGGTAATATGATTGAAAGAGCCAGAAACTCAGATGTTTTCAGAAATATGCAATGGCTTTGGGTACCACCCGGTGTAATGATTATGTTGACTGTGTTGAGTATAAATCTGCTTGGTGAAGGGCTGAGAGATGCTTTTGATCCAAAGGAAATTAGGTAGGGTTGATTATGAAGAAAGTATTAGAAGTAAGAAACCTTAAGACACACTTCTTCACAGATAAGGGTGTTGTTAAGGCTGTAGATGGTGTTAATTTTGATTTGTATGAAGGGAAAACTCTAGGTATTGTTGGTGAATCCGGTTGCGGAAAGAGCATTACCTCCATGAGTATTCTTAAGCTCATTGATAAGAATGGTAAGATTGTTGAAGGAAGCATTATGTATGGGGATAAAGATATCGTACAGCTTCCTGTAGAAGAAATGAGAAAAATCAGAGGAAATGAAATTTCTATGATTTTCCAGGAACCAATGACTTCCTTAAACCCTGTTTTTAGAATTGGAGATCAGATTATTGAATCGATCAAACTTCATCAGGATTTAAGTAAACAGGAAGCCCATGACAAGGCAGTAAATATGCTGAAACTTGTTGGTATTCCTAGAGCAGAGCGTGTAGTTTATGATTATCCTCACCAGCTCTCTGGTGGTATGAGACAAAGAGCAATGATCGCTATGGCCCTTGCCTGCGATCCTAAGGTTCTGATTGCGGATGAACCTACTACTGCGCTTGATGTAACCATTCAGGCACAGATTCTGTCTTTGATGAACGATCTTAAGGAGAAGACCAATACCGCAATCATGCTGATCACACACGACCTTGGAGTTGTAGCGCAGATGGCTGATGATGTTATTGTAATGTACTCTGGTAAAGTAGTAGAATCTGCAGAAGTAAAAGAACTTTATGGGAATCCAAAGCATCCATACACTCAAGGACTTCTGGAATCCATTCCAGATCTTAAGTCAGAGAAGAAGAGACTGAATAGTATTGAGGGTGTAGTTCCTAATCCAATGGAGCTTCCAAAGGGTTGTTATTTTGCTCCAAGATGTAAGTTTGCTATGGATAAATGCTGGCAGGAAGAACCTGGAGTATATTTCATAGACAAAGAGAAAAACGGCGAGACGCATCAGGTTAAATGCTTCTTGTACGAAGATAAGTAGGAGGGAAATATGAACGATAATAATAGAGTATTGCTTGAAGTAAATGATATTAAAAAATATTTCCCAGTGAAATCTGGTGCTTTTGGTAAAAAGTCTTTTATCAAGGCTGTAGATGGTGTAACCTTCAAACTAAATGAAGGGGAGACCATTGGTCTCGTAGGAGAGTCAGGGTGCGGAAAATCTACCCTTGGACGAACCATCGTAAGATTATATGACCCAACAGATGGGCAGATCATCTATCATGGTAAAGCCATTGATGGTGATATTGCATCACTGAAGGGAGCGCAGCTGAAATCACTAAGACGTGAAATGCAGCTGATTTTCCAGGATCCATACAGCTCCCTGAACCCAAGACTTAATGTAAGTAATATTGTGGGTGAATCATTACTTTCCCATAATCTTGTTAAGCCTGGAGAAGAATATAAAAACAGAGTAATGGAGATTATCGAGATGTGTGGTCTTTCACCATATCACATCTATAGATATCCTCATCAGTTCTCTGGTGGACAAAGACAAAGAATTGGAATTGCGAGAGCACTTGCTTTGAATCCTGATTTTATTGTGGCTGATGAGCCAGTTTCCGCTCTTGACGTGTCGATTCAATCACAGATTCTGAATCTGATGATGGATCTTCAGGAAAGAATGGGACTATCTTATCTCTTTATCTCCCATGACCTTAGTGTTGTAAAACACATCAGTGATAGAATTGGAGTTATGTATTTAGGTTCTTTGGTTGAACTGGCTGGTAAGCATGAACTATATGATCAACCTACTCACCCATATACAAGAGCGCTTTTGGCTGCGATTCCTGTTCCAGATCCAACACATCTGAGAAAGATGGAGCCAATCATTGGAGAACTGCCAAGTAATGTAAATACTCCACCAGGATGTAAGTTCCACACAAGATGTCCTTATGCAAAGGATATCTGTAAAGAGCAGATTCCAATACTAAGAGAGTTTAATCCAGTGAAGCATCCGAATCATTTTGTAGCTTGTCACTTCGCAGGCGAAATATAATATTTGTAACTCATAGGTTAAAAAGGAGGGATAATTTAATGCAGATTTTTGGGAAACATCGATTTGATGATGTGGAACCCGATATGGAAGCAGATGTAAAGCTTGAAAGAGGCGATCTGATGGCAATGGCGTTTGCCATGGCTACCTATCTGTTCCCAATTGTTGTCGGTTTCTATGCTTTCTTTGCCCTCCTGACTTGGATTATGTTTTACTAAGTACACAAAACTTGCTGCTTTGCAGCAAGTTTTTTTATTTATATATGAAATCAATGAATGGGTAAAAACACATAGGAGGATAATGATTATATATGAATATCTCTCAAATCCAAATAAAGGATTCAAAGGATTTTTGTAGAATAATACAATATAGGAGGTGGGATATTGAGTATTCGAGAGAGAATAGAACGGAATGAAGAACTGACGTTGATTAAAGAGGCTTGTTTCTCCAAAGATTCAAGAGGAAGAGAAGTGGAAGAAGAGTTGGACTCTTATCGGACGTGTTTTATGCATGATCGAGATAGGATTATACATTCAAAATCCTTTCGAAGATTAAAACATAAGACTCAAGTATACATCAAAACCACTGGTGATCATTATCGTACGAGACTAACTCATACACTGGAGGTCTCACAGATAGCGAGAACTATTGCGCGAGGCATTGCGGTGAATGAGGATTTGGTGGAAGCTATAACCTTAGGACATGATCTTGGCCATGTAGCATTTGCTCATAATGGCGAAGAAGTGCTGAATGAAAGACTGCCTGGGGGATTCAGGCATAACGAGCAGTCCGTGCGCGTTTTAAAGAAACTGGAGAAAGATGGAAAGGGTTTGAATATTACCTTCGAGGTGTTGGATGGAGTACTGCATCATAGTGGCTTGAAGTCAGGAGAAACCAGCAGTACAATCGAGGGCCAAATCGCTCGATTCGCTGATAAAATAGCTTATGTCAACCATGATATTGATGACTCAATCCGTGCCGGTCTATTGAATGTCACAGACTTACCAAAGGAGCATATTGAGGTTTTGGGTTACACCCACAGCAAAAGAATAGATACTCTGGTACGTATGTTGGTGGATGAGACCAATAGGAACATCTCTAAAGGGGAGTTTACAGTAGCTCTGCCTGAAGACATCTTTCATGCACTCTATGGTCTTAGGTCGTTTCTCTTTAAGAATATTTATAATGGAGAGCACTTGAAAGAAGAGAGAGATAAGGCTAAATTTCTCCTAGGACAGCTTTATGATTATTATCTGAAGAAAATTGAGGAAATGCCTGAACTATATCAGAAAATTGCTGAAGAAGAGGGGAAAGAGCGTGCTGTAGCAGACTATATCGCTGGAATGACGGATGATTATGCGATAATCCTCTTCAATCAGATATTTGTGCCCAAAATTGTCATCTACTGAGGTTAATGGTATAATTTATGTTTGGGACTATGAAGAAAAGGTGTGAATGCATTGTACGTGTCTGAAGAGATCATTGAAAAAATTAAAGACAGCAACGATATTCTAGATGTTATCTCTGAAACCGTGCCGCTTAAAAAATCAGGTAGAAACTATTGGGGATTGTGTCCATTTCATAATGAAAAAACTCCCTCCTTTAGTGTCACTCAGGATAAGCAGCTTTTTAAGTGCTTCGGGTGTGGTGAAGGAGGAAATGTCATTACTTTCATCATGAAAACCCGCAATCTCGGATTTAATGAAGCTTTGAGAATCCTTGCTGAGAGGGCAAACATCCCATTCGAGGAGAGCCCTGAGAAGAAAAGAGAAAAGGATAAGCTTGAAGTTTTCTATAAGATGCATGTGGATGCAGCACGGTTTTTCTTTCAGAATCTCTCGAATAATAAAGAAGTTCGGGAGTATCTCTATAAAAGAGGGATCAAGGACCAAACCATCAGATCTTTTGGATTAGGCTATGCACTGAATTCCTGGGACAGTTTACTGAAATATCTTCGGTCCAGAAGATATAAAGAAGAGGATATCGTTAAGTGCGGTCTAGCAACAAAGAGTGAAAAAGGAAAAGTTTATGACAGATTCAGAAATAGGATCATTTTTCCTGTTTTTGACATTCGAGGTAGAGTGATTGCTTTTGGGGCTCGAGTACTTGACGATACGAAACCCAAGTATCTGAATTCTCCAGAAACACCCATTTACAATAAAGGCACCCATTTGTATGGATTAAATTTTGCTAAGAAAAACAGCAAAGAAACAAGCCTTGTTATGGTAGAGGGGTATATGGATTTAATCAGCTTAAGCCAAGCGGGGATTCAAAACGTTGTCGCTTCACTGGGAACAGCATTAACTAAAATTCAGGGGAGACTTTTACGAAGAAATTCTGAAGAAGTTTATATCTGCTATGATGCAGATACTGCAGGACAAAAAGCTACCGTAAGAGGTCTGGAGATTCTCCAAGCTGAAGGTGTGAAAGTCAAGGTTGTGCAAATCTCAAAGGGGAAAGATCCGGATGATTATGTTCGTGAAGAAGGTAAAGAAGGATTTTTGAAGTTGCTTGAAAATGCATTACCTCTGATGGAGTATAAGTTGATTCAGGAGAAAGAAGGACTTAATCTGGATTCCGATGAAGGGCGTATTACCTATACGAAACGGATCGCTGAAATCCTGAATGAACTGGATCCCATCGAGAAAGAGGTCTACTTACAAAAGGTATCAGAAGATGCAGGTATTTCTGAACGTGCCATTAGAAAGTACATGGGAAATCAGAATGAAAATTCTTCAATGGACACATCGTATCCAGAGAATCTTACTGTTTATATTGAGCAAGGTCATGTGAAAGCAGAGCGGAGTCTTCTTAAGATATTATCTGAGAACCGGTCATATCTCAACGAACGAATCAGTTTGAGTGATTTCATTGTGCCAGCACATCAGAAGATATTCCGGATTTTAGAAAGCTACGAAGATGGAGAAATCAGTCTTCAAAGTTATGTTTTGAGTCAATGCGATGATGCAGAAAGCTCGAAGGAGTGGTCTCTGATTGGTCAGGTGGCAGAGATACCAGAGGTGGATGTAGAAGTTCTTATTGATGACTTCTTAAGAACAATCAATCATTATAAGGGTAAAATAAAGCAAAAAAAGTTACAACAGGAAATAAAGGCTTTAGAAAAAGCTGGAAATTTTGAAGAGTCGGTAAAACTTGCCAATGAACTGATTTCTCTTCAAAAGACTTTAGGGAGGTATTGATATGGCTGCAAAAAAGAAAATAAGCACAGAGAATATGGAAAGTATTGCTGAAGACCTGGTGACAGAGAATCAGGAAGAGGTACAGAAGCCAAAAGCGAAGAAGTCAGCGAAAAGTGAGGGCATTGGGGCTGCGAAAGAGCTGACATCTACGAAAGGGCGAAAGAAGAAAGTTGCTCCAAAAAAAGATGAGATGCAAGAAGATGAAGAGAATCTGGACAGCGATGATGTTCTGGATGACATGAATAAGGAAGAGAAGAAAGTACAGGATAAAGAGTATCAGATGTCTGTGGTTAAGAAATTAATCGACAAAGGCAAAAAAGCTGGGAATATCACTGAAAAGGAAATCCTTGACGATCTTCAGGAAATCGATCTTTCTCCCGACCAGATTGATAAGATTTATGAAACCCTCGAAGGTTTGAATATTGAAATCATTGGGGATGTGGAGGAAGAGGAAGATACAGAAATCGATCTTTCAGTTCCTGAAGGTGTAGCCATTGATGATCCTGTCAGAATGTATTTGAAAGAAATCGGAAAGGTACCACTTCTCACATCAGAAGAAGAGGTTGCTCTAGCCAAACGAATCGAAGCAGGCGATGAGTATGCAGCAAAACAGCTTGCGGAAGCAAACTTAAGACTTGTGGTCTCAATTGCCAAGAGATATGTAGGAAGAGGTATGCTTTTTCTAGATCTGATTCAGGAAGGTAACCTGGGACTGATTAAGGCTGTTGAAAAGTTTGATTTCACAAAAGGGTTTAAATTCTCAACCTATGCCACCTGGTGGATTCGTCAGGCAATCACAAGAGCCATCGCAGACCAGGCACGTACCATCAGAATTCCAGTTCATATGGTGGAAACCATCAATAAGCTCATTCGTATAGAACGTCAGTTATTGCAAGAGCTGGGACGTGCTCCACAAGCAGAAGAAATTGCGGAAATCATGGAAATGCCGCCTGAGAAGGTTAGGGAAATCATGAAAATTGCCCAGGAACCAGTTTCATTGGAAACTCCAATTGGTGAGGAAGAAGACAGCCATTTAGGGGACTTCATCCCAGATGATGATGCATTGGCTCCAGCAGAAGCGGCGGCTTTTACAATGCTGAAGGAACAGCTCATCAGTGTATTGGATACCTTGACCCCTCGTGAGGAGAAAGTGCTCAGACTGCGTTTTGGACTTGATGATGGCCGCTCCAGAACTTTGGAGGAAGTAGGAAAAGAGTTTAATGTCACAAGAGAAAGAATCCGACAGATTGAAGCAAAAGCTTTAAGAAAACTAAGACACCCATCCAGAAGCAAAAAGCTGAAGGACTATTTAGATTAACAAAGAAGCACCTTCGGGTGCTTTTGTTCTATAATAATAAAAGAGAGTGGTTGAAGATGGAAATGGTGCAGAGATTTAAAATCTTACTGTTCTCTGAAAGATGGATTCAAAGGTATGAAAACAGTTCAATATATTCAGGCTGTTATATTATTATGGAAATAGCTCAGGAAACCAGGCGGCAAGCCATTATATGCTATAATTACAGTAGGTGATGAGAATGAAGTTTTTTCCTGAACGGTCTCAGTTCATAAATAATCTGATATTGGCACTCATTGGATTTTTGGTGACAATGGGATTAATTTTGCGTTTCAGCGATAGTGTTCTATTGAAAAGTCTTATGATGCTTCTGATAGTTATGCTTATCCTGATATCAGGGTATTACTTTGTGCTGCTGAAGACGCTATACTATGAAATAAATGACGATTACGTTGTTATTGGGAGTGCTTTTAGATTTTTAAATCATATCATTCCTCTCAAAGATATTCGCTTTTTTACAGAGAGAATCACATTACTCAACCACAGTGGTTTGGCTGGAATGCTCAGTAAAAGATTCTCAGTGGGAAAAGGATACATGAAAGGACTTGGGAAAGTAGAGATGTATATTACAAGTTCTAGAAAGACAATTTATTTCGGGACGGATTACAAGAATTATGCCATATCGCCAGAGAACATGGCAGCATTCTCACAAGTGCTGCTGAAAAAGGGGATCCCGGAAAAATTTCCGCAAAGGTCTCTGCTTGAATCTGATATTCTGGAAAGCGATGAGAAACTGAAACAATATTTTATCTTGAACACATTGATGATCTTAATTTATATTGGAGTTCCTCTGGTTCTGTTTTATCAGAGTGCACTCCCGGAATATATGTCGACACATCAACTGGATGCTTCAACACTATCATATACGCCTGTGAAAGTTTTTCTTGATAGAACCGTTCTGGTTGGGATCAGCGCATTC
Organism: Proteiniclasticum ruminis; assembly: GCF_900115135.1. Lineage (GTDB taxonomy): Bacteria > Bacillota > Clostridia > Clostridiales > Clostridiaceae > Proteiniclasticum > Proteiniclasticum ruminis_A. Next base: position 724,008 of record NZ_FOVK01000001.1, on the reverse strand, counting down.
TTTCTGAATTTGATTGTCTTCTTTGGTGGGAAAGTATATGAGAGAATTGATCGGATTTACTACTATAGAGTCATGCTGATTCCCCTTGTCATCGTATCGTTACTGCTGCTGACTTTAGCAAATGTTCTTATACCAGTATTTGTTTAGAATAGGTGGTATAATTGAAAAGAATTATACAAACATAGAAGGAGCAGATATGGATCTGAGCAAAAGATTGCAAAAAGTTTCTGAAATGGTGCCCATGTGCCATACAGTGGCAGATATTGGTACTGATCATGGGTTTGCCTTGATTTCACTATTAAAAAAAGGGAAGATTAAAAAGGGGATTGCTTCTGACAATAAAGCCATGCCTCTGGAGAAAGCCAGAAGAAATTCAGAAGAGGAAGGCCAATCAGAGTTTATGAGCTTTCGTTTGGGGAGCGGCTTTGAGACATTGGAGCCTGGTGAAGCAAATGGAGCGATTCTTGCAGGAATGGGAGGAATTCTCATGGTGGAACTATTAGAATCTGCTCAAGCGGTCGTAGAGAAGCTTGATTTTTTGCTTCTACAGCCAGCACAAAATCCTGAAATCTTGAGAAAATACCTGTATCAGAATCATTTTGAGATCATGGATGAAGAACTGGTACAAGAAGAACGAAGGTTTTATGAATATTTTCTGGTGAGAAAATCGGAAAATACTGTGGATTTCTATCCATCTATTTGCGATTATTCCATTGGGAACATATTGCTTGAGAAAAAACATCCGTTACTACACGTTTATATTGAATCTAAAATTCAGGAGTTGGCAGTTATTTCTGAGAAGATTCATGGAACCACAGAGAATGCTAAGATGAAGATGGAACGTCTTAACCATAAAATGAGAGAGCTAAGGAGAGTTAAAGATGAATACTTATGTTAAGGATTTTATGAAGCTTGTGGAATCCCATGCACCCGTTTCTTATAAAGAAGACTATGATAATGTTGGGCTTATGGTAGGTGATGACAAGGCTGAAGTGAAAGGGATTTTATTTTCTATGGACACCACCTTGGATGTGATTCAAGAGGCAAAAGAAAAAGGGGCAAATCTGATTGTATCACACCATCCGATGCTCTTTATGAAGCCAACCTCCATTACCAATAAAACCCTTCAGGGAAGAAAGATCATTGAACTGATTAAAAATGATATTTCTGTGTACGCAGCGCATACAAATCTGGATTCGGTAAAAGATGGTATGAATGATACAATCGTGCGCATGTTTGATTATGTTGATTTTGATATTATTGAACAGTGTCCCTTTGATTTTGATTCAGGTATCGGAAGAATTGTCTATCTTAGGAGACCTGTGAAGCTCATTGATTTTATTGAGAAGACAAAGAAGGTTCTTGAAGTTCAAAATTTAAGATATGTTGGGAATCCAGGCCAAACAATCAGGCGTGTTGCCATTATCAATGGAAGCGGTCAAAGTTATATCCGACAAGCATTGAGAGAGGGGGCAGACTGTATTCTTACGGGGGATACAACGTATCATCATGTTCAGGAACTGGAAGAACAAGGGATCGCTGTAGTTGATCCTGGGCATTTTCTTTCAGAAAAGAAAGTATTCTATAAAATTATGGAGAGAATGATGAAAGAATTTTCTATCGTCCATGATGTGCCCTATTTTTTCTCGGAAAGAGAAGAAGATCCCTATAAGTTCATCTGATAATTCAAATTAGAAGATTCTTTGAATTTTGTGGACTATAAAAATATGGCTTGAAACCATAACTGAGGGAGCTTCGTTTTACAAATGATGAAAACTCTGATATGATAAATGAGCAAGTAAGCCAGATAATCGCTGCTGATGTAAATCAGGAGAGGAAAGTCCGAGCATTATAGAGCAGGGTGCTGGGTAACTCCCAGTGAGGGTGACCTTAAGGAAAGTGCAACAGAGAGATACCGCCTCAATTGAGGTAAGGGTGGAAAGGTGAGGTAAGAGCTCACCAGCGCATTGGTGACTTTGCGGCTATGTAAACCCCACTTGATGCAAGGCCGAATAGAGGGACATGAAGAGGCTGCTCGTCTCGTCCCCGGGTGCGCCGCTTGAGTCCTTTAGTAATACTGGACCTAGACAGATGATTATCAAATACAGAACTCGGCTTATAGGTTTGCTTGCAAATGAAGGACTGATTATTTCAGTCTTTTTTTTTGCGTCATTTTGTCATTTTTTGGTAATTGCTTTGTCATTCTTAAAAATGAACACTCTGGTACGATTACTATAAATAAATCAGAAAAGGTGGGTACTATATGAAAAAATTAATATCGATACTTTTAGTTGCTGCATTGGCTATCACCGGTTATACACTCTGGCAGAAGAATCAGGCACAATCATCGGAAGATCTTGTTATACCAGTGAAAGGCATCACATTTTCTGAAAACCTGCAGATTGTTGACATGAAGTATGATGGAGGGGGAAAAAGTCTTCAATATCAGTTGAAAAATACATCTGAGATCACTCTGAACTATGGTTTCGCGTATACCATACATAAGCTGCAAAGTGATGGAACTTTGAAGGATACTGAACTGACAAAAGATATGGCATTTATCGAAATGCTTGGAATGCTTGAGCCAGGTAAAACCATGGAAGACACAGTTCTATTTGAGCAGCTGACTGGGTTTCCTGAAGATGGTACATATTATGTGATTCGTCAGTTCCATAATGAGTCCGGCGTATCAGAGACACCAATGATTATGTTCAAAGTTGATAAGGGAAATATTGTTGTACCATCAAAATAGACATACTTTGAATCAACGGATGGATCACTACGGATTATAGTGCCAAGATTTAAAAAAGAAGCACAGGCTTATTTTGAACAATAAGCTCTAGGCTTCTTTTTGATTCTATCTGACTCTATGTGGAGAGCGAGACATTTTACGATATGTATGCCTTCTTCCCCGGATAGTGATCGACATACGAAGCAAATTTTCAGGAGGCGTCATTCCAGAAACACCGCAATCGCCTGTATGCTGTATATCTGCTCCAGCCATTTTGGACATTTGCGCTACACTCTCAATAAAGGTTTCGGTTGCACCTTCCTGGCTTGTGCCTATGGTCGTCATGGCCAACGCGCCCTTCTTATGAATCAGATCAATGAAATTTTTCGTAAGTTCTACCGTAAAACCTGGAACTGTTCCTGGAGCTGGAAGTAAGATGATATCTGCCCCGGCAGCAATAAATGCTTCAATTGTTTCTACATCATATATGTTCCCAGCTCCGGCACCGTGCATTTTACCAGCCACAATGAGAATCTCTGTACCTAATATTGTACGTGCTGTTCTGATGCCTTCTAAGATACCCTCACTGGTCACACCGGTGCTTGGATTTGCCGTAATAACCACATAATCAAAGCCGAGTGTTTTAACTTTTTGGAGGTTTTCTGCCGTGCAGCGGAGTCCTTTCGGATACGTGCTGTCTTCAGGCACAGGCTCCAGATTAACTCCGAGGAATCTTCCTACAATCTTCTTCAGTTTTTGAATATACTGATGGTCTTCTTTATTCTTCAGGATAATCTTTTGGATCTCCGTTGTATAATCGGGGATACCAATCAAGGGACTTAGATGAGAATCATCATATCCAAATATAAATGGAGCTTCAAAATTAAAAGTGTTCAGTGTAACCATGTCCGCGCTGAAGGCGGCGGCCGTTTCAGGATTGGACACACCATCCAATAGGGGAAATGTGCTGATGATTGTCTCCGCCATGATTGTCCTACCTTCAGTACTCGTAATTGCTGATAGAATATCCTCGCGTTTCATCTGGAAATAGTCCTCATAGAATAAATCAAACATTCTCATTTCAGTTCCTCCTCGTTTAACTTCGCTATACTTAGATTCTAGCACGGAACGCTGACGATCCAAAACAAATAGTCTGCAGAGTACTGCAGACTACCAAAAATCGTTATAAAACTGTTAATTAAGATTTAACTTAAATTATAATGGTTACAAAATAAACTTATTATTGTATAATAAAAGAAATTAGATGTAAGCTTTCTTTCTGAACTCCATAGGTGTCATGCTGGTGATTCGCTTAAAAGTGATTGTATAGTAGTTCTGATTGCTGAATCCCACTGAAAGGGCAATATCTAGAACAGAACGATTATCTTTAAGGAGCTGTCTTTTACTTTTTTCAACCCTTACTAAGTTCACGTAATGGGTAAAAGTAACCCCAGTTTCTTTTTTGAAAAGAGTACAGAAATAACTTTTATTGAGATTAAGATGTGAAACAAGGGTATCAAGGGTGATATTTTCTTTATAATGAGCTTGAATGTAGTTCATGGCTCTACGGACATTGAGACTGTAACAGCCCGCACAACCATTCGCTGGACACAAATCTAATGTTTGATTGAGTGGTGCCATATATAGGTTGTTGGAGTAGCAGATATTCAGGTTGTTTACTCTTTCAAGATCATCCTGATTATAAGGTCCCATGATGACAAAGCCGTCCTTAGGACTTGTTTTGTTGATGTAGTAGGCTGTGTAATGATACCCCTTGTCATTGGACAGAGTTAATGAGGTATAATTTGTATCTTTAGGGTACAACATTTTTTCTAAAAGATTATTTATAATGTCATAATCTGCATATCGGTAGTGGTCACCGCCACTATACTGAATCTTTCCATCATAGCTGTAGGCGCTCACCGCAATGAAGGTGCTTGCATAAAAGTCTTCAGCCACTTCTCTTGGGTTCCGTTCGATGAACAAATGAACCTCTCCTTTCTTTTACCCAAATATCGTTATAAAAAACCAAATACTCTATTAGATAATTATTCGACTTTTTGTTACTATAAATGAGAATGATTATCAATTTCGTCATGTTCAATTATATCAATGAATAGAGTGAGGTGTCAAACATAACGGGGAATTACACTGTTATAAGATATGAAAAATAAACATTTAATTGTGGCCACAATCATCTTATCGGTGATTTCTCTATTTATCGGAGCAAAAACCTTGTCAATTCAAGATTTATTCAATGGTGGCGAAACTGAAGTTCTGGTATTTATGTTAAGCAGAATACCAAGACTGATCAGTATTCTCATCACAGGTATGGCACTCAGTATATCAGGGCTTATTATGCAGCAGATTACGAGGAATAAGTTTGTTTCTCCCAGCACTGCTGCAACAATGGATTCCGCAAAGCTTGGCATTCTGGTATCTATGATTTTCCTGCCTGGATTACCGGTACTCGGGAAGATGGGAATCGCTTTTATTTTTGCTTTGGGAGGAACATTCTTATTTATGTTCATTCTCCGAAAAATAAAGGTGAAAAATGTGATTGTTATTCCATTGGTAGGAATAATGCTGGGAAACCTCATTGATTCCATTACTACTTTTGTGTCTTACCGTTTTGATCTTATCCAGAACATCAATGCCTGGCTTCAGGGGAGTTTCTCTATGGTGACAAAGGGACGTTATGAAATCATCTATCTGGCGATACCCCTAAGCATAGTAGCCTACTTTTTTGCGAATAAGTTTACCATTGCTGGAATGGGAGAGGATTTTGCTAAAAATCTTGGTCTTAATTACCAGCTTATCGTAAATATTGGACTGGCAATCGTCGCGCTCATATCCAGTGCAGTTCTGGTCACCATTGGCAGTATTCCTTTCGTCGGACTTATTGTGCCTAATATTGTCTCCATGATTCGTGGTGACAATTTAAAGAACAGCCTGGGTACTACCGCACTACTTGGTGCAGTGTTTCTTCTTTTTTGCGATATACTAGGCAGAGTTCTCATTTATCCCTATGAAATATCCATATCCTTAACGGTTGGGGTATTAGGAAGCATTGTCTTCTTATACCTGATTTTCAAGGGGGTGAAGAAGTAGTATGAAGAAAAAAATAACTGTACTCAGCCTCCTCCTCCTTCTGGGGATTGCACTGTTTCTCTTTCTTGGGCTTAACCCCAACAGTTACGAGTACGCCTTGTCCAGAAGAATACCTAAAATTCTTGCCATCGCTCTTACTGGAGGAGCCATAGCCTATGCTTCACTGATCTTCCAGACAGTAACAGAAAACCGAATACTTACACCCAGCGTCCTGGGACTAGACTCCGTATTTGTATTTATCCAAACTGTCTCCATATTCTTCATTGGATCAGAAGCCATAGCAAAAGTGGATGTGCGAATTACCTTTCTCTTTTCAGTAGTGGTTATGGTTCTCTTCAGTGTAGGGATTCTTGGTGGCATACTTCGAAAAGTTGGAGGTAATATTTATCTCCTGCTGCTTGTAGGAATCATCACGGGGACACTCTTTAGAAGTGCTTCATCCTTCCTTCAGGTCATCATTGACCCCAATGAGTTTCTTACGCTTCAGGGAAGACTATTCGCAAGTTTTAATAATATCAATACAGATGTTCTTATGATTTCGGCAGTGCTTCTTATTGGAACAATGGCAATGGGGATGATGAAAGCGAAAGAACTGGATGTTCTTTCTTTAGGAAAGGATCATGCGGTAAATCTTGGAATCAACCATAAAAAACTTGTCAATTCTATGCTCATCATCGTAGCTGTGCTTATTTCGGTATCTACCGCTTTGGTTGGCCCTATCACTTTTCTTGGAATCCTGGTGACAAACCTTTCTAGAGAGCTTCTGAAGACTTTTAAGCACACATATCTGTTAATCGGTGCGATGCTCATCAGTTCCACTGCTTTGGTGTACGGTCAGCTGATGGTGGAACGGATTTTTGTGTTCAGTACACCAATCAGTGTAATCATTAATTTTATTGGTGGACTCTATTTCATTTATCTGCTGTTAAGGGAGAATCAATTATGATCAGTGTAAGAAATCTAACAAAGAGATATGAAAGCAAAGAAGTGGTGAAAAATGTCACTCTAAATATCGAAAAAGGATATATCACCTCATTCATCGGACCCAATGGAGCTGGGAAGAGTACACTTCTTTCCATGATTTCGAGGCTTATGGATGTCAGTGAAGGAGAGGTGACCATTGATGGAATCACCCTGAAGAATTGGAAATCCAGAGAACTGGCAAAGAAAATATCGATATTGAGACAAAGCAATAATCTTAATGTTAAGCTCACGGTGAGAGAGCTGGTATCTTTTGGCAGATTTCCATATTCGAAGGGAAATCTCACGGAGAGTGATGAGCGGTTTGTGGATCAGGCCATTGATTACCTGAAGCTGAAGGATATAGAGAACAGTTATATCAATGAGCTTTCAGGAGGCCAGAAGCAAAGGGCTTATATTGCCATGGTGCTTGCACAGGACACAGAGTATATTCTGCTTGATGAACCATTGAACAATCTGGATATGAAACATGCGGTGGAGATCATGAAGATTCTGAGGAAAATTGTAGATGATTTGGGCAAGACGGTTGTTCTTGTCATTCATGATATCAACTTTGCTTCCTGCTATTCAGATAAGATTGTGGCGCTTCAGGATGGTCATATCAAATACTACGATGATACGGAAAATATCATAGATGCTCAGGTGCTCAGCGAAGTATTTGATATGGAGTTTGATGTGCATCATCTGGGCGGAAAGAAAATCTGTACTTACTACCAGGAAGGTTTGTGTGACTGTGAAGTTCCTGGCACTCCATTAACACTATTATCCAAAAAAGTCATGTAATGATCTGAATCAATAAGACAATAAATTAAGAGGTGCAAAAATGAAAAACAAGAAAAATATCATCGTCTCTGCTTTACTACTCAGTGCTGTCATGGTGCTTTCCGCCTGTGGAAGCAGCGCTAAGGCTGATGAACCTAAGGAAACACCTGAAACTACAGTAGAAAGTGTCAACAGTCCAGAAGAAGCCGGTGAAATGACCATTACTCATGAGCTTGGTGAAGTGACCCTACCTAAGAATCCAGAAAAAGTCATTGTTTTTGACTACGGTCTTCTGGATATCATGGATAATGTTGGCATTGAGGTTATGGGGCTTCCAATGGGAAACATTCCTTCCTTCCTCGAGAAGTATAACGATGAGAGCAAATATGCCAATGTTGGAACCTTAAAAGAACCTGACTTTGAGAAGATCTTTGAACTGTCTCCAGATGTGATTTTTATTTCTGGAAGAACTGCTGCAGCCTATGAAGAACTATCTAAGATTGCACCTACTGTATATCTCACTGTGGACAGTGAAGATTATATGAGTTCTGTGGAAGATAATGCTACGCTCATTGGAGAGCTGTTTGGAAAAGAAAGTGAAGTTGAAGAGAACATTTCTTCTCTTAAAGCTAAAGTAGAGGACATTGCTGGAAAAGTAGCAGAAAAAGATGAAAATGCTCTAGTGGTTTTAGCGAATGACGGATCACTCAGCGCTTATGGAAAAGTCTCCAGATTTGGTATCATTCACAACACGCTGGGATTCAAGGAAGCTGATGAGAATATTGAAGAAGCTACCCATGGAATGAGCATCACTTATGAATATATTCTGGAAAAGAATCCAGAGAATCTTTATGTTATTGATAGAGCGGCAGTGGTTGGTGGCGAAACCGATGCATCTGCAGCGATGGATAACGATATTGTGAAGGAAACAGAAGCCTTTAAGAATGGCAAGATTCATTACCTCAATCCAGAAGTATGGTATATCACTTCCGGTGGTTTTAGTGGAACAGGTGTCATGCTGGATGAGATTTTAGAATCCCTTGAGAAATAATCCGTGAAGGCCTATCATTCACTGAAGAAGTCTCAGAATATATAACAAATACAACCTATACTTTATACACTCCTTAAACACAAAGAAGACCAGGATCCCCTTCCTGGTCTTCTTTGTGTTTATGAAAGGTGAACCAAAAATCAGTGCAGCTTTCAGCAGGAAAAAAAGCATAGTGTCTATTTGAGCATGAAGTGTTGACTTCAGACCTTATATGATAAAAGGGATTGAGGCAATGCTAGTTTTGCTAGTATGCCTCAATCCCTTTTAAACTACATAAATTCGTTCAGGAATGTCTGTATGGTCTCATGTTCAACAGGCAGATCCACCAGTGGTTTATCTTGAAGGAATGGTACCTTGTCTACATAGCTGGGGCCATCGTTTATATACAGTATGCCGGTGGGAATCTTATCTCCCCATTCCAGTGCTTTTTCAAAAGCTTTGACTTTGTCTGTAGGGTTATAGGATGCGTCTAGATCCAGATTATAGACACGCTTTTTGTACCAGGCAAAGGTGTTTACTTTATTAAAGCTCACACAGGGCTGGAGGATGTCTACCAGTGCATAACCATTGTAGTTGATGGCAGCTTTCATGATGGTTTTCAAATGCTCTTTATCTCCACTGAATGCTCTTGCGACAAAACCGCATCCGAGTCCGATGGCTGCAACCATTGGGTTGATTGGGTTTGTATTCACACCATTTGGTGTAAAGTCAGTCACATGTCCTAAGTCTGAGGTGGGAGAACTTTGACCTTTTGTGAGTCCATAAATCTGATTGTCATGAACGAAATGAGTCATATCCACATTTCGTTTAATGTTATGGATAAAGTGGTTTCCGCCTTCACCATAAGAATCTCCATCTCCGGTATCTATGATAACGGTCAGTTTATGATTGGCGATTTTTGCTGCAGCGGCAGGAGGAAGTGCTCTTCCGTGCAGACCTTCAAAGCCATTGGCATTGATGTATTGAGGGGTCTTGGCTGCTTGGCCGATACCGCCAACAACAAGAACTTCATGAGGACTTTTGTTCATTTCTTCCAAAGTTTCCTTCAAAGCTTCCAGTATGGCGAAATCTCCACAGCCTGGACACCAGGCAGTTTCAAATGTGACAAATTCTTTCTTCTTGATCATTTCAGTCCCTCCAGTACTTTGTCTCTAATTTCAGTCGCAGAAAGTGGTCTTCCATCATACTTCAGCACAGACTGATGTACTCTAATACCCGTGACTTGACTGATCAGTGCAGCAAGCTGTCCGGTGCTGTTCTGCTCCACATTGATGAGAAGTCTTGCTTTTGAGGAGAGTTCCTCAAGTTTTTTTGTAGGCAACGGCCATACATCACCAAAGACAAGAGCGGAGAACTTAGTTCCACTTTCAGCATTTAAAAGATCCACTGCTTCTGAAAGTGGGCTATGAAGACTTCCGAATCCTAGAAGGAGAATATCTGGATCCTCTGATCCCAGGAGTTCAGGTTCCAATAGGTCCTCTTTCAATAGGTCCAGTTTCTTGGCTCGTTTGTCGACCATTCGGACACGAACCTCAGCGGATTCTGTGATGTTACCAGATTCATCATGTTCATCACTATCTACATTGACCATAGTACCTTCAACTTTTCCAGGAATAAGTCGGGGAGAGACTCCGGTTTCGGTGAGTTCATAACGTTTGTATTCTTTACCATTCTGGTACACAGACTCATCTGCAAGGTTTCTTTCAATCTTCACTTTACTGAGATCAAAAGGTTTGACCGTTCGAATGGCATCAGCCATATACTGATCTCCAAGAAGGATGATCGGAATCTGATATTTATCTGCAAGATTAAAAGCTCTCGCTGTCTGATAGAATGCATCCTCTGGATGCCTCAGAGCAATCACCATCTTAGGGAACTCTCCGTGAGAAGAATGAATGACGAAATTCAAATCACTTTGTTCTGTACGTGTAGGAAGTCCAGTAGCTGGACCTGGTCTTTGTATTTCAGCGATAACCAACGGTGTTTCCATGATGCCAGCCATACCGACAGCTTCTACCATAAGAGAATATCCACCACCAGATGTTCCAGTCATGGACCGTACACCCGCATAAGAAGCGCCTATGGCCATATTGATGGCTGCGATCTCATCTTCGGCCTGTTCTACCACAACTTTCGCGTCAAAAGATTTTTTCACAAGGTAGCTCATGATAGATGTCGCCGGTGTCATTGGATAAGCGCTGTAGAATTTCAGACCCGCAGCAAGGGCACCTAAGGCAATACTTTCATTGGCTTGGAGCATCATGGTCTTCTCTGTACTTCTTTCTGGCTCGGTAAATCGGGCTTGGGTCAGCTCATATCCTTTCTGAAAAGCTTCCATGTTTTGCTGAACTACTTTGTCATCAAATTTGTAGGAAAAGATCTCTTTTACGAAAGCAAGGTCCATTCCATATATTTTCAGGAGAGCCCCAAGAATTGCGCTGGACTGGACTTTCGGATTTCCGACTTCCTTAGCAAGTTTTTTTGCAGGGATTGTGATGAGTCTTGGATCATGATGAGGGACATCCTCATCTGCAATGATAAATCCATTCTCGTGAAGACGATTCAGGTGTAGATCAATGGTTTCACTGTTAAGAGCAATGATTCCATCTAGATCGTCCCTATGTGTTTTCACAGGTTTTTCTGAAAAGCGGATTTGGAAGAAGTTATGTCCACCTCGAACTCTGGACATATAATCTTGCAGCGTAAAGAGGTGGTATCCTCTCTTCTGCAGAATTTTTGATAAAGTGGCACTGAATGTTTCCATCCCTTGACCGGCAGCGCCACCAATGAGTAGGTTAAAATCCATAGTATTCACCTCGTATAAGTTTTGATGCCTCAATTATAACAAAGGAATGCGGTCATTCTTGAAGGACACAGAAGTTTCAACAAACATACACATATAGGTTACATGATTCATGATATGTTAAAAGAAAACCTTTAGATGTTCATAGAAAAGAGATAGAAAGCGCTGTGTTTTATTTAAATACTATCAAACTAAAGAATCTTTGATGAAATTATCAGTTTTTATCTACTCTATGTGAAATAGTTCATAGGATAGCTGTTTTTTCTTATTCAGGAATTGTTTTTGAAAAATGCTGTACTAAAACAGGGCATATGGGAAGAGAAACTACTTCGTATGCAAATCAAGAGAATAAGGATTAAAATATAAAGTGTATTGGCTTGATTCAAAACAGAATCTGTTTGAAACCATATTTTATCGGGTAGTACAGTAAATTAAAAATTGAGTATCTGTTTTAAATATCTTCATTTTTGTGAAAAAGTCATCAAAAAATCGTTGTAAACTATTACACAAGCCTTATTGAATAAGTTTCTAAAAATGCGTATGATAGTAGTGTACACTATAATGTAGTTAGGAGGTTTACCGTTGGACAATTTAAAAAGAACAGCTTTAGCTGATGAGTACCAGAAGTATGGTGGTAAAACCGTAGATTTTGCAGGTTGGTACATGCCGGTGGAGTTCGAAGGCATCATCAAAGAACATGAGTCTGTAAGAAATAATGTTGGACTCTTCGATGTATCCCATATGGGAGAAATAACTGTGAAGGGACCAGACGCGCTGTCATTTGTAAATAGACTTATCACCAATGATCTGGAGAAGATTACCGATTCTCAGGTTCTTTATACATTTATGTGCAGAGAAGACGGCGGGGTTGTGGATGATATCCTGGTTTACAGATTCAGCAAAGAAGACATCCTTCTTGTTGTGAATGCGTCTAATACAGACAAAGACTACCAGTGGGTTCTCGAGAATCACAGGGATGAGCATGTGGAAATTCAGAATATTTCCAATGAGACAGCGCAGCTGGCAATTCAGGGACCGAAGGCGGAATCTCTGCTCCAGGCACATACCGATGAAGATTTATCAGAGATCAAGTTTTTCTTTGCAAAAAGAAACGTAGAGATTGATGGGATTGACTGTATGGTTTCCAGAACAGGATATACTGGAGAAGACGGATTCGAAATCTATCTTTCCAATGACAAGGTTGTGGAGCTCTATACAAACCTCATTGAAGACGGTGCAGCACCCATAGGGCTTGGTGCACGGGACACTTTAAGATTTGAAGCGAATCTGCCGCTTTATGGAAATGAGCTCAGTGATAACTGGACGCCCATCGAAGCTGGATATGGTTTTTTTGTAAAAACTGATAAAGCAGATTTCATCGGAAAAGAAGTGCTTAAAAAGCAAAAAGAAGACGGTGTTTCCAGAAAAATTGTTGGGTTTACAATGTCGGACAAGAAAATCCCAAGACACGGCTATCGTATTCTTAAAGATGGTGAAGAGATTGGATTTGTCACCACCGGGTATAAATCCCCAACCTTGGGAGATATTATCGGTCTTGCTATGGTGAAGACAGAGTATAGTAAGATGGGCACTGAGATCGATGTGGAAATCAGAAATAAAACATCCCAGGCTACGGTGAGAAGCCGAAAGTTTCTGCAAAAATAGTCAACAATAAATAAATACGTAAATAAATATTAAAGGAGATAGTGTTATGTCATTAGTAATGGAAGGTTTATTCTACACAAAGGATCATGAGTGGGTAAGAGTGGAAGGTGAAAAGGCTTATATCGGTATAACTGATTATGCTCAGCATTCTCTTGGGTCCATCGTATATGTCGAGCTTCCTTCAGTAGGAGATGAAATCAGCAAGGATGACAATCTAGGAGTTGTGGAGTCTGTAAAGGCTGCTTCAGATATCATCATGCCTGTATCAGGTGAGGTTCTTGAAATCAATGAAGATCTTGAAGATAATCCTGAACTTGTCAATGAAGCTCCATATGACAATCATCTAGTCATTGTAAAGCTTACAGACGCAGATGAGATTGAGGAACTGTTAAGCAAAGAGGATTACGAAGCGTTTATTTCTGAGGAGGAATAGTCTATGCATCCATATCTGCCGAATACACCGGAAGATGTTCAGGAAATGCTTGGCGTCATCGGTGTGGAGTCCACGGAAGCTCTGTTCAAGAGTATTCCGGATAATGTCCGATTGCAAAAAGATCTGAACCTTCCCAAGTCCAAGTCTGAGATCGAAGTTAGAAGAATTGTCAGTGCCCTTGCATCAAAAAATGAGAGTGTGGACGAACTGACCTGTTTCTTGGGAGCTGGATCCTATGACCACTATATTCCATCCATTATCAGAACTCTTGTCACTCGTTCTGAATTTTATACGGCTTATACCCCGTATCAGCCTGAAATCAGTCAGGGAACACTTCAGAGTGTTTTTGAGTATCAGTCGATGATGTGTGCTCTTACAGGCATGGAAGTCTCAAATGTTTCCATGTACGACGCGCCCACTGCTGCTGCTGAAGGAGCAATCCTAGCCTCTGTTCAAACGAAGAGAAAGCAGATTCTGGTCTCTAAAACAGTACATCCTGAAACAAGGGCGGTTCTGGAGACGTATCTGAAGTTTAGGAATGTCGACATTCTTTTCGTAGATGAAAAGGATGGTGTTACAGATGTTTCAGATCTTCAGCAAAAGCTTACAGCTGATGTTGCTGGCGTGGTGCTCCAATACCCCAACTTTTACGGTATTGTGGAGAATGTGAAAGAGATTGAAGAAGCTGTTCATAACAACAAGTCGCTTCTTCTTATGAGCGTGGATCCTATTGCATTAAGTATACTAAAGAGTCCAGGGGAGCTGAAAGCGGATATTGTGGTTGGAGAAGGGCAAGCCCTTGGTCAGAACCTCAATTATGGCGGTCCTGTCCTAGGGTTCATGGCTACCACAACAAAGCTCATGAGAAAGATGCCTGGCCGTATTGTAGGCCAGACATTAGACAGAGATGGTAAACGTGCTTTTGTTCTGACGCTGCAGGCAAGAGAACAGCATATCAGAAGATTCAAAGCTACATCCAACATCTGTTCGGATCAAACCTTGAATTCTATTACAGCTGCGATCTATATGGCTACACTTGGCAAGCATGGGATGAAGGAAGTGGCTTCTCAGTCCTTTAAGAAAGCACATTATGCATTCCAGGAGTTGACTAAGAGTGGAAAGTACAAACCTTTGTTCAATAAACCGTTCTTTAAAGAGTTTGCGGTTCTTTGCCCCCGGTCCGTTGACGAAATCAATGAAAAACTTCGGGCGCAAGGAATCTTGGGTGGTTTCAATCTGAAGAAGGCAAATGAAGAACTCGGAGATGCAATGCTTATTGCGGTCACCGAAAATAGAACTCTTGAAGAAATCGATAGATTTGTAAAAATTATGGAGGAGATCTAATGGCTTACGAAAAGTTGATTTTTGAATTATCCAAACCTGGAAGAAAGTCGTATGCTCTTCCTGAAGATTCTCTGAAAGAGATGAATTTAAGTGACTTTATTGATCCAAGCCTTCTGAGAGAAGAAGAGCTGGATTTTCCTGAGGTAAGCGAACTTGATGTGGTTCGGCATTACACGCTGCTTTCAAAGAAAAATTACTCCATTGATTCAGGCTTCTATCCATTAGGATCCTGTACGATGAAATACAATCCGAAGATCAATGAGGAAGTCGCTGCGAATCCTAAATTTGCAAGACTTCATCCATTCCAGCCTCAGGAGACCGTCCAAGGTGCACTGGAAGTAATGTATACCGTTCAGGAAAACATCAAAGAAATTTCCGGAATGGATGCTGTCACGCTTCAGCCTGCAGCGGGAGCTCATGGGGAACTTGTAGGCCTCATGCTGATAAAAAAGTACCATGAAATGAGAAATGATAAAAAGCGAAATAAAATCATTGTACCGGATTCTGCACACGGCACAAATCCTGCTTCAGTAGCTGTTGCTGGGTTTGATGTAGTTGAAGTGGCTTCCCACAAGGATGGATCTGTGGACATTGACTCACTGAAATCTGTTCTAAGTGACGAGATTGCTGGGCTTATGCTGACCAATCCTTCTACACTGGGACTGTTTGAAAAACATATCAAGGAAATTGCAGATCTTGTCCATGAAGCGGGAGGTCTTCTCTATTACGATGGAGCCAACATGAATGCGATCATGGGAATTGTAAGACCTGGGGATATGGGCTTTGATGTTCTGCATTATAACCTGCACAAGACATTCTCAACTCCACACGGTGGAGGAGGTCCTGGATCAGGTCCTGTGGCTTGTAAGAACATCTTAAAGGAATACTTGCCTGTTCCAGTGGTAGCAAAGAATGGGGATGCCTATTATCTTGATTATGACTACAAAGATACCATTGGCAAGGTGAAAAATTTCTACGGCAACTTTGGAGTGGTGCTGAGAGCGTATGTCTATATGCTGTCCATGGGGCATGACGGATTGAAAGCTGCTTCAACGAATGCGGTCCTTAATGCCAATTACATGAAGGAAAGCCTTAGAGAGCACTATAAAGTAGCCGTGGATGAGACCTGCATGCATGAAGTTGTATTTGCAGGTTTAAAGGAAAAAACCGATGCGGTTTCCACCCTTGACGTGGCAAAGAGAATCATTGACTATGGATATCATCCTCCAACCATGTACTTCCCACTTATAGTGGAGGGAGCACTGATGGTAGAACCAACAGAGACTGAGAGCAAGGAAACATTAGATGCGTATATAGAGGTCATGAAACAGATTGCGACAGAAGCGAAGGAAACCCCAGAACTTCTGAAGAATGCTCCTCATGACACTCCAGTCCGAAGGCTGGATGAAGCTCTTGCGGCAAGACAGCTGATTCTGCACTGGACAAAGGAGTAGATATGTCAAATAAAGTAGTGATACTTGGCGGAGGACCTGGCGGCTATGTGGCCGCCATCCGTTTGCGCCAACTTGGATTTGAAACAATATTAATCGAGAAAAACAGAGTAGGCGGAGTGTGCCTTAATGTAGGCTGTATTCCAACTAAAGCGCTCTACAAAAGTGCGGAAATTCTAAATCATGCCTCTCATCTGGAAAGTTTTGGTCTGGATTTTGACGGTGTAGTAAAACCCAATGCGCATAAGATTCGGGAACGGAAAAATCAGGTGGTAGATACGCTGGTTTCTGGAGTGGAGAAACTTTTATCATCGGCAGGGGTCAATGTTCTCTATGGTGAAGGGAAACTTCTTTCAAGCAACAGTGTTACTGTCAATGGAGAGGTGATTGAGTTTGACAACCTGATCATTGCCACGGGCTCGTCTTCTTTTATCCCACCAATCGTTGGAGTAGAGCATGAAGGTGTGGTGACGAGTACAGAGCTTCTTGATTTTGAGTCCATTCCTGAAGAACTGGTTATTGTTGGTGGTGGTGTGATAGGGATGGAGTTTGCTGGAATCTTTGCGAGTTTTGGGTCAAAGGTGACAGTGCTGGAAGCGATGCCAAATATTTTACCTGGGATTGATGGTGAAATTGTGAAAAGGCTAAAACCGATCTTGAAGAAGAAAGGAATTGAAATCATCACTTCTGCTATGGTTCAGGAAATCAGTAAAGATGGACAGAAACTTTATGTGACAATGGAAGGGAAGAAGGGTCCGGTAGTTGTGTCAGGAGACCAGGTGCTGGTTGCTACTGGTCGAAGACCTAATACACAGAATCTTGGTCTGGAAGAGATTGGTGTGGAAATGAACCGAAAAGGAATTGTGGTGGATGAACATTTCAGAACCAGTCAAGAGAATATATTTGCCATTGGAGATGTGAACGGTAAATGGCTGCTAGCCCATGCTGCTTCTGCTCAAGGGGAGTATGTGTCGGAATATCTTGCGGGAAAGAAACCGAAGATGGGAAGATTTGTCCCTGGGTGCGTTTTCCTGTTCCCGGAAGTTGCTTCTGTAGGATATACAGAAGAACAGCTGAAAGAACAAGATATAGCCTATCATGTAAGCAAGTTTATGCTTGGGGCTAATGGAAAAGCTCTTACCATGGGTGAAAGCGAAGGTCTTGTGAAAGTGATTTCTGATGAGGATTTTAAAATCATTGGTGTTCATATTATGGGGGTCCATGCGTCAGATTTAATCCATGAAGGGCTTTTGGCCTGTGAAATGGGATTAAGTGTGGATGAACTGAAACACGTCATCCATGCACACCCGACCCTTGCAGAAGCCTTTTACGAAAGTGTTATGGGGCTAAAAGGCGAAGCTGTACATATGGTTCAGTCGAGGAGATAACATGAGATATATAATCAGTGAGAATACAGATGCTTATTTTAACTTAGCTTCGGAAGAGTATCTGCTTAAACATACAGATGAAGACATTTTTTACCTATGGAGAAATGACAATGCCATTATTGTAGGTACAAATCAGAATACCTTGTCTGAAATTAACGTTGAATATGTAAAAGAAAAAGAGATTAAAGTTGTTCGCCGCCTCACTGGTGGAGGAGCTGTTTATCATGATTTGGGAAATATCAATTACACTTTTATAGAAAACAGCAAGAAGAGTTTTAATGACTTCAGGGGATTTTGTGAGCCTATTACGAAAGCACTCAATGAGTTGGGAGTGAATGCGGAGTTTTCGGGTAGAAATGATATGACCATTGATGGGAAGAAGTTTTCTGGAACAGCCCAGTGTAAATATAAGAATCGTGTCATGCATCATGGAACGCTGCTGTTTTCTTCAAAAAAATCGGATATTTCAGGAGCGCTTAAACCTCGGGATATTAAGTTCACTGGGAAAAGTGTAAAATCTGTGGCTTCTAGAATCACGAATATCAGCGAACACTTGGAGAGTCCTATGGATGTTTTAGAATTCAGGGATCGTATTATGAGGTCGGTAGCCGGAGGGCTCGATAACATTACGGTTTTTGATGCAATTGAGGAAGAGAAAATCAAAAAACTTCGAGAGGATAAGTATTCTACCTGGGAATGGAATTATGGGCAAAGTCCAAAGTTTTCCATGACAAAAGAAGGGCGATTTACTGGTGGTACAGTTGAAGTTACGCTGGATGTTCAAAAAGGATGTATTGAGAATATAAGAATTTATGGTGATTTTTTCGGTACAGTGAACATACATGAACTTGAAGAAAAGCTCATTGGTGTAAAACATCAGGAGCAAAATGTGTTGGATGCCTTAAAGGAAGTTACCTTAGCGGACTATATGGTAAATGTTCAGAATGAAGAATTAGCAGGCTTGCTTTTTTAGTAGAAGAACTTGGAGGATCTCCATTTTTATATGAGGGAAGTGTGTCGAAACTCTTCATCATAAAATACGAAGAATAAAGAACAACCACCAGAATCATCTGGTGGTTGTTCTTTATAGATGTAATATTATTTGAAATGCTGTGTTGCGTAGATGGTTGGCAAATTACGGTTGTACTTTGCGAAATACTGCTGGCCGAAAACTACGCCTGCGCCCATTCTGGTTGCTTTTGGGTTCAGAATGTTTGCTCTATGTCCTTCTGAGTTCATCCATTTTGCAACTATAAACTCAGCGGTGTATTTGCTCTTATCACCAGATGCTAACATATAGATATTCTCTCCAACATTATACTTTGTGGTGTGTTTGAATGTGTTTGTAGTAAACATTAGAGCGCTGTGGGATCTTGCTGAGCTATATAGGGAAGAATCCCAAGTTAATGGAGCTAGACCGTTTTCGCTTCTATATCTGTTTGTTACAGTTAAGATTTCTTTCTCAACACTGCTTAAGTAATCAAAGCTTGAAGTAGTTGTATTAACTGCTTCTGGAGCTGGAGCTGGAGCTGGAGCTGGAGCTGGAGCTGGAGCCGGAGCCGGAGCTGGAGCTGGAGCGGGTTTTGGAGAAACCTTTTCTGCTGTGCTTGAAGCAGGTTTAGTGGTTGTGCTCGTTTTTACAGGAGAGGCAGCTGGTTTATTGATTTGTGTGCTGGTTTTCTTCTGAGTAACACTTGCTTCAGCTTTTTTCTCTTCTTCAGCTATTTTTGCCTGCTGATCAGCCAGCTTTTTGGCTTCTTTTGCAGCGAGTTCGTTCTTGAAGTTTTGAAAGAAAAGATCTGATCTTACTTCGATCATCTTTTTTTGAAGATCAAAGCTGAATCCATCCTTGAACTGTTCTGTTTCTAACCCGGTGGGTTGGAATATATGGATGGTTTCTGCTACGCTTTCCTCGGATAATACAATTTGCTTGTTATCTTCAGTGGGGACATCTTTACGATTCTGAATGTTGATTGTCCAGTAAGAAGATATCAAAGTAGAAGTTGCTATTACTAATGATATGAGTTTCTTCATAAATACACCTCGTTATTTTTTATCAAATGGTTTTATTATCATTAAAATATTGATTGCCTTTTATGAGTGCATCGTATCATAATAAAAAAAAACCTTCAATTTATCTAAAAATTCGAAGTTTTAGTCAAAATTAATAATAATATTAATATAAATTTATTTAACTGCCATACAAGTCGAAAAAATCAATGTTAGAAAGAGTGATTGTCGAAAAATATGAAAACCAAAATAATATAGTTCAAATTAAAAAATCAGGAAACAATATTCGTCAATATCAGAATATTTAGCCTGTCGTAAAATAAAAACAGAGAAAACATTGATTTTTATCATGATAAATAGTAATATAATAAGTTATGTTTCAAGCATTGATGAACGGTATATTTTTATAAACAGAACATGAAAAAGTATATTTTAAGTAAAGCTAATAAATACTGTTTTCCTTGAGAATCAAGGAAAAACACAAAAATATAAAACCGCTGGAGACACCCAGCGGTTTTATATTCAAGGATTTTAATCCTGTGATCCCAACCAAGAATGACAGAAGGTGGGACTTTATATAGTATTAGTATTAAACGAATCTTTTTGGTACATCCACTTCTCTTTGTACAAGCCATGGATTAAAGTCTGGAGCAATTACATCTTTTGTAATGAAACGGATAACTACTTTCAACATGTTCTTCATATCGATTACCTCCATGATTTTTAGTGCTTGTGTGTTTGTTTCTCTCATGTACATTATTGCAAATTTGTACATGCAAGTCAACGGTGAATTGATAAAGATTTATGCAAGAAAACTTGCAAATAATAAGTATTTCATTACATTTACAAATTTGGTATTCAAATTTGTGTTTTTAATTAAGTTATTGCTGATTTTCAAGTATATAATCATAAAGATTATTATAATAGCAAAACGTTCGACGTGAGTAACGTTTGCAAATACAAGTTCCATAAATCTTGGCTTCTCCTCACGTGATAATTTGTCAATAAATGTCCATTTTCTGTTACAATAGTTGTAAAGTGAAGATTAGGAGGAATGATTTGTCATGAGAGAGATTGCACTGGCTGGGGGTTGTTTTTGGGGGGTTGATGAGTTTTTTTCTAGAAAAGAAGGAATTCTGACTACAAAGTCTGGATACTCTAATGGTCATAAATTAAATCCGACTTATGAAGAAGTATGTACTGGGACAACGGGACACGCTGAAACAGTCTATATAACATATGATGAGAATGTCATAAATTTAGAGACGATATTACTGAAGTTTTTCAAAGTCATTGACCCAACTTCTATGAACAGACAAGGAAATGACTTAGGAACCCAATACAGAACAGGAATCTATTTTATTCATCCAGAGGATGAGACGAAAGCGTTAGAATTTATTGCCAAAATGCAACCTAAGTATACGAAGCCTATTGTTGTAGAAGTTGAAGCTTTGAGTAATTTCTTTGATGCTGAAGAGTATCATCAGGATTATTTAAAGAAAAATCCTAGAGGATACTGTCATATTGATCTTTCTATAGAGTAAGAGCGAAAAATAGAAAACCCTCATGATTGATGATCATGAGGGTTTTTTTTAATAATTCAATGCCTAAATCAACTGACTGAGATAAATGAGTATCGAGGTTAAAATAGAGGATACTAAGATGTTTACCATGATATTGATTTTCTTTGTTGCAAGAATGAAAGAAAAAACGCCTGCTATTATGCCGGTTACTATTGTGTCACCAACGTCTAAGATACCTGGGAATATGAGTGCTCCAAGTGCGGCCAGAGGTACGCTTCGTAAGAGCTTATTGATTTTATTACTCTTTATCGTGGACATTCTGCTGAGTCCTGGCAGTAGCCGTGGGATTTGCGTAGCTGCAGACATTAATATGATTGACAGCATATACTTATTCATCCTCGTCATCTCCCTGTATCATCATTCCTACAGCGCTTCCTACGATGATTGAGAGGATTATTGATAAACCGCCAGGGAGAAAGCTGGATGCAATATAGTTGGTCATCATACTTACTATAGGTATTCCGATTAAACGGCTGTTTCCGTGTAGTGAGTTCACCAACAGAGTAATAAAAAGGGTAAATATTGCAATCTCCATACCTTCTGCAATTATTCCAGGGAGAATGGATCCGAATAGAATTCCGATGATTGCTCCAAATATCCATGATAAATAGAAACCAAGCATCACACCTTTGATATAGGGCGCACTGAGGTTTTCTTTGAGAGACAGAATCGCGAAGGTTTCATCTGTCAAACCCAGACTGACGATGATACGGTTTTTTAGGTTTAGATTCACCTTATTGAAAAATGATAACCCCATAACCAAATGTCTTAAGTTGATCACTCCAATGGTAATCATCATCTGAATAGGAGAGGTGTTCAGCGCAAAGAGATTGATTGCCATAAACTGGCTGGCGCCAGCATAGATGAAAATACTCATTGACAAGACTACCCAAGAGGGTATGTTGGCCTGAGTACCAATGACCCCATAGGCAATGGCGATAGGGATGTAACCTGTCATAATTGGAAAACTGTCGATGAACCCAGATGATAGCGTTGTTTTACTATTCAATAAATCACTTCCTGAATTTACATAATATTCATATTCTAGCATAGAATATCAAAATCCAACAGAGTATTAGGATTCGTTTTAGGATCTCCTGAAATACAGTGGGTCCATATACTGTAGTATTTGATTTTGGTGACATAATGAAACTATGAAATGCAGATTTCTTGATAAATCATACAATCTACATTAAGATAGAAATGGATTATATATTATTGAAGCAAAGCACTCTGTTAGAAATGTGTTGAGGTGGATGGATATGAATATTAATAATGAAATTGCTAGTCTTGTGGATTATGCGGTTCGTGAAAGACTCATAGAAAATGAGGATCGGGTCTATGCTGTGAATAGAATTCTGGAGATACTCAATTTAGAGTATTATTCTGATGGAGCAGATATCATGCGATATGAATCTGTTGAGGATATTTTAGCAAAGTTTAGGCAATGGGCAGTGGAAACTGATTTTGTGCCTAATGATTCTAATGAGGTTTTAGATTTATTTGATACAAAACTTATGAGTGTATTTGTATCAAAACCTTCAGATTTCAGAAAGAAATATTATGATCTTTGGGAAGAGTCACCTGAGAAAGCTACACAGTATTATTATCATTTCGCAAAAAAAAGCAACTATATTCGGGAGCAGCGAGTTGCGAAAGATATAAAGTGGACGTATGAAACTCCCTATGGTTTGATTGATATGACCATAAATCTTTCGAAACCAGAAAAGGATCCCCGTGCCATTGCTTTGGCAAGTAAAGGATTAAATACAGAAAACATGAAATATCCCAAATGTTTACTGTGCAAGGAGAATGAAGGGTATGCAGGTAGGTTGGATCATCCAGCCCGGCAGAATCATAGAATTATTCCTATTACTTTAGCGGACGAGTCCTGGTTTATGCAGTATTCACCATACGTGTACTATAATGAACATTGCATTGTATTTAAAGGTAATCATGAACCAATGAAGATATCAGGCAAAACGATCGAAAGACTTCTTGATTTTGTTTCCGCATATCCTCATTATATGATCGGGTCCAATGCTGATTTACCGATTGTTGGTGGGAGTATTCTCACGCATGATCATTTTCAGGGAGGTCGGTATGAGTTTGCGATGTCAAAGGCTAAAGAGTATGATAGAACTCTTCTTCAGAAGAATGGGGTTGAACTATGTAAACTGTACTGGCCGATGAGTGTAATCCGTCTTAAGGGTAAAGATGTAAAAGAACTTGTTAAGATTTCAGAACTTGTTCTTTCTGTTTGGAAGAACTATGAAGATCAGCAAGTTGGGATCATATCAAAGTCAGGGAATACTGAACATAATACCATTACTCCTATTACAAGATTTAGAAATAATGTATTTGAAGTGGATTTGATTCTCCGGAATAACCGTACGGACGAGGACCATCCATTTGGTATCTTTCATTCACAGAAGGAATATCATCATATAAAAAGAGAGAACATTGGTTTGATCGAGTGTCTTGGATTGGCTGTTCTTCCTGCCAGACTACGTGATGAGATGGAGCTTTTAAAACAGTTTATGTTCAATAAAGATCTGGACGGTATCTATTCAGATGAAACCCTTCAAAAACATGGTGATTTTGCACGAAGAATCTTAGATGGAAATCAGTTTGCCTCAGAAGAGGAAATCGAAGCAAAACTATATGATGAAATTGGATATGTTTTTATGAAAGTGCTGGAAAATTGCGGAGTATATAAAAAGGACAACCAAGGTGAAAAAGCGTTTCAGCGCTTTATAGAGGTTATACATGAAAATCTCAATAACTAGAGTCAATATATCTGATCAAGAAGTTCATGAAATTACTATGAAAAACAAACATGGGATGGAAGTTGCATTTCTAACTCTAGGTGGAATCATCACTAAGATTCTCGTGCCGGATATTGAGGGGCATTATGAAAATGTTGTTCTTTCTCATACAGATTATCGGGACTATTTAAAAAATCCAGGGTATTTTGGAGCAATTATTGGAAGAACTTCGGGAAGAATTAAAAATGCTCAGTTCGAACTGAATGGAACAATATATTCTCTATCTAAAAATTACGGCGAAAACCAGGGCCACGGGGGTTTTATAGGGTTTTCGGGAAGGAACTTTCAGTTTGAGTGCAGTAATCTAAATGACAATGCATCAGTTACACTGAGATATTTATCTCCTCATTTAGAAGAGGGGTATCCAGGGGAAGTTTTGGTTGAGGTTACATACTCCTTGAATGATTATAATGAATTTGCTATTCATTATGAAGCAATTCCAAAAGCAGATACGTTGATCAATATGACAAATCATACTTACTTTAATTTATCTGGTTCATTTGAAGAAAGTATTCTATATCATGTGCTCATGATCAAAGCTGAGAAATTTGCTGAAGTTGATGATACATCAGCACCTACAGGAGAACTGCTGGAAGTGGAAGGAACTCCTTTTGACTTCAGATATATGCGGGAGATTGGAGAAGATATTAAAGAAAGACACCCGCAACTTCTGATTGGTAATGGTTATGATCACCCGTTTCTATTAGTGCCTGACGCTTCTCCAAAAGTGAGACTGGCGCATAGATTTTCTGGAAGGGTGCTTGAAATAGACTCTACAGCAGAATGCGTTGTGGTATATACACAGAATTACACAGATAACCAGCATGTCCAATGTGGCGGTATATTGCAAAACAGAAGGTCGGTAGCATTGGAGTTCCAAAATCTTCCTATTGGAAAGAACGGAGTCAACATGGAAAATTCGATCGTTCAAGGCGGGGAAAAATACAGTGCAAAAACAGTTTATAAATTTAAAGTAGAACAGATGAATGCTTGATAAAGTCACCGGCAGTGCCGGTGACTTTTATTAATATTTAGTGAACAATAATCTAATTTAGGTGCAATCGATAGAAAAATTAAAATAAACTGAATAAAATAAAATTATAAATGTGAAAGTTTTTGAATAATATTAAATTCTTTGTGTATATGGTGTAAAATTGCTTTATGAGTAGGAGGTCGCCATGAAAAAGAAAATTACTATACTTCTTGTCACAACGTTACTTACTGCATCGATTCCAGTTTTTGCTGTGAATACAAATGACATTAAAGATCAGGTTAATGATAACAATGAAAAAATAGATGTTTTGGAACAAGAAAAGTCAGATCTGCAGAAGAACAAAAAAATCGTTAATTCTGAACTGGATGCAATTCTTGATGAGATCAAAAACACTTCAAATACTATCAGTAATCTGAACAGCAGTATTCAGAGCAAAGAAGAGAATATTAGAGTTAAAACAGAAGAGATAGCGGAGATGATACTGAAAATTCAGGAGATCGAAGCAGATATTGTAGTGCAAAAAGAAAGAATTTCTGAGCAGGAAGAGGAGCTCAGAAAACAGGAAGAACTGCTTGCCACAAGAGTGCGTGCGGCATATAAAACGAACTCGGTCAATAATATTATTTTTACGTTGATTGAGTCAACAAGTATCGTGGACTTCACTGAAAGACTTTTGTTTATTGAGCGGATGGTTTCCAAAGATCACGAAATTATGGAACTTATCGATTCCATTATATCAACACTAGAGATTGAACGTGAAAAGCTTGAAGCAAGCCAGAAGGCAGCGTCAGAGATTAAACTCACTTTGGAACAAGACAAAGTTATTCTAGAAGAAGAAAAAACCAGTCTTGAAAGACAAAAAGCAACTTTAGAGCGAGAGCTTGATAATCAACGGTCTCTGGAAGTGGCGAAGAAGACACTTCTTGATAGTCTTTCTGCCGAAGAAAGAAGGGTAGCAAATGAGATTGGCGATATCATGGAAGAAAATGCTGCCCTAGAAGCGGAGATTCAGAAACTGATTCGGGAAGCTCAGGAAAAAGCAAGAAGAGAAGAAGAGGCGAGAAAAGCAGCTGAAGAAGCCCAAAATGGAGGCAGCACTACCACTCCTGAGACTCCAAGACCATCCACGGGTTACATAAGACCGGTAAGTGGTCGGATGACATCGCCCTATGGATACCGAATACACCCTGTATACGGGGACAGGAGATTCCATACCGGGGTGGACTATGCAGCTGGTTATGGTGTGCCTGTAGCATCAACCAGATCAGGAACTGTTATTCTAGCGAAATACCATGCTTCCTATGGCAACTACATCATCGTTGATCATGGAGATGGCGTTTCCTCTTTATATGCTCATTTAAGTGGTTTTGCCGTGAGTTATGGTCAGCGAGTTTCTCAAGGACAAACCATCGGGTATATAGGTTCTACCGGAACATCTACTGGTCCGCATCTGCACTTTGAAATTAGAGTAAATGGTGTACATAGAAATCCTTCCGATTATGTAAAATAGTAATTTTCATTTACGGAGCAAGCTTCTAGCTTGCTCCGTATTTTTTATTCACTTATTTATCATGTTTATTATTCGTCAAAGGTTGTGAAGGTTTTTAAATTAAATTTTATTGTAATATTGATATTCTGTGATGAATCTTCTAATTGATATTTTACATTAAATTAAAATCTATATTTTTAAGTTAAAATCAAAAATGAAAGAGCAATTTAAATAGAAAAAATATATACATATACAATATAATCAGTTATATATTTCAATTCAATAAAAATACAATAAAGCATTTATTAATATAATAAAATGAATTAAAAATATTGATAATAGCTTATAATGACATTTGATTTTTGTTTGTCGACTCCTTTTTATTGTGATATTCCGTAAACAAAGGTAATTTAAGAAGGAGATGAAAGGAGATGATTGATATATACTGTAACGAGAAACTGATTGAAAAGATACGAAATGGAGATCGTAATGCTGAAATAGAGATTATCGAAAGCAATAAGGCGCTAATATATAAGATAATCAAAGACTACTATTATGCGTCGAAGAATGTACTCGACATGGAAGATGTGTATCAGGCTGGGTGCTTGGGGCTCATTAAGGCTGTCAGAAACTTTAAACCTGAGCTTGGAAACAAGTTTGTTACCTATGCTTATTATCTCATACGAGGGGAAGTTCAGAGGATCTATGAAGAGCATTCCAAGCGCGAAATGACCATGTCCGATATTCAAATACGGAATAGTGACGGCGTCGTGATGGAATCACAGGAAGCGATGGATTACATCCGTTATGAACGAAAATCCTGGGAAGACGAATGGAACCATCAGAAAATAACTGATGATAAAATCATGGTCGATGATCTTTTGAAAAAAGTGACTCCGTTGCAGAAAAAAATACTGGTGTACCGATATTACGATGACTTGTCTCAGAAAGAAATCGGAGAACTTATCAACAAATCCCAGGTTTTTGTGTCCAGAGAAGAGAAAAGAGCAAGAAAGAAGTTAATCAGTCTGCTGGATCAGAAAGAATGTATATATTAGGTTCCTATGTTTTGTACTTTCTCATCTGCTTGTATTGTTGGATCTTGAACTTATATTTACTCTGGATTAGTATTAGTGCTTTCGTGGTGGTACTGGTGATAAAAAGCAAACTAAAAAACTTGAAGATTTATGTGATGATACCGATTCTAGCGTTTATTTCTGTCTCACTGTATTATGCTGAAGGTATTCCAGATGAGGTGAAAGTTGAGAAAATCTATTATAATCGGCTATTGGTTTCTTCAGGGGTTAGGCTTTACTGGTTGGAGGAGCAGATAAGTACTGTAGAGGCAGGAGACAGACTGATGGGAGACTTTCTTTATGGAGGGTCTGGAAATACGGAGCAAGGTGTAATCTGTACGCTAAAAGGAAGCAATTATAAAATTTATACGGATTCTATAGGACGGTTTCGTGCTTTTAAGAACAGGATTATGGATCTTCTTATTATGAGGTATGGAGAGCACTATGGAGGGCTAATGGGATCCCTAGTTCTAGGGAATCAGAAGTTTATGAATGAAGAGAGAGCTCAGAATATGGGGGATTTAGGGATAATGCATATTCTTTCAATCTCTGGATTCCATTTCAGTTTATTGGAAGGTGCATTAATGAAACTCAGGATGAAAAAGATTGCGCCATTGGTGCTGATAGTTTATGGTGTTTTTCTGGACAGCATTCCGGGGTACAGAACGATTATTTCCTTAATTTATAGGATGTTCGGAAAGATTATAAAAAAAGATACGAATGCTCTCACAGGGATTTTCGTGGGTATGTTTCTTCAGGCTTTTTTTATGCCCTACTACATATTCAAACAAGGATATCTTCTCACGTATCTGTCATCTTTAGGGATATTGATTTTTTATCCCCACTTTCTACGGTATCTAAAGATTTTGCCAGGCGTTATTAGGGATTCAATAGCACTCACATGCTCAGCACTTTTTCTGTCATTTCCAGTTATTTTATCATTCAGTCCAGATTTTTCGATGGGTGTTTTTATCGGCAACTTCATTTTAGTTCCACTTTATTCCATCATAACGTATATATCCTTCCTAGGGGTATTGGCATCAGGAATACCAGTGCTTCAAACGGTACTATATCCGTTTATTGATTCTTTTTTTCTGCTTTCTTTTTACGTTGGGAGATTCTTTAGTGCATATAACAGCTCGGTGAACTTGGAACATCTTTCGCTTCAATATGTTCCGTGGATTCTTACAGTGTATCTTCTGCACAGATACCATAAAAAACGAATGGTTTTTATGGTGATGATTTTTGCTCTGTGCCTAAGCCTCCCTTTGGGAACAAGTGTCAGCGTTTATAGTAACTATGGAAAGCCATATATTCGAGTTATCCATAACTTTCGCAAATATGATATGATGGATTATAGAGTGGCAGAAAAAGGATTTATACCTCTTAGGGGGGAAGTATCTTTAAAACTTGGTCGAAAGACTGTATTAATTAAGCCACACCTCATCAAGAAAGGAGTGCCAAGTATTCTTGTCAACGGTAAAGCTCTGAGTTTATCAGATGAACTTCCGTACTATCGAGGTGTACAAAAACATCATCATATTTTATTCTGGCGAGATTTGGTATATAAGGTACATTAATGGAGTTTACACAAGTTAAAGAGATTGCAAGTAAAAATCAAAAAAGAGCTTATTTTCTTTATGCAGAAGATGAGCAGTTGTTGTTTCAAATCCGTGATATACTTCGGAAAAGAGTCATAGGTGATGAGAATTCAATGAGTCATATAAAGCTTGACGCAAATCGCTGTACACCGTTGGATCTTGAGAATGCACTAAACACGTACTCGATGTTTCAAGAGGATATATTGGTGGAGCTTTCCAACTGTAACTTTATGGAGAGTGCTACGCAGCATCCGATGAAAGAAATCATTGAGGATTACTTGAAAAATCCAAGAGAAGAACTTTATTTTTTTGCGACGTATAAGTATGAGAATGATCTAAGTAAAAGAAATAGTTATCTGGATGGACTGAAGAAAAAAGTTCCATCGCTTTCTTTCATTGAGTCTATAGATTCTCTTAAGCAAAAAGGGATGGTTTCACTTATCGAAGATTTATTTATGAAACAGAACGTTCAGGTTTCTAAGAATATACCTGTCTTTATTGGCGAAGTTTTTCGAGGAAGTAGCTTGCAGCTAGAGAAAGAAATCGAGAAATTAATTGCCTATACTGACGGTGGCGAAATAAGAAAAGAGGATGTTCTAGCCATTATGGAAGTTTCAGATGAGCGTCATGTAATGAATCTTTTGGATCTGATATTTACAGAAAAAGGTCTGGGGAGAAATATTAAGGAAATTCTGAATCTGATCAATGATCTGCTTTACAGAGGGGAGAAACCCGAGATGATCATTGGCCTCGTTGGATCAAGGCTTAGAGTGCTTTTCAAAGTGAAAATTCTTCAAGATAGAAGTGCTTCTTCCCAAGAGATTATGAAGCATCTAAGAACAGGTAGTGCCTGGTATGCTGATAGAATGTCAAAGATTAGTGGTTCCTTGTCATTTAAGGAATACAGCAAACTTTTTCGTGTGCTTCTTGAGCATGAGTATATGCTGAAGACTACATCGGTTGAGAGCAGCGCTTTATTGGAGATGCTGATTATTTCGATGGTGAACTCAAGGGATATAAAATGAGATGCTGCTTATTGGTCTGATTCTTCAGACAACGTAAAAACCCGAGAATACGTTAGTACTCTCGGGTATTAATTATGCCATTTTATTGAACTTAATGGTAAGTCTTGACTTCTTTCTTGAAGCAACGTTCTTATGGATAATTCCCTTAGATGCAGCCATATCTATGGACTTAATCGCAGAACCAAGAAGTACCTTAGCTTCCTCAGCGTTTCCTGCTGTTACTGCAGTTTCGAACTTCTTGATAGAAGTCTTCAGCGCGGATTTCACCATTTTGTTTCTAAGTGTCTTTGCTTGTGTAACCTTAATTCTCTTCTTTGAAGATTTAATATTTGCCACTTTTTCACCCCCTCCAATCATATTTCGAAGCTGTAATTTCTCAACAGCTTCTAAAGGGTTAACTCTAGCAATTTGGGGAAATATGCTTGCGAGTCATTAACATTGGTATTATATCATCACCACTGATTATATTCAAGAAGAAAATCATGTGATAATGATTAAAGACTCGATTTCCTTGATTGAAAAGTAACTTTTGTTTGAAAAGAGAAACAAAGAAAAGGAGTTTACTAGGGCAAGAAACCATTGTAAGAAGAAAAGAGTGATTAATGATTCAAATCGGTAGGTATATTGAAGTGTTAAATGTATTTGATTATAAAGTATAAAGTATTATTCTAACAGTTCGGGTAAATAAATTCAAAGAAATAATCAAGAAGAGTATCGATTATGCTATAATATAATGTGGGAAAAAATTATGAGGTGAAAGTTATGCAGAGTGAAAGACAAAAGAAAATTAGAAATTTTTCCATCGTTGCACACATTGACCATGGAAAATCCACCCTTGCAGACCGTTTGATTGAATATACAGGAACGCTGTCACAAAGAGAAATGGACAAACAAGTCCTTGATAATATGGAACTGGAGCAAGAAAGAGGCATCACGATCAAGTCAAAAGCGGTGAGGCTGATTTATCATCGTGAAGATGGCGATTATATTTTGAATTTGATCGATACACCAGGTCATGTGGATTTTAATTATGAAGTTTCAAGAAGTCTGCAGGCATGTGAAGGTGCCATCCTAGTTGTTGATGCAACACAAGGTGTTCAGGCCCAGACCCTTGCGAACTGCTATCTCGCGCTGGATAACGACTTGGAGATTCTTCCAGTGATTAATAAGATTGACTTAGCTTCCGCGAGAGTTGATGAGGTAGTGAAGGAGATTGAGGATGTTATTGGCTTGGAAGCAGAAAACTGTCCGAAGATATCAGCAAAAACCGGTTTAAATATTCCGGATGTACTGGAAGGGATCATTCAACATATTCCTGCACCAGAAGGCGATGAGAACGGCACATTAAGAGCTTTAATCTTTGATTCCACCTATGATTCCTACAAAGGAGTAGTATCATTTGTTCGTGTAAAGGAAGGAACCATTACACCAGGAATGAAAGTCAAGTTTATGGCAACGGGAAAAGAGTACGAAGTAACTGAAGTAGGCGTGTTTATTCCGGAGTACTTGCCAGTGGATGCATTGAAGGCTGGTGATGTCGGATATATCACAGGCAGTATAAAAAATGTAAGAGATGCTCGTGTCGGAGATACGGTGACCTCTGCGAAAAATCCTGCTGTAGAAGCTCTACCTGGTTATAAGAAAGCTGTACCGATGGTCTTTTCAGGTATTTATCCTGTGGATGGTGCAGATTATGAAGAACTGAAGGAAGCGCTGGAAAAGCTTCAGATAAACGATGCTGCATTGGATTTTGAATATGAATCATCCGTTGCACTCGGATTTGGATTCCGTTGTGGTTTCCTGGGTCTTCTTCATATGGAAATCATTCAGGAGAGAATAGAAAGAGAGTTCAGTATTCCAATCATCACTACAGCTCCTTCTGTTATCTATAATGTACACAGAACTGATGGTGAAGTGATTCAGATTACAAATCCTACGAATATGCCATCAGCCACCGAGATTGATTTTATGGAAGAGCCGATTGTCAAGGCTTCTATCATTACTCCATCTGATTATGTCGGTGCGGTGATGGAGCTGTGCCAATCCAGAAGAGGATCCTACGTAAGCATGGAATATGTGGAGCAGACTCGAGCAGTCGTCACATATATCATTCCGTTAAATGAGATTATCTATGATTTTTTTGACACGCTAAAATCCCGTACCAGAGGGTACGCATCCCTTGACTACGAACTGACAGGATATCAGAGAACCAAACTTGTGAAGCTGGATATACTGCTGAATGGTGAGGTTGTGGATGCCTTGTCTATGATTGTGCCTGACGAGAGGGCTTATGTGAAGGGGAGAAATATCGCTGAGAAGCTCAAAGAAGTCATTCCAAGACATATGTTTGAAATTCCAATTCAAGCAGCGGTGGGGTCTAAAGTCATCGCGAGAGAAACTGTAAAAGCTATGAGAAAAGACGTCTTAGCGAAGTGTTATGGTGGAGATATTTCAAGAAAGAAGAAACTTCTGGAGAAACAGAAAGAAGGAAAGAAACGAATGAGACAGGTGGGATCTGTAGAAGTACCACAAGAAGCTTTTATGAGTGTGCTGAAAGTTGAGTAGGTGATGAAGTGCAACCAATAGGACTTTATATTCATATCCCCTTTTGTGAGCAGAAGTGTTTTTATTGCGATTTTGCCTCTTACCAGGGGAAAAGCCACCTGATTCATGATTATCTTGATGCATTGGAGCTCGAGATACAAAATAAGACCCAGGGATTGCTTTTTGACACCATCTTTATTGGAGGTGGAACTCCTTCATATCTATCAAAAGAAGAGCTGGAAAGACTTGCAAAGACTCTGAGTGAAGTTCAAAAGACTGATGATGTAGAGTTTACTATGGAATGTAACCCCGGTAATATCACAAGAGAAAAGGCTGAAGTTATCAAAAAAATGGGGGTCAATAGGTTATCCATTGGACTTCAATCAAGCAATGATAATATTCTGCTTGATATCGGCAGAATTCATACCTTTAAGGAATTTGAAGAAAACTACAGAATGCTTCGAGACTTGGGATTCATGAACATCAATATTGATTTGATTTATGGACTGCCACATGAGAACTTGAATATATTACAAAAAACTCTATCGGATGTAGCTGAATTAAATCCAGAGCACATTTCCTGCTATTCTCTGATTATAGAGGAGTTCACCCCTTTCTACTATCGGGCAGAAAGAAATGAGTTATTCCTTCCTGATGAGGAAACGGAACGAAAGATGAACGAGATGATTTTGAGGACACTCGGCGAATATGGTTATGAGCGGTATGAGATTTCGAACTATGCTAAAGATGGAAAGTACTGCAGGCATAATATCAGATACTGGTCAGGTGAGGATTATATAGGGACAGGAACTTCCTCCCATGAGTATTACAATGGAGAGCGCCAGGAGAACATAAAGACCGTAGAAGGTTATATTCGGTTGATCCAAAATACAGGAAGCGCTTCAGTCAGAAAACATGAAAATACGAAAGAAGAAGAAGTGGAAGAGTACGTTTTTATGGGGATGCGTATGATGCGTGGTCTTGATAAGAAGAAATTTGAAGTGCGATTTCAACGGACGATTGAGTCTTATTATGAAAAAAGTATTCAAAAACATGTGAAATCGGGACTTCTTATAGATACACCTGAAGTGCTTCGTTTTACAAAAAAGGGTATAGAATTTTCAAACCATGTATTAAGCGATTTTCTGTTGAGCGTTTAAGAACCCAAAGGCCGAGCCTTTGGGTTCTTATTAACCTCTTGTAAAAATGAGTGTTTTCTCGCTTGACAGGGTTGCATTATATTCATATCCACTGTAGTTGAACTCTTTCAGCTGATCAATTCGCTGGACTTTGTTCTTCGCCATGAAGCGAGCCATCTCGCCCCGCGCAATTTTAGCATAGAAAGCGATGATCGGATATGCTCCATTCTTTTTCTCTCTAAACTCAACATCATAAACGATGAGCTTACTCTCATGTAGTCTGGCTGCTTTTGCATATTCTTTTGAGGCTAGATTGATCAAGATCTGATCTTTCGATTCTTTTTCCAACAATAATTTGATTTGATCTCCCCAAAATGAGTACAGATCCTTTCCACGGATGTTCTTAAGCTTTGTGCCCATTTCCAGTCGGTAAGGTTTCATTCGATCCAGGGGCTTCAGCACACCGTATAATCCTGAAAGAATACGAAGGTGCTTATTGAGATATTGGATCTCTTCTTGAGTAAGTGTATCTGCATCGATCCCTCTGAACACGTCCCCTCTGAATAGAAATAATGCAGGATATTCAGCAGCATGAGAATAATTCTGAAAGCGCTCATAGTTCAGTATAGCCAGATCTTCACTGATGCCCATGAGCCTTTCAAGATCTGAGATACTGTAGTTTTTCAGCTCCTCTGCGAGGATATCAGTTTCAGAAATAAATTTTGGACTTGTGGTTCGTATTTTTCTGTTTTCTTCCTTCATTGTTTTTGAAGGTGATACAATAGCAATCATTCGTTCCCTCCTAATATCATTCCGATTAAATTGTATCATACTTAATTGCTGTATTGAAGAAGTTTGGTAAGAAGAAAATCAATACTACTCCCAAAGCGAAAAAGATACGGTATAATAGTTGTATATAAAAAGGGGGAGTTTAAATGGATCAGCATCTTAGTGCAGTATGGCAAATGAAAGTTGAGAGACTTATGAAGAACCTGGAAAAAAACCAGATGAAGGGAACTTTTCTAAAAGACCGTGAGGCCCTTCAAGAGTATATGAATCAGCAGATTCCAGATGGGGTAAAGGTGGCTGTAGGAGGTTCTCAGACACTTTTTGAGGTTGGTGTTATTGAATATTTAAGAACCAGAAATGTAACGTTTTTTGACCGTTATGAGGAAGGTTTGTCCATGGAAGGAAGAAAGGAAGTATTCAGAAACAGCTTTTTTGCAGACTTTTATTTTACTTCGACCAATGCAATTACCCTTGATGGACACCTTTATAATATTGACCATGTTGGGAATCGAGTTGCAGCAATGCTTTTTGGTCCAGATAAAGTGTTTGTGATCATTGGCTTAAACAAAATTGTGGATACAGAAGAGGAAGCTGTAGGCAGAATCAGATCCATCGCAGCTCCTGCAAATAATGTAAAACTCAACCGGGATACTCCCTGCACAAAACTGGGCAGCTGCACAGAATGCAATGCTAAAGATCGCATCTGCAGTGAATATACCTTGATCAAGCGTCAAAGTGTCAAAGATCGAATTGAAGTTCTGATACTGCCGACAGAACTCGGATATTGATATAACAAAAGCTCCTTCATTGAAGAAGGAGCTTTTGTTATATCAGATAACGGATTAAAACCGTAGCAAGTCCAAGGAATATTGAAAACCCAAGTACATCAGTCATGGTTGTGACAAAAACAGACGAAGCCAGGGCGGGATCGATGTTCAGTTTCTTTAATAGAAGAGGGATGAAAAATCCAGCCAATGCTGCAATTACCATATTCAGAAGCATTGCTGCACCAATGACAAAACCAAAGACAAGATTTTGCTCCCAGAGTCCTGCGATTAGGGCAACGATGAGTCCCAAAATTACTCCGTGAATCAAACCTACCAGACTTTCCTTTTTCAAGATCTCTTTCTTGTTTTCAAAGTCTATCTCGCCCAATGCGATTCCCCTTACAATAAGTGTAAGGGTTTGCGTTCCCGCATTTCCACCCATACCTGCGACAATAGGCATAAACACAGCCAGTGCGACTACTTTACCGATGGTGTCATCAAAAAGCCTCACTACTGTAGAAGCGAGCATTGCAGTTCCAAGGTTTACAATAAGCCAGGGAAGTCTGCTCTTGATAGAGTCCAGTATGGTCCCGTCCACTTCTTCTTCTTCATCCAGTCCAGCAAGACGATACAAATCTTCTGTGTGCTCATCAGACATGACTTCAATGATATCATCCAGAGTAATGACCCCCATAAGAATCTGATCTGAATCCACAACAGGCATTGCCATATAGCCGTATTTCTGGAATAAGTTGGAAACTTCCTCCTGGTCCATGTCAATGGGAATGGTCGTGACATTTTGTACCATGACGTCTTTAACCAGGGCTTTTGGTTCAGAAATCAAAATGCTTCGGATGGGGACAATACCTTTTAGCACTTTATGGTCATCCGTAACATAGATGTAATACGGTGTTTCTGCATTTGGTGAAATATCTCTCAGAAACTTCAATGTCTCGTCAATGGACATGGACTCTTTCACAGCGATGTATTCTGTAGCCATAAGACCACCAGCGGTCTCTGGGCTATAGGAGAGTAGTTCTTCCATCTCCTCCCGATAGTCCTCTTCCATCCCATCCAGCAAATTACGCTGACTTTCCTCATCGATGGTTCCAAGCATATCGGCCAGTTCATCGGAGGACATTTCTGAGATGATCTCCTGTTTCTGTTTTTGAGGAAACAAAGAAAGGATTTCATATTTTTCGTCCAGCTCTGCTTCATCAATGACCATGGCAATATACTCATCGGGGAATTTATCCAGAAGATCTTTTGAGTTTCCTTCATAGTCCTGCAGGGCTTCAAGCAGATCTACAGGATGCAGTTCTTCTGATAACTCAATGATTTCTTCAAGTGTTGCATTTTCTATGGTTTCCAATAGGATCTGTTCTTTTGTTTTCATAATCCACCTTCTTTCATCCTGATGCCATCTACTCCAGTATACAGCAGAAGCTGTATAAACAAATAGGACCTCTGAAAAGTTTTCTTCTCAGAGGTCCTGTTTTCATCGGTTTAGGAATTAGTTGCCGTTGCCGTTTCCATTGCCGTTACC
Source organism: Proteiniclasticum ruminis (assembly GCF_900115135.1). GTDB lineage: Bacteria > Bacillota > Clostridia > Clostridiales > Clostridiaceae > Proteiniclasticum > Proteiniclasticum ruminis_A. The sequence continues at coordinate 686,897 of NZ_FOVK01000001.1, read as the reverse complement.
CGGATTTCCAGGAGTCTGAGCTGGAGTTTCTGGCTCTTCCGGAATCGGGTCAATTACAGGTGGTTCATAGGTATGAACAGTACATACTTGTTTTGGCTGTGTGCCACTGACAAAAAGGTCAGATGCCACAGTGTTTTCAATGTAGCACTGCTCATTGGGGATTCCACCTGACACAAAGCAGAAGGACGCACTTGTTAGTCCGGATGGTCTTGCGATATCTTTTACCTCAAGTCCTTCATGAAGGTATGCCATAATCTTTCCATAGGCATACTGAGTGGAATAGGAGGAAATACCCCGATCAGTTCCTGGAATCAGGAGACGGGAGTTATAGTCATTTCCAAACCATATGGTTGCTGAGTAATAAGGAGAGACACCTGCAAACCAAAGGTCAATCTGATCGCTTTGATCTCCTTTCGTGTTGGTACCTGTCTTACCGGCCAATGGCATGGAGGTCAGTCTTGTACTTGGTACATTGTTTTTCACTACATCTTTCATCACATCATAGAGTAAATAAGCATTTTGCGCGGAGAGAACCTGAGTGGACTCTGGAATTTTTTCTAAAATGATTCTTCCGTCTGCATCTGTGACTTTCGTATAAAGAATGTTTTCAGTGACAACACCGTTATTGCCGAAGGCACCATAGGCACCTGAAACAATTAAGGGGTTCGCGCCATCTTTGTCCATTTGCTGATTACGTCCTAAGGACAGATAGGCAGGACCCACTGGCCCGAGGTTGTTGCTGCCGTCTTCATTCTTAGGAAATACTAGTCCGAATTTTTCTCCATAGGACATGGCCACTGACTGATACTCACCTAAACCTAACAAAGTTCTCATAGCTACAGTATTGTAGGAGTTCACCAATGATTTTCGGATGGTGGTGGGACCGGTGTATCGGAAATTCACGTTGTTTGGATAACTTGTACGGTTACCAGGTACATTGATGGAGTTCAAGATGGCGTTGTCCTGAGGCCTCTTAAACTGCTCATCAAGAGCTGCATACCCTAAAGTGATAGTACCAGACTCCAGTGCAGGGCCATAAACGGTAAGGGGTTTTGTGGCAGAACCTAATCCTCTAAGAACACCCAAAACACCAAAGGTATCAGAATAATAGCTTCTGTTTTTTGTTCCAGGGGTTGAGGCATCACGTCCTCCCACGAGGACTTTAACCTGACCGCTCTTATAATCTACTGCAGAGAAAGCGGCTTCGGCCTCTCTTCTGTCTTCTTTCTCCACAATGGTTCCCGTTGCTTTATCTTCTTCTTCCAATACGAGAACATATTCTGCTTTTACATTTTCAAAGTCAGAGAGAACGGATTGAGCATATTCCTGTGCATCTCTGTCCATGGTGGAGTGAATGACCAATCCCCCATAGGCAATCATTTGCTCAATTTCTTCGTCGGTATATCCTTTGACTTCCTTAAGATCAGCTTTGACCTGGTCAAGGACTGGACGGGTGAAGTATTCATAATTGTATTTGTCAGACACGATACTGGTCTGGTTGAACACAATTCCCGTTTCTAACACATCCGTCTGGTAGTTGTATTCTTCTTCAGTGATTTCTCCTGATTCAAATTTCAGGCGCAATTCTTCGCCTTTTGCGATTTTTTCATCAGGATCTATCAGTGCAGAGTTCAGCTGTTCTGTATACTGCGCATGCTCTTCTTCAGTGATCTTCTTGTTGTCTCTCATAGCGTTCAGGACAAGCTGAGTACGGTTGATGTACTTTTGCGGATTTGCCGTGGAGCTTTGTGAGAATGCATAAAAGTTTGTTGGGCTTTGGGTTGTGCCCGCGATATAGGCAGCTTCGATTACAGTCAGGTCTTTTGAGGACTTATTAAAGTACTGTCTGGCTGCCGCTTCCACACCGTTGGCTCGACCGCCCAGGAAGATGCTGTTGAGATATGTTTCCAGAATCTGATCTTTTGTCAGCATTTTCTCTGCGCGAAGGGCCATGAAGATTTCCTTGATTTTTCTTTCATACTTCTGCTCTCTTGTGAGGAAAGTATTCTTGATAATCTGCTGCGTCAGTGTGGAACCACCCTGCATGTCTCTATTGCCGGTGACCTGACCTATTATGTCTCGAAGAGTAACACCTATCGTTCTTCTGTAATCCACACCTTTATGTTTTTCAAAACGTTCATCCTCAATGGAAATGAATGCGTCAATGATATTCTGCCCCATGTCTTCCAAAGCGATGGGGAAACGAACCTCATCGGTATGGATCAGGTCCATCTGATTGCCTTCATCATCCAGCACAATACTGGGCTCATTTAAAGAGAGAAAGCGGTTGATGGATACTTCAGGAGCTTCTTCTGCAATATCAAGGACAATTTTGGCCACATAGAGTGAACCTGCCATTGTTATAATCATAAACAAAATAAAAAAGAACTTTACGAATTTCGCGAAATAGGTGAAGGAGTTGCTTTTGGCGTTCTTTCGCGTATTTGGCTTACTTACCATCATCTTACCTCCGTAGAATATTTACCTAAGTATTATAGCATAAAAGATGCTCTACCTTGAAGTAGAGCATCTTTATTAAACTCTTAAGATTCCTTGACAATTCTCTTCTAGAACTATTTCCAGTTGAAAACATAAGGGATGTTTCGATAGAAATCCCCATAGTTCAGGCCATAGCCAACAACGAAGACATCTTCGATTTCGAAGCAGCAGTAATCTGCAGTAATGTCGACTTTTCTTCTGGATGGCTTATCTAACAGGGTACAGGTCTTTACTGAATTCGCGCCTTTGGCTTTGACATACTCTACGACAAACTCCATGGTGATTCCGGTATCGATGATATCATCCACAATGAGCACATCATAGCCTTCAATGTTGTCAGGCACATCATTTACAACCTTACAGCTGCCATTGGATGTTTCGCTGTGTCCATAAGATGAAGTTGTCATAAAGCCGATGGTTGTGTCTAAATCGATGGCACGCACAAGATCCGCTGTGAAAATGAAACTACCTCTAAGCAGAGACAGAACATACAGTTTTTTACCTTTATAGTCCTCAGTAATTTGTGCTCCTACAATCTTAACCTTATCCTGAATCTCCTCAGCTGATATGAGAATATTTCTCTCTTTGTTTTCCATGAGCTTCATTCACCGTTTCCTTTCAAAGTGTACATATTAAAGTAAATAATATATAATTGATGTGAATATGTCAAGAACCTTGAAAAAAAGGAGGAAATCTTGTGATTACTGGAAATATTGAAGGTGTACGGAAGCGTATCCTAGAAGAACTGGAAGCAATTTTTGATATAAAAACAGAAAAATACTCATTTTTGAATGATGATATTATCCATATCATGACGAAAGCCACTGAAGAGCTCAACCGTGAAGTCAGTGTGCTTATTGACCGTAAGGGAAAGGTGCTGGAAGTCACCATAGGTGACAGCAGCACTGTTTCTATGCCTTTGGTGGACTTAAGGGACAACAAACTCTCAAGAGTAAGGGTCGTTCATACACATCCCAACGGCAATCCGAATCTTTCAGCACTGGATATTTCAGCACTGGTAAAAATGAAACTGGATGCAATAGTTGCCATAGGCGTCAAGGAAGCACCAGAAGTGGTCATGGGCTTTCTTACAGTAGAGAATCAGAGAATTCATGTGGAAGCCACAAAACCCCTCAGTGTAGAGGAAGCCCAAAGATTCAATATCATTGATCGGATCCTCTTTAATGAGGGTCTTCTTCTGGATGCGGAAGATTTGGAAGAGGAAGAAGAGCGGGCAGTCCTTATCGGGCTAGATTCGGAAGAAAGTCTATATGAGCTTCGGGAACTGGCAAAAGCTGCAGAGGTTTCTGTAGGAGAACTCCTGTATCAGAAGAGAGCAACCCAGGATAATGCTTATTATGTCGGCAAGGGTAAAGTGTCTGAAATCAGAGATGCACTGCAGCTTTCAAGAAGCAATATGGTCATCGCTGATGATGAACTGTCAGGCAGTCAGATCAGAAACCTTGAGGATGAGCTTGGGGTGAAAGTCATTGACCGAACGACGTTGATTCTTGAGATATTTGCGAAAAGAGCCAGAAGTAAAGAAGCGAAGCTTCAGGTGGAACTAGCTCAGTTGAAATATAGAATGTCGAGACTTATTGGTCTTGGTACGGTTATGTCCAGAACAGGTGGAGGCATTGGAACGAGAGGACCTGGTGAACAGAAACTGGAGATTGACCGTCGGAAGATCCGAGAGAGAGTGAATGATCTAAGAAACGAACTGAAAAAAGTTGTGGCCATTAGAGGCGTCCAGAGAGAAAACCGAAATCAGAATGAGATTCCAAGAATCTCTCTAGTGGGGTATACCAATTCAGGTAAATCCACGCTCAGAAATGCTTTGGCTGATATTGCGTCAAAAGATGCGGTGGTGAAAGAAAAGGTTTTGGAAAAGGATATGCTCTTTGCGACACTGGATACAACTACAAGAGCATTAAGTCTTGAAAATAATAGAGTGGTGACGTTAACGGATACGGTAGGATTTGTCAGAAAGCTTCCCCATGATCTTGTGGAAGCATTTAAATCCACACTGGAAGAAGTAATCTATTCCGATCTCTTGGTTCATGTGATTGACGGGTCAGTGGATGACTGTCTGAAACAAGCAGTTGCAGTGGATGAAGTGCTCAATGAAATTGGTGCTGGTGAAACTAGAAAGATCATTGCCATCAATAAAATTGATAAAGGGAAGAGTTATGTCACGGAGCAGGTGGAAGAACTATACCATGGGAAGTATCCTATCATTGAGATATCTGCAAAAAATGGAACGAATCTGAAAGAACTGATGGAGCTGTTTAATGAAGTTCTTCCAGATCATTTGCTGGAAATAGAAGCGCTCATACCATATGACCAGCAGAAACTCATTTCATCTGTACACGAGAGTGGTGTGCTGCTTCAGGAATCCTATGAGGAACTGGGAACGAAGATCAAAGCCAAGATTCTGAAAAAGGACTTTGTGAAATTTGAACCCTTTATCATTGAAGGAGGAGACCATGAAGAATCTAATCATTGAATATCAGAGAGTTTATCATGAAGTAACCAAGAGTATGAGCGATACACGAGATATTCTGGCAGCTTTTGTTTTTGGCAGTATTGTCAATGGAGATCTTTGGGAAAACTCAGATATTGATTTCTTTGTGATTTATGATGGTGAAGAAGAGGGCGTCGAAAATGTCTATTCAATGGAACATGGGGTACCGGTGCATTTTAAGGTGATGAGCAAGAAAGAGTTCATGACTTTAAAAGGGCTTGAGGTGAAGGGAAGTTATATTCATAGAATTTTTTCCTCTTCCAAGCTTGTTTTCTCGAAAGACAGTGATATTACAGAGCATTATAACCAATGCAGATTTTATCCTGAAATGGACAGAAGAAAATGGACACTGTCTTACTTGGGAAAACTCATTAAAAGCATAGATGCGACAGATAAGTTTCTTCATAACAGAAACTATTATGGCGCATACAATTCCGTCCTGGAGTCCATGGAGCTCTACGCTTCTGTTTATGTCAACTCCAGAGGATATATGATCTCCAAAGACACCATAGGGATGGCTGCAGGCCTTGATCCAGGCTATCAGGAAAAGTACCAGTACCTGGTTTCCGGCGAAAATCTGGAGATAAAAATAAGACAGGTGAACAAGTACCTGAAACAGACCATAGATCAGGAAATTACAGAAGCTTCCGAAGTGATTCTTCAGTACTTCAGAGAAAAATCGCAACCAATGAGCGCGAGGGAGATCATTGCAGACCATCTGTTCCAGAACTTCGATATTCAGATGGAAGGCATTCTGAACCTTCTTCATCACAAGAATCTTTTAAAAAGAGACTTCAGAGAAGTGAAGACACCTTCTGGAAAAGAACTTATAAAGGAGAACGTGTACTGGCTGTAATGGGATATAAAACGGTTTTACGAAAATCAGAGTCAGAATTTGTAGAAAAGAAATCTACTTTTATAGGAGCTTGTAAACGGGTTTTCTCAGAAGAGGAGGCAAGAGCTTTTATTGATGAGATCAAAGCGAAGTATAAAGATGCGAGGCACCATGTGTATGCCTACACCATTGGCGAGAACATGAATGTTCAAAGATACAGCGATGATGGTGAACCGCAAGGTACGGGGGGGATTCCCATACTCGAGGTTCTTAAGAAAAATGACTTAAGAAATGTGTGCGTTGTTGTCACAAGATACTTTGGCGGGATTCTCCTTGGAGCTGGCGGCTTAACTAGAGCTTATGTGAAAGGAGCATCGGATGCTGTAAAAGCTTCTGGTATTGTGGAGAGGGTTATAGGTTTTGAAGTGGACCTGCACATTGAATATGATCTTTTAGGGAAGGTTCAATACTATTTGAGGGAGCAGCAGATTGAGACAGAAGAGATTGTGTACACATCAGAGGTTACACTGAAGATCTACATTGAAGAAACTGTGCTGCCTATACTAAAAAGCGATATAGTCAACCTTACATCCAGCCATGCAAGAATCTCCGTTTCAGATGCGTCTTTATACTACAAGATGGAGCAGCGGCTCTATAAAGAGTTTGAAGAAGGCTAGCAGGAGTGCTATAATAGTGGATTGTAAGAAAATGGAGGGTGATTGATATGTCAGGACATTCTAAGTGGCATAATATTCAAGCGAAAAAAAGCAAGGTAGATGCCAAAAGAGGAAAGATTTTTACTAAAATCGGCAAGGAGCTGATGATGGCAGCGAAGGATGGAACAAATCCAGAAACCAACGCAAAGCTGCGGGATGTGATACTGAAGGCGAAAGCAGCCAACATGCCAAATGATAACATCACAAGATTGCTGAAGAAAGCTGCGGGCGATGTAAACAGCGCGAATTACGAAGACATGGTTTATGAAGGATATGGCCCCAATGGCGTAGCAGTGATTGTGGAAGCTTATACGGACAATAAGAACAGAACAGCAGGAAATGTAAGACATATCTTTGATAAGTTCGGTGGGAATCTAGGGACTTCCGGTTCAGTTATGTTTATGTTCAATAAGAAGGGCCAGATTGTCATCGAGAAGACGGAAGAATTGGATGAAGAAGAAATCATGATGCTTGCGCTGGAAAGTGGGGCTGAGGATATGACTTCCGAAGAGGAGGTTCTAGAAATCATTACGGAGCCTGAAGCATTTGATGCTGTAAAAGCAGCGATTTCAGAAGCAGGAATTGAAATCCTCGAAGGTGAAGTGACTATGATTCCCAACGTGACTACGTCATTGGATATAGAAACATCCATCCTGTTCCAAAAATTAGTGGATAAGCTGCTGGAAGATGAAGATGTGGATAATGTTTATCATAATGCAGAGTTCCATGAAGATTTCGAAGGATAAACACATACTATCTGGAAGTTGAGGTGAGCCTATGGTTGCATTCTTTGAACGTTTCGATCCCACCATTCAGGCCTTATATGCCACGTTGTTTACATGGGGAGTTACAGCCTTGGGATCAGCGCTGGTTTTCTTCTTTAAAACCATTCATAAAAAAGTGTTTGATACGATGTTGGGGTTTGCCGCAGGTGTAATGATTGCTGCAAGTTTCTGGTCTCTGATTAGTCCGGGCATTGACCTGGCTGAAGAAATGGGATTCAATCCATGGCTTATGGCGGCCATGGGATTCATGTCAGGCGGGCTGTTTCTATTTATAGTAGATAAGACTCTTCCTCATATGCATCTTGGATTAGGTCCCAAAGTGAAGGAAGGTCCTAAAACATCCTGGCAGAGAAGTGTTTTGCTGGTTCTAGCCATAACTCTCCACAATATTCCAGAAGGGCTGGCAGTGGGGGTGGCTTTTGGGGCTGTAGCAGCCGGAATTGAATCCTCGAGCCTCATGGGAGCCATTGCCCTTGCCATTGGTATCGGGCTTCAGAATTTTCCTGAAGGGGCAGCCGTTTCCATTCCACTCAGGCGTGAAGGGATGAGCAGATCAAAAGCATTTCTTTATGGTCAGGCTTCTGGAATCGTTGAGCCCATTGCAGGTGTTTTGGGTGCTCTGCTTGTTCTAAGCATGAGAAGTATTCTACCGTTTGCCCTGTGCTTTGCGGCTGGTGCAATGATTTATGTGGTTGTGGAAGAATTGATACCTGAGGCGCAGTCAAACAATAACTCGGACTATGCAACCATGGGGGTCATGGTAGGTTTTACCATCATGATGATCCTGGATGTTGCACTTGGATAATACAAGAAAGAATGGATCAGATATTGTGATATCTGGTCTTTTTCATTGCAAGATGTTTTGCTTCAGACAGATTCACTTTTAAGGAAAAGTTTATGCTTTACAAAGAATCGTATAATGTCACTGGTGTATAGTGGAAGTAATAATAAAGTAGGTGATGGATTTTGAAGTGTTCGATTTGTGGACATGGCAATGTTGAAGGAAGCAAGTACTGTAACCAGTGTGGTTCTCCTTTAACTGGTAAAAAAGTTACTCTGGGCGGATATAGCTCGGATCATCAAAAGTTCATAAGTTCTCGGACACAAGATCACAATCCGCAGTTTGTAAAAGATGAAAGCCGTCCGTTTAATGAACTAAGAAAAAGACCGGACGAGGATGGGATCTATGATCCAGATCATGAACTCAATAAGCCTAAAAAGTCCATCATAATGCGCATGACATTGGTTATTCTGCTGGCTTTGTTTGTGTTTGTAGCGTATAATGCAGTAAAAATTGCTGTGGATACCCAACAAGAACGTATCGCTCAAGCGGAGATAGAAAAGCAGCAGCAAGCCTTGGCTGAAGAGCTGAAACAGTTGGAGAACTATCGGGAGAAGTTTAATACAGTTGTGGAAAGCTATGAAAATCAGAGCAAGCTCATAGAAGAGAATATCGCGCACCTGACGACGCTTCGTGTCAACAGATTCATGAAAGGTCTGGGACTAGGAGATGTTTTCAATGGGATAGTGAATAAAGTCCTGGATGTGTCTGATGTATATGACCTTAAAGAACGAAGCGCCACACTAAATGTCCTGGTGGAAGAGCTTGCATTGCCTCCTGAAACCTATTTGGCAAAGTATGAGACATTAGGAGTGCTGAAGAATGTTGAGAATTCAATTGCTCAAATGATTTCGGGAGATATCACATCTGAAACGAAAGACAACCTGATAGAGTTACACGAGGAGTATAAGAGGCTCCTTGTAGATATTAAACGATAAACCGCAGTTTTCTGCGGTTATTTTTTATGGAAACTCTTGATTCTGGTATGATCTTACATTATAATACAAGCATAAGCTTATTAATTAAGCATTAGCTTATTTAGGGGTGATCAAAATTACACAGAGAGAATTCGAGATTATTGAAATCATCAAGAAGAATCCGTTTGTATCACAGCAAGAAATTGCGGAAGCACTGCAAATCACAAGGTCCTCCGTAGCTGTCCATATCACCAATCTCACGAGAAAAGGTATCATAAGAGGTCGAGGCTATGTGGTTGATGAGAGAGATCACGTGTCAGTCATAGGTGGTGCCAACATGGATATTGTTGGTTATCCATTTCATGAACTGAAACGTCAGGATTCTAATCCGGGTGGCGTAAAAGTCTCCCTGGGCGGCGTAGGCAGAAATATAGCAGAGAATCTTGCAAGACTAGGTACACATACCAAAATGTTCACTGTCGTTGGTGAAGACATCTATGGAGATCAGATCATCAAAGAATCAGAAAAAATAGGGATCGATATGAGCCATGTGAAGAGAGTGCAGGAGGAAGGTACTGGTACGTATCTGGCCATTCTTGACCATGAAAATGATATGGATCTGGCCATTGCTTCGATGAATATTTTCAAGAAGCTGGACAGAAAATATCTGGAGGATTCTAAACAAGTGATTCTTAAAAGTCAGGTGATCGTATTTGATACGAACTTGGAAGAGGAGATCTTCCGATATGGGGTAGATTTATTCAAGGAGAACGATCTGTTTTTGGATACCGTATCCCATACAAAAGCATTGCGAGCAAAGAGTGTCATTGGGGCATTCCATACCATAAAACCAAACAGGCTGGAAGCAGAAGCTCTATCAGGCATCGCTATCCAAGATTACCATGACTTGGAGAAGGCCTGCGGGTTTTTCCATTCTGAAGGGGTTAAGAATGTTTTTATCACACTGGGACCAGAAGGGGTTTTTTATAGCGATGGTCTAAAGAACGGGATGATGAAAGCACCAAAGATGACACCGAAGAATGCCACGGGAGCTGGAGATGCATTTCAGGCAGCTTTAGTGTACTCAGAGCTCCATGGTTTTCCAATCAAGGATAAGGTGAGATTCGCCATTGGAGCATCCGTCATGGCAATGAATGCTTATGAAACCATTAATCCGGACCTGTCCGAAAGTGAAATCAGAAAAATAATGAAAAAAGTGGAGGAAATGAAATGAATCAGTATGTAGTTACAAGCCAGGAAGTAAAGGAAGCGTTAGAAAACGGAAAGCCAGTGGTGGCATTGGAGTCCACGATTATATCTCATGGTATGCCATATCCCAAAAATGTTGAAACTGCCCTTCGAGTGGAAGAAATCATCAGAGAAAACGGAGCAATACCTGCAACCATCGGTATTATTGGTGGCGTTCTGAAAGCAGGGCTTACAAAAGAAGAGATCGATTATATGGGGAAAGCTCCTGATGTTGCAAAGGTCTCCAGAAGGGATATCCCTTACATTGTTTCTATGAAGAAAGATGGTGCGACCACAGTTGCTTCCACAATGATCATTGCCGATATGGCGGGGATCAAGATTTTCGCTACAGGTGGTATCGGTGGTGTACATAGAGGCGCTGAAACAACCATGGACATTTCCGCGGATTTAGAAGAGCTGGCGGCTACTGACGTTGCTGTAGTATGTGCTGGTGCAAAATCCATCCTCGATATCGGATTAACACTTGAATATCTTGAAACCAAAGGTGTGCCTGTATTTGGTTATGGCACAAAAGAGCTTCCAGCTTTTTATACCAGAAAGAGCGGTTTCCCAGTGGACTATCGAATTGACACACCAGAAGAGATGGCATCAGTTCTGAAAACCAAATGGTCACTTGGGCTTCATGGAGGAGCACTCATTGCAAATCCGATTCCGGAAAACTACTCCATGGACGAGGCTTTCATCACAAAGGTCATTGAAGATGCAGTCGTTGAAGCGAATGAGAAAGGGATTAAAGGTAAAGAGACAACCCCATTCCTTCTTGCAAAAATAAAGGAAATAACTGGAGGAGATTCTCTTGAATCAAATATCCAGTTGGTATTCAACAATGCAGAAGTTGCTGCAAAAGTTGCTGTAGCGTATTCTAAACTGTAAGGACCTTTAATGCTCATTTAATCTTCTTCCGTTAGAATGAGGACATAGTTCAAGAAAACTGAGGGAGAAGATGAAAATGAGAGGACAGAGTTTAGTAGGGTTTCTGATAAGCATTGTGATAATTTTCTTTGTAATATCTTTTGCCATTACCTTGTTGCCTTACATACTGTTGGGGTTTGGTATTTGGTATATCTATAGGCGGCTTATACGTCCGCTTTTCTCTGGAACCACTGGAGAGAGCTATAAACGAAAAGAAGAGAATTATTATCGGAGTTATTCAGAAGCAACGGTAAAGGAGGAAGAACCTCCAGTGACTCAGGTCAAAAGTGTCCATGATGATACATTTTTTAAACAAGACCACAAAGTGGTTGATGTTGATTATGATGAAGAAACAAAATAGGTTCATTTTAGAGCACTTCACCAATAATTTGGTTGATTTCCTTTAGGATTAATTGTAGATGACAATACTGTCTGAATATTAATGGGTTCCTGCTTGCCAGCGGGAACCCATTTTCCGTAGGAAGACTCTCAGATTTGTCGGTACTATGACCCGGTGAGAGGTACTTCCCTAGGAGTATTCTGAGATGGATTGACTTTAAATTAGAAAAGCTTCAAGATTTTTCACTTCACTCAAAAGATCATAAGGTCTATAATGAATGATGCTTTCCTAATGTTTGCGAAAGACCAACCCAATGGTATAATATGTAAATTGAATACAATAATTATTGATATCATCAAAGAGAACTGAAAGTGAGGATTCTACTATGATAGAGAGTGTATTTTTCCAACCTGTTATCATCGGTACAGATTTGAATACGTATGGAGTCGCAAGAGCTTTTCATATGGCTTATGGAAGCATCAGCAAAGTTTTTGGAACTAGAAAGCTGCTTATGGTTGATCATTCAAAAATTTGCGATGTGACAGAAGTGCCGAACTTTTCGAATGATAACATCATGGTTAAAACACTGGTGGATTATGCAGTCGAAAACTCCAAAAAGAAGCTTATTTTGTTCGCTGCAAGTGAACAGTATGTTTTTAGGATTTTAAGCAATTACAATGAGTTGAGCAAATACTACGTAATTCCTTACACGGATGCAGACCAAGGGATTTTTCTGTCAAATAAGATGAATTTTTATGAATTATGCGAGAAGTATGGCCTGGATTATCCCAAGGCAGAAATGATTGATTCTAGGGACTATTCAGAACACAAATCAGAGCTTTCTTTCCCTGTCGTCTTGAAACCAGCGGAGAGCAGCGATTATTTTGATCTCAAATTTGAAGGCAAAGAAAAAGCGTATATTCTCGAAGATGCAGATTCTCTGAATAAAGCACTCAGTTCAGTATATGGAGCGGGTTATAAACACAACATGATACTGCAGGAATATGTGTATGGGGATGTGACAAATGAGTATGTCATGAATGTCTACTCAGACAGTCAAGGGAAAGTGAGACTTATGTCACTTGGAAGAATCGCCATTGAGGATCCGGATCCTGTAATGAGAGGGAATTATGTGGCAATCATCAGTCCTGAAATGAATGAGGATGTCCAGATGCTTTATCGTAAAATAAAGCACTTCCTTGAAAGTATCAACTATACTGGATTATCGAATTTTGATTTTAAACTTGACGCGTCAGATGGCAAATTCAAAGTGTTTGAGATTAACATGCGTCAAGGCAGAAGCAGTTTTTTTTCAACTCTTGCAGGAGCCAATATTGCTGTGCCAATTGTGGAAGATCTTGTGATGAAGAAACCTGTTGAAAGCATCATCTATGGAGACAAGAATTTTTTATGGATGAATTGCTTTTCTAGTAATGTATATAAGATGCTTGAAAGAACCGATTTAGAACTGTTTCATAAAGCTAAAAAAATCGAAAATAGAGGAACAACATTGTTTTACGAAAAAGATTTATCATTACAAAGAAGATGGGTGATATTCAGATATTTTTCTTTGTATAAAAAATCGCTAATAAAGAATTTGGAAAGAAAACTGAGCTAGATTTTGATGTAATGAATGTTAGGATGAAAGTGAGGACAGAGATGCCGGTATTAGATTTGAACAATGATATTATGGTGAAAAAATATGAGAACTATGTGAAAGAAAGTCCCTATGGGCATATGCTCCAGTCAATGGGGTGGAAAGAAGTGAAAAACAATTGGGATGCAGATTATGTTTTTCTTGAAGATGATAACGGAGAAATCCGGGCGGCTTTATCCATATTATCAGTGAAAAATGATGGGGAAAATGCATTTATGTATGCACCAAGAGGTCCCGTATGTGATTTTTATGATATAGAAACTGTTCAGGAGCTCATAAAGGAAGCGATACCTGTTGTAAAAAAACGCAATGGTTTTTTTCTGAGAATGGACCCTGAAGTGTTACAAGATAATGAGTTAGTGGAGAAGTACCGCGGTTTAGGATATGCTTTCCGTTCCAATGAACAGGAGAATATTAAAGTGTTTACAAATCCAAAGCATAACATGATTTTAGATTTGGAGGACATAAGTGAAGAGGAGGTCATGAAGCTTTTTTCAAGCAATCAACGTACAAAAATCAGAAAAACCTATAAGAATGGGTTGAGTACCCGGATCATTAGAGTCTCTGATTTAATATTTGAAGAAGCTTTGGACCGATTTTACAGTTTAACCGTAGACATGTCCAAAAGGCAGGGGATTCTTTATCGGCCTAAAGAGTACTTTGTAAGATTGATGAACGGTTATAGTGATGCGTGTATTTTTGAAACATTTGATGATGAAAATGAGGTTCTTTCAACTTGTATAGTAGTTTCATACAATAAAAAGTCTTTTTATATTTATGCTGCAAGCTCCAATAACAAACGCAACTTGAATGCAAGCATTCAGATGAATTATGAAGCTATCCTTTATGCAATAAGGAACGGATCCAAGCAATACGATATGGGCGGAATTTTTGACTTCGAACCATCAAATGGACTATTTATGTTTAAATATAATTTTTGTGGTGTTAATGGTCATAAAGAGTTCATTGGTGAGCTTGACGTGGTTTTCAATGAGGAGCTTTATTCAGCTTTCAATGGTAAATAACATACACTTGTTTTTGAATAATAGGCTTGGAGGAGTCGTTGCCGAGTGATCCATCCACTTGGCAACGATTTATTTCATGTCTCGAAGATTGGAATTGGTAGATCATCTGATTTATATTTCAATAGAATCATGATAAGATAGTAAAGAAATTATGTGGAGGAATGAGAATGTACGATTATGTTAGAGGCAGATTTGTCGGTATTTTTAAAGACTATGTGACCGTGGAAAACAGTGGAATAGGATACAAGATTTTCACTTCAGGGTATACCATGGCGATGATGCCTCAAACCAATGAGGAAGTGACCTTATTTCTTACACAGATTGTCCGGGAAGATTTTATTGGCTTATATGGATTTTCCACAAGAGAGGAGCTGGAACTGTTCTTAATCCTTATCACAATAAACGGAGTGGGAGCGAAAGCTGCATTATCACTTCTTTCTGCCAGTGCTCCGGAGAATCTGAAGTATGCCATAGTGCATGAAAATGAGTCTCTTCTGATGAAAGCACCTGGGATTGGCAAGAAGATTGCTCAACGTCTCATACTCGAATTAAAAGGAAAAATCCATATTGAAGATCTGTCTTCCTTGGATGAAGATCAGAAGAAACAAGCAATATCAGATAATATTGCAAATGAAGCACTGGCGGCGCTAATGACGTTGGGATATTCTGAACGTGAAGCAAATAAAGCGCTGGAAGAAATCAATGGGGAGCAGAGCATTGAAAATGTATTAAAGGATGCCCTGAAATATCTGATGAATTAGGAGAGAGAAAATGAATGAACGCGTGATAACCTCTGAGTTCATGGAGGAGGATATAGTAAACGAATATTCCTTAAGACCGTTAAAACTCTCGGAATATATCGGACAGGATAAGGTCAAAGATAATCTGAAGGTTTTTATTAAAGCGGCGCAATTAAGAGAGGAATCTCTGGATCATGTAATTCTTCATGGACCGCCCGGACTTGGAAAAACAACGTTAGCGAATATCATTGCCAGGGAAATGGGAGGGACCTTAAAAATCACATCTGGTCCTGCCATCGAAAAAGCTGGGGATCTCGCATCGATCCTGACAACACTTACAGACAAAGATGTGCTCTTTATCGATGAAATACACCGTCTGTCCAGAACTGTGGAAGAGATTCTTTACCCGGCCATGGAAGATTACTCCTTGGATATTGTCATTGGAAAAGGTGCTCAGGCGAAGTCCATCCGACTGGATTTAGCAAGATTTACGCTGATTGGAGCAACCACACGGATTGGTCTTCTGACCTCACCGCTTCGGGACCGTTTTGGCGTTCAGCTTTCCATGGAGTATTACAGCAACGAAGAACTCAAGGAGATTATAGTAAGAAGTGCCAGGATACTGGATTTTGAGATCAGTGATGAAGGAGCGCTCTCCATCGCGAGACGTTCCAGAGGAACACCAAGAATTGCAAACAGGCTCTTGAAGCGGGTACGGGATTTTTCTCAGGTGAAAGGTGAGAACATCATTACAGACGAAACTGCTGAAATGGCACTGAAGCTATTAGATGTGGATGATGAAGGATTTGACCGTATAGACCGTAAAATCCTGGAAGCCATGGTGCACCATTTCAACGGTGGTCCGGTTGGAGCGGAAACTCTGTCATTTTTTATCGGAGAAGAAGTAGACACCATCGTGGATGTATACGAACCTTATCTTCTCCAGAAGGGATTTATCATGAGAACACCACGAGGCCGTGTGGTGACCGATAAGACCTATGAACACCTTGGGGTAAAAAAAGATCAAAGCGGCCAACAAAGTTTACTGTAGAAATGAGGAAAAAAGTTGAAAGTTGAAGATTTTTATTTTGATTTGCCTGAAGAGCTTATAGCGCAACATCCTTTGGAGAAGAGAGACTCATCCAGACTGCTGGTTCTGGACAAGAAAACGGGTGAGATCAACCATCAGCATTTTGGGGATCTGCCTGACTTTTTGAAAAAAGGTGATGTTCTCGTTCTCAACGACACCAGGGTAATTCCGGCAAGGCTTCTTGGAGTCAAGGAAGATACAGAAGGGAAAATAGAGTTCTTGCTTCTGAACAGAAAGATGCTGGATACCTATGAGTGCTTAGCCAAACCAGGAAAGAGAGCACGCAAAGGTGCCAAGTTCATTTTTGGAGAGGGGCTTCTTACGGCTGAAGTTGTGGACGTTCTTGAGAATGGCAACAGAATCGTAAAATTCTCCTATGACGGTGTATTCGAAGAAATTCTGGACCGTTTAGGGGAGATGCCTCTTCCACCCTACATTAAAGAGAAACTGGAAGACAGAGAAAGATATCAGACGGTTTATTCCAGAGAAGAGGGGTCTGCGGCAGCGCCTACAGCTGGATTGCATTTTACGAAAGAGCTTTTGGATAAGCTTCAAAGCATGGGAGTGCAGACAGCTTTCTTAACACTTCACGTGGGGCTGGGCACATTCCGGCCAGTGAAGGTTGAGTCTGTGGAAAACCATGATATGCATGAAGAGTTCTATAGTCTCGATGCAAAGAATGCGGAAATCATCAACAATGCCAAAAATGAAGGCAGAAGAATTATTTCTGTAGGTACCACATCCACAAGAACCCTGGAAACCATCGCAGATGAAAAAGGATTTGTACGTGAAGCCTCCGGATATACAAAGATCTTTATCTATCCGGGTTATCGTTTCAAATGTGTGGACTGCCTCATTACGAACTTCCATCTGCCTGAGTCCACACTGATTATGCTGGTCTCTGCTTTAGCGGGTCAGGAAAATGTAATGAGAGCTTATAGGACTGCTGTAAAAGAGAAATATCGGTTCTTTAGTTTTGGAGATTCGATGTTGATAAAGGAATAAGGTGAACGGATAAATGTACACATTGTTAAAAACTGAGAAAAGAGCGCGAAGAGGGCGGTTCGAAACGCCTCACGGAACGATAGAAACACCTGTATTTATGAATGTAGGAACTCTAGCGGTAATCAAAGGTGCTGTTTCTTCCATGGATCTTAAAGAAATAGGGTGTCAGGTAGAGCTGAGCAATACCTACCACCTTCACCTCAGACCAGGGGATAAGCTGGTGAGAAAGATGGGGGGTATCCATAAGTTTATGAACTGGGATAGACCCATTCTGACTGATTCAGGGGGATTCCAGGTCTTTTCACTGGCAAAGATCCGAAAGATCAAAGAGGACGGTGTTACCTTCAACTCCCATATTGATGGAAGTTCCATCTTCATGGGGCCAGAAGAGTCTATGAGAATCCAGTCGAATTTGGCTTCTACTATAGCCATGGCATTTGATGAATGCATTGAACTGCCTGCAGAACGGCAGTATGTGGAAAAATCAGTGGAAAGAACCACAAGATGGCTTGTCCGTTCAAAAAATGAACTGGACCGTCTGAATGCAAAAGAGGATACAATCAATAAGAAGCAGATGTTATTTGGCATAAATCAAGGTGGTACTTATGAAGATATCCGAATTGCTCATGCCAAGGAAATTTCGAAAATGGATCTGGATGGCTATGCCATCGGTGGTCTTGCAGTAGGGGAAACTCACGAGGAAATGTATCGGATTCTGGATGTGGTAGTTCCTCATCTGCCTCAAGACAAACCCATTTATCTTATGGGGGTTGGTACACCTGAAAACATACTGGAGTCCGTGGAAAGAGGCGTGGATTTCTTTGACTGTGTTCTTCCTGCACGAAACGGAAGGCACGGACATGTATTCACATCCAGGGGTAAAATCAATCTGAACAACAAGCGCTTCGAGATGGATGAGAAGCCAATTGATGAAGGGTGTGAGTGTCCAGCATGCAAGCATTATACAAGAAGCTACATCAGACATCTTTTTAAAGCGAAAGAAATGCTGGCTTTGAGGCTTTGTGTGCTTCATAATCTTTATTTCTACAATAAGCTCATGGAAGATATCCGGAAAGCACTGGATGAGGACAGATTTCATGAATTTAAAGAGAATAAACTTTCGGAGTGGTCCAGAGGACAAGAACCTGTCGAAAAATAGAAATAATCAGAGTTTATTGAAGAACTTTACCTGAATATCTTTCTTATTCATACAAAATTCACTATAATAGTAGTATTAAACATTGGAGGCTTAATTATGGATATCGTAAGACAATTACTCCCCATCATTCTCATGCTTGGTTTGATGTATTTCATGCTCTTTCTTCCAGAAAAGAAAAGAAAGGCAGCGTTCACCAAGATGATCAGTGAACTGAAGATCAATGATGAGGTAACAACACGAGGCGGCATCATCGGAAAAATTGTGAAACTGGATGAAGAGGCCATTACTTTGGAGACAGGTTCAGACAGAACAAAGATCAAATTCTCCAAGAATGCTGTTGCGTCAGTTCGTACAGAGGTTGCTGAATAATACCTGGGACAAGGTGAAAACATAAAGTCAGAAAAGGGCAGCGTTTCGCCTGCCCTTTGATTTTGATTAAACACAGCTAAAATATGGTTCTATTAGAAATCGGAGGTAAATTCACGATGAAAAGAAAAGGCAGTATATCTTTATTTGTCATTATTTTAGTCTTATTATCATTCCTTTCCTTTACTGCTGTAGAGGGGCTTACGGTGGGAGGCTACCGTTTTAAATCCTTTGGTGAGGTCATCAATCGAGGGCTGGATCTTCAAGGTGGAGTCTCAGTGGTGATGGAAGTTCAGGCAGAGAAACTCACACAAGAGGAGCTTTCTTCCATTAAGACACTTCTGGACCTTAGAGTGAATAAAATTGGTGTGAGTGAAACAGTTTCTACAACCGAAGGAGAAAAACGTGTCAGAATTGATATTCCTGGGGTTTACAATTCCAGCGATATCGTTACAAATCTTCAGACAACAGGAGAACTGACATTTAAAGATCCTGAGGGCAATGTAATACTCACAGGTAGTGATGTGCAGTCTGCATCCGGTATGCTGGACTCCAACAGCCAGCCCGTGGTATCTCTCATATTGAATGAAGTTGGTGCAGAAAAGTTTGAAAAAGCAACTACAGAATTTAGAGGAAAGCAGATTTCCATTAATATGGATGGTGAACAGCTATCTAATCCAATGGTAAACGACGTGATCAGTGGTGGTCAGGCGGTTATCACAGGAATGAGCTCCGTAGCGGAAGCTCAGAATCTAGCAGGAATCATCAACTCTGGAGCTCTTCCATACCCAGTTAAAGCCATTGAGGTGAAGACTGTTGGTGCAAGCCTTGGAGCAGGTGTTATGGGGGATGTTCTTACTGCATCAATCATTGGTATTTCACTGATTGTGCTGTTCATGCTGATAAGGTACAGAAGACCAGGTTTCCTTGCTTCTGTAGCACTAGGTTTCTATGTATGGCTTCTGTTATTCGTGTTCTATGGCATCGATGCTACACTTTCATTATCTGGTATCGCGGGGTTCCTCCTTACCATCGGTATGGCTGTGGATGCCAATGTTCTGATCTTTGAGCGAATCAGAGAAGAACTGGTCGTTACAAATGACATTCCAAAAGCGATAAAATCTGGATTCAGCAATGCCATGAGCTCCATCATTGACTCTAATATCACCACAATCATTGCAGGTCTGGTTCTTTACTATATTGGATCTGGTGCAGTGAAGGGATTTGCATTGACCTTAATGATTGGTATCGTGATATCCATGTTCTCAGCACTTGTGATTACAAGAAGACTGCTTTGGATGGGAGTTTCCATGGGATTCCTCACAAAGCCTGAACACTTTGGTGTTTCATCCAACCCAGCGCAAAAAAAGAAAAGAGACTTCATTGCTTTGGCAAAATACTGGAGAGTCATATCTGCTGCTGTAATGGCCATTGGTATCTTCTTCACTGCAACCCAAGGGTTGAACTTAGGCCTGGATTTTGCAGGTGGAACAAGACTGGTGATGGAAATTGGACAAGAGTTTGACAAGACGGAAATTGATGAAATTGTCAAAACTTACGATGACAAAGCTCAGACACAGGTTGTGGACAATACTCAGATTGAAGTGAGAAGCCAGGCTCTTTCTACAGAGACCATTGATGAGCTGATTGAAGAGATTCAGGAAAAGTACTCTTTAAAAGAAGACAGCATTATTACACTGGATGAGATTGGCGCTTCCGTTGGGCGAGAACTGACAGAAGGTGGAGTGAAGGCGGTCGTTATTGCCGCAGCGTTGATGCTTTTGTATATTTCTTTCAGATTCAAGAAAAATTATGGATTTGCAGCAATCCTTGCGTTGGTTCATGATATCTTCTTCCTGATTGCAATCTATGCTGTAGCTAGGATTTCTGTGAATACACCGTTTATTGCGGCGGTTCTCACTATTTTGGGATACTCCATCAATGATACAATAGTTGTTTTTGACAGAGTCAGAGAAAACAAGAAGCTTCACCCAGGGTTATCCAATAAGGAGATCATCAATCTCTCCTTGAGTGAATCCTTCTCCAGATCCGTAGGTACACTTCTGACAACGCTCTTTACAATTCTGTCTGTTGCGATATTTGTGCCTCAGATCAGAGATTTTGCCCTGCCAATATCTATTGGCGTCATGGTCGGCGGATTGTCTACCTTCTTTGTTGCATCCCCATTCTGGATCAGCTTGGAAGATAGAGCACATAAGATCAAAAAATAGAGATAAAAGCGAGAAAATTTTAGGCAGATATGAGAAAGGTCACTTCTCCAAGTGACCTTTCTTCAATCCCAAAGGTTTCTGTTCTTCATTGTGAAGAGCTGGTTTTTGTATTATAATAATAGTTGTTTCATTAGGTGAGGGATGCATATGGTGAGTACGTATCTTAGGGCAATATTTCGCGGTCCTGAAAATGTAAGTTCTGTGAGATATACCCATAAGGCAATTTTAAGAATCATGGAGGCTGTGAACAGCCGTGAAAAAATCATCATATACGGCAAAGGAAACCGTGAGGGAATCTGCAGCATAGCAATGCTGATTCTGGTGCTCCGGTACTTTAATGCAGACTTTGACTATTTCCTGATTCCGCAAGGAGGAAATCGTGAGAGTCTCATTAGTGATGTCAAAACTCATCTCAATTTTTACAATCCTGGTGTTATGCTTTCACTGGACCGATCGTTCACAGAAAAAGTGCATACAACACTCAAGGATTCGGGGAAAGATTTTGTCACATTGGGTCATGGAGATGGTATTGTGGAGTACAGCTTCGAAATTTTTGAAGCCACATTGATGAAAAATGTCTTTGCTTTTGCAAAGGATCTGTCCATGAACTATGACACAAGAAATATATACAGATATACAGATCTAGTTTATTTAGGTTCTGATGACAATAATGAGGATGATGAACTTCTGAAAATGGGACTAAACAGACTTCGTGTATCTACGAATTATGGAATCCGTTCTATTAAAAACATGGCAGATGGAGGAGATACGGTTATTAAGGATCTTCTGACACCGAAGGATAATCCCTGGTCCATGGTAGACAATGCAAGAATCATCATCGAACTGCTGACTACAGAAGATATTCATCGTGCAGAGCAGATAGCCAAATACTTAATCAACAGTTGAGAAAACCTATGGAGGGTTATTATGGATTTTAAAGAAAAGATTGCAATCATCCCGAATTTTCCTAAGGAAGGGATCAGTTTTAAAGATATCACACCGCTCATTGGCGACGGAAAAGCCTTTCAGGAACTGATAGATACCATGGCAAAGAAACTTAAGGAGCTGAAGGTGGATTATATCGCAGGTCCTGAGGCCAGAGGATTTATTTTTGGAGTGCCCCTTGCCTATGCGCTGGGTGTTGGATTCATTCCCATCAGAAAACCAGGAAAGCTGCCTCAAGAAACTGTTTCCATCACGTATGATCTGGAATATGGCACAGACACTTTGGAGATTCATAAAAATGCCTTTAAGAAAGGGGACCGAGTAGCACTTGTAGACGATCTGCTTGCTACAGGAGGAACAATTTCTGCATGCGCAAAGCTTATTGAACTGGCTGGAGGGGAAGTTGCCTCCATTGATTTCATGATAGAACTTACAGAACTGAGAGGCAGAGACAAACTGGAAGGATACCATGTTGAATCCATGGTACAGTACGACATTTAGTACAAGAAGTAAATACATACTCTAATAGGCTGGTTTCGTACCAGCCTATGCCATATTTCAAAGTATAAGAATTCTGTAGAAATGAGGAAGAAATATGCTCTACGATTTAATGAAGAAAATTGATAAAGCGGGCAATATCAATAAGGAACTGGTCATAAAAGCATATAATCTGGCTTCTGAAGCACATGGTGACCAGAGAAGAATCTCTGGAGAGCCTTATGTGACTCATCCCGTTGAGGTGGCTTCCATTCTTGTGGATATGGGAATGGATACCAACACCGTGGTGGCCGGGCTTCTTCATGATGTCATCGAGGATACCAAGTACACCTTTGACGAGATTGCCGAACTGTTCAGTGTTGAGATTGCTGAGCTCGTGGATGGTGTGACGAAACTCGGTAAGATCAAGTATAAATCCAAGGAAGAGGAACAGGCAGATAATGTCAGAAAGATGCTCCTTGCCATGGCAAAGGACATTAGAGTCATTCTGATTAAGCTTGCAGACCGCTTGCATAATATGAGAACGCTCCGATATATGCAGCCAGACAAACAGCGGGAGAAATCAAAAGAAACGTTCGATATTTACGCGCCCCTTGCCCATCGTTTGGGTATGTTCAGAATCAAGTGGGAACTTGAAGATCTGGCTTTCCGCTACATGTATCCTACAGAGTATTATGACCTGGTGAATCAGATCGCTGAAAAACGAAAAGAGCGTGAAGCATACATCAATATGATCATGGACGATATTGTGGGTAAACTCAAGAGCGCCAGCATTGAATGTGACATTGATGGAAGACCAAAACATTTCTATTCCATTTATAAAAAGATGATGGCTCAGAATAAGAACATCGATCAGATTTTTGATCTTACGGCGATTCGCGTTCTTGTGGATTCTATCAAAGACTGTTACGCGGCACTGGGCATAGTGCATACAATTTATAAACCAATTCCAGGCCGTTTTAAAGATTACATAGCCATGCCTAAGCCCAACATGTATCAGAGTCTCCATACGACTGTAATCGGGCCTCAAGGAAAGCCTTTTGAGATCCAGATCAGAACCTATGAAATGCATAGGGTTGCAGAATATGGTATCGCAGCTCATTGGAAGTATAAAGAAACGGGTTCCTCGAAAGAAGCACCCAAAGACACCATGGACCAGAAACTGATCTGGGTGCGCGACATGCTGGAATGGCAAAAAGAGACATCCGATGCGGAAGAATTCATGGAAGCATTCAAGATTGATTTGTTTGGTGATGAGATATTTGTTTTCACACCAAAAGGAGAAGTGATCAATCTGCCCTTCAGAGCTACACCCATAGACTTTGCATACCGGATCCATACGGATGTCGGAAACCGTACCATCGGCGCAAAAGTCAATGGAAATATGGTGACATTGGACTACAAACTGGCTACGGGCGAAATTGTGGAAATCATCACTTCATCCAAGCCGAAAGGGCCCAATATAGACTGGTTGAATATTGCCACTTCCAATCAGGCGAAAACAAAAATCAAAGCGTGGTTCAAGAAAGAAAAAAGAGAAGAGAACATTCAGCGTGGAAAAGAACTTCTTGAAAAAGAGGCGAAGAAACAGGATCGTAATTTTGCGGATATCGCTAAAGGAGAGATGCTGGATAAGCTGATTCGAAGATATCATGGCAACAATATGGACGATCTTTACGTTGTCGTAGGTGCCAGTCAGGTGCTTCCATCCACCATCGTTACAGCGCTCAAGGATTTCCTGGAAGAGGAAAAAAAGGCGAAAATCAACGAAGACAACAGACTCTCGCTTCTTGAAGCAGAAAAAATGATCGATGCACAGAAGAAAAAAGAGAAAGCGAAGAAGAAGTCCTATTTTGGTGTAGTTGTTGCCGGTATGAGCAATGTACAGGTTCGCTTTGCAAAGTGCTGTAATCCGGTTCCGGGTGATCAGATCATTGGATTTATCACAAACTTCAGGGGAATCAGTATACACCGAAGTGACTGTGCGAATATCGATGCCATCAAGAATGACAAAACCCATAGAATCGTGGAAGTATCATGGGAAAAAGAAAGTCAGGAGCTCTACAGCGCGCGTGTTCAGATCCATGCTCTGGATAGACCGAACCTGGTTTCGGACATCATCGCTCTGATTAATGAGCTGAAGATTCCATTGAATGCCATGAATGTGGAAACCAGAAAAGATGCATCCGTTATGATTCATCTGTCTCTTTTGATTCGAGACATCAATCTGCTGGAAGAATGCCTGAAGAGACTAAGAAAGCTCTCAAGCGTTGTGGATGCTTTTAGAATAGGAAATGTGTAGGTGATGAAATGCGTGCAGTAATCCAAAGAGTTCTTGCATCAGAAGTTCTGGTGGAAGAACATCGTGTTGGAAAAATTGGAAAAGGGTTCAATGTCCTGGTGGGTATCAAAGATGATGATACGGAAGAGGATATGAAGTATATTCTTGAGAAGATCAAGGGCCTTCGTGTCTTTGAGGATGCTGAAGGGAAGATGAATCTATCGCTTCAGGAAGTTGGTGGACAAATACTCCTTATTTCTCAGTTTACTTTGTATGGGGATGCGAGGAAGGGAAGAAGACCAAGTTTTATTCAAGCAGCTAAAGGTGAGGATGCCGAAGGGATCTATCATAAAATGATCCATCACCTTAGAGAAAGCGGCTATACAGTTGAAACTGGAGTCTTTGGCGCAGAAATGAAGGTTCTTATTGAAAATGACGGACCAGTAACCATTCTTCTTGACAGCAGAAAGACCTTTTAGGAAGGAGATCACATGTTAGTTAAAAAAACCGTTTTAGGCGTTTACCAGGAAAATGCATATATTATTGTAGATGACACCACGAGGGATGCCCTGATCATCGATCCAGGTGATGAGGGGGAGTCCCTTGTGAGATATCTGGAAAGCCTGAAAATAAACTTGAAGGCGATTCTTCTCACTCACGGCCATGTGGACCATGTAGGTGCTGTAGATGCTGTAAGAGAGGCGTTCTCAGTACCGGTCTATATCAGTGAAATAGATATGAAATTCATTGAGCAAAGAAAAATGGCTTTCGGAAAAATGAAAAGAGCCGACTCCTTCTTAAGAGAAGGAGATGAGTTCATCTTTGCGGGAAAAAAAGTGGAGATCATTGAAACACCCGGCCACAGCAGGGGAAGCTTAAGCTATTATGTGGATGGGCTTCTATTTTCTGGCGATGTGCTTTTTCAGAACTCCGTTGGCAGAACGGATCTACCAGGAGGAAATATGGAGGAGCTCCTTTATTCCATAAAGGAAAAGCTGATGAAGCTTCCTGGGGAAACGAGAGTCTTCCCTGGACATGGACCTGAAACCACCCTTGCTATGGAAAAAGCGTTCAATGGATATCTCAGATAGGTGACGATGATGATTCATGTGAAAAGCAACAACAGTCTCAGGTATCATGTTTATCACATGGTTACACTGTTTTACCCTGCCTCTCAGATTCAGTATCTGGATGAGGATGACACAAAAGATGGGGATATTGAAGTATTTGTCTCGGGAGAAACCTTAAGAATTAAGTTTTTTGAGGAAGAAGAGTCCTTCGCCTATCCGGATGAAACATTAAACATCATGAGAAGAGCTCTATTCAAAAGGCTCCGGAGTAAAACTGGAAAGCACTTGCCTTGGGGAATTCTCATCGGCATAAGACCCTCAAAAATAATTAGAGAGCTCATAGAGAAAGGATACTCTAAAGAACGCATTGTGGAAGAAATGACAAAAGAGTACTTGGCAGATGAGGATAAGATTCTCCTTGCCTATGAAGTTGCTCTTAAGGAATCAGAAGTTCTTCCTAGTGTGGATATGAAGGATTCCTGCGATATCTATATCGGTATGCCTTTCTGTCCCTCCAGATGTGTGTACTGCTCTTTCGCTTCCAATGTGTATCATGGAAATCGGTATAAGGATCTGTATCTTGAGCTTCTAAAGAAGGAAATGCAGCAGATCTCAGCATATCTCAAAGAACAGAAAATTACGGTACAGCATATATACTTTGGGGGTGGTACGCCCACTGCGGTATCAGATGAGGAATTTGAAGAGGTTATGGAGTCTATCGATGCGCTGTTCTTAAGCATACATCCGGTCCGGGAGTTTACTGTGGAAGCTGGAAGAGTAGACAGTATCACAGAGAAAAAGCTTCAGAGCATGAAAAACCACCATACCACAAGAATATCCATCAATCCTCAGAGTATGAAGGATGAAACGCTTAGAATCATAGGAAGAAACCACAATCGTGAGAAAGTGCTTTCAGTTTTTGGGATGGCCAGGGATATGGGGTTTGATCATATTAATATGGATCTAATTCTTGGTCTCCCGGGAGAAACTTTCATGGATGTGGAAAACACACTGGCTGATCTTGAAATGCTGAGACCAGAAAGTATTACTGTGCATGGACTGGCAATTAAGAGGGCTTCGGCTCTATATGAAGATTTCATTCTTGAGAAGAAGTATCAGCTTCCTCAGCAGGAAGAAATGAACCGAATGTATGCTGCAACGGATCGTTGTGCAAGAAAAATGGGTTTGAAACCCTACTACATGTACCGCCAGAAAAATATGGTGGGAAATCATGAAAATGTTGGCTATGCAAGGGAAGGCTTTGAAAATTATTACAATATGGTCATGATTGAAGAGGTGAAGACCATCATCGCCATGGGCGCGGACGGCGTAACCAAGAAGGTGAAGGATGGGAAAATCGAACGTTTTGCAAACTTCAAAGGCCTGAATGATTATACAGAAAGATTTGAGGAAATGATGGAGAAAAAACTTCAGTTCCTCCAAAAGGAGTGATATTTATGGATCTGCAAGCGCCAAAGGGTACAAAAGATATGCTTCCAATGGATGCATATAAATGGCATTATATCGAAGAGCACCTGAAAGGGATTGCACATACCTACGGGTTCCGTGAAATCCGTACACCGATGTTTGAAAGCACGGAGCTCTTTACAAGAGGAGTAGGTGAAACTACAGATGTAGTGCAAAAAGAGATGTATACATTCCAGGACAAAGGAGACAGAAGCATTACGCTGAAGGCGGAAGGGACTGCTCCTGCGGTTCGTGCTTTTGTTGAATCGTCTATGTATGCGGATGCTCAACCGACAAAATTGTATTATTTCACACCTGTGTTCAGGTATGAGAATGTTCAAAAGGGCAGACTCCGTCAGCACCACCAGTTTGGAGTCGAACTTTTCGGAAGTAAGGAACCATCTGCTGATGCCGAGGTTATTTCCATTGCCATGAGAGCCTTTGAAGAGCTGGGCATCAAAGGATTGACCCTAAAGATCAACTCCATTGGTCATCCTGAGTGCAGAAAAGAGTACAACACACTGCTGAAGGACTATCTGACCCCTCACTATGAAGATTTATGCACAGTATGTCAGGATAGATTTCATAAAAATCCCATGAGAATTCTGGACTGTAAAGAAAAAAGCTGTCAGCTTCTTGTGAAAGAAGCTCCGCTGATCCTGGATCACGTATGTGAGGAGTGCGGCAATCACTTTGAACAGCTGAAAAGCTATCTTGAATCCATGGGTATTGCCTATGAAGTGGATAAGGGGATTGTCCGGGGGCTGGATTATTACTCCAAGACAGTTTTTGAGATAGTGAATAAAGACATTACTGTATGTGGCGGAGGAAGATACGACTATCTCATTGAAGAGATTGGTGGACCTTCTATGCCGGCCGTTGGCTTTGGGCTTGGGCTGGAGAGGCTTCTGATGACCTTGGAGGATGAAGGTATCGTAATTCCAGAACCTCTTAGACTGGATGTGTTTATTGCCTCCATGGGTCCAGAAGAAAGCCTAAAAGCAGCTTCAGTGGCTCATGATCTCAGAAGCAGAGGATTAAAGGCTGATATTGATCATATGGGCAAAAAACTGAAAGCGCAGATGAAATATGCCAATAAGATCGGAGCTCGTTTCACGATGATACTTGGTGAAGAAGAGCTTTCTAACAACAAAGCATCACTTAAAAACATGGAAAATGGTGAACAGGTAGAAGTGCCGCTGACACCTGAGGCAATTGAAGAGATAATCATGAGGAGTGGATCATAATGGGAGAAATGTTAGGTCAATTAAGAAGAACCCATATGGCAGGTCATGTGAATGAGAGCCTGATCGGGCAGGAAATCATCGTAACAGGCTGGGTATCTAAAAGAAGAAATTTAGGAGCTCTTATTTTCTGTGATGTACGTGACCGCGAAGGAATCCTTCAGGTGGTCTTCCGTGAAGAAGCAGCCAAGGAAGCCTATGAAAAAGCGGATCTACTGAGAACAGAGTATTGCATTCTGGTCAGAGGTGTAGTGGAGAGAAGAGAGTCTGTCAATGACAGCATTCCCACTGGACAAGTGGAACTGATCGCCAAAGAGCTGAAGATACTTTCTGAATCTGAGACCCCGCCCATCTACATCAAGGAAAATCTCGATGCTTCGGAGCATATCCGTCTGAAGTACAGATATCTTGATTTGAGAAGACCAGACATGCAGAAAATATTCAAGATCAGAAGTAAAGCGTATATCTCTATCCGTAACTTCATGGACCAGGAAGGTTTCCTGGAAGTGGAAACGCCGATACTCAACAAGAGTACACCAGAAGGCGCAAGAGACTACCTGGTTCCTTCTAGAAATTATCCTGGAACCTTCTATGCTTTACCACAGAGTCCTCAGATATTCAAGCAGCTTCTCATGGTGTCTGGTTTTGATAAGTACTTTCAGATTGCCAAGTGTTTTAGAGATGAAGATTTGAGAGCCAACAGACAGCCTGAGTTTACTCAGATTGACATCGAAATGAGTTTTGTTGGAGTTGAAGATGTGATTGCACTGAATGAAAGACTGGTGCAAAGAGTCTTTAAAGAAGTACTGGATAAAGAAGTGGTGATCCCATTTGAGAGGCTCACGTACAAAGATGCCATGGAGCGGTTTGGATCTGACAAGCCAGATCTCAGATTCGGCATGGAACTGAAAGATCTGTCTGATATTGTACGGGACACTGAGTTTGTTGTATTTAGAAATGCACTGGATGCCAATGGAAGTGTCAGAGCCATCACACTAAGCGGTGGAGCTTCCATGGGAAGAAAAGACATTGACAGACTGGGTGAGTTTGTAAAGACCTATAGAGCGAAGGGGCTGGCTTATATCCAGCTGAAGGAAGAAGGGGTTAAAACAGCACTTTCAAAATTCCTTTCAGAAGATGAAATCACCTCAATCATTGACAGAGCGGAAGCTAAGACAGGAGATCTTATCCTTATCGTTGCAGACAAAGACGAAGTTGTTTTCCAATCCCTGGGGGCATTGAGACTGGATCTTGCAAAGAAATATGGCCTGCTTGAGGGGACAGAGGAGTTTAAGTTTGCCTGGGTCACAGAGTTCCCGCTTCTCGAAAGAGATGAAGAGGCTGGAAGATTTGTAGCCCTGCACCACCCATTCACAAGCCCTATGGAAGAGGATCTGCATTTATTGGATACAGATCCAGGAAAAGCCCGTGCGAAAGCCTATGATATGGTCCTCAATGGAGAAGAGCTGGGTGGCGGTTCCATCAGAATTCATGACAGCAAGCTTCAAGAAAAAATGTTCTCCTTATTAGGATTTACCCAGGAACAGGCTTGGGCTCGTTTTGGGTTCTTACTGGAAGCATTCAAATATGGTCCACCACCACACGGTGGATTGGCCTTTGGCATGGATAGACTGGTGATGTTCCTTGCAGGAACCGAAAATATCAAGGATGTAATTGCGTTCCCTAAGAATCAGAATGCATTTGATCCGATGTCCGAAGCCCCTAACGTAGTGGACGAGGTTCAGCTCCAGGAACTGGGGATTGAAATCTCAAAAATATCAGCACAGGAATAAATTGCAAAGAGTAGAGGAGCCACACCGCTTCCTCTGCTCTTTTTTACTGTGAGATATCAGATTTTGAATATTCGGATAATATTTTATGGGTTTGAGAATTGATAGATGAATTATTGCACTATTTCCATCAGATTGTTAAAGCTCTATGGAAATATAAACGGTTTCATATTATGATGGGAGTATGGGAGGTGGAAGATGATTATTATAGAAAATGGAACATTGACACTGGAGGATTTTATCCATGTCACAAGAGAGAGAGAAGAGGTTTCGCTGAGTGCGGATACTAGAAACCGTATCCTACATTCAAGAGAAGTGCTGGAGAAAGCCGCTGAAGGCACTCAGGCAGTTTATGGTGTTAATACAGGGTTTGGTAAGTTTTCTGAAGTTAAAATCAGTGTGAACGAACTGAAGGACCTTCAGCGTAACCTCATCGTATCTCATGCATGTGGTGTCGGTCATCCGATGAAAACAGAAGAGGTGCGAGGTGTGATGCTCCTTCGGGTTAATGCACTGGCGCGCGGGTTTTCAGGAATCAGGCTGGAAACCGTTGAAACTCTTCTTGAAATGCTGAACAAGAGGGTACACCCTGTGATTCCGGAGAAGGGATCTTTAGGAGCATCCGGAGATCTGGCACCCCTGGCACACATGGTGCTCACACTGATTGGAGAAGGGATGGCTGAGTACAATGGGAAAATCATGCCATCAAGAGAGGCGATGGATCTTGCAGGAATCCATCCTGTAGTGCTGGAAGCGAAGGAAGGTCTTGCGCTTATTAACGGAACCCAAGCTCTGACTTCCATCGGAGCACATGCTTTCTATGATGCTGAAAGAGCATTGAAGACAGCTAATCATACAGCTGCCCTGACCATGGAGGCACTGCGGGGAATTACCACAGCCTTTGATGAGAGACTGCATGTAGTTCGAGGCCACAAAGGTCAAGTTGAGATATCAAAGGAAATTCTGAGAATACTGAAAGGTTCAACTCTTGTAACAAAGCAGAATGATATTCGTGTCCAGGATGCATATTCCATCCGGTGCATTCCTCAAGTTCATGGTGCAATTTTAGATACCTTGGAGTTTGCAAGGGAAAAGATAGAAGTAGAGCTGAATGCGGTAACAGATAATCCCATTGTGCTCAGTGAAGATGAAATCTATTCTGGAGGGAACTTTCATGGCGAACCCATGGCCCTTATTTTTGATTACCTTGCCATCGCTGTCAGTGAGCTGGCGAATATTTCTGAAAGAAGGCTGGAAAGACTTGTGAATTATCAGCTCAATGATCTGCCCGCATTTTTAGCTCCTTCTGGAGGCCTGCACTCTGGTTTTATGATTCCGCAATATACAGCAGCCGCTTTGGTATCTGAAAATAAAGTGCTCTCACATCCAGCTTCTGTAGACTCGATTCCTTCCTCAGCAAATCAGGAGGATCATGTGTCCATGGGAAATACTGCGGCAAGAAAACTGCGGGAAATCGTTGAGAATACTAGAAGAGTTCTTGCCATTGAAGCATTTGCCGCCTGTCAGGCCATTGATTTCAGGCATGGTTATACACTTGGGGAAGGCACAGCAGTGATCTACAAGAAAATCAGAGGCGCTGTACCTTTCCTGGAAAAAGATGTGATTATGCATGAGGAAATGAATAAAGTCTATGAGGTTTTGAATACAGTACTGTAACAAAAATAGATAAAAATACTACTTTATGTTAATATTATGATAATGTTCCATTAATATCAGGAAATGCAGATGATTTTAACAGGAGGAAGTACTACAATAATAGATAAGAGGTGATTTTGTGTTAAGAGAATTATCCATCAATGATTTTACAAAAGTGCTCGGAGAAGGAAAACCAACACCTGGCGGTGGTGCGGCAGCGGCATTGAGCGCATCTCTTGCAGCGGCACTTACTTCTATGGTTTTTAATCTGACCATTGACAAGAAAGTGTCGAAGGATTATCCGGAATCGGTCGTTCATGCGATGAAAGAAGCCCGCGAAAGAACAGATGCGTTTAGAGAAAAGTATCTGAAACTTATGCAGGAAGATGCCAGTGCATTTGATG
Source organism: Proteiniclasticum ruminis (assembly GCF_900115135.1). Classification (GTDB taxonomy): domain Bacteria; phylum Bacillota; class Clostridia; order Clostridiales; family Clostridiaceae; genus Proteiniclasticum; species Proteiniclasticum ruminis_A. The sequence goes on along the minus strand of NZ_FOVK01000001.1, from coordinate 654,631 downwards.
AGCTTATGGATGCATTTTCCATGGCTAAAACAACTGATGAGGAGAAATCGCTTCGTAAAGAAGCAATCGACCACTCTAAAGTGAAAGTGCTGGAGATTCCAAAAGAGCTGGTCCAGGAATCCTTTGCGATGTATGATGCATTGAAGATTGCCACAGAGTTTGGAAACAAAAATGCGATTTCCGATGCAGGTGTCGCAGCGATTCTTATTCACAGTGCCATTGAGGGGGCGGCACTCAATGTGTTCATCAACTTGGCCGGATCTGAGGTCAATGATGAAAATATCAGAATGAAAGAAGAAACAGACGATATTGTTGAAAAATCAAAGAACCTTAAAGAGGATATCGTTGCCGTGGTCATTGATAAAATATATGGTCGTCAATAATTGTTATACTTTGTTTACGAAAAATCTATGGAAAGCTCTTGCAAATTGATAAAGGTTCGTGTATTATAAAGATAACAAATTAATAATCGTTATAAATTAGAAACTGTTCTAATTATTGGAGGTAAATTATGGCAAAAGCAAAATTAGAAACCAAACTGAATCAGTATGTTGCAGATCTTACAGTAATGTACACAAAGCTGCACAATGTACATTGGTATGTAGAAGGAAGACAATTTCACGCAATGCATGAACTGTTTGAAATGTATTATGACAAGGTAACCGAAGACATGGATGTGGTTGCAGAGAGAATGCTTCAGCTTGACTTCAAACCCGTAGCTACACTGAAAGGTGCACTGGAAATCGCAAAGATTGAAGAAAGAGGAGAAGAGTTTGGAAAGGATCTTGATTTTGTTGAGATCGTAAGAAAAGACTTTGAATACCTTCTTGGTCTTACACTCGAAGTTAAGGAAGAGGCAGACAAGGCTGGAGATGATCCAACTGTGGACATCATGAATGAGTTTACTGCTTATTATCAGAAACAGCTTTGGATGATTAAGGCTACATTAGCTTAATATGACCAGCCCCCTGAGCGGGGGCTTTCTAATTACAACATATGTAAAATATGAAGTAATTGCACATGAGCACTTCGAACAGATTATCGTAACTGTAGAGTAATGGAGGAATAAATAATGGCAAAAACAAATTTGGAAACAAAACTGAATCAGTATGTTGCAGATCTTACAGTGATGTACACAAAGCTTCATAATGTACACTGGTATGTGACAGGAAAGCAGTTCCATAGAATGCACGAGCTTTTTGAGGGCTACTACAACAAAGTGACTGAAGATATGGATGAAGTGGCAGAAAGAATGCTTCAGCTTGGATATAAGCCTGTTGCATCTTTGAAGGGTGTTCTGGAGATTGCAAAGATTGAAGAACGTTCCGAAGAGTTTGGCAAAGACATTGAATTTGTAGAAGTTGTCAAGAAGGATTTTGAATACCTTCTGAACCTGACTCTGGAAGTTAAGGAAGAAGCAGAGAAGGCGGGAGATGATCCTACTGTTGATATTATGAATGAGTTTACAGCATATTATCAGAAAGAGCTCTGGATGCTGAATTCCACATTGGCATAGGAAGAGTTGTTACCCTGGCGCATCAGTTTTTACTGACCCGCCGGGGTTTTTCCTTTGTATTCTTGATTAATCACCTAATCATCTGTATAATTGACTAGATGTAATAGAGAAAAGTGAGGAAATAAGTTTATGAAATTAGGAATTGTAGGATTGCCCAATGTGGGAAAGAGTACTCTCTTCAATGCGATCACCAAGGCTGGTGTAGAAGCAGCAAATTATCCATTTGCAACAATTGAGCCTAACGTAGGGGTTGTAACTGTACCGGACGAAAGGCTTGATGCGCTGGAGAAGCTTTATAATTCAAAGAAAAAAGTGTATGCACATGTTGAATTTTATGACATTGCAGGGCTTGTAAAAGGAGCATCCCAGGGAGAAGGTTTGGGCAACAAGTTTCTCTCCCATATCCGAGAAGTGGAGTCCATCATTCATGTGGTGCGCTGCTTTGAAAATGATAATATTGTCCACGTGGAAGGTAATGTGGATCCAATAAGAGATATCGAAACCATAAATCTTGAACTGATTTTTTCCGATTTGGAAACATTGGAGAAGAGAATGGACAAGGCCATGAAACTGAAACGTTCTGGAGACAAAACTGCACAGGCGGAGTATGATCTCATGGAAAGAATCAAAGCGCATCTGGAAGCGGGTTTCCCAGTAAGAACTTTCGATGCCACTGAGGAAGAAGAGGAAGTGATCAGAGGACTGTTTCTTCTTACTTCAAAAAAAGTTCTGTATGCAGCGAATATTTCTGAAGAGGATCTGATGTCCGGGGAAGAGAATGATCTGGTCAAAAGAGTCCGGGAGTATATCAAAGACGAGAATGCAGGTCTTGTGACCATTTGTGCGAGACTGGAAGAAGAACTTTCAGGCCTTGAGGACGATGAAAAGCTCGAGATGCTTGCAGAGTACGGAATCAATGAGACTGGACTGGACAGGCTGATTAAGGAAAGCTACAGACTTCTGGGGCTTATGAGCTTTCTTACGGCAGGACCTCAGGAAATCCGTGCCTGGACCATTAAAGTTGGTACAAAGGCTCCTGTGGCGGCAGGAAAGATCCACTCTGATATCCAGAGAGGCTTTATCAGAGCTGAAGTCATCTCGTATGATGCTCTTATGGAATCCGGTTCTGAAGCCCACGCAAAGGAAAAGGGCTTATATAGAATAGAAGGAAAAGAATATGTGATGCGTGAAGGCGATGTGGTGAATTTCAGATTCAACGTCTAATATAGCGTATGGAAAACCTGTGTAGCAATACTCAGGTTTTTTTCTTATATTCAGATAGAACTCTATTTGATATACTGAAACTATAAGATAAAAAGATATGTGGAGGAACAATCATGACGGATTTTAGAAATATGAGCGTAACTAAATTTCTCCTGCTTCTATTTGGAATATTTTTTTCGTATATTCTGCTGGTGGTGATCGTGGGTGAATCTGGAGCACCTCAAAATTTGATTTATATCTTGCAGATTCTGTTTTATGTAGTGCTGTTCTTTGCCTTTTTTAGACGGGGGCTGACAAGTCAGGAGCAAAAAAAGGTGCTCACGAATGATAAAAAGACATTTTCACTGCCACTTATGGTGGCACCCTTTTTTATCGGAAGTCTGGTCAGTGTACTGTATGGACTGGTGATTCAGTTTTTATTCCCAAGACTCTTTGAATCTTATCTGGGAGCATCGGAATCGATAGAGCTGATGATAGAACAGGCAGGATATCTGCAGATGTTTATGATCTTTTTGGCCATTGTGGTGCTTGCGCCTATTGTGGAAGAAATTATATTTAGAGGGATTTTGTTCAATCTCCTTGCCAAAAGAAAAAGTACATTGTTTGCGATGGTTCTGTCGTCACTTATCTTTGGGTTCCTTCATGCGGAAACCATGGTACCTACTGCGGTGATTGGATTCGTTCTTTGCTTTATTTATCACAAGACTGGAAACTTGTATCTCGCCATGGGAGCCCATGCATTCAACAATTTCATCGCCTTTGTGATGCCTTTACTACTGGCGGGGGCCTCTGAAGCAAGTATACTGGTGAGTGTATTGGGAGTCCTGCTTCTTTTGGCCAATGGTGTTATTACCATTCTTTTTGTTCGGTATCTTATAAAGAACTGGGACAGCATCAGATTGAGAACCCCGTTTTTTAGGTTATCTCCAGATTTTGAAGGTGAGATTGACCATAGAGAGGAAGAGAAAGAGAAGGGAATTATTGATATCACAAAACACATCGTTCATGGAATGGCTGTTTACCCTGGAGACCCGGAAGTGGTAGTGGAAGAAAAAAACAGCATTTCCCAGGACGGGTTCTCTCTCAGGAAGTTGTCTCTAAGCACCCATTCGGGTACTCATATGGATTTTCCTGCACACTTCATCGAAAATGGTAAAACTGCAGATGATTTTGAACTGGAAAGGTTTTTTGGAGAGACGGCTGTGGTGTCAAGTTTTCACGATCCAATCCCTTATGGTGTGAAAAATATACTTTCAAAAGAAGGATATCTCACAGAAGACAGAGCGCAGTTGTTTATAAAAAACGGGGTTCATCTGATAGGTACAGTTCATGAATCCATCGAACAAGATTATCCATATCCATTGCATAAATTACTTCTGGAAAGTGATATAATAATTTTGGAGAATCTGGAACTGGGTCATGTGGAGCCTGGGATGTACAGAATGGTGGTTTTACCTCTGAAGATTGAGGGAGCGGAAGCCTCTCCATGCAGGGCGGTGCTTTTCAGATGATTCATGAAGGGGTGGCTGTGCTTACGTTTAGAGTCGCGTATGTCCATTCGTTGAAGGAAAAAAGAAGCATTGTTTCCAGTATGAAATCGAAGGTAAGATCAAAGTATAATGTTTCGGTGATAGAAGCAGATCATCAGGATGTGCACCAGAGTATTGTTTTAGCACTGTCGGTGATATCCACATCCAAAGATATGGTAGAGTCCACGTTACAAAATATCACAGAGTTTTTACTCCAGCAGTTCGATGTGGAGCTGATGGGGGAAGAATACTACAGAGAAAATTATTAGGAGGCAAACGATGAAATTTCAAGACTACAAGTATGAACGTCCTGTGGTAGAGGAAATCAAAAAAGAAGCAGATGTGCTCTTTTCTGCCATGGAAAATGCAACAACAAAAGAAGAGTTTTTACAGCACCTGGATGCATTCATACAGCTGAGGCTCCATGTGGAGACCATGTTCCAGCTGGTATCTATCCGTCACAGCATTGATACCAGAGATGAGTTCTATGATAAAGAGTCCGACTATGTGGATATGGCAATGCCTGAACTGCAGAATCTTGTGACAGGTTTTTATCATATTATTCTTCAGACACCATACCGCACTGAGATTGAAAACAAATACGGCAAGCATCTTCTTAACCTTGCTGAGCTTTCAGTGAAAGCGTTCAAACCTGAAATCATTGAAGATCTTCAGGAGGAGAATAAGCTTTCATCAGAATACTCCAAACTGGTTGCTTCAGCGAGCATTCCTTTTGAAGGAGAAGAACGTAATCTTTCCGGACTGATTCCATTTATGGAGCATAAGGAAAGAGCGGTTCGAAAATCTGCTTATGAAGCCTATTCAGGTTTCTTCAAGGAGCATGAGGCTGAGTTTGACAGAATCTATGATGAACTGGTTAAAGTTAGAACAAGAATGGCGAAGAAATTAGGCTATGAGAACTATGTGCAGATGGCCTATGACAGTCTTCTAAGAACCGAATACGGTCCAAAGGAAGTAGCAGGATATCGTGAAGCGATCTTGAACCATATCGTACCTGTGGTGAAGGAACTTCGAGTGCGTCAGGCCAAGAGGCTCGGACTGGATGGTCTCAAGTATTATGATGAAGCCATAGAGTTTACCACTGGAAACGCTACACCCAAAGGAAGTCCAGAATGGATCATCGAGAATGGTAAAAAAATGTATGAGGAACTCTCACCTGAAACAAAAGAGTTCTTTGACTTCATGACTGAGCACGAACTTCTGGATCTGGTTACCAAAAAAGGAAAGCAGGCAGGAGGGTACTGCACTTATATCGCAGACCATAAGGCTCCGTTTATTTTCTCCAATTTCAATGGTACTTCAGGAGACATTGATGTGCTGACTCATGAAGCAGGTCATGCATTCCAGGTATATTCATCAAGACACTATGAGGTTCCAGAATATAGCTTCCCAACCTACGAAGCATGCGAAATCCATTCCATGTCCATGGAGTTCTTCACATGGCCTTGGATGAATCTGTTCTTTGAGGAAGATACGGAAAAGTACAAGTTTTCCCATCTTCAGGGAACACTCCTCTTCCTTCCCTATGGAGTTACGGTGGATGAGTTCCAGCACTTCGTTTATGAGCATCCTGAAGCCACACCTGCTGAAAGAAAGGCAAAGTGGAGAGAGATTGAGAAGAAATACTTGCCATTGAAGGATTATGAGGAGAATGACCTGTACAACAGAGGTGGATTCTTCTTTAAACAGCTTCATATTTTTACTTCACCATTTTATTACATCGACTACACTTTGGCTCAGGTATGTGCGCTGCAGTATTTTATGAGAAGCCGTAAAGAAGGAAAGAAAGCTTGGGATGATTATGTTGCACTCTGCAAAGAGGGTGGAAGCAAACCGTTCCTGGAACTTGTGGAACTGGCTGGACTGAAAAATCCATTCCTGCCCGAGACCATTCCATCCATTATGCCTGAAATCAAAGCATATTTGGATTCAGTAGACGATACCAAATTATAAAGGGAAGTGACATACCCGAAGGACTGCTGTTGAAGCAGTTTTCGGGTGTGTTTTTCTTTAAGAAGATTTTCAGGCTTTAATGTGATACTATATTGTATGCAACTATTTAATGAAATCCGGATTCAAGCTGGATGTGGAGGAAGTATGAAAAATATTGGAATTATTAAAACAGATAAATTTAAGAATAATGCCATCAGCCTTGTGATTCCCGTTGGGCTGGAAGAGAACGTCACAGGGTATAATGTGATGGCTCAACTGATGAAAAGAGGAACCAAGGCATTCAGTTCGTCCTCTGCCATCGCAAGATATCTTCAGGAACTATACGGGGCGGTGTTCGACATCGGATTACATAAAGTGGGAGAAAAGCTTTTTGTGATCTTTTATGTCAGTTTCCTTGATAACAGATTCACTTTATACAAAGAGGATTTATGGGATAAAGCAATTTTTCTTCTGGAAGAGGTGCTGTATCAGCCACTGTTTGTCCGAGAGGATTTTTCGGCGGATATTATCAGTCAGGAACTGGATAATCACAGACTGTATATTGAATCAGTTTATGATGACAAAGGTCACTATTCTATGAATCGGGTAGTGGAAATTGGTGTCTTGGATGAATATAGAATTCCAGAGTACGGCACTTTGGAGGAACTGGATGGAGTGACTCCCCAAGTATTGGAGAAGCTTTGGGAAGAGCTGTTGAAAAAGCCAGCCTTCTGTTATGCGTCCGGGAATATTGAGGATGAGGCTATGATATCAGACAAGCTTTCCCAGTTGAAGATTCTCAAGGATGAGCCTGAAGAGCAGACTGAAGTGTCTTATGGAGAAAGAAGTTTCATAGAGAGAGCGGACATTGTGTATGAACCTATGAAGATCAATCAGGGGAAGATGTCATTGCTGTACAAGACCAATACAACAATTTTCAGTGGCGATTATTTTGCGCTTGCTGTTTTCAATTCTATCTTCGGTGGAGGAGCTCATTCGAAATTATTCAACGAAGTGCGTGAAAAGCACTCTATGGCCTATTCCATATACTCTTCCTTTGATAAGTTCGCTGGTGTCATGACCATTGGAGCTGGTGTGGATTTCACGAAGTTTGACAGAGCGAAGGAGCTCATCGACGAAGAGCTTCAGAAAATGATTGATGGAGAATTCAGCAATGAGGAAATGGAGATTGCACGGACAAAGATGATCAGCACACTTCATTCCATGGAGGATTCCATGTACAACACCTCAAATTATCTCATCGCTCTCAGAGTATTCGGTATTCACTATACGGTGGGTGATGTGATTGAAGGAATCAAAAAAGTAACCAAAGAACAGGTGATTGAAGCGGCCAAGAAAGTGGAGTTTGTATGTGCCCACTATCTAGGTGGAGAGGAGCTTTCATAATGAACTACAAAGAACTGAAATTTATTGACGAAAAAATATATGAGACTGAAATCAACGGACTTAGAGTTTTTTATATACCGAAAAAAGGATTCACAAAATCCTATGCAATTCTGACCTCTGATTTTGGCAGCAAGGATGTCGAGTTTTCTGTTGATGGAGGCGAAACCTTCAAGAAATATCCAGAGGGTATCGCACACTTTTTAGAGCACAAGATGTTTGAGATGCCTGGAGGCCTTAATGTGTTCAACCGGTTTACAGAACAAGGGGCTTCTGTGAACGCATTTACCAATAACCATCAGACATCCTATTATTTCAGCACCACAAACCACTTTATGGAGAATCTTTCACTTCTTCTGGAGATGGTTTTCACACCGCATCTCACAGATGAGAATGTAGAGAAGGAAAAGGGAATTATCGCAGAAGAAATAAAGATGTATGACGACCATCCTGGATTCAGAGGTTATATCGAAGCGTTAAAATCCATGTACTTCACGCATCCTGTACGAGAGGATATTGCGGGAACAGTGGAATCCATCTACAAACTCACAGCGCAAGATCTTATAGAGTGCTATGAAGCATTCTATCATCCGGAAAATATGATTCTTGTTCTCGTTGGAGACATTCCTATGGAGGAAGCTGTTTTGCTGCTTGAGAAAAAGGTGCATAGAGGAGAAAAACTTCACCTGGTCAAGAAAACCTATATGGAGCCGCAGAATGTGAATAAAACAGCCTCGATTCTAAGCATGGGGCTGCAGGTACCCAACTATATTTATGGTGTCAAGGTGTTGCCTGAAAGTCCTAATCTTATGAAGGAGTCGCTCACAGGAACCCTGATGATGAAGCTTGTATTCGGATCCACATCGGTGTTCTATGAAGATATGCTGAAAGAAGGAATCATCAACGACAGTTTTTCCAGTGAATTCAATCTGGGGAGTGATCATGGTGAAATCTTTATGGGCGGTGAATCCAAAGAACCTCAAAAAGTACTGGATACCATAGAAGCTTATATAGAAAAAGTGTTGGCAGATGAAGCCTTTTTTGACGGTCAGCAGGAAGCTGTGGAAAGAATCAAAAAATCAATGACAGGAAGCTTCGTGAATGTGTTTAACTCTGTGGACAGAATCGGAGTAACAACCACAGGGATGCTGCTTCATGGGGAGGATGTATTCTCCTATGTGGATACATTGAAAGAGGTTGATTCAGCGGATGTGAAGGCTGCTTTTCAGCGGGTTTTTCAGAAAGATCACGCCGTTCAGATCATTATTTCCTAAAATCTACATAAAGTTGAAATAGACTAAAGGAATCAATTGTGAATTAATTTACATTATTTTTGTTGGTATTTTCTGAAAATGGCGAAATCCTATGGTGCTCATGAGAAATCAAATTAAAGATTTTTTGTGAATTTTAAACTTATTTTATTTATAACCCTTCAAACTATTGAAGGGTTATATTTTTTTGTGTAGAATGAACATATAAGTGGTGAAAAGTGGTAAAAAGTGGTGATTAAAGATGCTGATTGGTGAGTTTAGTCATGGAATGGATAAGAAAAATAGAATAATTATTCCTGCTAAGCTCAGAGAAGGTCTTGGGGACACATTTATCATGACCAAAGGGCTTGATTCCTGCTTATATATTTATCCAAAATCTGAGTGGGAAGTTTTTGAGAAAAAACTGAAGGCTTTGCCCATGACCGATAAAAATGTTCGTGCCTTTGTCCGTTTCTTCTTTTCGGGAGCAAACGAGATGGAACCGGATAAAATGGGGAGAGTTTTAATTCCGCAGTCGCTGCTTTCATATGCAGGTATTGAAGGTGAAGTAGTAAGTGTAGGTATGATGGATCGTGTTGAAGTGTGGTCAAAAGAAAAGTGGACTGCGTATAACGAGAGTGACATGGATATGGATGCAATTGCGGCAAAAATGAATGAGTTAGGGATTTAGGTGATTGTATGGAATTTAAACATGTATCTGTGCTGCTGGAGGAATGTCTGGAAGCTCTCAATATTAGAAAAGATGGAACCTATGTAGACTGTACGTTAGGTGGAGCAGGTCATTCAAAAGAGATTCTCAAAAGAGTTGAGACAGGGAAACTGATCGGGATTGATCAGGACCAGGATGCGCTTCATAATGCGAGGACAATTTTATCTCAGTACAGCAATGTGATATTAGTTCATTCGAATTTTGAAATGATCAAGTCCATCATTGAAGACCATGCACCTGAAGGTGTTGATGGAATTCTCATGGATCTTGGAGTCTCTTCCTATCAGCTGGATGAGGGAGAGAGAGGTTTTTCCTATATGAAGGATGCGCCTCTGGATATGAGAATGAATCAGGATGATCCTTTCTCGGCCTATGAAGTAGTCAATGAGTATGATGAAGAAAAGATATATAGAATCATCCGGGACTATGGAGAAGAAAAATTTGCTAAAAGAATCGCAGGGTTCATAGCAAAAGCCAGGCAGGAGAAACCAATCAATACGACCTTGGAACTTGTGGAAATAATAAAAAACGCCATTCCGGCCAGAGCAAGAAGAGAAGGTCCTCATCCAGCAAAAAGAACTTTTCAGGCAATTAGAATTGAAGTCAACAGAGAACTCAGTATCTTAAAAGATACCATAGAGGATGCGGTAGACGGGTTGAAGCCAGGGGGAAGACTGGCGATCATCACCTTCCACTCCTTAGAAGACAGAATTGTAAAAAATACATATCGTGATTTAATGGATCCTTGTACCTGTCCAAAGAATATGCCATGTGTCTGTGGGAAGACAGCCACGGTAAAGATTCTTACCAGAAAGCCTATACTGCCCTCGGAGTTAGAAATAGAAGAGAACCCGAGATCACGCAGTGCTAAGCTCAGGGTGTTGGAGAAGCTATAGGTTAGGGACTGATAGAAAGGTGTGATGATGATGGCACTACCAGAACGTGTTCCGTATATTCATGCGGTTCCGAATCCAAGCGTCGAGAGAGAACAGAAGAGACGTGAGGTGGAAGAAAAACGTAAACTTCAAAGATCAAGAGAACAGTATCAGAAAAAGACAGCGGTGCAGAACAATGCTATGAAAAAAAGTGTTGGACGTTCCATTTTCTTTATGGCTGTTCTGCTTGCATTTGTGCTGTTCAGAAGTTCTATGGTGTATGATCTGCAGAATCAGTATGTGGGAATGCAGAATCAGATCAGAGAGACTGAAAAGCTGAATGAGGATCTAAGATCCAAGATCATTAAAGCATCCTCCATTAAGGAGATTGCTGAAAAATCGAAAGAAATGGAACTTCAGACTGTGAATCGTGAAGATTATATTGAAGTGGACTTATCGGTGAATCATTTTTCAGATGGTGTAACTGTAACTGAAGAGAAAAGTCTTTCTGAACAAATTCTATCCCTGATTCCCTTTGAATTTGCTCATTAAGAACATGAGGATTGTATGAAGAAATCAAGATACTGGGCGGTTATTATCATAACGTTTGGGGTATTTATGGGGCTGAGTGCCCGTCTCATTTATGTCACGGTCATTGCCCGTGATGAGATTCTTTCGAAGGCGCAAAGTCAGATCTTGCAGAAATTGGCTCTGCCTGCCAAGAGGGGAAGCATCGTAGACCGTAATGGTGCTCTACTGGCTTCTTCAACGGATGCTTACCGTGTAGATGTGGATCTTGCTACATTCAGAAGAAAGCTTGAAAAGACAGACCGTGAGGCTTCTTATTACGCAGCGCCTCTTGCAGAGGTGTTAGGGATGGAAGTGGATGAGGTTCTTAGTAAACTCACTTCTGAAAGTACCTCTGTCATTCTGAAGAGAAAAATTGAAAAAGATACGATTGATGCGCTTCGTGCTTATATCGATGAAGCGAATGTTGATTTTCTTGTCATCGGATATGATGATATCCGATATTTTCCAAACAGCAATTATCTTGCTCAGGTTCTGGGGGCTGTCAATATAGACGGTGAAGGTATTATGGGACTGGAGTATTATTACGATGATCTGCTGAAGGGTGTAGACGGAATCAAGATTGCGGAAACAGACAAACAAAGAAGAGAACTGCCCTATAGTGATGTGATTGAAACTCCTGCCATCAATGGAAGCGACTTGTATCTCACCATTGATGAGAAAATACAGTATATTGTGGAAAAAACAGCGGAAGCTGCCATGGAAAAGCATGAAGCCGACAGTGTGACGATACTTGTGTCAGATCCTAAAACTGGAGGCATTTTAGGGCTTGTGAATCTTCCGGACTTTGATCCGAACAAACCCTTTGAAGGGAAAACCAGTGATGAGTTCAATGAAATATCACGTAACTTCGCGGTAAATGATTCATATGAGCCTGGTTCCACGTTTAAGATTGTAACGATCTCAGCGGCACTGGAAGAGGGTGTCATTGGAGAACATGAGCACTTCCACTGTGACGGATTTATTTATGTCAATGGAGTGCGGATAAAATGCGTCAACAACAAAGCCCATGGGGATCAAACAGCAGCAGATGTTTTAAAGAACTCCTGTAATGTGGCAACCGTTCAGATTGCACAAAGGCTTGGTGCTGAAAAGTTTAATGAGTATCTTAAAAAGTATCAGTTTGGAGCGAAAAGCGGAATTGACCTTCCTGGTGAGGCAAGTGGAATTATTTTTAATCTGGAAGACCTTACACCAATCAATCTAGCGACTTCTTCATTTGGTCAGGCACAGACTGTAACGCCAGTTCAAATGCTGAATGCGATGAATACTGTGGCAAATGGTGGAGAGATGATCCAGCTGCATGTGGCAGAAAAGGCGGAACTTACAGATGTGAATGGAGAGATTACTGTAGAAGATCTCAATGAAGAAGAGGGGATTCCAATACTTTCTGAAAGTACTGCGGAAAGTATGCTGGAGTATCTCTATGGTGCAACAGGAAAGAATCCAACAAACCGTGCCTATATTGAAGGAATAAATGTGTTCGGGAAAACAGGTACAGCACAGAAAATCATTACGGACGAGAATGGAAAGCAGAAATATTCCGATGAGGAGTACATTTCTTCTTTCATCGGGGGCGCACCTTATGAAGACCCTAAGATTACAGTGCTTGTTATTGTGAATAATCCAAAGGATGAGATTTTTGGTTCCATCGTCGCTTCGCCTTGGGCTCGTGAAATTTTCTTGGAAGTGGATCAATATTTGTCCTTACGTTAATCAATAATAGCATGTGATTTCACATGCTATTTTCTTTAATCAAAGTAACGGGAAAAGAAATATGTTATAGTAGTTTAGTGATTTTGACTGATGGAGTAGTGAGGTAAAGATGAAAACCATTTTTATAAAAGATATTGCAGAGAAACTGGGTGCAGAAGTCTATGGTAATATGGAAGCCAGTTTCCAGGGCGTTTTTATTGATTCAAGAATTGTGTCGGAAGATTCTTTGTTTATCGGCATTAAAGGGGAACATTTCAACGGAAATGAGCACTACCTGGATGCATTTGAAAAAGGGGCATCAGTAGCCATTGTTGAAGGTGTAGAACTGACAGAGATTCCAGCGGGAAAGACTGTGCTGAAGGTTCAAAGCACCTATCGTGCAATTCTGGATCTTGCTCATTACTACAGATCTCTTTTATCTGTAAAAATCATCGGTATTACAGGATCCACTGGAAAGACCTCCACAAAGGATATTCTTCATGGGATGCTCTCAAAAAAATATCGGGTGTTTAAAACATCTGGAAACTATAATAATGAACTGGGACTCCCGCTGATGATCTTTTCACTGGATGACAGTTATGATTATGCGGTTCTGGAAATGGGCATGAGCGCTCCTTTAGAGATTCATAATCTGGCACGGGTAGCCCTGCCGGACTATGCTATCATAACCAATATCGGGTTATCTCATATCGAGAACTTGGGGTCACAGGAGAACATACTGAAAGCGAAAATGGAAATCACGGATTTCTTCTCAGAACAGTCTCTTCTCGTGCTGAATGGAGATGATCCCTATCTGAATACTGTTTCAGGCAAAAAGTACCGCATACTTACAGGGGGTCTGAAAGAAGGAGACTATATTGCAAAAAATATCAAGCTGCATGAAGACTCTGTAGAATTCACAGTGAATAGGTCAAAAGAAGTCATCCGTTTAAATATACCAGGAAGACATAATGTGCTGAATGGAATTCTCTGTTACATTATATCGAAGGAGCTGGGGATAACGGACCAGGACCTTCGAGAGGTGGAAGTTGCGAAGAGTGCCATGAGAATGGACGTCTTGAAATACGAACATGTAACTGTAATCAACGATTGTTATAATGCAAGCCCAGATTCCATGAAAGCGGCACTTCATTATCTTGCCCAGTTCAGTGGCCGGAAAGTAGCAGTGCTTGGGACGATGCGTGAGCTGGGGGAGGAGTCATTGGAGGCGCATAAAGCTGTCGCTCTTGCAGCAAAAGAGCGTAGCGTTGATCAGGTTCTCTTCGTAGGAGAATACCAAAAAAATATGGTGGAAGCTTTTGGAGAAGGAGCTGTAGGAGTGGATACCTTTGAAGAAGCGCAGCATACACTAAAACACTGTTTGAAGAAAGATGACGTGGTGCTCCTGAAAGCATCTCGAGGAATGTACTTTGAGAGATTTCTGCCAATACTTGAGGAACTCGGAGGAAATGAAGAATGGAAATAAGTGTCATCGCACTTTTTGTCAGCATGGCTGCCGGTGTAGCCATGGGACCCTACGTGATCAGTAAACTGAGAGCTTTTAAGCTTGGTCAGAACATCAGGCAGGAAGGTCCTGAATCCCACTTGGTGAAACAAGGAATACCAAGTATGGGAGGAGTCCTGTTTCTTTCAGTTCTTCTTATTGCGGGTCTTCTATTCTCTGGACTAAATCCAACAGTAGTATTCATGATATTTGTGACACTTTCCTTTGGTCTTATTGGTTTTCTGGATGATTTTCTGAAAGTAAAGAAAAAATCATCGGATGGACTGAGCGCCAAAAGTAAAATGTCCTATCTTCTGCTTTTTGGTATCCTTGCAGGAGGCGTGCTTCATTTTGGATTTGACTATGATGCAGTAAGGATTCCCTTTGTGAATACTGAGGTTTCACTGGGGATCTTCTATGTGCTCTTTGTAGTGGTATTTTTTGCAGCTGTGACCAATGCGGTTAATCTGACTGATGGGATAGATGGACTGTCCTCCACAGTGACCATTTGTGTTCTGATATTCTATGTCCTTGTTGGTGTGAAACAGGGCCAGGAGCCTGTTGTTCTTTTTTCATCAGTTCTTATAGGCGGTCTTCTGTCCTTCCTGTTTTATAACCGTTATCCAGCCAAAGTTTTTATGGGAGATACTGGTTCACTGGCGTTAGGCGGTGCAGTAGGTATTGCTGCACTGATGACTAAAACAGAGCTTCTCCTCATTCTTGTGGGGATTGTCTATGTGGTGGAAACTTTATCTGTCATAATTCAGGTGGCTGTTTTTAAGAAGACAGGAAAGCGAGTTTTTAAAATGGCACCAATTCACCACCACTTTGAAGCACTGGGGTGGAAAGAAAATAAAATTGTTGTGGTTTTTGCTTCAGTCACATTACTAGCAGTGGCTGCAGCCTACCTGGTTTTATAGCACGTGAGAGGCTGAGGGAGGCGTCATGGAAAGAACAAAAGATTTTTCTGGAAGAAGTGGCTTGCCTTCATCGAAAGTCAAAGCACAGAAAAAAAGCAAAAAGAAAATTAAAAAGTATAGAGAAGTGGATTTCACCCTGCTTGCAGTTACTGTAGCGCTGGTGTTGTTCGGCCTTCTGATGGTATACAGTGCCTCCAGTTATGAGAACATCGTACGGGGGCGTGAATCCTACTCAGATGTGATAAGACAAGGTTTTTTTGCTGCTGTTGGCCTTTTTGTCATGATTTTTGTGGTATCGAATTTCGATTATCATTTTATGACAATGTCTCGAACGAAACTGTTGGTGTTTGCGGTTTTAGTTCTGAATGTGGCGGTTATACTTTTTGAACCAGTCAAAGGTGCAAGCCGTTGGCTCCGGTTTGGAGGTCTTTCTCTCCAGCCTTCAGAACTTGCGAAATTCACCATGGTGCTCTACGCTGCAAATACACTGAAAAGACTGGACATATTAAAGGGTAGGAAAAAATGGAAACCAACCATCAGAGTTTTTCTCATGATGATTGTGTTTGCAGGTATTGTGGTTGTTCTGCAGAGTAACCTTTCCATTGGAGCAATCATTGTGATTACATCACTGATACTGATTTTCCTAGCCGGAGGGACGTTCCTGCAGCTTTTCACCTACGTTTCCATCGGCATCAGTGGTCTTGGGATTCTTCTATGGATTGAGCCTTATCGTATGGCAAGACTTCTCAATTTTGGGGATCCATTTAAAGAAGCTCAGGGGGCAGGACATCAGCTGGTTCAGTCACTCTACGCACTTACCAGCGGAGGGGTGTTCGGACAAGGAATTGGCATGTCCAGGCTGAAAGCTTTCTGGCTGCCTGAGGCGCAGAATGATTTTATCTTTGCAGTGATAGTTGAAGAACTGGGGCTTATCGGGGGACTTTTCCTGATGCTTCTGCTTCTCATCCTTATTTACAGAGGCATCCGCATATCCATTGAAGCAAAGGATCAGTTCGGAAGACTTCTAGCAGTAGGTATCACAGCCATTTTTGCTTTGCAGTCCTTCATCAATATTGCTGTAGTTATCGGAGCCTTCCCGGTGACGGGGGTGACCCTCCCGTTTATCAGTGCCGGAGGAACATCTCTGGTGGTCAATTTAGTTGCAGTAGGTGTGCTGCTTAATATTTCAAGACAGTCAAAATCCGTGTGATTATGACAAGAAGAGGGGTGGCAGAAAGTGAGCCTAAAAGAAATTCAGGAACGGATGGAACGCAAAAAGCGCCGTAGAAGAAAAAGGATCCTTACTGTCCTTCTTATGTTTGCTATAAGCGCTGGGGTTGTGTTTCTATTGAAAGCACCGTACTTTACAGTTGGAAAAGTAACCGTATCCGGTCAGATAGAGATTCCTAAAGGTTTTGTGGAAGAAAGTGCAAGACCGTTATTCGGTGAAAATATATTTCTTATGAATACACAGACCATCACTGAGCATCTGAAAAAGCATCCCTATTTTTCATCAGCAGAAATCAAAAGAGTGCTCCCCAATGGCATTTCCATCAAAGTAAAAGAACATACGGCCAAAGTCAACTATTACAGCAATGGAGTGTACAGTCTTCTTACAGAAGCTGGGCAGCTTCTGGATGTGGGAGCAAATCCTATAGAGGGAGTGACATTGATTGATACAAGACCACTTCCGGAACTTGGGGCAAATATCTATGAGGATGCACCGGAAAAAATGAGCATACTTGAAACCTTCGTCATACTTCATGAAAGGAATACAAGTGTTGTGGAATTATCAGTACTGGATCTCACGGAGTCTTCCAACATCAAAACGTATTACCATGATACGGAGATTCGTCTGGGATATGGTGATTCATTAAAGGAGAAGCTGAATGCGGCCATCAATATCATCCTTTCAGGTCATCTGGATGAAGTGAAAGGATATCTGGATTTAGCATACGCGGATGATCCTGTGATTTTTGATGAAGGAAGAATCACAACTCCAACAGAAGATGGCTCTTCTGGAGAAGGGGAAGAAGATCAGGAGGAAGAAGGGAATGAAGAGTAAGGTGACAGATGAACATGAACAAGAAAAATAATCAGTGGCTGGTTGCAGTTGTTTTCCTGATACTGGGATTTCTGCTTACCTATCAGTATCAGCAGAGACAGGAGCCTGTTCGAACGTTGACCATAGAAGAAACTGAGCTGCTTCTTCAGGAGATTGCCACCTTGGAAGGGGAAAAAGAGGAACTTCTTCAAAAGAATCGGAATCTTCTTCAGGATGTGAAAAATTTCGAGACTGCGGCTGCTTCTTCCAGTGAAGCCCATGCTCTGCTTAAACAGGAACTCGACCGTTCAAGGCTTCTACTGGGAATGGTGGATGCCAAAGGACCAGGAATTGTGATGACCCTAAGACCGACAGATGCCAGCCTTAATCCTCAGACTTTCAACTATCTGACGGATTTGGAGCTGATGTATCTGGTCAATGAACTGAAGTTTGCAGGAGCGGAAGCCATCAGCATCAATGACAAAAGGGTAACCATCCAGACAGGGATCCAATCCAGTGCCAACAACAGCTATATTCTTGTAAATGATGAGAAGGTCTCCCCACGAGATGAGGTAGTCATAAGAGCCATTGGGGATCCTGAAAAACTCAAAGGGGCCATGGCTTTTCAGGGAGTACTCTCCTACTACGCTTTGGAATTTTATGATATCAGGTTTTATGCTGAAGACCAGATTCTTATCCCTAAGTATAACAAGGCTTATAGAACAGACAGTATGCAGGAGGTGCGTCCATGATTGTAATTCTAGGACTTCTGCTGGGAATTTTCCTGGGACTCTCATTGAATGTTAAAATCCCTGATGTTTACAGTATTTATGTGGCGGTAGCGATTCTTGCCTGTTTCGATTCCGTCATTGGAGCATGGAAGGCTTATCTTGGGCATAATTTTGATCAGATGATTTTCCTTTCTGGTTTTTTCGGCAATGGGGTCATTGCCGTGGTCCTTACATATTTTGGGGATCAACTCAGTATTCCCATGTACCTTGCAGCGGTGATTGTGTTTGGCAGCAGAATCTTCAATAATTTTGCGGTAATCAGACGAATGCTGATTGAACGGTATCTTCATGAAGATGCGTAGAGTGAGTGTATTCTTAGGATCTGTTGTCATCGGCATAGGACTTTCAGTCATGGTATCGCTGGTGGCGGGCAAGATGAACCTTTATAAAGTGGAACTGGACCGTGGAGACAAAGTAGAGCTCAGAAATAGCCTTCGGAGTGAGATAGAGAGATTGAAAGAAGAAAATCTTGAGTATGAAGGAAAACTTGAAGGTTATAGGGAGAATGTGGAGGATTTCGAAGATATCTATGAGGAGCTGGCACTGGAGTACAGTAGAAACAGTAGACTCCTCGGTTATGAAATCGTCCAGGGAGAAGGTATTATTCTTACCATGAGTGATGGAGAAGCAAAGGATTCTGAAGTTCCAGGATCCATGGAAAGCTGGCTTAGGATCATTCATAATGAGGACATGCTGAAACTTCTTAACGAGCTGAACCTCCATGGCGCTGAAACCATTGAAATTAATGGTCAGAGGGTTACGGAGACTTCAGAAATCTTCTGCAGCGGTGCCTTTATCTCCATCAACGGAGAGAAGCTTCCTGCACCGTTTGTTCTGAAGGTGGTAGGAGACCGAGAACGACTCGATCCATATATTACCAATGAGTATAATCAGATTGCCAATCTGGAACATAGAGGCATTGAGATTTCGGTAGAGAAGCGTCCGATCATGACATTGGATGATTCCATTGAAGAAATATATCCATTATATCTAGAAGAATTAAACGAATAGGAGGCGTGCTTATTGTCAATGATCAGTAAGAACTTAGAAGAAATTAGAAGCACATTGAAGGACAACGTGACGTTGGTTGCCGTTTCGAAGACAAAATCCGTTGAAGAGATTATGGAAGCTTATAAAGAAGGGATCCGTGATTTTGGTGAGAACAAAGTTCAGGAGCTGGAAGAGAAGTATGAGCTTTTACCAAAGGACATCCGATGGCATCTGATTGGCGGTCTGCAAACCAATAAAGTTCGGAAGGTATTAGGCAAGACATATTTGATTCAATCATTGGATCGGGAGTCTTTAGCGCTTGAGATCAATAAAAGAGCAGAGAAAATGGGCATTCTTGTGGATACACTGATAGAAGTGAATATTGGGGAAGAGGCTCAGAAAGCTGGTATCCTAACAGATGATCTAGAAGGGTTCATAACACTTCTAAATGATCTAAAACATATTAGAGTCAGAGGACTTATGGCCATTATCCCTCAAGGAAGTGAAGAGGAAAACAGGCAATACTTCCGTAAGATGTACAAGCTGTTTCAGGATTTGTCCCAGGTCAGGCAGGAACGTTTCACCATGGAGGTGCTAAGTATGGGGATGTCGATGGATTATGTGACAGCGATGGAGGAAGGATCAAATATGATTCGAGTTGGAACTGGAATTTTTGGCGCTAGAAACTATACGGTTTAATTTTAGGAGGAAAGTAAAATGGGAAAGATGCTAAGCTCAATTAAAAACATGATGGGATTTGAAGACGAAGAACTTTATGATGACTACGATCAGGAAGAGTATGAGGAAGAAGAGATGGAAGCTCCAAAGGAAAGCTATTCTGTTTTAGGCAGAAGAAGAGAGCAAAAAGAAGTAAACAAAGTGGTGAATCTCCATGGCGGACAGACAAAGGTTCATATCATCAAACCGAATACCTTTGATGAGGCACCGCAGATCTCAGACAGCCTTAAAGCCAATAAGATTGTTGTCGTAAACACATCAGGACTGGAGCCCCGTACGGCACAGAGACTTCTGGATTTCATCGCCGGATCAACCTATGCTCTTGGTGGTGATCTTCAGGAAGTGGAGAATGGGGTATATGTGCTGTCACCTTCCACAGTGGAAGTTTCCAGAGAAGCAAAGGAAGAGAGTTCACTTAAAGGACTTCTCAACTGGAAGTAATGGATAAACAAAGCTTTGTAAGGGCTTTCAATAATGAAGACACCTATAGAATGGCAAAGCTTTTCGAAGCCTTGGAAAGAGCAGGAAATTATGAGTTCCCCTTTGTAATAGAGGAATTCTATACACCCCTTGTGTGGAGTACTGTGAAAAAGATGAAGGAGTTTAGATTCATCACCGTTTTGGGAGAAGAGTTTTTAGAGCGCAGAGTCTTTTCTGTGAACTGGGAAGGCTTATCCCCATTGAAGATTTTGGAGATCAAGAACCTTCAGCCTGCAGTAAAGCTTGAACACAAGGATTACCTGGGAGCGTTGCTGGGGCTGGGTATACAGAGAGAGAAGTTTGGGGACTTATTTGTGCAGCAGGATGTGGCCTATGTTATCGTTTTTGAGGAAATGGGTTCTTATGTGACGGAGCATCTTTATGCCGCAGGAAAGTGTTCAGTAGAAACAAAGCTCTATACCTATGAGGACAAAGTGAAAGAGCTTACGCCTTCACTCCAGAAATTTGAAGCAGTTGTTGCTTCTAAGAGACTGGATGTGATTGTTGCAGAGCTTGCACAGACATCCAGGGGGAAAGCAGTGGAGCTCATTGATCGGGGACTTGTGCTGCTCAATTATCAGGAATGTAAAGAGAAATCAAAAGAGCTGAAACCAGAGGACACTTTGACCATAAGACGGAAAGGGAAGTTTAAGGTTGGAGAAGTGTTGAAGGAAACGCAAAAAGGCAACTTAAGAATGGAATTTTATAAGTTTTTATAGCAGTAAGAGGAGGGCGTGGACATGAAGATAACACCAGTGGAAATTACCAACAAAGAGTTTAAAAGAACCATGAGAGGATACAGCACGGATGAAGTAGATGAATTTTTGGATGAAGTCGTGGAGGATTTTGAAGCTCTATATAGGGAAAATGCCAGTCTGAAAGATAAACTTGAAGCATATAATGAAAAAATTGAACATTATGCGAGCCTGGAAAAGACGCTTCAAAGTACACTGGTACTCGCACAGAATACTGCAGATGCAACAAAGATTCAAGCTGAGAAGGAAGCACAGCATATTCTTGAGAATGCCAAGGAAAAAGCACAGGCAATCATAGAAAATGCAAATCGGGAAAACGAGATGCTGAAAAGAGAATATGAAAAATACCGTATGGACTTCGGGAATTTTAAGATGCGTGTCCTCAGTTTCCTGGAAGGTCAGATGAGCTCCTTCAAAACAAATTCTGAGGAGATTGAAAAAGGAACCTTAGGATCCAGCTCGATGCAGGTTTCAGGACTTACACCTAAAGACCTCTTTGAAGAGGGAGATGCTGGTGAGTTGTTTGAGGAAGTTCAAGGATGAGAAAGATGAAAGAGACTTTGAAATAAAGTCTCTTTTCTTGTGAAGGAAGATTTCCTGTGATAAGATAACTTTTGAAAGGACTGAGGAGCATAGAAGATATATTTCGAAATGAACATATAGAGTTCTGTTTATCTGTAAAGAGCACTTTGGAAAGACTTCCATCAAGGGCTCTATTTGTTGTGGACCGGAATGTATATGAAAACTGGCCAGTACTCAGAGAGTACACACAGGATAAAGAAGTCTATCTGCTTGACGCTTCAGAGTCCAGAAAGACACTGGAGGAGATAGAAAGCCTCTATGAATTTTTGTTTAAATATCAGACTGTGGAGCCTCTTATTGCCATTGGCGGAGGTATTACAGGGGATTTGGCTGGATATGCATCTGCAACATTTAAAAGAGGTATTCCCCTGATTCTTCTTCCGACGACACTGCTCGCCATGTGTGACAGTACAGTGGGAGGAAAATGCGGAGTGAACTATAAGGGTGTGAAGAACTATATCGGCACATTCAAGAAACCCGATGAGATTTTTATCTGTACAGAGTTTTTGACTTCCTTACCAGAGAGACACCTGAAAAGCGGCATGGGAGAAATTCTGAAGTATGGTTTAATTGGAAAGGAGCCGATCCTTCCTCTGCTGGAGAAGGAGATTTCACTACAGAATCTTCAAGCAAGACCCTATGTTGAGATGGGACTGAAAATCAAGATTGATGTGGTCTCACAAGATTTTTACGATCGGGGTCAGCGGAATGTTTTGAATTTTGGACATAACATTGCCCATGGTCTTGAAGCAGTTTATCCGAATACTCTTACCCACGGAGAAGCCGTGGCATTGGGGCTTTTGGCAGAGCTGAGACTCAGTGAGGAGCTCTTTGGGCTTCGCAGTGATATCCGAAGACAAACCCGATCTATCATGGAAAGATTCGGCATGATGACTGTGGTGGAGGATTTGCCTGTGGAGAAGCTGCTGGACTATATTAAGAAAGATAAAAAGAATGATGACAGCCTGCGGTTCACGCTGTTACGTGGAGCAGGTTGTCCGGAAATCAAACAAAGTGTGGCAGAAGAATGGATTCGTTCTGCTGTAGTAGAGATTATGGAGTAAGAGATGATACAAAAGAGTATGGATTTATCAAAGGGAAAAGTTAAAATCAATATTGGACAGAAGGTGCTGGGAGAAGATCTTTTGATTTTTTCAGGACCTTGCTCCGTGGAGAATCTGGATACAATGAGAGACATTGCCACAAAGCTGAAAGCATTGGGGGTAGATGTCCTTAGAGGAGGCGCGTTTAAGCCCAGAACATCGCCTTATGATTTTCAAGGCTTGAAAGATGAGGGGCTTGAGATTCTGAAAACCATCAAAAAAGAGTTTGGATTTGTGATTTCAACAGAGATCCTGGATGTGCGTGACCTGGATAAAGTGGATGATTTTGTGGATCTCATTCAGATTGGCTCCAGGAACATGTATAACTATGTACTTCTAGAGGAAGCGGGAAAGCTTGGCAGACCTGTGGTACTCAAGAGGGGGTTCAGCGCCACTGTGGCTGAGTGGGTCAGTGCTGCAGAATATATACTGAACACGGGCAATGAAAAAGTGATCCTTTGTGAGCGTGGGATAAGGACATTTGAAACGACCACAAGAAACACACTGGATCTGAATTCAGTCGCTTACCTCAAGGAGAGCTGCAGGCTGCCTGTCCTTGTGGATCCGAGCCATGGTACTGGAGTTCGTTCTCTGGTGAAGCCAATGGCCTTAGCTGGGATTATGGCAGGGGCAGATGGGCTGATGATTGAAAGCCATAGTGCTCCCGACGAGTCCATATCGGATGCGCAGCAGACCATCTCAATGGAAGTGCTGGAAGAAATAATGAAGACATCAAAAGAGTTATGGAGGTACAGATGATTTATTTGATTTTTATTTTGGGTATGCTGCTGGATTATGTCACCAAAATCTGGGCCATTGATCGGTTGAAAGGACAGCCGGATATTACAGTCATCGAAGGGTTCTTCGATTTCTCTTACCTGGAGAACAGAGGAGCTGCCTTTGGTATTTTTCAGGGAAGAGTCTATCTTCTGGCTTTTGTCACCATGATTATCATGGCGGTGCTTTTTGTGATGTATCAGAAAACCAAGAAGAAAACGAAACTCCTGACCATCAGTACAGCACTGATCTTAACTGGGGCCATCGGAAACCTCATTGACAGGCTCCGATATGGATTTGTTGTGGATTTCATCTCCTGGCACTGGAAAAATACCTATTACTTTCCCACATTTAATGTGGCAGATATCTGTATCACCGTTGGGACAGGGCTTCTGATTCTTTATATCATAAAGGAAGTGGATTAAGTGGAAGAAATACAGTATCTTGTGGAGGCTGAAAAAGAAGGATTCCGCTTGGATGTGTACCTTCGTGAAAAACTGCCGGATCTTTCCAGATCCTATCTTCAGAAGCTTATTGAGGATGGATGCATCACGGTGGAGGGCAAAATCAGAAAGTCATCCTACAAGATCAAGTCCCAGGAAGGCATCCTTGTGGAACTGCCGGAACTAAGTGAGCTGGAAATTACCGCGAAAGACATTCCCATCCGGATTCTTTACGAGGATGAAGATCTATTAGTGGTGGATAAGGAAAAAGGTATGGTGGTTCACCCTGCTGTGGGGAACTATCATGACACCCTGGTGAATGCCCTGCTCTACCATGTGAAAGACCTTTCGGGGATCAATGGAGTGCTGAGACCGGGAATTGTACACAGGATCGACAAGGATACTACAGGCATACTGGTTGTTGCCAAAAATGATCAAGCCCATGGCTATCTGTCTCATCAGCTGAAGGATCACAGCATGATCAGACGGTATTATGCTTTGGTGCATGGCAATGTGAAACAGGAAGAAGGTACTGTGGATGCGCCACTTGGAAGGTCCAAGAATGACCGGCTAAAGATGGGGATTGTTCATGACGGGAAACGGGCAGTGACCCATTATAAAGTCATCAGACGCTACAAAGGCTATACCCTCATTGAGGCTTCACTTGAGACTGGAAGGACCCATCAGATCAGGGTTCACATGGCTTCCATTCATCATCCGCTTGTAGGAGATTTTACCTATGGCCATAAAAAAGACTCAGTAAAGGGCCAGCTTCTCCATGCAGCTGCATTAGGTTTTCAGACCCCCAATAAAGGATTTCTGATGTTTCATGCTCCCGTTCATAAGGAGTTCAGAGATTTTCTAGCGAAGCTTCATCGAATGGATTGAGAAATATAAATAAAATATGAATATTGTTAACAAATAATGAACAAATCCTAGCCCTAGGCTGGGATTTTTCAGTATAATAAAAGGATAGCGAACCGGCAGATGGCCGGACAAAATAAAAAGGTGGTGTCATTTCCGGAAGCTTTGCTTTGCGGAAGAACTATGGAGTTTAAAGCAGCATTATTAGATGAAAAAGCCATTGAAAGGGCACTTGTGAGAATTGCCCATGAAATTGTTGAAAAGAACAAAGGCGTCCAGGACCTGGTCCTTGTGGGCATTAAAAGAAGAGGTGTGCCTCTAGCAGAAAGAATTCGAGAGAACATTCTAAACTTTGAAGAGGTATCTCTACCTGTTGCCAGTGTGGACATAACTCTCTATCGGGATGATTTGGAGGAAGACTACGAGAGTCCCCAAATTAAAAATGATGTGATTGAAGTCTCCATCAAGGATAAAAAAGTGGTTCTGGTGGATGATGTGCTGTTCACAGGAAGAACTGTGCGGGCTGCGCTGGATGCCATCACCGCAAATGGAAGACCAAGAAGCATTCAGCTTGCGGTCCTCATTGACCGGGGGCATCGGGAACTGCCTATTCGTGCAGATTATGTGGGCAAAAATGTGCCTACGTCAAGAAATGAAATGATCAAAGTAATGCTCGAAGAGATTGATGGGAAAAACGCTGTGGAAATTTACACAAAGGAAGGGTAGCATGAAAATAGTATCATGGAATGTCAACGGCCTTAGGGCAATTATGAAAAAAGGCTTCAGAGAGAGTGTCGAGGAGCTGAATCCGGATGTTCTGTTTCTTCAGGAAACAAAGATGCAAGAGCATCAGCTGGAAGAGGAAATCCTTCTCAAAGATCTGGGTTACACCTTGACCATGCACTCAGGAGAAAGAAAAGGGTATTCTTCCGTGGCGGTCTATACAAGGATCCCTGTGGATGAGATCATCAAAGGTTCAGGGATACCTGAATATGATGTTGAGGGAAGGGTTCTACAGGTGAATGTGGGAGACTATGCGATCTTCGGTATTTATTTCCCCAATGGTGGACGTGGAGAAGAAAGACTGGCCTATAAGATGAAGTTTTATGAGGATCTTCTCGTGAAGTTTGATTCTCTGAAAAAGAATGGCAAGAAAGTCATCGTAACAGGAGATTTTAATGTTGCTCATGAGGAGATAGATCTTGCAAATCCCGAGTCCAACAGAAAAACCTCAGGATTTCTCGATATTGAAAGAGAGTGGTTTACAAAGCTTTTGAGCCATGGCTATGTGGATGTGTACAGGAGGGAAAATCCGGATAAGGTGATCTATACCTGGTGGGATCAGCGGTTTAGAGCAAGAGACAGAAATGCCGGTTGGAGAATAGATTATTTTGTTGTATCAGAAAACGTGCTGCCTGAGATTATAGAGGTGGAAATCTACAACCATATCATGGGGTCAGACCATTGTCCTTTATCTCTGACACTTAAAGGAGAGCAGTAATGGAGTATACACTCATCGCCACTTGTGCCTTCGGCATTGAAAAGATATTGTCCAATGAACTGAAAGCTTTGGGATACGACGACTTACATGTGGAAAACGGAAAAGTAGAGTTCTATGGAGACGAGATGGATATTGCCATATGCAACATTCATTTGAGAACAGCAGAACGGGTATTGATCAAACTGGCTGAATTTAAAGCGGAGTCCTTTGAAGAACTTTTTCAGGGAACAAAAGCAGTGGATTTTGGCAAAATCATCCCCGTGAGCGGTAAAATGCATGTGACGGGTAAATCTGTGAGAAGCAAGCTCTATAGTGTGCCAGACTGTCAGAGCATCGTTAAGAAAGCCGTAGTGGAGTCCATGAAAAGAACCTACGACCGGGAACAGTTCGCTGAGACCGGGGCTGTCTTTAAGATTGAAATCGGTCTTTTAAAAGATTTAGCCACCCTTACACTGGATACCTCTGGTGAAGGGCTTCACAGACGTGGCTACAGAGAACATTCAGGAAAAGCACCTCTAAAAGAGACGCTGGCGGCAGCCCTTGTGCTGATCTCTGGCTATGATGGGAATCGGCCCCTTATAGATCCTTTTTGTGGATCAGGAACGATACTCATTGAAGCTGCTATGATTGCCAAAAACATGGCACCCAATATGGAGCGTAATTTTGTTTGTGAGACCTGGCCAAACTTCCCAAAGGATATTTTTCCGCAAGTACGTGAAGGGGCCAGAAGTCAGATCAAGGATATCAAATTTCCGATTACCGGGTATGATATTGATACTTATGTACTCTCTACAGCGAAGATGAATGCAAAAAAAGCAGGTGTGTTCAAACATATTTATTTCCTGCCTTCTGACTATATGAAGCACAGATTCACAGAAAAAGATGTGACCATCATCACCAATCCTCCTTATGGGGAGCGTCTTCTGGAGGATGAGCATGTAAGAATGCTCATGGAGAAAATGGGAAGAGACAAAGCGGTCCATGAAGACTATGAAATGTTTATCCTCACAGCTTTAGAAGGATTTGAAAAGACATTTGGCAAGAAGGCCCACAAGAACAGGAAACTGTATAATGGAAGAATTCAAACATATCTCTATCAGTATTTTGCAGAGAAGAAGAAAGAGGCGGATGTATGAAGAAAATTGTTGTGATATTCAACGGTGGGACAATCTCCATGAAAGTAGATCCGAAAATCAAAGCTGCGGTTCCTTCCCTTACGGGGGAGGAGATCATGCACATGGTCACCGGGATTGAGAAGCATGCGGAAGTCAAGTCCTATAATTTCAGTTCATTTCCCAGTCCTCATATGACCATGGAAAAGATGATGGAGCTGAGATCTTTCACCTTGAAGATCATGGAAGAGGAAAACCCAGATGGGGTCGTGATCACCCATGGTACAGATACTTTAGAAGAAACAGCTTTTCTCTTTGATCTGACCATTGATACTGAAATACCCATCGTATTTACTGGAGCGATGCGTTCCGGATCTGAACTAGGGTATGATGGTCCATCAAACCTCGCACAATCTATCGTCACCGCATCTTCCAAAGAGTCCAGAGGGCGCGGTGTGCTTGTGTGCCTCAATGGTGAACTCAACGCCGCACAAGAAGTGACCAAAACCAACTCACTGTCTTTGAATGCCTTCCGTACTCCATCCTTCGGTCCTCTTGGGATCGTGGACAACAATAGAGTGATTTACTACAGGAGCAATGACGTAAGACAGGTAGAAGACATCGATGTGCTGGAAACGGCGGTAGCTCTCGTGAAAACCGTAGCCGGGATGGATTCATCCTACCTGAAGTTTCTCACGGACCAGGGGGCGAAGGGGATTGTCATTGAAGCCTTCGGACGTGGCAATGTACCTCCCCAGATGGTGGAAGGGATTCGGTATGCGCTCTCTAAAGGGATTCATGTGGTCATTGTGTCCAGATGCTATGAAGGGAGAGTATATGGAAGTTATGGCTACGAGGGTGGCGGTAAACACCTGAGAACCATGGGCGTCATCTTTGGGGATTCACTCCCCGGACAGAAAGCAAGGATCAAACTTATGGTAGCGTTGTCCCTGTATCATAGAGCAGAAGATGTGAGGGACTGGTTTGAAAAAGACCTTTATATGGAAGACAGTGAGTGGAGCAATTAGTCCTATGATGTTTGGAGGTGTGCTATGATAAAGAGTATGACAGGGTTTGGCAGAGGAATGGCAGAGGATGAAAAAAGAAGTTTTCTGGTGGAAATGAGAGGTGTGAATCACAGATACCTTGATTTCTCCATTCGAATGCCGAAGAGTCTGATGTCTCTTGAGGATAGAGTCCGAAAAGAGATCTCAAAGGTGATTTCCAGAGGGAAGCTGGATGTGTTTATCACCTACAGAAATTATGCTAAAGAAGATTTGGCGGTTCAGACCAATCTTCATCTGGCGAAGGGGTATGTGGATGCGTTGAACTCCATTAAAGATTCCTTCTCTCTAAAAGATGATATCTCTGTTTCTCTGGTATCAAGATTTCCCGATGTGATCTTTACGGAGGAAAAAGAAGAGAACATTGAAGAAATCTGGTCCCTTCTTGAAGAGGCTGTGAGAGAGGCTTCTCTAAAGATGCTGGAGATGAAAAAAGTTGAGGGTACATCCTTGAAGAATGATATGCTGCAGAAGAAAGAGGGCATCATCGCTCTTGTGGACAGAATCAGAGAACGCGACAAGCTCGTGATTCCGCTTTACAAAGAAAGACTGGAAAAGAGAATTGAAGAGCTTTTGGAGAAAGTTCCTGTGGATGAGTCCAGACTGGCACTGGAAGTTGCCATGTTTACAGACAAGGCAAGTATTGATGAAGAGCTGACAAGGCTTTCCTCCCATATGGAGCAGCTGGAGAATTTTCTTGCGGAAGAGGAACCCGTGGGCAGAAAACTGGATTTCCTTGCCCAGGAGATGAATCGGGAAGCAAATACCATGGCGTCCAAATCCGTTGATATTGAGATCACCAATCTGGTGCTATCCATTAAAAATGAGATTGAGAAAATAAGAGAACAAATGCAAAATATTGAATAGAGGTGAGAAAATGAACATCCGCTTAGTGAATATTGGGTTTGGAAATATCGTTTCTGCCAATAAAATCGTTGCCATTGTATCACCAGAATCTGCACCAATCAAAAGAATCATCCAGGAAGCCAGAGAGCGTGGGATGCTGATCGATGCAACCTATGGCCGAAGAACCAGGGCAGTGATTGTAACGGATTCAGACCATATTATTCTGTCCGCCGTTCAACCAGAAACTGTTGCCCATAGACTTGAGACCAAAGAAGATGTGATTGATGAGGTAGGTATTGATGAGTAGAGGACTTCTCCTGGTGATATCAGGACCCTCCGGTGCAGGGAAAGGCACCGTTTGTGAAGCATATAAAAAGCACTGCCAGAATCATGTGTGGAACTCTGTGTCCATGACGACACGAGAACCCCGAGCTGGGGAAGTGCATGGGGAAAGTTATTTCTTTGTCTCGAAAGAAGAATTTCTGAAGAGGATTGAAGAGGACGCTTTTCTCGAATATGCTGAAGTATATGGCAATTATTACGGAACACCAAGAAGAGAAGTGGAGGAGAAGCTGGCAGAAGGATTTGATGTTATTCTTGAGATTGATATTCAGGGAGCACTGAATGTTCAGGATAACACATCAGAAGGTATTTTTATCTTTATCCTGCCCCCATCCATGAACGAACTGAAAAAGAGAATCATCGGCAGAGGCAGCGAAACCCCCGAATCTTTGCTTACAAGATTCAAATCTGCCTACAATGAAATCAACTATGTATCCAAGTACAATTATGCCATCACCAATCACACGGTGGAACAGGCATACAGTGACCTCATGTGCATTGTTCGTGCAGAACGGTGCCGTGTTACCCGAGTAACCAATGAAATTTTAACCTTAAAGGAGGAAGAATTATAATGAGCTCATTAATAGAACCATCCGTAACAGAACTGCTGGAAAAGGTGGAGAACAGATATAGACTTGTCACACTCACATCCAAAAGAGCAAGACAGATCATCGATGGACAGGAACCACTGATTCCTGTAACCAGTGTGAACCCTCTTACCGTGGCGGTCAATGAAGTCAATGCAGGACTGATAGAATATGAAACCCTAAAAGATGGTGTGAAATAGTCATGAAAAATGTAGTGGTAGGAGTAACTGGTGGTATCGCTGCTTATAAAGCACTGGAGCTGGTCTCTTTACTTCGGAAGCAGAATATCAATGTGGATGTGGCGATGACAAAATCTGCACAAGAGTTTGTCACACCGCTGTCTTTCCAGAGTCTCAGTCAGAATCCTGTCATCACAGATATGTTTGATGAGCCAAAGGCGTATGAAATTGCTCATATATCATTAGCGAAAAAAGCAGATGTATTTGCTGTGGTACCAGCTACAGCGAATATCATCGGTAAACTGGCCCATGGCATTTCTGATGATTTTATTTCCACATCTGTCATGGCTACCCGTGCAAAGGTTCTGATTGCACCAGCGATGAATACCAATATGTACAGCAATCCTATGGTTGTCGAGAATATGAACAAACTGAAATCTCTAGGCTACACTTTTGTAAGCCCTGGACAGGGAAGGCTTGCATGTGGTGATGTGGGGGAAGGAAAACTTGCTTTGGTTCAGGATATTTTCATGGAAATCATGGCGCTTCTTTACCCAAAGA
Organism: Proteiniclasticum ruminis; assembly: GCF_900115135.1. Taxonomy (GTDB): domain Bacteria; phylum Bacillota; class Clostridia; order Clostridiales; family Clostridiaceae; genus Proteiniclasticum; species Proteiniclasticum ruminis_A. Next base: position 623,684 of record NZ_FOVK01000001.1, on the reverse strand, counting down.
AAGACTTTGCTGGAAAACGTGTGCTGGTTACAGCGGGGGGCACAGAAGCTCCGCTGGACCCAGTGAGAGTTCTTACAAACAGATCCTCTGGAAAAATGGGGATTGCATTAGCAGAGGCTCTTCTTGAAAGAGGAGCGGAAGTTACGCTCATTCATGGGCATGTGACCGAGGATCTGCCCAAAGGAGCTCAGGCTGTAAAAGCACTGACAAATGAAGCCATGGCCAAGGCTCTTCAAGAGCGGTTTTCAGAAGCGGATGCTGTGATTATGGCGGCAGCGGTGTCTGATTATAAAGTTAAGGAATACGCTACAGAAAAGATCAAGAAAACAGGAGAAACGCTTCATCTTGAACTCATCAAGGATCTTGATATTCTGAAGAGTCTAGGGGACCAGAAGGACCAGCAGGTTCTTGTGGGGTTTGCCGCTGAATCTGAAGATATTGAAAAGAATGCTCTGGAGAAACTGAAGAAGAAGAATCTGGATCTTATCTGTGCCAATGACATTTCTCATGGAAAAGTATTTGGAGAAAACCAGAATGATGTGACCCTTTACCATAAATCTGGCGATATTATCCCACTGGGAGAGCTTTCCAAAAAAGAGACTGCGGACCTGATTCTAGATGAGGTTCAGAAGCTGTTTCACTAAACATCCATGGAGCTTTAAAGTTTCATGGCATCGTACCGTTAAAAGTATATGATTTATTGAAAAAGCACCCTCTGATTGATTCAATCAGAGGGTGCTTTTTATCCACCCAAGTATGCTTTCCGGATTTCATCCATAGCTAGAAGATCTTTCGAGAATCCTTCTGTCTCTACGGTGCCAGTTTTTATGATGTAGCTTCGTTTGGAAATTTTCAGCGCAAGATTTGCGTTTTGCTCCACTAACAGGATCGTAGTGCCTTCCTCATTGATGTTTTTTATGATCTCAAAGATCTCATGAACAATGATCGGAGCAAGGCCCATGGATGGTTCATCCAGAATAAGAAGCTGAGGTTTTGACAGGAGACCTCTTGCGATGGCAAGCATCTGCTGTTCTCCTCCTGACAGGGTTCCTGCAATTTGATGCTTTCTTTCGAGAAGTCTTGGAAACAGGAGGTAAGCTTTCTCAAAGTCTTTCTGAACTTGAGCCTTATCTTTTCGGGTGATGGCTCCCAGTTCCAGGTTTTCTTCTACGCTCATTTTGGGAAAGATGCGTCTTCCTTCAGGAATGTGAGAGATGCCTTTTTTGACAATGGCTGAGGAAGATACTTTGGAAAGATCTTCTCCCTGGAACAGTATGCTTCCGGAAGTCTTTCTTTCTAGTCCGGATATGGTCCGAAGTGTTGTGGTTTTTCCTGCACCATTGGCACCAATGAGAGATACAATCTCGCCTTTGTGGACTTCAAGAGACAGATTTTTCAGTGCTTCTATGGCGCCATAATGCACTGAGAGATTTTCCAGCTTAAGCAATATTCTCACCTCCAAGATAGGCTTTGATCACTTCAGGATGGACCTGTATTTCTGCAGGGGTTCCTTGAGCAATGAGATTCCCATAGTCAAAAACAAACAAATCATCACAAAGATTCATCACAAGTGACATGTCATGTTCAATGAGGATAACAGACAGCTGGAAGGTTTCTTTCACCCATTTGATGAGCTGGGTAAGTTCTTTTGTCTCTTGAGGGTTCATGCCTGCAGCAGGTTCGTCAAGAAGCAAAAGACTTGGTTTCGAAGCCATGGCACGGGCGATTTCCAGTCTTCTCTGATCTCCATAGGGCAGATTTTTAGCTTTTTCATCACATTTGTCTGCCAAGTTGAAAATTTTAAGAAGAGCCATTGCTTCTCCAACGGCTTTTTCTTCCCCGGTAAAAAATGGAGTAAGTCTGAAAAGGGCAGAAAAAACGCTGTATTTTAAGTTGGGATGATTGCCAAGAAGAACATTCTCCAGAACAGTCATCTCCTTAAAAAGTCTGATATTCTGGAAAGTCCTTGCTATCCCGTGAGAAGGCATCTTCTGGGGTTGGATGGATTTCCCGGCAACCGTATCCTTCAGATGATACACAATCTCTCCGGAGGAGGGGATATAGATGCCTGTGAGCAGATTGAAAAAAGTTGTTTTACCTGCTCCATTCGGCCCGATGATTCCAGTAATGCTGTCTTTCCGGACAGACAGATTCACATCCTTCACGGCCTTGATGCCGCCAAATTCTTTCGTAAGACCCTTTACTTCCAAAATTTCCATATTATGCCTCCTTCCATACTTTTCGGATCAGTTTTTTTAGAATATTCTGAGGTTTATAGACCATCATAATAAACAGAATCACAGCATAAATCACCATTCTCAGTTCAGGAATTCCTTGTAAAGACAAGGAGAGAAGAGATAAGACCACAGCGCTGATCACTGAGCCCTTGATGCTGCCAAGCCCTCCCAATACAACGATGACCAGTATATCAATGGACTTCATGAAGCCGAAAGAATCGGGTCTGATGAAGTAAAAATAGTTTGCGTAAAGAGCACCAGCAATACCTGCGAAGAAAGCTCCCATAGAAAACACCAGGATCTTATAACGGCTCACCGGAACACCCATGGCGGTGGATGCAAGTTCATCCTCTTTGATGGAGAGCACAGCACGTCCGTGATAGGAATGAATGAAGTTATGAATCACAATGATGGTGAAAAGAACCATACTGTAGAGCCAGGGCCAGTTGGTGTATCTTGGGATGTCATTAAGACCCATGGCACCTCCGATATAATCTGAGTTCAGTCCCACAATACGTACAATTTCTCCAAATCCGAGAGTTGCAATGGCGAGATAATCACCTTTCAGTCTTAAGGTTGGTATGCCGATGAAAAGTCCCGCTGCTGCCGCTGAAAGAGCTGCTCCAAGGATGCCCAGAGAAAATGGAAGATCAAACTTCACCGTAAGGATTCCTGATGCATATGCGCCTATGGACATGAATGCCGCATGTCCCAGTGAGAACTGACCGGTGAACCCCGTGATGAGGTTCAAGCTCACTGCCAGGATGATGTTGAGACCGATACTGACAAGGTTCAGAAAGATATAGGAGTCAATGATTCCCGCTTTCATCAACAGATCCACCAGAAGATACCCCGCTGCTATAAGAGCTGCAGTGATCATGTTTTTTTTCGTCATGATTTTTTTCATATTATCACCTATACTTTCTCTTGTGTGTTTTTGCCAAGAAGTCCTGAAGGCTTTACCAGCAAGAAGACAATAAGAATGAAGAATGCCACCGCATCCTTATATAAGGAACCCCCGAAGGCGCTCACGGCTGTTTCAACGATACCGAGGAAAAATCCTCCAAATACTGCTCCGGGTATAATGCCGATTCCGCCGATTACTGCAGAAACAAAGGCTTTCAGCCCAGGAGTGGCACCCATGAGGGGATTGATTGTACTATAGTATACGCCGATAAGCACACCAGCAGCTCCTGCCAGAGACGATCCGATGAAAAAAGTATAGGATATGGTCTGGTTCACATTGATGCCCATCAGTTCTGCTGCGTCCCGGTCTTGAGAAAGAGCACGCATGGATTTACCCATCTTTGTGAACTTTGTCAGGTACATCAGCAAAAGCATCATGATGAGGGTAATGAAGATGATGTAAAAACTTTTAATATCAATCAGTGCTCCAGTGGAGAAAACATCGATTTGCTTGGATGGCAGGAGATCTTTGTAGGTTCTGCTTTCAGGACCCACAAAATACATCATGCCATACTGCATGAATAGGGATACAGCAATGGCTGTAATGAGTGCTGAAATTCTAGTGCCGTTTCTCAGTGGTTTGTAGGCTACCTTTTCAATGACCATACCCAGCACACCGCTCAAAACCATGGACAAAAGAAGCGCTGGCAGAAAAGGCAAACCCAGAACACTGGTGAGATAAAGTCCAATATATGCACCGACCATAAGCACTTCACCGTGAGCAAAGTTGATCAGGTTGATGATTCCATATACCATGGTGTATCCTAACGCAATCAAAGCATAGATGCTTCCAAGAGAAATGCCATTGACTGCCTGTTGTAGTAATTGTTCCAAAATATTTCCCCCTTAGTGAAAAGACGCAAGCTGCCTAAAAAAGGCAGCTTCAGCATCTGAATCTTTTTTTATGGTTCCTGTTTCATCAAATAGGTTGGGACGCCATCTTTGACTTCAAGAATTGTAACTGCTTTGATTGGGTTATGGAACTCATCCATGCTGAGTGTGCCAGTAATGCCTTTGAAGTCCTTTGTGGATGCCAAAGCAGCTGTAAGTTTCTCACGGTCTGCCTCACCAGCTCTTTCTAGTGCATCTGCCACCATATAAGCCATGTCATATCCAAGGGCATTGAATGCATCTGGATCTTTGCTGAACTCTTTGTTGAAGGCATTCTTGAATGTTACGACTTCTGGAGATGTGTCACCGGAAGAGTAGTGGTTTGAATAGTAGGTTCCATTTAAGTTTTCTGCACCGGCAATCTCTACAAGTTTTGGTGAGTCAAAACCATCTGCACCAAGGACAGGAACATCAAGGCCTAATTCTCGAGCCTGCTTGATGATAAGACCAACTTCTTCATAATATCCAGGAACAAAAAGCACATCTGGGTCTGCTGCTTTGATGTTGGTGAGCAGAGATTTAAAATCAGTTTCTTTTGCCTGATAGGCTTCTTCTTTCAGAATCTCTCCGCCTAAGGCAGTATAAGTTTCAGTGAAAGCATCGGTCAGACCCTGGCTGTAATCAGAGGTATTGTCTCTTAATACTGCGGCCTTTAAAAGACCCAGTTCCTTTGCAGCAAAGTTTGCCATGGTAACTCCCTGGAAGGAGTCGCTGAAACATGTTTTAAACACATATTGGCGCACACCACCTTCTGCATTCAGTGTCACATCATCTGCGGTAGAAGATGCAGAGATGAGAGGCACTTTGTTTTCTTCTGCGGCAGGCAGCGCAGACTTCACATTACCTGAAGTGGCGGGTCCTAGAATGGCTACAACCTTATCACGGGTGGCAAGTCTTGAAGAGACATTGGCAGCTTCTTCCCCTGAAGACTTATTGTCTGCTTTTACAAGTTCAATTTGCTTTCCAAGGACTCCGCCGTTGGCATTGATTTCCTTCACGGCAAATTCAATCCCCTCCACAAGGCTTGTTCCATAGGTGGATACATTACCAGAGAGTTCATAGTTAAGACCTAGTTTTACAGTGTCCCCATCACTGGATGATCCACTGGCGGCACAGCCGGATAAGAATAATACGGATAAGAGCGATGCGGTGAATAGCTTCAGTTCTTTTTTCATTTGTTTCCCTCCGAAATCATAATAAATTGTATAAAAAAACCTCTATCATGTCCTTTGACATAATAAAGGTGCTTTAGCACGGTACCACTTTACTTTTGCGGATTCCTCACAGAATCTGCCTCATCAGGTTCTAGTAAACCCTAACCCTTTAACGCTGGTATGCGTCATTACTTAGTGAGCTTGCCGTTCGGTAATGAAATTCAGAAGTGATAAGCAGCTATAGAGGGTTGTATCGGTTTTCAGCATCCCCGACTCTCTGTGACAGTTTCTATAGTGCAGTCTTCCTCAATATTTTTAAATTATTGATTTTTTTGTGAACTTGTAAGGATATTAACATTCTGATAACAACAAGTCAAATATAATTTCAAATATTTTAAAGAACTGGATGATTTTTAACGATATAATGATAGTAGGTGTAATCGGTTTGCATTTCAAAACCGGGAGTACAAACCTTTTCATTTTTCTTCAAATTAAAAACAATTAAGAATTATGAATGAAATATTAATAATATCACATATTTCGCTGAAACCACTGTTCAGCTTCGCAACAATGAAGGTGATTGTCTGTTAATTTGGTGACGAGCTGGTCCAGCGCATTGGAACACCATAAGGAGGTGTGAGGTTGCTGATGCAAAATCAGTCAGTTGAAATGTTCTTCTATCAAGCAAGAAAATTATCCAATGATGCCCATGAGCAAATCCTGTTGTGCCTGGAAGGGGATCATTGGACTGAAGATGACGAAAAGATACATGATCTGCGGGTAATCTTCCGGCAGCTTCTGTCCATTCATGAGTTTTACGAACCGTTACTTCGGTTGAAAACCAATAAAAAAATTAAGAATAACTACCAGCTTTTACTGAGGTCTCTGGGTCCCAGAAGAAAAGCAGATGTATTTACTAAGCTCTTTCACGAGTTTGAGGTGTACTGGAAAGAAAGCGGCAAGACCATAGGAAAGGAAGGAGAGAATGATAAGATACTTCATTCTGTTTTAAAGAACACCCGCAGGAAAAAAGAACTTTATGAGGATATGTTTCAGTTCAGAATGCTGTTGTACAGAACGGTCTCATGGTATTATTTTGATTCACAGTCCATGGTGAAAGAGAAAAAAGGATCCATAGAGGACCCCAGGAATGATTTTATCGTGAAGCGTTTTGATCATCTTCTGAAAAAACACAAAAAGCTTGAAAAACAAGCGCATAGTGGAGAAGATGAAAAAATCCATGAGTTAAGATTAGAGGGGAAAATCATCTATTATAACCTGATCTTGTGTAAAAGCCTTCTTCACCCTGAGGGAATGAAGGAAGCGGAAAGATTGAAAAAACTTCATGATGTCACCGGAAAACTACACGATTTGGAAGAAATCAGTATGGTGCTAAGGAAGAAGAGGAAGAATGCAGATAATCAGGCATACCTGGAGGCAATGCTGCGTTTCTTCGAATCAGAAAAAGAGAAGTATTTCATAAAGTTTCTGAAAATAAGGCAGAAATAAAAGTCCTGGTTCCCCAGGACTTTATCAGTATGAAGCAGGAGTCACGATGATGATAGAGCTCGAAGTGCCTTGCAAGGGATAGCTTTCCCGGATGGGACCCGTGAAGACGACAAATACACGGTCACCGCTTTTCAGAAGATGCTTGCTGCTTTCCAAGCCAAAGGGATAGTAGGAGCCCTCTGGAACTGCAACATAGATTTCCGTATCCGGACCGTATCCTTGCAGATCGCCTTTGAGATGCAAAGTGCTGATGATGCCTTGCTCTTGATCTAGGACATCCACCACTTCTGCTTCCATGTACAAGGGAGAATCCTGGTTTTCTAGAATCGTCACTTCCAGTGCAGTGGCTTGGGCAGGATAACTGGTTCTGATTTCGGGGCTGCTTTTTATTTCCACATACATGCCACGTTTGAGTTCCGTGGGGTCGATCCCATGGTTATTCTGAAGTACGCTGATGTCATCCCCAAGGGAGAATTCTGTCACAGTAGAGGATGATGCTTGTGAGGTTTCAAACACTCCATCCACCAGAAGTGTCATGAATCCGTCATTATGGGTATGGATGATAATGCCATTGTACAGAATGGAATCATCAGGTCCCAGAGCTCTGGAAACAGCATAGAGTGTACCGAGGAGGAGAAGAAGAGAAAGTATCATATATTTTTTTGTGTTATTTTTCATAAAATTCTCCTTTCAGATGGTACTTCATTATAATCATAAAAAAGTAGAGATGGAGTAACAGATTCCTTACAGAGAGAAAAGAAGAGGAAGCACTCCAGCGGTCTTGGAAGGGTGAAGTGAAAGGTGTTATAATAGATGGGTTGAATATGGGGGTGAGAAGTTGAGAGCAGCAGGAATTATCATCAATCATGAGGCGTTGGCCACAGATCGGATTTATACTTACGGGATACCTGAAAAGATGAACTTGAAAATCGGTCAGAAAGTGCGTGTTCCCTTTGGATTAGGCAATAGGAAGCTGGAGGGATTCGTTGTAGCACTCAATGATGATGTGGATTTGGCCTATGACACAATGAAAATGAAAGAGATTTTTTCCGCAGACCCTGAGGTGTACTTTGAGGAAAAAGATCTTTCAATCATGGATGAAATCAGGAAGAGTTATATGGCTACTTATCTGGATGTAATCAAACTAATGATCCCCAGAGGAATTCTTCAGGGGATGAAGCATAAAATGAGTGAGAATCTTTATACCATCTCTACTTTGGCTCAAAAGCATCTGAAAAGCCCCTATATAGAGATTTACAACGAAGTGGATCAGCATCCAGGAAAGTTTATCAAGTCAGACCTGGTTCGGAAAGGGTTCTCCTTGAGCTCCGTGAATACACTTATTCGTCATGGGTATATGGCAGTTCTCAGTGAAAAAGACTATCGCTACAATGTAGAGGAATATGAGAATTATGAAGAAAGAACCCTCAATGAAGAGCAGAGGGCTGCAGTGGAAACCATAGACAAGAAAGAGGGAACCTATCTTCTTCATGGCATCACCGGCTCTGGGAAGACGGAAGTATTTATGGAACTTATCCGAAGAGGTCTTCAAAGAGGAGAGGATGCCATTGTCTTGTTGCCGGAAATCAGCCTGACACCTCAAATGATTGAAAGATTCAAGGGAAGATTTGGAAAGGAGATCACCATCTTCCATTCCAGACTCAGTGATGGGGAACGGTATGATGAATGGCACCGGGTGAGGGCTGGAAAGGTGAAAATTGCCATAGGAGCAAGATCTGCGCTGTTTCTTCCCTTCAAGAACCTCAAAATGGTCATTGTGGATGAGGAACATGAAACCACTTATAAATCTGAGATGAGTCCTAAGTACAATGCGAAAGAAGTAGCGAGACTCATGATGGAGAAGAATGGAGGGCGGGTTGTGCTGGCATCGGCCACACCCTCAGTCGAATCCTATTATCAGGCAAAAGCAAAGAAACTGACCCTGGTCTCCTTGACCAGACGTGCCACCGCAGGAGAGCTTCCAAAGATGGAAGTTGTGGATATGCGGGAGGAGCTTCTCAGTGGCAACCGCACGATTTTCTCCCGAGCGCTGATGAAAAAAATGGAAGAGGTTCTGGAGAGAAAGGAGCAGATGATTCTTTTCCTCAACCGCAGGGGATTCTCCACCTTTGTGTCCTGCAGATCCTGTGGTTATGTGTTCAAGTGCAGCAGCTGCGATATCAGCATGACCTATCACAAAGACAATTCGCTCATCTGCCATCAGTGCGGTGCTAGAAAGTATCTTCCAAAAACATGTCCCAGCTGTCAGTCCAAGTACATCAAGCAGTTTGGCACAGGTACTGAAAAAGTCGAGGAAGCCATTCGAAAAATGTTTCCAGAGGCCAAGGTGATGAGAATGGACCGGGATACAACAAAACACAAAGCAGCCTATGAAAACATGTACCAGAATTTTAAAAACAACGATTGTGATATCCTCATTGGTACCCAGATGATCAGTAAAGGACTGGATTTCAAGGATGTCACCCTTGTGGGGATACTGGCAGCAGACCTTTCGTTGAATCTTCCGGATTTCCGGTCCTCGGAGAAAACGTTCCAACTGATTACACAAGTGGCGGGACGAGCAGGAAGAGGAGATAAAAAGGGAGAAGTGGTGATTCAGACGTACAGTCCGGAGCATTTTGCTGTGGAATGTGCGAAAACCCATGATTATGAAGGATTCTATGAGAGAGAGATCCTCATGAGGGAAGCTCTGAAAAATCCACCATTCACGAAGATCTTTCATATGGTGTTTACCTCTGAAGATGAAAAACTTCTCAGGGAAAAAGTTATGGAGATCGGAGATCGTTTAAGAAATTATTTGAAGAAGTATGATACTATCATTTTACTGGGACCCAGTCCCTGTATGATATCAAAGATCAAAAACAGCTACAGATGGCAAATGATTCTGAAAGGTGATTTTTCACTGGACAGTCAGGAAAGCATCAGGCTTTTCGTTCAGAATGAGATGAAATCTGTTTATAAAGCAATTAAAGTCAGTTTGGATATCAATCCCAACAGTATGATGTGAAAAGGAGAAAAAAAGATGGCATTACGAGAAGTTAGACACGTACCAGACAGTGTGTTGAGAAAGGTGGCAAAGCCAGTTACAGAAATGACCCCAAGACTGAAGACGCTGATAAAAGATATGTATAATACGATGGATTATGAGGATGGAATCGGATTGGCAGCACCACAGGTGGGGATCCTCAAGAGAATCTTCACCGTGGGAATAGGTGACATCCGGTTGGCTTTTGTGAATCCTGAAGTGCTGGAGACAGAAGGGGAGTATCTGGATGTGGAGGGATGCCTTTCCATACCAGGTGAAAATGGGGTAGTGAAGAGACCCACTTATGTGAAGGTAAAAGCCATGAATGAAGAGGGGAAGAATTTTATCATAGAAGCGAAGTATCTTCTTGCACGGTGTATTCTTCATGAACTGGATCATCTGAATGGTGTGCTCTTTACAGATAAATTGGAAGAGGTGGAGGAAGACTTTGAACCTGAAGAGCAGGTAGAAGACCTTCTGATTTCCCTTACCTATCCTGATGGTGAGTAAAATGATGAAGATTATATTTATGGGCACACCGGATTTTTCAGTTCCATCGTTGAAAGTTCTCGACGATAGATATGGAGTCTCACTGGTGGTGACACAGCCGGATAAGGAAAAAGGCAGAGGGAAAAAGGTCACGTTTCCTCCTGTGAAGGAAGAAGCATTGAAAAGGAATATTCCTGTAAAGCAGCCTGTAAGGCTAAGAAATGACAGAGCGCTCATTGAGGAAATGAAAACTATAGCACCGGATTATATCATTGTGGTGGCTTATGGACAAATCCTCAGTGAAGAGATTCTGGCGATTCCAAAATATGGCTGCATCAATCTTCATGCGAGTCTATTGCCTAAGCTAAGAGGAGCAGCTCCTCTAAATTTTGCTCTTATTGAAGGACATAAAGAAAGCGGGGCCACAACCATGCTCATGGATAAAGGACTGGATACGGGAGATATGCTTCTCGTCCGTAAGATAGAGCTGACTGAGCAGATGAATGTGGAAGAACTCCATGACAGGATTTCTGAGATGGGGGGAGAACTGCTTGTGGAGACCATGGAAGGGTTCATGAGGGGTTCTGTGAAGCCACAGCCTCAAAAGCATGAGGAATCCACCTACGCACCGCTCATTGATAAGGATTTTCAGCTCATCCACTGGGACAGCTCCCCATTTGCGGTTCACAATCTCGTAAGAGGACTGTCACCAGTTCCGGGCGCTTTCTCCTATCTGGATGGACAGAAAGTGAAAATACTGGAAACGGAAGTGGTGGAAGGTCCAAAGGTGGCAGAAGGTGCACCTGGAGAGATTCTCAATGTTTCCAAAGAGGGGATCATCGTAGCAGCGGGAGAAGGCCAGATCAGAATTTTAAGACTTCAGTACCCTGGAAAGAAACCCATGATGGTTCGCGATTTTTTAAATGGAAATACAATTTCCGAAAAATATTTTAAAAGGAGTGAAGGGTGATGTTACCATTTACTTTTGGATTTGACCCTACATTTTTACTGCTGATTCCAGCGATGATATTGACCATATTTGCTCAAAGCAAGATACAGAGCACCTACAACATTTACAGACGGGAAGGCCTTAGAAGCGGAATGACGGGGGCTCAGGTAGCTAGAATCGTTCTGGACCGCTCAGGTCTTCAGAATGTTGCAATTGAGATGGTAAGAGGAAATCTCACCGACCACTACGATCCAAGATCGAAGGTGCTGAGACTCAGTGAAGAGGTGTACTCCCGGCCATCCATCGCTTCAGCTGGGGTAGCTGCCCATGAAGCGGGCCACGCCATACAGGATCAGGAGGACTATGGTCCACTGAGAGTTCGTGCTTTTATGGTGCCTTTTGCCTCCATCGGTTCTAGATTCTCCATGATCATCATCTTGGCAGGACTTCTTTTTGAAATGTTCAGCCTTGTGGATCTGGGCATCGTTCTCTTTTCTTTGGTGGTCCTTTTTCAGCTTTTTACGTTGCCCGTGGAGTTTAATGCCTCCAGCAGAGCCCTTGCGGTTCTTGGAGATTATCATATTCTGGCGGAGGACGAGGTGCCTAAAGCGAAGAAAGTTCTGGATGCTGCAGCGCTCACCTATGTAGCAGCTGCGTTCTCCTCTATAATGACACTGATCCGGCTTCTCGTAATCCGTGATCGAAGAAGGGATTAAGGAAAGACGATGATGAATGTCAGAGAAACAGCCGTGGAGATTTTAGGGAAAGTCCTTCATCAGGGAGCTTTCTCCAATCTTCTTCTGGACCGTGCGATTCAGTCCGGACAGGTAAAAGAAGAGGATGTTGGACTTCTCACAGAAATTGTATATGGCACACTGAAATACCTGCTTACAATTGATGAGATCTTAAATAGAAATACAAATATTTCTTTATCGAAGACAGAGCGTTATGTCTTGGATGTTCTTCGCATTTCGGTTTACCAGATGCATTTCCTGGATCGCATACCACCCTATGCCGTCATCAATGAAGCTGTGAATCTAACAAAGAAAAAAGCGCCGAAAGCCTCCGGGTTTGTCAATGGTGTTCTTCGTGGATATCTTCGAAAAAAAGATGAAGTGTATACATTCAATAAAAAGATGGATCAAGAGATCTATGAGTACTCTTTTCCTGCCTGGATGATTCAGCTCTTTAAAAATCAGTATGGAGACAAGTATCTGGAAATCTTGAGCGGCCTGAATGAAAGACCCGTTATCACTTATCGGGTGAATACGCTAAAAATGTCAAGGGATGCTGCTCTTGATGAGTTAAGGCAGCTTGGTTATAGTGCTGAAAAAACAGCCATTTCGCCTTATGGGATTGAAGTGACAGGTGGCAAGAGTGTGATGCAGAACCCGCTGTTCAGAGAAGGGGTTCTTACGGTGCAGGATGAAAGCTCCATGCTGGTTGCACCTCTTGTGGTGAGTGAAGGGGAGGAATATCTTGATCTTTGCTCTGCGCCTGGTGGAAAAACAATGCATCTAGCTGAGCTTCTTCATGATCAAGTGCCGGTACATGCCTTCGATATCTACGAAAGCAAGCTTCGCCTGATCCGAGAAAACCGGGACAGGTTGGGGCTGACCTCTGTAACCATAAGAAAAAACAATGGTCTTCAAATTTTGCCTGAGTATGTGGGTAAAGCCCATGTGCTTCTGGATGCTCCTTGTTCAGGACTTGGAATCATCAGGAAAAAGCCTGAGATCAAATATACAAAAACGCCAGAAGAGCTTCTGGATCTTGTGAAAATCCAGAGAGATCTTCTGGAGACGGCTATGAACTATATTCCATCTGGTGGTACACTGGTGTATTCCACCTGTACTCTGAATCAAGCGGAGAATGAAGAGAATGTCAGATGGTTTCTGGAGCGGCACAAAGATTTTGAAGCTGTTCCCATCAATGTTGGGGAAGGAGATCATCTTCAATACTCTCCGGAAGGATTTCTTACCATTTTGCCGGGTAAAACCATGGATGGGTTCTTTATCAGCAAACTGAAAAGAATGTCATAACCTCTGAGACGGTCTGAGAAAACCGTTCCAGAGGTTTTCTTCTGAAATTCTAAGAATAATTTAAAGAAATTTAACATAATTTATGATAAAATGTCCATGTTTATGAATGAAATCCAGAAGTATTCTGGAAAAGGATGTTAGCATGACAAATATTTACGATTATTCTCTGGAAGAACTGAAAGCCTGGCTGGTGAGCCGGGGAGAAAGTGCTTTTAGAGCAAAGCAAGTTTATGATTATTTATATAAAGGGATTACGGATCCAGACCTGATGAAGACCCTCAATAGGAGCACTATAGATAAGCTGAAAGAGCATTTCCACATGGCACTGCCTCAAGTTCTTGAGAAACGGGTATCCAAGGATGGAACCATAAAAATGCTCATGGTACTGGAAGATAAAAATATCATCGAGACCGTAATCATGAAGTACCATTATGGCTATTCAGTGTGTGTATCTTCCCAAATCGGCTGTAAAATGGGGTGTACCTTCTGTGCGTCTACAAAAGATGGTATGGTAAGAAATCTGACGCCAGGAGAAATACTGTCTCAGATCATCGCAGCTTCTCTGGTGGTGGGCGAAAGAATCTCTCATGTGGTCCTTATGGGATCTGGAGAACCCCTGGATAATTTTGATGCAGTGCTGAAGTTTTTAAGTCTGGTGAATGCGAAGGAAGGTCTTCATCTGTCCCATAGAAACATTACAGTGTCCACCTGCGGTCTAGTGAATAGAATCATTGAGCTTGCAGATCAGAAGCTTCAGATCACCCTTGCAATTTCGCTTCATGAGACTACAGACGAAGCCAGAAAGAAGATCATGCCAATTGCCAACAAATATAGTATTCAGGAGATATTAAATAGTGTAGAATATTATATGAGCAAAACTGGAAGAAGAGTTTCATTTGAGTATGCATTGGTTCGTGGTTCCAATGACACCAGAGAGAATGCATATGCTCTTGCAAAGCTTCTTGAAGGCATGAAGGTTCATGTGAACCTGATCCCTGTGAACGCAATAAAGGAAATGCTGTATTTACCATCAACCAATGAGTCTATCCAAGGCTTTAAGGATGTTCTGCTTCAGTCTGGGATTGAAGCCACAATCCGTAGAGAGATGGGTGGAGATATTGACGCTGCTTGTGGGCAGCTGAGAAGAAGCTACTTGGAAAATAGAGCTGACCTGTGAGGAGAAACATATGATAGAAAGGATATCAGATATTGGCAATATCAGACAACTGAATGAAGACACCTATGGCATCCTGGAGGATGAAGTGTTCAACCTTTTTCTGATATGCGATGGTATGGGGGGACACAATGCCGGTGAAGTTGCAAGTGCCCTTGCTAAAGAAACGGTACTTGATTTCATGAAAGGGATAAAGCAGGAGGAACTGCTTCTGCCCTCGCTGATGAAAGCAATCACAAAAGCAAACCATGAGATTTATGCGTTATCTTCTAAAGAGAAAACCATGAGCGGTATGGGAACAACTATGACAGCGGCGCTGAGCCATCATGGAAGACTTGATGTCGCGCATGTAGGAGACAGCTCGCTCTATGTGGTGTACAATAATGAGATTAAGAAAATCACAAAAGACCATAGTTATGTTCAAGAACTTGTAGATCTTGGAAAAATCACCGAGGAGGATGCGAAGCATCATCCGAATAAAAACATCATTACAAGAGCCGTAGGGACGAATCTTCATGTGGAGATTGAAGCTTATACACGGCAGACGGAACATGAGGAAACATATTTACTTTGCACGGATGGTCTTTCAGATTATCTCTCTGCACAAGAGATCTTAGAAAAGCTTTCAGGGAGCCAGGATATGCATAAGTCCATGATGGAACTTGTGGATCTGGCCAAAGAAAGAGGTGGAAGAGATAACATCACGCTAGTAATTTTTGGAGGAGAAGCGTTGAAATGATAGGAAAAATATTAGGGAACCGTTATGAAATCACTGAAAAAATTGCCCAGGGAGGCATGTCCGTTGTATATAAAGCACTGGATCTGAACTTGAACCGCTATGATGCAGTCAAAGTGCTGAAGCCAGAGTTTTCTTCAAATAAGGATATTCTGGATAAATTTAAGCAGGAAGCTAATGCTGTCGCTTTTTTATCTCATCCCAATATCGTCAACATTTATAATGTTGGCAGTGAAGACCAGATCCATTATATTGTCATGGAGTATGTGAAGGGAAAAACTCTGAAAGAAGTCATCAAAGCTCAGGGAAAACTGTCTGTGGAAGAAACACTGAATTATTCCTATCAGATAGCCCGTGCATTGGAGTCCGCACATAACAGCAATATTATTCACCGTGATATAAAGCCTCAGAATATTATGCTCACAAAAGATGGACTGATCAAAGTGACGGACTTTGGTATTGCAAAACACTCAGATTCTGTGACCATAACCAATTCAGGTAAAATCATCGGTTCAGCTCATTATTTCTCACCGGAGCAGGCCAGAGGCAATATGACAGATGGAAGATCTGACATATACTCCCTTGGCATCGTGATGTATGAGATGGTCACTGGTCGGGTGCCTTTTGATGCGGAAAGTCCCATCACCATTGCACTGAAGCATATGCAAGAACCGCTCCCATCACCCAGGGCGCTGAACCCTTCCGTGAGCGCTGGCTTGGAGAAAGTGATACTGAAAGCAACAGAGAAGAATCCTATAGACCGCTACCAGAGGATTGAAGACATGATGATGGATCTCCGTGCGCTGATGAATGGAGAAAGACTAGAAACAAATGAAAATGTAAATACAGACCACACACAAGTCATGAACGCGGTAGTACCGGAAAGGAAAACTATGAGAAACGACATTTATGATGATGAAAAGCCATCAAACAATAAGAAAAAGACACTGATTATTGGCCTTGCTATGATCCTGGTTGTGGTACTCGGTGCACTCATTGGGGATGCGGTATTCAGCCGTGGCAATGGAAACCAGCCAGGAGAAGTTCTGGAAGAAGAAGTGGATATCCCTGAAATCATGGGGCTTACCAAGGAAGAAGCAGAGGATGCTCTGGAAATGGTTGGACTCGTTCTTGAGGTTACTGGAACCGAGACATCGGAACAGCCTGAGAACACTGTGATTAAAGTGATTCCTGAAGAAGGAACCTCGGTGAAGAAGGGAGTCACCGTTTCTGTTGTACTGAGTGCAGGAGAGGAAAAGCTTTATGTCCCTGATATCACAGGAAGTACCGTTGAGTCTGCAGAAATTATTCTGGGCAATAACGGATTTATTCTTGGAACTACCACAGAAGAGTTCAGTGAGACTGTGCCAGCTGGAGAAATCATCGGGCAGGATCCACTGGTCAACACTTCCATGCCAAAGGGAAGTGCTGTAAATGTAGTGGTTTCTAAAGGTCCGGAGATTGTTCTTTCTGTCGTTCCTGACATGAAGGGACGTACACAAAGAGAGGCGCAAGCTCTTCTTGAAGCTGTGGGTCTTACCATTGGCGAAGTGAAAACTGTGCCTACTGGGGATGAAGCGCAAAGCGGACGTATTGTGGAACAGAGTCTTCCTGCTGCAACAGAAGTAAAGGAAGGAACAAAGGTCAATATCACGCTTTATGAGTACACAGAAGTGAATATTCCAAGCAATCTCATCGGAAAGACTGCGGGAGAAGCTGTGACTGCCCTGAAAGCGTTGGGACTGAATCCTGTGCTTGTTGATGGAACAGTGAACAGTGATCTTGTGGTAGAGCTGAGTCCAGGAAGAGGACCCGTGGCCTATGGAAGCACGGTGGAAGTTCTGGGTGAACCTGAACCGGTAGAAGAAGAACCTGCAGAAACACCAGCGGGTTAAGTAGAACTGAAAGTGAACAGCCAGCTCAATTTAGTGAGCTGGCTGTTTGTTTTTGCTGATTCTTTAGTAACAAACAGGAAGAAATAGATTATAATAGAATATAAAGAAAAGAGTGGAAAGGACTGATGCAATGGAAGGGATTATTGTCAAAGGGATTGCAGGATTCTATTATGTAAAAACTGCACAGGGAGTTTTAGAATGCAAAGCCCGAGGTGTATTCAGAAAAAACAATATTACACCGATGGTTGGAGACCGGGTTTCTGTGGTCTCAACGCCAGAAGGAAATGTGGTGGATGAGATCCATGAAAGAACTTCGGAGCTTGTTCGGCCCTTTGTGGCGAATGTCAGCCAGGCGTATGTAGTTTTTGCTTTGAGAAATCCTGACATCAATTTTGAGCTTCTGAACAAGTTCATCATTTCCTTGGAAAAGAATGGTATTGAACCGGTGCTTGTTTTTAATAAGAGTGATCTTGCCACGGAGAATGAGAAGATACAGTTGAAAGAGCTGTTCAAAGGAACAGGATACCAAATTCATTTTATCACTGCAAAGGATGGGACTGGTCTGGAGGAGCTCCTCAAGGGGCTGAAGAATCAGATTACCGTATTATGCGGTCCATCGGGTGCGGGGAAGTCCACACTGCTCAATAAACTGGCAGGATCTGAAAAAATGGAGACGGGTATTATTTCTGAGAAAGTGAAAAGAGGAAAGCATACGACGAGGCACAGTGAGCTGATTGCTGTTGACGATGCTCTGCTCGTGGATACGCCGGGTTTTTCCACCATGGAGATGACCATGGAAGCGAAGGAGCTGAAGGATTATTTTCCGGAGTTTCATGCCCATGAAGGTCATTGCCGCTTTCAAGGCTGCAACCATGATAAAGAGCCGGGCTGCAGAGTGAAGGATGAGGTCGGCAAAACAATCGCTGTGGAGAGATATAATTATTATGTCAAATATTACAATGAACTGTTAGAGGAGAATAAAAGAAAATGGTAAAAATTGCCCCATCAATCCTATCTGCTGATTTTGCGAATCTGGGCAGAGATATAAAAAGAACCGACGAGGCTGGTGCAGACTGGATCCACATTGATGTGATGGATGGATCTTATGTTCCAAACATCAGCTTTGGACTCCCGGTCATTAAAGCCATCAGACCTTATACAGATAAGCTCTTTGATGTCCATCTGATGATTGTCAATCCAAGCAGCTATATTGATGCTTTTGCAGATGCAGGAGCTGACCTCATCAATTTTCATTATGAAGCCGAAGTTCATGTGGACCGTGCCATTGAGAAAATCAAATCGAAAGGTCTGAAGGCGGGAATAACGCTGAACCCGGCCACACCCGTGGATGTGCTGAAACCCATTCTTCATAAGCTGGATCTGGTTCTCATCATGTCTGTGAATCCTGGGTTTGGTGGTCAGAGCTTTATTCCGTATACACTGGATAAAGTAAGGGAACTGAAGAAAATGGCGGAAATCATGAATCCGGAGCTTCTTATTGAAATCGATGGTGGAATTGATGTCCATACAATCAAGATGGCGGTGGAAGCCGGATGCGATGTAGTGGTTGCAGGATCTGCAGTGTATAGGAATGGAGAGATTGAGAGCAATATCAGCGCACTCCGAAGGGCCAGTTATGAGTAAGGCGATTATTGTATCGGGCGGGAAAAAACCAAGCCGGTCACTTTTTGATAAGCTGTGCAGAGAAGACACATATCTGATTGCGGTGGATAAAGGAGCTGAGTTTTTCCGTGACGAGAACATTGTCCCGAATCTTCTCGTGGGGGACTTTGACTCTATTTCGAAGGAAACTCTTTCATTTTTTCTGGATAAGACCATCGTTAAATCCTATGATGAAGAGAAAGACTTCACAGACACGGAAGCGGCGCTTCATGAGGCAATTATCCTGGGGGTGGATGAGATTGATTTCTTGGGATGCACCGGCAACCGATTGGATCATTTCGCCGGAAATTTAGCCCTGCTGGACCAGAGCCTGGAAAAAGGTATCAGAGCGTACATGTATGATGATCATAATAAAATCTTTCTCATGAAATCTCCTGGAGTCATCGAGAGGGATTTCGGCAGATACATCTCTTTTCAGGGGTTTAGAGGCCCTGTGAGGGGCTTTGGTGTGAAAGGGGTAAAGTATCCATTATGGAACTATGAGCTCAAATTCGGCGATCCTAGAACCATATCCAATGAGTTTATCCAAGAGAAGATCTCTGTCACATTTACAGAAGGAGCACTCTTGGTTTTCATGACGGAAGATTAATAAAAAAGGAAGTATAGAATGTGAAACATCACTTTTCCATACTTCCTTGATTTATTCTGCATAAAAAGTAAAATAGCCGATCCCGTAAAGGATCAGCTACAATTTCTTACTCTGTTATACCGCTCTTTCAACCTTACCGGAACGTAGGCATCTAGTACAAACGTTAACTCTCTGGGGAGTTCCGTTAACAACAGCACGTACTCTTTTTAGGTTTGGTGCCCATGTTCTCTTAGATTGTCTGTGTGAATGAGAATACTGTACACCAGCAACTACACCTTTATTACAGATATCGCATTTTCTTGCCATTAAAATACACCTCCTCCTGAGAGATACTACTCTTCTCAAAAGCTTATATTATTATTTGTTTTGAACAGATACCATTCTATCATAATATACGAAGAGAATGCAACATAATTTTAGACCAAAATTTCTTTATATTGAAGTCTTGATGAAAATATAATATCATTATAGGGATAACACGTGTGCTTATCAAGGCTTTTGCCATAAGCGCACGCACTGAAGGTTTACCGGGAGTGCGGAACGTACTGCCTGGATTGAGGAGGAAGTTTCATGATTGGATTAACAAATGAACTCGGACATATTTCATACTCTGAGGATGTCATCGCCAATGTGGTTGGACTATCTACCATGGAGTGCTATGGAGTTGTCGGTATGGCTGCAAAGAATACCAAGGATGGACTGTGGGAACTGATTCGCGTAGAGCATCTGAATAAGGGCGTTAAGATCAATGCGAAGAACAATGAGCTGTCCATTGACCTTTTTGTGGTTGTGGAATATGGAACTAAGATATCTGTCATTGCCAATAATATTATCCAAAAAGTTCGATACAATGTGGAAAACTATCTAGGACTCAAGGTGAACAGTATTGTTGTAAATATAGAAGGTGTGCGTTTCTAAGATTAAATCTTAAGATTTTTTAAGAAATTACCTTTAAAGTTTGATTTCAACAGTCAACCTTTAGTATAATAGCAGATGGTATATTTTATTATAAAACCCTAGCAGTAGGGTTTTCTTATAATTTTAGTAGGATAATGAGAAGTGGCATGGACATAAAGTGTATTGTCCATATTTTGCAGGAGGAATATTATATGAAATATAACAAGATTAATGGACAGCATTTTCTGAGCATGGTGACAAATGCATCCATCCGTTTGGAAAATGAAAAAGCATATGTGGATTCATTAAATGTTTTCCCTGTTCCAGATGGAGATACAGGTACAAACATGTCCATGACCTTTACCGCTGCAGTAGATGAGGTAAGAAATTCCAAATCCACCAACATAGGTGAAGTCTCGAAGGTGCTTGCTAAGGGAGCTCTTATGGGGGCTAGAGGAAACTCTGGTGTAATTCTTTCCCAGATTTTCAGAGGAATTGCAAAAGGGCTGGAAGGAAAAGAAGAGGTTAACGCTTATGAGTTTGCCCTCAGCCTTCTTGAAGGGTCAAAGTCAGCGTACCGTGCTGTTATGAGACCTACAGAAGGAACGATTCTAACAGTGATTCGTGAAGTAGGAGAAAAAACCACAGAATACCATACAGATGATGTAACAGATCTTATGGAAAAAGTTGTAACCTTCGCAGATGAAACCCTGGAGAAGACACCAGAACTTCTGCCACAGCTGAAAGCGGCCAATGTAGTAGATTCTGGCGGTATGGGACTTCTTGTGATCCTGAAAGGGATGTATGAGGCGCTGGAGAGCGGGTTTAAGATGGCAGAGAAAGTGGAGCAGAAATCCTTTGAGGAATATGTTGCTGCACGAGATACCCACACGGAGATCACCTTCGGATACTGCACAGAGTTTATTGTTCTTGCAAAACCGGAAAATGATTCTTTTAGGGACTATCTCGAATCCATGGGAGACTCCATCGTTTATGTAGCCTTTGATGATATTCTTAAAATACATGTACATACAGACAATCCTGGCCTTGTTCTGGCGGAAGCTGCTAAAATGGGTGAGCTTACAAAGATCAAGATCGAGAATATGAGAGAACAGCATAGAAATCTTCAGGATACACCTGATGTGCATATGGAAGCGCCAAAATCAGAACCCGTTGTGGAAGCAGTGAAAGAAAAGTATGCATTTATTTCTGTGTCCATGGGAGAAGGCATTCGCGAAGTGTTTGAAGATCTGGGAGTGAGTTATGTCATTTCTGGAGGACAGACCATGAACCCTTCCACACAGGATATCGTGAAGGCAGTGGAAAGTGCAAATGCGGAGCATATTTTCATTCTGCCGAATAACAAAAACATCATCATGGCAGCAAATCAGGCCAAGGATATCTCCGGTAAAGATGTCTATGTGATTCCGACAAAGACAATTCCTCAGGGAGTTGCAGCATTGACAGCATTTAATCCGGAAGCAGCGGTAGAGACAAACTACGATGCACTTCTTGCCAGCATCAGTACGGTTAAATCAGGCTCTGTGACCTATGCAGTGCGTGATACTGAAATTGAAGGCATGGCTGTAAAGCAGGGAGATTACCTTGGACTTCTCGAAAGTAAAATAAAAGTAGTAAAAAGAGACCTCTATCCTTTGGTGGATGAGCTCATTGATACCATGGTGGATGAGGACAGTTCCTCTATCACACTTTTCTATGGTGAGGATGTAAATGAAGAAGAGTTCACTCAGTTCCTTTCTGAACTGGAAGAAAAGTATGAAGATCTTGATGTGATGAGTGTAGCTGGAAAACAGCCTCTTTACTACTTCATCATTGCAGTAGAATAGAAATGAAAAGAAGGCGAAGGCCTTCTTTTTTTACAAGGAGGAAATATTTTGATCTACGATTCTGTATCTACCTTGAAAGGGGTTGGAGAAAAAACCAGAGAACAGTTGGAAAATATGGGGATTCATACACTGCTTGATTTGCTCCTCTATTTTCCAAGAGGATATGATACATACAGAAATGCAGATGAGATGTATCTGAACGGAATGGATAAGATCAGAATAGAAGCTGAAGTGACAAAAATCTCCAAACCTTTCCGCACAAGAACAGGAAAGACCATGGCAACCATTTGGTTCAATACTGAATTTGGTGCATTGAAGGCGACATATTTTAACATGCCTTATATCACAAGCCAGTATAAGATTGGTGAAACGTATCAGCTGAAGGGAAAGTTTGAGAAAAAGAACAAGTTTATTGAGTCCATAAATCCGATTCAGAACCGAGACACAGAAGAGATTGTTCCGGTCTATTCATTAGAGGGAAAAGTGACAGGAACTCTGATTAAGAAACTTGTCCGTCAAATTCTTGAAAAAGTGCATATCAATGAGAACTTTCCAGAGGACATTCTGAAGCATGAAGATCTGATCGATCTTGATTCAGCAGTGCGAAATCTTCATTTTCCCCAAGATGAGGAGCTTTTGTCAAAATCACTGAAACGCATGAAATTTCAGGAGATGTTTGCCTACTCTCTGAAAATCATGATATCCAGAAGCCGGAGACAGGAAGAGGAGCGTGGGATTCGTTTTTCAATGAGTCCAAGACTGAAGCTTCTGAAAGAATCGATACCATTTGATATGACCAATGCACAGAATAGAGTAATTCGGGAGATTCTGCTAGACCAGAAGAAATCAGCTCCGATGAACCGTCTGCTCCAAGGAGATGTTGGTTCGGGTAAAACCATCGTTGCTCTTGTTGCCCTATTCAATGTCTTGGAGAATGGATACCAGGCTGCCTTTATGGCTCCTACAGAGATTCTTGCAAAACAGCATTTTCTGGAAGCGGAAAAACTGCTGGCTCCCTTTGGTGTAGCAGTCCGCCTTTTGACCGGATCCACCAAAAAGAAAGCCCGGGATGAGATAATGGTTCAGCTTAAAGAAGGGAAGCCTCTGCTCATGGTTGGCACCCATGCGCTTATTGAGGAGAAGGTCCAGTTTGAGAAACTTGGCATGATCATTACAGATGAGCAGCATCGCTTCGGTGTCAATCAGAGGGCAAAACTAATCAATAAGAATCAGATGTCAGAGGTCCTTGTGATGAGTGCTACACCTATACCAAGAACCATGGCGCTGACCATCTATTCTGATCTGGATCTTTCTGTCATTGATGAGCTGCCCCGGGGAAGAAAAGAGATTAAAACAGTTCTTATGGATCACGCCAAAAGAACTGCCTGTTATAAGAAAGTTCTAGACGAAGTTCAGAAAGGAAGGCAAGCCTATATTGTGACACCTTTGATTGATTTGGATGAGGAGAGTGATCTAAATTCAGTAATGGGTCTCTTAGATGAATTATCGAAGGGGACACTAAAAGGTATCCCAATGGCTTATCTCCATGGTAAAATGACATCAAAAGAAAAAGAGCAAGTGATGGAGTCTTTTAAGGCTGGAGAGATAAAGGTGCTCATTTCCACTACGGTAATAGAGGTGGGAATCAATGTGCCTAATGCCAGCATGATGGTCATAGAAAATGCAGAGCGTTTTGGCCTCGCACAGCTTCATCAGCTCCGTGGTCGCGTGGGAAGGGGAGAGTATCAGTCCTACTGTATAATGATTGCGCAGATGAAAAGTCAGTCCACAAGAGAAAGGCTGGAAATCATGGTAAAGAGCAATGATGGTTTCTATATCGCTGAAGAGGATTTGAAACAAAGAGGGACAGGTCAGCTTTTTGGTGTTCATCAAAGTGGTCATTCCGGTTTGATGCTTTCTGATCTGGCGAGTGACTATGAACTCTTTCTCAAAGCAAATGCCTATGCCAGGACCGTATATCTTGGCAATACAGAAGAAGATCAGCGGATGAAAGATCAGTTTCTTCATAAACTGTCTCAGAATCTAAATTATATTTGTTTGAATTAAGGAGCAAGATATGAGAATTATTTCAGGAACTGCCAAAGGCAGAAAAATACTGTCCCCTAAAAATGAAGGAAGAATCACGGAAAAAGGTGAGGTTAAGGCCACTAGACCGACACTGGATAGGGTGAAGGAATCCATGTTCAATATTTTAGGACATAGAGTGTATAGTGCGGTGGTGCTTGATATGTTTGCGGGAACAGGGAGTCTTGGACTGGAATGTGCAAGCAGAGGCGCAAAAAAAGTGGTTTTTCTTGAGAGATTTAAAGAAACATATGATATACTTTTAGAAAATGTGCGCATTTTAGGATTTGACAGTGTTTCTAAAGTTTATATGAAAGATTCATATGAATTCATAAAAAGTTTAGCTTCTCAAGGAGAAAAGTTCGATATAATATTTGTAGACCCGCCTTATCTGAATCATATGGTGGATAGGGCAGTGAAGATGATTGCAGAGTTTGAATTATTGAATACAGATGGAGTCATTGTCACCAAGTATGACAGAGAAGAGCCAATCTATCGACCGGAAGAAAAATATGAGCTGGTAGATGAACGCAAGTATGGCAATACAATCATTGCCTTCTATCAGTGTAGAGTGTAAGGAGTTATAAATGAAAGTAGCTGTATACCCTGGGAGCTTTGACCCTATTACCTTAGGACATATGGATGTAATCCTGAGGTCTGCCGCTGTTTTTGATAAGGTTGTAGTGGCTGTGCTTAAAAATGTTGACAAGAAAGGATTATTTTCTATTGAAGAAAGAGTTGCGATGATTCGGAAACTCGTTCAGAAGTATGATAATATTGAAGTAGTGAGTTTCCAAGGTCTGTTGGTTGACTTTATGAAGGCCATCGATGCCCATGTAATCGTAAAAGGGCTGAGAGTTGGACTTGATTTCGATTATGAGCTTCAGATGGCCCATATGAACCGGAGACTTTCTCAAGAAAGAGTGGAAACTGTCTTGATGATGGCAAGCACTGAATACTCCTACATCAGTTCATCATCGGTAAGAGAGATTCTTCATTTTAAAGGTGATATCAGAGGGTTTGTGCCTGAAGAGATTATAGAGGATATATATCAAAAAGTCGGAATTGTTTTGGAGGGAATGTGTAATGAAAGAAAATTATGAGGTGACATCAAGAAGAATTGAGATCACGGGTCTTGTGGAAGTGCTCCAGGAAATCATTGAAGATGGTTCTAAAGTCCCATTTTCCAAGAAAGTTCTTGTGGATCGAGATGAAGTTGTCAATATTCTGGATGAGATTGTACAGGTCATTCCTGAAGATCTGCGAACAGCCCAATGGGTTCTTGCTGAAAAAGACCGTATTCTGACCGAAGCCAAGACGGAATATGAGAGGACAAAAGCTGAAGTGGACCGGATGATGCAGGAAAAAGTGAACAACCATGACATCGTCAAGGAAGCCACAATAAAGGCTCAAGAGATTCTGAACAAGGCTCAGACAGAAGCTAAACTTGTAAAACTATCTGCGCGGGATTATGCTGATTCCCTGCTATCAGACTTGGATGCGGAAATCAAAGAGAGAAACCAGCAGATGATGGTGAACTTCAAGAATCTTTTTGAAGGATTTGTCCAAGAGTACAACAAGAGTTTTCATACCACATCTACAACGATCAAGGACAACATCAAAGAACTGAGAGAAATGAAATAGTTCTATAAAAACTCCGGAATCAGTGGTTCCGGGGTTTTTATGTTTAAGCGTAAATTAGGCAATCCACAAGATCTTTACATACCCATATCTTAAGTGAGGTGTTTTGAACTCGTGAAATGACTTGATTATGACGAAGTTGTTTATCCGTAAATAGACAAATATATTGTCCTTTAGAGTCCTTAAGGAGAAATAGAAAGAGACCCTTCCACCTCATGTTTGGAAGGGTCCTTTACTCACTTAATAGTATGGTAATTATAACAAACTTTGAATTGGAATGAATGGTGATAAGAGCGTTTTTGGGTAGGGGTAGGGGGTCTAGGAGTATGGGGTATGGGGAAACATGAGGCTATGGGATCTAGAAGGTGGTATGTGATAGAGGCTGGCCTTAAAACTTGGTAAATTCTCCGAAATATGGCTCCTTCTTGCCCAAGAAGCACGCATTTATTCTCAGAACTTAAATGGTACAGTTCTTGGAGTTGGACAATTTTACGATTTTATGATATAATAATATATTGAATAAATAACAAGTATTAATATACGAATTGATAGTTAGTGTTGCGTTGATACATAGTATATGTTTACTCAGTTTTAGTGTTCAGAGCGATCTGTGGAGAGTGGAAGTTTGTTAATTGATGTGAGGAGGATGGATATGTTTTTAAAAAATGATTATGTCATGTATGGACTGACTGGAGTCTGCAAAGTCGCGGATATTAGGAAAGAATCTGCGGGGAATCAAAGAGGAGAAGAGTATTTTATTTTGCATCCAGTGAAGGATGAGCATTCCAAAATAATGATACCGGTCTCAAGAGGGAAAGCCAGAATGAGAGCACTTGTCAGCAAAACTGAAGTGATGAAGTTCATGGAAGATATGAGGGATAGTGACGATATCTGGGAGTCTGATATGAAGGAACGCGGAAAGATATTCCAGGAGAGATTGAAATCAGGTTCATTTTATCAGTGGCTGCTTCTGAGCAGTGTTATTTGGCAGGAGAAAGAAAAGAAGAAAACACAGGGTAAAAAAGTTTCAATGTCAGATGAACAGATCTTCAAGAATGCCTGGAATTTGCTGTGTGAGGAACTGGCTGTCTCCTTGGGTATGGATGAGGATGAGGTCATCAAAATGTTAGCAGAGCAATCCTACTTGGAAAGATAAGTAGGTTCAAAGAATAAAATACAAAGCAAAAGGAACCACGATCGTGGTTCCTTTTGCTTTACTCTACTGGAGAACTCCAACTAGAGCATCTCTAGTTTCTTTTGGATTTCCTTCAATGCGGATTTGAGCTGCAGTTCAATCTTCTTCAGTTCTGCGTAATACTTGTTCATTGCTTCCAGATTACTTTCGATTTTGCCTCGGATGCTCCAGTCACTGAAGATGTTGTCAAAAGCGATATCGAAGAATTGTTCGCTTCCACTGATGGTTTCTAGTTCATGTTCCAGTGTCATCTCCACATCCCGAAGTTCTTTTTTCATCTCTTTGGATGCAGCGGAGATTTTTGAAAGTACTTTGTTTGCATCATCAAGTTTGTTGTATTTGGCAAGATCAGCGATGATACCACCACCAAAAAAGGTGTCGTAGGTGGACCAACCTTTTGCGCTGGAAAACTCTTTGAGTGCCTGTTCTGCATAGCCCATCACATGATGAACTGCATCCAGAGCTTCTTCGAGTTCCCTTTGAAGATGAAACAGATACTCTTTTTTGTTCTCAAGTTCTTTTGAAAAATGAACTCCTTCTGGATAATCTTTCAGGAGACTGTTTTTTAATGCTGATATCTCCTGATCAAGCTTTGGAAGTTCGTCCTGAAGACGTGACTCCTTCTCAATCAATAGATCCAGTTCGTTTTTTTTGTCTTCATAGGTCAGTTTTGACTGTAGATACTCCTCCTGTTCTTTCATCAGTTTTTCCTCGAACTTTCCTGTGACCTTCGATAAGAGAGAAGATAAGGAAGATTTTTCTAGATTCTCCACATCCTTTTCTTCTTTTTTCATCTTGGAGAGAAATGTATGCAACTGACTGTTTTTTGCGTGCTGTTCTTCTGTGGTGTCTTTCAATTTCTGTTCCAGTACTTTCTTTTCCTCAGTAAGCTGGAGCCATCGGCTGTATGTATTTTGGTATGACATTGGTACCCTCCTTGGTTTACTGCTATATAAGGTAAATTATACCACATTTAATGATATAAATAAACTTTTAAAAGGGATAACCTTTAAAATCCCATGAAGGGGCATAGCTTGTGTTTCGTAGTCCATATACTTCAGATGCTTTAAGGTCAAGTTCCTGGTATGGATTCAGTGTGCGTCCGAAATTGTGCAGGAGCTCGATTTCTTTTTTCTTCCGAAGACTTGCAAGGATTTCCTTACCTAGATCATTGCTGGCAAGTATTTTTACAGATGGTGGCGTCTCTTTGCGCAGAGACTGTAGTGCATATGAGTCCATGCCTAGGAGAAACTGAAGGAGAATTCTTGAAATTCTTGTTCGTGTGTATCTTTTTGTTTTGATTTCATTTATATACTGATCCATAGAATCAAAGGTGCATCTTCTGAAGACTTCTTGTATTCTCTGATCCAGACCTTCATTGGCTTCAGGGATATTGGAAAGGGTATGGCCATTGGTGACCAGTCTGTACTTAACCAGATCTATAAAATCATCTAATGCGACAAAAGGATATCTCTCTTGGGAAAGCTGTGTCATATACTGGTCCACTGATTCAGGCACATGACCGTGTAGAGGGATATTCTGGTAGATGGTTTTCCGAAGCGCAGTAGCGGAAGCAAACACCTGATCCTCCAGTTCCTCATCATGGTACCCTTTTCCCATACGCTTTATAGTAAAGGGCTTGAGGGCAGAGTCTGTCCGGTAAATCGCTTTGATATATTCTATACCCAAAATATTATTGGGGCTCTGGATAAAGTCAATGGAGATATCTGGCAGAAGCTCCATCAGTGCTTCATTACGGGCTTTCGGAAATGAATAGCCTTCAGAAAGATGTTTTTTTAGAATGCTTTGGTATTCATAGGGCTCCATTGCTAAGATTTTTGCGATTCTCTCCAGTTTTGAAAGTTCACCTTCTTCTGAACCAAAGGACAGAAGATCTACGCCATGAAGGCTGTTGAGAATCCTAACGGAACCTTCTGCGAAAAATTCCGCAGAGGATAAGGCGTAGACCACCGGGAGTTCTAGAACGAGATCTGCTCCTCCGAGTAGTGCCATTTCTGCTCTTCTGTACTTATCGACGATGGCAGGGAGTCCTCTTTGGACAAAATTTCCTGACATCAGTGCGATGATATGGGTAGCACCAGCTGCTTCACGTGTTTTTTCAATCTGATAGGCGTGGCCTTTGTGGAATGGATTATACTCTGAGATGATGGCGGCAATTTTCATAGATTGTCTCCTCACTGTATTTTTACTTCATTTTAGGTCGTTTGCCTTGAAAAGGATACCTTAAAAGATGTATTATATTATAAGGTATGTTGTTTAAAAAGTAATGTATAAATTGAAAGGAGATTATTATGGATTTTGTATCCCAAATGAAGGAACTTGCAAAAAGTGACTTGAAGAAGATTGTACTTCCAGAAGGGAATGAAGAGAGAAATCTGAAAGCTGCAGAAATCCTTCACAATGAGAAGATTGCAGATGTGATTCTTGTGGGCAGCAGAAATGAAATTGAGGAAAATGCGAAGAAGTTTGGCGTGAATATTGAGGGCATCACCATTGAAGATCCTCAGACATCCGAGAGAACTAAGGCCTATGCCAATGAGCTTTATGAACTGAGAAAGAAGAAGGGTGTTACACAGACCATGGCTGAGAACATCATTCTTGATCCTATGTACTATGCAACCATGATGGTGAAAAATGATGATGCACATGGTATGGTATCTGGAGCGGTCCACACCACAGGAGACCTTTTGAGACCAGGCCTTCAGATCATCAAGACAGCACCTGGAATCAGCGTTGTATCCTCTTTCTTTATCATGATTCTGAAAGATAAGACCTATGGAGAAAATGGACAGATGCTTTTTGCAGACTGTGCTGTGAATCCTAATCCAAACGCGGATGAACTGGCAGCCATTGCAATAGCTACTGCTGAATCAGCCAAAAAGCTTATGAAATTTGAGCCTAAAGTTGCCATGCTTTCTTTTTCATCTTACGGAAGTGCAAAGCATGAACTGGTAAGCAAAGTACAGGAAGCAACAAAGAAAGCCCAGGAACTGAGACCTGACCTTTCCATTGACGGAGAACTTCAGTTGGATGCGGCAATTGTTGAGTCTGTTGGGAAAAAGAAAGCGGCTGCATCACCGGTGGCTGGTAAAGCTAACGTACTGGTTTTCCCGGATCTTCAGGCAGGAAATATCGGATACAAATTGGTGGAGAGAATTGCGGGAGCCGATGCCATCGGACCGATTTGCCAAGGATTTGCTAAGCCAATCAATGACCTTTCCAGAGGGTGCAGTGTAGAGGACATTGTGAATGTCGTTGCAATAACTGCAGTTCAGGCTCAAAATCAATAATAAAAATAAAAGATGATAAGGATGGAGTTAATTAGATGAAAGTATTAGTAATCAATTGCGGTAGTTCATCACTGAAGTACCAGTTAATCAATATGGAGAACGAAGCTTCTCTGGCTACTGGCCTTGTGGAGAGAATTGCCATTGAAGGATCAAAGCTGACCCAGAAAGTGGATGGACGGGAAAAGTATGTGCTGACTGTTCCAATGAAGAACCATAAGGAAGCGATTTCTCATGTGATCAATACTTTGCTGGATGATGTTCAGGGGGTAATCAAATCTTCTGATGAAATCAGTGCAGTTGGACATAGAGTAGTTCATGGTGGAGAAAAGTATTCCGCATCTGTAATCATCACTGATGAAGTGATGAAGGATCTGGAAGAGTTCTCACAGCTCGCACCACTTCACAATCCACCAAACATCATTGGTATCAATGCTTGTAAGGAACTGATGCCTAATACACCAATGGTAGCAGTATTTGATACAGCATTCCATCAGACCATGCCAGAAAAAGCATTCTTATACGGTCTTCCTTATGAACTGTACAAAGAGAACCACATCAGAAAGTATGGTTTCCATGGCACCAGCCATAAGTATGTGTCACAGAGAGCCGCTGAAATCCTAGGTGAGGATATCAAGGGTCTGAAACTTGTTACATGCCATCTTGGAAACGGATCTTCTGTCGCTGCTGTAAATGGCGGAATTTCTGTGGATACCTCCATGGGATTCACCCCACTGGAAGGACTTCTAATGGGAACAAGATGTGGAGACATTGACCCTGCCATCATTCCATATCTGATGGATGTGAAGGGATACAGCTATGAAGAAGTGAATAACATCATGAACAAAAAATCTGGTGTTTTAGGTCTGTCAGGCGTTTCCTCCGATTTCAGAGATATTGAGGATGCAGCAGCTGAAGGCAATGAAAGAGCGAAGCTTGCTCTGGATGTGTTCCATTACAGAGTAAAGAAATATATCGGGTATTTCATGGCAGCAATGAATGGTGTTGATGCAATTATTTTCACTGCAGGACTTGGTGAAAATGCGGCAGAAACCAGAGAAGAAATCATAGCGGACATGGAATGGTTCGGGATCAAGATGGACAAAGAAAAGAACAAAGTAAGAGGCCAGGAGAGAATTGTCTCTACAGATGATTCTAAAGTGAAGATTATTATAATTCCTACCAACGAGGAACTGATGATTGCAAGAGATACACTGACTCTGTTGAAATAAGATCTGAATGAGAAGGCGCAGGATTTACCTGCGTCTTTTAATTTTTGTTGACATTTACAAACAAAATATGTAATATCTAATTCAAAGCAAACAAAAGTAAAATTTGTTTGAATTAAGTTATGGAGATGATCAGTATGTTTGAAGATATCGAAACTGAAACGGAATGGGTCTGTGGTTTTTGCAATAAGACATATCACAAAGGTCAGGTCTTTCCCATCGGAGAGAAATTCTATACTGCAGAATGGGCTTTTAAACTACACAAAGATGAGCATGATATCGTAGAAGAGATTCTGAAACTTCCAAGGACTGCAACAGGTCTTACAGAAGTTCAGGAAGCTCTGATTCCGATGCTTTATGCAGGGCTGAAAGATGAAGAGATTGCATCCAGGATGAGTATTTCTCAAAGCACGGTGAGAAACCATCGGTTCCGTCTGAGAGAAAAAGAGAAGCAGGCAAGAATGTTCCTTACAGTCATGGAAAAGCTCCAGCTGAAGCACGGAGATGAAGTTATGCCTCATAAAGGCGCCACAATGCTAGATGACCGCTACCAGACAAATGTGAAGGAACAGGAAAAAATACTAAAAACTTATTTTACCGATGAAGGTGCTCTCTTATCATTTCCAGCCAGAGAGAAAAAGAAGATTATTGTCCTTCGAAGAATCAGTACGTATTTCAAAGAAGGGGCGACATACTCTGAAAAAGAGGTGAACAGGATTCTTTCGAGAGTCTATGAGGACCATGTTCTCCTACGAAGATATCTCATAGAATATGGTTTTTTGGACAGAACCCGAGATGGAGCTGTTTACTTCTTGAAATAATTATCGTATACTTGAGAAATCAAAGGTCATCTGTCGGGGTGAGTTGAGAAAAACCTTGACTTTTGAAATTTGAATTTATATAATAATATGTGTTTGCTTGAGAAGTATAACTCGAACAAATGAACATCTGTAAAGCGCGGATGACAGGAGAATTCAAAATGGAAATAATACTGCAGGATTCAAGCGTAAAATCCATAAGCAAGGATATCGATTTTGCCTACCACAAAGAGAATCTTGTTTATAACAACGAGACCATTGAAATTCTGAAACCCATCCAGATCAAAGGGAAAGTAAATGTACTACAGGGTGTTGCAGAACTTAAGCTGTCTGTATCAACACGTCTTAGGCATGTCTGTTCCAGATGCCTCGAACCTTTTGAGGTGGACTTGGACCTTATGGTGGATGAAAAAGTTTCTAAAGATGAACAAGAAGACGAGAGCGTCATCACCTTAGAGGAAGGAGATGCTCTCGATATAAGAGATGTTGTCATGAATAACATCTATTTGGCATTGCCTTTAAAAGTTCTATGTAAGGAAGACTGTAAAGGACTCTGCCAGGATTGCGGAAAAAACCTGAATGAGGGTCAGTGCAACTGTACCCATGAAGAGGTGGATCCTCGATTATCAGCCCTCAAGGACATGTTTAAGGAGGTGTAATAATGGCAAATCCAGCTAGAAAATTTTCTAAAGGTAGAAGAGACCGTAGAAGAGCGTCAACATTCAAAGTAGGTGCACCTGGTATTGTTGAATGTCCACAGTGTCATGAAATGAAACTTGGACACAGAGTCTGCAAGCATTGCGGATACTACAACGGTAAGGAAGTTGTGGCAACTGAAGTTGAATAGGAAAGTCTTTGACTTTCCTTTTTTTATACCCGTTTTCTTTTTGAAGAAGACGGGTATTCTTGCTTTTTTAGCATTTTGATTCTCAAAGAGTTTAAATTTTTCTTAAGAGAATGCTGTTATGATTCAGTATACTGACTAGAATAGTAAGATAAAAGTATAATACTGTAATACTGGGTGATACCAGTAATCGAAGGAGTGGTTTGTTTGATTATTGCTTTAGATGGAATGGGTGGAGATTTTGCACCACAGGAGCCTGTTAAGGGAGCGGTGGAAGCAGTAAAGGAGTATGGTGTCAGCATAATTCTGACAGGTCCTAAGGAAGTGCTTGAAGAAGAACTTAAGAAATACGAGTATGACCCAGAGAAGATTGAAATTCTGGATGCCAGAGAAGTAATCACACTGAATGAATCGCCTGTACTTGGTATCCGACGAAAAAAAGATTCCTCTCTCCGAAGAGCCATGGATCTTGTAAAAGAGGGAAAAGCAGATGCGGTAGTTTCAGCTGGTTCTACAGGGGCTATTCTGGCTGGTGGCCTCCTGGTCATTGGAAGAATCAAAGGAGTGGATCGTGCTGCACTTGCTGCTCTGATGCCTGGTAAAAATGGTCCGTTCATGGTTATTGATCTGGGAGCCAATGCTGAAGTGAAGCCTTCAAATCTGGTGGAATTTGCAAAGATGGGAACGGCGTACTTTGAATCTCTGAAAGGGATCAAGAATCCAAAGGTGGGTCTGATCAACATCGGTGGAGAGGAAGAGAAGGGAAATGAACTGACAAAAGCTGCTTATCAGCTCCTGAAGGCGGAAGAAGGGATTCATTTCGTTGGCAACGTAGAACCAAGAGAGATTACAGATGGTGATGTTGAGATTCTTGTCTGCGACGGATTCACAGGAAATGTTGTTCTGAAAATGTATGAGGGTGTTGTGAAAAACCTCATGTCCATGATTAAAGGCGCCATGATGAGCACAACCAGAGGAAAAATTGGAGGAGCTCTCGTGAAACCCAGCTTGAAAGAATTCATGCGGAAGAATGATTACAAAGAAGAAGGCGGAGCAAGTCTTTTAGGTGTTGACGGGATTGTGATCAAGGCTCATGGCACTTCAGATGCAAGGGCTTTCAAGAATGCCATCAGGCAGGCGAAGAACTTCTATGATAGAGATTACTTGGAAAAGTTCAAGGGAAATCTGAAATAATCCATTTTTTATGTTGCATCGAGCGTGCATTTCTACTATTATACAAATTGATGGAGGTGAATTGATATGATTTTTGAAAAGCTTAAAGCAATCGTTGTGGATAAACTAAGTGTTGATGAAAATGAAGTAACTATGGAAGCAACATTTGAGGATCTTGGCGCAGACTCCCTGGATATCGTTGAGATCGTGATGGCTCTTGAAGAAGAGTTTGACATTGAAATTTCTGATGATGAGGCGGAACAGGCAAAGACTGTTGGAGACGTTGTAAACTATCTCACTACAGTAGTCGGTGAAGACTAATCATCCTGTTTACCGAGTCCTGTATAGAG
Source organism: Proteiniclasticum ruminis (assembly GCF_900115135.1). GTDB lineage: Bacteria > Bacillota > Clostridia > Clostridiales > Clostridiaceae > Proteiniclasticum > Proteiniclasticum ruminis_A. Next base: position 588,937 of record NZ_FOVK01000001.1, on the reverse strand, counting down.
GCTTCGCCTATATACGGGACTTTAATTTTTTTGTATAATAATATGGATTACAAGTTTATTCGTGAGGCTTTATGAAGCTTGACGAATGAACTTCTATAAAAGGAGTTTGAGATGGAATTTGAGAAGAGAATTGGTGTGTTTTTCCACAAGAAGGATCTGTTGGAAACAGCTTTGACGCATTCATCCTATGCCAATCAACATAAAAATATGCAGTATAATGAAAAATTGGAATTTCTAGGAGATGCAGTGCTACAGCTCGCCATCACAGAGTATATCTATAAAAACTTTACGGACAAAACCGAAGGAGAGCTGACCAAGCTCCGGGCTCTGATCGTTTGTGAAGCCTCACTTCATTTAGTTGCTGTAAAATGGCATTTAGGCGAGCATATCAGGATGAGTAAAGGTGAGGAGATCACCGGAGGCAGAGAACGGGCAGCGCTCCTTGCGGATGCAGTAGAAGCAGTGATAGCTGCGGTCTATCTGGATCAGGGGATGGATGAGGCGAAAAGTTTTGTGCTTAGACACTTCATGGAGATTGTTGATTTAGCCAACAAGAATGAGATTGTTCTGGATTACAAAACGAGTCTTCAGGAAATATTGCAGGAGAATGGAGAAATTGAGATCAAATATGAGCTGATTCGCTATGAGGGACCTCCACACCGCAGAAAGTTCTATTCAAAAGTTGTCATTGACAGCATCACCATGGGAAAAGGTGAAGGGTATTCCAAGAAGGAATCCGAACAGTTGGCAGCTAAAGATGCACTGAAGAAATATGTACGTGCTGAGGAAAGCCATGAATAGACATCGAATCATTCCGATTTTTATTCCTCATGTGGGATGTCCTCATGATTGCATTTTCTGTAATCAGGCAAAAATTACAGGTCAGCTGAGAGAAGACTACAATAAAATTACTGGTAAATATGTTGAAGAGACGATAGATGCTTATCTGGAAACCATAGACAGGGATCAAACGACTGTTGAGGTTTCTTTTTTCGGTGGTACATTTACTGCCATTGATCTCCGAAAACAGCAGGAGCTTCTTGAAGCGGCAAAAAATGCTAAGATGTGTGGCAAGGTGGATAAAATCAGATTGTCCACCAGACCGGACTATATTGATCTTGCGACAATGAAGCATCTCGCCAGTTATACGGTGGATGTTGTGGAACTTGGAATCCAGTCCATGGATGAAGAGGTGCTTCTTGCCTCTAATAGATCCTACCCCAAAAAAAGTGTGAAACTAGCATCAGAACTTGTGAAAAAGTTTGGGATGATCCTGGGGCATCAGCTCATGTTGGGTTTGCCTTCTGACTCAAAAGAAAAGGATATTAGATCATTGGAGGAGGTTCTTTTGCTGAAGCCTGATCTGATGCGCATTTATCCTGCGCTGGTTCTGAAGGATACAGAGATGGCAGAACTCTACAACCAAGGCCTCTATGTACCCTATACGCTGGAAGAGGCAGTGGAAACTGCAGCACTGATGATGAAGAGGTGCAAAGAAGAGAATGTCCTTGTGATTCGTGCAGGGCTTCAGACTACAGAGGAGATCAATGAGGGAGGCGAAATCCTTGCAGGACCTTTCCACCCTGCCTTTAGAGAACTCTGTGAATCGTATCTTCTCATGAAAAGAATCCTAGAGGTGCCGGAGGAGTCCTTGGAAGTCACCATAGGCGAGCGGGATCTGTCAAAGTTATATGCTGGAAAAAAGAAGTATTTCAGAGTGGTTCAGGAAAAGAAAAATGTGAAAGTGACCATAGTTCCTGATAAAGTCGAAGACATCATACAAATCAGACAGCTTGGAAAGGAGTGTAGCACGTGTATTTAAAGTCTATAGAAATCCGGGGATTCAAGTCTTTTGCAGACCGAACACTCCTCAACTTCAATAACGGGATTACTGCCGTAGTGGGACCGAATGGTTCAGGAAAATCAAATATTTCTGACGCTGTCAGATGGGTGCTTGGTGAGCAGAAAGTGAAGTCGCTTCGCGGCGGTAAAATGGAGGATGTAATTTTTGCGGGCACAGACTTCAGAAAACCACTTGGATTTGCAGAAGTCACACTGCTTCTTGACAATAGTGAGCGAAAGCTGCCCATTCCTTTCTCTGAAGTCAGTGTCACAAGAAAACTCTTCCGATCCGGTGAAAGTGAGTATTTGATCAATAATACCACCTGCAGGCTCAAAGACATCCATGAACTCTTCATGGATACGGGAATTGGTAAAGAGGGATACTCTCTTATTGGGCAAGGAAAGATCGAAGCCATTCTAAGTGGGAAAATGGATGACCGAAGAGCTCTTCTTGAAGAAGCAGCAGGTATAGTGAAGTACAAGAGCAGAAAAGAAGAGTCAGAGAAGAAGCTCGAGAATACAGAGCAGAACCTTCTTCGAGTTCAGGATATTTTAAATACCTATGAAGAGAGAATCGGTCCCCTGGAACGAGAAAAAGTAAAAGCGGAAAAGTTCCTGGTCCTTAGTAAAGAACAGAGGAGCATACAGATTTCTCTGATTCTTTCAGATCTGGAAGAATTTGAGAGCGAAAAGAAAGTTCTTGAGGAGAGGTCTCTCCTCGCTGAGAAGAATTTTACTGAGATCAGCAGAAAGCGTGAAGAAGCCGTAGAGAAACAAAATGTGCTGGAATCATCCATGGATGAGAAAAAAGCTCTTGAAACAGAAAAGAAAGAAGTGTTTTATCAAAAAAGAGAAGAAATGGATTCCGCAGAGAATGAAATCTCCCTGCTGTCACAGCGTATTCAGGATAAGAAATCTCTTCTGATGAAAAATGAGAGAGCGATTGAACTGGCTAAGGAGAGAATCGCCCTAGAAACTGCCCAGATGGAAGAGCTGCTCCAAGCACTAGACGGCAGTAAAAACCTCAAAGAAGAAGTGCGCTTAAGACTGGATGAGCAGCAAAGAAAAATCCGGGTATTGGAAGAGAGCCTGAAGCTTAGCGAGGATGCACAGCGAGGACTTCGAGAAGAGGAGGAGGATGCTGAGGAAAAAATCCGAACTCTTCAGGAGGAATCCAAAGAACAGTACCGGCAGAGAGATATGCTGCAGGGAAGAATTGAACATACAGAGTCTGTCATGGAGAGCTATGAGGCTTCAAAAGTTATGAATGAAATGGCGAAGACAGAGACAGAAGCTGAGATATTTGAGCTGAAACAGAAGATTGAACTTTATGAGAAAGATCTGATTGCACGAAAAGATGATACGATGAAAGTGGCAGAAGAGATGACAAAGCTGGAATCTGTCATCAAGAATATGGAGTACGAACTGAAGGGACAGGAGTCTCAGATGAATCTTCTCAAGAACTTAGAGGAGCATTATGAAGGCTATACAAAATCTGTGAAGTCTCTTATGACCTTTTTAAAAGGGTCGTCCCATAGACTGGTCTCAAAAGTGCATCTTGTCGGTGAAGTCATAAAACCGAAGGACGGATATGCACAAGCCCTGGAAGTGGCATTGGGATCTCAGGTCAATAACATCATCACGCCAACGGACCAGGATGCCAAGGTACTTATTGATCTGCTTCGAGCAAAATCCTTTGGCCGGGCTACGTTTTTTCCGCTGAATGTAATTAAAGGGACGAAGGCCAAGGAGCCTGCCTTGAAAAAAGGAAAACTCTTGGGCAATCTTTTGGATCTCGTCGAATTTGATGCTGGATTCATGGGGATTGCAGCGAATCTTCTTGGAAGGATTTTTGTTGCACGCAATATGGAAGAAGCGTTGGCCTCTGCCAAGGAGATGGGGTATACCCACAGAATTGTCACCCTAGAAGGAGATATCATCAATGCCGGCGGTTCCATGACCGGAGGCAGTATTTATAAAAAATCTTCAGGGATCTTCTCCAGAAAGAAAGATCTTGAGGATCTCCTGGCGTCAAACTCGGAGCTGAAGGAGAAGCGTCTGGAAGAACTTGCCGAAAAACAGGGGCTTGAAAAAATATATCAGGAAAAGCTCAAGGCGGAACGAGAAGCTTCTTATGTGATTCAGGATCATCAGATGGAAAAGACAAAGCTCCAGGAAAGACGAGAAGGGTTTGTGAAGGATCTGAACCGCCTTGCTGGTATCCTGAAAGAAGCAGAGCGAAGCTTGCTTTCTCAAAAAGACGAGCTTGTGCTTCTGGATGGAGAGCTTGAAAGAATTGAAGGAAAAATCCAGGAACATCTGACCCAAAGACTAAAAAGCAAAGATTACCTGAAAGAGCTGAAAGACAAGCGTACAAAAGAATACAGCGAATATGATCTCCTCAAGCAGGAGGTAATGGAAGCTTCTGTTCAGGAAGCGACACTTATAGAAGCATATAAGGGAAAGCGTGAGGCAATAGATAAGCTGAGAGTCAGCCTTGAGACGTTGGAGTCATCCAAATCTGAACTGGAAAAAGAAAATGGTGGACTTCTCATAGAGATTGAAGAAGGACTGAACACTGTAACCCTTCTGGAGAAAACTGTGGAGGCATTAAAGGGTGAGCTTCAGTGTATGGAGAAAATCCTGGATGAAATGGCCATGGAGGAAATTCGGGACAAAGCTGAAATGAAGGATCTCAGCGCCACCGTCAGGACTTTGGACGAAGAGTATCATGTCATTGACAAGGAGCTTTTCAAAGTGAAAGATGCTTTGGAGAAACTGGAGAAAGAAAATCAGAATCTCCTTAATAAAATCAATGATGAGCTGAATCTTACCCTGGCAGAAGCCAAGGAAGAGAGAATTCCCATGGAAGACAAAGATCTGTTCAGAAAGCGGATGAATACGCTCCGCAAAGAAATTTCTTCGCTGGGGCATGTGAATGTGGCAGCCATTGAGGAGTTCAGAGAAGTCAGTGAACATAGCACCTTCTTATCCAGTCAGAAGGAAGACCTGGAAAAAGCCAAACTGGAGCTGAAAGAAATCATCATGGATATGACACTTAGGATGAGAACTCTGTTCACTGAGAACTTCAAAGTGATGAATGAGAATTTCAATGATACCTTCAGAAGACTCTTCCAGGGAGGAAATGCGAAACTTATTCTAGGGGATGGAGATATACTGGAGGCACCCATTGAGATCAGTGTGCAGCCACCGGGGAAAAAGCTTCAGAACATCACACTCATGAGCGGTGGAGAAAAAGTGCTCTCTGCCATTGCGCTGACATTTGCAATTTTGAGAATGAAGCCCACACCTTTCTGTATTCTGGATGAGATTGAAGCTGCGCTGGATGATGCGAATGTATACCGGTTTGCTGAATTTTTAAGTGAGTTTGCCAGGGAAACTCAGTTCATACTGATCACACATAGAAAAGGAACCATGGAGTCTGCCGATGCACTGTACGGAGTCACCATGGAGGAGAAGGGGATATCGAAGATCGTTTCGATGGACCTGTCAGCTGCAAGGAGGGAAAATGGCTAATTTTTTTGAAAAACTAAAAAATGGACTCACGAAGACACGTGAGAATATCACAGGAAAAATGAATGAGGTTCTAGGTCTTGCCATGACCATAGATGAGGATCTTTTTGAGGAGCTGGAGGAAGTTCTGATCACATCAGATGTGGGATATGAAACTTCCATGGAGCTCATTGAGAGGCTTCGGAAGAAAATAAGGCTTCAGAAAGTCACAGAAGTAGATAAGGTCAGAGATGTGCTGAAAGAAGTGATTTCAGAGTTCATGGAGGATGAAGAGAAGAACTTTGAGGTGAAAAAACCTACAATTCTTCTGATCATTGGAGTCAATGGGGTAGGAAAGACCACATCCATTGGAAAGCTTGCTTTCAAGTACAAGAATGAGGGGAAAAAAGTGATTCTGGCTGCAGCGGATACATTCAGAGCAGCAGCCATCGACCAGCTTGAAGTTTGGGCGAAGCGGGCAGAGGTTGACATTGTGAGACATCAGGAAGGCTCAGATCCAGCGGCAGTTGTCTATGATGCGCTGGAAGCATTTAAAGCGAGAAATGCGGATGTGCTTCTATGTGACACTGCAGGCCGTCTGCATAACAAGAAAAATCTCATGAATGAACTGGAAAAAATCAGAAGAGTCATCGATAGAGAATTTGGAGATGCGAATATATACTCCCTTCTGGTACTGGATGGAACCAGCGGCCAGAACGCGGTGATTCAGGCGAAGGAGTTTCAGAAGGTGGCTCAACTTGACGGAATTATCCTGACTAAGCTCGATGGTACAGCAAAGGGCGGTGTCGTTCTGTCCATCAAAGAAAGTCTAAAAATACCAGTAGTCTATATTGGTGTTGGCGAGGCTATTGAGGATCTGCAGGACTTTGACGCGAAAGCATTTGCAGACGCACTGATTTAGTCACCATACCAGTTCTGGGAATCGGGAACCGAACCATAAATAAATTTTCGGCTGTTAAGTAAAAGTACTTGACAGCTAAAATCTTTTTCGGTAAACTAATCAATGTGGTAGGTGAGGTTATGGACGATCGTATTGAAATATCCTTGTTGATGGATTTTTATGGGAAGCTTCTGACAGAAAAACAAAGACTTATTTTAGAACAGTACTATAATATGGATTTGTCATTATCAGAGATTGCGGAAAATCAGAATACCAGCAGACAAGCGATACATGACCTGATCAAAAGGTGTTACAGAACTTTGACAGACTATGAAGAGAAGCTTAATCTTCTAGCCAATTCTATAAAAGATGAGGAAGTCAAAGATCAGCTGAGGACACTTTTAACAGAGAAGAATTGTTATTGCAGTGAAATTGAGAAACTCCTTGTGGAGTTATAAGGAGGGAATTACATGGCCTTCGACAGTTTAGCGGATAGGCTCCAGGAAGCGTTCAAAAAGCTCCGTGGAAAAGGCAAGCTGACAGAAAATGACATCAAAGAAGCCATGAGAGAAGTAAGGCTAGCCCTTCTGGAAGCGGACGTTAACTTCAAGGTTGTAAAAACCTTTGTGAAGAATGTCAGTGAAAAGGCTACTGGTTCAGAGGTTCTTGAGAGCCTTACACCAGGACAGCAGGTTGTCAAAATTGTCAACGAGGAACTGACCGCGCTCATGGGGGGCAGTGAGGCAAAACTTAGTTTTGACTCATCCATCACAGCATTCATGCTGGTTGGACTCCAGGGTGCAGGTAAAACCACGATGGCAGGAAAACTTGCACTTCATCTTCGAAAGAGGAACAGAAAGCCACTTCTTGTAGCAGCAGATATCTACAGGCCTGCGGCCATCAAACAGCTGCAGATTGTAGGAAAACAAATTGATATCCCGGTATTTGCCATGGGCGATAAAGTAAGCCCTGTGGACATTGCCAAAGCGTCCATGGAATATGCCCGTAAAGAAGGCTGTGATGTGGTGCTCATAGATACAGCAGGCCGACTGCATATTGATGAGACCCTCATGGATGAGCTGAAAGGCATAAAAACCGCTGTGAGACCTATGGAGACGCTCCTTGTAGTGGATGCCATGACTGGACAGGATGCTGTGAATGTAGCGCAGAGTTTTGATGATGCGCTGAATCTCACAGGTGTGATTCTGACTAAGCTTGATGGTGATACGCGAGGCGGTGCAGCACTTTCCATCCGGGAAGTGACTGGAAAACCGATTAAGTTCTCCGGTGTCGGCGAAAAAATGAGCGATTTGGAAGTGTTCCATCCGGAACGTATGGCCAGCCGTATCCTTGGTATGGGTGATGTTCTGACTCTTATTGAGCAGGCTCAGTCCTCCATTGATGAAAAAGAGGCTAGGGAACTAGGCTCGAAGATGATGAGCAAGGAATTCAACTATGAAGACTATCTCAAAGCCTTTGAGCAAATGCAAAAACTTGGACCTTTGAATAAGATCATGGAAATGCTTCCAGGAATGAACAGCAAGGAAATGAAGGGGGTCAATCTGGAGGACGGAGAGAAAGAAATGCTGAAAACTAAAAGCATCATTCACTCCATGACTCAGAAAGAAAGACGTAACCCGAAGCTTCTGGAGCATGCATCCAGGAAGAAGCGAATTGCCAAAGGTGCTGGTGTAACCATACAAGATGTCAACAAAGTCATCAAAGGCTTCGATAATATGAAGAAAATGATGAAACAAATGGGCGGTATGCAAAAAGGCGGCAAAAAAGGTCTTTTTGGCAAATTACCCTTTTAACAACCATAAAATTTGGAGGTGAATATATAATGGCAGTAAAGATTAGATTAAGAAGAATGGGAAGCAAGAAAGCTCCTTTCTACAGACTGGTAGTTGCAGATTCCAAGAGCCCAAGAGATGGTAAGTTCATCGAGGAGATCGGTTTCTACAATCCAGTAAGTGAACCAAAGGAAATCAAGATTGATGCTGAAAAGGCAACAGAATGGTTAAACAAGGGTGCACAACCTACAGATGTTGTAGCTAAACTATTTGACAAGGCTGGAATCAAGAAGTAATCGGAGGGAATGACGTGAAAGAATTAGTTCTGTTCATCGCTAAGGAATTAGTGAATCACCCCGAAGAAGTTTCCGTCACTGAAGTGGAGAAAGATGGTACGCTTACCATGGAGCTCCGTGTCCATCCAGAGGACATGGGGAAGGTCATCGGCAAGCAGGGTAAAATTGCCAAAGCCATCCGAACTGTCGTGAAAGCGGCTTCTATGAAGGAAAACAAAAAAGTTCATGTAGAAATAGTATAACAGCTATTGCTTTTTAGCCTGCTTAGAAATAAGTGGGCTTTTGCACTATTTCTGCATCATTCATGTAATCATAATGAGGTGTCTATGAAGAAGTTTCTAACCATAGGAGAAATCACAAAGCCGCATGGCATCAAGGGTGAAGTCAAAGTATTTCCTCTAACAGATGACATTCAGCGTTTTAAAAAACTAAAGAGAGTGTTTATTGACGGACAGGAAGTCAAAGTTTCGTATGTGACCGTAGGTCATGATCGTGCAATTCTGAGGCTGGAAGGTGTAGACAGCGTGGAAGAGGCAGAGAAGCTGAGGAAGAAGCTTCTTGTTGTTCCCCGTGAGGAAGCGGTAAAACTTGAAGAGGATTCGTATTTCATTGAGGATCTTAAAGACTGCACAGTATATGACGAAGAGGGGCTGGAACTTGGCAAAGTAGCGGATGTGATTCAGACCGGAGCCAATGATGTGTATTGGATCAAGAAGCCTAAGGAGCTGCTCATTCCTGCCATAAGGGATGTGGTTCTGTCTGTGGATGTGGAAGCTGAGAAGATCATCATCAAGCCGATCCGGGTATGGTCCGATGAAGATTGATATTCTGACGTTGTTTCCTGAAATGTTTTCTCTCTTCAATGAAAGTATCATAGGACGTGCCAAAGAGAAGGGTCTTTTTGACATTAATCCTGTGAACATCAGAGATTTTTCAAAAGACAAGCACAGGAAAGTGGACGATTACCCTTATGGAGGGGGAAGTGGTCTTGTGATGAGTGTTCAGCCCATACGGGATGCACTGAAGGAAATCAAAAAGGCCAATGGCGGACCGGTGATTTTTCTTGGACCCAAGGGCAAGACTTTTGATCAGAATACAGCAAGACGGCTAGCCAAGGAGGATCAGCTGATTTTTCTCTGTGGCCATTATGAAGGGATTGATGAGCGGCTGTATGAGGACATAGATGAGGAGATCTCCCTGGGGGATTTCATTCTCACTGGAGGAGAGATGGCAGCCATTCCCATCATTGACAGCATTCTGAGACTTCGGGAAGGTGTTCTTGGCAGAGACGAAAGTTCTGTGGAAGAAAGTTTTTCTGAGAACCTACTGGAGTATCCGCAGTATACAAGACCCGAGGTGTATGAAGGTGAAAAGGTTCCGGAGATTCTACTTTCGGGACATCATGAGAATATCAGGCAGTGGAGAAGATACCAGATGCTGATGACTACAAAAGAAAAAAGACCTGATCTTTATGCAAAACATCAGCTATCTAAAGATGACCTGAAAATCTTGAAAAAGTTCTTCAAAGATCAGGAAAAGTGATGATTTCTACTTGTAACAGTATTGTTGTTTGTGGTAATATATAGTTTGTGCTAGTACGGGCGTTCCACTGGGAAGAAATGCTTCTGTATGAACGTCAATTTATCATTAGGAGGGAATGCACATGAACGAATTAATCAGAGCGATTGAAGCAGAGCAGTTGAGAGAGACTGCACTACCTAAGTTTAACGTAGGAGACACCGTTAAGGTCCACGTTAAAATCAAGGAAGGCGACAAGGAAAGAATCCAGGTATTCGAAGGCGCAGTAATCAAGGTTCAGAACGGTGGAGTACGTGAGACTTTCACAGTGAGAAGACTTGCTTATGGTGTTGGTGTAGAAAGAACTTTCCCTGTAAATTCACCATCTGTAGACAAGCTTGAAGTTGTCAGAAAGGGTAGAGTAAGAAGAGCTAAGCTGTTCTACCTAAGAGACAGAGTTGGTAAGGCTGCAAAGGTTAAAAACGCTAGATAAGATGATAAAAAAGAGGCTTTTAGTCTCTTTTTTGTTTTATTGCAAGAAAATCGCATATAATAGAAGTAAATGTATGTGGAGGAGTAGACCATGCTGCGGTTAGTAAAACCCGATGAGACCATGAAGGAAGAGATTCTGAGATATAACGATGCCTGGGGAAAGAGAAACCTTAAACTTGTCCCTCAAGCAGCAAGGCTTGGGACTTTGTCTTTCGAGGACTGGCTGAAAGATACAAGAGAACTTGAAACAGTTGCGGAAGAGCCTTTCGTCACTCAGGAAGTATGGTTTCTTTTTAGAGACGACACCATTGTTGGTGCATGCACTTTGAGACATTCTTTGAATGCCTATCTGCTCGCCGTTGCTGGGCAGATCGGCTATGGTGTTCATCCAGAGGAAAGAAAAAAGGGCTATGCCACATATATGCTGAAAGAAATACTGTACTGTGCTAAGAAAAGAGGACTTAGAAAGATTCTAGTCACGTGTGCTGTAGGAAATACCGCTTCTGAAAAAACCATAGAAAAGTGCGGTGGAATCCTTGAAAATATAATGGAAGACGGAGAGAACCAGGTTGAAAGATACTGGTTTCATCTCCAGTAAAGGAAGTGATCTTTATGGATATGAAAAAAATCAACTGGTTCCCCGGCCATATGGTGAAAACCCGTCGGGAGATTTCTGCTAATCTGAAGCTGGTGGATGCGGTGATAGAGATTCGTGATGCGCGAATTGTTTCTTCATCCTCCAATCCGGAAATAGAAAAACTCGTGGAAGGAAAGCCTAGAATTATACTGCTCAATAAATCGGATATGGCGGAAGACCAAGTGACAAGGAAATGGAAAAAGGAGCTTGAAAGCAACTCCACCATGGTACTGGAAGTCAATTCTCTCACAGGAAAAGGGCTGAACAATATCAAACCTGCACTGAATGAGCTTCTGAAAGAAAAGCTGGAGAGAAGCAGGGAACGAGGGATTGTGAATTACCACATCAGAGTTATGGTGGTCGGGATTCCGAATGTGGGAAAGAGCTCTTTCATCAACCGCATGGCGAAGAACTCCATTGCCAAGGTCGGAGACCGACCAGGTGTGACGAAGAACAAGCAGTGGATCAAGACCAAGGATGGGATCGAGCTTTTGGATACCCCTGGAATTCTATGGCCTAAGTTTGAGGAAGAAACATCACTGAATCTGGCTTTCACAGGAGCTATCAAGGATGAAATCATGGATATTGAAACCCTTGCTTTGCGACTGGTGGAAAGACTTTCCAATCACTATGGGAAGAGGCTCATGGACCGGTATGGACTGGAGTCTCTTAGTGAAGAGTCCCTAGAGAATCTGGAGATGATTGCGAGAAAAAGAGGCTGCATCATCAAAGGCGGAGAAATTGATTATACCCGCGTTGCGGTGATGCTTCTGGATGAGTTCAGAAGTGGCAAGCTTGGAAAGATCTCTTTGGAGTGGCCAGAACATGAGTAAGCCGGAGATATTGAAAGAGAGCGCAGCGGCCATCAAAAAATACATCAAAGATCATGCGGATTTGGTATTAGAAAGTAGAGAAGAATGGATCTCAGCTCTTCTAGAAGATCATAGGAAAGCGGTTCAAGGGATAGGACAAAGTCTGAAAAAGTCCAAGGAAGCTGAGGAGAAAGAGATCCTTCGTGTAAAAGCGTTGTACCAGCATGATCTTTCATACGGGAAAATTGTCTGCGGCGTGGATGAAGTGGGAAGAGGACCTCTGGCAGGGCCGATTGTGGCTGCAGCTGTAATTCTGCCTATGGATGATAGGTTTACAGAAATGATTTTAGGGATAGACGACTCAAAAAAAATATCAAAAAAGAACCGGGAAATCCTTGCGGAGATGATTAAAGAAAAAGCGTTATCTTACAGTGTTTATGAAATGAGCAATCTTGATATTGACCGCCTTGGGATCTCATACTGCAATCATGAAGTCTTTCGTGGAGCAGTTCGCACCTTAACAGTGACTCCAGAGCTGGTTCTTTCAGATGGCTATAAAATCAAGGACTATCTGGGGGAGAATATTGCTCTTGTGAAAGGGGATACAATCAGCGCCTCGATTGCCTGCGCATCCATCATTGCCAAGGTGCATCGGGACAGGCTGATGGAAAATTATGCCTTATACTATCCGCAGTATGGATTTGAACATAATGCTGGTTATGGAAGCAAAGATCATTTGGAAGCGTTGCAGGAGATTGGGGCAACGCCTATCCATAGAATCTCCTTCCTTTCTAATATCCTGAAATGACCGTGCGTAAGTAAACTGAATAAAACATCGAACCTCCCTGATAATAGAAGTACTTGCTACTATATCAATGTGGAGGTTTTATTGTGGAACGTGAACTTTATAAGTCTCTGCCTAGGAAGCAGCGGCTCTTTGCAGCGTTTTCCTTCGGCACTTATGTGGAGAAAAGAAAAATGATGTTTGGAGATTCGGTATCTTCTGGAGCGATACATACTGGGACTGAGGCGTTTCTACTCATCGGAGATGAAGATTATCCAGACAAGCTATATGATTTATCGAATCCACCGTTACTGCTTTATTATCGGGGAGAGAAGAAGCTGCTGAAAGATGCCGCTGTATCAGTTGTAGGATCTAGAACTCCTTCTTCCTATGGTGTGAAGATGACTAGGAACATCGTAAACGAACTTTCTCTTTATAATATCTCAATAATCAGTGGCGGAGCTAGAGGGATTGATACAACAGCCCACAGAGCAGCTCTTCAGGCTGGAAACAGCACCGTATGTGTTTTGGGCTGTGGCCTTGGGGTGGACTATCCGAAAGAAAATGCAGAACTTTTTAAAAGGGTTTCAAGTTGCGGACTGATGCTGTCTGAATATCCTCCTAGTTTTAAACCAGAAAAATGGACATTTCCAATGAGAAACAGAATCATTGCAGCGCTATCGGATGCTATAGTTGTCACAGAAGCTTCAATGAAAAGTGGTTCTTTACATACAGCGACCTATGGCGTGGAGATCAATAGAGATGTCCATGCAGTGCCCCACGAAGCTTTATCCCCATGGGGACAGGGGTGTAACCATCTCATAGAACTGGGAGCCGGTATACTATATAATAGTAGGGATTTTTCTGAGGACTTCAGAAAACGCCACAAAGGCAGGTAGAATCCTGATGGGAGCCACGAGGATGAGTCTGGTTTATGAAGGGTTTACGAAGGTACTCATGATATTTAGATAAATATTCTTTTGACATTTCAAATTTCATGGTATAGAATATGGAATTAATTCACAAAGTTCACCAGTAAGGTGAATAATTGGAATATGAATCAAAAACTTTGATATTCCATTAATATAGTGTTTTAATATACCTTTAAGGGAGAATGTATGAGTCAGAAATTAGTAATCGTTGAGTCACCAGCTAAAGCAAAAACCATCAAGAAATATTTGGGAGCGGGATATACTGTAGAGGCATCCATGGGACATATTCGAGATCTTCCTAAAAGCCAGCTTGGCGTAAATGTGGAGGATAATTTTGAGCCCAAATACATCACCATCAGGGGCAAGGGGGACCTTCTCGCTAAGCTCAGAAAAGAAGCCAAAAAAGCAGATAAAGTCTATCTTGCAACTGACCCCGACCGTGAAGGAGAAGCCATAAGTTTCCACCTTGCTCAAATACTGAAGCTCAATCCAGAAGAGAACATCCGAATTGAATTCAATGAGATCACGAAGGATGCGGTGAAGAAATCCATCAAGAATGCAAGGCCCATCAACCAAAAGGTTTTTGATGCCCAACAGGCGAGACGGGTTGTGGATAGGCTTGTGGGTTATGAAATCAGTCCCATTCTATGGAGAAATGTCAAATGGGGACTCAGTGCAGGAAGAGTACAGTCTGTTGCGCTAAAACTCATCTGTGATAGAGAAAAGGAAATTGAGCAGTTTGTCTCTAAAGAGTATTGGAGCATTGAGTCTGAACTCCTAAAGGGAAAGAAGACCATTCGCACAAAACTTACTCAGTATAAGAATAAGAAAGTAGAAATTGAGACGGAGAAAGAGGCAAAAAAGATTGAAAAGGATCTGAAGAGCGGGTCTTTTGTGGTTTCCAGTATCAAGAAGAGCACTAAACTTAAGAATCCATTGGCGCCTTTTATTACGTCAACCCTTCAGCAGGAAGCATCTAAAAGGCTGAATTATCAAACCCGAAGGACCATGAGTATTGCTCAGAAGCTTTATGAAGGTATGGAAGTGAAGGGACATGGATCTGTCGGTCTTATCACCTATATGAGAACAGATTCCACCAGAGTATCGGATGAAGCTCAGGCTGCGGCAAAAGAGTTCATTGAAACGAACTTTGGCAAGGACTACTACCCCACTACGCCAAGGGTGTATAAAGGGAAAAAGAATGCACAGGATGCTCATGAAGCCATCAGACCCTCCAATGTGCATCTAACACCAGAACAGGTGAAAGATAGTCTCAAATCTGAAGAGTACAAGCTCTACAAGCTTATTTGGGAAAGATTTGTAGCCAGTCAGATGGCCAGCTGCAAACTGAATACCATATCTCTGGAAGTTCTTAATGGAGATTATAAGTTTAGAGCCAGTGGTTCTTCAGTGGCTTTTGATGGTTTTATGAAGCTTTATGATTACCAAAGTGAAGAAGAAGAGGAGAATACCGCAATACCAGAACTTGATGAGAATGAAGTTCTTCACAGCAAGGAAATTAAACTCAATCAGCACTTTACACAGCCTCCAGCGCGGTATACGGAAGCTAGTTTTGTAAAGACATTAGAAGAACTTGGAATTGGTCGGCCTTCCACATATGCACCTACAATCTCAACGCTTCTGAACAGACTTTATGTGGAAAGAGATAAAAAGAGTCTCCTACCTACAGATTTGGGGAAAATCGTCAATGATCTCATGAGCTCTTACTTTAAAGATATCGTAGATGTGGAGTTCACTGCTGATATGGAATCCAGACTGGATCTGATTGAAGAAGGCAAGGAAACATGGAAAGAGGTTGTTGGGAGTTTCTATACTCCACTGAAAAAAGATATTGATCATGCAGAGAGCTCCGTTTCCAAGATCACCATTGAGGACGAGGTTTCTGATGAAATCTGTGATAAGTGCGGGAAACATTTTGTCATTAAGAATGGAAGATTTGGGAAATTTCTGGCGTGTTCTGGGTATCCGGACTGTAAAAACACGAAAGCCATCGTAGAGAAACTGGATGTTAAATGTCCCCTCTGCCATGAAGGGGATGTTCTGCAGAGAAAATCCAGAAAAGGAAAGAAGTTCTTTGGGTGTTCCAGATATCCTGAATGTAATTATGTCAGCTGGTATGAACCCGTGAAAGAAACGTGTCCTCAGTGTAATGGCCTTCTTTACAAGAAGTATTCCAAGAAAGATGGGACCTACTTGGCTTGTGAAGCGGAAGGATGCGGCTATAAGAAAAAAGTTGAAAAAGCGAACGAAGAAGATTAATGAAGTCTTCACCGTATCCGCAAGAGAAAGGGAAAGATGCATCCGAGCGCCTTTCCCTTTTTTTCATTGCTTTCGGTTGAAAAAGAGTATATACTTTATAAGTCTGTGTTTTTTTGAAAATTTGTGAATTTATTTTAGGATGCTGTTCTTCGGTTTCGTAGAAATGTTTATATAATTCATAGGGCAGTAGAAAATCACCTGAATTTCGAGGGGTTTTGGGTTTATTACCGAATCAATCAGATGATCGAGTAAGGTATAGACTGGAAATTATTATATATTCATCGGGAAATCAAAAATTAAATTATTTTTATAAATGGTTGTGTAAAGAAAAAAAGGATTTTGAATTGTGCAAAATTATTGAATAATCCTTTAATTTATGATATCATCTTGATGGACCGGTAACAATTCAAAATATTCACAATATTAACATAGGAGTAAGGGGGAGAACGATGTCATTATTAAATAAGACTAGAAAACTCAATAAGATCCTTCAAAAATCAGGAACAGAACCTGTTGTTTTTGATGATATCTGCGAAATCTTAAGCGAGGAGCTCCATTCCGATGTGTATGTGGTCAGCCGAAGAGGTAAGATCTTAGGTCATAAGTTCACATATCCATTCACAACAAAAGAAGAATATTCATCTGTATTGGAAGAAATGAAATACAGTGATGATTATAATGATACACTTCTCAAAATCGGTGAAACATTGGTGAATCTAAGTGCAGATGAGCGGTATGTACTGAACATCGAGAAGGAATACGAAGGCAAGGATAAGATTACGACCATCGTGCCAATCAACGGAAACCGTGAGCGCTTAGGTACACTGATTCTTGTATCTCTTGAAGGGGAATATACAGACGAGGACATCGTTCTTGCTGAGTATTCCGCAACAATCATTGGTCTTGAAATCCTCAGATCAAAACAGCTGGAAAGCGAAGAAGACCAGAGGAAGAATGATGTGGTGGATTTGGCGATTCAGACGCTCTCTTACAGTGAGAAGGAAGCTGTGAATCATATTTTCAGAGAACTGGATGGAGATGAGGGACTTCTTGTTGCTTCCAGAATTGCGGACAAAGTTGGAATCACTAGGTCTGTTATTGTCAACGCGCTGAGAAAGCTGGAAAGTGCTGGTGTAATCAAATCCAGATCTCTAGGAATGAAAGGAACCAGAATCACAATTCTAAATGATAAACTTCTTGAAAAACTGGATATCCGTAAATAATCCCATTGATGTTATGATGAAATGATGATTTTCAGACAAAAACCAGTTTTAAACTGGTTTTTGTTGCTTCTGAAAGAAGCTTGTGGTATACTACTTTAGGATAAAAATAATCACATGCACTGATTTCAGAGAGGTTGCCCGGAAGGGTTTCTCTGAAAAATGAAGTGGATGGAAGGTTAAAAACCAGGAGGTAAAAAAAATGGCAGTAATTTCAATGAAACAGCTTTTAGAAGCTGGTGTTCACTTTGGTCACCAGACCAGAAGATGGAACCCTAAGATGGCTCCATACATTTTCACAGAGAGAAACGGGATCTATATCATCGATCTTCAGAAAACTGTGAAGCTTATCGACGTAGCGTATGATTTCATCAGAGAAGTCGCAGCTGAAGGTAAGGATATTCTTTTTGTTGGAACAAAGAAGCAGGCTCAGGAAGCAATTCAGGAAGAAGCAATCAGAGCAAACATGCACTTTGTAAACAACAGATGGCTTGGCGGTATGCTGACAAACTTCGGTACCATCAAGAAGAGAATTGCTAGAATGGAAGAAATCCGTGCTATGCAGGAAGATGGTACTTTCGACGTTCTTCCAAAGAAGGAAGTTGCAGCTCTTATGAACGAGCTTGAAAAACTAGAAAGAAACCTTGGCGGTATCAAGAATCTTGATGTCAACAACATCGGAGCAATCTTCATCGTTGACCCAAGAAAAGAAAGAATTGCAATTGCAGAAGCAAAAGCGCTGAATATTCCAATCGTTGCTATTGTTGATACAAACTGCGATCCAGACGAAATTGATTATATCATTCCTGGAAACGATGATGCCATCAGAGCGGTTAAGCTGATTACAGCAAGACTGGGAGATGCCATTCTTGAAGCTAGACAGGGTGAAGAAATAGCAGAGTAAAAAGTAAAAGGTAGGTGGTTTTCCATTTACCTTTTCTTATAGAGTGACCAATGTTTGAAATGAATTTTAGGAGGAATAAACTGTGATTAGTGCACAAGCTGTTAAAGAATTAAGAGAAAAGACCGGCGCTGGTATGATGGACTGTAAGAAGGCTCTGACCCAGGCTGAAGGAGATTTAGAAAAGGCTATTGATATCCTGAGAGAAAAGGGGCTTGCTTCCGCTGCTAAGAAGTCTGGAAGAGTTGCTGCTGAAGGTGTCATTGCAACATATGTATCCGATGATCTGAAGAATGCTTCTATTATAGAACTGAACTGTGAAACAGACTTCGTTTCCGCTAACGAAGCTTTTGTAGCTCTTGCCAATGATATTGCCAAGGCTGTAGCTGAAAACAACGTGGACAGTCTGGATGCTGTAAAAGCACTTCCATACGGCGAAGCTACCATCCAAGATGCAATCACTGCTCTCATTGCTAAGCTTGGTGAGAACATGAACCTGAGAAGATATGAGAAGATGGAAGCTCCAGCAGGGCTTGTATCCTCTTACATTCATATGGGTGGAAAGATTGGTGTTCTGGTTCAGGTTGATGCTGAAAATGCTACACAGGAAGTTTCTGCTGTGGCAAAGGATGTAGCAATGCATGTGGCTGCGCTGAATCCTCAGTTCCTTGATAACTCTTCTGTAGATGCAGATACCATTGAAAGAGAAAGAGAAATCTATCGTGTGCAGGCTCTGAACGAAGGCAAGCCAGAAAAGATTGTTGATAAGATGGTTGATGGAAGAATCAACAAGTTCTTTAAGGAAGTATGTCTTGTGAATCAGATGTTCGTTAAGAACCCTGATCTCTCCATTGAGGCATTTGTTAAGGAAGAGTCCAAGAAGTATGGAAACATCAAGCTTGTAAAGTTTGTAAGATTTGAGAAGGGCGAAGGAATCGAAAAAGAAGAAGTAGATTTTGCTGCTGAAGTAGCTGCTCAGATGGGACAAAACAAGTAAAAAGCAAAACAAGGATTCGAAAGAACGAAAAAGAGAACACCTTGGTGTTCTCTTTTTTTGAAATAATTGTTAGAATGGTACTATAATGCAATATACGGAGGTTATTATGAGTGAACCGAAATACAAAAGAGTCATGCTGAAACTATCTGGCGAATCATTGGCTGGTAAAAATGGATTTGGCATAGATTTTACTGTAGCCAAGAGAATTGCCGAAGAAATCAAAGGTCTTGTGGACATGGGCGTTGAAGTGGGAGCAGTCATTGGTGCAGGAAACATTTGGAGAGGACGCGAAGGAAGTGGAATGGACCGGGTGACAGCGGACAATATGGGAATGCTTGCCACTTGTATCAATGCACTTGCATTGCAGAACTCATTAGAAGACCTCGGTATTGAAACAAGAGTGCAGTCTGCCATTGAAATGCGTGAAATTGCGGAGCCTTTCATCAGAAGGCGTGCTGTCAGGCACCTGGAAAAAGGCCGAGTCGTAATTTTTGCGGCAGGTTCAGGGAACCCCTACTTCACAACAGATACAGCAGCAGCACTTCGTGCAGCGGAGATTGATGCAGAGTGTATCCTGCTTGCTAAGAAAGTGGACGGAGTTTATGATATGGATCCCAATATTTATCCGGAAGCAGTTAAGTTTGAACAGTTAACATACCGGGATGTCATTGAAAAAGATCTGAAAGTCATGGATATAACAGCAATTACACTGTGCAAAGACAACGAAATTCCAATCATTGTCTTTGGTCTTGACGGTGAAGGCAATATTCTAAAAGCCATAATGGGTGAAGCCAATGGTACTATTATCGACTGTAATGAATAAGCTGAATAATAAATAATAGGAGGATCGACTATGTTTAAAGATTTAATGAAAACCATGGAAGAAAAGATGGGGAAATCCATCAGTAATCTGGAGGCTGAACTTGCCACATTAAAAGCTGGGCGGGCCAATCCTACCATGCTGGACCGGATCGAAGTTGAGTATTATGGAAGCATGGTACCAATCAGCCAGGTGGGAAATATTTCAGCGCCAGAACCAAGAGTGCTTATGATTACACCTTGGGAAAAATCTGCTTTGAAGGCCATTGAAAAAGCCATTAATATGTCAGAGCTGAACATCAATCCGAATAATGACGGATCAGTCATTCGTCTAATTGTGCCTGAACTGACAGAAGAAACCAGAAAGAATCTGGTAAAGGTGGTACATAAAAAAGGAGAAGAGGCAAAGATTGCCATCAGATCCATTAGAAGAGATGTCATTGAAAAGATCAAGGGAATGAAAAAAGAAGTCTCTGAAGATGAAGTGAAGAAGGGCGAAGAAGACGTTCAGAAAAAAGTGGATGAGTACATCAAGAAAGTAGACAAGATTCTGCAGAATAAAGAAAAAGAGATCATGACTGTATAGTTTCCATTTGAAAGAAGGTAAGACATGTTTAGTATTTTTAAAAAGACAGGTACAGTGGAAGCAATCGATGCAGTACTGGATATGGAGAGAATCCCGAAGCATATTGGCATTATTATGGATGGCAATGGCCGGTGGGCGAAGAAGAGAAATCTGCCAAGAACCATGGGTCACAAGGCGGGAGTAGAGACAATAAGAAGAATACTAAAAGAATGCAATCGCTTAGGGGTCAGGTTCCTGACCCTCTATGCTTTTTCCACTGAAAACTGGAAACGGCCAAAAGATGAAGTGAATGCCCTGATGTCTCTTCTTATCGAATATTTGAAAAATGAGCTGAAAGAGCTTCATGATAACAACGTCGTGGTGAACTATGTAGGGAATACAGACAGGCTTCCCTTGAAAGCTCAGGAAGCGCTGAAAGAAGCTTGGGAACTAACGAAAAATAATACTGGGGTACAGATGAATCTCGCCTTAAACTATGGTGGCCGTGAGGAGATCCTTCACGGCATCAGAGAGCTCGTTGTGGCTGTGGAAGAGCATAGATTTTCCATGGAAGACCTCTCAGAGGAGTCTTTCAAAGAGTTTTTGTATACAAAAGGACAGCCAGACCCGGAACTGATCATAAGACCCAGTGGAGAACTCAGGCTGTCTAATTTTCTGCTCTATCAGGGCGCATACAGCGAACTATGGTTCAATCAGATTTTTTGGCCGGATTTCACTGAAGCACATCTGAGACAGGCGATTTCAGATTATCAGAAACGAGACCGCCGATTTGGGGGAGTAAAGGGTGAATAATCGATATATAGGAGCGCTGATTCTGGCTCCATTTCTACTTCTGATTTTTTTAGGAGGATGGTATTTAAAAGCTGCTGTGCTTTTTCTGTCTTTCCGTGGACTGTTTGAGTATTTTCATGTAGTCCGGAAGAAAGGTCATAATCCGGTATCCCTTATAGGATACGGTGCACTGATCTCCTATTATGCGGTGGTGCTGTTTGTTTCTGATCCGCTGGCACATGTGGGGGTTCTAGTGGCCCTTATGACGGCGCTTTTATTTATCTACATGGTCTTTGATGAAAAGATAAACATCACAGATGTTGGGATCACTGTCTCAGGATTTGTGTATACTGGAGTTTTGTTCAGTTTTCTGATTTTGCTGGGCGATAAAGAACAAGGGATGTTCTATGTACCTCTAGTTTTTGTAATCTCGTGGGTCTGTGACACTTTGGCCTACTATTCTGGAAGACTGTTTGGGAAACATAAGCTCAATGAGCGTGTGAGCCCCAAAAAGACTGTAGAAGGAGCGGTTGGTGGTTTACTTGGAGGAACCATTGGAGCTTTGATTCTCGGATATTTTATTTCAGCAGAATCTGGTGCAAATATTGTTCATTTTGCATTCATCGGCCTTGTTGGTGCGTTTTTTGGACAAATTGGAGATTTGGCAGCATCTGCAATCAAACGGTATGCAGGGGAGAAGGATTATCCTAAGCTGATTCCTGGACATGGTGGAGTGCTTGACAGGTTTGATTCTATCTTATTTGTTGCCCTCATTGTGTATGTCTATACAACGTATGTTTTATAGAATGTGACGTGATGCCGTTGTTTCATGGCTGTGCATCCTTGTATAAAAAAGAGTCATTCCTTTGGCATGGCTCTTTTTCATTTTGATACCAAAAAATTAAAGATGTTCATAAGAATTTTAAATAATATATATTGTATTGTCCCGAGGCAAGAGGTATAGTATATACAACAGTAAATTTGTCATATGTACAAAGAGGAGGGAGCTTATGAAAAAAGAGCCTAAAACCAAGATACTGTTTACATTACCTGTAGAACTGAAGGAAGAACTGTTGAAGGAAGCCGAAAAGGAAAACCGTTCGCTGAACAACTATATTCTGACCCTTCTGCTGAAAAGAACCAAGTAATGACATTTTTGTATGACGTGTAAAGAGTCCGAAGTTATCTTCGGGCTTTTTTGATTTTTTGAACTGGAAGGATAGAACGTTCTGCCGTTCAGAGTATCTTCATGGAGTGTAGTGAAGATTTGTGTTAGAATAATAGAGCATCTGAAGTCAGTTTCTAGGTGAGCTGAACTGAAGTATCATTTTTTTGTAGGAATTTCTTAATAATTCTCTAGTATAATAAAGTGCAACCAGATTAGAAAAAGAAAGGGGTTATCCCATTTGAAGAATATTGCGATTGTAGGCGCATCCGGATCCGTAGGAACGCAAACGCTGGATGTCCTGAGAAAAGAAAAAGGCATTGTACTCTCGGGGGTTACAGTACATAGAAACCTTTCGGTGTTGAAAGACATTATTGAAGAGTTCCATCCATCTGCTGTGGCAGTGACAGATGAATCAATAAAGGTGGAAGCGGAAGAGCTGTTGAAATCTATCGGATTTCGGGGAGAAACCTCCTTTGGCTCTGAGGGTCTCATCCACATCGCGACACTTCCAGATACAGATACTGTCGTGACTTCACTTGTGGGAATGGTGGGCCTTAAGCCAACCATAGCGGCCATTGAGAATGGAAAGAACATTGCACTTGCAAATAAAGAAACACTTGTAGCTGCGGGAGAACTTGTTATGCCTCTAGCAAAGAAGCATAACGTGCGTATTCTACCGGTGGATTCTGAACACTCTGCAGTTTTTCAGAGTCTTCAGGGATCAAAACATGAAGAAATACAAAAGATTATCCTCACTGCTTCTGGTGGCCCATTTAGAGGGAAAGATCAGACGTTTTTAAAAACCGTCACTCGCGAGATGGCTTTAAAACATCCAAACTGGGTGATGGGAGCGAAAATAACCATTGACTCCTCGACCCTTATGAATAAAGGACTCGAGGTCATCGAGGCTAAATGGCTGTTTGATGTGGACTATAATCAGATAGAGGTACTGGTGCATCCTGAAAGCATCATTCATTCCATGGTGGAGTTTGTGGACAACAGTATCATTGCTCAGCTTGGGGCGCCTGATATGAGACTGCCCATACAGTATGCACTCAATTATCCCCACAGAACGCGTCCCGTGGCAAAATCCTTGAACCTTTTAGAAATATCAAAGCTGACCTTTGAAGCTCCGGACAGGGAGACCTTCAGAGCGCTGGACTTGGCATATACAGCTGGTAAAAGAGGAGGTCTTCAGACCGCAGTAATGAACAGTGCCAATGAAGAAGCGGTTGCGTTATTCCTGGAGAACCAGATACAATACCAGGAAATTGTAGAAGTAGTGGAACAGGCGATGGATGCCTATAGGAATCTGGGTGAGATCTCGCTCGAGAAAGTGATTTCTGCTCATGATGAAGTTAAAACGTTTGTCCGAAACAAAATGAAGAGGTGAGATCATGTATTTAGTATTATCAATATTTGCCTTTGGTCTTCTGGTCCTTGGGCACGAATTCGGTCATTTTATCGTTGCCAGACTCAATGGCGTTACCGTGGAAGAGTTTTCTGTAGGTATGGGTCCCAGGATCTTCAAGAAGCAAGGAAAGAATACATTGTATTCTTTAAAAGTGCTGCCCATTGGTGGCTCTGTGAAAATGTACGGTGAGACTGCAGATGAGGAAGGCGAAGGTTCGTTCTTCTCCAAGAGCCCTCTCAGGAAAATCAGCATTATTGCAGCAGGACCCATCATGAATATCATCATGGCTGTTTTGGTTCTCTTTGTCATCGTGATTTTCAACGGGTATTCCAGTAATGTGATTTCAGAAGTAATTCCTGGCTCTCCCGCTGAGGAAGCTGGAATCATGACAGGTGACAAAATTGTCGGTGTCAATGGAGAAAAGGCTTACACATTTCAGGATGTTTCCACCTATATTGCTTATAACGGTTTACAGGAAGTCACTTTAGAGCTTGAGACGGCAAATGGAAGGGTCGTAAAGAAACTTACGCCAATGGAGTCTGAAGGAAGAGCTTTGGTAGGAGTTGTACCGATTTCAGAAACTGATCCAGGTGTTTTTGAAAGCATTGGTGCAGCGTTCAATCAAGGCAGATCATTGATTGCTCAAACAATATTCTCATTAAAGGTGTTATTTACAGGGCGAGCTTCCATCAATGATTTTGGTGGACCAGTCACAATATTCAAGATCTCCACAGAAGTTGCAAGTATTTCTCTATGGAATCTGGCATCCTTTGCTGCATTTCTCAGCATCAACCTGGCGGTTCTGAATCTCATTCCATTTCCAGCACTGGATGGAGGATGGATCCTGATTCTTCTAGTGGAACTGGTCAGCAGAAGGAAAATTCCAGATAAGTTCGTCGGGGTATGGAACACCATCGGTTTTGCAATACTCATGAGTTTCATGCTGCTGATTACATTTAAGGATATCTTTTTACCAGGAGGCTTCTGATGATTGAACGTCGACCAACGAGAAAAATCAAAATTAAAAATATGTATGTAGGTGGAGACAGCAAGATCAGCGTGCAGTCCATGACAAACACCGATACAAGAAATGTTGAAGCTACTTTAGACCAGGCTAGAGCGTTGATGGTTGCAGGATGCGATATCATCCGAGTGGCTGTTCCAGATCTGGAGGCGGCGGAAGCACTGAAAGAGATTACAAGACAGCTGCCAATTCCTGTTGTAGCGGATATTCACTTTGATTACCGTTTGGCCCTGAAGAGCATTGAAAATGGAATCTCAAAACTGAGAATCAATCCAGGGAACATTGGTGGGAAGGATAAAGTGCGTCTTCTGGCTGAAGTCTGTAAAGATAAGGGAATTCCCATCCGAGTCGGTGTGAACTCAGGTTCCTTGGAGAAAGATCTACTGGAGAAGTATGGTCATGTGACACCTGAAGCCCTGGTGGAAAGTGCGCTGCGTCATGTGGAGCTTCTGGAGGATGCCAACTTTTATGACACCATCATCTCGATTAAGTCATCTGATGTCATGACCATGATGAACAGTTACCGTTTGCTTTCTAAAGAAGTGGATTACCCTCTTCACCTGGGTGTAACAGAGGCTGGCACACCTTGGAGAGGGACCATCAAAAGCTCTGTGGGCATCGGAGGTCTTCTGTCCGAAGGCATTGGAGATACCATAAGAGTATCCTTAACGGGAGACAGCATTGATGAGATCAAAGTTGGAAGAGAGATTCTGAAATCTCTAGGGCATCTGAAAGATGGAATTGAGTTTGTGTCCTGTCCGACTTGCGGAAGGACTCAAATTGATCTGATCGGGATTGCGAACCAGGTAGAAGACGCTTTAAAAGACAGCAAGAAGAACATTAAAGTCGCAGTCATGGGATGTGTGGTCAATGGACCTGGTGAAGCCAGGGAAGCGGATATCGGTATTGCTGGAGGAAACGGCATGGGATTGATATTCAAGAAGGGCCTCATCATACGAAGAGTGAAAGAAGAGGAGCTTGTAGAAGCTCTATTGGAAGAAATTGACAAACTGTAAAGATCAGGAAAGGAGGAGGGCTTTGATTGGAAATTAATCACCTGCTCAGCAAAGAGTCCTCACTCTCTGCATATAAAATTCAGGACGTGCTTAAAGTAGAGTATCTCAAAAAACAAAATCAGTTCAGAGTTTTTCTGAAATCGTTCCGGGTCCTGGACCCTAAAGTGAAAGTACCCATCGGTAATTTCCTGAAGAATGTGACAGGACAGGAAAGTGATACCCTGATTGTCAATATCCTGGATCAGCTCACCCACGAGAATATCCAGGATGTTCTCATGGGGATTTTTCTGTCAGAACCGCTTCGGTATAATTTTTTAAAAGATGCAGACGTCCATCTGGAAGAGGGACATCTGAAAATCCAACATTACAGTCCAGTCCTCATTACGAATTTTAGAAGCCACGATGCAGTTAAACATATTGAAACACTGATTTCCCAATACTATGGACAGAGTGTCCATGCGGAAACAGTGCTGAATGTCGCTCTAACTCCTGAAAGAAAAGAACTTGATGTGAGTAAAGAACTTCAGGCGGCAAGACAGGATTCACAAGTCAGCGGAGAGCATAAGATGGAGGCTCCCAAAATGGTGATGCCTTCCAGAAAAGCATCCTCGGATGAACCTGTAAAAGGACAAAAGAAATCTCAAGATGAGAATGTTATCTTTGGAAAAGCAATTAAAGAACCAAGTGTCAGAATCAAAGAACTGGATGACAATGCTGGAATCTGTGTTATAGATGGCGAGGTTTTCAAAACAGATGAGAAGAAGCTGAGAAATGGGAAAACCCTTCTTGTGCTGTATGTCACGGATTTGTCCAGCTCCATTGCAGTGAAAGTATTCCTGAAAGAGGGAGAAGAACTTCCAATTAAGGCAGGTCAGGTGTTCCGCTTTAAAGGAAACGTCACACTGGATATGTACTCGAAAGAGCTGACAATGATTGCACGCGATATCTATAAAATGGAAAAAGTAAAGAGAAAAGATACGGCAGCAGAAAAAAGAGTAGAGCTTCATCTGCATACCAATATGAGCAGTATGGATGCCTTAGCATCAGCGAAATCTGTCTTTTCACTAGCCAAAGATTTTGGACACCGTGCTGTGGCCATTACGGATCACGGAGTTGTTCAGGCCTATCCTGAAGCTATGGATCAGGCGAAATCTACAGGGGTCAAAGCAATCTATGGTATGGAAGCCTATGTTGTCAATGACGAGATGAACATCATTGAAAATATAGATGAGACATTAAAGGATCTTGTGATATTCGATATCGAAACCACAGGATTTTCCTCTGTGAATGATAGGATCATCGAAATCGGTGCAGTGAAGGTAAGAGATGGTGAAGTCATTGATGAGTTCTCGGCCTTCATCAATCCAGAACGTTCTATTCCATTAAAAATCACCGAACTGACAGGAATCACTGACGCCATGGTAAAAGATGCTCCACTCATTGGAGAGGTAATTCTTCAGTTTGAGGAGTTCATCAGAAATGCGACGTTGGTTGCCCATAATGCCTACTTTGATGTGGGATTCATTCGTAAAAACCTGGCGGATTTAGGCCGAAGCATCCATAATCCTATCATGGATACAGTACCCATGGCGAGATTCCTCTACCCTGATCTGAAAAGACACCGGCTGGATGTCATTTCAAAACATCTGGGGATAGATATGGGGTCTCATCATAGAGCGGTGGATGATGCAAAGACTACGCACCGGATTCTTCAAAAGTCCATGGAAAAAATGGAAACCATGGGCATCCATTCCTTCAGGGAACTGAATGAGCGGAGTAAAAAAGAGATGGATTATAAAAAACTGCCGATGTATCACACAACAATTCTCGTTAAGAATCTTACTGGTCTTAAGCATCTTTATGAAATGGTGACGGAGTCACATCTGAAGTCGTTCCACATGAAGCCTAGAATCAGAAAAAGTGTTCTGGAACAAAAGAGGGAGGGTCTTTTATTGGGATCCGCCTGTATCAATTCAGAGCTTGTACGTTATATCATGGAAGGACGAACAGAGGATGAGATTCTGACCATGGCCTCGTACTATGATTATATCGAAGTACAGCCTGTGGATAATAATCTGGATCTTCTAAAGGACGGCCGTATTCAAGATATAGAGGGATTAAGAGACCTAAATAGAAAGCTGATCTCTCTTGGTGAATCTCAAGGTAAAATTGTGGTGGCCACTGGAGATGTCCACTATTTGAATAAAGAGGATAAGTTTTATCGGAAAATCCTCCTGGCATCTCAAGGATACAACAATCAGAATGATGATCTTGATCTGTATTTCAGAAGCACAGATGAGATGCTGGATTCTTTCTCCTATCTTGGCCGCGACAAAGCCTATGAGATTGTTGTGAAAAATACAAATCTCATCGCGGACAGCATTGAGGACTTTCTTCCCATCCCCAAAGGAACATTCCCACCTAAAATTGATGGTGCGGATGAGGAAATCCGAGAAATGACCATGAAGGAAGCTCATAAACTCTACGGGGATGTCCTGCCTGAAGTGGTGGAAAAACGTGTGACAAAGGAGCTGAACTCCATCATCAGCAACGGGTATGCTGTTCTTTATCTTATTGCGCATAAACTGGTTGCCAAGTCCCTTTCTGATGGATACCTGGTAGGATCGAGAGGTTCTGTGGGATCTTCTCTAGTTGCTACTTTTACCGGAATCACGGAAGTGAACGGCCTTCCACCCCATTACCGCTGTCCATCCTGCAGACATAATGAGTTCTTTCTGGATGGAAGCATTTCAAGTGGTGCGGATTTGCCGTTGAAAGACTGTCCGGAATGTGGATCCCCTTATGTTCGGGATGGACATGATATTCCTTTTGAGACCTTCCTTGGGTTTGAAGGAGATAAAGAACCTGATATCGATCTGAACTTCTCGGGAGAGTATCAGGCTGTGGTGCATAAATACACAGAAGAGCTCTTTGGGGAAGGTTATGTGTTTAAAGCAGGCACCATCGGCACGGTAGCGGATAAGACCGCGTATGCCTATGTTAAAAAGTATCTGGAGGAGCGTGAAATGCATCTTCCCACGGCGGAAGTCGAGCGGCTTTCCCTAGGTCTTGTAGGGGTAAAAAGAACTACAGGGCAGCATCCTGGAGGTATTATGGTAGTGCCCAGAGACAATGATGTCCATAATTTTACCCCGGTTCAGAGGCCGGCAGATGATCAGTCATCAGATATCACAACGACCCATTTCGATTACCATTCCATTTCAGGAAGGCTTTTGAAGCTTGATATCCTTGGACATGATGATCCAACCATGCTGAGAATGCTTCAGGACCTGACTGGTATAGATCCCAAATCTCTGCCCCTCAATGATGAGAAAGTCATCTCACTGTTCACTTCTACAAAAGCCCTGGGGGTAACAGAAGAGGAACTGGGGATTCCTGTGGGATCTTTAGGTCTTCCGGAATTTGGGACGAAGTTTGTCCGAGGTATGCTTCTGGATACCAGTCCTAAATCTTTTGCGGACCTTGTCAGAATATCAGGACTTTCACATGGTACAGATGTGTGGCTGAACAATGCCCAGTACTATATCAAAGAAGGATTCACAACGCTGAGCGAATGTATCAGTACGCGTGATGATATTATGGTGTATTTGATTTATAAAGGGCTGCCTGCAAAACGTGCATTCACCATCATGGAGAGTGTGCGAAAAGGCAAAGGACTCAAAGATGAGGACGAAGTCATCATGAGAGAGAACAGCGTACCTGAATGGTATATCGAATCCTGTAAAAAAATCAAATATATGTTTCCAAAGGGCCATGCGGTGGCTTATGTCATGATGGCTATGCGTATCGCTTATTTTAAAGTCTACTATCCACTGGCTTATTATGCGGCCTATTATTCCACCAGAGCATCGGACTTTGATGGAGAGCTGATATTGAAAGGCGAAGTGGCTGTGAAGAAACAACTGGAAGAATACTACGAGCTTGGAAACAATATTTCAGCAAAAGAAAAAAATATGATCACGATACTAGAGATTGTTTATGAGATGTATAAGAGAGGGTTGAAGTTCAAGCCAGTGGATCTTTACCTGTCTCATGGCTCTAAGTTTCTCATCGAAGATGGTGAGATCAGACCGCCACTGAGCTGTCTCGTGGGTGTGGGTGTGAATGCGGCCACGTCCATTTATGAAGAAGCTCAGAGAAGTCCTTTCATCTCTAAGGAAGATCTCCGATTACGCTGCAAGATTTCTAAAACAGTCATTGAAACACTGTCAAATTGTGGCGCTCTTGAGGGGATGGATGAAACAAACCAGCTCTCTCTCTTCAATCTGTAGGGG
The DNA here is from genome assembly GCF_900115135.1 of Proteiniclasticum ruminis. Taxonomy (GTDB): domain Bacteria; phylum Bacillota; class Clostridia; order Clostridiales; family Clostridiaceae; genus Proteiniclasticum; species Proteiniclasticum ruminis_A. The sequence continues at coordinate 558,926 of NZ_FOVK01000001.1, read as the reverse complement.
TTGAATTTCTCCAAATACTATGTTATTCTTTATAAGAAGAATAACTTTGAACTAGAAGAGTGGGCAAAACCCGCTCTTTCGTTTTGTGTGGCGCAACTGTAATCTAGTTGCGTTTTTCATTAGGGAAAAACTTAAACACAAAACAAAATTGTCAAATAATTATAATGGGGTGAGACCATGGAAAAATGGAAGGAACTGGAACCGCTATTCCAGAAAGAAATTGAAGCTTTGGGATATGGTATGTATCACATGGAATATGTCCATGAGGACGGAATGAACATTCTTCGATTCTATATTGAACATGAGAACGGAATTGCGCTTGCGGACTGTGAGACCGTATCCAGAAGGATCAGTGACATTCTGGATGAGAAGGATCCGATTTCTGAAGATTACAATCTGGAAGTTTCATCACCAGGTGTTTTCAGGACGTTATTCACCAAAGCTCATATGGAAGCAGCTGTGGGAGAAAAAGTTCAGATAAAGACTAAGAAACCTGTGGACGGTTCCAAGAAGTTCATTGGCGTCCTGAAGGAAGTTCAGAGTGGAGGACTTCTTGTTGAAAAAGACAAAAAGTCATTGGAAGTTACATTTGAAAATCTTCGCAGTATCAATATTGAAGTAGATTTGTAAAAATTTTAAGGAGGATAAAATGGCAAAGGCAACTGTGAAAAAGAAAGATGAAGTTATTCTGGCATTAAAAGCCATCGCAGAGGAAAAGGGAATCAGTGAGGAGATGCTTTTTGAGACACTGGAAGATGCGATGATTGCAGCATATAAGAAGAATTATGTAAATTCCGGATCCCAGAACGTGAGAGTCAACATCGACAGAGAGACCGGAGAAATCAAGGTGTTCTCTTTGAGAAGAATTGTAGAAGAGGTGATGGATCCTCAAGATGAGATTTCTCTGGAAGAAGCAAAAGAAATCGATCCTAGATATGAACTGCTGGATGTGGTGGAGAATGAAGTGACTCCTGCTAATTTTGCGCGTGTGGCAGCGCAGTCTGCAAAGCAGATTGTCACCCAGAGAATAAAAGAAGCAGAAAGAAGCATTCTTTATAATCAGTATCATGAAAAAGAATTTGATGTGATCATGGGAACTGTTCAGAGAAAAGACAAGGGGAACATCTATATCGATCTTGGAAAGACAGAAACAGTTTTGACACCTCAGGAACAGATTCCTGGAGAGAACTATCAGTTCAATGACAAGATTCTGCTGTATATTGTGGAAGTGAAGCAGAATCCCAAGGGGCCGATGATTTCTGTATCCAGAACCCATCCTGGGCTGGTCAAAAGGCTTTTTGAAAAGGAAGTACCTGAAATCTATGAAGGAATTGTAGAAATCAAGGCCATTTCCAGAGAAGCTGGTTCAAGAACAAAGATTGCCGTGTATTCAAATGATTCAGAAGTGGAGCCAATGGGTGCTTGTGTTGGGCCAAGAGGAACAAGAGTACAGAACATCGTGAATGAACTGAGAAACGAAAAAATCGACATCATCAAGTGGTCCAAGGACCCTAAAGAGTTCATTGCCAATGCTTTAAGCCCTGCTAAAGTTCTGGATGTTATCATCATGAATGAAGGAAACGCCTGCAAGGTAGTGGTGGAAGACAACCAGCTGTCTCTGGCCATTGGTAAAGAAGGTCAGAACGTAAGGCTTGCGGCAAAACTTACTGGATGGAAAATTGACATCAAGAGCAAGAAGCAGTATGAGCAGGAACTTCTAGAGAAAGCGGAACTGGAAGAAGATGTGATAAGAACAGAAGAAGCTCTAGAGGACGCTGTCGCTGAAGAAGCTGAAACTGCAGCTGAACTTATCGAGGATACTGACATCCAAGAGGAAGATTCAGAAGCTTAATTAAACTGGAAAGAGAGGTGTTTTACGTGAAGGTGAAAAAAATACCAATGAGAATGTGCACCGGCTGCATGGAGATGAAACCTAAAAAGGAACTGATTCGTGTGGTAAAGAACAAAGACGGAGAGATTTCTCTGGATTTGGTTGGAAAAAAGCCCGGCAGAGGTGCATATGTTTGCAAGAGTACAGATTGTCTGGAAAAGGCCTTTAAGACCAAAAGACTGTCTCGAAACTTGGAAACCACGATCAGCCAGGAGATCTACGATGATCTTCGGAAGGCGGTGGAAGTTGGATAAAATGCTGTCCTTCCTGGGACTGACAAGAAAGTCCGGGAATTTGATCTTGGGATACAACAAGAACGAGGAAGCCATCAAGATGAGAAAGTTGTATCTTCTGATCTTGTCCAAAGGTGCTTCTGAGAATACGAAGGATAAGTTCAAAGGTTACTGTGAAAAGTATAAAGTGCCTTATATTGAGGATTTCACTCCTGATGAATTAGGATATGCATTGGGTTATGAAGGAATTGCAGTTGTAGGAGTTTCTGACCGGAACATGGCAAGAAAACTCAAAGAACATTACAACAGCAAAGGAATTGAAGAATAAAAACGGAGGTGGTCCTATTGTCAAAAATCAGAGTGTATGAGCTTGCAAAGGAACTAGAAATATCAAGTAAAGAGTTGATCGCGTTATTAAAGGATGAATTTGGAATAGAGGTTAAGAATCATATGAGTGTTGTGGAAGAAGAAGATGCTGCACTCATCAAGGAACTTTTGGGGGATTCAGAGGGAAATAAGGATGCGGTTAAGGAAGATTCCATGGATACTGAAGGTAAAGTTACGAAGAGTATCGTGGATGAATATGAGGAGATTCTTGAAGAAGAAGTTGTAAACCTCGCAAAGAAGAAGAAGAAAACAAGAAGAGAACTGGCACAGGAACAGCTTGAGGCGGAAGAAGCGGCTCTGGCGAATATGAAGGTTGAAATCGGAGAATTTATCACGGTCAAGGAATTTGCTGATAAACTCGGGAAGCCAGTGGCAGAAGTTATAAAGGCACTGATTTTCACTGGAATTATGGCTGGTATCAATCAGGAAATCGATTTTGAGACAGCTGAAAAGGCTGCAAAACGTCTGGAAATCGATATTGTGAAGAGCAAGGATGATGCATCAGGAATATCAGATGAAAAAGAAGAAGATCTGCTGGATGTGAATCTGGAAAAAAGACCTCCGATTGTTACTGTAATGGGTCACGTTGACCATGGTAAGACATCACTTCTCGATGCAATCCGTAAGGCGAAAGTAACGGAAAGCGAAGCGGGTGGTATTACACAGCATATCGGTGCGTACACCATCACCATCAATGGTGAAAAGATTACATTCCTGGATACTCCAGGCCATGAAGCTTTCACAGCCATGAGAGCAAGAGGAGCGCAAGTAACAGATATTGTTATCCTGGTTGTGGCAGCGGATGACGGTATCATGCCTCAAACCGCAGAAGCGATAAACCACTGTAAGGCAGCGAATGTTCCAATGATTGTTGCCATCAACAAGATTGATGTTGAGGGTGCAAACATTGATAAAGTGAAGCAGGAACTTACTGAGTATGGTCTTGTGGCAGAAGAATGGGGTGGAGACACCATCTGTGTGCCAGTTTCTGCAAAGCAGAGAATGGGAATCGATGATCTTCTAGAAATGGTTCTTTTGACAGCTGAAGTTGAGGAGCTTAAAGCAGACTCTAACAGAAGAGCGGCAGGAACAGTGATTGAATCAGAGCTTGATAAGGGTCGTGGACCTGTAGCAACACTTCTTGTACAAAAAGGTACCCTCAATGTTGGGGATTCCATTCTTGTAGGAAGCACCTATGGAAGAATCCGTGCGATGTTTGATGACAAGGGGAAGAAAATCAAGAGTGCTGGACCATCCATACCTGTAGAAATTCTTGGGCTTTCAGAAGTGCCTCAGGCAGGAGACAAGTTCCATGAAGTTAAAGATGAGAAGACAGCCAGAGGTATGGCTGAAGCAAGAAAGATCAAGGAAAAGAGCCTCCAGCAGAGTACGATGAGAGTGTCTCTGGAAGATCTGTACAGCCAGGTGAAGGAAGGGAAGATCAAAGAGCTTCCAATCATCATCAAGGCGGACGTGCAGGGTTCCATTGAAGCGTTGAAGGGCACACTGGAGAAGCTTTCCACCGATGAGATCAAGGTGCGTGTAATTCATGGTGGTGTTGGTGCAGTCACAGAGACAGATATATCCCTGGCGGCAGCATCCAATGCAGTGGTCATCGGGTTCAATGTCAGACCTGACAATAATGCGCAGGTTCTTGCAGAAAAGGAAAAAGTTTATGTGAAGACCTATAGAGTCATTTACCACGCAGTAGATGACATCAAGGCTGCTATGATCGGTATGCTTGCACCAGAGATCAAAGAAGTTGTCCAAGGCCGTGTAGAAATCCGACAGACATATAAAGTATCTGCCATTGGTACCATTGCCGGATGCTATGTGTTGAATGGGAAAATCACAAGAAACTCTGAGATCAGACTTCTAAGAGATGGTGTAATCATACATGAAGGAAAACTTGCTTCTCTCAAGAGATTCAAAGATGATGCGAAGGAAGTTCTGGCAGGATTTGAATGCGGACTTTCTATTGAAAAGTTTAACGAAATCAAGGAAGGCGATATCATAGAAGCTTATGTGATGGAGTCTATTGTACGTAAAGAACTGTAAGAACTATGTTAGATAGTAAGAAATGAGGTGAAAGTATGGCAAAATACAGAACGGGAAGAATCAACGAAGAGATGAAGAAAGAGATTTCTGCCATCATCATGAATGGACTGAAAGATCCCCGGATTACCGCCATGATTACCATTACAGATGTGGAAGTCACATCAGATTTGAGATATGCAAAAGTATATGCGAGCATTTTTGGAACAGAGCAGCAAAAAGAAGAATCATTTCTGGGGCTTAAAAACTCTGCAGGATTTATCCGTAGAGAAGTGGGAAAGAGAATTCAGCTACGCTATGTGCCTGAACTGATTTTTGTGATGGATGACACCATTGATAAAGGGATGCATATAGATGAGCTGATTCGGAAAGCCAATGAGCAAAAAGGAAACTGAGTATGATATTGCGGGATATTGCGAAAAAAATTCTCGAATTCAATAAAATCGCTGTAGTTGCCCATGCATCTCCTGATGGAGATGCTGTGGGCAGTACCTTAGGGTTGACCTTAGGACTGAGAAGCATCGGCAAAGATGTAGATGTGCTCTCAAAAGAACCAGGACCAGAAGTTCTATCCTATCTTCCCCTTTATGCGGAGTATGGAGAGTTGAACACATTGAAAGAGGATCGGACGTTGCTGCTATGTCTTGATTGTGGCAACAAAGACCGTCTTTCCATGGAAAGGGATGGGTTTTCAGAGATATTCAAAATAAATCTGGACCACCACGTTTCGAATGAAATGTATGGGGATCTCAATTATGTGGACAGTAAATCAGCCTCTACAGCGGAAATAGTATATGAACTCCTGGAGGAACTGGGTGTTCCTGTGACTGAAGCCATGGCGGAATGTCTATATACCGGGATTGTCATGGATACCGGAAGCTTCAGGTTTCCAAGCACAACATCGAAAACGCTGCGCATCACATCAAAGTTATTGGAGACCGGCGTCAATTTCTCTAAGATTCAACGGATGCTCTTTGCCACTTCACCTTTCAAACAGGTAAAGCTGTTGGGGCGTGCACTGATGACCCTTGAGAGTCATTTTGAGGGCAGAGTGTCCATGATGAATCTGGAAGCCAATGACTTTAATGTGTTATCCATATCGGATCGGGATACTGGGGACATTGTCAATTATGGACTGGAACCGAAAGAAGCTGAAGTGTCGATTCTTTTCAAAGAAGCAGAAGGGTTTTTCCGAGTTAGTGTGAGAACAAAAGAGTATCTGGATGCCAGCGCTTTATGTGCTGTATTTGGTGGCGGTGGGCACGTCCGTGCAGCGGGGTGCAACATAGAAGCAGAAGATCTCATGCATGCGAAAATTCGCATGCTTGATGAGATTGAAAGGATGATGACCTCTTGAATGGTGTGATCAATATTTATAAAGAAAGAGGTATGACCTCTTTCCAGGTGGTGGCTTCAGTGAAGCGCATCACGGGAATCAAAAAGGTTGGTCATACTGGAACTCTTGATCCGGAGGCCGAAGGAGTTCTTCCAGTATGTATTGGCAGAGCAACAAAGCTTGTGGATTACATTATGGACGGAGAAAAGATATACCGCGCTTCGTTTCAGTTTGGCAAAATATCAGATACACTGGATGCTTTTGGAGAAGTTCAGGAAACAGGAGCACCTCTTCCAAAGCGGGAAAATGTTGATGAGATGCTTCAGAGTTTTCTAGGCACTACAAAACAGATTCCACCCATGTACTCAGCGCTTAAAGTGCAAGGCAAAAGATTATACGAACTTGCAAGAGATGGGAAAGAGATTCCCCGCGAAGCACGTGAGATTCATGTGTCAAAAATACACCTGATTGAGTATTGTGACCATTCTGGTGAAGGGTCATTTCTGCTCGGGTGCTCTAAGGGAACTTACGTAAGAAGCATCATTGATGATCTGGGCCGAATGCTTGGTTCCGGCGCGATTATGACGGGGCTTATACGTGAAGCTACAGGGGAATTTCAGAAAGAAGCATCAGCTACCCTGAACCAGCTTGAACAGGAGGGTGTCGAGAAATATCTGATCGAGATGGAGGGGGTTCTGAAGAACTTTCCTGCATTTGTCGTTCCAGATGCTTTCTTGAATCTTATAGTCAATGGTGTGAAAGTAAAAGATCAAAGATTGGTTTCTGAGGTAAAGGCAGGACTCTATAAGGGATTGGATGGTCAAGGCAAGCTACTTGGAATCCTTGAACGGACGGAAGATATCCTCTATTTGAAACTGAATCTGATGTGAGGTTAAAAATGATTGTGATAGACGAAAATATCAAAGGGGAGTTCAAAGAAGGAACGTATATTGCTTTGGGCAGTTTTGATGGACTGCATAAAGGTCATATGACACTGATCCATAAAGTGGTGGATGAGGCTATGGCTGATGGACTTAAGAGTGCAGTCTATACTTTCAAGAACCATCCTTTGACCGTAGCAAAACCGGAGCTTGCACCAAAGCTTCTTATGGATAATCAGCAGAAGATCCACTTGTTAAAGGCTAAGGGGGTGGATGCGACAATTTTTGTCTCCTTCACCATGGAATATATGCAGACAGAAGCAGAAGAGTTTATTCTGAGTCTCATTCATGACTTTAATGCAAAAGGATTCGTTGTAGGATTCAACTATAAATATGGATACCAGAACAAAGGGAATGTTGATACATTAAGAGAAATGTCTGAACGATACGGATTTAAGCTCTTTGTCATGGATGCTGCTCTGAGTAATGATGACATCATCAGCAGCACAAGAATCAGGAACCTCATTTTGAAAGGACAGATCAAAGAGGCAAATGAGCTTCTCTTTGAACCGTTTATGCTAAGAGGTACTGTGATCGGTGGGAAAAAACTGGGACGGAAAATTGGTTTCCCAACAGCGAATATGAGTTATGACACCAAATATGTAATTCCCAAGACAGGTGTGTATTATACAAACCTCATGCTGGAAGGAACTTTGCATAAAAGCATCACTTCAGTAGGATATAATCCTACTGTGGATGGAAAGACCTTAAGTATCGAAACTCATATTCTCGACTTTGACCGCGAGATTTACGGAGAAGAAGTGAAGCTCTATTTTGTAGAGTATATGCGGGATGAAGAAAAGTATGCAGGTTTAGATGAACTGGTGGACCAGCTTAAGAAAGATGAGGAGTATGCAAGAAATCAGGAGCTTTCTACATTATTGTAATTGAAGTATAGGTTCTGATATGGTATAATACCTAACGAACCATGAACTACGTGATTAGGGTTGCTATCTTTTTACGTGGTCATAGGGGATAATATTTAGGAGGTACAGCAAAATGGATAAGGCAAGAAAGCTTGAAATCATCCAGACACACGCAAGACATGAAGGGGATACTGGTTCACCAGAAGTGCAGATCGCACTGCTTACAGAGAGAATTAACTCTTTGACAGGGCATCTGAAGTTCCATAAGAAGGATCACCATTCCAGAAGAGGTCTTCTGATGATGGTAGGTCAAAGAAGAGGTCTTCTGAACTATCTGATGGCTGAAGATATTGAAAGATACAGAGATATCATTGCTAAGCTTGGAATCAGAAGATAATTAAAAAATGTGCTCTGAGCCTGCTTTTCTAAAGCAGGCTTTTAGTATATACTGGTCTTAAAGCTTTACATTAAGTGAACACGCCACAATGAGCCGGAGAAGCATATTAGAGAAGAATATCTGATGTTTTTTAAAAATCAAAGAATACAACAGAGTTGATTTTTTGATTTTTAAAAAATCTATCGGATCGAAATCTTTAGTGCTTTTCTTCAGCTCTTTGGGCAAAGAAAAGGAGATGAATTCATGCAAATTAAAAAAGAAATCCAAGTAGCTGGAAGAAATTTCGGTATTGAATTTGGAGAGAGAGGAATGCTGTCTGATGCGGCAATCTTCATGAATTATGGTGAAACAGTGGTTATGGTCAACGCCAATGCTTCTGAAAAGCCAAGAGACGGTATCGATTTTTTCCCATTGGCAGTGGATTATGAAGAGAAAATGTATGCCGTAGGAAAAATTCCTGGCGGTTTTATCAAAAGAGAAGGAAGACCTACAGAAAAAGCGATTCTTTCAGGCAGAGCCATTGACAGACCACTGCGTCCGTTGTTCCCAAAGGGATACAGAAATGATGTACAGGTTGTCTGTTCAGTTCTTTCAGTAGAAAACGACAACTTGCCGGAAATACTTGCGATTAATGGTGCAGCCTTTGCCCTTCTGATTTCTTCAGTTCCATACACAACACCTTTGGCTGCTGTGATGGTAGGACTTGTGGATGGGGAGTTTATACTGAATCCAACATCTAAAGAAAGAGAAGAAAGCTTACTGAGCTTAACCGTCTGTGCCACAGAAGACCGTGTCATGATGATTGAGGCTGGGGCGAAGGAAATTGATGAGGACACCATGATTGCAGCCATCGACTTTGGATTCAAAGCATGTCAGCCGATCATTGAAATGCAGAAGGAAATCACTGCTGCATATGGAAAAGAAAAGAAAGTTCCTGTGCTTTATACACTGAATCAGGATCTTGAACAGGAAGTAAGAGCTTTTGCGAAAGATCTCATTGCTGAAGCAATGCACATGGTAGACAAGGATGAAAGAAGCAAGAAGATTGACGAAGTCAAAACTAAGGTTGCAGAAGCATTTAATGAGAAATATCCAGAAGGAAAGAGCGATATATCTGAAACACTGTATCTTCTTCAGAAGGAAACTGTGCGCGATATGGCGATTCTGGAACATAAGAGAATTGATGGAAGAGCATTTGATGAAATTCGTCCATTGGCAGCAGAAGTTGCAGTTCTCCCAAGAACCCATGGTTCAGGAATTTTCTCAAGAGGTTCAACACAGGTTATGGCTGTAACTACATTAGGTGCCATCGGTGATATCCAGATACTTGATGGAGTCAGTGAAGAAGAAAGCAAGAGATACATCCATCACTATAACTTCCCATCCTACTCTGTTGGTGAAACAAGACCAATGAGAGGACCTGGAAGAAGAGAAATTGGACATGGAGCCCTTGCTGAAAAGGCACTGGAGCCGCTGATACCAAATGAAGAAGAGTTCCCATACACCATCCGTGTTGTTTCCGAAGTTCTATCATCCAATGGTTCCACATCACAGGCATCTGTATGTGCATCCACCTTGGCACTTCTTGACGCTGGTGTTCCACTAATGAGACCTGCTGCAGGTATCGCTATGGGTCTGTTTACAACAGATGATCTTTCCATGGAAGAAATCGTAACAGATATTCAAGGTGTGGAAGATTTCTTCGGAGATATGGATTTCAAGGTTGCTGGAACATCAAAGGGCATCACTGCCATCCAGGTAGATACAAAGATCGCTGGTCTTTCTCCTGCATGTATTGAGAAATCCATCAGGGATGCAAAAACTGCAAGATTTGAAATTCTTGAAGTGATGGAGAGTGCCATTGTAGAACCAAGACCAGAAGTTTCAAAATATGCACCAAAGATCACTACACTTCAGATTAATCCAGATAAGATCAGAGACGTCATCGGAAGCGGTGGTAAGGTGATCAATAAGATCATTGCTGAAACCGGCGTGAAGATCGATATCGATGATACCGGAAAGGTATTTGTTGGTGGTCCAGACATCGAAATGGTGAAAAAGGCCGTTGCAATCATTGAAGGTATCGTGAAGGAAGTAGTTCCTGGTGAGATATACTTAGGTAAAGTAATCAAGATTATGCCATTCGGGGCATTCATCGAGATTCTTCCAAACAAAGAAGGGCTTTGCCATATTTCAAAACTTGATATGAAGAGAGTGGAGAAAGTGGAAGATGTTGTAGAGATTGGGGACGAAATTCTGGTTAAAGTTACAGAGATTGACCAGCAAGGCAGAATCAATCTTTCAAGAAGAGATGCTCTTATTGAAATGGAAAAGAAAGAAAAAGCAGCAAAAGAAGAAGAATAACATAAGAAAAAGGGACAGGCTAAATGCCTGTCCCTTTTAGTACGGGAGAGTATGGGCAGGAGTAATCACAGGTTTTCCATTCTGGTCCAGGAGAACGGTTAACCCCGCACCGTATCCTGCGGCATGATAAAGATAGTTGACACCTGTTTCCTTATCTACCCAGATTTCCATCACATTCAGTTTACCTTGGCTGAAGGTCTTGATGAACCGATCGTCTACTTTCACACTATATTCCTCCTTATTCTGTCCTTTTTTAGAAAGTATATCACAGTGTTGTAGAAGAAAAAAACAATTGTTTGATTTTCAACGTTTCTTGATTTCAAATAAAGAGACGATTGTGATAGAATATAGATGATATCGAATTTACAGGGATTACGGAGGTAGTTTTTTTGAAAGAAACAACCACAGAACAGAAGACTGCTTCTGTCAGAAAGAAAAGTACAAATGGATCGGCTAAAAGAACTGGAACTGTCAGAAAAACTACAGCATCCAAGACGAAGAGAGCAACTCAGAGAAAAGGAAGCCGTAAAACGGCTGATGATAAGCGAAAAGATTTTTACCATGAGCTCATAGGGCTTGGACTCCTTGGTGTCGGGATTTTTTCGTTGATTTCTATGCTGTCAACAAGCGTTGGGATATTGGGGGAAACCATACGGGATATGCTGGTATCTACTTTAGGGGCCATGGCTTACGTGTTTCCTCTCTTAGTGCTGCTCATGGGATCATCACTGATTCTTAGAAAGCCTCAATTGTTCTCTAATAAGAAAACATATGGAGTGCTCCTTTTAGCGGTAGTCACTGCAATGCTCCTTTCACTGAATAGAATGGAGTCTGTACATCGTGAAGGGTTCCTGGTGACCCTTAAGAATCTTATGAATATTGATGATGTGAATCATGGTGGAATTTTTGGCCTGATTCTTGCAGTTCCTCTTTACAGGCTGATTGGACCATTTGGCACCTATATTGTAGCGGGATGTCTTTATGTTGTTGCACTGGTGCTGGTTTTCAATACCACCATTTATGATTTTCTAAGAAGAACCAATGAGCAGAGAATGACTGCCAAAGGAAAAATGGAAATCAGAAGAGAAGAAAAAAAGAGGTACAGAGCTCAAAAGCTAGAACAGAAACAGGAATTGAAAAATGAGGAGAAAATCGTTGAAGAGAAGCTGAAGATACTGGAAATGATGAACGGCAACGAAGAACTCAGGACGAGCACAGTGGATCAGGAGACCAAGTCGCCCTTTGTCCATCTGGATGTGGAAGATTCTGAAGGCATGGTCAAGACGGTTCTAAAGGAAGATGATCTGTCAAAGGAACTCCTGGTAGAGAAATCTGACACGCCTGACACCTCATCAGAAATCACTGTAGAAATGTCATCTGAGAAATCAAAAGAGCACCTGAATGAAGGCGCGGATCAGAAGGAGCCACTGGAAGAGCCTAAGATCACCACAGAAAAAAGGAAGCGGACGCCTCCTCTTGAAGAAATTGAAGGAGAACAGATGGGACTTGAGGAACTTGAGAAGCCTGCTTATGAGTTTCCTGAAATTGCTCTCTTGAAACAGAACATTAAAGGCATGCTGGCGAATGAAGACCGGGATGAAATTTTGGAGAATGCAAAAAAACTGGAAGACACCCTGATGTCTTTTGGCGTAGAAGCAAGAGTGATCCATGTTTCAAAAGGTCCATCCGTTACAAGATATGAACTTCAACCCAAAGCAGGGGTAAAAGTTTCTCGAATCGTGAACTTATCAGACGATATTGCTTTAGCCCTTGCTGCTAGAGGTGTGCGTATCGAGGCGCCTATTCCAGGAAAGGCTGCAGTTGGTATTGAGATTCCGAATAAGGAGACCACGGCAGTTTATTTAAGAGAAGTTATTGAAGACTCGAAGTTTCAACGAAGCACAAGTAAAATTTCGGTGGCTTTGGGGAAGGATATATCCGGGGAGGCCATTATCGGTGACTTATCTAAAATGCCCCATGTGCTGATTGCGGGAGCTACCGGATCAGGCAAAAGTGTTTGCATCAATTCTCTAATCATCTCGATTCTTTATAAGTACGATCCTGAACATGTAAGGCTCCTTATGGTGGATCCAAAAGTGGTTGAGCTCAATGTTTATAATGGCATTCCTCATCTTCTTATTCCCGTTGTGACAGATCCGAAGAAAGCCGCTGGAGCTCTAAACTGGGCTGTAAATGAAATGACGAGGAGATATCAGTCCTTCGCCGAATATGGAGTCCGTAATATTGAGGGATTCAATGAGCTAGCAAAGAAGAATAAAGAACTGCAGAGCCTCCCTTACATTGTCGTGATAGTAGATGAGCTCGCAGATCTTATGATGGTTTCCGCCAATGAAGTGGAAGACTATATTGCAAGACTCGCCCAAATGGCTAGAGCTGCCGGTATGCATCTGGTGATTGCCACACAAAGGCCATCCGTGGATGTTATTACAGGGGTGATTAAAGCGAACATCCCATCGAGGATTTCGTTTGCTGTATCCAGTGCTATTGACTCCAGAACGATTCTTGACTCTGGAGGAGCGGAAAAGCTTCTAGGAAAAGGAGATATGCTCTATTATCCCGTGGGCGAACAAAAGCCTAAGAGAATACAGGGGGCATTCATCTCGGAAGAAGAGGTTGAAGCAATCGTATCCAGAATCAAGGTTCAGAAAGATCAGCTTCTCTATGACCAGGAAATTATGGAACATATAGAAAAAGGGAGAAGCGACCAAGAGGACAGTGAAGAAGGAGACGAGCTTTATCAGGAAGCGGTTAAGGTTGTGGTTGAGAACCAGCAAGCTTCAACATCCTTTTTACAGCGAAAAATGAGAATTGGATATAACAGAGCTGCTAGAATTATGGACCAGCTGGAGGAACGAGGTGTGATCTCACAGCGGGACGGGTCAAAACCAAGACAGGTTCTTATGTCAGAGTATCAGTTGCGGGATGAGTAGTTCTTGTGAAATGCATTAGAATATGAGATGATATAGCTAGAATTAAAGTTTTTGGTATAAACTTATCAGTAATACAAAGAAGAATGAAGACAATACGAGGTTGGAGTGGATAATATGAATTTACCAAATAAGCTGACATTATTTAGAATGATTTTAGTACCTGTTTTTTTAGTCTTAGTATCAGTAAAAGCAATTCCATTTAATTTTACCTTAGCCACTGTGATTTTCGTTGTGGCTGCCTACACTGACCATTTGGATGGCAAGATTGCAAGGCGAGATAATCTCATCACCAATTTTGGGAAATTCATGGATCCTTTGGCCGACAAACTTCTTGTCACATCTGCACTGATTGCACTTGTTGAGTATAATCTAATCGGTGCATGGGTCGCAGTTGTTGTTATTTCAAGAGAGTTTGCAGTATCAGGATTAAGAACCATCGCAGCGAATGAAGGCGTTGTTATTGCAGCGAGTATTTGGGGGAAAATCAAAACTACCACTCAGATTATTGCGATTGTATCCATGCTGATACAGCTGATTTCAACTCATGAGGAGTATCTGATTGAACTTTTCAAGTCGGTACCTTTCTTGGGTTCATTCTTCAGTATTTTCCCGCCAGTGGCAATGTATGTTGCGGTGTTCTTCACAATCATGTCAGGGTTGGATTACTTTAAAAATGGATGGGTATACATTGACACCAATAAGTAGCAGGTGGATTTACGGTCACAGAAGTGTGGCCGTTTTTTTATTGCTTCGAGTTTTGACTCAATAAAGGAAGTAATACTTATGTACACCTTATAGCCATACGGTGAAAAAGATGTAATGTTTCCATGTCGGTTTTTTTAAAATTATGAATGGATAGGCATAGAATTACAGGAACATGGAACATTGTGAAAACAGTTGAAAACACTAGTTTAGAATCGTTGACGCCGCACTTTCGGTAAAGCTATAATAACCTCAAGATTACAAGAAGTGATCAAAACCATTTATCTAAGGAGGTATTATAACATGCCAGAAGTAACAAATATTATAGTATGGCTGATACTTGGTGGAATATCAGGTTGGATTGCCAGCATGATTGCTGGGAAGGATGCCAAGATGGGTATTCTCGCTAATATTATTGTCGGTATCATCGGAGCATTTATTGGTGGATGGGTCGCTGGGCTTTTAGGTCTTGGACCAGCAACAGGACTCAATATCTGGAGTTTTATTGTATCTGTCATAGGAGCACTGATTCTACTGTGGATCATCGGTCTAGTGAACAAGAGATAGCTTAAGGAGGTAAAATTTATGCCAGAAGTATCAAATATCATCGTATGGATTATATTAGGTGGAGTATCGGGATGGATTGCCAGCATGATTGCCGGAAAAGATGCTAAGATGGGAATCCTTGCAAACATCATTGTGGGTGTCATCGGTGCATTTATCGGTGGATGGGTCGCAGGTCTTCTAGGCCTTGGACCTGCAACGGGACTTAATATCTGGAGCTTCATCGTATCCGTAGCGGGCGCACTGATTCTGCTTTGGATCATTGGCATAGTCAGCAAAAGATAAAGTAAACAAAAATAGGAGCGGGATTTCCGCTCCTTTCTCATATGCTCAAAAGTTTATGAAACAACAGGCATTGATTCTGCAAACACGAGGAAATCCTTATAGGTGCCCTCATGGTCCGCAGTGTACTCAAGGTTCTTCCGATTGAGAAGATGGTTTGTGATGAGATACGTCTTTATGCCCAGAGTGCTTGCAGCAAGATCTTCTTCAGCATCGTTTCCAACCATCAAGCATTCCTGTGGATTCTTGCCAATGGTTTCCAGAATCTCACTGTAGTATTCGACGTTGGGTTTGCAGTAATGGCAGTCTTCAAAGTAAGTGATATGTGAAAAATCTTCATGAACGAGGTCTGCCCATTGGATTCTCTGATCTATCGCAAACTTTGGAAAGAGAGGATTGGTAGCAATGACAAGCTCGTATCCTTTTTCTTTCAGAATTTCCAGCGCCTCCAGCATATCAGTGTTCTTGTTCACCGCATTTCTCAGCACAGAAAAATCATTCTCGTAATAACGGATGAAGTGCTTTTGGAAAGCTGGCAGTTCCTCTCCGACATGTTCTTTCATGGCACTCATAAATACTTCTTCATTGGTACGCTTTTCCTTATTTTTCACCATGGCTTTCACTGAGCTGTAAAGCATGGCCATGAACTTATCAGGTGCGATGATGGACTTGAAAGTGTTAGATAAGCTGGTATAATAGATTTCTTCAAATTCCTTCATATCAATGGACAGCAGGGTACCGTCCAAATCAAATAAGATTGTGTTTATTTTTTTCAATATGGGTCCTCCTAAGCATTATAGACAATCAGGGCATTTTTATTGCTGTCTTTTTCTGAATAGCAGATTTCAATCACCTGCTCTTTTTTGATGTGATACTTATTTAAGGTTTCCTGGACCTTTTTTTCTATGTCTTCATTCTTGTTGACATAAACGAGTTTAGTTCTTTTCATCTATGATCCTCCGCTTGAACAGATAGTAAATTTTCATCAGTGTGAAAACCATTAGAATTCCAATCGCTAGCGCGCCGGAAGCCATGAGCGTCGTAATCCCCTCTCTGAGAGCACCGTTATAGTCTCCTTCCAGGGATTTGAGCATCGTATGGTAAAGCCCGCTTCCCGGAACCAGGGGGATAAGTCCTGGTGTGATATAACTGGTTACAGGTGTTCTCATTTTTCGGGCCATGAGCTCACCATAATAGGTAAAGGCCACCGCTCCGAAGAAGAAGGCTACATTCGGATCACTGAAGTAGCTGAGTGATATGCTGTAAAAGAGCCAGCCAAGTGATCCCCCAAAAGCTGAGAGGAAAGCAGTTCTTCTGTTGAGATTGAAGATGTAGGCGAAGCTGAGAGATGCCATATAAGCCATGATGATTTCAATCATCATACTACACACCTCCCAGAAGGGCCAGTACGGTTCCGGCTCCTATGGCAATACCTACTGCGATGAGGAATGCTTCCATTCCTTTAGAGACACCAGAGAGATAGTCGCCCATGAGGATATCTCGGATTGCGTTTGTGAAGGCAATTCCAGGGACCAGAAGCATGATGGATCCGATGGTGATAATATCTTCATTGGGAGAAAGAGGTATGGTTCTCGTGAACAGATGAACAAGAAGGGCCACAAGCGCTCCACCAATGATATTGATGAAAATTCCATTTAGTTTTATTTCTCTTGTTCCCAGCTGCAGAAGCCGGACACAGATTCCGATGACCAGCGCAATGAGAGCATCGATGAATGTTCCACCAAATAGGACGGTAAAAGAGAACCCGCACATGGCGGCCATGACCAGCTGGAAGAAAATGCTATAAGGTTTCTTGTCTGAGATTTCCTGCAGTCTTTTTTCAAGGGAATCCAGAGGGAGCTGTGTTTCCATAAGCTCTCTTGAGAGAGAATTCACCAACGCAACTTTTTCTAGATCAATATTGCTTTTTTGAACGCGGCGTATGAGAGATACAATGGTTCCATCTTCTTCTGTAAGTGATACCATGATGCCCGTAGGTGTCACAAAGCTCTCCGCATCCGCTTTATTATAAGACTTTAGAATCATGCGGATTGTTTCTTCTACTCTGTAGATTTCACCACCGGATTCTAAAATGATCTGCCCTGCCATTGTGGCAAGTTTGATTAATCTTTGATTGTCCATTCATATCCACCTCTTTAGTCTTCTTCTATTATAATGGAACGTCATGCGAATTCAAACAAAAGATGGTAATTCTCTATAGGAATCAGATCCTAAGCCAAGTTCCAGTGAAAATGTGATGTGTTTTTGAAATAATTGATAAGAAAACCATTACATATATGGGGCGAATGCTGTCATCTTCGTAATTCGTGTTTTTCAGTGGATTTTCAATATACAAAAAGAGCATGGATTGATATGATTAAACCGTATGAGTCATTCAATTTAAATTAATATCATTCCAGGGGGTAGAAATGAACAGCAGGTATTTAAAAGATCAGGATGCAGAAATCTTCGAACTCATCGAAGAGGAAGAACAGAGACAGGAGTACAACATTGAGCTCATCGCTTCAGAGAATTTCACATCAAAAGCTGTGATGGAAGCTATGGGAACAGCACTGACCAACAAGTATGCAGAGGGATATCCGAATAAGAGATATTACGGCGGATGTCATGTGGTGGATAAGATTGAAACCTTGGCCATTGAGAGAATGAAAGAGCTGTTTCAGGCGGAGCATGCAAATGTGCAGCCTCATTCAGGAAGCCAGGCAAATATGGCAGTATATATGGCGGTTCTAGAACCAGGGGATAAAATACTGGGAATGGACCTTTCCCACGGTGGGCACCTGACCCATGGAAGCCCTGTGAACTTTTCAGGGAAGCTTTATGAGTTTGTTTCCTATGGTGTGGACCAGAATGATGAGAGAATTGACTATGATGCATTAAGAGAGCTTGCTTTGAGAGAAAAGCCAAAGATGATTGTTGCGGGAGCTTCTGCTTACCCAAGAGCGATTGACTTTGAAAGAATCGAAAAAATTGCAAGAGAAGTTGAAGCTTATTTTATGGTGGATATGGCGCACATCGCAGGCCTCATCGCAACAGGCCATCATATGAGTCCTGTGCCTTATGCGGATTTTGTGACAACTACAACGCATAAAACACTGCGAGGTCCAAGAGGTGGAGCAATTTTATGTAAAGAAAAATATGCAAAAGCTGTAGATAAGTCTGTTTTTCCAGGAATGCAGGGCGGACCGCTGGAGCACGTGATTGCAGCAAAAGCAGTGTGTTTTAAAGAAGCTATGGGAGCAGATTTTAAAGCCTATATGTCCCAGGTTCTTAAGAATACACAAACACTTGCTGAAAGTCTCACTGCAAAAGGGTACAGACTTGTATCCGGTGGGACAGACAACCACCTGGTACTTGTGGATCTTAACAATAAAGACATCACGGGCAAGGATGCAGAGAAGCTTCTGGACTCCATTGGAATCACAACAAACAAAAACACCATTCCCTTTGAGACGAGAAGTCCATTTGTGACCTCCGGGTTAAGAATGGGTTGCGCTGCAGTGACGACTCGAGGATTCAAGGAAGCAGAAATCAGACAGATGGTGGAGTACATGGATTATGCCATCATGCATCGAGAAGAAGACCTGAGTTCAATTAAAGAAAAAGTAGCAGATTTGTGCAAAAAGCATCCTCTGTACTAATAGATCATAAAATTTAATTGTGTAATCGCAAAAAGTCTGAAATCCTTGTATTTTAGGCTTTTTCATTTTTTTATCAATGATATTTTTATAAAGAAATGGGTTTCTAAGGTTGACGAACTTTGCTGAAGAGGTTAAAATGGAAAACAGGTAATATCAGATAAAAATGCTCAGAATTGAAGGAGAGTTAGAATGTCAGAAATGTTAAGAATTACTGGTCTTAAAAGCCAAGTGAATGAAAAAGAAATCTTAAAAGGTCTTGACCTTGTAGTCAACAAAGGAGAAGTTCATGTCATAATGGGACCCAATGGTGCTGGAAAATCCACATTGGCAAACGTAATCATGGGCAGCCCTAAGTATGAAGTGACGGAAGGCAGCATCATGTTTGAGAATGAGGACATCACCGAAGATGCTGTTGATGAAAGAGCAAAAAAGGGAATCTTCCTGTCTTTCCAGGCACCTCAGGAAATACCTGGAATTACCGTAGAAAACTTTTTGAGAGCAGCCAAATCTCAGATTACTGGCGAGAATGTTAAAGCCATTCAGTTCAAGAAAGAGCTGAAGGAAAAAATGTCTCAGCTGGATATTGATCGTTCCTACGCACAGAGATACCTCAATATGGGTTACTCAGGCGGGGAAAAGAAGAAGAATGAAATTCTTCAGATGAGAATTCTAAATCCTAAGCTGGCTATTCTAGATGAAACAGATTCAGGTCTTGACGTGGATGCTGTTAGAATCGTATCCAAAGGTGTGATCGATTTTAAGAGTGCAGACAATGCCATCCTCATCATTACACACCACAACAATATTCTGGACTATCTGAATCCGGATGTGGTCCATGTCATGGTGGATGGAAGAATCGTAGAGACTGGTGATATATCCCTTGCTAAAGAAATCGAGAAGAATGGATATGTCAAGTACAGGGAAGCGAAAGGTGAGACAGAATGGAAAAAAGAAATAAAACTTATATAGAAGATCTGGACAGAGGCGTTTATGATATAAAGAATGATTTTAATTATGAATATAAAGCTCAGTCAGGCCTCACAGAGGACATCATCCGAGAAATTTCCGCCAAGAAAAACGAGCCGGAATGGATGCTGAACTACAGACTGGAATCTTTGAAGATCTATCACAAGCTGGATGTGCCAACATGGGCACCGGATATATCGGATCTTGATATTGAAAATATCGTCACATATGTGAAGCCAAAAACGAATCTGAACAGTTCCTGGGAAGATGTTCCACAGGAAATCAAGGATACCTTTGAGCGTCTAGGAATCCCGGAAGCCGAAAGAAAATCACTTGCAGGTGTAGGAGCTCAGTACGATTCTGAAGTGGTATATCATTCCATCAAGGAAGAACTCGTAAAACAGGGTGTCGTATATACCGATATTGAAACCGCATTGAAAGAGTATGAAGACATTGTAAAAGAGTACTTCATGAAGCTCATACCAAACACAGACCACAAGTTTGCAGCTCTGCATGGCGCTGTTTGGTCTGGTGGTTCTTTTGTGTATGTTCCAGAAGGTGTGAAGCTGGATATTCCGCTTCAGTCCTATTTCAGACTGAACGCTCCAGGGGCAGGACAGTTTGAACATACACTGATCATTGTGGAAAAGAATGCGTACTGTCATTTTATTGAAGGATGTTCAGCACCGAAGTATTCTGTAAACAATCTTCACGCGGGTGCAGTAGAGCTTTATGTGAAAGAAGGAGCTACTTTACGTTACTCCACCATTGAGAACTGGTCTAAAAATATGTACAATCTCAATACCAAGCGATCTGTTGTGGATAAGGACGGAACCATCGAATGGGTATCCGGATCATTCGGATCCAAAGTGTCCATGCTTTATCCTATGAGTATTCTAAGAGGAGAACGTGCTAGAGCTGAGTTCACAGGAGTTACTTTCGCAGGAAAGGGCCAGCTTCTTGATACAGGCTCCAAGGTTGTTCATGCAGCGCCTTACACCACGTCTACAGTAAACTCTAAGTCCATCTCAAAATCAGGCGGACAGGCCATTTACAGAGGACTTCTAAGAGTTGCGCCTAATGCTCATGGATCAAAGTCTACGGTTACCTGTGAATCACTCATGCTGGATAATATTTCCAGATCAGACACCATTCCTGTCATTGACATCCAGAATGATGATGTGGATCTGGGACATGAAGCAAAGATCGGAAGAATCTCTGAAGAAGCCATTTTCTATCTGATGACGAGAGGAATCTCTGAAGAAGAAGCAAAGGCCATGATTGTAAGAGGATTTGTAGAGCCTATTTCCAAGGAGCTTCCTTTGGAATATGCAGTAGAAATGAACAATCTGATTACACTGGAACTAGAAGGAACGATAGGATAGAGGTGGATTGATGAGCGTAATGAAAGAAACATATAATGTACTGCCCAGACTGTCTTTCAGATGGGTTAAAGCCAATGAGCTGCTCCTGAATCCAGTAGAAGTGGAACGGGAGAAAGCCTATGAATACAAGTCAATACTGGGGGATTCTTATTCTCCGTTGACCAATGAAGATCTGCCTCTTTCACCGGACTTCAAGGGTGTAAATCTTGATATGGTGGCCATGGCTGAAGACAGCCATAATGCAGGGGTGTTCATTCATGTTGGTGAAGATGAAACAAAGGAAATGCATATCACTCATGTTCTGACGGAGGAAAACAACACACTCATTGAAAAGAACGTTATTGTTCTGGAGAAGGGTGCAAAAATGAATCTCGTCATGGATTATTCTTCAGATGAAAGTGTGACATATTCTAACATTCTAAATAAAATCAGCGTGGCAGAAGGGGCTGAACTGAATCTCATCAAGATTCAGCGACTGAATTCCCATTCAAGACACCTGGAGTCCAGATTCTCAACAGTGGAGAAGTCTGGTAAGGTAAACTATATTTCTGTGGAAATCGGTGGCAAGGAAGCTGTTGTGAATTATATGACAGACCTTAAAGGCGATGAGGCAGAAGGACATGTGAAGAGTGTATATCTTGGTTTTGGAGAGAGAATACTCGATCTTTCCCATCATATGAACCATTTTGGCAAGAGAACAAACTCTGACATGATTTTTAAAGGTGCACTGAAGGACCGAGCAAAGAAAGCCTTTAGAGGAACACTGGATTTCAAGAACGGTTCCACCCATTCTGAAGGGAATGAGGAAGAGTTCACAATACTTCTCAGCCCTAAAGTTAAATCTTATGCGATTCCGCTTCTATTATGTCGTGAAGACGATGTTATCGGAAATCACGCAGCTTCCAATGGACAAATTGATGAAGAAAAGTTATTCTATATTATGTCCAGAGGAATGAGCGAAGCCGAAGCAAAGAAGATCATCATCGAGTCTCATATCAGACCGATCATCGATCTTATTCCTGTAGAATCCATCAAAGACATCGTTCTGAATGCTGTGGAAAATGAATTGACAGGTGAGTAAGTTGAAAAATTTTAGAGAAGATTTTCCGATTCTTAATGAGGAAGTCCGTGGTCAGAAGCTGATCTATTTGGACAGCGCTGCCACATCTCAAAGACCCCTTAAAGTCTTAGAGGCCGTTATGAAATATGACAAGGAAGAGAATGGGAATCCCCACCGGGGTTCCCATACCTTGAGTTTAAGAGCAACAGAGGCATTTGAATCTGTACGAGAAAAGGTGCGAGAGTTTTTGAACGCCCGCTCCACCAAGGAAATCATCTTTACAAAAAATGCGACAGAAGCCATCAATCTGGTGGCTTACAGCTATGCGCTCAATGAAGTGCAAAAAGGTGACAGTATTGTTATCACCATAGCGGAGCATCATGCCAATCTTGTTACATGGCAGCAGATAGCAAAAAAAACTGGGGCAGAACTGCGGTTTATGTATGTGGATGACCAAGGCAGACTTCCACTGGAAGAACTTCATAAAATTGATGAGACAACCAAAATAGTAGCATGTACCCATATGTCCAATGTTCTTGGCAGCATTTTCCCGGTGAAAGAAATCATCAGAAAAGCTCATGAAGTGGAAGCGAAAGTGCTCATAGACGGAGCTCAGGCGGTACCTCATATGCCTGTGGATCTTCAGGAGCTGGATTGCGATTTCTATGTGTTCTCAGGCCATAAGATGTACAGTCTTATGGGGGTGGGCGTACTTTACGGGAAAGAAGAAATCTTAGAGAACATGGAGCCTTTTCTTTTTGGAGGGGACATGATCGAGTATGTATACGAACAAGAGACTTCTTTCAATGAACTGCCATATAAATTTGAGGCAGGTACTCAAGGAGTGGAAGGTATTGTATCACTTGGTGCTGCCATAGACTATATTAGAGAAGTGACCTATCCGGTGATTCACGAAAGAGAGATGGAGCTTACCTCATATGCGCTTCAGAAACTTAAAGCACTGCCCTACATCAAGATCGTAGGCCCTCCCGACATGGAAGACCGGGGTGCTGTAGTGAGCTTTGTGGTAGATGGAGTTCATCCTCATGATGTGTCGATGATACTGGACCATTATGGCGTTGGTGTCCGTGCAGGCCATCACTGTGCACAGCCACTTCTTCGTTACTTGAAGGTGTTTTCCTGTTCCAGAGCCAGCTTTGCTTTTTACAATACGAAAGAGGAAATAGATGTTTTCGTGGATAAACTGGATGAAGTAAGGAGGGTGATGGGATATGGATCTAAGTAATCTTTATACAGAAGTAATTCTGGAACACAATAAGGAAACCAAAAACAGACGGGAAATCGAAGGATATACGCACAAAGAGCGGGGACACAATCCCAGCTGTGGTGATGACATTACAGTAGAGGCAAAGATTGAAAATGGCATTATTGTTGATCTTGCCTATAATGGGCATGGCTGCTCCATCAGTCAGGCTTCTGCATCCATGATGACAGATCTTCTCACCGGAAAAACGGTGGAAGAAGCCATGGAACTTATCCGAATTTTCCTTGCTATGATCAAAAGAGAAATCCAGGATTTGGATTATCTGGAAGATGTGCTGGATGAGGCATCCATACTGCAAGGCATTTCCAATCTTCCTGCCCGTGTGAAATGTGCCGTATTAGCTTGGCACACGCTAAAGGAAGCAATAGAACACAAGAATTGATCTGTGGACCAGTCGAAGGTTTTGGCTGGTTCATTTTTATATATGCGACAGAAGAATGGCTGATTCCAGCCATAATTGTAGATTTTTTATTAATAATTATATATTTTACCCAATTGATTTGGGGATAAGGTATAATGAAAGAAGAATTGATATATTTGGAGGTTTTTAGTTATGGCAGTTGAATTCATCCGTTATTTGGATAAGAGCATCAAGTATCTGCATAGGCAAGGCGCGTTCCTTACAGTAAAAAAGGGAGATGAAATCAATGTGAGCACCATCAGCTGGGGCAACATAGGTTTTGAATGGGGTCGTCCTGTTTTCACGATTCTTGTAAGAAGCTCAAGACATAATCATACCTTGCTTCAGGACAACACTGAGTTTACAGTATCGATACCTACTACTTCCACAATGAAGAAAGCCCTGAATGCAGTTGGTACAGTTTCAGGTAGAGATACGGATAAATGGTCCATCGCAAACATTACACAGTACAAAGCAAAAACAATGGAGACTCCTGTAGTAAAGGAAGCAAATATCTTCTATGAGTGTAAAATTATCTACAATCATAAGGTGGATCCAAAGCTTCTTCGTGGGGATGTTGATACCACAAGCTACATGGATGGGGACTATCATGAGATATTCTATGGAGAAATTGTTTCTTCCTACACAAAAGATGATCTATAAATCAAAGGATGAGTATAAATGATTTTTGATACACATATGCACACAGAGTTTTCTTTTGATTCCAATGAGAAAATTGAAAGACTTCTGGAAGCTTCAGAAAAGAAAAATCTGGGCATTATTACAACTGAACATAAAGACCTGAACTATGAGGAAGTCGGCGGATTTCCCATTGACTTTAATGTGGATGAGTATTTCTCAGCGTATGAAAAACACAGAAGCGACCGCTATCTCATGGGGATTGAAATGGGCCTGGATCAACGCTATACGGGAGAGCTCAAAAAGATTGCAGACTCTTACGAGTTTGATATGATTATTGGGTCTCTTCATACCATGAAGGGGTTCAATCTCTCTTCCCGAAAGTATCTGAGAACAGTGGAAGAACGCACGTTTTATAAGGAGTATCTGCTTTATGCAAAAGACATGATAGAGGAGAATTCCTTTATCAACTCTTTTGCGCATTTTGATTATCCCACAAGGTATTCACCCTATAAAGAGCTGAAGTATGAGGACTATCCAGAAGAGTTCAAAGTACTCTTCCAAACCATGGTCCAACAGGACGTAACTTTGGAGATGAATCTGAAGCGTCCATTGACAGGAGATGTCCTTGACTCCTTCAGAAGTGTTTATAAAGGGTATTATGAGTGCGGCGGGCGTTTTGTCACCTTGGCTTCTGATGCACATTCGGCAGAAGATATCGGGAGAAACTTTGAGGAAGCTCAGCAACTATTGGATGATATTGGACTAAAGATTTGTTATTATAAGAGAAGGAAGCGGATAACGGACTAGAATTTGCAAATACCGGAAGAAGAAGGTGATTCTCATCAAACAAAGCAAAATTGTCTTAAATGAGTTATTGGTGGATCTTTTTCATGATATTCTTGAGATCGAGGAAAAGTCTCTCCGAGATAATGGGAGTGATTTGACCATGACTGAAATGCATACCATCCATGCGGTGGGAGATGACCGTCCTAGAACCATGTCAGAGGTGGCAAAGGATCTGAATATTACCATGGGAACACTGACCACGGGGATCGATAAGCTGATCAAGAAAGGTTATGTGATCCGAAAAAGGACTGAGGAAGATAAAAGAGTGGTTCTTGTGGAGCTGACCGAAAAAGGAATCGAAGCAAAGAAAATGCACGATGAGTTTCACCAGGATATGATACGCAGCGTCATCGACAGCTTGGATGGTGATGAAGAGAGGATACTCACTGAAGCGAATCTGTTGGAACTGATGTATGGCTCCAGTGATTATGGACTCACTGATAAAGGGAGAATTCAGGCGAAAAAAGCGGGAGAGATTTTGAACTCCATGGGATATTATCCGGACCGCATCATTGTTTCCTCTTTGAAAAGAACCCATGAAACATTAGAGAGTATGGGCTTTTCTGTAGGAGATGCATTCAGGGACAGCCGTCTTGACGAAAGACATTTGGGAGACTTGGAAGGACTTGAGTTCAGGCACATCCATAAAGAGTATCCGAATCTCTTTAAAGAGTGGAATGAAGACTGGCTTCATTATAAGCCCGGAGGTGGAGAAAGCCATCTGGAGTTCCAGACTAGAGTACGCTCATTTCTTACGGAGCTTATGGATTCTTATGAAGACGGTGAGAAGATACTAGCAGTGTGTCATGGCGGCACCATGAAGACTATTTTTTCGGAAATTTTTCAGTACGAAGAAGAGCATTTCTTTACGCTGGAAGTCTATAACTGCTCACTGATGAGATTCCGAAAAGGGGAAAAAGGCTTGATCTTTGATGCTCTTTATAATGTGGATGACTTTGCCCAAAGAAGTGTGGAAAACCCATGAAGAGAAGATCGTGCGGCAACATCGTGCTTGAAGACGGAAGTTTTCATATATGTGCAACGTTGACATCTGGAACGATTCAAAGTCTGAAGAAGGATCTTCATGACCTGACAATTAATGAGCCTGCTGTCATTGAGTGGCGAGCGGATTATCTAAAAGAAAACCTCACAGAAGAGAACATTAAAGTAGGGCTGAAGTTGATTCGAAACAGCCACTCCCGTACCCCGCTGATTTTCACCTTAAGAAAAGAGAGTGAAGGGGGCGCATGGAGTCTTACAGAAGAAGAACTTTATCGGTTACGGCTCAGCGCCTCTGAGACGGGGCTGCTGGATCTCATGGATATTGAGCTGTCTTCACTACTAACAGATAATGAGAAGGTGTTCTCCTACGAGCCTTTGATAAGGTCCTTGAAGTCAAGGAGAAAACTACTCATTCTTTCGTATCATGATTTTATTGGAGCACCAGATCAGAATACGCTGATTCAAATGGCTCAGAAGATGACGGAAGAAGGCGCAGATATTACGAAGATTGCTGTGATGGTTGTAGGAAAAGAGGATATGAACCTCTTAAAAGAACTATCAGCAAGGCTTAGAGAAGAATCTGGAGTACCTCATATTCTTATTGGTATGGGAGAGTTAGGGTCGGAAACCCGATACAACAGGAAAGACTTTTCCAGTGCGGTCACTTATGCCTATGTGGGAGAAAAATCTGCACCAGGGCAGCTTTCAATAACAGATCTGAAAAAGCTTTTATAGAATCAGCAAAGGAGAATAAAATGAGTACAATCCATGATCTTCTGCAGAAAATGACTTTACAAGAAAAAATCAGTATCACCAGCGGATTTGACACGTGGAGGCTGAAGGGGTTTGAAGCGCTTGGCATTCCCAAGATTACAGTGTGTGATGGTCCTCATGGACTGAGGCACCAGGAGGAGGGACAGGACCACCTGGGCATCAATGAAAGCAACCCTTCCACTTGTTTTCCCCCAGCCTGTTTATCGGCAGCTTCCTTCGATGAAGAGCTTCTGTTTGAAATGGGACAGGCCATCGGATTTGAAGCGCTTTGTCAGAATGTGCAGGTGGTGCTTGGTCCTGGCGTGAATATAAAAAGGAATCCGCTTTGTGGGAGAAATTTTGAGTATTTTTCTGAGGACCCTTTGCTTGCTGGAAAAATGGCCTCAGGGTGGATCAAAGGTGTGCAGTCTATGGGGGTGGGGACAAGTCTTAAACACTTCGCTTTAAACAGTCAAGAACAGAACCGGATGAAGTCTGACAGTATCACCGATGAGAAAGCGAAGTTTGACATCTATCTGAAGGCCTTTGAGATTCCACTGAAAACTGCGAAGCCTATGACAGTAATGGGATCCTATAACCTGGTGGATGGCATTTATGCTAGTGAGAACAAGTGGCTTATGGAAGAGGTGCTGAGGAATAAATATGGGTTTCAAGGTCTTCTTATGACGGACTGGGGAGCAATGAATGATAAGATCTCTTCAATGATGGCAGGACTTGATCTGGAAATGCCAGGAAGTTCAGGATATTTTGACGAGGAAGTGGAAGAAGCCATCAAAGACGGAAGGCTTCCAGAAGCGTATCTTGATAAAGCTGTCATCAGAATTCTTCAGCTCATTTCGACTGTATCGGAAGAAAGACAAAAGGCGCTGGAGTCTGTTGGTCCAGTTGGAAAATCCTCTGTTGATATTGAGAAACACCATGGCCTCGCAAAAAAAATCGCCATGGAGTCTATGATTCTTCTTAAAAATGATAGAAAAACCCTTCCTATTTCTGAAAATGTGGACAGAACGATCTATCTGGTGGGTGCACTTGCAAAGTATCCAAGGTATCAAGGAGCAGGAAGCTCCCATATCAATCCCTATAAGGTCACGTCTCTTCTGGAAAGCCTCGAGAAAGATTCGCTCAAGATGGAGTTTTTTGAAGGGTACTCCCTTGAATCAGATGAGATTCTTGATGAAACGGAAGAACTGCTCCAAACACTCGAGAAAGATGATGTGGTGATTATCGCAGCAGGATTGCCAGACTCCTATGAGTCAGAAGGATTTGACCGTAAGCATATGAGGCTGCCTGAAAACCAGAACGCACTGATCCGATCCATTGCAGCGAAGTCAGACCATGTGGTGGTAGTTCTTTTTGGGGGTTCCCCTGTGGAATTGCCTTGGCTGGATGATATTTCTTCTTTACTGCATGCCTATCTTCCAGGGCAAGCTGGAGGAGAAGCCGTGACTGATCTTTTATTGGGACGCCACAACCCTTCAGGGAAGCTTCCTGAAACATATCCTCTCCAGTATGAAGACCACATCACCTCACCATACTATGGGAAGGACCCTTACCATGCTCCTTATCTTGAAGGTATTTATGTAGGGTACCGGTACTTTGATAAAGCCAATAGGAGGGTTCAGTTTCCGTTTGGATATGGTTTGTCCTATACAACATTCAGTTTTTCCAGATTATCCATGAATCAGTCTAGCATTGATTTTAACGAAAACAAGGCAGTTGAAGTGCGTTTTTATGTGAAGAATACAGGGGACAGGGCTGGTAAAGAGGTCTGTCAGCTGTATCTTGCGAGGAAAGGAAGTCCATCCTACAGGGTTGAAAAAGCCCTGAAAGCCTTCTGCAAGATCAAACTGGAACCTGGGGAAGAGAAAGAAATCGTGATGGTTCTCCATGAAGATGAGTTCAAGGAATTTGACCTGAATCTGAAGGAAGAGGTCCTTTATGGCGGTGAGTATATCCTTTATATCGGGAGCTCTTCTCAGGAACTTCCATTAAGTGCTTCGCTTGAACTAAAAAGTTCTGTTTTAGATACCTTCAAAGCACCTGACTTCTATTTAGATGTGAGAGGTGTGCCAGAACCTGAACAGTTTGAGATGCTTATTGGGAGAAAACTTCCTGTAACAGGACCTAGCAAGCCCTTTACCGTCAACCATACACTGGAAGAGATGAAAGATGTCCCTCAGATGAAGTATCTCATAAGAAAACTGGAAGGAGTGCTACGGAAGGCTTCAGGGGTCAACAGTGACAATGAGGATGCGTACCGTGTAATGCATGCGATGTTTATGCAGACTCCAATCAAAAGGTTATCTCTTGTGGCTCCGGATAAAATGACGAAGCATCTGGGAGAAACTTTGGTGCATGTTGCCAATGGGCGCTTTCTGAGAGGGCTCCAGTCGGCTTTAAAAAGAAAGGCTCCAATTGATCATCCATAAAAAAAAACAGTCATCGCCAGAGAATGGACGATGACTGTTTTTACTCTTTGGGCTGATCTGGAGGTATAGTGCTTTCACTTCCAGGTTCCGGATGCTCTTCTTTAAACTTCTTTGCCTCTTTAGCAAGTTCAAGAGCTTTTCTACGCGCTTCCTTCATTTCTTTTCTCTTTTTTTTCTGATGATCAAAATTAGGTTTGTAGACCAGGTATAACCCTGAAACAGCACCGATATAGATCAATAGACCTACCAGCAGCGCTACATAAAATTTGGTATCCATGTGGATCTCCTTACAGAATGATCGCATAGTGAAGCTATGGTCATTCATCCTTTCTTTCTTGTTCTTGCCTCATGGCAGGAATGATACTTTACTGCAAAGGTTTCTTGCTTTATTATAGCACTGTTTTCCACTGGTGATGAAGTCCATTATTAAAGAAACATGGTATAATCTGATGAGGTGGTGAGTATTTTTATGGAACCTTTAGCCAGTCTTTTGAGACCAAAAACCTTAGGGGAAGTATTGGGCCAGAGTCACCTGATTGGAGAAGGAAAACTTCTGACCAGTATGGTGAAGAGCAATACGTTGATGAATATGATTTTTTACGGTCCTCCTGGAATAGGAAAAACGACCGTTGCAAGACTCCTTGCTGATCTGACAGACAGGAAGTTCATTGCGCTGAATGCTTCAACGGATTCCCTGAAAGATGTGAAAAACGCTCTTGAAGAGCTGAATATGTTTATGGGCCAAAAAGGTCTTTTGTTGTATATTGATGAAATTCATCTTTTCAACCGGAGAAATCAGCAGATTCTTCTGGATTACATGGAAAGCGGTAGAGTGATTCTAATTGGTTCGACTACAGAAAATCCTCATTTCGCAGTTTTTAAAGCGCTTGTGAGCAGGTCTATTATAGTGGAGTTTAAACCGCTATCCTTTCAGGAGATCATAGAAGGTCTTGAGAGAGCGGTTTCGTTTTACAAGGAAAACCATAAGGTGGAATCGATAGAGGTCTCTGAAGGTGTTTTAAGAGCTCTAGCGAGCCTTTCAGGTGGAGACATGAGGAAAGGACTGAATAATCTTGAACTTCTTTTCCTGGCCAAAGAGCGGTTGAATCAGAAAGTGCTTCAGATAACAGAAGAAGATGCCGAGAGAATTCTCCAGCGGAAGATGATCAACTTTGATTTGGACGGAGATGAGCATTACGATCTTCTCAGTGCATTTCAGAAATCTATTCGGGGCAGTGATGAGAATGCAGCGCTGCTGTACCTTGCAATGCTTCTGAAAGGTGGAGATCTGATTTCTGTAAACCGAAGACTTCTTGTCATTGCAGCAGAAGATATTGGCCTTGCGAATCCTCAGGCGATTGCCATTGTGAAGGCCTGTACAGATGCAGCTCTTGTGCTGGGTCTTCCGGAGGCTCGGATTCCACTGGCACAAGCAGTCGTGCTCCTTGCTACTTCACCAAAGTCCAATTCCGTCGTGACTGCTGTGGATGCTGCCAATCGAGCACTGGAGTCCGCAACTTCCCTGGAAATTCCAGCTCATTTGAGGGATGGACATTATGAAGGCGCCAAAGCCATGGGAAGAATGCAGAAATACAAGTATCCTCATGCATTTAAGAATAACTATGTGAAGCAGGAGTATTTGCCAAAAGAACTGCGTCATAAGCAGTTTTATGAGCCTGGAGCCAATAAATACGAAGAAGCTACAAGGGTATATTGGAAGCAGATCAAGGAGGAAAAGTGATCTTTTAAAAAGTTGACACTTTTAGTCGGAATTGATACAATTTATGGATGATAAGCCTTGGAGGTGTAACATTGAAACTTTCAACAAAAGGAAGATACGGAGTAAAAGCGATGATGGATCTAGCGGTTCATTATGGTGAATTGCCAACATCAATTAAAAGCATCTCAGAACGCCAGGGGATTTCTGAGTATTATCTGGAGCAGCTTTTCGCGCCTTTAAGAAGAGCAAAACTTGTGAAGAGTGTACGAGGTGCTCAAGGTGGCTATATCCTCAATAAACTGCCTAAAGACATCACGATCCTGGAAATCATGGATGTGCTGGAGGGACCGGTGGAGATTTCTGAGTGTCTCACCAATGATGAGTGTGATTATCTGGATATTTGTGCAACAAGAGTGCTCTGGAGAAAAATCAGAGATTCCATCAATTCTGTCATGGCGGGCATCACACTTCAGGACATGCTGAACGACTATAAGTCCATGCAGGCAACCCCAATCAACGAAAGGATTTTCATTCATGAGCAGTAGACAAATCTATCTGGACAATGCAGCAACAACGAAAATGGATACGGAAGTCTTCCGTGCCATGTCGCCATACTTTTCAGAGCATTATGGAAATCCGTCTTCAGTGTACTCTTTCGCAAGAGAGAACAAGTCCGCCATGAAAAGAACCAGGGATATTGCTGCTAAGATCATTCATGCAAAGCCGAAGGACATCTATTTCACATCTGGTGGTACAGAAGCCATCAACTGGGCTTTAAAAGGCGTCTTTTTTTCACAAAGAGATAAAGGAAATCATATTATTTCGGTAAAATCAGAGCATCATGCAACGCTCCATACCCTAGAGTTTCTGGAAAAGATGGGTGCGCGTGTTACATATCTTGATGTCAATGAGGAAGGTGCGATTGATTTACTGAGCCTCAAGGATGCCATGGGGAGCGAAACAATTCTTGTAAGCATCATGGCAGCGAATAATGAGATAGGCACCATGATGCCCTTAAAAGAAATCGGCTGTCTCTGCAAAGAGAAGGGGATCATCTTCCATACAGATGCTGTACAGGCCATTGGGGCTATGAACATTGATGTGGAAGAGATGCATATTGATTTTTTATCGGCTTCCGCTCATAAGTTTCATGGACCAAAAGGGACAGGGTTTCTCTATGCCCGAAGCGGTATTGTTTTTGAGAATCTGATTCATGGCGGCAATCAGGAACGGGGAAGACGTTCAGGCACGGAAAATGTGGCAGGGATTGTTGGTATGGGGAAGGCTTTAGAAATTCTCGTGGCCGAAATGGATGAGAAAAACGAGAAACTGAAGAAATTGCGGGATCTGCTTCTGGATGATCTTCTTCTCATTGAGGATACAAAACTGAATGGTCCGGATAAATCCGGCAGACTTCCCAATAATGTGAATGTTTCATTTAAAGGTGTGGATGGGGAGAGTCTGCTTCTCAATCTGGACTTGGCTGGAATCCTTGCATCCTCGGGCAGTGCCTGTACATCAGGAGCCATTGATGCGTCTCATGTACTTCAGGCAATCAATGTGCCACAGGAGTATATTCATGGAAGTCTGAGACTTTCAGTATCAAAATACAATACAGAAGATGAAATTCAAGACGCGGTGGAGAAAATCCGTGAAACGGTGATGAGGCTCCGAAAGCTAAGTCGGAGATGATCCTTGTTCGTGTGTGTTAAAGTAAGAAAAAAGGTGAAGAAATGAAAAAAAGAGTAGTACTTGGTATGTCAGGCGGAGTAGATTCTGCTGTTGCGGCATATCTTTTAAGAGAACAGGGTTATGAGGTCATTGGTGTCACCATGCAGGTTTGGCAGGATGACAACGGATTTAAGGAAAGGGAAGGAGGATGCTGCTCCCTTTCTGCTGTGGACGATGCAAGAATGGTAGCGGATACACTGGAAATTCCTTTCTATGTGATGAATTTTAAAGAAGTGTTCCGTGAGAAAGTCATTGATTATTTCATGGAAGAATACATTGATGGCCGAACGCCTAATCCGTGTATCGCCTGCAACAAATATATCAAGTTTGATGAGCTTCTCCATAGAGCTGAAACCTTAGGTGCAGATTATGTGGCGACGGGACATTATGCAAAGATCTATGAAAAAGATGGACGTATGGTCATTGAGAAAGCGGAGGATGACACGAAAGATCAGACTTATGCTCTCTATAATCTAACTCAGGAGCAGCTGAGGAAAACACTGATGCCTTGCGGTGAATACCGCAAGACCAGAATCCGTGAGATCGCAAAAGAAATGGATCTTGGCGTTCATAATAAAAAAGACTCACAGGAAATCTGCTTCATTGATGACAATAATCATGGGCGATATATTTATGAAAAGAAACCTGAACTTAGGGTTCCAGGAAATTTTGTGGATCCTGATGGAAATGTTCTTGGGCAGCATAAAGGAATCGCATATTATACCATCGGTCAGAGAAAAGGCTTGGGACTCTCTATCGGGAGACCGGTATTCATCTCTTCTATCAACAAGGATAGTCATGAGATCGTTCTGACGGATGAGTCGGCACTCTTTAAGAGCACCCTTGTGGCAGACCAGGTGAATTGGGTTTCTACAGAACAGATCAGAGAACCATATAAAGCAACCGCGAAGATCCGGTATTCTGCGAAACCTGCTGTTTGTACCATCTATCCATTAGAAGGCAACAGGGTAAAAGTAGTCTTTGAGGAGAAGCAGAGAGCCATGACCAAAGGACAGGCAGTTGTGTTCTATGAAGACAATCTTGTTCTAGGTGGCGGCACCATTTATGAAGTGGAAGATTAAAGAAGGGAGATGTGTGAAAACGCATCTCTTTTTTAATGCCCCTGTTGACCCTGTTGTTGTTTTTGAATTATGATAGAAATATAGAAATATATTTAGAAAATAAGATATATAGAGGAGATGGGATATGAGTAGTACTAAAAGATTCTGGCTGCCCTATGCATCCTATGACATGGCAAATATTAAAAACTGGCTGGAGGAGAAAGCTGAGGACGGATACATCCTAAAAAAGATGAAATCAAATTTCCCGGTGTTTCTGGAAGTGGAACGGGGATCGTCCATCAAGTATCATCTGGAACCAACGGTTAAGGATCGCAGCAAACCTCCTGAAGAAATTATAGAGACACGAAAACAGCGGGGGTGGCAGTATGCAGGGACACTACCGGATTTTTTTCATGTCTTTTATGCGGAAAAGGAAACAAGTGAATTTAATCATCAGCCTGAGGATATCACCCATAAACTCCAAGAGAAGCTGAGAAGCGATAAGAAATCACTGCTTCTTCAATTACCGTTATCGCTTCTAATCGTTTTAAGCGATATGATCAATGCTTTCAGATTTGAGGAACCTCTATTATGGTTTTATATAAACTTCACCTGGTTTCATATAGTGATTCTGTTGATATTTATACTATCTAATTCATTTAAAATTCTAGCATATCTAAAACTGAAAGAGTTCGTAAAGCCTTCTGAAGAAAGGAAGGAGAATGGAGAGACTTCTTCTGTGATAAAAGTCCTTGGGTTTGCTGGGGATGCTCTGATCATGCTCTTTCTGCTTATTTTTCTTTATCAGGTACTTTGGGGAGATTTGAGCAAGGATGGTGCATATACAGTAGAGCAGCAGCAGGGTTATCCAATGCAGGTACTGCAGCTCACAGAGGATTATTATCATGCGCAGCATTCTGAGGAAAATGATGGAAGAAGTCCTTATGTCTGGACAAGAAGCAGTTTGCTTTTGAATAAACAGTTGTATTCATCCTATTTGTCTTATGAGTATTATAGATATAACGAATTCTCAGTGGAGTATTATCGTGGAATAACAGAAGATATAAGAGAAAGCTTTCAGAAAGAGCTGGTGGAGGGTATCCAAAAAACTGAGAAGGGTTCAATATCCTCACAGGATATTGATGGTGTGAGGGTTCTTTATCTGAAGACACATGAAATGGTGTATTCCTTTTATGCTTTTGAGGAACACCTTATTTATATGAGGACCCCAATGGATTTCTGGAGTGTTGAATACAGCGCCTCATACTTCGAAGCGTTTCAGGAGGATCTGAAAACCTTGGAAAAAGAAGAATATGGAAAGGGTGGACTATAAAATGAAACAGAGAACTTTAGGGATCGTGCTGTTATTCCTTGCCGTTGTTCTTTTTTACTATTTTGTTTTTACAAATGACACGTTCCTGATATTTGCTATCATGCTGATTATGATTCTGTGGCTTCAGCTCTCCGGCGGCTGGAAGCCGAAAAGAAAAAGCAAAAAGAAATAAGAAAAAGCTCAGTGTGCCTGAGCTTTTTACTCTATATAAACTTAGAACTGGTCGGTATCACGAAGGTTTCTGTCCAGTTCATAGGGTTTTTCAGCTTCATAGGGATTATTTTCCTCTACATCTAGGGTATGTTCATGGACGATGTGATCTTTGTTTTCAGGATAAACAGGGTCTTTGACTTGTGGATCATATGGTCCAGTTGCTTCACGCTGAAACTTTTCGCGGTTCAGGCTTTCGTTTCTGTAGTAGCTGTCATAAACTGCTTCTCGTCTATTGTCGTCTTCGTCTACTAGAATAAGAATATCGCCAGCATTCAGATGGTCCTCATATTCCTTTGCTTCAACTTCAGAGACACCGGCATCCATGAGAGCACCTGCAACGCCTCCAACAGCGCCACCAGCAAGAGCACCCGTGATGGCTCCTACAATTGGCCCAGCAGCAATGATGGGGCCAGCGCCAGGGATGGCTAGAGCGCCAAGGCCTAATAGCAGTCCTCCGAATCCACCGATTGCTCCACCTGTTGCTGCACCTGCAGCAAGACCGCTGTCATCGGGGTTTTCTATGACTGCATCGTCAATACGGTTTTTCAGAGCATCATACTTTATTTCATCTTTTGTGATCACCGAAATTTCTTCTGGTGCATATCCTGCATTTTTCAGACTTTCGATGGTATTAAGAGCAAGCTCTTCTGATTTGAATATTCCTATGAGTTTTTTCATGTGTTACCTCCTGATAGTTTGATTTGTTCTAGGTATGGGTCTAGTATAGTTCGTGTCTACGAACAAACCATGTCAACTTTTTGAATGCCCTTGAAACGTTCCTATAATAAACTCTGAAGAGGTTCATAGAATGGCTAGACTAGTTTGTTCTTTATGAAAGGTGAGAATAGACTGTAACAGCCGTGTTGATAAAAAAAGTATGAAGGTATTTGATATTAGCAACGCTCCTTACCGAATCATGATTTATGTGGAGCAGTTCGGTAGTATTGATAGTTTTATGAAATTATGGCTTTATTCTGGAGGAGAGAAAGACTGCCTTGACAAGGATTTGTTTCCTCCGTATAATTTGAAGATGAAAACAAAATAGATGGCGTTGAAGAGGAGGAGTACTCCGGAATAGAACCATGTAGAGAGAAGACGGCTGGTGAAAGTCTTTGGGATATTCGGATGAAGCTGCCTTGGAGCTATGGTGTGAAAGTGATGAATGCATGCATTCATAACTAGGGTGGTACCGCGGAAGTGCAGCTTTCGTCCCTTGGAGGGATGAAGGCTTTTTTTATTGCAAAAAAATATGGAGGGTTATTATGGAAAAAATGACGACCAACGAAATCAGAAAAAAATATCTAACATTCTTCAATGAGAAGGCGCATCTTGTTATGGACAGCTTCCCGCTGGTCCCAAAAGACGACAAATCATTGCTTCTCATCAATGCGGGTATGGCTCCGCTGAAACCTTACTTTACAGGGGTTAAAGTTCCCCCATCCAAAAGAGTGGCGACATGCCAGAAATGTATCAGAACCGGAGATATTGACAACGTGGGCAGAACAAAGCGTCATGCCACATTTTTTGAAATGCTCGGAAACTTTTCATTTGGAGATTATTTCAAGAATGAGATCATTCCATGGGCGTGGGAGTTTGTGACAGAAGAGCTCAAAATCGATAAATCTAAGCTGTATGCCACAGTATACCTGGAAGACGATGAAGCCTTTGATCTTTGGAAAGAAAAAACAGACATTGATCCAACTCATATTTTCAGATTAGGAAAAGAAGATAATTTCTGGGAAATCGGTGTTGGTCCCTGTGGTCCATGTTCAGAAATCCATTATTATAAAGGAACTGACAAGATTACCACCAGCGAGGAATTTGTTGCCGCTTCAGACCGGGATGAGATGACGGAGTTCTGGAACCTTGTTTTCACACAATTTGATAAAGATGAGAATGGTGTATATCATCCTTTGGCAAATCCCAACATTGATACAGGGATGGGACTTGAAAGAATGGCGACCATCATGCAAGGAGTAGACTCTATTTTTGAGATAGATATTCTGAAGAATATTCTTGGAAGAGTATCAGAAGTCACGGGCAGAGCCTATGGGGAGAGCAAGGAAGCGGATGTTTCCATGAGAATCATCGCAGATCACAGTAAGAGCATTGCATTTCTTATCGGGGATGGTGTGCTTCCTTCTAATGAAGGAAGAGGATATGTGCTAAGAAGGCTGCTTCGAAGAGCCGCTCGTCACGGACGCGTTCTAGGTCATGAGAAGCAGTTCCTGAATAGAATCGTGGATGCTGTGATGGCCAGTTATGGTGAAGCCTATCCTGATTTACTGGAAAGGCGCGAATACATCGAAAAAATCGTGGACTTGGAAGAAAAGAAGTTCCATGAGACACTTGATGCTGGGATGGAGCTTCTGATCTCCTTCTTGAATGAGACGGAAGGTGATGTGTTCAGTGGAGAGCATGCATTCAAGCTTTATGATACCTACGGATTCCCATTGGAACTCACAGAAGAAATTCTGGATGAGAAAGGAATCAAGCTTGATAAAGAAGCGTTCAAAAAGGAAATGGAAAGCCAGAGACAGCGTGCGAGAGCAGCGCGTGGAGAAAGCTCTTATATGGGGTCTGAAAATACAGGAGTGGATGTGCTGCAGGAAGAAGTAGTGACAGCTTTCACTGGATATGGCAGCCTTACTGAAGAAGCAGAGATTTTACGCGTATATGATGATGAGGCTTTAAGAGAAACTCTTGAAGAAGGTCAGGAAGGATATGTTGTATCTGACAGAACGCCATTCTATGCAGAGATGGGAGGTCAGGTTGGCGATGTAGGTGTGATCTCCTCTGATGTGTTTGAAGCATTGGTGCTGGACACCAGAAAGAGCAAAAATGGTAATACAGTGCATAAAGTAGTGGTGAAAAAAGGAACACTTTCACCTGGGGCAGCACTTTTTACTGTAGAAGCAAATGTTAGAAAGAGTACAGAAAGAAACCATACTGCAACACATCTGCTGCATAAAGCCCTAAAGATGGTGCTAGGAAATCATGTAAATCAGGCTGGCTCCATTGTGCTTCCAGACAAGCTCAGATTTGACTTCAATCATTTCCAGCCCATGACGAAAGATGAGCTGAAAAAAGTGGAAGATATTGTAAACAGTGAAGTGCTTATGGCAACTCCGGTGATCACTGAAGTCATGTCCATGAGCGAAGCAAAGTCATCAGGAGCCATGGCCCTTTTTGATGAAAAATATGGTGAAGAGGTCCGAGTGCTTTCCGTGGGTGAATTCTCAAAAGAACTTTGTGGTGGTACCCATGTGAAGAACTCGGGAGAAATTGGACTGTTCAGAATCACCTCAGAAGCTGGAATTGCTTCTGGCGTAAGAAGAATAGAAGCGGTTACAGGATTCAATGCCATCAGACTGATGAACGAGAGAGAAAGAATGCTCGATGAAGTCCAGGAACTGGTGAAAGCAACGAAGAATGATATTGTACAGAAAGTGGCACAGCATCTTCAGGAAGAAAAAACTCTTCAGAAGGAGCTGGATGAAATACGTAAAGTACAGTCCCTATCTTTTGTGGATGATCTTCTAGCTCAGAAAGAGGTTCTTGAGGGAATGAATCTTGTCCGTGGTGAAGTATTCCAGGTGGAAGCGTCAGAACTCCGTGAAATTACAGAAAAGGTGCTGGACAAACTGCAGTCCGGCGTTGTTGTGCTAGGTACCAAAGGAGAGGAAAAAGTAAGCTTCTCCGTGATGATTTCAAAGGACTTGGTCAAGAAAGGCCTTCATGCTGGGAAACTCATTAAAGACGTTGCGGCCATTGCTGGCGGTGGCGGAGGTGGAAGACCCGATATGGCACAAGCAGGCGGGAAAAACCCAGAAAAGCTGGAAGAAGCCTTGGGAAAAGTTTCTGAACTGCTTCAATCTATGGTTTAATTTCTAAGTTGTCTATACAATTTCAAAAGAATCCCTTATAATGTAGATAGTGACGTACTATTTTTAAGGGGGGTGAAGCTGCATTTGCAGCAGTATTATGAACAATAAAGATCACACCATGCAATTTGACTTTGAGAAAGACAAGAAAGATCTTACCAAAGCGATTCTTGAAGAAGTGTACAATGCACTGAACGAAAAGGGATACAATCCAGTGAATCAGCTGGTAGGATACATCATCTCGGGTGATCCAACCTATATCACCAACTATAATGGTGCGAGAGCTCTTGTCAGGAAGCTCGAGCGGGATGAAATCCTCGAAGAGGTTCTAAAGTCCTATTTGAACATTAAATAGTAGGGGGGATACCTGAGAATGGTATCCCTATTGCTTTTATGCTCAAGTTGTGTAAGAATGGTACGATAAAACCTAAAGGTTTTTTAAAGAAAGTTTGATACAATAATATTGTGTCACAAATGAAAGGATTTAAATGAATTGATGAGGTATATAGGACTGGATGTGGGCGATAGGACCATTGGAGTCGCAGTGAGCGATCCACTCAACTATACAGCTCAGGGCATAACTACGGTAAGAAGAAAGTCTCTGGAGAAGGATTTGGAAAATCTACACGAGATCTTTGATTCTTATGAAATTCAGGAAATTATTGTGGGGTTACCAAAGAATATGAATGGGACCATCGGACCACAGGCGGAAAAAGCCATGGAGTTCGGTGCTGTTCTGGAAAGAGAATTTGGCCTCACAGTGGTATTCTGGGACGAGCGGTTGACCACCATGGCTGCAACAAGAGCCATGCTCGAAGCGGATATGTCCAGAAAGAAGAGAAAAGGGTTGGTCGATAAAATCGCAGCCACTTATATACTTCAAGGTTATTTAGATAAATTAAGCAGCACAAAATAAACAAAGAGGTGAA
The DNA here is from genome assembly GCF_900115135.1 of Proteiniclasticum ruminis. Classification (GTDB taxonomy): domain Bacteria; phylum Bacillota; class Clostridia; order Clostridiales; family Clostridiaceae; genus Proteiniclasticum; species Proteiniclasticum ruminis_A. The sequence continues at coordinate 518,635 of NZ_FOVK01000001.1, read as the reverse complement.
AATTATGGAAGATATGACAGACTTAATTGTACTGACAGATGATGAAGGAAATGAAGTCGAGGTTGAGGTAGTAACAAGACTTGAAATTGAAGATGTAGAGTATTTCATTGTATCTCCAGTAGAAAGTGATGAGGAGGAGCCTGTATTCACTGCCCTGAAAGTTGTATACGACGAAGAAGGCAATGAATTCTTTGAGACAGTTGATGATGACGTTGAAATCGCAATGATTGAAGAAGCGTACAGTGTTATTTTTGACGAAGACGGGCTGAACTGATATGACTCCAACATGTACCAGTGAGGATATTCAAAGAATAATAAACAAGCTCAAAAAGAGCGGTTATAAGCTGACTCCCCAAAGACAGGCGATTGTGGATACAATTCTTGACAGTGTGGGAATGCATTTAACAGTGGAAGAGATCTTTGACATCGTAAAAAAGAAAAGGCCGGAAATTGGTCTAGCAACTGTCTACAGAACCATAGTGCTCATGCACGAGGAAAATCTTGTCACAAGATTGGACTTGAAAGATGGAACTGCGAGATACGAGCTGACAAGAGAGGATGAGCATCATACGCATCATCATCTGGTGTGCATTAAGTGCAGCCAAGTTCTGGAGTTTATGGACGACCTCCTGGATCCCATCGAGGAAGAAATTGGCAAGAAGTACAATTTCAAAGTTCTCGATCATAGCTTAAAATTTTACGGTATTTGTAATGAGTGCGCTAAAGAGGAAACATTTAAGGAGGAAACTAAATATGACAAAAGAGAAGGATAATGTGAAAATTATACCTCTTGGCGGAACCAATGAAATCGGCAAAAATATGACAGTCGTAGAGTACAAGGATGAAATTATCGTGGTGGACAGTGGTCTTAAATTCCCGGATGATGACATGCTTGGTATTGACGTAGTAATCCCAGATGTAAGCTATCTGGTGAAAAATAAGGATAGAATCAAGGGGATTTTTATCACCCATGGTCATGAAGACCATATTGGTGCACTTCCTTATGTGCTGAAACAGGTGAACGTTCCTGTTTACGCGACAAAGCTTACGGCAGCACTGATCAATCTGAAACTTACCGAACACAGAATTCAAGACGTGGTCACCGTGAATATTGTGAAGGCTAAGGATACAATCAAGCTGGAGAAGATGTCAGTGGAGTTCATTAAAGTGAATCACTCCATCGCAGATTCCTGCGCACTGGCTATCCATACTCCGCTTGGAGCAGTCATCCATACAGGAGACTTTAAAGTGGATTTCACTCCTGTGGATGGAGAAGTTATTGATCTGCAAAGATTCGCAGAACTTGGAAAGCGCGGGGTGCTTGCACTGCTGTGTGATTCAACGAATGTGGAAAGAGAAGGATATACTATTTCCGAGTCCAGTGTAGGCGAGAGTTTCAAGAGAATATTCCACGGAGTACGAGGCAGAATTATTATTTCTACCTTTGCATCCAATGTACATAGAATTCAGCAGATTATCGAAGCTGGAGTAGCTCAGGGAAGAAAGATCGCTGTATCAGGACGTTCTATGGAAAATATCATCCCCATCGCATTGGATCTTGGCTATCTTAGTGTGGATGAGAAGCATCTTATTTCAATTGATGACATTAAGAAGTATCCTGACAATCAGGTGCTGATTATCACAACTGGAAGTCAGGGTGAACCCATGGCTGCACTTTCCAGAATGGCTAATAACATGCATAGAAAAATTCAGGTAAAACCTGGTGATACGGTAGTATTCTCATCATCGCCAATTCCAGGAAATGAGAAACCGATTTTCAGAACCATAGACAGATTGTCCAAACTAGGCGCAGAAGTAGTATATGGTAAGCTTGAATCCATCCATGTCTCGGGGCATGCATGCAAGGAAGAAATCAAGCTCATTCATACACTGACCAGACCCAAACATCTGGTACCGCTGCATGGAGAATTTAGAATGCTGAAAGAACACAGGGATCTTGCTATTAAAATGGGGATGAATCCATCCAGTATCGTGCTTCCAGAAAACGGTGATGTCATTGAAGTACATCGTAGAGGTATTAAGAAGACTGGAACAGTGAACTCTGGACACGTTCTTATCGACGGATTAGGCGTTGGTGATGTTGGACGTATTGTGCTGAGAGACCGAAAGCATCTTTCTGAAGATGGCATTATCACCGTTGTGGTGACCATGGATAAGGAGAGCGCTTCAGTCGTAGCAGGTCCAGATATCATTACAAGAGGATTTGTCTATGTGAAAGAAGCGGAAGCACTGATGGAAAGTTCCAGAAAAGTTGTGGCGCAAGCGCTTTATGAATGTGAAGACAAACAGATTACGGACTGGAATGTATTAAAGAATATTATCAAAGACACACTGAAGAATCATCTGTATGAAAAGACCATGAGAAGACCGATGATTCTGCCAATCATCATGGAAGTATAAAGGAGGAACAGACGTTGAATATTTATGACAAGTTCAATGAACTGGCAGCAGAACTAAAAATCCATCCGGATGTGGTGGCATTTCGGGAGGCTGCGTTAAAAATTCAAGCGGATGAGACCAAATCAAAAATGCTGGAGGATTTCAGAAAAATCCAAATTGCAGCCTATACAGAATCCATGGAAACCGGGAAAGTCACGGATGAAACCACAGAAAAGATGCAGAACTTTGCATCTGTTATCCAGACCAATCCTGATATCAATGAATATCTGCAGGCGGAAGTGAGATTTTCTATTCTTTTTGAAGATATGATGAAAATCATCAATGATGCTGTAGGTGTGGATGTCATTGGTGCTGGCAAGTAGAATAAGTCTTAAGAAGCAGTGAGAATAAAAGCTCGCTGCTTTTTCTTTAAGAAAAAAATCAGAAGTTTAATCGGTTACATCTGGATCTCCATGGAAGAAATCCTACATACTCAAGGATTTTGTGCTATAATAACTTGTTAGATATAGAAACTGGAGGAATAAGATGTCATATAAAAGAGAAAATGTGCGAAATATCGCCATCATAGCTCACGTTGACCATGGTAAGACTACCCTGGTGGATGCGATGCTGAGACAATCCAATACATTTAGAGCCAATGAGAAAGTGGAAGAAAGAGTTATGGATTCCAATGACCTCGAAAGAGAACGAGGAATTACCATATTATCCAAGAACACTTCAATTCATTACAAAGGGTATAGAATTAATATTGTTGACACACCAGGTCATGCGGATTTTGGTGGTGAAGTGGAACGAGTCCTCATGATGGTGGATTCAGTACTGCTTGTGGTTGATTCCAATGAAGGAGCTATGCCACAGACAAAGTTTGTACTGAAGAAAGCCTTAGAAGCCGGATTAAGCCCTATGGTTGTTGTCAATAAGATTGACAAGAAGGACGCCAGACCAGAAGAAGTCATCGATGAGGTATTTGACCTGTTTGTAGAGCTTGGAGCTACTGATGAGCAGTGTGACTTCCCCATCATCTATGCTTCTGCAAGAGACGGATATGCTGGAGATGATCCAAGTGATGAGATGGTTGATATGATTCCACTCCTCGAAAAGATCATTGAATATGTGAAGCCACCAGAAGGCGATATAGCTGGACCTTTCCAGATGCTGATTACAACACTGGACCATAATAATTTCGTTGGTAAGATTGCCATTGGAAAGATCACCAGAGGTATTGCCAAGAGAAATCAGGCCATTGCTGTTATAGATATTGAGGGAAATATCAAAAAAACAACCATTTCCAATCTTTATCTTTATGATGGACTGAAAAGAGTAGATACAGATGAAGCGGCTATTGGAGATATCGTAGCTATTTCAGGAATTGGTGATGTTCATATCGGAGATACCGTAACAGACGCCAATGCACCTGAAGCATTGCCATTTGTTCACATTGATGAACCAACTCTATCCATGAACTTTATGGTCAATGATTCACCTTTCGCTGGACAAGACGGAAAATTCATCACATCAAGACATCTCAGAGACAGACTGATGAAAGAACTTGAAACCAACGTTTCTCTTCGTGTTACAGAGCTTACGCCTGACACCTTTGAAGTATCAGGAAGAGGAGAACTGCATCTATCCATTCTGATTGAAACCATGAGAAGAGAAGGATATGAAGTTCAGGTTTCCAAGCCTAGAGTAATCAACAAGGAAATTGATGGGGTTCTTATGGAGCCTATGGAATTCTTAACCATCGATGTACCAGAAGAGTTCATGGGTACTGTCATGGAAAAACTCGGACCAAGAAAAGCGGAAATGGTCAACATGACATCTGCTGTCAATGGATATACCAGACTGGAGTTTGTGATTCCTGCTAGAGGACTGATTGGTTTTAGAAATGAATTCATGACAGATACCAGAGGAAATGGAATCATGAACCATGTATTCCAGGGATACGACAAAGTTAAGGGTGAAATGCCTGGCAGAAGCCGTGGATCTCTGGTAGTATTTGAAACAGGAGATGCAATCACCTATGGACTGTACAATGCACAAGAAAGAGGAACACTCTTTATTGAAGCTGGTACTCCAGTTTATGCAGGTATGGTTTGTGGTGAGTGCTCTAGAGCGGAAGATATCGACGTGAATGTCTGCAAGAAAAAGCAGCTGACCAATACAAGAAGCTCTGGTGCAGATGATGCACTTAAGCTTGTGCCAGTGAAGAAAATGACACTGGAAAACTATCTGGAGTTTGCCGCTGAAGACGAAATTGTAGAAGTGACACCACTGAACATCAGACTCCGCAAGAAATATCTGGACCATACACAGAGAAAGCGTGCAGCGCGTAATAAATAATACGAACAATCTAGAGCAGGGGGGACTATCTTGAAAAAGTTTTTATTCATTTTGCTTTTCTTTGTACTGATTCTTGCAGGGACAGGCCTTGTGGGATATGCTTATTACAACAGTGTGGGAGAAAAACCACTGAACACGAATGAAGAGATCATTGAAGTCAATGTGGAACCCAACGATAACTTCAGTAGAGTGCTGACTCGTCTGGATAATGAAGGCCTACTCAGAAATCTTCTTTTGACCAGAGTCTATTTCAGATTCAATCCTATTGAGACAGCGCTGAAGCCAGGAACGTTCAAAATTAATGCTCAGGGTTCTCTCCATGAAATCATTCAGGAACTGAATGAAGGAGAGGATATTTATGAGGTTACAGTAGCCATTCCGGAAGGATTCACCATTGAAAGAATGGGAGAAGCCTTTGAAGAAAAGGGACTGTTTTCCAAAGAGGCATTTATCCAGGCAGTAAAAAATTATATCGTGCCAAGCTGGCTGGAAAATACGGATGAAAGGCATTATGTGCTGGAAGGATATCTTGCACCAGCAACCTATAAGTTCAGAAAAGGTCAGACGCCAAGCTTTGTGGTGGATACCATGTATAAAGCATTTGTCAACAGAATGTATGCAGTGCTGAAAGAAACCGGAGAGGATCTTCCTACTTCCGAGTGGAATGAACTGATTACAATCGCTTCTATGATTGAGAGAGAAGCAGCCAGTGTTGAAGAGATGCCTAGAGTCGCTTCGGTAATCTATAACAGATTATCCAAAGGAGACAAGCTTCAGCTGGATGCTACGGTGGTATATGCGCTTGGTCTGAACGCGAAGGACAAGGTGACATTAGAGGACCTGAAGGTGGAGTCTCCCTATAACACTTACTATGTTCGGGCGCTTCCCATCGGTCCCATCGCAAGCCCTGGTGCTGCAGCGATAAAAGCTGCAATCAATCCTGAAATCACAGAATATCTTTATTATGTGTTGGATCCAAGTATCAGGCAGCATTTTTTCACCAGCGATTACAATGAGTTCCTCCAGAAGAAAAGAGAGTTTCAGGGGAACTAGTTCTTTACACAAAGATGAAACCTCTAATCCTTAGGATTGGGGGTTTCTTTTTCGAAAAGAGAATGAAGGAAGTGGAAGATAATGATGATCAACGAAGAAGTGAAGCTTCAGAAAAAAGAGCTCAGAAGCAAGCTGATTGGCAAACAGCGCAATCTGGATTCCAGGTACAGGGAATCGGCATCCAAAGAAATTCTAGAAGTGCTGAAAAAACAGAAGGATTATTTACTTGCAGGGACAATATTCATATATGTGGGACAGGAAACAGAAGTGAATACCACACGGATCATTCAGGATGCACTGGCAAAAGGCAAGAGAGTTCTGGTGCCGAAGACCGTATCCTTAGGCCATATGGAAGCGTGTGAGATTGACTCCATGGAAGATCTTTCACCAGGTCTTCATGGGATTCTAGAACCAAAAGATCTTACCTATCAGATGGATCCAGGGAAAATAGACATTGCCTTTGTTCCATGTGTCGCATTCACAAAAGATGGATTCCGATTAGGATATGGTGGTGGGTTCTATGACAGATTTCTGCCTCGAGGGAGATTCAAGCGGATTCTTGTAGCATTCTCGGAAATGGAAGAAGATGCACTTCCCTGGGATGTCTTTGATGAAAAAGTGCATGGCATACTTACAGAAAAAGGATACAGCAATCTGTAGTAAAGTGTTGAAGATCCTGCTGAGTGATAATGAAGAGCAAGCAAAGGTTTGATAAGTATTGTCAAATCTTATATAATGGTATAGGAAATTTTAGCGAACAAAGTATCAGGTGCAGGTGAGAAGATGAGTGGAATTGTCCATAAAAAAGTTACTGAGTACATCGAGAGTTTTGGTGGTATTCAGGAGCTGCAAGATTTAGAGTTTTACGCAAAAGAGAATTATGTACCCATTGTGATGAAAGATGCAGCAAGGTTTTTGGGGTTTATGATTGCTTCAAATAAACCACAGACCATTCTTGAGCTTGGAACAGCCATTGGTTATTCGGCTCTCGTGATGGCTATGCATGGAGAAGGTCAGATTACTTCTGTGGAAAGAGATGAATCCATGCGGGACCTCGCTTTGGAAAACATAAAAAAGAAAGGGTATGAGGATAGGATTCAGGTTGTTCTGGATGATTGTGCTGGTTTTTTAGGAAAAAGTGATCAGGTGTATGACTTTATCTTCATGGATGCCGGTAAGTCTCATTACAGGGAATATTTGGACTTATCACTGCCAAGACTGTCGGAAGATGGCATGATTCTCTGTGACAATGTCCTTTATAAGGGACTGGTGGCAGAAGAAGAAGTGGCTCGAAAACATAGGACCAATATCGTGAATCTGAAGGATTTTATCCGATATGTCCATGAAAGAGAAGACCTTGTTGTCTCGCTGCTCAGTATCAGCGATGGAATGTTGTTAATCAGGAGGAAAAAATAAAAATGTTTAAACCGGAACTATTAGCCCCTGCGGGCAATCTCAGCAAACTGAAAACTGCAATCGACTATGGTGCTGATGCGGTATTTATGGGAGGAGCAAGATTAAATCTTCGTGCATTTTCAGACAACTTCACCAATGAAGAAATGACAGAAGGATTGAAGTATGCTCATGACCGTGGGAAGAAGGTCTATGTGACCATCAATGTGTTTCCCCATGAAAGTGACATGAAAGGTCTTGAGGAGTATCTGGTTAGTCTGGAAGAGCTGGGTGTGGATGCACTCATTGTATCTGATCCTGGGATTATTATGACCGCAAGAGAAGTGGTTCCCAATATGGAACTTCATTTGTCCACACAGGCGAACAATGTGAACTCCAGATCAGCTATTTTCTGGCACAAGATGGGTGTTCAGCGTATTATTCTTGCAAGAGAGCTGACCATGAAAGAAATTCATGCGATACGGGAGAATATTCCGGAAGAGCTGGAGCTTGAGGCCTTTGTCCATGGTTCCATGTGTATGGCCTATTCAGGACGTTGTCTGTTATCCAACTATATGACCGGCCGTGATGCGAATAGAGGAGCATGTGCTCAGCCCTGCAGGTATAAATACTATCTGATGGAAGAAAAGCGTCCAGGTGAACTGATGGAGATTACAGAAGATGAACGGGGCACGTATATTATGAACTCCAAGGACATGTGTATGATTGAGCACATTCCGGAACTGATTCAATCAGGTCTGCAGTCTTTGAAGATTGAAGGACGTATGAAGTCGGAATTCTATGTGGCCGCCATCGTGAAGGCTTACCGAGCTGCCATTGATGCGTATGTGGAAAACCCGGAAGCGTACCAATATGATAAGAAATGGATGGATATTCTCAGTATGGTGAGTCACAGGGAGTACTATACAGGTTTCTACTTTGGCCGAGGAAATTCCCAAGTTTACGGCTCCAGTTCTTATGTGAGAACCCATGAACTTGTGGGGATTGTCAAAGAGGATCTTGGTCAGGGAAGATATCTCATTGGTCAGAAAAACAGATTGTTCCCAGGTGATAAAATCAAGATAATGAGACCATCTGATGATATAATAGAAACTGTAATCACAGAGTTCATGGATGAGGAAGGAAATCAAATAGATGTGGCGAACAAAGCGGCAATGGATTTCAGTGCTTACTCAGAAGTGAGTCTTCAACCAAATGATATACTGATAATAGAGAAGGATGATGTAGAATGAAAAAACCGATACTCATTGGTATTACCGGAGGAACGGGATCTGGTAAAAGTACAGTAGCAAAGTCCATTTACAGGAACTTCAAGAAGGAGAGTATTGCAATCATCATGCAGGACTCCTATTACAAAGATCAGAGTCATTTGACATTCGATGAAAGAACAAAAACAAATTATGATCATCCTCACGCATTCGATACACCGCTTTTGATAGAGCATTTAGAAACCCTTCTGAGAGGGGAAGCCATTGAAATGCCAATCTATGACTTCACCGTACATAACAGAAAAAAAGAAACGATCAAAGAAGAGCCTAAGGATATTATCATCGTAGAAGGAATTCTTATCTTGGAAGACGAAAAATTACGGGATTTGTTTGATATTAAAATCTACGTGGACACAGATGCGGATATCCGAATCCTAAGAAGACTCACGAGAGATATCAGGGACAGAGGAAGAACACTCGAATCGGTCATTGAGCAGTATCTCAGCGTTGTGCGTCCGATGCACCTGCAGTTCATCGAACCAACCAAAAGATATGCAGATCTTATTGTACCGGAAGGTGGCAAGAACAGAGTAGCAATTGATATTCTGGTTTCAACCATAAAGCAGCACCTGACCGAACAACCTCAGGATGAACCCTCATTCAGCCATGTTCAGGAAATACTAAAATCTGATTCATAGAAAATTAACAAGGGAGCGGTGCTCCCTTTTGTTTATTTTCAGTTACAGTCCTTATAATAGAGTTAAGAACAAAAGAAAGGAGCATACATTTGAGAAAAACAGGCTTACTTGGAAGAAGAATATCCTATTCGAAATCTCCCGAGATCCATCAGAGGTTATTCGAAAAAAAACGGCTGATGATTTCTTATGAACTTTTTGATCTTCCGCGAGAACACATTCAGAAGTTCATTGACGATCTGACGAAAAATGAGATCATCGGATTTAATGTCACGATTCCTTATAAAGAAGAGATCATTGGGTATCTGCATGAACTGGATAGTACTGCGTTGGAATGTGGCGCGGTGAACACTGTAGTCATCAAAAATGGGTGGAGAATTGGCTATAATACAGATGTGTTCGGATTCATGCAGTCACTAGAGGACAATAGAATCAGTGTGAAGGGAAAAGATGTGCTGATCCTCGGCAGCGGTGGCGCTGCGAAAGCTGTATATACAGCATTGGTGAAATTGGATGCAAGGATCCATATGGCCTTCAGATCGGAGACCAGACGGAAGGAGTTTCCAAAAGCATTATCCATCAGACCTCTGGATGCGGTATCTGATGTCAGACCATTTTCACTGGTGATCAATGCCACAAAGCTTGGAAATATCCAGCAGGATGAAATGCCCATAGAAATCAAGCAGTACAGTGAAAATACCATATTGTATGACTTAAATTATGAACCGATGCACTCTTCTTTTCTGCGTTTTGGCAGCAGTGTTGGTCTTCAGGTGGTGAATGGCGAGAGTATGCTTTACAATCAGGCTAGAAAGAGTCAGGAATTATGGATCGATGCATTCAATATATTTTAAATGAAGCCAGAGGCCTTGGTGCTTCTGATATTGTTATGAAGGAAGAACAAAGAGCGGTCTATCGCATTAAAGGAAAGCTCATGGAATCAGAAGTAAGTGTTTCGAAAGCTCAGATGTCACGGTTTTTCACACTGATGCAGCCGGCGGGTTATGTCCAGGAATATATCGGGGGAGGAACTTCCGGTATGGACGTTGGATTTGAAGAAAACGGAAGATACCGTGCAAACTTCTTCTCTTCCATGGGAAAAAAATGTGCTGTAATCAGAGTCATAAAAAATGAGATCCCTTCTTTAACAGAACTTGGGTTACCGGAACATCTTTCAAAAAGAGTGTTGAACAAAAGAGGGCTTTCACTCATTGTAGGGAAAACAGGGTCAGGCAAGTCTACTTCTTTGGCGTCCATCGCACAAGATATTCTTATGAAAGAAAAAGTCCATATGATCACTTTGGAAGATCCAGTGGAGTTTTCTTATAGCGGACTAAAGGGGGAGCTGACTCAGCGAGAGCTGGGCACAGATTTTGCTGGTTTTGAAAGAGGTATCCATGATGCATTGAGGCAAAGTCCGGACTTTCTCATGATTGGAGAGATTAGAACGCTGGGGGCACTGAAAGCTGCGATTTCAGCAGCGGAAGCAGGACATGGCATCATTGGCAGCATCCATTCCATGGGGGCTGCAAGGACCTTAACAAGGATGCTGTCTATGTTTCAGGAACAGGAAAAAGAGTTTGTGCGATTTCAATTGTCCCAGAATCTGAACTTTATTTTGTCCCAAAAACTCATTTATTCAGAAAGCCAGACCGAACTTGATTACGAGCTTTTCATCAATAGCACGTCTATGGAGAATACCATTCGTGAAGGACGTTTCCATCAGATTGACAATTTGCTTCTGCTTGGCGAGAAGCAGGGCATGAAAAGATTCAAACATAAAAACAAGGATGAATCCTAGCAGGTTCATCCTTGTTTTTAGCTTTATTTCTTTAGTACTGAACTTGCAATAGCATCTGCCAGATCATCCAGTTTCTGCTCTTCGCCATCCTTTAGTCTGGATTTGATATCCAGAGAATCTCCGATGATTTCCATGTTTTTCATGGAAGCGAACCTTTCGGTCATGATCTTCAGAGCGGCACTGGCCCAGCTGTGGTTTCCAATGAGAGCCACTTTTCTGTTTTTTACACCCAGTGCAGCCATTTCATGCAGCAGATTATCCATAGGATAATATAGTCCCATATTATAGGTGGGCGCTGCAGCCACTAAATGACTGTATTTGAATATGTCGCTGATGATATAGGATGGATGTGTTTTTGAAACATCATATACACGAATATCAGTGACACCTCTTTGAGCCAGTTTATTGGCGAGTGCATCTGCGGTGTTTGCTGTATTGCCGTACATGGAACCGTAGAAAATGACAACACCGTCTTTTTCGGCTTCATACTTCGACCACTTATCATAAAGGTCAAGGATCAGACTGATATCACTTCTGAAGATGGGACCATGCAGAGAACAGATCATGTTGATTTCCTGTCCAGCAATTTTCTTAAATACGGACTGAACTTGTGCACCGAATTTTCCTACAATGTTGGAATAGTATCTTCTGGCTTCATCGATATAGAGATTTGCATAGTCAATCTCATCGTCGAAGAGATTACCGGCTAATGCACCAAAGGTACCGAATGCGTCAGCGGCAAACAAAATTCCTTTAGTGGTCTCCAAGTTCATCATGACTTCTGGCCAATGGACCATTGGTGCAAAAACAAACTTCAGGTTATGTGTTCCAAGGCTCAGTTCGTCGCCCTCTTTCACAATCATCTGGTTAGCGGTGATATCCATATTGTAGAACTGATGGAAGAGAGTAAATGACTTAGTATTTCCAACAACTTTTACATTTGGGTACATTTTTACGATGTTCTCGATATTGCCACAGTGGTCTGGTTCCATATGGTTGATGATCAGGTAATCCAGTTCACGTCCATTCATTAAATGGGTGATGTTTTCCAAGTACTGGTCTGTAATTGCATCATCGACAGTGTCGATGAGTGCTGTCTTCTCATCCAAGATGAGATAAGAGTTATAGGATACACCATTGGCTAATGGGAATAGGTTTTCAAACTGTTCCAGTCTTCTGTCATTTCCACCAACCCAGTAGATATTTGGGGAAATTTCTCTTACATTATACAAAATTCGTTCCTCCTATGGCCTTTTTCATTTATTATTGAACTCCATGAAATCATCATAGAAATCTTCTTCCATAGAATATGATAACGCATTGTGAGAGATATCTCAATAGGTCCAAGAAAATAAATTGCATGCAATCGATGAAATGGTTTTACTAAATCATCTTCCTGGGGGTGTAGCTTGTGTGAAGAAGTTCGTGTGCTTTTTCTCCATAGGGCTCTCCGATGTACTCACGATACAGCTTCATCACCATCTCATTCTCGTGGGACTTTCTCTTAACCTTCCCGGCATCTTCCTTATAAATTGCCTGCTGCCTCTTTTCTATGACATGAATATCTCCATGGTGATAGGGCTGTCCACCGCCGCCAATACAACCACCCGGACAAGCCATAATTTCAATGGCGTGGAAGTGAAGATCTCCTCTGGATATACCCTCAAGCATTTTCCTTGCATTTCCAAGTCCATGGGCGATGCCGATGTGAAGCTCCTGATCCTTGATCATCACGGTAGCCTGGCGTATGCCATCCAGTCCTCTCAGCTGCTGAAAATCAACTTCTATAAGTTCTTCTCCAGTGATCCATTCATAAGCAGTTCGAAGAGCAGCTTCAATTACTCCGCCAGTGGCACCAAAAATAACAGAAGCTCCGGTGCTCTCTCCGAGAATCTGATCAAACTCTCCTTCAGGCAGAGTGGAAAAATCAATGCCCGCTTCTTTCAGCATATATCCAAGCTCCCTGGTTGTGATGACCCAGTCCACATCCTTCAGCTCGCCTAGTTTCAGTTCATCACGTTGAACTTCTGCTTTCTTTGCAATACAGGGCATAACACTGACCACGATGATGTCTTCTGGTGAAATGCCCATTTTCTCCGCATAGTATGTTTTGATCATTGTACCCATCATAATTTGAGGAGATTTGCAAGTGGAAGGAATATCAAGAAGCTCTGGGAACTGATATTCAAAGAAGCGGACCCAAGCAGGACAGCAGCTGGTCAGGATGGGAAGCTTTCCGCCATGTTCCAGACGATGAAGGAGCTCTGAAGCTTCTTCAATAATGGTCAGGTCTGCGGCCCAGTCGGTATCAAAAACACCATTAAAGCCCATTCTTCTAAAGGCAGTTGCAAGCTGACCTGTGGTGATGACCCCTGGTTCCATTCCGAACATTTCACCAATGGCTACACGAACAGCAGGGGCCACCTGAACGACAACATGCTTTTCTTTTTTCAGCAAAGCCGCCCAGACTTTATGCATGTTGTTCACCTCTGACAGGGCTCCTGTGGGACACACAGCAACACACTGACCACAGAAGGTACAGGAAGTGTCAATCATATCAAGATTAAATGCTGGACCTACAAATGCATCAAAGCCGCGTTTGTTTGCGGATAAGATTCCGCAGGTTTGCACCTCGTTGCACATGGTCTCACAGCGTCTGCACATGATGCATTTGTCCGGATTTTTGACAAGGGCATAGGAGCTTTTGTCGATGGGACGGTTCATTTTTTCCCCTGTAAACGGGATATCGTAAATACCAAGTTTTTTTGCAAGAGCCTGAAGATCACATTGAAGATTTTTTCTGCAGGTAAGACATTCCATGGGGTGATTGGACAGCAGTAGTTCCAGATTGATTCTTCTCGCTGAAACTGCTTTTAAAGAATCGGTAATGACTTCCATCCCTTCCGTGACAGTTTCAGAACAAGAGGGTGCCAGTGCCTGTCGGCCTAGAACCTCTACCATACACACTCTGCAGGAAGCTGTTTTATTGATCATGCCAAAACCTTCCAGATTCAGATGACAAAGGGTTGGAATATCTGCATTCACTAATTTAGCCGCTTCATGAATCGTAGTTCCTTTGTCGACCGCTATATCGGTGCCATTGATTTTCAAATGGATTTTTTCATTACTGTTGTTCATTGATATCATCACCTAAGCCCTTTTTATCGCATGGAACTTGCAGGCATCATAACACGCACCACAGGAGATACACAGATTTAGATCAATAAAATGTACTTTTTTAGGATGGCCTGTGATACAGCCAACAGGACACACTCTTCGGCAGGCGGTACATCCGACGCACTGATCAGCAATGACGCTGTATTTAAAGAGCTCTTTGCAAATGCCGGTGGGACATTTTTTGTCCTCTACATGTATCCGATATTCCTCTTCAAAATACCTCATGGTACTTAAAACAGGGTTTGGTGCGCTCTGACCCAGTCCGCACAGAGCTGAGTTTTTGATGTTCTGTCCTAAAAGCTGCAGCTGGTCCAGAGTATGGCTGCTGCCTTTGCCTTTTGTGATGCTGTCCAGCATTTCGAAGAGGCGCTTCGTGCCTATTCTGCAAGGTGTGCATTTACCACAGGATTCTTCCATAGTGAACTGTAGATAGAATTTTGCGATATCCACCATACAGTTGTCCTCGTCCATGACAATCATTCCCCCTGATCCCATCATGGTTCCAAGAGAACGCAGGCTCTCATAATCAATGGGCGTATCCAGATGGTCGACTGATAATACTCCACCAGAAGGACCGCCTGTCTGGACGGCTTTAAATGCTTTTCCGTCGGGAATTCCACCACCTATATCATAGATGATCTCCCGCAGGGTTGTACCCATGGGAACCTCCACCAAACCTACATGACGGACTTTTCCTACCAAAGCAAAAACTTTGGTTCCTTTGCTCTGGCCAACGCCAATTCTTGAAAACCAGGGAGCTCCTTTTAATATGATTTCAGGAACATTGGCGAGTGTCTCAACATTATTGACGGTGGTAGGCTTTTTCAGATAGCCTTCTTCTGAAGGGTAGGGTGGTTTTTTTGTAGGTTCTCCCCGTTTTCCTTCCACTGAATGAATGAGTGCGGTTTCCTCTCCGCAGACAAAAGCACCTGCACCCAATCTGATTTCTATATCAAAATCAAAGCTGCTTCCAAAAATGTGCTGACCTAAGATCCCCCAGCTGCGTGCTTGGTCAATCGCGGTGGTGAGCCGCTCTATGGCAAGTGGATACTCTGCCCGGATATAGATGATGCCATGGGTAGCCCCTGTAGCGTATCCTCCGATGATGAGGCCTTCCAGAACACTATGGGGATCGCCTTCCAGAAGGGAGCGGTCCATGTAGGCACCTGGGTCCCCTTCATCTGCATTGCAGATCATGTATTTCTCTGGACCTTCAGCCTGGGCAGTAGCTTGCCACTTGAGACCTGTCGGAAATCCGCCGCCGCCCCTACCTCTTAAACCGCTTTCTTTGAGAATGGCGATCACTTCCAGTGGGGTGTAATCCATCAGTACTTTGGATAAGGCTTCATAACCGTCAAAAGCTATATATTCTTCAATCTTTTCCGGATCAATAATACCGCAGTTTCTTAGGGCGATTCTCAGCTGCCTTCGTTTTGCGCCAAGGGGATCGGTTCTGCTGAAAGTCATGGGAATGATATTCGATTCAAGAGGGGTGCCCTCTTGCAAGTGTTCTCTTACAATCCTCAGGGCCAAATCCGGATCCACGTAGCCGTAGTAGACCGGAGGCTGTCCTGGGATATTTACCTGAACCGTAGGTTCGCAGTAGCAAGAACCAATACAGCCTACTTTTACCAGATGTACGTTCGATAGAGATTGTTCGGCAATTTCTTTCTCAAGCGCTTTATATACCTCCATGCCCCCTGCTGCAATACCGCAGGTAGCAAGTCCTACGAGGAGCTCTATACGTGTGTCCCTGTTGCTGCCGGTTTCACGGAGTGACCTGATAGAGGAGAAGGAGTCGCGGATTTTTTTGAGATCATCTCTCTTTTCAGTCATGGGGATCCTCCTTATACAGCTGCAGAATGGTCTGGATATTGTCATGATTGATATGACCATAGACCTTCTGATCGACCATCAGTGCGGGAGCTAAGCCACAAGCGCCTATACATCGGATTTCTTTTACAGTGAATTGTCCGTCTTTGGTGGTTCCGTGAGAATCTGTTTGAAGCATGCTGCCCAGTTCGTCTCTCATCTTTGCGGATCCTTTGACGAAACAGGCAGTTCCCATACAGACACTGATGGTGTGTTTGCCTCGTTTTTCTTGTGTGAAGTAGGAGTAAAAACTGACAACGCCGAATACCTTCGAAGCAGGAATGTTGAGGGTACGAGCAATATGCAACTGCAGTTCAGGGGGAAGGTATCCGAAAATTTCTTGCGCTTTATGCAGAATATGGATGAGCAGATGCTCACGGTCTTCAATGCTGTCGATATACTCATGAAGCTGCTTGATTTTGTCCTCAGGAAAGTCAGGGGTATCAGTTAGAATCTGATGTGTATTCATATTCACACCTCCAAAAAAAAGAGATACAGTATTATCTTAGTTGTAGCAATTAACATACCGATTGTCAATTAAATCACAAATAATTTACAGAATTTTTTGTGATTTCAATAAATCAAGGGATCTAATATTTCAAGTGTCTAAAGAAGCATTTCCTCTGAGATTCAATAATATTTTTATGATGTACCTGTCTAATGATGATGATTCATGTTATAATAATTATTTGTGTGAGTAATTATGACAATGGAGTGAGTGAAATAAATGTTGAATGTAAATAATGTAAGTCTACGTTTTGGTGGTAGAAAACTATTTGATGATGTGAATATCAAGTTCACACCTGGAAACTGTTATGGTGTCATTGGAGCAAACGGAGCAGGTAAATCCACTTTCTTGAGAATTCTCTCAGGAGAACTGGAACCTAATACAGGAGAAGTCTCCTTAGGAAAGGATATGAGGATGTCTGTCCTCAAGCAGGATCATTTCAAGTTTGATGCAGAGAGAGTCATCGATACTGTCGTCCGGGGAAATGAACGTCTATATGCTATCATGAAAGAGAAAGATGCAATCTATATGAAGGAAGACTTCACAGATGAAGACGGAATGAGAGCGTCTATTCTGGAAGGGGAGTTTGCAGAGCTGAATGGATGGGAGGCGGAAGCGGAAGCCGCATCTTTGCTGTTGGGTCTTGGGTTAGGAACAGATAAGCATGAAAGATTATTGAGTGAACTGGAATCTAAAGATAAGGTGAAAGTTCTTCTTGCTCAAGCTCTATTCGGGAAACCGGATGTGCTGATCCTCGATGAGCCTACCAATGATTTGGATCTTCATTCCATCAACTGGCTGGAGAACTATCTGGCAGATTTCGAAGGAACAGTTATTGTTGTGTCCCATGACAGACATTTCCTCAATATGATTTGCACACATATTTGTGATGTGGATTATGGTAAAATCAGAATTTATATGGGGAACTACGATTTCTGGTATGAGTCCAGTCAGCTGATGTCGCAGCTTATTAAAGACCAGAATAAAAAGAAGGAAGAAAAAATCAGAGATCTTCAGAATTTTATCAGCCGGTTCTCTGCCAATGCTTCCAAATCCAGGCAGGCAACATCGAGAAAGAAGCTTCTTGATAAGATTACGCTAGATGATATCGCTATTTCAAATAGAAGATATCCTTTTGTCGGGTTCAAGCCTGAGCGTGAAGTGGGCAATGACATCCTCATCGTTGAAAACCTCAGCAAGTCCATTGATGGGGTAAAAGTACTGGATAACGTATCTTTTGTCGTAGGCAGAGAAGATAAAATCGCATTCACTGGGAATGATATTTCTGTGAGCACCCTGTTCAAGATTCTCTCCGGTGAGCTAGAGCCGGACGCAGGCAGTTTTAAATACGGAGTAACCATCACTAAAGGATACTTCCCTCGTGACAATAGCCAGTATTTCAATGATGTTGAGTTGAATCTTGTGGATTGGATGAGACAGTATTCTGAGGAGAAAAGTGAAAGCTATTTGAGAGGCTTTTTAGGCCGGATGCTCTTCTCGGGAGAAGAAGCTCTTAAGGAAGCGAAAGTGCTTTCTGGTGGAGAAAGAGTACGATGTATGCTTTCGAAGCTGATGCTTTCCACTGCCAATCTTCTGATTATTGACCAGCCAACAAACCATCTTGACCTGGAATCCATAACAGCTGTGAATAACGGGCTTATCGATTTTAAAGGCGTTCTACTGTTCTCAAGCCATGACCATCAGTTTAATGAAACTGTGGCCAATCGAGTTATTGAAGTAACTCCAGACAGTTTCTTCGATAAAATGTGTACGTTTGATGAGTATCTGGAAATGAGAGAAAACAGCAGTTTATAATCTTAGACAGTATAAAATAGGAAGGCATGAATCTCCAACTAGGTTGAGTGTTCATACCTTCCTTTTTATGTTTCGCGTGTTTACTGTGAAAATAGGAAGAACCATGGAAATGTTTACAAAAAAGCGTTATATTAATAGAAGATGAACAAAATAGATTGATTGAGGTGTACCTTGAAAAACAAAAATATGAGCAGTATAAACAAACAACTGGTGAAAGATTATCTATTGATTTTTATTGGGATTATTTTAACGGCAGCATCCATGGTATATATTTTCACACCAAACAGACTTGCAGCCGGAGGAGCTCAAGGGATTGCACTTGTCATCAACCACTTGACCGGAGTTAATACGGGACTGCTGATGCTAGTGATCAATGGATCTTTGTTTGTTGCAGCATTTCTTTTATTGGGAACAAGTTTTGGGGCAAAAACACTGATTTCTTCCTTCGGACTTTCATTTGTAGTGTATATTATGGAAAAGTATTTTCCTTTTGGTCCTCTCACAGATGATTTAATGCTGGCTACAATCTTTGGCAGTGCACTTATGGGTGTAGGGGTGGGATTTATCCTCAACAGAAATGCTTCCATCGGCGGGACAAGTCTTATAGGCCGCATTGTGTCCAAATATACATTTTTGGACCAAGTAAACTGCATTGTGGGTACGGACATTCTGGTTACTATATTTGCCATGGTTGTTTTTGGTGTTGAAATTGGCCTTTTTCAACTTCTCTCTGTCTATTTGACTGGTGAGATCATCAATAAAGTCATTGATGGAATTACCTATAGAAGAGAAGTGATGATCATTACCGAGCATAGAAATGCTGTGATGCATTATATCATCAATGATATGAAAAAAGGTGCAACTCTTCTCATGGGGAAGGGAGGCTTCACTGGCAGAGATACAGAAATTATACTTACAGTACTGACCAGGAGAGATTTTATCAAGCTTAAAATATTCATCCGAAAAGTAGATCCTAAAGCGTTTATTTCAGTAAATATGGTGACTGAAGTATCCAGCTCCACATCGGATAGCAGTTTTGGTGGATAATTTCTTAAATTCTGTGAATTTGTATATAAATTTCAGATTTCGTTTCATTTCTGTCAAAATAGAATGTATAATAAAATCATATATTATGCGGGAGGTATGCATGCGTGCAAATGGATCATTTTGTTATAGGACTTGATATCGGATCTCATTATATTAAAGCATCGGCACTTTCCACCACGGATGAGACATTTATGGTCAGTGCGCTGGTGGAATCCCAAGGTATGGATAAAAATGAAATAGTGGATGTAAAAGCATTGGGAAGTGCTGTTAAAAAAGTAATTCAGAAACTTGAAGGTAAAATTTCCAGAAACATTACATCGGTCTTTTTGTGTGTTCAGCCGGAACACCTTAAATTCCATGAGACGTCAGGACATGCTGAATTGTTTGGAGATGCAGTAACTCAGAGAGAACTGGATATTGCCATGGATTCTGCCCAGAAAGTATCCATTGGTGGTGAAGATGAAATCGTTGATATGGTGATTTCAAAGTATTACGTGGATGAGACGATATATGGGAATCCTTTGGGGGTTCGTGGCAGCAACTTTGATTTTACCGGACAGCTTGCCACTGCACCAAAAACATATGTTGAAAAGTTATACGATGCTCTAGCTCTGGCAAAGATCAAGATTGCAGGCACTGGGTTGTCAACGGTAGGTGCAGGAAGTATCCTGCTGTCTAGAGGTGACTGGCAGAAGGGTGCTGTTATCGTGGATTCTGGCGCTCATACCACAAGAGCAGTCTATGTCAGAAATCATAAGATTGTCGATGTGTCTTCAGTTCAGCTTGGTGGCAAGAATATCACAAGAGATTTGGCCATTGTGCTTAAAATATCTCTGTTGGAAGCAGAAGAACTGAAGAAGTCTTATGCTCGCGGAACTCTTGCCAAAGAAGACAATGATTACCAGATGATTGAAGATATCATAAAGGCCAGAATCGAAGAAATTATGAGCTTTGTGGAAAAGTTCGTGATGAAACATCAAGAGACTGGAGAAGTGAAAAAAGTGGTCGTTCATGGAGGCGGTTTGTGCGGTTTTAATTCAATCAATAAAATGTATAAATCTGCACTCAATCTGTCCACAAACTTCATTACTTCTGATATAATAAGGGATGACAGTGTTCTCACAATCCAATCAAGCGGTCTGGCTTATCATCTGCTCAGTGCAATTCACTGCAAAGGAGCCATTGATGAAATGATCCGCCTGGAAGAGCAACAGCTTGAAGAAGTTTCAACTTCAACTTCAGACGAGGATTTTTTCAAGAAATACCAGATGAAGTTTGGCGAAGAGAATGTTGATGTGAAAAATATGAACTCAGACGATGAGGATGAGTATTTAGATGATTATGAGGACAGCAGTATCTTTCAACGGATACGCGACTGGTTCGTTAGCCTTAAAAATAAGATTATAAAGTAATGAGGGGGAGAAATCGTGTTAGATTTTGATTTTCAAATTCAAGGCCCAGCAGAGATTAAAGTAGTAGGATGTGGCGGCGGTGGCAACAACGCTGTGAATAGAATGATCAATGAAGGTTTGGGAGAGGTGGATTTTATATCCATTAATACAGACAAGCAAGCCTTGATGCAGTCCAATGCAACCCATAAAATCCAGATTGGTGAGAAACTTACCAAGGGATTGGGGGCAGGAGCAAATCCGGAGATCGGTGAAAAAGCTGCAGAAGAGTCCAAAGAAGAAATTATGGCAGCACTGAAAGGTGCGGATATGGTTTTCATAACTGCTGGTATGGGTGGAGGAACAGGAACAGGTGCAACACCTGTAGTCGCTGATATTGCAAGATCCATGGGGATTCTTACAGTAGGTGTTGTGACAAAGCCTTTTAATTTTGAAGGGAAAACCCGAATGAAGAATGCCGAAATAGGCATTGAGAAATTGAGAGAAAAAGTGGATTCATTGGTGACAATCCCCAATGAAAGACTTCTTATGATTGTTGATAAAAGAACTACATTCAAGGAAGCATTCAATAAAGCAGATGATGTTTTAAGACAAGGTGTTCAAGGTATCACGGACCTTATTACTGAAAATGGTCTGGTAAATCTTGATTTTAATGATGTGAGAACCATCATGCTGAATAAGGGTCTTGCTCATATGGGAGTAGGATACGGCAAAGGTGAGAACAAAGCTGTGGAAGCTGTGAAACAAGCGATTTCATCACCACTGCTGGAAACAAAAATTGATGGTGCAACGGGTATTCTCCTTAATGTGACTGGAGGAGAGGATCTGTCTCTAGCTGAAATCAATGAAGCGGCTGAGATTGTTACAGAGGCTGCAGATCAGGAAGCGAATATCATCTTTGGAGCCGTTATTGACACAAAGCTGAAAGACGAAATCAAGATTACAGTGATCGCAACGGGATTTGATGAAGTCAAAGTATACAATAAAGCGGAAGAAAAAAGAGTAGAGCCGAAGGATGCACCAAGAAGAGAGAGAGCTGAAGAGCCAAAGCAGGCAGACGAGAATCAGGATGACCAACTGGAAATCCCTGCGTTCCTTCGCAACAGATATAATAAGTAATGAGGTGTAGCTCATGAAATGTCCTTTTTGTGCTTTTTCTGAAAGCAAGGTCATTGATTCCCGGTCCATTGAAGATAATTCTGCGATTCGTAGAAGGCGGGAGTGTCTTTCCTGCGGGAAAAGATATACCACCTATGAAAAAGTGGAGGATATTCCGATACTGGTTGTGAAGCGGGACAACAGCAGAGAGAACTTTGACAAGAATAAAATCATTGTGGGCCTCATTCGGGCATGTCAGAAGCGTCCTGTATCGCGATTTCAGATTGAGGAGATCGCATCTGATATTGAGAGAAATATTTCCAATAGTATGATCTCAGAGATTTCTTCTACAGAAATCGGAGAGATGGTGATGGATCGTCTCAAAGACGTGGATGAAGTTGCCTATGTCAGGTTTGCTTCTGTTTATCGGCAGTTTAAGGACATCAACACGTTTCTTACTGAAATCAATAATCTTATGGGCAAAGATCAGAAGAGATAAAAAATGGTTAAGAAAAAGCTGTATGGAGAGTAACCCATGCAGCTTTTTTAGGGTTACAGTAGGTCGGGGGATCAGATAAAGGAAACTTGAGGAAGAAAAAGATCTTTAAAGAACCTTGATGATGGAAATGGCTATCTGAGATTATTCTGACAGAACCGTTAACTTCAGGTTAATTGATTGCGTTTCAATTGTTCTAAATGTTTCTTTATGGTTAAATAAGAGTAGAATATTGATTGTGATGAATCGAGAGGTGTATGTAGAGTTATGATGAAAGAGAAAATACTTATCATTGATGATGAGGAGCATATTGTGGAGCTGATCCGGTATAATTTGGAGAATGCTGGTTATGAGACCGCAGAAGCTTATAATGGGGTCGACGGACTTACCTTGGCCAAAACAGAGAAACCAACAATAATCCTGCTGGATGTGATGCTACCGCTCATGGATGGGCTTGAAGTTTGTAAAAACTTGAGAAGTTCAGATCAGACCAAAGGTATCCCTATTATAATGCTCACGGCTAAATCTGAAGAGATCGACAAGATCTTAGGTCTAGAACTGGGGGCTGATGATTATATTACAAAACCATTCTCAGTAAGGGAGCTTATGGCTAGGATAAAAGCTGTCCTCAGAAGAAGTGCTTCGGAAGCTGAGGAATCAGCAGTGTATTCTTTTTCCGATGTTGTGATTGATTATGATAAACATCAGGTGACAAAGAACAATCAAAAAGTAGAGCTGACTTTAAAAGAGTATGAGCTCCTGGATATCCTTGTGAAAAATCGCGGTAAAGTTATGAAACGTGATGTGCTGCTGGATAAAATATGGGGTTATGAGTATGTGGGGGAGACGCGGACCGTCGATGTGCATATCAGGCATTTAAGACAGAAGCTGGAAGATGATGATAAGAATCCTGTCTATATCGAGACGGTACGAGGTATCGGATACCGTTTCAATGATCTTGAATCATGAGCAGAAGAATCATAGTTTCGTTTCTTGCTGGGATTATTGTGGCGATGTTTTTCCTGACCTCATCCTTTCTGCTGATATCAAGCCTTGAGAAAATAAATCTAGTGAAAGAGAAGCTCAAAACCAACAATGAACTTCTCATCAATTACATGGAAGTGGATCGGATCAACAACACATCTTTGCTTGTGAGTGTCATGGATTCCATCAGAGTGACCCTCATCGACAAGAATGGGGATGTTTTATTTGATTCTTCTGGGAAAAGAGGGTTAGAGAACCATCTGGATAGACTAGAGGTCCAGGAAGCCATGGAGAGTGGTCAGGGATCTGATATCAGAATTTCAAAGACTTTGAATACACAGATGGTTTATTATGCGACAAGGCTCTCGGATGGGAAAATTTTACGAAGTTCTACAGAGGCGGGTTCATTGAACTTAGGCGGGGGATTTGTAAAATACATGTTAGGTACATTTGCTTTTGTAATTTTGGTATCTTATCTGATTTCGAGAAAAATAGCAGACTACTTGCTTGAGCCAATCCAAGAGATGACTTTTGCTACAGATAGAATCGCCAATGGTGAGTATACAAGGAGAGTTCGGGTGAGAAGTGATGCTGAGCTAGGTAAGCTTGGCATGAATTTCAATAACATGGCAGAGAGGCTTGAAACCACATTTATCGAAAATGAAGAGAAACAGAACCGGTTGGAAGCGATATTGAAAAGTATGAACTCGGGTGTATTTGCCTATGATAATGCGGACAAGATCATCATGATCAATCCATTCTGTAAGCAGCTTTTTGGCATCTCCGACAATGTCATCGGAAAAGGTGTATATGAGATCAAGGAACTTCGAGAGCTGATCTTCATGCTGAATGATGAAGAGGATATTCTCGAAGTGCAGATTGAAGAACCTATTAGAAAGGATATCAGAATCAAGTCCGCTGAGATTCTGGGGGAAAGA
Organism: Proteiniclasticum ruminis; assembly: GCF_900115135.1. Taxonomy (GTDB): domain Bacteria; phylum Bacillota; class Clostridia; order Clostridiales; family Clostridiaceae; genus Proteiniclasticum; species Proteiniclasticum ruminis_A. The sequence goes on along the minus strand of NZ_FOVK01000001.1, from coordinate 494,357 downwards.
GGGTCTCTTGTCGGAACAGTAGTTGTGCTTGAAGATATTACAGATTTAAAGAAGCTAGAGAAAATGAGAAGCCAGTTTGTTGCTAATGTGTCACATGAACTCAAAACGCCTTTGACGTCTATAAAGGGCTTTTCAGAAACCTTGAAGTTTGTTAAAGATGAGAGCACACGTAACAAGTTTCTAGATATCATCAACGATGAAAGCGAGCGATTGACTAGATTGATCAATGACATACTGACCCTCTCTAGTATCGAACAGGTGAAATCTTTAAAGAACGAAGAGATTGATATTTCTTATGAAAGTGAAAAAGTGTATCATCTGTTGAATCCAAAAGCCGAAGCGAAGAATATAACGCTGTCCCTAACACAGAAAGAGCCTCTTTTCATGTTGGGAGATGTAGATCTATACAACCAGCTGCTGCTGAATTTGGTTGATAATGCGATTAAGTACACCAGGGAGAATGGCGAGGTGCAAATCAGGATAGAGAGGGAGGACACCTTGATCAAAGTTGTGGTGTCTGATACAGGGATCGGAATTCCTGAGAAACATCTGAATCGTATATTTGAGCGGTTCTATAGAGTTGACAAAGCAAGGGACAGAGCTATGGGGGGGACAGGTTTAGGACTTGCCATAGTGAAGCATATCGTGCTCTCTATGGGAGGAACCATTGAAGTTTCTTCGGAGATTGGAAAAGGGACTCAGTTTGTGGTGTATCTTCCAATGTATAAAGAGAGTTATGATGAGGAGTAAATATTACGGAACATAAAGTCTCACACAGCATTTTTTTATAGGACAAAGACCAGATATAGATTTCTTTAATGAATCTATATCTGGTCTTAATCTTTTAGCCTACAAGAATACTTCGTGCTCCTTTGAAGAATTGGATGGGAGCAGTAGTAAAGAGGGGGGAGTATCCTCTCTTTTAGCGGATGATGTTCAAGTTCATAGATTTTTCCGCAAAAAAACAGTGTATGACGAACATACACTGTTTTTCTAATGACCTGATGAAAGTGGATTATTCAGCGTCTTCTGCTTTAAATTCGATGAAGTAGATATCTTTTCTAGCGGTAAGTTTGTCGGTAAGTACTTCAGCTTCGAATATTGCTCCACCGTTTGCTTCAATTTCAACGTCTGCAGGAACTGGAATTTCGATCACTTCGTCTTCCTGTGTAGTGATTACAATTATAGTATCCTTTTCAACAACTGTCTTCTCTTTGAAGTTGTTCTTCAGAACAAACTCAATATTGAATCCACCGTCTACTTCGGTCATGTTGAATACAGATACTTGTACAGTATCTTCAACAGATCTCATCAGAGATACCACTTTTTCCAGAGAGGTCATTTCTTCAGCTGTAAGTTCTCTTTTTTCCAGCATAGAATTGATTGAGATTTTTTCCTCAGCAGGTTCTTCTGGAGTTTCAGCTGGTGTTTCAACTGGAGTTTCAGCAGGGGTCTCTGGTGTTTCTTTCTCAGCGGCACAACCAACTACGAATAGAACAGAAAGTGCGGCAGCCATTACGAGTGTAAGTGTTTTTTTCATGATGTAACTCTCCTTTGAGCTATAGAATTTCAGCGGTCCCAAAGGACGCTTCTGATGAATTGAGATAAATGGAAAACAACTTATCGAATCATTAAAAGATGCCATTAATCAATGGGTTTTGGTTAATGGTATATTACGAATCCAATAGTATTGTTACCGATATCTCAATACACATCATAGCACTTAGGTTGAATAAATCAAGTTCATTCTGGTGAAAACAGAACAGTTCTTCTCAGTCTATTACAGATACAGTTATTTGTGCATCATAGACGTTACATCAGTTTTTGTCGCGACTACATTTGCTGCAATTCCTTATGCCTAGGATCATAAGGAATGTTCCGATGATGGAGACCATAAACCCTACCGCAAGCATTGTTTTGATGGAGGTAAAAGACAGAAGATAGCCGCCGATGAGACTGCCAAGGACAGCACCGACAGTTGTTGCAGATGTCGTATATGCCTGTCCTTTGAGCATATGGCTTTTATGTAGTGCTGTTGTCACATAGTAAATGGATCCAGGAATGAAAAGAGCGTATGAAAACATCTGGAACCCTTGTGCTATATATATGACGAGCAATGATTCTGCAAAGAAAGTAAGCAGTACTTTTGCGGTGAAAGCCCAAGCTGAAACCATGAGTAACGTCTCAATCTTGAATCTTCGAAGTAGGCTGGAGAATGTAAGCATGAAGGGAAGCTCAACGATGGCGGCAATGGCGAATGCGGTACCCATATTTTTTTCGCTGCCTCCTACGGATTCAATGATGCGTATCATATAAATGTTGATGATATTAAAGCAAATGAAGATGAATATGACCCCTATTAGATATAAGGAGAAACCAGAGTACATCTTTGAAAACTCAATGAGAGACAAGGATTGTTTTATACTTTGGTTCTTTGGCTCTTCTGTGGGTTCATCACTTGGGTATGGATAACTGCGAAGAAATAGAACTGTTGCAGCAGTTGTGATGAAAAACAGTAGGAAGTAGTAGAGTGGGAGCAGCCCAGGCCCGTTTTTGTCTACAAGGTTGCCCAGGACAACTGACATGACGGCGTAGGTGAGAGAGCCCATGCTTCTAGATAAACCAAAGTTAATGCCATAGCCCTTTTCAATATATTTCATACCCAAACCATTGAGAAGGGGATGAACTGTGAGCATAGAAAGAAGCAGTAAAAAATATACAAATGCATTGATGGAATAAGACGCCTTTGTGAAGTACAGCAGCATCGAAAAAGAGGTGGATAAAGAGAGGAAAATCAGCATGAGTGATTTTAAGGTGTATTTCTTCTCCTGATCTGCGTAAGATGCAACTATGGGCTGCAGTATTGCGGATAGAATGTTTGTGATCGCCATAATGATACCGATGGCGGAGCTTGAGTAATTTTTTGCTAGAAGATAAACTGTCACAAAATTATAAGTAGCGCCAAATGCCATCCAATAGCTGCCGTGAATAAAAGAGTACTTTGCAGTTATTTTAGAAGAGGATGTTGCTTTGCTGATATATTTCATATTTTAAGTACCACCTGTTGAATAATTTTATACTATCAGAGGTTCTGAACAGTACATATATCTTACCAAATATCTGTACAAATAGGTAGAGATGAGTGGAAGTAGCAGGTGCAATTAACTAAATATAAAAAGAAACCGCTCTTGTAATGAGCGGTTTACTTAGGTGGGTCTATTTCTATGGCGTGAATGAACAATCTGCCATCTTTTATCGCGTAGTTGCATGTTCCGAGGGTAAGAAGCTGCTTGGAAGCGTCGGGTTTTACCAGTCCTTCCACGAGAGAAATATCACTTAAATTATTCACAAAATCACTAAATGTGATTTTCTTAAAAGTTGTATCTAAATAGGAATTAATTTTTGGAGAAATATGGACAGAAAAGATTTTATAAAACTTCACACCTTGTGGTGTTGAGAACTCAATAATCTGATTCTCTAGAAGGTACTCTTTATCTAAATATTTATCCAAGTCACCAAACATATAGCCTTGCTCAGTGTAATGCCCATAGATGATTGTGTGTTTATCAAGATGCATTCCGATGTTCCTGTAATCCATGAAAATACTGCCAAGGATATCTTTTTCCCGAAAAAAATTACGGTTTAGATAGTATTCGTTGTCCTGTGCTTTCACTATGGGGTAATTGATCTTTGTTCCAGGTAAGTTTATATGCCCTACATAATCGGAATTCTTTTTCAGGAATTCTGATGCTGGATTCGCTTTGTATGAGAATACATATTCAGGCGTGGAATCATCTGAGGCGGAGGGAGCTTCAACTGGAGAGCTCGTCATTGGCGGTGTGTATTCCATTTGGTAGGGATCTTGAGGTGCTGCTTCCAGCTCACTATATACTGAGTGTGCCTCATCCAGTTTTTGACCTTCTTTCCACTGCCTGAAGCCCAGGTAGCCTTGTGTTAATGCAAGTAAGATCAGTACTTGTGCAATATATTTACGTTTCGTGATAATCACCTCCCGTTATATTTTTAAACACACATTGTGATTTTATGAGGAAATCCGATTGGTTTTATGGACCATGAATCTTTGTAGTGTTATTATAACGGTACAAACAAATTAAATCAAATTAAATTAAACAAAATTTATCAGGAGGTCAAAAAAATGAAAAAAATGTTGAAAAAAGTCTCAATGCTCGTTGCGGTTATGATGATGGTATTTAGTATTCCTGTTTTTGCTACTGCACCTACAGATGATATTGTTGACATTGCTGTTGGAAATCCTGACTTTAGTATACTGGTCGCTGCGCTTCAGAAAGCTGAACTTGTTGAAACACTTCAAGGAGAAGGACCTTTTACCGTATTTGCACCAACCAACGCAGCCTTTGAAAAGCTCCTGGGAGCTCTTGATATATCTGCAGAGGAACTGCTTGCTCAGCCAGATCTTGCAAAAGTCCTGACCTACCACGTAGTTGCTGGAAAGGTAATGTCTACTGATTTAACAGACGGTATGAAAGCTGCTACAGTGAACGGAGAGGAAATCACCGTGGATCTGAGCTCTGGAGTAAAAATCAATGATTCCACCGTTACATCAGCTGACATTGAAGCTTCAAATGGAGTAATCCATGTTATTGATACAGTACTTGTTCCATCCAACTTTACACTTCAGGAAGTAGATATGGAAGAAACCGAAGCACCACAGACAGGTCTTCCTGTAGCGATTCCATTCTTCTTCACAGCAGCATTGACAGCTGGAGGAGCCCTGGTGTTATTCAAGAAGAAAGAAGCATAAAGTAAAAAGCTCCTTTTGAAAGAAGAGCCCTGATGAAGATCAGGGCTCTTTATTGTGCGTAGAAGTATTATCTGTTATAGGCTTACTGAGAACAGAAGCCCGAATCACCAAGTTCTCTCCAAATTTAGCATGGAGGCGATCGAGTACACTTTGCAGGTTTTCATCACGTTGAAGCTCTATCAATCCTGAATTGCTTTCGGATACTGTGTCGAATAGAGTAAGCTGTTCGATGATGTTTTCATCATCGAAGTCCATGAGAGAAATGCCGATTAACCGCACTGGTTGAGCGGGGTTCCATACTTGTTTGAGCAGCTGTACTCCAGTTTCGTAGATATATTTTGAGAGATTCGTAGATGGAATCTGCATTTGTCTTGTTATCGATTTAAAGTTTGGATATTTTAGTATGATCTGGACTGTATGTCCTTTTTTATCTAAAACTCGAGCACGTGCTGAGACTTCATCCGAGAGCCTCATCAGGACTTTTGATGCATCAGAAAACACGTGTACATTAGAAGGTAAAGTGACTGATTTTCCTATAGATTTAAGATCATCTCTGGTGCGTACTTTAACGGGATCTCGATCTATTCCATTCGCATGGAGATGCATCATATATCCAGACTTACCAAATTTCTGCATCAGCTTTTCTTTCCCATACTGAGCAAGATCTCCAATGGTCCAAATTTGCTCGTCATGAAGCAGTGCCGCAGTTTTCTCTCCAATGCCATACATGGAACCAACTGGCAGAGGCCATAATCGTGTTTTTATGTCATGAGGGTACAGCTCCGTGATACCTAGAGGTTTCTTCATTTCAGAGGCCATTTTCGAAAGAAATTTATTGCTGGAGATTCCGATGGAGCACCAAAGATCCAATTCATCCCGGATTTGATTCATAATTTGGGCGGCTGCTTCCATGGGAGAACCAAAATGACGAAGTGAACCAGTCATATCAAGCCAGGCTTCATCGATACTGTTCTGTTCTACAAGTGGGGTATATCTTTGCAGAAGCTCCATTACTTTACCAGACATCTGCTCATAATAAGAATGATCTGGAGGAACGGTCTGAAGTGAAGGACAGATTTTCAGCGCTTCATGAAGTGACATGGCAGTTCTAATGCCCAAAGCTCTGGCTTCATAATTAGCAGCTAGAATGATTCCGGTCCGCTTCTTCGGATCACCAGCTACTGCGCTTGGTGTTCCTTTCAGATGTTCATATCGTATCATTTCGCAGCTGATGAAGAAGGCGTTCATGTCCACCAGAAAAATAATATTGTTCATGTAATTCACCTCGATATATCTAGTATAACATGAACGGAACCTGTTTCTCTTATTAAAAATGAACTGTAAGCTCATGGGTGATGCTGTTTTGAGTAACTTCAATTAAGTGCGGAAAAGCTAACTTTCAGCATCATTTAAAAGAGGAAGGAAACTAGAATAAAAAAGAGGAAGTCATTTTCGAGACTTCCTCTTTAAAAGCTTTATTCTTGTTATGCGGACACTTCTTCAGAATCTGAAAAGTCTTTATTGTATGTATCCATGTCAAGCTCATTTAGCCTCTTTGCGGTAACGAGTCCAGCAACCATAGAACCAGATACATTTAATGCGGTTCTTGCCATATCGATGAGTGGCTCTATGGCGATCAGAAGTCCTACGAGACCTACTGGCAGTCCCATTGAAGAGAGAACTGTAAGAGCTGCGAAGGTTGCACCTCCACCTACGCCTGCAATTCCAAAAGAACTGATTGCAGTTATGAGGATGAGTCTTACAAAAAAGCTGAGATCCATCGGTACTCCAGTTCCAACAGCAATCATTACTGCCAGCATAGCTGGATAGATTCCAGCACATCCGTTTTGTCCAATGCTGGTACCCAGTGATGCGGACAGATTGGCAATCCCTGTGGAAACACCGAGTTTCTCCACCTGAGTCTCAACATTCAGAGGTAGAGTTCCAGCACTTGACCTGGAAGAGAAAGCGAAAGACAGTGGGACACTGGCTTTTTTAAGGAACTTCACTGGACTGAGTTTAAACAGCATGAGAATCAGTAAATGGACAAGGAACATTAAAATGATTGCGATATAGGAAGCCACTACAAACTCAAAGAGTCTTGATATTTCAGCATAGTTCGAAGTGGAAACGAATCTGCTGAGCAGTGCGAATACACCAAATGGAGTGAGCCGAAGCACCATCGTAACCATACGCATCACAATGTCATGGAGCATATTAAGAAAGTTCTTAAATGCTTCAGCGCTTTCCGGCTTCTTTTTTCGTATGCCTATGGTGGCAATTCCGAGGAAAGCAGCGAAGAATACTACAGAAAGAGTAGCGGAAGAACCTTGCCCAGTCATTGCATAGAATACATTTCTAGGGATGATTTCTGTGATTTGTTCAGGGATGGTCTTTGACTGGAACTCTGTGAGAGTACTCTCTAGAGCTTCTCCTCTTGCGGTCTCAGCCTGCCCTGCAATGAGTTCACTGGAGTCAAGCCCGAAAATTCCTGCAATCCCAGCACCTAACCCTGCAGAAATAGCTGTCGTAAGAATCAGGACGATGATAATACTCGATGCGCTCTTTTTCAGTGCAGAAGCATCCTGATTTACGATGGATGTGGTGATTGCCACAAACACCAGAGGGATGACGATCATATTGAGAAGTCTGACGTAACCTGAGCCGATGATGTTGATCCATGTGTTTGAAGTGGTAATAACTTCTGAACCTGTACCAAAGATCAGCTGAAGGGCTGCACCGAATAAAATTCCTGCGGCAAGAGCTGCTAGGACTCTTTTGGTAAAGGACATATGCTTTTTCTGCATGTAGGAAAGTCCATAGAGAATAAGTGCTGCTACTGCGAGAACAAGTACTGTGTATAAAGTGTTCATGATATTCCTCCTTTATTTTCGTGAATGCAGGTTTAAATCGATCACATATGGAGAAAAGCAGAATTTTAAGGATAAAAAAACTTCCGCCCCCAATTACAGAGGCGAAAGTATACTTCCACGGTTCCACTCTGTTAACCCCCAAAAGAAGGGATAACTCATTATCTTTGGGTACAAACATACCCTAATGCTGTAACGGGCATTCCCGCTGAAGTCTACTATTACTTCGATTCAGTACTCAGAGATGCACTTCGGTTCCAGATCCACTGAAAATCCTCACAGCCAAGGGATTTTCTCTCTGAAAGTTTCCTTTAGAACGTACTCTTCTCATCATTGTATTCCGATTATTTTACTCTACATTCAATACACATTTATCATAAAGGAAGGGTTATTTTTTGTCAATGCTTTTTCTGAATAAATTTTGCGCTACTTAATTTATCAAAATCTATCGGATTAATTGAAGTTCATTGATAGACTAGGATTCTTCTAGGAAAACTGATAAGATGAATTTGTTGAGGAGGGGTGTTATATGATTTTTTATTTTAGCGGAACCGGAAATTCCAGATATACGGCAGAGAAAATTGGGGGAGCAATAAATGAGAAGGTGATTGATATGGCAAGAAGCCGTATAGATGAGCAGTTCACCTTTGAAGTGAAAGACCAAGAGAAGATTGGTTTTGTGTTTCCAGTATATTATTATGGACCACCTACAATTGTTGAGGAATTCATGAGTAAACTCAAGATCTATGGCAATGAACATCCATATGTATATGTGATCATGACATGTGGCAGCAACAGTGGTGGAGCGGATAAATATGCAGATAAGATCCTACTGGATCAAGGTTTGGAAACGGAAGCTTTTTTTACAATACCTATGGTGGATAATTTTATCATGGGTTATGATTTATCCGATGAGGAAGACAGAAAGAGCATCAATAAGAGAGCGGAGGAACGTATAGATAAAATCATCAAATCTATAATAGTTAGAGGCGCTTCAGATCGTAAATCTTCCCACTTTGACCAGCTGCTTACGGGTACGGTCTATCCTATTTATTTACGAGGGAGAAAGACCAAAAAATTCTTTGCAGACGATCGATGTATTTCCTGTAATCTATGTGAGGAAATATGTCCAGCACAGGCTATCAAAATGGTCGATGGAAGACCGGTATGGGTTCTGGATCAGTGTGTTCATTGTGTTGCATGTATCAATAGGTGTCCAGCTGAATCAATTCAATATGGTGATGCTACAAAGAAAAGAAGAAGATATGTTCACCCCAGCATTGTAGAATAAAGATAAAGCAAAAATAGACTGCATCTGCAGTCTATTTTTATGGACTAAATTAGATTCTTCTAGCACCTTTGATTCGATAATTGTTCACATGCCAAGAGATACTTACAATTTCCACGGATTTCCCGGGTCTTGGAGAATGGATCATTTTTCCATTACCGATATAGATACCTACATGCGTCACAGAGGACTGGCCGAAATAAAGAATATCACCAGGTTGCGCATTTGCAATGCTGACATACTTTCCAGATGTGGCCTGTGCTCTTGATGTTCTTGGAAGACTTACACCCTGTGAACGGTAAACATACTGAATGAAACCGGAACAATCAAAACCACTTGGAGTGGTTCCACCCCAGACATATCTCACACCAAGATACTGGTAGGCCTTGTTGACAATTGCACTGGAGGAAACAGAAGCTGATCCTGTGTATCCAGCGTTGGAAGAAGCTTGTGCTCTTTCACGCGCGAGCTTTCTCTCTTTAAGAATTGCTTTTGCTTTTTCGATATAACGGACAACTTCTTCGTCTGCTTTGTCTGTGATAATTCTAGAACGGATGTTACGCAGTTCTGTGATTGCAGCATTTAGCTGGTCATCACTGCTTGAGGAATCATCGACAATGGACTTGCTTGTGGAGATCAGCATGGTTTCCAGATTACTGAGATCCCCGGCAACTTTGCGTTCCTCTTCTTCAAGCTGTGCAAGTTTTTCATCGGCTTCGCTTTTCTTTAATTCAGCTTCAGCCATATCTTTCTCATTGGCAGCCTTCAATACCTGAAGATCGTCTATATTCTGCTGAAGTGCACTTTTTTCATTCTCAAGTGCAGCCTTCATTTCTTCAATCTCATCGAGAAGCTGTCGGTCAATTTTGGCAAACTGAATGATTGCTTCAGCGCGGGCGATGAAGTCAGCAAGGCTCTCGGCCCCGAGAATTGCACTGATCATACCTGAATTGCCTTGTTTATACATAGCCCTGAGTCTTTCGCCATATTCTTCAATCTTCATATGAAGATCTGATTCAGTCTCACGGATTCTCGCTTCTGTTTCCGCTTTTTTTGCTTCCACTTCGGTGATTTTCGCGTCGTTGTCTTCTATTTTCACCATAATGTCAGTAATTTCATCTAAAATCACTGAAATCTCCATATGCAAAGTATTGATTTTGTTTTCAATCTCTTTGTACTCTTCTTGTTGTATCTGCACATTCTGTTCCAGATCACTTGAAACAGGTGTGGCATTTACAGGAATGGTTACTCCGAAAATTGTGGAGCTAGCGATAACTGCCGCAATGACTTTCAACTTAATATTCTTCATTGTGTTCTCCTAACATTCAAACATTACAAATTAATTACAGAGCCTATTATAGGTCTAACTTGTAAGGAAGTTATGAAGAATTGTAAATTTTTTCCATATATCTGTTTTAAGCGTTGGTTTAATGTCGATTTGATAATTTCCGAGTTGATTATTGAATCTCATCTATCAAATTATTAATACAATTTACTTTTTACGTTGGATTGTTCAACTTTAGAAGAATAAAACTACTCAACAGTAACGCTATGATATGAATTTTACGTTTACAACTTCACACTTAGGTCAAGTATCTGGAGTCTGATGTCTTCCTATCAGAAAAATACAGTCCATAGAGGTGAAAATTTCCCGTTCTTGTGAATACATTTAATACCGATGGTGAATAATGGTATCAATAAAGGAGGTGAGAGCATGGATGAACTGAGGTTTGAAATCATCAGAAGTATTGGGGAACTATCTGTTTCCAACAAGGGCTGGACAAAAGAAGTGAATTTAGTGAGCTGGAATGATAGGCCAGCAAAAGTTGACATTAGAGAATGGGATCCAAGTCATGAAAAAATGAAAAAAGGAATCACGTTGACGAAGGATGAGGTGCTGAAGCTGAAAGAGTCTTTGAATAATTATGATCTGACATGATATCGTGAGGGTTTTACTTTTCAATAAGCTCTCCTTGAAGTAGTATTAGTATAGTACTCAGATTGATGAATAGGAGGATAAAATGAGAGTAAAATTCAGTCCGTATTTTATTGTGGGAAGCATTATTTTAGTGGGGTATCTGATAGTCGAAAATCTGATCGTGACGATCCCCGGCATCGTTGCGGTTCCACTTCTCCTTTTTGCACTGACTCTTATTATCATTGATGGTATCAAACGCAGAGCACATAAGGAGAAATGAGATGATGCGCAAGTATACTGTGAACGCATTTTCCAAGACTCCAGGTGGAGGGAATCCGGCGGGCGTTGTATTGCATGGAGACCTTTTGACGGATTCTGAGATGCAACGAATGGCCGAAGAACTGAACTGTTCAGAGACTGCGTTTATCATGGCCTCTGAAGATGCTTTGTGTAAAATCAGATACTTCACACCAGTGGAAGAAGTAAGGCTTTGTGGACATGCTACCATTGCATCTATTGGTTTAATGAAACACCTGAAAATGGTTTCAGATGGGGTGCATCAGATAGAAACTGCAGCAGGGCTCCTTACAGTCATGGTTCATCCTGATAAAATCATGCTGGAAATGGATGAACCAAACTTCTTCGAGACCATGGACAGACATCTAATATCAGATTCTTTGGGCATAGAGGTGGACAGTCTTTTGGAACAGCCTTCTCCTCAAATTGTATCAACAGGATTGAAAGATCTCATCGTAGGCGTCAAGAGTCTTGGAATTCTTCGTGCGTTACGACCTGATTTCAAAAAAATCGCTGATGTTTCTTCCAAAGCAGATATGGCAGGATACCATGTATTTTCTTATGGAGCAGATGGTTCCGTGCACATGAGAAACTTCGCACCATTACTTGGCATACAGGAGGAATCAGCTACAGGGACAGCCAGTGGTGCTCTTGCTGTGTACTTATACAAGTATGGCATACTCCCCAAATGCTCGGAGACTATGAGAACATTCTTTCAAGGCATGTTCATGGAGAGACCTTCAGAGATTGAAATACTTTTGAAAGATGATGGAATACACACTAAAGTCTTTGTTGGCGGAGTGGTCTCTGACATCATTTCACTTGACTAAAAAAGCAAGCCGGGATCAAAGGATCCCGGCTTTTCTCCAAGCTAAATGTGCATTCTTTTTTGGAATTCCAGTTTAATACTGTCCCATTGAAGGATAAATATTGCTGACAGGATGGTACTGCTGAACGCGATGCTTAAAATGGAAGGGTATGTTACTGTAACCCATTCAAACATGATGAATAGGACAGGCAGTATACCGAATAAGGCCGACATAAAGGCGTAAGTGATATAATCCCGGCTGTTCAGTTTCATGATCACAGCAATGGCGTACATGAGAAGCAAAGCGATAATATAAAGAAATGGTATGAAATAAGTAATTGACCAGCCACGCCACCCGGTATTCCAATCCCAAAATAAAGAAAGCACTGCCAAAATAAACACTTGCCATACTATTTTTTTGGGGATGTGAAATCTTCTTTTCACAAGGAAAATCATATCAAGCCACAAGCTGCCCATGCCTAAAGTGATGAGGAGCGGATAGTTCAACTCGGTGGGGAAGAAGGAATAAACCGTGAAACTCAAGATAATAATGACTACCGATAAAAAAAGAAGAAGTTTCAGTTTGCCTGTCCCTTTGATGTAAGAATCAATCTTCGGGAAGGATTCACTTATATTCTGATCCGGTTCTATTTTCAAGCTATTGCCACATAGAGGACAATGTTTTCTGGTTTCAAGCAATTGGACTTTACAATGAGTACAGTACTGCATTAAAGTATCCTCCTATAAGTTTCCGGATATGATAACATCAATACCCTTGTCGGTAAGAAATGAAAAGAAAAGCCGTTGAAGCTCTGTATCATGGAACGGGGATGTGAAGCTGATGACCAGTTGATCTTCATAGGAACAGAGCACAATTTGAGGTCTTCTGGCGCTGACGTAGACACTGAACTTATCGATGAAGGGTCGAAACTCCTTATGCATTGAAATGCGTCCCACATTCGATATGGATGAGGTGATGGCTCTGTCTTTTATTGCGTTGGCAATCTTCAGGGTCAGATCTTTCAATGGGAGAGGGATGAGTCTTGCCAAGGGGTTTTTCTCCAATGCCATCAGGTGATCCACATGTTCTTTAATATGAGAAAGACTCATTTCCCGTTGGAACTGGAGCTCTACGGTTTTAATAATGTCTTCCAAAGTCCATTCAGTCTCTTTAGGTTCAAGGGTGATATTCATTGCCGCAAAAAAGTTGCGTGCTGTGCTGGATGTAAAAAATGGCCGCAGGTTTACGGGAACCTGAAGTACGATTTCATGATGACTCATTTTCTTTGGCCTCTCCTGTAAAATGACATAAAAGTAGAGAGAGGTAAGAAATATGGTCATGGTGGTGTTGTAGTCGTGGGCCAGTTCCAGGATTCTTTTTGTGGACATCGTACCTTCAATGAGTTTTGTTCTATTTTCTTCTACTTTGGTTCCTTTGAAACGGTAAACCTTGTTTCTTTTCTTTGTATTTTGTTTCTCTCCTTTGACAGCAGAGGTTTTATCGTAGGTTTTTTCAAAGCTGTCATCCATCTTCTCACTGATGGCGGCTTTGGGAAGGAGCGTGAGAAAGTCTTCGGTGAAGAAATCAGCATATCGCTTTGTTAGATAATGGAACAGCAGAGTTTCAAAGAACCATATGGCACCTGCTCCGTCACTGAGTGCATGAAATATTTCCACACTGATTCTGTTTTTATAATACAGTACTCTAAAGAGCAGATCTCTTGATTCTTTCAGATAGAGGGGGGCACAAAGGGACAGGTGCTCTTCCTCCACCACAGGCATCAGATCACTTTCTTCCAGGTAGTACCAGAATACACCGCGTCTTAAAACGGACCGGTAGATGGGAAAACTCTGAAGCGTTGGCTCAATGGCTTCCTCCAGTATGTTTTTATCCACCTCATCTTTTAAAAAGCAGCTGAGTCTGAATACCTTAGTATCCCGTGCATTCATGGTGGAAGGGAATATTTTGGAGGCATTATCCAGCCTACTCCATTTGTATTTCTTCTGTTCTTTCATCTTTAACACGACCTTCCTGAAGCGGTTCATTCAAAAAAATTTTAATAAGTTCATGTGTTTTCTTAATCTCTTCTATCGCCAGTGGGTTTCCAAGAAAGCCATGAATGGCTCCCTTAATACAGAAAGTTCTAACGGAGTTGCCAAATTCTATGAGCTTCATTCCATAAGCGTCCCCCTCATCCCGAAGTGGATCAAACTCTGCCGTGATGAGAAGGGTGCTTGGCTGATCATTGAGGTTTTCTGAGAGCAGTGGAGCCACAAAAGGATTGAGGCGCTCTTTCTTCACGGGTACATATAAATCCATGTAGTCCTCAATTCTCCGCGCCGTGAGAATATAATCTTCTCCATTTTCTGTCACGGAAGCAAAGGGAGAAGCTGATGAGTGGTCATGGTAGGTGGCAGGATAGATGAGGATTTGTCTCTTTGGGAAGAATTCATTCTTTTTTGCCGCTAGAATAGATACGGCCGCTGCAAGATTCCCACCGGCACTGTCTCCAACCAAAGTAATATCATCAGGATGGATGCCTAGTTTGTCTGCTTCCAGGAAGATGGCTTTTGTTGCGAGATAACAGTCAATGAGACCTTTAGGGAATGGATATTCCGGAGCCAGTCTGTAATCTACGGAGATAACGGTCTGTCTGCACGAATCAGCCAGAGCGCTGCATATGGGGGTGTAGGTGTCGATATCTCCCGTGACCCAACCTCCTCCATGAAAGAAAATCAGCACCTTGTTCATCTCAATGCCTGGAGGGCTGAAGACACGAACAGGAATTTCTCGTTCTCCTACCATGATTTTTTCATCCAGAGTTTCATAATCCGGCTTAAGTGGAGTTGTAATGATCCGTTGAACTTTTCTATAGAGGCGATAATTCTTTTTGATGTTCAGATCTATGCTTGAAAGCGCTTTTAATGTGATCTTCTTCAGAGGTTTCATATGTATTTCTCCCTCGTTATGTGATTTACTTCAAGTATACATGAGAGAGGCCGGATTACGAAAGAATTTCTTAAAATACAATTGAACACCTTTTTATAAGACGAACAGAAAATGAAAGTTGATATATGTCGTTCGAGAAAGGTATAATAGATTGTAAAGTAATTGAAAGTAAGAGAACAAACGGAGGAAATATTATGGAAAGACTCATTGGAACTACTTCACGTGGTATTAGAGCACCTATTATCAAAAAAGGGGATGATATCACAGAGATTGTCGTGGATTCTGTTTTGAAGGCAGTGGAAAGCTCAGGGATCCAGTTGGAGAACCAGGATATCGTATCAGTTACAGAAGCAGTAGTTGCCAGGGCACAGGGGAATTATGCCTCTGTGGATGACATTGCAGCGGACGTAAAAGAGAAGTTTAAAGATGCGGACGCCATCGGGGTAATTTTCCCCATACTGAGCAGAAACCGCTTTTCCCTGTGTTTGAAAGGAATTGCCAGAGGTGCAAAGAAAATTGTGCTTATGCTCAGCTATCCTTCTGATGAGGTGGGAAATGGGCTCGTTACATTTGATCAGCTGGATGAAAAAAATATTGATCCTTATGAGGATGTACTGACTGAAGAGAGATTCAGAGAGCTGTTTGGCTATGAAAAGCATCCATTTACCGGTATCGACTATATTGATTTTTACAAAAATGTTATTTTGAGTGAAGGATGCGAAGTGGAAGTTTTACTGGCAAATCATCCTAAAGCGGTGCTGCCTTACACCCCCCATGTACTTCACTGTGATATACATACACGAAAGAGAACCCGTCGTCTTTTGGAGAAAGCGGGAGCAAAGACCATCTGCAGCCTTGCAGAAATCCTCAATGCATCAAGAAATGGAAGTGGATATAATGAAGATTATGGACTTCTTGGAAGCAATAAAGCAACCGATGAAACTTTAAAGCTTTTCCCAAGGGACTGCCAGAGTGTGGTGGATCGAATTCATGACAAATTTCTGGAGAAAACAGGGAAAAATATTGAAGTGATGGTGTATGGAGATGGTGCGTTCAAAGATCCTGTTGGCGGGATATGGGAGCTGGCAGATCCGGTGGTTTCTCCAGCTTATACTTCTGGACTTGTAGGTCAGCCCAATGAGATCAAACTGAAATACATTGCAGATAATGAATTCTCACATTTGAAAGGCCGTGAGCTGGAAGATGCCATAAGAGCCTATATCGAGAAAAAAGGTGAAGATCTCACTGGAGATATGACTGCCGAAGGAACCACTCCAAGAAGACTTACAGATCTCTTGGGTTCTTTAAGCGATCTGACTTCAGGAAGTGGAGATAAGGGTACACCGATCATTCTCATCCAAGGGTATTTTGACAGCTATGCCAAATAGCAGAAAAAAGCTCCATCGTGAGGTGTCTTCAGATTTTCTCATGAGGCTTCCAATTTTTCATGGAATGTCAGAAAATGAAGTGCTCCAGTTTATCTCATCGGTCCATGGGTATTATGCTTCTTTTGACAAGGGCGAATTCATTGGAAGGGAAGGGGAGATGATTTCGGGCATAGGAGTTCTGCTCAATGGGATGGCATCGGTCTTTAAAGAGAATGCTGCAGGAGAAAGACATCGGATGGCGGTGTTAAATCCCGGGGATATATTTGGAGAAGTTGCAGTATACACAGGAGAACACTGGACGGCAAGCGTAATGGCCGAAGAACCTTCGTCAGTACTGATTCTTCCCCGCCCCCAGCTTCTGCATCTTAACGATTCATCAGGAGCATCAGCGGTTTTTCAGATCAATATGGTGAAGCTCATATCCAGAAAAGCACTGAAACTGAACCAGAAACTTGAGATTTTATCGATGCGATCCCTGAGACGCAAGCTGATTCGTCTGTTTCAGATAGAACGGAAATCTCAAAAGCAGAATCCCCTGATTCTTCCAATGAACCGGGAAGAGCTTGCGGAGTATCTTCAGGTGTCAAGACCTGCGCTCTCCAGGGAGCTGACGAATATGAAACAGGACAGGCTGATAGATTTTTCGAGAAATAAGTTTTATATCAGCGATCAGCTTGCTGAAATGGAATAGTATACAACAAAGAGCCTTGATTTCGTCAGGGTTCTTTCTTTTTTTGTCTTGGAACACTTTAAAAGAAAGATATCACGTAACATATGTTACGGAATTAGGGGGAAGCCCCATGGTACAATTGCTCTTGTGTGTGAAGAAAAATGTAGGAGAATGTGAAGATGGCAAAAAAATATATTGATCATCGTATGAGTCTATATACTGTAACTGAAGAAATTGAAGGAGCCCTAGCACTGCTTCTTTCGCTAGGTTTCACGAATCTCAATGATGAAAAGCAACGAGCACTTTTTGGAAAGGTGATAACAATCTCTGATGCTTTAAAGACCAAAGGCATCTCGCTGGATGCCTTTACTGAAATGCTGGGAGAACGTGAGACAGAAGAAGATCAGAGTACTAGGATAAAAGTGAAAATGGCTGGTGTTTTACCCTGCCCAGTTCGTGTTCCATTATTGGAGAATTTTGAGGAGTGGCTGAGCGAGAGGGATTTTCCATTCCACTTGGACTATGACCTGAAGGCTGCCTCCATGGGGATCGGATGGCTTTCAGAGAGTCTGGAGAACAAGTCCGGAGAGGAGCTTCCGGATCTATTTATTTCAGCTGGATTTGATATGTTTTTTGATAAAAGCAGGTTTGGCAGATTCAGAGAAGAGAATTTCTTTGAAGATCTCACCTCATTCAGCGGTCTTCATCGAGACTTTGATCAGGAGGACATCAGGCTGAAAGACCCCCGCAAGCAGTATTCGATGATTGGTGTTGTGCCAGCAGTTTTTCTTGTGAATACAAAAGAGCTGGGGAACAGGAAGGTACCCAGAAGCTGGGACGATATCTTATCAGACGAGTTTAAAAACAGCATCAGTCTTCCTGTGAGCGATTTTGACCTTTTTAATGCGATTCTTCTGAATATCTATAAAAGTCATGGCGAAGCAGGGATTGCTCAATTGGGGAGAAATATGCAAAAGAGCATGCACCCAGCCGAAATGGTTAAATCCCACATGAAACTCATGGAAAGACCCTCTGTAACCATCATGCCGTATTTCTTTACCAAAATGGTAAAAGATGGAGGGCCCATGGTGGCGGTTTGGCCAGAGGATGGAGCCATCATCAGTCCCATTTTCCTGCTCACCAAGAAGGAGAGAAAAAAGGAACTTCAGCCCATTGTGGATTACCTTCTTTCGAAAGAAGTGGGAGAACTGCTTTCCCATAATGGACGGTTTCCAAGTGTGAATCCAGAAGTGGATAATCGGATTTCTGAAGAGAACAGATATCAATGGATCGGGTGGGAGTTCATTGAAAAATATGATCTGACACTTCTTATAAGAAGGTGCGAAGAAATCTTTCAGAAAGCTATGAGAGGTGAAGTAGAATGAATCTGATTACTTTTTCAGGACCGCCCTCTTCAGGGAAAACATCTGTGATCATCAAAACGCTGGAAGCGATGAAAAAAAGAGAGCTTCCGGTGGGGGTAGTAAAATTCGACTGCCTGTATACGGATGATGATGCTTTATATGAAAAGGCTAAAATCCCGGTGATGAAAGGTTTGTCCGGATCCTTATGTCCAGATCATTATTTTGTAAGCAACATAGAAGAGGCAGTGAAATGGGGCATTGAAAAGAACTTATCTGTTCTCGTGACAGAAAGTGCTGGACTTTGCAACCGCTGCTCCCCCTATATCAAGGATGTGCTTTCCATCTGTGTCATTGACAACCTTTCTGGGATCAATACACCGAAAAAAATCGGACCTATGCTGAAGCTTGCTGATATTATTGTCATCACAAAAGGAGATATCGTTTCTCAAGCAGAACGTGAAGTTTTTGCCTCCAGAGTCCATTCAGTCAATCCTCAAGCAGTGACTATGTTTGTGAATGGTCTTACTGGGCAGGGGGCTTTTGAGCTCAGCACATTGCTTTATGAAGAATACAGAAATATTTCCAGTGTCAAAGGAATGAATCTGAGGTATCCGATGCCATCGGCACTGTGCTCCTATTGCCTTGGAGAGACTAGAATTGGAGAAGCATTTCAGCTGGGAAATGTGCGGAAAATGAAATTTGGTGATAAAAATGAGGGATAAAATGAGATATGAAGAAATACGCATATCGGATCTCCTGGCTAAGTATCCGTTTGCATCCAGTTATTTTGAACTGAATAAGCTTTCGGTGAGTGGATTCGAAGACAGTTCATTTTCGGAATTCTTGGAGAGAATCCCTGAAGCTGAGCTGGAAGAATGGGCCATGAGTCCAGAAAAATTAATAGAAGACCTTACGCAGTATATTGATCAGATGAGTGTTTTTTTAGGTGTGAAGGAAAATGAGGTAAACAGCATCACCATTCTGCCTGGATTCAATAAGCATGGGGAAAAAGAGAACTTTGAAAAGTTAACGATAGAAAAAAGTGAGATTGTCTCCATTGTTGGCCCCACAGGTTCAGGGAAAAGCAGACTTCTGGCAGATATAGAGTGGGCAGCGAATAAAGATACGCCCACAGGACGCAGTGTACAGATCAACGGAGAGCTTCTTGATCCATCTAAGCGGTTCAGCACCAGCAACAAGAGAGTGGCCCAGCTGTCACAGAATATGAATTTTGTCATGGACCTTACGGTGGAAGAATTTCTGACTCTCCATGCAGAAAGCAGGATGGTAGAGAATGTGGAAGAGATGATCTCAAAAATACTGAATGCTGCCAATGAACTGGCAGGAGAGAAATTTCAGCTCAGCACTCCTGTTACAGGCTTAAGCGGAGGACAGTCCAGGGCACTGATGATTGCAGATACAGCGATATTAAGCAAATCTCCGATTGTTCTCATTGACGAGATTGAAAATGCTGGGATTGACAGAAAAAAAGCGCTGAAGCTTCTGGTCAGTGAAGAGAAGATTGTCCTCATGGCAACCCATGATCCCAGTCTTGCGCTGATGGCAGATAAAAGAGTCGTCATAAAGAATGGAGGGATCCATCAGATCATTGAGACAGACCAGGAAGAAAAAAGTTTGCTGGTTGAACTAGAGAAAATGGATCAGGTGATCCAGCAGATGCGGAACCGATTGAGAAATGGTGAGACACTAACAAAAATATACAAAGAAGGAGAGATATAGAAATGATGCATGATGGATGTAACGGCTCATTTACAAATGGAGCGGAGGTTGTAGCAAAAGTGAGGTTCATGGGATTTGCTGAGCAGATGATTCCGATGGCGCTTCAGATTTCATGTGTGGAGTGCGGCAAGGAATTTGAGATGGAAACCTTTGAGGATCAATGTCCCCATTGCGGCATGGTATATGGTGTAACACCATGTCATGCTTTTGATGCTGCAAACGTAATGCCTGCAGGGATTGGCTACTAAAATGAAGTTCAAAAATGCTTTTCCAGCATTGTCTGGGGAAGCTTTTTTATTGTTGTCTGGCAGTCGTATTAAGGAATCTAATAGAACCAGTGAGAATCAAGAGAAATAGTGGTAGAATATAAGAAGATACGGATATTATTTAGGATGGGGGGACAAAATGAGCCAGGGAAGTCAGAAACTTAAAATATTGTATTTGATGAGAATTCTGCTGGATGAAACAGATGAAAAGCACTGTCTTGGTGTTCAGGAGCTGATTACTGAGCTGGAGCGGTATGGTATAACCTCTGAGAGGAAATCCATATATTCAGATCTGGAAACACTAAGTAGTTATGGTCTCGATATTCAGAAGGTGAAAGATAAACATACAAAGTATTACGTGGGTTCAAGAGACTTTGAACTTGCAGAACTAAAGCTACTGGTGGATGCCATACAAAGCGCAAGATTTCTAACAACTAAAAAGAGCAATGAACTCATTGAAAAACTGAAAAAGCTGGCTAGCAGGCATGAAGGATTGTCTCTACAGAGACAGGTTTTTGTTGCAAACAGACCTAAATCTATAAATGAGCAGATCTATTACAGTGTGGATACACTGCATGAAGCCATCGCTCAGAAGAAAAAGGTACGTTTCCAATATTTTGACTATACCATGGAGAAAGAGAAGTCTTTCCGAAAAGATGGGAATTTTTATTATATCAGTCCTTACTCCCTGCTTTGGGATGATGAGAACTATTATCTCATTGCTTATTATGAGAAGTACAACAATTTTGTGCACTATCGGGTAGACAGAATGAATCTGGTAGAAATTGTTGATGAGCCTCGAGGAGCTCTTTGCGAAGGTCAGAGTTTTGATGTGGCGGAGTATGCAAAAAAAACTTTCAGCATGTTCGGTGGAGAAGATGAAAGGGTAGAACTCACTTTTCACAAAGAACTTGTCAACCAGGTGCTGGACAGATTTGGGGCCGGCATTTCACTCAGGGCAATTGATTCCGATCATTTTGCTGTGTCCTGTCAGGTGAAAATCAGCAGCACATTTTTTTCATGGATTGCTCAGTATGGGGAGAAGGTAAAGATACAATCTCCCCAAGAGGTGAAGGAACAGTTCATAGGTTTTCTGCAGAATATTTTGAACCAGTATTAAAGAACCAAGTAAAGAAGCAAGCATATCATTATAATATGCTTGCTTCTTTTAATGGGATTCTTTTGAATAGACCACTGTGCCATCCACCATGGTCATGAAAACACGGACATCCTTGATTTTTTCATCAGGCACATCGAAGTATGGGTCTTCAAGCACCACAAGATCTGCCACATAGCCTTCCTTCAGTCTTCCTTTTTTACCTTCTTCAAAACTCATATAGGCACTTGAGACTGTAATGTTGTCTAAAGCTTGACAGCGGTCAACAGCTTCTCTCTTGTTGAATCCTTCCGGAGGATTGCCTTGCAGATCTTTCCGTGTGACTGCACAGTATAGATTTTCCATCACATGGAATCTTTCGATGGGCGCATCTGAACTGTAAGCGACTTTGATATTGAGTTTTTCCATGGTACCAAAGGCATAGGAAGTATCTGCAAGATCCTTTCCTACGCGAAGTGCAACGGTCCTATGATCACTATGAAGGAATATGGGCTGTGCATATACACAGAGATGGAGGGATTGAATCTTCTTTAGAAGAGCCTCGTCCGTTATCTGTACATGGATCAGTCCGTGTCTCAGCGGATTACCCGGAGCTGCAGTTTTTTCGAAACAGCTGAGCACCATCTCAAGTGCACCATCACCTATGACGTGGATCACCGCCTGGATCTTATTCTTCTCGCATAACTGAAGAAACTCAAGCAGGATATCCTTTGGTAAGGTCATCATACCTTGGGTCGAGGGATCATCTTCATAGGGCTTACGAAGAAATGCAGTTCGTGCGCCAAGAGAACCATCTGCAAAAAGCTTCAGTGCTCCATAACGGTTGAAGGGAGAATCTGTCTTTTTGAATCCATCTTGGATTCGCTTCATGAAATCCTCAGGACTTTTTATGTAAATCTGATGATAAATCCGCAAGGCTCTTTCTTTGGAAAATTCCATATACGCTTTTTCAATGATTTCAGATTCTTTGCTGTCACCCCAGATATCATTGACCTGCAATGAGGTCAGGCCGTAACTGTGGGCAATATGAGCTGTATTTTTCAATGTGCGCAGTACCGCCTCCACCGTAGGTTCTTCATAGAGGTGTTCCAATAGAGCAATGGCATTTTCTTGAAATATTCCATTAGGCTGTCCGTCCGGACCAAGGATGATGGACCCCCCTTCTACTGGATGAAGGAGATTCTTTTCTTCTAGAAACGAGAGGGCCTTGCTGTTAATCACCGCTAAATGGGAGCAGGTTCTGGTAAATACAATGGGAAAGTCAGTGCTGATCCGGTCCAGATCTTTTTTTGTCGGTAACCTTTTTTCCTTGAACAGGTCCTGATGAAACCCGCGGCCTCTTAAAGTGCCTTGAAAATCAGGTCTGCCAAGAAGATAAGATCTCCCTCTTAAAACCAGTTCCTCAATGGAAGACGAGCCATGGAGCTGTACGGTCTCCAGAGCTAGACCTGCTTGATAGAAATGCAAGTGGGCATCGTTGAAGCCTGGGACTACGGTTTTACCCTGAACGTCCAGGATTTCTTCAAGTCTAAGAGCATGCTCATGGTTTAAGGCTTCTCTTCCAGTTGAAGTAATCACTCCATTTTCGATGTAGATCGCATCTGTAAAGGTGTCACGTTCCTGATAAATTTTACCGTTCTTAATAAGCAGTTTCATTCTGTATTCTCCTTTTTGTGGTTTTATGGGCTATGAGTGGCAAAAATTTTCAGAATGGCAAACTTCTTTGGGTGAATTTGGTGAAATCTGTATTCATTCCGCTCAATTTGTGCTTTTTTCCCTTATATAGATGGGTAGGCTATGGTATACTGATTCTAAAATTATGATTAGCTATAAAAACATATACTTTTGTATACCGGAGGCATAAATGAAAAGAGTCAATTTTCCTCTCCTGATTGGAAGCGTAATTCTCATGGTCTTGCTTGCATTGTCTTATTTTCCGGAAGTTTTCACGGATCGTGATCCGATTCATGAAGAACCGCCAAGATATATTGAATATGAAAAAGATGGAGAAATTGTGGAGGAGCTGTCTGTTAATCCCATGAGGCCGAATACGATTAATCTCATGGGTACAGATGATGCTGGGCGGGATATTTTTGCTAGACTGGTGTATGGTACGAGAAATACCATGCGGCTGGGATTTTTCATCGCTCTTTTCCGTATGATCATTGCATTGCCCATTGGTATTTTCGCGGGGATGGGCAGAAAAACCCTGTCCCGAATCATTGGTTTTTTCAACACCTTTTTCAGTGCTGTGCCTATGCTTATTTTCAGCTATATTGTGCTGAATTTCAACTATTTCTATAGAATGCAGATGGAAAAGTCCATTGTAGCCTTTGCTGTTGTTCTCGCCCTGGTGGGATGGTCTAAACTTGCAGGTATTATAGAAGATGTGACCAAACGAATTATGGCCGAAGATTTTATTGAAGGTGAGCTGGCAATTGGCAAAACAAAAACCCAGATTATCTTTCAGAATGTGCTGCCTCATCTGATTCCTCATGGCGCCAGTCAGTTTTTCAAGGAAATGGCCATGGGTCTCTTTCTTGTGGCGCAGCTGGCTGTCTTATATGTATTTGTAGGTACGACACGAGAAGTTGGGGCCATGGCTTTTCGGGCAAACTACCGCATGGGTCTTGAACCGGAATGGGGTGGAATGCTGTCAAGGATCACCAATGATGTGATGCGCTTTGAGGAAGTGTGGTGGGTCTCCCTTTTCCCGGTGCTGTTTTTCGCTGTAGCCATCATGGGCATCAATCTTCTGGGGGAAGGTCTTCGACTCGAATTTCAGAAGAGAACATCAAGGGTAATCAGCACAATCCGGAAAGGAATCGCTTCTTTGTCTCCTAAGCTTTTTTATTTGCAGATCAGAGACATCCGGAAATACTACAAACCTGTGCTACTTAAAGCAGGTGTTTTTGCATTCGTTCTCCTGTACCTCTTTATGCCCAGATATCAAAGTATCGTTGATTATGATATCGATGGAGCATTGAGTCATCTGGATGCTCTTTCGGATGTGAGATATAAGGGAAGAGCCAGTGGTACGGAAGGGGGATACCAGGCAGGTGAGTATATTCTATCTGAACTGAACAGTCTTGGTTATCAAACAGAAGTGACAGAAATCCCCTTTTATGATGGGGAACCTTCCCCTGAAACATTGAAGGTGATGGCTCCTATGACTGTGCAGCAAGGAACCATCTCATTGACTTTTGAGAATGGGACGCGTAAAACGTATAAGCTCCATGAGGATTTCACCATATTTACCATAGCGAGAGAGGAGCTTTTAAGAACAGCAGAAGGAGAGTTTCACTATAGGGGGACTGCTTCTACACTTGAGAATCTAGGGAAGGTTTCTTCTGAAAAAAGTGTTTTCCCCATCAAGGAGCACTATATCAGGGAGCTGCTCTCTTCTACAGGGTCTCCTTTCAGCGTGGAAAAAATGAGAGGTCCAAATTCCTTTGGAGAAGGAGAAAAGAGAGAGTTTATGGTGCAGTTTATGCTTTTGGATGAGTACAGCTCCATTTCTAATGCTTATCTTCATAAAACGACAACCATTATTCCATTTGATGAAATGAGAGAAGATCTTTATGCGGGATATGCAGAGGCTGAAATCACATTTTCACATCCAGAACTTCCAGCACATAGTGGCAGGATCATCCAGGGTTTTCTGCCAGGATCAGGCTTTTCAAAGGAAAAGCCTGGAGAGACCATCGTCATCGGAGGATCCTATGATGGAGTTTATGAAACTGGTGTAATTTCACCCCAAAGCGCAGCTCCTGCAGCAGCTCTGCTGACGCTGGCAAAGCAGACGGCAGAACTGGAAAAACCTCTCTCCAAGTCGGTTTCTTTTGTTTTCTGGGACAACCAGTATGAGATCAAGAAAAACACCAATGAAGAAGGATCTGAGTACTTTCATCGGGAACTGCTGAAGACCATCGATCTCGTTGTCTCAGGCGGCTACTATTACTATGAGCTGAACTACCCTGGCATGGAAGATACAGACACCCTGAATATTGTGTCCTTTCCTGCCCAAGGCGGAAGAAAACCTTCCTATAAGATTGGCAGGAGAATGGAAAATCTTATGACAGATATGAAGATTCCGTACAGACGTTTTCAGAGCATCTTTTATGACACCAGCACCAGTTCCAGTCTCGGGGTGTATGATATGGTGACCCGGTCCGTTCTGGACATGAGGCTAAACGGATTCTTCTCTGTGGGGATAGGATCATCCCAGCCTAAAGGGATGGGGACTGAAATGGATCAGAGAGAAAAACTGAACGTGTTATTACTGAACAGAATTGGTCAGGTCATGCTGGATAATCTGACCATGAATGAAGAGCTCATGGAAAATGGAGAGTCCTCAGAACTGAAGTTGGAGGTGGCAAAATGATTGAAGTGAAAAATCTGAGCAAGCAGTTTGTTGTGAAAAGTGGTTTGCTGGGACAGGAAGAGTATGTTCATGCTGTGAATGGTGTCAGTTTCTCCATTGGAGATCAGGAGACCCTTGGTCTTGTGGGGGAATCCGGCAGCGGAAAATCCACGACTGGAAGGCTCATTCTGAGGCTTTTAGAGCCCACTTCCGGAAAGATCCTTCTGGAAGGCAAAGACATCAGTACCATATCAGACAGAGACTTTAGAAAGCTTCGAAAAGAACTCCAGATTGTTTTTCAAAATCCTTATTCTGCTTTGGATTACAAAATGACAGTGGAGGATATTCTGATGCAGCCACTGCAGATCCACAAGATTGTGCCACCTCTGGAGTATAAGAAAGAAGTTCATCGACTGCTCCACATGGTTGGCCTGGACCATGCATCTGCAAGAAAATTTCCTCATGAATTCAGTGGTGGCCAAAGACAAAGAATCGGAATCGCCAGAGCTTTGGCAACAAAACCCCGATTCATCGTTTGCGATGAACCTGTTTCTGCACTGGATGTTTCGGTTCAGTCTCAAATACTCAACCTTACCATGGATCTTCAGAAGGAACTTGGTATTTCCTATTTGTTCATAGCACACGATCTTCACGTGATCAAACATGTCAGTGACCGCGTCGCTGTCATGTATCTGGGTAAAATCGTTGAGATGGGAGACGCAGAAGGGATTTTTGAAAATCCTATGCACCCTTATACCAAAGCTCTGTTAGCAGCAGTTCCGGGGCAGGGAGAAGAGGCTCAAATTAAGCGGAGAAGACTAAAAGGAGAGATCCCAAGTGCGATCCGGATGCCTTCTGGATGCTCTTTTCATACGAGATGCCCCTTCGCCATGGACATCTGCAGAAATGAAATCCCCATCCTGAAAGAATATAAAGACAGAATGGTTTCTTGCCATCTTGTGGATAAGGAGGGAGTCTGATGAATCTAGCACAGAAGAAACTGATAAAGACGATACTGGGAAATGTTCTTCTCCTGTTCTTTATTATTGTCAGCATTGTCATTCTTACAGGAATACCCATGAACTTCGACATATTCTATGAGAAAGGAAGCTATCGTCCTAATATGCCATGGAGCCAGATCTATGAGTCGATCAGCAATAATTTCAGAATGGTGTTCACAGGGGAAATCAGAGATGTGGATATCCTGGGAGAAACGGTAGCAGAAATCTTTCAACGCTCTGCCAGGAAAAGCGGCATTGTGCTGTTTTTTGGAATTCTTCTTTCGGTGGTAATCGGTGTACCGAAAGGGATTCTGGACAGCAGAAAGAATGACCAGACCGGGACTTTTAAAATGCTTCAATCACTGATACCGCTTTCGATTCCTGATATTCTATCCATTGGTCTTGTTCAGGTGCTGGCCCTATACCTTTTTAAGAATGGGATCACTTTTCTTGGTATTGGCCCCATCGAGTTCAAAGGAGATCAGTACTGGTATAATGCCATTTATCCGATCCTAGCCATATCAATCTTGCCCACAGCGTATATCGCCAGAACGACTGCGACAGCAATAGAAGAAGGGTTTTCCAAGCCTTATGTCCTGGCCGCAAGAGGAAAAGGATGCTCGCGGATGAGAATCATTAAAAACCATCTGCTGAAAAGTATATTCTATGAAATACTCTCCGTGTTTCCAACAATTCTTGCTCTTTTTTTCTCTAGTCTTATTATTGTAGAGAGATTGTTCTATTATCGTGGGATAGGGTATGAAATGATAAACTTCTACACTTCTCAGAGAATAGACCCCATCATGGGAGGGATTGCATTCAGTTATTTCATGACGGTGATGGCCGTCCTCTATTTTGCAATCCTTTTTATGTTCAATCTGCTGAAAGATTTGCTGATTAAAAGTAAAGATTCATAAATGTGAGAGGAGAGAAGAAGATGGCATTATTGACAGTGAACAATATCAAGACGTATTTTTATCTTGATGGGGAAGAGCTTCCAGCGGTGGATGATGTGAGTTTTACCTTAGAAGAGAACAAAACCTTGGCGATGATCGGTGAATCAGGAAGCGGTAAGAGCGTCTTAGTTCTCAGCATCATGGGGTTGGTGGATAAACCTGGAAAAGTGCTTCAAGGGGAAGCCTTATATGGAGATTCTGTACCTCGGGATTTGTTGAAGCTGAAAGAAAGAGATATGCAGAAAATCAGAGGGAATGAGATTGCTATGATCTATCAGGATCCCATGTCTACATTAAATCCCCTCATCCCCGTGGGAAAACAAATCGAAGAAGCTTTGCTGATCCATAAAAAGGGGAATAAGAAGGAGAATCGAAAAAAGACACTGCAGCTCATGGAAGATGTGGGGATTTCTGATGCTCAGGAAAGATTTATGGATCTTCCAAGTAAGTTCAGTGGTGGTATGAGACAACGCATCATGATTGCTATGGCCATTGCATGCAACCCAAAGATTCTTATCGCAGATGAGCCAACCACGGCACTGGATGTCACCATCCAGGCTGAGATCCTGGACCTTCTTAAAAAGCTCCAGAAGGAGCAGAAAATGGCGATGATCCTGAACACACATGATCTTGGTGTGGTTAAGGATATGGCCCATGATGTCTGTGTCATGTACTGTGGAAAAGTCATGGAAAAAGCTGCGTCTACAGAAATTTTTATGAATCCAATGAATCCATATACCATCGGGCTTATGGAGTGTATGCCGGGTCAAGGGAATCCGAAAGAAAAACTGCAGGCCATTGAAGGATATGTTCCGCATCCTTCCGATTTCCCCAAAGGCTGCAGATTTTCAAGCAGATGTCCGTATGCAATAGACAAATGCCATAGTCAGTTGCCAGAATTAGTCGAGGTGTCACCGAATCATTTTGTCCGATGTTTCCTTGTCCAAGAAGGGATTCCATTGATCAAAAAGGCTTAAATCAAGGGTTTCAGAAGCAACGAAAAAGATTGATCCCTGGAAAAGGTTGACAGAACCGGGGGAGCGGGGTATAATGAATATGTTCTTAAGGAAAAGACATTTTCAAGAACCCTATCGCGGGGTGGAGCAGTTGGCAGCTCGTCGGGCTCATAACCCGAAGGTCGCAGGTTCAAGTCCTGCCCCCGCTACCATTTAAAAACTGTAAGATTATCAGAAGATAATCTTACAGTTTTTTTTTGTTTCATATAAACAGAATACGATGGATCATTCAGAAAATGGGCCATCAGAATAAGAGAAGAGCCTGCACAGGTTTCACGTTGCTTTTAACAAGAGCATAACATGGAGTCAAACAATCCGAAACACAAGCCTCCTATAATTGAAAATGTAAGGTATGAAGTAGATGCCTGATAAAAAGTAAGATATTACTTAGGAGGAAGAAAATGAACAAAAAATTAATGGGAATTATTACATCCTTAACTGTGGTAGCCATGTTTGCTGCTTGCGGTGCGAAAGAGGAGACACCAGAAACCCCTGGAACAGAAACCCCTGGAACGGAAACACCAGCAGATGATGAACTGGAAGGTTCAGTCGTTATAGATGGTTCCGGAACTGTATATCCCTTGATGGCCAATATCGCAGAGAATTATATGGTCAATGAGCAGTCTGGTGTAAGTGTGCAGGTAGGAAGAGCAGGATCCAGCGCAGGGCTAAAAAAGTTCATTGCAGGAGAACTTGATTTTGCAGATGCTTCACGAAAGATTAAGGATACTGAAGTTCAGGAGCTTGAAGCTGCAGGTAAGAAGATGGGAGAAAATGTCCTTGAGATTGAACTAGCATATGATGGGCTGACCATGGTCATCAACAAGGAAAATACTTGGGCTACAGAGATGACACAAGAAGAAATCGTGAATATGTATGTTTCAGGAAAGTATAAATCTGATGACAAGGTGCTGTGGTCTGATATCAGAGCTGAATGGCCTAAAGAAGAAATCAAGTTCTTTGGCCCCAATGAGAACCACGGTACATACGAGTTCTTCTACGAGGTGATTTTAGATGAGCAGGATATGGTATCCAACGTGAACCTGCAGCAGGAATACTCCACTCTTGTGGATCTTGTGTCAAAAGATAAGAATGCCATAGCGTTCTTTGGATATGGATATTATGCTTCAAATACGGACAAACTGACCGCAGTAAAGGTAGACTTCGGAAATGGAGCTGTGGCACCAACTCTAGACACCATCGGTTCAGACCTTGAGTATGCAGGTTTCACAAGACTTGTTTATACCTATCTTGATCTGGACAAAGCAAAAGAAAATCCAGCGATTCTTGATTATGCACTGTATGTTATTTCAGAAGAAGGAGCTTCAAAGCTCGCGGGAGACAATGGTTTCGCACCAATTCCAGCTGAAAAGCATGCAGAATACAAAACCATCCTTGAAGGTCTAAAATAGAAAAACAAACAGATGTCGAGTATTAAGATGAGAGCATACCTCTCATCTTATGCTTGCGTTCAAAAGTTCGCAATGAGGAGATAAAATCCTATGGAAAAAGAAACTAAAGTACGGGAACTGATACAGAAAAAAATCAAAGAGAAGAATTATGTCATGGATAAAATTGTTCCAGCTTTTCTCCTGACTATGGCACTTATTTCTGTGTTCACGACCTTTGGTATTGTAATCACTTTAATCACGGATGCATTCCGATTTTTCAGTGCAGTCCCCATCAGTGAGGTTTTCAGTACGGACCTTGCACCACTCAATAAAAATCCGAGGTTCGGGTTTATTCCACTTTTTGTTGGAACCATCACCACATCATTGATTGCGATGATGGTCGCAGTGCCAGTAGGTCTTGCCGCCGCAATCTATCTGAGCCAGTTTGCTTCTCAAAGGGTAAGAAAAGTGGTCAAACCTATGCTGGAGGTTCTGGCAGGTATTCCGACCATAGTATACGGGTTTTTTGCATATTCTTTTGTCACACCTCTTCTTATGAATCTTATTCCTTCACTGGAAGCAAAGAATGCGCTGAGTCCTGGTATTGTCATGGGGATCATGATTATTCCCATGGTCGCTTCACTTTCTGAGGATGCCATGAATGCTGTTCCTGAAATCATGAAAGAAGGGGCCTTGGGCTTGGGGTCCACAAAGCTGGAAGTAGCTTTTAAAGTGGTGATTCCAGCTGCCATTTCAGGGATTCTATCTTCCATTGTATTAGGAATATCCCGAGCCATCGGTGAAACAATGATTGTGACCATAGCCAGTGGAAGCTCTAAAGCATTTACACTCGACATCACAAGATCCATGCAAACTATGACAAGCTATATCGTGGAGTTTACCAGCGGAGATGCGGCCAGTGGGACCACAGGGTATTACAGCTTATATGCTGTTGGACTTCTTCTGTTTGTATTTACCATGGGGATGAACCAGCTGGCACATTATATCTCAAAGAAATACAGGGAGGCATATTAGCATGGAAATCAATAAAACAGCAAAACTGGATGCTCAAAAAAATGCATCACCTGTAAAAAGAGTGTTTAAAGCAAATCCTGCTCAGATCAAAAGGCGGGTGCGGCTCAGCGAAACCCTGAAGAGGCTCTTCGGTATGCTTGTGGTATCCGCTCTACTGGTTTTGGTATTTCTTTTACTAGATATTTTCAAAGATGCAAGAGGGTGGCTTGACTGGGATTTTATTACTGGAAACCTTTCAATCTTCCCTGAAAAAGCAGGAATTTATGGCGCAATTATCGGAACAGTCTATATGATGATGATTGTTGTTCCTGTGACCTTTGTGCTTGGTGTTTCCACAGCCATTTATTTGGAAGAGTATGCCAAGCCAGGAAAGCTGAAACATTTCATCAATATCAATCTCAGCAACCTGGCTAGCGTTCCCTCTGTCATATTCGGACTGTTAGGGCTTGCTGTTTTTTCAAGGCTATTGGGATTGGGTGGCAGTATTCTGGCAGGAGGTCTGACGATGTCACTGCTGGTACTTCCTATTGTGGTGGTTTCAGCCCAGGAGTCCCTGAAAGCTGTGCCAGGATACTTACGGGAAGCCTCCTATGCACTGGGGGCAGACAAATGGACAACAGTAAGTAAAGTGGTCATTCCTGTTGCCCTTCCAGGAATGCTTACGGGCTTTATCCTAGGTATATCCCGTGCCATTGGAGAAACAGCTCCGCTGGTGGTGCTGGGGATTCCCACTCTGATCATGAAAGTTCCGGGAAGTGTCATGGATGATTTCACCACGCTGCCCATACAGATTTATTATTGGACATTGGATACCGTTCTTACACCAGAATATGCGAATCTGGCAGCTGCAACAATAGTGGTTCTTCTGCTGGTCCTGTTCTTTATGAACTCCATTGCCATCTATATCAGA
The DNA here is from genome assembly GCF_900115135.1 of Proteiniclasticum ruminis. Taxonomy (GTDB): domain Bacteria; phylum Bacillota; class Clostridia; order Clostridiales; family Clostridiaceae; genus Proteiniclasticum; species Proteiniclasticum ruminis_A. Next base: position 462,226 of record NZ_FOVK01000001.1, on the reverse strand, counting down.
AATCGCTTTGAAAAGAAATTTTAGCAGGAGGCATACGAATCATGGAAAACAAAGATACTGTCTTTGAGGTGAAGAATCTTGACCTGTGGTATGGCAAGGACCAGGCACTGAAGAAGATCAATCTCGATATATACAAGAATGAAGTGACAGCCATCATCGGACCGTCCGGATGCGGAAAATCCACTTTTATCAAGACATTGAACCGGATGGTGGAAAACATTCCGATTGTTAGAACTGAAGGTCAGATTCTATACCACGGGAAAGATATTTTCGATAAGGAAATCCGAGTCGAGGAGCTGAGAACCCAGGTTGGTATGGTGTTTCAAAAACCGAATCCCTTTCCGAAGTCGATTCTGGAAAATGTTCTTTATGCGCCTAAGATTCATGGGCTGAAAGATAAGAATCTGCTCATGGAGATTGCCGAAAAGAGTCTAAAAGGCGCAGCGCTATGGAATGAAGTGAAAGACAGACTCCACGACAATGCCTATGGGCTCTCCGGCGGTCAGCAGCAGAGGCTATGTATAGCTAGAGCATTGGCTGTGCAGCCGGATGTGATTCTCATGGATGAGCCGACATCGGCGCTGGATCCGATTGCAACTGCAAAGATTGAAGAACTTATGGAAGATTTGAAAAATGATTACACCATCGTCATTGTGACGCATTCTATGCAGCAAGCGGCAAGAATATCAGACCGTACCGCTTTTTTCCTGATGGGAGAGATGATTGAGTATGGGGGTACGAAGAATCTGTTCACGAACCCTCGTGACAAGCGTACAGATGATTATATCACCGGAAGATTTGGTTAAAGGAGTAAATAAAATGACACTAAGCAATATTGAACTTACCATCAGCCATATGAACAACAATCTCCTTCGGATGGGTTTCTTAGTGGAAACGCAGATCAAAAGAGCGATCAGAGCCTTAACTGAAAAAGATATGAAGCTCGCAGAACTCCTGATCAGAGAAGATGTCCAGATTAATGACCTTATGAGATCCATTGAGGATGAGGCCATCCGTCTTATCGCAACCCAAGGACCGGTGGCTTCGGATCTTCGTAATATTTTCACTGTCATCAAAATTGTTACAGATCTGGAACGTATGGGGGATCATGCGAAGGATATCGCAGAGATTACCCTGAAAAACAAAGATATTCTGATGGATGTGATCAATGAGGATCTCATCGAAATCTCGAGACTTGTCATGAAGTTCATCTCAGAGTCGTTGGATTCTTTTGTGGCCAAAGACCATGAAAAGGCACAGGAACTGACAAAGATGGATGATGAGATTGACCGTTTGACAACAGAGTCCATTGGAAAACTCTATGATAAAGCCCAAAATGATCCAACCCTTCTACGATTGGCTGGAGAGCTTCAGTTTGTACTGAAATACCTTGAGAGAAATGGGGACCATGCAACGAATATCTGTGAATGGACCGTGTATATCGTCACAGGCCAGTTTAGAGAGCTGAATTAGAATAGAAACTGAAAAATTGGCAGCCAGTGCGCTGCCAATTTTTAATTGTTTTCAGAGAAGAAGAGCTGATTTGCGGGAAAGGTATTATGAATGCTATGGTGCCTTTTTCTGATGGTGGTAAGAGGTGCATGATACTTTTCCGCTGTTTCTTCTGGACTCGCAAGCAAGGGAAGGATCTCATAGGTATAGATCTTTTTATCTGGAGAAACCTCTCTTCTGTGCACCCAGGTAGGCAGAATTGTGCCTTCCTTTATTTTCACCAGGCCTTCTGCGTTTTTTTCAAGAAGAACCCTGGCGATGGCACCCTCTTCTGTTCCAGGGATGCCCAAAATCTCCTCTCTCTGATTGGAAAGGAAGTTGCCTAGGGAGTATAAGACCAGACCTTCGTGATGACCATCAGAAGATGTTACTACTTCCATTTCCTGAAGGAGATGGGGGTGAGAGCCGATGATGAGATGCACGCCTTCATCGATCAAGAGTCTGGCCAGTGTTTTCTGAAAACTGCTGGGATAAGAGGCATATTCTGTTCCCCAATGAAGCAGAAGAATGATGGCTTCCACGGAGGCATCTTTCATCATAAGGAGATCCTCTCTGATTCTGAGAAAAGCCTCATGGGGATCCGTCATATGGATGAAGTTGATGTTCCTTTCCAGTCCATTGGATTGGATGCTGTTGACTGTTACGGTATTTCCTGAAAAATAACCGGTGGCATAGGAAGCGATGCCAAGTTTGATCCCTTGAACGGTTTCGATGTGAAAACTCTTTTTCTTTCCTGTTTCATAAGTACCCAAGGGAATGAGACCCTGTTCATACATAGCGTTCAGTGTGCCCTGGATTCCTTTGTATCCCGTATCCATAGAATGGTTGTTTGCAGTGCTGATGTGAGTGAAACCTGCTTCTTTCATGGCGGCAAGGATCTCTGGAGGAGAGTTGAAAACTGGATAGGAGCTTAAGGGGATTCCCTGAAGGATGGTGCTCTCAAAATTGGCAAATGCCAAGTCAGATGCTTTAATATATGGAGAGATGTGTGTGAAGTTATTGGTGAAGTCATAGGAGTTCTCCGGTGTTTTTTGAGAATGCCATTGACTTTCATGAACCATAATATCACCTACTGCCGTAATAAGAAGCGTTTGTGAGCCCATATGGCCATGGTTTGAAGGATAAGCCTCTTTTTTCACTTCAGATGAAGGGGGAGAGGCAGCAGTGGTTTCTTTCATAGCAATCTTTCCTAACGAGTGAGAAGCCAAGATCATTAGGGAGATGAGAATGGATGTTGAGAGTAAGTACGTTTTATATTTTTGCATTCTGTGCATCCTTTATTCATAACGATGTGTCCTATCAATTATACAGGAGAAGATACCCTGGTGAAAAGCTGAAAAGCCTTCAAATCCATAATTTTATCAACTTCACAGCATTGTGATAGCCTTTGTCATACGATATAATAAGAGGAGTGTTTTTACAATATAGGACCTATGGCTGCATATTTTTATGGATTGAGGAGAAATGATATGGGCGTGCTGGAGTCTATCGGGAATCAGTTTTGTTTTGATATGCTGGAACTTTCATCTGATCGGATTTGTATTTTGGATTGTGAAGGAAAAGTGCATTTCTCAAACAAAGCGTTCAGAGATAAATTTGTAATAGAAGAAGATCAAGATGCGCACTTCCCCCTGAATGGTGTTTTTCGGGTGGAGGATTTTTCCCGTTTCATTCAAATGCTTTTGCAGGTAAAGAGAAGTGAGAGCTCACTTCATTTCATCGGGATTGGAAAAGATGAAACTCCTGTGATTGTCACCGTGAAAAGAGTTCCATCCACTGGCATGAAGGGAGACTGGTTTTATTGTCTTTTTCGTCCAGAGGAACAGTATCAGACTCCAATGGTAAAAGTGAATCAGCTGCTTTCTCTGTATGACTTTCAAGAAGATCCCAGTCTAACCATTTCTACAGAACATAAGGCCATTCCTCTCATTGGGGAGATGGCTGGAGCCACTGCTGCATACTGGTGCCCCTATGACAAGAAGAAAGAGAAGTTCGGATTTATGCCATGGAAAGGGGATGTTCCCTTTGGCAAAGAAGAGGAAATCTTCTGGTTCACACTTCCAGTCTGGAGAGAAAAGGGTCAGAAAGAGACTGTGAATCACTATGACTGTTTCCCCTGCATCAGAGGGAACTCTCTACTTGAACTGATTCCGATGGAGATACGAAAAAGCCTTGCTGAGGGCATAGACCTATATTGCATGATAGTGGGGGACGGAGAAGAACCATTTGGTGCGGTACTGATTTCACAAAAAGAGTTTCAGACACATCAGCAGATTCTCTGGAATCTATGCCTTTCTCAGTTGAAGTCTTATATCAAAACAAAACGGGAGTATCATTTTTTCAGAGAGCAGTTTTATAAATATAAATTTGGCATCAACGCCATAGGTGTTGCCACTTGGGAATGGGATATTAGAAGCAACTCCATCATCTTTTCCAGAAAATGGGCCGAAATCATGGGGTTTCAATATGAGGAGCTCAGCGAACAGATTGAAGATTGGAAAGACCGCTGGCATCCTGAAGAGCGCGAAGAGAATGAGAAACTGCTTGAAGCGTATTTGTCCGGTGAAATCCAAAGCTATAGTCCGATTTACCGCATGCAGCATAGAGATGGCCATTGGAAATGGTTTATGACAAGAGGACATCTGGTCCGGGACCGTCTTGGAAACCCAATCACCATTTCAGGATTTCATGTGGACATTACGGAGTCTGAAACCATGCGTGCTCATTTTCTCCAAGAAAAAGAAAAATATCTGGACATCATTGAAGCGACCAGAGCAGGTACGTGGGAATGGAACATTCAGACGGGTGAAAACATATATAATGAGCGATGGGCAGAGATTGTCGGATATACGCTGAAAGAACTGGAACCAATTACAGACGATACTTGGGCAAGTCTTGTTCATCCTGATGATCTTGAACGCTCTGACGAAATTGTCCAATCTCTTTTTTACCGTGAAAAAGAGTACTATTCCATGGAATGCAGAATGAGACATAAAGACGGCCATTGGGTATGGGTCCTGGATAAAGGAAAAGTTGTCCGTTGGACTGAAGACGGGAAACCGCTTCAGATGTTTGGAACACATATTGATATCACGGAAGCGAAACTTCTGGAAATGGAAGTGAAGCAAAGAGAAGACAATTACAGGCTCCTTGTGGAAAGCAGTTATGATATTGTGTACAGACTGGATAAGAATGGTATTCTACTGTTTATATCGGCTGCCTGGGAGAAGGTGCTTGGACATTCCATTAAAGAGGCTCTGGGACAGTCCTTCGAACCTTATGTGCATAAGGATGACCTTCATCGGATACAGAAATTTTTCCGGCACATCGAGCATACAGGAAAGCGGATGGAGACAGCGGATTACAGACTGCTGCACAAGGATGGTTCCTACCACTGGTTTACCACCAATGCAGTGCCAATCCTGGATGAAGCTGGAATTGTCATAGGATTTACTGGTATTGCCCGGGATACAACAGAAGTGAAAAAAGCGAACCTGAAAATACTGGAACAGAAGGATGAGTTAGAAAGATTCTTCAGAGTGAATCTGGATTTCTTCTGCATTACAGATTCTAGAGGCGTTTTCCTAAAGGTGAATGATGCATGGGAAAAGTTCCTTGGATTTAAAGTGAAACATATCCGCGGTCAAAATGCGTTGCAGTTTGTTCACCCCGAAGATCTGGACCTTCTGAAAGAATCCATCAGCCAGATGATTGAGGACAAGAAAGAAGGAAGCTTTACCTTGCGGTTTCGCCGAGCCGATGAGAGCTATGTGATGCTGGAGTGGAAAGCACAATATATAGACAATCTCATCTATGCGGCAGCCAGAGATGTGACAGAAAAGAAAAAGCTGCAGGAGAATCTCTATATTGAAAAAGAGCTCTTCCGGACAACACTGCTTTCCGTTGGAGATGGAGTGATTGCAACAGATGAGACCAATAAGGTGCTTCTTATGAATACAGCAGCGCAAGAAATGACTGGCTGGAAAATGGAAGAAGCCTTAGGAAGACCCATTGATGAAATCTATAAAGTCATTTATGAGGACTATGATGCTGTGCACAGCAGCTTCTCAGAAAACAGAATATACTATCGCGGTGGTGAATCCAATGACCGGCTGCTCCTGGCCAAAGATGGAAGAAAACTGCCCGTTGAAGAGAACATTTCCCCCATCAAGGGCAGTGATCAGGGAATTACTGGAATTGTCACGGTTTTTCGCGATATTACGCCCAAAATTGAAAAACAGAAACAGACAGAATACTTAAGCTATCATGATGTGCTCACAGGTCTATACAACAGGCGATTTGCGGAAGATATGCTGAAAAGAATAGATTTAAACAGGAACCTTCCCTTATCTGTTATGGTGATGGATCTCAACGGGCTGAAGCTTACAAATGATGCCTTCGGACATGACTTGGGTGATCTTCTCCTGATGAAATCGGCAGATATCATGAAATCGCATCTGAGAGAAGGGGACGTCCTTTCCAGAATGGGGGGAGATGAGTTCATGGTGCTGATGCCTAAGACTTCCATGAAAGAAGCGGAGGATGTGAAAACAAAGATTTTGAAAGAGGCAGATGCCTGTGAAGTGGGTCCAGTTCAGATTTCTCTAGCAATAGGCATCGCGACCAAAACACTGAAACATCAAAATATACAGGAAGTTGTCAAGGTGTCGGACAATAACATGTATCGTGAAAAATTGAAATACGGGAAGATCATGAAAAATAAAATGATTGAGACCATTCTTGCAAGGATAGGAGAAAAGTTCCCAAAAGAGAAAGAACATCTTTATCATGTGGCGTTGATTGCGAAAAGCATCGGTGAAGCCATGGGGATGAGTAAAGAGGCTCAAGAAAGACTGTTTACTGCAGGAAAACTCCATGATATCGGAAAAATCAACGTTCCCAAAGAAATCCTTCTAAAAGCAGGACCTTTGTCTTATGAGGAATATGAAGTGGTTAAAAAACATGCAGAAACCAGTTATCAAATCATCAAATCTGTTGAAGAGTACGGATATCTGGCGGAAGATGTTTTATATCATCATGAGCGTTTCGATGGGAAGGGATATCCTGAAGGCCTCAAAGGCCAAGAAATTCCTCTCCATTCAAGAATCCTGAACATTGCAGATGCCTTTGAAGCCATGACACATGAAAGAACATACAGTAAGAAGAGGAGCTTAAAAGAAGCTGCCGAAGAACTCAGAGCCCATGCAGGGACTCAGTTTGATCCTCAGATCGTCGAAATTTTTCTCGGGCAGGTGCTGAAGATAGAAAAGCACTGACCGGTGAGTGAACCCTTTGGACGAGGAAGATAAGGAGTCGGAAGCAGAGAATCCAGCTTTTGTTTGACATGACAAAATACTTAGGGTAATATGATTAGATGTACAGAAATGCAAAGTTAGAAAAAAAGAGGTGAAGTAAATGGCAAAACCCATCGTAGCCATCGTCGGGAGACCGAATGTTGGTAAATCGACCTTATTCAATAAACTGGCAGGTCATAGAATTGCCATCGTAGACGACACACCTGGAGTAACAAGAGATCGGATTTATGCAGATGCAGACTGGCTGCATCATGAGTTTAAATTAATTGATACAGGTGGAATTGAGCCTAAGAGTGATGATATCATTCTGGCTCAGATGAAAAGACAAGCACAAATCGCCATTGATACTGCAGATGTGATTATTTTTGTAGTGGATGGAAAACAAGGACTAACGGATTCAGATAATGAAGTAGCTACAATGCTCAGAATCAGCCAGAAACCAATTGTCCTTGCAGTGAACAAAGTGGACAATCTGAAAGATGAAGCCAATGCATATGAGTTCTACAATCTTGGTATTGGAAATCCCATTGCCATTTCGGCAGGACAAGGTCTTGGCTTAGGAGATCTTTTGGATGAAGTGGTCAGTCACTTCAAAGACTATGAAAAAGAAGAGGATGATGATTTCATACGGGTCGCATTTGTAGGACGACCTAATGTGGGAAAATCCTCTCTCATCAACAAACTTCTTGGAGAAGAGAGATCCATTGTTACAGATATTGCTGGTACTACCAGAGATGCTGTAGACAGTTTTCTGGATACGAAGGAAGGAAAGTTCATCCTGGTGGATACGGCTGGTCTCCGAAGAAAGTCTAAGGTGAAAGAAGAGATTGAAAGATATTCAGTGGTTAGAACCCTTACAGCCATTGAAAGGGCTGATGTGGTCGTTTTGATGATTGATGCAGAGGAAGGCATTGCCGATCAGGATGAAAAAATCATCGGATATGCCCATGACATGAAAAAGGCCATCATGGTCATTGTCAATAAGTGGGATCTCATCGAAAAAGATGACAAGACCATGGATAAGTACATGAATGACTATAAGATGAGCTTGAAGTTCATGCAGTATGCGCCGTTCCTGTTCATTTCTGCACTGACTGGGCAAAGAACCCATAAAGTGCTCCAGATGATCAAGATGTGCTATGATAATTACAACAAAAAAATTGCTACAGGGGTCCTTAATGATGTCATTGGCAAAGCTCTTCTTCAGAAAGAGCCGCCTATGATTGGAACCAAGAGACTAAAAGTGTTTTATGGGACACAAACAGGCGTAAAGCCACCTACATTTGTGTTCTTCATCAATGATGAATCAGCACTTCATTTCTCCTATTCCAGATATATCGAGAACCAACTGAGAGATGCCTTTGATTTCACAGGTACCGGATTAAAAATCGAATACAGGGAAAAGAAAAAGGATTCATAAAAAAAACGCCAAGCCCGCTGGGACTTGGCGTTTTTTTATTGTGTTTTGCAGCTGTTCTGTATGGCATGCTGAAAAGCATACTTGTCCCGAAGATGGGAAAGCAGATGTTCTAGTGGTCTGTAGAGAAAAATGCCAAGAACGAAGTTAGAGGCACCATGGACCACATCAAAGGGAATACCTCTCAGCCAATAGACGATACCATAGGAGAATCCATAAAAAATCGATTCAATCATGGCAAAGAAAAGACCAAAACAAAGTCCGAAAGTCAGAGCTAGAAAAGCGAACGGCCACTCAGACTGTGTTTTTTTGTATAACATTGCACTGAGAAAGATCAGCAGCGGCCACAGGATATAGTATCCAATGAGCCATGTCTGGAGTCCATATAAGAAAATCTCGATGGTTGAGAAGATAATGGAAACCAGAAAGGTCTTTTTAAAGCCAAAAACTGAGGCGTAGACCATAAACAGCAGCGTCACGATTTCAACATTGGGGATAAAGGAAAGAGCCATCTTTCCTGCGGTCAGCGAAGCGCTGAGCAGAGGGATGAGAACAATGTCATGGACACTGAGATTAGAAACCTTGAACTTCAAAGGTGTATTCATCTCCATCATTTACTGGTATTTCCTTTATGCCAACCATGGCATCTTCCCCATTGATTTTAATGCTGTAGAACTCTTTCGTGGCATCCGCTTTGTAGTCAAGAAGTCCTACAAGCATTGGACCGTACTGTGTATCTTCTGTTTCAACTTTCAGTTCCTCTGTATTCTCGTTAAGAAGCTCTTCTACATAAAGGGCGTCAGTTTTGAAAGACTTTGTATAGTCAATATTTTCATTGGCAACAATAATGTTTATGGTGACTTCTTTTGTGCCTTCCTCTCCTTTAGGAAAGAGAAGCTTTGAAAGACCAAAACCACCAACTGCTAGAAGAATGATGACGAGAACGGCTACGAGTTTTTTGTTCATGTTTTCCTCCTTGTGTACGAAACCGTACATTATAATCTAAGAATCACTTTAAGAAAAACCTTAAAAGGTGTACAAGGGGAAAATAAAAAGCACCCTTGAAGGTGCGTAAAAGCATTTGCTGGAGATCAGCCAGCAAAGCTAAAGTGACACCTCATGACCCGTGAGGGGAGTCTAAAACAATATAGGCAGGTCTTCCGGCTTGACTATGTAAAAGAATTCACCTTCCCAGATCATCTCCAGTGGCGTAGGAATTCTTAAGAGTCTTACGGCGGCGGGACCGCACAGGCTTTTCCTGTTTCCCTCTTCGTGCAAAGCGCAGACTTTGCAACCTATATCATTAAAATATTAAATTTTCTTAAAATGGATTCTTATAAGCTTATTATATCACATAACGTGAAAAGTTCTAGATGAAGGGATGATTTCTTTTCTACGATGAACCTGTTGAGAAACCATAAAAAAGGATCTAATATACTGTAAGGGTTCAATCGATATTGATCTCAGAAAGAGTAGTCAGGGGAACTTCCTGGAAGCCTAGTGATTCATAGAGTCGTAAAGCGTCGACATTTTCCATGGTGACATACAGAAACAGAGAGTGATAGCCAAGTTCATATAGTCTTTGACAAGCAAGACCAATCAGCTGTGTAGCGTAGCCCATCCTCTGTCTGGACTTTCGCGTGAAGGTATAGGTGATCGTAGGTTCTCCACGATAAAGACAGGTCAGAAGTCCTGCATAGACCGTTTCATCCTCCCGGTATATAAAGGAGGCTTCAGTCATAAGTGGTCCATAGAATCCTGCATAAACGCGCTGGACTTCTTCGATTGTTTGCGCCAGGTCTTCACCTTCATAGTCAACGGTGTCCTGGTAAGCATCCAGGGCACAGGAAGCAATCTCCTCAAGATACTGCCGCTCAGCCGATAGGATTTCATGAGGAAACTCATAATCTGTCTTTGAAAGCCTTAAACTCATACGAACTCGTTTGGGCATAAATGACACCTCCTAAGATTATTTTACACCAAAACTAAGGAATGAACAGACTTATCAGATAATTTAGAGACGTATTTTCATGGGGAAGTGAATCAGGAGCCCGTAATAAGGTGAACGTAGAAAAATTCAGAAGTCTTTAATAGAAGCAAGAAATTATGTTAAAATATCTCTAATAGAATCTGGCTAGCAATAAAACATCTTTATATCAAAGATGTGTTTTGAGAAGCAGATGAGTTCTGTAACTATGGAAGGAGTTGTATTTTATGAAAATACTTCACATAGCGGATTTACATATTGGCCGCTATTTCAATGGAGTATCTCTTCTTGAGGACCAGCGGGAAATGCTTCAGGATATTCTGAGGATTATTAAAGAACAGAATCCGGATGTTGTGCTCATTGCCGGGGATCTGTACGACAGGTCGATACCTCGGGAAGATGCTGTGAAACTGAATGATTTTTTTCTTACAGAACTGGTCAAGCTGGGGAAGAAAAATCTGGTGATCACAGGGAATCATGACTCTCATGAGCGGGTTGGTTTTTTAAGCAGCCTGCTGGAGGACAAAGGACTCATTGTTGAAAATACGGTCAGAAGACCGTTACGATGCATCACACTGAAGGATGAGTTTGGCCCAGTGGAGTTCTATCTCTTTCCATACCGTGATACATCCATTCTGAAAAATATATATGAACTGGAGAGTTTTAAGGATGATTCCATGGTCTATGAGCGGATTTTCAAAGAAAGCAGAAAGGTGAATTCAAATAGGAAAGTCCTTGTCTACCATGGCTTTGTGGCTGGAAGTGCTAAGGATGAGATGGAAGAGTCTGACTCCGAGAGACTTCTATCTGTGGGCGGACATGACTATATAAAATCCAGTGTCTTTGAAGGGTTTCACTACGTTGCTCTTGGACATCTGCATAAGGCACAATGGGTGGAAAGAGGCAGGATCCGTTACTCAGGTTCTCCGATGAAATACTCTTTTTCTGAAGAAAATCACAATAAGAGTGTGAGCCTGATTACACTTTCTGCTGAAGGAGCCGTAGAGGTATCAGAAATCCCGATCTACACCAAAAGAGATGTGGTCACTTTGGAAGGGCATTTCACAGAACTTATGAACCTGCAGTATGAGGGAAATCCGGAGGATTACATCAGAGTGTTTTTGAAAGATCAGGAAGAGATTCTTGATCCGATGATGCGTCTACGAACTAAATTCCCTAATATACTGGAACTGAGAAAAAAGAGAGAAGAAGAGAATTTATTTAATGAGCAGGCTGAATTTTCTATGATTCAGCAAAATGATGTGACAGCACTGTTCCGGGATTTCTACAAACTCAAGAATGAACGGGATATGGATGAGAACGCTGCAGAGCTCTTTAAGGAGATTCTCATTTCGCTGGAAAGAGGTGAGAAGGGATGAAACCACTGGAACTGAAAATGAAGAATTTCCTTGGTTTCAAAGAAGAGACCACGGTGAATTTCAAACTGCTGTATGAAGATAAGATTTTCCTTATTACGGGTCCAACGGGGGCTGGGAAAACTTCCATTTTTGATGCGGTCTGCTATGCGTTATATGGAGAAGGCAGCGGGGAAGTTAGAACCAAAGCCAAGTGTTTCAGAAGTCAGCTCGCAGATGAGAAGGATGAAATGGAAGTTTCACTGCTTTTTGAAGTGCGAGGAAGACAATATTTCGTGAAGAGAATTGAGAATGCACGAGGCCTTAATAAGGCTTATTTTACGAAGATGGATGATGATGCCGAAGCTTTGGTGAAAATCAAAGAAGTCAATCAGGAGATTGAAAGCATTATTGGACTAAACCTGGATCAGTTCAAGAAAATTGTGATGATCCCTCAGGGAGAGTTTCGGGAGTTCCTAACAGCAGGAACAAAAGACAAGTCAGAAATACTAAAAAAGCTCTTTGCCACAGAACAGTATGAAAAGATCCAGCTTCTTATCAAAGAGCGGTTTGATGAGAAAAAAGGTGTTGAAAAAGATCTGGTGACGAGATTTTCTGAGATTTTACGAGAAGCTCAAGTTGAAAATAGAGACATCGAGCTGGGCAAAGATGTCTTGAATGAGGCACTGGAAAAAGAGCAAAAAGAACTGAATGCCTTAAAAACAGAGAAAGCCAGTAAAGATCAGGAAGTCAAACTGATAGAACAGGAGCTTCTCTTAGGACAAAAAGAGAACGAAGAGCTTGAAAATTATCTGGTTGCAAAGAAGCGGCATGAAGAGCTTCGTTCCCAGAAGAGAGTTTATGATAAAAAAGAACAGGAACTGAAGCTGCTTCGGAAAATTTCAGGAATCACCCACATCGAAACTCAGATGGAGAGTTTGATCAAAGAGATTCAAGGAAAGGAAGGGGAAAATCAGAGGCTTCTTCTGGAACTGAGAAAAATCTCAGAACAGCTGGTCCGTCAGGAAAGAAGCCTGCAAGACGCCAACAGAAATGCAGAAGAAGTAGATAACCTGAAGGAGACTCGTACCCGGATTTTAGATCTTGTGGACAAATCTAGAAGACTCAAAGAAGTATCCCAGAAAATTTCAGTCTTTGATGCTGAATTGAATAAGCTTAAAGAGCAGATGAATCATTACAGCAAAAAAGAACAACAGCTGAAACAGATGCTGGAAGAGGAAGAGCAAGTCAGAAAAGGACTTGCTGAATCAAATCTTGAAGCTGAAAAACTGAAGAGCAGTCAAAAAGAACAGCAGAATTATTTGAAGGAACTGGGGAACCTTTTCAAGAAGATGGAGAAGATGGAGCTGCTTCAAAGCAATCTCATCCAAGTAGACCGGGAGCTTCATCTGACTGAAAAGGAGCTTGAGCAGAAAGAATCGAACCTTGCAGAGGAAAGCAGAAAAAAAAGCGGACATTTCGCACTGATACTCCGGCAGAATTTACAAGACGATGTACCATGTCCGGTCTGTGGTTCCTTGGATCATCCACTGGGCTTTAAAGAAATTCAGGGTTTTGATGAAGAAAGATTTTTAAAAGCAGAAGAAGAGAAAAAACGAGTAGAGAGAAGACTATCGGAGCTTCATGCCAGCATCAAAAATCTGAAAGCGAATATCCATGACCTTCATGAAGAGGTGGAGGAGCTCCGTCAAGAACTGAAGATTGAAACGGTGAACGCTGCGATGACATTCAAGATCGGACAGGAAGAAAAGCAGAAGTTTATGCTGGGAGAAAAAAGGCTGGCAGAATGCTTAAACAAGGTGAACGGGTTATCTACAAAAGATTTGGCGCTGAAGGATCTTATTAAGTCACTTCAGCAGGAGCTTCAGAATAAAGACAACGTCGCAGAGCAGTATGAAAAAAGCAGAAGTGCTCTCCTGGATCTTTCTGGTGAACAAAGAGGTCTTCTGGAAAGTGGAGTACCAAAGGAACCCTTGGGACTCATAAGTAAAGCGGAAGAGATAGAAAAGAGAGTTCAGTCGCTTTATAATAGTGCACTTGAAGCAAAGAATGCCTACGATAAATCAAGGCAATATGAAGAAAACCTTAAAGGCAAAGAGAGCACACTTCGAGAAACTCTTGAACAAAGCAGAGCCAAATATGCTGAACTGAAACAGCATCTTCTGGAGAGACTTCAGCAGGAGGCACTTTCTGTTGAAGTTTATAACGCTTATCGGGATCAGGTATCTCAGATGGATACCATGGATCAGGAGATTCAGGAGTTCTATCAGGCCTACAATAAATCAAAAGGGGTATTTGATGTACTGAAGGATCGGGGCGAAACCCTTCAGTTCAAAAGTCTTGAACCAATACAAAAGATCTTGCAGAATCTGCTGCAAGAACAGAAGGTTCTGCAGGATCAGGTGGAGGCCAAGTCCATTCTGCTTCACGGATTGACCAGAGCCCATGAGCGACTGGGAAGACTGTATGATGAATATCTGGAGAATAAAAAGGTGTTGGCGCTTTATCAGGATCTTTATGATACAGCATACTTAGGAATGAATTTCGAGACCTTTGTTCAAAGTTACTACTTTGAAGGAATTCTGCTTAGAGCAAATGCACGTCTGAGAAAAATGTCTGAAGGAAGATATCAGCTGAAAAGACGAAATGAGACAGAAAGCAGACGAGAGAAAATAGGCCTTGGACTGAATGTGTTTGATGAGTATTCTGGAAGAGAAAGAGATGTGCAGTCTCTGTCTGGCGGTGAAAGTTTCAAGGCATCCTTATCTCTGGCACTTGGACTCTCAGATTTTATTGAGAGTCATAAAGGATCCGTAAATCTTGAGACCATCTTTATTGATGAAGGATTTGGATCCTTAGACCAAGATTCTCTGGAGAACGCATTAAGCTGCCTGATGGAATTGAACGTCAGTGGAAGAATTGTGGGGATTATCTCCCATGTAACGGAACTGAAAGACAGAATACCTGGCAAGATTGAAGTGAGAACTACGCCAGGAAATGGAAGTGCAATAAAAATAACTGGAGGCACCAAATGGAATTAGTATGTTATGCAAAATGCGGAACCTGTATGAAAGCTAAAAAGTTTCTCATGGCAAATAATCTGGACTACGAGTATCGGGAGATTGTCTCAAGGCCACTGAGCGTGGAAGAACTGCGCGATGTGTACAGAAAATGCGGCCTGCCCATCAAAAAGCTGCTCAATACCAGTGGACTAGTCTACCGGGAGCTGGAGATGAAGGAAAAAGTAAAAACCTATTCTGATGAAGAGATTCTTAAGCTTCTTTCGGAACATCCTATGCTTGTGAAAAGGCCGGTGCTTCGTAAAGAGGATGTAGTGCTTATTGGTTTCGAAGAGCAGGAATGGACGGAAAAGCTTCTAAAAGAATAAACACTTCTCATGAACTGAAATGAATCAGGATCAAAGAAGAAAGAACCTTTTTAAGTTCATCTTCAGAACTGAGTTTTGATCGAACAGGAATAAAGTGTTGTAATCTCCCGTTGGGGGATTCATGCCTCATTACGTTAAAGTGTGTTTGAAGCAGTAAAATCTGTGTAGGGTACACTTTTCTACCTGTAGAGATAAAGTGGTACAATGGACATAAATAAACAGAAAATCAGGAGTACTGGGAGGAATTGAAATGTGGTTCTATTTTTTGCTGGGCACCATCATCATCGGCATGGGGCTTTTAGTTCATAAGGGTAAGGCTTATTTTTTAATATCAGGGTACAATACTTACTCCAAGGAAAAAAAGAAGAATGTAAATGTGGAAGCCATTGCAAGATATATGGGATTATACAGTTATCTTAATGGTTTCATCGCTTATTTAGCAGGAGTTCTTACTGCATTGGATGTTAAGAACCTTATGACTCCCGTCATTGTTTTTTTCGTCATCTCTACAATCGTACTGCTTGTGAAGATTCAGAAATATGATGGCAACATGGTTGATGAAGAGGGGAAACTGAAGAAAGATGGCAAGAAACAGTTGGTAATTGTAGGAATCATTACAGGGATTACTGTGATTTTTGTGGGGGCTGTGATGTTTTATTCCACAAGACCCACCACTGTGGTTCAATTTGAAGACTCCTTTGAAATCAAGGGAATGTATGGAGAAGAGGTTCCCTATGAAGAAATAGTGACTGTGGAGCTCTTGGAGCATCTGCCTGCGATCACGATGAGAACCAATGGTTCTGCGGTAGGACCAAAACTGAGGGGGCATTTCAATACCAGGGAGTATGGCGCAGTGAAGCTTTTTCTGGACAAGTCCAAACCGCCTTATATATACATTGAAACCTCCAAGAGAAGATTTGTGATGAATCTACCGGAGAAGAGCAAAACATCCGATTTTTATGAGTTTTTAAAGAGTAAAGTAGAGTAAAAGGGGGGGGGGAGAAGAAGATGAAAAATATGGAAGCACTTGAAAAGTTATCCAATGCCTTCGGTCCTGGAGGATTTGAGGAGGATGTGATTGTATCTGTACGTGAAGAACTCTCTCAGTTCCAAGTGGAAGTTGATGCCATGAACAATGTATATATCAGAAGGTCAGCTCATGACGGAAATAAACCAGTGCTGATGCTGGACGCCCATCTGGATGAAGTTGGGTTCATGGTTCAGTTTGTAGATTCGAAAGGTCTCATTTCCATTGTTCCTTTAGGCGGATGGGTACCGAGTAATCTGCCCGCCCACAGCATGGTCATCAAGAACAGCCGGGGAGAATACATCAAGGGAATTGTTGTATCCAAACCGCCTCATTTTATGTCCCCTAAGGAGAAAGCGTCATCTGAACTGACCCTTGAGGGACTGCGCATTGATGTGGGCTGTACCAGCCGTGAGGAAGTGACTGAGCTGTTTGGGATTTCTGCGGGGGATCCGGTGGTCCCTGATGTACAGTTCCGCCGAGAAGAAAAAACAGGGATTCTCTTGGGGAAAGCTTTTGATAATCGGATTGGCTGTTACGCAGTTCTTGAGACACTGCGCAGGCTTGAAGGGCTGGATCTACCAGTGGATGTGGTAGGTGCTTTGGCTTCACAGGAAGAAATCGGGACCCGGGGAGCCCAGGTCACAGCTCAAGTGGTGAAACCTGATATGGCTTTTGTTTTCGAAGGTTCTCCTGCTGATGATATGTATTATGACGCTTTTGAAGCCCAGGGAGTGCTGAAGAAAGGTGTACAGATCAGGCATCTGGATCAGAGCTATATCAGCCATCGGGGGTTCATTAACCTTGCCACAGAAATAGCGAAAGAGAAAGATATTCCTTTTCAGAGCGCAGTAAGAAGAGGTGGAGGAACCAATGCAGGAAAGATTCATCTCTCCGAAAAGGCCGTTCCGGTCCTGGTGCTAGGGATACCTTCAAGATATGTTCATACACATTATTCCTATGCAGCGGAAGATGACATTGACGCAGCAGTAAATTTGGCGGTGGAAGTCATAAAGTCCTTAGATTCGGAGAAGGTAAGGGTGCTTTATAAATCAGACCTTTTTAAGAGTGATAAGTTATGATGGCATTCAGTCTGGGCACGACAGGCCTTCTCATGGGCACTATGCTGATTTTTGGATGGATTTTCATCAAGCATCCACCCAAAAATATCAACTCTGTATATGGGTATCGAACACCAAGATCCACAAAAAACCAAGAAGTCTGGATGTTCGCTCATAAGACAGCAGGCGGGATTTGGCTGAAACTTGGCGCGGTAGGCACAGCCGCTTCTATTCTACTGATTTTTCTGTTTGAACGTTTTGGAGTTCTTGAACGTTTTTCAGTGTATCTTATTTATGCACAGCTGATACTTCTATTAGGCGTGATTCCTTTGACAGAATGGGAAATTAGCCGGAATTTCAATCGGGACGGATCAAAAAAAGAATAAAGACCATCGAAAAAAGCTGGCCATTGGCCAGCTTTTTATCATACATTCAGTTTCATATCTCCAGGCTTGATATACCCCTTTTTTCTCATAATCTCTGAAATAAGAAGAGTCAGAAGAGCAGGCAGTATGATGTGCATCAGAAGGATCAAAAAGAGTGTTCTCGAGCTTGAACCCATGACACTGATTGCATCAAACTGGCCGACAAGTCCTGATGTTCCCATTCCTGCTCCAAGCTTAGAACCTTCCATTTTAAAGACTGCACTGGCTACAGGACCTAATATGGCAGAAGCCAGTGTTGGAGGAATCCAAATTCTGGGGTTTTTGATGATATTGGGAATCTGAAGCATGGATGTTCCTAGCCCTTGGGAAAGAAGTCCACCAAATCCGTTTTCTCGGAAAGAAGCCACTGCAAATCCCACCATTTGAGTTGCGCATCCTACAGTAGAAGCCCCAGCAGCGATGCCTGATAGGCCCAGTGAAACAGAGAGCGCAGCGGAGCTGATGGGGAGAGTAAGCACGACACCCATGACCGTTGAGACGATGATGCCCATGGGGACAGGCTGAAGTTCTGTGGCTTTATTGATGAAGTCGCCCACAAAGGTCATAAAGGCAGTAATGAAAGGAGCGATGTAAGCACCCGTTAGACCACCAATGACAATTGCTGCCAGAGGCAGGATGACGATATCCACTTTTGTTTTGCCTTTCAGAAGCTTTGTGAGCTCAGCTGCGATGAGAGAAGCAACAAGAGCTCCAACTGGTTCACCGATCCGTGCGACAGTTTGTCCATCTACTAGGGTGAAAGTGCCAGCACCTATGGCGCCTACGGCTACTGAGGCAAAAATGCCAAGGGGTGGAGCTCCAACGCTATAGGCCACAGCCGCACCTATGGCAGGTCCCATAAGAACCTGGGCGGCACTTCCGAAAGTCACCAGTATGTCCAAACCTGTTAGCGTACCAATCTGTTTGATGATCAGTCCGATGAGCAGGGATGCAAAGAGTCCCTGTGCCATACCATTCAACACTTTAATGGCATAGGTTGTTATTTTGCTTTTTTCTTTACCTTTTTGTTTCAAATTAAACACCTCAAAGTTATTCTTGTCTCAGAATTCTTGGTGCCTCCGGATCCACATACAAGGTTTTGTTCGTTGCGTATATGACCATCCCTGGTTTTGCGCCAGACGGTTTTTTGATGTTTTTCACCAGGGTATAATCTACGGGAACCTTGGTGGATTTGGAGGCTTTACTGTAATAAGCTGCTAGATTTGCTGCCTCCAGCAATGTTTCTTCGTTAAAATGATCACTCCGGATGATGACATGGGAACCAGGAATATTTTTGGTGTGTAACCATGTATCATGCCGGTTTGCGAATTTTATGGTGAGGTAGTCATTTTGTGCGTTATTTTTACCCACAAAGATATCAATACCTTCACTGGATTTGAAGTGAAGAGGTTTCGACTGTTTTTCTTTCTTGGATGTGCTCTTTTTAAATCTGAGATATCCTGCAGCCATCAATTCTTTTCGGATGTCCTGAATCTCATCTTCTGTCTCCAGATTTTCCAGTGACAAAAGAATAGACATCAAGTAATCTTCTTCCTCTAGAGCCAGTATCTTCTGACCCTTTGCCATAACTTCCGCTCGTTTCTTTTTGTTGTATTTATTGTAATACTGCTCAATGTTCTGGCTGATGGTTTTAGAAGGATTCAGTTTGATGCTGATCTTTTCTCCGGTATAGTAATTATCCAGAACAGCTTCATTCATACCATCTTTCAATGCGTATACATTGGCTGAAAGAATCTCACCTCTAATTTTGAAGTCCTCTTTATCCAGGGAATCTTCCATGGATTTATCGAGCACTTCAATTTTCTTACGTACTCGGGCGAGATTATTCACAAGGATTTTCTGAAGATCGGATGTTTTTGAACGCATCCGGTCTTTTGTGTCTTTCTCTTGGACGAAGGTTTCCAATGCCAGGGATGGAGAGCTGTATTCCAGATATGTTTCCTTAAAGGGATAGCTGGTTACATCTTCAAAACCTTTTTCCGATTTCAGGATATAGAACCGGTCACTAGAGAGGATCCTCTCTAAGATTTCCATAATAAAAGTGAGAGGTTCGTCTTCCCGATAGAGATGGTAAAGATCATGGGAGGTCTTTTTGGACACTCCTGCAAACACAGTACTGAAGAAGTTTTCTCCAAATGATACAAGAGATAACTTCTCCCGAAGCTCCTCCATTCTATAATTTGAAGGATTCAATTTTCCAGAGGAAGGCGGTGCCACGTATTTTTTTCCTGGCAGTAGAGTTCGATAGGAGTTTTTCATTGAGGATACATGTTTGATGCAGTCCACAATGGTTCCTTCCTGGTCTCTGATAAGGAGAATGTTGGAGTGTTTTCCCATCATTTCAATGGACAAGGTGAATGCCTGGTCTTCGCCAAACTCATCATACCCTAGAAAATGAAGGTTGATCAGTCTGTCTCCATCCACTTGTTCCACTTTTGTGAGCTTTGAGCCCACGAGATGTTTTCTCAGAACCATGAGAAAAAGCGGGGCTTGCATCGGATTTTCTCTTTGTATATCTGTAAAGTGTATTCTTGCATAGGAGCTGTTGGAAGTCAGAAGAAGTTTTTTTGTGCCTTCTTTCCCCCGCATCTGCAGAATTACTGTGTCCTGTTCAGGCTGGGATATTTTATTTACTTTCGCATCCTGAAGAGTATCTTGCAGTTCCTTTACAATTGATGAGAAATATAAACCGTCTAAAGCCATAGTACCATTCTCACGGAAGTGAGCTTCCGTGTTTCCTCCTTTTGCCTTACCTAAGGCAGAGTGTGTGCAATCAACCTATATTATAACTTATTTTCAGACAGACACCAAATATGAATAATTTCTGTTTCGATTCTTATAATATAGTCCGATGAGAAGAAGAGAGTATGGCTACTTGGAGGTGGTTTAATGAATCTAGAGGAGATTCTAGATAGCAGCAAAGACAGACAGATCAGTGATATTCATTTTCTGCCAAAGAAGGATCATGTTCTTTTGTGTTTCCGGGAAGAAGGAGGAATCGAAGTAATCCATAGGTACTCTTTGGAGGTGTATGCACTGCTTGTACAGAAAATAAAAGTCCTGGGACGTCTTAACATCTCAGAAAAAAGACTGCCTCAGGACGGTGCTTTTGAATATCAGGATCAAAGCTTCCGTGTCAGCTTTTTGAAGTCTGTCTATGGTGAATCCCTGGTCATCCGTAAATTTGATAGAAGGTTCAGAAGTCTGTTTGCTACAGGATTGTCTATTCCTCTTTGTGAGAGACTCTTGAAGCGAATAGAGAGCCTCAGAGGAATCCATCTGATTGCAGGGGAAACGGGCATGGGGAAAACTACAACATTTTATGGACTGCTGAAGGAACTCACGGATCTAAAGTTTAAGGTGCTCACCATTGAAGACCCTGTAGAGAACTATGTGGAGGATCTTGTTCAGTGCCAGATCAACTCGCTTTCTGGATTTACCTATGAACGGGCAGTTTTTGCTGCTCTCAGGCAGGATCCGGACTATATTGCCATCGGTGAGATCAGAAATGAGGAGACGGCGAGGATGGCTCTTCGAGCAGCGCTCACAGGACACCCGGTAATCTCTACTATTCATGCATTCAGTTATAAAAGCGCTTATGAGAAGTTGAAGGAGTTTGGTCTCCAGAAGGATGAGCTCACCATGCTTCTATCCACCGTATTTTATCAGAAACTCGTATTTGAGAGAGGAGGGAAAAAAGCTTATGGAAAACTGGAGACCAATCCGGAAGAAACCATACTTCAACAAGGAACTGTTCTTCTATGAAAAAAGTCATTATTTAAAGAACGGAATCAGTCTGACAGAGGTTCTGAAGCTCTCTGAAAATCCACAAGAAGAAGCACTTTCTGAGCAGCTTCTTGTGGGGTGGTCTCTTTCAGAGGCCATGGGGACAATGAATCTCTTTAAAACAAGAGAAATCCATCTCGTGAAATTGGCGGAAGAAACGGGAGACTTGGCGGGTGCTTTTGAACGGATAGCACAATCCTTGAAAGAAGAACGGATGTTTAAAGAAAAAATCATTGGAATTCTTATCTATCCGGCACTGCTTCTGGCAGCGACGGTTGTATTTTTTATTGGTGCGCTCTATTATATTCTGCCTCCACTGAAGGAAATGCTGAGTACCCTTGAAGTTGAAAATATGCTCCTATCGAGCCTCTATATGTTTCAATTAAGTGTTCCAATGCCGGTGCTTAGTGCTGCATCCTTTATTCTTATTTATGCTGCTGTTAAAGTGCTTCAGAGAAAAAAGGTTCTTCGCTATCTTGTGTTTGGGAAGAAGTGGGTGGAACATGACGAAATGACATTCATCAATGAGCTGTACCAGCTTATTAAGGGTGGTATAGATCTCATGGAAGCGCTTCACCTTCTTGATGAGGGCGGGAGGTCCTGTCTGAAGATTAGAGAAGCCATCAAAGAAGGAAAGTCCCTTACTGAAAGTCTGCAGGAAGGAGGGTATTCGAAACTGCTGGTAAGATATGTTCAGATCTCGGAGGAAACTGGTAACTTGGAAGAGTCACTTCAAGCGTATCTCCTTGTAAGAAAAACGTTCTTTGAAGAATACTTAAGGAGAAGAACCGCATTATTGGAGCCTTTGTCTATTTTTATTCTTGGTGCTTTGCTCTTCCTGTTGTCCATGGCTGTCATGATGCCCATGATGGAGGCTTATGAGAAACTGTAGAGGCAGTACGATTTTTGAAATGCTCATAGCATTGGGGCTTTTCTCCTCCATTTTACTCATTGGTGGTACTCAAGTGCCAAAAGGAGTTACCGGGAGCCGGGAAGAATCCGCGGTGATTTATATGGGGGCATTGAATGAAGAACTGAGAACTGCTCAAGAAACTATGAAATCCAGAAAGCTGGGAGCCCGAAAAGGGTATCTGCTTCATATCAACCATTTGCAGCAGATCGAAAAGAGAACCTATATGGCACCAGGAAGTGAAGTGTTTTTTTATGGGTACTCCTATCCGGATGCCATGGCCAATACAAGCTTTACTTTCAAGTATTATGGAATTTCGGCCATCAGCGGAAAAGTGTCGTTCTATGAAAATGGGAAACAGCAGCAGTCTCTGATGATTCATCTGGGCACTATGACTTTAGATGTCAGAAATCCTTAGAAAACATCAGGGCAGAAGAATAGTAGCACAAGTCCAGTTGATTTCTTATAATATAGAGTCTTTGACAGGGTATAGAAGGATGTAAGTAAAGTCAATTCTATAAACGCTACGAAGAAGCTTGAAAAAAGGCTGCGCAGATTGCAGCGCAGGGTATCTTGCAAATACCAAAAAATATGAAGGGAGTACGTTTGTCAAAACAAGTAATCTTATAAAACTCGAACATCAGATCAGATTGCTTCAAGAAAACAGCCAATTGATGAAGTAATCTCTTTCACCAGAAAACAAAAAGGACAGAGAACACCAAGACCTCTATAGTTCATGGGAATGTAGACCATCAGATTTGTTGATCAGGGAGTGTTATAGAGTTTTATAAGTTATTGACAACAGTGAGGCGGATCAAAACTAGTAAATGTGGAAGAATCCATCTGTTTATGTTGGGCGGTGTATTTCTTGTGCTGATGGTAGGACTGACATTCACCGAGGAACGCGCAGTTCTTAAAGTAAAGCAGATGGAGATGGAGGCTCTTCTTGATTTTGACTATAAACTGGAAGGGTATTATCTGCTTCTCTTGAGTGGTGGACTGATGGTTGACGAGGGGGTTTCCTATGGGAGTCTTGAAGAATATGAAGTATCAGAAAAGCCGCAGGGAGAGTTTGTTATTGAATTTCAGAAAGACACTGAGAGAGTGGAGATTGTGGGCTACTATGGAGGGAAGGAAAGACAAAGGTATGAATTCAGGAATCAAACGGGGGACGGCACTGAGTGACTTTTTAGCCTATATGATGTTCAGCCTTATGGCTGTAATTCTTGCAATGAGGGTGTATATTTTTTCAGTGGAAGACTATAAAGAGCTGCTACAGTTTTTAAAGTATACAGATTACGCATACCATGCCTTTGAAGTTCTGAAAACTGGGTTATACAACAATGTGGAAGCGACTGCATTGTCTGGCAATACCCTTCAGATTGAAAAAAGTGTCTATGTGCCCGGGAATAAAATAGTGCTGACAAAGCGGGATTCAAGGCTCCTTTTTGTGTTTGAAGGGGGGCAGGTTCAAGAAATATGTCATGGTGTCGTCGATGTCAGGATGAGAAAAATAGGGGATATCGTGTTTATCAGGCTTTATTTTCCAGGCGTTTCTTACGAACGGGGGTTTTATCTTGCAAAGTAAACGAGGAAGCATCATTACGGCAGTACTTCTGCTGATCCTTGCGGGAGGGTTCTCCATCAGAAATCACAGACTTCTGCGAAGTCATATGTATATTGAGAAAGGCCTCTACAGTGTTGATGTCCGTATCCAGAAGTTTCTTCAGGAACTGGAACTCATTGAGACCATCATTAATGAGAGATATGTGGGAAGCGATTTCCTGGTTCATATGAAAAAAGGGAGGAAAGAAAAAGTTGGGGTCTATTCTATTTATTACGATGAAGGATATAATGAAGGTACGGTGCATGTGCTGATTGTAGAAGACACGGTACTGAGATATCTGAGAAGGGTAGAGTTGAAGGTGCAGGATGAAGAGATTCAGCTGATCAACAAGGGAGTATAATATGAGACCAATATTCTTGGTAGGTATGCCTGGGTGCGGTAAAACCACAATAGGGAAAGAACTTGCAAAAAAAATGGAATTGGACTTTCTTGATACAGACGAAGAGATTAAAAGAGCTTACGGTAGAACACCAGAGCAGATCATTGAAGAGGATGGGGAGAAAAGGCTGAGAGTTCTTGAACTGGAACTTCTGAGCGGAATTATGAACTTAAAGAATGTTGTGGTCTCCACAGGCGGTGGACTACCGATATTTAATGAAAATATGTCAAAACTGAACACCTCTGGCATCACGGTTTACTTGTCATGTTCAGCAGACACTCTCTGGAAGAGACTCAGAAATGATCGGACAAGACCCCTATCCAGAACTTATGAGGAAGTGAAGTCTATGCTGGAAAAACGAGAACCTGAATATTTGAAGGCATCCTATCATGTTCATACTGATGGAAAAACTCAGATTGGAACTCAGATCCAGAATCTTTATGAGGTTTTGAGAAATGAGTGGACGAAGTAGAGTCCATTGGGGTTCACCTTAAATAATCTAGTTTTTTGTATGATATTCTGATATTTTCGTTGTTCTAAGCCTTTCTTTAAATATCACTAAAATCTGTCAAAAGCGATATTTATTGCATAACTTCAGTCAATCTGATAAAATATCATTGGTAATTTCCAGAAGAGTAATTGATATTTTGTCAGAAGGCGAAGACTTTGTTTTTGCCCTTCTGTGTGAAATAAAACCAGGCTCTGCCTGGCAGTTCCTAGGTTTAGGATAGAATTTGGAGGTAAAAGAAATGATTTCAGCAAGTGATTTAAGAAAAGGTACAACATTCGAACATGAAGGCAATGTGTTTGTCGTAATCGACTTTCTACACGTAAAGCCTGGCAAAGGTGCAGCATTTGTTCGTACAAAGCTGAGAAACGTAATACTAGGTGGTATGACAGAAACCACATTCAACCCTTCCACTAAACTGCAGGAAGCGGTTATTGAAAGAAAGGAAATGCAGTATCTTTACAATGATGGAGAACTGTACTATTTCATGGATCAGGAGACCTTTGAGCAGATTCCGCTGAACTTTGAAAAGGTTGAAGAAGCCATTAAGTTCCTGAAAGAAAACAACTTCGCTGTAATCAAGTTCTACAAGGGAGAAGCATTCTCTGTCGAAGCGCCAAACTTCGTGGAGCTGCAGATTACAGAGACAGAGCCAGGAGTCAAAGGCAATACAGCAACGAATGCTCTTAAGCCAGCAACAGTGGAAACAGGAGCAATGGTTATGGTTCCTTTCTTCATCAATGAAGGAGACTCCATCCGTGTAGATACTCGTACAGGCGAGTACATGGAAAGAGTTTAAGTCTAAAGCACAATATGGAGCTGGGATTTTGGATCTGGTTTATACCAGGTCCTTTTTTTAGGCGGCATCAGAGACGTAATAGGGCATGTTTCCCACTTTTGGATTTAGCGATTCAATTGCTTATAAAAGTTCAATTTGATATAATTAATCCAAATAGACCTACAGGACCGAGGAGGAAAATAAATGAGCGAAAATACAAAGAAGAACCAAGGCTATGGGGTAGTAAAGATTTCCGAAGATGTAGTTGGGGTCATTGCAGGGATTGCTGCCAGTGAAATAGAAGGAATTCAGGGACTTCATCCAACCCTAACTGGTGGGATTACTCAAGTGGTGACAGGAAAAAGAAATGTGACCAAAGGAGTTAAAGTCACTGTAGGTGAACAGGATGCCATCATCGATATGGTTGTGAGCATTGAGTATGGATTCAGAATTCCTGAGGTTGTAAAGAAGGCACAGTCCAACGTGAAAGAAACTGTTGAAACCATCACAGGATTAAAGGTTTCTGCAGTGAATGTTTATGTGAACAACATATTTGTGAAAGAAAACGATCAGAAGACAAAGGAAAAATAAAAGAAAACCCTCTGAAATCCAGAGGGTTTTTTGAAGTACTATGAGAAAATGAGGAGGGGGCTTAAGCCCTATAAAAGCGTATGAGAAAGAGAACACGTGAAATCGCTATGGAACTATTGTATCAAAGCACCATGAATGAGAAGAACATTGAGGAGCTTGTGGATGATTATTTTGAAGACAACCATGAGGACCTGCGTGAAGATACAGATCTGAAGTATTTGGAAGAAGTACTCAACGGTGTAAATGACAAAAAAGAACAGTTGGATTCAATCATAGAAAAGTATCTGGTGAACTGGAAGATTCAGAGAGTTTCTAAAATCAACTTAAGTATACTGAGGTTGAGCACTTATGAAATTCTCTTTATGCAGGGTATCCCGGAGAATGTATCGATTTTTGAGGCGGTAGAGATCGCTAAAAAGTATTCAGATGAAACCTCTGGAGCTTTTATCAATGGAGTGCTGGACAAAATCGCACATCAGGAGAAAGGTCAAGAGTAGTAAGTTCATAATAAGGTTGCAGAAGATTTTTCGATCCAGGAGGGACAGATGGCAGAGATTATTAATGTTTCAGCGATAGCAAAAACAGAGAAAGAAAAACTGAAGAGTCGTATCTTGACCTATAAAGCAGAAGGCAAACCAGTGCCTACTCTCGCAACGGTCCTTGTGGGAGAAGATCCTGGTTCAGTCTATTATCTCGAAATGCAGAAAAAAAACCTGGAAGCATTAGGCGGAACAATGCTGAAGATCACATTGGCTGAGGATACATCAGAGGAAGACCTTCTTTCGATGATTGGCGAGCTCAATGGTGATGACAAGGTACATGGGATTATGGTTCTTTTTCCGCTGCCGAAGCACATCAATGAAGAACGTGTAGCTGAAAGCATCAGTAAAGACAAGGATGTGGATGGCGTCAATCCCATCAACATCGGATTATTGGCTTCTACATCAGGAGGGGTAGCACCATGCACGCCTTCCAGTGTGGTAGAAATACTGAAGAATATTCATGGAGAGCTCAAAGGTAAGCATGCAGTGATCATTGGACGCAGCAATATTGTGGGAAAGCCACTGATACAGCTACTGCTTCGGGAACATATGACCGTTACGGTATGTCACAGCAGAACCAGCAATCTGCCGATGATGGCAAGGTCTGGTGAAATTCTCATCAGTGCCATGGGAAGACCTCTGATGATCGATGAGAAGTATGTGTCTGAAGGTGCTACCGTGATTGATGTAGGGACTTCAGAGCTTGACGGCAAGATTGTGGGGGACTGTGATCTGGAGAGTGTTCTACAGAAGGCGGCATATGCTACGAAAGTTCCTGGAGGCGTAGGTACACTTACGACTACCATTCTGATAAGAACTCTGCTGGATCTATATGATGAAAGTTTCCGGAAATAAGATGTCTCCATGGAGGATGCGATGAAACTGAAAACCATGAGTGTGACAGATCTCAACGCCTATATCAAAAGAAATTTTGATCATGATTTTATCTTAAACAATCTCACCGTCCTCGGTGAGATATCCAATTTTAAAGCACACAGTTCTGGACATCTGTATTTTTCGCTCAAAGATGAGCATGCAAAGGTGAACTGTGTGATGTTCCGTCAAGATGCTTCATCAATGAAGAAACATCCAAAAGACGGGATGAAAGCGCTTCTCAGCGGACGCGTCAGCGTTTATGCGAAGGAAGGGACGTATCAGCTCTACGTGAATAAACTGGAAGAGATAGGTCTGGGTGAAATTTACCAAGAATTTGAGGAAAACAAAGAAAAGCTCCAGAAAGAGGGGCTTTTTCGTGCTGAAATAAAAAAAGGGCTGCCTGCGTATCCCGAGAAAGTTGCGGTGATCACATCTGGCACCGGAGCAGCAGTGCAGGACATCATCAATGTATCAAGAAGAAGAAACAGCACTGTGGAGCTTCTGATTTTCCCAACGCTTGTGCAAGGAGATGCCGCAAGAGGAGCACTGCTGGAAACGCTTCAAGCAGTGAACAAGAGAAAAGATGTGGATGTGATCATTCTGGCAAGAGGAGGAGGTTCTTTTGAAGATCTTTCTTGCTTTAATGATTTAACCCTTGCCTATGCAATTGCCGCTTCCAAGATTCCAGTTGTTACAGGAATCGGTCATGAAGTGGATTTTACCATTGCAGATTTTGTTGCGGATTATCGTGGAGCTACACCATCCCAGGCTGCTGAAATTGTCATTCCATCTCTTTCGGAAGCTCTACGTTCTTTGAAGGAAAGACGCGCAAGACTTGAGATGGCATATTTGTCCAGGATCCGTCACGAAAAAACGGTATTCAGTTCATTTCAGGGACGGCTTCAGAAAAGTCATCCAAACACAATTCTTGCGAACAGTTATTTGGATATAGAACAGAAAAGAAACCGTTTAGATGGTATAATTATGCAGAGGATGGGACGAGAGCGGGAAAGACTGGAGTCTTTCTATAGTCTGCTCCAAGCCCATAATCCTCTTAATATCCTGGATAAAGGGTATGCATTGATATTTGATCAGAAGAACCATCTCATTCGAAGCGTAGCAGAGCTGAAAACATTGAAAGCACTTACGGTGAAGATGAAAGATGGGGAAGTCAAGATGGAGGTTCGTGTATATGGCGAAGAAAGTGAAAAATTATAAAGAGCTGACTGAACAGCTGGAAGAAGTACTCAATGAACTGGAAAGCGGGGAGCTTTCTGTTGAGGAATCGATGAAGAAATACGAAGAAGGTGTTTCTCTGACCAAGGAACTGCTGCAGATTCTAGAAAAGGCAGAAGCCAAAGTCAAAATGATACAAAGTGATGAAGAAACGGAGTTTTGAAGATGATAGAACTGAAGAATCTGATGGATACAGAGATTCTGAATTATTTCAGGCGGTTGCCGGATAATACAATAACAAAAGCCATGACATACAGTATGTCCATAGGAGGGAAAAGACTCCGTCCGGTTCTTTGTCTTCTCACAGGAGAACTGTTTGGAAAGAGCAAAGAGGATCTCATTCCCATGGCACTAGCCATGGAAATGATCCATACTTATTCTCTGATTCATGATGATTTGCCTGCCATGGACAACGATGACTACCGAAGGGGGAAGCTGACCAGTCATAAAGTGTTTGGAGAAGCGAATGCAATTCTTGCAGGAGATGCGCTGCTCAATGAAGCCTTCACGGTGCTTTTGGAGTGCTATGCAGTACACGGGGAGCCGGGCGCAAGGGCTGCCCTTTATATTTCCAGGTGTTCAGGAAGAAATGGCATGATCTTAGGTCAAGTAATGGATCTTCATCACGAAACACACCCCGCCACCTTCGATGAACTGAGGCTCTGTCACCATAAAAAGACCGGTGCACTGATTACAGCGGCGGTTTGCGCACCTGCAGTCTATGCAGGTGCTAAGGCAGAAGAAATAAAACTTCTGGAAGAGTATGCGGGAAACCTAGGACTGGCCTTTCAGATTCAGGATGACATTCTTGATGTGACTTCAACCAGAGAGGTGTTAGGGAAATCAGTCGGAAAAGATGAGAAGTCCAATAAAACCACATATGTGGGACTGTTTGGCGTGGATAAAAGTAGAGATATGGCAAAAGAAGCCACTGAGGCATGCCTTGCCGCGCTTTCAAAACTTCGCCGTGATACGACTAAGCTGGAGGAACTCACAAAGAGCCTCATGGAGAGAACCTATTAGGAGGGGTAAGTATATGGGTATACTGGATGACAGGTATACTGGACCGGAAGACATTAAAAAATTAACTCTGGAAGAACTACGCGACCTTTCCCATGAAATCAGAACATTTTTAGTGGAATCCGTTTCGAAGACCGGTGGGCATCTTGCGCCCAATCTAGGGGTAGTTGAACTCACAATCAGTCTGTTCAATGTGTTTGATCTGGAAAAAGATAAAATCATCTATGATGTAGGACATCAGAGTTATGTGCATAAAATCCTCACCGGAAGAAAAGGTGAGTTTCATAGTCTTAGACAGTTTGGAGGCCTCAGCGGATTTCCCAAAAGGGAAGAGAGCAAGTACGATGTATTTGATACAGGACATTCCTCCACATCTGTCAGTGCGGCCTTGGGTATCGCAAGAGCCAGAGACCTGATGCAAGAGGATTTCCAAGTGGTAGCCGTCATCGGAGATGGTGCGCTAACTGGTGGAATGGCCTTGGAAGCGCTGAATGATGTGGGAGACAAGAAGACAGATCTCATCGTTGTGCTCAATGACAATCAGATGAGTATCTCTCCCAATGTTGGTGGTATCAGCACGTATCTCAGTCAGCTCAGGGCTTTTCCAAACTACGAACGTGCGAAAAAAGAGGTGCAGGTCATTGTTGAAAAAATGCCTCTTGGAAAGAGCATCAACCGCTCTATGGATAAAGTGAAGGAGGGCATTAAATCGATGCTTCTCCCCGATATGCTGTTTGAGAATATGGGACTCACGTATCTCGGACCAGTGGACGGACATAATATCAGAGAAGTGTCGAAACTTCTGAAGATCGCAAAAGAGATTAAAGGTCCCAAACTGGTTCATGTGCTGACGAAAAAGGGAAAAGGATACCATTCCAGCGAGCAAAGACCGGATAAGTTCCATGGCACACCACCTTTCAATAAAGAAAATGGAAAAGCAAAGGATTCGGCAAGTCTCAATTACTCTAAAATGTTCGGAAACACATTGGTCGAAATGGCCAGAAATAATAAGAGAATTGTAGCTGTGGTGGCAGCGATGCCTGACGGAACCGGCCTTGGAGGATTCAGGGATCTCTATCCCAATAGGTTGTTTGATGTGGGCATTGCAGAGCAGCATGCAGTCACCTTGTCAGCAGGTCTTGCGGTCGGTGGGATGAAGCCGTATGTTGCGCTCTACTCCACTTTTCTTCAGAGAGCCTACGATCAGGTGATTCATGATGTGTGTCTTCAGAAACTGCCAGTAACGCTATGTATTGACCGTGCTGGATTGGTAGGAGATGATGGGGAGACTCATCAGGGAATCCTTGATCTGTCTTTCTTGACACCAGTGCCCAATCTGACGATTATGGCTCCCAAGTCTATGGAAGAGCTGCGGCAGATCCTCTACTTTTCGGAAACATTTAATGGCCCTCTGGCCATTCGTTATCCAAGGGGAGGCGATGAGAAAGGGATAGATCTTCCACCTCTGAAAAATTTTGAGCCAGGAAAGTTTGAGGTGCTCAAAGAAGGCAGAGACGGGTTTATTTATGCTACAGGCAAGATGGTTGCAAGAGCAATGATCCTTTCTGAAAAACTGGAGGAACAAGGAGTCTTTTATGGAGTTGTGAATGGTGTGTTCATTAAACCTGTAGATCATGAACTCATCAGGAGCCATCTGGACAAGGGCTATAAAATCATTACGATGGAGGACAACATGGTTCATGGTGGATTTGGATCCATGATCCTTGAAAGTGCCATGGGACATTTTATGGCTGGAAATGTACTTACCTTTGGATTCAGAGATCAGTTTGTGGAACAGGGCAGTGTAGAGAAGCTGTATGAAGTACATGGATTAGGATATGAGGAGCTGTCTAATAGAATTCTTGCATTTACAGGAGAAAAAAATGAGTGATAAAGAGAGACTGGACGTGCTGCTTGTTGAGCTGGGCTTTTATGAAAGCCGGGAAAAAGCAAGAGCACAGATCATGGCAGGCAAAATATATGTGGACGATCAGAAGTCGGATAAGCCAGGCACCAAAATATTGAGAACTGCAAATATTGAAGACCGGGGCACGAAGATGCCCTACGTTTCCAGGGGCGGATATAAACTGGCAAAGGCTTTGGAAGTCTTCAGCATTGATATAAATGAGAAGACCTGCCTTGATATTGGCGCTTCTACAGGAGGATTCACGGATGTGATGCTTCAAAATGGAGCGAAAAAAGTGTACTCCGTTGATGTGGGCTACGGGCAGTTTGCCTGGAAGCTTAGAACGGATGAGCGAGTGGTATGTCTTGAGAGACTGAATTTCAGATACGCCACTAGGGAAGAAATTGAGGACTGGATTGATTTTTCAGCAACAGATGTGTCCTTCATCTCCATCACAAAAATCATTCCCAAAGCAATGGAACTTATGACAGAATCAGGAGAAATGGTAGCGCTGATTAAGCCTCAGTTTGAAGCTGGAAGAGATAAAGTGGAGAAAAAAGGCGTCATCAAGAAAAAATCAACGCATATGGAAGTACTAACGGCCATTCTTGATTTTGTGAAAGAACAGGGGCTCTATGTATATGGGCTGGATTTTTCACCTATTAGAGGCCCGGAAGGAAATATTGAGTTTCTCATCTATTTTGGTAAAAAGGATCGGGGAGGAGAAGGAATCTCACCTTCGTACGTAGAAAGTCTGGTTGAAAGAGCACATACTCTGTAAATTCTAGGGTAGGGGGACTTACATGCAAAAGATTGGTATCTACAGCAATGAGGAAAAAGATCCTGAGGGGAAGTACCTTGAGGAAACAAAAAATATCATACGGGACACACTGCCTCAAATAGAGGTATTTTCTGTGACAGAGAATCACCTTCCTTTGGGGTTGGATCTTCTTTTGGTTCTTGGTGGAGACGGTACGTTTCTGTCTGCTGCAAGACTGGCCTATGGAAAAGATCTTCCTCTATTTGGGGTGAACATCGGGAATCTTGGGTTTTTAACCGGGACAGAGCTAAATGAACTGAAATCCAGTCTGCTCCAGATTGAAGAAAGCAAGTATTCCATTGAGGACCGAATGATGCTGGAGGCTACACTGCGAATGGAAAGTGGAGAGCGCAGAAGTTTTGTGGCATTGAATGATGCTGTGGTGCATAAAGGTGCATTAGGAAATATCATTCACTTTGAGCTTCATGTAGATGAGGACTTCTCCAACAGTTACAGAGGAGATGGTATCATTCTGACAACGCCAACAGGTTCCACCGCATATAATCTTTCTGCTGGCGGATCCATCATGTATCCAACAGTAGAAGCCATAGGAGTCACAGCAATCTGTCCGCATAGTTTTGGTATTCGGGATTTGGTTCTATCGAGTAAACAAGTTGTGACACTCAAGATTGGTAAAAGCAATGAAGAATACTTCCTGTCCATGGATGGACAGGTGAATCTCAGGATCACTGGGGATTCTGTCATTCGAATCCAAAAAGCTGCTTCCTCCTGCAAAATACTCAGGCTGGATGGCTATGATTACTTTCATGTTTTAAGACAAAAATTATTATATAAAGCCATAAATACACAAGGGGGGAACGATATTGAAAATTGACAGACGAAGCAAAATCTTGGAGATCATCTCCAGAAAAGAGATTGAAACCCAGGAGGAGCTGGCAAAGGAACTCAGGGGGGAAGGGTTTCATGTGACCCAAGCCACGGTATCAAGAGACATCAAAAACCTTCAGCTGATCAAGGTGCTCAGCGCCACGGGAAGATATAAATATGTGGCAAATAAAGAAGAGAGCAAGGACGCCATCTCAAAACTTGTGACACTGTTGTCCCACACAATCATTTCTGTAGAGAATATCGATAAGATTGTAGTGGTGAGAACCATAACTGCAGCTGCATCCACAGCAGCAGAAGCGATAGATCAGCTGGATCTTGCGGAGATCGCGGGTACAATTGCGGGAGATAATACGATTTTCATGCTGGTCAGATCCAATGAGATGGCTGTTGAAATAGTAAAGAAGATCTCTGAACTGGTGGGGAGATAACATGCTCTTACGAATAACAGTGGAGAATTTTGCGCTCATTGATCATCTGGAATTGAATTTTGAGGAAGGATTCACCATTCTTACGGGAGAGACCGGAGCAGGAAAGTCCATTCTCATTGATTCGATCAATTTTGTGCTTGGTGAAAAATTCAGTAAAGAATTTATTAGGACGGGTTCGGACAGGACATTTGTCGAGGCTGTATTCACCCTGGATGACGGGATGAAGGAGCTTCTTGAAGCCCAGGAGATACCTTATGATGACTTGGTGGTGTTTTCCAGAGAGACATTCATGCAAGGCAGAAATCTAGCGAAAATCAATGGGAAAACGGTTCTTCTAAGTGTTCTGAAAGAGGTTGGAAAAGAACTTTTGGACATTCATGGTCAGCACAACAATCAGAATCTACTCGATGTGTCAAAACATCTGTCCTATCTGGACAGTTTTATTGATCTGGAAAAAGAACCTGTGTATAGAAGGTATTTGGACGAGTTTCATAAACTGCAGGGACTAAAGGACAGGCTTTCAAAGCTCATGGGAAGCAGAGACAGAGAAAAACTCATGGATTATCTGAAGTTTCAGATTGAAGACCTGGAAAAAGGAAAGCTCAATCTTCATGAAGAGAAAGAGCTGATGGAAAAGTTTTCCATGCTCAGCCATGCAGAAAAGATCTCAACGGGTCTTACGAAAGCCTATGAACTGATGGATAATGAGAATGGTGTGCTGGAATCCCTGACCTCAGCAATACAGAGCCTCAAGAGCATTGTGAAGCATTTTGAAAAAGCAGTAGCTCCCTTGGACAATCTGGAAAATGCCTATTATTCATTACAGGAAGCGTACCGTGATATCGCTGGATTCCGTGAAATCGTTTATTATGATCAGGATGAACTTAATACAATCAATGAAAGATTATATGTATACAGCACTTATAAAAAGAAATATGGAGAAACCATCGAAGAGGTTCTTCGGCATTATGAGAAAATCAGACAGGAATATGAGGAACTGAAAGATGCGGATGAGATTATTCTCAAAACCCGTAAAGAGATCGATGCACAGAAAAAAATGCTTTATATGGCTGGAAAAGAACTCCATGACAAAAGGCTCACAGGAGGGAAAGCTCTCTCAAAAAAGATCAATGAGGAACTGAAGTTCATTGGACTGGAAAAGGCGGAGTTCGCCGTTTCCGTTGTGGAGACAGAGGAAATCCATGAGTATGGAACCGACGATGTGAGTTTTCTCATTTCCACCAATATTGGTGAACCCAAGAAAGCACTGGAAAAGATTGTTTCCGGAGGAGAACTCTCAAGAATCATGCTGGCCATGAAAGTTGCATTTATGGAGAAGGATAAGACTCCATCTGTTATTTTTGATGAAATTGACACGGGAATCAGCGGTCGAATCGCAGAGGCCGTTGGAGAAAAAATGTATTCATTGTCCAAGAGATTCCAGGTCTTCTGTGTAACACATCTTCCTCAGATTGCAGCGTTTTCGGATCATCATCTGGTGGTGTCCAAACATGAAGAAAAGAAGAGAACATTCACCAGAGTGGAAAAACTGAATCTTCAGGGAAAAACCATGGAGCTTGCAAAAATGATTGGCGGTTCTAAAATATCAGATCCACAGCTCAAAAATGCAGAAGACACCATCGATAAAACAGAAATACTGAAGAAAAAGTATTTTCTTTGAAAACGATGCGTTGTGAAGTATAATTTGTTTAGAATACACGAATCTCAAGGATTAAAGAGGTGAACTATGAAAAAATTGATTAAAATACTCATAGCAGATGACAATGCGGATATGAGTGCTCTACTGAATGAGTTCTTAAGTAATGACCCGGAACTACTTGTGGTAGGGGTTGCGAAAAATGGTATAGAAACATTGGAAATCATGCAGCAGAAAAAGCCTGACGTGCTTCTTTTGGATATCATCATGCCTGAGCTTGACGGGCTTGGTGTTTTGGAATCCTTGAAGAATATGGAAGACAGACCTGTCATCATTGTCTATTCCGCCATCTCCCATGATAAAGTCACAAATACCGCCATTACCCTTGGAGCGGATTATTACATGGTGAAAGGGATTGACCTGAAGCAAATCAAAAAAAGAATCAAAAGTTATTTTCATGAATCCCAGGACGGGATCATGAAATCACAGGATATGAAATCCGCCGATTTTCAGGAAGATGGTATGGAGAAAAAGGATCTTGCGACGGAGCTTTCCTCCATTTTACAGGAAGCAGGCATACTGCCTCATATCAAAGGATACAGCTATCTAAGAGAAGCCATCATTGAAGTGATAGACAATGTAGAACTCTTGTCTGCAGTGACCAAAGAACTTTATCCGAATATCGCTGCAAAGTTCAATACCACTTCATCCCGTGTGGAACGTGCCATCAGACATTCCATCGAGGTATCCTGGAATAAGGGACAGCTTGAGAATCTGAATAAGATCCAGGGATTTACAGTGAATTTCGAAAAAGGGAAACCGACGAATTCAGAATTTATTGCGCTGATCAGCGACAAGTTCCGACTGGAAAAAGGACAAGCTGAAGAATAAAGCTCCAGTAATTGTGAATAATATTATAACTTTACATAATATTTTCGTGGTGCTCCCTGGAGATACTTATCATTATGAGCGTTTTGTAGTAGAATAGAAGTGCAGCAGACACTGCTGACAACCGTTTTGAGACCCCGGATAACTCCCAGGGTCTTTTTCTATCACTGAAGATAAGGAGTTACAAATGTTGTTTCGAGAAGACACAATTTCAAAAGAGGAATTATACAGCGGAAAAATTATTTCCCTTGAAACCCATCAGGTAGAACTGATTGATGGGAAGAGCGCTTTCAGGGAAATCGTCAGACATCCTGGAGGAGTCTGTATACTGGCTAGAGATGAAGAAGGCAGAATTCTTCTGGTGAAGCAGTTTAGAAAACCTATGGAAGAAGCCTATTTGGAGCTTCCTGCAGGTAAACTGGAGAAGGATCTCACTCCCTATGAAAATGCATTGAAAGAACTAGAGGAAGAGACAGGATATAAATGCAGTACACTAAAAAGTCTGGGGGCTTTTGCCACCTCACCAGGATACAGCGACGAACTTATACATCTGTTCGTAGCAGAAGGTCTTACCTTGGGTAAAATCGGTGGAGACGATGATGAGTTCATTGACCTTGTTCGACTCACAGACGAGGAGTTTCAAGATGGAATTGAGACCGGAAAAATCAAGGATCTTAAAACCGTAGCTTGTTATACATTGGGAAAACAGTATGAAGCAAAACTATCTGAGTGAATACATTGATGAACTGAGAACAAAAGACAAGTCTGAGAATACAATAGATGCCTATAGACGGGACCTTATCCATCTTATTTCGTTTCTGGAAGAAGCAGAACTCAATTTTGAGGACTTCAATGAAATTGAAGTATCTAATTTCATTGGATACCTGCTGGATTTGAATATGTCCAGAGCCACTATAGCCCGTCATTTGGTCTCTATCCGTAATTTTTATAAATATCTGAGAAAAAAGAACAAAGTAAGGGAAGCACCTATTCTTTATTTTGAACTGCCTGAGATCAAAAGAAATCTTCCGGAACCAATCAGTGTAGAAGAAGTGGAAGAGATTCTTTCAGCCCCTGATATCAGTACCATGAAAGGAAAGCGGGATAAGGCTATATTGGAGGTGCTTTACGCCACAGGAATCAAAGCATCTGAACTTATTGAGCTCCGGTATCGGGACTTGGATATGACCCGGGGGAACCTCTCAGTAAAGGGGAAAAAGAACAAGGATCGATTGGTTCCGTTAGGGTCTTTCGCCATGGACAGCATTGAACTGTATTTATCATCGCGGGTGGATCTAGTGGTCGGGGCATCAGTTCTATTTCCCTCCCATCGAGGAGACCAGATGACAAGACAAGGACTTTGGAAAATCTTGAAAGAGTACGCGAGGATTTCTGGATTATCAGAAAGCATCAACTTGAATACCTTACGTCATTCTTATGCCGTGCATATGTTGAGTGGTGGTGCGGATATCACAACACTTTCTCTGCTGCTAGGGCATAATGATATAAAAGCAACTACTATTTACTTGAAGCTTGTGAAGAATAAAAAATTTAAAGAAGTTTATGAGGATGCCCATCCAAGGGCATAGCAAGGAGGAAAAAATGAAAAGAGCAATACTTGTAGTACTGGATTCTGTTGGTATCGGTGAGATGCCAGATGCGGATCAATATGGAGATGTAGGTTCCAACACGCTTGGCAATATCGCAGATCAGGTCGGCGGCATGGAGATTCCTAATCTGGAGAAGCTAGGACTTGGCAACATCGCTCCTTTGAAGGGCGTATCTGTTATAGATACACCAGAAGGGGCTTTTGGAAAGTCCGCAGAGCTTTCTGTAGGAAAGGATACCGTTACGGGTCACTGGGAAATGTCCGGAGTCATCTTAGAAAAACCCCTGAATACTTATCCAGAAGGATTCTCAAAAGAGATTATGGATGCCTTTGAGTCCAAAATAGGCAGAAAAACCTTGGGAAATGTAGTTGCTTCTGGTACGGAAATCATTGAAAGACTGGGAGATGAACACGTAAAGACCGGTTATCCCATCATCTACACATCTGCAGACTCTGTGTTCCAGATTGCAGCCCACGAAGGGGTCATTCCATTGGATGAACTGTACCGTTACTGTGAAGTTGCCCGTGAAATGCTTGTAGGAGACTGGCAGGTTGGACGCGTCATTGCCAGACCTTTTGTTGGAGAAGATGGTGTATATACCAGAACTGAAAACAGAAAAGATTTTGCATTGGACCCATTCAATAAGACCATTCTGGAGTACGTCAAGGAAGCCGGACAGAATGTTATGTGCGTAGGTAAAATATCAGATGTTTTCAACAATATCGGGGTCACCCATTCGGTTCATACCAAGAACAACATGCAGGGTGTGGATGAAACATTGAAGTTCATGAAAGAAGATCTTGGAGGTCTTCTTTGGACGAATCTGGTAGACTTTGACATGATGTTCGGACATAGAAATGACTATGTCGGCTACTATAATGCCATCAGAGAATTTGATGAGAGACTGCCAGAGATTTTGGAAACCATGACAGAGGATGATATTCTGATTCTAACCGCAGACCATGGGTGCGACCCAACCACACCTTCCACAGACCATTCAAGAGAGTATATTCCAATCCTTGTATATGGCAAGAATGTAAAACCAGGCGCAAATCTTGGCGTGAGAAGAACTTTCTCAGATATCGGGAAGACGGTTCTTGAATATCTCGGAGTACAGAATGACCTCTATGGAGAAAGTTTCTGGTCAGAAATCAAAGCATAGAACATTTAAAGAATAGGAGTAAAGTTAGATGGATATAAAAAGAATTGATACGATAGTGAATTACCTTAAGGGTAAAATAAGCTATACACCCGATGTGCTGGTCATTCTGGGATCAGGACTGGGATCTATGGCGGAGCATGTTGAAAATCCAACAGTTGTAAAATACGAGGACATTCCGGATTTTTTGGTATCTACCGTTGAAGGTCATGCTGGGCAGTTTGTCTTTGGAGACTACAAAGGTAAAAAAGTTGCCATGATGCAAGGCCGCTTCCATTATTATGAAGGATACACGATGAAAGAGGTGACACTGCCTGTGTTCGTCATGAGACGACTTGGGGTTAAACACATGATAGTTACCAATGCTTGTGGTGGAGTCAATCTAGGTTTTACACCTGGAGATCTGATGCTCATCGAGGATCATCTGAATTTCACTGGAAACAATCCGCTCATGGGTAGAAATATGGAAGAGTTCGGTCCGAGATTTGCTGATATGTCTAAAGTTTATAATAGAGATCTCATGGCCTTGGCGGAGAAAATCGGAAAAGAAGAACATATTGAGCTGAAACGTGGAGTTTATGCCATGTATACAGGTCCCAGCTACGAGACTCCTGCAGAAATTAGAGCTTACAGGACACTGGGCGCAGATGCCATTGGTATGTCTACAGTGCCAGAAGCCATCGTGGCCAATTATTCAGGAATGAAAGTGCTCGGTGTCAGCTGCATTACAAACATGGCAGCAGGCGTTCTGGATCAGCCGCTCAATCATGAGGAGGTCATTGAAGTTTCCGCCAAAGTGAGAGGAAGCTTCACCACACTGATCTCTAGAGTTATAGAGGAGATGTAGAATATATGCATATGCTGGATTTGATTGACAAGAAGAAAAAAGGTAAGAGATTAAGCAAAGAAGAAATTTATTACATTGTTCAGGGATATACCGAAGGCGCGATTCCGGACTATCAGATTTCTGCACTTCTTATGGCTATTTATTTCCAGGGGATGGATGCTGAAGAGACCCGGATGCTGACCATGGCCATGGTGGAGTCAGGTGATCAGATTGATCTGTCTGCTATTGAGGGTGTAAAGGTTGATAAGCACTCCACAGGCGGAGTGGGAGATAAAGTAAGTCTTGTAGTGATTCCACTGGTTGCTTCATTAGGCATTCCTGTTGCTAAGATGTCAGGAAGAGGCTTGGGTCATACTGGAGGAACCATCGATAAACTGGAGAGCATCGAGGGGTTTGACATCAGCCTTTCCATGGAGAAATTCATTGAGAACGTCAACACCAATAAAATGGCGATTGTTGGACAGACTGGAGATCTTACTCCAGCAGACAAGAAACTGTATGCTCTTCGTGATGTTACTGCTACAGTGGACAGTATTCCGCTCATTGCCAGCTCCATCATGAGCAAAAAGATCGCATCGGGTTCTGATGCCATTGTTCTTGATGTGAAAGTCGGAAATGGCGCATTTATGAAAACCCTTGATGATGCCAGAGCATTAGCGAAAGCGATGGTTTCAATCGGCAGAGGTCTCGGAAGAGATACTGTGGCTGTGCTCACCAATATGAATGAGCCACTGGGTAAAGAAGTGGGGAATGCCAACGAAGTCAGGGAAGCCATAAAAACACTGAAAGGTGAAGGTATGCAGGATCTTGTGAATGTCAGTGTGACCATTGCAGGTCATATGGCGGTGTTAGGTGGAGCCTTTGACTCCATTGAAGTTGCTGAGAAAGCCATCCGTGAGAATATGAAGAACGGAAAAGCCTTGGAAATGCTGAAGACACTAGTAAAGATACAGGGAGGGAATGTTTCTCAGATTGAGAATCCGGACTTGCTTCCCACAGCAAAGATCAGTGTGCCGGTCATTGCAAAGAAGAAGGGGTTTGTGCATGAGATTAAGGCAGAAGAGATCGGCACTTCGGCAATGCTTCTTGGTGCAGGAAGAGAAACCAAAGAAGATGTCATCGATTATGCAGCGGGAATCACATTGCATAAGAAGGTAGGAGATGAGGTAACCGAAGGAGATGTGCTCTGCACCCTTCTGACCAATCGTGAAAACTATCAGGATGCCTACGACAAGGCTCAGGAAGCCTATGACATTGCAGATGAGAGACCGGAACATATTCCATTTATTTTGGATGTTATCACTGAGGCGTAATTTGATAAAATGGTGGAAAAATTGGGAGACTTTCATGAAGGAAGTCTCCCGTTTCCTTTCACGGGAAATTTCTGTATAATAGAAGAGGTTTATTTCAACTGTCTGGGGGATTTTATGGAAAGTTTACAGCTGCAGATTTCAAATTTTGAAGGTCCTTTTGATTTGCTCCTTCATCTTCTGAAAATCAACAAAATGAAAATACAGGAAATCCGTATTTCGGAAATCACCAGCCAGTATCTTGCTTATCTCCAAGGTATGAAGGAGCTGGATCTGGAAATTGCCTCAGAGTTTTTACTCATTGCATCCACACTTCTTGAAATCAAGAGCCGTGAGATGCTCCCCAAATATGTGGAAGAAGTGGATGAAGAGGAACTGAAGGAGAAACTGGTTCTTCGAATCGAAGAGTATGAAGCTTTCAAGCTCCTAGCGGAGAGTCTTGGTGAGCGTTATGATGAGGACCTTCTCATCTTCACCAAACGCGCTGAAACCATCGTTGGTGATGAGGTGTCTTTGGAAGATCTGCTTCGGGGAGTCACCATTGATCATTTGTATATCACATACAAGAGCCTGATGAACAGACAGAAAGAGAAGGTGAACCGAAGCGCCCTAAGAACGAAAATCATGGAGCGAGAAGAATACAAGATCGAGGATAAGATGGAAGAGCTGGAACGGCTGCTCTATGAGAACAGAAGAGTCAACTTTTCCACACTCCTATTTCAGACAAAATCAAAATCCGAATGTATTGTCTTTTTCTTGGCGATTCTTGAGCTGTCCAGAAACCATCGGATCCGAGTATCTCAATCAGAAGTTTTCTCGGAAATCATCATAGAGAAAGGAGCAGAACATGGAAGCGAATCTCTTTAACAGTACTGGCACGGAAGACCCAATGGATATCAGCTACTTTATCAGTGTCCTGGAGAGTATATTATTTGCTGCAGGTGATGCTGTGAAGAAAAAAGATCTGGTACGGATCATGAAAATACGGATGGAGGATTTGGAGAAGGTCATAACCGCTTATGAAAAGGAGCTGAAAGAAAACCATAGAGGGATCCGGCTGCTTGCACTGGAAAACAAACTGCAGCTTGGTACAAAAGAAGCCCATGCTCCTTATCTCAAGGAGCTACTTGGGGTTAACGAGAGACAGAGCCTCTCTAAAGGATCTCTTGAATGTTTATCAATCATAGCTTTCAAGCAACCGGTAACTCGAGTGGACGTGGACGAGATCAGAGGAGTCAACAGTGATTATGTGCTCCAGAAGCTGCAGGAAAAAGGTCTCATTAAAGTCGTAGGCAGAAAAGATGCACCGGGCAGACCCAAACTTTATGGGACCACCGATGAGTTCCTGATTCAGTTTGGGTTCACATCTCTTAAGGATCTCAAAGAGGAGCATCCACTGCCGGAGAAGTTTGTCGCACTGGATGAGAAGAAGAAAGAACTGGAAAAAGAAGACATAGAGCTTTTTGAAGAAGAATAGTAAAACCCCTGAAGATGTATCATAGTGATTTTCTTCAGGGGTTTTCGTAATGGTTTATGAGCCTGTGTTTTGAGTTTCTTTATTTCGAAGAGCCTTCTCCATAATCTTTTCCATTTCAGGATAAAAGGAAAGTCTCACAGATGAATAAGATTCAAGCGACTTGTAATAGTTTTTTGAGACATAGGAAGGATGCTTGCCAACAACACTTTCCACCATCATACGCATACAGCTCCTGATGACTTCGTTCATTGGAACTTTCGGGTTGCTTTCTGTTTCAAAGGATCCCAGAACGCAGTCGATATACCGGAGAAGTTTTTCTATATATTCATCCAGGTGTGATTCAACTGGGATCCCGCTGTACAGGGTCTGGTGATTCATCGAGGCATCATCCATCCTGTCCTGCAAGTCATCCAGCAACTGTAGAAAGGTTCCATAGCCGAATGCAAAGGTGGATTCATTGGGGGAGAGATTACCTTTGACAAGGCACGCATCGGCCAGTACAGAGGCGCCTCCTTTGTAAAAGCTTAGGTGGAGAATCTCCTGTGGGAGCACTTCCTTATTGCACTGAAGGATGCTTTTCGACTGAGCGTCCTGTATATACCAGAGGCTTTCATACACGGATGGATACGCATCTCTTGGAAACTCTTTTTCAATGTTGTCCAGAAGGGCGCATACTTTAGCTTCGTAAGGAGTGGGAGCAGAAACAGGATTCCCTAGTATTTTTTGGTATATCATGTGATTGAAAGAGGACTTCTCCTTACTGGAAGTATTCGGATCATCCAGATAATTATCCGTATAGGGATAAAGAAGGCTGTAAGAGAATATGGAGGATGTCAGACAGACTGGATTATGAAAAAGCAGCTGAAGACAGTTCATAATCCAAACATTACGGACAGCCTGAAAGAGATCTTCTGGTTTAAACTCTGGTTCAAATGATTGTGATCTCTCAAAAAACTCTTCGGTGCTTTCCAAAAAGCCAAGATTCATAAACTCCATCAGGAAAGGTGTGGAATAGAGCAGTTTTTCCTGATCCAGCATTTTTGCGGTTTCTCTCAGTTTTGCTCTCATCTCATCTTTCTCTTCTTTATTCATCTGTCTGAGTGAGGTCTCATCCAAATCCGG
Source organism: Proteiniclasticum ruminis (assembly GCF_900115135.1). GTDB lineage: Bacteria > Bacillota > Clostridia > Clostridiales > Clostridiaceae > Proteiniclasticum > Proteiniclasticum ruminis_A. Next base: position 418,371 of record NZ_FOVK01000001.1, on the reverse strand, counting down.
AAGCTCTTTTAATGTCTTTTCCAAAAGTTTTCGAAGCTTACGTTCATGAAGCATCTTCTGAAGAATGGATACTTTCGGAAGTGTCCATTCTTCCCAAGGAACACAACTGTGATAAGTATCTATAGCATCATGGAGCAGTTTCTCCATGGGTAAATTCCTTGTTATGGCGTTCATCATCATTCTCCTTTTCCTGTTTTTCTTCTCTGCGTTGCTCTTATGATTCCACTTATACCCCATAGACATGAAAAAATGATTAAAATGAGAATCTGATGGTATATATTAATAAATTGAATAAAGTGCCGATAGAAGCAGTATCAGTATTATAACTTAATGAAGAGGAGACAGGAAATGAAAGGGACATTGGTAAGCATCTGGCTGACAACTTTAACGAGACTGTATGGAGAGAGTCAGAAAAATGAAATTCTGAAAGCCGCAGGATGGAATCCTCAGAGAATCATTACACCGCTGGAGGAGATTAATGATGCGGAAATTAAAGGGATCATGGAAAATTTTGCGAAAAAGCAAGGGATGAAGATTGAAGACCTCTATCGGACTTTAGGGGTGAACAACGTTCAGTCTTTTAGGGAATGGTTTCCTTCCTATTTTGAGACAAATTCAGCCATGGGATTCCTGATGATGATGGACACGGTTCATGCACAGCTGACCAAAATGATTTCTGGTGCAAAGCCACCAAGACTGATACCAGAGCCCATTGACGAGAAGAATTTTTTGATGGTTTATAAATCCACAAGAGGTCTGCATCATTACCTCATGGGACTCATTGAAGGGGTTGGAAATCACTTTGGTGAGAAGATCCATGCAGAGATTTTAGAAGAGACCAAAGAAGGGGAGGTTCATGTAGTCAAAATTCATCTCTCCTTTGAGAAGACACCGAAAAAAGTGAAGAAATATCCCTTCTCTAGAGTGCTTTCCTTTGGCGTCATAAAATCCTTGCCCCTGAAATCTGCCATACTTCCTGCTTTAGTGAGTGCTGCAGCAATATTTGCTTTACAGGGAACACAAGATCTGGTCCTTCTTGCAGGAATTCCACTTACGGTTCTTGTTTCATCGGCAATTGGGAATCATCTGCTTCTGAAACCTGTGAAGGATATTAAAGAAGAGATTGAAGCCATTAAAGTGCTGGATTTGTCCAAAGATCTTAAGGTCATCACAGCGGATCAGTTTGAAGGAATCCTCGGGAATCTCTCACAAGCAAAGGAACATCTGAAAGAGGAATTCACCTACTATAGAGGGGGTATGGATGACCTTTATTCCTTTATTGGAAAGTTCTCAAAGGTTGCTAAAAACCTTGGAGATGTTTCTGAGCTCATTGCAAGCTCTGTGGAAGAAGTGGCAGAAGGTGCACAGCATCAGGCCACAGAAACAGAAGCATCAGTCAGTATACTGTCAGAGAATATAAAAATCCTCAATGAAATCAGTACACAGGAGCTGAATGGGAAAAAATCTCTGGAAGATGCAGTAGAGCAGATTGAAGTGTCATTTAAAGATCTGGAGAAGGTTTCTGGGAAAATGAACCTGGTAAAGGAGAACTTTTCGAAGGTCAATGAAACAGGGAAAGATCTTGGAACAAAGGTGAAAGACATCATAAGCATTGTTGGAACAGTAGAGAGTATTGCAGAACAGACCAATCTTCTGGCTTTAAATGCATCCATAGAAGCTGCCCGGGCTGGAGAAATGGGACGTGGATTCAGTGTGGTTGCGGAAGAGATCCGAAAGCTCGCAGAAGACTCAAAAGAAGCTGTCAGCACCATCAATACAAATCTGAACGAGTTTATACTTGGTGTTAATGACATGGTATCCAAGGTCAATGATCAGTATGGAGAACTGGATGCAGGAACAAAAACCATGGAAAATGTCACATCAGAAAGCAAGACTGCAGCAAAGAGAATTCATGCAGTTTCCGGATCCATCTCAGAAATCTCCAACAAATTGTCCATGGAAACAGAAAAAATCAACCGAGTTTTTGATAATGTGCATAAATTAGCGGCCATTGCTGAAGAAAATTCAGCTTCATCACAGGAAATGAGTGCCAACGTCACAAGTTTTGCGGGTGAAATATCGAAACTTACGGAAAACATAGACGAGCTGGAGAAAGTAGTACTGTTCTTGAAAAATGAACTGAAAAGATATAAGCTGTAGAATCCATCACGTCATGAAGTCAAGAAAGCTCAGTGTCATGCGCTGGGCTTTTTTATTGCAGCAGAATGAAGTAAGGCGTATGTGATTGAATTTGTTAACATAATATTTATTATGGTTGATGCGTTATAGTAAACTTAAACCATACTTTTTGTTCAATCATAATATACTGCTTTGCGTCTAAAGAAAGTTTAATTTGTTTATCAGCAGGAGAAAGAACAGGAAAAGAGCTGTAACAGCCATGGATTTCCTTTACTGCTATAGAGAAACAGAATATAATGAAAATAATTGAGATGAAACCATGAACACTGATGATCCGTTAATGGATGTTTGAAAGAGAGGATAAGTTATGGAAGGCAACCGTGATGATCTGATGAGAGTCATCCAGAGCAAATATGCAAAACTGAGCAAGGGGCAGAAGCTGATCGCTGAATTTATACTGAAACAGTACGACAAGGCAGCATTTATGACGGCATCCAAGCTTGGTGCAAGTGTAGGAGTTTCCGAATCCACTGTCGTACGATTTGCAAATGAGCTCGGTTATGAAGGATATCCAGAACTACAGAAATCGCTGCAGGATATCGTGAAAGTAAAGCTGACCACCGTGCAGAGATTGGAGCTGACGAACAGTCTAGTCAATACAGAAAATGCGCTGAAAGGTGTTCTGAAGGCGGATATGGAGAATATTCGTGCTACGCTGGAGAAGATCAATGAGCAGACTTTTGAGCAGATCATTGATGCGATTTTTGAAGCAAGAAATATTTATATCATAGGCCTTAGAAGTTCCAACACACTGGCAAATTTCCTTGCTTTTTATCTGAACTTGTTTTTGGATAATGTCCGTTCTATCCATCAAGGGTATAGTGATATTTTTGAACAGATGATTAAACTCAACAAAGACGATCTTGTCATCGGAATTGGGTTTCCAAGATATTCCCAGAAAACCATTGAAGCACTGGATTTTGCGAAAAGCAGAGGTGCAAAGGTTAGCGTCATCACCGACAGTCTGCTGTCACCTTTGGCAGCACGTGCTGACTATAGCCTCATTGCACAAAGCAATATGGCATCCTTTGTAGACTCTCTTGTGGCCCCTCTCAGTGTCATAAATGCTGTGATTGTGTCAGTTGGTATGAGAAAAAAAGACCAGGTGGGTGAGATTTTCAACACCCTGGAAGAAATTTGGAAGAAGCATGATATCTTCAATTAATCGAACCAGAATCGAAATCCATACTCGTTATCCAAATAACGAAGTATGGATTTTTATATTTTATCCCTTCCTTTCATCTTTTTCTTAATGAAATTTATGAAAAAATAATTGGTTCTATAAGGATGTAAAGGTTTTAATAAGAACTTAATAAACTTTTTGTAAGCGGGTGAAAAACAGTGGATTTCATTGTAGAATAGACATGTAAGACTAATCACCACTATTACGGAAAACAAATTTGGGGGTAAAAAAATGGCAAGTACAATGCTTAGCTCAACAGAGTACATTGAGAAGATCATTAATGATGTAAAGGCGAAAAATGGTCATGAACCAGAGTTTATTCAGACTGTAGAAGAAGTTCTTCCTACACTGAAGCCTGTTCTTGACAAGTTCCCGGAATATATGAAGATGAATCTTCTTGGAAGGTTCGTTGAACCTGAAAGAATGATTATGTTCAAAGTCTCTTGGGAAGATGACAATGGACATGTTCAGGTCAACAGAGGGTATAGAGTACAGTTTAATGGTGTGATTGGGCCATACAAAGGCGGACTCAGATTCCATCCATCTGTAACACTCTCCATCATGAAATTCCTTGCTTTTGAGCAAACATTAAAGAACTCTCTGACAGGACTTCCAATTGGTGGAGGTAAGGGTGGTTCTGACTTTGACCCAAGAGGAAAATCAGACAGTGAAATTTTAAGATTCTGCCAGAGCTTCATGACAGAGCTTTATAGACATATTGGACCAGATGTGGACGTTCCAGCTGGAGACATCGGAGTAGGCGCTAGAGAAATCGGGTATCTGTTCGGTATGTACAGAAGAATCCGTGGAGCATTTGAAAATGGAGTCTTCACAGGGAAAGGTATTCCATATGGTGGATCACTTATCCGTCCAGAAGCTACTGGATTCGGTATCGTATATTTCTGTAACGAGATTCTCGAACACCTGGGCGATAAAATGGTAGGCAAAACCATCGCCGCATCCGGTTTTGGAAATGTTACTTGGGGCGTTTGCATGAAAGCAACAGAGCTCGGAGCTAAGGTTGTTACACTATCCGGTCCAGATGGATATATTTACGATCCAGACGGTGTAAGCACACCAGAAAAAATCAACTATCTGGTTGAAATGAGAAACTCAGGTAGAGACAAGGTAAAAGACTATGCGGACAAGTTCGGCGTGGAATTCTTTGCTGGTGAAAAGCCATGGGGCAGAAAAGTAGATATTATAATGCCTTGTGCAACCCAGAATGACATTCACATTGAACATGCAAAGATGATTACAGACAATAAAATCAAGTATGTTTGTGAAGGCGCAAATATGCCATGCACCAACGAAGCTGTTACACATTTCTTGAACAGCGGAGTTGTAGTTGGTCCATCCAAGGCTGCCAATGCTGGTGGTGTATCTGTATCTGCTCTTGAAATGTCACAGAACAGCATGAGACTATCCTGGACAGAAGAAGAAGTGGATGCAAAGCTTCATCAGATTATGAAGAATATTCATAAGAACGCAAAAGAAGCTGCAGAGTTCTACGGCTTCGGATACAATCTGGTTGCTGGTGCGAACATTGCAGGATTTGACAAGGTTGCAAAAGCAATGGTTGCTCAAGGACAGTATTAAAATAGAAGAGTTCAGAAGGCTTGCATTATTGCAAGCCTTTCTTTATCATAATGGATGAAGATATTCCGGAATACGGAAGAATATGTGAGGATAATATATGAGAGTAATAGTTGTTGGTGGTGGCCCTGCAGGCGTAATGGCATCCATTCGAGCTGCTGAAAATGGTCATCAGGTGATTTTGCTGGAAAGAAATGATAGAATCGGGAAAAAACTTTTTATCACTGGAAAAGGAAGATGCAATATTACCAATGAAAAGGATATTTCTGAGTTCTTTGAAAATATTCCTAGAAACCCTGAGTTTCTTTATAGCGCATTGTATTCGTACACCAATGTACAGCTGATGGATTTTTTTAGAGAACGGGGGCTGGTTCTGAAAGTGGAGCGAGGCCATCGGGTGTTTCCGGAATCTGATAAATCCTCTGATGTGATTGACGTGCTTCGGAGAGAACTATTAAAAAAACAGGTGGAAGTGCAGTACCATACCTTGGTAAAAGATGTCATTCTGGAAAGGAACAGAATTCTGAAGCTTGTCACAACTAAAGGCAGTATAACTGGGGATTGGTATGTCTTCGCTGGTGGCGGGTGTTCTTATTTTGGTACTGGATCAGATGGAACCCTTCAGAATATATCCGCCAGCATGGGACATTCCGTGTATCCAATGACTCCTTCACTGATTCCATTGGTAACAAAGGAAACTTTCGTGAAAGATCTTCAGGGGCTAAGCCTTAAGAATGTAAGATTTACGCTGAAGGTGCAGAATAAAGAAGTATTTACGGATATTGGAGAAATGCTGTTCACTCATTTTGGAATCAGTGGGCCTCTGGTGCTTTCTGCATCCGCTTTTTATAAACCGGGTCATGTGGAAGGTCTGATTGATCTGAAACCAGGACTTCATGAGAGTGCATTGGATCAGAGACTTCAAAGAGATTTCCTGAAGTATCAGAACAAAGATTTCAGAAATGCATTGACAGATTTACTGCCCTCAAAACTGATTCCTTTTATTGTCGAACAGTCTGGTATTGATCCGGAGAAGAAATGCAACAGCATTACAAAAGGGGAACGTCTGAATCTTGTCAGGGTGCTGAAAAATATCCCGCTGACAGTGGTAGGAACAAAATCCATAAATGAAGCCATTATCACCAGGGGTGGTGTGGTGACAAAGGAGATCGATCCAAGTACCATGAAATCAAAAGTCATAGACAATCTCTCTTTCGCAGGAGAAATGATCGATGTGGATGCTGTTACGGGTGGATTCAACCTTCAAATTGCTTTCTCGACAGGTTTTCTGGCAGGTGATTCCTTATGATTGCGATCAGAGGTGCGACTACGATTGATACCGATACACCGATACAAATAAAGGAAGCGACCGTTGAACTCATGCGTGAACTCATCGCGAAAAATAGTCTGATACCAGAAAAAATGGTTTCGGTTCTTTTTACAGCAACTAAAGATATTTGTTCTGCATATCCCGGAAAATACCTGAGAGAAGAACTTGGCATCACAGATGTGCCAATCCTTCATTTTCAGGAAATGGATGTAAAAGGGGCTTTAGGATTGTGCATTCGAGTCATGATACATTATGAGGCGTCAGCGCCAGGGACTTCGGTATATCTCCGGAAAGCGAAGTCTTTAAGACCGGATCTAACAGGGTCTGGCAGAGTATAGTCAATGGGAGAAATGAAAGAGAATCTCATTGTACTCTATAGAATTTGTAGCTAATTTTCATGAAATAGAGTATAATATGGAAGGTAATGTTTAGATACGTTGAAATTTATTCGCAAGTTTCGAATAAAATTATGAATATATGTTGAAAGACTTTTTATCACTTGTCTATTTATGATATAATTCATATTGTCAAGAGTACGGTGATTATAAAAGGAGCAAAATGAGAGAAATTATTAGAGCCAATAACTCTGGATTTTGTTTTGGCGTAGAACGTGCAGTAAAGCAGTCCTTTGATTTCGTGAGTCCTCAAGGTAGAGTAGTCACGCTGGGGCCATTGATTCATAACAAGGACGTGACACAAAAACTTGCAAATAAAGGAATTCATGAGATTTCAATGGAAGACATTCCAAGTCTGATGAAGGAAGATACGGTCATAATTAGAACACATGGCGTTGCCATGGCGGTCTATGATGAGCTTAAGGAGCAAGGGGTTTCCATTGTGGATCTGACCTGCCCTTATGTGATAAATATTCAGAAGAAAGTCAAATTGCACCATGATAAAGGGTATAAGATTGTAATTCTTGGCGATGAACACCATCCAGAAGTCGTCGGGATCAACGGATACTGTAATAACAGTGCTTATATCACTAAAAGTGGAGAAATTGATTTTCCGATGAAAGGTAAAATCTGCGTAGTTGCTCAAACTACGGAAAAACAATCGAACTGGGTGAAGCTGATTACAAATATTGCTGAAACTGCCAAAGAGTTTGTTGCTTTCAATACCATTTGCAAAGCAACAGAGGACAGACAAAAGTCTGCTGAAGAGATTTCCAAGGAAGTGGATGCTATGATTGTCATCGGAGGATATACCAGTTCTAATACCACAAAACTCTACGAAATATGCAAAAAAAACTGTCCAATGACTTTCCATATTGAAAATGCAGGAGAATTGGACGAAATCAAAGAAAAAATTAAAAATGCAGTGAGAGTAGGGATCACTGCGGGTGCATCCACACCAGAATGGATAATTAAGGAGGCAATGGAAAACTTATGATGGATAATCAAAACATCGAAAACAATGAAAATGAAATGTCAATGCAGGATCTGATGGATCTTTATGACAAGCCAGTGAGAATTGGCCAGATCATCAAAGGAAAAATCATCCAGCTAGACGATAAAGAAGCTATAGTAGCACTTGTAGGAGCCAGCCATGATGGTAAGCTTGTCATTGAAGAAGCTACCGTAGATTCTGAAGGAAATCTGACAGAAGTTCTTGAACTTGGTCAGGAAATTGAAGCTAAGGTTATCAGAAGACCACAGGAAAATGATTCCTTCTTTATCCTTTCCATGGTAGAAATGCACAGAGAAGAAGCGATTAGAGACCTTAGAGCAGCCCACGAAAACAATGAGACTGTCAAAGTCAAGGTGAAGGATGCTGTTAAGGGTGGTGTAGTGGCTACTTACCTAGGACAGAGAGTCTTTATCCCTGCCTCACATCTTGAACTGCACTCAGTAAATGATCTTTCTGTTTACAAGGATCAGGATCTGGATGTCAATGTCATTGAGATTGAAGAAAAGAGAGGCACAACAAGAGTGGTTGCGTCCAGAAGAAAGAAGCTTCAGGAAGACAGAATTGCTCAGGAAGCAAGTGCTTGGGAGAGCTTTGAAGTAGGACAGGTACTGGAAGGGCATGTGGAGAGACTTACCGATTTCGGTGCATTTGTCAACGTAAACGGTGTTGATGGACTTCTTCATGTTTCTGAAATTTCCTACGGAAAAGTTGGAAAGCCAAGTGATGTTCTGAAGGTTGGAGATGAGCTGAAGGTGAAGATCATCGCTCTTGACAACGAGAAGAAGAGACTTTCACTCAGCTTGAAGGCTCTTCAGGAAAATCCATGGACAAGAATTGAAGAGAAGTACCCTGAAGGAAGCGTCGTATTAGGCAAGGTTGTCAGATTTACAGACTTTGGTGCATTCATTGAGCTGGAACCTGGCGTGGATGGACTTGCACATATTTCACAGCTTTCTCATCAGAGAGTAGAATCTCCTTCAGAAGTGCTGACCATTGGTGAAACCATCAAGGTAAAGATTCTTGATTCTTCAGAAGAAAACAAGAAGGTATCTTTAAGCATTAAGGCAATTGAATCTTAAGATTTCTAACTCAAAACCCCGGTTTTTCCGGGGTTTTTTTAGTTTCGCAGGATTTTCTTCCTGAATCATGTTAAAATGTTATCATTAGGGTATGGGAGGAAAGAAAATGAACGTAAAAAAAGAAACCAGAAACATGATTTTCAGTGCTTTGTTTTTGACTTTAGCAGTCCTTATTCAGATTTTGGGTAAGAATATTCCACAGATCAATCAATTTTTTGTTGGGCCTATGGTGAATGCTATTTTGCTTCTTACGGTATATTTTGCGGGGTTAAAATGGGCAATTCTCATTGGCGTTTTGACACCTGTATTAGCATTTTTTTCTGGTGTTCTTGCAGCACCCATGGCACCATTCATTCCTTTTATTGCAGCAGGCAATCTTCTTTACAGCTGTATTTTTGCTCTGCTTAAGAACCGGAAATCTGGAGAATTCATTGGATTTATGCTGGCGAGTGTACTGAAGTTCATTTTCCTTTTCGTCAGTGCTACCCGGCTGATTGATCTCTTTGCCATTGGAATCCCAGAACCAGTAAAAGCAAAACTTGCAGTTGCCATGGGGGTGCCTCAGCTTCTCACGGCCATGGCTGGAGGATTCATTGCGGTGGCTCTATATAAAATGCTTAAGGTAAGACTCCACACAGCATTTTAAACAAAGTATCCGAAAAATCTCCTTTAACTTTGCCTTACCTTTGCAGCGAGAGCGCTGCTGAAGATGACCTTACTTCGATTACCATGACATTAAGTGTGTCGAATGATAGCATATGTTTTACAAGCTATGATATAATTATCATACTTCAGTAAAGAATTCTTACAAGCAAGGAGTTGAAGTATGTATAAAGCGTTACCACTTCGTGCCAAGGATCTTCAATATTATAAAAAAGAACTGCTCAAATGCAGAGAGTTCAATGAATTGAATGAGAATCTTTATGATAGATATATGAAGAGTTCTTTATTCAATAAGATACAGTACCGTTCTGGAACAAGAATCATCTGCTGTCATGACGATCCTGTAATGATTCTCTGGTCAGAAACAAGAAATTATAATGTGAAAATGAGAAGTATTGTTCCATTAAAGTTGTTTGCAGAGTTAAAGACAGAACCGCTGGCTCAGGCAATGGATGCTTTTTTGGAATCTCTTCCCCTTCATTTGGACATCCATCAGTTTGAATACACCACCATAGACAATGAAGAAAACCATATACTATTGACACAGATGGGATTCACATACAGAAAAGGACTTCTGAGGATGAAAAGAAAACTGGATCCCCCGCCGCAAATTTCGCGGGAGGTCGAAATAAAGAGATTTCAGATAGAAGATGTGAAAGCCAGGGTGGAACTGCAGAATCAGATATTTGATAACAAGTATCGGGTGCCGTTGTCCGTTACGGATGTTCTTCTTGAAATCTCCAAGAGAACCTACATCCCTGAACTCAGTTTTTTTCTGGTAGAAGAAGATCAATATGTGGGCTATGGCCAGATCAATCGGCAGGAGGACTGCTATTTTCTTGTAAACTTTGGTATTGCACCGGACTATAGAGGAAAAGGAAGATCCAGAGATTTTCTCAATGCAATCCTGTCTAGGGCAAAAGATCTTGATATTCAGGAGATTTATCTGGATGTCAATGAGGACAATTTCAGAGCCAAAGAGCTTTATCTTTCTTCAGGCTTTCAGGAAGAAAAGAGCACTTGCACATGGTTATATTACATAAAATAACAGACGGTCAATTTGACCGTCTGTTGTTTTATTTTTTATTATATTCTTCAATAGCCAGTTTTAAGATCTCCACAGCAAGAGAGAGGTCTTCCTGGTTAATACAGTAGGAAAGTCGCACTTCTTTTACACCGAGTCCTTTTGTGAGATAGAAACCTTCGGCAGGGGCCATCATAATGGTAGTGTTTTTGTAGCTGAACTTTTCCAGTATCCACATACAGAAGTCTTCTGCGTTGTCGATGGGAAGCTCTATCATCATATAGAAGGCACCTGTCGGTTTCTTGACTTTTACCTGAGGAATCTTGGAAATGCCTTCGAAAAGAATGTCTCTTCGTTCCTGATACTCTTTTTTTACGGCCTCGAAATAGGACTTTGGAGTTTCGTAAAGTGCAGCCGCTGCTACCTGTTCCAGTGTTGGGGCACAAAGCCTTGACTGAGCAAGTTTCATCATAGCTTGGATGATGGCTTTGTTTCGGGAAGCCACAAGCCCAATTCTTGCACCGCATGCACTGTAGCGCTTGCTGATAGAGTCTATAAGCACTACGCGGTCCTCAATTTCTGGAATATCCATTGGTGAGTGGACTTCAAGACCATCATAGACAAACTCTCGATAGACCTCATCTGAAATGAGATACAGATCATATTTTAAACAAAGATCTGCAAGCATACGGATTTCTTCTTTGGTGTATATGGTACCCGTAGGATTGGATGGGCTTGAGATAAGGATGGCTCTTGTTTTCTCTGTAATGAGACTTTCCATCGTTTCCATCTTTGGTAAATGGAATCCATCATCACCGTAGGTTGTAATCGCTCGAACTTTGCAGCCTACGATATCTGTGAAGGAAGAGTAGTTGGTGTAGAAAGGTTCTGGAATGAGCACTTCCTCATCAGGGTTCAGAAGAGAGAACAGCGCAAACTGAAGAGCTTCTGATCCTCCATTGGTGATGATGAGGTTCTCCTCTGTAAATTCAATACCATAATCTTTATAGTACCGGATAAATGATTCGAGTAGTACGGCTTCACCTCTGGATTCGGAATATTTAAGCACCTTTTCATCATATTTCTTAATGGTCTCCATAAACTGTGGTGGAGTTTCAATGTCAGGCTGTCCAATATTAAGACCCAGAACCTTCAGCCCCTTTTTGCGGGCTGCCTGAGCGTAAGGGGATAGCTTACGGATGGGAGAAAACTTCATCTCGTTGATTCTATTTGATAAGTTCATGTTTTGATCTCCATTCTTTTTTTATTTATTATACAGGAATCAGTAGTATTTATTAAGTACTTCTGCCAGCCTTCTGATGCCAATTTCGATCATTTCCTCTGGCATGCAAGAATAATTGAGGCGCATATAATTTTTCTTGTCTCCACTGGCAAAAAAAGATGCACCGGGCACAAAAGCGACATTTCTCGCCAATGCCTCCTCCATGATGAGTTTCGTATCCATGGTCTCTTTTACTCTCACCCAAGTGAACAATCCGCCTTTTGAGTCTGTAAAAGTGATGTCTTTATGAAAGGATGCTCTCATTGCATTTATCATCACATCTCTTCTATTTTTATACACCTTCTTGATCAGCTCAATGTGCTCATCCAGATTATACTGCAGCATATACCGGGCCGCAATTCTTTGGTCCAATGACGAAGTCTGAAGATCTGAACCTTGTTTGATCTGTATAAATTTGTGGATGATTTTTGGATGTCCCACAACCCAGCCGATTCTAAGTCCAGGTGTAAATGTCTTGGAGAAGGTGCCAAGATAAATAACACGTCCTTCAGTATCCATAGATTTTAGCGGAGGAAGTTGATCTCCTTCAAGGACAAGCTCCGCGTATGGCGCATCTTCAATGACAATGAGATCATACTGGTTTGCAAGGCTCAGAAGCCGTTTTCTTTTTTCCAGAGACATCGTAATTCCGGACGGATTCTGGAAATCTGGTATGGTATACAGGAATTTCGCTTTTAATCCACTTTTCAGATGTTCTTCTAACAAATCCAGATCCATGCCATCCTCTTCTAATGGAATCTCCACATAGGAAGGAGCATAAGCCAAGAAAGCATTGAGTGCACCCAGATAGGTGGGAGACTCTACAATTACCTGATCGCCTTCATTGATGAGAAGTTTTCCTGTGAAATCCAGTGCCTGTTGAGAACCGGATGTGATGAAAATTTCATCTAAAGTAGCAAAGATGCCCACCTTTGCCAGTCTTTGCTTTAGAATAACTTCCCTTAAATCATTGAATCCCTCGGTGGTACTATACTGCAATGCTGTTTTTCCTTCCTGAAGAATCACCTCTTTACTGATTTCAGCAAGTGATTCCAAAGGAAAAAGCTCTGCAGCAGGAAGTCCTCCTGCAAATGATATGATTTCTGGTCGTGCGGTCAATTTCAGCAGTTCCCTGATTTCTGAAGCTTTGATCCGGTTTGCTCTTTCTGAAAATTCCACGTTCATCACAACACCCCCCCAATTTTGTTACAGAACCAGTATAAACGTTTTCACTAATCCAATCAATAATGACAATATATTAACAAAAAGTCATACCGTGCTACAATTTAATGTAATTTAGCGAATTATTATTGGATTTGTTGACCATTTATGAATTCATGGGATATGTCTAGACTACTTTTATTTAATTGCTATTTTAGCTATAATAGAACTGTTGTGTTAAGCAGAGAACGATTCTTATGAAAGAAAAAGTTCTTTTTGATGTATGAAAATAGAAAAGGGGAATATAGATTTGAGCAAGAAATACCTGATTGAAACCTGGGGATGCCAGATGAATGAGGAAGATTCCGAGAAACTTGCAGGAATGCTCCGAAGCATGGGGTATGAGTCCACCATGTTCAGAAATAAAGCGGATGTGATCATTTTCAATACCTGCGCAGTGCGTGAAAATGCAGAACTGAAAGTGTATGGGAATATCGGTGCTTTAAAAGCGCTGAAGCGTGAGAATCCAGATATGATCCTTGCGGTCTGCGGTTGTATGATGCAGCAAAAAGGAATGCCGGAAGAGATTTTAAGAAAGTATAAGCATGTGGATATTGTCTTTGGTACCCATAATGCCCATAAGTTCCCTGAGTATCTGGAAAGAGCCAGAACGGAGAATGCTCAGATTTGTGAAATCTACGAAAAAGAAACAGAAATTGTTGAAGGGATCCCGATTGTAAGAGATTCAAGTGTAAAAGCGTTTGTGACCATCACGTATGGCTGCGATAATTTCTGCACTTTCTGCGTGGTTCCCTATGTGCGTGGAAGAGAGCGTTCCAGAAAACCTCAGGATATTCTTTCTGAAGTCAGAGATCTTGTATCCAAGGGATATAAAGAAGTGACCCTTTTGGGTCAAAATGTGAATTCCTATGGATACAATCTGCAGGAAAAAGTCACTTTTTCTGAACTGCTTAGAATGGTCAATGAGGTGGAGGGGCTAGAAAGAATCCGGTTCATGTCTCCACACCCCAAGGATCTGAAAGAGGATGTCATTGAAGCGGTGAGAGACTGTGAAAAAGTGGTAGAGCAGATTCATCTGCCGGTGCAGAGCGGTTCCACTGCGCTGCTGAAACGGATGAACAGAAACTACACAAGAGAAAATTATCTGGATATCGTGAAGAAAATCAAAGAGGCCATTCCTGGAGTTGCGTTGACTACGGATATCATCATCGGATTCCCAGGAGAGACCGAAGAAGACTTTATGGAAACACTGAAGCTTGTGGAAGAAGTGAAATATGACTCAGCCTATACGTTCATCTATTCCAGAAGAAAATATACCCCTGCAGACAGGATGAAAGAACAGGTGCCTGAAGATGTGAAACATGAAAGATTCAATCGGCTTGTGGAGGCGGTCAATAAGAACTCCATAGAAATCAACAAGAGTTACCAGGATCAGGTGGTTGAGATTCTGGTGGAGGGAAAGAGCAAGAACAACGATGAATACCTTCAGGGCAGAACACGGACAGGAAAAACGGTAAACTTCCCTGGAGATGAGGTCCTTGTGGGAAAACTGGTTCAAGTGAAAATTACCAAAGCTAGATCCTTCAGTTTGATGGGAGAACTGGTTCAGTAAGGTGTAAGAATCTGGAGAAGGTACGGATATGTCAATTCTCCAGATTCTTATTATATTTTTCAAAGGCTTTTTAGTATAATGAAGTATACAGACTGGCAAATACAAATCAGGTTCGATGATAAATACAGAAAAAACACCGGACTTTTTTCTTAACGGAGGAATAAAAAATGGCTTTGACCCCAATGATGCAGCAGTATTTTACAATCAAAGAGCAGTATAAGGACTGTATTCTTTTTTATAGACTGGGAGACTTCTATGAGATGTTTTTTGAGGATGCAGAGACTGCATCCAAGGAGCTGGAGCTAGTCCTGACAGGTAGAGACTGTGGTCTGGAAGAGCGAGCCCCCATGTGTGGGATTCCTTATCACGCAGCAGCAGGCTATATTGGAAAACTCATTCAGAAAGGATATAAAGTTGGAATCTGTGAGCAGGTGGAGGATCCGAAAGAGGCCAAGGGAATTGTCAAAAGAGATGTGATCCGAATTGTTACCCCAGGAACACTTCTGGATGAAAATTTCGTGGACAATAAAAGAAATAATTATGTGATGGCAGTAACATCTCATGAGGAGTGGTATGGGGTAGCGTTCTGCGATCTCTCCACAGGAGAGTTTCAAGGGACCTATGTTCCACAAAACCTTTCCTCGCTTCACAATGAGATGAGCAAGTTCACACCAAAGGAAGTGATTGTCACAGAGGCTTCTCTGGGGGAAGAGCTTCAGAAAAAATGGAATGTCCTGGTGAATCTGAGAGAACTCGATGATTCTTTGGAAAAAGGCAGTGTGCAGAACTATTTCAAGAGTTTATCCGGAGGATACAATCGTGTGGTAGCTTCCGCATCTGCTCTTTTGCTTCAATATCTGGAGGAAACACAGAAAACTGCATTAACCAATATCACGCATTTGGAGATCTATAACACAGAAGATTCCATGGCGTTAGATATCAATACGAAAAGGAACCTGGAACTTACAGAGAATATCGTGGATAAAGGCAAGAAGGGAAGCCTTCTGTGGGTTCTAGATGAAACAGAAACCGCCATGGGTTCGAGAAATCTGAGAAGATGGATCGAAGCTCCTCTACTGAACAAAGAGCTTGTGGTGAAGCGTCTGGATGCTGTGGAGGCATTTTATCAGAATCTGAACCTGTTGGAGGATATGAGAGAGGCACTGAAAGGTGTTTTTGATATTGAACGGATTGTCTCCAAGATTGCGCTCAAGTCCGTGAATCCTAAAGAAATGGTGACCTTAAAGAGGTCTCTTGGGAAGCTTCCTATGGTGGAGAGCCTCCTGAAACAGGTGGATTACGGTGAACTTTCACGGCTTTCGAGAAAGTTTGACGTGCTTTCAGATGTTCATAAGCTTTTAGAAGACAGTATTGAAGAAGATGCCCCACTTGCCTTAAAAGAGGGTGGTGTCATCAAGAGCAGTTATCATAAGGAGATTGAGGAGCTGCGGAATCTCAAACAGAATGGAAAAAGATACATTGCTGAAATGGAGCAGAAAGAACGTGATTTCACAGGCATCAAAAGCCTGAAGGTTGGATACAACAAGGTGTTTGGATATTACATTGAAATTTCAAAATCCAACTACAGCAGTATTCCGGAAGGCCGCTATATCAGAAAACAGACCTTGGCAAATGCGGAGAGATTCATCACACAGGAGCTGAAAGACATTGAAGATAAGATTTTAGGGGCGGAAGAAAAGCTCGCAGATCTTGAGTATACGGTATTTCAGGACATCAGAGAAAAAGTGGAAAATGAGATTGAGCGTCTTAAGCAGACGGCAAGAATCATTGCGGATCTGGATTGTTATCAGTGCCTGGCCAAAGTGGCCCGAAATAATGGCTATGTCAAACCGCAGATCAATGAAGATGGGAAAATTAGAATCCTAGAAGGACGACATCCAGTGGTGGAGCAGATGATGAAAAAAGGGGAGTTTGTGTCCAATGACCTGTATATGGATGGGGACAAAGAACGGTTTCTCATCATCACGGGTCCGAATATGGCCGGTAAGTCCACCTATATGAGACAGACGGCGCTGATGAGTCTCATGGCACAGATTGGGTCTTTTGTGCCTGCAAAAGAAGCGAGTCTACCCATCTGTGACCGGATCTTCACGCGAATTGGCGCATCAGACGATTTGGCAGGCGGAAAGTCCACCTTTATGGTGGAGATGAGTGAGGTGTCGGATATTCTCCTGCATGCTACTGAAAGCTCCCTCATTATTCTGGACGAAGTGGGGAGAGGGACCAGCACATATGATGGACTTTCCATCGCATGGGCCGTCATTGAGCACATTCTCAGTGAGATTCAGGGAGCAAAAACACTTTTTGCCACGCATTATCATGAACTTACAGCTTTGGAAGATGAACTCTATGGCATCAGGAACTACTCCGTACTCGTGAAAGAGGTGGGAAAAAACATCGCGTTTCTCAGAAAGATTGTGCCTGGAGGCGCGGATGAATCTTATGGTATAGAAGTGGCAAGGCTTGCGGGGCTTCCAAAGAACCTTCTTGCAAGAGCGAAAGAGATTCTGGCAAAGCTGGAGAAAAAAGAGAAAAAGACAACAAAGGCTACACAGAAGGTGAAAGAAGATCCCGGGATCCTTCAGATGGGGATATTTGATTTCGAGAAAGATCAGGTGCTGGAAAAGCTGAGAAGTCTCGATGTTTTGTCCATGAGTCCCTTGGATGCACAGCGTATTCTTTATGAACTGAACCAGGAAGCAAAGGACGTGAACTGATGGGGAAGATCAATCTTCTAACTAAAGATACTTTTAATAAAATCGCAGCAGGAGAAGTGGTGGAACGACCCGCTTCTGTAGTGAAAGAGCTGGTGGAAAACTCCATTGATGCCGGTGCGACGGAGATTTATGTGGAGATTCAGTCGGGTGGAGAAGAACTGATTAAGATTGTAGATAACGGGGAAGGCATATTGGAGGAGGACCTTAGAAATGCCTTTCTTCCACATGCTACCAGTAAAATCAGAACAGCAGATGATCTGTTTTCCATCCACACCATGGGGTTTCGTGGAGAAGCACTCTCGAGCATAGCTTCTGTATCGAAAATCCTCACCAGGTCCAAGACCAAAGAGCAGGATGGCAGGGAAATCCTCATCGAAGGTGGGGAGATTCGGTATGAGAAGTATTCTTCTATGGACCAGGGAACACTCATGGAAATAAGGGATCTATTTTACAATGTGCCCGCAAGAAAGAAGTTTTTGAAAACCCCATCCAGAGAAGGAGCCATCATTTCCGAGATTGTTTCAAAGATTTCTATGGCTCATCCTTCCATTTCTTTCTTTTTGGTTGTAGATGGGAAGGAGATGCTGAGAACCTACGGTACGGGGAACCAGAAAGATGTGATCCGGCAAGTATACAGCAAGAAAGTCCATGATCATGTTTTTTACTTTGAGAATCATTTTGATTCCTTCAGTATCTTCGGGTTCATCGGACATGAAGAAATCTCGAGAGGTTCAAGGGCTCATGAGACCATTTTTGTCAATAAAAGGCTGGTGCAGTCTAAAGTCATCACCACTGCGGCGGAAAAGGCATTCAAATCATTTGCCACAGTAAGCCGGTTTCCTTTTTTTGTCATTAACATTGGAATCTTCCCTGAGCTCATCGATGTGAATATTCATCCACAGAAGGCAGAAATAAAGTTTGAAGATGATGCCCATATGTTCAAAAGTGTTTTCGGAACCATACATCAGTCTCTTCGCGAAGGGCTTCAGGAAACCTTTAAAATTCAGGAAGAAGAACCTGACAGGTATGAGCAGCTGAGGCAGCCAGAGACAGGGCCGGTGCGCATAGACATACCGGTAGATCTCAAAAAGGATCCAAGGGTGATGAAAATCGAAGAAGATCGGAAAGCATTGGATGCCATGAGGAGAGAAAGTACATTACGGCAGCAGGATTCTTTGATCAGGGAGCCCTATGAGGCTTTAAAGGCAGAGGATGTTCCTGTTGTGCGCAGCGAAGAATATACAGTGAACCCCACCGCGAAATTCCCGATGCCAAGGATCATCGGACAGTTCAGAGCCACCTATATTCTCACAGAAATCCAGGATGAGCTGTACATCTTCGATCAGCATGCAGCCCATGAGAAAATAAACTTTGAGAAATATATGGAAGAAATCAAAAAGGGTCATGTGGCTGCCCAGGGGCTTCTGATTCCCGAGATTCTTGATCTTTCCATGGATGACTATCAGCTGTACCTTGAAAACAAAGAAGTTCTGAAGGAAGCTGGTTTCCTGCTGGAAGAGTTTGGTGACCGGAGTGTTGCCATCCGGGAGGTGCCTATTTTTCTGGGAAAAACAGAAGCGGCACCGTATTTCCATGAGATTCTGGATAACATCAGAAACCTGGGAAAAGGGAGCAAAGAGGAAGTGAAGTATTTAAGAATCGCAACGGCAGCCTGTAAAGCCTCGATTAAAGCATATGAGGAGCTTACCATGGAAGAAATGCGGCATCTGATTGAAACATTGCGGTTCATCGAGGAACCTTTCTCTTGTCCTCATGGAAGACCGACCCTTGTGAAACTTACGGAGAAAGACATGCAAAAGATGTTCAGGAGAATTGTATGAGAAAAATAGTAATCATTTCAGGTCCCACGGGTGTTGGAAAAACAGAAATATCCCTTCAGGTGGCTGAAAGGCTGCAAGGAGAGATTGTATCCTGTGATTCCATGCAGATCTATAAAGGGATGGACATTGGCTCTGCGAAGGCCACCAAAGAGGAAATGGAAAGAGTGCCCCATCACCTCATTGATGTGGTATCGCCTTTTGATGCGTTCACGGTGTCAGATTATAAAGATCTCGCCGAGGAAGCCATCCAAGACATCCATAAACGAGGCAAACCTGCCATTCTTGTAGGGGGTACAGGACTCTATATTGATGCTGTCATCAAGAACCTTTCTTTCACAGAAGGCGGCAGTGATGCTGCACTCAGGAAGGAACTGGAAGAGGAAGCAAGGGAAAATGGTCCTCTCTATCTTCATGAGAAGTTGAAAAAAGTGGACTTGGAGGCTGCCACCGCCATCCATCCCAATAACGTGAAACGTGTTGTGCGGGCTCTTGAGGTATATCATCTCACTGGAAGACCTTTTTCCAGCTTCAAAGATGACCGCGGATTGAGAAAGGAATATGAGATTCATTACTTCTATCTCAATAAAGACAGACAGAAGCTTTATGAGGCCATTGATGAGAGAGTAGAAGTGATGATGAGAAAGGGCCTTTTGGAAGAGGTGATAAGTTTACAGAAGAGTGGACTGACCTCTTCCCATGTTTCGATGCAAGGGATCGGATACAAGGAAATCCTGTCTTATCTGGATGGGATTCTTACGTTGGAGGGCGCGGTGGATCTTGTGAAAATGAGATCCAGAAATTATGCCAAAAGGCAGCTCACATGGTTCAGAAATGAGAAATATGCGGAAGAACTGTCAAAGGACAAGTATTCCGATGAAGAAATCATAGAGATTCTAGAAAAATCCGGAAGAGAGTAGTACATTTTCAAAAACTGTATTATAATGAAAGAATCATATATAATAACTATGAAAAAGATAAAGTGGGGGGAGTATCAGTGAGCAAAGCCATCAATAATTTTCAGGATGTTTTCTTAAATGGGGCAAGAAAAACCAAAATGACAGTGACCATCCATCTGGTGAATGGATTTCAGCTGAAAGGCGTGGTACGGGGATTTGACAATTATGTGATTGTACTGGAGACCGAAGACAAACAGATGCTTGTCTATAAACATGCGGTTACCACCATCACACCACTGAAACCCATCCTGATTCTGGATGAGGAAGAATAGAACGTGAAAAGACCTGTCTTTAGGGACAGGTGCTTTTTTTTCGAAGAAACCGGAACATTTGAAAGCCAGCGACTTTGTGCTATAATGATAAATTGATTGTATAAATAGTAGGACATTGAAAGGAAGTAAACCATGTATTATAAATCAAAAGAGTATCTCATGAAAGAATACAACATCAGTGAAAAGGCTCTTGACCTTCATGAGAAGGCCATGGAAGCTGTGACGCCTCTCTTTAAAGAGTATGAGGATATTCGGGAATATAACCAGTTTAAGGTGCTCAAAGCATTTCAGGATGAGAAAATCAGCGATTATCATTTCACAAACACCACAGGATATGGATATGGGGATATCGGCAGAGATACGCTGGATCTGGTGTATGCAAGGATTTTCAAAGCAGAGAAAGCTTTGGTGAGACCGCAGTTTGTCAGTGGCACCCATGCCATATCCTGCGTGCTCTATGGCATATTGAGACCTGGAGACACCCTTCTTGCGATCACCGGCAGACCCTATGACACCATTCATGGAGTCATAGGCATCGGACAGACAGAAGAAGATGAAAATACAGGTTCACTTTATGATTTTGGCGTCCAGTATGCGGAAATTGAACTGAAGGACAATGCCATTCAAGTGGATCAAGTCCTGGAGTATCTGAAAAAAGATACATCGGTGAAGATGCTTCATATCCAGAGAAGTAAAGGATATGCGGACAGAAACAGTTTTACCATCGAAGAGATTGGTAAAGCCATTGGAGAGATCAGAAAGGAATTTCCAGAGGTAATCATCTTTGTGGACAACTGTTATGGGGAGTTCATTGAAGAACGTGAACCCATTGAAGTAGGAGCAGATATCGTTGCCGGATCGCTCATCAAGAATGCGGGAGGGGGCATATCTCCTACGGGCGGATATGTTGCAGGTAAAACAGAACTTGTGGATTTGGCTTCTTACAGACTGACTGTGCCAGGACTGGGAGGGGAATGTGGATCAACATTCGGTGTAATGCGTACATTCTTCCAGGGCCTTTTCCTTGCACCTCAGATTTCCATGGAAGCTCTGAAAACTGCAGTCTATACAGCAAAGCTTTTAGAACTGGCAGGATTTGAAGTGCATCCTAGAGCTGAAGTGAAGCGAACGGATATCGTACAGGCCATCACCTTCAGAAACAAGGAGAAGCTCATTGATTTTGTCAAGGGAATCCAATATGGAGCCCCCATAGACTCCAATGCAAGCTGCGAGCCTTGGGACATGCCTGGGTATAAAGACCAGGTCATCATGGCGGCAGGAGCCTTTATACAGGGCGCTTCCATTGAGCTGTCCTGTGATGCTCCGATCAGAGAACCCTACACAGCATATTTCCAGGGCGGTCTGAGTTTTGATCATGGAAAGATTGGTGTACTCATTGCTCTCTCAAGAATCCTATAGATTCTCGAGAACTTATGCTATAATGAAATCAGTTTATTTCAAGAAATCTATATTAAAAGGAGAAGAGAATAGGCTTACTGCCTAGAATGAATGTATGGAAAGTGATTTAGGTCCCCAGTTGTTAACCATTGTTTTGCTTATATTTGTCAATGCTTTTTTTGCGATGGCTGAAATGGCCATGGTGTCTGCCAACAAGGTCCGGATTGGCGTGGAGGCGGACAAAGGAAATCCCAGAGCGCTGAAGCTGCAGAAAATACTCGAAAGACCCAGTGATTTTCTTTCGACCATTCAAGTTGGGATTACCCTCGCCGGATTCCTGGCATCCGCCCAGGCGGCCACAGGAATTGCACAAGAAGTGACAATGCTCTTTGCTTCTATCAGCATCAGAATCAATCAGCAGGTGGCAATTGTTCTTATTACAATTGTTCTAGCATATTTCACTCTGGTTTTTGGTGAACTGTTACCAAAACGCATCGCTCTTCAGAACTCGGAGAAAATTGCCATGACCATGGTGCCAATCATCGGCTTTGTCGCCATGATCCTCAAACCTTTTGTGATGCTTCTTTCTTTTTCTACCAGCCTGTTTGCGAGACTTTTCGGGATTCATACGGATAAGCTGGAGGAAAATGTGTCTCTGGAAGAGATACGCTCCATCATTGAAGTTGGAAAAGAGAAAGGGGTCATCAATGAGACTGAACGTGATATGCTGGATGGGATTTTTGAATTTGACAATAAGCTTGCACGAGAAATCATGACGCCAAGAACAGAAGTGGAAATGATTGAGATCTCAGAGCCCACCCATAATGTCATTGCAAAGGTCACCAACGGCAATTACTCCAGAATCCCCTTCTATCTGGATGAAGTGGACAATGTCATTGGCATTCTCTATATCAAAGACTTATTCCGTGAACTGGTCAATAAAGGAAAACCCGGCAGTATCGAAGAGATTCTGCGGAAGCCCTATTTTGCACCGGAGAACAAGTATATTGATGATCTTTTTAAAGAAATGCAGGTGGCCAATGCTCAAATGGCTATACTGCTGGATGAGTACGGTGGATTTTCAGGGATAGTGACCATCGAGGATATCCTGGAGGAGATTGTCGGAAACATTTATGATGAGCATGATGTGATGGACGAGTACATCAATAAAGTCACAGACAATATCTATTTGGTGGATGCTCTGGTCTCCATTGATGATTTTAATGACAGTCTTGGTTTTGAGATAGAATCCGAGAATGCGGACTCCATTGGTGGATATGTCATTGAAAGACTGGGACGTGTCCCCAAAAAGGGAGATTCCGTTTATTACCAAGGGCATGAATTCAAAGTACAGCAAATGGCTGGAAAAAGAATCAAAGTGCTGAAAGTCATCATGAATCAGGAAAAACTGGATAAAGGATATATTGATGAAGAATCATAACTGAATAAACGCCTGGCAGAATAATTTCTGCCAGGCGTTTTACTTTAATATTTTCTGTAGAGGCCTACCAACTTGCCGAGGATTTCACATTCCATGACAATGATCGGTGCCATGCTGGAGTTTTCCGGCTGAAGCCTTACATGATTTTTTTCTTTGAAATATCTCTTGATGGTGGCGTCACTGCCGATCATTGCCACTACGATATCTCCGTTTTTTGCGCTGCTGGCTTTCTCGATGATGGCAAAGTCGCCATTGTGGATTCCAGCTTCTATCATGCTTTCTCCCTCCACCCTCAGAATGAAGAGGTCGTTATCGTGCTTCACAAATTTTAGCGGCATCTGGAAATAATCTTCAACGTTTTCAACGGCAAGGACGGGCTCTCCTGCGGTAATCTTGCCCACCATGGGGATTGGGACCATTTCGATGCTCTTGTTGATAAGTTCAGGTATCATCAACGCACGAGGTTTTGTTGGATCCCTCTCAATTTTGCCGTCTGACTCCAACTGATTGAGATAGGAGTGCACAGAGGATGTGGACTTAATATCAAGCGCACTGCAGATTTCTCGGACAGATGGTGGATATCCCTTAGCCTCTGTAAAGGAAAGTAGATACTCATATACCATTTCTTTTTTTTCTTGGCCTTTTTTCATAAGTTCACCCCAAACTGATTTTAAGCCTATTATAGCATGGAAAAGGCTTGAAATCAAACGAATGTTCCTGAATGGGTGTTCTGATTCCTTGAGAATCAAGATTTTTTGGTACTACTCACTTTTTTCTTCTGAACATGTTAAAATAGTAGTGGATACTTACAGATGATGCAGCTTGAATCTGTATTCTCTGTAAAAATATGGAAATATGGAGGGAAACCAATGTCAACACATATTGGTGCTAAAAAAGGCGATATCGCAAAAACAATACTGCTTCCAGGAGATCCGCTTCGTGCAAAATACATTGCAGAAACATTCCTGGAGAATCCGAAACAGTTCAACGAAGTACGGGGAATGCTTGGTTTTACTGGAACATATAAAGGGGTGGAAGTATCTGTCATGGGTACTGGAATGGGCATACCATCCATCTCCATCTATGTGCATGAACTGATTCATGAGTATGGGGTAAAGAATCTTATGAGAGTGGGCAGCTGTGGCGCTATGCAGGAGCATGTGAAGATCAGAGATGTGATTCTTGCAAGCTCAGCATCCACAACCTCATCCATCAACAAGAACCGTTTTAGAGGCATGGACTTTGCTGCCACTGCAAGTTTTGAACTTCTTTATAAGGCCCATGAGAGTGCAAAAGGACTAGGCATAGATGTTCATGTAGGCAATGTATTAAGCTCTGACATTTTTTATGATACAACAGGTGCAACAAAACTTTTCATGGATGCTGGAACACTGGGAGTTGAGATGGAAGCGGCTGCACTATACACAGAGGCTGCTTTGGCTGGTGTGAATGCATTGACCCTTCTTACGGTCTCTGACAGCCTTATCACAGGTGAAGAGACCACAGCCCAGGAGAGACAGGAGACATTCAATGAAATGATGAAGATTGCACTGGATACTGCTGTAGCCATGGCATAATCTCATGGTGATTTTCATATTATTGACATGTAAGCAGTGTCAGCTACGCTGAGTCGGAATCGGAGAGGGAGAAATCCCTCTCTTTTATTCGATAATTATTTATTGATTAACAATAAATAATGTGATAAGATATGTTCATAAAGGAAAAAGTGAGGTATCCAAATGAAAAGAATGAGTATTCCCCTGTTCCAGATTGGTGTATTGTTTATCACCTTATGCATCCTGCTTCTCTGTGTTTTCTGGCTTCCCGATACCGCAGCATTTTTTGCGGAAGATGCACCGGAGTATGCCTATCTCAGATATCCGCTTCTTTTTGGCATTTATCTTACGGTACTCCCATTTCTCTTTGCCATCGTGGAAGGACTGAAGCTCAGCAGAAGAGTGGCAATCAACGATGCTTTTTCACTCAAGTCTGTGAATCATCTCAAGAACATCAAAAGATCCGCTTTTCTCATTACGGTGATGTATTTTATTGGGTTTTTGGTGCTGATGCAGCTTGTGGATCTCAGTCCAGGAATCGGCCTCTTGGGGATCCTGATCATGCTGGCCTCTATGATGATTGGTCTTATTGCAGGTATTTTGGAGGAGCTTCTGAGAAAAGCGCTGGAAATCAAAGAAGAAAATGATCTCACTGTGTAAGGAGGGGGAAATCTATGCCAATTATTGTGAATCTGGATGTGATGCTTGCCAAAAGGAAAATGAGCGTCACGGAACTTTCTGAAAAGGTGGGGATCACCTTAGCCAATGTTTCCAATCTGAAAACCGGAAAAGCCAAAGCCATCAGATTTTCCACATTGGAAGCCATCTGTAAAGCCCTGGAGTGCCAACCTGGAGATATATTGGAATACAGATAATCATGAAAAATATGGATGAGACGCCATGAGTCTAAAGGAAATATGGAAGAGGATGGCAGTATCATGAGTTTTTTCTTCTATTTTTCCTTTGACATTTCATATCGTGATATTCTATACTGGACATAATCAATCAACTGAATAATACATGAGGTGCTTTTGTGTAGCAGCAAAAGCTTAAAAGGGAAAGAGGTTAGATTCCTCTACAGCCCCCGCTACTGTGTACAGGGATGAAATCTTCAATACCCACTGGATCTTTGATCCGGGAAGGGGAAGAGAGTAAAGAGATCTGTAAGTCAGGAGACCTGCCTTGTTGTATGGATACTGCGAGAGCTTCGGAGGGAAGTTTGTGCGTTTTTATTTTGCCTGAAAACACACGGATTTCCCGTGTGTTATTTTTTTTTTTTGCAAGGAGGGAAAAGCATGCATCATATGGTCATTGCTGCCATTTCAAGCAGTTCTGGGAAAACTGCGGTAACCATGGGGATTTTATCCGCACTGAAAGAGCGGGGATTCTCCGTACAGCCCTTTAAGATTGGGCCGGATTACATTGATCCGTCTTTTCAGAAAAAGGCATCAGGAAAGGTCAGTCATAATCTGGATCTTTTTATGATGGGGAAAGAGGGCATTTACAATGCATACCAGAAAGCCAGTGAACGAAGTGATGTTTCTGTGGTGGAAGGCGTCATGGGTCTTTATGACGGCAGCGGGATCAAGTCCATGGAAGGAAGCACCGCATCTGTTGCGAAGCTCTTGTCCATTCCGGTGATTCTGGTTCTGGATGCCAAGGCCATGTCAAAAACTGCGGCAGCGGTGGTACTGGGCATAAAAGAGTTTGATCAGGATGTGAATCTCAGAGGGGTTATCTTGAACCGCGTGTCTTCTGCCCGGCATTATGAGCTCATCGAAAGCAGCATCGTGGAGAAAACGGGGGTTCCCTGTCTTGGATACCTGCCAGAGGATCCTGTCATGGAATTTCAGTCCAGGCACTTGGGTCTTCAGCTTGATCCCCTTTACGAGCGTGGAATCAGCGAAAAGATCAGAAACATGGGCCGTTTTATGGAGAAGCATCTGAACCTTACAGATCTTCTGAATCTGACCGAAAAAGAACCGGACTCTATCAAGGCAGAGCATCCCATAGAGGAGAAAAAACAGAAGAAGGATCTGCTCAGGCTCGGTATCGCAGAGGATGAAGCGTTCAGCTTCTATTACGAGGATAATCTGGAACAGCTGAGACAAAAAGGAGTTCAGCTGATTCCCTTCAGTCCTCTAAGAGACAAGCGGTTACCAGAGCAGTTGGATGGTCTGTATTTTGGAGGTGGGTTTCCAGAGCTTCATCTGCGGGAGCTTGTGGAGAACAGCAGCCTCCGGGAAGAAATCCGTAGGAAGCTGGGACAGGGAATGCCAGCTTTCGCCGAGTGTGGTGGGTACATGTACCTGACTGAGGGCATCAGAGACAAGGACGGGACCTTCCATGAAATGGTGGGTTTTTTCGAAGGAGCCTGTGAAATGACAGATACACTGCAGCGGTTCGGCTACACAAGCATCCGCATCGGTTCTTATGAGATGAAGGGCCATGAGTTTCATCATTCCCGGTGGGTCGGTCAAGAAGAGAAAGAACAGAAGTTCTTATGCGTAAAACATTATGGCAGCCGGGATGAAATATATCGTACAGGTCAGAAGAAAAATAACTGCTACGGTTCTTATGTGCATATCCACTTACGGAGCTGCAGTGGGATAGTACAGTCCATGGTGGAACACTTAAGAAAATGGAGGAATCAGAATGAAAACCCGATCTGTCGTTAATACACCTAAGCATATCGCGCTAGCAGGTCTTCTTATTGCACTTTCCTACTTAGGGGCTTTTTTGAAGCTTCAGGGAACCATCGCCCTGGATGCTCTTCCCGCTTTTCTGGGCGCAATCCTTCTTGGGCCTTTCTATGGAGGTGCTGTAGGTGCTTTAGGACACTTCTTCACTGCCCTTCTCAGTGGGTTTCCGTTGTCTTTCCCTCTTCATGTCCTGATATCCCTTCTGATGATGGGGACGGTTCAAGTGTTCGGGGTGCTGTATCAAAATGGGCATCGAGTCCTTGCAACAGCTGCTGGGATTTTTCTCAATGGACCAGTATCCCTACTGATTCTCTCGGTGGTTTCCAGCTTCATGGGCCTGCCCTTTCATGGGAAATGGATGTTTTTCAGCCTGCTCGCTCCCCTTAGCGCAGCTTCGGCTGTGAACATTCTTGGGGCGGTTCTCTTATGGAATCTTCTTCTAAAGAGGAATCTGAAGGAGGGGAGCTTATGAAATGGCGGGACCTTACTCTAGTGGATGTCCATGAAGACTACTTATTGGCGGTATCCTGCGACAGTGCAGGAGGCATAGGGGATAAACCTCATGATGTGGTCAGAACATCACCTTTTATTGTGGGCTATCATACTGCAAAAGTTGCGCTGATGGAGCTTCTCTGTGTCTATGGAGAACCAATTCTACTATCCAACACACTGTCAGTGGAGATGGAGCCCTCAGGGGCTGAAATGATTCGTGGGATAGAGTTTCTTCTGAAGGAATATGATCCCCGGCATTCTATCGCACTCACAGGCAGCACAGAAGAAAACTTCCGGGTTTCAGTCACTGGCCTGGGCGTTACCATTGTGGGAAGAATAAGAAAGAGGTATTGGCCACTGAAAAAAACAGAGGCAGAGGATTTAGCGGTTATGGTGGGTAACGCGATGTATGGAGAAGAGGTCCTTACGACTGAAAAAGAAAAATCCCTCACCCTCCATCACGTGAAGTCTCTCCGAGAGTTGCCTTATGTCAGGGAAGTGGTGCCAGGAGGGTCTAAAGGGATGGCGCATGAAATCGCGCTTGTGGAAAGAGCTTCAAAGATCCAGCTTCTCCCGGCAGAAGGAATGGAGCCTCTACTTCATCGATCCTGCGGACCTGCATGTGCCCTGCTGGTGACGCTGAGGAAAGAGCACCTCAAAGATCTTCAGGAAACCTTGAACATTCCGGTTCATGTATTAGGTGTATTTTGTTAGAAAGGAGCTGCACAAATGGGGAAAATTACATTAATCACCGGTGGAGCCAGGAGCGGTAAAAGCACTTTTGCGGAAAGTCTTCTCAAAAAAAACCACCCGGTTCTTTACATTGCCACAGCCGTTCCCGTGGATGAAGAGATGAAGGTGAGGATCCGACATCATCAGCAAGGACGAAACCCCTCCTGGGATACTCTGGAGGCATTCTCTTCTTTACCGCAGCGGCTTGCAGAGCGAGAACGTTTTTATGGCGGAATTCTGCTGGACTGTGTCACGGTTCTCCTGACCAATCTGCTTTTTATCCGAAGTGATCTGAATCTAGACTGTTATGAGGAAGAGTTCTGGATGAAGGCTGAAATGGAAATTCTTGAAGACCTGAAGAAGACTTTGGACTTTTTCAGAGGATCCTCTGCTGAGTGTGTCCTCGTCACCAATGAGCTGGGACAAGGGCTGGTGCCTGAAACAGCCTTCGCCCGGGCTTTCCGGGACCTTCAGGGCAGAGTGAACCAGTATCTTGCAAGAGAGTCTGATGATGTGTATCTTCTGGTGTCGGGCATTCCGCTATGTATCAAGGAGTCCGTTGATGAATGAGATTCTTCTGATGCTTCAGTTTTTTACCGTGACCCCCATCCATAAGGAACTCCCTTATGATCAGGAGAGATTTACGAAAACAGCTGTGCTCTTACCGGTACTTGGTGGAGTCATTGGACTGCTGGAAGGAGGAGCCTTTTTTCTGATGCAGGGTTTATTCCGCCCGATGTCTGCAGTCTTCTTCATTCTGATGCTGGATGCGTTTCTGACCAAAGGCATCCATCTGGATGGTCTTGCGGATACCTGCGATGGACTGCTCTCTGGAAGGGACCGAAAAACCATGCTGGAGATCATGAAAGACAGCCGTCTGGGCACTTTTGGAGCGCTGAGTCTGTTCTTCTACCTGTTTTTGAAGGCAGCACTTCTGTTGGAGTTTGAAACTGGGATGGTCTTGAGGCTGGTCCTCCTTCTTCCTGTGATAGGACGAAGCATGATGGTCTTCGGGGCCTATAAAAGTGTCTATGCCAGACCCCATGGTTTCGGCGGCATTTATATCGGGAAGATCTCCAGGGTGTCCTTGTTCATCACTTCAGGAACGGCGCTTCTCTATGCACAAGCACTGTTGGGAAGTAGTGCAGGAATCTCCTGGTTCGCCGTCTGCTTCCTCATCTTTCTGATGAAGCGCTTTGTGGAGAAACGGCTGGGGGGAATGACAGGAGATGTGTTAGGCGCGTTTATAGAAGTTTCCCAAGTGTTATTTCTCCTTGTCTATCTGCTGATGGAAAGCTAGGTGGGGATACTTTGTGAGGATGTTTCAATACAGGAAGGAGGAAGAAAATGTGTAAGAAAATCATGCTGGTGGGGACAGCCTCTTCGGTGGGGAAAAGTACCCTATGTGCAGGATTGTGCCGGATACTAAAGGAGGATGGGCGAAATCCTGCTCCTTTTAAAGCCCAGAACATGTCTCTTAATTCCGGGGTAACACCGGAGGGACTAGAGATGGGGAGAGCTCAGATTCTGCAGGCGGTGGCAGCAAAAGTGGTACCGGATGTGAAAATGAACCCTGTGCTTCTAAAACCCACTTCAAGCGAAGGCTCTCAAGTAGTGCTCTTAGGCAAGGTCTATGGCGTGGTGGGGGGCGAAAATTACATTTCCATGAAAGAGGAGCTCTCTTTGAAGGTTCTTCAGGCCTACAGGGAGCTGGAGAAGGAGCATGATACCCTCGTGATTGAAGGAGCAGGCAGTGCGGCAGAAATCAATCTGAGAAAGAATGACTTTGTGAATATGGGGCTGGCTAGAATGGTAGATGCGCCGGTGCTGCTTGTGGCGGATATTGATAAGGGAGGAGCTTTTGCATCCATTTATGGCACCGTCATGCTGATGCCAGAAGAAGAGAGGAAGCATGTCAAAGGAATCATCATTAATAAGTTCAGAGGTACAAAAGCTCTGCTAAAACCTGGCATTGATGAGATTGAAAAACTTGTGGGGATTCCAGTGCTGGGGGTGGTTCCGTACCTTCCTTTGAACCTCCCGGAAGAGGACAGTCTGATGGAGCATCCAAGAGCAGAACGAAAAAGTAAAGCGGACCTCTCCGTAGGTGTGATAAAGCTGCCCCATATTTCCAACTATACAGATGTTCAGCCGCTTCTTATGTATAAAGATGTTCAAGTACATTTTTTATCACCGGAAGATTCCCTGGAGGGGATGGATCTTGTGATCCTTCCTGGCAGCAAGAATACACTAAAAGATCTTGAAGTGCTAAGAATGGCAAGAATGGATGAAAAAATCCTGAAGGCTCATGAAGAAGGTGCTTTTCTCATGGGAATCTGCGGCGGCTATCAGATGCTTGGGGAATCTTTGGAAGATCCTCATGAGGTGGAGTCTACTCTTATGGTATCCAAGGGATTGGGGCTTGTTCCTATGAAGACCATACTGGAACTGAGAAAAAAAACCACCCTTGTGGAAGGAGAAAGTATTCCAATGGAGTCCCCAGTGATGGGATATGAGATTCATATGGGCAGAAGCACTTTTCAAAAAGACACGCAAAGGCCTTTCCTGAAAATCAGAGAAAATGGGGTGATGACAGAGGAAGGATACTATCATGAAAGTCAGAGAATCATGGGCACGTATCTCCATGGGATTTTTGACAACAGCGGATTTACAAGGAAGCTTCTTAATCTCATCAGAAGGAGTAAAGGGCTGAGGGATAGGAGCGATGCACCCCAAGACTATTGGGAGCAAATGGACCAGGAGCTTACGCATCTTGCGGATACACTAAGAAATACGCTGGATATGGAGGCGATTTATGAGATTCTTGATGAATACTCCCGTGACTAGCATGCTTTTCGCAGTAGTGCTGGATGTAATAGCAGGCGATCCAAAGAGTCTATGGCATCCGGTCATGGGTGTCGGAAAACTGATCCACCTATTAGAGAGGAGCCTTTACCGGGAGAAAGACACGCCTTCTCTGAGGAAGAGAAAGGGCATTCTTCTTGTGCTCATTGGGTCCACCACCGTTACACTCTTTGTGTACGCTATGCTGGCCCTGGCCTTCAAAGTATCCTTCTGGCTTTACTATCTTCTGTCAGTGTATTTCCTATGGACGGGTCTGGCGGGAAGAACACTGAAACAGGAAGGCCTCAATGTGCATCGTGCCCTCATTGAGAATCAGCTGAAGGAAGCAAGAAAAAGACTCTCCATGCTTGTTTCCAGACAGACAGAAGTGATGTCAGAGGAAGAAGTCATTAAAGCTGCGGTGGAAACGGTGTCCGAGAACACATCTGATGGCATTCTAGCACCACTATTCTTTGGTGTTCTCTTTGGCCCCTGCGGCATGTGGCTATACAAGACAGTGAACACCATGGATTCCATGGTGGGCTATAAGAATCAGCGGTATTTCGATTTTGGCTGGTGTGCAGCAAAAACTGATGATGTGCTGAACTTTATTCCGGCTCGTCTGACGGCCTGGTTCATACTCTTCAGCGCTCCCATTGAAGGGAGATCTTTAAAAAGAGCCATAGAGGTCTATCAAAAGTACAAGAACTGTCATGAGAGCCCCAATGCAGGCCATCCAGAATCCGCCGCTGCAGGAGTTCTTGGCATCTCCCTGGGAGGGAATGCGGTGTACTTTGGGAAACCTTTGTATAAACCGGCTTTGGGAGAAGCGGAAAAGGAGCCAGAACCGTCAGATATTGTCAAGACTGTCAGGATGATGGAGCGTGCCTATATGATGAGCGCGGTGATGTTTATCATGGTGACTGCCATGGGGAGGTGGGTATTACATGTATGAGCATGGAGGCAACATCCATGGGTTTGAGACGCCGATGGTAGACTTTAGTGCCAACATCAATCCCCTGGGTATACCCGAGAAGCTGCGGATTGCCTGGATAGATCAAATGAGGGAGGTGACATCTTATCCGGATCCAGCCTACAGAAAACTGAAAAAAGCCATATCAGATCATCACTTTTTATCGGGAAAAGCCAACATTCTTTTGGGAAATGGTGCTGTGGATCTCATTCACAGTGTAATAAAGAGTGTAAGACCTCATGAGGTTCTCATTCCCTCTCCTGCTTTTTCGGAGTACCGGAATGCCAGCATAAGAAATGAAATACCATATCGGGAGCTTGTACTGTACGACTGTCTGGGTAATCTTCAGATGGAGAAGTTCCTTAAGGAGGTGAAAGACCGTTCCCTGGTGTTTCTCTGCAATCCCAACAATCCTACTGGAAGGGCACTGAAGGCGTCTGATTTGGAGCGGATACTTAAAAAGATGGAAGAAACAGGGAGTTTTCTGGTGCTGGATGAAACATTTCTTCCTTTTGTGGAAGAAGAAAAGAGACATTCTCTGCTGGGAGAGGAGCCGGAAAACGTACTCTTTCTTCGTGCCCTGACCAAAATCTATGGCATACCTGGAGTGCGGCTGGGGTATGGGATTTTATATAATGAGATTTTGGCAAAGAAAATGAATTCTCTGCAGGAGCCTTGGCATATCAATACTTTTGCAGACATTGCAGGTCAGGTGGTACTGAAGGAAACAGGGTATCTTCAGGAAACAGCATCCTGGCTGCGGAATGAGAAAGCGTTTCTTTATAGAGAGCTTTCTACAGTACCTTGGCTCACATGGATTGAAAGTGACTGCAATTTTATTCTGGTGAAATCTTCATACGCATCAGCAGAAGATATCCAGAGAAACCTTCTGGAAGATCAGATTCTGATCAGGCTGCCCTATGGGTTTACCGGACTCAGCGATCATCACTTCAGAATAGCTGTGAAAGACAGGTCATCCAATCTGAAGCTGATGAAAGCACTGCAAAAAATAAAAGACATAACATAAAAGACATTGAGTGAAACGGAGTGAATATATTTATGTATAAAAAAAGTAAGACAACAAACCTCATACTGGCACTTTTCCTTGTGATGCTGGTATTCAGCGGCTGCAGTGGCAAGAAAGCGGAGAATGATCCTGCCATTCCAAGTGTGGAAACGGAAACGCCATCAGGAAACAGTCTGAATACAGAATATCCTCTTACTATTACGGACAGTACAGGAAATGAAGTCACCATCCCAGAAAAACCCATGAATGTGGTGTCTTTGGCGCCAAGCATCACAGAAACCTTTTTTGCATTGGGCGTAGAAGAACTTTTGGTGGGCAGGACAGAATACTGTGATTATCCATCAGAGGTTTCCGGCATTGAATCCATTGGGACTCTTCAGGAGCCAAATATTGAAAAAATCGCGGAACTGGAAGCGGATCTTGTCATTGCTTCTACGCACTTCAAAGAAGAGGCTCAGAAAAAACTGGAAGAACTGGGAATCACAGTTCTTGTTCTCAATCCCAACGACAGCTTTGAAGGGGTCTATGATGTCATCGGGAAAATGGGGACTGTTCTGGACGCGCAATCGAAAGCAGAAGAAATTGTTGATTCCATGAAGGAAAAAGTTTCTTCCGTGGAAGAGAAGGTCAAAGAGCTTTCCTCTCCATCGGTCTACTATGTGGTTGGTTACGGGGAGTATGGGGACTATACTGCAGGAAAGGGCACCTTCATCAGCGAGATGATTGAAAGGGCAGGAGGGATCAATGTTGCCGATGATGTGGAAGGATGGAGCTACAGTCTGGAAAAACTAGTGGAGCATGATCCTCAGATTATCCTTGTTTCAAAATACTATGAGACGAAAAGCGGGTTTATCAGTACAGAAGGATATAAGGAGCTGACCGCAGTGAAAGAAGAGAAAGTGATGGAGATTGACAGCAATCTTATTGACAGGCAGGGCCCAAGACTTGCGGATGGATTTGAGGCTCTGGCCAAGGCCATACACCAGGATGACTTCAGGTAGGGGGGAGCCATGGCATATTATGAGAAAAGAAAGCACTACAGAAGACTTTTCTTCGGGATGCTCTTTCTCCTCATGGCCTCCATGGTCCTGGCCACCACTGTAGGTGCGGCGGAAATCTCAATGAAGGACAGCCTGAAAATACTCCTGGGAGAAGTTCCCTATATGAAAAATCTCTTTTCATGGACAGGGTCAGAAGAGAAGTTCCGTGTGATTGTTCTTTCGATCAGACTCCCGAGAATTCTTCTTTCTGCAGTGGTTGGGACAGGACTTTCTGTGGTTGGTGCTTCTTTTCAGGGGATCTTTAAAAACCCCATGGCAGACCCCTATATCATGGGGGTGTCTTCCGGGGCTGCGCTGGGTGCTGCGGCAGGGATTACCGTTTTATCCGGCGGAGTTCTGCCTGTGCAGGTCATGGCGTTTATAGGCGCATTATCGGCGGTTCTTTTGGTATTCCATATCGCAAGAGTAGGTCATAAGATTCCAGTTCTGCCGCTCATCTTAGCGGGGGTTGCCATCAGTGCGATGTCTTCTGCAGTGATTTCTATGCTGATGATTTTTCACCGGGACCAGGCGGATCAGATTATCTTTTGGACCATGGGTTCTGTGGCATCGGCCTCATGGGCAGACCTGATCTACGTAGGACCCCTAGTGCTATTGTCCGTAGTTCTTTTAAACCTGTACAGACGGGAACTGAATCTAATGATTTCGGGTGAGGATACGGCATACAGCCTGGGGGTAGATGTGGAGAAAGTGAAAAAAAGGCTTCTGATTCTCTCTTCCTTTACGGTGGCGGTGATTGTTTCGGTCAGCGGAATCATTGGATTTGTGGGGCTGATTGTCCCCCATGGTGTGCGAATGGTTCTAGGAGGCGACCATCGGGTACTTCTTCCTTTTTCAGCGCTGGCTGGCGCTTTATTTATGCTTTTTTCGGATACACTGGCCCGTACTGTCCTTGCGCCCATGGAAATACCGGTGGGGGCGATTACAGCGCTATTTGGTGCACCTTATTTTATTTTGCTTCTTTATCGGAGCAAAAAAAGTGGAGGCTTTCTATGAATGAGTTAACTGTATCTTCTCTTCGATTTTCTTATGGAAAAGAGGAAGTGCTGAAAGACTTGTCCTTTTATGTCAAGAAAGGATGCTTTTATAGTATATTGGGGCCGAACGGATCCGGAAAGACCACAGTACTACGTCATATCCAGAAACTGCTTCTACCCCAAAGCGGTAAAGTGATGCTGGGTCCAGAAGAGATAAGACAGATGAAGGTACGGGATCTAGCGAGAAAAATCGCCACAGTTCCACAAGAAACCCATGTGTCTGTAGATTTTCCAGTCCTTGACTTTGTGCTGTCCGGTAGAGCTCCTTACCTGAAAAGATTTGAAAATGAGTCATCATTAGACTACAAAAAAGCAGAAGAGGCGATGATTGCTACCAATACCTGGCAATACAGCCATAAATCAGTGCAAGAACTGTCAGGTGGTGAACTCCAAAGAGTGGTGGTGGCAAGAGCCATGGTTCAGGAACCAGAACTGCTGCTTTTGGATGAGCCTGTCTCACATCTGGATCTTCGGCATCAGGTCCTGATCCTGGATCAGGTGAACAGCTATTGCAGAAGTCATAACAGCACTGTGATTTCTGTTCTTCATGACATCAATCTGGCTATTGCCTATAGTGATGAACTGATTCTCATGAAAAAAGGAGAAATTTTTGTAAAAGGAGTTCCAGAAGACATCATCACAGAAGAAAATCTAAGAGAAGTTTATGAAACAGAATGTCTGATCATTGAGAATCCGTTGAATGGCAAACCCTATGTGATACCGAAGATCAGCAGAAGGAGAGAGGAAGAATGAATAGCAAAGGACAGATTCACATCTATACTGGAGAGGGAAAAGGAAAGACAACCGCTGCGCTGGGGTTATCCATGCGAGCAGCGGGCAGAGACAGAAAGGTGCTGTTTGTTCAGTTTCTGAAAGGTCAGGATACTGGAGAGCAGTTTCTGATGAGAAAGATACCACAGATTACCCACGTGAAACTTGCCAATGCACGGACCTTTTTCCATGCGTTGACTGCGGAAGAACAGAAGAGCCTACTCGAAGAAACAGAAAAGGAATGGGAAAGCCTATATAAACAGATTATGGACGGAGGATTTGATCTCGTGGTTCTAGATGAAATCATGGCTGCCATGTATCTGGGCATCATACCGGAGTCCAAAGTAGTGACACTTCTTCAGGAGAAGCCATTTCAGATGGAACTCGTGTTGACAGGGCGTAAGGCTCCTGATCTGATTTCGAAGGAAGCAGGCCTTATAACAGAAATGAGAAAAATACGGCATTATTACGACCAGGGCATTCAATCCAGAGAAGGAACAGAATATTAATGTTCAAAAGACATCTGCAGTGCAGGTGTCTTTTTCTGTCGAGAACATCGAAAGTACTTCATTTCTATAATGACAGACAATAATAAGATTCATAAGTAGATTGTTTGAGACTTTAGAACTAAATTATCAAACTATCATTGTTTAATATGGGAATCCTTGATTTCATTGAAAATGATACGCTTTTACGATAAAGTAACTAGTATAGTGAGTTGTTTAGCTCGATTTTATCAATTGGTGCGAGGTGTCGGATGGAAACAAAAAATAAAATCACTTTAAAAAAATCTTTGTTTATGTATCTTCTATTGCTCCTTTTCTGGGTTGTCATTGACGGAAAGATAACCGTAGAGTCTGTCCTTATAGGAAGTGTTGCCGCCTTTGCTGTGATTATTCTCAATAAGGATTTATTTTTTAATCAGACCGAAGGCGGACCTCTCACTTTCAAGTATCTCTTGAGGTATGCCAGAGTGATTGGTGTTCTTCTTGTGGAAATAGTGAAGGCCAATATTGCCGTTGCAAAAATTGTGCTGAAAAAGGACATGCCCATCGAGCCTATGTTTGTTAAGGTTCCAGCATCTCCTAAGAAAAATTTCCATAAGATGCTCTATGGGAATCTCATTACACTCACTCCAGGCACTCTGACAGTGGATGAAGTCCATGGAGATTTTGTCATTCATGCCATAAACAGGAGTGCTGCAGAAGGTTTAGAAGGAAATACACTGGAAAGGCATGTGTTGGAGCTGGAAAGGGAGGAATCATGAGTACCACGGTTTTAACTGTATACGCAATAATCCTATCCATCTTCGCATTGATATGTCTTTATCGGGCTTATGCAGGCCCAACCACAGCCGACCGCGTGGTTTCAATCAATGTCATTTCCACAAAAGTGACCGTTCTGATTGCCGTGATTGCTGTTTTAACGGAACAAAATGCATTTATTGATGTGGCGATTATTTATGCCATGATGGGGTTCATTGCCACCATCGCTGTTTCAAAGTATATCGAGAAAGGAAAAATATATTAGGAGGTGTATCGCATGATTAAGGACATCATCATTCTTCTATTGACATTATCCAGTTTATTCTTTTTTATGGTAGGCACCGTTGGCCTGATTAGGCTTCCTGATGTATTCAGCAGAATGCATGCAACTACGAAAAGCGATACCCTTGGCGCAGGACTGGGCTTACTGGCCCTTATCGTCTACAAAGGGCTGGATCCGGTGAGTCTCAAGCTTATACTGATTCTTGTATTCATTTTTATTACGAATCCTGTAGCTGCTCATATCATTGCGAAAGCTGCATATCATAAAAAAATGAGAAATCAGAAGGAGGATGATCATGGAACTGTTTAATGTCATTCTCATTGTTTTTCTCATCGTATCAGCGATAGCAGTGGAAAGAACCAAAGATCTTCTAGGTGCAGTGATCATCTTCACTGCATACAGCCTGGTGATGTCATTACTATGGCTTCTTCTTCGAGCGCCAGATGTTGCAATGACTGAGGCTGCCATAGGTGCAGGAATTACCACAATACTGTTTGTCGCGGTGATCAGCCGTACCGGGAGGATGGAAAAATGAAAAAGATATTTACTTTTGCCATCCTAGGTGGACTTCTTCTTGTGCTTCTTTCCAGTATTTCAGAGATCCCACCGCTGGGTGAGGAAAAGAATCCATCCTATAACGAGATCTCTGAGTACTATACTGCTGAAAGTGCTCAAGACACCGGCGCGCAGAATATCATCGCAGCCATTATCACAGACTACAGAGCATTTGATACCCTTGGAGAGACCACAGTGCTCTTTACAGGAATAGCAGCTGTCAGTGCAATGATCGGTATATCCCATCATAAAGGAAAGAAGGAGGATCAGGAGCATCATGGATGATTTATTTGTCAAATTGACAACCAGAATGATCTTACCATTTATCCAGCTTTACGGACTATATGTCATCCTGCATGGCCATCTGTCCCCAGGGGGTGGGTTTTCTGGAGGGGCAATTTATGCAGCAAGCATTGTTCTCTATACCTTAGCTTTTGGTCTGGAAAAAGGAAAGGAGAGGATGCCTCATGAGATTTCGGCCAGGATCGAAACAGGAGGAATTCTTGTGTATGTTCTTGTTGGTTTATCTGGTATTTTTCTCGGATACACTTTTCTGACCAATATTGAGGCCGGGTTCCCTATTGGCACCTTTGGTAAGGTGCTGAGTGCGGGATTGATACCTGTGGTGACTTTTGCCATTGGCCTGAAGGTCATGAGCACCATTGTCACACTGTTTCATACGATGTTGGAGGAAGAGTCATGAACTTTAAAATGATCATAGAAAACATCAACTATATTGGAGCGATGATTCTATTTGTCATCGGATTATATACTGTTCTGACCCACTCCAATTTAATCAAGAAAATCATCGGAATTAATATTATGGAGACGTCAGTCTTTCTGTTCTTTGTGTCTATAGGGTATAGAAAAGGAGCAGCTGCGCCAATATATGAGTCTATAAGCGGGGATGGGTTTTTCGTGAACCCCCTGCCTGCAGCGCTGATGCTTACAGGTATCGTGGTGGCTGTCAGTATCACTGCATTTTCCTTAAGTATCGTGATAAAAATCCATGAAGCCTATGGAACCATTGAAATGGATGAAATCATCAAGATAAGGAGTGTGGAATCTGATGAATAGTCCTCATTTACCGGTTTATATCCTAGTGCTTCTTCTTATTTTTGCGGTTTCTATACCTCTTTTTAAGAAAGCATATGGCAGATGGTTCCATATTCTTATGATGTGCGTCCTTGGCGGTGCGCTGGGGCTTTCTCTTCTGGAGCTTTTAAAAGTGAATAGGGAAGGGGCATACAGCTATACTTTTGGCAATTATGACGCAGGGATTGGTATACAGTTTCTCATAGATGACTTTTCAGCCTTAATGACGTTCATTGTCCTTCTTTTAGGCCTTCTTATCATCATGTATTCTTTGAAGGATCTTGATCATGAAATTGAAGCATCAAGGAGATATGGCTACTACACACTGGTTTTTCTCATGCTGTTTTCGATGATTGGCATGATTTTTACCAACGATATGTTCAATCTGTATGTGTTCATGGAAATCCTGTCGCTTGTTTCTGTTGCGGTGATCGCGATTAAAAAGAAGAAAGACACACTGATGGCGTCTATGAAATATCTGATGATGGGTGCCATTGGATCGGTAACGATACTTATGGGATTCGCACTTCTTTATATGGTCACGGGACATCTGAATATGACATTGATTTTTACAGAAATCAATGAGGTATGGGAACAATACCCCAGAAATATTCTACTGGCAATGGGATTTATCCTTACTGGTTTTGGTATAAAGGCTGCCATTTTTCCCCTTCACAACTGGCTTCCAGACGCCCACTCCAGTGCGCCCACACCCTCCAGCGCTCTTCTGTCAGGACTTGTTGTAAAAGCTTACGTTTTTGCCATTGCAAAAATGATGTATCGTGTAATCGGGCAGGAAATCTCTGTAAATATTGGTGTCAACAACTACATCATAATTTTCGCAGTCATGAGTATGGTCATGGGATCAGTTTTTGCACTGACACAAAGGGATATCAAAAGAAGACTTGCTTATTCCAGTGTTGCACAAATCGGGTATATATTCCTTGGATTGGCTCTTGCAACACCCATGGGGTTTTCTGCAGCCTTATTTCATGTTATCTCCCATGCGTTTATGAAATCGGCACTGTTTCTCAGTGCCGGCTCCATCATTTATCTCACAGGACGACGTGATGTCAAGAACCTGGATGGAATCGGCTATGAGATGCCCATTTCCATGACAGTCTTTAGTGTTGGTGTGCTTGGCATGATTGGAATTCCAGGAACCAGCGGATTTATGAGCAAATGGTATTTGGGTCTTGCAGTTCTTGATGCAGGACATCCAGGGCTTCTTCTTGTCATATTGCTCAGCAGCTTCTTAAACGCACTTTATTACCTGCCGATTGTCATTTCTGCGTTTCTTCGGGAAAGACCTGGAGTCCCCCTTGAAATGCATAGAGATGGAATTCCGAAAACCATGAAGATATCAATGGTCCTTGTGGCTTTTGGAAGTATTGTGATAGGGCTTTTTCCACATCTTGTGATGGACATCATCGAAAAAGCTGTACCCACATTTATCCAGATGGGACTCTAGTGGAGGGTTATGTTGAAAGAAAATTTGAAACGGGAAAATAAACCGAAAAAGGACTGTGGCTGTAAGAAGAGGAATAGACTTGATTCTTACTGTATCAGCTGCATTATCGTATATATTTTACTGGGAAGTCTTTTCGCTGCCTTTTTGCTGTTTGCGAAAAATGTAGACAAGGATCAAGTAAGCGGGGTCATGCTTTTCCTGGTAAATCTTGCAGATGGAATCTCAAATTCCTTAAACAACTTCAAGAGTTTACCTCTTATCATAATCCTAATTCCTCTCATTGGGGGGCCTGTAGAAATGTACTTCTTCAGGAGAAGAGAGAATGCAAGAGATATGGCGATTGTTTATACGACTGTCTTGACATTTTTTCTCATTTTGGCGTTATTTCCGCAAGTGCTGGATGGGACGATGCGTTTTGAGATCCCAAGAGCATTGGGGCTTGGAATCAGGTTCAAAGTGGACATGCTAGGATTCATTATGCTTGTGGTATCATCGATTTTATGGGTTCTTGTTAGCATGTATGCTCATGATTACATGATGATAGAGAAACATAGAAACAGATTTTTTCTCCAGATGAGTATCACCTATGCAGGAGTGCTTGGCACAATCATGGCGGGAGATCTCATCACCATGTTCCTGTTTTTTGAACTGATGACCTTTGCATCCTATTTCCTTGTTGCGCATAATCAGTCCAAGGATTCACTGATCGCGGGAGACATCTTCATTTATATGGGAGTAGCCGGAGGTTTGGCGCTTCTTCTTGGAATAATTCTCCTTTATGTGAATACAGGGACGGTGGCTTTTATTCCGTTGGCGGCAAGAGTCAGTACATTGGGAAATGTGAAATATCTCATGGCGGGCCTGTTTATGATTGGATTTGGGATCAAAGCAGGAATGCTTCCGCTACATATTTGGCTTCCCAGGGCGCATCCAGTTGCACCAACTCCAGCCAGTGCATTATTGTCAGGGCTTATGATCAAGATTGGTGCTTTCGGAATTCTACGTGTGCTGACCAGCTTTTTCATGCCTGCTAAGGGAGCCTATGTCTCGTATGAGAGCCCCATTTGGGACCTCAGCATAGAACTTGGTGCTGCCATTATCTGGATTGGGATCTTCACCATGGCGGCAGGAGTCTTTATGGCTCTACAGCAAAGCAATATAAAGAAGATGCTGGCATATCATAGTATAAGTCAGATGGGATATATCATCATGGGAATTGGCGTGGCAGCATATCTTGGTCCCAAAGGGGCCATGGGCTTCTCTGGAGCAATCTATCATATGGTCAATCATGCGCTGTTTAAAGCTCTTCTATTTATGGTAGCAGGTGTTATTTACTTGAGAACTCATGAGCTTGATATGTATAAACTTGGTGGAATGTGGAAAAAGTTTCCGTTTACAGCGCTGGTTTGTCTTATTGCAGCCCTTGGTATTACAGGGATGCCTCTTTTTAACGGGTATGCAAGCAAATCGATTCTTCATCACGCCATCGTGGAAGCTTACGAATACGGACATCCTTCGTTCCGGTATGCCGAAATGATGTTCACTCTGATCAGTGCAGGAACCGTCACCTCATTCATTAAACTTTTTGGATTTGTTTTTGTCGGGAAAATGCCTGAGAAATATAAAAAAGTCCAAGGTGAAAGTATCATGATGAGTTTAGGGATGGGGGGATTGGCGCTTCTCATCGTTCTGATTGGTTTCTTCCCGAACTTTGTCATGGATCAGTTTATTATTCCTGCAACCCAAGGGTATGCTTACAGCAGTGATTTTATCAAGAAATATCTGATGGATATGAATTTCTTCAATTCACATGATCTGATTACCATGGTTTATGTTTATGGTATTGGTATTGCAATCTTCTACCTGGGAATCCGCTTCCATTTATTCCATCTTCATCTTCCACGGTGGATGGATGGAGATTTTGCTATGAACAAAGGGATACGGAAGAAGACTCTCGCCATGTCCAATACATTTTTGCATGGAATAGAGACGTCTATCATAAAAAGTGATGTTGTGATTTATGCTTTGGTACTTCTTGGTATCATTTTGTATCTGATTACCTAAGGAGGGGATTTATGTGAATGCAGTTCGACTGGCTGTACAGCTGTGGTTGCCGGCAATACTTCTTATCGTGAGTCTCATTGAACTCTTTCTCATTCCTCTTTTAGGAGGGAAGAGAAGAAGAGCAAGAAGAATGACCGTACGAGGGGTTATCCTGTTAACATTGATTTTTATGATGTCCATCTTCTCAGAAGTGCTTGATGGACCCATTGAGTACAGAATGGCAGATCTCTTCGGAAATGGAGTAGTTTTTAGGA
Source organism: Proteiniclasticum ruminis (assembly GCF_900115135.1). Classification (GTDB taxonomy): domain Bacteria; phylum Bacillota; class Clostridia; order Clostridiales; family Clostridiaceae; genus Proteiniclasticum; species Proteiniclasticum ruminis_A. The sequence goes on along the minus strand of NZ_FOVK01000001.1, from coordinate 374,983 downwards.
TTGATATGCTGAGTCTGATTTTTATGATTTTTGCAGCAGCTATTTTCTTTACAGTCAGTCTGTATACAGCTGTTGATATCAAAGGATGCGGTCGGGAACGTAGTTTTTATATGTTTTTCATGATTACATATATGGCAACCCTTGGAACGCTCATGGCAGGAGATCTGCTCAGCTTCTTTCTATTTTTTGAAATCATGACATTTGCAAGTTTTGCGTTGATGGTCCATGAACGAGGTCAAAAAGTCATTGAAGCAGGAAGCATCTATATCTACTTCGGAATTGCAGGCGGATTGTCTATCCTCGCGGGTATACTGGTTCTCTCAGCATATACACAAAATTATGAGTGGATTACGTTAGGAGAAAAATTTGGTGAGATTGGCGCAGTAAAATATGTGTCTGCAGTATTTTTTATCATCGGTTTCGGTATTAAAGCAGGTATGGTTCCTCTGCATCACTGGGTTCCGGTGGTGTATCCTAAATCGCATCTATCGGTGAATGCCCTTTCTTCAGGAATACTGATGAAAATTGGTGGTTATGGAATTTTAAGACTTATTGTTTCAGTACTTACCAGCACACAAGGACAGCAAGAGGGGAATGTGACCACGATTCTCCTGACGCTTCAAGATATTGGTGCAGTGGTAATCTGGATTGGAATCATAACGATGATTTTCGGTGTGATTGCAGCTCTTGAACAGGAGAAAATGGTGAGAATGCTTGCTTACCACAGTGTCAGTCAGATGGGATATGTGATAATGGGGATTGGTGTCACTGCGTACCTGGGATTTGATGGGGCCATGGGGTTTGCTGGAAGTGTCTACCATATGATCAATCATGGGATTTTTAAGGCGCTGCTTTTCATGGTGGCTGGTGTTGTGTTCTTTAGAACAAGAGAAAAGAACATGTACAAATTGGGAGGGCTTTATAGGAAAATGCCGTTTGCAGCAGCTGTTGGTTTAATTGCTGCACTGGGAATTACAGGTATGCCGCTGTTCAATGGTTTTGCAAGCAAATCTATTCTACACCATGCTATTATCGAAGCATATGAGTATGGGCATCCGGCGTTTCGTTGGGCGGAATATCTATTCACCTTTGTAAGTGCTTGTACTACTGCTTCTTTTATAAAACTGTACTCTCATGTTTTCCTTGGGCCAATGCCTGAAAAATATAAGTATGTGAAGGAAAAATACAATATTGGTACCATAGGGATGTTGGTTTTAGCGCTTCTTGTTGTTTTTATTGGCGTATTCCCGAATTTTTTAATGAATTATGCGATCATCCCTAGCGCTAGAGCGATGGAATTTGATCCATATTTTATCGATAAGTATTTGACGTCTATGAATTTCTTCAATACTAAGGATTTAAACTCAATGATCCTTGTCTATACCTCCGGGTTTATTATTTATGTTGCAGGTGTAAAATTCAATCTCTTTCATTTTCATCTCCCGAAACAGTTGGATCCTGAGAGTGATTTTTATCAACCTCTTTATAAAAAATCTGGAGAACAAATACGTTCTGTTTTCAAAAAGTTGGAACAGATCATTACTACGTCAGATGTATTTATATATGGAGTGATGCTCCTATTACTGATTATCCTTCTAATTAGTTTTCTATAGTGTAAAAAGGAAGACCCAGCTGGTACAGTTTTAACTGAACCGGCTGGGTCTTCCTGATTTTATTACCGCAGTGGGGGAAATCCTTGGTCCCAATGGGGAAAAAATCGAGGTTACCAAGGGTTGTTAAAATCTGTCAATGCCTTCATGTTTTTCTTGATGCAAAATAGTCTGAAAATTATAATAGTGTATTTATGAAGAGGACGCATAAATTTATTATTTTCGATTAATAGAAAATTTGGAATAAATAAATATTTATATAAATACAAATTAATATACAAAATCGAAGGTGTTTTTATAGTGTGAGAATAAAGATTCATGGCCATTGAGGGGGTTGTGAAAAAAATAATACTAACACGTATTTCCTTGGTGAAGAAGGAAGGAAAAGGAGAGGAGAAGGGGGTGGAATTAAGATGAAATATCCACAATTTTTACATTAAAATAATTATGTAAACTCAAATAAGAGAAAAAATAAATAAAACAACACAATATGTATGGTTAAGTTTCTAGATTTAACCCATACATATTGTGTTTTCTGTAGTTTTTCTTACTTTTAATCAATTTCTTCAGCAAGAGGATTCAATTTTACAGCTTCACGCAAAGCCTCATTATCAACGTGTGTATAGATCTGTGTTGTAGATACGTTTTCGTGTCCTAAAATCATCTGAAGGCTTCGGATATCGACCTTACCATGCTTGTACATTAGTGTTGCAGCGGTATGTCGAAGTTTATGGGGTGAATATTTTTCATCAAATAATCCTGCCGTATGCACATGTTTTTTTACCAATACTTCTACTGTGCGCTTGTTTATGGGTCTTTTGTGGGTGGACAGAAATAGATAATCTTTATATTCATCTTTTGTTTCGATGTTGGATCGAATTGAAAGATATTGCTGAATGCTGCTTACGCTGGCTTGATTAAGATAAACCACACGTTCTTTGTTTCCTTTACCGATGACGGTGAGTGTATCATCTTTTATCTTGCTTAATCTGATGCTGACCAGTTCGGACAGTCGCATTCCACAGTTTAAAAACAATGTGAGGATACAATAGTCTCTTTTATAATTAATATTCTCTTTATCCATAGATCTAAGTAATGTTCTGCTTTCATCCAGAGTAAGATAGACTGGATTTCTTTTCTTGATTTTCGGTCTTTCCAGTTCTAAAGTTGGATCTTTATCGATGATACGGGCCTTAACAGATAAGTATTTAAAAAAAGTTTTGATACAGGCCGTTTTTCTTGCTCTTGCATATGCGCTGTTATGGCGCTGTTTATCCATATATGATAAGAAGGCGTAAATCTCTGACAGGGACACTTTTTTCAAAAAATCATCATTGACATCGTGGATTAGGATCTCGTCGAATGGTATATCCGGGCTTACAAGTTTTCTATGTTTTTTTAGAAAGCGAAAGAATAAGCCGAGGTCGTATCGATAGGCTTCAATGGTGCTGTCGGATTTGCCGCGGATGGTGCTGGAGTAATTGAGGAAATCCAGAACTCGTTCAGGGTAAATTTCGTAGTTTGAAGCTGCGTTGTTATCCATAAATACCATCCTTAACTGTGTATTCAGAAGGGTGATTTTGGTCAAAAACCATAAAATCCGCCTCCGTACTCTAATTATATCGCATTATATTCGCGAAATCAACATTTCGCGAAATAAATTATTTAAAGAGATATACCGCCTCTTCTGATTATTTTGCGATATTTCGTCACTGTTATTGTTCAGAACTATTGATTGATCTCCAGGATGTTCATTTGAGTGTTTCAATGTGCTTAAGTTTTCTGTGCTGTTGGGCTTTTGCTGCTTTATGTTTGTTTGATACGATTATGTGCTTGCAGTGGTATCTGTGCTTTCTATATTATTCCTGTTGATTCAATCGGTGTTTTGGTTTTGCACAAAGCTAAATGTGTGTTTTATGTTCGATCAATATGATTTTATTGTGTTATAGTCCGTTCATCTCTTTCTTGTGGTGGTATATTGGCAGATGGATTGTTAAAAATTGTCAATACCCCGAAGAAGTTCGGGGTTTTTCCTCTACTTTTTATGCTACTATGTATTCAAGATAAGTTTTGCCCAAAGAGCTTATCACTTCAATCCATCACGCAATACGATAAAGAACTAGGAAAGAGTTGTGCTCTCCCTAGTTCTTTTTCGGTGTTTCTAATTTAATACCCCTGATCATCGATGCGCCAAGATTCATCTTTGCTGCTTCTTATAAGTATCCACTGATAGTCGGTGTAGGTGCTGTTTGGGTTCAATACAGAGTTTTCTTCTGTTTCATCTGTAGTGAACTCAGAAAGAATTACAAGGACATTTTCGGGACGGATACCATTGATTTTACCCCTTCCATACTTCATATAGGAATCGCGGAGTGCAGTAGACTTTTCTTCTTCGTACCAAAGTTTCTTCAATGTGGCACCCGGAAAACTGAAGGTTTCTTCGATGAGACTCATACCATTTCTGATTTCTTTTTCTGTGAAGTTCATTGGAGCACCTTCAATTAGATGCTCAACCTCATTTCTCAGAAAAAGACTGTTGATAGGAACCAACTCCTTGATATGTGTCCCATCTTTGAGCAGCAAAGTGTCTCCTTCTATTTTAAAAATATAGTATTCTTCTTTTGATACATCTAATATAAGCTCGTCGGCTGAGATTCTATAAGTTCCTTGTGGAACATAGGATGTAGCCAAATCTCTCATGAAGACAAAAGTTCCGTCGGGTCTCAGATAGATCCAGGTGCCCCCTGGAATTCTAGCGTCATTCATCAAGTATTTCCCTGGAGTTGGTATGTAATCACCCCTTTTTGTGAATTTCTGCCATTCCTGATCCATGGATACGACCACATACTCTTCTGTATCCGTTATCAAGGCGTAGGAACCGTTATCCAAAGGAAAGTTAATCGTTCCCTCTTCGGATGGGAGTTCGGTCCCTGGAATGACGTGAGTTACTTTCTGGATGATGGATGGATCCACTTCTATAGGAAGATCTTCTCCTGTTGATGTGTACACCGAACCATTTACATATATGCTGGGCGGCATGGTGTTCGGTGTTTCTGGCATACTTTCTGTATACTTATTTTGGGTTGTGATACTGCAACCGGAAATACTCATTAGAACTGCAGTCATCAGCAATACAAAGATTGGTAGTTTTTTCATGCGTTTTCTCCTGCTAATCAAAAAATATGAGGTGTTCTAAACCAATTTCTTTAAATGGAAGCCCGAACTGTACAGGGTATTTTTCCTTTTCACTGGACTTTACGGGCTTTGTTGTAAAGTAGAGCCCATCTCCAGAGATTCGGAATGTAAGGCTCTCATAGAGTTCATCCACGTTAGGATCAAATTTCTTCTGTTCGTAAGATAATGTGTCCTCCAGAAGACTCATGATGATCGGTTTGTAATTGAATTCAGGTTTGAATATCTGTTCCAGTGTCAGTATTTCCCCTTCAGGAGAATAGACTCTGAAAAAGTTCTGGAAGACATATTGTTCATCAGGACCAGAGTAGTTCATAGCGATGGAAGCTGAAATATACTCTCCGGTGAATGCGATACTCCCTTCTTTATAGACAGTTCTTACATTTTCAGGGGGAATCTCATCTGGGTCGAGGTGTGTGATGAAATCATCCACGATGTTTTTGGGGATTGATGGAGGATACCTGTAATTTATATAGTATCCTACCCCATTTTTATTTTCCTGATAGGATTTGCCGGTGACGTATTTATCGTAACTGTTGATCATTAGGATGTTTGGAGCGCTCTCGTCCAAGTAGAGATTGTCGACATCAGCAGAAAAACGTTCGTCTATTGCCAAAATGTCCTTTAGTTCGAGGTATGGGATATTCAGATATTGAGTGTTGTATTGGGTGTTGAACTCTGGGGTCTCATGATCCAAAAGCAGAACCAGAGTATTATATGAAAGGAAAAATTTTGGGTTTTCTTGGATTCCTTTAAACGGTGCAACAAGTTCAATGCTTCCGAACCATTCCTGATACTCCTCATAGGCGAACTCTTGATCCAAAAATCTCTTGATATAATCGTTAATGACTGTCTCATAGTCGGCATCATTTACAAAGAGATCTTCAAAATGCAGTGTTTCTCCAGTGGCAAGATCTAACGTGAGAGTCTCGGTGAAGTCTATATAGATATCTTTACTTGGATCTCCATTGCTGTATAAGAGACTGCTGCTACTGGCTAAAGACAGAAGGTTATTGAAGTTGAAACTTGGATAGGTATTGATGTAGTGTTCCTTCAGCTCAAAGTCATCGGTAATCACCCTCTTAATGCCACGATAAGGTGGAATTGTGAGCTGCTTTCTGCTGTTATGAAAGGACTTTATTTTCTCGTTGATGCTTTTTTGGAGATCTTTGTCTTTATATCCTCGTACTTGTGCGTAAGTTTCGCCAAAGCCATCTTTCAAGTCTTTTGTCACGGTATCTGTCACTAGTGGGTTTTCAATCATGTAGACAAAGTATACTGGAGAATGAACCTCTTTGAATGGAGACTCATAGGGCGTCTCTGACATACTGTTTTGTTCTGGGGTGGCTGGCAAGTCTTGTGGTTCTTCAGTATCTGATTGACAGGCTGTGGAGAGAAATACAGAAAAACACAAGGTGAACACAGTGAGATATTTTAATCCTAAACTCAGGGGTTTATTTCTTTTCTGTGATTTTAACATATCCAGCCTCCTCCATCAGGTTCTGGCCGTCCTCAGAAAGAATGTATGAGATGATTTTTCTGACATCAGAGTCTTTTGCTTCCTCTTTTCGTATCACGGCGTAGTATGCAGTGTGAATGGGATATTCGTGAGAGCTGATGGTTGTATTGCTTGGTGCGACGCCGTCTACAGAAAGGAGTTTTACTTTCTCGTTCCCCCACATTTCACTGGTATAGTAATAATAGGAGTAGCCAATCCCGCTGGGCTCGTTGGTATAGGCTGCTACGGTATCAATGAGCTCCCCCATTCCTGCGATGACCAGTGTGGAGGGGGCCTCCATGGGCTGCTGTTCTTTCATCACAAGATCAAGAAATCCGGTCTGACTTCCTGAGTCTACTGGTCGCTGGTATGCTGTAATCGGAAGATCCTCTCCACCCACCTCTTTCCAATTGGTGATTTCACCTTTGTAAATACGTTGAATGTCCTCTAGAGAGAGGTTTGTCACAGGGTTATCGGCTCCGGTGAGAAAAACAAAGGCTTCACTGACGATTGGGATGACTTCAAGTTCTACATTTCCTTGTTCTGCAAGCTCCATTTCTCCGACGGAAGGACTTGTCACGAAGATCAGGTCAGCTTTTTTCTCAATAAGATTCACATAGGCCTGATGGGTTTTATTATGCAGCACATACTGCCGGGCTGTTTCTAGATCGAGATTCATAAGGGAAGCTGCCAAGTGCTCTGAAAGTGGGATTGTTACAGTGGAGCCATCAATAATGGGATAGGTTTCTGGTGTGAAGCTGGGTTTATTTACGGGTGAGCTAGCCTTGCTGCATCCTCCTGCGAAAATACCGATAGCAACGACAAAAGTGAGCAGGAATAGACTCTTACCATGTAATTTCATCCGTTGGCATCTCCCTTCATCAAGATCGTCTAAAAATTCTCAATTCTATTGTAGCTTTATTGGAGGACTGGGAGATGACATTTTGGAAAAGAAAAGAAAAAGCTGTCTCATGACAAGACAGCTTATGGTGATTTTCTTATTCTTTGTTCTTCACATCCACAGATTGGATCTTACCATCATCCGCTACAGTAATGGAGTATTCTCTTACTTCAACGGCGGTATCTTTACCTTCCCAGTTCCGATAATATCTGAATATTAAAGTGATATTGCCTTCTTTCTGTCCTGTGAAGCGATAAAGGTGCGTTCCTCCGCTTCCAACAGCACCTTCGGTGGTGGATGCGCTGTATTCGTCCTTCTCTAGCTTCAGTAAACTCGTATCATAATCATCCATTGTCCAGCTGTACCCAGTGGTGGGGTTCTCTTCCAGGATGATCTCCAGATGCGCCCCATCTTTGGTGACTTCTTCAGGCAAAACATTCTCGGCGCAACCAAATAAAGTGAGTAGTGGTACTGCCAGCACGAGACAACAAAGTGTTTTTTTGAATCTCATGGAGATTCACTTCCTTTCCTTCCTATTACAACATAGTTGTAGCACATAGACTCAATTAAATGACTACAAATTGATGAAATTATCCTAGAAAAAAAGCACCCCAAAATTTCGAGGTGCTTTCTTAAGTTTCAGTTACTTCCTTAGAGACAATGGTTTTTCCAGAATTTCACTCCAGATGATTCCTTTCTTTGCATCGGACAGATCCAGCTCAAACTCCTCACTGAAGTCAGCAGATGCTTCGTCATCCAATGTGATGATCTGAAGACCGTCAATATCCTCTTGATCCATTTCGGAGATAAAATCAGCCGTAGATGTGTTTATATCAGGGGCTGTGTTAGAAACAGCAGAATCTGGCATATCCATGGATCTTTTGGCTTCTATTATTCTTCGGGCTCTCTCCTCGTCTCTTTTCTTCTCTTCAGGAGATTTTAGAATCTCCTCCCCTGCAAGAGCATTGAATATCGTTGTCAGACTGTCCTGAAGCGATTCTCTGCCTTTTGGGGATGAAGAGGTTGTCTGGCGGGGTCTGGAGCCGGGAGAAGGAGTTTGAGGTCTTAGGTTCTGTGGAAAGGAAGATCCCGGTCTTTTATTCTGAATCTGTTTTTTGTTGCTTTTTCCCAGGGCGGAAATAACCCCGAAAATAATCAGCAGTACGATAAAATCCATAGGAGACCTCCTATCTTAGTCTTCCTTCTGTGTGCCCTTCTGTGGCTGTTTTCCTGTCTGAGAAATGGCGTCTCTCATATTGGTGTCAGCCATGATATTTTTCATGTTGTAATAATCGAAGGCACCAAGGTGACCTTGTCTGAATGCTTCGGAAAGTGCCTTTGGTACTTCAGCCTCAGCTTCTACTACTTTAGCTCTCATGGCCTGTACTTCAGCTCTCATTTCCTGTTCCTGAGCCACAGCCATGGCTCTTCTCTCTTCAGCCTTGGCTTGAGCGATTTTCTTGTCCGCCTGCGCCTGATCTTCCTGAAGTTTTGCACCAATGTTTCTTCCGATATCCACGTCAGCGATATCGATGGAAAGAATTTCAAATGCAGTACCGGAATCCAGACCTTTTTTCAATACGGTAGATGAAATGGAATCAGGGTTTTCAAGTACTGACTTATGGTCTTCTGCAGAACCTACTGTGGTAACGATACCTTCACCAACTCTTGCGATGATGGTTTCCTGACCAGCTCCACCTACAAGACGGTCCAGGTTAGCACGAACCGTAACTCTAGCCTTAACTTTTACTTCTATACCGTTTTTAGCTACGGCAGAGATAAAAGGAGTTTCAATCACAATAGGGTTAACAGACATTTTAACGGCTTCCAGAACATCTCTACCAGCAAGATCTATTGCTGCTGCTCTTTCAAACTGCAGAGGAATCTGAGCTCTTTCAGCTGCGATGAGTGCGTTGACCACGCGGTCCACGTTTCCACCAGCGAGATAATGGGCTTCCAGTTTGTTTCCGTTGAGGTTCAGTCCTGCTTTGTCTCCCTTAATCCAAGGATTCACAATCCTGGATGGGACAACTCTTCGCAGTCTCATACCGATGAGATTGAAGAATCCTACTTTAACACCAGCTGCCAGAGCGCTGATCCATAATCCCACAGGGATGATGGTGAAAAGAAGAATCAAAGCGACTAAAATGATGATAAAAATGAAGATAGGTCCAAATAGTTCAGGCATTTCTACACAACTCCTTTATTGTTCTTTTACGATGACACGCATTCCTTCTACACTGGTGACTACGATGGCGGTTCCAGCTTCCAGGAACTCTCCTAGGGTTACAACATCCACAGGCTCTCCATCAATGATGGCGGTTCCTGCAGGCCGGAGTGTAGTTTTTGCCACTCCAGTTTTTCCGGTGAGATCATTCAGGCCTGGCTTCGCAGCCACATACCCGTTGTCTTTTGTTTCTTCCATGTTGAGCACAAGTTTTTTGAAAAACTTCTTTAAAGGCATGCACCATCACTCCTTCTTCACTTCTCTGACAATGACGCGCATACCTTCAACATCCATTACTTGAATCCTGGTTCCTTCCTCGATATATTCTCCGGAAGTGACCACATCAATGAACTGATCCTCAATCTCCGCAGTGCCAGATGGTCTTAATACTGTTTTTGCTGTACCGGTTTTACCGATGAGGTGATGTAGACCTGGTTTTGCTGCCACATAGCCGTTTGCTCTGGTTTCTGAAGTCTCCAGAACCAGTCTTTTGAATACTCTTCTACCGGGTGTGAACCTGAGAACGACTGCTACCAGCACAATGGATCCAATGAGAGCAATCACAAGAGACTGTACGGCTGATGCTGGATCTGGTGTTGCAAGGAAGATGCTGCCGAACATGGCAAGCATTCCAAGGATTCCAGTGACCCCAAAACCGGGAATCACAAATACCTCCAGAATGAGTAGGACCAGTCCAACGATGAAAAGAAGTACAGTTTCCCACCCGGAAGCTCCTGAGAGGATACCTCCGCCAAAGTACAGAGAAAGAGCTCCGAGTCCTATGGCTCCTGGAATGCCGAAACCTGGTGTAAAGAACTCAATGAGCAGGCCTGCAATACCGATGGTGAGAAGCAGTGTGCTGATGGCTGCGGATGTCAGAAAATCTGTGACATAATTTATGGTGGTTTTCCCGGTGGAGCCAATGATGTTCAGGTTTTTCTCTTGTCTGAAATCCTGTTCGCCTTTGTACACCCCATCCGTCATTCCTGTATTCAATGCTTCTTCAGCAGTGAGTGTAAGGAGTTTCCCGCTTTCCACGAGTCCTTCGATTGCGATGGTTTCATCAGCCATAGCCCTTGCAATCTGTGGGTCTCTTCCGTTTTTCTGTGCCTGGGCTGCAAGTTCAGCAGACCACACAGAGACCGTCTTCTCATCCGCCCGTTCTCCTCCTATCTGAGGTTCCGCACCTCCGATGGTTGCTCCTCCTACCATGTACATTTCGCTGCCGCTGAATGCAAGAAGCGCCCCAGCAGAAATAGCGCTGCCGTCTACGAGTACAAGGGTTTCCATGGAAGAGATGGTTTTGGACATTTCCAGGGCGGAATCTACCCGGCCGCCTAGAGTATCCAGGACGAGATAAACAGCTTCAGCGCCATTTTCTCTAGCCTCCTCATATGCTTTTTCCAGCCACACAGACTGGCTTGGGGATACCTCTCCTCGGAATTGGATCTCCCACACATCGAGAGCCATGACGGAAGTAAGAAAAAAGCTCGCAAAAAGCACGGTCAGCATCATGGTTTTGAACAGTTGTTTCATGAAGAGTCCTCCTTTTAGTGAGCGTCAGCATCCCTATTAACGCTATGGTGTATCGTTTATGAATGCTTCACCTTAATTATAGCACTAATATAGCGAATTTTCTATCTTTTTCATATTTTTTAACACATATCGATGGACAATAATCTATAGTATGGCCCGCTCCATCCGGTTCTGAAGATACGGGAAAAACGTGGAAAACAAGAAAACGCACCTGATTTCCATCAGGTGCGTACTGTTTTATGGAGCGGAATACCACGCTTTCGCATCTTCTACTTCTTCCAAGGTAAGCCGGTGTCCCATTTCATAGGTTTTCATCGTCACAAATGCACCTTGCCTGGAGAGCTCCTGCATCAGCTGGGTGGTGTTTTCGTAGGGGACGATGGGATCATTGATCCCTGCCCCAATAAATACTTCAGCGCTGTTCAATGAAAGAGCGGGTCCAGATTTCAGAGGAACCATCGGGTGAAAGAGGATGGACTTCTGAAACACATCTCCATGAAGATAAAGCATACCAGCAATCATATTTGCGCCATTGGAGTATCCAGCGCTATGAAGAGCCGTATCTTTCAGTTCGTACCGGGCAAGCAGTTCTTCAATCTCTTTGAGGATTCTCTCAGCTCTCATCTTTAAATCTTCCTCATCAAAGACTCCTTCTGCCACTCTTTTGAAGAAACGATTCATCCCGTTTTCATTGACTTCTCCACGCAGAGAAAGGATATGGGCCTCTGGATCCAGCATGGTGCCAATGGATACAAGGTCTTCCTCTGTACCGCCGGTGCCGTGAAACAGCACGAAGGTGCGTGGGGCAGTTCCTTTTCGGTAGTAATGTATCATTAGTGTTCTCCTCCAATATCGGTATTCTACATAGGATTCAAGATGGGTATTGTGATGTTTTCCATTCTTTTTTCTTAGTGTACGGTGTATTCTCCTATAAGTCAATGATGAAATTTAATTTTACTCAATATATAAAACGGGGTTTATGGAACAAAAAAAGATGATCTTAAAGATCATCTTAGAGCTCTTTTCTATAGAGTATAATCCCAGTTTCTGTGCTGACCACGTAGCTGAAATCGAAAATTCCTGTGTCTTCAATGGGGAGACTGAAATAGAGGTTATATACTTTTTTGTTGTTGTATACATCCACTTCATACCGGATGAGGTCCTTAGTCAGGAGAGGTGCGTATTTTTCAGTGGAAGCGTTGGTGGAGAAGTAATTGATGATGATCTCCTTTGCTTCGTCTGGTGTGATTTTATCCACGGTGTTCAGCACATCTGGATTTTCGTACTTGAAGGACACACTGATGAGTGTTCCATCACCAGCGTACTGGATGTAGATGTTGTTTCCGGTGAAAGCATCCCCTTTCTTTTCCCGTGAGACGCTTTCGTATTGTTTCAGGCCATCATTGAATCGGATGTCCGTTTGGAACTTTGTGATATCATAATCCAGTCTTCTCAGGTTGTCGTTGCTCTTCAGAAGGATTTCTTCTTTGGTGGCCAATGTCGCTGCTGTAGTTGCGGGAGCTGTTCTTAAAAAAATGGTCATCAGACGACCGTCTTCAGTCACCTCGTAGAAGAATTTGGAGTCGGTGTACTCTCTCACGGTTCTACCGTCGTATTCCTTGGTTCTAACAAACCTGATGTTATCCTCTACATCGGAGGTGAAGTTTAGGATGGGTCTCATCTGTTTTTCAAGATTTTCCTCCCTTGATCTGCAAGCGCTGAAAGACACCACAGTCAGGATCATAAGAGCATATAGGATTGTTTTTTTGAACATGGTGCTTCCTCCTTCCCATGAAGTCATTCTACTGGAAAATCATAAATTACATATAAAGTTTATCATAGAATCCTGTAAAAACCCATGACTTTTCTCTAGAACAAGCCAGAAGCGAAGGAGAAGAGAAATTTTTCGGAAAATCAGATCTAAACTTCAATGGTTGCCTGGATGTTGGAGCCTTTAAGGGCTTCAAGGACGGGGTCCACCTCTTCCCTAATAAACTCTACTACCTGCTGTGGAGCTCTTCCCACATAGTCTGATGGATTCAGAGTCTTTTTCAGGTCTTCCTCAGAAAGACCGAAGCGGCTGTCCTGTCCAATTCTGTCGAGAAGATCGTTGTCAAGTCCCTCTTCCTTAACTCTTCTGGATGCAGCCATGGAATGGGTTCTGATAAGTTCATGAAGCTCCTGACGGTCGCCCCCTTTCTTCACGCCTTCCATGATGATGTTCTCTGTTGCCATGAATGGAAGCTCCTGCCACAGATGCTTTTCAATGATTTTCTCATACACCACCAGATTTTCTGAGATGTTCATATAGAGATTCAAAACACCATCCAAAGCAAGAAACGCTTCTGCTACGGAGATTCTTTTATTGGCGGAATCATCCAGTGTTCTCTCAAACCACTGTGTGGAAGCAGTAATGGCTGGGTTTAATGCGTCCACGATGATGTATCTGGCGAGGGCGCTGATTCTTTCGCTTCTCATGGGGTTTCTCTTATAGGCCATGGCTGAGGAACCAATTTGATTTTTCTCAAAAGGCTCTTCCAGCTCCTTCATGCTTTGCAGGAGTCTCAAGTCATTACTGAACTTGTAGGCACTTTGTGCCACTTCACTGAGCCGGTTGAGGATGATGCTGTCCAGTTTCCGTGGATACGTCTGCCCTGTGACCATAAAGCTTTTATTGAAACCGAAGGCTTCTGTCACCATAAGGTCCAGCGCCTTCACCTTCTCCTCATCTCCATCAAAGAGATTCAGGAAGCTTGCCTGGGTCCCTGTGGTGCCCTTCACGCCTCTAAACTGCATGGTTTCGATGGTGAAGCGGAGATTCTGAAGGTCCATCAGAAGATCCTGCATCCATAGGGTTGCCCTTTTTCCTACAGTGGTGATCTGAGCGGGCTGATAGTGCGTATATCCTAAGGTTGGAAGATCTTTGTACCTAAGGGCGAAAGTTTTCAAGTTTGAAAGCACCTGGAGAATTTTCTTCTCCACGAGAAGAAGACCTTCTTTCATGAGGATGAGATCGGTGTTATCACCGACATAACAGCTGGTGGCCCCGAGGTGGATGATGCCTTTTGCGGAAACCGCTTGCAGACCATAAGCGTGCACATGGCTCATGACATCATGACGGACGATTTTCTCTCTAGCTTCTGCTTCTTCGAAATTGATGTCTTCCTGGTGCTTTTTCAGGTCTTCCAGCTGCTCATCCGTGATAGACAGACCAAGCTTCTGTTCCGCTTCTGCCAGGGCAATCCATAGTTTTCGCCAGGTTCTGAATTTTTTCAGATCGGAAAAAATATAGCTCATTTCTTTGGAAGCGTAGCGTCGGGTTAAAGGACTTTCGTAGGTTTCTCTCATGGTTCCTCCTTGGGTTGCCTTACTTTAAGGCATTAACGTTGATGGGATATTTTGGTGTATTTCAGAAAATTCTCCTCTAGAACGAGGGCGATTTTTCCGGTTTCCTCCAAGTATTCGATATAGCAGCGAAGCATCCTCTCCACCACGATGTATTTGAACGGAGTGGAGATGTTGATGCGCATGGAGCGGGACAGGGATTTCAGGATGTCTTCAAATGTCATGGGTTTTTCTATGACTTTCAGGATCTCTTCAGCGCGGTTTTTATAGAAGTAGATATTGTCTGTGATGAGATCTTTGATGTCGGTGTAGATCCCTTTGTGTGCCAGAATATACCAGCTGGATCTCAAATGATAAAGCTTCATTTTACTCATGAGATCTTTGGACAGAATATGCGCATAAGGGAGTTTTGAGCTTCTCATCACTTCTTCACTGATGAGCGCATCTCCGATGTAGGTCACATCATCTGGAGTAGTGATGGCGATGTGACCTGCGCTGTGTCCTGGTGTGTGGATGATGGAGAAAGGAACACCCTGAAAGAGAATTTCAGTCTCCGTTTCCTCAATGAATCGGTCTGCTTTGATCACCATATGTCCGAAGTGGTCTCTGATTCTATTCATAGGGTAGGTTCCATAGAAAATCTTCAGGTTCAGTAAAGAAGAGACAATTTCGGCCTCAACTTTGGGCATGGCGATGGGACAGCCATATTTTTCTTTCAGCCAGGCGGCATTTCCCACATGGTCAATATGTGCGTGGGTACAGAGGATGCCAGAAACCGTAAGGTTTTCTTCTTCGAGGAAACCTAGAAGTACAGCTTCATGTTCTCTTTTGAGCCCGGTATCCAGAAGAATAATCTCTGTCTCGCTTTTTTTATAGTACGGCAGATGAAGAGCTGGAAAATCCAGTACGTAAGTGTTGCCTGCCACGTGTATGCTTTTCATAAAGTCCCTCTTTCCATTTCATAGAATCGGATCAGCAGTCTCATTATACACCAAAACACAAATGATTTTCATAAAAAAATGAAAAATGTCTGTGTTTTAAAAACGCAAAAGAAAACTAGGACTACAGGAGTCCTAGCTCTTCTCATGTTCAAATTACTCTTCCAATGTTTCGATGAGCTTTGCTACTTCTTCACAAGCAACTTCTTCATCTTCTCCACTGGCAATAACTGTAATTGTAGCACCCTTTGTTACACCTAGAGAAAGGACACCAATCAGGCTCTTTACATTTGCCTTCTTGCCGTTGTACTCTACGCTCACATCAGATTTAAAGGATGATGCCTTTTTAACGAGCAAAGTAGCTGGTCTTGCATGCAATCCAGTTGGGTTCTTTACTGCAACGTCTTTTGAAACCATTTAATCACCTCATATTCAAATACTGTAATAAACAAGTTTATTATATCATGTTTTAAGTCTAAAACAACCAATTATGAAAGAGAGATTTCTGCGAACTTCACAAATGCGCCAGATGCTTTATAGTTGATGTCAAGATGTTTCACTTTCTCTGGTGTGGTGATGATGATGGGTGTGGTGATCTTTGCCGTCAGCTCCACATAATCCCGGTCCATATAGAGAAGCTTGTCTCCCACACTGACCTGATCTCCGGTTTTCACATAGGTGGCAAATCCCCGACCCTCCAGTTTTGCGGTATCAAGCCCCAGGTGGATAAGGATTGTCAAATGTTCCTTGGTGCTGATTGCCACTGCATTGAGATTTTCTGAAACCAACACCACTTCACCGGAAACCGGAGCACAGAATAAATCACCATCCGGAATAATGCAGACCCCAGTACCACCCAGCATGTCATCTTTCAGGTAACTGTTGGCTTCCTCCAGCGGAATGATTTCTCCAGCTACAGGCATATAGAGCTCACATTTTGTTCCCATGGTTTCTCCTCCTATTGGATTTCAGAAAGGAATGCTTCAATACGGTCAAATCCCTTGCCGATGGCATCGGTGTTGATGGCATAGGAGAGTCTCACAAACCCTTCTAAGCCGAATCCTGATCCAGGCACCAAAGCCACCAGATAATCTGTCAGAAGTTTATCAGCAAACTGCAGGGAATCTTCGAGGATTTCACCACGATAAGTTTTTCCGAGATAGCTTCTGATATCCAGCATCAGATAGAACGCACCTTTGGGGTAGATGTACCGGAGGCCTTCGATTTTATCTGCTCGTGAAACCATATAGTCTCTTCTTCTCTTGAACTCCTCGTTCATTTCAGGAATAAAACTCTGATCTCCATTAAGAGCTTCCACTGCCGCATACTGCACAAAAGAGGTGGAGTTTGATGTGGTATGGCTCTGGATATTGGACATCATTTTAATGAGGTCCTTGGGTCCAGCTGCATAGCCAAGTCTCCATCCTGTCATGGCATAGGCTTTGGAAAGCGCATTGACGACTAAAGTTCTTTCATAGGCATCCTCACTTAAGGTGGCGATGGAAACATGACTGTCTCCCCCGTAAATAAGAGGCTCATAGATTTCATCGGAAATGATGAAAAGATCATGTTCTTTGCAGAACTCTGAAAGATCCAGTAGCTCCTCTTTGGAGTAGATGGTGCCAGTGGGGTTATTAGGAGAATTGATGATGATGACCTTGGACTTTTCAGTCAGGGCCTTCGTTAGATTCTCTCTTGTGAACTTATAGTCTGTCTCTTCTGAGGTTTCGACAATCACAGGAACCCCATCAGCCAGATGCACAAGATCCGGATAACTGACCCAGTAAGGCTTAGCGATGAGCACTTCATCCATGGGGTTTAGTAGTGCGGTCAATGCGTTGGCCAGGCACTGCTTACCGCCAGTGGAGATGATGATTTGCTCCCTTTTGTAGGTGAGTCCGTTGTCTCTTCTGAACTTCTCAATGACAGCGTCTTTCAGTTCATTGATCCCGGAAGCGGGCACATACTTGGTTTTTCCTTCCTCCAGCGCCCTGTTGCAGGCATCAATGATATTTTGCGGTGTATTGAAGTCCGGTTCGCCTGCCCCAAATCCGACGATGTCTTTGCCTTGTGCTTTCAGCTCTTTCGCTTTGGCGGTTATGGCCAATGTGATGGATGGTGCAAGTCTTTTTGCTTTGTTTGAAAAAATCATGTCTTTCCCCCTTGTTTCTGATTGTATTACGATTTATTTGAGCTTTTGATGAAATGTGAGGAGCTTTTGAAGAAGATGGTCATTAAGACCATAACGTCCAAGCTTGTCATTGGATCCGGTGAATTTTCCACCGTGCTGCCCATGGTAGTCGCTGCCGCCGGTAATGACCAGATGGTTCTTTCTTGCAACCGCATAGAGCTTATTGGACAGTTCCCGCCTATGGGATGGGTGATAAACTTCTAGTCCCAGAAGCCCATGGACTTTAAGCTCCTTCAGGAGCGTTTCAAAGTGAAGGTTATAAAGTTTTTCTCCAGGGTGTGCAAGAACAGGAATCCCCCCTGCACTGCGTAGGGCGCGAAGGGCTTCTCGGGTATCGATCTTGAATCGTTTCTCGTAGGCAATTTTATCCACATCGAGATACAGCTGAAAAGCTTCTTTGATATTCTTGACATAGCCATGCTCGATGAGCAGCTTTGCGATGTGAGCCCGTCCATAGGAGTCCATGGGAGGAGCGTCATCCGGCAGATGGATTTTAAGATTCTCAAGATTTCTTAAGATCTTGTAGTACCGTTCTACCCGATCATTTTTAAAGCGGTCCAGCAGCGCGAGCAGTGGTTCATCCTTCGGGTTGTGGAAATATGACAGAATATGCAGTTCCATCCCTTTATAGTAGGTGGAAACCTCAACACCAGAGATGATGGTGAGGTCCTCCTGGGCATCGTTGAAGTTCCCGTAAGCGCCCATGGTGTCATGGTCTGTGAGGGAAATATAGCGGATTCCCTTCTCTTTGGCCATTTTTATTATTTCATCAGGTGTAAATGCTCCATCAGAATAGGTCGTATGAATGTGTAAATCATTCAGCATTACATCACCTCTTTCTCTATATTAAATTTAACATATTCTCTTGAAATTGTAATGACCTTGACCTAAAATTAAACGCAATTCATAGCCTCATAGAAAAACATAGGATTTCTTTGGAATCTGATACCGATTACAAGACGAAGTTCTCTTTTTGGGAATAGAACTTCTGATTTACAAGAAAAATAAAATACACTCTGAGAAAGCGAACTCAAAGTGTATTTGTTGTGGGGACAGACTTAAGCAGTTTTATCAGTATGCAGCACCTTTCTTTTGGTAAGAACGTTCATTTTTTCAGTTGTATAGAAGAGCACAGCCAGAAAACAAAAAAGATAAAGCGGGAAATAGGTCAGGTAGCCTCTTCCAGCTAAAAATCCGAAAACCGCTGGAGAAAAGGTGCTGCCCATATAGGCAAAGGCCATCTGAATCCCGATGATGGTCTGGGCATGAACTATTCCGAATCTTTCAGGAGTCTCATGAATCATGCCGGGGAAGACCGGAGCACATCCAAGTCCGATGAGAAGAAAGCCGGCAATGAAGAGTAACTGCATTCCAGTGCTTATGAGCAGGATACCCGTAAACATCGAGAATATACCTGCTCTGATGATGGTTTTAAAGCTGTATTTCAAGGTGATGAAACCAGTGAGCATCCGTCCTAGTGTGATGCCGGCAAAAAAAAGAGAAATGTATCTGGCGGCGATGTCATTCTGGAGTTTATGAATCTGCACAAGAAAACTCGCGCCCCATAGACCTGTGGTCATCTCCACTGCGCAGTACGCAAAAAAGCTTGCAATAGCGAGTTTTACTCCAGGGATTTTATATACATTCTTTTCTCTTTGTGCGGTGGCTTGGGTCACTTCACTGGTGCTGGAGGCATCTTTCTGGTTGAACCTCTTCCAAAGGGGCAAGGAAAGAAAAAGCAGTACCACGATGGCCATCTGAAGCAGGGAAATCACAAGATACCCGCTTCTCCATCCGGAGCTTTTCAGGAGAAAGAAGGACATGATGACAGGACCTATGGTGGCCCCTACTCCCCAGAAACTGTGAAGCCAGCTCATATGCTTTGCCTCATAGTGAAGGGACACATAGCCGTTCAGCGCTGCGTCTACAGAACCTGCACCCAATCCTAGTGGCAGAGTCAGAACCAGGAGCATATAGAAAGAGGGCGCCATGGAAAAACCAAGAAGCGCAATGGCGGTCATCAGCACGCTGACCGTGGTGACTCTTCCTGTGCCATATCTTCTGGTGACCCTGCCACTCATAAAACTGGAACAGATGGTCCCAGCGGTAGTCATCATGGAGAGAATGCCCGCATATTCCAGAGGCACATTCAAGGCCAGATGAATGGTGGGCCATGAAGCGCCAAGAACAGAGTCCGGGAGTCCGAGCCCGATGAATGCAATATAGATCATGATAAGAAATAATGTAGCCATGGAATATCTCACTTTCTTCAGTAAACTTCTTTTATTATAGGAAGGATGTCCAGTTCGGTCAAGGTGTCCGAATCCGGGCAAATAGAAAGAGCAAGCCTTCACAAGGTCTTGCTCTTCTTCACTTTCAAATTTAGAATCCAAAAAATATTGGATTATTTTGCGTAATCAACGGACCGGGTCTCACGGATGACATTGATCTTGATCTGTCCAGGATATTCCATTTCATCCTCGATTCTCTTCACAATGGATCTTGCCATCAGCATGGCACCAGCATCGTCAACCACATCAGGTTTAACAATGATTCTAATCTCTCGTCCAGCTTGAATTGCATATGACTTCTCAACGCCTTCGTAAGAATTTGCAATTTCTTCCAGTTTCTGCAGTCTCTTGATGTAGTTTTCCAGTGTTTCGCGTCTTGCACCAGGTCTTGCTGCGGAAATAGCATCAGCTGCCTGTACCAGCACGGCTTCCATGGACATCATCTCCACATCGCCATGATGAGCGCCAATGGCATTCACCACCAGTGCAGATTCATGATACTTCTTCGCCAGGTCTGCGCCTATCAGTGCATGAGGTCCTTCCACTTCATGGTCTACGGCCTTGCCGATGTCATGAAGGAGTCCGGCTCTCTTGGCCAATGTAACATCCAAACCAAGCTCTGAGGCCATCAGAC
This sequence comes from Proteiniclasticum ruminis, assembly GCF_900115135.1. Classification (GTDB taxonomy): domain Bacteria; phylum Bacillota; class Clostridia; order Clostridiales; family Clostridiaceae; genus Proteiniclasticum; species Proteiniclasticum ruminis_A. Next base: position 354,620 of record NZ_FOVK01000001.1, on the reverse strand, counting down.
CTGCAAGGTTTGCCACTTCGATGGAGTGTTTCAGTACATTCTGACCATAGCTTGTTCTAAACTTCAGTCTGCCTAACAGTTTAAGCAGTTCAGGATGGATTCCGTGGATTCCAATTTCAAAGGAAGCCTGTTCGCCTTCTTCTTTAATGGAGTTTTCCACATCCTTTTTGGATTTGTCTACCATCTCTTCGATTCTAGCAGGATGAATTCTTCCATCTACAATCAGTTTCTCCAGAGTGAGTTTTGCAACTTCTCTACGGATTGGATCAAAACTTGAAAGGATTACCGCTTCAGGTGTGTCATCAATGATGAGGTCTACGCCGGTAAGGGTTTCCAGAGTTCTGATGTTTCGGCCTTCTCGACCGATGATTCTACCCTTCATTTCGTCATTTGGCAGGGATACTACATGAACAGTAGTTTCAGATACATGATCTGCCGCACAACGCTGAATGGATGTGGTGATGATTTCGCGCGCCTTTTTGTCTGCCTCTTCTTTGGCTTTTGTCTCCATTTCCTTCACCATCATGGTGAGATCTCGTTGAACTTCGCCTCTGACTTCAGACATTAAAAGCTGCTTAGCGTCCTCTTGGGAAAGACTGGCGATTCGTTCCAGTTCTTCTCTTCTTTTGGACAGCAGTTCTTCCGCTTCCGTTTCTTTTGAGGTCAAATCCTGCACTTTTTTGGCAAGATTCTCTTCTTTCTTTTCCAGCTGTTCCATTTTCTTGTCAAGGGCTTCTTCTTTTTGAATGGTCCTTCTTTCAAGTCTCTGGACTTCACTTCGACGTTCACGGACTTCTTTTTCCGCTTCAGACTTCAGCTTGAACGCTTCATCTTTTGCTTCCAAAGCAGCTTCTTTCTTTAAGGCTTCAGCATCTCTCTTCGAATCCTCAAGGATTCTCTTGCTGTCTGTTTCTGCGTTGCCAAGAATTTCTTTGGCGGTTTTCAGTTTGCTATTAGATAAATATAAAATTATGGCACCGACTACTAGTAGAGTAACAACACCTGTTACAATGATAGCAATTTGCTCTGTGCTCATATTTACACCCCCTTGCTTTTTTTAGTCATTTTTTATAGCTAAATGTGAAAGCTTGGAAGTGCATATCATTCTCACTGTGATAATTGATAAACCAATACAAATTAATTGTATCGTATCCCTTATAAAGTGTCAAACTATTCAGCTCTTTTTATACGAGTTTATCACCTCACCAAAAATCACCTAAAGTCTTTAAGTTAAATCCGTTTATCCTTTCATACCAGGAGGTTTGCTGCAGACTGGATAAAATCTGTGATATGGATAAAAATAAGAAAAGCTCTTCTTTTTTTGGAAGAGCTTTTCAGAAAGTTATTCGCCTTTTTTTGTTTTCTTGGATTCTTTTTCTAATACGATTTCTTCATCGATGGCTTCTACAGTTTCTTTAGCTTCGAGGATCTCCTCGATTTTCACCAGTGGAAGTTCGTACTTGGCTCGGATCTTGTTTTCAATCTCAAGAAGCAGTGAAGGATTTTCAGAAAGATAAGTCTTGCTGTTTTCTCTTCCCTGTCCGAGTCTTGCTCCCTCATAGGAGAACCAGGCACCGGACTTGTCCACAATTTCCTCTTTCACGCCCACATCCAGGACATTACCTTCCCTGGAGATACCGCCGTTGTACATGATATCAAATTCAGCAGATTTAAATGGTGCAGCCACTTTGTTCTTGATGACTTTTACTCGGGTTCTGTTTCCGATGACATCTTCACCGTTTTTGATGGAGTCGATTCTTCGGATATCCATTCTAACAGAAGCGTAGAATTTCAATGCACGTCCACCAGGTGTGGTTTCAGGGTTACCAAACATAACACCGATCTTTTCTCTCAGCTGGTTGATGAAGAGAATGCTGCAGTTGGTCTTGCTGACGGTTCCAGCAAGTTTACGGAGCGCTTGAGACATGAGCCTTGCTTGAAGTCCCATATGGCTGTCTCCCATGTCGCCTTCAATTTCTGCTCTAGGAACCAGAGCTGCAACGGAGTCAACGATGACAAGGTCCACGGCATTGGAACGGACAAGAGCTTCTGCGATTTCCATGGCCTGCTCACCAGTATCTGGCTGTGATACAAGAAGATTGTCGATATCTACACCAAGTCTTCTGGCATACTGAGGATCCAGTGCGTGTTCTGCATCAATAAATGCCGCAATCCCCCCAAGTTTCTGTGCTTCAGCAATACAATGGAGTGCTACTGTGGTTTTACCTGAAGACTCAGGTCCATAAATTTCGATGATTCTGCCCTTTGGAATACCACCAATTCCTAAAGCGATATCCAGACCAAGACATCCCGTTGGAATGGAGTCCAGATTGAGTTTGGAATCTGCTCCCAGTTTCATTACGGAACCTTTTCCGAATTGTTTCTCTATTTGGGACATGGCGGCATCCAGCGCCTTCATTTTATCTGCATTGATATTAGCCAAATTATTCACTCCTTATGTGCTGATTTTTAACTTGTTCTATTCATAACAGAACATTCGTTCATAAAATGATTATACGGGAAAATAGAATGTGTGTCAACCAAATCCATGGATAAGAATAGTATACGGTCCAGGAGATTTATTATGCTAATTCTGTTCCAATTTTCGCATATAATTTTTTATTTCCAAGAGGATCTCATCTTCGCTGTCGATGAGTTCGCCAATTTCGATATGTTTTTTCGCCTGTTCCAGATCTCCCATATTGATATAGCACATAATCAGGTTTGTGAGAATCTCAATGGTTCTCACTTCTGAAAACAGTTTATGGAAATAGTTTACGGCTTCCTTATAATTTCCGATGGCGGCATAATTGATGCCCATCTCATTGAGGACATCCACATAGGTCTGGTCCACAGCCAAAGCATCATTCAGGTAGTAAAGGGCTTTATCGTGGTTTTCCAGCATTCTGTAGGCGATGGCAATCATGAGAAGGAGTTTAGGGTTATCCTCTTCAAGGCTGAGAAGAGGCAGCACAAGTTCGAGAAACCGCTCTGGATTCTCGTAGAGGATGGCTTCCCCTTCAGTGATGCGGGCTTTTCTATCGAGAAACTCCATTTCGTCTGTGATCTCTTTTGTCTCTTCTCCCCCAAGTCTCAGATATTCTCTCAGGTGGAAAAGCGACTGGGAAAAGTTTCCAGCAAATCTCAGAGCAGAACCTTTAAACAGATGCCCTTCAAGAAGCTCCTGTTCGATAGCGATGTCTGCATACCGGAGAAGCGCCTGCTGATACATGCTTTCTTTCACAGACAGTTCTTCTAATAGAACCAGAAGGTTTTTAAGGACATCTTTCTCACCGTGAATGGTAAAAAGCCCCAGGAGATAGATGAGCCCCTCTTCCTGTTTGTCCTCTACAATGAGCTTAGCCACCAGACCTTTGATCACCGTCTCCCGGTGCAATGAAACAAGTAGCTCCCGGTAAACCGGAATCTGATTGAAAGAAGGATCAGCCCCTGCTACATAATACATCCCTTTGACAAACTCCCCAAAGGGTAGATGCTTTGTCAGATCTTCATTGATATTTTCTGCAATATACTCCGGAGAAAGAGGAAGAAACAGTTCTTCCCTGCTCTTCCTCAGCTCCGGAATATTAAAGTTCTCAGCAAGAACTTCTTTGTTGATTTCAAGAAATATAAGCTTTGAGAGCTTAGATTTCAGATGATTTACATATTCCACGTGTTGGTTTCCTCCTCGTGATGAAAGGATCATGAATGCTTTTTGGAATGTTATGCTTCAAATCCTTTTTCAACAATGGCCACGACTCTCTTTTTGAATGTTTCCATTTTTTCTTTAGCGTCTTCCAGGGAATGCCCCTTTACTGCGACATAGGCTTTCATCTTTGGTTCGGTGCCGGATGGACGAACCACGAACCAGGAACCGTCTTCCAGAGTATACTTGATGACGTTGGAAGATGGCAGTGTGATGGCTGTCTTCTCTCCTGTGAGAAGATTTACTTTCTCCCTCAGTTTGTAGTCTTCTTTGGACACGGTTTTTACACCGCCCACTTCCTCTATAGTGCTGCTTCTGAAGTAATCCACACATTTGCGGATCTGTTCCTGACCGTCTTTTCCGGTTCTAGTGAAGGATTCGATGCCTTCCAGGTAAAAACCGTATTTCTCGTAGATTTCCACCAGTGCATCGTACAGGGTCATACCCTTTGTCTTATAATACGTAGCAATTTCGCAGAGAATCATGGAAGCCACTACCGCATCTTTATCTCTTACAAAGGTGCCAGCCAGATAACCGAAGGACTCCTCAAAACCAAAGAGGAAGGTTTTTTCTTTGGTTTCTTTATACTCCTCGATTTTCTCACCGATGTATTTGAATCCTGTAAGCACATCCAGAAGCTCCACGCCGAAATCTTTGGTGATGGCCCGAACGCTTTCAGTGGAAACAATGGTCTTGATGACAACGCCGTTGTCCGGTACTTTATTCTCTTCTTTCATGGCTTTGAGAAGATAATAGGTGATGAGCATACCGATCTGATTGCCTGAAAGCACCTGATCAGTTCCATCCTTATCTTTGACAATGACACCTACACGGTCACAGTCCGGATCCGTTCCAAAGATGATATCCGGCTGGACTTCTTCTGCTAGTTTCAGAGCCAGCTCAAACACCTGAGGATTTTCAGGATTCGGATAGGGAGCAGTTGGGAAGGTGCCGTCAGGAAGCTCCTGCTCCTTCACCACATGGACTGTATAGCCCAGTTCTTTCAGCACCCTTCTCACCGGGATGTTTCCTGAACCGTGGATGGGTGTATAGATAATCTTTAAGTCTTTTGCATGTTCTTTCACCATGTCTTTTTTTACGGTTAAGGTTTTGATGGACTCCATGTACGTCTTCATGACCTCTTCACCGATGTACACCAGCAGGTTCTTTTCAATGGCTTCCTTCTCAGAAATGGAAGATACATCCTCAAACTTCACGATGGCATGCATTTCTTTCAGGATTTTGTCCGCTTCTTCATCCGTGACCTGGCCTCCATAGGAGCCATACACTTTGAATCCGTTGTATGCCTGAGGATTGTGGGAAGCTGTGATGACGATGCCCGCACTGGTTTTATAATGCCTTACCGCAAAGGACAGAAGCGGTACTGGTGCCAGGGCTTCATAGAGATAAACTTTCACTCCATGAGCTGCAAGGATCTGGGCTGAAACCATGGCAAACTCGTCCGATTTGATTCTGGAATCGTAGGCAATGGCACAGGATGGATTCTCTACGTTTTTCACCAGATGCCGTGCAAGACCTTCTGCTGCTTTTCCAACGGTGTGGATGTTCATGCGGTTGGTACCCGCGCCGAGGACACCTCTCAGGCCAGCGGTGCCGAATTCAAGCTCTGTATAGAAACGGTCCTCCAGTTCTTTTTCATCTTCTATGCTCCGGAGTTCAGTTTTAAACTCCTCGGAAACAAATTCGCTTTCAAGCCATTCATTGAGTTTTACTTTATAAGACATGGTAAAATTCCTCCTTTGTTCATCTCAATTCTACTCACATTATATAATAAACCACTGAAATATTCACCGTTTAATCTGATTCCCCGGTGAAATTCAAAAAAGAAATGAACTTTCGCCACAATAGATGAAAATCCATGGAGAATAGTCTAAAATGAAAGTAACGGAGAATGTGAAAATTCATTGTAATACCATGAGAATTATGCTATTATTCAATAGTTATTTTTGGAAAAGAACTTCAGGGAAACTGATGAGAAATGTGAAAGAAGGTGGCTGTAAAGTTGTATAAGCTGAACCAAAATGAAACGCCTCTTTTTGATGCGCTTATGGAATATGTAGACCGTGGAACCGTCCCTTTTCATGTGCCGGGTCACAAAAAAGGCGAAGGAATTGAAAAGAGCTTTAAAAAGTTCATTGGGGAAAATCCCTTTAAAATAGATGTAACGGTGTTTCAGCTGGTGGATTCTCTCCATCACCCCACCGGACCCATCAAAAAAGCGCAGGAACTGGCTGCAGATGCTTATGGTGCCGATGCCTCCTTCTTCTCTATTCACGGCACATCAGGCGCCATCCAGGCTATGATCATGTCCGTGGTTGGAGCGGGAGATACGATCATTGTGCCAAGAAATGTTCATAAGTCCATTACCGCAGGCATTATTCTCAGTGGTGCAATCCCTGTCTATATGCAGCCTGAGCTGGATAAGAAACTTGGGATTGCGCAAGGTGTTACACCAGAGACTGTGGAGAAAACCCTGAAAGAAAACCCCCATGCGAAAGCAGTGCTCATCATCAATCCTACCTATTATGGTGTAGCAACACAGCTTCAGAAAATTGCTGAAATTGTCCATGAGTATGATATTCCCCTCATTGTGGATGAAGCCCATGGGCCCCATCTGGCTTTTTCAGAAAAGCTACCCATGTCCGCCATGGAAGCAGGCGCGGATCTCTGTGCCCAGAGCACTCATAAAATCATTGGAGCCATGACCCAAGGGTCCATTCTTCATGTGAGAACGAAGTATGTCAGCGCGGCTAGAGTACAGCAGATTATGAACCTTCTGCACACCACCTCCCCTTCCTACATCCTTCTGGCTTCACTGGACACATCCAGAAAGCAGATTGCCTTGGAGGGCGAAGAACTTCTGGAAAAGGCCATTGAAAATGCCAACTATTTAAGAGCAGAAGTGAACAAAATCGAGGGATTCTATTGTTTCGGACCGGAACTGGTTGGAAATCCAGGTGTGTTTGCGGTGGATCCCACCAAGATCTGTATCACCTGCAGAGACCTGGGCATCACAGGATTCGACCTGGATATGATCCTGGCGAACAAATACCATATCCAGATGGAGCTTTCAGATCTTTACAACACCCTAGCGGTGGGCAGTTTTGGTGATACCAGGGAAAACATGGACAAGCTCATTCATGCGCTGCAGGAAATCAGCGAGGAATATAAGGACAAGAATCAGGTGAAACCTGATTTCATCGATATTCCTTCCATTCCGAAGCAGGTTCTCATTCCTCGTGAAGCTTTTTACGCGGAGAAAGAGTCTATGCTCCTGGAAGACAGTGTCGGTGAAGTTTCCGGAGAGTTTCTAATGGCTTATCCCCCCGGCATTCCAGTGCTGTGCCCTGGTGAAGTCATCACAGAAGAAATCGTAAATTATGTCTCGGACCTGAAGAAAACAGGACTTTATGTCCAGGGTACTGAGGATCCTCGAGTAGAATACATCAAAGTAGTGCGTTAAAGTAAAAAAGCCTGCAGACATCCATATGTGATGTGCTGCAGGCTTTTTTGCGGTCCAGGAAATCAGCGGAAGATTTTTGGACGGTCCAGAATCAGATACTTCAGAACGCTCAGATATTCTCGAAGGTATGATTTCAGGATGATACTGGGAGGCGTTTTGGCTGGAAGGCCCACTGCATTTATGCCGAAGTCTTTGGCGGTCAAGGTGCTTCTGAAGATGTGGAAGTCATTGGTGACAATGCCGAAAAGAAGATCCTCTTTTTGAAGTCCCAGATTTTCATCTTCCATGATCTGAATACTGTAGAGAAAGTTCTCATAAGTATTATAGGAGTTCTCTTCCACAAAAATGCGTTCTTCCTGAATGCCTTGAGCCATGAGGTCTTTCTTCATGGCAGATGCTTCTGTCATTTCTTCCCCACGTCCCAGACCTCCAGACACAATGACCAGGGCATTGGGATGACCTTTCAGATAGGCAGCACCGCGGTCCAGACGATGCTGAAGTGCGGGAGAAGGAATGGTACCGTAAAGTCTTGCACCGAGGATAATCAGGACATCAGGTTCTTCCTGGGGCTCTTTCTGGGCAAAGTAGAGGATGAAGCCTTCGATGACAAGAAAGGTGCCTATAAAAACTGCAAGAAGCAGAAAAAGAATCTTTTTCATTGCTTTGGAAGACGTACTTTTACTCAGCTTCTCTTTTTCCATGTGAACTCCACTAATGTCAACAGACATCCTTCCTTGTCATAGATCTCATGATAGCTTTTTGAGTCTTCGAGCAGGCATCGGATGAGAACTTTGCCCCCGGGCATCTTTTCTTTCTTGTACACAATAGAGAGATCCTCCACCACATGATCCTGGAGAAAGCTTTCATCTTCATCGGTGGTTAGGGACTCCATGGCCCATTCCACATAGACTGTGTTGTTCACATGACCGTTGCTGTCAATATCATGGAAACGCAGTTCAATCTCTTTTTCGTAGGTGTAGTCCTGTATCTTTCTTTTCTTTAAAGGAGCTGTGGAGAGGCTCTCCACAATATAAGCCTGCTCTTTTGTAAGTTCTGAATCAAATTGGGAGAAGTAAACCTTCTGCACATCCTCTGGGACCTTGACCATTTTACGCTTTTCAAAATCAATGACAATCCAGACAGAAACAGCATAACCCACGAGGGTCCCCTCTTCATCCTTTACGAGAAAATACCGGTGGGAATAGATGTCTTTATGAAACAGCGCAAAAGTCGTGAACTGGAGCTTTCTTGCGTAATAGTCCCCTTTGAACAGTTTGATGTTCCAGGAGTAAAGCACCCAGACCATTCCTCTTTTCTCCATGTAGTCCGGTGCAAGTCCAAGGCTTACAGTATGGTACATGGAGGTTGTATTGAGCATCTGCAGAAAAGCATCCAGTTTCAGATGAAGATAACGGTCCACTTCTTTGAAATCCACTATCATGGATTTTGTATAGTCTTTCATGAATTTCCTCCAGTCGTCAAAAAAGTATAAGAATTATAAATGGAATCTCTTGTGACATTGTGATTTTCGTCACGGATATAATGAATATATCGCAAACTTTTTAAATTGGCCTTAAGATTTCGGAAATACATGAGATACAACTGGATTGAATAAAATGAAATTATTCGTTATAATAATGAAAATTATGGAGAACAGGAGAAGAATGAGATGGAAGATATACTGATTCTTGTGGATGAGAAAGACAATTTTCAAGGATACATGGGAAAAGAGGAAGCGCATGTCAAAGGAGTAAAGCATAGAGCCTTCAGCATTTTTGTCTTCAACGACAAAAATGAGCTGCTCCTTCAGCAAAGAGCGCTTCACAAATACCATACGCCAGGCCTCTGGGCCAATACCTGCTGCAGTCACCCAAGATATGGAGAAACCACAGACAGTGCTGTTCACCGAAGACTTCCGGAAGAAATGGGATTCGACTGTGCGCTTACCCACGTGTACGAGATGTCCTATGAAGTGAAGTTTGACAACGGCATCATTGAAAATGAGTATGATCACGTCTATGTAGGACGTTATGAAAAGGATCCAGATGTGAATCCAGAAGAAGTCCAGAATTTCCGGTGGATTTCTCTTCCAGTTCTCATGGCGGAGATGGAGGATGAGCCCGAGAAGTATACGTTCTGGTTCAAAAAAATCATGAAGGAATTTGATTTCACAGCGGTTCTTTAATATATTTATGAAACAAGAAGGAGCATCCAGGTCGGATGCTCCTTCTTGTTTTTAGAATGCTCTTTAAATTGTCAGAGTAGCTGAATGGGTTTCATCATAGCGGTATCCTTCCTGCAGCGCTTTCAGATTCACTTCCTGCAGCTGTGGCTTAAAATACTGCTGGATGAGTCTTTCAAGAAGCTCCTGGGAAAGACCCAGCTCCTTTGCAAGGATCCCCAGAAGAATCATATTGGCCGCCTTCCCATTGCCCAAGGCAATGGCCTTTTCCTGTGCGTCCAGGGAAATGACATTTATTCCCTTCTCTTTCAGTTCAGAAAGAGAGTTTTCAGGATAAACCTCTTTGCCTACGTTGACGAGATAGGGACGGATCTCATGAAGGCTGGAAATCACTTTTCCCTCTTCTTTCAGAAATCCGATCCATCGGAGGGATTCACTCTTTTCAAAGGACATGATGTAATCTGCAGTGCCTTTCTCTATGAGCGGAGAATGCACTTTTTCCCCGTAGCGCACCTGGGTGGATACACTTCCCCCCCGCTGTGCCATACCGTGGACTTCACTCATTTTCACATCAAATCCCAGCTCGATGAGTGCTGCCGACAGAAGATTCGAGGCGGAGATGGTCCCTTGACCGCCTACCCCGACAAATAAAATGTTCGCTTCTTTACGCATGAACAAGATCCCCCTTCTTTTCAATGGCCTGGAACGGACAGACCTGATAGCAGAGTGTACAGCCATTGCACATCTCACGGTCAATGAATACACTGCCGTCCTTCATGAAAATGGCAGGACATCCGGTACGCACACAGGTTTTGCACTTTTTGCATTTCTCCTGATCAATCTCCACATAGGAGTTTCTTCTAAGAACCTGAACTTCCTTCAAAAGTGCGCAGGGCTCCTGGGTGATGATGACAAAGGGCTCTTCGCAAGCTTTGGCTGCTTTGATGACTTCCTTTGCCTTCTCCTGATAGTAAGGGTTGATGATTTTAATGTTTTCGTCTTTGATGCCCAGGGAACGGACAAGCATTGGGATGTTGATGTCGCCTGCAGTTTCTCCCATGAGGGTTTTTCCGGTTCCTGGGTTTTGCTGGTGACCTGTCATGCCTGTGGTGCGGTTGTCCATGATGACGGTGACCAGTGGGATTTTGTTATAGATGGAGTTCACTAGTCCCGTGATGCCGGAATGGAAGAAAGTGGAATCTCCAATGAAAGAAAAGATCTTTTTCTTTTTATCTCCCTGGAGCTCCAGTATTTTTTGCATTCCCGTTCCTGCGGAGATAGAAGCGCCCATACAGATGACGGTATCTGTGACATTGATGGGGTCCATGGCGCCTAAGGTGTAACAGCCGATGTCTCCGGAGGCGATGATGTCCTTATCCGTTTTCAGTGCATTGAAGAATCCTCTATGGGGACATCCGGCACAGAGCACAGGAGGTCGCGTAGGGGCTTTGCTTTCCATCACGGGAGGGATTTTAGGAGATTCTGACAAGAATGCTTCGCGGATGATCTCTGGATTCAGTTCGCCACAGGTAGGAAGGACATCCCGGCCGGTGCAGTGGATGCCCATGGCCTTGATCTCCTTTTCAAGATAAGGCTCATTCTCTTCTATGACAATGATTTCCCGCATCTCTTTGGCAAATTCCTGAATCAGCTCTTTTGGCAGCGGGAACGTCATGCCCAGCTTCAGATAAGAAGCGCTTTCACCAAACACTTCCTTGGCATAGGCATAGGAGATGCCGGAAGTGATGATGCCCAGCTGCTCTGTATGTTTCTCCACTTTGTTTAATGCACTGTGGCAGTTATAGATTTCAAGGCTTTTCAGACGTTCTTCCACAATGGGATGTCGTCTTTGGGCGTGACCTGGAGTCATGACATTTTTCAGTTTGTCCTTCTTGTATTCTCTCACAGGGATCTCCACTCTGTCCTCTAGAGTCACCAGAGACTTGGAGTGGTTTACTCTTGTTGTGGTGCGGATCATCACAGGGGTATCAAACTCCTCGCTGATCTCAAAGGCTTTTTTGGTGAAGATACGGCATTCTTCAGAATCTGAAGGCTCCAGCATAGGGACCTTCGCGTGAGGCGCATAAAATCTGTTGTCCTGCTCATTCTGGGAAGAGTGCATGCCTGGATCATCTGCGTTGATGATGACAAATCCACCCAGCACACCGATATAAGCCATGGTAAAGAAAGGATCTGCGGCCACGTTGAGGCCTACATGCTTCATGGTGGTCAGTGCCCTTGCACCCATGATGGATGCTCCTGAAGCGGCCTCCATACCCACTTTTTCATTTGGTGCCCATTCGGAGTAGACTTCTTTATACTGGGAAAGATTTTCCAGGATTTCGGTGGAAGGTGTCCCTGGATATGCGGAGGCAAAGTGCACTCCTGCTTCGAAGGCTCCTCTTGCAAGAGCTTCATTTCCGGTCATCAATGCTTTCATATGGTTTCCCCCTCGGTTCTTGTCATGAGTACAGCCAGTGCGATGCTGTTGAGTTTTGCTTCGCTGGAATCAGACCTGGAGGTCAGAATCACAGGACACTTAGCGCCTAGAATGATGCCTGCACTGTCGGCGTCTGCCATATAGGTAAAGGACTTTCCGAGGAAGTTCCCGGATTCAAGGCTCGGCACAAGAAGCACATCGGCATCTCCAGCGACTTTTCCTTGATACCCTTTATGTTGTGCAGATTCTTTGGATATGGCGATATCGAAGGATAAAGGACCTTCTACCAGAAGCTCTGCATCCTCCTGATAGAACTCTTTCAGTTCATGGGCATCAGTGCTGCTTTCCAGATTTGGATTCACCTTTTCGACAGCAGACAATGCAGCCACCCTCATGGGCTGAAGTCCCAGGATTTTTCCTAGGATTCTGGTGTTTTCTATAATTCCCTTTTTGTCTTCGAGGCTGGGTTTCATCACCATACCTCCATCTGTAAGAAGAATCAGCTTTTCATAATTTTTTAATTCATAGATCATCACATGAGACAGAATCCCGCCCCCACGCAGATTGAGATCTTTGCTGAGCACAGCCTTCAACAGGATTTTCGTGTCCACAAGGCCTTTCATAAGAATATCCGCTCTCTCTTCAGAGATGGATTTTGCGGCTTCATATGCGGCTTCCTCGGGTGTTTTCACATCGATGATTTCCGCATGACGGAAGGATAGATTGTTCCCTTCCATGACTTCCCTGATTTTCAGAGCATCCCCATAAAGGAGAAATGTGGCAAGACCATGGCGCTCCGCTTCACTCAGTGATACCAGAACATCCTTGTCCTCTGCGCAGGCGACTGCAATGCGTTTCTTCTGATTCTTCGCCAATGTCAGTATTTCCTTTAAACTGGTAATCAAAAAATACCCCTCCTATACTTTGATAACGTATACAATAAAGGTGAAAAAGAAGATGAAACCAAAGGTTCATCTTCTTTCAGTATAAAATATCCTTTTTACATTATCAATTGAATGGACAAACTATACAAATTCCGTCAGAGATTTCACGAAAATCAAAATAACCTGTCAATAAAATAAAACAGATACTGGCAGTTTCGTAATGATTTAGACTTCAAAATGCAGTGCGCTTCTGCCCTGCTCCTTCAGCGTCTGAAGGTCTTTGATGCCCGTGAGAAGCATAGCGCCTTTCAGCTCCTGTGCAATCTTTTTGGCGTAAAGCTCCACAGCTTCTTCCCCACCGCCGATGGCGTACTGGGCAAAAGGTCTGCCGATGAGGACAGCATCCGCGCCTAGAGCCAGGAACTTAAATACATCCACACCACTTCTGATGCCGCCGTCTGCAAGAACAGGCACTCTGCCGTTCACAGCCTTGGCAATGTCAGGTAAAACGGATATGGTGGCCCTTGCATGATCAAGGACACGGCCGCCGTGGTTGGAGACCACAATAGCATCGGCTCCTGCTTCTACTGCAAGCATTGCTTCCTCAACGGTCATGATTCCTTTGACGATAAAAGGAACTGTGAGATAAGATTTGATGGCTTTCAGCTCTTCCAGAGACTTCGGATCGACCCTGTGGCCGTGGATTTTCAAAGTATCAAGCCCTGCGGAGTCAATGTCCACTCCAAGAGCGACAGGATTGGATGCCATGGCCAGATCAATTCTTGCAAAGAGCTCCTCCTGATTCCAAGGTTTAATGAACGGAATGCCCGCCATATTTTCTTCCTGCAGCACACTGAGGTTGTCCTCCAGGAAGGACTTGAAGGCTGAATCTCCCACCATAGGCAGAATACCCACTTTTTCAGAGCCTTTCACCACGCCACGGATATAGTCTTTTTCAGTCATTTTGTTGCCCATGTTGATGTTCACACCTGTGACTGGTGCAGGCATCACTGGCATGGACAAGGTTTTGCCAAAGAGCGTGAAAGAAAGGTCTGCATCCTTCACATCATGGATGGTTTTCAGATGCAAGGTGATGTTCTTCAGAGCTTCCACGTTCCGGATAAAGCTTGCTCCGGTTCCTTTCCCGCCCATTCCTGGCACTTCGCCTCTGCAGGCTACCCCATCACATTCTTTGCACATACGGCACTGGGGCATCATTTTTTCTCTCGCTTGTTGTTTTGCTTCCTGTAATGTCATTAGAGACCTCCTAAATCTTCTTCTGTATATACTTCAATGCCATGAGCCAAAAGCAGCTCTGCTGTGACTCCGTGGCCTTCAGCCAATGTTTGGGAAAAGGTGCCGTCATAGATGCGGCCCCTTCCGCAGGAAGGGCTTCTTGATTTCAGTACAGCCTTTCTGATGCCTTCTTTCAGGCAGTATGCCAGAGCTTTTTCAGCACCGAGCCTGTACTCTGCTGTCACGTCTTTTCCCGTTCTTGTCCATACGCTCGCTCCAAGCCTCTCTGCTGGAGTTCTTGGGATGGGAAGTCCCCCGGAAACTTCAGGACAGAACGGGTGGAGTTCATATTTACCCGACAGAGCAAGAACTTCTGGATAATGAAATCCTTCTCCATCATAGCGCACTTTCTCGCCCAAAAGACAGGAAGAGACCAAAAGTTTTTCTCTCATGGTTATTTCAGAGTGACGATGGTCACGCCTTTTCCTCCTTCTCCATATTCACCCAGACGGTATTTCTTCACATGGGGATGATGACGGAACATATCCCACAGATGTTCTTTCAGGATGCCTGTACCCATGCCATGGATGATGGTGACTTCCAGAAGACCTGTCATGGAGGCCTCATCCAGATAATAATCCACCGCTCTTTCCGCCTCTAGGGCATCACTGCCCCGGACATCGCAGCTGGTGGAGACGCTTCTCAAATTGAGCCTTGCCTCACGCTTTTCAAATTTTCTCTGTTTCTTGTCTTCCTTCAGCACCACCAGATCTTTTTTGTTTACAGAGAGTTTCATGATACCCGCCTGTACCATCAGATCTCCTTTGGCATCCGGGAGACTGAGAATAGATACTTTCTGGTTCAGCGTGGACAGAAGCACTTCCTGTCCTTCTTTGAACTCTGTGACCTTTTCTCCTTCCACACGTTCGAAGAGCTCCTTCTGTTCTCCTTTTTCAAGATCCTTCTTCAGTGTATCCCGGAGAGACTGCAGGCTTCTTCTGCTGTCTTTGAGATCCACATTCTGCTCGATCTCACGAAGCTGCTTCAAGAGGACATCGGCCTTCTCTTTGGCTTCCTGCAGATACTTCTTTCCTTCCTGGCGAGCTTCCCCCAGAGCTTTTTCTCGGATTTCCTCGATCCGCTGAAGCTTCTTTTCCAGCTCCTCTTCTTTTCTTTTCAGCTCATTTTTGATATTTTCTGCAAAGCGGGCATCTTTAGAAGCATCTCTTCTGGATTTTTCCAAGCTCTCAATGAGCTCTTCAAACCGGAGGGCTTCTTTATCGATGTAAGCTCTGGAACGTTCTATAAATTCTTGCGGAAGTCCAAGACGTTTGGAAATGAGAAATGCATTGGATTTTCCAGGCACGCCAATAAGGAGTCTGTACGTTGGACGTAGCGTCTCCACGTTGAATTCCACGGATGCATTGGTGGTTTTATCCGATTTCAGTGCGTAGGCTTTCAGCTCACTGTAATGGGTGGTGGCCATAATGTGAAGTCCCCGCTCCTTCAGTGTTTCCAAGATGGCCATGGCCAGAGCCGCGCCTTCTGTTGGATCGGTTCCTGCGCCAAGCTCATCAAAAAGAACAAGAGCTCTTTCATCTGCTTCTTCAATGATATGGACAATGTTCACCATATGAGAGGAGAAGGTGGACAGACTCTGTTCGATACTTTGCTCATCCCCGATGTCTGCATAGATACTGCTGTAGTGACCAATGCTGGAGCCATCCGTGACCGGAATCAGGATGCCGGACATGGCCATAATATGAAGAAGGCCGACGGTTTTCAGCGTCACCGTTTTACCTCCAGTGTTGGGTCCTGTGATGATGATGGCAGTGATGC
Organism: Proteiniclasticum ruminis; assembly: GCF_900115135.1. GTDB lineage: Bacteria > Bacillota > Clostridia > Clostridiales > Clostridiaceae > Proteiniclasticum > Proteiniclasticum ruminis_A. The sequence goes on along the minus strand of NZ_FOVK01000001.1, from coordinate 338,849 downwards.
CTTCTTCCATGTAGATGGTGGAAGGGACCACGACTTTATCTGGAATGAGAGGATGCCTTGCATCTCTTAGATTGAATGTGAGGTTATCCATAAGTGCAGGTATGGTGCCATCGGTTCTGATGGAATACTTCGCCTTTGCAAAGATCACATCCAGAGCATAAACAATGTCGGCATTGGTCTTGACGAAAGGCAAGTCCTTGTCCACTTTCTGAGACAGTTCCATAAGAATCCGTTCCACTTCAGCCTTTTCCTTCAGCATCAGTTCTTTGATCTCATTGTTGAGATTCACAAGCCCCATGGGCTCAATGAAAAGAGTTGCGCCGGATGCGCTCTGATCATGGACCAGGCCTTTCACCTGACTTTTGTGTTCTGCTTTTACCGGGATGACATAGCGGTCTCCCCGGACAGTATAGATGGCATCCTGAAGATATTTCTCATTCTCCCGGACCATTCCTTGAATTTTATCCTTGACGCTGGCAGTCTTTTCACGAAGTGCCCGTCTGATTCTTAACAGTGCGTCACTGGCATGATCTGCAATCTCATTTTCATCTGTGATGGCCTGATAGATGGCGTTCTCCAGATTTTTTAAGGATGTGACACCAGCAGTGAGCTCCTGAAGTGCACCTGTTTTTTCATCTTTGCCCACATAGTCTTTCAGAAGTCTGGCGCTTTTCAAGATGTTGGCGGTTTTAATAAGACCGTCGATGGAGGCGGTGCCTCCTTTCCCAATATAGTTTAAAGTGCCAAGAACATCATAGACCCCTTCAAAAGGAGCGCCTCCCTTCTCATCCAGAAGACTTTTCGCTTCGTTGGTCTCCTGAAGAGCGCGGAGGATTTCTGTCTTGGAGGTGAAGGGCATAAGCTTCAGGATTTCTTCTTTTCCTGGAGAAGATACCGCGTAGGCGGCTACTTTTTCCCGGATTTTTGGGAATTCCAGTTTTTGTATATTTTTTTCGTTCACTATTCCACTCCCCTTTTATAATGTCCGCGGTTGAATGCTTCGAGGGTTAAGGCTTGTTCGTTTTTGAATGCTCTCAGAATCTCCAGGGCTTCTTCATAGGACTCGGTGGTGAAATCCACACGGAAGGAGGTGAATCCTAGGGACTGCAGATCTTTTGTGGTGTCCAGAAGATTCTTGGGTTTGCCGTTCATGATGTAGCTTCTGCAGAACACATCCGTCATCACGGGGAATTCTTCACCCATACGGTCTTTCAGAGAAAAGGTATCTCTCATGCAGATCTCATTGCATGGCGTTTCCCGTGTCATACCCCCTAAAGAAGCACCCACAGGACAGTACTCACTGTGCATGAGCTCCTGCCTTCCATAGACAAGAGTAATCAGACGGTCTTTATGTTTCAGATCTTTCAGTTCCTGACGGTTCAGCTCTTCACTGACCATACTCATATAAAGATCTTCTCCATAAAGATGAAGAGCATAGCTGTTCATAAGGTTCATTTTATAGTCGCCGATGATCCGGAACTCCTTGTGGAGGGCACGCAGGACACCCGCATTATTTGTGACGATCCCTTCTATTGCACCATGTTTTTTCAGGTCCCTTACTTTAGAGACCACGCCGTGCAGCTCTTTTCTCAAAATATTGGAGACCTTCAGATAAATCTTCAGACCCAGTTCTTCCTGGTTTTTCAGAAGATCTGCCACATCCTTGAAATTGAGGTGTCTCTCTCCCCGGTAAAACGGATAAAGTACCAGCTCTTTCATATCACTGTCCAGTGCGGCTTTCAGCTGATCTTTGGTGGAGATGCCCACAAGGCGCAGCTTCTCTTGTCTTTTCTCAAGAAAAGGAGCTTCTTTTTCCTGACGTCCTCCGGTCCTTTTTTTATTCTGCACCTCATAAGTTACGATGTCTTCCAGGAGCAGCCTTCTCATTTCGTTGAGATCTTTCACCGGCAGAAAGCCTTCCTCGAATTTTGTGAAATGGAGGGTTTCTATGACAAAAGGAATCTCGCCACTTTTCTTCAGCGCATCTTCCACTCTCTCTTTGGAAAGGGGTGCTTTTTGCGCTTTCTCCACCATTTTTGAAGACTTTTGATACGTTCTGTCCTTATAGATCACTGTAAGGGAGGCTTCCTCACCAGGGGCAAAGGTTAGTTCGGCTGTGAGGCCTATTTTTTTATCGTACAGACCATTGTGGCTTCTTTTGAGCTGATCCATCAGCTCAAAATCATAGGTTTTATAGAGCTCTCCCTCAGGCAACTTGCTTCTCCCGATGAGTCTCACCTGTTCGCCCGCGGCTGCAGAGTCTTTTACATCTTTTCCGTCCCGGATTCCTTCTACAGTCAGTCCCTTTTCTCCGACTCGAAGACCATCACCTTTTTTTAGAGGCGCATCCAGCTGGAGACTTCCGTCCCCGTGGACCTTCCCGATGGGTACCCCTGTGTTTTTAGGGTAGTGGAAGGCCATCATATCTTTACCGGTCCTACCATGGAAATAACCATCGGAAAGCCCTTCTCTGTTGAAGACTTTCAGGAGGTTTTCTTTATGTTTATTGGATTTGTATCCTTCAATCTCTTCCCTGAAATACTGTACTGTGGCCGCCACATATTCCGGACGTTTCATTCTTCCTTCAATCTTCAAGGAATACACACCGGAATCCAGAATCTCATCCATGTTGTCTATGGCTGTGATATCCTTCGGACTCATGAGATAAGCTTTGGCTCTGGAAGTGCCCCTCCCATCCATCAGGTCATAAGGGAGCCTGCAGGGCTGGGCGCATCTTCCGCGGTTTCCGCTTCTCCCGCCTAAGATGCTCGACATGAGGCATTGCCCAGAATAGCTGATACAAAGGGCACCATGGACAAAGATCTCGGTTTCTACACCAAGGTCCACACTGATTTCTTTGATTTCCTCAAAGGACAGCTCCCGGGACAGCACAATCCGCCGAATACCTTTCTCTGTATAATACAGAGCGCCTTCTCCATTATGGACTGTCATCTGAGTAGATGCATGGAGCTCAAACTCCGGCAGCTCTGTCCGTAATCTGTAGATGAGCCCTGGATCCTGAACGATGAGGGCATCCACACCGATTTTATAGAGATAGGATGCATAGGACACAGCTTCCTCCAGCTCATTGTCTTTCAGAAGAGTGTTCAGCGTGATATTTACTCGAACATCATAGCTGTGGCAGTAATCTACCGCTTCTTCGAGCTCTTTTTCAGTGAAGTTGGTGGCATAGGCTCTGGCGGAAAATTTGGTTCCGCCAAGATAAACAGCGTTGGCTCCATTTTGCACAGCCATCACCAAGGATTCCATACTGCCTGCTGGTGCTAATAGTTCTATATATCTCACAAAAATCTACCTCAATCCTTAAAATTTACCTATCTATTATAGCATGAAAACCAGAACGAAGGACCTCTTCGTTCTGGTTTTCATAGGAATCCGGCGTTTCTACCTGGATTTTTCTTTTAAGATGGGATTCTTTTCTTTTTTTTCTTTTTCTTTCAGCTCTTTCGTCTGGGTCAGCTGAGTGTCAAAGAGTTTTTTCTGAAGCTCCAGCACTTTATATTTGTAGGACTGCAGCTCAAACTTCAGCTCTTTGTTCAGCTTGGAGAGGCTTTCGTTCTCATCACGGTATTCTTTGGCGCTGTCCTGAGTCAGCCTCAGCTCTGTTTCCAGTCTTTTGATTTCCCTCTCTTTGCCCAGTTTTTCGCGGCTGTCCTCTTCCTGAAGTTTTGAGAGAGTTTCTTTCAGCTGGTTGTTTTCCTTTTGGATTCTCTCCACCTCATTCTCAAGAAGCTGCATTTCCTCTTTCATGCCCGCTGCTTTTTTGTACACAGATCCTTCCTCTTTTTTGAGGTTCTCCAGGTCATCCTGTTTTTTGTATAGTCTGTCCACGGCGTTAAGCGCAGCCAGAACAGAGGCGGAGGAAGTATCCATCTGACGGTTTCTCTCCATCATGGAGCTGATCATCTGATGTACTTCTTTGCCGACTTTTCTTAGATATTCCTCAGGTTCCTCACCCTTTAAGGTGTACTCCTGACCACAGATCCGTACCGTCACTTTATTCATCTTGTCGTCCCCTTTCTGCATGCCCCCGAATGCATTGTGTTTTTAGCATCTTTATATTTTTCAATATTCTCAATTATTCATCAGTATCTAATATTATAGCTCGTTTTCTTGAAAAAATCATCCGTCAGGAAGAATTTCCTGACGGATTCTAAAGATTCTTTTCCGATTATCTCAGTACTGCCCCCAACATATGTTCCAGTGTACGGACGATTTTTTCATGAACTTTATTGACTTCTTTATCAGTCAGAGTCCGTTCCTTGTTCCGGTAGACTAAATTGTAGGCGACGCTCTTCTTTCCTTCTGGAAGCTGTTTTCCTTTATAGACATCGAAAAGTGTGTAGCTTTCAAGAAGGGATCCCCCCTGCTTCTTGAAGATCATTTCCATTTCCTGAACCAGTACAGCATCATCAATGAGTACAGCAATGTCTCTGGTGACAGAAGGATATTTTGGAATCTCCACATACTTTTTCTCGGTCACGGCTGCATTATAGAGGGTCATAAGATCCAGTTCCATAATGTAAGATGCTTTTTCCATGTTGTAGTTCTGGGAAACCTTTGGATGGATTTCACCAAAGGTTGCAAGTTTCTTTTTCCCTAAAAGAACATGGGCGGATTTTCCAGGATGGAAGGAAGGATGGTCTGCCCGTTCGTAGGAGATATTGGTGAGACCAAACTCTTCAATGATGACTTCTATGATGCCTTTCAGGTGATAGAAGAGATCCTTTCCATAGAGTCCTACGGTAAGAATTTCTCTTTCCTCAGGCAGCGGACTTTCATTTTTCAGGTAAATCTTGCCAATCTCATAAAGAGAGGCTTCTTCGTTGCTTCTTGCTTCGTTTCTAGCCAGAGATTCCATCATAGATGAAATCATGGTGGTTCTCATGACGGAGAAATCTTCGCCCAGAGGATTTCGGATCTCCACCATATTTCTTAATGGAGAGTCCTCAGGCAGAAGTATTTTCTGCAGGTCCTTTCTGGAAATGAAGCTGTAGCTGATGGATTCGTAAAGACCTTGCGCCACAAGTGAATTTTCAAGCCTTTTTCTTAAGATCTGATAAGGATATCTACCTCCACGCTCTGCATTCACATGTGGGACGGTTGGGGTGATGTTATTGTAGCCATAAATCCTGGCTACTTCCTCCACGATGTCCTCCTTGATGAACAGATCATTTCTGAAGGTTGGCGTGGTGATCTCTAAAACATCTCCATCCACCTTTGTGTCAATCTCCAAGGCGTTCAGGATGTCCGCCATTTTTTGGCTGGAAAGATCTGTTCCGAGGAACCCGTTGATGTACTCGGTAGATACAGCCAGCTGATTGGGCTCTCTTCTCATGGGATAAACATCCACAGTATAGTCCAGCACCTTTCCGATGCCTAGCTTCTCAATGAGATGGCAGATTCGGTCTAAGGCAAGTTCTGCCAGATTCGGATCAATGTCTTTGTCAAATCTTGTGGAAGCATCGGTGCGAAGATTCAGATAAGAGGATGCATTTCTAATGGTCACACCATCAAAGTTTGCAGATTCCAGTATGACAGAGGTAGTGTCTTCTTTGATCTCTGAATCCAGACCGCCCATAAGACCTGCAAGTCCGATGATGTTGTTATCATCCATGATGAGCAGTGTTTTTTCTCTCAGTGTCCGCTCGTTTCCGTCTAAGGTTGTGAATTTCTCTCCACCGGCTGCTTCTTTGACACGGATATGGCCAGAGGCGATTTCTCTTTTGTCAAATGCATGAAGAGGCTGACCAATTTCCAGCATCACAAAGTTTGTCAAATCCACCATATTGCTGATGGGTCTGATGCCAGCTTCTAAAAGTCTGCTCTTGATAAAATCCGGACTTTCCCCGATGACAACATCCACAACTTCCCGGGCCATATATCTTCTGGAAAGAGGTGTGTCTATAGAAACTTTCACGGGATCCACGTCTTTTTTCTGTGACTTGAAGTCCAGGTCAGGTTTTTTCAGTGTGGTGCCGTATACAGCAGAAACTTCCCTGGCAAGACCCAGGATGCTGAGGCAATCGGGTCTGTTGGAGGTGATTTCCAGGTCCAGAATACCACCGTTCAAGCCAAGGACTTCTTTGATGTCTTTTCCTGCTGGAGTATGCAGAGGAAGGATCATGAGACCGTCACAGGTGCCTTTTTCTTTCAGTCCCAGTTCTTCTTCAGAGCAAAACATCCCATTGGATAAGATGCCGCGAAGCTTTCCTTTTTTGATTTCGGAACCGTCAAAAAGAGTGGACTGGTGAAGCGCCACTGGAACTGTGTCGCCTTCCTTCATATTGGTTGCAGCGGTGACAATGACAATGGGTTCCGCCTCACCGATCTCCACGGTACATACCTGAAGTTTATCCGCTTCCGGATGCTTTTCAATTTTTGTGATGTTTCCGGTGACAATGTTTTTCAGTATATCAAAGGGATTCTCGAGACCTTCCACTTTAGAGCCGGAAAGGGTCAGAGCATCGCCAAGGGTTTTTCCGTCCACATCTATATCTACATAGTCTTTCAGCCAGTTTATTGGTAATTTCATCTCTACTTCCTCCTACTTGAACTGCTTCAGGAAACGCATATCGCTTTCATACAGCAGTCTGATGTCGTCAATACCGAACTTCTGCATGGTCATACGGTCCAGACCGAAGCCAAAGGCAAATCCGGAATAGACTTCGGGATCAATCCCGCCCTTTTTGAGTACTTCGGGATGCACCATACCGCAGCCTAGAAGTTCCATGAACCCTTCGCCTTTACATACCTTGCAGCCTTCTCCATGACATACAAAGCAGGTACCGTCCATTTCTGCAGAGGGTTCTGTGAATGGGAAGTGGTGGGGTCTGAATTTGGTGATGATATCATCTCCAAACATCTTCTTCACAAAAAGATCCAAAGTGCCTTTAAGATCTGCAAAGGTGATTCCTTTATCAATCACAAGGCCTTCAATCTGATAGAAGATGGGGGAATGTGTTGCATCCACATCATCGGATCTGTAGACTTTACCAGGAGAAATCATCTTGATGGGCGGTTTCTGGTTTTCTATGGTTCTGATCTGTACTGGAGAAGTTTGTGTTCTCAGTACCACCTGATCGTCAATATAGAAAGTATCCTGTTCTCCTCTTGCGGGATGATCCTTCGGAATGTTCAGCGCTTCGAAGTTATAGTAATCCAGTTCTACTTCAGGTCCCTCTTCAATGGTGAATCCCATTTCCAGGAAGATGTTCTCAATCTTCTCCATGGTCATCATAAGGGGATGTTTTCCGCCCATGGGAGATTTTACCCCAGGCAGCGTAATGTCTATGACCTCATTTTTCAGTTTGGTGTCTGTAGCACGTTCTTTGAGACTTTCTTTCACGGAGCGGATTTTTTCCTCCAGCTCCTCTTTTGCTTCATTAACGAGTTTTCCGACGAGGGGTCTCTCCTCTGCACTGAGGCTGCCCATGCTTCGGAGAATCTGGGTGAACTCTCCTTTCTTGCCCAGAACCTCTACACGCAGCTTCTCCAGTTCTTCACTGGTGGACAGAGCTGTCAGTCTCTCGTTGAATTTCAGTTTTATCGCGTCAATTTGTTCTCTCATATGTTCCTCCTATCAAAATAAATAAAAAAACCGCCCCTAATAAATAGGGACGGAATACTTCCGTGGTACCACCCTGATTGACAGAATTCTTCTGTCCGCTCAGTTAAATGTATCGGTTTACCCGTCAGAGACTACTGGATTTCCCCTCTGATGCTCCAAAGTGAACTTCGCTGTATCTTTCCATAAAAAGCTTTCAGTCCATGGCTTTTTTTCCCTAACTGGAAGGGGTACAGGTACTCTCTTCATCCTCGCACAGTATTCAGTTTGAGTTCTAATCTATTATAAAAGGTATTTTGCAAATGTGCAAGCCATTCTCAGCGACTTCCCATCGATTCTATGGGATCTATGGAGATCTGACACTGTACACTGAGCTCAATAAAGTCTTGATTAGAGAGACTTTCCTTGAGTCTGACGGACCTTTTCGAACAGTACAACAGATGCGGCAACAGCTGCATTAAGACTCTCCGCACCACCAGGCATTGGGATTTTCAGAAGCACTTCAGCGTTTTCCTGAATCTCCTTTGTCACCCCACTGCCCTCGTTGCCGATGACGAGGATCAGGTTCTTTGTAAGATCTTCCTCATAAATACTTCTTGTTGCCTCCAGACTCGTAACGGCAAGTTTATAGCCTTGACTCTGGAGTTTTTTCAGCATCATATCCCCATCACTGTAGAGAGGGAGATGAAATATTGAGCCCATGGAGCTTCTGAGGACTTTGTCACTGTAGGGATCTACAGTGTTCTTTCCAAGAAGAATCCCGCCAGCTTCTGCAGCATGGGCAGAGCGGATGATGGTGCCAAGATTTCCCGGATCCTGCAGTCCATCTAAATAAACATACATGGAGTTCCTGAAAGGGACTGAGTCCTTAGTTTCACAATATTCATCCATTTGGACGATTCCAACCACCCCTTGGGGATGGACCGTAGAGGACAGTTCCTTCAATAGAGCTTCAGGTACGGTATAAATCTCTTCCCCTTTCAGATTAGGCTCAATATATTTTCTGAAGTCGTCTTCTTTTTCCGGAACATAAAAGATCTTGTCAACTTTTTTCCCGGATTTCAGCGCTTCTTCCAGAAACCGGAATCCTTCCACAAGAAATCGTCTGCTCTCATTTCTGTATTTCTTCTCTTTCAGTTTTTTCGCCATTTTGATCACAGGGTTTGATTTACTCTCAATCCGGAACTCAGTCATTGGACACAAGTCCTTCAATGTGTGACAGATCATCAATAGAACCAATGACGACAAGGATATCTTCCTGTTTGATCAGGTCTGTTGCACTTGGAGAGATGTTGATATCCATACCTGATTTCACCGCCATGATGTTGATGCCATATTTTGCCCGGACATCCAAGGTCTTGATGTCTTTGCCTATCCAGCTTTCAGGTGCTTTGACCTCTATGATGGAATAATCAGGTGAGAGCTCGATGAAATCAAGAATGTTGGAAGAAACCAAATTGTGTGCCACGCGGACACCCATATCATATTCTGGAAGAATCACCCGATCTGCTCCAATTTTTGTCAGCAGCTTTGCGTGCATTTCGTTGGTAGCTTTTGCAATGACTTTTTTTACGCCAGCTTCTTTTAGGTTCAATGTCACCATGATGGAAGACTGGATATTTGTACCAATAGAAACTACTGCAATATCAAAGTTTCTGACACCCAGTGTTCGCAAGGAGTACTCATCTGTAGCATCCATTTGAACTGCGTGGGTAACTGAATCGGAAATTTCCTGAATGGTGGTTTCATCATCATCCACAGCCAAAACGTCGTATCCCATTTGAAATAGTGTCTTTGCAACACTTTGGCCGAATCGGCCTAGTCCTATTACAATAAATTGTTTTGCTTTCATGTCGTTCTCCTTATCCTATCAGAAGTTTTCCTTCTGGATATTTAACGTTTGCTTTACTCTGTTTTCCTGCTAAGGCCAGCATGACGGTTAATGGACCCACTCTTCCCATATACATGATGAGAGTTAAAGTGACCTTGCTGACTGCAGTGAGGCTTGGTGTGATGCCTTGGGTCAGTCCTACGGTGCCGAAGGCTGAAAGGACTTCATAAAGAATGACTTCAAAGGTTGCTCCTACCTCTGCAATGGATAGCACCATGACGCCCATAATTACAATGGATATGCCAAGCAAGAAAACTGCCACTGCGCGGTATACAGTGCTTTGTGAGAGTTTCTTGTGATAGACCTCCACGTCTTCCCGCCCTTTCAGGACAGAAATCAGTGTGAAAATCACGATACCCAGTGTGGTGGTTTTTACACCTCCTGCTGTAGAACCTGGAGAACCACCAATAAACATATAAGCCATGGTCAGAAGCTTTCCGGCGGGAGACATCTCGGAGTTCGAGATGCTGTTGAAGCCGGCTGTTCTAGGGGTAGTTGCAGAAAAATACGAGTTGACGATTTTATCTGAAAATCTCATCCCTTGCATGGTTGCAGGATTATTCCACTCAAAGATCAGGAAAATCAATGAGCCGAATAATACTAAGGTCAGTGAAATGGTCAGAACCACTTTTGAGTGAAGGCTGAAGTTCTTTAACTTCTTTTTCGACCGGATGCTGCTGATGATTTCACGCCATACGAGATAGCCAAGTCCACCGATGTTAATCAGTGTTCCTAAGGTCATCAGCACCACCTTATTGGTGTTCAGTACAGTGACTGAGGTGAAGTTGCCCAGCAGATCAAAGCCTGCATTGTTGAATGCTGATATCGCATGGAAGATTCCATAATATATTCCTGTTCCGATCCCATATAGGGGAATGAACTGTGTCATCAGTATGAGAGCAGCGCCTCCCTGTACGGCAAGGGTGAAAAACAGCATATAACGAACGTGGCTGATGACACCTTGTAAAGAAAAAGTGTTGTATGCTTCCTGCATAACGAGCCGTTCTCTTAAGGAGATACGCTTTCCAAGAAGCAGTGCAAAGATTGTCGATAATGCCATAAATCCAAGGCCGCCGATTTCGATTAGGATTAAAATAATCCATTGTCCAAATACCGACCAGTAGGTTCCTGTATCAAGAACCACAAGCCCCGTTACGCAGACCGCAGAGGTTGCGGTGAAAATGGTATCCAGAAGACTTGTGTATTGGCCAGATACAGAGGATATTGGAAGGGACAGGAGAATTCCTCCTGTCAGGATGACTGTGGCAAATCCTATTGCCAGTATTTTAAAAGGACTTAGATGTTTCTTCTTTTTTATGTTCTCCATAGGAGCACCTCGTTTGTCAATATTAGCCTGTCACTCGGATTATTGTACGCCTTTTTTTGTGTTTTGCAAGATGCCTTTTGTAAATAATTAATCAGTACACCACTCTTGTCAGACTTTATAAGAGCGGCAATCTATCTTACTCTTCATCTTATAGAATAATTCTGAAATGTTCAACCATTGGTATTAAATCGGAAAATAAAAAATCACCTGAAAACAGGTGATTTTGATGGTTTTATGCTAATTTGGACTTTGCGGTCTCAACGAGCACTGCAAATGCCTTTGGATCATGGATTGCGATCTCAGAAAGCATCTTTCTGTTGATGTCGATTCCAGCAATCTTCAGACCGTTCATCAGTCTGGAGTAGTTCAGACCATTCATTCTAGCAGCTGCATTGATTCTAGCGATCCAGAGTCTTCTGAAATCTCTCTTCTTCAGCTTTCTGCCGATATAGGAATTTCTCTGAGCTCTGATAACAGTTTCATTTGCTGTTTTGAACAGCTTGCTCTTTGCACCGTAGTATCCCTTTGCAAGCTTCAGTACTTTTTTATGATTCTTACGAGCGTTTAAGGCTCTTTTAACTCTTGCCATTTTTAATCCTCCTGTATCCTTCTAATTATAGGTATGGTAGCAACTTTCTCATTGCCTTTTCTTGTGTTGTAGAAACATACCCGGTCTTTCTAAGATTTCTCTTTCTCTTGGAAGACTTCTTAGTAAGGATATGACTTCTGAAAGCTTTTCCTCTCTTCAGCTTTCCACTTCCAGTTTTTCTGAATCTCTTGGCAGCGCCTCTATGGGTTTTCATTTTTGGCATCGTTTCTTCCTCCTAAAGTTTGTTACTTCTTTGGAGTCAGTATCATGATCATGTTACGACCTTCCATTTTGGCAGGCTTTTCGATCGTACCGACATCCTCTAATTTTGATGCGAAATTACTCAGGATCTTGTATCCATTTTCTGCGTAGGCGGCTTCGCGGCCTCTAAACCTCACAGTAACCTTCACCTTGTCTCCATCTGTCAGGAATTCCCGTGCCTTGTTTGCCTTGATTGTGATATCATGCTCTTCGGTCTTAGGGCTGAATCGGATTTCTTTTAGGGTGATGATCTTCTGATTCTTCTTGGCCTCTTTTTCTTTCTTGGCCTGTTCGTATGTAAACTTATGGTAATCCATAATCTTGCATACAGGTGGCTTAGCTGTAGGAGCGATCATAACGAGATCAAGATTCTGATCTTCAGCCATTTTCAGCGCATCTCTGGATGAGACGATTCCCAGCTGTTCACCTTCACTTGAAATAAGTCTCACTTCTTTTTCTCTTATTTCGTGATTGATTGGGTTGTTTTGTTTAATAATTTTCACCTCCGGAATTCAACATGCCTTTTCTAACGGTAGACGCTAAAAAAGGACGGCATAAACCGTCCTCAAATTCACTAAAGAATGAATTGTGACCATACAACGCGAGTCGTAGGGTGAGAAACGGTGGTTTCTACTTGTACCAAACTATTATAACATAATCAGATAGTCTGTCAACTACCTGAAAATAATTTTTGTACTCTCCTATCATACCGGATATAACTTGCGCTGACAAGGTTTTGAATAAAGAAAATTATGTAGTGGGATTTTTTTCCTTTAGGAAGGTGAAGGTAAAGACGGTTCCCTCCCCTTTACGGCTTTCCACATCAATGGACACCTGATGCCTCAAAGCAATTTCATTGACAATGGAAAGACCCAGTCCAGTTCCCTTCAGGTTCTCTGATGTAGAGGTCTGAAAGAACTTATCGAAAATATGCGCTTTTACCTTCTCTTCCATGCCGATACCATAGTCCCTGATTTCCACCACTGCTGTAGTTGCTTGGTCAATGACCTCTATGTCAATGGAGCTTCGTTTCGGTGAAAATTTTATAGCATTATCAAGGACAGCCATGAACATTTGGCGAAGTCTTCCATAGTCCCCTGAGAATGGAATAAAGGAATATGGATTTGTAAGGCTCAGGCTGATTTCTTTGTCCGTACTTACTAGTTTCATGGCATCCACACCATCAGAAAGGACTTCGGAAAGATTGAGAAGTTCTTTGCTGATCTTAAAATCCGGATTCTGAAGCTTTGTGAGACTGAGAAGATCATCCACCAGTCTCTGAAGAGAGAGTACTTCCTGAAACATCTGATCCTGGTACTGCTTCTTCTGCTCTTCGTCTTCAATGATTCCGTCCTTCAGTGCCTCAAGAGAACCTCTTAACACAGTGACAGGAGTTCTCAGTTCGTGTGAGACACTGGCGATAAAGTCCCGTCTGCTCTGTTCCAGTCTACTGCTTTCCCTGGATGCTTCATCAAGCCGAAGGGCCAATTGGTCTACAGTTTTCGCGAGATCTCCGATTTCATCATTTTGAATCACTTGTGTCCGGGTAGCATAGTCCCCTTCAGATAGTTTATATGCTGCCTTATTTATTTTTTTGATGGGTGCTATGAACTTTAAAGAAAAAAGTGTACCTAAGAGAATCGCCAGGACCAAAGCAATGGCTGCTGAAATAAAAAGGATATTCAGTCCGCTTAAGATAGAGGAGTCAATATTGTTCACAGGAGCATGAAGCAGCACAGCACCTATGACCTCTTGCGTATCATTGAGAATGGGCACCCCTACAGTCAGGCTTTTTATACCAATAAAGTCACTGAAGGTCTCACTGAAAGAAGTGCTGCCAGAAAGTGCTTTTTCAATGATTTCATTAGCAGTGGGTGGAAGCTCTTGGGACTCGATTTCTAGTCCTTTTGATTCATAGATGATAGAAGCATTCCGGTCCACAATCCATACATTACCCATGGCAACCTGCTCTAGCCCTCTCAAATATGGCATATATCCCTTCATGCCGTTCATCCCCATGCCCATACCACCCATACCCATGGAACCAGAACTTGTAGTGGAGTTCAAAAATTCTGTGAGATTTGAAGCTATGGCTTCCGCTCGGATCTTTAGATCCTCCTGATGGTATTCTAAAGTATGTTCGGAAAAAAGGCGCGCAAATACAACACTCATGAGCACTGAAAAGAGAAGGAGCAAAGAAACGATAAAAAGAACCAGTTTTCTTGTGATTTTATAGTTCATGTTCCACCTCAAATTTGTAACCCATCCCCCAAACCGTCTTTATTTCCCAATTTGGATGATGATAGCTGTCTAGTTTTGCACGGAGTCTTTTTATGTGAGAATCTACAGTCCTGGCATCGCCGAAGTAATCATAGCCCCATAAACTGCTTAAAAGATTATCCCGTGTAAAAAGTTTGTTGGGGTTCTTTGCCATGGTATAAAGGATCTCAATCTCTTTTTTTGTGAGTGATACGGGTTCAGCCTCAATCAGTACAGTGAACTCCTCAATATTAATGGTGAGATTGTCATAGATTAAGAGGTTTTTATCCTGGTTTTCTTTTGGGTCAGGTGAAATCCTTCTAAGAATCGCACGGATTCTTGCCATGACTTCCCCTGGGGAAAAAGGTTTCACGATATAATCATCAGCCCCCATATCAAGGCCCATGATGCGTTCAAAGTCCTCTCCTCTAGCGGTGACCATTATGATGGGGACAGAAGATGTTTTCCTGATTTCTCTGCATACCTGAAAACCATCCATCTCCGGCATCATCACATCAAGAAGCACCAGATCGAACGTATTCCTACTGAACAAACTTAACGCTTCTTTGCCATCGTTGGCGATCATTACAGTATATCCTTCTTTTTTTGCATAATCACTTAGTATTGATGTGATTTGTTTATGGTCGTCTGCGATGAGCAGGTTCATGACACTCATTCCTTTCTGTTTTCTGTTCTATTCAATAATATCATTTTAGCGAAGAGATATGTTTTTTTTGTGATGATTCAGACTGTAGGGTAAAAGAGAAACACAGAAAATGCTATCTTAAGACAAACTTTCAACACAATTGCGCTGTATAGTGACCTTATAAAACGAATTTGGAGGGTTTAATAATGAAAAAAATACAATTCATGATTATGACAAATGCACTTATGCTGGCTATGGCTGTATCTGCGGGGGCCTCTTTTCTCACTCCTGTGGAAGTTCGTGCTGCTGAAGTCGGTGAAATGACAATGGAGGGTTCTGAGGAGTCAGTTCCTGCTATGGAAAATTTCATGAAAAGCAGAAGGCATGAGTATCACAAAGCGCTTATGATGGGGCAAGATGTACCGGGAAATGGACAAAAAAATGGAATCTACAACTGTCCGATTGAAAACAATCCCAATGTCCACCACTGTCAGATGTAGAGCTGAAAAAACACAGGATTACTTGAGAAAAAACAAATTTTAGACACAAATGGATCATATGATGTAATCAAAGAACAACCAAAGGAGGAAGTAAAAAATGAACAAAATCAGTAAAATTATTGCAGGCAGCACATTGGCGGTGGCTATGGGAATCACATCCCTTACAGTATTTGCAGCAGCAAAGTATGACAATCCCTGGGAGGCGCTGGCTGGGATCACAGGAAAGTCCATTGAAGAGATTGAAGATGAACATTTTGAAGAAGGAAAAATGCTTTATGAGATCGCAGAGGAAGAGGGAAAACTTGATGAGTTCCGAAATGAAGTTCTGGAACAGAAAAAAGAAGTCATTGAGGAGCGTGTGAAGGAAGGTACCCTTTCCAGAGAACGTGCAGATCAAATTCTTGAAAATATCGAAAATGGTACTGGTCCATGCGGTGGTGGAGTTGCTGGTCAGAATTATGGTCTCGGATTTGGAAGAGGCATGGGACGTGGTATGATGAATGGTGGTTTCGGAGGATTTGGTAGAAACAGATAGTTTATAAATAGAAGGAGATGCTGATGCATCTCCTTCTATTTATGATGTAACAAAGCTTCTTTCCAGATCTTTTCCAGCGTCTCTTCTGAAAATCTTGCATTGGCTGGGCTGGTGCTTGGTAATTGAAGCACTTCAACTGATTTTTCCAGGTCAAACTTCTGAAATTTTTGGAACAGTTTGTAGGCCGTTGTGCCATTACATAGAATGCGCCGGATGTCCGAGTTTTCGAGAAGGAAGGTCAGGTCATTGGGGACAGCATCTTTGATGCTGCTGTCTGAGGAACCTTCTATCGTGCAGGAATGAAGGACATCCCAAAGTGCGATTCTGTGTTCCAGAAGGAACTGCGATTTCTCCTCATTAGTCTCCAGTGTCTGATGATTGTTATAAATTCTTGGCAAGATCCTCCAGAATCGGTTCTGAGGATGCGCGTAATAAAACATAGATGCTCTAGACTTCACCGAAGGAAAACTGCCAAGAATGAGAGTCGTAGAATATTTATTATAGATTGGTGAAAGTGGATGTATTTGATTTTCCGTGATTTGAACCCTCTTTTCCGTGTATATTTACTCTTCACAAGGTATTGAAACCTTGATATAATGGTTTAAAATAACGTTTGATAGGAGATAATTATGGAAAACACCTTGGTACTGATCAAACCTGATGCGGTGGAAAGAAACCTCATCGGCAACATTATAGCACTTTATGAAGCAAACAGCCTGAAAGTCACTAAACTTCGCATGGTCCATGCGGATGTGGAGACCGCAACGGAGCATTATAAGGAGCATGAGGGTAGAGATTACTTTGAGCCACTTATATCCTACATCACAAGAAGTCCTTTGGTAGCTTTAGTGCTGGAGGGTGAAAATGCCATTGAGAAAGTAAGAGTGCTGAACGGAAAAACCAATCCCGCAGAAGCGGAAGCAGGTACAGTCCGAAATCTATATGGTGTCAGTTATAAAGAGAATACAGTTCATGCGTCAGACTCATTGGAGAACGCAGAAAAAGAAATCAGTATTTGGTTTTAGAAAACCATGTGAAAAGACCGCTTCAGTCGTTGGACTTGAAGCGGTCTTTCTATCTCCTGCCTATTTCTTCTTTTTATGAAGTACCTGTGACAGTCTCGTTTCTGTGCCAAGTTTGATTCTTCTGTAGTTCTTACGATGAAGAAACATACTAAGGAGTGCTCCTAATATGGACAGGACGAGGGCACCTGTTCCAAAATCTTTGAGACAGGTCAGAGCCACCACATAGGTAGTCAGCGCAGCGGTACCAAGGACGATATAGTCTGTAAGCAGAGTGGTGGATACAATAAATAGGATTCCGATGAGACCATATAGAGGATTCAAACCAAGCAAGATTCCTACTAGAGTTGCTGTACCCTTCCCTCCCTTAAAATTCATATAAAATGGATAGATATGTCCTAAAATTGCTGTATAACCAGCAAGGTAAAGAAGAAAGGCACCATCTGGGTTCAGCTTCACATCAAAGAGCAGCTTAATCAGCAGAATGGAAACTACACCTTTCAGCACATCAATGATACCAACCAGTACCCCGAACTTCCAGCCAAGAGATTCTACGGCGTTGGATGCCCCAGCATTTCCCTGGCCCATGGTCCTGATATCCACTTTCTTGATCAGTTTTCCAAGTATATAGGCAGCTTGGATATTGCCCAACAAATATCCGATGACAGCGGAAATAATGATTTCTTTCATGTGTCTCCTAAGGAACTATGTCCGATTCATATATTCTGTGTTGAGGTGTGAACAGTCTAATGATTTCAATGCTTTAGAGCAGTCTAGGACTATTCTGCTGTTTTCTGCAGTGGTCATTAAAACTTATTCGTCCAAATACAGGTCGGGTTCAAGAACCTCATCAGAAATCTGATGACCGCTCATGAGAAAATCTATGAGGTCCAGATTCCGGTATCCTTCCTTATATCGTTTCAGTGTTTTTGTGATCGTTCTGAGAAGGCTTGCTGAGAGATGGATGGTGGTTTTAATCTCCTCTTCCTGATAATAAGATTTTTCGAAAAGAAGATGCAGTTTCTCATAGAGCATTTTTTTATAGGAAGCATCCACCTGGGGATCTTTATGGGGACCGTGAGGTCCCCGGTGATGCTCATCACACAGATAGATCCTGTTCAGCGGATAGTCAAGCCCACCCTCTTCTTTATGAATGATGTGATGCCTGTCTCCTTTTTTTCCACAAACATAGCAAGGATTCAAAACTTTAGTTCTCACCCTTTGTTTCGTCAGCTTTTTCAGCAAAATGATAGTTGAACTTGGTTTCGTCTTCCATGACAATTCGGTTGATAAAATCTTCCATGGATACTTTTCCTTCATCACCCTTTTCTCTGCTGGTTACAGATAATGTACCGTCTTGCTGCTCCTGTTCTCCAATGACCACAAAATATGGAATCCTTTCATTTCTAGCTTCTCGAATTTTGTAGCCGATCTTTTCGTTTCTTTCATCCATTTCTGCGCGGATTCCCTTTTTCTTCATGAGCGCCAGCACTTCTTCCACATAATCATGATATTTTTCTGAGATGGGGAGAAGTCTTACCTGGACTGGAGCAAGCCATAGTGGCATTGCGCCCGCATACTTTTCAATGAGGATGGCCAAAGTTCTTTCATAACACCCGATGGAGGTTCTATGAATGACGATGGGGTGTTTCTTCTGCCCGTCTTTATCCACATAAGTCATGTTGAATCTGCCAGGAAGAGCAAAGTCGATCTGAACTGTGATGATGGTATCTTCCTTGCCATGTACATTTTTCATCTGAAGGTCAAGTTTTGGACCATAGAAAGCCGCTTCCCCATCTGCTTCCACATAATTCACGCCCGCATGGTCGAGGATCTCTCTCATGGTGTTCTGTGTCGCTTCCCAAGCTTCAGGGTTATTGATGTATTTGTGCGTATCCTTTGGATCCCATTTGGAGAATCTATAGGTAATGTCATCTTTAATGCCCAAGACTTCCATGACATAATTGGTAAGATCAAGAACCCCTTTGAACTCTTCTTCCAGCTGATCCGGTCTTACGATGAGATGACCTTCTGAAATGGTGAACTGGCGGACTCTTGTTAAACCGTGCATCTCTCCTGAGGATTCATTTCTGAACAGTGTGGAGGTTTCACCCATTCTTACGGGCAGGTCTCTATAGCTGTGCTGATCAGAATTATAAATGGCAAATTGGAAAGGACAGGTCATTGGTCTTAAAGCCATGACTTCCCCTTCAACGTCGTCACCGAACAGGTCTCCATGACCATGAGGGTCCTGACACATGATGAACATGCCATCTTTATAATGATCCCAGTGTCCGGAAATTTTAAACAGATCAGACTTGGACATCAGAGGTGTTTGAGTAAACTCATAGCCTCTGCTTTCTTCCAGATCCTCTATGAATCTCTTCATGACCTGGAGAATTTTGGTTCCATTTTTCTTGAACAGTGGAAGGCCCTGGCCAATCAGTTCGGAAGATGTGAAGATGCCGAGCTCTCTTCCGATCTTGTTGTGGTCTCTTTTCTTTGCTTCTTCTACTCTTAAAAGGTATTCATCCAGGTCTGCTTTTTTAGGGAATGAGGTGCCATAGATTCTTGTCAGCATTTTGTTCTTTTCAGAACCTCTCCAATAAGCTCCTGCCACCTGGGTCAGCTTAAATGCCTTCACCAGCTTTGTGGATGTGATATGAGGTCCAGCGCACAGATCCACGAACTCTCCCATCTTGTAGAAGGACAATACTTCATCTTCAGGAAGATCTTCAATGAGCTCCACTTTATAAGGCTCATCGATCTCCTTCATGAGCGCGATGGCTTCTTCTCTAGAAAGAGTATATCTTTCCAGTTTCAGATCTTCTTTTACGATTTTCTTCATTTCTTCTTCGATCTTCAGCAGATCCTCCGCAGAGAAACTGCCTTCTTTATCGAAGTCATAGTAGTATCCGTCTGCGATGGCTGGTCCAATGGCCAGTTTCACTTCTGGATATAGTCTCTTCACTGCTAGCGCAAGTATATGAGAAGAGGTATGCCGGAACGCATGCTGTCCGTCTTCATCATCAAAAGTTCTGATTTCAAGAGTACAGTCTTCTTCCAGCGGGAACCGAAGGTCTACACGCTCCCCGTTGACCCTTCCTGCCATGGCAGCTCTGCCGAGGCCAGATGAGATTGCAAATGCGGCATCTTTTACTGTGGAGCCTTTTTCAAGCTCTATGACATTTCCGTCTTTTAATGTAATGTTGATCATTTCCATTCCTCCTGTATAAATAAAAATAGACCCGTCCCAAAGAAAGGGACGAGTCGTCGCGGTTCCACCCTAATTAAAATAAAGATATACTTTATTATCACTCTACGCCTTAACGCGGCAAACGGAAGCACTTATATAAAAAGTATCCTCGTGCTCCACTCCCAGGGGGTCTTCGTTAGTAGAACTCACTGGAAACTTCCAGCCTTGGTTTCCTTCTCTTTGAGAGTTCTAATAAGTACTCGTCCTGTTCATCATGTTGATGATATTGAATTTCCTTTATTATAGCGGATAAAAAAAGCATCGTCAACGGAAGAAGTCATCTAATGCAAGGATTTAGGTGTCTTTCTTTTTTGGAAAACTTCAGCACCGTAATCTTCTTTGGAACCAAGAAAAAAATAAACGTTTACAGTCTTTTTTTAGGACACTTTTCAAAGTATAATGAAGGAGTATAAGGAGGTTTTCAGATGCTTACTATTTCACTTCATTTTCCGCGGTGCAGTGGCCATGAAAGAAAAAACCGGCTCATTAAAAGCATCGTCTTTCGTGTGGCAGGACGCTTTTCCTTGCCCGATCAGGACGTTCGTGTCATTTTTTATGAATCGGAGTTCCGATCTGATATGGAGCCTAATTTAGGAGATTTCATTCACATTGATGTGGTTTCCTGTCCTCCACTAGTGCTGGAAGAGAAAAAAGCATTGGCACAGATCCTGAAGGATGAAATCAATATTTTTTCGGGTACCAAAGTGGATGATGTATCAATTTTTATCATGAACAGCGATTGTGAATCTTTTTTCGAATAATAGCAGACAGATCAGGTAGGACTTCTGGAGTAGACAATGGTACTTCTCGGAGAGTTTCCGCCTGTTTTTCATTATATGAAAACCGTTGAAAATGCTGGATTTCTTAGTGTTTTAGTAGGAAATAAAAATCACGTTTGCCCCATTTCTCATAGCATCAACTGACAACAAATGCTTTTTTCCGAATTAAAATGACAATAATTTGACAATAGTGTAAATTGTACTGAATTGAAGCGCTTTCCATTGATTTGATGGTACTCTCGGGCTATAATTAATATTGTTTGGCAATTATTTAACAAGGGGGAGAATTAATGTGTAGTTTACTTGAAAATCCAAAAATCCAGGAGCTGGACACTTTTATTGATGAAATTCATGCAAAAGAATCTGACCTCATCGAAGTGCTTCATAAGGCCCAAAACCTCTTCGGATACATCTCGGAAGAGCTGGTGGCTCATATCAGTGATAAGCTTGGGGTCCCAAGAGCTAAGATCTATGGCGTGGTGAGCTTCTATTCCTATTTTACAACGGAACCTAGAGGCAAAAATGTCATCAATGTCTGTATGGGTACCGCCTGCTTTGTACGTGGTGCAGATAAGATTCTGAGAGAACTGGAGTCCCAGCTGAGATTGAAATCAGGAGAAACCTCCATTGATGGTCTCTATACCATTGATTCCTTACGCTGTGTAGGAGCTTGTGGATTGGCTCCAGTTGTCATGGTCAATGATAAAGTCTACGGAAGAGTTGAAAGCGCTGATGTAGCTAAGATCATCAGTGAGTGTGAGGTGTAATATGCTAAGAAGTATTGAAGATCTACAGAAAGTAAGAGAGCAGAGCCAAGGCCTTCTCTTCCTGAGAAAGAATGTGGAAGCAGTCACTGGAAAAAGAGAAATCCTTGTGTGTGCGGGAACAGGCTGCCACAGTGCCATGAGTAAAGAAATCGTACAGGAGTTCAATGACGAGCTGAAAAAGCGCAACATGTCGGATAAAGCGACTTGCCATATAACCGGTTGCTTCGGGTTCTGTGAAAAAGGTCCCATTGTTAAAGTATATCCTGATGATGTTTTTTATACTGAAGTTAAGGTATCCGATGTGGATGAGATCATCTCCAACCACCTTATGGAAGGTGAGATTGTAGAACGTCTTCTCTATGTGGATCCAAAGACCAAGAAGAAAATTGATACTCAGCATCATATGGACTTCTATGGCAAGCAGAATAGAATTGCTTTAAGAAACTGCGGTCTCATCGATCCTGAAAGAATTGAGGAGTATATCGCCAATGATGGATATGTTGCTTTGGCAGACATTCTTTCAAACAAGCAGCCCATCGATGTGGTGAACCATCTGAAGGATTCAGGACTGCGTGGACGTGGCGGCGGTGGATATCCTACAGGATCCAAATGGGGTATGACATTAAGAAGCCCAGGTTCAGAAAAGTATATGGTTTGTAATGCTGATGAAGGAGATCCAGGAGCGTTTATGGACCGTTCTATTCTGGAGGGAGATCCGCACAGCATCATTGAAGCCATGGCGATTGGCGGATTTGCAATAGGTGCAAATAAGGGTATTGTTTATATCAGAGCAGAATATCCCCTAGCCATTAAGAGGCTCAAGATTGCCATAGCACAGGCGAAAGAATACAATCTTCTCGGCAAAAACATACTGAATACCGGATTTGATTTTGACCTGGAGATTAAGTATGGTGCAGGAGCTTTTGTATGTGGTGAAGAAACAGCTCTCATTCAGAGTATAGAAGGTCACCGTGGAGAACCTGTGTCAAAGCCTCCCTACCCTTCTGAGTCAGGTCTTTTCGGAAAGCCAACCTGTGTAAACAATGTGGAGACTCTTGCGAATATTCCTGTGATTTTCCAGAAGGGTGCTGAATGGTATGCTTCCATCGGAACAGAGTTCTCAAAAGGAACCAAAGTATTTGCTTTGGCAGGAAAGATCAACAATGTAGGTCTTGTGGAAGTTCCCATGGGCATCACCTTGAGAGAAATCATCTATGAAATCGGTGGAGGAATTAAAGGTGGGCATGCCTTCAAGGCGGTCCAGACAGGAGGCCCTTCAGGTGGTTGTATCACAGAGAAAGATCTGGATACTCCTATTGACTATGAGTCTTTGAGCCGCATCGGATCCATGATGGGTTCTGGTGGAATGATTGTCATGGATGAAGAGAACTGCATGGTGGATATCGCCAAATTCTATCTGGACTTCACTGTAGAAGAATCCTGCGGTAAATGTACTGCATGTAGAGTTGGTAACAAGAGACTTCTTGAAATCCTACAAAGAATCACTCAAGGAAAAGGTGAAGAAGCTGACCTTGAGAAGCTCAAGAACCTTTCGGAAACCATTAAGGACACCTCTTTGTGTGGACTTGGACAGACTGCGCCAAATCCAATCTTAAGCACAATTAAGTTTTTTGAGGATGAATACCGTGCTCATATTATAGAGAAACGATGTCCTTCAGGAGTATGTAGAGACCTGATGCGCTATGTGATTTCAGATGCGTGTATCGGCTGTACAAAATGCGCTAGAGCATGTCCAGTGGATGCAATTTCAGGAAAAGTCAGAGAGAAACATGTCATTGATCAGGAAAAATGCATCAAATGTGGTGCTTGTTACACCGCTTGTCCAGTGAAGCCTATTAAGGCAGTTCAAATTGTTTAGGAGGAATCGTTATGGTCAATATCACCATTAATAATAAGGAGATTCAGGTTCCTGCAGATTTCACCATTTTGCAGGCAGCAGAAACTCTGAATATCAAAATCCCTACCCTTTGCCATTTGGACCTTCACAACATCAAGATGGTGAATAAAGTGGCATCCTGCAGAGCTTGTGTTGTTGAAGTGGAAGGAAGAAGAAATCTTGCTCCAGCTTGTTCCACACCAGTATATGAAGGCATGAAGATCAAGACAGATACCATCCGTTCCATTAAGGCTAGAAGAACCATGGTGGAGCTTCTCATATCCGATCATCCAAAGGATTGTCTGGTGTGCTTAAAGAATCAGGAATGTGAGCTGCAGAAGATTTCAGCAGATTTGGGCATAAAGCAGGTTCATTACGAAGGTGAGATGTCTCTGTTCCCTGTGGATATGTCTTCTAAAGCCATTTATCGTGACTCTTCCAAATGTATCCTTTGCAGAAGATGTGAAACCATGTGTAATGAAGTACAGACGGTGCATGCGCTTTCCGGTCTTGACCGTGGGTTTGATACTGTTGTCGGTCCTGCCTTCCACGCACCGCTTGGAGAAACGGTCTGTACATTCTGCGGTCAGTGTGTAGCTGTATGCCCTACTGGCGCACTTGTTGAAATTGACAATGTGTCCAAAGTATGGAATGAACTAGCGGACAAATCAAAAACAGTGGTTGTGCAAGTGGCTCCTGCGGTGCGTGTAGCCATTGGTGAGCTTTTCGGTCTCGAGCCTGGAGCTGTAGTGACTGGAAAGATGGTCACAGCCCTCAAGAATCTTGGATTCAGTTATGTTTTTGATACAAATTTCGCTGCGGATTTGACCATTATGGAAGAAGCCCACGAGATGATCAATAGGATCCAGAACAATAAAAAGCTACCAATCCTTACCAGCTGCTGCCCTGCCTGGGTGAAGTTCTTTGAACATCAGTTCCCGGATCTATTGGATATTCCATCCAGCTGTAAGTCCCCTCACGAGATGTTTGGGGCCATCACAAAGCATTATTTCGCAAAGAAAATGAACATCGACCCCAAAGATGTTGTGGTGGTTTCAGTCATGCCTTGTGTAGCAAAGAAATATGAGGCAGAAAGACCAGAGCTTGAGTATGGCGGAGTAAAGGACGTGGATGTCGTTATCACCACCAGAGAGCTTGGAAGGATGATCAAAGAAGCAGGAATGAATTTCCTCATGCTGGAAGACTCCGAATATGACAATCCACTAGGAGAATCTTCAGGTGCAGCACAGATCTTCGGCACCACAGGCGGAGTTATTGAAGCGGCGCTCAGAACCGCAGCAGTTCAGCTCACAGGCGGCGCAATTGATAAGATTGACTACAATGAAGTGCGTGGAATGGAAGGACTCCGTGAGGCAACCGTTGAAATCGGAGACCTGAAACTGAACATCGCCATTGCCAATGGCCTTGGAAACGCGAGAACGCTTCTGGAGAACATCAGAAAAGGAAAGAGCAACTACCATGCCATCGAGATTATGGCTTGTCCTGGAGGCTGTATAGGCGGTGGTGGACAACCCTACCATCATGGGGATCTGGAGATTCTTAAAGAGAGAGCAAAGGGAGTCTATGCAATCGACCAGAGTCAGAGCATCAGAATGTCCCATGAAAATCCATACATTCAGGATCTTTATAAAGAATTCCTCGGAGAACCTGGTGGAGAGATGGCGCACAAGCTCCTTCACACCAAGTACTTCGAAAGAGAAAAGTAAAATAACCCAAGCAAAAAGAGCAGCAACCGCTGCTCTTTTATTTTGAATTACTTTTTACTTGTTGATGATATCTTTGAGGTCTTTGCCTGCTCTGAATGCTGGCTGCTTGAACTCTGGAATCTGAATTTCTTCGTTGGTCTTAGGATTTCTTCCTACCCTAGCTTTTCTATTCTTAACTTCAAAAGTACCGAATCCGGAAAGCTGTACCTTATCACCTTCTGTTAGAGCTTCTACGATGCTCTCGATGGTAGCTTTCAGAACCTTTTCAGAATCCTTTTTTGTGAAGTTTGTTTTTTCTGCAATCTTGGTTACGAGTTGTGCTTTATTCATTTACATAGTCCTCCTTATTTCTGAACACAAAGATTATTAAAACAGAATTCACCTTAGAAATCAAGTGCTTCACGAGATTTTGTTCCTGAACCGCACTCTTTTTTGAGTTAAAGGGTTTCAAAATACTGTATCAATATTCAGGAACATGGATTCGGTGTTAGTCCTGTTTGATCTCTTTGAGAAGATTTCCAATATCTTCATGGGTGAAATCATACTTTGTGTTACAGAAATGGCAGACCAGTTCCTCTTCTTTATTTTCATCATAAAGCTTTGTCAGTTCTTCTTCTCCGATGGAAATGAAGGCTTTTTCAACTCGCTCTCTAGTACAGTCACAATAAAGGACAGGTGTGCCTTCTGTAAGAATCTGCAAGTCCATGTCTTCGAAAATAAACTGAAGCACTTCTAGAATGGAATTTCCATCACGAAGCAATGTGGTCAAGCTTGGAATTTCCTCCAAGCGATACGTGATAAGATCTGCCAGCATTTCGTCGGCGCCAGGCATCATCTGTATGATAAAACCTCCGGATTTCATCACACTGCCGTCTACATCGACAAGAACCCCTAAAGCCACAGCAGAGGGAGTCTGTTCAGAGACCGTATAATAATAGGCCAGATCTTCTGCGATTTCACCAGTATAGATGGGTACAGAACTCACATAGGGCTCTTTCATTCCCAAATCTGTAATCACCGTGAGTTTGCCATCCAGACCGATGATTCCGGAAACATTGAGCTTTCCAAGATCATTGTGCACCATATCTGCGTCAGGATTCACGATATAGCCTTTCACCCGCCCTTCGGAGCGTCCGGTGACGAGAATGCCGCCAGAGATGCCTCCACCGTTTATCTGAACGGTGACTGAGTCTTGTTCGCCTTTCAGCATGGAACCCATCATCGCACCAGCGGTAAGCATTCTTCCATAAGCAGCCGTTGCAGTAGGCATCGTATTGTGGTTTTTCACTGCCTCGTTCACGAGTGCAGTTGTTTCGGCAGCGATGATTCTAACACTGCCTTCTTTAGCCATTGCGTGTATCAGTTTGTCCATTTTATTCCCTCTTTCTTGCAATAATCGTCCATCGTTCTGTGGTTTGCACTGGTTTGTTTTTTGAATAATTGTCATATAGTTCGATACTTTTGAAGCCAGCAGAGTCAAGCAGTGAAATCAGAAGATCTGACTCATAGGCGCGCTCCATGTGAAACTCCTCAATACGCTCATAAAGATCACCATTTTGAATGAAGAAGTTCAAAGACATCTCCACAATGTCATCATCCAGGAAGTTCTCCCAGGTATAGACCAGATCATCCGTGGTATACACAAAGTCGTGATTTCCAAGTATCTCTTTTATTTTATAAGGAGACTGGACATCAAAGATAAATACACCATCTGGTGTAAGATGGTCAAAAACCTTTTTGAACACCTCTTGTATCTGGTCTTCCTCCAGAAGATAATTAAGCGCATCGATGGAAGAAGTCACAAGATCAAATTCTTTCCGGAAATCAATCTCTTCCATGGATAAGGCATAAGCTTTATGGTGTAATCCAGCTTCAGTGAACTTTGATACTGCTTCCGTAAGCATATCTGGTGACAGATCCACAAGATATGTCTCCTGAAAATGTCTGGCAATGAGCATCGATAAAGTGCCAGTTCCGCACCCAAGATCCAGGTAACGGTGTTTACTCTCTGTGTTTTCTAAGATAAAGGATGCGATATCCTCATAACAGATATCCTCCTGAATCAGCATATCATAAATTCTCGAAAAATCACGATAACTTTCCATTTCATCACAGTTCCTTCCAAGTTACTATATGCAGTTATGATTCTAGTATTTTATCATAAATCACAGTTTTATCCTAGCGCTGAAAGAGGTGCAAAAAAAGACTGCTGTTCAGCAGTCTTTATTAGGTGTGCTATTGAGATTTCTTCTTTCTCCCACTTAGAGAAAAAACAAGAAATACAAAACCAATGGCGATGTACAGGATGCCTTGCAGATAAGCCTGATCCAGAATGAAAAGTACAGCTGCGAAAAGCATCAGGAGTATCACTACGCCTTGGAATAGAAGTAAGCTTTTATCCATAAATATCCCTCTATTCATCTATAATATGTAATTATAGGCTCATTAGAAAGGATGTCAATATGGAAAATATGATATATTCAGATTTTTATCATTCTCTTCAGAATCTTCATCATTTCCGAATAAATCGTTTACAGAACTTGCTTTCTGTATCGAAGATGATGAAACCTCATAAGCGACTTTATCTTCTGTCCGTCCATCAGGATAGGTTTTCGTATACCCTCGGGACTGGAGTCTTCCTGTGATTCTCAACATATCCCCTACCTGCATATTCTTAGTGAACTTTGCGTTACGACCCCAGGCAATCACAGGGATGTAGTCGGTTTTATTGAACTGTCTGTTCACAGCCAACAATAAATCTGTAATTTCTCTGCCAAAGGGTGTCATTCTGTAAATGGGATCCTTGCAGATATATCCTGTAAGCTCAATGAGATTAGGCTCTTCTGCGTGATCTTCTGGAAACTCAATATCTCTTGCAAAAACGGTAAGGAGCAGCTTGTTTTTTGATCCTACCATTTTATTGTAGCTTCTGAGCTGCCCGGTGATTTTAGTGTATCGTTCCAAAAGGCTTTCGTTCTCAGGCAGCAGCTTTTTGGATATGGTTATGTTTAAAACATCCTTTGAATCACTCAACCGGTTTACAGAGAATAATCCGGTATAGAACTCTTCCCCAAAGAGTTCATGGCTGAATTCAGGTGGTTGTACAAAAAGACCTTCTAGGATGACAATGTTATCATTTGTTGCTTCCAAGTTGCGATTCCCCCCATTTGTTCCATATACACGTCACTTTTGTAAAAGTTCTACATTTAATTATAACAAACTTGTATTCGATTACAAGTCATCTCTGAAATATATCATAAAAATATGGAATTATTTCACAAAGGCTTCTCCTACTTTTTCAGTTGTCATGTCCGTGTTTTTTGAGTATCATGGAAATAGTGTTAAGGAGGAGATTATGGACAACGCTTTAGCAGAGAATAAACTATTAATTTTGTATACATTGAATCAGTCCAAACTGATTCTTACGAAAACTCAGTTTTCCAATATTATTCTGGAATGTATGTACATCAATTATTTTGAACTGCAGCAGTACATTGAGGAACTCATAAAGACCGGACTGGTGCTTCTGGATGTTGTTCATGATAAGGAAGCTGTGGTGATTTCAGATCAGGGAAAGAGTGTTCTTGGTATGTTTCAGGATAGAATACCCGATCGGAAGAAAAAGGTCATTGATACCTATCTTACGGAAAACATCAACCATTTAATCAGAGAGACCACCATTACTCATGAAATCAGTGAGGGTCCTCACGGTACATTCCAAGTGATACTGAGTGCCTTTGAAAACAAAGATGAATTGATACGGATCAGTATGAATGTGCCAACGAAGGAAACAGCAGAAAAATCCGTTCAGACATGGAAGAAAGAGTCCACAAAGATTTATGAGCTTCTATATAAGGAGCTCAGTAAAAAAGGACAGTAGAAAAGTCCGAAGGAAGCAGAATGGCTGTTTTCCTTCGGACTTTTCTACTGTTAAGCTTATTCGATGGGTTCTTCCCGAATCTGTTTTACAGCGGTCTTCATATCTCCAATGGTATAGAGTGAACCTGTGGAGAGGATGAGATCTCCTTCCGTAAAGTCCTCTACAGCTTTTTTGTAAGCTTTTGCTACTGTATGACAAAGAAAGTATGGTTTTTCAGGTGGAATGTAGGACGCCAGCTCATTCTCCGGAAGTGCCCGGAAATCATCTGGTGTATGAAGGTAACATTTTGATGCAGTCTCTGTAAGGAGTTTTGTGACAGCAGATACATCCTTATCTTTCAGCATACCCAGCAATAGAAGTATCTTTTTATCCGGAAAATAGGACTGGATGCTTTCGATGAGCCGTATTGCCCCATCCTCATTATGAGCCCCATCCATCAAAGTCAAGGGCTCTTCTTCCACAATTTCCATACGGCCGATCCAAGTGACTGTTTCTAGCGCTTTTTTGATGGATTCCACAGTCAGTTTTTGGTAGCCTGACTTTTGAAGTGTCAGGAGCGCCAGAACTGAAGTGGCGGCGTTCTCCAGCTGATAGGTGCCAAGAAGATTCAGTCTTGCAGTGAAAGGCGGAATGTCATCCATCTTCAAACGGATTTTCTGTCTGAACCCTTCCAGTTCAAGAAATTCATACATGGTCGGTTCGACAAAGGTGATGCCTGTTTGTTTTTTAGTCGCTTCACTGCAGAGAACCTCTCTGGCTTCCTGCTTTTGTGTGGAAGAAATCACTGGAGCTGATTTTATGATACCGGCTTTATGCATGGCAATTTCATGAAGTGTATTTCCAAGCTGACTTACATGATCCATAGAAATGGAGGTGATCACCGATAAAATGGGCAGCAGCACATTGGTGGCATCATAACGTCCCCCTATCCCAACCTCTATGACACAGACATCCACTTTTTTTTCTTTGAAGTACATGAAGGCCATGGCTGTGACCACTTCAAATTCGGAAGGATGACCGAAGCCTTCCTGAAGAAGTGTTTCGATTCTCTTTTCGACAATCCTGTAGTAATTGATAACCTCTTCTTCTTCGATTAAATTACCGTTCACCGCGATTCTTTCTCTGAATTCAATGATATAAGGTGAGGTGAACAGCCCGACGTGATATCCGCTGGTGGCGAGACTATGGGCAATCATTTTGGAGATGGATCCTTTTCCGTTAGTGCCCGCAACATGCACACATTGAAGAGAGTTTTGCGGATCGCCAAGAAGCTCCATAAGCCTTTCCATTCTCTTCAGATCATTTTCTTTTTTTCTTCTGGGAATACTATGCAGATTCTGTAATGTTTCCTGATAATTCAAGGCATTCACCAAATTCCTTCCAGTTTTCTATCTTCATTATAATGAACTCTACCATAGAATCAAGAAAAAGGAAGATGTTTCCATCTTCCCTCTCTGTACTTAACGTAATGCGCCAATTCTTTCAAGGACAGCATCCAGCATGGACTGATACTTCTCCCCTTTGGCTCGTTCTTCCTGAACCACATCCTCTTTTGCATTGGCCAGGAATTTTTCATTGTTCAGTTTTTTGCTGACACGTTCGATTTCCGACTGCAGCTTCTGTTTTTCTTTTTCGAGACGTTCCAGCTCTTTTTCTCTGTCTACAAGATCCAAGAGTGGAATATAGATCTTTGCCGTGGATGTGACCAGAGTTACACTGCCCTCTTCTGCAGGTGCTGTCTCAAGCAGAGTGATGTCTTCTGCATAGGCAAGCTTTATCAGGTAATCTCTGGAGTTTTTGAAGGCTTCTTCTTTTCCGCTGTTTGGCAGAATGTTCAGCATGGTCTTTCTCTTATTTGGCACATTCATTTCAGCGCGGAGATTTCGGATGCTCTTTATGGCTTCAATGATGCCACCCATGGTGTCTTCAATGGCAGGATCCATGAAGGTTTTCTCTGCTTCTGGCCATGGTGCCTTCATGATGGTTTCTTCATCATTCAGGAAGGAGTAAATCTCTTCGGTGATAAAAGGCATGGTTGGGTGAAGAAGCTTCAGGGACTTGATGAGCACTTCCCGGATCACGCGGTAGCTGACGCCCTTCTCCTCGTCGGTCCCATTATAGAATACAGGTTTCACCAGTTCTATATACCAGTCACAGAGCTCATTCCAGATGAAGTCATAGACTTTTGCCAGAGCGATGCCAAGCTCGAATTTCTCGAAGTTCTCCGTGACTTCCTCGATCAGATGGTTCATCTTGGATAGGATCCAGCGGTCGGCTAAGCTGTAGTTCTCGCTCTCTTTGTAGGTTTCAAGCAGGGTATCATCCAAATTCATGAGTACAAATCTGGATGCGTTCCAGAGCTTGTTGGCAAAGTTTCTTGCAGCCTCTACCCGTTCAGGATAGAAACGGATGTCGCTTCCTGGGGCATTTCCTGTGATCAGCATGAATCTCAAGGCATCTGCGCCATACTCGTCGATGGTGAGAAGTGGATCTACACCGTTGCCTAAGGACTTACTCATCTTTCTGCCCTGGGAATCTCTCACGATACCATGGATAAAGACAGTATCAAATGGGATTTCCTTCATGTTGTAAAGTCCGGAGAACATCATTCTCATGACCCAGAATGGAATGATATCATAGCCGGTGACCAAGGTTGAAGTTGGATAGAAATACTTGAGATCTTCTGTCTCATTTGGCCATCCTAGAGTGGAAAATGGCCATAAAGCAGAACTGAACCAGGTATCCAGCACATCTTCCTCTTCTCTGAGATTTGTGCTTCCACACTTTTTACAGGATGAAGGAGCATCATTGGACACGTTGATCTCATGACAGTCATCACAGTACCAAACTGGTATCCTATGGCCCCACCAGAGCTGTCTGGAAATACACCAGTCTTGAATATTCTCCAGCCAGTGGAAATATGTTTTCTCAAAACGCTCTGGGACAAAGTTTGTTTTCCTGGATTTTACCGATTCAATGGCAGGTCCTGCCAGAGGCTTCATTTCAACGTACCACTGTTTGGACATGATGGGCTCTATAACAGTGCCACATCTGTCGTGGGTGTTGACGTTATGGACATGAGGCTGGATTTTATCTAATAGTCCAAGCTCTTCCATATCCTTGACAATGGCTTTTCTTGCCTCATATCTGTCCATTCCTTGGTATTTTCCACCCAGTTCGTTGACAACCCCACGGTCATCCAGAACTTTGATGGCTTCCAGATGATGTCTGGCTCCCACATGGAAGTCATTTGGATCGTGGGCTGGGGTAATCTTTACGCAGCCTGTACCAAACTCTTTGTCCACGTAATCATCAGCCACAATGGGTATGATTCGGTTCATGAGGGGCAGTGTGAGCGTTTTTCCAACCAGGTGCTGGAACCTTTCATCATCAGGATGAACAGCGACAGCCGTATCACCAAGCATGGTTTCAGGTCTTGTGGTGGCGATGACCAGATATCCGGTTCCATCTGTCAGAGGATATCTGAAATGCCAGAAGTTGCCTTGTGTCTCCACATATTCAATTTCCGCGTCTGAGAGAGCCGTCTGGCACTTTGGACACCAGTTGGTGATTCTGTCTCCACGGTAGATCAGTCCATCATTGTATAGTTTTACAAAAACCTCGCGGACTGCTCTGGAAAGATTATCGTCCATGGTGAAGGCTTCTCTTGTGAAATCACAGGAAGAGCCCAGTTTCTTGATCTGATCTCTGATTTTTCCGCGATATTCTTCGGACCATTCATACACTTTTTCGAGAAAAGCTTCGCGGCCGATTTCTTTTTTTATGATACCTTCCTTCAGAAGCTCATTTTCCACCCGGACCTCTGTGGCAATGGATGCATGGTCTTCGCCGGGAAGCCATAAAGTCTCAAAGCCCTGCATTCTCTTGAATCTGATGAGCATATCCTGAAGCGTGAGATCCAGTGCATGACCCATGTGCAGTTTTCCGGTGATATTTGGTGGCGGCATCACGATGGTGTAAGGTTTTTTGTCCGGATTCACCTTGGCGGTGAAGTAATCTTTCTCCAGCCAGTGTTCATAGAGTCTTTTCTCAAAATCCTTTGGGTTGTACGTTGTGTTGAGATTTTTCTTTTCCATAAGTTCCTCCTAGTGAATTGCTCCGTCCCACATGGACAGAAAATGTACAAACATAGCTATATGCATACTGAAAAATGTGTAAAAAAAAAGAGTCTTCATCCTGAAAAAGGACGAAGACTCGCGGTACCACCTTTATTCCCACTTCCATGGGCTCTCAAAACATAACGGTTGGGAACAACCGTCTGGACTTACAGATAAAAGTTCAGTCCAGAAGCTCAAAAGCTACCTTCTCCACGGTTCAAATGAGAAAACCTTTCAGCCTTGGGGTTTTCCTCTCTGGCACATCCTCATGGATACTCCTCTTTTTCAGCGCATTTCACATATATTCTCATTATATCTGCCTCTTGAGGATTGTCAAGCGGTTTTCCTTGGCGTCGATGTCCTGATTCTTTTCCAGGTTCTTGAATGCGATGGAAAGCATGAGCTTGATTCGGTTCAGCTGATTGACCTCACTGGCACCGGGATCATAATCGATGGCTGTGATGTTCACGTTCTCATTTTCTTCGCGGAGTTTTTTGATGACCCCTTTTCCGGTAATATGATTTGGAAGGCAGGCAAAGGGCTGCATACAGATGATGTTCTCCACCCCTTCTTCAATGAGCTCCAGCATTTCACCCGTCAGAAACCATCCTTCACCCGTCTGATTTCCGATCTGTACGATATCTTTTGTGATTGCAGCAAGATGTTCAATCCTGCTGGGTGCATGGAACCTCTTGGATGCGGTGAGTGCTTCTTTCATCGGTCTTCGGATACTCTCAATCAGCCCGATGACAGCTTTGCTTGCCATAGCCTTTCCGAGACTGAGATGAAGATCCTCATGCTTTGCCACATTATTGTAGGCACAGTAGAGTAGAAAATCTGTCAGGTCTGGCATTACGGCTTCACACCCATTCTCTTCAATGACCTGAACAACAGAATTATTGGCAGTAGGATGGAATTTCACTAGGATTTCTCCCACCAGACCCACCTTTGGCTTCACAGTCTCTTTCAGTTCCAAGGTATCAAAAAGATCCACGATTCTTCGGACCTGTTTTTTGAAGGATGAGACGGTTGGATTCTTGAGAGCTTCTTCCACTTCTTGGCTCATGGTCTCGTAGAGTGCATTGGCAGAACCTTTGATGACTTCATACGGGCGAACCCGATAAAGCACTCTCATGAGAAGATCGCCATATAGCAGCGCCTGAAGAGCGCCGCTCAGTGTTTTCAGATCCAGGTTCATTCCGGGATGTTTCTCAAACTGCTGAACGGACAGCGGAATCACAGGGATTTGAGAAAATCCGGCATCTTTCAGGGCTTTTCTGAGAAATGCCACATAATTTGTAGCCCGGCAGCCACCTCCAGTCTGTGTGATGAGGCAGGACGTGTTGTTTACGTCATACTCCCCGCTTTTCAGCGCTTTGATCATCTGCCCCACCACCAGAATGGAGGGGTAGCAGGCATCATTATTAACATATTTCAGCCCTTCATCCACTGCTGCAAAGTCCGTATCCGGAAGCACCACCACATGGAAGCCCTGGTTCTTGAGAACAGCTTCCACGAAACGGAAATGTATGGGTGACATCTGTGGACATAGGATGGTATGTTTTTCTTTCATTTCTTTGGTGAAGAGAGGCCGGTCATAGGTCAGCGGCGCATCGGTTGAATGGATCCCATTGCGGATCCGTTCTTCCATGGTTGCCTTGAGTGACCGGATTCGGATTCTTGCAGCACCAAGATTGTTGCCCTCATCAATCTTCAGGAGGGTGAACAGTTTGTTTTTGCTTCTGAGAATTTCTTCCACCTGATCGCTGGTTACTGCATCAAGACCACAGCCGAAACTTGTGAGCTGAACGAGCTCCAGATTCTCTTTTTTGCTTACATAGGCAGCTGCACGGTAGAGCCTGTTATGATAGGTCCATTGATCCACCACGCGAAGTGGCCGTTCTACCTGAGACAGATGCGCTACAGAGTCTTCAGTCAGTACAGCCATCCCCTGCTCTATGATCAGATTCGGAATGCCATGATGCACTTCTGGATCCACATGGTAAGGTCTTCCTGCAAGAACAATGCCCTTATGACCCGTTTCATCCAGATACCGGACCACTTCTTCGCCTTTCTGGCGGATATCCTTCTTATAGGATTCCACCTCAATATACCCTTTTCGCACAGCTTCCTTTACTTCTGAAAGAGAGATGGGGTAGTGCTTTGAAAGGACATCGTATAGTTTTTTCGAGAGGTGCTTCTGATCCTGAAGGTTCAGGAACGGATGAAGAAATTTCACCTTGTTTAAGTGAAGAACATCCATATTGTTTTTGATTACTTCTGGGTAAGAAGTGACCACTGGACAGTTATAGTGGTTGCTGGCACCTGTGTCTTCTTTCTCCTCGTAGGGGATACAGGGATAGAAGATAAAATCTACATTCTTCTCCGCCAGCGAAGCAATATGTCCATGGGTCAGCTTTCCGGGATAGCACACTGATTCTGATGGTATGCTGCTCATCCCTTTTTCATAAAGAGTCTTGGAGGAAGCGGGGGAAAGCACCACCCGGAACTTGAGACTGTCAAAAAAAGCAGCCCAGAATGGATAGTTCTCAAAAAGATTCAGCACCCTAGGAATTCCCACAGTACCTCTGCTCTCCTCCACTTTTGTAGAAGGTTTGTAGCGGAAGGTTCTCTGGTATTTATAGTCATAAAGATTTGGGAGTTTTTCTCGTGTGTTTTTGGATGACAATGGTCTTTCACAACGGTTACCAGTAATATACTCCTCTTGTCCTTCTTTAAAGAAAGTGATGGTTAGAGGACAGTGGTTATTGCAAAGTTTACACCTTCTCATTTCAGTTTTGGGATGAAGGGAGTCGAGTTCGCTAAGAGATAGCAGTGTAGTTTCTTTACCGGTATAACGATCCCTTGATATTTTTGCTGCGCCAAAGGCACCCATGAGTCCTGCAATATCCGGACGAATGGCTTCCCTTTCAGAAATAAGCTCAAAAGCACGAAGAACGCTGTCATTGTAGAAGGTACCACCCTGTACAATGATTTTCTCTCCCATGGATTTGGGGTCTCTGGCTTTAATGACTTTAAAGAGTGCATTTTTGATGACAGAATAAGAAAGCCCAGCGCTGATATCAGAAAGGCTTGCACCTTCTTTTTGGGCTTGTTTTACTCTGGAGTTCATGAAAACAGTACATCTGGAACCAAGATCCACAGGTTCACTGGAAGACACTGCAGCTTTCGCGAAGCTCTTCACACTGCTTCCCAGGGATTCTGCAAAACTTTCGATAAAGGATCCGCATCCTGAAGAACAGGCTTCGTTCAATAGAATCGAATCGATGGCACCATCTTTGATCCGGAGACACTTCATATCCTGTCCACCAATGTCCAAGATGAAATCCACTCCTGGAAGAAAGTGGTTTGCTGCCTCGTAGTGGGCTATGGTCTCAATCTCGCCAGTGTCAATCCCCAGTCCAGCCTTCAGGAGACCTTCGCCGTACCCTGTTACTGTTGAATGGGCGATATGAACATCGTCAGGCAGAAGATGATAAAGCTCCTTCAGAACTTTCAGAATCTCTTGCAGCGGGTCACCCTGATTGCTTCCGTAATAGGAGTACAGGATATTGAGGTCCTCATCTGTGAGCACCACCTTGCTTGTGGTGGAGCCTGAATCAATGCCTAGAAAAGCAGCACCTTTATGAGAGGCAAGGGGTTTTCGGGCAGCCTGTGCGCTGTGATGTCTCTCCTGGAATGTCTGGTAGTCCTCCTCGCTCTTAAACAGTGCGGGAAGTCTGTGGACTTCTTTTTGAAATACATCTTTCAGTTTCCCTGCTCTTTGCATCAGGAGATTGAGCTCATGAGGATAGTTTCCTTCTGAGCTTAAAGCGGCACCTAAGGCAACATAGAGCTCTGCATTTTCCGGCTCCAGGATGTCCTCCGCCTTCAACTGAAGAGTCTCTATGAAGCGTTTTCGCAGCTCTGGAAGAAAATGCAGTGGCCCTCCAAGAAAGGCAATCTTTCCTTCAATTTTTCTTCCGCAGGCAAGACCAGAGATGGTCT
The DNA here is from genome assembly GCF_900115135.1 of Proteiniclasticum ruminis. Taxonomy (GTDB): domain Bacteria; phylum Bacillota; class Clostridia; order Clostridiales; family Clostridiaceae; genus Proteiniclasticum; species Proteiniclasticum ruminis_A. The sequence continues at coordinate 301,799 of NZ_FOVK01000001.1, read as the reverse complement.
GATTCACTACTGCCTGGAAGATGGAAGCAGCTAGGTCTTCCTTTCTTGCTCCTTCATTGAGCAGCGGCTGAAGATCTGTTTTTGCGAACACACCACATCGTGCAGCGATGGGATAAATATAAGTGGCATTTTCTGCCAGTTTGTTCAGTCCCTGGGCATCTGTTTTGAGAAGAGAAGACATCTGATCGATGAAAGCACCGGTACCACCTGCACAGGTGCCGTTCATTCTCTGTTCTACAGCGCCTTTGAAATAGGTGATTTTCGCATCCTCTCCCCCCAGCTCTATGGCAACATCTGTATCGGGAATCATGGCTTCTACAGCCTTTGTTGATGCGATCACTTCCTGGATGAAGTCAATTTTCAGCCAGGAAGAAACAGACAGGCCACCAGAACCTGTCACAGCCACATAGACTTCCCTGTCTCCAAAGGCATCGTGGATCCTTTGCATGACATTCACCACGGTACTTCTGATATCTGAAAAATGACGTTCATACGAATGATAGATCATCCGATGATTCTTATCTGTAACAACAGCTTTTACTGTTGTGGATCCAACGTCCAGCCCTAAATATATTTTATCCAGCATGAAGACTCACCTGCTCCGTCTTTGTTGTATTTTGAATATAGAAATAATTATAGCACTGACAAAAAATAAAGAAAGAGTATAAAAGTTAATATTTATTTCTCAATCCTGAGTGAATCTAAAAAGAGATTTCAGTTAAAAAAAAGAACAAACCATCTCTTGCAAGATGTTTTGCTCCCGTTAGTATTCCTCATCAGAGTCAGTAAGAATTTTTCTCAAGGTGGTGCTGATGAGCTCGTATTCATACCCTTTTCCCGCGAGGAAAGTATAGAGTTTTGATTTTAGTTTGAAAGGGTCCTGTTCTCTTTTACACAGCTGATCATATTTCTTTTTGGCCAGTTTGAAACAGGTCTCTTCTTCAAGACTGCTGTCTTTTAAAGATTCTAGAGCCTGATGAAGCACTTCTTTGTCCACTCCTTTATGAAGCAGTTCAAACTTTGCTTTTTTCTGGCCCCTGGACCGAAGCTTTTCTTTCAGGTAAAGCTCTGCATAACGTGCATCATCTAGAAGATTGTATTCTTTCAAAAGGGAAAGAACTCGTGCGATGGTGTCTTCATCAAATTCTTTCTCCCGGAGTTTCTTCTGAATCTCCTCTTCCGTTTTCATGGTCCGCTCCAAACTTCTAAGGGCTGTTTCTCTTGCCCGGATGAAGGTATCTTCTTTCGCTATTTCTAATAGAAGATCCGTATCGATCTTCATGCCCTTCACAAGACCTCTTTTATAAATCAGTTCTTTATCACAAGAGAGCAGAAACTCTTCATCTGCAAAGATGCTGACTCGGCTGCTGTTTTTCTTGTTTTCAGAAATCTTCGTTATTGTCTTCATGTTCCTCCCCTCTTAACCTGTAAATGGTTGGCGATGTAAAAATTTTCTTTGCAATGGTCATGATATCCTTCAGCGTCACATCTTTCAGCTTCTCCAGATCCTTCTGGAAGGAAAGTGGATCTTCTTTGCTGAGCACAGCATCCAGCATAAAGGATGACAGGTCGCTGTGATGGTGAAGTGTGCTGAAGATGCTGGTGGTTAGCACCTTCTTCATCAGCAGCAGATCCTCTTCTTTAAAGTATGCACCCCGTTTGATCTCCTCCAGAATGTGAAGAATCAGTTCCTCAGCTTCTTCGAGACGCTCGTCAGGGATCTGAGTGTAAATCATGAGATTCTGCAAAGGTTCTGTCAGCTCCAAGTCCGAATAGACATCATAGGCAAGTCCACGATTCTCTCTAAGCTCTCTAAAAAGAATAGAATTCCCACTGACACCAAGCTTATAATTCAGCACTCTAAGGGGAAGCTTCTCTTCTTCTTTGATTTCAAAGGTGTAGAGAAACCCCAGGGCGGACTGTTCCATATCTTTGTAGGAAGTATGAATACCCGGTGTGTTCTTTTCAAAGGTCACGTTTTTCTTCGGCTGCTGACCTCTTTTCCATGTGCCGAAGTGATTTTCAACCATAGAAACAGCCTCGGTATGAGGCAGATCGGACACTAGGACTAGAATGGAGTCATTGGGAATATAGTGCTTCTGATGGAAAGAGGAAAGGTCTTCCGCTTTTAAAGCGGAAATGCTCTCTTTGGTTCCAATGACATCATATTTCAGCGGGCTTTTATTGTAAGCCTTCTCGTATAAGAGCTTATGCGTACTGTCTTCCGCATCATCCAGGGAGGCTTTCAGTTCCGAGATGATTACGGTTCTTTCTTTTTCCATCTCGCTTTCGTTGAAGGCAGGATGCTGGACCATATCAGAGAGCAGCATCAAGGCATCTTTCAGCTCGCTGGTCATGGCTGAGACTGTGAAAACTGTGGAAATATAGTCTGTATAGGCATTGAAATCGCCTCCAAGATGCTCAATCCTATGATTCAGGGTTTGGTTATCCAGAGTGTGCGTTCCTTTAAAAAGCATATGCTCGATGAAATGGCAGATTCCTTTCTGAGGGATGGGTTCATGGAGTGCTCCGATACGGATGCCTAAGTTGAGTGAAAAAAGACTCCCTGGTTTCACCACTGTCAGTAAAGTAAGTCCATTTTCAAGTGTACATTGTCTGTAATCGATCATATCTCTTTAATCTCCAATTATGATAGTTTTTTCTTTGCAACAACAATGAGAGGTGTGGAGGATTCTGTATAGGGCTCTTTCTTGAAGCTGCCATAAAGATGTATTTCCTCAAAGCCCACTTCCATCAGCACATGGACGAGCTCCTCTTTTTTTAGGGGAAACAATTGGACTGACGCTTCTTCCGTTTCACCATGAACATTCAGTTGTGATGAAAAATCAATAAGATGCGCCTCGGCATCATACTTGTAGTTCCGCGTAAAAGTCAGGCTGATATCGGGCACATGGATGGTGGGAAGATGGTCTATATTCTCTTTCAGAATCCGGTCATAATTGATGATCTGGATCATCAGATCTCCTTCATCATGGAGGAGGCTGAACGCTGTAGTGATGAAGCCTTTGATCTGGTCCAGTGAATTCAAGTGCACCAGTGAATTTCCGATGATGAAAATCCGTCTTAATCCACCCTCATGCACAAGATCCATATCCAGCATGTTTGAAACGATGAAATCTCCCTGTATTCCCTGTTCTTCTGCTTTTTTTTCTGCGATCCGAATCATGGACTCTTCCAGATCAAGACCACAGGACAGGATGCCTTCTTTTCGAAGAGCGATGGTATAAGTGCCTGTACCGCAGGCGACATCCAGCACTTTATCCTGGGGATTGAGCCCCTCACGGATGAAGTCATAGGTGGAATTCTGAAACGGGAATATAAAGTCATAGTGTTTTTCAAGAATCTCATAAAATCTCATCAGTTTTGCTCCTCTACTACGCATCTCTGTCACCGGTATGACACAATACAATACTATAATACAGTATACAACAAGAGTCCTGAAAATTATAGCCAGAGTGTTCAGATACCTGAACACTCTGGAATTCCCCCAGGGTATGATGATATAATGGTTAAAACTGAACTGGTACACCGAGGGGGATATTATGAATTACAAGTATACAGAAATCATGGATTATTTACGTTCTGAGATTGACAAGGATGTTTATAAGGATAAACTTCCTTCCATCCGTGGTCTTGCGATAAAGTTTGGCTGTTCAAACTCAACAGTGATCAAAGCATACAATGAGCTGGAATCCCTGCAACTGGTTTTTTCAGCGCCAAAGAGCGGGTACTATATCAATAAGAATAAAAAGAGAAGTACAACAGAATATGATTTCTTCTCTGGTGTACCCAATAATAAGAATCTTCCCCTGGCATCTATGAAGAAAATCTATGACCAGGTGCTTGAAGAGAACAACCAGAACCTTCTGAACTACAGCTATCCCATGGGATACAACCTGCTGAGGGAACATCTGCTGATGGAGCTGCATGATCCGGAGGTTTCGCTGGAATCTGTACTCATAACAGAGGGTGCCCAAGGTGCCATAGACCTCTTACTGGGGGCTGATCTTAGAGAGAAAAAAGTGCTGGTGGAAGATCCAACGTACAACATTGTCCTTTCTTATCTCAGGATCAAGAACATACCCCACGAAACCGTGACCAGAACCAAAGAGGGTCTGGATCTGATACAGCTGGAAGAACAGGCTAGATCAGGAGAGTTCCAGTTCTTCTACACCATCAGCAGAAATCATAATCCATTGGGAACAGACCTGAAAGAGAAAGAAATGAAAAAAGTTCTGGAGCTTGCCCGGAAGTATGATTTCTATATCATTGAAGATGATTATCTTTCAGAATTATCAAAGGGAAACACATTTTTCAGTTTGGGAAAAGAGCGTACCATTTATATCCGCAGCTACAGCAAGACCATCAGCCCTTCTTTGAGAATTGCTTCTGTCATTGCACCCATGGAGATTGCTAAAAAGCTGTCCTACAATATCACCTATCTGAATGGTGGAGCTCCCCTCTTCAATCAGGCCATTCTCCTGAAATATCTGAAGTCTGAGTTTTATATGAAAGATATGTCTGTATTGAAGGATCGGGTGAAGCAAAATATCATGATTTTTAAAAATGCGCTCCAGGGATTTCCATTTGATTATTTCATTCCTGAAACGGGCTTTTTTGCAAGTCTTTATTTTCCCAAGGACTTCAAGCTGAAAACCCTTCTGGAGGGATTGCAGGTGAAAGGATACAGATTCCGTGATCTGCAGGGGTTTACCAAACAGGAAGACCGGAAGATACTAAGAATCAGTCTAACGAGGGTGGAACCCAATGCGATGAATACAGCCATTAAGGAACTTGTGAAGGAAGTGCTTCTCATGAAGGGTGACAAGGATGACAAAAACAAGATCTATATTTAGCAATCTGAAAGGATGAAGTGAAGATGGATAAACATATTCTCATTGTGGAAGATGAAAAAAGGCTGCGGGATCTTCTTCGCGATTATTTAGCGAAAGAAGGATATCATGTGGATCTGGCCTCTCATGGGGAGGAAGGCCTTCATATGGCTTTGGAGAAAGACTTTGATCTGATACTTCTGGATGTGATGATGCCATTTATGAATGGATTCGATATGCTCAAAGAGCTGAGAAAAAAGAAAAGCACCCGGGTATTCTATATTACAGCCAAAACCATGGATGAGGATTTTGTCAAAGCCTATGAGATTGGTGCGGATGATTACATCTCAAAGCCCTTTTCGTCAAAGATTCTGGTCATGAAAATCGGGAATCTCTTTAAACGTTTGGAACAAGAAGATACGCTGCAGGAAGAACTTGTCTTTGGCCGGCTGACCCTGCATCCGGGCGCTCAGAGAGTCTATGTGGAGACTTCAGAGGTATTCCTGACCAAGAAAGAATTTGAACTGCTTCTTCTTTTCACTCAGAATAAGGACCTGGTTCTATCTAGAGAGTTGATTCTTGAAAAGGTCTGGGGATATGATTATGAGGGGGATCTGAGGGCTATTGATACAAGTGTCAAGAGGCTCAGAGAGAAGCTCCAGACAGCTGCAGCTTATGTGGAGACGGTACGGGGATATGGATACAGATTCCGGGTGAGTGATGATGTTTAGATCTATTGCAAATAAGCTGACGTTGATTCTGATTGTTCTGATGGGCACACTGCTTCTTGGGTCGATGCTTTTTATGTCTTACTCTTTTGAGTCGTATTACACGGTAACGAAGAAAACAGCGCTGGAAGAGAATCTTCGGGCCTTCAGAAATCAGGGAATATCCCAGAGTGATACCTTTATCGAAGCCATCAACAATTTTGAGACCCAGAACAACACACGTCTTTTTATTTTTGGACAGAATGGACAGCTCCAATATATGGCCTATGGAGGCAACAACATTGAAGGAGATTATATTGAGATCATCAACAGGTTCTTCAACGATCTCATTCGAGATCCCTCTCTCCGGGAGAACCTCCTGAAGGGCCGGGAGATCTTAAGCAGAGAATATGAACGGCAAGATGGCAGTATCCGCTATTTTTTAACGGCTGGTTCCATTCAGGTTGGTGATTATGAATCTTTTGCCATTTCCATCAGTTCAATGCTGCCGATCAATGAGTCCGCAAGAACGATTAAAAATTACTTTTTTTATGTTTTCTTAGGTGGCTTTATTGTGGTGGCAATCCTCGCGTTTTTTGTGTCTAAAACCGTAACAAAACCCATCAGAAAACTGATTCACACATCCAAGGAGCTTGCAAACCTGAATTTCGATGTACCCATAGAAAACAGGCAAAAAGATGAGATTGGAGATTTGGCGCAGAGTCTGTCCACCCTCTCCTTTAATCTGAAAGGAGCACTGATGGAGCTTCAGGAAAAGAACAAACTTCTGGAGGAGGATATTCTGAAAACCCAGAGACTGGAGAATCAGAGAAAGGATTTTATCCGCGATATTTCCCATGAGCTGAAGACGCCAATCACACTGATACAAGGTTATACAGAGGGTCTCATTGATGGTGTAGCGTCTGAAAGCAAGGATGAATATCTCTCCATTATTTTGGATGAGACCAAAAATATGGAAAAACTTGTGAAAGATATGATAGAACTGAACTATACAGAATCCGATTCCTTCACAGTATCCATGGAACCAGTGCATCTCAACAGACTCGTGGTGAATTGCACCTCACCTTTTTTAGAAATCTATGGGAACAAGATTCATTTTGAGTTCAGGATGCCCGTCAGTTACATGATTTTTGGGGACAGCAGCAAGTTGTCTACTGCCTTGAGAAATATCATGAAAAATGCTATTACCTATACGGAAGAGAAGCCTGAAGCTACGGTGATGATTTCTCTGGAAAAAACACAGCATGGCTTATCTCTTAAAGTGAAGAACTTCCCAGCACATATTGAAGAAGCAGAACTTCAGAATCTGTGGATCCAATTCTATAAAAAAGATCAGTCGAGACAAAGAAAAGAAGGAAGTTCAGGACTGGGCCTTTCCATTGTGAAGAATATTCTGGAGAAGCACAAGTACCAGTACAGCCTCTCTAATGATCAGGAAGGTGTTGTTTTTGAAATTCTTTTCAGTGAGTATAAAGAATATGATACAAATCCGCACGAATAGCCCATGGCTGGTTTACTAAGAACATCGAATCCTACAGTAAAACACCCTTGTGAACAAGGACGCGAATTCCGCGCCAAGTTCACAGGGGTGTTTTTGTTTATAAATATAAGGCTATAAGGTGAATCCGCCATCAATGGTCAGAACCTGGCCCGTGATGTAGGTGCCTTTCAGTACCAGAAAGGCTGCAAGGTCTGCAATCTCCTCCGGAGTAGCCAATCTGCTGAAAGGGATATCCTCCGTAAAAGTGCGCATCTCCTCCGGTGTCAGATTGGAAAGGAGCGCTGTGTTAACCCCTCCTGGTGCAATGGCGTTCACTCTGATGTTCATATGGGACAGCTCTGCAGCAAGGCTTCGGGTGAACTGCTCCACGGCACCTTTTGTCATGGAGTAAGCCACTTCCATGGAAGCTGCTCTGGATCCCCAGATGGAAGAAATGCTCAGAATGGACCCTTCTCCTTTTGAAATCATCTCAGGGATGATCTCTTTTGTGAGATAAAATAATGGCTTTACATTGATATCAAATAACCTTTCAAATTCCAGCCCCCTCATCTCGTGAAAGAGTGTTCGGCTGGAGATGCCTGCGCTGTGTATGAGCACATCAACCGCACCATGATGGTTTAGAATCTGCCGGAATGTGTAGGGATATCCTTCCGTGTCGCTAAAATCCAAACTATAAATGGAGACAGGTACATGAGATGAAAGCTCTTCCTTCAGATGATGGGCCTTTTCGAGATTTCTCGAAAAAATAAGGATAAGTTCATAGCCAAGGGATGCGAATTTTCGTGCAATCGCTTCTCCAATTCCCCCTGTTGCTCCGGTAATCACCGCTTTTTTCAAACAATCGCCTCCTTACGTCTTTCTAAATTATAACAGAGTTCTTTAACGAAACGAAGAAGGATCCCCATAATTGGAGATCCTTTCCGAGGGTATTTACTGCTGAGATCTTTTCTCCCCGATGATGTCTGCAATGGCTGCAATGCTGCCAAGAGAGTTCAGAGTGTCCACAGGAAGAATGAGTTTGTTCGCTGGATTTGTTGCCATTTCCTTCAAGGCTTCCACTTGTTTCAGCGCAATGATTCTTGCGTCTGTACCAGATTCGATGATGGAGGCGTTCACTTTTCGGATGGCTTCAGCCTCAGCGGTGGCGATGGCTTCAATAGCTCGGGCTTTACCTTCCGCTTCCAGAAGCTGAGACTCTTTCATACCTTCTGCCAGCCGGATGTTCTTTTCTTTTTCTGCTTCAGCGCGCAGGATGTTGCTTCGTTTTTCACCTTCTGCTCTGGCGATACTAGATTCTCTGTCTCCTTCAGCTATGAGAATAGCAGCTCTTTTCTCTCGTTCAGCCTTCATCTGCTTTTCCATAGCGTTCTGAATCTCTTCCGGTGGTACAATGTTCTTGATTTCTACAGACAGAATTTTGATTCCGTATGCATCGGTGATGGAGTCAACGATATCCAGAAGTTTCATATTGATCCTGTCACGTCCGGCTAAAACTTCATCCAGTGACATATCACCGATGATGTTACGCATATTTGTGATGGTAGAGTACATGATACCAGATACATAATTTTCAATGTTGTAAACTGCATCTTTGGGATTCAGCACCTGATAAAAGATAACATTATCCACACTGATGTTGACATTGTCTTTGGTGATGACATTTTGAGGCTGGATGTCAAGGATCTGCTGCTTCATGGAGATTTTTCTTCTGACATAATCCACAAAAGGCAGTATGACATGCCACCCAGGCTGAAGGGTTTTGTAGTATTGTCCGAACCTTTCAAGTACATAGACGGAACCCGTATTGACGACTTTGATGGAACTTAAAAGCACCACCAGAATGAGTAGTAGAATGACTGCTGAAATAATAATCCATGGCATGTTAGTTTTCCTCCTTACGAATAATTAATTTGTTGTCTTCAATCTTCAGAACACTGAAACGTTCCCCTGGTTGTACAGGGTCCCCGATGTTTTTCAGGTTCCAGTAGATTCCATTGATTTTTTGCTGCACTGATCCTGTGATCTCTTTTTCAGCAATAAAGGTATGTCCAATGATTTTATCCACCAAAATGGGATCATTGGGAATGTTCCTTTTGATATACTTTCTGCTGATTTTATTGCCGATGATGAGGGCAACAAGACCAATCAGAAAAGCAATCAGCATCTGAATCCAAAAATCCACATAGAATCCTGCAAGCCAGGCTGCAAGAAATCCAATGCCAATCCATGAAAACAGAACATTGCTGGTCATGAGATCCAGAACGGCTACAACAATAATCAGAATGAGCCAGATCCAGTTCATATTCATCTCCTCCTTATGTTTTATAGTATAACACACAAATAGTATAAAATAAAGCTTTAAGCGGTAATTATTAACCTATAATAAAATAAATTAAACTATTTTTAGGAATGATGAAGTTGGCTTCTTGAGCCTGCACTACTTTTATGAAATATTGGTCTACAATTTACGTGAAATTATGAATAAAATGTAAATTATTTTCATGGTGAGAACTACTGGAATATTCCAAACATGATGAAACCCTCATATTTCAAAGGGTTTCATCAATTATGTCAGAATTTGATTGAAATTCTGGTGAACTCGCAATATGAAATCTATTACAAATGAAAGGTTGTTCATGTTATGATAAGAGTGAAAATAATGCTTGCCAAAACCTGTGTATCTGTTGATATCCATGTAGTTGAGCAACATTTGAATTAGGGAGGTCAAAATGAAAGAAGTAGTAATTGTCAGTGCGGTGAGAACTCCGGTAGGAAGCTTCGGCGGAGTGTTCAAAGATGTTCCTGCAGTGGATCTTGGTGTGGTCGCTGTGAAGGAAGCCATCAGACAAGCTGGTATCAAGCCAGAAGATGTCAATGAAGTGTATATGGGATGTATTCTTCAGTCCGGTTTAGGTCAAGGAGTGGCAAGGCAGATTTCTGTGAAGGCAGGAATTCCTGTGGAGGTCCCTGCTACAACAATCAATATGCTGTGTGGCTCTGGTTTGAGAACTGTATCATTGGCTGCCCAGACCATCATTGCAGGTGACAATGATGTGGTTGTGGTAGGTGGTGCTGAAAACATGTCCAGAGCGCCCTATGTATTGAACAACGCTCGTTTTGGATCCAGAATGGGCAATGACACCATGGTGGATACGATGATTCATGATGCGCTTACAGATGCATTCAATGGATATCATATGGGAATTACAGCAGAAAACATTGCTGAAAAATACGGAATTACTAGAGAGGAACAGGATGCATTCGCAGTTGCCAGCCAGAATAAAGCAGAAAGAGCCATGGCAGAAGGAAAATTCAAGGATGAAATTGCTCCTGTGACCATACCACAACGACGAGGCGAACCTCTTGTTGTGGATACAGATGAGTACCCTAAGAAAGGTGTTACGATAGATTCCTTGGCCAAACTGAGACCTGCATTCAAGAAAGATGGTACGGTTACGGCAGGAAATGCTTCAGGAATCAATGATGGTGCAGCAGCTCTTGTGGTAATGAGCAAAGAAAAAGCAGATGAGCTGGGACTGACGCCATTAGCGACCATTGTCTCTTATGGAAATGGCGGTGTAGATCCAAGCATAATGGGTATTGGGCCTGTTCCATCTACAAAAACAGCACTTCAGAAGTCTGGCCTCACCATTGATGATATGGACCTGATTGAAGCGAATGAAGCTTTTGCTGCGCAGGCGTTGGCTGTAGGCAAGGATCTTAAATGGGACGCGGAAAAGGTTAACGTAAATGGAGGTGCCATTGCATTAGGACATCCTGTGGGTGCTTCTGGAGCAAGAATCCTTGTGACACTTCTTCATGAAATGAAGAGAAGAAAGTCAAGCTATGGCCTTGCTACACTATGTATCGGTGGCGGTATGGGTACTTCTGTTGTGGTAAAGAGATAACCTCAAAATTGATATAGAGTGGTTTCCCCACCACCCTTCTAGCCATGACATTTTTTATGTCATGGCTTCCCTTTTTGAACAGGATTTTCATGAAAAATAACTTGGAGCAAATAAGAAAGGCTGTCTTCCGAGGAAGACAGCCTTTTCAGCTTTTCTTATGCAGTGATATCTTTGGGTTTAGCCTTATGAATCATAAGCAGATTCTCGATGGTTGTCTTCGGACAAACTTCGACGCAGGCATTACATTGAGTACATTTGTCGTAATCAATCTTCGCCAGGTTGTTGTTCACATGGATCGCATCGTATTCACAAGCTTTTTCGCATTTCTTACAAGCGATACAGCCAACTTCACAGTTCTGCATGATGTCTCTTGCAGAGTCCAGAGAGTTGCAGGCAACTCGTACTCTGGAATTCAGCGGAACTGATTCTATGATGTTTTTTGGGCATGCTTTTACACAAGCGCCACAGTTGGTACATTTGTTCTCATCTATGATGGCAATACCGTCACGGATGATGATGGCGTCAAACTCGCAGACACCAACACAAGTGCCAAGTCCAAGACAGCCATAGGTGCAGGATTTTGCTCCACCACCTGGAAGTGCCGCAGCGCTGACACAATCCATAATACCATGATACTCATATTTGTCTTTTGCTTTATTGCAGTCACCATTGCACTTCACGTAGGCGACCATAACTTCCTGAGCGTTCACTTTTACGCCCATGATATCTCCGATCTGATTGGCTACAGGGTTTCCGCCAACGGTGCAAAGAGATGGTGAAGCACCCTGAAGCGCAACGCCCTTTGCATAGGCTTCACACCCAGCAAATCCGCATCCACCACAGTTTACACCAGGAAGAACCAGAAGGATTTCTTCAACTTTGGGCTCCTGCTTCACAGCAAATACTTCTGCTGCATATCCGAGAAGTACCGCTAAGACGATACCTAATCCAGCCATAATGGCAATTGGAATCAATATTTCAGTCATTGTTTCATCCCCCCTTCTTTAAATCATACCTTGGAAACCAAGGAATGCGATAGCCATAAGGCCAGCTGTTACAAGTGCAATAGGCAGTCCTTGGAATGCCTGAGGAATGCTGGAAACACGATCGAGCTTTTCACGGATGCTTGCCATCAGAACAATGGCGAGGAAGTATCCAAGTGCAGCCCCTACTGCGTTGGTTAAGCTTCCTAACAGGGAAAGCTTCTCCTGCACATTGAGGAAGGTAACTCCGAGAACAGCGCAGTTCGTTGTGATGAGAGGCAAAAAGATTCCAAGTGCATCATAAAGCGCTGGACTGATTTTTTTGATGACCATTTCCACGAACTGTACAAGAGCTGCGATGACTAGAATGAAGGCAACTGTCTTCAGATAATCCAGATCATAGGGTTCCAGAAGAAAGGTGTAGACGGACCAAGTACCTAAAGAGGCAATTACCATAACAAACAATACGGCAAGACCCATACCAATGGAAGCGTCTCTTTTCTTGGATACACCCAAGAAGCTGCAGATTCCAAGGAATCTTGACAGAACGAAGTTGTTGATGAGCATTGCGTTGATAAATATAATGAGCAGGTCCATTAGTTAGCACCTCCATTCTGTAGAACTTCTTTATCGAGTTTGATGTTCATCTTTTCTGATTTAGGAAGGTCGCAACCCATACCACAGCTCTCACAGTCATGGATTTTCAGGGAAGCTTTTCCTTTTTTCAGGTTTCTCTTATTGATGAAAGCCATGATCAACCCTAAGGTAAGGAAGGCACCAGGTGCCAGGATCATGATGTTTGCTGGTTCATATGCAGCTGGCATCACTCTGAGACCCAATACAGTGCCTGCACCAAAGATTTCTCTGAAAAATGCCAGAATGCTCAGCGCAAAAGTAAAGCCAAGGCCCATGCCGATTCCATCATAGATGGAATGAAGCACGTTGTTCTTGCTTGCATATGCTTCTGCTCTACCGAGGATGACACAGTTTACAACAATCAGCGGTATAAACAGACCAAGAGATTTATAGAGGTCTGGCAGGTATGCTGCAAGGAACATATCGATCATGGATACAAATCCCGCAATGACAACAATGTATGCAGGAATACGGATCTTGTTAGGAATATACTTTCTCAGTACGGATATGATTGCGTTCGATAGTATCAGTACTGCAGTGGAGGACAATCCCATACCCAGCGCATTTTCAACACTGGTGGAAACTGCCAGAGTAGGACACATGGCGAGAACCTGAACGAAAATCGGGTTTTCACTGAAAAGTCCATTTTTCAATCTTTCTATCAATGCCAACATATTAGTTTCCTCCTTGCATCAGAACATCATTGTAATAGAGGATGGCCTGATTTACTGCTTTGAATGCGCCCTTTGAGCTTTCGGAAGCGCCAGAGTAGATTTCTACAGTAAGCTCTTGAGTGTCTTTACCCTGGAAGAGCTGTTGGAAGCCTTCCTGCTCAATGACATCTCCAAGACCCTTTGTTTCATTTTGCTCCAGAACGACGATGTTGGAAATTTTCTTTGTGGCATTGTCAAATCCCACAGCGATGGTCATCGGCATGTCCTGATAGTAGCCAGCATGGGATGTGATGACAATATATCCAGTGACTTCACCGGCTGTCTTCACTTCGAAGGTTTGGTATTCCCCTTCAATCTCAACCATCTCATCTCCTGTAAGCAGAAGAGTTTCAATGGTGGCCTCAGGTGCTTTTTCTTCAACAACCTCTTCCCCAAGGATGTTCTGTTTATGGAACTTCACAGCCTCATTGATTGCGCTTGCAACTGCGTTGGAGGAGATCGTTGCACCAGAGACAGCTACGATTTCATTCTCATTTGCAACGGTGCCTTTTACCACCTGAAAATCGGCAGCAGTAGTTTTACCAGTAAACTGTGAGATAAAGGCTTCTTCTGCAACCAAAGCACCTAAACCAGGGGTTTCGGAAGACTGTGTTACTTTTGCGGCAACAAGGTTACCGTCTTTATCAATTCCAGCAAGAATGGTGAGACCTGGTTTGTATCCATTAACGGTCATTTTGTAAACATGACCTATGACCTCATCCCCACTCTTTGCACGATACATTTCGGTGATGACTTCATTTGCTTCGAACTCACCGGCAAAATCTTCAATGGTTTCTGTTCCGGGCATAATCACAGCCAAGTCATCCGCGTTCACGGCATTGTTCATGGCGATCTGTTCTTTGGTAGTCTCGTAGACGAAGGCAACAAGACCTCCGATGACCACGGAGATCACCATAAGGGTCAGACCCAGTGTGATCAGTTCCTGAAGTAAGCTTTTCTTCTTCATTATGCAGTCGCCCCCTTCTTCGTATCTACTTTTCCTTCAAAGAAAGAATCAATAAATGGAGCGAAAACATTGCCGATGAGAACTGCATAGTAGGCTCCTTCGATATTCTTGGACAAGCCAATGAATAAAGATGCAGCCAGTCCTACGAATGCGGCGTAGATCCATTTACCGGGGTTGGTGATGGATGAGCTTGCATAATCGTTGGAAAGGAAAAATGCAATCAAATAAATACTGCTGTTTCCTGCAAGGATTGAAATATCCCCGAGGACAACTGCTGAGAATACAAAGGAGACAAGAAGCACCATAAATGGAACTCTTGCACGGATGATTCCCTTCACTGCAAGGTAGATTCCACCAACAAGGATAGCGATGATGGAAGCTTCTCCTAAGTTCCCACCTGCGCTTCCTACGAGTCTTTCCTGGATTGAAATACCTTCAAACCCTTTGTTCACAACGATGTTTCCATAGGATACCACAGCAAAGATCTTCGCTGCAGCAGCAGGATTCATGAAGTTCTGTCCAAGTCCGCCAAATATCTCCTTAACCAGGGAGATGGCGAAGATGGAAGAAAGAAGTGCAACCCAAAGTGGTGTGTCTACAGGTAAGATGAGTGCGAGGATCAGTCCGGTCACTACTGCGGATAAGTCGTTCAGTGAGTGTTTCTTATGAAGAAGTTTCTTAAAGAGAACTTCGGTACCCATACTGCCAAGCACAGTGACGGCAATGAGGAGCAGACCCTTGATTCCATTGAAGTAGATCCCAGCTGCAGCCACGGGTACTAGGGCAATGATGACATCCAGCATGATTCTGTTGACCCTCAGGTTTGATTTGATATGCGGAGAGGATGCAACGGTTATTTTTCTATTTTCCATTTTTATTCCCTCCTATCTCTTAACCTTTTTTGCTGTTTTGAAA
This sequence comes from Proteiniclasticum ruminis, assembly GCF_900115135.1. Lineage (GTDB taxonomy): Bacteria > Bacillota > Clostridia > Clostridiales > Clostridiaceae > Proteiniclasticum > Proteiniclasticum ruminis_A. Next base: position 286,595 of record NZ_FOVK01000001.1, on the reverse strand, counting down.
GATTGAAGCAAGTGTCTCTTGGATGGGCACACATAAGAGCATCGGCCACATTCAACACACATGCCACCACGTTTCTTGAAGAACTCATCGAAGTCTCGGACAATGACCAGCTGATTGAGCTCATAGGGCTGTAGACCCATGGGGCAAACGTCTGCGCATCGACCGCACTTAATGCAGTTCATTTCCTCATCGATGGAAACTTCGTTCTCATTGAGGAAGAGTACTTCTCTGATTCCTCTGTTGATGGGTGAATCTGTTGTGAAAACAGCATCACCGGAGAGGATATTCCCTGCCACAATTCTGAATGGGTTTTCCACACCTGCTTTTTCCATAACAAGGTCCAGGGTTGTACCAGACATTACCTTGTATATGCCAGGATTTTTCACTGCTCCGCCATTGATGAGAAGCAGCTGATAATGGGTGAGTCTCTGATCCATAAGACCTCTGGCCACAGCGGGCAGCAGGAATGCATCAATGACCATGGTATCTTTCATGGCAAAATCACCAAATACGTCTCTAGCTGCAAGGTTCATGTCATGATAAAACTGTGTCGGAATTTTAGAAATCAGGCTTACCCCTGAGTTTTTCAACAGTTCGGTGAATCCGATGACTGAATCTGCATCTGATGTGGAAAGCACAACAATCTGAGCATCTTTATAAAGTGACTTCAGAAGGTCTATGCCCCGAAGAAAATCCTGTTTTTCTTTCTCATACAGGTAAGAATCCACTTGTCCATAAAGTCCACTTTCCTGGGCGTTGATCAGGATGTTTTTCGCGGTATCTTTGAAAGACAGCTGCATCCCTCTTTTTCGGTTGGACAGGTTCTGTGTTTCAATGAGGCCTAAGGCCTTAACTTTCTCACGGAGTTCATCCATGGATAACGTGCTGTAGCTAAATACTTCACGCTCTTGCTTTTCGTAAAGACCGTCATTTTCCACTAGGACCACATCCACCTTGTTTCCAAGAAGATCAGTTTTCGTGGTGATTTGTTTTACTGTACCAGAAACACTGGAATATACTGGAACAACGCTGTTGTTCTCTCCTACACCAATGACCTGATTGACCAGTACTCTGTCGCCTCGTTTGACTGTCGGTGAGCATTTCATATTATGCTGTTGAGATAGTGAATATACCATGTTCTTCGGTGCATCCACTTCTATGACTTCACTAAAGTGTTCCGCAACCTTGAACTTGGGCACATGCACTGCTTTTGAAATAGAAAACAGTTTCATATACATCCCCCTATTTTTCAATAAAAATATAACAAATACACTACATAGTATAACATTGTAAACGTTCATTAACAATATTTGACAAGAGATTAACAAGTGTAATTTTAAGAAAAACCGTTGATAATCAACGGTTTTTCAGGATTTCTTTTATTTAACAGTTTTTCAAAATATAGTGAAAAAATTAGTACAGTTTAAAAAGCTGGGAAGATGGATCCTTCGTACTTTTCCTCAATAAACTTCTTGGTTTTCTCACTGTTGAGCACGGTGTTCAGTGCTTTTGTTTTCTCTGAATCCTTATTTTCTTCTTTTACAGCCAGCACATTCGCATAGGGTGATTCAGCGGATTCAATGACAATGGCATCTTCCAGTGGGTTCAGATCCCCTTCTATGGCATAGTTGGTGTTGATTACAGCCGCGTCCACATCCACCAGTGTTCTTGGTAATGCAGGTGCATCGAGTTCTTTGAACTTCAGGTTCTTCTCATTGGAAGTGATGTCAAGCACAGAGGCGATTTCACTGTCTTTCAGCGTGATCAGACCATTGTCCGCAAGAAGCTTCAGTGCTCTGGAACCGTTGGTGGCATCATTCGGAATTGCTATGGTAGCACCGTCTTTCAGCTCATCCAAGGAGGAAATCTTGTCAGAATAGAGACCCATTGGTTCTATGTGGACTTTAACGGTCCAGGTGATTCCTAAATTCTCCTTGCTGTTCATCTCCTCAAGGTAAGGGATATGCTGGAAGAAGTTCGCATCCAGCTGGCCTTCAGATAGTGCGGTATTAGGTAAAACGTAGTCATTGAAGACTTTTACTTCCAGCTCAAATCCCAGTTCCTTCAGGTCTTCTTTGACATTGTCCAAGATCTCAGCATGTGGGACAGCAGATGCTCCAACCACGATTTTTTCTGAAGAGCTTTTTTCTCCGCAGGCGGTCAGAATGGATGTGCTAAGCAGTGCGGCAGTTAGTATAGCAAATATTTTTTTCATTTGATTCTTCCTCGCTTTTTTAATCTGTTTTTTTCTACTGTACTATTTTTAAAAGAGTCTAAATTTTCGGTTTTGCACGATATGTTAAAAAATTATCGTAATGAGTGTTTTATGTTCAATAATTTTGTCCTGATATGAGTCATTTATCGTGTGAGCTTCTGGAAAATCCTATTTCCCAGAGATTGGAACAGCTGTACTAAAAGGAAAATCATAACCACTACAATGATCATGATGGTGTCTTCCCATCTGTAGTAACCGTAATTGATGGCCACAGCGCCTAATCCGCCACCACCGATGACACCAGCCATGGCAGAGTAGCCCACGATGTTGATGAAAATATTCGTGATGCCCTGGACAAGATTCGGCAATGCTTCCACAAGCATGACTCTGAAGATGATCTGTCTGTTGGTGGCGCCGAATGAACGGGCAGCTTCAATGATTCCTTTGTCTACCGTATCCAGTGACCCTTCGATAATTCTTGCGGCAAATGGTGTGGCTGCAATGGTTAAGGGCACGATGGCAGCCACTGTTCCTATCGAAGTGCCTACAATCACTCTGGATAGAGGGAACAGAAGAAACATCAGGATAATGAATGGGAAACTTCTAAAGACATTGATGACAAAATCCAGTGCATTATAGAGGTTCTTTCTGGGAGAAAGTCCCTTTTCTTTTGTATAGATTAGTACAATGGCCAAGAGAAAGCCTAGTACCACAGAAAAAATACCGGATAATACAATCATAAGTAATGATTCATATAAGGCATTCAGATACCCATTAAGATTCATTCTTTATCACCTCCCATTTCAGGCCTCTTTGTGTCAGGTACTCTCTGATACGGTGCTCGTCTTCAGGATGGATATGCAGTACAAGACTTCCTAAAACGCTTCCGTTGAAGTTCTCCAGTTTTCCCCAGACGATGGAGAAATTGATGGCAAGATCACGACTCATGTTGGTGATGATGGCTTCATCACTGAACTCCTTGGTGAAGAAAATACGCAGGTTTGTACCTTTCGGCAGTATCTCAAGATCCTCCTCACCGAGAAGTTTTTTCAAACTGACTTCTGGATTCAGGAAAAGATCTTCCACTTTGCCAAGTGCCGATACTTTACCACTCTCCATGACACAGACACGCTGACAGATTTCTTTGATCACTTCCATCTGATGTGTTACAACAACCAGTGTCAGTCCCAGGGATTTGTTGATTTCCTTAAGAAGGGAGAGAATCTCCTTGGTTGTCTTCGGGTCCAGTGCTGAGGTTGCCTCATCGCAAAGCAGAATCTCTGGATCAAGAGCGAGAGCTCTGGCGATGGCTACACGCTGTTTCTCTCCACCTGAAAGGGATTTTGGTCTGCTGTGGTATTTTTCTTTCAGTCCAACCAAATCCAGGAGAGACATGGCTTTTTCTTTGGAGGAATGCTTCTCCATCCCCCACACTTCCATGGGAAGCATGACATTTTCAAGAGCAGTTTTCTGATTGAGAAGATTGAAATTCTGAAAGATCATACTTACTTTTCTTCTGAGATTTCGGATGCCATCGCTGTCCAAAGAAGCCAGTCTAAAATTGTCAACAACGATATCTCCGCTGGTGATGGGCTCCAGTCCGTTGATGCAGCGAAGAAGTGTCGATTTCCCAACACCGCTCTTTCCGACGATACCAAAAATTTCTCCTTTCATGATATCGAAGCTTACATCATCGATGACAGCTTGCTGATCATAGTTTTTTCGAAGTGATCTGATTTGAATCAACATCTGTATACTCCTTTACTTGGTCTTTTAGGCAATAAAAAAATCGCCTAAGAATAAACTTAGACGATACACATACAAGTTTATTCTCATCTTTCAGCTGTTACGCTGTAGGAATTGGCACCATATACTCTCGTATTGGTTGCCGGGTTTCACAGGGCCTATCCCTCCACCTCTCTGGATAAGAACATAAATTATTGAATTGTTATTATCTTAGCACGAATTTAGCCTATGTCAATGCTGTTCTTCATACTTTTATAAAAGTGATTTATGTAAAGGTTTGTAATATCAAATCTTTCCAATATCATTTCGATAATAAAGGTTTTCATTACGAACTTTTTCTAAAAATCTGTAGATCTTATCCGTGGCCACGTCCTTATTGCCACTGGCAACTACTGACAGAACACGGCCGGAGTCTGAGAGAATACGGCCGCTCTCCTGTCTGGATTTGTAGGCATACAGAGTAACCCCTTCTGGACAAAGCCTAAAATAATCGGTGATATCAATCCCCTTTTTATAATCCAGCGGGTATCCTGCAGAGGACAATACAACACAAGCGGCGCCTTCCTCCTGAAAGGTGAGCGGCGTATCTTTCAATTTACCGGAAAGAAGCGACAGGAAAACCTCGTGAAGGTCAGAGGACAGGACCTGAAGGAGGCTTTGGGTCTCAGGATCGCCAAAACGAAGATTATATTCCAAAAGATAGACCCCTTTTTCAGTCATCATGAGGCCAAAGAAAATGATGCCCTGAAACCCAAGACCATCTTGGGACAATCCGTCCCTTGTAGGCAGAAGGATACTTCTGTTGAAGTCTTCTTCCATGAATGAAGTATAATGCGGATTTGGAGTGATGCTCCCCATTCCTCCTGTATTAAGTCCTGTTTCTCCCGTTCCGATTTTCTTGTGGTCCATGGTCGACCATAATGGAACAATGTGATTTCCGTCATAAAGAGATATGATGGAGGCTTCCTTCCCCACAAGATACTCTTCCACAACGATGGTTTTTGAAGCATCCTGGAACTTCTCCTGTATCATGAATTCAGTGAGTATTGTCAAGGCGTTCTCATAGTTTTCAACGATTTCCACCCCTTTGCCCTGGGCCAGACCGTCTGCTTTGATGACGAGGGGGTAGGAAGCGGTTTTCAGGTATTCCTGAGCGTTATGAAAATCATCAAACACTTCATAGGCAGCTGTTTTGATATGATGTCTTTTCATAAAATCTTTCGCAAAGCTCTTGGAGCCTTCCAGAAGGGCTGCATCTTTATGCGGACCGACAATGCTTTGGTTATGCTGATGAAAGAGATCCACAATCCCTTCCATGAGATTTTTTTCAGGACCGACCACGGTATAGGCGATGCCTGTTTCCACTGAAAAATCAAGAAGCTCCTCTTGGGTCATGGGAGGCAGATTTTTGCATTTCTGTATATAATGGGTTCCACCGTTCCCGGGACAAAGATAAATCTCTTCCACGCTGGGAGACTGGGACAGTTTATGGGCAATGGACTGTTCTCTCGCCCCATCACCTACAATCAGTATTTTCATAGAGTTCCTCCTAATGCTTGAAATGCCTCATTCCAGTGAATACCATGGCGATGCCATGAGCATCGCAGGCCTGTATGGAGGCTTCATCTTTTAACGAACCACCAGGCTGAATGATGGCAGCAATTCCATGGGCAGCAGATTCCTCTACCACATCAGGGAAAGGGAAAAATGCATCTGAAGCAAGGACTACAGCTTGTCCTTTTGCCTTTGACAGTGCAAATTTAGCAGCATCTATACGGTTGACCTGACCTCCTCCGATGCCTAAGGTCATTTTATCCTTTGTCACCACAATGGCATTGGACTTCACATATTTGACAACTTTAAAAGCAAAGACCATTTCCTCCAGCATCTCTTTTGTCGGATTCGTTTGGGTGACGGTCTTAAGCTGATCAAAGATTTTCTGGTCTTCCTCTTGTACAAGCAGGAGCCCATCCAGAGAGACCATGGTATTAGTGGCAGAAGGCTTATGGCTGCAGGTGAGGATCCGTAGATTTTTCTTGTTTTTCAGCACTTCCAATGCTTCTTGTGTGTAGGATGGCGCGATGATGACCTCCAAAAAGATCTCATTCATCTTTTCCGCACATTCCTTGGTCACCTCCACATTAAAGCCGATGACACCGCCAAAGATGGAAACAGGATCCGCCGCATACGCTTTTTCATAACAGTCCAATGCGTTTTCACCCAATGCGACTCCGCAGGGTGTATTATGCTTCAGGGCACAGCAGCAGGGCTCAGAAAATTCATGGACGACCTTCCAAGCGATATCAAGATCTTTGTAGTTATTGTAGGAGAGTTCTTTTCCACTAAGAATTCTGATGCTTTTCAGTGCGCCATGTCCATCGATTTCTTCATATACAGAGGCTTTCTGATGTGGATTTTCTCCATAGCGCAATGACTGCACTTTCCTGTAGGAAAAACTTCCATAAGTTTTCTCCTCTTCGCTGAGAAGAAAATTGGCTACTGCACTGTCATAGGCACCCATGAGATTATAGACAAGTCCTGCGCTCTTTCTGCGGAAAGCCTGTTTCTCCTCTTCTGTGCCCTCTTTATACACGGTCATGAAGGTGCTGTATTCCTTTGGATCACTGAGAACATAGACAAAGGGGTAGTTTTTGGCAGCTGCACGAAGCATGGTGGGGCCTCCGATATCAATAAACTCCACCTGTGCCAGCTCAGAAAGGTTTTCCTCCAGTTTTTCAAAGAATGGATAGAGATTTACGCAGACAAAATCGATGCTTGAAAGCCCGTTTTCTGTCACATCTCTTAAATCATCTTCCTGATCCCTTCGGTAGAGGATTCCCCCATGGACCTTCGGATGAAGGGTTTTCACCCGTCCATGAAGGATTTCAGGACTGTTTGTGAACTCTTCCAGTTTGGTTACAGAGTACCCTAATGCTTTTAAATGGGTATAAGTTCCTCCTGTGGAGAGTATTTCAATCTCCTCCTTCACAAAAAAATCTGCGAGTTTTTCAATGCCTTCTTTGTTATAGACACTCAGTAACGCTTTCATAGATCCGTTCCTCCTTTGCAAGCAGTCTTATGGCATCAATCAATGCACCTTTCTCCACTGCTGAGACTTTTTTCATAACATCATCGCTGGTATGGCACTCTTTGATGCCAACAATTCTCTGAAGCAGGATGGAGCCTCCATCCACCACCTCGCTGACATAATGGACTGTACAGCCTGATATGGGAAGTTTTGACTCCAGCACTTTTTCATGCACTCTCATTCCATACATGCCCTTGCCACCAAACTTGGGCAGCAGCGAGGGATGAAGATTGATGATTCTGCTGGACATTTCTGTTAAGACCGGTCCTTCAAGAATGGATAAAAATCCTGCCAGGACCACCAGATCAAAGGCGGAAACTTCTTCGAGGATCTTTCTGGATAAATCCTGATCCCTAGGAAGAACTCTGGTTCTGATTCCTTCCATTTCTGCATAGCGCAGCCCTTCACAGGGACGGTCTGCGAGAACAAGAGACACCTCATAAAGAGAATCCCTCTTCTGGTCCTTTAAAATAGCCTCCAGGGTCGATCCTTTACCTGATATCAGTACTGCTACCTGAAACATAGTTCTTCGTCTCCTTCATCCACATAACCCAGAAGAACCGGTTCCTCGCCTTCTGCTTTGAGAAATTCCAGGAATGATTCTTTGAAAGCGTAGCTGACACAGAACACGTATCCGATCCCAGTGTTGAACGTTTTGTAAAAACTTTCTCTGTCCACGCCTCTTGAAGCAAGGACATCATAGATGTCAGGCAGGCTGTAGGAATCCTTGTATACGTTCAGTCGGAGATGCTCTTTCTGAGTGATTCTGGGAAGATTCTCGATAAAGCCTCCTCCGGTGATATGAGCCATGCCTTTGATTTCAAAATGTGCTAAGGCTTTCATGACAATGGAGGTGTAGATTCGAGTAGGTGTGAGAAGCAGATCCCCAATTCTCTCTTCATGGATTATTTCCTGAAAATCAGGAAACACCTTTCGAAGCAGTGAAAATCCATTGGAATGAAATCCGGAGGAAGGCAAGCCGATGAGCACATCTCCTGATTCAATGGTTTCTCCGGTGATGATCTGATCTTTCTCACAAACGCCCACAGCAAATCCTGCCATGTCATAATCACCTTCTTCATAAAAACCTGGCATTTCAGCAGTTTCTCCCCCGATGAGAGACATGGCGCCCTGTATGCACCCTTCCGCGATACCTTTCACAAGTTCTGAAGATACGTCTGCATCCAGTTTTCCACAGGCGATATAATCCAGAAAAAAGAGCGGTTTTGCTCCGTGGCACAGAATATCGTTCACACACATCGCAACACAGTCAATCCCGACCGTATCGTATTTTTTTAGATCCAGTGCGATACGGAGCTTTGTGCCTACGCCATCTGTGCCTGAAACGAGCACTGGTTTTCTGTAGCCTTCCGGCAGCTCCATCATTCCCGCAAAGGAACCTAATCCATTCAGAACCAGAGGGCTTAAGGTCTTTTTCGCATACCCTTTGATTTTCTCTACGGAACGGTAGCCTTCTTCGATATTCACGCCTGAAGATTTGTAATCCATCATCTTTATTCGAGACCTCCTAAGAATTCGTTTGGTGCGCCTAAAGGGTATACCCCCGTAAAACAGCCGATGCAGAAGGAATTGTCCTTGAGACAGGAAAGGAGTCCTTCTGTGGACAGATAGGTGAGACTGGTGCTGCCGATATAATCATTGATCTCTTTTTTTGACATATTGGCAGCGATGAGATTTTCTCTGTAGGGGGTATCAATGCCAAAGTAGCAGGGAAACATCACCATGGGAGAAGATACTTTAAAATGCACTTCTTTAGCGCCTGCTCTATAGAGAAGGTCTACGAGATATTTGGACGTTGTTCCTCTTACGATGGAGTCATCAATGAGAACAACACGTTTTCCAGCCACCACATCTTTCTGTGCATTGAGTTTTAAGGAAACTACCTTTTCTCGGGTTTCCTGATTTGGTGTTATGAAGCTTCGGCCAATATACTTATTTTTGGAGAATCCGATATCAAAGGGAATACCAGACTCTCTGGAATAGCCGATGGCAGCTGCCAGACCAGAGTCAGGCACACCAATGACTACATCTGCTTCTACAGGAGATTCTTCATAGAGTTTTTCTCCTGTTTTTACTCTCAAATCATGAACACTGATTCCGTCTATGATGGAATCAGGTCTGGCGAAATAAATATACTCAAAAGAACAGGTCTGTTTCTTGGTTTTTTCGGAGTATATATAAGAGGTGAGCTCGCCATTTTCAATGACGACCATTTCTCCGGGAAGCACATCCCGAAGGACTGTTCCTTGTACGGTATCGATGGCGCAGCTTTCTGAGGCAAGAATATAGTCCTCCCCTCTTTTTCCGATGATGAGCGGCCGTATGCCGAAAGGATCCCGGATACCGATGAGTTTGGAGCCAAATGCAATGACCAGTGCGAAGCTGCCCTTTACTGTCTGAACCGCATTAAGTACAGCATTTTCCAGCCCCTTATGAATCCCTCTGGAGATGAGATTCACCACAATCTCTGAATCTGTGTCAGTCTGAAACAGAACGCCACTGTCTTCCAGAAGACTGCGGATGAGATTGGTGTTGATCAGGGTACCGTTATGGGCAACTGCCAAGGAGCCGAACTTACTCTTGGCTGTCAGGGGCTGCGCATTCAGTACATTGGAATCTCCTTTAGTAGAATAACGCACATGTCCCACTGCAATGTTCCCTTTCAGCTGAGCCAGATCTTCTTCACTGATTGCAGCGTTCACAAGTCCCATTCTTTTTCGGACCAGAAGTTCTCCCTGATGAATGGATGCAATCCCTGCGCTTTCTTGTCCTCTGTGCTGGAGAGCGTAAAGTCCATCGTAGACATCATAGGCCGCACTGCTGGAATCTGAGTAGATTCCGAAGACACCGCACTCCTCTTTAAACTTATCGATGATTTCAATCATGCTTTTTATCCTCTTTTCATACGGGACACAACTTCTTCGTATGCGCCCTTCACATTATCAAGATTTCTTCTGAAACGGTCTTTGTCCATTTTTTCCAGGGTTACTTCATCCCAGAGTCTGCAAGTGTCCGGGCTTATTTCATCTGCCAGCAGGAGAGTTCCCTCCTGATCTTTTCCGAACTCCAGCTTGAAATCCACAAGGATCAGACCTAATTTCTGGAAGAAAGACTTCAGAAGCACATTGATTTTTGCTGTGGCATTATAAATCTCTTTCAGCTCTTCGAAGGTGGACAGACCAAGAGCCACCGCATGGGTGTCATTGATGAGAGGATCACCGAAGTCGTCATTCTTATAACAGATTTCAAAAATAGTTGTGTTCAGTGCACTGCCCTCTTCTACTCCAAGTCTTTTTGAAAAAGATCCTGCCGCTACGTTTCTTACAATCACTTCGAGGGGGACGATGGAAACTTTTTTCACCCTCTGCTCTCTTTCAGAAAGCTTCTCAATGAAATGTGTTTTAATGCCATTTTCTTCAAGATATGTGTAGATCATGGATGAGATCTCGTTGTTCATGACACCTTTGTCAGAGATGCTGCCTTTTTTTTCGCCGTTGAATGCAGTGGCATCGTCCTTATAGTAGACAATGACTTCGTTCTCCTTTTCTGTGCTGTAAATGATTTTTGCTTTTCCTTCATATAGCTTATTCATGAATACATTACCTCCATTGCGTTATTCTTTCTTATAGTTTCTTTCATGGTCTCTCGGTATGCTTTCAGTTTTTCTTTCAGTTCCGGATATTTGATGGAGAGGATCTCCACAGCCAGCATGGCAGCGTTAAATGAATTATTGATCCCCACGGTGGCCACTGGAATTTCTTTAGGCATCTGAACGATGGATAACAGAGCATCCAGTCCTTCCAAAGCCCCGTTGAGGGGAACACCTATGACTGGCAGAGCAGTCTTTGAGGCGACAACGCCGGGAAGATGAGCGGCAAGACCTGCTCCTGCAATGATGATTTCAAAGCCCTCGTCCTCCTTTTTTTGGAGAACCTCTGCCAGCAGTTCAGGAGCGCGGTGTGCTGAAATGGCATAGGACTCATTGTGCACACCAAACTGATCCAGCAGATCTTTTGCTTTTTTCATGATGGTCTGATCGTTGGGACTTCCGAATAGAATAAGTACTTTCATAAGAACCTCCTAATGTATCTATATTTGAACATGTTTTATTTTTTGAAGTAATCCACACCGGCTTTGAAAAAATCTTCATAATAAGATCCAGTGTAGTTTTTGTATAGTCCATCCTGATAACGCTCTGTATGACCCATTTTTCCGAAAACACGTCCATCCTTGGAGGCGATTCCTTCGATGGCATACATGGACCCGTTGGGGTTAAAGGGAGCTTCCATGGTGATGTTATGTTGAAGATCCACATACTGCGTGATGATCTGTCCATTCTCAAGAAGTGTTTCGAGCATCTCAGGAGTCGCTGCAAATCTCCCCTCTCCATGAGAGACTGGTACATCATGGACATCACCCAGTGCACAATACTGCATCCATGGAGTATTTTTGGAGACCACTTTGGTTTTTATCAGTCTGGACATGTGTTTTCCAGCGGTATTGTATGTGAGAATCGGCATATCTTCTTTCGGACTGATGATTCTGCCATAGGGCAGAAGACCTGATTTCACGAGACCTTGGAAGCCGTTGCAGATGCCAAGAATCAGCCCGTCCCTCTCGTTTAAGAGCCTTTCCACCGCTTCTTTCACTGGTGTGCTCCTGAGCACATTCGCGATGTATTTTCCTGAACCCTCTGGTTCGTCCGCTGCACTGAATCCGCCAGCCAGCATCAGAATCTGGCACCCGTCTATTTTATCCGCCAGGGTTTTAAGCCCGTTCTCCAGGGCATCTTTTCCACTGGGAAGAACAAAAGAATGCACATCCGCGCCTTCTTTTCTGAAGGCGAACTCCAAGTCCAGCTCACAGTTGGTGCCGAAAAAAACAGGAATGAGCACTTTGGGTTTGTCTGTCTGTTTTCCTTGATATCTTTCTGGAGTCTTAGGGGAAACCACTAAAGGAAGGTTCTCTCCTTCTTTCTGATAAGAAGGGAAAACATTTTTCAGTGGTGATTCCAGATGGGTAAGCACTTCCTCATAGGAAATGAACTCTTTGCCATACTGAATACCGTGAGAGGAGCTGGTTTTTCCAACCACAAGCAGTGAATGGTCCTGACCTTCTTTCAGAATCCCGCACACATCTTCATAGGCCACTTCCAGGAGAAAGCTTCCAGGATCTTTTTCAGCCCAGCCACTGGGGATTCTTGTGAGCTCCATGCCCACTCTGTTGCCCAGAGCCATATTCAGCGCTGTGGGGAAGAGTCCTCTCTTCAATGTATCAATAGATATGATTTTCCCCTGTTCTGTCAAGGTCTTCAGAAAAGCTGCATTTTCTTTGAATGAAGTTTTTTCATACATCCCATTGTTTCTTTCCGTTCGCAGCATCAGGAGGCTGGTCTTTCCACCTTTCATTGTATTCACAAGAATCTTCTCTTTTTCTGCGGTCTGTACAGCAAAGGAAATCAGGGTGTTTGGTACATGAATCTCTTCAAAACTGCCGGACATGGAGTCTTTGCCGCCAATTGCAGGCACCTCAAAATCCAGCTGCGCTTGAAGTGCTCCAAGGAGTGCGGAAAATGGCTTTCCCCAGTTGCGCTCATCGGTGCCCAGTTTGCGGAAGTATTCCTGAAAACTCAGCCGGATGCCGGTGAGATCTCCCCCCATGGCAACGATTTTGGCGATGCTTTCCACCACAGCCTCATAGGCACCTTCATAAGGTGCGCGGTCTGTTGCTTCCGGGTCAAACCCATAGGTCATGAGAGAAGCATCTAAAGTGGTCAAATTTTTCAGCGGGATCACCGCAGCCATACCGGGGCTTTTGGTGTCCTGATACAGTCCCCCGTACGGGAGCAGGAGGGTGCCTCTTCCGATGGTGGTGTCAAAATTTTCCAGGAGCCCTTTCTGGGAGGCGTTGTTCAGCTGTCGCAGCATACTGAGCACTGTTTCTTTCGATGGTAGTTTATCAGCTGGCACATCCTCAGAGAGTCTACCCGCTTCCACGAAAACGTCTGTCTCCTGATGGGCCCCGTTGGTATCAAGAAATGACCGCTTCAGCCGGACCACAATCTGATCTCCATAATACATTTCCATATATCCTGTATCTGTCACTTCTGCCACAAAAGTAGCTTCCACATTTTCTTCTTGGCAGATTTTCTTTACAAAGTCCAAATCCTCTTTACAGATGACAACGGCCATTCTTTCTTGGGATTCTGAAATGGCAATTTCAGTAGGATCCAGTCCCTGATATTTCTTAGGTACCCGGTGGAGATAGATCTTAAGGGAGGGTGCAAGCTCGCCGATGGCTACTGAAACCCCACCTGCACCAAAGTCATTGGACTTTTTGATGCATTTTGTCAGGTCTTCCCTTCGGAAGAGTCTTTGGAGTTTTCGTTCCTCGACAGCGTTTCCTTTTTGTACTTCCTGTCCGGAGATTTCCACGGAGTTCTCGTCATGCTCCTTGGAAGAGCCTGTTGCGCCACCAATGCCATCCCTGCCCGTCCTGCCACCAAGAAGCAGGATCAGATCTCCTGGGACAGGTGTCTTCCGTATGACGTTTTCCTTCAGATTTGCTGCGATGACAGCACCGGTTTCCATTCGTTTCGCCTCATATCCAGGGTGATAGATCTCTTCTACAAATCCAGTAGTAAGTCCAATCTGATTTCCGTAGGAGGAGAATCCTTTAGCCGCACCTTTCGTAATGGTCCGCTGAGGAAGCTTCCCTTTCCTGGTCTGTGTTATGGATTTTCTGGGATCAGCAGCACCCGTGATTCTCATACCCTGATACACGTAGGTTCTTCCGCTGAGCGGGTCTCTGATGGCTCCGCCCAGACAAGTGGCGGCTCCGCCAAAAGGCTCGATTTCTGTGGGGTGGTTATGGGTTTCGTTTTTGAACATGATGAGCGCTTCCTTCAGCCCATCTGTAGTTCTGACGGTTCTCTCGATACTGCAGGCATTGATTTCCTCCGATTCATCTAGATCCTGGACCTTTCCGGTTTTTTTCAGGAATCTAGCCCCAACCGTTGCCAAATCCATCAGAGTGACAGGTTTATGATCTCTGCCCAGAATCCCTTTGATTTCAAGATACCGTTCATAGCTCTCTTTTTCTTTCCTTGCATCCTCGCTGAATCTGATGTTTTTGATTTCTGTAAGAAATGTGGTATGTCTGCAGTGATCGGACCAATAGGTGTCCAGCACCTTCAGTTCAGTGATGGAAGGATCACGCTTTTCTTCGGTAAAGTAGGTTTGTATAAGAGCAAGATCTTCCACGGTCATGGCAAGCTGATGCTCCTTCTGGAATTTTTCCAGTGAACCAAGATCAAGCTTTGTGAAGCCTTTCTTCGTCTCCACAAGTAGAGGCTTTTCAGGAAATTGTGTGAAGTTCGCTTCAATCATCCCTTCTCTCATTTCCACAGGATTGAGCAAGTAGCTTCTGATCTCATCCAGCATTTCCGATGTTGCCTCGGGTATCACATAAAGGGTTTTGTAACGGACCTCAATATCAGAAAGACCCAGGGTAAGCAGGATGCACTCTTTTACAGCTTCTGCTCTCTGATCATACTGTCCTGGAAGCAGTTCAAGCAGAAAATGTGGTTCATCTAAAAATGAAAAAGGTTCTTCGTGGACCACATCAATCTGCGGATCACTAAAAACCGTGTTCTTTAGGGCGTTCATATGTTCGTCCTGAAGTCCTCTCACCTGATACAGATGAAGAACCCTTGGCAACAGATTGAAACCCAGCATTTCATTCAGTTCATTTTTCAGCGCTTCAGCATCCTGCTGAAAGCCCAATCTCTTTTCCACAAAAACATTTCTTATAATTTCCATGACAACCTCCGAACGATTTATAGGTAAATAATAACATTGTACATGGATTAGTCAATATTTTTTGATGTTTTTCTTTTTATAATTCGTACAGATACGAACTATAAAACATTAAGAGATTTATGTGTTTGTGCAGAGAGGACGAAAGTTCTTGTGGAGAGTTGAGCGAAGGAACCTTTTTATGAAAGTACTGCTGCTGTTTCAAGACCCCGCCTTCCCCTGCTGTTTCAAGGATGAACCGTAGGTGGTATAATATGGTTAATTTCAAAGAACCCAAGATTATAGACAGATTGTGAGGGAATTGTATGAATTATATTAAAGCTGCGGCCGTTTCACCTGAGCTTCGGGTAGCAGATGTGACCTATAACACGAAGGAGATTCTGCATGTTGTGCGAAACAGGCTTTCAGAAGATGTGAGAGCTGTTCTTTTTCCAGAACTCTCCTTAACGGGATATACGCCAGCAGATCTCTTTTTTACGGAAGATTTATTGAATGCTTCAGAAGAAGCGCTTCGTCTCATTGCGGAGGAAACGAAAGAACTGGATCTGATCCTTGTGGTTGGACTCCCCCTTCGTCACAGAAACCGCCTCTACAATACCGGGGCTGTCCTCCATCAGGGGAAAGTGCTGGGGGTTGTGCCGAAGCAGCATTTGCCAAATTACAATGAGTTTTATGAGAGCAGATGGTTTACTGCTTATGAAAAGAGCCACGGAAACGAGATTTATCTGAACGGATTTGGTGCAGTGCCTTTTGGACATCTTATTTTTGAAAGCGATGCTTTCACTTTCGGTGTGGAGATCTGTGAAGATCTGTTTGCGGCGATTCCACCTTCCGCAAGTCTTTCCCTCCAGGGGGCAGAGCTTATGTTCAATCTGTCTGCATCCAATGAACTGGTCGGGAAAAAAGAGTTTCGCCGAAGCCTAGTGAACCTGACCAGCGCCAAAAACCTCGGAGCCTATTTATATGCGTCTTCTGGACCCAATGAGTCCACAACAGACCTGGTATTTTCCGGGCATCTTCTCATTAGTGAGTATGGAACCCTCCTAAAGGAGAATAAACGATTTTCCTTTGAAAGTGACCTGCTGGAAGCCTTTATTGATGTGAGCAGAATCCGTGGAGAACGTCTGAAGAACACCACCTTTCAAAGAGAAGCCCATCAGGCTTCTCAGGAGGCTCATAGAGTCCGTTTTTCTCAGAAGCAAACACCCATAAAGAATTTTGACAGAGAGATTGATCCCCATCCTTTTGTGCCCAAAGCTGAATCAGAACGGATAGAACGGGCCAAAGAAATTCTTGCGATACAAAGCCATGGTCTCATTAAAAGACTGAAGCATGTGGGGCTTGACAAAACAGTGCTAGGTATATCCGGTGGACTGGACTCTACCCTAGCTCTCCTTGTGATTGTGAAAGCCTATCAGGTGATGAATCTGCCTTTAAAAAACATCATCACGGTGACCATGCCGGGATTTGGCACTACAGACAGAACATATCAGAACGCGCTTTCTCTTTGCCGGGAGTTGGGTACTGACCTACGGGAAATCAGCATCGTGAAAGCCTCCCTTCAGCATTTTGAGGATATCGGACACGATCCTTCGGTTCATGATGCAACCTATGAAAATGTCCAAGCAAGAGAAAGAACGCAGATTCTGATGGACATCGCCAACAAAGAAGGTGGCATTGTCATCGGTACTGGGGATTTGTCAGAACTTGCCCTTGGCTGGTGCACCTACAATGGTGACCAGATGTCCATGTACAGTGTGAACGGTTCTATTCCAAAGACACTGGTCCGTTATTTGGTGAAATACTTCTATGAAGTGGAGTTTCATGGAGAACTGTCCAGGATACTGAAAGACATTCTGGAGACCCCTGTCAGTCCCGAGCTTCTTCCCAAAGGAGATCAGGATGAACTGCTGCAGAAAACGGAGGATCTTGTAGGTCCTTACGAGCTCCATGATTTTTTCCTCTATCATTTCATGAAATACGGTGCAGGAGTTGAGAAGATTCTCTTTATGGCTGAACATGCTTTCCAAGAAACCTATGACAAAGAAAGCATCAGAAAGTGGCTGAAGATTTTCATCCGCCGTTTTCATACCCAACAGTTCAAAAGATCAGCCATGCCCGATGGCCCAAAGGTCGGCAGCATCTCTCTCTCTCCCCGAGGAGATCTCCGAATGCCATCAGATGCCGCCTATGGAACTTTCACAAAACATTTAGAGTAAGTTCATCTGTTTGAACATTTGAGGAATATAATAAAAGAGATAATTGTTACTTTATAAAATAGATATAAGAGAGGTGTTGCATATGTGGTTTCAGAAATCACAAGAAGAAGCTTTAACCGAACTTCAGGTTGAAGGTTCTAAAGGTCTCAGCAATGAGGAAGTTCAGATAAGAAGAGAAAAATATGGCGAAAACAAGCTACAGGAGAAGAAAAAGAAAACGCTTCTTCAGCTCTTTCTTTCACAGCTTCAGGACGCGCTGATCTATGTGCTTCTGGCAGCTTCTGTGGTCACATTATTTGTAGGAGAGTATGCCGATACAGTCATCATCCTTGCGGTGGTCTTTCTGAATGCAGCCATTGGTGTCATCCAGGAGAACAAAGCGGAAAAAGCCATTGAGGCGCTGAATAAACTAACCACCCCCCATTCCCTGGTCAGAAGAAATGGTGAGACAACAGAAATCAATTCAACAGATATCGTCCCTGGAGATATTGTCATTTTGGATGCTGGCCGTTATGTTCCAGCAGATCTTCGTCTCATCAGCAGTGCGAACCTTCAGATTGAAGAATCAGCTCTGACAGGAGAATCTGTCCCTTCGGACAAGTTCTTTGACAAAGTGTTCAAAGAAGATAAGATTCCGCTGGGAGACCAGGCGAATATGGCGTTCATGTCTACTCTGGTCACCTATGGCCGTGGAGAAGGTGTAGTTGTTTCAACCGGTATGGATACTGTGGTGGGTCAGATTGCTAAGAGCCTGAACGAAGAGGTGGATGGTATGACACCCCTTCAAAAACGTATGGATGAACTGGGTAAAACACTGGGAAAGCTAGCCTTAGGCATCACCATTCTGATGTTTGTCATTGGATTCTTCCAGGGCAGAGATCTTCTGGATATGCTGCTGACATCCATCAGTCTTGCAGTAGCGGCAATTCCTGAAGGACTTCCTGCCATTGTAGCCATTGTTTTAGCCTTGGGTGTCACCAGAATGAGTAAAATCAATGCCATTGTCAAGAAACTTCCTGCAGTGGAAACCCTGGGATCTGTCAATATCATCTGTTCCGATAAAACTGGTACTCTAACCCAAAATAAGATGACAGTTTTGAAATATTATGTTTATGATCAAATCAGAAATGTGGATATCAATGTGAAGTCCATTGAAGTGGAAAGTGAGACTCAGGAAGAGCTCATCAAATCTTTTGTTCTTTGCAGTGACGCCACATCCAACGAACAGGAATCCACCGGTGACCCCACAGAAATCGCGCTGATTGTTCTTGGAAACCGGCATGGGATGACGAAGGATGAACTCAACAGACTTTATCCCAGAATCGATGAGAAACCTTTCGATTCAGACAGAAAACTGATGTCCACTTTAAATGAGGAGGAATCAGGGTACCGTGTCCATACAAAAGGTGCCATTGACAATATTCTTAAAATCTCAGATAAGATTCTCATCGGTGGAGAAGTAAAGCCACTGACAGAGGATATGAGAAGAAATATCATGAAAGCTTCAGAAGAAATGTCCAATGCTGCGCTCAGAGTACTTGGGGTAGCCTATAAAGATACAGAAGAGAGAATCTCTCCAGAGGATATGGAGAACAACCTTACAGTAATCGGATTTGTCGCAATGATTGATCCACCCCGTATTGAAGTGAAAGACTCCATTGCATCCGCCCATGGTGCAGGAATCACCTCTGTGATGATCACAGGAGACCATAAGAATACGGCTGTGGCCATCGCCAAAGAGCTGGGCATTGCAGAGAGTATTGAGCAGGCCATGACAGGTGCTGAGATTGATGAGCTCAGTGATGAGGAGTTTGCAAAGAAGATAAATGAGTATCGTGTTTTTGCAAGAGTTTCTCCTGAACACAAGGTAAAAATCGTGAAAGCCTATAAGGCCCAGGGAAATATTGTATCCATGACGGGTGACGGCGTCAACGACGCCCCTTCCCTGAAGCATGCAGACATCGGTGTAGCCATGGGAATTACAGGCACAGACGTATCCAAAGGCGCTGCGGATATGATCCTGACAGACGATAATTTCACCACCATTGTGGCTGCCATTGAAGAAGGAAGAAATATTTACAACAATATCAAGAAAGCGGTCATATTCCTGCTCTCCTGTAACCTTGGCGAAATAGTTGCTATTTTCATTTCGGTGCTCTTCTCCTTTGCGATTCCGCTCTTGCCTACTCAGATTCTTTGGGTGAATCTGGTGACAGATACATTACCAGCCATTTCCCTTGGGGTAGATCCAGGAGATGATGCTGTGATGAAGAAAAAACCGAGAGATCCAAAGGAGAGCTTCTTCGCTCAAGGAGCTGGAGTTCGTGCCATCATCGGTGGTCTTCTCATTGGTGCGCTGACTTTACTTGCTTTCACCATAGGGTTAGCTGAAAGAGGTGTTTCCTTAAAAGACTCTATGAGTGCACCGGATGATGTCATTGTCTATGCAAGAACCATGGCCTTCGTCGTACTGGCGACATCACAGCTCTTCTACAGCCTGACTATGAGAAGCGAGACAAAATCTATTTTCCAGGTTGGCATCTTTAAAAACAAGTATCTGATTCTATCTATCATTGCTGGTGTAGTGCTTCAGTTTGGGGTCATTACAATCCCCTTCCTGGCAAATGCATTCAAAGTGCATGCACTGCCTTTGAACGATTGGATCATTGTATTTGGATTGTCTCTACTGCCATTAATTGCAAATGAGATCATCAAAATCTTTATGAGAATGAAAGAAGACTGATTATACATTTTCAGACACAGAACTGGTGGTTCTCCCACCAGCTCTGTGCTTTTTTTTAAGATTCATTAAAATGAATATACCGAAGAATTTTTCTCCATGGTATAATCTTTAGGCAGTCAATCTTCATAAGATCGAAAGAATAGTGAGGTTAATATGGAAAGATCAAAAAGATTCTTAGGACTCAAAAAAGAAGCGGTACTTCTGGACTCTTGGCTCTATATCGTAAAAGCCATGCTTGCCATCGGTACCGGTTACATCTTAGGCAATATGTTTTCTGTCACAAGACTGGATATGATTTCTGTGCTGCTTGGTGTTATGTATAATTTAGAGGCAACTAATATTTCTGCTGTAAAAGGCGGGATCAACCAGCTTCTGGCATCGTTTCTTGGTGCGGTGACAACAGGAGTTTTAGTCTATATACTTGGTGTGAATGTAGTAACAGTTATGCTAGGGATGGGACTGACGCTCTTTATTGCGCTAAAAATTGACTACACGGCTGTCTCGCCAGTGGCGATATTCACAAGTATTTATATGACGCAATATCTCCAAAGCGATGCATTGGGGAATCCCAGCATCCTTCTGACCATCAGATTGCGGATTTTTGCGCTGGGCCTTGGTGTCTTCATAGCCATGGTTTTCAATCTTGTGTTTTCCTTGATCTATTACAGGAAAATCACAAAAAAGAGGCTGGAATATGTGAAGGTGAAGCTGGATTTTGTCATGAGCTATACGTACCGTTTTCTGACGGAAGAAGGAGATTTGCAGCCACAATATAATGCAGTATTCTCTTCTGCTTTTGCTGATATTGAAACGGTCTCCAGTAATTTGGCCGCATTGTCAAAAGACCCTCTCCTCCCCCTTAAAATATTGGAGAAGGAGCATCTGGAAACCGCCAAAGATGTTGTAAAAAGAATGAAACTGATGACCCATTTGGCCTATGACAGCTGCTTCATCAAAGATACATTTAAAGTCAGGATAAAACCGGATCAGCTGAAATCCTACCATGATTTCATGTATAAGTTCGGACAACTTGATTTTCTCTCAGCAAGTCCTGACAGGGATAATTTCATGCCTCACTATCATGTGTATGAGCTGGAAGATGATCAGGCAAAAAGAATCTATGAGAATTTGGATCTGATTTTTTCAGAATACAATACCATAGTGGAAGAACAATTTCGGGTGAAATAATGTAAATAAAAAGCACTGAAAGAACTCTAATTCTTTCAGTGCTTTATTATGTTATGATCACAGTGAGTTTTCTAGAAGGTTCACAAGCTTCTCCATATACGTTTGCTCCAGATCGCTGAACCGGGCCAGTGAAGGACTGTCGATGTCAAGAACGCCAAAAATAACCCCTTCTTTATATATGGGAACCACCAGCTCTGAACGGGATGCTGAATCACAAGCGATATGATTATCAAGACTGAGCACATCGTCCACACGCTGGGTTTTTCTTTCCTGCACCGCTGTTCCACAAACCCCTTCTCCCACAGCGATTCTGTTGCAGGCTGGTTTTCCCTGGAATGGTCCAAGGATCAGGGTGCCTTCTTTCATCAGATAAAAGCCGACCCAGTTGATATCATCCATGTACATGTTTATGATGGCACTGATGTTGGATAGATTTGCCAGAGTGTCTTTTTCATTTTTCAGTTGCGCCTTTGTAAAGAGAAGAGCACTTTCCAGTTTCTTCTCTGCAGTCATTCCTTTTGGATCTTTTGTCTCTAACATGCTGGTCTCCCCTTTACTTTTCTTCTTTCACGAGGTGCGTTCCTTTTTCATCCTGTCGGATCAGGCCTTTTTTCATGAGGTTTCCCAGCGCAATCTTGAAATAATTCTTGCTGCTGTTCCATTTTTTCTTGATTTCATCTGGTGTGGATTTGTCATTGTAAGGCATAAATCCATCATGATCTTCCAGATATCTGAGGATGGTATCAGAAAGCTCCTCTTTTGCTTCTATCATTTTTTTTCTTGGTGTGAAGCTGATTCTTCCATCTTCCAGTATTTTTTTCACAGTTCCAGAAATTCTGTCGCCTGGATTTGCGTTGAAGAAGTATTCATTCACCAATATGATTCCTGGATACACATCATCTATGGCAACTTCCAGGGTGCCGTTTGTCTGCTTATTATAAATAATACCTGAAACAGTGTCCCCTACTTTGTAGAGATCCTCTTCAGGTGTTTCCAGATATCTGCCCACTTCAGTGGAAGCAGCCAGACGTCCAGTCTTATCCTCATAGATAAAGAAAAGGTATTCTTTTCCCGTCTCCAATGGGAATTTCATTTCTCTTTGGGGTACCAGGATGTCTCTTTCCAGACCGAAATTTACAAATGCTCCGAAGTTTGTTACGGAAGTTACACTAAGTACAGCAGTGTTGTCAACGGTAACGATAGGTTTCTTCATGGTGGCTATCAGACGGTCCTTGGAATCCCGATAGATAAAGACAGTTACGGTCTCACCGACTTTTGGTGTCTCTCCTACGATACTCCCTGTTGGGAGAAGAATATCATCTGAGGTGTTGCCTGTTTCTTTATCAAGATACAGGCCAAAAGATGCTTCTCTGGCTACTTTCAGTTCGTTGTAATCTCCAAATTTAATCATTGTTTTCTCCTTTATGCGTCAGGCCATTTTGGTAATAATTTTCAGCAGAAGCCTCAATCTTCAGCACTTCTTCCGGAGTGAGATTCCTGATGAACTTTGCTGGCCGACCCATCCAAAGTTCTCCTTCTTTCACTACTTTTCCTTCGGTGACTAGACTGCCAGCACCGAGTATGGTGTTTTTTTCTATGACGGATCCATTCAACAAAATGCTCCCCATGCCGATGATGGAGTGGCCTAGTATCTTTGTGCCGTGAATGATGCAGCTGTGCCCGATGGTGACGGCATCTCCTATTTCCAAAATCAGGCCATGGTCTGAGTGGAAAATACATAAATCCTGAATGTTTGTTTTCTTACCCACTCTTATGGGAGCAACATCTCCACGGAGAACAGATCCATACCACACAGAGGAACCTTCACCAATATGAACATCCCCAATGACCACTGCATTTTCTGCGATAAAGGTATGCTCATTTATTTCTGGTGTGAGTGTATTCAGTGATTTTATCATACATCAGCCTACCTTTCTGAATTTAGTTTTTTTGACCTTTGAAAATCCTATTAAATTTCTTTTCTTTGAACCCCAAGGTGTTCCTATTGCGAAACTGGCAAAAAATCTATATGTTGTGTTTTTTAAGGTTGAATTGCACTAGATATGGTATTATACTTAAGCCATCGTAATAAATTCAGGAGGTTCGAAATGAAGGATATTAAAGACTTGTTCAAACGTTATTATACTAAAGAGCTGGAGAATAATAAAGACAAAACTGTATATGATCTGTTTGAATGGACCAAGAGAGATGTGCTTCTGAAAAATCATAAGACCGGTAAAGTTCTGGTGGATATGAAAGATCTGGAGTTTCCTGCACATTATTCGCAAAATGCAGTAGATATCATCGCTTCCAAGTATTTTAGAAAAGCCGGTGTGAACAATGAGCTTGGCTATGAAAACTCCATGCGCATGGTAGCCCACAGAATGGTGAATTTCTGGACAGAATCACTTGTGGATGAAGGAATCATCACAACAGACGAGGAAAAGGACATCTATTATGATGAAATGGTCTATGGACTGCTGAATCAGATGTATGCGCCAAACTCTCCACAATGGTTCAACACAGGGCTTCATTTAAGCTATGGTATCACCGGCGGACAAAATGACCTCTTCTACTATGATGAAACCGAGAAGAAAGTGGTCAAGTCCAAAGACACCTATTCAAGAACACAGGCATCAGCCTGCTTTATACTTTCCATTGAAGATAAGCTTCTTGGAGACCATTCCATCTCAGAACAGTATGTGACAGAAACCAAGCTTTTTAAAGGCGGTTCAGGAACTGGAACAAACTTCTCAAACATCAGAGCCATTGGAGAGAATCTCACTGGTGGTGGAGTTTCCTCAGGGCTCATGAGCTTCCTGAAGGGACTTGACAGAAATGCGGGTGCCATCAAATCCGGTGGAACCACAAGAAGAGCGGCAAAGATGGTTTGTCTTGATATTGACCATCCAGAGATTGAAGAGTTCATTCTTTGGAAAGCAAAAGAGGAGGACAAGGTACGCGCATTATCCAAGATGGGGTATGATGCGGACATCGATGGAGAAGCTTACGAGACGGTATCTGGTCAGAATTCAAACAACTCCTTGAGAATCTCAGATGATTTCATGAGAAAAGTGAGAAACCTTGGGGAAAATCCTAATGAAACCATCACACTCAAAGGAAGAGTAGATGAAAGAGTCAACCGAGACATTGAAGTGGCAAAGCTCTGGGAAGAGTTCAATGATGCTGCTTGTAAGTCTGCTGACCCTGCCCCTCAGTTCACAGATACATTCAATGCATGGCATACCTGCCCTGCAGGAGAAGATGGAGAACTGTATGCAAAGCACAACATGCTGAACTCCACCAACCCATGTGGAGAGTATGCATTCTTGGATGACACCAGCTGTAATCTTGCTTCTCTTAATATTTACAGATTCTACGATGTGGAGAAAAACCATCTGGATGTGAGAGGTCTGAAGCATATGATCGGACTGAACCAGCTTTTGCTGGAAGCGTCAATCCACTGGGGACAGTTCCCTACCGTAGATATCGCAAGAAAGACCTATATGTTCAGGACTACAGGGCTAGGCCTTGCAAACAGTGCTTCCCTGCTCATGGCGCTAGGCATTCCTTACGATTCTGAGGAAGCGAGAGCATTGTCTGCAGCGATTATGGGACTGATTACAGGAGAAAGTTATCATGTTTCCGCTCTTATGGCAAAGGCAGTGGGTACATTTGAGAAATACGGCATCAACAAACCTTATATGAACCGTGTCATCAGAAACCATGCAAGAGTTGCAGGTGCACTGGATTCTGAACTGGAAGAGCTCCACTATGAGCCGTTTAGAGTGAACCATGGGGTTCTTCAGAATATTGGACATGTGGAACTGAGTGACACACTGAAAGAATCCTGGATGGAAGCTGTGGAACAGGGAGAGAAGTATGGATATAGAAATGCTCAGGTGAGTGTAATTGCTCCTACTGGTACCATCTCCTTTGCCATGGACTGTGCAGCTACATCCATTGAACCTTTCTTCTCTCATGTTGTTTATAAGAAACTGGTTGGCGGTGGATATATGACCATTGCGAACCCTATCATCGAAGTGGCATTGAAGAATCTTGGCTATAGCCGGGATGAAATCAAAGACATCATGGATTATGTCGGCAAGGAAGAAAATGGCATGGTTGTGGATGGCAAGATTGAGGGTGCGCCTCACCTGAAAGAAGAACACTATCCAATCTTTGATACAGCGAATGTTTGTGGAACAGGAAGGAGATTTATTCATCACTATGGACATGTATACATGGTGGCGGCTCTTACCCCACTGGTATCTGGTGCTATCTCCAAAACTGTCAATCTGCCAAAGGAAGCAACGGTGGAAGATTTCAAGGAAGTGCATATCCGTTCCTGGGAAACTGGCGTAAAGGGTATTTCTCTCTATCGTGATGGTTCCAAGTTCGCTCAGCCGCTGAACACCAAGATCGACTATAAGGATGAGAATCTGGCACTGGAGAATCTTACCTATGATGCGCTTCTTTCTTATGCGAAGGAAGCGAAGAACCATATGCCAAAATCATCCAGTGTAGCAGGAAACAGAAGAGAAAAGATGACAGGAATTCGTGCAGGACACACCCATCCAGCACAGATTGAAGATGTTAAAGTATATATTACGGTGAACAGAAATGTTCGTGGCGAAATTTCAGAAATCTATATGACCACAGACCGTGAAGGAACACTGATCACTGGACTTCTGAACTCTTTATCAAAGACCATTTCTGTGATGCTCCAGTATCATATTCCACCAAAGGACATTTCTAGAATGCTGAGAGGCCAGAAATATGAGCCATACGGATTTGTGTCCAAGCATCCATACATTAAGAATGTGAGTTCCATCTCTGACTTGATTTCCAAGGTCATTGATATTGAGCTGGGAGATTTCTCCAGAGTTCAGATCAAACCGGAAGAAAATGATGTGCTTACGAGATCCAGATCCCGTTTTGTTAACGCACAGTTTGAAGAAGTTGCTACAAAACAGCTTTCTCTTGTGGTAGATGAACGTGATGTGAAAGACATCATTAAAGATGCAGAGAAGAACGGAGAGAAGATTTACGACTCCGTCTGCCCTACCTGTCAGAGTACGCGAATGGTAAAAAATGGAACTTGTAAAGTATGCCTTGACTGTGGTACTACAACTGGTTGCTCATAAAATTAAACTCGTATGACAGCGAAAACCCCCGATGCTTTTAGTCATCGGGGGTTTATCACTTCAAACCATTTTGTTATTTCTTTTTCTTCTTGCCTTTTCCACTGTCCCGGATGATGTCTTTTTCGTCCGCATACTTCAGCTTGTTTGGCTTAGCCTTTGGTTTGATGACTTGTGTATTTTGAGTTTTTTCTTTGGGCACTCCGATTTTTGAGAGTCCTGAAAGATCAGCATACCACAGGAATAAGAAGACAAAGATTCCGGTGGGCAGATAATTCAGAAACATGTTGTCGGTATACGCTGGTACAATCAGACCAATGAATAGAAAGAACAGTCCCAGGACCAGTACAATCCATTTGTTGATCTTGATTTTACTCAAGAAATAGAGATTGGCCATGGAATATACCACGAAAATACCGATAGAAAGTGCAAAGACCATAAGTAAATTGTTCCAGTTCAAGATTAAAACCTCCTCAGTTCCCTCTTATTTTAGGTTATTTCCAATTACTTGGCAAGAGGCCCTCTTGCAGATCTGTTTTTGTAGAAATCATAACAATACTTTGTTTTTCAAAAGAGTATCTAGACAAATCGTTATTTTTTGTGTATTATAAATTCCATGGAAAAATAATATTTTTTTTACGATATTATTATTTTATATCATTTTATTTGATATAATAAGTTATATCGATTATGGGGGTGCATTATGACAAGTCACGCAGGTATTAATTTAGATGATTTGGATCTGCAGATACTGGAGATTCTCATCAAAGACGCCAGAACACCATATCTAGAGATCGCTAGAGTATGCCATGTTTCTGGTGGAACGATTCATGTCAGAATGAAGAAAATGGAAGATTTGGGGATTATCAAAGGCACAAAGATCCTGTTGGATATGCCAAAACTAGGCTATGACGTGTGCTGTTTTGTTGGAATTTATCTGGACAAGAGTTCTTCTTTCCAGGCGGCCATCGATGAGCTTTCAAAAATCAATGAGATAGTGGAGCTTCACTACACTACAGGAGATTACTCCATTTTCACGAAGCTTGTATGCAAGAACATCGCTCATCTGCAAGACCTTCTGCTGAACAGCATCAATGTGATCAGCGGAGTGCAGAGAACCGATACCTTCATTTCCCTTTCTCAGCCACTGGACCGAAATATTAAGCTATAATATAAAAAGCAACACCTCTGAAGTGTTGCTTTTTTCTATGCACTCAGCTGTTCCAGCTGTCCAGCTCTTTTTGGATCCTTTCTGTTAGAATCTGATCGATGTTTTTCTCATCCTCTGGATCCAGCTCACTGAGATAGATCGGAGGCAGAAATCTTAGATGGACTGGAACATTGGGTCTCACCCGATAGGTTTCCTCAAAAACTTTATACGCATCATTGACCACCATAGGAACAATCGCTGCACCGGACTTCTGTGCAATCTTAAAGCTCCCTTTGTGGAATTCATTCATTTTTCTGGACTTGCTTCTGGTTCCTTCTGGATAAATAAGCACATCATGCTGCTCCT
This sequence comes from Proteiniclasticum ruminis, assembly GCF_900115135.1. Lineage (GTDB taxonomy): Bacteria > Bacillota > Clostridia > Clostridiales > Clostridiaceae > Proteiniclasticum > Proteiniclasticum ruminis_A. The sequence continues at coordinate 258,898 of NZ_FOVK01000001.1, read as the reverse complement.
CTTTGATTCGCCTGATGGCCTCCAGAATCGTTTTTAGTCCTTCACGGGCATTTTCACGGTCCAGATACAGAACATCCATCTCTGTGCCTAATCTGCCGATGATGGGCATGTTCAGAATCTCCTTCTTTCCGATGAGCGTCAGATGACGGGATTTGATCTTCTGGATCAGGGCATTGACCGTTACATAAATATCGATATAAGACTGGTGATTCCCCATAAAGACCACAGGTTCATCTGGTATATTCTCAAGACCGTCCACCGTAAGGTTCATTTTTGAATACTTTATCAGTTCTCCAGTATGAATTTCCGCTTTCTTTACAATCTCATGATAATACTCATCTTTTGAAAGGCTCTGTTTCCTGCGTTTTACCCAGATCAGTCTGAACCATAGGCGGATCAGAGACAATCCGAAACGGAGTTTTGCAATAATATCAAAAAGCATGTTCTTCTCTCCTCTTCCATTTGAACTAGTTCTATTATAAGGGATTTCTTGCGTTTATCCTATGATTTTGTGTCTCAGGGAATATTTTGATATCCTCCTCCCATAATAGGAGTACAAGAGATGAATGGGTTCAGAAAGTAAGAAATTAATGGTAAAATAAGAAGATGAAAAGAAAGGAAATGAGCCATGAGAAAAAGAAGTTATTTTCCTATGATACTGATTGCTATACTGCTTGCGGGTCTTGCGGGCATATATTTTTTTCTGGACTATGGCATTGTTGGGGTTGAGAAAACAACTGAAGTTGAAAGAATTCAGAATTCTCCCCTGCCTGTGAAAGTGCATTTCATTGACATTGGACAGGGAGATGCCACGTTTATTGAAGTTATGGGTCAGAACATGCTCATTGATGCCGGTGAGAAGGAACACGCAGAAAAGATCATCGAGTATCTGAGAAGCTATGATGTGGAAAAACTGGACTATGTGATTGCGACGCACCCTCATGAGGATCATATCGGAGGTATGGGAGAGGTACTTAGTGCTTTTGATGTTCAGTCTTTTTATATGCCGGATAAACACCTTGTCACAAAATCCTTTCAGCATATGATGAGTGAAGTAAAGAATCATGGGCTGGAACCCATCTATATCCAAGGCGGGATGACGCTGAATTTCAGCAAGGACATCCGGATGGAGTTTTTGTCTCCAAACCGGGACGCCTATCTGAATCCCAATAATTACTCCCCGATTATGAGACTTGTGGTGGGAAACAATGCATTTCTCTTTACAGCAGATGCCGAGGAGCTTGTTGAACAGGAAGTACTGAGATTGGGTGTCCCACTTGCATCAGATGTGATGAAGGTTCCCCATCATGGATCCAAAACCAGCAGTTCGGAGGCGTTCCTCGAAAAAGTGGGTCCTAAATATGGGGTGGTCACTTCGGGTCTTGGCAATGATCACAATCTTCCCTCACCTGAGATTCTGGAGCGCTATGGTACGTTAGGAATACAAATACTCCTGACAGAAGAGATGGGAAGTGTTGTCTTTGGTTCCAACGGAAAAGAAGTGATTCCCCTTCGTAATTGACAGAAATCCGATGGATAGTATAATGAGAATGACGATGAAGTTTTGGGCAGACCAAAACTTCTTTAATCTGTAAGGAGGCCATTATGAGCAAAATTAGAACAAGATTTGCCCCCAGCCCAACGGGTTACATGCATGTGGGTAATTTGAGAACAGCACTTTATGCGTATTTAATCGCAAAGCATGAAGGTGGAGATTTCATACTGCGAATTGAGGATACAGATCAGGAACGTTATGTGGAAGGTGCAGTGGATGTGATATTCAAGACACTGAGAGATACGGGACTGATTCATGATGAAGGTCCTGATGTTGGAGGAGCCTTTGGGCCTTATGTGCAAAGTGAACGTAGAGATCTTTATAAGCAGTACGCACTTGAACTGGTGGAAAAGAAAGAAGCGTATTACTGCTTCTGTACAAAGGAACGTCTTGACATGTTAAGAGACAATGCGGAAGCCCAGAAAAAGCCTTTCAAGTACGATAAACACTGTTGTGCACTTTCCGTGGAAGAGGTGGAAGAAAACCTGAAGAAAGGTCTCCCCTATGTCATTAGGCAGAACAACCCAACGGAAGGCGTGACAAAGTTTGAAGATGTAATTTATGGAACCATCAGCGTTGATAATGAAGAGCTGGAAGATATGGTGCTCCTAAAGAGTGATGGACTGCCTACTTACAACTTTGCCAATGTGGTGGATGACCATCTGATGGAAATCACCCATGTGGTGAGAGGAAGCGAGTATCTCTCCTCTTCCCCTAAATACAACCGCCTTTATGAGGCTTTTGGCTGGAATGTGCCTGTATATGTTCATTGTCCCCCCATTATGAAGGACGCTCAGCATAAACTCTCCAAGAGAACAGGAGATGCATCCTTTGAAGACCTGCTGGAGAAGGGATATCTGAAGGAAGCGGTCATGAACTATATTTCCCTTCTTGGATGGAATCCTGGAACCACACAAGAAATATTTTCTTTAGAAGAGCTGGTTGAAATATTCAATTACAAGAACATCAATAAGAGTCCTGCCATTTTCGATTCAGAGAAATTGAGATGGATGAATGGAGAATACCTCAAAATGATGCCGCTGGAAGAGTTCCATACTCTTGCACTTCCATATATCCTAAAGGATATTAAAGAAAAGCCCCTAAACACAATGAAAATTGCTGAAATTCTTCATAATCGTGTTGAAGTCCTTGCGGAAATTGAAGGTCAGCTTGATTTCTTCTATGCACTCCCAGAATATTCCATAGAGCTTTATACCCATAAGAAGATGAAAACGGATAGTGCAGTAGCGTTATCGTCTCTGGAAACCATTCTCCCGGTTCTTGAAAATATTCCGGAAGATGCATGGACACTGGAGAATCTTCATGAGATTGTTTTGAATAAAGTGAAGGAGCTGGGCCTTAAGAATGGTCAGATGCTCTGGCCCATCAGAACCGCTTTATCGGGGAAACAGTTTACTCCTGGTGGGGCATTTGAAGCAGCAGATATACTCGGAAAGACAGAGTCACTGGAGCGAATCAGGATCGGTATGGATCTGCTGAAGAAAGAGCTTCAATAGTTAATAAAAGTAAAAGAAGCAGTTAAAAGTAAAATTTTAACTGCTTTTTGAATACTCTGGAATACGGCTAAATCATCAGGAAGTCATTTCACTGTAAAATAGTCCCGGATTTTATCCAGTGTCTTTTCACCAATCCTGTTCACATGAAGAAGATCCTCCACTGAAGTGAACCTTCCTGTCTCCTCTCTATAAGCTAGAATGTTGTCAGCAGTGGAGGGGCCAATACCCGTGACAGACATGAGCTCTTCCCTTGTGGCGGTGTTGAGATTGATCTTTCCTTTCCCTTGACCCCCTTGAATTTCAGGTGGGTTTTGAAGGAGTTCTTCTCCTTTTTCAGGAATGTAGAAGGATTGACCGTCTTCTATGTGCATGGCAAGATTAACCGTCCTCAGTTCAGCAGATTCAGTTCCGCCTCCTGCTTTCCAATATAGATCATGTAGTCTGGAATCTCCATTCATCTGATACACCCCTGGATTCAGGACAGCACCTTTGATTTCAACGATGATCTCCCTTACTTCTTCATCTTTTTCTGGTAAGGTCGGAGAAATCAGGTCAGTAACATTCTGTGTATCATCCTTCACATAGAGAGTCTTCTCTTTTAGCGCGCAGCCTGAAGAAACAGATAATAAAAGAGACATCAAAAGTAGAATTAAATATCTTCGCATGTTTTGTTTACCTCCTGCATTTTGGTCATATATATTATGCAGAAGTTTTGATTTTTTATAGAGTTGATTTCAATATTTTGTTATAATTACAACAGCGAGGTGTTAACAAATTGAGACATTATATGAGATTTATGAATTTTTTACTTACATTGACACTGATTTTTTCACTTGGCTCCCCTCTTTGGGAAGTAAAGGCCATCACAAATCCACCAGAAACCACTGCAGAATCTGTTTTAATTCTTGATGTGGAGTCTGGTGAAGTGATCTATGAAAAGAATGCAACAACAAAGCATATGATTGCATCCACCACCAAAGTTATGACAGCCATACTGGCCTATGAGAACCTGGAGATGGATAAGGTGATCACCATCGGTCCCAATCCACCTTATGCCCAAGGATCCTCCATGGGATTCAAGGAAGGAGAAGAAGTTATGGTGGTTGATCTACTCTACGCCTTAATTCTCCACTCTGCCAATGATGCGGCAGAAGCTCTGGCAGAAGCAGTAGATGGAACTATGGAAAAGTTCGCGGAAAGAATGACAAAAAAAGCTCATGATATTGGTGCTGTTGATACAGTTTTTCATAATCCCTCTGGACTGTCCGATTCGGATGATCTGGAGAACAATAATTACACCACGGCAAAAGATCTTTCTCTCATCATGGCTGAAGTATTAAAGTATGATGAGCTTGTTGAACTGGGACAGAAAAAAAGTCATATGCTCCCTCTCACAAACCTGGTTGCGGACACCAACCGATGGGCAACCAATAAGAACCAGATGTTGTATCAGAACAGTAAGTTTTATTATGAACCCATCATTTTCGGTAAAACAGGATGGACACCGGAAGCAGGATTTTCTTGGACGGCTTTGGCAGAAAAAGATGGAAGAAAACTCGCGGTATCTATGCTGAAGGCGGTTAATCAGGATACCTACTGGTTGGAGTCCAGAAGTTTGCTTGAATGGGCTTTCCAGGAGACAGAAGTTCATAAGCTGTATACGAGGGGGCAGCTTCTTGAAAATGCTGTGCTCAGCAATGGTGAGACAGTCCCTCTTTATGCAAAAGATGATTTTTATTATGTTACAGCTCCATTAGAACGTCCGATGCCTGTCATTGATTTTCAAGGATTGGAAATCAGTCAAAACTATAATGCTGGTGAGACGGTGCATGTGGCAAAGGTTACCTTAGACCAGGAAGTCATTGGAGATATTGAACTGGTCTGTGAAGAGAACATACATCTTATTGCCAGTGAAGGAGAAGAGTCTCCAGAGGGAGAAGCTATAGAATCCAAAAGTTCCTTCTTCAGTCATCCTTTTGTTAGAGTTGTCTCCATACTACTCTTCAGCATTATACTCATTGTTTCCCTCCTGTTCATTTTAGGGCTAGTTCTGAGAAAACGTCGCAGAAGAGTACGTTCCAGAAAAATGTCCAACAAAAGAATGCAGTATTTGAAGCAACTGGAAGAAACCAGAAGATGATAATATAAAACCCTCCAGCAGCAGGATAAAGCATCCTACTGCTGGAGGGTTTTATATTATGATCACTTTAGTGAGATATGTTGATGCATAAAGCTATAAGGCTCCAGATAATGCACCTCGCCAAACTGTGCTGAGATGTCACAGGTCATATTTTCAAGTCCGATGACATCAGCCAGTACAGTCCGTACCTTTTCTGGTTTCGAATTTACAAGAATCAGGTGGCACTCCTCTTCCGTTTTCCTGAGAAAACCAAACATCTCCTCCTGATAGAAAGGGATGAACTCTCCTGAAGTAAGCGCTTCGTGATTTTTTCTGAGCTTAATCATGGACTGGTAGATGGCGAAGATCTCTGGAGACTCTTTCCCCCAGGGGTATGGACCGCGGTTAAAAGGATCCGCCTCCCCTTCCATGCCAGCTTCATCACCATAATAGATACAAGGTACACCAGGAAATGTCAGCAGCAGGCCTACTGCGACCTGAAGTTTTCGAGTATCTTTCAGCTCCGTGAGGATTCTGCGGGTATCATGAGTACCTAGGTTGTTTAAAGCAGAATAAAGGGCTTCAGGGGGATAATTTTCCTTAAGAGACATAAACCTCATATAAAGGTCTTTTGCCCGCATATGACCGTTCAGATAAGCTATGACACCATCCTTAAATGGGTAGTTCATGGTTCCATGAAGTTCATCTCCTAAGAGATACCGTCTTCTTTTGCCATAGGCTATCTTATTGGATGCATCTTCCCAAACTTCCCCAATGAGAACTTGGTCTTCACTTACGGTATCCATGGCTTGTCGAATCTCTTCAATAAATTTATCTGGCATCTCATCAGCAACATCCAGTCTCCATCCGCCGATTCCCATACGGGACCACTTGTCAATTACACCATTCTTACCAACTATGAAGTTTTTATAACTGTCTACGTTCTCGTTCACGTTGGGCAGGTCTTTGACGCCCCACCAGCTTTCATAATCATGAGGATACTGGAAAAAATTGAACCAAGAGTAGTAAGGAGAATCTGTACTTTGTGCTGCACCTACAGTTTCATAGCTGCCAAAAGCATTGAAATATTTGGAGTCAGCACCCACATGATTGAAGACCCCATCCAGAACAATACGGATTCCTCTTTTTTCTGCTTCCTGCAGGAGTGTCTTGAAGGTTTCTTCATCACCGAACATCTCATCAATTTTCATATAATCACCAGTATCATATTTATGATTGCTTCGTGCCTTGAAGATGGGATTTAGATAAATTCCCCCGATTCCAAGAGACTTCAGATAATCGAGTTTCTGTAGAACACCTTTGAGATTTCCACCAAAGAAATCCCAGCGGAGAATATTCCCCTGATGGTCTTTGATGTACATGGGGCTGTCGTCCCAGGTGGCATATAGAAAAGAGTTTTTCTTGGGAGAGCGCACTTTTCCATGTTCTTCCCCATTAAAGAATCTGTCCACAAATATCTGATAAAAGACAGCATTTTTATACCATCCAGGAGCGCTTTTCTGGTAGTTGTGTACGGTGATCTGATAGGGTATGAGTTCCCATCTGTTTTCACGGGCGACGGTTTCGCCACCGTTTCCCTGAGTGGGTGCACCCAAGTAAACTGTTCTGCGCATGCCATGGTCATCATAGTTCAAAATAAAGAAATAGAAGCACAGTCCAAGTGCTGGAGAAGAAAAGGATGCGGTGAAAGTACCTTCCTCCCGAGAGGACATTTTCAAGTACTGTTCCCCCTGTCCTTCTTTGGAAACAACAAAAGTCACTTCTGGATTCATGGCGTGCTTCACAGAGAGTGTAAATTGGATCTCCTGATCTTTCAGTACAGCACCAAAGGGTTTTTTATGCTGAATCTGAAATGAATTATATTGGATTTGAATTTCACGGTATTTCATCTTTTTTTCTGAGACTGTCTGTCTCTTTCTCCTTATCTCGTTTCAGCGGATATATGCAGAAGTCCTGGATTTCTCCAGGACTTCATTTTATATGATCTGATCTTATCTCTCAATGATTCTCGTGTCCCAGATTCCTGAAGCGTACTGCATTACAGTAACATCTGCAGAAAATACACCTGATGAGGAGATATTTTCAATGGACATCTTGTTCCAGGTAAATCGGTCCTGATACAAGGAATCAATTTTCTTCTGGGCATCCACATAAGAATCAAAGTCTTTCAGTACAAAGAACTCATCGTTATAGTCGATGAGGCTCTTAAAGATATCGACTCCTTCCACAGGAATTCCTTTGATATGTCCGTTTACAAGACTGTCCAGCACTCTCTTGACACGGATATCTGATTCATAGATTTCTCTGGATCTGTAACCACCGTTTCTGTAGTAGCTGAGAATTTCTTTTTCAGTCATCCCAAAAATCACGATATTCGGATCTCCTACTTCCTCAAGGATTTCAACATTGGCTCCATCTAACGTAGCAAGAGTAATTGCGCCGTTCATCATGAATTTCATGTTGCTGGTACCGGATGCTTCCTTTGTGGTTGTGGAAATCTGCTCGGATACTTCAGACGCAGGAATGATTTTTTCAGCCAAGGTCACTCCGTAGTTTTCAAGGAAAACCACTTTGATGAGACCCTTTACCCTTGGATCGTTGTTGATCTGCTGTGCCAAAGCATTGATGAACTTAATAACTTCCTTGGCATAGTAGTAACCAGGAGCTGCCTTTGCAGCAAAAATGTAGGTTTTTGGCACCATGTCGTAATTCGGATTTTCCAGAATCTCATGATACTGATGCAGAATATGGAGTGCATTGAGAAGCTGTCTCTTATAGGCATGAAGTCTCTTCACATGCACATCAAATATGGAGTTTGGATCAATGATGATGTCATTTTTCTCCTTGATATACTCTGCAAGCTTTTCCTTGTTGTGCTGTTTGATGATTTCTACTTTCCTTTGTGCCTCTGGATCTCTCTTGTACTTTTTGAAAAGCTTGAGATCCTGAGGGTTTCTTCTCCAGGACGTACCGATGGTATCATCCAGAAGAGTTGAAAGTTCAGGGTTTGCAAGCATCAGCCATCTTCTGTGGGTAATGCCATTGGTTTTGTTATTGAACTTATAAGGATACAGCATATAGAAGTCTTTTAGTTCCTGGCTTTTCAGAAGCTCTGTATGGAGCTTAGCCACACCATTGATGCTGTGGGTTCCATGGATACACAGATGTGCCATTTTCACAAATCCACCGGATATGATGGCCATCTTCTCCACTTGATCCTGTTGTTCGCCAAACTTGGCGGTAAGGATTTCTCTGAATCTACGGTCGATTTCTTCGATGATGAGGTAGATTCTAGGCAGAAGATCTTTAAAGAGTTCCACAGGCCATTTTTCCAGTGCTTCGCTCATGATGGTGTGGTTGGTATAGCTCATGGTATTCTGTGTAACATGCCAAGCTTCATTCCATTCCATGCCCTCTTCATCCATGAGGATTCTCATAAGCTCGGGGATGGCTACCGCAGGATGTGTGTCATTGATGTGCACAGCAACAAAGTTATGCAGTTCAGACAGCGGTCTTCCTGCTTCTTTGTGCTGGGTTACGATGCTTTGAAGTCCAGCTGACACAAAGAAATACTCCTGCTTCAGTCTTAAGACTCTACCTTCATGATTGGAATCATCTGGATACAGCACTTCTGAAATGCTTTCGATCTCGCGCTTGTTAAGAAGCACTTTATGGAAGTTCAGCTCCCCTCTTGGTTCATCCGCGTAGTTCGGAACTTCTGCATTCCATAGTCTCAAGGTATTTACAGTTTTGTTCTCATAGCCCACAAGAGCAGTGTCATAAGGCACAGCAAGTACTTCCTGATAATCTGTATGAACAGGGATCAGTTTCCCATCATCCGTAGGTTTCATCCAGGCATCGCCATAAAAACGGACTTTCACAGCCTTATCGGACTTACGGATCTCCCATACGTTGTCATCTCTCAACCAGTTTTCAGGAAGCTCCACCTGATAGCCATCTACGATTTTCTGCTGGAACAATCCGTACTTATATCGGATTCCGTTTCCGTTTCCAGGGATACCTGAGGATGCCATGGAGTCCATAAAACAGGCTGCAAGCCTACCAAGGCCACCGTTTCCTAGACCAGGATCCACTTCAACATCTTCTATGGATTTCAGATTCAGGCCCATTTCATTCAGTGCTTCCTTCACTGTGTTCCGGATGCCCAGATTCAGAAGATTGCTTGCCAGAAGTCTTCCCAGAAGAAACTCTATTGAAAAATAGTATACTTGTTTCTCTCCGTATTTTGTATATCTTGTGGTGGTTTTTGCCCACCCTTCTGAAATATATTCTTTAATCAGATACCCAAGTGTGAAGTACTGCATCTGAATCGTCGCATTTTCCACTTCCTGAGCATAGAGTTTTAGCATTTTCTTCTCAAAGTCCTTTTTGAACTGTTCTTTTGTAATAATCATTCGGTTACTCCTTTTACTGTTTCAGAATGTCCTCAAACAGCTGTCTGTATAGTAGCGCAGAGGATGTCCAGCTGTAATCCATACCCATACCTTGTGTGATGATGTCATTGAAACTGTTCTTGTTCTGATATGCTTCTAAAGCACGATATATCGCTTGTAGCATATCATAACTGTCATAGTTTGAAAAGGTAAAACCGATTCCCTCACCTGTAAACTTATTATAGGGCGTTACGGTATCTTTTAGACCGCCGGTTTCTCTGACGATGGGCACACTGCCGTAGCGCAGTGCCATAAGCTGTGAGAGACCGCAGGGCTCAAATTGCGATGGCATGAGAAAAAAATCTGTAGCTGCATAGATTTTTTGAGCGAGGGTACCATTATATGTGATATTTGCAGAAACTTTATTCGGATACTTAAAACTGAAATAGCGGAACATATCTTCGTATCTCCGCTCTCCTGTTCCAAGAACGACAATCTGCAGATCGTTCTGAAGCAGTTCTTCTATACGCTCCGCGATGAGATCGAATCCCTTTTGGTCAGTGAGCCTGGAGATGATGCCAAACAGGGGCACATCTTCCCGGACTTCCAACCCCAGTTCCTTTTGAAGGTCCAGTTTATTCTGGATCTTTCCTTCCAAATCATTAGATGTGAATCCATGAGGAATGTTAGGATCATTGGACGGATCATTGATATCATAATCAATGCCGTTGAGAATTCCTTTCAGTTTATAAGACACTTTCTGCATAACACCATGAAGACCCTCTCCGAAATACTCCGTCTTAATCTCATCAGCATAGGTGGGGCTTACGGTGGTTACAAGATCTGCATAATTGATGCCGCCTTTCAGATAATTGACATTTCCATAATACTCGAAACAAAAGTCTTGAAGAAGTTCATTGCCAAGACCAAGGAGATTTCCAAGTACATCTGGAGGGTATACGCCCTGAAATCTAAGATTATGGATGGTCAGAACAGTTTTCACTTTCTCAAACGCTTTCTCCCATCGGTATTTCGTACGGAGCAGCACCGGAATGACAGCCGTATGCCAGTCATTGGCATGAAGAACATCCGGAACGAAATCAATTCTTGTCAATATTTCCAAAATTGCTTGTGAGAAAAAAGAGAACCTTTCCCCATCATCAAAATAACCATAGGGAGTCTCACGATGAAAATAGTACATGTTGTCCAGAAAGTAGTAATCAATTCCTTCGTATTTCAGATATTTTACACCGAGGTACTGTTCTCTCCATCCAACACGGACGGTGGTTTCAAAAAGATGCTCCATCTTGTCCGAGAACTCTTTCTTGATGGTTCCATAGTTGGGCATAATGACTCTGCAGTCTTCTCCCATTTTTACCAGTTCTTTTGGAAGTGCATAGGCAACATCAGCCAGTCCTCCTGTTTTTAAAAAGGGATAACATTCTGAAGTCGCAAACAAAATTTTCATAATTTCCTCCTATAGAACGGAGCCCTTGCTGACCACAAGTGGATTCTTTGGACTTCCCTTCAGTTCAGTATCACTGGTTAAAATGACCTGTTTGTCCGTAATGATATTTTCCAGACTGCAATTTTCTCTTACCTCAGAGTTTTGCATAATGATGGAGTCCTTCACAACACTGCCTTTGGCTACATGGACTCTTCTGAACAAGATGGAATTGATGACAGTACCCTCAATCTTGCATCCATTGGCAATCAGAGAGTTCTCCACTTTGCTTTCTGGAGCATAGTATGTAGGCGTTTCATCTTTTACTTTGGTTTTGATTTTATTCTCACCAAAGAAAACCTCTTCGATATGATCTTCATCCAGCATATCCATGCTCGCTTCAAAGTAGTTCTCAATGGATCCGATGTTTTTCAGATATCCTTTGAACTCATAACCTCGAACCTTGTATTTTGTCACGGCATCGTGCAGTACTTCTGTAAGATATACATTTTCTCCTGTGGTTACCGCATCAGTGATCATATCGACAAGAAGTTCTTTTTTCACAATGAAGATTTCCATAGAAACTTTTTTCCTTTCGGAAAGCATATCAGGACGTCTGATGTTTTTTCCGAAAGCAGTCACTGAGCCGTATTCATTGGTCGTTACAGTATTGCATCTTTCAAATCCCAGATCGTCCTCGGCAATCTTCTTATAGACAACAGTGATGTCTGCTTTGGTGCCCAGGTGATTTTTAAAGACTTCCTTCAAATCAATATTGCATACCATGGACGTTCCCATGATGACTGCATAATCCGCTGATGCTTCAGTCAAATAATCAATATTTGAAAAATAAGTGGATAAGTCTCCTCTTAAGGAGCTGTGGATGTCAGGTGTAGAATAAGGAGAGAAGTAGAATACGCCTCCTTTTTTACGGTCCAGGTTCCACTCTTTTCCATTACCGATATGATCCATTAAGGAACGGTACTTATCATTTAAAAAAATACCAACGGTATCGATACCCGCATTCACCAGATTGGATAAAGTGAAGTCAATGAGTCTGTATCTTCCAAGATATGGAACAGAAGCCAAGGGTCTGTTGATGGTGAGCTGCTTCATGTAGTAGTCGTTTTCTGTGAGGTTTACAACCCCGAATAATTTATTTCTTGGCATATTAGTTCCCTCCCTTGAAGATTTCATGTTCGCCCACAACGGCGATTTCACCTTTTTCGTCGATGACAGAGTTGTCTGGAATCACGGCATGGGAGCCAATCATGGCCTTTCTGATGACACAGTTCTTTCCAATTTTGACATCTTCCATGATGACGGAGTCATAGATTTCAGTTCCCTCTCCCACGATAACCTTTGGTGACAGAATGGATTTCCTGATTTTTCCATGGACAACGCATCCTTCCACCACCAGTGAATCCTTGACATCAGCAGTTTTGGACAGGTACTGTGGCGGCATGGATGGATTTTTTGAATAGATTTTCCAGGACCTGTCATTGATCTGAAGGGTTGAGTCCTGATCCAAAAGATCCATATTCGCTTCCCAAAGAGAATCAAGAGTACCTACATCCTTCCAGTATCCTTTGAATGGATATGCATATACCCTCTCTTTCGCATCCAAAAACTCAGGTATGACATTCTTGCCGAAGTCGTCCATGTTCTTTCCTGCGTTGATACTTTCATTCATATACTTTCTCAGCATTTTCCAGTTGAAAATATAAATACCCATGGAGGCTAAGTTTGACTTTGGGTTAGCAGGTTTCTCCTCGAATTCAACGATTTTCAGTTCACTGTCAGTATTCATGATCCCGAATCTTGATGCTTCATCCCAAGGGACTTCCAATACAGCGATGGTAAGAGCAGCTTCTTTCTCTTTATGGTAATCCAGCATGGCTTCATAGTTCATTTTGTAGATATGATCGCCAGAAAGTATCAAGATAAAATCGGGATCATAATCCTCAATGTAGGAAAAGTTCTGATAGATCGCATGAGCAGTTCCTCTGAACCATTTCTCTTCTGTGGCGCTGGCGTAGGGCTGAAGGATGGTAACACCTCCGGTGCCACGGTCCATGTCCCAGGGTGCACCAATACCGATATGGGTATTGAGGATCAGTGGCTGGTACTGGGTCAGTACGCCAACTGTATTCATGTTGGAGTTGGCACAGTTGGAAAGAACAAAATCGATGATTCTGTACTTACCCCCGAAAGGAACAGCTGGTTTTGCGATATTTTTGGTGAATTTACCAAGTCTTGTGCCTTGGCCACCTGCAAGGATCATTGCTAGAATTTCTGTTTTCATCATTTGGCCCCCTTTATTCTTTTAGGTTTTATGATAAGAACGGATAATGGTGGGATTGTCACTTCCAGGGAGAAGTCTTTACCGTTCATCATTTCATCTTTTGTCTGATAGACATTCTGGGAATAGTCCCAAGTCCCGCCGAATTCTTTCAGCTCTGTATTAAGAATCTCTTCATACTGACCTTCAAATGGAACGCCAACTTTCACCCCATGTCTCTCCACTGGCACAAAGTTGCAGATGACCAAAAGAAAGTCTCTGGCGTTCTTCCCTTTTCGGATAAAGGTGAATAAGCTTTCCTCTTTGTTGTCCGCGTCCAGAATATCGATGCCCTCATAGGAATCATCAATCTCATGAAGAGCTTTATGTTCATTGTAAAGAGCATTGAGCACTCGTACAAAGTGCTGGTGTTTCTGATGGTTTTCATGCTTCAGTCCAATCCATTCCAGACCTTCTCTGAATCTCCATTCCATCCATTGGGCTATCTCATTGCCCATGAAACTGATTTTCTTGCCTGGGTGGCACATCATGTAGGTGATGAGTGTCCTCAGACCTCTGAATTTCATGGTTTCATCACCAGGCATCTTATTAAGCAGAGAGTTTTTACCATGGACCACTTCATCGTGGGACATGGGCAGTATGTAATTCTCGTTGAAAACGTACATGAAAGAAAACGTGATCAAGTTATGGTGCTGCTTTCTGTACAATGGATCCAGTTCAAAATACCGCAGGATGTCATTCATCCATCCCATATTCCATTTATGAGTAAATCCAAGGCCACCCTTCTCAATTTCATGAGAAATCAGTGGGAAAGCAGTGCTTTCTTCAGCAATCATCAGTGCAGCGGGATACTCTTCTTTGATGACGGTGTTGAGCTTTTTGAGAAAGTCTACACCCTCCAGGTTTGTGTTCCCACCGTATATATTCGGTGTCCAGGGGCCATCATCATAATCGAGATAAAGCATTGCGGACACCGCATCTACACGGAGTCCATCTATGTGGAAGGCATCCATCCAGAAAAGAGCGTTGGAAAGAAGAAAACTGTGGACCTGTGGTTTTCCGTAATCAAAATGGGTAGTTCCCCATCTGTTGTTGGCCGCTTTATTTGGATCCTGGTATTCATAGGTGGGAGTTCCGTCAAAGAGGAGCAGTCCATGGTCGTCTCTGCAGAAATGAGCAGGAACCCAATCCATGATTACGCCGATTCCTTCATTATGGCACTCATTCACAAAGGCCATAAGATCTTTAGGCTCACCATAACGAGAGGTCATACTATAATATCCAGTAATCTGATAGCCCCAGGAATCATCTAATGGGTGTTCCATCAGTGGCATGAGTTCAATGTGTGTGTATCCCATTTCTTTCACATAGGGGATGAGTTCTTTGGTATACTCTTCAATGGTGAAAAATGTTCCATCCCAATGCCTCTTCCAGGATCCCAGATGAACTTCATAGATATTCATGGGTTTTTCATTCACAGGTACTCTTTTGCTTCTTCCTCTCCAGTTGCCATCTGTCCATTTGAATCCACCCAGTTCCTTTACAATGGAAGCAGTTTTTGGACGAAGCTCGGAGTAAAAGGCATAGGGGTCCGCTTTTAGAAATTCATACCCATCATGTCTTCTGATTCTGTATTTATAAAGGACATTCTCTCCGAGACCTTCTAAAAAACAGGTCCAGATTCCCGTGGAGCCTTGTGGAAACATCTCTTCATAGCCCCAATTGTTAAAGTCTCCAGCAAGAGTCACGTTCTGTGCGTTCGGTGCCCAAACCGTAAACTGAACCCCTTTTTTTCCTTCAAATTCAATGAGATGAGCGCCCATAAACTCATAGGCTCTCCTGTGGTTGCCTGTGTTGAACAGATAGTGGTTGAACTCCGTGTTTAATACCTTGTTTGGATCGTCTTTTGTCTTTACCATAGCTTCCTCCCATGTATTGAATACAGTACTATTATCAGCACTCGAATTTTGCTTTCTGATTCAGTTGAAGTAATCACGCAAAAAAACTATGTGATAATGTGAGAATATTTACTATTTTCTATTTATAATATACCATAATTCCACTGGTACTAATAGTGCAAAAGTAGGAAATAGGCCATTTTCATAGATTTATACAGCCCTTTAGAAGCGTGAATTATTCTCTCGTTATCCAAAGAATCAGGGCGATGAGTATTCCTAGAATAAACATCAGTTGCGTGAGCAAATACAGTGTGCGGTTTCTTCGGAAACCTGAAACAGTCTTTTCCGCCCTCTCTTCATAAGAGCTTCCTGTGATGCATTCATTTTCCATGATTTTTTTCTCATTCTCCTTATATTCATCCAAGATTGGATTGAACGAGGAGGAATGTGGTTTTTTATGATTTCTCATCTGAATTCTCCTTCCGCTGTTGTAGTTCCATTCTAACATTACTTTATGAAAATTATGAAAATACAACGTAAAAAAAGGTTGTGAAAAGCCTTAGCTTTCCACAACCTGTAGTTTTGTGATTTCTTTTTCAATTGAATTCAGGTCCAGTCCGATCTTCTGGGCTGCTTCCGTAAAGTCATCCAGAACCTTTGCATAAGCGTTCATCTTCTCTTCAGTCACTGGATGTCTGAAAGAAAGATAAACGGCGTGTAGCGCCTGTCTTTTCATGATGGAGAGATCTCCCCCATAAAGCTCATCTCCAATTATGGGGAACCCGAGATGACTGAGATGAACACGGATCTGATGGGTGCGGCCTGTCAGAAGTTTCAGGAGAAGTAGAGTGTGTCCTTCTGCATAATGAAGAACTTTTACTTCTGTGAGACTTCTTTGGCCCCTTTCATCCACAACCCTTTGATAGGCACCCTCCTCATCCCTGTATATCGGTAGATCAATTAAAGAGGTTTCTTCAGGAAATGCTCCTTGGACGATGGCCACATAATACTTCTCGTATAAGTCAGCTTGCATATCCTGGGAAATTCGGGAATGTACAAATTGATTTTTGGCAAGAATAATAAGCCCGGATGTGTTCATGTCAAGTCTTGATACCAGTCTGATGATGGTGCTCTTTCCGTTGCTTTGATAATGGTGCATCACAGCATTGCTGAGCGTGCCGCTTTGATAGGATTTCGTAGGATGCACCACCATATAAGGCTCTTTGTTCAGGACCAGAATCGCATCGTCTTCGTATACCACTTGGATGGGTATATCTTCAGCTTCGATCTCCTGATGCTCTTTCGCCTCCAAATGGATTCGAAGCTGATCTTCTTCCCTTAGTATATAGTCGAGTTTTACCGTTTTTCCGTTGATTAGGATCCGCCCGGACAGTGCAGCGCTTCTTACAAATCTCGTTGACAGGCCCAGTTCATCTTTCAGGTAGGTCTTGATTTTTTCTCCCACATAGGTAAGGGGAATGCTTTTTTCAATGGATTGTAGATTCTCTTTATCTTTCATGATTGGCCCTTTCCTTCAGCAGTCTTTCATAGTATTCCATTGCTGATCTGGAGATAGCAGCAACAGGCTTGTTCAAGCTTTCCAGATGTTTAATGGTTCCGGACAGTGCAGTGAGAACTGCCTTATCGAGGTTCTCTGGTGCGAGTTTACGGAGCTCTTCCACACCAGGGAAGTTTCTGCCTTTTTCTATATAGTCTGCAATAAATATTATTTTTTCTGTAAGACCCATATGAGCTCGTCCCGTGGTGTGGTACCGCACTGCGTTCAACAGTTCTTCATTTCTGATACAACAGACATGCTCCAGATAAATTGCACCTGCCTGGGCATGAAGGATTTGGGGGGAGTTCCCATTGTCTGCTGGTACTTCCCCATACCGAAGGATGAGACCCAAAAGGACGGAATCTTCATGATCTTTCAGCATATCATGACATAGGGCTGCAAGAGTGATGGTTTCCATATTCCCACCATACAGTTCAGAGAGGATCAGCGCGGCTTCCATCACTCCTTCAATGTGAAGGTATCTGGAGGGCTTCACATGTTCTTTCACAAAAGTCTGCAGCTGTTGAAACGTCCAAGGATGGCACTGGTAAAGATGTTTCTCTTCAATATACTTTGCTACTTCTCTGGGGAGGAGCTCATAGACATTTTCACCCTCCTTCAGCCTGATTCTGATGTCTGTGCTGGAAATGTCAACCGTTTCAGACTGGATTCGGAAAGCTTTTTTACGATTTAGTCGAAAAAGTTCATCGGTTTTACGGGATGCATCTTTTGAAAATCCGCTTCGTTCAATGACGGCCACTTCCACATACTTGAGGATTCTTTCTGGGTACTTCCATTTCCAGAAATTCACGTAGGAATCTTCGCCAATGATAAAAAAGAAGGTATCCAAAGGATGCCTTCTATGAAGTTCTTCTACTGTTTCATAGGTGTAGCTGATGCCGGCCTTTTCAATTTCAAAAGTGGAAACAGAAAAGTCGGGATGCTCTGAAAGTGCAAGATGGAGCATCTTCAGGCGTTCATCAGCTGAAACAGCGGTATTTTCTTTATGTGGGGGGATATAATTGGGCATGAAAATCACGTGGTCAAGCTTCAAATTTTTCATAGCTTCCTCAGCCATATAAAGATGGCCAAGATGAACGGGGTTGAAGGTCCCCCCTAGGATGCCAATGTTCATCTTCTTGGAAGTTCTATTTTCTTATTGTTTTTACTTTCTTTATAGAGCACAATCTTCGAGCCGATAATCTGAATGCCTTCACATCCGATTGCACTTACCAGCTGATCATGGGCTTCTCTTGCATCCATTCCGCTGTTTTCCAGTATATGGATTTTAATCAGTTCTCTTTTTTCAAGAGCATCTTCTACCTGTCGGATAAAAGGCGCTTCGATGCCACCTTTTCCAACCTGGAAAATCGGATCAATCTGATTGGCTAAGCTTCTAAGGTATGCTCTTTGCTTTGTTGAAATCATTTAGGTTCCTCCTATGCGTAATACTCAAATTCAAAATCATTGAGTCTGATAAAGTCTCCGTCTTCAATGCCCATTTCTTTGAGGCGATCTAGAACGCCCTTGTTTCCAAGCACTTTGTGGAAGTATCTCAAGTGGCTTGGGTTATGGATGTCAACGGCATAAAGCAGTCGGTCCACAAAAGAACCGGAAACAACAAATACACCATCTTCATCAATTTCTACATCATAGGTGAACTGTTTAATCTCAGGAATAAAGAAGTCCTCTACATCGTAGATGGTTTCTGTCACTGGAATCGTCTGAAGTTTTTCAGCACATGCCTTCATAACTTCTGCAACGCCTTCCCCTGTAGCAGCGGAAATGGCATAGATTTCAGAATAACCGAGACCTTCAATCTCTTTTTTGAACTCATCCAAATAAGATCTATCATAAAGGAGATCCAATTTATTCATGACAACAATTTGAGGTCTGTCTGTCAGGTCCAATTTGTATTTCTTTAATTCTTCATTGATTTTGATGAAGTCTTCCACTGGATTTCTTCCTTCGATACCTGATACATCCACGATATGAAGCAATAACCGGGTACGTTCTATATGACGAAGGAACTGTATTCCAAGTCCAACACCTTCAGAAGCGCCTTCAATAATTCCGGGGATATCTGCAATGACAAAAGGATTGATCCCTGGCATTGCGACTACACCTAGATTGGGTTCCAGAGTGGTGAAGTGGTAATTGGCAATCTTTGGTTGAGCTTTGGATACCTTGGATAAAAGCGTGGACTTACCAACATTAGGGAAACCTAAGAGACCCACATCCGCCAGAAGTTTCAGTTCCAGTGTGACATGACGTTCCTCTCCAGGCATGCCTGGTTCAGCAAAATCTGGAGCCTGTCTTGTGGGGGTGGCAAATTTGGTATTTCCTTTTCCGCCCTTTCCGCCCTTTAGAACGATATACTTATCATCAACCGTTGAAAGATCAGAAATGATTTTCCCGCTTTCCTTGTCCTTGATGACAGTACCTAGAGGAACGGGAATAATGAGGTCTTCCGCATCCTTGCCATAACACTTGTTCTTACCGCCGTTTTCACCACGTCCAGCTTCATGTTTTCTTTTATACTTGAAATTCAGAAGCGTTGTCATCGAAGGGTCTACTACGAAAATGATGTCACCACCACGTCCGCCGTCACCACCGTCTGGACCACCATGAGAAACGTATTTTTCTCTTCTGAAGGAAATAGCACCGTCGCCACCATCACCGCTTTTAATAAAAATATCTGCAATATCTATAAACATATTCATAGCCTTCTCACCTACCTTATCTGGTTTTTTTCTATTATACTACAAATCACTTGTATCGTGATTTCTCTTTCTAAAAAATAAGGCCTGCATAAGCAGGCCCATTCAAGCTAACTATTCTGCAACTGCTTCCAGTTCAACTGGGTAAACACTCGCTTTTTTTCTATCCTTACCAAGTCTTTCGAATCTTACGACTCCATCAACTTTTGCGAATAAAGTATCATCGCTTCCCCTGCCCACGTTGGTGCCTGGGTGAATCTTTGTTCCTCTCTGTCTAACGAGAATATTTCCTGCAAGAACAAACTGTCCGTCAGCGGACTTCACTCCAAGTCTTTTCGCCTCAGAGTCTCTACCATTCCTTGTACTTCCTACTCCCTTTTTGGAAGCAAAAAACTGAAGGTTTAATATAAGCATGGTGTTACACCTCCTCTTCAATTAGGTTAATAAAATGACCGTACTGCAATTTAATTGCTTTGATTCCTAATAACAATGTCTCCATAATCACTTGCGCATCCTTCTTTTCAGAAGCATCTGCACCATCGATGCTGACAGATAAATATCCGCCATCTTCGTGAAGATCGATCTTGTTTTTCACTTTGAGCACTTCATCCAAACCGTTATATGCCATCATACATTGTGCTGTAACTGCTGCACATACAATGTCTTTGCCATATTCATCATAGTCTGCATGACCTGCATAAGTGAACGAGATCAGATTACCGGATTTTCTTAAAAATCGGACTTCAATCATGATTACGCTTCGATTTTCTCAATCAGAATCTTTGTGAAAGGCTGTCTGTGACCTTGCTTCTTTCTATAGTCCTTCTTAGGCTTGAACTTGAAGACAACAACCTTCTTCGCCTTACCGTGAGCAAGAACCTTCGCAACAACCTTAGCACCCTCTACTACAGGGTTACCAATGGTCAATTCACCTTCTCCGTTGGAAACTGCCAAAACATCAGTGAGTTCTACAGTAGAATTCAGCTCTGCAGAAATCTTCTCAATTCTGAGAATATCTCCTTCAGATACCTTATACTGCTTACCACCTGTGTTTAAAACTGCATACATATGAAACACCTCCTCATATCAGTACTCGCCTTCAAGGTACAGCTTTGGGCTGTTTAACAAAACCTTTTCGGAGCGGCCTACAAAATATTATAGCAATCTTACCTTGCAATGTAAAGGATAAGTTGCTATGAGATCAAATATTTTTCCATCTCTTGAATCTGGTTTTTAAAAACCAGTGGCTGAACCTCATAATCCTGATGGAAATCTTTAAACTCCAGATAGAGTCTTTTCTGACCGGAATCAATTTTCTGGATAAATAAGTCGATGTCTTCTCTGACATTTTCTTCATAATGCTTATGGAGTTGAATGTGGAAATCTTTAATGTCAATCTGTTCTGTCTTGCTTGCCAGTTCATTCTTGATACGCATCATGACATAGGAGAAAGAAAGTCTAGTACCCACTCCCTTACAGAAAGTGCAAGGTTCCTCAAGATAAGAGTAGACGGGAGCCCCTTTCTTCTTCCTTGTCAGCTGGAGAAGTCCTAAATCTGTGATGGGATAGCATTTGCCAAAGAGAGGATCTTCCAGAAATGCTTTTTCCACCGCTTCCTTCAGAAGAGATTTTTGAACATCATTTTTCACGTCGATGAAGTCTATCAGGATAATTCCTGATAAATTTCTGAGCCTGATCTGACGGGCAATCTCCCAAGCTGCCTGAAGATTCACTTCCATAACAAAATCATCTTTGCTCTGGGATCCTTTGTGCTTTGCGCTGTTCACATCAACCACCACCATGGCTTCTGTTTCTTCAATGACAATATTTCCGCCGTCTTTGAGATATACTTTTCGATTCCGAAGATTTGCCAGTTCATTCTCAATACCGTAGAAATCAAAAAGACTTCGCTCGCTCTTATGAAGCAGAGATGGAATCCCATACTGATCCTCCAGTTCTTTCTGAAGATTTCTGCTATTGACATAGATCATCTGGATTTTTGAAAAGTTGTCTCTTAGGATCCTTGAAAGCACAGAACTTTGGCCATAGAGTTTCAATGGACCTGCTCCAGTTTCCGATTTTTTGTATACATCCTCAAAGGAGCGGTTTATTTGGCTTATTTCTTCTTCAATGTCTTTTCTTGAAGCATCCATGGAGGCTTCTCGGAATAGTATCCGATACCCTTCTATTGCTGTGAAGCTGCCATGTGTATCAAGAAAAAGATCCCGATTGAGCTTTTTAGAAAACCCCAATCCTTTGCCTGGGAATAAAACCACATATTTTCCACCAATGGAAATTTTATCTGTGACCTTCGTTCCTTTGGAGCCTTCCTCTTCTTTCAGTACTTCCACAAGGACGCTCAGACCTTCTTTGTAATCCTGAAATCGTTGGAAATCCTGAACATAGAGATAGGCGTTTTTCTTTGCACCAATGTCAATAAATACAGATTTCAGGGACTTTACCTTTTTTTTAATAATTCCAAGATAGAGGTCGCCAGGCTGAATGCTTCTTTCTGTATCTTCCACATAAAATTCAGTCACGGTGCCTCGGTCTTTTAGTACAATTCGACGATGTACATCATCTTCTATAAACAGTTCAATCATTTTTATTCAACCTTTCTGAGGAGTTTAGACCTCAGCATACTTACTAGAAAAGAGTTGTTTTCTTTTTCATGCCTACATTGAGGACCATTCCTATGGCGATAAACGTAGTCAGAACAGAGCTTCCCCCGTAGGAAACCAGTGGGAGTGTAATCCCTGATATGGGCATGAGTCCCATGGTCATACCTACATTTTGAAGAATAGAGAACAAGAAAGACGAAAATACGCCAACAGCAATGGTGCTGCCGAAAATATCTTCGGACTTCTTGGCGATTCGAATCATGCGATATAGGAGAATACCATAGAGCAGGAGCAGTGTGATCCCACCGATGAGTCCGAAATTTTCTGCGAGCACAGAAAATATGAAGTCCGTGTGATTCTCTGGAACACGATTGAAAAATTGAGTGCTGGATTGTGTGGAGACCGTCATGTCCTGAAGAAATTGACCAAAATTGAATTTTCCAGAGACTTGTCCTGAGCCGATGCTGATGACACTCCTACTGAGCTGATAGTTTATACCAAGCTCACTTCCTTCATTGAATAGAAAACTTGTGAGTCTGGCACTCCAATGAGCAGGAAGAAAGTTGGTCTGAAGCACAATGATGACAGACATTGCGACAAAACCAAATCCAGCAAAAATAACTTTCAGAGACAGACCAGCTGCGAAATAGATCCCCAATACGATGAAAAATGTGATCATTGTGATGCCCATTTCAGGCTGAAGCATCATAAGAATCATAGGGAGTGCGGCATAAAAAGTCACCTTCATGAAGTTTCTCAGATTGTTGATATTTCCATCCACTTTCTGAAGTTCTTTTCCGACCATCATCATCGTGGTAAGTTTAGCAAACTCCGCTGGCTGGAATCCTCTTGAACCTATACTGAACCACCCTGCAGCACCTTTCACTTTGGAAGTGAAGAGAACCAGTACGAGTAGAATAATTATAATCCAGTAGAATAAATCCACAATTTTATAAACCTTCCGATAATCCATAAGAAGAATCACATAAACAACGCCGAGAGACAGAACAAGCCAGATAAGCTGTAGTCTTGCGTAGTAGAAGTTCGTCGCCGTATATATGTTAAAAACACCATAGAACAGAATCGCCACTGCACTAAGCAGCATACCGAAATCCAGTTCTTTGAGATCTTTGCGATCAATGATCAGAGCTTTGAGTACATTCATGTGTTAAAATCCCTTCCCTTGTGGAAACAAAAATAAAAGTTGTATGCATTATTATAGTAACTCATACAACTCTCACTTTCAATTTAACATTTTCTTAGGATTTAGCCTATTTTTTCTTGCGGATCGGAATGTTTGCCACTAGAGCAGGTACTGAGCCGAACTCACTGTCAGTTTGTGTAATCTGCAGATCCAGTTCCTGGTCTATATCGATTTCCACATATTTTCTTAGAACCTCCAAAATATCATTTTTGATATTCTCTAAAAGTTCTGGAGAAACATCTCCTCTGTCGTGCATTAAAATCAGTTTCAGACGGTCCTTCGCGGTATCTTTAGATCCGCTTTTCTTTTTAAAGAAGCTAAATATATCCATGCCGTACCCCCTCTACTTTTTTTTGAATAACTTGGATATTTTTCCGAAGAACCCGAGTTCCTCTGGTTTCAGGTTCAGCAGAGGCACTTCTTCACCGGTAATTCTCTTTGCAATGTTGATAAAGGCGGCTCCCGCCAGGGTTCCTTCAACGGTTACAATGGGCTCTCCTCTGTTGGTGGAAATTGTGATGTTTCGGTCATCGGGAACGATACCCAGCAGTTTCACGGAGAGGATCTCCAAAATGTCTTCTACATTCAGCATTTCCCCATTTTCTGTCATCTCATAGTTCAGTCTGTTGATGATGACTTTATGGTTCTCAATCCCTTTTGAGTCAAGCTTTCCTATGACACGGTCGGCATCTCTAACAGAAGTGACTTCAGGATTGACAACGATGATGGCGCTGTCTGCAGCAGCTACAGAATTCTCAAAGCCCTGCTCTATTCCTGCCGGAGAGTCGATGAGAATGTAATCAAACTCTTTTTTTAGCTCTTCAATGAGTCCAATCATCTGTTCCGTGGTGATGTCATTCTTATCACGGGTCTGCGCGGTAGGCAGAAGACATAAATGAGGAAGGCGCTTGTCCTTGATTAGTGCTTGCTTCAGTTTGCATCTTCCTTCAAAATAATCGAGAAGCGTATATACAATTCTGTTTTCGAGCCCCATGAGGACATCAAGATTACGAAGTCCTGTATCCCCATCGATAACAACGACTTTGTGACCGAGCTGAGCAAGAGCTGTTCCTATATTGGCTGTGGTGGTGGTCTTGCCTACCCCACCCTTTCCGGATGTGATTACAATGGATTCTGGCATTTAAGTCTCTCCTTCTTTCTAATATTCGAACTTTGTTGGGATGTAAGGTTCTACATAGATGTTTCCATCTACAAGTTTTGCAACTTCTGGGAAGTTTGGTTCATTTTCTGCCGAGCGTGCAAAGATGCCGGCTATGGACATCAGTGCCGGTGTAAGTTTGAGTGCTGCTACAAAAGCTTTCTCATTTCCGGAAGTTCCCGCAAAGGCTCTTCCTTTGAGCTGGCCTAAAATCACAATATTTCCTTCGGCGAATATTTCGGCACCGATATGAACATCTCCAACGACAACGACATTTCCTTTGAATTCAATCATCTGACCGCCTCGAAGAGATCTTGTGATGAATTTCGTTAGGCCTTCTTCTACACCGTCGAATATTGAAGGGAGATCTTCCTTGCGATTGGATTCTTCAAAAGTAACACTTGACAGTGCAATGGTATCATAAAGGAGCTTTTCCAGCAGCGTTTTCTCCTCTTCTTTCAGTCGGATGGGATACGTTGTTACAAAAACAGCATTCCCGCTGTAGAAATTTTTAACAGGTTCCAGTTTTGACTTAACTGCTTCAATCAGTTCTTCAAAAGAATTGAATTCAAGCAGGTTTATGATCAGATTCAGGCCTTTACGGTTTCCTTTCATCTGAATACGGTCCATAGTACTCATTGAGTTCCTCCAAATGCTAAAAAAATACATCTAAAATCTATTTTATAGGATTTAATAGAATAATTCCACTCTAATCAGGAAAAACCTGGAAATTGACAATTTTTCATCAAAAAAAGAACTTGCTTCAAAAAAGCAAGTTAGAATCTCCATTCTTTCTTTACAAGAGGTATTCTGCTGTAAGATATAGAGGGACGGTATAGAACCATTCCCAGCACAGCGGTATACAGTGGCATGACGATGAGGGCGAAATAATTTCCTTTTATCCCAAAGACCCAGAGCACAAGAATTATGATGAGGGTTTTAACGCCTTGGGCAATGGATACGGAAAAGACGGGTACTGTTTTTTTTCCTTCTTTCAGCGTAAGACCGACTTTTGATAAGATCAAAAAGAGCAGCACATTAAGAAGTGTGTTCAATCCAAACACATATGGAAAAAACAGATCCTGCATCATCCCAGTGATTAAGCCAATATAGAATGCATCATGCTCATCAGTCATAAGCATAAAGAGACCCATAAATGTGAACAGAAGACTTCCACTGGATTCATAGACGGACAGAAAAGGCAGAAGAGTCTGATCAAGAAGCAGCCAGAGGAGTACAGTCAGGAAAATAAATATCTTTCTCATCAGTACTCCACATCTCCCATGGATTTAGGTTTCACCACGAAAAGCTGAACCGCTCTTTTAAAGTCAACAGCAGTTTCTACAATGGCTGTCTTCATAAGATTTCCTTTGTCTTCTTCTACTCTTACCACAGTTCCTACAAGGAAATCAGGCGGATAAAATCTGCCTAGACCTGAAGTCACAATGGTATCTCCTTCTTTGATAGATGAATCAATGGGCAGGAAAGAAATTTTCGCCATCTGGGTTTGTCCACTGCCAATATGACCCTCCAGGATACCGCTGATGGAAGCATCATCTGTTGATTTTACATGAATGGCAATATTCTCACTGGAGAGCGTTTCAACAAGTGACCAGGTTTTCGCAGTTTCTGTAATTTGACCTACGATTCCTTCTTCTGTCATGATCACCATTCCCGAAAGCAAACCATCCTCTTCCCCTCTGTCAATGATATAGGAAGTGATGACCCCGCCTCCGGATCTGCCAATGACATTCACCCCTATATAATCATATTGGTCCGCTCGGGTTTTGAAGTTGAACATTTCACGAAGACGTTCATTTTCCGACTTCAACGTTTCATAATTTCTAAGATTTGCTTTCAGTTCGATGTTTTCCAATAAAAGCGATTCATTTTCCTCTTTGACTTCCTCATAGCGCAGAAAGAAGTCAATGAAACTCTCCATCCGCTTATTTACAGTATAGAGAACACTTTGCACAGGATTAAGGGCTGTGCCAGCACCGCTTTCCACAAGGGTTTTCTGATCTTTGTAAACAGTAAACCCGAATAATACAATGAGAACAGCTGCCAAGAGAACGAGTCGTCTTGACAGCTTGTTTTTCAAAAGTTTGGACATTAATTAGTAGCTGCGCGCTATTTTGTCGAAATTGTCCAGTGCTTTACCAGCACCTAATACAACACAGTCAAGTGGAGAATCTGAGATCTCAACCGGCATATGGGTTTCATGGGTGATGAGTTCTCCAAGACCTCTTAATAGCGCCCCTCCTCCTGCAAGCATGATGCCCTTATCCATAATGTCTGCAGATAATTCTGGTGGTGTTTTCTCCAGTGTGGTCTTAATGGCTTCAATAATATCAGAGATTGGCTCATGAAGTGCTTCTCTAATCTGAGTTTCTGAGACAGAGATGACTTTTGGAAGCCCTGTCACGAGATCTCTTCCCTTCACGTCCATATAGGCTTCATCCTGTCCTTCGATTCTGAAAGCGGATCCAATGGTCATCTTGATGGCTTCAGCTGTTCTTTCTCCAATCATGAGATTGTATTCTCTCTTGATGTAAGCGATGATTGCCTGATCCATCTCATCTCCACCTACGCGGAGAGATTTGGCAACAACGATACCACCCAGTGAAACTACTGCAACCTCAGTGGTTCCTCCGCCGATATCCACGATCATAGAACCTGTAGGCTCATCTACAGGAAGGCCAGCTCCGATGGCTGCAGCCATGGGTTCTTCCATGAGGATTACGTCTCTTGCCCCTGCTTGCTTTGTCGCTTCCAAAATAGCGCGTCTCTCCACTTCAGTAACACCTGATGGGAAACAAACGATGATTCTTGGAGAAGTAAATGCGGATTTAGAAGCAGTCTTTTCAATGAACTGTCTCAGCATAGTCTGTGTCACGTCAAAGTCTGCAATAACACCATCTTTAAGTGGACGGACCGCTACAATATTCCCTGGGGTACGTCCGATCATTCTTTTGGCCTCTTCACCAACAGCCAGTGGCTTGTTGGTATGGGTGTTGAAAGCCACAACAGAAGGCTCTCTGAGAACAATCCCCTTTCCTTTTACATAAACTAGGGTATTGGCCGTTCCCAGGTCAATTCCCATATCCTTGCTCATTCCAAATAAACGCATGAATGATTTTCTCCTTTCAAATTTACAATAAGTTCTTTTCTCTTAAACTGATATATTTCCCATCACCGATGATGATATGGTCTAAAAGGTCGATACCGACAATTTTTCCTACTTCTTTGATTCTACCTGTGGCAGCGATGTCTTCGCTGCTTGGAGAAGGATCCCCAGAAGGATGGTTGTGAACCATGATGATCGATGCGGCACTTTTGCGTATGGCTTCTTTAAAGATCTCACGCGGATGCACGATAGAAGAATTGAGACTTCCTACAGATGCGTTATAAGTGCCGATGACAATGTTCTTTGTGTTCAGCAGAAGCACTTTCAGCACCTCTTGTTTGTACTCCCTAAGCTCGACCATAAGAAGATCCGCCGCATCTCCAGGAGCGTTGATCTTATAACTGTCTCCGCTTCGATAGGTCTGGAATCTTTTGGCCATTTCAGCCACTGATAAAATCTGGGATGCTTTAGCTTCCTTGATTCCAGGAATCTTCATGAGATCTTCCTGGGATGCTTCGAGCAGTCCGTTGATGCCGTTGAACACAGTGATCACCTTTTGCGAAAGCTGGATGATATTCTCTTCTCTGGTGCCAGCACGCAGAATGACTGCAAGGAGCTCACTGTTGGAAAGACTTTCAGCGCCATACCGGAGCAGTCTTTCCTGTGGTCTTTCGTTAAGGGCCATATCCATGATGCGATTTTCCATAAAATCCTCCAAAGATTGCCCAACCCATTTACATGATATAGGAATATTCTCTCAGACGGGTATAAAGTTCCTGTAAAGGCAAACCCATCACGTTATAATAGTCTCCATGAATCTCCCGGATATAAATACCCGCAGCGCCTTGGATACCATACGCGCCAGCCTTATCCTGCCACTCATCCCTGGTGAGATAGAATTCAATCTCATTGTCATCCATTTTGGAAAAGGAGACGGTAGTGACCACGGAAAAAGCAGTTTTCAGATTTCTAGCCGGATGAATGAGTGCAACGCCTGAATAAACATAGTGGTCTGTGCCCTGAAGCAGCTTCATCATTCGCTTCGCATCTTGCCGATTCTTGGGTTTTCCGAGAATTTGGCCATTTGCAAAAACAATAGTGTCAGCACCTATGACGACAGTGTCGCCAGAAAGTGTTTCTGAGACACTGCTAGCCTTCTCCACAGCAAGTTGTTTCACATAGTCACTAGGATTGCCCGCAAAAGAAACGGAGTCTTCGTCGAAATCAGATACGATGATTTCATACGGTATGTTCATTCTTTGAAGCAGTTCTTGTCTTCTCAGCGAAGCAGATGCCAATACAAAACGCACAAATATCCCTCCATTCCAGACTGTTACAGAATTTTACCCAAAAAATTCCTACTTAATAGTTTACCATCATAGAATTTTTTAAACAAGGTGGTAAATATGATTTAAAGTTAGTTTAAGAGAAACATCAGGGGTGGTTTATTGGACGCAAGAATATGGGAACAAGAATAGTATGCGAAATCCTTTTAAACTTATGCAATCAAAAATACTTCCGGTTCATCGGAAGTATTTTTGATCAGTATTTACTGTTATCCACCTGAAATGTTCTCTCCTTTAGAATCTTCTCCAAAGCAGATATCAGCTTTGCCAGGTTATAGTTATAAATCATGTCCTCTCTGGTGGAACTTTCCATGGTGACAAACTCTGTCTGGAAGATTTCAAGGGAGAGGAGTTTGTATAGTTTCTGATGGTTATCCTTAGTCATTTTCACATTGGTTTCGCTTAGAGAAGTTGCCTCTGCATAGATAAAGACCTTCTCGGATGCTTCCACCATAAGCGCATAATAATCGTATTCCTCTTTGTCATATTTCTTCAGGATAAACAGCTCTTTGTTCAGTTCATTGAAGGTGTCTTTGAACCCATCCAGCTGAGTGCCAAGGGTGTCCAATCCATCGGATATTCCGTATAATATCAGGTCTCCAACCACATGCCTTGCAGTGTCTCTGAATTTCTGGAAGCTGTCACGGACACGGATCATCTGATCCGGTGGATAAATCAGCATGTTGACAATAGTCGCGATGACAATTCCAATCACCGTATCCAGCGTTCTCTGCATGGCATAGATGGCAGGAGAGCTTTCTGAAGAACCTGTGACGATGATAATGACAAGAGTGATGGCAATCCCTGTAGCCTTTTTAATGTCCAGGAGATTACAAAAAAGGATGGTGATGACTACACCTGCTGCCATGGTTATGGCACCATACAGTGGTATATAAGACATGAACAGTCCGATGATTCCTCCCACCACGGTTCCAAGAACTCGGTTATATCCAATCTTAAAACTGGATACCACAGAAGTCTCCACACAGATAACTGCAGCGTATATCAGCGCAAAGGACAGTTCATCATTGATGATGGAAGAAACAATATAAGACAGTACCACAACGAGTGCAGTTTTAATTGTTCTCATACCGATGAGTCTGTTTTTCATCTTAGACGTCCCTTTCCACCACGTTATCCTCATAGCTGATATAATCACTGAAGCTGCCGACATAGAGTCTTGACTTCTTCCCCAGTTCATCAAGGGCCATGATATTGGTACAGGCGGTCACGCCGGACCCGCAATGGAAAATCACATCATCCACATGGAGGATTTCATGGAAGTTTTTCTTTGCTTTCTCCAGATCGAAGGTCTGATCTTCCTTGAAATGATCTTTAAAAAAGATATTCAGTGCATGGGGAATATGGCCTTTTTTGTGGTCCACAGGTTCAACCAAACCTTGGTAACGCTCCTTGCTTCTGGAGTCTATGAGAAGCTTTCCAGAGGTAGAGCCATTTTTCGCATAATCTGTGATTTCCTCTATGGGAGCAGTCATATCCGGATGCGCTGTTAAAGTGATATTCCCCTGCTTTCTCTCGGATCTGTCTGATGTCAGGTCTTCAGGAAGAAGCATTTTGAATCCTCCTTGAAGAACATACACCTGAGACAAACCATAGTACTTCAGCATCCACCAGAGTCTTCCGGCGGATGAATTGTCTCCATCATCATAGATCAGCACACGGCTGTGGTTCTCCAAACCGATGGACCTTAACTTTTCCTCGAAAAGTTTCATATCTGGAAGAGGGTGTCTGCCACCGTGTGTTCCTGCTACATCCGCCAGGTCCTGATCCATATCAAGAAAGTGAGCTCCATTGTAATGAGAAGCTGCATAGGATTTTTTTCCATACTCGGCATCGTTCATACTGTACCGCACATCAAGGACAATAAGATCTGGGTTCTCTATGAGAAAGTCACGGTCTTTAAAGTTTTTCATCGATCGCACTCCACTTCGCTTTTATTTAAGTTCTTTCAATACATCCAATAGGAATTCATACACATTCTTTACAGAAACTAGATCCATATGCTCATCAGGTGTATGCACATCGTAAAGATTTGGTCCCAGGCTGATCATATCTAGACCAGGTATTCTTCCAGCCAGAATACCGCACTCTAAACCTGCATGAATGGCTTCGATCTGAGGTTTTTTGCCGTATTTTTCCTCATAAACTCTTATGAATGCATCCCTAAGGCTAGATTCTTTCGCGTATTGCCACTCCGGATAGGAAGAAGTGATCTCGGATACCGCACCAAAAACCTTTCCGATGGCATCCACTTTCTGAAGCACCATTTCTTTTCGAGATCCAACACTGCTTCTAACTGCAAAATCAAAATAAAGATGGTTGTCCTTCTCATGAAGCACACCTAGGTTCAGGGATGTTTCCACAAGACCTTTGATGTCCTGGCTCATGCTGATGACACCATTTGGCAGTGTGAACAGAAGGCCTATGGCTTTGGCTGTTGTTTCAGGAGTATAGAAAGGACCGGAAGCGTCGGATTTTTCGATCTGCAGCTTGAAGCCACTGTCCTGCGTCTCGATCTCTTTCCCTAGGAGGGATTCAATTTCTGATACAGCAACCGTCAGATTTTCCTCATTGCCTTTCACAAGAAGCAGCGCTTCTGCCTCTCTGGGGATGGCGTTGTTCTTGGATCCGCCATGGAGATTTGAAAGAACAAAATCATATTTCTGGGAGAGCAGGTAAAGCGCTCTTCCAAGAAGCACGTTAGAGTTTCCACGTTCTTTTGGAATGTCGATTCCTGAATGACCACCACGAAGACCAGAAATTGAAAGCTTGTATACAGAACCTGTGGCCTCTTCGTATCCTAATGGAAGCTTCACGGTCTGTCTAGCGCCGCCCGCACAGCTCACAAGGAATGTTCCTTCTTCTTCGGAGTCAATGTTGATCAGCATTTTTCCTTCAAAAAGAGTACCGTCCACAGAAGCTGCGCCAAGCATACCGGTTTCTTCTTCTACGGTAATGAGCACTTCCAGAGGAGGATGGGGAAGGTCTTCCTGATCGAGGATTGCCAGGGCATAGGCTACAGCGATACCATTATCAGCACCTAATGTGGTTCCGGTGGCATAAAGATGCTCCCCTTCTATTCTGAGTTTAAGTGGATCTTTCGTGAAGTCATGTACTGTATCATTGTTCTTTTCATCCACCATATCCATGTGGCCCTGGATGATCACAGGTACGCTGTTTTCATAACCTGGAGCACCTGGTTTCTTAATGAGGATGTTCATCACGGCATCCTGCACCACAAAAAGATTCCTGTCCTCAGCAAATTTTTTCAGATAATCTGAAACCGCCTTTTCATTACCGGATCCTCTTGGGATTTTGGTCAGCTCTTCAAAATAATGCATCACTTTCTTTGGTTCATAGGTCTGTAGTACGCTCATTTATTCATCCTCCTTCAGCTGGTCCAGAAGATTCTTGAAAAGATCTCCTAGTGTGACTGATTCTTCTTCTTCATAGTAGCTTTCATCTGTACCGGTTCCTTCGCGCAGAGAGAAGCTGATTCTTTTCTTTTCCTCATCAATCTCAAGGATTTTAACGGTGACTTCCTGCCCTTCAGACAATACATCTCTTGGATGAGAAATATGTTCCTGACTGATTTCTGAGATGTGGACGAGTCCATCCAGACCATTTTCCAGCTCAACTATCGCGCCAATATC
The DNA here is from genome assembly GCF_900115135.1 of Proteiniclasticum ruminis. Lineage (GTDB taxonomy): Bacteria > Bacillota > Clostridia > Clostridiales > Clostridiaceae > Proteiniclasticum > Proteiniclasticum ruminis_A. The sequence continues at coordinate 226,239 of NZ_FOVK01000001.1, read as the reverse complement.
CAGAAGTTTACGTACGGTGCCGGTGTAAAACTGTCCCACTTTAAGGCTTCCAGATTTGATCCAAGGATCTTCCTCTTTGTTCTTCAAAGACAGGGAGATTTTTTCGTTTTTCAGATCGACCCGAATTACATGCACTTTTACCGTATCTCCGATGGAGACCACTTCACCCGGATGGTCGATTCTTCTGTGAGATAGGTCACTGATATGACATAGACCCGTTAGGCCGCCGAGATCAATGAACGCTCCATAGGACGCAATGTTTGCTACGGTTCCTTCCACTGTATCTCCTGGTTTTAAAGACTGAAGAAGCTTTTTCTTGTTTTTCTCTCCCTGGAGTTTCAGATAGGCTTTTCTTGAGAAGATGAGTTTTTTCTGAGTATCATCGAATTCTTCAACGAGTGCATCCAAAGTTTTTCCTGCATAATCTTTCAGATTCTCCACATAGCTATCGGAGACAAGTGAGGCTGGCATAAATCCAGTGAGACCCTTGTAAAAGATTCTCAGTCCGCCTTTCACTTCATCCATTACTTTCACTTTTAAAGGAGTCTTGTCATTAAACGCAGCTTCCACTTCTTCAATGGAGACAATGGCATCCGCTTGTATTTTTGATAAGAGAACATTGCCCTCCCCATCATCTGATTTCAGCACAATGACCTTAATGGAATCCCCCACCTGATAAAGAGCACTAAGACTCTCATTATGGTCTTTGGTGAGCTCATCCCTTGGCACAACACCATCTGCGAAATAATTGATATTGACGATGACTTCATCAGCATTGACTTTCAGAATCGTACCTTCGAGGATATCCCCATCTTTTACTTTATTGAGCGTAAAGCCCTCCATGGCTTCAGCCATAGACATTTCATGATTCATTTGTTCATCCATAAACCTGCAGGCAGTTTTATCACTGCCTCCCCCTTTCTATTCTTTGCAATAGCGCATTATATAAAGAATTCTAACATAAAAAAGCTGAAGAATCTTCAGCTTTTCCAAGGAAAATAACTATACAATCATCTTTTTGTCGGATATGAGGTTATAGCAATAGTCAATGATGTCACTTCTCTTGATGATACCGATAAATACACCTTCATCATCTACAACCGGGACAAAATTCTGTGTTCTTGCCAGTACAATGATGTCGTTGATTTCTGCACTGATGGTGACAACCTCGTGTTTCTTACGTCGCTCTATGTCAGAGACTTTTACCTTGTTGGTGTTGCGAAAGGAAAGTCCTGGAGTATTTTTGATCTTCCAAAGCAAATCACCTTCTGTTAAGGTTCCCACGTATTTTCCTTCACGATCCAGAATCGGGATGGCCGAATAGCCATGATGTTCCATTCTTTCAAGCACCTGTCGCATGGTTGAATCAACCAGTTCGTAAATCAGCTCTGATTTCGGTGTAAGGAAAAAAGCAATATTCATATGCAAAGTACCTCTTTCATGATTTATTTACACTTTCATTATACCACAACAAGGAAGCAAGTAATCGTATTCAGAAGATATTAAGGACTTATTTACAACTGCTTCACATGTTGTCCTTCTTTGGCAGCACAAGAATCTCTGCGCTGTTTTCAAGAAATACACGTTCTCTTTTATGGCTTGTAAAAATAAAAATCTGGTAGGAGGAGAACTCTGTTATAAGCAGCTTCAGTGCATTCTCCATACGAAGATCGTCAAAGCTGTTGAAGACTTCATCCATAAGTATTGGAACAGAGTTCTCAGAAAAGATTCTATTGATCATGGTCAGCCGCAAAGATAGATAAAGCTGCGAAAGAGCGCCGCTGGAAAGTTTTTTATCGTCTTTTCTATGGATTCCTTCTTGAAACGACATGCTGTTAAGATCTTCCACGAAAACAGTTCTCTTCATACCAGTGATCTGTTCAAATCTTCTGGAGACTTCATCACCCAGGATCTGTACATATTGTTTTTTCAGGAGATCTTCCGCATTCATTAAGAGCTCTTTGGTTTTCAGAAGTACAGACAGTCTCCGATGAAGGCTCTGCTCCTCAATATGTTTTGTGTTCAGATAGTCTTCCAGATAATAAGGATCCCTGAACTGGAGTCTTTCGTACTTTTCACTAAGCTCCGTTTTAGCAGTTGTCATTTTTTCCAGCTGCAGCGATAAGTGCTGATTTTTCTCTGATAGAAGCTCTTCACTGATATCCTCTTGAAGAGAAAGCTCTTCAAAGGCAGACAGCTCTTCCAGGACTCGTTCCAGGGGCTCCTCTCCGATGAGTCCTTTGATGGAAAGATGAAGCTGGTTTTCTTTCTCCTCAAGAAGGGACCTTCTGACTTTGTTCAGTTCATAACCTTCCCAGAAATCATCCAGGCTGGCTTTATCTGGATCATATCCTAAGGGACTAAGATGGTAAATAAGATCTCTTTCAAGGAGGGTGATTTTATCTTGCTGGGGCCTGATGCGTTCTCTTAGAATGGTCTCTTTTGCTTGCCTTTCCTGATGCAGTCCGATGTTCTTCCGGCAGGTTTCCATCACTGAGGCCAATGCTTTCAGTGTAGAGGTGCCTGATATTCTGTAGTAGTATTCCCTGTTTTTCTGGATGTCTTCGATCTTTTGGGAGAGAATCCTCAGATGCTCTGTATCTTCTGTCATCAAGAGAATTTTCTTGGATCTTAGTACTTCCCCGGGGTCGAGGCCAAGCTCCAGACTGATTTGATCAATCTGATTTTCAGAGTGCCTGATTTTTGTGAGAGCATGAGACCTCAGTTTCCTCTGAACCGGAGGCGCATAGATGATGAGACTTGGAACCAGGAGAAAGTGAGTACTGAAGATCAGCCCTGAAGGTCTCAGCAGAGAGAAGACTGCAGCGGCAATGAAAAGCATCAAAATCAATGGGAATCGTCCGCTTCTTTGTGTGCTTTTCAGCCACTTCAATTGTCTTTCGTATTTTTTCAAAAGAAGAAGCACTTCTTCTTTTCTAGAGCCAAATGAATGATCGTATCCCTGATGCTCTCGATTCTTCAGGAGTTCACGTTGCAGTCTATGCTCTTCTTGCTCCTCTTCTATCAGTTGCATCCATGTCTCAGCTTTAATTTCGTCCATGAGTTTCAGGTCTTCCTCATAAGTAAGATAGAGTTCCAGATCACGAACCGTTCTCTGATGCTCCTCGTTCATTTTTAGAAGGTCCTCTTGAGCAAGATGGAGCTGCTCTATTTTTTCTCGGATCATTTTAGCGTCTACTTCCGATAGAGAGATCCAGTTCTTCTCTTTTTCAGCGATGAGTTCATTCAGCTCATCCAAGGCACCTTTCAGCTTCAGGATATCGGACTTCTTATGAAATAAGCGCGCTTTTGTTTGGAGCTCCGATAGAAGGTCCTGCTGCCTTTTGAGCGAAATCAGTTCAGTATCCAGCACTTCCAGTTCATTCTGGATCTTTTCTTTTTCCAGAAACATCCTTTTGGATGCCTCCAACTCTGCAAATAGAGACCTGATTTCTCCTTGCAGCTGAGGAATTGACCCCGCGTTTTTTCCGTTCTTCAGTACTTTTATCTGCCTGTCGATGTCTTCAGCCGCCTTTTTGTAGGAAACCTCTTCTTCTCCAGAATCCAAAAGATTGGAGAGCTTCATAAAAAGACCGTCATTTTTATCGTTGAAAGCAGACGTTGTCTCTGATCCCATGAATAATGTCTTAATGAACTCATGAACAGTCAGTCCAAAGATGCTTTTTCCGAGGGGCTCCTGATAATAGCGTTGTTCCTTAGAGTTTTTCTCATAGATGCGCAGGAAGTCATCTCTTCGATTTAAACCGCTTCTTCTTTCGATGATCAGTTGAGAAGAGTCAAAGAATACTTCAAGACTTCCAAAAGCATAGGTTTCTCCTTGAGGAACTGCAAGTTCACGTAGATTCAGATTGAACTCTTTTATGGGAACGGCTCCGTAGAACATCCATAAAAAAAATCTCTGAAGGGTGCTTTTGCCGGCTTCATTTTCACCTTCGATGAGCTGTATCTCTTTGGTGAAGGACAGCTCCAGTTCTTTCAGTTTCCCGAACTGTTTGATGTATAGTTTATGTATCCTCATCTCATTCCTCCGGGCAAGAGCGCAGCAAGTCCTGTCTTCTCCACTTCATTCCAGAATTCTGTATCGGATGATTCTCGGTTCTCATTGAGAATTTCCATGAAAATACCACGAAGGGAGTGTGGTGGAAAGGCGAGAGTGTTTTCCGCCAGAGTTGTTTCGTCCCTCAATTCAAAATCGGGCAGCTTTTCATAGAGCATCAATGAAAGATGCTCAAAATCGATGGAAAGATAAGGGGATACCTGTCCACGGAGCAGTATTTTGTAAATACTGGTGTCGCTATGAAGAGTAGATCGGATTTTTGAGAAGACTTCCTGGGTAGTCAATAGGGATGTGATCTCTACCTCCAGGATTTCGTAGGTTCTTCTATTCAGCGGTTTAAACTGAAGCGCGCTGCCGTTGCTGTAAATGGATCCCAAAAGAACGCCCTTCTCCCCTGTTTCATCAAATCCCCGACCCTCCGGAATCCCTGCATATGCATACTGTGTGCTGCCTTCTGACAAGACTCCGGAAAAAGAATGCCTATGGCCCAAAGCAATGTAGCTGAATCCGCTTTGGCGGATGCTCTCGCTTGACAGTGGATTATAAAGAGAACTCCCCTCTGTAACGTCTCCATGCATAAGGAGAATTCGGATCTCAGCCTGAGTGGCGCAGCTTCTGTCTTGAAGAAGGCTTTCTTTGACATACCCAGATTGGAACCCAGCTCCACAGACAACACAATCCAGCTCCTCCAGATATACTTCCTCATAGGAGGAGAAGATGTGCACATTTTCCGGGAAGGAAAAGGTGATGTAGGGACTTTCTGGTATAAAGGGGTCGTGATTTCCAGGAGCAATGAAGATTCTTCCTGGAAATCGGATAAACTCCTTTTGGAGATAAAGAAGGGTTTTTCTGGATACTCTCATGGAATCGAAAAGATCCCCCGTCAGAAGGATCAAATCTGCTTTCTCTTTCACTGCCAGTGAAATAATTCTTTCCACGGTGTTCAAAAGTTCTTCTTTCCGCTGGGATCTAAAATTTATATTATGAAGGGTCAGTGGGGAATCCAGATGAAAATCACCACTTTGAACTATTTTTACTGTTTTCATCGTATCACCTCGAACTCTAGTTCTATTCAGTATAGCATGTTTGAGGTGTTTAGAATAGATGTTCTGTTTTCTTGGGGGTACGGTATGCTATAATTGCAATAATGAGTTCAATGGAGGTAATCACTATGAAAATCATTGCCCATAGAGGATTCAGCGGGAAATATCCAGAGAACACCCTGCTTGCTTTTGAAAAAGCAGTGAAAGCATCTTCGGATGCCATTGAGCTGGATGTGCAGCTCACAAAAGACGGAACACTGGTTCTTTTTCATGACGATACCTTTAGACGCCTCATTCAGACCGAAGGATTTTTACTGGATCATACTTTTCCTGATCTTGAACAGTTTCAGATCAGGAAAAGGCTGTTCAACAGAACAGTCTATGCACCGATCCTATCCCTGGAATCCTATTTCAACTGGGTTCAGGACCTGGATATCATTACAGTCATTGAGCTGAAAAACAATCTGCGCCCCCATGAAGGCATGGAGGAAAAGCTTGTTTCTCTTACGAAAAAGTTTAACCTGGAACACCGGGTGATTTTCTCCTCATTTCAAAAAGAAAGTGTACTAAAGCTGAAGGCTCTTGCTCCTCTTGTTCCCTGTGCCTATATTACGAAACTGAGAAAAGAAGAGGATCTGTCTTGGATAGAATCTGCGCAGCTGGAATTTATTCATCCAAAATTCACCAGTCTCTGGCCCTGGAATATAGCCAAACTGAAAAAACTGGGGGTGAGAATATCCCCATGGACCGTAAACCATCCTTTATTCATGTGGTATCTTCTCCACATCCCCAATCTGTATGGCATGATCACAGACAGGCCTGACAGATTGAAGAAAGTACTGGGGAGAAAAAGGAAAACCTGATCATCGAGCTGCTTATGGCAACTGGATGATCAGGTTTTTTAGTTACTGCTGTTCTTCTCCACCAAATGGACCCACTTCTTTGGAAAGATCAGCTGGTTCTTCCTCTGTCTGGATCATTTCTTCTTTCTTCTCTTCTTTTTTCACTTCATAGGAGGACACGGGTTCTCCATACTGTGTGAACTTGATGTTGAGTTTCAAGTCGTGAAGGGTAAACTTCTCAGCTGGGATGTCCAGAACGATATCATTATTGACGGAGGTCATAGAAATTTCTGGTTCCTCCATGGGAAGATTCTCCATCTCTTCTTCCAGAGCTTCTTCCACTTCATAATGGAGTGTCTGGTTCTCGGATTCATAGGTGCTGCTTTTCTCACCATGACTGCCAAGCCGCAGCTTTATATTGAGATCACTCAGATTATATTTTTCGATGGGAATTTCAAGGAGCAGCTCTTCTTCCACTGGATGATCCTCGGCAATCTTCTTTCCTTTTTTATGATAATCCTTATTTTTCAGCCCCATGATTTTGTTCACCTGATGGATGAGCTCCTCTATGGTTTTAAACTCGTACAGCTGGTCTTTATATTTGAAAGACGGCTGTTCGCTCCCCCACTTCCGGTCCTTTGAGAGCAGAGTGATTTCTGGAAACTCCTCTACTAAGGCTTTGACTATGTCCACGTGTCTGGGATTTGATGAGTTCAGTTTGATTTTCATTTTGATTCTCTCCTTTACAGGCGCCCTTCTCTTTGAAGTTTTGCCAGTCTTTTTCTGTATTTGTTGAATTTTCTTTCTGTCCGTATTATGAGATCCTCCTGACAGTTATAAGGATCATCTTTTGTCTGCATTCTTTTATATTCGCCAGTGGAAGTAAGAACTCGAGCTTTTGCTGTATCTTTCAAGTTCAGGTCCAGAATGGTTTTCAGCTTATGTTTTGCATCATCGTTGGTCACGGGAATCATCAGTTCTATACGTTTGTTGAGGTTTCTTTCCATCCAGTCCGCGCTGGAGATGTAAAGCTCCTCGTTTCCACGGTTATAAAAATAGAATATACGGGAGTGCTCCAAGAACCTGCCAACAATAGAACGGACCTTGATGTTCTCGCTGAGCCCTTTGATGCCAGGGCGCAGACAGCAGATGCCACGGATGATGAGATCAATCTCCACGCCATCCTTGGATGCTGCATAGAGCTTTTCAATGATGTCTTTGTCCACCAGAGAGTTCATTTTAGCAATCATATAGGCCTTGTGGCCCTCTTTTGCCGCTTTTCTCTCCCGTTCGATGAGCTGCGTAAAATAGTTCCGCATATCTTCAGGAGCCAGAATGGCCTGCCGCATCTTCCCATACTTATAATGTCCGGAAAGTCTGTTGAACAGATCGGAGATGTCCTCTGCAAGTTCTCCGTTGCAGCTGACGAGGGACACATCGGTATAGAGCTTGGCTGTGATGTCATTGTAGTTTCCGGTGCCCACATGGAAATACCGTTTTATCTCGCTGTTTTCCCTTCGTATAATGAGCAGTGCCTTACAGTGGGTTTTCAGACCCGTGACCCCGTAGATGACATGACAGCCTGCTTTTTCGAGCCTCAGCGCCCAGTTGATGTTGTTTTCCTCATCAAAGCGTGCCTTCAGCTCCACCAGTACGGTCACCTGTTTTCCATTCTCTGCTGCTTCAGCCAAAGCTTTCACGATGGGGCTGTTTCCAGAAACTCGGTAAAGCGTTTGCTTTATGGCCAGCACATCCGGGTCAGAGGCGGCCTGTTTCACCAGTTTCACAATGGTGGAAAAACTGTCGTAGGGATGGTGCAGCAGCGCATCTTTATGGGTGATGGACTGAAACAGATCGTCATGAGAAAGAAGCTCTGGAACTGGCAGTGGAATGATTTCTTTAAATTTCAAAGATTCATCCACATGGAGTCTACTGACTTTATGAAGAAAGCGAAGGTCCAAAGGTCCGTCAATCTGAAATACGTTTTCCTTCGTCAACTCGAATTCATCCATGAGATACTCCAACAGTTCAGAAGATATGTGTTTTTCCACTTCCAGTTTAATGACATTCCCCCATTTTCTCAGCTTAATGGTTTCTTTGATCACTTCCAAAAGATCATCGGCCTCTTCCTCGTTATATTCCAGATCGGCATTACGGCTGATTCTGTAACAGGAATAGCCAAGGATATCAAAAGCATTGAATAAATCTTTCAGCTTCAGCTTCAGAATCTCCTCCAGAAGGATATACTGCTTTTCAGTGTCTGAACTCCCGGGAATATAGTAGAACCGATCCAGCACATTCGGTACTTGAATGGTTCCGATGTGATGCTTTTCCAGGGAAGCCTTGTCCTCCAGAAGAACAGCGATATTGAGCGTTTCTGAAGTGATCAGCGGAAATGGCCTGGAAGAATCCACCACCATGGGGGTCAGCACCGGATAGATGCTGTGTTCGTAAATAGAATCCACATAGGAAAGCTGCTCCTCTGTGAGGCTTTTGTGGTCTAGAAACTCAATACCGATGTTCTTCAGATCCTTTTTGATTTTTCCGTTGACCAGATGATACAGATCATCTAAGAGGATTCTTGTCCGTCTGTTGATGGCAGTGGTCTGTTCTTTTGGGGTCATTCCAGAAGAATCTCTTTTATAGATTTTTGCGTGTATCTGATCGGATAAAGTCCCGTATCGAATCATGTAGAACTCATCCAGATTTGATATAACAATGGCGGCAAATTTCAATCGTTCGAAAAGTGGATTATTCTGATCCTTCACCTCTTCCAGAACCCGGTGGTTGAACTCCAGAAAACTCAGTTCCCTGTTGATGAAATCTTGGGGTGATGATAAATATGAATCCATGAAATTCCTCCTATCCTTCGTTTGTTTAGTTCTATTATATCCATTTCACCCGTTGAATTATACAAAAATTGCGATAAATTCATAAGAATTACATGTTTAAGGTCCAAGGCTCCTGGTTTTATGGACAACACTCCCTTCTCCCTGCGTCTAACTGATACAGTGTTAGGAAAGATAAAGAAACCCTGATATAATAGTATAAAATACGAAAGATTTGAAAGGAGGAGCTATGAGAATCGGTATCATCGACATAGGCTCTAACTCCATGAGACTGGTCGTTTATGACGTGCAGAAAACCTATTACACCGTGGTGGGTCAAGTCAGGCACTCAGCACGACTCGGTCAGGATATGGTGGAGAATCATCTCCATCCCCACCGCATCGATTATGGAATCCGTGTCCTCAAACATTTCAAATCCTACATGGACTCGAAAAATGTAACTGAGGTCATTGCGGTGGCAACAGAGGCAATAAGAAAGGCCAGCAACAAGGAGGAATTTCTAGGAAAAGCTAAAAAAGCTCTTGGGAAAGACATCCGGATCCTTTCAGGGGAAGAAGAAGCTTTTTATGACTATTATGCCACAGTGAACACTTTGGATCTGGACCGATGCCTCATGGTGGATATCGGCGGCAGCAGCACAGAGATTGCACTCATCCATGACAACAGGCTTCAGGAATCTATTTCCATACCATTTGGAAGCATTGTGCTCACAGAGCTTTTTGATCTCAAACGCAATCCCAAAGCTGAGAATCAGCTTCACCAGTACCTGAGAAATACATTTCGTGATGTGCCTTGGCTGAAGAATGCCAAGGGATATCCCATTGTTGGAATTGGCGGGTCCATCAGGACGCTTGGGAAAATCGACAGGTTCAGAAAAGACAACGCCATGTTCATATCCCACAACTACAGCATGGAGCAGAAAGATGTGGAGGAAATCTATGAGCTGATCAGAGGCTATTTGGGCGGGAAAGTTAAGAAGGTTTATGGACTCAGCAAAGACCGGGAAGACATCTTCATTGGTTCTTTAGCAACTCTAAACGTGCTTATGCAGGTGCAGAATGCCAAAAAAATCTTTGTGTCCAATGCGGGCATTCGTGATGGCTTACTTTTTGAGCACATACTCGGGAGAAATAAACGGGTTCGTGATGTGCTGGAGTTTTCTCTGGAGAACATCATTCAGAATCATATGTCTCCCGGCTATGAAGGAAAAGATCTGTTCAAGATCGTCAGCCCCCTCTACGGAGCGCTGACTAAAAAATATCCGTATCTTCTGGGCAATGGAAAAGTACTGAAAACCGCCACCTATCTATATGATCTGGGCACCAGTATCAATTACTTCCAACGGGACCGGAATACGTTCTACAGCATCCTCAATGCACCTATAAACGGGCTCAGTCAGAAACAGATCTTAATGGCAGCCTCCTGCGCTTCTGTTTTTTCTGCCAATGATCTTCTGAAGGAGTTCTTCAACAAGAAGATTCTATCCCAGAGAGATATGAGGACCATCGAAATGCTTGGAATACTCATTAAAATTGCAGAAGCCATCAACTTCGGCGTTTCGAAAGAGGCACAGGTGAAGAAGGTGGAAGTCACGGATGATGCCCTCGTCATTGAGGTCCATACCAAAGAGGATCCGATATTTAAAGAAGAAGAGCTGAAACCTTATCTGACAAAATTCAGATATCTTTATAAAAGACATTTAAGGGTACAGTTCCAGTACCGTGGGTAATCATATCGGTGTAATGAAAAGCTCTGGCTAGAAACAGCCAGAGCTTTTTGTGAGGTATGGATCTATTTTTACAGTCCGAACAATTTGTTCAGCAGGCCTGTGGTGGACAACAGGATGAGGAATACAAGAATTGGTACTACATATTTAATCAGAATAGACCAAAGCTTTTCTGTAACAAACTTGCTTCCGATTTTGATTTCCTTCACTGCATTTGGCACGCCCCAGACAAATCCGATGAAGAGAGCCCCCAAGAGTCCGCCCAACGGCAGCAGATAGTAAGATGTTACAACATCCAGGAAATCAAAGATTCCATAGCTTTTTCCGTCGATCCAAGGAATAAGGAAATCGCTCCATTCGCCCATGGATAAAGATGCGCCGATACCGATGATAAACATCAGGGTGGTGAATATGATTACGGATGTCTTTCTGCTCCACTTGAGCTTATCGATACCAAAGGCTACTGTAACTTCCATCAGTGAGATGGAAGAAGATAAGGCTGCAAAGAATACAAGTACAAAGAAGAGTGCTCCGAAAATGGAACCCAGAGGCATGTTCTCAAATACAGCTGGAAGCGTGATGAACATGAGTCCAGGACCTTCACCAGGCTTAAAACCTAAGGCAAACACAGCTGGAAGTATTGCGAATCCTGCAAGGATGGCCACCAGAGAGTCCAGAGAAGGAATGATGAAGGCGTCTTTTTCCATGTCCTCGTCTTTTCTCAGATAGCTTCCATAGGTGACCATGATGCCCATGCCAAGGGAGAGAGAAAAAAAGACCTGGCCAAGTGCGGCGATGACAACCTTCAGTGTAATTTCACTGAAATTCGGTGTTATGAAGTACTTGATACCTTCCATAGCTCCATCCAGCGTCACTGAACGCAGCACCGTAACCAGAAGAAGCACAAACAGTGCAGGCATCAGGAACTTGGATGCCTTCTCAATACCACCTGAAATTCCACGAATAACAATGATTGCAGTGAGTCCCATAAAAATCAAGTGATAAACAAGTGGTTCAACTGGTGAAGAAATAAAATTTCCGAAAAATACAGATTTATCTGTACCGGTGCCTGTGAAGGAGGCGACGATGTATTTCATAACCCAACCGCCAACAACAGAGTAGTAGGACAGGATCAAAAATCCTGCTAGTATACCGATACCGCCAACAAATCCCCAACCCTTCTTGATTTTGTTGTAGGAACCATAAGCATCAGAGTTCGCATGTCTTCCTATGGTCATTTCAGCCAGCATCAGTGTAAAGCCTAATAGAACTACAAGACCGATGTACACAAGCACAAAAGCGCCTCCGCCGTTCTCGCCCGCAAGATACGGGAACTTCCAAAGATTACCTAATCCAACAGCAGAACCAACGGCAGCCATCAGGAATCCGAATCGTGAGGACCAGGATCCTCTGTTATTTTCCATAATTATTCCCCCTTTTTATTTTTAGAGTTTGTGATTTTTTCTCCAGGATTTACATCTTTTGAGAAGCTTCACACATCCGCTAAAAATTATAGGTTATATTATAAGTGCAATAGAAAAACATTGGCAATAAAAATATGCTTATCCCACTCAAGATTCTCATATCCGTAAATTGAACTTCGTTTTTATGATGATTTATTATATTCTTTTCCATAAGTTTATGAGAAAAAGACACTTGCAATCCTTTACAAATGTCTTTTTCGTTATTACAGCTTGAAATTATTATAGAATTCAATATTTGATTGGGTTTCTTGGCATGGTTTTTGTGAACTACTTATCAAGGAATCGTTCAGTGCAGGCGGTGATGACTGTTTCAAGGACCGTGATCCTGGCATACCGTTTGTTGTTTCCATTGATCACCAGCCAAGGCGCTTTTTTGATATTTGTTTTGTCCAGCATATCATTGATGGCCTCTTCATAAAGATCCCATTTTTCACGATTTCGCCAGTCTTCATCTGTGATCTTCCAGACTTTGTTCTCATCAGCTTGGCGTGCCTCAAATCTCTTCAGCTGCTCTTCTTTAGAGATGTGGATGAAGAACTTCAATACGATTGCGCCAAAATTTGTCAGGGATGTCTCAAAATCATTGATCTCTTCATACGCTCTCTCCACATCTTTATTGGAGGCGAATCCTTCTACCCTTTCCACCATGACCCTGCCGTACCAGGAGCGGTCATAGATGGATATATGGCCTGTCTTGGGTACCTGTTTCCAGAAGCGCCACAGATAATGATGCCGAAGCTCTATGTCTGTTGGCGCAGCGGTGGTGCTGATCTCGTATCCAGTAGGATCCAGCTGCTGGATGATCCGCTTGATGTTGCCACCTTTTCCTGCCGCATCCCAGCCCTCAAACACAAGAATGAGGGGGATTTTCCTCTCATAGAGTGTATACTGAATGTCCCGCATCTCTTTCTGAAGCCGATCCAGTCTATCCTTATAGTCTTCTTTGCTCAGATCGTGATTTCCTTCATATTTCTTCAGGATATCAGGATACTTTCCATTGAAGAAACCATCTCTTTTTTCTGGTTCCTCCTCGGCTCTTTTCTTTTCCTTCTTCAGTCGTTTTTCCAAACGGTTCACGATGGTTTCTAGTACTTCGTTGACGGATACAAAGCTGGTTTCATACTTGATGCGATGCCAGGAGTTTTGATCCTCCAGAACGATCTTCTCCATCTCTCTTTTATAGTCTTCATCATTATCACGGTCATATTCCTGAGCTTTCCACATAGTTCTGGGGTTATCATACATCCGCCTGATATGTTCCTTCTGTTTATCTTCCTCAATGTCCACATAGAATTTGATCAGTTCTGTGCCATCATTACGAAGGGTCTTTTCAAAGTTTCTGATCTCCTGAAGAAGAAGCTTGCTTCCATCATATAAGCTGTCTTTGATGATATTATTTTTCATGGCAATGTATAAAGAGTACCAGCTTCGGTAATAGATATATATTTCCTGATGGCTTGGTGAGTTCACAAAATACTGCCATAAGAAGGGTTTTCTTCGCTCTGTCTCTGTTGGAGCATGGGTTGCGTAGAATTTGGTGTATCTCGAATCCAGAGCAAGGAGCAGCTCATTGGACAACCTGCCTTTGCCTGAAGCGTGCACCCCTTCAAACACAATCATCACAGGTACTTTATACTCCTTCAGCACACGCTGGAGATATCCGACTTTGGTCACGAGTTTCTCTTTTTCTTTGAGATATTTTTTCTGTTCTTTTTCTTCCATGAGGCACCTCCACTTCACTTTACCCTGAAAAAATCTGCAGGGCCGTCGTTCTCTTCTTGATAAGAGAGGAGAATGGGTAAAAATGTTTTACAAGCATCTATAATTCTATTATCCTATATTTAGAGCAAGAATGACTTCTTTTTTTGAATGTTATTATTTTTTTCACAGTTTACCCATAATCAGATAAAAAGTGGATACAGGAGGCCCTATGCGATTTGAAATCAAATCTTTTCACGAACTGACCGTCTCAGAACTATATGCCATGCTCCGAATGAGAGAAATGGTTTTTATTGTAGAACAGAACTGTCCCTACCAGGATCTCGATGATACAGACCAGAAAGCGCTTCATGTGTTTTTGTATGATGAAGAGCAATTGGCTGCCTATACCCGTATTTTCAAAAGTGGGATCAAGTATCCTGAAGCGTCCATAGGGCGTGTTGTTACCAGTCCTCTTCATCGTGGCAAAGGATATGGTGCAAAGGTAATGAAGGCATCTATAGAGGCGCTGCAAAGAATGGGAGAGCCTCATATTGTGCTATCTTCTCAAGCTTACGCAGAAAAGTTTTATGAAAAGCTGGGATTCAAAAGGACTGGAAAAGAACCCTATCTGGAAGATGACATCCCCCATGTGGAAATGGAGTTTAAAGGAGAGTTGGAACATGAGTGAGAAAAGCTACGAAATTGTCAAAAGCACGAAACCAAAACGGAAGCGGCAGAGCTGGAACGAATATTTTATGAGTATTGCCAAAGTTCTGGCCATGAGATCTTCCTGTGACAGAGCTTATGTGGGTGCTGTCATCGTCAATAAGGACAATCGGATCATCGCCACTGGATACAATGGCAGCGTAGGCAGTAAAACACCACAATGTGATGATATTGGGCATGTGATGCGAGATGGACACTGTATTGCAACACTACATGCAGAAATCAACTGTATCGCCTATTGCGCTAGAGAAGGAATATCTCTTAAAGATTCCAAAATTTATGTCACACACTTTCCGTGTCTCAACTGCACCAAAGCGCTGATCCAATCTGGTATTCGGACGATTTATTATCTGGATGACTACAGACTGGATGATTACGCGCTGGAACTTATGAGAATCAATCAGATTGAGACAATTAAGCTAACTATGGAAGATGAAGCATTATAATAAAAAATCCTCATCCAGTTCGGATGAGGATTTTTTTACTTGTCGAATAAACCGCCGTTCTTCTTCATTTTTTTAGGTTTGGAAGTTCCTTGGATACTCTTTTCCGGTCTGTCTGTCTTCCCATTTTTTCCGCTTCCTTGCTTCTTTGATTCAATGATCTGAAGCATTTTTTCTCTTGCTGTATTACTCAGTGCCATATTTATCCCCTTTCTGATCCGCTTTTCAGTATATCCTATGAAGGAGCTAAAGAAAAGCGGTTATTTCTCGTAAGGCTTTTCTTTCTTGACTAATTTCATCTGCTTCTTCAATTCCTTCTGCATGAAGTCCATGATCTCACTTTGCTTCATGGTGGCATTTTTATACTCTGCTGTTGCCACAAGGACCATGAGGTTGATATAAGCATAAGCCAGTGCTGTAGTGATCAGCGCTGCTGTGCTGCCGGAAATGATTCCGCCAACGACTGTTCCTGCACCAGGAATCAGTTTCAGAAGATTGCTCACCAGAGCCCTTCCCGTATAGACAGCGCCTGAAACTCCTGTGACCGATGAAACAATACTGGTGACAAGAGCTTTATTCATCGATACTCCGAAGATGCTCGTGATTTTTGCGATCATAGCCACTTGGCTGGATGCAAGGATGGGTGCATCCGCAAATGGAATAGGTGTGAAGCCCACCATGAAAGTTTCAGTGATAAATCCTCTGGACCATTTACGGGCAAGCTCCGCCTTTTTCATCACATCGACTTTCTGGGCGTTGATAAAAGCTGGCTCTACCTCCTCAGGCAGCAGCCTTAAGGTTTCATGGACCAGAGCCTTGAGACCGGTGACAGGAAGCTCTTGTGAACCGATTCTATAAGGTTTGGCCACCACTGGAATAACCCGCTCCAGCTTCAGCTTGAGTGAGTAGATGTAGTCCATGAGCATGGAAGTCTCTTCCTCCAGGATGCTCTGCGTGAGCACAAGAATCACCGGCAGTTTTTCTGAAAGCTCCCGTAGAAAACCCTCCTCAAAAGACTCCAAACGGTGACTGGCCGCACTGATGCAATACCAGACCGCATGTATTTCTTTGGATTTGTCTCCCATGGCGTGAGCTCTCTGTATTTCTTCCAGCACTTCTTTGCGTACTTCTTTCTGTACCTGCTCGTTCAGCTCGAACCCTTTTGTATCGAAAAGAACCAATGGAATCCCTTCTTTTGTGATCCGTTCCAGATGTTTGGTCACTGGTTTTCCGATTCCTGTCTGTGTGAGATTTTCCCGGAATACCGCATTGATGAGGGTGCTTTTCCCTACACCTGTCTTTCCTGCCACTAGGATATTGACAGGCGACATGGATTTTACTTCTTCTTCTGTTTTCTGTAATATGTCCTGAACTATATGTATAACATCCATTCATAATCCCCATTTCAGCTTTTCTTTCAGTGTACCAAAAAAGAGTCTGGTTTTCACCAGACTCCTGAATTGTTCAATTAAAGTACACGTCTTGCTGTGATAAATTTGTGATATCTCATGGTGGTGATTTCCACACTCTTGCCAGGTCTTGGGGAATGGACCATGTTGCCATTTCCGATATAGATTCCTACATGGGAGATGCTTCCACTACCAAAGAACACCAGATCTCCAGGCTGAAGATCAGCGTAAGCTACTTTTGTGCCTACGGTTGCCTGTGATCTTGATACTCTGGGAAGATTAATACCAAAGTTTCTGAACACATAAGAAGTGAATCCAGAACAGTCAAATCCGCTTGGTGTGCTTCCTCCCCATACATACGGTGTGCCAATGAACTTGTATGCATAGTTCAGTACTGCCTGTGCAGATGCGCTGGCTGGTGCACTGACAGATGGAGTGCTTGGCTTTGAAGGTGCTGGCTGTTGTGTGTTGCTGCTGTTATTGTTTTGAGCTTGTTGAGCTTGTCTTTCCGCTTCAAGTCTTGCAGCTTCTGCCCGTCTTTCCGCTTCTCTTCTGGCGGCAGCTCTCTGGTTGAGGATTGTTTTCCCCTGCTCAATGAGAGCCACTACTTTAGCATCGGTACTGTCTGTCACGATGCTGCTGCGGACAGCGCGTAGCTGGTCGATGGCGCCCTGAATCATCTCATCGCTGCTGCTGGAGTCTGCGATGATGTCGTCATTGTTTCCGATAAAATACAGTTCAGCCAATGCCAGGTTTCCAAGAATTTTCTTCTCTTCTTTTTCCATTTCTTCCAGAAGATCTTCGGCCTCAGCCATTTTGACTTTCTGCTGTTCCAGTCTTACAACGTTTTCCGCTTTCAGCACTTCAACTTCACGTTTTGCTGCATCCAGCTCTTCCTTCTGTGCAACGAGCAGGTCTTTGATTGCCTGAATCTCATCTAAAAGCTGTTTGTCAATCTTTGCGAATTTGATGATGGCATCAGCGCGGGCGATAAAATCGGCGATGCTGTCAGCCCCGAGAATGGTTTCGATCATGCCGTTGTTGCCCTGTTTATACATGGCTCTTAAACGCTCGCCATATTCTGTTTCTTTTTGGAGTAGTTCTATTTCAGTGTTTTTGATTTCTTCTGATTTTTGGGAGATTTCCTCATCCAATCTGTTGATATTGGCATCATTTTCTTCGATTTGAATAGTAATATCAGTGATTGTGTCAGAAATTTCTGCAATCTTTCCGTCGATTTCAGCCATTTTTGCTAAAATACTCTCATACTCAGTCCGTACCGCATCCAGTTCCTGCTGCTGAACATCGGTCAGCGGTTCCGCTTTAACAGGGATGGATCCGCCATAAACAATACTTATTGCGACTAAGGCTGCAGCTACTTTATATTTAATATTTCTCATTTCTACCTCCAAAAAGGAAAAATTCATAATGATTACAAACTTATTACAGATTGAATTATAATTTTAACTTATGAAGAACGTATAAAGTTTGCTCATTTTGTTAAAATAATCGCATCATTTTTTTCACTGTTTTATTACCATTTTTGGTAATACTCCAATCGTTGCGAAAAATGTTGTATGGAGAAGTAGAAATACTGAAAACCATTTACTGAAATCTTTCGTCTTTTTGTCAAGATTCTTTGCCAACACAAGAATCCAGGTGTTATAATCACATCAAAGAAATGAGGTGTTAATTTGAATAAAATACTGATTATTGAAGATGAACCTTCCGTATTGGAAGCAATATCCGCCTACTTAAGAAAAGAAGGTTATGAAGTCTATACAGCAGAGCGTGGGTACAAAGGACTTGAATACACTGAAGATATTGCTTTTGATCTGATTATTCTTGATCTCATGCTGCCTGACATATCAGGGGAAGAAATATGCAAGAGGATTCGCGCGAAATCAAACACTTATATTTTCATGCTCACGGCGAAGTCCAGCCTTGAAGAGAGAATACGCGGCTTGGATTTAGGAGCGGACGAGTATTTGGTGAAACCATTCTCTCCTAGAGAGATTGTTGCTCGAGTCAATGCGCTTTTTAGAAGGATCAAAGACATCCCAGAGAATAAGAATGTAGTGGCCTTCAACGGCGGAGAACTGGTCATAGACCACGACAAACGTGAAGTGAGGCTCCGGGGGGATGAAGTTGCCCTTACACCCATTGAATTTGATATCCTTACTCTGTTGTCGGAGAATCCTGGCATTGTGTTGTCCAGAGAAACACTCATCGACCGTGTTCTAGGTCCTGATTTCGAAGGTGTGGACAGAACCATTGATGTGCATATCAAGAATATCCGAAAGAAGATTGAACTGGATACAAAGAACCCCTCTTACATCATTACTGTATTCAAACTGGGGTATAAGTTTGGTGGTGGTCAATAATTGAGGAGCATTAAATACAAGCTCACTGTGGCCATCTCGATCAGTGCCCTATTGTCTCTGCTTATTGCTTATATTGTCATTAACCTGACGCTGAATGCAAGGTTCAATGATTATCTCCAAGTGAACCAGACCAAAAGAGACGAACGAATTATCGCCACATTCCGGGATGCCTATTTAAGGGACAAACGATGGACAAATGTTTCAGGAAAAAGTCTGGAGCGTGAGGCGGAGTCTGCAAATTTCACTTTGTCCCTCCTGAATTGGGACAAATCGGTCCTATGGGCGATGGATCCGCTGAAACTTGTTGAGAAGGAAAAAGAGATCAATCCGGATGGGGCTTTCACCATGGAACAGTATGTTCCCTATGAGTATCCGATAAAAAGTGAGAATCAGATTCTTGGCTATGTCGTGATTGGTCAGTTCTCTCCCCTTGTGATTTCCACAGAGGACAAGAACTTTCTTAACTCCATAACGATGAGTATTCTGATCAGCGCATTTCTCGCAGTGTTCATCATTGTTCTGATTGCACTTTTTGTTGCAAGGCAGCTCTCAGATCCCATTGAAAGAATCTCCCATACGGCCTACAGCTTATCCATGGGTGAGCTCACTGCAAGAGAGCTTCAGGAAGGCGATGTGGTGGAGATTGAGACACTGCGAAACAGCATCAACTCCCTTGGAGAAAAGCTGGATCGTCAGGATATGCTCCGTAAGCGGCTGATCACCGATGTATCTCATGAACTGAGAAATCCTCTGAACGTTCTCCAGACAAATCTGGAAGCCATCATAGACGGAATTCTACCAGCTACGCCAGAAAGACTTCAGGCACTGAATTCAGAAGTGGTTCGTTTCGGTAAACTCTTGGACAATCTCAATATCTTAAAACAGTTTGAAGCAGAAAGTATGGTGTCAAAAATCGCTGTTTTGGACATCCGGCAGATTCTTCAAGATATTTATCATAACTTCCAAGGAATCACCAAAGAAAAATCCATCAAGCTGAAGTTCATCCCGCAAAGATCGGGTGAATTTCTGATTCTGGCGGATAAGCACTCTATTTATCAGATCATCAACAACCTGCTGCATAACGCCATCAAATTCACCCCTAGAAACGGAATGATTACCATCAAGCTGTCCAGGGATGATAAATTCTGCTATATCAGAATTAAGGATACGGGCATTGGTATTCCAAAAGAAGACCTGCCTAATGTATTCGAGAGATTTTATAGAGTCGATAAGTCGAGAGAGCTAGTTGAAGGCAGTGGCATTGGGCTCACCATCGTCAAGAACTTTGTGAAACTGAATGGAGGGACCATAGATGTCACCTCTACTGTCGGGAAAGGATCTACGTTCACGATCAAGTTCAGACTGTACGAAGTGGGTGGCCCATCCATGGAAATCACGGGCAGGTCATCGGAACTGATGGATGAAGAGAATATATGACACAAAAAAAGCCTCTGATACCGACAATGGGATATCAGAGGCTTTCTATTATTTCAAAAAATTGTCTTTGGACTGATTTTCCAATTGGTCAAGGATAAGTTTCAGCTGTTCTCTCAAACCTACGATACCATCCAAATCCATGGGCAAACTGCACGCGATATTGTTTGGCACCTTCTCTGCTTCTTTCATCAGTTCCTTGCCTTTGTCGCTCAGATAGATGATCAGATTACGTTCATCCCTCTTGTCTCTGGTTCGTTCGATGTTCCCATCATTCTCTAGTTTCTTCAATAGAGGTGTAAGTGTTCCTGAATCCAATCGCAGCTTGCTTCCAAGCTCCTTCAGGGATATTCCATCTTTTTCCCATAGGACAATCATCACCAGGTACTGCGTATAAGTCAGTCCCAACGGCTCCAGTAAAGGTCTGTATATTTTTGTGATTTCTCTAGAAAAAGCATAGACTGCAAAGCACAATTGATTTTCGAGTTTTAATTCATCTATCATACGTATTACCTCATGTTTTATTGTATTCAATTAAATTGTATCATAAAACCGGAGCTGTTGTCAATAAACTTCCCTTCCTATGTACCTAGATAGAGTCTTTGACCGAGAAACTCAGGAAGATCTGCTTTCAGAATACGATCTGCAGCTTCTTTTATATCATAATCCAATGCTCTGAACCGGATTCTTCTTTTCACGGAATCATAGACAATATAATGGGCTTTAGGAATCCCGTTTCTTGACTGCCCCACACTGCCCACGTTTACGACATAATATGCATCGTCCAGATAAATGTCACCATGGTGGATTGGATAAACCTCAATCTGTTCATCCTCTCTCTTTTTAAAAATGCAGGGTCTGTGCGTATGACCGGTAAAATGGATCTTTTTACCCAGTTTTTTTAGCACCTCAAAACTTTCCAAAAGAAACGCAGAGTCTTTATTCTCAGGAAATACGTATTGAAAACTTAAAGGATCTCCGAGCATCGCATGGCACAGTATAAAGTCCTCCATTTCAAGGACAGGAGGCAGGATTCTCATATGATCGATGTATTCCTTAGGAATGTGTTTCATGGTGTATAAGATACCCTTTCGAGCGTTCTCACTGAATTTTGCTAGGGTTTCTGGTAAAATGACACCCTGTTCATGGTTTCCAAGGACTCCTGTACCACCAAGCTCCAGGAACTTTTTATAACAGAAGTATGGATCTGCGCCATAACCGATGATGTCTCCGACGAAAAGGACTTCATCGAATTTTTCTGTATTCAATATTTTAGTGAATGCTTGATAATTTGAGTGGATATCACTCAGAATCAAATACTTCATCTTTCTTCGTCTCCTCTAATAGTTGCCTTCATATAGTATATCGTAGCGATTCTCAACAAGACTGCCTTCCAGGATCAGATCCAGATTATGAACGTTGAGTGCTTCCAGTAAAGTGGTAGCAAGAGCCTGATCCACTGCTTTCTCTACTTTATTGATATAAAGGACTTTCTTCCCTTTTGCATTCTTGAATAAGGCCTTGGAGTTCTCTACGATCTTCACAAGATCCTGTATGGTCACTAATGATCCTATGGAAGCACCAGTCAGTTCCAAATACTTGTCCAGATGATGGATGTTTTTGCTGTTGACCTGCAAGCCCAGCGCTTGTATATCGACGATTCCGATGGTGACATCGGTGGTCTCTGGAATCTCAGGTTCATATTCTCTAAAGCCCTTCAGCGGGCGACCGTTTGAAAAATCGCATTCAATGATGGTCTGATCGAAGTGAGCAGAGATTCGTTCAATATCAGAAACCTCCAGACCCATGACCAGATCTTTTAAGTTTTTTCCGCGGCCTATGAGATAAATTCCTGGTTTCTCATAGCTGGAAAGATCATAATCCTCGCTGTAGGCGACGTCGATAAAATCAAACATCGTTTCTGCTGGTTTGATGAAGGTTGTGGTGCTGGATATCAGGATTTTCTTTTTTTTGCGCAATGATTCGGTAAGCCGGTTAATGAGGGTAGTTTTACCACCAGCACCGACCAGTGCCACATCATGGTATTTATGAAGACGCAATAATTCTGCCAGCATAAGAACACCTCCTCAAAGTAAATCTTCTTTTTATCTCTGATTCTTAGTTGAACTGTGCCTTGTAAGGTTTTAGTTATTACCAACATTGTAGCATATGTAAAGGGTTCTGCATCCAGAAATATTATTTTTAAACACAGCATTAATCGGTATAAATCAGCTGTTTCGTCTTATAATCTTTATGCTGCTTTATCACAAGAACGAATGACCGAATAAGAAGAAGAACTGGTAACAAGACGAACTTCCACTTCTATGTTTTAAGTTTTTCCAACCGGAAGTTAGTTTTAAAATTAAGGGTATCGAAAATGATTCAAGAAAGTGTGAACAAGTTGTTGACATCTTATTCTAAGGGTGTTAGAATAACCAATGTAGCCTGTTTGAGGCGCTATAAGGTTTAGGGGTATAGTTCAATGGCAGAGCAACGGTCTCCAAAACCGTAAATCTAGGTTCGAATCCTAGTACCCCTGCCATGATGAATCGGTCTAGTACGATGTACTAGGCTGTTTTCTTTTTTCGGAGATTCTTTAGAATCTCCGTTTTTGTTTTCCTGAAAAAATCACCTGTAATATTGAGGAATACAGAATATATTGAGGTTATTCTATGAAAATCTTAATATATTCTGGTTTATTTATGTTTATGTTAGTTACATATCATAACGCGTAGAAAAGTTCATATAAATTGAGATAAACACAGGAAAACATAGGTAAACTCCAGTATTTTCAAAAAGACATGGAATACGGCTTTGAATTTGGCTGTGACTCATACTAGAATACATAGATGGGTTCTGTGCCGGGACGCGGCACTAAAATGATTGAGAATTAAAGGAGTTTTCTATGATTAGCTTAAGACAGGATATTTTTATGGAGGATGCTTTGAAAATCGCTGATTGGTTGGAAGATCAGGAAATCATCGCACACCTCAATGAGGATAACCAAATGAGCAGGCAGATTCGCTCATTGGTGGAAACATCAAGAATGCCTCTGTATAACCAGGTTTTTAACCAGAAAGGTCTTTTTTACCTGATTTGTCTACAAGATGAATCCATTGGATATGTGACGTTCATCCCCAAACCCAATGGTCATGAAATTGTTATAACCATCGGGGAAAAAGAACTCTGGGGTAAAGGTTATGGAAAATCAGCATTAAAGAAAGCGCTCTGCGAAGCATTCTTTTCCCTTCGCACAAAAACTGTAAATGCAAAGATCAAACATCTCAATAAGCGCTCTTTATCTCTCTTTGAACATTTCGGTTTTCAAGGAGATATGGTAAAACAAGATCTGTATCTGCTCAGTATGGATTTTGATACTTTTTTGAAGAAAGCGGCTTAAAGAGGTTTAGCTTACCGGTGAGATCCGTAAGATCTTACTGGTAGGCTGTTTTTCTTTTCAAGATTCTTTTCCTGCGTTATAATGTAGAGATGTAAATGAGAATAGGAAACAAGGTGAGAAGATGAGTACATTTATCAAAAAATCATCCTCCGTGAAAGAAACCATGGAACTGGGACGAAAGCTGGGAGAGAGTTTAGAAAAAGGAACCACGGTTTGTCTGACAGGAGATTTAGGAACTGGGAAAACACATTTTGCCAAAGGCTTGGCAGAAGGCTTAGGAGTCAAAGAAAACATCACCTCCCCCACTTTCACCATTGTCAATGAGTATCATTCTGGAAGAGTGCCACTGTATCATTTTGATGTGTATCGTGTGCATGATCCGGATGAAGTACTCCAGGTAGGGTTTGAGGAATATATATACGGAAATGGCGTTGCACTTATTGAATGGGCAGATCTCATTGAATCCATATTGCCGGATCAGTTTCTTCAGGTGAAGATTGAGAAAACTGATGTGGAGGATGAAAGAAAGATCACCTTTCATGAAGTAGGTAAAGTCTATCCGTTTTTGGAGGTGCTTGTATGAATATTTTAAGTATAGATACATCTTCCAGCAACTGTACAGCAGCAGTGGTAAGAGATTACGAAACGTTAGGAGAAATCAGCATTAATTTCAATTTGCAGCATTCGGTTCTTCTTATGCCGCTGGTGGAAGAGCTTTTAGAGAAGCTCAGCATGTCTCCTGCTGAGCTTTCTGCCATAACAGTATCTATAGGTCCAGGTTCCTTTACCGGGCTTAGAATCGGCCTAGCGGCTGCGAAGGGCATGGCCTTGGCTTTAGATATTCCTATCTATGCAGCAGATGCTCTGGCGGTGTTAGCGTATGGAGCGTTTGGGTATCAGGGTCTCATTATCCCTATGGTTGATGCATTGAGAAATGGCTACTATACTGGAATCTATACGTTTATCCAAGGTAAGCTTGTGACCCTAATGGAGCCTACAATTTTAACGTTGGATGAAGTCATGGATAAAGTTTCCAATGAATCAAGAGAAATTATGATTATGGGAGATATTCTATCAAAAATACCCGCTGAGGAGCTTCAATCAAGAAGCAATATAATCCTTGCACCTCAGAACCTGAACATTCCCAAAGCGTCCACGCTCCCCTATCTTCTTCGTGATAGAATTGAAAATGAGGAGAAAGAGGACATCTACTCTTTGGTGCCTCTTTATATGAGAAAAAGCCAAGCTGAATATGAGTATGAGAAAAAACAAGGAAGGCTCCTTTAATGGAAAGAGTTATCATCAAAGAATTTGAGCCCAGCCATGTGGATGAGGTCTATGAGATTTCGAAAGAAGCATTCCCCCTCCCTTGGGCGAAAGAAGAACTGATAAGAGAGATTGTGAATCCCCATGCACTGAATCTTGTTGCGCTGCTTGGGGATGAGGTTGTGGGATACGTTCAGTGCTGGTATACATTCGAAGATGCGGATATTATAAATATCGCTGTGAAAAACAAGCATCAGAGGCTTGGCATCGGAAAAACAGTGCTGAGTGAACTGATCCTGCAGCTGAAAGCGAAGGGCATACAGAATGTGTTTCTCGAAGTGCGGGTGTCGAATCTTCCAGCTCAGAAACTGTATAAATCCTTTGGCTTTATTACGCTCACAAAAAGAGAACGTTATTACATCAATGGAGAAGACGCTCTTGTGATGAATCTTCAAATCTGATGGCGGATCACAAGAATAGTATTATATAAAAAGTGAGAGCCTCTCTGCAAACTGCAGAGAGGCTTATATATTGTACTAACTTGCTTTATGAAGCTTCTTGTACCTTTCCTGGAAGATTGCTTCACGGTTGATCAGAGAAGCTACCCTATCATAGAAGAGAATACCTACACCAGAGATGATGGCTCCCTTAATGAAGTTGAATGCTGGGATTCCATAAAACATATAGGAACGGAATGCTTCAGGTTCCATACCACCTGGGAAAAACATTGGAATGAGGATAAAGTAATTCGCAAGCATGGCCAAAGGAATCATAAGGACAGATCCTAAGAAAGCGCCAAGGATTGCTCCTTTTCTTGTCTTCATCTTCTTGAAAACTAAGGATGCGAAGAATACATAAGAACCAACAACAATGATGTTAGCCAGCTGTCCTACACCACCGGTGGTGCTTCCCTGAATGACGATAACAAGGACATTTTTCAGTATTTCGACACCAACACCCACCAGAGGACCAAAGGCGAATCCTGCCAAAAGTACAGGAACAGCAGATAAGTCTACTTTAAGCCAAGGAAAAGCAGGAAGTACAGGAAACTCGAAATAAGTGAGGATGAATCCCAGCGTCATAAGAAGTGCAGCTTTGACAACGATGTTGGTTTTTTTTGATACGTTTACCATGTGTAAACCCTCCTAAAGATTATTTGCAACCTCCAGAAGATTGTTTACGTAAAAAAGCCTTGATTCCATATAAATATAGAAATCAAGGCGTGAACGCAAAAACAATCATTCTTCTTCCATCCAGACTTTAACTGTCGGCTTCGGAGTTACACCGAATCAACCTTGCGGTTCGTGGGCTATACCACCGGTGGGGACTTACACCCCGCCCTGAAGATGCTATTTAATTTACAATATGAGAATACCACGTTGTTAGAAAAGTGTCAATAGGAACGAACCTGTGGTATAATGAAATGGTAATTTAGCAATAAATCATCAATTCATCTGTCAATTTTTTCGATCAAAGGTGGTATATGAAATGAATGTCCAAGTAACCCATGAACTTTTACAGGAAGCGTATGAACTCGAAAAGACTTTTACCCTCTCCTATCCCTTTGGGATTTATAAGGATTCCCTTTATTCTACCACATATGATGAGCTGACAAAATGGCTCCGAAAAACCATTTCCTATCTGAAAAATCATCATATGGAGTATGAGTCTCTATCGTTATACCACTATCTCAACAGCTTCCGAGGAAAGCTTGGAAACATTGATCAGCATGAATTCAAAAAAATATTGTCCGTCCTGGAACAGTATTTTCTTCATAACTAGATAGAGAAGCAAAATGGACACAGCATCGCTGTGTCCATTTTGTTTTATTGCTGCTTCATGCTTGCGTGATCTTTATTGAGGCCCTTCATGGTCAGACTGATTCTGTTTCTTTTCTTATCCACTGAAAGAACCTTCACCTCTACGACATCTCCGGATCGTACGAATTCCAAGGGGTTTCTCACATACCGGTCGGATAGTTCACTTTTATGGACCAATCCATCCTGATGAACACCGATGTCGATGAAAGCCCCAAATTCAGCCACATTTCGAACGACACCAGTTAGGATCATGCCTTCTTCCAGATCTTTCAGGTCCATGACCCCTTTTCTGAAGACTGGTTTTGGTAAATCTTCTCTAGGATCTCTGCCTGGCTTTTTAAGCTCTTTCAGAATATCTTTTACAGTAGGTTCTCCCAAGGAGGAGATCTCGCAAAGCTTGGAAAGTCCAAAATCATTGGCCCTTTCTTCGATATCCAGAAGGCCTTCTTCATTAAGCTTTTTCTTGTTGTATCCAAGAGCTTCTAAAATCGTGTATGCTGCGCTGTAAGACTCAGGATGCACACCCGTATTATCCAGGAAATCCTTGCCTTCTCGGATTCTTAGGAATCCTGCGCATTGCTCAAAGGCTTTATCTCCCAGTCTTTTTACTTTTTTCAGCTCTTTCCGGGAAGTGAATTTCCCGGTTTCATCCCGATAGGCAACAATGTTCTCTGCGATGGTTTTGTTAATGCCTGCCACATAGGACAGAAGAGATGGTGTTGCCACGTTGAGGTCTACACCGACAGCATTTACCGTATCTTCCACAACACCCATGAGTGAAGAATCCAGCTTTTTCTTTCCAATATCGTGTTGGTACTGACCCACACCAATGGATTTTGGGTCAATCTTCACCAGTTCTGCTAAAGGATCCTGAAGCCTTCTTGCGATGGAGATGGCACCTCTGATGGTGACATCAAGGTCTGGATACTCATCCCCTGCCAGCTTGGATGCACTGTACACAGATGCACCAGCTTCATTGGTGATGACATAGGATACATCGATATTCTCCTTTTTCAGCTCTTCTATCAGTTCCATTAAAACCAGCTCAGATTCCCGTGAGGCTGTTCCGTTTCCTAAGGAAATGATTTTAACATCATATTTACGGATGAGCTTTTTCAGCACTGTTTTTGTGCCTTCAATATCCTTTCTGGGTACTGTGGGGTATACCGTCGCATGGTCCACATACTTTCCGGTATCATCCAGAACGGCTACTTTACAGCCGGTTCGGAAGCCAGGGTCAAATCCCATGACACTGTATCCTTTAACTGGTGGCTGAAGCAGAAGGGATTTCAGATTTTCTTTAAAGACGATGATTGAGGAATCTTCTGCTCTTTCGGTCAGGGTATTTCGGAGCTCCCTTTCCAGTGAAGGCAAGATCAGTCTTTTGAAGGAGTCTTCAGAAGCATCCTTCAGCAGTACGTTGCAGTCAGGATTCTTCGTGATATAGCGGGCAGTCATCGCCTGCAGGGCTCGGACTTCATCTACAGTGATACTGACTTTTAGAATACCTTCTTTTTCGCCACGGTTAATCGCAAGTGTCCGGTGACTGGGCATACGAAGCGCAGGCTCCTTATGGTCATAATACATCTCATAGGGTGTATTTTCCTGATCTCCGCTGGTTTTAATTTCGGCGGATCTCACAACGATGCTGCGCAGCTGTCCTTTCAGATCCGCATCCTCAGAAAACTCTTCAGCAAGAATATCCAGGGCATACTTCAGTGCCTCTTCGGCTGTTTCTACGTCTTCTGTGACAAATTCAGCTGCTCTATTCTTTGGGTTTTCCCCGCCGGAACGGATATAGTCGGCCAATGGGGAGAGCCCCTTTTCACGGGCGATGGTGCCTCTTGTTCTCTTCTTTGGGCGGAACGGCAGGTAAATGTCATCAAGTCTTGTGACTGTTTCTGCCCTTTCGATTTCTTTTTCCAGCTCTTCTGTGAGCTGTTCCTGCTCTGTCAGAAGCCTCTTGATATCTTCTTTCTTCTGAAGAAGCCCTCTCAAGTATTCCAGTCGTTCTGAAACAGAACGGATCATATGGTCCTCCAAGGAACCTGTGGCTTCTTTTCTGTATCTTGCGATAAAGGGAACGGTTGCGCCTTCATCGAGAAGTTTTACAGTCCCCTCCACCTGATCCTTTCGGATGCTCAGTTCTCGTGCAATTTTTTCTATTATATCCATTCTACTACTCCTACTCTGCCCGAAGGCTTCCGTTACTCATGCTCTTGAGATAGGCACTGATGAACCTGTCCAGGTCCCCGTCCATCACAGCATCCACATTGGCGTCCTCTTCCAGTGTTCTGTGGTCCTTCACCAGATTATAGGGATTGAAAACATAGCTTCGAATCTGGCTTCCCCAGCCCATATCTTTCATTTCACCTGTAATATCTTCTATTTTTTCTTTATGGAATCTTTCCTTCAGTTCCACCAGCTTTGCCTTCAGCATTTTCATGGCTGTTTCTTTATTCTGAATCTGGCTTCTTTCATTCTGGCAGGTGACGACAATTCCTGTGGGGAGGTGCGTGATTCGAACTGCAGAATCGGTGGTGTTTACATGCTGTCCACCAGCACCGGTACTTCTGTAGGTGTCAATTCTAAGTTCATCATCTTTAATCACCACTTCGCTGTCGTCTTTGAGAAGAGGCACTGCTTCTACAGAGGCAAAACTTGTCTGCCTTTTGCCGGAAGCGTTGAATGGAGAAATTCGAACCAGTCTGTGGATGCCTTTTTCCGCTTTCAGATAGCCATAGGCATAGGGACCGGTAATCTTGAGAGAAGCATCTCTGATGCCCGCTTCATCACCGTCCTGGAGAGACAGAAGTTCCACCGAAAATCCTTTCTTTTCTGCCCATCGGGTATACATCCGAAGCAGCATGGAAGTCCAATCCTGTGCGTCGGTACCGCCCACGCCGCTTTTCAAGGTGAGAATCACATCGTTGTTGTCATATTCACCGGATAGAAGTACTTTCAGATGCATGGCTTCTACGCCTTTTTTCAAATCTTTTACTTCTCCCAGGAGGAGTGTCTGCATTTCTTCGTCATCATCGGTGAGCTCCACCATATCCAGAGCATCCTCCACTCTGGCACGAAGCTCTGAATACTCTTTAATCGTAGATTCTATGGCTTTTTCTTCTTGTGTCACTTGTTTGGCTTCTTCCAGATTGTTCCAGAAAGAACCTTCCTGCATTTTAAAAATCAGTTCTTCTCGACGTCTGGACAGTGCATCGATGTCAAAGAGACACCCGGATTTCTTCCAGTGATTCTTTGAAACTCTTCAGTTCCGTTACCGCTTCCTGTATTTTTGGCAACATAGATCTCACTCCTTCGCATCTTTTATTTTTGACTTTAAAATAGACTTGGTTGCCCAAGTCTATTTACAGCTTTTATTGGCCAAGACCATGACAGTTCTTGTATTTTTTACCGCTTCCACAAGGACAAGGGGAATTTCTTCCTACTCGTGTATCCTTTTTAACAGGCTGTTTCTTCAATGTATTATCCTGATTGGTGGAAGTTTCCTTCGCTACCTGCTCACGCTCGATGGGCTCTTCCTTACGAACAGTGATTTTTAAGATGTACTTGATGGTGTCAAAATTGATGGACCGGATCATTTCATCAAACATCTCTGACCCTTCAAACTGATATGCCTGAACCGGATCCTGCTGCTTGTATGCTCTTAATCCGATACCGCGTTTCAGATGATCCATATTGTTGATATGTTCCATCCACTTGGTGTCTACCACCTTCAGGAGAATCACACGTTCAATCTCACGGATCTGCTCGCCGATTTCAGATTCTTTTGACTCATGGATGGAAACGCCGATATCAAAGAGCATTTCTTCGATCTCATTGTTTTTCATCTCACGCAGCTGATCCACAGTGATGCTGTTGTGTGGAACAAAGGCATCTTCCATATAGGTGATGAGGTTCTTCAGCGCCTCTTCCTTGTCCATACCGTTGGATAGGTGAAGATCTACTGCTGTGGAAACCACATTCTGTAGCATTGCACGGACATTCTCTTTAAGATCCTTGCCCTCCAGCACCATCTGACGCTGACCGTAGATGACTTCTCTTTGCATATTCATGACATCGTCGTAGCCAAGAAGAGTTTTTCTAGTGTCGAAGTTATTTCCTTCCACTTTCTTCTGTGCGTTTTCGATGGATTTTGTCACCATCTTAGATTCAATAGCATCTTCACCAAGACCGATATTGTCAATCATACCGAAGAGTTTTTCTGATCCGAAGATTCTCATGAGGTCATCTTCCAGGGACAGGTAGAATCTGGACTCACCAGGATCTCCCTGACGTCCGGAACGTCCTCTAAGCTGATTGTCGATACGTCTGGACTCGTGCCGCTCTGTACCGATGATCTTCAGACCCCCTAGATCCACCACACCTTCGCCCAGTTTGATGTCTGTTCCTCTACCGGCCATGTTGGTGGCAATGGTGATGGAGCCAGGCTCACCTGCACGGGCCACGATTTCAGCTTCCTTCTCATGATACTTTGCATTCAGCACTTCATGAGGTACACCGTTCTTCTTAAGAAGCGCAGAGAGATATTCTGACTTCTCGATGGAGGTTGTTCCAACGAGAACAGGTTGTCTACGGCTGTAAGCTTCTTTGATTTCCTGAACGACGGCTTTATATTTTGCCTGGACAGTTCTATAAATTAGGTCAGGCTGATCCATTCTGCGGATTTCCTTATTGGTTGGAATGACTACTACGTCAAGACCATAGGTATGTCTGAACTCATTCTCCTCTGTTTGTGCTGTACCGGTCATACCGGAAAGCTTCTTATACATTCTGAAGTAGTTCTGGTAGGTGATGGTAGCTAGAGTTTTGGACTCTCTTTCTACCTTCACGCCTTCTTTTGCTTCAATGGCCTGATGGAGACCATCAGAATATCTTCGCCCTTCCATAAGACGGCCAGTGAATTCATCTACGATAACAACTTCTCCGTCCTTCACCATGTAGTCTTTATCTACTTTAAAAAGATAATTGGCTTTCAAAGCCTGAGTCACATGATGCTGAAGCTCCATGTTTTTAGGCTCTGCGTAGTTTTCCAGATGGAAAACAGACTCAGCTTCCTTAATCCCTTCCTCAGAGAGTACGACGGACTTTGCTTTCTCATCTACGGTAAAGTGTTCTTCTTTTTTGAGACGCTTCACAAAGAAATCTGCAACTTTATAAAATTCTGTAGATTTATCCCCCTGCCCAGATATGATCAGAGGTGTTCTTGCTTCGTCGATGAGAATGGAGTCCACTTCGTCGACGATGGCAAAATTCAGTTCACGCTGGACGCGTCTTTCTTTATAGACCACCATGTTGTCTCTCAGGTAATCAAAACCAAACTCATTGTTGGTTCCGTAGGTGATGTCCGAAGCATAGGCTTCTTTTCGCTGCTCGTTGGTCAGGCCATGGAGGATCACACCACAGGTGAGTCCGAGAAACTCATAGACCTGTCCCATCCAGTCTCTATCTCTGGAGGCTAGATAATCGTTGACGGTAACCACGTGGACACCGTTTCCGGATAATGCATTGAGATAGGAAGGCAGTGTTGCCACCAGAGTCTTACCTTCACCAGTTTTCATCTCTGCGATTCGTCCTTGGTGCAGAATAAGTCCACCAATGATCTGGACACGGAAATGTTTCATGTTGAGCACTCTGTAAGAAGCCTCACGTACGGTAGCAAAAGCTTCAGGAAGAATGTCATCCAGTGTTTCTCCACTGGCCAGTCTTTTTTTGAATTCCTCTGTTTTTCCTCTTAATTCTTCGTCGGTGAGTTTTTGAAACTCTTCATCCAGGGCTTCCACCTGATCCACAATTGGCAGGATCCGTTTTACTTCCCTTTCGCTATAGGTTCCAAAAACCTTATCAAATAATCCCATTTTTTCAACTCCACATTCATATTTCAATGACTCGATTAATGCTTCACCAGACCTGAACTTTTCAATTTACTGAAAAGATAGAATGGCACAAATAATATTATAGCACTTATCCACAAAATATATCAATATATTAGGATCGGCCTAATTTTCATCCTGTTTAGTTTACAACGCAAACATTAAACATACATTAACACGGAATGAACTATTTTTCATTCAAAGGCACATAAAAATGGAGCACTTCCGTGCTCCATTCCAAGGTTCTATATTGTTTTATTCCTCTTCTCTTTCAAGAAGCCCGTAATTTCCATCCTTTCTCTTGTAGACCACACTGGTTTCTCCGTCTTCATCTTCAAATACATAGAAGTTGTGGCCAAGAAGTTCCATTTGAAGCACAGCTTCTTCTTTAGACATAGGCTTCATGGATATTTTTTTTGTTCTTACAATCTTTGGTGCATCCTCTTCCTCTTTTTCTTCTGCTCTGGTAAAGGCAGTTTCATTGAATCTGACGGAAGTGTCTCCAGCCTTTCTCTCGATTTTTGTCTTATATTTTCTGATCTGTCTTTCCAGCTTATCCTGAACCAGATCAATGGATTTGTACATGTCATCACTTGATTCTTCAGCTCTCAGCAGTACATTTCCGAAGGGGATGGTAACTTCAAAGGTTTGATCCATCTTAGTGACACTAAGAGTAGCTCTAGCCTCCACAGGCTGATTGAAGTACTTGTCTAGCCTGTTCAGTTTGTTTTCTACGGCCTCCTTTAATCCATCTGTTAATGTGATGTTTCTTGCATAAATGTAAGTCTTCATACATTTGGCCCCCTTGTTGATTACTGTTTGATGTTACTTATATTTTAATTGAAAAACCGCATTTTATCAAGCTTTTTACGCTCTTTGACGAAATTTTCAATCAATTGCAATTGTGAATAATCCAACAAAATTACAAGATATTCACAGATTCTAGATTAGGGATAAACTTACGGGCATCTTCGATGGTTTCCAGAATTCGGAAAATATACCCGCTTTCGTGAGCAGTCAGATGCTTTTTCCGGGTAAGAATGTCTATGGACTCTGGTGTAGAGACTGTTTTTTCAAACCACATAACGAGAATCCCTTCTGCGTTGTAGAGGACTTTGGAAGTGTTTCTGAACAGTCTGTTCATGCCCACACCACGCCAGCGGAAGGTTCCGTTTTTTTCGTCAGGAATCTCAAACCCTTTTTTTACTTTCATTTTAGCGTTTTTTCGGTATTCGACCTGTTCCTTCAGAACCAGATCCTCGCCTTTGTGCATCAGTTCAAAGTCAAAAGAGATGGTATCAATGCTTCCCTTTTTCCACAAAGGACACCCGGAATACTGGAGGAACCAGCGTCCTTCCATTTTTTGCATTTCTCGGTCTATCATCGGCAAAAACTCCTTCCATCCTTTTTATTATTGTAGCGGATAAAGACAACGAGGATTTAGACAATATCTGAATAATGTATTAATAGTTTACCATTATTTTGCGTATCAAACTACATTTTGTTATAATTAGAATCATTCAAATCAATCATGAAAGGAGCCTTTATTATGGATACAGGAACCCTAAGACTTTTATTTTTACTTATTCTCCTGTTTCTTGCCGGAGGAATCTACAGCTTTATCAGTTCTCTTTTCACAAAAAACAAATGGGTTCGGTTTCTTCCAACGCTCCTCAGTCTTCTTCTGATTCCCTATCTTTTATATCAGACGTATTTTGGAAACTTGGAAGGCTTTATGCCACTAGCCTATCTGCTGTTTGTCTTTATGTTGGCTGCAGTAGTTTTCGGTAACCTTGTGGGGAATCTTATTTTTAGAAAACTTCCAGATAAACGAACTAGATCATAAGATGAAAAAACCAGAGTTCAGGCTGATGATGAAGCCAAAACTCTGGTTTTTTATGTGTTCTTCCAGCGGATGGTCAGAATGACTGTGCCACGAGCTCCCTCTTTGATATCTGCGCTGTATCCAAGCTCTTTGAGTTTTGATGTCAGCGGTTTTCGGAGATCCTCCGGAACATCATCTGCTTCAAAAAAGAAAACTTCTTTTTCTTTACCCAGAAACGCAGAACGATTTACCTGCTTTTTGATTTTTTGCAGAACCTCTTCTAATTTCTTGCTGTCATCAGAATAGGACCTTATAAAAATTTCCAATTTCCCATTTGATAAGTCTTCTGGAAGATCTGGCAGAAGTTTTTTTAATTGGTCTCCATCTATTATGTCACGATACATATGCATTCTCCTTCTCCAAGACTTCAGAAGTGAAAAGTATGCTTATAGAGAATTTACAATAGAAACACTTGCTGAAAGGCCCAATCTGGAAGCTCCATTTTCGATCATGGCCAGTGCATCTTCCAGGGTTCTGATGCCTCCTGATGCTTTCACGCCCATTTCTGGACCTACAGTCTTTCTCATCAGCGCGATATCTTCCTTAGTGGCACCTGATTTTGAGAATCCTGTAGAGGTTTTTACGTAATCCGCACCGGCTGCCTTGGCAAGTTCGCATGCTTTCACTTTTTCCTCATCGGTAAGCAGACAGCTTTCGATGATTACTTTGGTCAGTACTCCACCAGCAGCAAGGACCACTGCACGGATGTCTTCGAGAACATAGTCATAATCCTTATCCTTCAATTTTCCAATATTGATGACCATATCCACTTCTTCGGCACCTAAAAACACTGCTTCTTTTGTCTCAAAGCTTTTGGCTTCCGTAGTCATCTGACCCAGGGGGAATCCAACCACTGTGCAAATTTTTGTGTCAGAGTCTTTCAACAGTTCCTTCGCTTTTTCAATGTTGCATGGATTGACACACACACTGAAAAACTTGTATTCTTTGGCTTCCTCACAAAGCTTGATGAGCTCTGCTTCAGTACCTTCCGGTTTCAATAATGTATGGTCAATATGCTTTGCCAATGTCAGTTTATCCATAGTAAATTACCTCCTAGTTCTAATCACACTTATTTTATCACAGAACCCCTTCTTCCTCCTAGTCTCCTTGTACAAAAATAAATGGGAGATCTATGAACCGGACAAAGAACTGAAGGTTTGAAGACAGATCATTAAGTGTATATAGTTCGCAAACACAGATAACTTCTCAAACTCAGGAACATTTGGACAATTCCTTGAAAACACAAGGAATTTCCCGTATACTTTTTTAGGGTTTATGTTATAATATAGTGTAGCAATCATAGGATAAAGGAGTTTAACAATGGGGTTTAGAGATAAATTACAAAAGTACTATGCGGACAATTATATGAAGAAATATGGAGACAGAATTACACAGGCCTATGGAAGTGTTCTGTCTGTGAAAGTGGAAGAGAAAAAATACCTTTGGCTGTTTAATGTCTTGACTGCAACCATCATCATCAAGCCAGACGGTTCTAAGAATGTTGTGAGAAGTGTTTACAAAGCAAAAAGATGGTTCAAGAAGCCGGACTTTATCAACGTGTCACAAGGCCATGTGATTCTGATTCAAGCCCTGAAGGGTAAAAAAGGATCTGAGAACAGTGAGGTTCTGGAAATTAAAAACATCCGTAACGTGACAACCAGAAAGGATCTTTTCAAGATTGATGCGCCAATGCCCAAGAAACAGGTACAGTATAAAAGAAAATAAGGTTTTAAAGTCTGCTACAATCGCTGTTGCAGACTTCTTTTCTACTCTGTGCTGTAGAGCATCTTTTTTACTTCAAATACAATCCATCAGGAGGTTACCATGAAAGATATCGTTTATATCACAGGTCACAGAAATCCAGATTCTGATTCCATCTGTGCGGCACTTGCGTATGCGGAATTTAAAAATAAAACTGGCAATTTCCAGTATGTTCCTGTACGACTTGGAGACATCAACAGAGAGACCTATTTTATTCTAGCCTATTTTGGCGTAGAACCACCTCAATTCATTGAAAATGTAAGACTTCAGGTCAGTGACCTGAATATTGATAAAATTGCGCCCATTTCATCGGACATTACGTTGAAGATGGCATGGAATATTATGCGGATGAACAATATCAAAAGTCTTCCAGTGGTAGATGAGAATGAGACGCTAAATGGCGTAGTTTCTGTCTCCAATGTCACCGAAAGCTATATGGATGTTTGGGATAATATGATTCTTGGAAAATCCAAGGTCACCGTAAACAATCTTCTGGATACCCTCACCGGACAGATCATTCATCTGGATAAAGACAGAAAGCATTATTATGGTAAAATATTCGCTTTATCGGCTTCCCCTGAAGATGTGCAGAGAACTCTGGAAGAAGGCGACATCGTCATTACAGGAAACCGCAGAGAATCTTTGGAAGTCGCCATACAAAAAAGAGTGTCACTGATCATTGTCACAGGTTCCGGTGAAGTGGAAGAATCTCTTATCGAACAAGCCAATGAGAATAGAGTAACCATTTTATCCACACCTTATGACACATACACTACTTCAAGACTCATCACCCAGGCAGTTCCCGTAAGCTATGTGATGAGCCGAGAGGATATCATTTATTTCTCTTCTGATGATTATATCGGAGATATCAGAAACACCATGGCAGAGACCAGATTCAGAAGTTATCCTGTGGTGAATGAAGAAAGTAAGGTCATTGGAACCATCAGCAGATATCATCTTATTTCTGGCAAGAAGAAGAAAGTGATTTTGGTGGACCACAATGAAAAAGGTCAGTCCGTTGAAGGTCTCAATGAAGCAGAAATCCTTGAAATCATCGATCATCACCGCGTTGCAGATGTTGCGACCACCTCTCCTATTTTTTTCAGGAATGAGCCTGTGGGAAGCACCTCAACCATCGTAGCCAATATCTTTTTTGAAAATGGCATCAGACCTTCTAAGAAGACAGCAGGCCTTCTAGCTGGAGCAATCATCTCTGACACGCTGCTTTTCAAGTCCCCTACTTCCACCAATGTGGATAGGCTGACCTTGGAAAGATTGGCTCAGATTGCAGACATTGATGTAGAGGAATTTGCACTGGAGATGTTTAAATATGGTACTTCCTTGGCTGGAAAGACCCCTGAAGAGATTCTGAAGCAGGACTTTAAAATCTTCACCTATGACAGCAGCCGGATTGGCGTCTCTCAGGTATATACCATGGATGCGGAGTCACTGAATGATCTCAAAGGTGACATCATTGAAGCCATGGAAGAAATGACCAGTGATTTCGGATTCAGTCTTCAAGTGCTGATTGTCACAGATATCTATAAGGAAGGTTCTGAACTGATTGTTGTTGGAAAACAAAAGGATATCATAAACAAAGCATTTGGGGTTACCATGAAAGAAAACTCTGTATATATCCCAGGGATCCTGTCCAGGAAGAAGCAGGTTATTCCACCTATTTCTTCTGTCATCAACCGGTAGTTCCCTATAGGTATTTTTAAGTTTTTATGATAGAATAAGCTGATTATTAATTTTTTGGAGGAAATTTATGACACATATACACAATGAACACGGAAGCTGCTGCGGCGGACATGACCAAGAAGACAAGGAGTGCTGTGGAGGCCATGATCACAATCATGATCAAGGATCTTGCTGTGGAGGTCATGACCATGACCACGAACACCATCACACCCCAGTAGTTACCTTTGAAAATGAAGACGGCACCACAGAAGACCATCCAATCGTGGATGAGTTCGAACTGGATGGCAATGTCTATGTGCTTGTTATGAATCAGGATGAAACTGTAACTCCTCTTCGCGTTGAAGGTGAAGAAGGCGAACTGGTATTCCTAGATGAAGAAGAGTTCAACAAGGTATCAGAAGCTTACGCAGAAATGGTGGAAGCTGAAGAGGATGAAGAGCCGCTTCAGTAAGATAACTGAACAAACTGAAGAAAACCTTGGGAAGCGATTCTCAAGGTTTTACTGTTAGGAGGAATTCTATGAAACTGGCACTTTTTGATGTGGATTTTACACTGACGGGCAAAGAGACACTTATCGCTTTTTATGCCTATCTGACGAAGAAAAAACCTGCTCTTCTTCTGCACCTTCCAAAGGCTCTTCTCAGTGGTGTACTGTTCAAGGCGGGGATTCAGAAAGAAAAAGCAACGAAAGAAATGTTTCTGACTTTCTTAAAGAATACCTCTAAGGAAGAACTGGAAACACAGGTGGAGGGTTATCTTAAGGACTCACTAAGGAGCTTCCTCTATGAGGATGGACTGCGTAAAGTTCAGGAGCTGAAAGAAAAG
The DNA here is from genome assembly GCF_900115135.1 of Proteiniclasticum ruminis. Classification (GTDB taxonomy): domain Bacteria; phylum Bacillota; class Clostridia; order Clostridiales; family Clostridiaceae; genus Proteiniclasticum; species Proteiniclasticum ruminis_A. The sequence continues at coordinate 187,568 of NZ_FOVK01000001.1, read as the reverse complement.
GGCTATACCATCATATTGACCTCTGCATCACCTGAGTTCTATATTTTGAATTTGAAGGATATATTTGATGCAGACTATGTGATGGGCACAAGATTTGAAGTGAAAAATGGATATTTCACTGGGAAAATGATAGGAGAAAATAATAAAGGGATAGAAAAAGTGAGAAGACTTTATGAAATGATCCCTGAGCATCAGATTGAATGGAAAGAATCTTATATGTTCTCTGATTCCATGAGTGATGATCCCCTTTTGAAGCTTGTAGGGAAACCCTATCTCATCAACTATAAAAAGAAAAACCCCAAATATCCTGTGCTTTATTGGAGGTAAGATATGGAGAAAATACGTGGCGCTTTTGCATTGAAAAATCATGAATTTATAGAAGCTGATGAATTTCACTTTGTACTTGAAAAAGATAATGTATATGAGGTAATTCGGATCATACGAGGGATTCCTTTGTTTCTGGAAGAACATATGGAAAGAATGGAAGCATCTTTGAAGCTTTTAAAAATGCCCTATACCTTCAGAGCGGAAGAACTCAAAGACCTCATAGAAAAGCTTTGTCAGAAGAATGGGTTTATAAAAGGCAACATCAAGCTGGTGGTGAATGGTGAAAAAATACCTGCCCTTTATCTGTATTTCATTCCCCACAGCTATCCGGATGCATTCCTTTATGCGGAAGGCATCCGAACAAAGACGATTTTTCTTGAAAGAAGCAATCCCAATGCCAAGGTTGTGAGACTGTCATATAAAGAAAAAGTCACTTCCTTCATCGAGGAGCACCAGATTTATGAAGCACTCCTTGTGAATAGAGATGGAGAAATCACGGAAGGATCCAAATCCAATGTGTTCTTTGTCCTGGATGAGACACTTTATACCCCGCCTCTCAAGGATGTTTTGGGTGGAGTCACTAGGAAAAGAATTCTTCAGATTGCAGAGGAACTCTCTTTCCCTGTAAAAGAGAAACCTGTAAAACTGTCAGATCTTTATCGGATCGAGGCAGCTTTTATCAGTGGAACATCCCCCAAAATACTGCCTATTTCAAAAATAGATGAAAAGGAACTCTCCTCTACCTCACACCCTATGGTCCTAAAACTTCTGAATGCTTATAATGACAGAATACAGGATTATATTACAAGCCATCTGTAGTCTACTCCTTACATATTCTGAATTAAGTTTAATATATTTAATGTTTCTATAGAATTATTCAGAAAATCAAAATAAAAAACGACGGATCTAAAATCCGTCGTTTTACATTTTTATTCTTCTACCAGCAGTTCAGGTTCCAACAAATCGTCTTCGATGAACTCCCCATACTCATTGACAAATGAGTCAATCTCATTTTTATGGTCGGTTACGGTCTTGTAGATCAATGCTCCTGCTGCCATGGAAAGAACTGAAATCACAAGCGCTTTGCATACTTTCATTGTTGCTCAACCTCCTTCTTGTTGTTCGCATATTTCCTTTATAGTATACCACAATTTGAATATAACATGAAGAAAAGCTTTTGAACTGGCGAGGTCGCGAGTCTTTAAAAAAATCTTAATTCGCTCTTTTAGTTTAATTTCTTTAAATCTACTTCAAAACTTCATGGTAAGATTCCCTGTGAGGTGAAACAGATGCATACTATACTCATTGCAGGAATGGAAGACAGAGCTATGTTACATGAGGTGGCATCCGCGAATCAGCAGCTTCATGTGATTCTTCCAGAGTCGCACGAAGACTTCATAGAAGTATGGAACAAACCAATAGATTTGATGATACTCCCCTCTTCAGTATACAAGAGGTATCAGAAGGAAATTGATTTGCTGATTGAAAAGCAGCATAGCATAAAGTTTTTTTTATTACTTAGTAAATTGACACCTATGGATTTTCATCATAAGGATTTGCTGCTGAAGAAGTACTTTCCGATGAAAGTGAAATCCATGGACAGAAATCTCGTGGACAGAATACTGAATTTCGCGGAAGAAATGGATAACGGCTGTATCTGTGAGGACTTGGTCTTGAATTATAGGGAAAGAACCATCAGTGTTCAGCATGAGGTTCTGCCTCTGACGCCATTGGAGTTTGATTTATTTCTATTTTTAAGGCTTCATGAGATGACGACGCTGACCAGGGATGAGCTGATAAAAGCTGTGTGGGGGTATAATTTTCTGGGAGATTCCAGAACCATTGATACCCATATCAAATCACTCCGAAGAAAACTCGGTAAATACAGGTGTCTTATTAAAACCATATGGGGCAAAGGCTACCAGATGGACCTGAACGGAATCTCTTCTTTCTTATCCTTTTAGAAGGAGTGTGCAGCAAAACTGCACACTCCTTCTTATTTTTTATAAATTCCAAAGTGTTTGTAGAAAACAACTTTCAAATCTGTGTATTCTACCAGATGACCTTTTTGAAGCAGTGCATCACGGATTGGACGAAGTTTATCGGTCTTCAAGTCGTTGATGGTGGAAAGGATCTCTTCCTCCAGCTCCTTTTTAAAGAGGTCCTCCAGCCTTACTTCTTTCCCTGCCTTATGTTCTTTGAGAAGCCTGTCTACTACGGTTCCGGGTACGACGGATAAAAGATTTGCAATCTCCTCAATGGAAGTACCCTTCTCATAGAGATAGAACGTATCGTATTCTTTAAAAAGCTGTTCTCCTTCAGATTCCTCTGGAGATTTCAGAAGCTCCGTGGTCAGCGCATGCTCTCTGACGAACGTATGGATTTCTCCCAAAAAGAAGTGTCCATATTTCGCTGTTTTTACTCTCCCGACACCTCGAACTTCGGAGAATTCCTCAAGATTCATTGGCATTTTCCGTACGATATCTTTCAGATTCTCATCATGAAAAATAATATAAGGTGCAATGCCGATGTTTCTGGACAGCTCTTTTCTCAGATCTTTCAGCCTTTTAAACAGATCTTCCTGGTACCCTATACGATCCTGTCTGGCTGATTCTAGAGGATAAAGCTCCAGTTCTTTCATGAGCTCCTGTCCCCTATCTGTGAGCGATCCCTTCAACAGATAGCCTTCTTTTAGGAACAGATTCCAGTATATAGAATAATCGTCGGATCTGAAGTGTCTCAATATACCATAATGAGACAGCTGTGATACATCATCTTTCATCAGTGGGTTTGATTCGCCAAGAAGAAACTGCCGGATGGAATCCGGATTCATATCATAGTCTAAATTATGGATTGCCAGCATGATTTTCCTGTTGAAATCTGAAAGATCAATTTTACCCAGCTTTACACAGGAGGAGCAGTTGCCGCAGTAAGTTGTTATCGAAGCTGTCCCAATTCCTTTAAAGTAATTCAGAATAAAACTTCGAAGACATTGGGTGGTTTTTCCGTACTCATTCATCCATTTAAGTTTTTCTAGTTCAATGGTCTTCCGTTCTTCTGATTTTGCGGAGAAGGCAATCAGCTGCGACTGACGGTAATAATCCTTTGGGCGGTACAGAAGAATGCACTCGCTGAACCCTTGGTCTCTTCCCGCACGGCCGGCTTCCTGGTAATAAGATTCAATATTTTTGGGGATACCAAGATGAATGACATAACGGACATTGGATTTATCAATACCCATGCCAAAGGCATTGGTTGCTACAACAATCTGAATTCTGTCATAGGAAAAAGCCTCTTGTACAGATTTGCGGTCTTCATCCTCCATACCTCCATGATAAAGACCTGTTTTATAGCCCTGAAGACGAAGATACGATTCTACAGCTTCTGTTTCTTTTCTTCTCTGGCAGTAAATGATCCCCTGTTCTAGAGGTCTTTTCTCAATCTCCCGAAGAAGATCCTGCTGTTCATGTTCCGTGGAGATGACTTCAAAGTAAAGATTCTCCCGATTGAGGTCACCCATCACTGTGACTGGATCTTGTAACTTCAGCAGGTGCAGAATGTCATTTTGAACCATCGCTGTGGCTGTGGCAGTGAATGCCGTCAGTACAGGTCGGGGGTGCAATGTATCAATAAACTCATGAATATCCAGGTAGGAAGGTCTGAAATCATGTCCCCAGACACTGATACAGTGGGCTTCATCCACCGCCACCTGAGCTGGTTGGATATCCCGTAAGAGATCGGTAAATCTTTTTAACTTTAAAGACTCTGGAGAGACATAAATCAGTTTGTACTTTCCTTTTCGGATGTTCCGTTTTCTTTCATTGGACTCTTCCAAGGATAAGGAGGAGTTGATATAGGTTGCAGCAATGCCCCGATCCTCCAGAGCATCCACCTGATCCTTCATAAGAGAGATTAAAGGAGAAACCACTACAGTGGGCCGTTTGAATAGAAGAGCCGGAATCTGATAGCAGAGAGATTTCCCGTATCCCGTGGGAAGCACCCCCAGCACATCCTTGCCGGATAAAATCTTTTGAATCAGTATCAGCTGTTCTTTTTTATATGAGGGCAATGCAAAGTATTTATTCAGTGCTTCTTGTGGTGTAATGGAAATCGCACCTCCTTCGAAAAGTTATTCATTCTCCATTATAGCAAAAGCTGTGTGGAGCCACACAGCTTTTCAGACTATTTCAGGAGTATTCTGATGATTTTTTCTTTGTAGCCGGTCATGGGGGGCTCATTGATACTCATACTGAGGCGGCTGCTGGATTTCAGCACAGCCTTTTTATGTGTGAACGTATAGAAAGAGTATTTTCCGTGATAGTTCCCCATACCGGAGGGACCAACACCACCAAAGGGAAGATGAGGAGTGGCGATGTGGAATAAAACATCATTGATGCATCCTCCACCAAAGGACATGCGTTCCAGGATCTTTTCAGCCAGTGGCTTATCCTCTGTGAAAAGATAGAAAGCCAGTGGCTTACCCAGAGGTTTTATATTCTTTAATGCCTCATTGATATCCTCGTAGACGATGATGGGCAGTATTGGCCCAAAGATTTCTTCTTTCATGGCCTCCATGGCCAGACTGTCATGAAGAAGGACTGTGGGTTCCATATAGTTTTCCAGTGGATCGATTTTTCCTCCCAGAATGATATAGTCCTGATCTTTTGTCAGAATCTCCTGAAGGCGCTTTAAAGCATGCTTATTGATGATCCGGGAATAGTCCTGTGACTTTTGGGGATCCTCCCCATAAAACTTCAAAAGGGTCTTCCTGATTTCCAAGAGGAAAGGTTTCAGCACCTCTTTGTGCACCAGAACATAGTCCGGCGCGATACAGGTCTGGCCTGCATTGATGAATTTTCCGAATACAATTTTCTTGGCTGCGTTTTTGACGTCAGCGCGTTTCATGACAAGAGCGGGACTCTTGCCCCCCAGCTCTAAAGTCACCGGGGTCAGATTCTTGGCCGCATTTTCCATGATGGCTTTTCCTGTTGAAGTGCTGCCTGTAAAGAAAATATAGTCAAAATCTGATGTGGTAAGGTTCGTTACTGTTTCCTTGGAGCCTTTTACGAGTCGGACGATCCCACTAGGGAATGCTTCCCGGATGATTCTTTCCAGTAGTTCTTCTGTGTAAACAGCCTGTTCAGATGGTTTTACCACAGCTACATTTCCAGCGGCGATGGCTCCAATGAGAGGTTCCATCAGCAGCTGAAATGGATAATTAAAGGCAGAGATGATCAGCACAACTCCATAGGGCTCCCGATAGATATATCCGTCTGAAAAAATGGTGGCCACATGTTTTTTTGCCTTTCTGGGTGTCGCATAGGACTCCAGATTTTTTATCATATGATCGATACTGGAATATAGTATTCCAATTTCAGTGAGAAAAGCTTCTGTGGAGGATTTTCCCAGGTCGCTATAAAGAGCTGTCTCAATCTCTTTTTCGTATTTTCTGATGACATGTTTCAGTCTTTGCAGGAGTCTTTTCCGATAGGTCAGATTTTTCAAAACACCCTGATCATAAATATGTTTCATTTCCGCCAGAAGTGTCTCCACTTCTGGTTTTGTCCATTCCTTGAATCCATCTGATTTCATTTAACGTGTTGCTCCTCTTCTACTGTTTTCTATCTTTTCCGAAGCTTTTCTGCCTGCGATATTCAATGAGTCCCAAACGCTGTTCAGCGGAGGGATATATCCAAAGTCCATATATTCCAGATCGTGTACGGTCAGACCTGCATATACAGAGGCTACAAGAGCCTGGATCCTCAGTGCGCTGCCCTCTCTGCCAAAGACCTGTCCCCCCAGTATTTTACCTGTATTGCGATCAAAAGTGATCTTTACGAAGAATTCCGTGCCTCCTGGGTAATATCCAGATTTATTTCTTGTTCTGACCATTACACTGTCAAAGGGAAGCCCGAGTTCTGCAGCCCGCTGATCGGTAAGTCCGGTCATGGCCATTTCAAATTCAAAGACTTTCAGCATCGCACTTCCTTGGACACCTTTAAAATCGGGTTCTTTTCCGGCAATAGAAAGACCAATGAGACGGCCCATTTTATTTGCGTTGGTTCCCAATGGAAGATACGTGTTCTGTCCACTCATATGGTCGTAAATCAGCGCACAGTCTCCGCCTGCGTAGACATCTCCGATGGAGGTTCTTCCGTAGCGGTCTGTAACAATTGCGCCTTTTTCCATTTGAAGACCTTTCCCCTGAAGAAAATCTGTATTAGGAGTAAGACCGATGCTTTCAATGACTAGTTCTGCCTCATAGGTTCTCTGATCCGTGACGACGGTTTTCATAAATCCTTTCTCACTTGCTTCTGCCCCTGTAACTTCTTCACGCGTATGAATCTTATGTCCCTCTCCCCTCAGCTCTTTCAAAAGTAGATCCGAGAACTCCTCATCATACCGGTTCAGAATTCTTGGCAGAAATTCTACTACCTGGGTATCTACAGCAAGTAAGGTCAGTGTCTCCAAAAGCTCAATACCTTTATTCCCCCCGCCGATGATCACTGCTTTTTCTGGTTTAGCTTCCTCGATGTACTTTTTGATATGGTTGGCATCTTCTAAGGTGTTCAATGGGAAGACACCTTTCATCCCACGGAAAAATGGCAGCCGTTTGGCGCTTGCTCCCGTCGCAATCACGAGCTTGTCATAGGAAAGTGTCAGGTTCTCTTGTAGAGAAAGATTCCTTACAGTAACCTCTTTCCGCTCAAAATCCACATCTATGGCTTCATGTCGGAGTTTCAAATCGAACCCATCATGAAGCACTTCAGCTGCATTTTTGGCAATGAGCTTTTCTTCTTTTTCAATGAGTCCTTCAATATAGTACGGAAATCCACAAGCGCCGTAGGAAATATCTTCGCCCCTCTCCAGGATTGTGATCTTAGAGGAAGGCAGGTTTTTTCTGATACTGTAAGCTGCGGTAAGCCCTGTGGCCACCCCGCCTATAATTACGATGTTCATAGAATAGAGAGACATCTTCCTTCTTATAGAGAGGAAGAATACTCTTTGCACCACCTTTCGTATAGTCATTATTTTCGGGCTTCATTTCGCAGAGGGTTAGCCACCTATGTTTTTGTGAAATCTTTCGATACCCTTTCTTCTATATTAGTACATTCTGACTCAATTTGGTTGAACATTATTTTAACAATTATTCTCATAAGCTGGTTAGCTGAAGTTCTCTGTTTACTTTTAGGGAGAACATGTTAAAATACTCTTAGTCAGTATTTCATTTTGAGAACTGAACTTAATTCAAAAACCACAACGGTTCCGAATTATATCCCATCATAGGAATAAGAACGGAGGAAACAACATGCAAAAACAAAGATCAGCCACACGATTTCAGGCGAGACAGCTTGCCATCATCGGTTTGCTTTCAGGAATATCGATTTTCCTGTCAGTGACCCCTTTGGGATTTATCCCAATTCCCCCCATCAATCCAACGATCATGCATATCCCGGTAATCATAGGTGCCATCATTGAAGGCCCTCTGGTTGGAGCATTTGTTGGAGGGATCTTCGGTGTATCCAGTATGATACGTGCATTTATGACCCCGACCCCAACAAATTTCATTTTTTGGAACCCAATTATTTCAGTGGGTGTCAGAATTATGATTGGCGTTGTATCCGGTTATGTATACAGAATGCTGAAGAACAAAAAAAGTGGTGTTGCCATATCAGCTCTGCTGGGGACTTTGACCAATACGGTTGGTGTTTTAGGTCTGGCTTATCTGATTTATCTGTCCAGGTATGCATCAGCCCTTGGTATTTCTGAATCAGCTGCAACAGCAGCCCTGCTGGGTATTGCAGGAACAAATGGGATTCCGGAGGCGATTGTATCGGCTATGATCGTAGTACCAGTGGTAGCGGCCTATCATAAAATAAAAAAATAATATGAGCGTTTAAAAGGAGATGGATTAAGTACCATCTCCTTTCCTTTTCAGTGTAGTTTAGATGGGAAGTCTAGAGCCTCTTGTACTCCACATGCTCTTCCAGCACTTCTTCATCTGCATAGAGGTAATCCTCATCCAGAACCAGATCTGTATCCACTTCCACAGCTTCTTCACCCTCACCAAGGAAGAGCACAGAATGAGAAAGGCTAAGGTCCTCAAAGAAGAGAATGCCCTGCTTTTTGCCCATGTTTTTCTTCACAAAAAGTTTTCCGGTATAGGTTTCTCCTGGCTTTACCACGACTCTTCCGATGGTGGTTCCTTCTGCATGTTTTGGCACAAGATAGACGGATCTCTTCATCAGATCATAGAGCTGAAGCTGCATAGGATTGAAGGTATAGTCTTCGTCCCCTTTATTATGGATGGTTACTTTATACTCCACCAGATCTTTCAAATCCACTGGAGGCTTTTCAGCTCTCAGCTTTTCTTTTGCAGCTTCTGCCAGGTGTTTGGCTTTCTCTTTCAAGCCCTCCCCTTCTTCTTTCGGATCCTCCAACACTTCCTGGACACCAAAAGGAGCGTCTACAAATTCATCTTCTGTAGGAATGAAGTCATCTTCTTCGCCTGCTGCTAGGTCATTTTTCATAAAGCCGTCGGTCTGCTCCAAAGTTTCTTCTGCTTTTTCTTCCAGTTCGGCTGCACCTTTGGCCATCTGAGTTTTTAGATGTTCGAATTTCTTTTTGGCCTCTTCTTTCTTTTCGGAGAACTCTTCCTTCAGCTCTTCAGCTTTGATTTCTGCCTCTAATTTCAGTTCCTCCGCTTTTTCTTTCACATTCGGTGTTATGGTATAATCCACTTTGGATTTCATGGCATCAATTTTATCTTCAGCCAGATCTTTAATCTCCACATATTTATCCTTGGCTTCCATGCTGCCAAGCTTTGTCTGCAGTCTTCCCTCTTCAATCTTTGCTTTGATTTTATCTTTCACTGCAGCGGTTTTATCAAAGAATGCCTTTTTAAGTCCCAGATCAGCCAGGGGTTCTCCTGGTTCATCCGGATGGAAGGTTTCACCTGCAGATGGTGCGGAGACATTGACCACAAGATTTCCTACAGTTGCATTGGTCCCCATTTTATAGATTTTGTCCGGAAGAAGCTTTACTGGTGTACTCACATCATCTGTTTCTGTATCCAGCTGCGAAAGATCCAGTTCAGCCCATCTTGTGAGTTTTTCTGAATACTCTTCTTTCAGATTCTCGTTGCGGATCTTATTCTTTTTGTATAGTGCATAAGCCGCTGCCGCCGCTGCTGCAACAGCTACTCCAGCCACGATTTTACCTGTGTTTTTCTTGTCTGTTTTTGAACTGATCATGGAGTTCACCTCTTTCTTTTTGTCGGAAATCAAATCAACGGTTTCAGCTTTGAGATCCTCCTTCTTGTCAAAAATAGTTTGGGCGCTCTGAACACCTTTATCCATCATACTGCTTAGAGATTCTTTCCACTCTGATGTAGCTTCTTTTACCTTTGGAAGTACATCCTTTGCAATGTCTTCTCCTTTTTTCATCAGTTCCTCACTCTTTTTTACCACTTTATCCATTTCGAATTTCATACCAGTTCCTCCAATCTCTTGATTTTCAAGTCTTGAGATAATTATACCTACAATACTCTAAATATTCAGTAATCCTATTAATTGTTAATACACTTTTTACACCACGGTCACGGATATCATAATATATCCGATTTTCCAGGTAAAAGCGCCGATGTCTTCTGTTCGGAGCATTGCTTTTCGACATTTATCATTATCATTTTCTGACTTTTTGCATTATAATGATCTTATCAAGATGCATTGGAGGTTTTACCTGTGGATATTGTACTATATACTCTCCTGGGAGCGCTTGTTCTCTTTCTCTCCTATCTCCTATACCTGGCTTTCAGGTATACAAATCAGATTCTATATCCGAAAACAAAATCCTATGACAGCGCACTGGAAAAAGTGAAAAAACAGGGATACTATCCGGAGGACTACATCAACAGCCTTCCCTATGAGACATTTCAGCTGAAGTCTCCCTATGGCTATATGATTCATGGACGTGTGTATCTCCAGACTCATGAGGAAGGTACGGAACCATCCAAGGAGTTTGCCGTTCTTGTCCATGGGATTACCATGAATGTTTATGGAAGCCTTAAATATTTGCCGTTTTTCTACAAGAAGGGATTCAATGTGGTCGTCTTTGATCTTCGAAATCATGGAGAAACCGGTGGAGAAAATACTTCATACGGATACTTTGAAAAATGGGATTTAAGTACCGTTACAGACTATCTTTACAGAGAGTTTGGACAGGATATTCAGATTGGACTTCACGGAGAATCCATGGGTGGGACCATTGCAATGCTCAATATGGCCATGGATCAAAGGATTTCCTTTGGCATCATTGATTGTGCTTTCTCAGATCTTGCTGAACTTCTTTTGCTGAAACTGCAGCAGGACAGTAAAATCAAAAGCAAGAAGATGATTGGATTTGTCAATGTACTCATCAAGATGAGGGCAGGATTCTCCATCGAGGATGTTTCACCTTTGAAAGAGCTGCCAACCATAAAACAGCCGCTGCTGTTTATACACGGATCCGATGATACCTATATTCCCCCAATGATGTCCAAAGCGATGTACGCTTTCAAGATGGATAAAAAATTCATTTATATTGCGGATGGTGCAGTTCATGGGACATCAATGGCTTCAGATCCTCAGCGCTATGATGAGGAAATCACAAGTTTTTTAAATGAGATCAACAAGGAGAAGCAGTACCCCTTGGGACACTGATTGATGATACAGGCAAAAAGCTCTCCCTTCAGGGGAAGAGCTTTTTTTTTTGAGCTTTTTTGAGGAGGATTAGACCACTGGGGTATTTATTATGAACTGATGTTCTGATATAATGAAATAAGAACATATGTTTATGAATAAGTGAGTAAGGTGATGAATCATGGAACGCATAATTTTTCATGTGGATGTGAACTCCGCATATCTTTCCTGGAATGCAGTATGGGATCTGCAGCATGGATCCTCTCTGGATCTTCGGACCATTCCTGCTATTGTTGGAGGAGATCCTGAAAGCAGACACGGTATTGTCCTTGCAAAATCCTCACCCAGCAAAAAGTACGGCATTAAAACCGGAGAGACTTTATTTTCCGCATTGATGAAATGTCCGGATCTAAAGATTGTTCCCCCCAGATACAGCATGTATCTGAAAGCCAGTGATGCCATGGTGGAGATCCTCAGAGAATATTCCCCTGTCATTGAGCGGTATTCCATTGATGAATGCTTTATGGACATGTGCCATATCAGGAAAGAAGATGCGGTTTCTGTGGCCACAGGACTCAAAGATCGGATTCTGAAAGAGCTGGGCTTTACAGTCAATGTGGGAATTTCCACAGGAAAACTCCTGGCCAAGATGGCTTCAGATCTTCAAAAGCCCAACAAAGTGCATACCCTTTACAAAGAGGAAATGGCTCAGAAAATGTGGCCTCTTCCCATCGAAGATCTTTTTATGGTAGGTCCTAGAACGGCAGAGAAACTGAGAAAAATGAACATTCATACCATAGGACAGCTGGCAAATACAGATCCATCTTTTCTCCATGAGCGGTTCAAAAAGTATGGGCACATGATATCCTGCTACGCAAGGGGGATTGAATCCTCCACCGTCAAAAACGAAGGAACTGTAGAGATGAAAGGTATGGGAAACTCCACCACTCTCCCCTTTGATTTCACGGATAGAATCTCCTGCCATAATGTTCTGCTTTCCATTGGAGAGACTCTTGTCCCTAGACTGAGAAGAGCGGGAAAAAAAGCCAAAACACTATCTGTGCACATTCGCTACAGTGATTTTACATCCATCAGCATGCAGAATACACTTCCCTTCTCTTCGGACTCCACGAGTCTTCTCATGGAAGAGGCTTGCGCGCTCTTTGACGATATGTGGAATGGTGAGCCTGTAAGACACCTGGGAATTTCTTTTGCTCAGCTGGAAGACCGGTTTCGGGAACAGCTCTCTCTTTTTCCAGATCATAAGAGTGAAAAAATGAAAAAGATGGACCAGGTCATGGATTTGATCCGAAAGAACTTTGGGGAAGAGGCGCTCATCCGTGCCACATTTCTCCATTCTCCTGTCCGTGCTTTTTCAGGAGGTGTTGTAGAGAAGGACTATATTTTCATGAACAGCCACTTATAAAAGAAGAGTATATGACAAGGAGTTGATTTTCTTGAAGGTCCTTGCAAAGCCAATTGAAATGATTGCTTGGTTTGACTTTAAAGGACGTATCCATCCCATTCGATTCCGTCTCATTGATGAAGACGGTAAGTACCAGGTAATTTCTATCAAGAGCATTCAGGAAAGGAAAAAAGAAAAGCTGGCTGGAAATCTGATGCAGGTATTTTTGTGCCGGGGAAATGTTCAAGACAAAGAGGTGCTCTTTGAGCTGAAATATGAGAAAGATACGGATCAATGGACCCTCTTTAAAATGTAGGGTCTATTTTTTTGCATAAAAAAGAACTGTCAACTTAATGACAGTTCTTTAAAATCATTGGATGATTATTCTTCAGTACCCTTTGCAGAGTAGTCATAGGAAGCCAGTCTCTTGTAGCTATCCAGTCTTTCCATAGCATCCTTCTCTGTCTTAGCGAAGAGAGCTTCTGCTTCATCTGGGAAAGCCTTAGCAAGAGAAGCATAACGAACTTCACTATCAATGAACTCTCTGAAGCTTCTGGTTGGTTCCTTGGAATCCAGTGAGAATGGATTCTTTCCTTCTTCCTTCAGAAGTGGATTGAATCTGTACAGCTGCCAGTAACCTGACTCAACTGCTCTCTTTGTCTGTTCCTGGCTGAAGCCCATTCCAAGCTTAAGTCCCTGGTTGATACATGGAGCGTATGCGATGATGAGGGATGGTCCGTCGTAAGCTTCTGCTTCAACGATTGCCTTGATGGCCTGGTTCTTGTCAGCACCCATACCAATCTGAGCAACATATACATAACCATAGCTCATGGCCATCATGCCGAGATCTTTCTTCTTTGTTCTCTTACCGGCAGAAGCAAACTTAGCGATTGCAGCTGTAGGTGTGGACTTGGAAGACTGTCCTCCAGTATTGGAGTACACTTCTGTATCCATAACAAGAACATTGATGTTTTCACCTGTGGCAAGTACGTGGTCCAGTCCACCGAATCCGATGTCATAAGCCCAACCGTCTCCACCGAAGATCCACTGGCTCTTCTTGGTGAGGAAGTCTCTTTCTGCATAAAGTTCCTTGGCTTCTTCCAGTTCGGAAGTCTTAAGAAGTGGTAGAAGTGCAGCTCTTGCAGCCTTGGATTCGTCACCCTTGTCGAAGTTTTCAATCCAGTTCTGTGTTGCAGCCTTCAGTTCTTCTGAAGCCATTGGATTCTGAACGAGCTTTTCTGCTATTGGCAGAAGCTTCGCTCTATGAGCTTTGTGTCCAAGGTAGATACCAAGACCAAACTCAGCGTTGTCCTCGAACAGGGAGTTCGCCCAAGCTGGACCCTGTCCAAGATGATTTGTGGTGTAAACAGTTGCTGGTGCAGATCCACCCCAGATGGATGAACATCCGGTAGCGTTCGCAATCATCATTCTGTCACCGAAGAGCTGTGTGATGAGCTTCGCATATGGTGTTTCTCCACAGCCTGCACATGCACCTGAGAACTCAAGAAGTGGCTGCTCGAACTGGCTGCCCTTCAGGGTGTTCTTATTCATTGGGTTGATCTTATGGGAAAGTGACAGTGCATATTCCCAGTTATTTGTTTCATGCATCTGTGTTTCAATTGGCTTCATCACAAGCGCCTTCTTAGGTGCTGGACAAACCTGAGCACAGTTTCCGCAACCTGTACAGTCAAGTACGGATACCTGAATCTTGTACTGAAGGTCTCCGAATGCCTTTCCGCCCATAGCCTTCTTAGCTTCAAATCCTTCTGGAGCATTGGCCATTTCTTCTTCATTCACAAGGAATGGTCTGATGACAGCGTGAGGACATACATAGGAACACTGGTTACACTGGATACAGTTTTCAATATTCCATTCAGGAACATTGACAGCGATTCCTCTCTTTTCATAAGCGGAGGTTCCCATTGGGAAGGTTCCGTCTTCTCTGCCAAGGAATGCGGATACTGGAAGTCTGTCTCCTTCTTGTGCATTCATTGGCTCAAGGATGTTCTTGATGAAATCAGGAACATTTCTTTCATCTGTTTTGGTTTCTACAGCGTTGGCCCATTCAGCAGGAACAGTAACCTTCACAAGAGCGTTAACGCCTCTATCGATGGCTTCGTAGTTCATGTTGACGACCTTTTCGCCCTTATTGCCATAGGAATCAACCACAGACTGCTTCAGATACTTCATAGCATCTTCAACTGGGATGATGTTTGCAAGCTTGAAGAACGCGGACTGCATGATCATGTTGATTCTGGTGCCAAGACCAATCTCAGTTGCGATAGACTGTGCGTCTACGATGTAGAGATTGATGTTCTTCTTAGCGATATCCTGCTTCATCTTCGCTGGAAGATGTGCATCTAAGTCTTCTGCGGTCCATGCGCAGTTCAGCAGGAAGGTTCCATTGTCCTTCAGGTTCTTTGTCATGTCATACTTATTTACATAAGATGGATTATGACAAGCCACAAAATCAGGATTCAGGATGAGATATGGGCTTCTGATCTTATTCTTACCAAATCTTAAGTGGGATACAGTGATTCCACCGGATTTCTTGGAGTCATAGGAGAAGTATCCCTGTGCGTACATATCGGTATGGTCTCCGATGATCTTGATGGATGCCTTGTTGGCGCCAACAGTACCGTCGGAACCAAGTCCCCAGAACTGACACTGTACAGTACCTTCAGCGGTAGTATCAATTTCTGCATGCTTTGGCAGAGAAGTATAAGTCACATCATCTTCGATTCCGATGGTGAATCCGTTCTTCACTTCGCCATAGCTAAGGTTTTCATAAACTGCAAGAATCTGTCCTGGTGTAACGTCCTTGGAACCAAGTCCGTATCTTCCACCAACGATGACAGGTCTTACATCAGCTTCGTAGAAAGCATTTCTGACATCCTGGTAAAGTGGCTCTCCAGCAGAACCTGGTTCTTTTGTTCTGTCAAGAACAGCAATCTTCTTTACAGTCTTTGGAATTGCATTCATGAAATGTTTTGTGGAGAAAGGTCTGTAAAGGTGTACGTTTACAAGACCAACCTTTTCACCCTTCTTGGTGAGGTAGTCTACAACTTCTTCAGCAGTGTCACAAACAGATCCCATAGCGATGATGATATGCTCAGCATCTGGTGCTCCATGATAGTTGAACAGTCCGTAGTTTCTTCCTGTGATCTTGTTGATTTCTTCCATGTATCCTTCAACAATTTCAGGAACTGCAAGATAGTATCTGTTGGCCGCTTCTCTTCCCTGGAAATAGATGTCAGGGTTCTGTGCGGTACCTCTTGTCACTGGTCTTTCTGAGTTCAGGGATCTGCTTCTGAATTCAGCAACAGCTTCCTTGTCCAGAAGTTTTTCCAGTTCATCATACTCAATGACTTCTACCTTCTGTACTTCTGAGGAGGTTCTGAAACCGTCAAAGAAGTTCAGGAATGGCACTCTGCTCTTGATGGAAGCCAAGTGAGCAACACCAGAAAGGTCCATGATCTGCTGTACATTGGATTCAGCAAGCATAGCGAATCCTGTCTGTCTAGCAGCCATAACGTCCTGATGGTCACCGAAAATTGAAAGTGCATGTGCTGCAATAGCTCTGGCACTTACGTGGAATACGCCAGGAAGAAGTTCTCCTGCGATTTTGTACATATTTGGAAGCATGAGCAGAAGTCCCTGTGATGCTGTATAAGTGGTAGTCAGTGCTCCACCCTGAAGGGAACCGTGAACTGCTCCAGCTGCTCCTGCTTCAGATTGCATTTCAACAACCTTTACAGGCTGGCCGAAAATGTTCTTCATTCCTTTGGAAGACCACTCGTCGACATTCTCACCCATTGTACTGGATGGGGTAATTGGATAGATGGCGGATACATCTGTAAATGCATACGAGATGTAGGATGCAGCCATATTTCCATCCATGGTTTTAGTTTTTCTCATGTCTATACCTCTCCTTAATATATATTTCTTAGAAATCCGGCCTAAAGATTTCTAAACTATAACTACGTTTCCGTAGGTTATAAACACATGAATTTGAGTATAGTTAATGATTTATCATTAGCTATACTCAAAAGACACAACATTATTATACAATATTTGAATGGCTTTTACCAATGGATTTTGGCACTTCTTTCGCTTTTCTCTGTTTTCACTGTTTTTTCAAGATATTGCTGATATCCTTCAGGATCTCATCTGTGTCAACCTTTGTAAAATCAACCGTTTCAATATATTTGATGAGATCTTCCTTCTTTCGCAATCTGGAAAGAGCAGTAGCTACAGCGGTCTTTTCTAAATCAGTTTCCTCGATTTTTGGTACAAGCTTTACATAATCTCTGATTGGTACGATATCTCCATCTTTGGCAATACGAACATTATATCCATCACCTGACAGAAGCTCTTTGAGTGCTGTAGCCGCAGAGAGATCTCCATGAGTCAGAAAGATTTCTTTAGGACCTTTTCGTATGGCTTTGACCCAATTGTAGAGGCCTCTCCTGTCCGCATGGCCTGATAGTCCGGAAAAGCTGTATACCTTTGCATGAACAGCAATATCTTCTCCAAAGAGATTCACTGTTTTGGCACCATCCTGAATGATTCTGCCTAAGGACCCTTCTGCCTGATACCCTACAAAAACCACGCTGCATTCCGATCTCCACAGATTATGCTTGAGGTGATGTCTGATTCTTCCTGCCGTCGCCATCCCGGAAGCACTGATGATGACGCATCCTTTCTTGGTGCGGTTCAGCTCCATGGAATCTTCTACAGATTCTGTGAAAAAAAGATTCCTGAATTCCAGCACGTGGTCTCCCCGTCTCATTCTTTCCTGACTTTCTTCATCAAAATAACGGGAGTACTCTTTGAAAATCTGAGTGGACTTTGATGCAAGGGGTGAATCCACATATACTTTGACACCACGTTCCAGTCTGCCCGCTTCCTGGAACTCATTGAGTATATATAAGAGCTCCTGGGTTCGGCCTACAGCAAAAGAAGGAATAATGACATTTCCTCCTTTCCGGTAGGTCTCATTGATGATGCTGATGAGTTCTTCGTGCTCTGTTTTATTATCAGGATGCAGTCTGTTGCCGTAGGTGGATTCCATGATGAGAAAATCCGCTTCATCCACTTCTACAGGTTCTTTCATGAGTGGAATACCCTGATTTCCCAGATCACCTGTATAGACAAGCTTCACCTTCCGCTCTTCTTCCTGAATGAAAAGTTCTGTAATGGCAGCGCCCAGCATGTGCCCCGCTTCCAGAAACTGCATCTCAAAACCAGGAAAAAGGACGGTTCTCTGATTGAAATCTATGGCTTCAAAGAGGGTCAGAGCCCCTTCTGCATCTTTGGCTGTATAAAGCGGCTCCACAGGATCCAGACCTTTTCGCTGCCGTTTTTTATTCTCCCATTCCGCATCCTGTTCGTGGATGTAGGCGGAATCCATGAGAAGAATCTCTGCAAGAGCTTTTGCGGGAGGCGTGGCGAAAACTTTGCCTCGGAATCCACGTTTGTAAAGCAGTGGAATACGGCCGCTGTGGTCAATGTGGGCATGAGAAAGAATCAGATAATCAATGGTGGATGGAATGAACGCAAACACATCATTTCCTTTGTCTTTTTCATCCTTTCCCTGATACAGTCCGCAATCCAGAAGAATTCTCTTGTCCTTAACCCGTAGTAGATGACTGGAACCAGTTACAGTACCTGCTGCTCCTGAAAATTCAATGCGCATAGCTGATCCTCCTTGCTTTTGATACTTTAATTATATCAATAATTATCAGACTTTTGTGTTAACATTCTTACTACATTCATTTAGTTTGTGATATAAATGACTTTATAACAGTACAGGAAATCCTGTTTTTTACTAAAAAAACAGAGAAGCACACCTAAGTGAGACTTCTCTGCGTATCAACTGTACTATTTTCTGTAGTTATTTTGCGTATTTCTCAATGAGTTCCATGATCTTTCCTGTGGTATTTCCTAGGGAAGAACGGTTCATTGCTTCCACATAGGAGTTCTTGTTTTCAGAGAGCGACTTCAGACTCATCAGCAGTGTGTCTTTTGTGAGGCTCTCTTCTCTTAAGACCATGGAGTACCCTTCTTTTTCAAAGCTCTCCGCATTTTCAATCTGGTCCCCTCTGCTGGATGCTGCAGAAAGCGGAATGAGAAGATGAGGTTTTCGGAGCGCGAGAAATTCAAAGATGGAATTAGAGCCCGCTCTTGCCACAATAAAATCTGCAGCGCTAAGCAAATCCTTCATCTCTTCCCCGACATACTCAAACTGTCTGTATCCTTTCAGGTCTTTATACTGAGGATTGATGTTGTTCTTACCGCAAAGATGGATGATCTGATAATCCGTTAGAAGCTCATAAAGAGCACTCCAGACGGTTTCATTGATTTTCATGGAGCCAATGCTCCCTCCCATGAAAAGAAGTACAGGTTTATCCTCCGTGAAGCCGCAAAGATCGAGAGCTCTCTTCCGATCTCCCTGAAAAAGTTCTTCTCTTATGGGACTGCCCACCAGGATACCTTTTCCGGAAACCTTGGACATCGTATCTGGGAAGGTCACCAGAAGATGATCCACAAATCTCAGCGCCAGCTTGTTGGCAAGACCTGGGGTCAGATCTGATTCATGGGCAAGGACAGGAATTTTCAATGTTCTTGCTGCTGCCACCACTGGTACACTTACAAATCCACCTTTGGAAAATACGAGATGGGGTTTTTCCCTTTTTAGAATGCCCAACGCCTGAAAGTAACCTGCACCCACCCGGAAAGGGTCTGTAAAATTCTTCCAATCGAAATACCTTCTTAGTTTTCCAGAAGAAATCGGAAAGTAAGGGATCTTCTTTCCTTCGATGATCTCACGTTCAATTCCATTTTGGGATCCTATGTACTTGATCTCATACCCCAGTTTTTTCAGATGAGGCATAATGGCCAGATTCGGCACCACATGTCCAGCGGTTCCTCCACCGGTCATAATAATTTTTTTCATTTTACTCACTCACTCATTTATTCTCATTGGAT
This sequence comes from Proteiniclasticum ruminis, assembly GCF_900115135.1. Classification (GTDB taxonomy): domain Bacteria; phylum Bacillota; class Clostridia; order Clostridiales; family Clostridiaceae; genus Proteiniclasticum; species Proteiniclasticum ruminis_A. Next base: position 168,167 of record NZ_FOVK01000001.1, on the reverse strand, counting down.
ATACTTCGATGTTTGCAACCACATCAGTTCAAACAAATCCATTATACCAGAGTTCTGAAGAAAAATTGAAAAGTTTTTTATGTAAATGTATTCACAGGAAACAGCCACTTAGCAGGGGTCGCAATCTTTGATATAATGATAAAAAATGGAAAGCAGGGTGAGAATAATCAAACTTGTAGAAATCAAAGAACTGGATGAACAAAGCTATATCACCTATATTTCCACATGGAAAGACAGGAAGGAACCGTTATGTCCTTCCTCCTGTGATATGGCAGCACTGAATTTTTCTGAGTGGCAAAAACGAGAACTGTCGCTGCAAAATGAAGCCACACTCCCCCATGGATTTGTCCGGGCTGAAACTCTGTTTCTGGTGGAGGACAATGGGTATATTCTTGGTGCGGTAAATCTCAGATATGCCATGACAGAAGATCTTTTGCGCTATGGTGGTCACATAAGTTTCGGCATCCGTCCGGAAGAGCGAGAAAAGGGATATGGGTTCATCATCGTGAAATTGGCACTGAACCGGCTTCGGATGAATGGAATCCTGAAAGCGCTGGTTACGGTGAAAAGAAGCAATAAAGCAGCAAAAAACACAATAAAAAAGATTGGCGGAACACTGGAAAATGCCTATGAGGAAAATGGGCAGGTCATAGACCGGTACTGGATCGCATTATAAAAACGCTGGATTGGTTTCAATCCAGCGTTCTTTTTCAAGCGGTGATGATTGTCGGGTAGGTGAGGTTATTTGGTATTACTGCGCTGCTGGATTTGTGAACCATGAAACCACTATCCGGGTCAGGTTCTGTATAGAGTCCAGGAAGCATCTCTTGAGGTGTAAAGTGAAGTTCTACCCGAAGGGCACTTTGAGGGACAATACTGTTGATCACCTCAGACAGTGAAACTTTAACGGGTGACAACACATCGTAGAGATGAAAGGTATCCCCTTCCATTTCGACCAGGATGGTCACATCTAATAATGGTTCTAGAATCATATCTTGAAATCCGTGGACATAATAAAAAGGAAGAATATGCCTGTCCTCTTTGCTCCAAAGCCGGTCTGTCATGGCGAAAGAAGACTTTTTCAGAGCCATGAGATCTTCTATATTCTTTTTCACAGGCAACGGGTTTCCTTCATTGACGCAAGTCTCTATCGGCAGGAAGCAACGCACAGTGTTTATCCTTTCAAAACCAACCCTTTGATAAAGGGGCATTGCGTCCTCATCGGCAAGGAGATAGATGAGATCTGTCTTTCCTTCATAATCCCCTAGGATCTTCCGTAGAAGCTTCTCTGAAAGACCCTGTCCGCGATGTTCTTTCCTGGTCATGACCGTGCCGATCTGGACTGCATCATAAATTTTGCCCTCCACCGTCAGCTTCATGAGATTTACAGAGGCATTGGCAACAACTTGTCCATCTTCATGAAAGCAGTATGGGATGTAAGCACTCGTCCAGCCACCAGTTTTTTCCCACAAATCAAACCGTATCCCAAACACCTCTTTCGCAAGTTCAAAGAAGGATTCCTTCAGCTGCGGGTTTTCTCTTACATTTCGACTAAAAAGCATCATCTATTCTCTCCCCCCCAAAAAATAAACAGTTTCTTCTATTTTATCCTGAGTTGTCTCCTTTGAAAAGAAGCGGCACTCAAAGAACCCCCAAGAATCTCCTGAAAAGGAAATTTATGAGGGTTCTTTGATCGGGTAAATCTATATACATAAACAGATTCGGGTTTATCTGTCGATGCTGTCTTTAAGTCCCATAAAGATCTCAACCTGATCTTTATAGGGAAAGCCTTCCATATCCCCTTTTACGAGGGTTGCCATGGCACCTACTGCATTGGCTCTTTGGGCGCATTCTGTCAGGCTGAGATTTTCCAGATAGCCGGAAAGAAATCCTGCGGCATATCCATCCCCTGCCCCCACCGTATCCACTGGATGGTCCACGGTGTAGCCATGTACGAAGGCTTCTGTTTCTTTGTTTTTCACATAACATCCACTTTTTCCAAGCTTCAGCGCAACGGTCTGAACACCTAGATTGAGGAAAGAATCCGCAATTTCTTCTGGTTCTGTAAGACCCAGAAGAAGTTCTGCTTCTTCTTTTCCAGGGAAGAGAAGATCTGTGAGCTTCACCATCTCAAGGATGGTCTCTCTGGCTTCCTCTTTGGACCATAATTTCAATCGGATGTTGGGATCAAAGGAAATCAGCACACCACGTTTCTTCGCTTCTCTTACAGCATAAAATACAGCCTCACGCATCTCTTCAGAAAGAGCAAGTGAAATCCCTGTGACATGGAGGATCTTTGCGCTGGCGATGTAATCCATATCCAGGTCTTCCATCATCAGATGACTGGCGGCCGAACCTTTTCTGTAGTAATACACGTTAGGGTTTACCGTGGAAAAACGCTCTTTGAAGAGAATTCCAGTGGTGCGTTTGGGATCTTTTTTCACCCTGGACACATCCACTTCTTCTCCCATGACGGTAGATTTGATGTATCTTCCAAACTCATCATCTCCCAGTTTGGAGAACCATCCAGCTTTGTGTCCAAGTCGTGCCAAGGCAATGGCCACATTGGACTCCGCGCCACCGATGGATTTGGTGAAAGTGCCCACATATCTCAGTGGACCTTGTGTTTCTGGATTGAAGAGCACCATGGTCTCTCCAAAAGTCACTACATCCATCTTCTACCTCTGTACTCTGCCTGAGCCGTCTCCGCCCATCAGGGTCAGCACTTCTTCTTTAGACACGTGATTGGTGTCTCCAGGGATGGTATGCTTCAGCGCAGAGGCTGCCACAGCAAATTCCAGAGCTTCCTGATAAGGCAGCTCAGTCACCAGACCATAGATGAGTCCGGATGCAAAGGAATCCCCTCCACCTACACGGTCTACGATTCTAAGGTCATACTTCTTGGAAAGGTAGGACTTTTCTCCATCAAACAAAATGGCAGACCAGCCGTTGTCGCTGGCGGAATAGCTTTCTCTTAAGGTGGACGCCACAAGCTTCACATTGAACTTTTCAATGATCTGCTTTGCAACTTCCTCATAGGCAACGTGATTGATCTCCCCCTTATGGATATCGGTGCCTTGCGCTTTGATGCCGAAGACTTTTTCTGCATCCTCTTCGTTACCGATGCATACATCCACGTACTCCATAAGCTTAGTCATGACTTCCTGTGCCTTAGCCTGACTCCAGAGTTTCTTTCTGTAATTAAGATCTACAGAAACAGTGATGCCCTTTGCCTTGGCTGCTTTCAGCGCGGCCAGAGTCAGCTCTGCTGCTGCATCGCTCAGTGCTGGGGTGATGCCTGTGAAATGGAACCAGTCAGCACCTTCAAAGATACCATCCCAATCAAATTCATCACTTTTTGCTTCTGCAATGGCTGCGTGAGCTCTGTCATAAATAACCTTGGAAGGTCTCTGGGAAGCACCGGATTCCAGGAAATAAATGCCAAGTCGGTCTCCGCCTCTTGGGATGAAACTGGTATCCACACCATATCTTCTCAAAGAATTGACTGCGCTTTGTCCGATCTCATTGTCTGGCACTTTTGTGACAAATCTGGTTTCCAGACCATAGTTGGATAAGGAAACACAGCAGTTGGCTTCTCCTCCTCCATAACAGACATCAAAACTGTCCGCCTGGACAAATCTTTCAAATCCTGGGGTAGAGAGTCTTAACATGATCTCTCCAAGGGTAACTACTCTTTTCATATTCCTGCTCCTTCTACTCTTTATTTTCTGGCTTCTTTGATTTTTTCAACGAACTCTTTGGCGATTTCTGTGATTTTTTCATATTCGCCTTTCTTTGCTGGGCCAGTAAGCTCTCCGCCTACCCCTACAGCAACGCAGCCGTTCTTGATCCACTGGTCCACATTGTCAAGGCTCACACCACCTGTGGGCATCAGCACTGTCTGTGGCAGAGGTCCTTTGATGGCTTTGATGAAGTCTGGTCCAAATGCACTGCCTGGGAATACTTTTATGACATCCACACCCGCTTCCATGGCAGTGATGATTTCGGTCAGTGTCATACATCCGGCCATATAAGGAATCTGGTATCTGTTGCAGAGTCTTGCGGTTTCTGGATCAAATCCAGGACTAACAATATATTCTGCACCGGCAAGAATGGCAATTCTAGCAGTTTCTGAGTCAAGCACTGTGCCTGCCCCAACAATGAGCGCCTCTTTGGGGAACTTCTTCTTCAAGGAAGAAATCACATACTGTGCACCAGGAACGGTAAAAGTCACTTCGATGGCAGGGACACCACCTTCAATACACGCTTTGCTTATTTTTTCTGCCTGTTCCTCGCTGTCTGCACGAACCACCGCAACAATTCCTGCGTTCATGATTCTGGTGAGGGTTTCAATTTTTGGGATCATAATAGGCCTCCTTTATTTCAGTTCCACATAGTGGAACATGGTTCCATAATTTGAATGCAAGTTTATTTTACTCCATAACCCGTTTACATGCAATCGGTTTATGGAAGATTTTCAGATATTTTTGTAGTGACCCAATTCTTCTGAAATTTTACGTTTGGTTTCCAACATCGCTTCTTTTAATGAGGAGATCTTTTCTTCTGTCATACGCTGAACGGGTCCGGAAATACTGAATGCGGCCACGGGAGTATCCGTATAATCAAGAATCGCCGCCCCCATGCATTGAACCCCCAGCTCATTCTCTTCCCGGTCTAGTGCAAACCCATTTTTACGGATATTCTTCAGCTCCTGAAGAAAATCTGGAAGCTCTGTGATGGTATACTCCGTCAGCTTATGAACAGCCATATGGGGCCAGAGTTTTTGTACTTCTTCTTCCGGATAATACGAGAGCATTGCCTTGCCAACGGAGGTGGCATATAGAGTGCCCCGCTTTCCGATGTTGGAGTACATGCGGATGGTGTTTTCGGTCTCCACTTTATCCACATAAAGGATCTCATATCCATCGGGAAGCACCAGATGGACCACTTCCTGAGAAAGGTCCCGGAGCTTCTCAAGGTATGGACGTGCTACTCTCAGCACATCCATTTTCTCCACAGGTTTGGCTCCTAAGACAAACATCTTCATGGTCAGCTGGTATTTCCCTGTTTTTTCCTGCTGCTTCACATATCCGTTTTCCATGAGGGTATATAAAAGTCTGTGCACCGTACCTTTGGAAAGACCGGAAGCCTCTCCCAGCTCCAGAAGACCCATCCCCTCCTTGGAGGAGGACAGAATCTCTAAAAGAGAGAGCGCTCTGTCTATAGACTGAACGGTATCTGCCACAATCTCACCCCCTGACCTTTAAGATCTCGCGGACTTTCTTTTCCAAAAGCTCCGCCATTTTTTTATGACCTTCTGCGTTCAGATGCATATGATCCACTTCTCCCATGGAAAGATGGTTTCCAGCAGAGATGAAATGATATCCCGCTTCTTTCGCCATGGTGTGCAAAAATGGAATCATCTCCTTTGTTTTCAGATCGGACTCCCTGCCCATGGAATGGAACGCATTCTTTTCCTTATATAGAGGGCCGATGGGTGCAGGTGCTACAATGAGAATCTCCGGGTCCTTCCCGTCCCTGCCGGTCATGGTGTTCTTTACTCTTCCCGCCAGTCGGATGATTCCCATGGCAATGTTCAGTGGTGTCAGAGCAAAACGTTCTTTGGCATCATTGGTGCCCAAAGTGATGATGATCAGATCCAGGGGTCTGTGGCTCATAATGCAAGGATAGATGTAGCTGTATCCGTTGAGACCTTCAAAAAGCGGATCATCACAGGATGCGGTTCTTCCGCTGAGTCCTTCCTCGATGATGTCATACTCTTCTCCTAGATTATCCTGAAGCAGTGAGGTCCAACGGACTCCTTTTTCAAACCTGCTTTCATCTTCCGCATTATATCCCCATGTGTTTGAGTCTCCAAAACATAAAATTCTTCGCTGCATAGGTGTCTCCTTTTCGGTCTTTCAATTGTTATCATTTTTATTATGATGCAATTGTGGATGGATTTCAAGAAAGGAAAACAATTACACCAGAGGAGATGTCCTGAAGAGAACCGATAGAAACGTTGCGCACCAATGGAAGTAGATTTCTCAAGTTTCGGAACTTGATAAAATTTGTCATTTTATGGTCAATGATGCCTGTATATGATATAATTGTAACGCTAATTTAGAGGAGGAATGAATATGAAAAAGCACATTAAGACCTTGACCAAAAGCACTCTAAAGAAGAGCGTTGCCAAGGGCGGATGCGGCGAATGCCAGACATCCTGCCAGTCTGCCTGCAAAACATCCTGTACCGTAGCGAATCAGGAATGTGAAAATCTGGACAGATAGGAACGCAAAGACCCTAAAGGGAAGGTTTATGGTATAGACCCTTCCCTTTTCTCTTGAATCAACAAGCCCTGAAGGAGGCAACAGATAAAAATGATACATAAATTTACGATGAACGGCGTACACATTGCCATGGACATCAATGGTGGCTCTGTGCATGTCCTGGATGAAATCACCTATGACATGCTGGACTTTTATGAAGAAATTCGGGATGGAAAAAGATCTCTTCAGGAGGTTATGGAGAAGCTTTCCAGATATCCTCAGGAAGAGCTGGCTTCTGCCTATGATGAAATCAGAACCCTCGAAGAGGATGGCCTTTTATATACAGAAGATGCGTATGAGACCATGGACTTTATGAAAAACAGAAAACCTGTGGTTAAAGCCCTCTGCCTTAATATTGCTCATGACTGCAATCTTATGTGTAAATACTGCTTTGCAAAACAAGGGGATTTTGGCGGAAAGAAATGTCTGATGCCTCTTGAGACTGGGAAAAAAGCGCTGGAGTATCTAGTGAAAAATTCCGGTAGCAGAAGAAACCTTGAGGTGGATTTCTTTGGCGGCGAACCGCTCATGAATTTCCAGGTGGTGAAGGACCTGGTGCACTACGGCAGAGAGCTGGAAAAAGAATATCATAAGAATTTCCGTTTCACCATCACCACCAATGGTGTGCTTCTCAATGAGGAAGCCATCGAGTTCATCAATACCCATATGGACAATGCAGTGCTTTCTCTGGATGGAAGAAAACAGATCAATGATGATATGAGACTGACCCTCACTGGAAAAGGAAGCTATGATGTGATTGTGCCAAAGTACCAGAAGCTCATTGAGAAAAGAGGCAATAAAAGCTATTATATCCGAGGCACCTTTACCCGGGACAGCCTGGATTTTTCAGAAGATGTGAAGCATTTTAAAGAACTTGGATTTGTCCATACCTCCATGGAGCCTGTGGTTTCTTCGGAGGAGAATCCCTATGCCATCCGGGAAGAGGATCTGCCCAAAATTCTGGAAGAGTATGAAAAACTTGCAGTGTACTATGCAGATCTCAAGGAGAAAAAGGATCCGTTCAGCTTCTTCCACTTCATGGTGGATCTGACTCAAGGTCCTTGTGTCATCAAAAGGATTTCCGGGTGCGGTGCAGGAACAGAGTATCTTTGCATCACCCCAGAAGGCGATCTTTATCCATGCCATCAGTTTGTGGGAAATGAAGCCTACAAGATGGGAAATCTTTATGAAGAGGATCTGACACTTCCCAAAGAAATGCAATCTATGTTTAAAGAAGCGCATATCTATCACAAAGAAGACTGTAAAACCTGTTTCTCCAAGTTCTACTGCTCTGGAGGATGTCACGCCAATGCCCTCAGCTTTAATGGCGACATTCTGAAGCCTTATAGAATCGGTTGCGAGATGCAGAGAAAAAGACTGGAATGTGCCATCATGGTAGAGGCAAAAAGAATGCTCAGTGAAGAGGAGGAAGCGCCCGAAGAAAAGGTGCTGTTCCTCTAAATGGACATGGAAAAGCGGCCTCTGATCAAAGCACTTGAAGCTTATACGAACGAAGAAACCTCACGGTTTCACATGCCTGGACACAGAAACGGGAAAAGGATCCCTTCTCTTGCGTTTCTTCAAGAGCATCTTTATGACTTTGATGTGACGGAAATCGACGGGACAGACCATCTGCATTATCCGGAGGAGAGCATCAAGGCATCCCAGATTCTGCTTGCAAAGGCCATGGGGTCCAAAGAGAGCTGCTATTGTGTCAACGGCTCCACCGCAGCGAACTATGCCATGATTTTTGGTCTTCTTCGGCCAGGAGATGAGGTGCTTCTTGAAAGAAGCTGCCATCAGAGTGTGTTCCAGGCGTTGGGATTAAGAGGCCTGAAACCCAGGTTCATAAAACCGAAGCAAGATCCGGAATGGGCGTTGCCATTGCCGCCTGATTTGACGGATATCAAAGAAGCCTGTGAGAAGTATCCCTTGTTAAAAGCTGTGATACTCACCTCCCCCAATTATTATGGAAAGGTGGCACCACTGAAGGAAATTTCCCAATTCCTAAAAAGGCGCAGTCTTTACCTCATTGTGGATGAAGCCCACGGTGCTCATTTCGCATTTTCAGATCAGCTGCCTCCCACGGCCATGTTCATGGGAGCCCATGTTTCCTCTGTGAGTTTTCATAAAACCCTTCCAGTGCTGACCCAAGGGGCAGTGCTGAACTTATCTGAGGATCTTCAGGAAAGCGAACGATCAAGAATCCGTCACTATCTGCGGGTGTTTCAGACCAGCAGTCCTTCCTATACCATGCTGGCGTCTATGGAAAACGCCCGGGCGATTATGGAAGAAGAAGGCAAAGCACTCTATGATGAGCTTTTCAGAGAAGTAGGACTTCTTCGGGAAAAACTTACCCGCATCCCTCAGGTGGATGTGTATGGTAAAGAGGATGCCTTCGCCGATGCCACACGACTTGTGATAAAAACACCCTTACCCGGTGAATTTCTCATGGGAGAGCTGAGAAAAAAACATAGGATCCAAGCGGAAATGACCCTTGGAAGTAGCATAGTCTTTATCCTCTCTCCCTTTGACGGAAAAGACGATCTGGAAAGGCTTCCAGAAGCGCTGGCTGCCATAAAGATGGAGAATGAAAAACTATGGGCCAGCCCGGTTTCACCATTCATTCTGCACTACAGTGAAGATCTGGAGCTTCTTTATGATATGGAAGAAATACTGTTTCTGGAGAAGGAAGAGATCCCTGTAAAAGATGCTTTTGGCAGAATATCTGCTGAAACCATCACGCCATACCCCCCAGGCATTCCGGTGCTTCTTCCAGGAGAGCGGATTGGAGAAAAAGAAGTCAGGCTTCTATGTGACCTGTTTCAGGGCAGTGGCATATTGAAATCTGCCAGCAAGAGCAAAATGGGCATCACCGTACTAAAATAAGAGGAAGACCTCAATGAAATGAGGCCTTCCTTTTTACTCTTTATAAACATAGATTCCGTCTGTTACCGTAACCTGAGGCTCCGTTGACAGTTTGTGAAGAACGTCCGATAGTTTCGCCGATTCTTCCTCGGTATGTTTTTTCAGCCCGAATGTTTTTAAAAGCTCTTCCTTCAGCGCTTCTTCCGGCAGGGAAATCTGCGTTTTCAAGAGGAACCTGGCCCCATGGAGAAGCTCAGTTTCCGGCAGATCAAGCACCTCTCGTTTTAAGGCCTTTATGGGGGTCCGGAAGGTTTTTAAGGAATCCTCCGTACCGCTGTAAAGAAATAGAACCCCATTCTCCTCCCGGAGATCAAAACCAAGACTGGAGAGCACCGCATCAACGGTTTCCACATTTTTTTCCGTGTACCGGACAGAAAAAGCTTTCAGCACCTGCCGATAAAGAACGGGCAGACTGATGGGCGCTTCGATCTCTATGATACGTAAAATCACGTCTTTTAGCTGTCTGGTGTTTTTAGGCATCCTGAACTCTTCTGAACTGTAAGTTTTCAGTGTAAAGAAAGCCTCTTGGTATGGTGTGCCCTCTTCTTGGGGTAAAGATGGTGCAGTGGTCGATACAGGCTCAAAGCTTCTGATAGAACGTGGAGGCTCCTTCTCTGAAATGTGGTTCTCCTGCCCATTTAAAATGGTAAAGATCTTTTCAATCTCCTTTTCCCTATTCTCTGTCCAATCCAAAGGATGCACTTTATGGATGTGCCATCCCAGTCCTTTCAGAACAGATTCCTGAAGCACATCCCTGTCCCTAACCGTTTCCGCATGCTGATAGGATTCCCCGAAACACTGAAGGCCCAGTCTGTAGCTGTTGTCGGTTTCATCAACGATACCAAGGTCCACACGATACTTGGAGGAACCCACCAGTGCATCCACCTGCAGTCCTTTTTCTTCCAGAGCTCTTTTGACACTATAAAGAAAGGCTTCTTCTTTCTCTTCTCGTTTGAGCGTATCCAATGTTAGAAGACTCCTGCCCCGTCTGGCATATTCCAGAAACTCCTTGAGATTCTCCACCCCTCTTGCAGAGGTTCTGGTGATGTCCATCTGCTCAGGCTGAATACTCGTGAAGATTTTCATCTCCTTCTTGGCCCGGGTGATGGCCACATTGAGTCTTTTCCATCCGTTTTCACGGTTTAAAGGGCCAAAGTTCAAGGTGATTTTTCCGTTTTCATCCGGCCCGTAGCCTATGCTGAAAAGGATCACGTCCCGTTCATCCCCTTGGACATTTTCAAGATTTTTTACGAAAAGTGGTTCTTCAGGAGTCAGAAGCTTTTCTTCCAGTTCAGGTCTGTCCCGGAAAGCCTCTCCCAGCAGGTCTTCAATCATGTCTTTCTGCGCAGTGGAAAAAGTCACCACACCGATGGACTCCATCCCTTCCTTCCCCTCAGCACGTTTCAGGATTTCCTCCACTACTTTTTCCGCTTCTATTTTGTTGGCCCGGCTTCCGCCTCTTCCATAGACGGAGGACACATACTCATAGGAGACTTTGGAGATTCTTTCTCTAGGTGAGGGATACGTATAGAGCTGGTTCTCGTAATAGGTTTTATTGCTGAAGGCGATGAGGCTTTCATGCCTGCTTCTGTAATGCCAAAGAAGAGAGGTTTCAGGCAGTGAAAGGGCCAGAGCATCCTCCAGTATGTTGTCCAGGTCTTCCAGCACTCCATCCTCCTCCAGTTCTCTTTCCGCCTGGAAAAAAGCAGTGGGTGGCAGCTGCTTCGGATCCCCTACGATGACCACATGTTCTCCTCTGGACATGGCCCCTACAGCTTCAGCGGTTGGCATTTGAGACGCCTCATCGAAAATTACCAGATCAAAATAGGCTTTGGCAGGACTCAGATACTGGGCTACCGAAAGAGGGCTCATGAGCATGCAGGGCGTGATTCTTGGCAGCAGATGAGGCAGCTTCTCAAAAAGAGACCGTAAGGTCACGCCTCTTCCTCCACTCCGGATGGCCCGCTGAAGAATGCCCACCTCTGATGAGCTGCTGGCTTCTTTCAGAAGATCCGGCACACGGCTGGAGAGAACCGAAATGATTTCCTTTCTTGCTGCTTCTTCATATTGCGCTGTCACCTCTTTGAAGTAACGGATTTTCTCTTCATAGGATTCCCCGGAAACCTTCATAAGCAGGGGCTCTTTCTCAAGAACTGCCTGGAATCCCAAGAAGTATATGGATTTTACCAGTGCATCTTTCATCTGTTCCGGTGGAATGCTGCTGGTTTTATAAGACTCCACCAACGTGTTCAGCCCCTTTTCCTCAAGGAGTGCCTGGATCTCATTATATCTTGTCCAGGTGCGCAGCTGATCCAGATTGTTCCTGTATGTGAGCAAACGGTCTTGAAGCCTTACCAGATAGCTGCCTTCCAGACCCTCCAACGTGTCGATATGAAGCTGCAGCATAGAGTCCAAGGTGGCGAAGGCACTACTGAAGGCGCTATAAGCTTCAAGGATTCTTTTCCCGGACTCCCCATGGGCGTTTGCTTTCATGGAAAGAACCCGGTTTTTCTCCTCTTGGTCAAAAACAGAAAGAATCTCATGGAGTCTCTTCTTCTCTCTAAGGAGCGCTTCTAGCATCCGAGTCATGGGTGTATCAGATGGAATTTCTAAAAAAAGAGGACTGCCGCTGGATTGTGCGTGGATCTCGTCTTTGATCCGCTGAATTTCACGAAGGGCATCAAACAGAGGCAGAACCTCCTCTTCCAGGATAGAACCGGATTTTTTCACAGAGGACAGTACTTTCAGAGCTTTTCTTCTTTGTAGAAAGCCCAGCACTTTTCCTTGGGTGATCCCCTTGGCATAGTCTTCTTCGAGCTTCATCCAGGGCAGCTCATAGAGTTCTTTCATATAAGCCGCATCTAAAGTGTTCCGGAGATCTTCCAGTTTTTTCCAGTTGTTCAGTAGTGGAGGCAGAACCTCATCGATGCAAAAATCAAGAAGAAGAGAATCATCCATGGTTTTCTCCTGGATGAACGCAAGAAACTCCATATACCCATCCAGTTTCATTTTGGTGATCAGAAGATCATCCAGTTCCCCAGCCTCATCTAAGGCTGTCTGAAGGTCTCTGGCAGAGTTTGTGAGTGCTTCCAGAGGCCCTTGAAGACGCTCTTTCAGATGCAGCCGATAGTCTGTGAGACCGATTCCTTTCAGTGGCGCATCTTCAAAGGGGCCAGCGGATTTTACTGCCGCGGCGAACTCCTCTGCCATGCGGCTAAGTTTATCCAGATCCTCTTTTTTCATGCTGTCCACTGGAAGGGTGAAATCTTTCATGTAGGGCACCTCTTTCAGATGCTCAAGTCCTCCGATGTAGTCATAGGCAGAAAAACCAAGGGAATCCTCCTGATAGAGCTTTTCCACGTAGGTGCCCAGATCATCCCGGATTCCTTGGAGCTTTGCTGCTTCAGCTTCAAAATGTCCCGTTCCATTTTTAGATATTTTTGTGGTCTCTTCCAGTTTTTTCAGAATTGCTGTTTTTTTGCTCTTGTTGCTGTGCACTTCCAGTGAAAAATCACCCAGCCCCAGACTGTCCAGTCTTTTTTGAACCACCGACAACGCCGCCATTTTTTCTGCCACAAAAAGAACCTTCTTTCCCTGATAAAGGGCATTGGCGATGATGGTGGTGATGGTCTGGGACTTTCCTGTTCCCGGAGGACCGTGCAGTACAAAGGATTTTCCTTTCAAGGCTTCTTTCACGGCCTTCAGCTGGGAGGCATCGGTGCTGACTGGAAGAAGGATCTTTGCAGGGTCTGTTTCTGGGGAATCCAGAATGTCTTCCTCTTCCAGAGGAAAAGTCCTCTTTCCTTCCAGGAGGGAGGCAATGATTTCGTTTCTTCTCATAGCCTCTCCCTGAGTTTTGAGATCGTGCCACAGCACAAACTTACTGAAGGAAAAGAGACCTACATGCGTCTCTTCCAGCACATCCCATCTCTTCTTGCCAAGGATGATCCCTCGGATCCTGGAAAGCACCTCCAGTACATGAACCCCGCGTTCGTCCATTGGAAGATCCTCCAGTCCGTTCACATCCAGATTGAAGTCCATCTTCAGCTTCTCAAGCAGAGTGACATTCATCAAAGTGTCTTCGTCTCTTGCGGAAAGAGAATAAGTGAATTTCCCAAGTTTCTTCTTCAGCTCCACCGGAATGAGAAGGATCGGTGCAAATCTGGTCTTTTGGCTGCTGTCTGTTTCATACCATTTCAGCATCCCCACCGTCAGAAACAGCTGGTTTGCTACAGATTCTTCCATCTGCGTTCTTGCGTCCCGGTAAATTTTTGTAATCTTTTTCTCCAGATCCTCTTCTCTAAGAAGTGTCCGAAGCTTCCCTTGCTGAAACTCTCCTTCCAGGAGTTCATGGAAACGCTCTTCGATCTCCCTTGGAGACAGGGAATCACGGTCTTCCATCCGGTCCAGATCCTTCAATCCTGGGAGGATTGTATATTCTTTGCCATCATAAAGAGAGTCTTCTAGAAGTTTGATGTCCGGAGCAAGAAGCCGGAGGCCTTTTCTTTTTTCCTGGTAGCTGAGAAGCTGGTTTCGAAGGCTTAAGTCCAGCAGTTTTCGCTCCCACCTGGATTTTTTGTCAAGGACCCCTTCTTTTTCTTCATAAAGAACCCGGACTACTTCTTTCAGCTCTGGTATTATATCTGCGCGGTCTTTTCTCTCTGCTTCTTCCAGGAGTACCATCTTTCCATCCTTTTCCACTCTTTCTGGCAGAGGAAGGATCCTCCCTGCCCTCGCTCTTTTCACATCCACTCCGAGAAGAAATACGCCCTCTCTTTCCAGATGCTTCAATCCCTCTGCCACAGCCTCTTCAAAAGAAAGACGCAGTCCTTCCCGAAGACTTGTGGTTTCCAGTACGCCGATATAACTCATTCCTTCGGCGGTCCGTTTTCGAAGATTTGTCACATCATAGAGGACCGGATCCTGAAAAAACTCTTCTTCCAGCCAGTAACCGAGATAGCTGTGTCCTTCCATGAGCAGAATCAGAGGATTTAGGGATATGGCTTCCAGGCAGGAACAGAGCAGCAGTGTGAGATCCAGGCAGGTGCCCATGGACTTTTCGAGGACCTCACTGGAAAGTCTGATGCGCTGCCCTGTTTCATGAAAGGAAGCGGGTGGACCGATATATCGGATGCCCCGATTTGAAATGGCCTGATAGATTGCATGGACTTCCTCCAGCACCCGATTGGGATTTCGGCTCTGATATCCTTCAAAGGAGGGGTCTTTGCCCGAGGCTTTCAGCAGTTCTGAAGCTTCTAAAAGGATCCCATCAATGGATGGATGATTGGGGGTCACAAACGCTGCCAGAAGCTCAGGCATGGTTTCCATACCCTGCCACTGATTGTAGGAAAGCAACTCCACGGGGTACTGATGTTCATATAAGATCTCCTCATTCTGGACCACCTGGACCTTCATGGACAGATGAACCATTTCTGTGAGTAGAAACAGCATTTCTTTGCGCAGATTGATGTGGACAGCGCCCAGATCAATCTCTCCAAGAGGGGGCAGTATGCTGACAGCAACGACTACCTCTTCTGCTAAGTCTTCAGAAAAGGTAAAGCGCAGGGTCATCTCAGATAGTGGTTCTTCTGATAGATTTCTCAGCACACATTTTCTGATGAAAGGCACGTTTTGCACTGTCATGGCATAGTGCAGCGTTTCTCCGTAAACAAGGTCAAGTCCGATAAGGTTCTTCACTTCCATAATTTCCTCCCTGGGCCGTTCTTCTTTCATTTTAGTACATTATCAAAATATTTTGAAGATAATTCTGCACCTTGTAAAAATTGGCATCATTTTGTCATTACTTCTGTTATCAAAACTTTTACAATAGAGCTAAAGAAAGAGTATTTTAAGGAGGATTTCCCATGAAAAGAAGAAATAAACTCATCATCGGCATCAGTTCAGTTGTTGTCATCCTCTTCATTGGTGTTTTTGTATCCAGTTTCTTTGGGGGAAGCCTCAATGAAAAATCTGAAGACGGTTCAAGTGTTGCTCCCGGGATGCCAGAGGCACCAGCGGAAGAACCTTCCTATGGAGAAGGAACCCCGGACTACTCAGGACGTCCCACCGGTGGCGCTGGAGACAAGATCATCGGCACCTATTCCCTGAATTTTGAAACACTGACTTTTCCGGAGACCATTAAAGCTGTAGATGAGCTGGTGGCTCAATTCAAGGGATATATTGAGTATTCTGAAGTATACAACCAGCCTTCTATGGAAGGAAAGATCTTCAAATACGCCCGATATACCATCAGAATCCCAAAGAATGACGTAGCAGCATTCAACACAGCACTGAAAAATACGGCGCACATCATTTCAGAAAACTCGAACCTTCAGAATGTCACAAGATACTACAATGACACCACCGCAAGATTAGAGTCTCTGGAAGCCCAGAGAAAAAGGCTCAATGAACTTTATGAGGAAGCCGACCGCATGGAGGATATCATAAACATTGAATCCAGGCTCCAGGACATCATGTACCAGATTGAAAGCCTGAAAGGTGAACTCAACTACCTGAACGAGGCCGTAAGCTACAGCACAGTGACGGTGTATGTTCAGGAAGTGGCGAAGCTTACGACGGGTGAGAGCATTCAGGCAACTCTATCAGAAAGATTGGGTAAAGCGCTCAAGGATTCTTTGGATTTCTTTGAGGAATCTCTTGTGACCTTTGCCATCGCCGTGATCTATATACTTCCCTTCCTGGCTGTTCTTTCTGTCATGGTCTTCATCGCGGTGAAGGTCCGAAAGAAGAAAATCCATGTGAAAGGTAAAGAAGCCCCCGGACCTTCCAGTAAGGAATAAGGATATTTCATCCTGTATTTCTCTGAGAACAGTATGGCATGCTATCTTTGACTCATGAACCATTCAAGAGACGTTTCGATCTTTACTGAGGAAAGAAGCGTCTCTTTCTTTTGCAGTGAATCCTAGATTATTGAGAGAAAATCATCTAAAATAGAGTGGAAGAACAGATGGGAGGCGTCATGAAATGAAGCTATCAAGCCGTAGAATTATCGAACTGACCAAAGAGCTGGTAAGAATAAAAAGTGTGGTAGGCACGGAAGAGGAAAACCGCGTAAGCGAAAAGCTCTATGAAGTGCTTTCAGCACTGCCCTATTATAAAGAACATCCGGAAGACCTGTTTTTTGTAGAGAACCTGGAGGATCCTCATCATAGAAAGTCCCTCATGGCGGTCCTGCAAGGACAAAAAGAAGAAAACAGAAATGCGGTGGTGCTCATCGGTCATATCGATACCGTGGGTATTTCCGATTATGGCGCTTTATCGCCTTATGCTACTGAGCCGGATTTTCTCCCGGACAAACTGAAAGAACTGGATCTTCCTGAAGCCGTGCAGAAAGACCTTGAAAGCGGAGCTTATCTCTTTGGACGTGGTGTCCTTGATATGAAGTCCGGTGTATCAATGATTGCGCATCTTTTGGAGACGGCTTCAGAAAGTCTTTCTGATTTCTCCGGAAACCTTGTAGCCTGCTTTGTTTCAGATGAGGAAGGAAACTCCAGAGGAATGCTGTCCTGCGTGCCAAAACTAGTGGAATTGAAAAACAAAGAAAACTTCCACTACACTGTGGCGCTGGACACCGACTATACTTCCACCAGAACCCTCCACGATAGGAACCGATATCTTTATGCGGGAACCGTAGGAAAGCTGATGCCCAGTTTCTATATTGTCGGAAAAGAAACCCATGTGGGGGACCCATTCGGCGGTCTGGACGCCAACGAACTTGCCTCTGAGCTTGTACGGAAGATCAATCTCAATGTGGCACTTTCTGATGAATCTATGGGGGAAGTGACGGTACCGCCTGTGACCCTCAGGCAAAGAGATTTGAAACCCGAGTACTCGGTGCAGACGAACCGGGATGCTGAAGTTTACTTCAACTACGCCACCCACGGCATCACGCCTGAAAAAGTGCTGGCTCAGCTGAAAAAAGAAGCAGAGGAATCCTTCCAGAGCGTTATCACAAAGCTTCAGTCGCAGTACGATGTCTTTACAGAAAGGATGCATCTTCCAAAGGGCACATTACCCTGGAAAGTCCTGGTCATGACCTATGAAGAACTCTTTCTGGAAGTGGAGAGAACATTCAAGGATCTTTCAGGACACATGAATGCCTATGCAGAGAAGCTTCTATCCCAAGGAATCACAGATGAGCGTGAAGTCTCCATGCACATGGCCAAGGAGCTCACAAAGATCTCCGGCCGAAAAGATCCCCTGATGCTTCTTTACTTCTCCCCTCCTTACTATCCGCATATGGCCGTGACGGGAGAAACAGAAGTGGAGAAGAAACTTCTGAACCTTTTGGAAGGATTCACAGAAGAAAGTGGTCCCCATCCTGTGGTATTCCGGAAGTTTTATCCCTATATCTCCGATCTCAGTTATTTCTCCCTTCCAGAGCAAGAAGCTGTAGATGCGCTCAAAAAGAACATGCCAGGCTTTTCCATCTCCTATAAGCTTCCCTTGGAGGAGATCCGAAACCTTAGCCTTCCTGTAGCGAACATCGGACCTTATGGGTTTGACGCGCACCAGTATACAGAGCGTATTGAAATAGAGTACTCTTTCGAGAAGCTTCCACCGATTTTCCTTGATACAGTGCTGGGTCTTCTAGAAAAATAAGTCCATCTGAGACATCAAAAAGGAGCAGAGTAAGACATAAATCTTACACTGCTCTTATTTTTTGACCTATTTACTCTTCTTCTTTTTTTGAGATAAGTCCCGCTGCGCCGACTATGGCTGCAAAGAGAAGTCCAGCCAGAGGCCAGATGATCCAAGTGAATCCCCAAAGTCCTGAGGTGAAGCTCCAGTACAGATAGACAAGGACAATGAGCGGCCAATATATGCTGCCGATGGTTTCTGCTTTTTTGGATCTCTTCCTCGCTTCCATGGAGTACTCACCCTTTTTCAGAAGAATATCCATGCTGGACTGCTGTGAGCCTGTAAGGACAAAAAGGAACACCGCAGACCCCACCAGAAAGAGAAGCAGCGCCACTGCCATGATGAGCATTTCGTCCCGTACATCCAGGATTCCAAGAAGAATCAGGGGAAGCACACTGACAATACAAAGGACCACGCCTATGGTGATTTTGATCGCCATGGGCAGACGGTTTCTCTCCTCTTCATTTCTGACATAGGTTTCAGCCTGGAAATCCAAAGTAAAATCAGCATTCTGATCCAAATCATACCTGCCGTATTCGACGCCGCTCAGAATGAAAAGTCCAACGGCGGCTGCCACCATGACGATGAGCACAAAAAGCCCCAAAGCCATGCCACCATTTTGTACACCCAGGAACTCTTCCTCCATGGACGAAAGTATGATGAGCAGTATCGGAGACCAGATGGCGAGCACAACCCCCAAGGCAACCTTATAGGAGGCTTTCTCGCGATTCTCCATGAAATGTGAAGCATCTTCCCGGGAAATCACTCTGAGATTTTTCCTTGTATTCTCCTGATGCATGAAGTTTGTAAGCCCCAGCTCCTCGGCTATTTCCTCCAGATTTCCAAATTCAGATATGACAATACCGATGGCTTCATTCTCACTTCTGCCTTCGCGTTTCAACTCCTGGTATTTATCTTCCATCATGCTGAGAAGTTCTTCCTTAGCACGTCTTACTTCTGGATTTTTCGGCAGATGCAAAAACATGTTTTCAAGATAAGTTCTGATGGTGTCCATTCTATACTCCCCTTTCGATAAAGCGTTCAATGACTTTTTTTGTCAGTGACCATTCCGCGCATTTTTCCTCGTAATACGCTCTTCCTTCTTCTGTAATCTTATAATAGGTTCTCCTTTTACCGCCGGTTTCATCTCCATAAAAAGAAGTGACCAGACCATTTTTCTCCAGTCTCTGGAACACTGCATACAGCGTGGTTTCTTTCATGGTATAGATCCCGCTGCTGGTTTCTTTGATTTTCTTTGCCAGCTCATAGCCGTAGGAAGGCTCCTGAAGCAGCAGGTAAAGGACCATGGTATCATTATATCCCCGCAGGACATCCGAACTGATCAAATGCTCATCCCCTTTACTATTTCATCTGATGTAGTACTTTTACTCTATCAGATGTAGTACATCTGGTCAAGTACTTTATTTTTAAAAAAGCATCCCACAGTTCTTTAGAACCATGGGATGTTTTATTAGGGTTTCCAGTAGACTTCGCCAAATTTCCTGAACCGCTCATATCGGTCCTGAAGCATTGTCTCCACAGGAGTTTCTTTCATTTTGCTGAGGAATCCGTCGAGGATCTCTTCCATTCTCAGGAGAACATCAGAGAGATTCTCTGAAATGGTCTCTCCCTCAGGAATGATTCCTTCAATGATGTTGAGAGCATATAGATCTTCTGCAGTGATTTTCATAATATCACTGGCTTCTTTTGCTCGTTTTGCATCTTTGTACAAGATGGATGAAAAACCTTCCGGGGATAAGATGGAATAAATGGCGTGCTCCAGCATATACACCTCATCTCCAGAGGCGAGAGCCAAGGCACCGCCACTTCCACCTTCCCCTGTGATGATGGAAAGGATGGGCACCCGGAGGGATGCGCTTTCAAAAAGGCATCTGGCAATGGCTTCCCCTTGCCCACGTTCTTCAGCTTCCACAGCGCACCCGGCTCCTTTGGTATCCACGAGCATAAATACCGGCCGATTGAATTTTTCAGCTTGCTTCATAAGCCGTAATGCCTTTCTGTAGCCTTCCGGATTGGGACTGCCGAAGTTTCGGCGTATGTTCTCCTCCATGTCTTTTCCTTTGGTGATGGAGATTACCGTCACGGGAGTGCCTTTATAAAAAGCGATGCCGCCATAGACGGCACCATCCTCTCCATAAAGCCGGTCCCCTTTCTGTTCCACAAACTCCTGAAACAGATGGTTCATAAAATCATGGGGCAGAGGCCTTTTTTTGTCTCTGGCTTTCAGCACATGTTCCCAGGCGTTCATACAACCCCTCCTTCATGAATCCTTAAAATCCTGCCAAGATATTTTCGTAGCTCTTCTCTTTTCACCACTGCATCGAGAAATCCTTTCTGCAGAAGAAACTCAGCACTTTGAAAGTCCTCGGGCAGTTTCTTTTTGATGGTGCCTTCTATGACTCTTCTTCCGGCAAATCCGATGAGGGTCTTGGGTTCTGCGATGATGAAATCTCCCAGCATCGCAAAGGAAGCCGTCACCCCGCCTGTGGTGGGATCTGTCGGTACAGAGATATAAAGAAGGCCTTCCTCATGGTGCTTTTTCAGGGCATAGGATACCTTTGTCATCTGCATCAGAGACATGATGCCCTCCTGCATTCTGGCACCACCCGAGGCGGAGAATAAAATCAGGGGCAGCTTGTAGAAGGTGGCAAACTCCACCAAAGAGGCTGCTTTCTCTCCTACTGCAGAACCCATGCTCCCCATGATAAAATTGGGGTCCATGACACCTACCGCCACCTTCACCCCGTCAATTCTCCCATAACCTGTGACCATGGCTTCTGTAAGACCGGAGTGTTTCTGCACCTGTTCAATCTTCTTCTCGTAATCTGGAAAATCCAATGGATTTTTCCCCACAATCCGGTCATTGATTTCCCGGAAGGTGGATGGATCCAAAATCATGTCAATGCGTTCCCAGGCTCCCATACGCTCATATCCCCCACACTTGGGGCAGATCTTCAGGTTCTTCTCCAAGTCTTCCCGAAGCACCAGCTTCTCGCAGTGTCTGCATTTATGATAGAGCCCTTCAGGGATAGACGGAGTGAGAACCTCCGCCGCTTCAGGAGATGGGGTTTCCACTCCATGGGTATGCAGGGCGAAGTATTTCCGTTCTTTTTTAAACAGCGCCATCTACAGTCCCCCTTTGGAAAGAATCCAGGCTCAGTGTATGATACTCTCCGCTCTGGAAAAAGCTCTCCCGGAGAAGATCCTCCTGGTAGCTCTGGTTGGTCACAATGCCTTCAATACTCAGTTCATAGAGGGCGCTCTGCATTTTCAAGATGGCCTCTTCTCTGTTTTTCCCATGGACGATGAGCTTTGCTACCATGGCGTCATAGTAGGGCAAAATCCGTAGTCCCTGATAGCATCCGCTGTCCACCCGAATGTCTTTTCCCGAAGGAAAGTGCAGGAAGGTGATGAGACCTGGTGAAGGCATAAATCCATTGTCCGGATCTTCTGCATTGATTCTGCACTCGATGGCATGGCCTGTGAGCTTCAGCTCTTCCTGGGTCACAGACAGTGGATGCCCTAAGGCTATGCGAATCTGCTCTTTGATGAGATCCACGCCAGTGATCATTTCTGTCACTGGATGCTCCACCTGGATTCTGGTGTTCATTTCCATGAAGTAGAAATTTTCCTCATGGTCCACTAGGAACTCAATGGTGCCCGCTCCGAGGTAATCCGAGGCTTCGGCAAGACGCACTGCGGCTTCGCCCATGTTCTTCCGGAGGGTCTCAGAAAGCTTTGGCGAAGGGGCTTCCTCCAGCACTTTTTGCTTTCTTCTTTGCAGGGAGCAGTCTCTTTCAAAAAGATGGATGGTGTTTCCATGCTGATCCCTTAGAATCTGGAACTCTATATGCCTTGGATTTTTCAGGTACCGTTCCATATAGACGCCATCTTCCCCAAAGTTCGCCAGAGCTTCTTTCTTTGCCCCCAGATACGCCCCCTTCAGGTCCTCTTCTTTTTCCACAATGCGGATCCCCTTGCCGCCGCCACCACTGGAAGCTTTAATGAGCAGAGGATAACCGATGGTTTCTGCAGCGGTCTTTGCCTCCTCTAAAGAATGCACTTCCCCATCTGATCCTGGAACCACGGGGACCTCTGCCTTCTTTGCCAGGGATTTAGCCATGGACTTGTCTCCCATTTGAAGCATCGTTTCTTCACTGGGTCCAATAAAACCGATGCTGCATTCCCGGAGGAGTTTTCGGAAGGTAGGATTCTCAGAGAGAAACCCATATCCAGGATGCACCAGATTTGCACCGGAGTGTACCGCACTCATGAGGATATTCTCCATGTTCAGGTAGCTTTCGGAGGAATGCTTCTCTCCGATGCAGTAGGCCTCATCCGCCAGCTTCACATGGAGGGCGTCTTCTTCCGCTTTCGCATAAACCGCCACCGTCTCTATATTCATCTCATGGGCAGCCCGAATGATCCGGACTGCGATTTCTCCACGATTGGCAATGAGTATTTTCAAAATAACCACCTATCCTAACATAAAAGTAAGTTCTGCCTCACAGACAAGATCCTCTCCCACATATGCCATGCCTTTTCCTTTGCCGAAGGAACGCTTGAGCTTTTCTATGGTGACTTCCAGTCTCAAGGTATCTCCAGGAACCACCTGTTTTCTGAATTTCACATTGTTCATGCCACCAAAAAATGGGGTCTTGTCTTTGTTCTCAGGCATACATAAGATGCCATATCCACCTGTCTGAGCCAGAGCTTCCACAATGAGGACACCTGGCATCACCGGATACTCCGGATAGTGTCCTCGGAAGAATTCTTCGTTGTAGGTGACGTTTTTCAGCGCCACCACCTTTTCTCCTGGAACGCAGGAGAGGATTCTGTCGATGAGAAGAAAAGGGGGTCTATGAGGCAGCACTTTCATGATTTCTCTGATGTCCATCTCCATTTTAGGCCTCCTCCAGAAGAAACATGGTTTTTCCGAAATCCACTGCTTCTCCATCCTTCATAAGTATCTTTCTGACGGTACCGTCACAAGGACTTTTGATCTCATTCATGACTTTCATGGCTTCCAGAATGCAGAGCACCTGTCCCTTCTTCACTGTATCCCCTACCTGCACAAAAGGATCCTCATCTTCTCCAGGTCTTGCGTAGAAGGTACCCACAAGTGGTGCATTCACTTGGATGAGCCCTTCCAGGCTTTCTTCCGGTAAAATGGAAGGGTCTTCCTTTTCCACTTTTGTCTCAGGCTGGACCCGGACAAACGGTTTTTTAGGGGCAGCCTCCTGCTTCATATGGACTGCATCCGGCTGGTCCTGTCCTCTCTTGGCCTCGAAGAGATCTCCAGAGAGCTGCACTTTCAGCTGAGTCAGGTCTGAATCCTGAAACTTTTCAAGTAGCAGCAGTATTTCTTTCAGATCCATTTACTTGCCCTCCCATTTCTTGAAGAGAAGAGACGCATTATGTCCACCAAACCCTAGAGAGTTGGAGAGCACATACTGAAGATCCTTCTCGAGATTTTTTCCGATGATGACATTCGCTTTCACATCCTCATCCATCTCCTTTGTGTTCACCGTTGCTGGAATGAATCCTTCCTGGATTGCGATGATGGAGATGATGGACTCTACAGCCCCTGCTGCACCAAGAAGGTGCCCTGTCATGGATTTGGTGCTGGATACCGGTGTTTGGTCTCCAAATAGGTTCACCACGGCCATGGATTCCAGACGGTCATTCATGGGGGTGCTGGTGCCATGGGCATTGATGTAGGATACTTCAGAAGGGTCAACGGAAGCTTCCTCCAGTGCTTTTTTCATGGCCATATAAGCGCCCAGTGCCTCAGGATGAGGCTGTGTCATATGATAGGCGTCGGTGGTGGCTCCATAGCCCACCACTTCTCCATAAATCTTCGCACCTCTTTTCAGCGCTTCTTCCAGATCCTCAAGGATTAGAGCACCTGCGCCTTCTCCCATGACAAATCCTGCACGGTCTTTGTCAAAGGGAATGGAGGCTTTCAAAACATCAGTAGTTTCGTTCAACGCTTTCATGTTGGAAAACCCTGCCACAGCCATGGGAGTGATGGATCCTTCAGATCCCCCGACGATGGCTGCCTTGGTATAGCCATGTTTGATGGCCCGGAAGCCTTCTCCGATGGAATGGGTGCCAGATGCGCAGGCGCTGACCGGTGCATAGGAAATGCCCATGGCTTTATAGCGCATAGAAATCTCTCCTGCTGCCATATTGAGGATGTTCATGGGGATAAAGAAAGGAGATACTCTGCCAGGACCTTTTTCCATATACTTCTTCACGTTCTCTTCCATGGTGGTAAGGCCTCCGATGCCAGAGGTCACGTAGATGCTCACGTCAAATGGATCATAAGCATCCATAAGATTCGCATCTTTCACAGCCTCCTCACAGGCAGCCACAGCAAGTTTTGTGAACCGGTCCATACGTCTTGCTTCTTTTTTCCCGATGAGATCATCCAGTTCTTCAAATTTCACTTCACAGGCCAGGGTTGCTTTGAATCCTTCTGTGTCAAAATGTGTGATTTTCCCTACGCCGGAGGTGCCATTTCTAAGGCTCTCCTTCAGCTCTTCCACACTGTTTCCGATGGGGTTTACAGTCCCCATTCCTGTTATGACTACTCTTCTCATGTCTGTTTTCCTCCTAAAGGCTCATACCGCCATCCACTTTGATGACCTGACCGGTGATGTAGGTACTCTCTTCTCCAGCCAGGAAATAAGCAAGGTTTGCCACATCTTCTGTCTTTCCCAGATGTCCCAGTGAAATTCTTTCATAGAGGGACTCTTTGACTTTGTCGCTGAGGACATCGGTCATCTCTGTCTCAATGAAACCTGGTGCGATGGCGTTGCAGGTGATGTTTCTTTTTCCCAGCTCTTTGGCCATGGACAGGGTAAATCCGATGAGTCCCGCTTTGGAGGCTGCGTAATTGCTTTGCCCTGCATTTCCATGAATCCCCACCACGGATGAAATGTTGATGATTCTTCCCTGACGCTTTTTCATCATATAGGGTGTCACTTCTTTGGTCATCTGGAATGCCCCCAGAAGATTCACCTCCAGAACGGACATGAAGTCTTCCTCTTTCATTCTCATGAGCAGTCCATCTTTTGTGATTCCTGCGTTGTTGATGAGAACATCAATCTGGCCGAAGGCTTCCACTGTTTTCTGCACCAAGTTTTTGGCATCTTCTGATTTTGAAACATCCCCTTGGACAACCAGATAAGAAGCATTCATTTCCTCCAGTTCCGCTACAAGGGCTGAAGGCTCTCGGTGCACATAATTCACCACCACATTGTAGCCGTTTCTTGCAAAATGAGTCGCACAGGCTTTTCCGATGCCTCTGCCGCTTCCTGTGATGATACAAGTCTTCTTTGACATAATTACCTCTCCTTCACTCTTCTGACTGCTTCTTTGAACTGTTCCACACTGCTTACAAGGAGCACTTCTCCTGGTACCTTGTTCTGCTTGAGAATGGAAGCCATGGCTTTGCCAGGGCCGATGACCACATGCAGATCCTCCTCATTCTTCTCCATAGAAGAAAGAATGCCGGAAAGTCTCACGGGGTGATCCACATGGTCCGAAAGAAGTTTTCTGAAGTCATCCCCTCTTTCATAGAGGCTTCCTTTGACATTGGCATAGACTGGGATTTCCGGTGGGAAGAATTTGATGTTTTTCAGATATTCCCCATAATAAAGGGCTGCTTTTTCCATATATCTTGTGTGGAACGCGCCGGAGACAGAAAGAAAAGTAACTTTCTTCGCGCCCTTTTCCTTCAGCTTCGAAAGAATCTCCTCTTTCTTCTTTGCGTCTCCCCCCACAACCAGCTGGTTGGGCGCATTGTAGTTTGAGACATAGACATCTTCTGTGGTGGAAACCGCTTCTTCCACCAGATGTTCTTCCAGGAAGGAGACTGCGGCTAGAAATCCTTCTTTTTCTTTGGCGGCCAAAGACATGAAATAAGAACGTTTTTTCAGCATTTTCACTGTATCCAGCTGCCGAACTGCGCCACTGTAGGCAAGGGCCGCATATTCCCCCAGACTGATGCCCATGACTTCATCCGCATAAATCCCTTCCTCTGAAAGAAGTTTTGCGATGCCAAAACTCATGGAAAAGATGGCCAGCTGGGCATTCTCCGTTTCAGAGAGCGCATCCGGATCCTTCAGAATCTCCATGAGGGGTACATCTCCTACCAGAGCCACTTCCTCCAGAAGTTTCTTATAGGAATCAAAGGACTCGTAAAAATCCAAGCCCATATTCTCATATTGTGCCCCCTGACCGGGGAAGTAAAAGCGTATTGCCATCTTTCTATGTCTCCTTTTATCGCTGCTGTATGCTTTTCACATCTTTCAGAAGATGCGCCATCAGTTCGCTGCAGGTGCCGCGCTTTGATACTAGCCCAGCAATCTGACCAGCCATGAAGGATCCTTTCTCCAGATCTCCTAGTATGACTGACTGGTAGAGTGACCCTCTTCCCAGAGCTTCATAATCTTCCAACGAACCACCGTTTTTTTCCAGTTCTTCAAATCTTCTCGTGAGCTTATTTCTTAATACCTGAACAGGATGCCCTGTGAACCGTCCTGTGACGGTGGTATCAAGATCTCCTGCTTTTTCCACCATGGTCTTGTAGTTCTCATGGGCTCTGCATTCATCAGCCAGAATAAAGTAGGTGCCAAGCTGAACACCTTCCGCCCCCAGAATGAACGCAGCATCGACACCTCTATGGTCCCCGATGCCTCCGGCCATGACCACAGGAATGGATAGAGCATCACAAACCTGAGGGGTCAGCACCATGGAAGAAAGTTTTCCAATGTGCCCTCCTGCTTCATTTCCTTCGGCGATGACGCCATCCGCGCCAAGTTTTTCCATTTTCTTCGCCAAAGCTACAGAAGGAACCACAGGAAACACCTTGATTCCAGCTTGGTGAAATCTCTCGATGTATTTTCCAGGATTTCCGGCACCAGTTGTCACCATGGCCACTTTCTCCTCCAGTACGACATCAATGACCTCATCTTTGTAAGGACTGAGCAGCATGATGTTGACGCCAAAGGGTTTGTCTGTTAAGGATTTTGCTTTGCGGATCTCTTCCCGGATGATATGGCCTTCCGCATTGCCGCCAGCAATGATGCCAAGGCCTCCAGCGTTGGAGACTGCAGCAGCTAGAGTGCCATCGGAGAGCCAGGCCATGGCTCCCTGGAACACAGGATACTGTATTCCCAGCAGTTCACATATACGATTCTTCATAGTGCACCTCTATTATGCTTCTTTTGCTTTTTCGATGTAACGTACAACATCCTCAACTGTCTTCATTTCTTCGGTTTCTTCCATACTGATGTCAAACTCTTCTTCCAGCTGCATCACAAGTTCCACAAGATCCAAAGAATCGATGCCTAGGGCTTCAAAGGATGCCTCCATGGTCACTTCTTCTCCAGACAGGTTCAGTTCCTTCATGAGTATTTCCTTTACTTTTTCAAAAATCATTGATAATTCCTCCAAAATTTTATTTTTTTATGTAAGATGGGATCTAGGACTCCATGGTCCATGTCAGATAACATGCCCCATAAGTGAGACCACCACCAAAACCAACCATACCGATCTTTTGACCTTTTTTAAGAAGTTTCTTTCGGTTCATCTCATCCAGCGCAATGGCAATGGATGCTGCAGATGTGTTCCCCACATGATCGATGTTCATATAGAACTTCTCCAAGGGAAGCTGAAGCTTTTTTGCTGCTGCCTGAATGATTCTAAAGTTCGCCTGATGGGGAATCACATGATCCAATGAGGAAACACTGTCTCCACCCTTCTCCACAGCTTCACTGAGCACTTCCGGCAGAATATTTACCGCAAATTTATAGACTTCCTTCCCATCCATGGCGATATACTGGGAATAAGGTTCACTTTTTTCAAGTATATTCTCTACTTTAAAGGTTCCCGTGGAAAGACATTCCCCTTTTGAACCATCTGCACCAGTGACTACATGGAATGCATTATCTCCACTGTCAAGAACCACTGCCCCTGCTCCATCTCCAAAGAGCACACAGCTCTTTCTGTCCGTAAAGTCTGTTATTTTAGAGAGCACCTCTGTACCGATGAGAAGAATTTTCTTTTTCTGTCCCATTTGAAGAAGAGCTCCAGCCAGTTCCAGCCCGTAAATGAATCCAGAACATGCTGCATTGAGATCAAGACATGATGCACCGGGTACACCAAGCTTTGCTTGGATGTAGCTGCTGGTGTTGGGCACAAGACTTTCGGGAGTCGTTGTCGCCACAAGGATACAGTCAATCTCGGACGCATCCATGCCAGCATTCTCCAATGCTCTCATGGCGGCAAAGTATCCCATATCTCCTGTATTTTCAGATGCGTTAGAAAAATGACGGCTTCTGATCCCCGTTCTTGTATAGATCCACTCATCACTGGTTTCTACGATCTTTTCCATGTCTTCATTGCTGTATGCCGTTTCTGGAAGGTAACTTCCTGTTCCGATGATTCTCGCCACGCGCTCCGCCTCCTGTTTCCTTTGATTAGAAAAATATTTGACTTTCAAACTATATACCTATTTCAACCCACCAATCGAACCCATTTATAGTGAATTTATCACTCTTTTTCTTCAATTATCTCTATATATCTATTATTTGCTGCAATTTATATAAATTCAGATTTTAAAGATTTTATAAGAATTACAGAGGAGGTTTTCATGGCCTGATCAGCTGATTCCCATAAGTTTTCCGAAGGAAGCAAAAAAAAACACCCGAGGGTGTTTTGAAATGCGTGGATTCTCATGAAGGATCTACGCTTTGTATTCTTCTTTGAAAGCTTCTTTCGCGGACAAGAGCCCGATAAATGCCAGGAAAACATAATATACCATCACCACTTGAATGTTGAAGAGAGCCTGGACCAGATATCCGGTGACTGAGGCCATGACTGGAACATAGGCAGGATGGGTCTTCAGTTTTCCATAGCCTTTCTTAAGGGTCCTTCTCAAGAAAGCCAGGTAAAAGAGTAGAGATGGAATTCCGGAGGAAACGGCAATATTGAGATACTCATTGTGGGCTTTATCCCAGTTCTTATAATGGCCGAAATCATAAATGATCTGTGGTCTGAAATTTTCATTCATGGCTAGATACATGGTGTCAAGGCCATGACCGATGATCGGTTTCATGCGGATCAGTTCGATGGATTTCCCCCATAGATATACTCGGAAAGAACCGCCCAGTTCAGCCCCTTCTTCCTGACGCACAATCTTGGAGAAGTCCAGAAAGATGGAGAGAAAACGGGTGAGAAAGGTGTCTCCAGAAGTGAGCATAAAAAATCCAAGGACTCCGAAGGAAGCCGCAATAACCGTGAGGACTCTTCGGATCTCTTTTTTCTGAAACCCATAGGCCCGCCAATGATAGAAGAGAAAGGACAGAAGTCCGATGAAGCTGCCGATCCAGGCACCCCGGGTTCTTGTGGCAAGTAGAGCCAGAAAAATGATCATATAGGCCAAAAGCCCAATTTTCTTCTCTTTATAGAAGTAAAGATAAAGTGGTACTGGTAAAGACAGCGTCAGGTAAGATCCAAGAAAGTTCGGATTTCCCATGGTAGAAAATGCGAGCCCCACCCAGTCCATGTGATACAGATTGCGGGGCACTGGATCCATCTCATAAAACTGAAGGATTGCAAAGATTGAGACGAGTACTGAAGTCACAGTGAGCGCCTGAAAAAAATACCGCTGGATGCCCTTGGCATTTCGTGCCATGAGATAGGCAAACACATAAAGAATCAATGCCAGGAATCCGTCATGGCGATAGGAAGATCCCCAAAATGAAATGTAAGGACTGATGGACAAAAGGGTTGCAATACCCGCCAGCAGGACATAGGCTGCAAGATAGAAGTTTTCCCTTTCCCATTCTATGAGATGCAGTTCCTCTCTGTTTCTGATATAGAGGTATAGAAAGAAAACAGATAAAAAGGCCAGTAGAATCAGCTTTGGCCACATGGTCTCTAATTTTCCATTCACCGGTACCGTACAGAGCGGCACCAGACAAAGTACAGATAGAATGAGAATGTTCATGATTTTATATGGATTTGTTTTTTGAATCACAGTTGTATCTCCCCTTATTTTCCAAGTTTCCGGTCTAGTCTTATGGAGGTCTATTGTACCTATTATACAGGAATCCAGGCCAAAAAAAAGACGCCTCGGTTACAGGCGTCCTGATGGTTCGGATGAGGTTTCTCTGATGGTCCTGATTCTGAAGTGAAAATAGTAATGAAGAAACAGAATCATACAGATCATAAAAATTTTACCGTAGATGCTTGGCATAAAGTAAAGAGACAAAAGCATCATAGACGTGGCGAAGGTTAACAGTGAAACCTTTGTTTTTCGTGTCATGGAGCGGCTTTCATAAAAAGACTCCAGATGATTCTTATATAGGCTGGTATTCATGAACCAGCGGTTGAAACGATCTGATCCTTTGGCAAAGAAAAAGGAGGCCAGAAGAAGAAACGGTGTTGTGGGTAAAACCGGCACAAGAGCACCAATGGCACCCAGACCAAAAAACAGGAACCCTAAAACAATATAGAGTATTTTCAAAAAGTATCCTCCTTCATGCAGATTAAAACAATAATTACTGAAAAAAAGTATGCCATAATTGACACTTCTTGTCAATGAACTCCTGATGAGCGTCTATCCCTTTTGATCATAGGATCCATAAACATGCACCAAACAAAGCAAAAAGCAGACGGACCTTCTTTTAGGAAGATTCTCTGCTTTTGATCTTTATGAAGCTAGAACTTTCTTGTATGGTCATCTCCAACGGTATTGGAGAGTTCCGCCAAATGGTCCATACCTTCTTCTCGAACGGTGTATCTTTCTTTTACAGCATATCCGCCTTCCAGAACCGCCAGCTCATCCTCATAGGACTGAACTTTTTCTTTCAGATATTTGATTTTTTTCTTCAGAAGCTTTATCTCCTGGCTTGTGTTCTTCGGATCTCTGTTCTTCAAGTCTTCCCAACGTTCTCCCAGCACTTCCTGATCTTTCAGTTTTTCATCCATGTTGGCATCTCCTTTCCAGATTATATTGTATTGCCTATACTGTAGCACAGAGGAAAGGACTCATACTGAAATTTATGTAAACGGTTTTTTAATCTTTTTTAGTATAGGCATAGATACAGTCCCGAAGAAATGCCGCAGCCCCTTCTACTGAAGTATCGTAAAAGGCTTTGAACCGCTCATCTTCCACATACATATCCCCCAGGCCACGATGGGCTTCTTTGTCATACACCGGCCAGTACAGCATGAGCCATTCTTTATGAAGCTCTGCCAGATTTTTGCCTTCTACTGAATCCGCAGGGACCGTTCCAGTTAAGGTCTTCAGTTTCTCAAGAATTTCTAAAGACAGGCTTTCTGCTTTTTCGTACTGCTCTTTTGATTGTCCCATATATTTGGCATTGGACTTTTCCACCATGTCTTCTCCGTATTTTTCACGGATTTCCTTGCCATATTTTTCCTCATTTTCCTTTAGCTTTTTTTCTTTGAACCCTTGAAACTTATCTTTGTCTTTCATTCTGATCCTTCCTTTCTCTTCTTCTAAACTTAGTCTGAGATTCTCCAGCAGCAGATCGATCTGATGCCTTTTCTGAAGCAGTTTCTCATAATGGCTACGAAGTGCCTCCTGCCGGTCAAACCCTTCATCCACAAGAAGTTTTCGGATTTCCTCCAAAGGGAGTTCCAGTTCTCTGTAAAAGAGAATCTGCTGCAGGGTATTGATTTCATTTTTTCCATAAATCCGATATCCATTGGATCTGACTTTCAGCGGCAGAAGCAGACCGATCTCGTCATAATAGCGCAGCGTACGTGTACTGATGCCAGACATTCTGGCCACTTCATTGATGCTGTATTCCATAGTGTATCCTCCTTATCTGTATCATAAACCTTTACGCAACGTGAATGTCAATCCCTTTTTTTCTTTCTTTTTACAAAATAACCAGCTTCAAGGTACAAAAAAAGACCCTTATTCGGGTCTAGATGGAAAAGTAAAGAAAAGCCATGAGCAAAAACGGACCTAAAATCCAGGACAGTTTCTGCATGGATCTATAAAGCGGTGGAACTTCAATTGCTCCTCTCCACTTGAGGTTCTTCAGCCGGAAGAAAAAATCCGGAAAAGCGATGTCGATGAAAAGGGAGAGCAGTATAAGGCCACCAAGGAAGAGAACAGGTACAGTACCTCGACTTCTTTCCCGTAAGCCGGAAGCAATGAGCACCATAAGAACAGGGTCTGGTTTCTCTATACCATAAGGTTCCACAGCCAAGGGCATATAAGTGAACGCATTGATGGTTTCACCTTTTTCTGTGATGATCCCGTCATTTTCAAGGATCCCACTTAAAAGAAGATGGTTGCTCCCATCGAAAAGCCTGAAGGACTCGTCCGTATGGGCGCCCTCCAGGAGATACTCAGAAGTGAACTCCTCTCCTGTGAGTTCAATAAAGGTATCATCTCCTGACAGCGGAATCAGTTTCAATGTCATATTCTCGTTTTCTACTTTCCCTTCAAAGCTCTGTTCTTTCTCCCCGGTTGGTTTTTCCATCTCACTGAGATAATGACCATAATAGTCCACACCGGTCTCAAAGAAATAATCCATATAGAAATAGAGGAAAATACTTAATAGGATAAAAATCGGAATCAGTAGATACCGAACTTGTTTTATGCTTTTGTCTGCTAGTTTCATAATTCATTCCTTCATAACTTCTTTACAACTCAATTAGTATATCATATTTTCCATCAGAAGGAAAATACTTGTTTTCTGATGGGACTCAATAAAGAAAACCATTATGAAATGAGAATCGCTATTACTGCCAACTTTAGGTCAGTGTCCAAAATGCTGGGTGCCTAAGAGAACCTGATAGCCTTTATAATAGGGCCCCCCTCTTCGGGTTCTCACTACACCGATCCCCACATAATTATGAAGCGTTGTGAGCATCTGACGGTTGTGCGCTTCCGAGTTCTGCCACCCGGTGAACAGTTCCACCGCTTCCAAAGAGGCGAAGCCTGAGGAGGTGGAGATGAAAGCAAGGTTTTCTGCTATGCTGTTGTACTTCAGTCCCAACTGATTCCAAAGAAGATCATCAAAGGGCTTCCCACCGAAATTGGGATTGTCGTGGCTGAAATAATCATGCTGGAGCATGGCCAGGGATTTGTATCGTGCCGTCTGATGAAGATCTTCCCGATAGGCCATTTCATATAAGCCCTTTTCTTTTCTGTAGGCATTGAGCAGAGCAAAAATCTCCATTTCAGCACCTGCATCAAAAGAATACTCATAGGTGTCTGGAAGACTTAGGAAAGCTTCTTCAATCCTTCGGCTTGCATAGCTGTCCAAGGGAGAAGAAGTCCCCTGATTTTCTGAATCTTCTTCCTCTCTCATGGGTTCAGGCAGATATTTTCGGATGGAATCTGGTAAAGTTTCTGTCCAGTTTCTCACATCCTCACTGAGATCCTTAAAGAACTCCTCCACCTTACTTTCTGCCTCATCCACAAACTCCTCGAATTTCTCCAGGGGTTCTTCCAGTGTGGTGCCGCAGGACATCAGAAAGAGGCTCATAAAGAGCAGTGAGAGCAGGCTGAGTTTTTTGCGGTTCTTGCCCATGGTACCACCTCCACTTTTTTTCAGTATAAACCACAATTCTGAAAAATCCATGAAGAACCAGATATTTTCAGTGGCTCCACCAGCAAAATGAAATTGTGAGAAAATTAAGGTAATTTGAAAGAGGAGAACGAAATTGACCCATAATCGTCTTTCACGGTTCAATTTCGGGTTTGAGAAATTGAGCTTCTGCAGATAGAATAAGAGTACGAAGAGGATTCCCCTTTTATACAGACCATAGTCCATCTAAGAGAATCAGCTTCGAGAATCTTTCCATTCCACCTCTTGAAGAGATAAAGCGTAAAGAACTTTATTTCAAAAGATCAAGCATCGAAGGATTCGCTGGGTAGCTTAATTGCAGAGTCTCGAGTCTATAAGAAGATACGTGAAAGGTATCGTGGTTAGACAAGAAACAGTTAAGTTATACCAAAAAAGAAAGGAGTGTACCATCATAAGTACACCAACCAACCAGACTCCGCTAGGATGGCCTCTTCTCTAATCAATGGCTTTACGGTTTATAAAGCAGATTGAGTAGTGAATGCCATCCTAGCACTGTCTTGAAAAAATGAATTTGCCTCGCAAAACTCCTTAAAAGAAGAACGGATGCATAGAGCCCAAAGGGTTCGCATCCGTTCTTTTCTATGCTGTTTTCCGAAGTACGTAATACTCCTCTATTGTCCGTAGGTTGTGATGAAACGCTTCACCTTTTCCACCACATAACCGCTGAGTCCGCGGTCTTTCATATCTTCCACCATCATGGTGGTGATATAGGGGCTGCTCTCCGACTCTTCTATGACAGAGAACCAGCCTAAGGTGAGATAGGTGTCTCCACTGCCCACTTCTGCTGTTCCTGTCTTACCAGAAAGAACTCTTCCTGGTAAATTCGCCTGATGGCCTGAACCCTCTGGCTGCACAATGACATCCCGCATATAAGACCGTACGGTATCTGCAGTAGCTTCCGTGATGACCGTGGTTTCTTTGGGTCTTCTTTCTTCGTTGACAATCATCAGCTCTTTCAAAAGTCCCCCGTCGGCAATGGCGGTGTACGCTCTTGGAAGCGTCAGGGCATGAAAGAGCATTTGCCCTTGCCCGTATCCGGTATCCGCCAGTCTGATTTCCGATGAAAGAGTGCCGTCATTGGAAATCTGGGACGTCATGAACCCAAGACCTGTGGAGTCTTCATCTCCAATGCCGAAGCGTTCAAGACCCTTGATGAGATTTTCTTCACCAATCTTCAGCGCGGTCTGTGCAAAATAGATGTTGTCTGAGTAAATCATGGCTTTTCTAAGATCAATGGGAATTCCAGGAGACTGGATCCGTCGGACGCTGTAACTGCCCCAGGAACTGTCCTTCTGCCAGGTGTCTCCAGTGCCTGAAATGGTGTCATCCGGGTCAAAGCCTTGGGTTTCCAGAGCAATGGCTGCTGTAAGAGGCTTCACCACTGAACCGGGCACATACAGTCTTGTGTATCGGTTCAGCAGTGGCTTGTCCGGATCTTCCTGCAGTGCGCTGTATTCCTCCTGACTGAGTCCCAGCACAAAGGCATTAGGGTCGTAGCTTGGTGCGTTCACCAGGGCCAGAACTTCTCCGGTTTTGTAGTTTACAAGGCTGGCCGTTCCTCTGTCTTCCCCCAGTTCGTTCAAAAGAGCCCTCTGGGCATCGATATCGATATGAAGATGAAGATCCTTTCCTTTGGCTTCTCCCATGACTTTCAGTGTTTCTTTCACTTTCCCTGCGGCATCAAGTATATGCACGCTTCTGGAGACTTCCCCTCTCAGTTCTTCCTCGTAAAGGGATTCCAGGCCTGAACGCCCCACTC
The DNA here is from genome assembly GCF_900115135.1 of Proteiniclasticum ruminis. Classification (GTDB taxonomy): domain Bacteria; phylum Bacillota; class Clostridia; order Clostridiales; family Clostridiaceae; genus Proteiniclasticum; species Proteiniclasticum ruminis_A. The sequence continues at coordinate 132,819 of NZ_FOVK01000001.1, read as the reverse complement.
TTGTATCTATGGGGAATCCTTCTGGTTTGAGCTGTTCGTATTCCTCCTGACTTACAAGACCCACATACCCTACCAGGTGGGCTGCCGCCTCCTTATAAGGATAGACGCGTCCTTTGATGACCCGATAAGTGATGCCGGGATACTGAAGACGAAGGGACTCGAACTTCTCAAGCTCTTCATAAGACACTCTTTTCATGTCCACGAAGGTGTCTTCTTTCACCCAATCCAGGGACAGCCTTTTGTCAATGTGCTCCACTGAAAGCCCCAGGGCTTCACTGAGGGCTGATACTGCGGCTTCATGATCGATGATTCTTCCAGGAACCATACCCACCCAGAGCAGTTCTCCATTTACAGCAAGACCTTTTCCGTTGCGGTCAAAGATCTCTCCCCTCTCTGGCAGCTTCTCCTCTACTTCAATGGTGTCGGTGAGCTGATAGTTCCGGTAAACAAGTAGCGGATCGAAGGCTATTCTGTAGTAGGCCTTCTCTTCTTCATTTACCTCTTTCACCAGCGTGGCATCAAAACTGTAGGTAATGTTCTCGTCCTCTTTCTTCATAGACAGGTTCACGGGAACTTTCATGGAATCCTCTGTCTTCAATTTCTTTTCTATATCAAAGATTTCCATACGTGGTTCCAGTTTCGTGTCCGTCAGCGGAACCGATTCATATAAGCTCTCATAGCGCTCCACATACTCTTCTTTGTTCAGATTGCGTCTGCTTTCTTCATCAAGCAGTTCATACATGGTTTCAAAATCCTGATTCTCAAAGGCACTCTGGTATGCGTAAAAAGTCTCCATGGGATCGTGGGGCTCTTCCTTTGAGCATCCGGAAAAAGTAATGAGTGATACCCCCATCAGTAACAGCAGCAGTTTTTTCATGTGTTTACCTCCGATGTTCGTAGTCATTTTATTCCCCTATGGCTCTGTACCATCTGGGCACAGGAATCTCATCTACCAGAAATTCTTCCAGTGTGTTTGCCACCATTTCCTGGACGAAGGAAAGGCTCTCAGGAGAGTTCTCCAGCGCCCAGGGTATGGACCCCACCGCGTTGGTCAGGGCATACAGCTTCCACAAAGCGAAGAACTCCAAGGGTGGAGTTCCCTTAAAGTAGGCATGCAGCAGACCTTTGGAAAAGGTTCTGCTGGAATGGATGTTCATGGTCATACGGTCAAACTCTTCATAGGGGTCCCCGAAGCTGTACCGGTTGAAATCCAGAATCTTCAGTTCTTCCCCTTCCACCGCCATGTTTCCGATGTGATAATCTCCATGAAGGAGAACCGAAGGTCTTCCATGAAGAAGGCTTCGATGCCTGTCGATATATCGGGCTGCTTCCAAAAGTCCTGGAAATGTCACCTGATGTTTATGGAATTTTTCAATTTTCACGTCAATCTTTCTGCTGTAGGCTTCAGCTCTTTCTGTGGATCCAGAAAAAGGATCTTGTACCGAGTGAATGGCAGACAGTTTCATGCCAGCCTGAAGTCCCAGATCATACTGCACTTCCTCTGGCTTTTTAGAAAGAACCGGTCTTAGATCTTCCCCGGTTTCGTAGGTATAGAGAATATAGGTCATGCCTTTCTTCAGTTCCCCATAGGACAGCGGCCTGATGATGCCTTTTTCCGGCGGAATTAAAGAGATGGCCTCATACTCCGCTTTCTGGTCTTCCAGTGATTTTTTTCTGCTGACTCGTAAAGTTCTCGTGGTACCGTTCTTTCGAAGAAGGTATTTCTCGTCTTCAGACCACCCTTTTTTCAGCGGTTCCTGGGACCACCCTTGGAAAATTTCGTTCATAATGTCGTTCTTCATTCAAACACCTCCCTTCCTTAAATTATAGCATCATTCTGTCAAAAATTGGCCTTCTAAGGTCCTTTGACTCCGCCTCGTTTCTTGCAGACAAAACAGAACCCATGAAAATCTCATGGGTCCCAATGGGAAAACTCTGTTTTAGGAAATTGTGAAAGAACCCTCCTTATTACTGTGAGGAGTAGTTCGCAATTGGTTTTCTCAACTACCTAGAATGTCCTGAAGATCCTTTTCTGGTGTTGTAATGGGTTGCAAGCGGTACTCCTTCGAGAGAAATGAAAGGATATTCGGGGTGACAAAAGCAGGCAGCGTAGGTCCGAGCCTGATGCCCTGGACACCGACATAAAGAAGGGCCAGAAGGTCCGCCACTGCTTTTTGCTCATACCAGGTGATGATGAGAGAAAGGGGCAGATCATTCACTGTGACAGACAGCTTCTCTGCAAGACCCGCTGCAATGCGGATGGCCGAATAGCTGTCATTGCACTGTCCCACATCAAGTAGCCTTGGAAGTCCAGCCACTTCTCCAAAATCCAGTTTGTTGAACCGGTACTTGCCGCAGGCTAGGGTGAGAATGATGGCGTCTTTTGGGACCCCCAAAGCGAACTTCGTATAGTAGTCTCTGTCAGGTTTTGCCCCATCACAGCCGCCAATGACAAAGAAATGGGATATCTCCCCCTTTTTCACAGCCTCCAGGATCTTGTCTGCATAGCTTAAAGTGGTCTTATGGCCAAAGCCCACTAAGATCTCCTTCACAGGCTCATCTTCCGTAAAACCGCCATGCTCGATGGCTTTTTCAATGATCTCACTGAAATCTTTGGTGCCATCGGAATTCTTCTTCACATGACGGATGCCTTCGAACCCCACCACATTGGTGGTATAAATCCGGTCTTCATAGCTCTTCATCGGTCTCATGAGACAGTTGGTGGTCATGAGGATGCATCCCGGGAGATCAGAGAACTCTTTTTGCTGATTCTGCCAGGCGCCTCCATAGTTTCCGACAAGATGCGGATACTTTTTGAGGCCGCCATAGCCATGGGAGGGAATCATCTCCCCATGGGTATAGATGTTGACGCCTTTTCCTTCTGTCTGCTGAAGTAGCATTTCCAGGTCTCGCAGATCGTGGCCTGAAATGACGATGAAGGGACCTTTTTTCACCTGGACATTGACTTTATGAGGAGTCGGTGCTTCATAGGTCTCATTGTTCGCCCGGTCCAGGGTTTCCATAATCTTATAGGAAGTTTCTCCTGCCTTCAGCATTTGAGCCACATAGTCTTCCAAGGTCAGGCTATTGTCCGTGAGCGCCTCCAGCAGTTCGATGACATTTTGGGACACTTCTTCATTCTCGTATCCTAAAAATCTGGCCTGATGGGCATAGGCGGATACTCCTTTTAAACCCAGCTTGATGGTTTCCCGAAGACTTCTGATGTCCTCATCCACAGTGTCATCAAAGAAAATTCTAGCCCGTGTGGTATCCTTCAGGATTTCTTCCCTGGTTGATCCTAATCGATAGGAAGCCTCCGGTGTGGGCAGGACTCTACCGAGTTTTTTCTCCAGACGGTCTTTCAGCTCCTGGGATTTTTTCAGCTGCAGGTAGTGCTCTTCCGGATCAAAATTCACATTGGTTAAGGTCATGAAAAGACTGTCTTCCACAAATTCTATGGTTTCTTCCTCCATCTTCTCCCCCAGATCCTTCAGGTGCTTCTGGTACCCTGCGATGCCTTTCACCTGGTAGAGGAGAAGAGCCTGAAGATTCGCCACCTCGGCGGTCTTGCCGCAAACTCCCTGGATGGTGCATCCTGTTCCTTTGGCCGTTTGTTCACACTGAAAACAGAACATTTTTGTTGTAGCGCGTTCGTCCAAAATAATACCCTCCCTTTGGTTTTGATACCCCCATCATACAGAAGCGTCCTTGGAGAAGAAAGACTTGCACCGTAAATTTACAGAATAATAACAATATTTCAATTTATTATAAAAAAAATAACAAGGTTTGGCATTTTTCGCCAAACCTTGCATGCACTTCTTCAGTTCATCACTCAATATCCCTCGTAAAGATCTCTCAGACGGATGTTCGGATTTTTAGCTCCTTCTACCATCACATAGGTCATATAGCGGTGAAGATCCGCAATCTTTTCTTTGGAGATGGTGTTGGACATATACTCATAATAGATTTTCAGGCCTCCTGTTCCATCCCCATCCATGATGGTGAGATACAGCGGCTGAGACACAGCCCCATTGCTGTACCATCTGGTTTCAATCTCCGGTACACCTTCAATCTTCATGGGCACTGGCTGGAATGTCAGAGAGGCGGATCTGTAGGAGACCCCCGGACTGACCTTCGTGAGGGCATGCTCCACCTCGAACATTTCCATGGGACTGAAGTCCGCATGACGGTAGAGCTCATTTTGCTTGTCCAGGAGCATATGGAGTCCTTCCAGGAAAGTGGTGTCCGGATCCATGATGGTCCTAAAGTGCATAAAATGCACTCGGGTGCCTCCGGTCATCTTCTCTTCCAACGTACCTCTTCTGGCTACAATGTTATAGAAAGACACATCGCTCTCATAGTCATTGATGTACGCCAGGTACGTACGAAGCCCCATATGAAAGAGAACCTGAAGACTTGGAAAGCCGTATTCTTTGATGAACTCTGTCATCACATCAATGTCATCCTTATAGACCCAGTAGAGATCATGCCCTGCTGTGCTTCTCAGATAGAATGCTCCCGCATAGCGGATGCTGTCATCCCCCTTTTTCTTTCTGAACTTTTCGAGGATTTCTCTGCCGTTGACATGGGTAAAGATAGGCTCTTCTCGACTGAATTCATTTTTCCAGTACTCCAGCGCCTTCTGATACTGCTCCGTCTGTCTGTAGGCAATTTCTTTCTTCAGCACTTCCTCATAGGGCTTCACTGGTCTGGGATATGGTTTTCCATCTTTATGGGCATAGTAGATCTGGAACAGATCTTTATAGAACATACTGATGGCCCAGGAGTCCATAATGAGATGACTGATCACTGAAAAGATGCCACCATAACCTTCCGGGGTTGTGACCACATAAAATCTGGCCATGGGCGCATCATAGATCTCCAGCTTTTTGGAGGCAAGTTTCAGGAACGTCCGTTCCATGTCCTGTCTTGATTTTCTTTGGAAGTCCAGACGGTCAATGGATTCTACTGTAGGGGCATCAAAATACTGTTTCGCCTGATCCTTGTCTTTTACAATGCGGATGCCAAAAGAGTCCCATCTGCTGATGGCTTCTTTCAGAGATTCTTCCAAGACATCCGGATCAAGGGCTTCTTTCAGGATGATGGAAGTGGGCACATTGACCACAGACTTATGGATGGCATACTTTCTGGACAGAAAGATGGAGAGCTGGCTTGGGGTTAAAGGATAGTAAATTCGTTCATCCATGACTGATTCTCCTTTTATTATTCTACAGATTTCAAAGACTCTACCATCTTGATGTTCACGAGTTTTCTGTACATGAACAGATTCACCAGGATGCCAAATACCAAGGTGATAAAGAAGGAATAAAGAAAGCTTTCAAGTGAGATATAGTTGCCGAACATGACACCTGCCTGCTCAATGGAGGTCATGATGACCCGGTGCAGGAAGATGCCTAGGAGAAGACCAATGCCCCCACCAAGAACCGTAAGGATCATGTTCTCCCGATACACATACATGGACACTTCTCTGTTGTAGAAACCCAGCACCTTGATGGTGGCGATTTCCCGAAGCCTCTCACTGAGATTGATGTTGGTCAGGTTATAAAGGACCACAAAGGCCAGTAGAGCAGCGCAGAGAATGATGGCATAGACCACAGCGTTGAGGCTGACCACCGAGTCTTCAAACTTCTCGGAGGCATCACGGTAATAGGCCACAGAAGCCACTTGAGGAAGGTCTATGAGGGCTTTGCCAAGAAGACTTTCCGACTCCTTTTTGTTGTCACTGAGTTTGATGAGAAGCGCATTATTCTCTGGCTCCAGGCGGTAGATTTCCTTGTAGTAGTCCGGATGGATGTAGAGATAATGGAAGACATAGTTTTCGGTGATCTCCCGTACCAGCACCTTTTTCATTGCACCATCTCCATTGTCTACCGAAATGGAGTCTCCTTCTTTGACCTGAAGCTCTTTGGCCAGCTTCTCGTTGATGACTACTCCATCTGTAGGGAGGTCGAAGCTTTCCTGGCTGGTTCGATGCCTCAGGGTCACAAACTCTGTGAAGACCTCGGGGTCCAGCGGTGAAATCATGGTCACAGCAATGTCTTCTTCGCCTTTCACTGTGGCATTGAGCTGTGCCGCTTTCAGGTAAGAGGAAAGATTCTTCTCCTCTTGAAGTTTTTTCTCCACCTCTTCTTTTTCCTGAAGAGTCGCCACTGCCGTGTATTTCATATTGAGATTATAGGTGAAGATCTCCTGATACTGCCTCACCACCACTTTTCCGATGGAACTGGAGAGTCCAAATCCAGCCACAAGAAGCGCTGCGCATCCGGCGATTCCTGTGACGGTCATAATGAATCTCTTTTTGTAGCGGAAGATGTTTCTCATGGTCACTTTCTGGGAGAAAGATAGCTTTCTCCATAAACCTGTGATCCTTTCCAGCAGAATGGGTTTCCCGAAATACTGCACCTTAGGACGCAGAAGCATGGAAGGCACTTCCTTCAGGGAGGTTCTTGTGACAAAGTATGCTGTCAGGGTGATGACGAAGAACCCGAGCAGCACGGTGAACGCAATGAGAAGAGTCTGCCGGGTCTCCAGCATGGGCGGCAGGGTGTACATCATGGCCCAGGAATCAAAGATGATCTTTGGAAAGATCTTGATGCCCAGAAAAGATCCTAAAAGACCTCCTGCAATACTTGCGATGGCTGCGTAGTTCACATATTTGAAGGCGATGGCGTTGTTGCTGTATCCCAGAGCTTTATATGCCCCTATGGTGGCTCTTTGCTCATCCACCATTCGGGTCATGGTCGTCAGGCATACAAGTGAGGCTACACCAAAGAAGAATACAGGAAACAAAGAAGCGATGGCATCCATCCTGTCCGCAGTGGCGGCGTAATCCGCATAGCTGTAGAGCTTCATACGGTCCAGCACATACCAGCTGGGCTTCAGCAGCTTCTCAATCTCATTTTCTGCACGGATGATCTTCTCCCGTCCATCCCGAAGTGCCTCTTCCCCTTCTTTTTTCTTTTCCTCAAACTCCTGTCTGCCGGCCTCATATTCTTTTCTGCCCTCTGCCAGGTCAGCCTCTGCGGCTGCAAACTGGATTTCAGCATTTCTTTTTTCTGTGGCCAGCTGACTTTTGGCATTGGCCAGATCCCTCTCTGCCGTATCCAGCTGTTTTTTCGCGCTGGCCAGCTGATTTTCTGCACTGGCCATCTGGCTCTGGGCGTAGTCATTGAGCCCTGTGATGGTGTTGATGCCTTCATCTGCAGTGCTGATGAGCTCATTAAGAGTTGCCAGCTGATTGCTTAAGGATTCCAGCTCTTCCGGGCTTGACGCGTTCTGCATCATTTCTGTCACAGCCTGGCGCTGAGTGATGGCGTCTGCCTGAACATTCTTCAGGGAATTGGAGGCATCATTCAGCTGAGCAAGATCGTCCCCATACTCCTCCTTTGCCTGATTGTAGTCACGTAACCCTTGATTGTATTCACTCTGTGCACTGGCCAGGGCCCGTTCTCCGTCCCTGATCTGGGATTCCGCATCGGCTACACGGTCTGCATAGTTCTTTCGCTCCGTCTCCAGGGTGGCTTCCCCTTCCACCAGCTGATCCCTGGCATCGGTAAGCTTTTTCTCCGCCGCTGCAATCTCTGTGTTGTATTTCTCTTCTTCTTTGGCCAGGGTATCTCTGGCTTCGGCAAGCTTTTTCTCCGCTTCCTTCTTGATGTCGTCCAGTCTCAGAATGGCTCGGTCAGCGCCCAGATTTTCCAGTTTGTTTTTCACAAGTTCCACTTTGCGCTCATAGGCACCGGAATAGGAATTCAGCTCTTTTGCGCCTTCCACCTCCACCAGGATCTCCAGATAGACAGGATAAAGAAACTCTTCTTCCGAAATCATCATGAAAAAGTTCACCTTGCCGCTGCCGATATCCGTGGCATCTTTGTCAAAGGTCAGGTAATAGGGGGACTCCGCTTTCCCCACCACGGTGAAAGCAGTGGATTTCAGTTTATCTGAAAGGTCCTCTTTTTTTCCGGAAGACACTTCAATGACATCACCAATTTCTAAACCCAAGGGCAGATTCTTGTTTTCTTCTATGATGCACTCTCCCGTCCCCTGAGGGAGCCTTCCTGACAAGAGCTTCGGCTCATTGAGATAGGCACCACCGGTGTCTTTGGGCAGAGAATGGATACGGAACACCATCTCATTGGATCCGATGGTGGCCACCACATCCTGAAAGTAGGATGTCTGGGCTTTTTTTACCCCTTCCACCTCTTCCACCGCAGTGAGATCCTCTTCCACAAAACCCATGGTGGAAAGGAGTCTGAGATCCATCATATTGTACTTATCATAATACTGGTCAGCGGTATATTTCATGTTGGGGGCTGCGGTTTTAATGCCAGCGAAAAAGGCCGCACCAATGGCGACGATGGTGAAAATGGATAAAAAGCGCCCGGGATATTTGACAATCTGTCTGATGGCATCTTTCAGGAGTGATTTTTTCATGATTACCACTCTATCCTTTCGATCCCCACAGGATGCTCATTCTCCATGATGCTGTCCACAAGGCCGCTCTTCACTTTGATCACCTGATCGCCCATGGGAATCAGGGCCAGGTTGTGCGTAATGACCACCACTGTGATCTCTCTTTCTTTACAGGTTTCCTGCAGAAGTTTCAAGATGGAGCGTCCTGTTTCATAATCTAGTGCGCCTGTGGGCTCATCACAAAGAAGAAGCTTCGGATTCTTGGCCAGAGCTCTTGCGATGGCCACTCTTTGCTGCTCTCCGCCGGACAGCTGTGAAGGAAAATTTTTCTTGCGGTCTGAGAGTCCAACCCCTTCGATGACTTCATCCACATTGAGGGGATTATGGCCAATCTGGGAAGCCAGTTCAATGTTTTCTTTTGCTGTGAGATTCTGCACAAGATTATAGAACTGGAACACAAATCCCACATCATACCGTCTGTAAGCAACCATTTCTTTCTGGCTGAAGGTGCTGAGATCCTTCCCGTAAACCACAACTTTCCCCGAGGTCAGTGTATCCATCCCGCCAAGAATATTCAAAATGGTGCTCTTCCCCGCGCCTGAAGCACCAGCGATGATGACGAACTGTCCTTTCTTTATGGTAAAATCCACCCCAGCCAAGGCTTCAATATCGTATTCTCCCATTCTGTACACTTTCTTGACCTGTTCGAATCTGATGGTGTCTTCCATATTTCTCATCCTTCCTACGGTAGAATAAATCTCACGGTCTCTCCAGAGTTCAGTTCCCGTCTTCTGTCCAGAAAGCAGAGTGAAATGATAAATTCTTCACAAAAATCTAAAAAATAAAATTGAGCTTCCATCAGATCGCTTTTTATGCTTTTCTGATCAAAATAGAAGCCTGTGTTTCTGAAGTCATAGGATAGACCTGTACCAAGGGCTTTCCCATAGGCTTCCTTTAAAGTGAAGTACTTCAGCAGTGCTTCATTCTGATTCTGGGCTTTCTGGTAAAAAAATGCCTCCTTCTCCCCTAGGATCTTCTTTTCCACATAGGGATCCCCGGGTCTTCGGTACTCTGCATCCAGACCCACGGGGCATGCTGACAGCGCAATGCCTAAAAGTCCTTTGGTGCAGGTGGTGCTGAGGTGGATCTCTGGATACTTCCTGAGATACAGAGCACCGCTTGAGGAAGCTTCGACCTCCTTTAAAGAAAGACCGTATTCTCTTTGAAGTCCGTAGGAAATCAGCCTCTTTTTCAGTCCCTTGAGATCCTCCGGGCTCCTCTTTTCTTGATCCAGCAGCCTAATTAGATAAATCAATGGATCATCTTGGACTTGATGTACGCATCCAGTTCTCCAAGGGTTTCCAGGTTTTTCAGTTCGCGTTCATTGATGTCGATCCCCAGTTCTGATTCCAGTCTTCCGATGATGCTGATGAAATCATAGGAGTTCAGGTGCAGATCGCGTACAGGATTGGTCTCTTCTGTGAGGTCTTTCTCCTCCACCTCCACATATTCCATAACGAGATTAGTGATGATACTTAACATGACTTAACGCCTCTCTTTCTATACAATATCGTTTGATTTTTTTGGTGGAGGTTTTTTCAAACTCACATTCACGGAGCTCCACATCATGAATACGCTTGTAAACAGACAGTTTGTGATTCAGCTTGGAGATGTCCTCTTTCAGGATTTTCTTAACTTCATCCACTCCTTTCTCAATAAGAAACTGATCTTCCACATAAGCCTCCGCCATGATCATGACCTCATGACCTTCTGGAGACAGCGGTGCATAAACCACTACTTCTTTCACATAAGCCAGATGATCCAGAATATATTCTTCCAGCTCTTCCGGATGCACATTCTTGCCATTGGCAAGAATGATGAGATTTTTCTCTCTGCCAGTGATATAAAGAGCTCCTTTTCGGTCCAGATACCCCAAATCGCCAGTCTTGAACCAGCCGTCCGCCGTGAAGGTTTTTCGGGTGGAGACCGGATCCTTATAGTATCCCATCATGACATTATCCCCTTGGACCTGAATCTCCCCGATGCCATCCTCATCGGTGTCCGCAATACGGACCAGGTTGTCCGGAATGACAAACCCCACAGACCCCGCGATGTTTTTCATGGTGCAGTTTGTGGCGATGAGTGGTGCACATTCTGTGATGCCATAGCCGTTGTAGACCGAAATGCCGATGTCCTCAAAGCCCTTCACAATATCTGGCCGCAATGGGGCACCGCCACAGACTATGGTTTGAAGATTTCCTCCCAGACTTTCCGCGATGGGCTTGAAAAAGAGTTTTCTGCGGTCTATTCCGACTTTCCGGATGAGGTTGCTGAACCAGATCCCATACTGGAGATGCTTTGTGAGATTGTTCTTCTCCGCCTCTTTCCAGATGTTCTTATATAGAGACTCCACAATCATGGGGACCATGAGACTCATCCCTGGCTGGAAGATCTTCAGATTATCCTTCACATGTTTGATGCTGTCGTTGAAGCATAAGGTGATGCCCCCATAAAGACAGCCAAGGACATGAAGATTGAACTCATAGGTATGATTGATGGGAAGTACGGAGAAAGACACGTCCGAAAATCTGAACATGGAGAATGCAGAGTGAATCACCGTTAAAATATTTTTATGGCTGAGCATGACCCCTTTATTGACGCCGGTGGTGCCTGAGGTGAACAAAATGGCAGACAGGGCGTTGCGGTCAATGGGCAGAGTTTTATACCGGAGATTCCCGCTGTTGATGAGGCTTCTGCCTTCCTGAAAGAGGTCAAGAATTGATAAACTTTCCTTCTTCGTGCCATACATGCTGATGTTGATGAACGTGTGCACTTCGGGGCAGATTCCTCTCATTTCTTCCACATCATCTGAAAGAAGATCTGAATAGAGCAGCACCTCAGCATCACTCTTGCAGATGAGTTTATGCAGCTCTTCCTTTGAAAGCTCCTTATCCAGAGGAACAATGACGCCAAGACCCATGGAGACCGCCATATAACTGACCACATAGCTGTAAGAACTCTCACCGACGATGGCAAAGTGCTTTCCCTGCAGTGCTCTTTCAAGAAGACTGGTTCCCAGTGCATCCACATCTTCTCTCAGCTGCACAAAAGTATAGCTGTGCAGATTTCTTTCCGGATCCAGTTCTTTGTAGGCATAGTCCAGACCGTATTTTTTCTCGGATCTCTCCAGAAGATCCCGCATGGTATGGATATAGTCTGTTTCGTAATAGTTTCTCAGCATAAGATCTCCTCCCAGGGTGCAACTATTGTTCGCCAACGGATGATATCTGTCTTCAATTCAGTTACATTATATAAATTTTCATTAAATAATTCTATATTTTTTTGAATATTTATTAATAATTTACATAGTTCGACAAATGATTAAACAAATTTATTGATAAAATTTGACAATATCTGAAATCATAAAGTATTGTTAAAAAAATAATAGATAGTTTGAATATAAGACAATTCATACCTATACACGGTAGATGATCGAGGTATGGCATATAAAAATATTTGACTTTCAAAGTTTTCTGTAAAAATTAAACACATCTGTATAATTTTTCAGAAACCCCGTTTCATTCACCTCTCATCAAAAAACAGGCAAAAAAAATCAAGGCAAAAGCCTTGATTCTGCTACTATTGTAAATTGTTTCTACAGTTCATCCCAACGGACTTTGTCCATACGTTCCCGGATCTTGTCATCTCCGATGAAGACATTCATATTTCCACCCTGCATGGCATAGGTTTCCTTGACAATACCTCCACCTTTACGAACGAAATTGCCGATGTAGTCATGCACCTTCACGCTGTTCTTAAAATCAGGCGAGGCCTGAAATGTGATGATGTACACTTCTTTCTTGTGAAAATCCGCTTTCGGATCTCTCACAAAGGCATTCATGGCAGGAACTGACTTACTGGCCCAGATGGGAAACATGAGATAAAGTCGATCCGCATCTTCTGCCGCTTCCCAAGGAGACCCTACAAGAGTGGATTTCTTTCTGAAGAACGCCTGAAAGACATTTCCCACCTTCTCCTCTTTCAGTTCAACAAGATCCGCATGAAGCTTTTCTGAAAGAAGCTCCGCTGCCGCCTTTGTGTTGTTGGATAAGGAATAATATACTATGACCGTTTTCATCTTGGTACCCCTTTCTCTCCTTTTGTCTAACTCTTCTCTGTTTAGTTCAGTTCCAAAAGATCCTTGGCTTTTTTCATTCCTTCAATGGTTTCAATGATGATATGATCCAGGTCCATACCAAGCATCTTTGCACCGGAGGCGATGACCTCCCGGTTGACCCCTTGTGCGAAACTGGCGGTCTTGAACTTCTTCTTCACACTTTTCAGCTCCAGCACTGAAATAGATTTGTCCGGCCTCATGAGTACAGTGGCATAGATGAGCCCAGTGAGTTCATCTATGGTGTAGAGCACCTTTTCCATCGTCAGAACTGGTGGCACTTCAGTGCAGATGCCATACCCATGACTTTCGATGGCCCGGATAAAAGATTCCTCGAAGCCTTCCTTCTGAAGGATCTCCCGGGTCATGACACAGTGCTTTTCCGGATACTTCTCATAGTCCAGATCATGCAGAAGACCCACCAGAGCCCAATACTCCGGATCCTCCTCCATCATCTCCGCGAAGTGGCGCATCACCGCCTCCACCGCAAAGGCATGCCTTCTGAGGGTAGGGCTTTCATTATAGGACTCCAGCAAAAGGAGTGCTTCTTCTCTCGTTTTTTTCATGTTCATTCCCTTTCAATTTACACTTTTTGTTATTATCATAACGTACCCTTAGGTTTAGTATAAGTCATCTTTGTGAATTTTCACAGTATTCCGTTGTAAACATTTACAATGTGATGGTGTATTCAGCATATTTTCAATTATTTCATGTTATTTTTGAACTTCTCATTTGAATCTTTGAAAGAACGTTTCAATATGTTAAAATCTAACCATTGGAAACAATAGATTCATGATTCAAGGAGGATATTATGAAAGATCTTACCCCTTATTTGGAAAAATACGCCAAACTCGCTGTAGAGGTGGGCATCAACCTGAAAGAAAAAGAAGGCCTCATCATCACCACATCCACCGACGGTCTCCCACTGTCAAGACTCATCGCCAAGGAAGCCTATCTTTCTGGCGCAAAGCACGTGGAGCTGGTGCTGAACGATGATGAGTTCGCTCTTATGCGGTATCAGTACGGAAAGGATTATGTCTTTGAGGAGTATCCTTCCTGGAAGGTCACAAACACAAGAGACATCTATGAGGACAACTATCATCACGTCTTTGTGATTTCACCCAATCCAGAGCTTCTGAAAGATGCGGATCCTGAAAAGGTGAAGACCAGCCAGAAGATCGCCAGCCAGGCCGTGGCTCCTGTGATGAAGTACAGAATGACAGGCATCACCAAGTGGGTCATTGTGGCGGTTCCTTCTGCAGGATGGGCAAAGACCGTATTCCCGGAGGATACAGAGGATGCAGCAGTAGAAAAGCTTTGGGACTACATCATCAAAGCAACGCGTCTGGATCATGAAGATCCAGTAAAGTCCTGGGAAATCCACAACAGCAATCTGAAGAAATACGAAAACTTCCTCAATGAGGCAGATTTTGAGAGGGTTCACCTTGTGGGTCCAGGAACAGATCTGGAAGTGTACCTGGCCGAGGACCACAACTGGATCGGTGGAAGCAACGATTCCAATGAAGGGGTGCCCTACATGGCCAACATCCCAACGGAAGAAGTCTTCACTACACCCCACGCGTACAAGGTCAATGGAACACTGAAGGCCACAAAGCCTCTTAGTGTCAACGGAAATCTGGTGGATGGATTCGGATTCACCTTTAAAGACGGTAAAGTGGTGGACTTTTATGCAGAAAAAGGATATGAAACCCTGGACAATCTCATGAAGAATGATGAAGGCGCTGTGAGACTTGGTGAAATCGCTCTGGTGCAGGATGACTCCCCCATCTCCAACACAAAAATTCTCTTCAACAATACCCTCTTTGATGAGAATGCTTCCGTGCATTTTGCGCTAGGCAGAGCCTATGGGTACGCCATCAAAAACGGCACTTCCATGAGCCAGGAAGAACTGGACAAAAAAGGTGCGAACTTCAGTCTGATCCATGTGGATTTCATGGTGGGTGGTCCTGAACTGGACATCACCGCCTACAGAAAAAATGGAGAAGCCGTTGCGCTCTTCAGAAACGGAAACTGGGTCATCTAGACAGAAGAAAAATGAGACAAAAAAAGACTGGTCCCTATCAGGCGTTACTGCCTGAAGGTCCAGTCTTTTCTTTCGGCTTTTTATTTGGTGAGCTTGTCCATGATCAGCATGATCTCACTGATCTTCTCTTCCTGTTCTTCGGTGCCAAAAGCCCCGTGAACACAGTGATGGATATGGTCATGAAGAATCTCGGCATTGACCTTTTTTAAGATGGCCTGGGTCGCCATGAGCTGGTTTGAAATGTCGATGCAATACCTGTCTTCTTCCACCATTTTCAGAAGGCCTTCCAGCTGACCCTTGGCTGTTTTGAGAAGCCGTGTAATCCGCTCTTTATCTGACTGCATCTACTCTCCCCTCCTATCCAAAGATACTCTTCTTTTCTTTTACTGCCACCAGTTCCAGTGCTACATTCTTCAGGGCAGCTCTCAAGAGATCTTCTGACACTTCAGTCTCCATATCCACCACAGCGCTCTTTTCGTTGAGGTCCACTCTTGCTGTGTTGATTCCATCCAGACCTTCTAGAGCCTCCGTTGCTCGTCTTACGCATCCCATGCAGTGCATTCCTTCGATTTCCAGTACTCTTTTCATTTGCTTTTCTCCTTTTTTATCACTAGTATTGTTGTTTTCATATATTCTGAACGGATCGTGTGTAGTGTTACTTCACAGCATCCGCATGAACCGGTTTAAAGAACTTCAGCCTGAGCGCGTTACTTACGACAAACACAGAGCTTAAACTCATGGCGGCAGCTGCAAACATCGGGGTCAGCTTCCAGCCAAGGGACAAGTAGAACACGCCCGCAGCCAGCGGAATCCCCAGCACATTATAGAAGAATGCCCAGAAGAGATTTTCCTTGATGTTCTTGATGGTGGATCTGCTGAGCTGCACTGCGGTCACTGCATCCAGAAGATCGTTCTTGATGAGCACAATATCAGCGGACTCAATGGCGATGTCTGTTCCCGCGCCGATGGCGACGCCCACATCTGCTCTTGACAGGGCTGGCGCATCATTGATGCCGTCCCCGATCATGGCAACTCTATGACCGCTTTCCTGAATGAGGCGCACTTCCCGCTCCTTATCCTGGGGCAGCACTTCAGCAATGACCTTATCAATGCCCAGCTGATTTCTGATGGCTTCGGCGGTTCTCTTATTGTCTCCAGTGAGCATTACCACGTCAATGCCCATTTTCTTGAAGAGGTCGATGGCCTGTTTACTGTTTTTCTTCACCACATCGGCTACAGCAATGATGCCAAGGACCTTTTCGCGGTTTCCGAAAAAGAGCGGGGTCTTTCCTTCGCTGGCCAATCTGTCTGCATCTTCCTGGAAAGCGCCTACGTAGATATCCTCTTCCTTCATCAGTGCCAGGTTTCCTGCAATATAAGGAAGTCCGTCGACAAAGGCGGCGATGCCCATACCGGAAACAGAACTAAACTTGTCCACTTGCTTCAGTGTCATGGATTTTTCTTTGGCTTTCTCGACGATGGCTTCAGCCAGTGGATGTTCTGACGGCTTTTCGATGGAGGCAGCGATGAGAAGAAGCTCCTCTTCCCCGATGTCTCCTTTGGTGATGATGTCCGTGACCACTGGTTTTCCTTCCGTGATGGTACCGGTCTTATCCAGCACCACCGTGTTGATGGAGTGCATGGTCTCCAGAGCTTCTGCGGATTTCACAAGAATTCCGTTCTGAGCCCCTTGTCCTGTTCCCACCATGATGGCCACAGGAGTCGCAAGACCCAGGGCGCATGGACAGGAGATTACAAGAACCGTGATGGCGAGAGATAAGGAAAATTCAAATCCATATCCCAGGAAATACCAGACCAGGAAAGTAATGATGGAGATACCGATGACCGTAGGCACAAAGACTCCACTGATTTTGTCAGCAAGCTTTGCAATGGGAGCCTTGGTGGCATTGGCGTCTTCCACCAGCTGAATGATCTGTGCCAACGTGGTGTCATCCCCTACCTTTTCCGCTCTGAACCTGAAATATCCGGTCTTGTTGATGGTGGCAGCGATGACTTTGTCTCCCACGTTCTTCTCTACAGGAATGCTCTCTCCTGTCAGTGCGCTCTGGTCTACAGAAGAGGCACCCTCCAGAATGACCCCATCCACAGGGATGCTGTTTCCGGGTTTTACGATGACAACATCTCCAATGGACACTTGATCAATGGGCACTTCCACTTCCATTCCGTCCCGGAAAAGAAGCGCTGTCTTTGGGGCCAGATCCATGAGCTTGCTGATGGCTTCTGAGGTCTTTCCTTTGGATCTTGCTTCCAGGAACTTTCCTAAGGTGATCAGCGCGAGGATGGTAGCACCGCTTTCAAAGTACAGTTCATGCAGGAACTGATGGACAATGTGGGTTTCCCCATGTCCCAGTCCATACCCTGTTCTGAAGATGGCATAGATGCCATAGATAAACGCAGCAGCTGAACCGATGGCAATGAGAGAGTCCATGTTGGGTGCTTTCAGCTTCAGTGCTTTAAACCCTACGATGTAGTATTTTCTGTTCACATAGATGATTGGAAGAGAAAGAAGCATCTGCAGGAAAGCGAAGGTAATGGCATTCTCCACGCCGGTGAGCCAGGAAGGCATAGGCATGCCGATCATCTCACCCATAGCCACATATAAAAGAGGAATGAGGAAAATAAAGGACACAATGACCCTCATTTTCATTTCCTTCAGTTCGTCTTCAATGGGATTTGCCGATGATACAGCGGTTTTCTCTCCCCGCTTGGTGTGTACGGCCGCACCATATCCTGCTTTTTTTACCGCCTCAATGACTTCTGTCTCCTGAACACCTTCATCCAGCAGCACACTCATGGTATTGGTCATGAGACTTACATTCACACGGGAAACCCCTGGCACCTTCTTCACAGCTTTTTCTACAGCTGCAGAACAGGCGGAGCAGGTCATGCCCGTGACATCATATCTTTGTTCCATAGTATCCTCCTTACCCCACCCCTAGGGGGGGGGGTCTATATTTCTATCATAAAGGAGCTTTTTCCCTAAGTCAAGTCAGAACCACTTCTTTTTTTTGAAATAATATAACATGCCTAAGGCCACTGCCCCCATGCTGGCCCAGGCCAGAGGATAACCATACCGGGATTCCAGCTCAGGCATATACTTGAAGTTCATGCCGTATACACCCGCGATGAAGGAAAGAGGAATAAAAATGGTGGAAATGATGGTCAATACTTTCATCACTTCATTGAGCCGGTAACTGACACTGGAAAGGCTGAGATCCATAAGGCCTGCCAGAAGCTCCCGGTATGTTTCAATGGTATCTATGACTTCCATGAGCTGACTGTGAATATCAAAGAAGTACATGGAAGTTTCTTTATTTATGAAAAGAGGATCATCTTTAGAGAGATAAGAAGAGATTTCCCTTAAGGGCCAGGCATATTTATGAAGGTAAAGCAGATCTTTCTTTAGAGATCTGATGGCTTTCATTTCCTCGGTGCCCGGTCTAGATAGAATCCCCTCTTCCATTTGATCAATTTTTTCTCCCATGACCTCAAGTGTTCTGTAATATCCTTCTACTAAGGCATCTAAGAGCTGATACAGTAAAAAATCTACTCCTTTGGCGCGAACCTCAGTTCCTTCTTTCTTCAGTTTCTGCCGTACTCTGTCAAAAACATCACCCTCTATTTCTCCAAAAGTCAGGAGATAATTTTCCCCGAGAATAAAGCTGATCTGTTCCATTTTCATGACATCATTCTGAATAAATACCATCTTAGCGACAATGAAAAGATGATGAGGATATTCTTCCACTTTCGGCCTTTGTCCTTTAAGAAGGATATCCTCCTGTACCAACTGATGGATTTTGAAAAGTTCACAGATTTTTTTTAATAGCACAGGATCTTCCTCGTCCAGGTTGAGCCAGAATCGATCAATGGATGTGCTATGGAATATACTCTCTTCACTCTCAAGCTGAGATAGGGTAACTTCCCTCTCCTGATAGTTTTTCTCGCTATAGATGTACAGTTTCATGGGGATGGATTTCACTTTTTCCATGGTCGGCCTCCAATTCATTGTTTTTAAACAGATAAAAGCCATGGCACAGGCCACAGCTTTCGGTGCACTAGGGAAAAGTCATGGTATAAATACGATCGAACTCTTCCGAAGAGGAAAGTACTTTATCTAGAAGTCCTTCTCTATATAGGCTGATAAAATAGGACACTGACCGGGCGGGACTGAGATACATACTGCTCATCTGATAGGTCACGTCCGTGACAATCTCAGCGTTTAAAAGCGCTTCGTGGAGATCCTCCCGTTCTTTCAGTGCGCGAATGTAGAGGTAGTCAAAGAATTTATGTCTGGGATTTGTGGTGAAAGCTTCATTCTCAAAATGAAACCCCATGAGACTTCCAGCATGGCGGTGCCTTTGATCTCCCAGGATTTCTTCTGGCCGTTTTGATTTCAGATCTTCATAGGGCCCTCCCTCTTCATATACCTTGGCCGCTTCATAAAGCGCTGCCACAGGATATGCCACTCCATCCTCCCCTTTCAGTTTCAGAAGCCCAGGGGTACAGGCTTTTCCCACGGCATTGCCATAGGGAGAAACTTCCAGAATCTCTCCACCGCTCTCTTTTGCTCTGATCACGTGCAGCATGGTTTCCAAGGTTTTTTTCATGGAATGTGCCCGCTCTCCTCTGATTTCAGGAAAATACACTGTTTTTTCCACAATGAGCCCCTGATAGGAACTCTTTGGAATGAAATATAGGCGTTTTGCCACTTCAAGTTCACCTCGCTATCATTTCTATTATATCAGGGCTGTATGCGCAATTATTTCTAATTTAAGAAGGTTTTGTAAATAATGCAATCCGGCGACGTTTCGGCCCTTCCCCTGATTTATAGTAGAGTTAATAAATAACGAAAGGATGAGATGAATGGAAGAAATGAATGTCATGGCTTTTACTGAGTTTGGCGCACCGGATGTGCTTCGTCCCATGAAACTGGAAGTCCCCAAACCCCAAGAAGGTGAGCTTCTTGTGAAAGTAAAATGCGCTTCCTTTAACCCTTCTGATGCTTTGATGAGAAAAGGCGCATTCAAGAAGATCATCTCCTTGGATCCACTTCATGTCCCCGGAGTGGATTTTTCAGGACTCATCGTGGCTAAAGGCCCCCATGCAGAGCGTTTTCAGATCGATGATCGTGTCTTTGGGTATCTGGATATCCGAAGAAATGGTTCCTATGAAGAGTATGTGACGCTCTTAGAGGAGGACGCATGCAAAATACCAGCAGGACTGACCTTTGAAGAAGCAGCCTCTATCCCCCTCTCCTATCTCACGGCCTATGAAGCGCTGATGAAAAACGGCACGCTAAAACAGGGTCAGTCCATTCTCATCTATGGTGCCACGGGTGGTGTGGGTCTTGCCTCCATTGCCCTTGCGAAAACCATGGAAGCGAAGATCTATGCAGTGGCGGGGACGGAAAGCTTATCTCTTTTGGAGGGAAAGGACCTTCAGAAAATCATAGATTACAAAAAGGAGAATATTTTGGAAGATATGCCCACCAAGGTGGATGTGCTTTTAAACCTGGCACCGCTGAAAAAAGAAGACATGGTTCCTCTTCTTTCGATCCTTAAAGAAGAAGGCACCTTTGTCAGTACCACGGGGGTTCCGGATCTTCCGGAAGGCAGCAGCATCAGGCTTCATTCTGTTCAGACGAAAAGAAATAAAGACCATCTCGCCCTCATCACGAAACTTCTGGAGGAGAATAAAATCAGCTCTCTCAGAACATCTACCTGGCCCATCGCCGATGCACCTCTGGTGCACAGACTTCATGAAGAGGGAAAACTTCTTGGAAAAGCCGTGTTTCAAGTGGATTTCTAATGCAGAATGGAAAAAAGAGCAGCCTTTATAAGAAGCTGCTCTTTTTTTGCACTTAGTTATCTTCCGCTGATGAGACGGCCTGCCACCCCCCTTTTGTATCTGTCCTGCGCCGAGTCCACAATGTGATAGATGAGGTCCTCATAGGATTCTCCCGCCGCTTCCATCATCTTCACCAGATCGCTGTGGGTTTTGTGAAGTCCTGGAAGAGAATTCACTTCCAAAAGATAAATTCTCTCCTCTCTCACCCGAACATCAAGCCTTGCATAGTCGAACAGACCTAAGGTCCGAAAGATATGGCGGGCGGATACTTGTAGCTTCTCATGAAGACTCTCGGTAATTTTCGCGGGCACTTTATTTTTCACCTGGTCCTCAAACGTTACTTTTGCCTCAAAACTATAGAATGGGTAGAGGTCTTCCGGTAAATTCTTGAAGGATATCTCCATGGGAGGCAGTACATGAAGGTGCTCTCCGCTTCCTAGGACTCCCAGCGTGAATTCTCTTCCTTCTATATACTCTGTGAGTAAAAGAGGGGTGTATTTCTCCCGAAGGAGCACTTCCACCTGGGCTCTTAACTCCGTCCTGTTAAACACAAGATTCTCATTAAATATGCCTCTGCTGTATCCGCCGTCTTTGGGTTTGATCAAAATGGGAAATGGTAGATGAAAGGAAGAAAGCTCCTTTTGTGCTTCAATTTCCATGAATCTTGGCACCAGAATCCCCATACTTTTCAATACTTTCATGGTGAGCCCTTTATCATAGGCTTTCCCATGGGCTGCTCCGGAAGAACCAGTGTATGGGATGCCAAGTTCATCTAAAGCATTGGGCACAAAGGTGATTCCTCCAGGCAGCCCTTCCCCATTGGCTAAGTTGAACACCAGATCCGGCCTTTCTTCTTTCAGCTTCTCTTTCAGTGCTGTATCAGCTTCCAGGCAGGACACGTCATGACGTTTTTTGAGAACTTCCACAACGAACAGGACGGATTCTTCCATAAACTGATCGTGGAACAGGTCTTCTTTCTTATTTCTGGATTCACAGGGTTTATCACTGAGCACCAGAACTCTCATGGCAATGCACCTCACTTTCTGTTGCATTTTCTTAAGCCTATCACAAACCTTTACACCCTATGATAAACCGAAGTAAATAATCTGTAAATGAAAAAGAGCCTGGGGGCGGATTAAAATCAACCACAAGGCTCTTGTCTCTTTTCTATCTACTTAGTTCTCACTGAGGGTTCTTTGCAGGAAGGCTCTGGTTCTGTCTTCTTTGGGATTGTTGAAGATCACCTTTGGATCTCCCTCTTCTGCGATGACGCCTTCGTCCATGAAGATCACTCGATCAGATACATCTCTTGCAAAAGCCATCTCATGGGTCACCACCATCATGGTGAGTCCTGCTTCTGCAAGCTCTTTCATGACTTTCAGCACTTCTCCCACCATCTCTGGATCAAGAGCCGAGGTAGGCTCATCAAAGAGAAGCACATCCGGTTCCATGGAAAGGGCTCTTGCAATGGCCACTCTCTGCTTCTGTCCACCGGACAGCTGCTTTGGTTTTGCATTGACATACTGATCCATCCCTACAACCTTCAGATACTTCAGGGCCACCGCTTCCGCTTCTTCCTTGGATCTCTTCAGCACTTTCATCTGTCCCACCATGCAGTTGGACAGCACATTGTGGTTCTCAAAAAGATTGAACTGCTGGAACACCATACCGAGTTTGGTGCGGTACGCATTGACATCCTGGTCGTCTCCAAGAATGTTCTTTCCGCGGTAGAGAATCTCCCCTCCGGAAGGAGTCTCCAGGAGATTGATGCATCGGAGGAACGTGGATTTACCAGATCCTGAGGACCCGATGATGGAGATGACTTCTCCTTCCTTCACAGAAACGTTGATGTCCTTTAAGATTTCCCGTTCTCCGAAAGACTTTTTCAGTCCTCTGATCTCAAGTATCGCTTCTTTAGTTTCCATGTTACTTTCCTCCTTTCCCCTGAAGTCTCACCTGATCTTCAGGTTTCAGCACCTGCATCTGATTGCCGGTGAGGTTGTAGTTTTCAGGGCCATCCATTTTCTTCTCCACAAACCGTAAAATACGGGTGATGGAGAACGTGAGCACCAGATAGATCATTGCCGTGACAAGATACGTTTCCATATACATGAAGTTTACCCCAGCCACAGACTTGGTGGCAAAGAAGAGCTCACTGACAGAGATGACATTGAGCACCGAGGTGTCTTTGATGTTGATGACAAACTCATTACCGGTGGCAGGCAGAATGTTTCTGACCACCTGAGGAAGCACCACGTTCATCATGGTCTGAAAATGGCTCATGCCGATGGACTGCGCAGCTTCGTACTGGCCTTTGTCGATGGAGAGAATGCCTCCCCTTACAATTTCCGCCATATAAGCACCGGTGTTGATGGTGACGATGAGTATCGCCGCAAAGATTTTATTCATATCGATGGCAAAGGTCTGAGCTACGCCAAAATAGATGACCATGGCCTGTACGATCATAGGGGTTCCTCTGAATACTTCGATGTATACAGAAAGAATCCAGTTGATGAATTTCAAAAAGCCTTTCTTCATGCCCTTTTCAGGCTGAGGAATGGTTCTGATGATCCCGATGAACAGCCCCAGCAGGGTACCCAAGATGGTACTGATGATGGAGATTTCAAGGGTCACCAGGGCGCCTCTTAAAAACATGGGCCAGTTGCTGATAAAGATATTATATAACGTTTCGATGAACATGGGTCCTCCTCATGAAAATCCGCTCCAGGAACTGAGCTCTTGGAGCGAGAAGTTCTAAATCACTAGTTTTGGGATGGCTGGGAAAGAATCGCTTCATCCATGATGCTCTGCTGCTCTTCCAGGGAGAGGCCTGCGAGAATCTCGTTGATTTCTGCTAGTAGCTCTTCATTTCCTTTGTTGAGACCAACTGCGATGGCTGTGTCGTCTGGTGAAGTTTCAAATCCGTCTTCCAGTTCTACAAAGGTAAAGTTCTCATTGGCTGCGGAAGCGCTGACCGCTTCAGGTCTTTCTGTCACATACGCATCAATGACGCCGGATTCCAGAGCCACTCTGATGGACGCGAAGTTCTCCATGGCAGTCTGCTTTTCCACCGATGGAATCTGATCGATGACATCATAGTGGAAGGTGTTCAGCTGAGCAGTAACCTTTGCCCCACTAAAGTCAGAAAGGTTCTTTGCGTTTTCAAAAGCGCCGCCCTTCTTCACCACCAAGACCAGATCAGACATGTAATAATTGTCGGAGAAATCGATGGATTCTTTTCTCTTTTCTGTAGGAGACATTCCTGCGATGATGGCATCAATGGTGCCCGACTTCACAGCTGGAATGAGACCATCCCATTCAATCTTCACAATGACCAGTTCCTGGCCCAGACCTTCTGCTAATCTTTTTGCAATCTCCACATCATATCCTGCGGCAAATTCCTGTCCGCCATCAATGGCCACAGCACCGTTTTCATCGTTACTTTGAGTCCAGTTGAAAGGGGCATATCCTGCTTCCATTCCTACTTTAAACACTCCGTCGTTCTTGGCATCTATTTTAGTTCCGCACCCTGCAAGTACTGTCACAGCGCTGATGAGTAATCCTAATACAATCTTCTTCATGATAAATTTCTCCTTTTCTTTTAGAATTTTTGATTTTTTTGAATAAAAAAATGCCTGAGACGAACTCAGGCATTGTATATACAATCCTACTTTCCCCTTTCTTTCCCTTGATAAGATAGCTCAACCATAGGGCCGTGGGTCTTGGCCTATGGACAGTCCAGCAGCTGTTTGCTGCAGTCCCAGCATGGAAAGCTGAGGGCATTCCACACTTCGGCGGTTTTTCCTCCCCCGTAGAATCATCGCTTCCTCAGCTCCTCTACAGTCTCTTAAACACCGCGCCTCTACCTCACCTGAAAAAGATGAGGTCACTATTCAATTGTTAGGTCTATAGTAAGACACAGGTCATTTTCTGTCAACCTAAAAAACAGAATTTCATGAATCTCTTAGATATTTGCTGAAATTCCTGAACATGAAAACCATCCCACAAGAAAAACCATTTCCAATCTGTTAATCTTTTTCCTTTAGGGGGATGAAAAGTCTGTTGTCGTCGGGACCATCTTCTTCGAGCATCCTTGTGACATACTGGGATGTTCTGGTGTTTTCCCGTTCTTTTAGAAGCTGCACGCCTGGATGATCTAAAAGCTTCTCTGTGAAAAGATCTTCATCTCCCCCAAAATACAGCACATTCATCTCTCCCACGGCTTCTGCCATAACCTTTGCATCCTCTTCTGTTTCGCCTTCTTCCGTGATCAGCCTCTGATAGATTCTGGCAGAGCTGTTCTTTGCGAAAAAACTTCGGGACTGGGCATCCAGGCTTATAAACTCCCGCAAAGAGCTTCCCGCCATGACAGTATCTAAGGGTACTTTCACCGATTCGTATCGGAGACCTTCTTCCTTTCCAAAAAGAAGCTGCCCATACTTATGGGGATACACGGAAAGGGCACCAGATGCAATCTCGAAGTACTGACCACCGTGAGGATCCTGCTGGATGTCCTGGATGTGGATGTGGCCTGTGAGGTTCAGCTTCACGTCTCCCGCCTTCAGGATATTCACGTACTCCTCGCTGTTGTCAAGCACATAGTCCTCCACCGCATTGCGCGCATGGATGATGCTGTTGTGGTGGGAGGCAGAAATGACTTCCACCCCCTTTTCCTTGGCTTCCTTCAGCACCTGTCTCATGAACTGGAAGGTGGAAAGACTTAAAATGCCCCCTGCCTGGGGATAGCCAAGCTTTACATTCTCCCTGTATCTGTTGGTGTCCATCATGAGGATCCAAAGATCCTTGGATGCTTCATAAACATAGCTCAAAGAGGCTTCATCCCGATAAAGCGCTTCTTGGAATCCAAAGTCCTTATAGATTTCTGTGAATTCTTCTGTCGTCACCGTATCCACTTTCAGCTGCTTGTCGCCAAGAAAACCTCTGGCGTGAGGATTGAGAAGATCATGATTTCCTGGGGTCACCAGGACCTCTGTGCCCTGGTTTTCCAGGGTCTTAAAGTACACCGCAAGATCCTCGTGGCTGGCCTGTTCCCCATTGTTGGTCAAGTCTCCGCTGACGAGAAGATAATCTGGTTTTTTCTCCAGAACTTCCTGTAGAAACAAAGAAAAGATTTCTTCAATATACGGCAGATTTTTACCGTCTCCCCCAAGGCTGTATCTCTCAAAAGCCTTTCCCTCGTCGTTAATTCGGGAAGACAAAAGGTGTGGGTCAGAGATGACAAAAATAGAAACATCTCCTTCTTTTCGGGCAGGCTCTCCGTGAACCTCCTTCTCTTTCAGCTGACAGCCTGAAAGAAGCGTCAGCAGTACCAGCAGTGCCAGCACCTTTACTCCACTATAGTTTTTCTTCTTCACTTAAGATCCTCCCTGCCCCATTTCGACGTGTTTTATTGAGTGAACAATGATATCCTTCCCTTTTTGAAAGCTCCCCTTCATCTCTTTGAAGGGGAGCTTCACTATTTTACCATGTTTTCTTTTCTCTATCTAGACTTCCTGACGCTTCGCTACCAGAGGCTCCACATGAAGAGGCTCATAGCGGGTACCTTCTCCATCCTCGATGGATTCGAATAAAATAAGCTTATCCACCAGAATGGGCAGTTTAGGCATATGGCTCTTCTCGTTCATAGACACAAGACCTTCGGATTGTGGCAGAAGTTTTCCCTTTTTCACCAGGGTGATGTGGGGATGGAAAGGACGCTCCTCAATGGAAAATCCTCTTCTTCCAAGGGCATCCTTGAGGGACTCCTCCAAAAGCAGAAGCTCCTTTGTGCTCCGGATGCCCATGAAGTATGTATCTCCCTTAGGAAAGCTGAACTCTCCAAGATTTCCCATATAGGTGAGAAAAATAGGCGTTTTCACGGCCACTTCCACCATGGCGTCCAGAATGCGGTGCATGGCATCCGCGTTTTGCTCCCCAAGGAACGCCAGGGTCATATGGAAGTTCTCCTCAGGTACGATGTGACCCTTTTCCAGATCCTTGGCCAGTCTTCTCTGGGATTCTTTCAGATTCTCCCGGTGCACACTGTTCAGCTCCATGGCAATGAATACTCTCTTCTCAGTTTCCATACTGCTTCCCCCTGTAAAAGGCTGTGAGGTTCTCTTCCACAGCTTTCGGCGGTACATGGGCTTTCAAAACCACTTCAAAGACCTGATCCTCGATGGGCAGGTACTTAGAAACCAGTCCTAAGAGGATGGTGTTGGCGGCTTTGATGTTCCCGGAAGCTTCCGCTTCTTTCTGGGCATCGATCTCAATGACTTCAAACTTCTCTTTAAGCGCTTCGATGGCCTCTTCCGGATAAGGCTCCTTCTCCAGAAGCACCGGTGTGGGATACACCCTGTTGGTGTTCAGGATGATCTTTCCGCCCTCTTTCAGCACATGGCTCCAGCGAAGAGCCTCCAGAGGCTCCATGCCTAAAATGATGTCCGCTTCCTTGGGCAGGATGTTGGGGGAATAGATTTTCTCCCCCATCTTGACGCTGCCCCAGACGGTGCCGCCTCTTTGGGACAGACCCACCACATCGTTGGTCTTCACATCTAGGCCTTGGGAAAAAGCGGCTTCAGAAAGGATTCTTGTGGCAAGGACCAGTCCTTGGCCACCAACGCCTGCAATGATGATACTGATGTTCTCCATAGATTATGCCTCCTTCCTGGATGGTTTGATGGCGCCCACAGGACAGACCTGTGAGCATACGCTGCATCCTACACACATCTCAGGGTCAATGAAGGACTTGAGGCCTTCAATCCCCGGATATTCCTTCATGCGGATGGGTGGACAGTTGGTCTTCACGCAGCTTCTGCAGCCGATGCATATGTTGGGATCCACATAGTAATGGGGCTCCTTGATCTTGAATTTCAGAGCACAAGGCCTAGTGGCGATGATGACGGAGATGCCTTTTTTCTTCACTTCCTCTTTCAGGGTATCCCGGAAGAGCTTGTAGTCAAACTGGTCCACATACTGCACATTGTCAATGCCCATGGTGTTCAGAATGGCTTTGATGTCCATATGCATGTCGTCATTCACATCGTATTTACCGCTGGATCCGTTCTGCTGGCCTCCGGTCATGGCTGTGGTGCCGTTCTCCAGCACGATGAAGGTCATATTGTCCTTCTCATCCAGCTGATGGAGAAGATTGGCAAAGCCGGTCATACCCGAGTGGAAGAAGGTTCCATCTCCGATGACAGATACAAGAGGCTTTTCACTGCCTTCCATTCTCATGATCTTATTCATGCCTTTTGTGATGCCCACGGTGGCACCCATGCTGATCATGGTGTGGGAAGCTTCAAAGGCGGGAAGAACAGACATGGAGTAGCATCCGATGTCTCCCATGACGGTGACTTTCATTTTCTTCAGAATATCAAAGACAGGCCTATGGGGACATCCGGAACAGAACATGGGCGGTCTTACGACCACAGGATCCTTGTCTAAGGAAAGGAATCTTTTCTTTGTGAGAAGACCTGCTTTTAGAAGCCCTTCTTCAATTTCTTCGGAGTTCTGCTCTCCAGTGAAGGAGAACCACTCTTTACCTTCGCAGTGTATGCCCATGAGCTTCAGCTCATTTTCTATAAATGGCATCATCTCTTCAATGACGATGATTCTATCATATTTTTCCCGGAGCTCTTTCAGTCTGCGCTCACTTAACGGATACACAAGACCGGGTCTGTAGATGCTGTAGGGCACCTGAAGCTCTCTCAGGTTCTCATAAACAAGCCCCGTAGCCACCAGAAGCACCTTAGAGCCCTCCACCTCATGATAAAGATTCATAGGGGCATCATAGGCATACTCCGCAAGAGCCTCCAGTCTTTCCTTC
Source organism: Proteiniclasticum ruminis (assembly GCF_900115135.1). GTDB lineage: Bacteria > Bacillota > Clostridia > Clostridiales > Clostridiaceae > Proteiniclasticum > Proteiniclasticum ruminis_A. The sequence goes on along the minus strand of NZ_FOVK01000001.1, from coordinate 104,472 downwards.
ATGGCATACTGCCTGGCGTGGGTGATGGGCGGCAGCATGGTGAACTTGTTGTTGTCTGGTGTGAATCCTTTTGGTTTGTGTTCTTCACGTTCATTTAAGGTCACGATGCCGCGTCCGTGGCAGACACGGGATGTCACATCCACCATGAAGGGCATTTCAAACTGTTCTGACAAAGTCAGTCCCCACTTCACCGAATCTTTCACATCCTGGCTGCTTCCAGGATAAAGAATGCCCATGTTGGCAAATTTTCCGATGATTCTGTTGTCCTGCTCATTTTGGGAGCTGGCCATGCCTGGATCGTCTCCCGTCACAAGGACAAAGCCTCCCTGGGTGGGTGTCTGGGTGAAGGTCATCAATGGGTCCATGGCCACATTGACGCCTACATGTTTCATGGATACCATGGAACGGGCGCCGTAAAAAGAGCTTCCAATGGCCACTTCCAGCGCTACTTTTTCGTTGACGCTGAATTCTGCATAGATTTCTTTGTATTCTTTCACCGCTTCCAAAAGCTCAACGGTGGGTGAACCTGGGTAGCTGGATGCAAGAAGTCCTCCTGCTTCATAGAACCCTCTGGCGGCAGCTTCATTTCCGGTCATTACTTTTCTTGTTGTCTCCATTCGTCTCCCCCTCTATATTTGTAAAATTAAGTCATGTTTACCTTTACATTTTAACATTCTTTTCCATTCCTTGGAACTGTATTCACAAAAGGTACCTCATTATTGCAGATATTTTTCACAAAGTCAAAAAAGAGAGGTTTCCCTCTCTTCTCATAGGCCATCATTTTCACCCAGTTCTTCAAAGTAATCCCGAAAGGCTGTGGCCAAGCTATAGCTCATTTTTATCTCTTCTCTTGTGAGAAACAGAAGATCCTCTAAGGGAGCTTCCAGTTCCACCACATAAGCCTTCAGTTTCCAGAGGATATGGGTAAATAGAAACTTCTTGTCTTTTAAGGGATAGATGGCCAAAGGTTTTCCGCCCAGGTTCTCCACCCACTCCTCTATGAGGTGCCCCTCGTAATGTCCCTCTTCATGGTAGAACTCATATAGACCCGCAAGGAGGGCTCCTTCCTCTCTTTTTCTAATGCCATATCTGCCGTCATGCCGGAAAATGAGCACCGAACGCTCTTCTTCCCGGCGCTCTTTCTTCTTGACTTTTAGGGGAATCTCCTCCTGAAGATTCTCTTTGTAAGCGGTGCAGGAGTCTTTCACCGGACAGACCCCGCACCGGGGACTGCCGTTGGGAATACACACCAAAGCACCCAGTTCTATAAGGCCCTGATTGAAGTCCCCCACCATGACATCAGGAAGGAGACTTCGGACCTCTTCTTTGATCTTTTTCATGACAGCAGGTTTTTTCAGATCTTCTCTGATTCCCAGAAGTCTTGCCATGACCCGGTACACATTGCCGTCCACGGCGATTTCTTTCTTTCCGAAGGCTTCTGAGGAAATGGCGCCTGCGGTGTATTCTCCAATGCCCTTCAGCTTCAGAAGGTCCTCATAGTTCTCTGGTATTTCTCCCACGTGCCGCTCCATGATTTCTCCTGCAGCGATTTTGAGGTTCCGTACCCGGTTGTAGTAGCCAAGGCCTTCCCACAGCTTCAGAAGAGTTTCATCCTCTGCATTGGCCAATGCTTCCACTGTATCATACTTCTCGATGAACCGGTGAAAGTATGGGATCACCGTATCCACTCTGGTCTGCTGGAGCATGATCTCCGAGATCCAGATATAGTAGGGCAAAGGGTTCTCCCGCCAAGGCATGGCTCTTTTATGCTCCTGAAACCAGTCCAGGATCTTCTTCTGAAAGCCCTCTTTTAAGAAGAGCGCTTCTGTTTTCTCGAATTCATTTTGTTTTGTCATTCTGTTTCCTTTCTGTCTGTGAAACCCAAGGTGTCTTTGATGCTGATTAATTTATCCGCCAGAGACACCAGATAGCTTTCCCGGTACCTGGGCAGTTTTATCGTCAAGGGCCACATATGTTTTATGATGATGTCTTCTTCCAGAGGGGTTAACCTGAAATGCTTCATGGCGTTCTTATGGGCGGTCCTATGGTGGTGCAGTCCATGGAGTCTCTTCCGGCTTTGGTCCGGCACATGCCAGTCATAGAGATAAAAATCATGAAGCATTGCGCCTTTCACAACACTTTTTTCATGGAACGACCAAGGCAGTCTTCTGGAAAGAAGAAAGGCCAGCTTTGTCACCTCCACACAATGGTCATAGGTGCTGGTGTTGCCATGCTGAATAAATGTTTTCATCCGGAGCACTTCTTCATGCTCAAGTATACCCTCCATATAGCGTAGGAGAAGTTCTTCTTCCTTCTTTGTGAGCTTCATAAAATGCATCAACTCCTTTTACTAAAGTCCTTCTCCATTAAATGGAGGAATAAAGCTTTCGTCCTGGGTTTCTCCTTCTTGTATGAATGCTTTTCTTATGCCCAGAAGCTGCGCAAAGGAAACCAGTTCCTCATACTCTTCTTCTGTGAGCTTTCTTTGAAGCTCCGGATATTTTCTCAATACCTCCATGGGGGTGTACTGGTTCATAATGCTGAAATAGACGCTGTTTCCGAAGGTGTCTTTCAGAAGCATCAGGATCTCTTTAGAGTCCCCTAAGCTTCCAGGTAAAGACAGATGCCGGATGATGGTGCCTTTTAGGAGCATCCCTTCCTCATCAAAGACTGGCTTCCCCGTTTGGCGCACCATCTCCTTCAGCGCCTCCAGGGCAATGGTCCGGTACTCCTTGGTCCTGGAGTATCGAAGGCCCAAGTTCTCGTCAAAGTACTTGAAATCCGGAAGATAGATGTCCACAAGACCTTCCAGCATCTTCAAGGTCTCCACTTTTTCATAAGAGCTGGTGTTGTACACAATGGGAATCGTCAGACCAAGACCTTTGGATGCAAGGATCGCCTCCCGGATCTGCGGCACATAGTGGCTGGGGGTCACCAGATTGATGTTGTGGGCTCCTTTATGCTGAAGCTCCAGAAAGATTTCCGAGAGCCTTTTCACAGACACCTTCTTCCCATATACACCTAAGGCAATCTCATGGTTCTGGCAGTAGACACATCCCATATTGCATCCTGAAAAGAACACCGTTCCAGAACCTCTTTCCCCGGAGATGCAGGGCTCTTCCCAATGATGAAGAGCAGCCCTTGCGAGGATCACTTCCGCAGGGACTCTGCAAAATCCCAGCTCCCCTTGATTTCTATTGACGCCGCAGTCTCTGTGACAGATCCTGCAGTCTTCCATTTCTTTCCATGTTTCCATCTTTCTTCACTCCAATTCATCTTCCATTATACCAGAGGAAAGAAAAAGAAAAACAGATGCATCTCTCCTTGTGATAGAGATGCATCTGTACCTTCCTTTTAGCTTTACTGGGACGGAATTTTTCCAAAGGCTTTCAGAAGAAGGAGATTGTGAATGCAAAGATCGGATCTCCAGTAGTTTCTGGAAACGTAAAAGCTGTCCTCGTAAGATCCCCAAGCCCAGTTGATGTCCCAGAATCCCTCTTCCTGAAGACTGCCTTCCAAAAACTCTAGATCCTTCTCTAAAAGATCTCTCATCTTTCTGTAAAGAGGATGGTTCGGAGACTTAATGATATGGGTGGGCCTTAAAACGTAGTTTTTAAAGTTTGTGGGATTCTTCTCTATGTTCTTTTCTATAAGCTCATTGAGCCGCTCTTCATCCAGGTACGGACGAAGCTCTTCCAGCGCAATGAGATCATGCATGGAGAAGCTGTCCCCTTCCATGAACTCTTTTTTCAGCTCTTCTAAGGTGTTCAAGGCAAGATAATAAAGATCCGTCTCATACTCCCCCTGGTCCAAAATGAACCGAAGAAGAGGTGCGGTGGGGTTATAGCTGCTGAAGGTGCCGTCTTCTTCTTCAGCGCTCCACCAGGGTGCATGGGGATGGTTCTCGTTTTCTTTGACAGAAAACAGCCATCTTCCATGACGTTTCCCATGACCCGAGGCCAGATATCTGAAGATGTTCTGAATGAGAGGATGGTTTTTGTCCTCTATCCCCAGTTCTTTCAGAAGAAGAATGCCATGGCAGGTGGCCATGGGTGTGGAGTAGGGATTTAAAAAATCCGGCTCCAGTCCATGTCCCAGTCCTCCATCCTCATTCTGGTAGGCTGAAAGAACGGTGAGAAGTTCCTCTTTTGCCTCTCCTTCAAAATGAATCTTCCACCTAATGTAATCCAAGGGCCTGGCATTTCTTTTAATGAACGTTTCGATTTTGGTAAAAGTCTCCTGATTCATAGTGACGATCTCCTTTGCTGTTGGCTGGATCTCAGTATCTGAAGTATTTGTCTTTCAGTTCAGTTTCATAATATCTGGAGAGCTCCGGATTGGAGAGCTGATTGAGAAGACTGTCGATGACCTCTTCCCAGACCACGGGATAAAAGTGTTCTCTCCCTTTTTCTGTGAGCACATGGTCTCTAAAATACAGTGCTTTTTCCCGCAGCTGGAAGTTTTCTCTTGGGAGAAGAACAAGTAGTCTGCTCTTCTCCTGAAGATGCAGAAGACTTCTCATATAGCGGTATTCTTCCAGAAAGAAGGCTTCATTCTTGAAGCTCTCTTCAATCATATCGCTGGCAGAAAGAAGTGGTCCGTAGACCGCTGTATATTTCTCCAGAAAGGATTCTTTCTCTGCTCTGCCGAAACATCCGTCTGTATAGTTTGAAAGGACATAGAGCTCTTCTCCGTCCTGCAGCTCCATATAAAAGTCAAAACAGGATTTTCTTCTCCCTGAAGGCTCCACAGGAGAGAGCTTCGAAAAAGAAAGATGCAGCGGATCGTAGGCTTTGGCGTCTTCCAGACTGAAAAGATCCAGAAAGCTTTTCAGTTCCCCTTTCTTCAGGAGAGGGTAAAAGAAGTTCACACCAAGAACCTGGGAGGAATTGAGATGATGGGAAAATCTGTGCCAGTGTATGCCGGAAAGATAGGGCGATGTGATGAGGTCTTCCCGCACCAGGGGCAGGAAATTCTCATGATAGTTCTTCTCCGGCAGGATATGACCGTAGGCTTTTCCCCGTACATCCCCCACTTCTCTGATTCTCAGCACCTTTTCCCGATATCTCTCCATATGGCTCAGTACTTTCTCCCGGAAGGCTCTGTCATCATAAAAAGCAGATTCATAAGCCCAGGTCAGGCTTACAGTGGAAAGCTTCGTGCTGGGAAAGTCATCCTCTGCAAGAAAGAGAAATGCACTGTCTTCCCGGAAGAGATATTCATCATTGCCAGGATCAGAAAGATCCAGAATGGCTCTAAACAGCGAAGCTTCTTCAATGACACCAAGATGCTCTGCTTTAGAAAGGTTTTCCAGTACCACCAGCAGTTTCTCTGCGCCTCTTTCTGACAGCTCCCGCACATCTTTGGCGGTGATTTGTGCTCCATTTAGAAAAAGAAGCGTATAATTTTCTTTCTTTGCATAGTCCTTCAGTTCCGCAAGAATTCTCTCTTCATTGCCGGTGTCTCTCACCACCAGAAGTTTTTTCCGGCCAAGATGCTGAGTAAGAAAGTTCAGGAATCCTTTCTTGTCCTGGTCCAGCTTCGCAGCATCGTCTGTCATGGGATGCCCCACTTTCAATAGCGTATTCTCCACAACCATTCCCTCCAACCTCACTATATTTTCGTAAACATTTACATGACTCTATTTTAACCCAGAACTGATGAAAAATGTTTAGAAATTCACAAGATTTACAAAAAATACAGGACTCCTAGGTTTTCATCGAGATCTGCTGTTTTCTCTGCTCTTTTATGGCCTTAGGAAAAGAAAGAAGTCCCGTTATCGTCTGATTTCTTCGATGAGGGAGCTGCAGGTTGATAATAAAGGGGCATTTGAATAAAACAGCAGTTCCGTTTCAATTTGTGGATATAGAGGTTTATGGAGAAGTTATGTGTACTATTTAAAATTTGGTTAAATTTTATTCTATTTCGCGTTATTTTTATTGTTTAACAATAAAAATATGTTATGATACAGTAACAAACACGTTTTAGGAGGTCAATTTATGACATATAAATCTAAGAACCACATCTGCTTCACGGCACTCCTGCTTTTCGCAGCGCTTTCTTTCTTATTCTTATCAGGTTGCAGTTCCAAAGGAAGTGAAGAGGATACTGCTTCTTATCGGGTAACCATTGAAAATCAGTCGGAAACTGAAGTCTATGAGATATCCTATTCAAAAGGTGGAGAAGCCTCTGAAGCTGGAGGCGGTATGTACGCTGACGGAACTCCTATCAAGAAAGGGGACGATTTTTCTTTCACCTTTAGTGAAGAACCCGGAACCCTGAATCTTAAGTTTCACGATAAAGAAAAGGAAGTCATTGCAGTGTCTTCCATAACACCAGCCTTCAATGAGAAGAGAGAATCCACTTTACTCTTGATTTCTGCGGATGGTAAACTGACACTTCTACATGAAAACTAGAATCTAAGTCAATCAAGGGAAAAGGCACTCCACATATGAAGTGCCTTCTTTTTAAGGTATGAATCTTGGCTCGTCTGGATCAAAGGGATTTCTCTCATCCACACTGCCATTATAAGGTTCACGGTTGCTGTCCAGCCTATGAAGCGCTTCTTCTTCGGTGATACCCAGGGAGTCCTCCTCCTCCAGGTCACGGTCAGGCACCTCTGTTTCTTTCAGATCCGGTCTGATGAAACTGCCTTCTTCCTCCGGCATCTCATAGGTTCCCGGGGTGATGGGCGCTTCGCTTTTATCTGGCTTCTTGTCTCCCAGAAAGAGAAGAATCTCTCCATCCATGAACTTTTCGGTGAGATGCCTCATGGCATCTTCATCCAGATGCTCCTGATGCAGTGCGGTGACCACCTCCAGAAAGCTTTCTCCATGATAGATCTTTCCCACGGGTGCATCGGTGTAATACCGGGCATCGTGGCCGCTACGGATTCTCTCGAATGCATAGGGGATCCGTGTCAGCACCGTCACTTCTGTATCGTCTGTCAGTAGAGGCTCCAGATCTTTAATGGCCAAAGCCGCCTCTTCTTCTGTTTTATAACTTCCTGCATATTGTTTCATTGTTTCCTCATTCTCCTTTCTTCCATTGGTTTCTGATCTTATCCAAGACTTTACCAAAGAGATGAGGACAAATCTTTGCCAATGGGTAAAAAACTCGTGAAATCAACGATGCTTGCTGTTCATATTTGTGAAATCTACAGAAGAGACCCTTCCAGGCGAAGGAGAGCTTCCTTGATGGGAAGACCTCCGCCATACCCCACTAGAGCGCCATTTTTCCCGATGACTCTATGACAAGGAATAAAGATGGGAATGGGGTTTCTGTTGTTTGCCATCCCCACAGCTCTTGAAGCTTTCTCATTGCCGCAAAGCTTGGCCACCTCCTGATAGGACCTGGTTTCTCCTTTTGGGATGGTGAGAAGTACTGCCCACACCTTCTTCTGGAAAGGTGTACCTTCCGGATGGAGGGGCAGCGTGAACTGATCCCTCTTCCCTTCGGAAAACTCTTCCAGCTGCTTTTTCGCCAGGAGCATGAGCGTGGTGGGCTTTTCCATCTTCATCTCTAGTTTCAGTTCACCACTCCCAAAATCCACTGCAGTAATAAACCCATCTTCTTCTGTGAGGATCAGATCCCCTAAAAATGTATGGATAACACCATTCTTTTTCATCTTCTTCCCTTCCTTCAAAGTACTAGTACTTTCAGTATAGTAAAAAAATCAGCATAAAAAAAGAAACCGGATCTTCTTTTAATAAAAAAGAAATCCAGTTTCTCGCTATGGTGGGAAGAACAGGACTCGAACCTGCGACTTTCACCTTGTCGAGGTGACACTCTCCCAGCTGAGTTATCCTCCCATAGGCAGTTAAACCTGCTTCTTTATTATAGCAAAGAAATAGATTTTGACAAGGTTTTTACAGGAAATATTTTACTGGAATGGCGTTGAATCTTTAAGAGATCCCCAGTGCTTTTCTCTATTTCCTGTGTTCCCCAAGGATTATGTTTATTGGAACATTCTATTTGAATCTGATTGTTCTGTGTAAATCGAAGCACCAGAGGCCAGTTTTCCTATGATGCTTCGAAGAGATCCATCACCCACAGATTCTCTATTTTTTCTTTTTCCTTCGGTATACCGCTCGCTTCGGTGGTGCTTGTGGTTTTGCCTCTTCTTGAACTTCCTTCCCTTCTCCTTTTAAAGTGACCCACACGGAGGTGCCGTCTCCTTTTGTGTGGAACTCGAGAAAATCAAGTTTTTTCAGGAACTTGGACAGCTTGTTGTCTCCATAGTTTCTCACGTCAAAATCAGGATATCTTTTCACCAGACGGTTTCCGATTTCACCCATGTTCATGCTCTGGGTCTCTGCCTCATTCATCATTTTCAAAATGGTGGACTTAATCACTTCCATATCTGTCATGGATTTTTCTTCCTCAGGCTTTTCGGTCTTGCCATTGGTTTTTACAGGCTGCGTCTGCTCTTTGGACTTTCCGTCGCTGCCAGCGGATACTTCTTTCTTCGGTGTCCTTGCACCTTCTTCAGAGGCCAATAGAACATCCAGATACTTGAACTGATTGCAGGCTGCGATAAAAGGTTTAGGTGTTTTCTGTTCTCCCATGCCCACCACCAGCATGCCCGATTCTCTGAGCCTTGAAGAAAGCTTTGTAAAGTCACTGTCACTGGAGACGATGCAGAACCCTTCCACGTTGCCGGAATAAAGGATGTCCATGGCATCGATGATCATGGCAGAGTCCGTGGCATTTTTCCCAACGGTATAGCTGTACTGCTGAACCGGCGTGACACTGTTTTCCAGAAGGATGTCCTTCCAGGAAGCAGATCCTGGAGAAGTCCAGTCTCCATAAATTCTCTTGTATGTGGATACTCCATAATTTGAAACTTCATCTAAAATATACTTAATATACTTTGCAGAGACGTTGTCTGCGTCAATGAGCACTGCAAAGCGTTTTTCTTCCACCATGTATTTCTTCCCCCAATGTATGTTCTCTTTCCTTTATCATAACACGAAATGGAGTGCTCCATATAGTAGTCCAACATCTTTTTGAAACATTCTTCATTTCATTGAAGTTTTTCAAGTTGAGCCTTCTGACAAGGTGAGAGAAGGCATGCACCAGTAGATTCAGCCTAGATTGGCTTAAAGGAGGAAGCCTTCGCCATAAAAGTCAAAATACAAAATACAACGTGTATTAATATTTTTGTTTCTGGATTCACAAAGAGGAAAATAAAGACTATAATGATACTATTCATTTTTCTACTATTTTATGAAAACATCATGGAATTATAAGAATTCTATACTATACTGGTAAAGTACTAAAACAAGAGAGGAAATCACATGGAAAAGAAATATATCTACCTGGTTTTTACGAAAACAGGCACATGGCTTTCCAGAGCCATTGCTACTTTTTCTGACATGAAATATGTCCATGCCTCCATCAGCTTTGATGAGACCTTTACAAAAATGTACTCCTTCGGCAGGAAGAATCCTAACAATCCTTTTTCAGGCGGATTTGTGGAAGAAAACCTCAAGGGCGGCGTCTATAAGAAATTTACCGATGCCCGATGCCTCATCTACAAAGTGAAGGTCACACCGCTGCAGTATGATTCTTTAAAGCATGAGCTGTCAAAGTTTCAGAACGAGGCGGACAAGTATCACTATAACCTTCTGGGACTTTTGGGTGCCAAGTTCGGGATCCCACTGAAACGGAAGCATCATTACTTTTGTTCTCAGTTTGTGTCAGAAATCCTCATCAACAGCAAGGTCTATGACATTGATAAAGAACCGGAGCTCATTGCACCGGACGATCTCTACAGCATGGAGAATCTGGAACTTCTTTATGAAGGATTCATCACACTTTATGAGCATCAGCCTGAAATCCTCCCCATGCCTCAAGTTCTGAAAAGTCCGGCCCTTTTGTAGGCAATTATTTATTATTCTATTTTTCTTCAGAATAAGGCAATCCCTCCTGTCAACAAAATGACAGGAGGGATTTTATCGTGAGGGTTTATTTTTCGAGTTTTTCCATCCAGTGGAAGGTATCTTCTACTTTTCCGCTCTGGATTCCTGTGAGGCCGTCATAGAGCTTCTGAGTCACAGGACCGATGCCTCCATCCTGAACGGTGAAATCTTCCCCTTTATAGGTGAGTCTTCCCACAGGAGAAACCACGGCGGCTGTTCCTGTACCCCAGGCTTCTTCAAGCTTCCCGTTTTTCGCGGCTTCCATGAGTTCATCTACGCTGATGAGGCGCTCTTCCACTTCATATCCCCAGGATCTTAAAAGCTCCATGCTGCTCATTCTGGTGATTCCTGGAAGTACAGATCCATTCAGCGCAGGTGTGATGATTTTACCGTCAATTTTGAACATGATGTTCATGGCGCCGACTTCTTCGATGTACTTTCTTTCTACACCATCCAGCCAAAGCACCTGTGAGAATCCTTTTTCGGAAGCTCTCTTGGAGGCTCTGATGGAGGCTGCGTAGTTTCCACCGCATTTTGCAAATCCAGTACCACCGCGCACCGCACGCACATCCTCATCTTCAATCATGATCTTGATGGGATTGATGCCTTCTGGGTAGTAGCTGGCCACAGGGCAGGTAAGAATACAGAAGAGGTAGCTGTCTGAAGCGTGTACGCCCAGACCCACATCTGTTGCAAACATAAACGGTCTGATATAGAGGGAAGATCCTGCAGCAGACGGCACCCAGTCCTTGTCCACTTCTACAAGCTTTCTCAAAGCTTCCATGAACATATCCTCATCCATGGCTGGCATGCTGACCCTTTCCCCGGATCTTGCCATTCTTTTAATGTTCTCATAAGGTCTGAAGAACTGAACTCCCCCATCAGGTCTTCTGTAAGCTTTCATTCCCTCAAAGATCTCCTGGGCATAGTGGAACACCATGGCGCCTGGATCTATGGGAATGGGTCCATGTGGTACGATTCTTGCATCGTGCCATCCGTCTTTACTGTTGTAGTCCATCAAAAACATATGATCTGAAAAAGTTTTTCCAAACTTCACTTTACTGATGTCCTGAGGAATTTCTCTTTTATCATCTCTCAGCTGGATTTTGATTTCTTTGATCACAAACAACACCCCTTCTTCACTGTTTCATAGGTTTATTATACCGGATAAAAGTGGATGTTCAATCTTTGAACGCCTTGAGCCAAGCTTATGTAAACATTATCATCTTAAATATTTCCTTTTTTTCTTGACTGATTCATAAGGATATTTCCGAAGGAGTGTGAAATTTCCCCTGCAGGGACCTTTCCCCTAAAGAATTGCTATATCTTCATTTTTCTGCCAGGTTCCTGTTTTCATTGTTAATTAATTCGCATAATCCAGTCACTTTACTGACAATAATGCATTTTAAGAGAGGTCTGCAGAAACCTTCTATAAATCTGTCCTCGCTATTTCCTCTTTCTTTTTTGGGAAAAGAATACATACCCTTCCGCCATGACAAAGAGAAAGATGGAAGCGCCTGCTGCCAAGAGAATCATGGGATAGGCTCTGTCAAATCCCTCGGGTTTCAGATGCTTATAAAGAATCCCCGCATAGGCCCAGATCAGAACCGCGCCATAGGCCATGTCCTTTTGGGAAAACATGGTGAGAATGCCGATGGCTGCGCCTGTAAAGAGGATCAGTACCGTCCAGAGGTTTTCAGAAACCCCAAAGCCGTTCCAGCTTACATCCACAAGAAGCGTCGTCACGTTGGCGATGGTGGCGACAGTGATCCATCCGAAGTACACACTGAAGGGAAGCCTTACAAAAAACTTCTCGCGGAGACTGAGCACTGCAGACTTTGTCTGAAGATTGATGTAGATGAGACAAAGAAGGAGAACCAGCATGAGAAGAAGAGATATGAGGATTTCTTCATAATGCCAGGCTAAAATCCACAGGCTGTTTGCAACCGAGGAGATGGAAAATATAATGCCAATACGGGTAAGAAGCCTGCTGTTTCCTGCTCTCGCCCCTCCTTTCAAGACACCCAGCTGATATAGCACAAAAAGTCCTAATAGAAGATAGATGACGCCCCAGATGGCGAAGGTGATGCCGTCTGGCGCAAAGAGATTGGGATAGGAATCTGAGATTTCTCCTGTGCCTTTTCCGTTGATGGGCAGAATGTTTGCCAGGGCGTTCATGAGAATCATGAGAAGATAGGTGACCGTGACAATGATCCGCAAACTAAAGGTTGGTGTTTTCTCGTTCATAATTATGTCCTCCTTCTATTCTTTCCTATATTCAGCATACAACAAATGCACTGTCTTGTGTTCTCCCTGTTCAAGGATTCATAAATTGTTTCAAGATTCAAAAAAGAGAGCCCTGCTCTTAAAATGCATGCATTCTAAAAGCAGAGCGTATCTTTAGTCTTCATTTAGTACTTTCTGTATAAACAGTTCTACAAGATCCGGGTCAAACTGGATGCCGGAGAAGTTTCTCAACTCTTTCATGGCCTCTTCTTTGGAAAGAGGCTTCCTGTAGCTGTGTTTGCCGGTCATGGTTTCATAAGCGTCCGCAACAGCAATGATACGGGCCGCTCTAGGGATGTCATAGCCTTTCAGGTTCTGTGGATATCCTGTGCCGTTCCACCATTCATGATGGCTGAGGACCACTTCAGCAATGTGTTTGTACTCATCCACTTCTTTCAGCAACTGGTATCCAAGCTCTGCGTGCTTTCTCACCTGGCTCACTTCTTTATCTGTGAGCTTTTCCTTCTTTTTCAGAAGCTCTTTGGGCACCATGACTTTTCCAATGTCATGGTAGCTGGCAGCAAGCCTAATATTCTCCAGTTCATTTTCTTCCAGTCCAATAACCTGACCAAGTTTTATAGCGTAACTGGAGACTTCTTTTGCGTGGTTGATGACTTCTGGATGCTTTGTGTTGAGCTTTTGCACAAGCTTTTCCATGGTTCTCTTTTTGACAGTTTTTCCATATCTCAACTTGTTTCGGTACATGTTGTTGTCCGCTTCTGCAAAGAGATCGTCGAAATGCTCTTCTGGGTGCCTCATGACGGAGTATCCGATGGCCAGAGACACATGCATGGATTCCACATGGGTCTTGGAGGCTACAGAGACGATACGGTCTTTCAGTGCCTTGGCCTGGGCTCTGTCACTGTTTGGAAGAAGGATGACAAACTCATCTCCTCCGGTTCTGCAGATGATGTCTCCAGGTCTTGTGACTTCTTTACAGATCCTGCCCACCGCTTTCAGAAGCGCATCACCCACGGAATGCCCAAAGGCATCGTTGGTGAGTTTCAGTCCATTGACATCCACCACCATGATGGTGAGAGGAAGTCCAAGGAGTTCTTCTTTGGACGCAATGGCCTCATTTAAGAATCTTCTGTTGTAGAGTCCTGTGAGGGCATCCCGGAAACTGAGGTCTTCTATGTTTTTCATTTCTTCCCGTCGTCTGGTGACATCTTTAAACATCACCACTGCACCGATGGTTTCATTTCCGCTGCCTGAAATGGGTGAGGCGGAAAGTTCCACAAAAATTTCGTTGCCATTCTTTGCTACAACCCGGTGATCCTGTGAGAACTCTATGGTCTCGCTTCTGCTGATACAGTCTTTGGCAATATCTCCGATGGGATTTCCGTTGCGGTCTTCCACATGTAGAATTTCTTCCAGTTTCTTTCCGTAGGCATCATCCTGATTCCAGCCAGTCATCTGCTCGGCCATGCTGTTCATGATGATTACATTTCCGTGATCGTCAGTGGAAATTACCGCATCTGCCGCAGAATGGATGGTGTTCTTGAAGAGATCTTTTTCAATGAGGAAGTAGCTCTCCAGCTGTTTTCTTTCTGTGATGTCCCGGATGAAGTTGATGAAAATGGTATCGGGATCACTTAAAACAGACACGGAGATTTCCACGTCAAAGGCCGTTCCGTCCTTTTTCTGATGTCTCGATTCAAAGAGCGCGGATCCAGTTTCCAGGATTTTTTTGGTTCTTTCCAGAACCCCTTCTTCCTCTTCTTTCACAGTATGGATGAATATAGAAGACCCGATGAGTTCTTCTTTGGTGTACCCGGACATCCGGCAGTAGGCTTCATTGACATCGATGATGATCAGCTTCTCATTTACTGCATAGTATCCGTCTGTGGCGGTCTCCAGAATCTTCTGAAGATACAGTTCCCTGGTTTTTCTCTCTTCTTCCGCATGGATTTCCTTGGTGATGTCTCTTTGATTTCCGAAGAAGCCAAGTACTTGCCCATAGCTGTCGTACAGACATGTATAATCACTGGAAATATATAGAGTTTCTCCGGATTTTTTCTTCTTTTCCAATACCATCTGGTGATGGCCTTTATGGAGAAGGGACAGCCAATGCTCTTTCCCATCCTCGATATCCGTAAAAACTTCTTTCACAATGGTGTTTTCCAGCAGTGCATCTTCTGAAATGCCATACAGACTGACCATGGCAGGATTGATGCGGTTCATTTTCAGGTTATGATAAATCTCTTTCAGAGCGCTGTCCTGATTCTTTTGGCTCCACTTCACAGGATGGTCCAGCATCATAAAAAATTTACCGCTTAAACTCTGGGTAAAGTAGATGTCCAAAAGTCTTTCGTTCTCTTCCAGGCGCTCTTCTGCAAGCTTCCGCTCTGTAATGTCACGGCTTACGCCTAGAACCCCCATGAGCTGGTTGTTCGGTCCAAAATATGGGGTCTTCAGTGTTTCAATATAGTTTCTGGAACCATCATTTCGGGTGTTCCATTCTTCGTTTTTTCTTGGGGTGAGATCTTTAAAGATCTGCTGATCTTTACTGACAAAGATATCTGCAATCTCATCGGTGTACAGGTCATAGTCATTTCTGCCTAAAATCTGCTCCTTTGGCAGATTGAGAAGCTCTGCAAAGTTCTTGTTGCAGCCTCGGTAGACACCATGGATGTCTTTAAAGAACACCAAATCATAGATGGAGTCTAAAAATCTGTTGACGGGGCTGTCAAGATCTGCAAGGCCCAGTACCATATTGCCATCGTAGCTACCATGAGGATAGTCCAGACTTATTTGCCCATCCTGTCCCCTTCTGTAGCTGATATCAATGTTGAAAGGCGTATCCACATAGGCATAGACCTTATAAAACTCTGTGGTGCCATAGATTTCTCCTGTAGAGGACTTGGATATGGAAATGAGTCCGCTCAGAACCACTTCTCCACCCGCTGCACTGACAAAGGTCAGCTCTCTTTCTCCGGGTTCTTTCCCTTCTTTCACCAGCTGCAGCACTTCCTCGTAGGTTCTTCTGGAGGATGGAGATAGAAGCTTCCAGACAGTCTGAAGCTTCATTTCTTTATCTGTATAACCTAAAGTTTTTCTAAAGGCATCGTTGTAATACAAGAAATTCCCCTGTAGATCAATGGACTGTATTATGGCACTGGAATAGTCCATCATACATTTCCAATCTATGGGGAGACCGTCTCTATTTTCCATTCCTTTCCTCCTGCATTCACCTTCGGATATTTTTCATTTGATTATGCGCAAACTATGCTGTTGTCAGTATGTTTCATCATTTAATTATAATTGAAATATTAACCGTGTTCAACTATATCCTTTGAATATAGGCTGTTTTTTCTAGATATATTTTCTACTGACTAAAATTTCAGTATAAAGACTCTTTGTAAACATCTAATTAAAGATGAATACAAAGAGCCTTGTTGTTAGCAAATATTTCAAATTAGCATAATTAACAGTTTCCTAATTGAAAAAGGGTAACTTAATTTCTAACTTGGCTTGTGATAATCCAATCATAGTTATTGGATTGTCCTCTTCTTTTAAGCTGTAGGTTAACTATCAATGTTTGATTGAACTCATCCCTAACCTCAACAAAATACTTGCCTTCAATTGTTATGAAGCTATCATAGATGACTTGTTTTCCGTTATGTCGTAGTCCTAAATAAATCTGCCAGCTTGCAGATTCAATATTTACTAAATTATTGTTAAAACTTAACACAAAATCATTTCTGCCATTTGATTGAATACCAGTACACTCTAATGGGACAATCAAAGTTTCCCATCTAGCATATAAAGTTAGATTCGATGGTCTTACTTGTGTATTTTCTCCGATTGAGTCTCCACCTACAGTACTTGTATACCACCCTTCAAAACTATAGCCAGTTTTAGTAACAACAGGTAATTTACCATAGGTACCACCATAAGTCACTGTTAATGAAGTTGGGTTAGGATTGCTTCCTCCATTCGAATCAAAAGTAATTGTATACGTAGCTATAGACCATTGTGCATATAATTTTGAATCGCCAACAATGATATAGTTTTTAGTTAAATCTACTTGTTCTCCACCATTTGGTGCTGTGTACCATCCGATAAAGTTATAACCAGTTTTCATTGGTGTTGCAACTACTCCATACGGCTTTCCATAAACCACATCTTTTACAACTTCAGCCGGTACTCCCCCTTGGGTATCAAATGTAACTTTGTATTCATTTGGTATCCATATTGCTTTTGTCGATAAATTGTTACTAGGCATATAGGCAGGCATAGAGGGTTCCCATCCAGCAAATGTGAATCCTTGTCTAGTAGGTTCTAAAGGTAACGTAACTGTAGCCCCATATTCAGTCGTGATGTCACTTACAGGTGTACCACCATTGCTATCAAATGTAATAGTATAGGTATCAATAGGAACTTCTTCTTCAACAATAATTGTCATGTTTCCATTAAAATCTATTGAATAGGAGAAAAAACCAATACCTTTAATTTCTCGGTTTGAGTACTTATCTCTAAACTCTACTCTTACTCGTGTGGTATCCGTTGCTGTCGTTGAGTTCGGATGAATCTTAATGGAATCAGTTCCATCAAAAGAGTATTTGATATCATTCACTCTTCCATTCCCAGAGACAACCGCGGTTGAAAACTCCACATTACTATTACTACCGCCAATATTCTTCCAAATATTAGAACTATCGAAAACAATATTATTTGCAGCAGATGAATAAGATATATTTCTGTAATAATTATGTGGTATTAATTTAAATTCGTTATTTGACTTCTTTGTTGCTCTTATACGCAGCTGATTTGAAATGTCTGTAATCATAGAGGTTTTAAAACGAACTGAAGCCGTGTTACCTAAATCCAGAAGTCCAAAATTATTAACTCGATTACTTCCTTTTTCGAAATATATGGACTTTCCATTAGGAATAATTACTTTCTGATTGGATGACCAACTGCCTCCTTTGAAGTATACTTCCTCAGGAGAGTTTAGAGCAATTATACTTCCTTCAGTAAATCCTTCAAAATTTGTCTCCAGCAAGGATAACTTCCGAGAGCCTTGTATGAAAGTATCAAGACTATTATTGATTGTTACATCATTATTAGATCTCAGAGTTGAATTTGAAATACCGATAGCACCTCGAGCTAATAAAGAAATATTATTTCCAATCATTTCTGCTCTGTTGTACAGTTGAATACTGCCTTTTCCTGCGGTTTCAAACCGAATATTTCCTGTCGTACTCATCGTTACACCAGAATTAAGGAGTTCTGGTACTCCACCAATAATAACTGGATTTCCATCGGCATCAAGTTTAACATACGGATGAACAAAAATAGTTCCTCCATTAGTTCCTAGTCCAGAAACAAGATTAATATCAGACCCATTAACCACGTTGAAATCTTTTGCTAAATTGATATTTCTTTCAATAAACCATTCGATTCGCTCTTGCCCCGTTACCTCAATTGCTTGGTTTCCTGGTTCAGAAATATTGACTGGTGTAACTCCCATTGGCACAAAAAGGCTACCTTCATTAAGATCCAAATTAACAGATGGTTCCGCTGGGTTTGGGTATGGGTTTTGGGCATCCAAACTATGGACTACACTATCTTTCACCAATTGATGGTCACCTGAATCAAACTCATAATTGTTATTCATGTCAACCCAAGGAAACGCACCAACTCTCCATTCAGCGCCACGTACATATACTGTATTACTACTCATGACTGATGGCCCTCTGTTACCATTAACATCAACAGGTGTAACAGTTAAAATCACATAGCTGTTTGCCCCAACATTATCTAGTAAATCTGATAAGACCTTTGTATCCTGGGATACTGATATGAGCACGTAATCCTCTGGAAATTTTAACGTAGTTGGATCAACTCCTGGCTGCGTTCTCCACCACCTATAAAGATTTGTGAAGTAGCCACTTTGACTTGAATTATCATGATGCACCGCAGTAAGAGTCGGCGCAGTAGTCAAATCCGCTACCAAATTATTTGGGTCACTACTTACTCCAATTGAAACCCCTTGTACCTCCAAGGTGTTATTTATCTCTTTTTCCGCAAGCATACTAGATAGGTAAACTGAAAAACTTCTATTGCTTGAATGTGTGCTTTGATACTTAATTCTGTCCATGGAAATCGTCTGGCCAAAAACTTCTATATTGGGTATCGATGTCCATTGTTCAATATCAGATAAATCTTCTCCATGTTGAATCTTATACTTTGTATTATAAATGATTTCCTCTACAGAGCCTTGATCATCAAATACATCTTGAGTTATATGCCCTCCATCTACTATGTTTTTCAACTGTGATGCAAACACTGAGATAAAACTAACGGAAATAATACCTAGTAATGCGATTGCAAGTATCACTTCAATTAAAGTTAATCCTTCTTGTCTTTTCATTACATCATCTCCATTCTTATGGTAGCGGTCCATATATATGCCATGTTTCTCTCAAAATATAGTCTGCGATGGAAGTAAAAACTTGCTCTAGTTCTTCACTATTTGTAGCGGCATAGTACATTCCCTTAATACGGGAATCTGTAGGATGATTATGATACTGGGCAATTTCTTCGGCTCTTTCAACTTCTTCAGAGACCCCAGTAAATCCGATAACAAACGTTTTTAAAAATGCTGCTTGAGTGTGATTATTTATCTTTATATATGAGTTGCTGAAATTCTTAATATAGTCCATAGAACCTTGTATCGTGGAAGACCCATTTCCTCCCATTAAACTAGTTGAATCACTAATATTACCTGTACCATAATAGCTGTTGCTTCCATTTGTAGATGGCCAGAACGTTGGATTTCCATCCATTAACACAATAGTATAATTGATAACTTGTTCAGTCTTTGAATTATTAAAGTCAACGTGCTGATAATAGGATCTACGAATTCCATCTCCAGCATTTGTTCCTCCATTTGCATTTAACCCATCTATTGCGTTCTTGAGTGCACTTTTATTTGTACTGGCATTTAAGAAGTTTCCTGGGTTATTTGCGTTCGTACTAAATGGAACTAAGGAAATGTAAACGTTATTCATCTCAGCAAAAATATCGATAAGCGCTTTTGCTTTTTCTTTCATGACTTGCATTCTAACTGCTGTACTGCCGTTCCCGATTCCTCCCATCTGATATCCCATACTGCCAGATTTGTCTAAAACCATCGTCACTGCAACAGTTACTTTATCTGGATCGGGTATATCATCTGCTCTATATGCAAGCGCAAGAGAAGGAGCGAGATTCGTTCCAGAATCATCCACAACTGCTGAGTTAACAGCGTTGAGTGTGGTGCTTACAGATACTTTTGAATCTGTACTACCACTTGTAAAACCGTCCAACTTAAAATGTACCAGCTTTGAATCTGAAATGACGCCCTTAAAACTAAGACCATATAAGATTCCATCCTGAGCGTGTACAAGGACTTTTTTATCATGTAAGCCTGTAGAATCATTCCAGATGTATTGAACAATTTCTGTTTTATCGTCGCTAAGAGCAACATAATTCCAATCGCTCTTTAAGTCACCACTGTTTCTATATTGATTCTCATTCATCATAAATACCGCAGAGGAATATCGAATCTCCTGATTGAGTTTTTCACTTGCTAATCTCATATCAGATTGTATCTGGTACTCTATTTGAACAGTAGCCTGTGATTTATTGGAAAAAATCATCATTGAACCTGCGACAGAAATTATTAACGTAAGTAGTGACATTGCTATTAGTAGTTCTATTAGAGTGATACCTCGAGTGGATAAAACACTACTTTTAGATACTGAAAGTTCGTTCTTTTTGTTTAGCGTGACCATTTAATATCACCATAATCCTCATAATTGAACTCAAGAATTGCAACTCTGCTTACATTTGTTCCATCCACTTCACCAACAGAAGTAATTCTAATTCTTCGTTTAGTTCCTTCGTTATACCCTACCACGGTGATATCCGCAGTGCCTTCTTCAAAACTTATTGTATCACTTCTAGATAATGAACCTGAAGCAAACTGTGTTAGCAAAGATGGATTGGATGTTGTCAAAGCTTGGTAAGTAGATTCAGCACCAGATCTAGCAAGATAATATGATTGAATTCCATAATTCTGAGATGTTAGCTGGCTAGTATTACTACTAGCTATAAAGAAGACTGAAGCTATCAGAATGGTTATAAACATAAATGCAACTAGTACTATTATAAGTGCAGATCCGACATTTGATTTCATATTCCTTAAACGCTTCACTGTTCATCACCTCTCAATAGCATATTTATAATATTCTTATTTATAAAAAAATGATGAAATTGATCAATGCAATAACTTATTATGATTGAATTATAAATAATGAATACTCAATAAATATCATACGATTGATTTCAATTTTTATTATTATTTTAATTAGATTCATTTATATAATATGACACAAGAAGAGCTGTGTCTATCAAATGATATTTGCAGCTCTCCTTAAATCTAAGTTAACTATAACTTACTGTTTACAGAACCAAGTTATATTATGCTATTTTACTGGTAACCAAACTTCTCCATCCCAATTGACTGTAGTTAGATCAACATCGTCTTGAACTAAATCACCAGCTACTAAAGCATCATATAAATCTGAATCATCATCGGCACCTAACAATGTGTTACCATTTGCTTCATAGATAGCTGTTGCGCTATTTAGCGTTCTAGCATTTGCATCAGCTACTGCATCTTTGGCTTTATCGTTAAACCCAGATAATCTCGGAATCGCTATTGCTGCCAGGATTGCTAAAATTGCAATTACAACAATAAGTTCGATTAGAGTAAAACCCTTCTTGCTATTTTTCTTTTTGAGCATGTTTGATAAATTCTTAATCATCTTTTTTCTCCTTTAAATATATTATTATTTCTTTTATTGAATAACATATACATCCTACCTCATGAATCACCCCTTTCAATAATTTTATGTTGTATTTAAGTGATTATATAGTATTGACCATGTCAAACATCGGCAATGCCATAGAAATCACAATAAAACCTATCACTATAGCCATCACTACAATTAGCAAAGGCTCCATTAACTTAAGTAATCGATCGATGGCATCCTCCAGTTCTTGCTCATAAAAGTCTGCACTTTTATCCAGCATCTGATCGAGGCTTCCAGACTCTTCCCCGATCTGTATCATGGATACCACCATGGGTCCAAAAGTTGGTGTTCTTTTAAGAGCTACCCCTAATGTTTCTCCCTTTTCCACCTCACTGGCAATGTAATTGACTTTTTCTTCAATAACTACATTCCCTGTGACACTTCCAGCCAGTTCCAGCGCATCTATGAGTGGAATCCCACTTCTAAGAAGTGATCCAAGTGTTCTAGTAAATCTTGCAGTAACAATTTTATCCATGGACCCTTTGACCACTGGAAGCTTAAACTTCAATGCATCAAACTGATAACGCCCCACTGAACTACTCAAATACCTGTTCACAACAAAGATAAGAAATCCAACGGCTCCTATGACAATGTACCAGTAATTCCTGATGAAATCAGAAATGCCAAGGAGTATCCTTGTGGGCAGTGGCAGTTCTGTACCAGAACTGGTGAACATTCCCGTAAAGGTAGGTAGAATCACTGTAATAAGAAATATCACAACCACCACAGAAATCACAGAAAGAGCAATGGGATAGATCATGGCCCCTTTAATTCTGGAGTTGATCTTTGCATCTTTCTCATAATGGATGGCAAGCCGCTCCATGATATTGTCGAGATTACCTGACATTTCACCAGACTCTACCATGTTCACCATAAGCGAAGGAAACACTTTAGGATGATTTCTGATGGCTGTAGATACCTGACTTCCCTTCTGAACCTCTGTATAGACATCTTCTAAGGCAGATTTAAACTTTTTGTTTTCTGTCTGCCTGTATAGAATATCAAGACCTGAAGCAACAGGCACACCAGCTTTCAAAAGCGTAGCAAACTGCTTACAGAAGATGGATATTTGCTTTGCGGTGACTTTTCCACCGAAGCTGAGCTCTTCCGCTGCGGATTTCTTCTCCACATCCTCCCTAATCTGAATCAGATAAAGCCCTTTATCCCGTATTTTCTCCTGAACCTCTGTGATTGTCGCAGCTGTCATCACTTCATTGACTTCTTTCCCATCGGACTGGACGGCTTTATAACGATATAGCGCCACTTCATCACCCCCTTTATCTTATTCTATTAAAATGTAACATATCTCTTTATAGCTTCCAGATCCACACAGTACTTCAGTACATTTTCCTTACTGATCAGCCCATCGTTATATAGATTCACCAGAGATTTATCCATGGTCTCCATGCCAAGACTTGCCCCGGTCTGGATACTGGATTGTATCTGATGGGTCTTACCTTCACGGATGAGATTTCTGATGGCAGGTGTGGCCAGCATGATTTCTAATGCGGGAACCCGCCCCTTCTTACTCACGGTCTGGATGAGCTGCTGAGAAATAATTCCTTCAAGAACGCCAGCCAGCTGCACTTTCACCTGTCCTTGCTGAAACGGTGGAAACACATCGATGATACGGTCAATGGTCTTTGCCGCGCCAACCGTATGGAGCGTTGCCAGAACCAGATGACCTGTTTCAGCTGCTGTTAAGGCTGTGCTGATGGTTTCAAGATCTCTCATCTCTCCCACCAGAATCACATCAGGGTCTTGTCTTAATGCGGCACGAAGACTGTTAGAAAAGCTTTTGGAATCAGCGCCAATCTCTCTTTGATTCACCATACTCATCTCATGCCTGTGAAGATACTCTATAGGGTCTTCCAAGGTGATGATATGCTCTTTTCTCGTCTTGTTGATGTAGTTGATCATGGCTGCCAAGGAAGTGCTCTTACCGCTTCCGGTAGGTCCTGTCACTAGTATAAGACCTCGACGTTTCTTCGCCAATGTGTGAAGCACATCCGGAAGCATCAGCTGCTCCAGGGTAGGAACTTCTGTAGGGATTGCACGCAAGGCCATGGCCATACTGTTTCTCTGCTTAAAAACATTCACTCTGAAACGTGCGATGCCTGGATAAGTATAGGAAAGGTCCACCTCTCCATTCTGAAGAAACATTTCTTTATGATGACCGCTGAGAATCTGATTGCATAGATGCTCTGTATCTTCTGGCAGAAGCTTCGGATAATCCAGCTCCATCAGGTCCCCATGTATTCTCACCGTGGGTTTGATGGCTACCGTTATATGCAAGTCAGATGCACCGAGATCCATTACTTCCTTGAGAAGCACATTAATATCAATCATAGCCACAAAATCTCCTTCCAAACTAGAGTCATCTTTCTTTAAACTTCCGTACTGTAGGTAATCTTCAGCATCTCATCAACTGTTATAATTCCTTTTAGAACAAGCTCTCTGCAGGCATCCTTTAATGTATTCATGCCAGCTGATACAGCCTTGTCTTTGATCTCATCAATGCTTTTGCCTTCATTGATCATGTTTCGGATCTCTCGGTCCACCACCATCACTTCATGTACTGCTGTTCTTCCAGATGTACCTGTTTCGTTACACTTGGAACAGCCTGTCCCTTTATAGGCTTTTGTACCTTCTTCAACGCCTAACAGCATAGCATTTCTTTCGTCAATATCATATGATACCTTGCAGTGGTTGCAGATCTTTTTCACAAGTCTCTGGGCCACAATACCCACAACAGAAGAAGCAATGAGATATGGATCAATCCCCATATTGACCAATCGGGTGATGGTACTTGCTGTATCATTGGTATGGATAGTACTCAGCACCAAGTGACCTGTGATGGCAGCACGAATGGCAATGTTTACTGTATCCGGGTCTCGGATCTCCCCCACCATGATGATATCTGGGTCCTGTCTTAAAATAGAACGTAATCCTGTGGCAAAAGTTAAATCTGCTTTAGGATTCACTTGAACCTGATTTACACCATCCAGGGAATACTCCACAGGATCTTCCACAGTTACGATATTTTTATCCGGTTGGTTCATTTCCGCCAATACTGTATAAAGCGTTGTGGACTTACCACTTCCAGTGGGACCTGTAATCAGTATGATTCCATTTGGATTTCTAGTGATTTTATTGAAAAGGTTCAAATTATTTGCGGTAAATCCAAGTTCTTCTTTGGTCATCATAAAACTGGATCTATCCAGAATTCTAATAACAACTTTTTCACCAAAAACCGTGGGCAGAACAGAGATACGCATGTCTACCACCCGACCGTCAATGTTCTTTTCCATACGTCCATCTTGAGGTTTTCTTCTCTCTGATATATCCATCTTCCCCAAAATCTTAATTCTAGTTACGATTGCAGCGTGAGCTGCCTTTGATGGCCTCATAACTTCAATGAGATCTCCATCCACTCTGCATCTGACTTTCAACTTCTTTTCAAAGGGCTCGATATGAATATCACTGGCTTTCAGTTTCACCGCCTGGTTGATGATGGAATTGATCAGCCTGACCACAGGAGCATTATTGATGTCATTCATCATCTCCTCATCAAGACCTTCAAACTCTTCCTCATCAAACTCTTTCCTAAACTCTTCGATGGCTTTCTGCGCATCTTCTTTTTCATAAAAGTAATCTATGGCGTCAGTAATGGCGAGTTTCCCTGCAATCACCGGACTGATCTCAAGCCCTGTAGCCAACTTGACATCGTCGATGGCTAAGAAGTCCAGTGGATCATTCATCGCAAGGGTCAGTTTGTGACCTTCTTGTGAAACCGGAATGACCACGTGCCGCCTTGACATGTTTTCTGAAATCAGTTTAGGCACCTCTGGGTCTATAGAAAAACGGTCGAGATCCACATAAGGGACCCCCAGCTGAAACTCAAGGACTTCAAAAAACTCACGCTCTGTCAGATACTTTTCTTCAATCAGAATTTCTCCCAGTTTTTTCTTGGTCACTTTCTGTGTCTCCAGTACCGCTTTTAAATTGCTTTCAGTGATCAGCCCCAGATCAAGAAGCAGATCTCCCAATTTTTTTTTGGTGGCCATAGTTTCACCTCATCATTCTACTCTTTCTCGCATTGAACACATAGCCACAATTATGTCTCATGGATAACGTGATCGAAGGATATTTATGATATGAATCATAAACTTTATTTACCGTAATATGGAAGTTTCAGTACCATTCCACTCTGTAGTGTACTCGGATCTGTGATGTTGTTCAGCTTCATGATGTCTTCAACAGGGTCCGAAGACTGATAAAACTGCATGGAGATACTGAAAAGTGTATCTCCTGGCTTCACTGTATAAGTAGCCGGATCAGTGTCTTCCGTTGGATTATTTCCAGAGTTTGTATTGGATCCTGTGCCTGAATTATTGCTGCCGTTATTTGAACTGCCAGTGGTGGAACCATTACCCGTGTTACCTGTATTGGATGAACTGCCGCTTCCGCTATTGGTATTTGTATTGTCAGAGCCACCAGATACTATGGAACCACTTCCAGTAGATTCATCTTCTTTTTCCACAAAGAACGGTGGAACTCCCAGTCCGCCATCATCAAAAAGGAACAGGCTATCGTTGAACTCATAAGCACGTTCATAATCTGGCAAAGTACTGTAGTAAGGACTCTCATAATCCTGATCAATGGTAAAGAACTCCAGTGTTATATTTCCTTGGTACATCGGTTTTTCATGATATCCCGACTGGAACCACTGACTGCTGGTGGAGAATGCTTTTTCAGGCATATCATCATAAGTGATATCCAATGAATTGATTCTGATCAGCTGATCATACTGCTCCACTCTCCTAATAAGCTCCATGAGCTTCTCATAAGTTCCTGAAAATGGGAAACTGATGATGCTGCTAGCAAGAATCGAAGCTTGACCCTCTTCTGTGATAAACTCAGCATTGGTTTGAGGCTCATTAAAGGTCAGGCTTAAAACTTCCAGTTCCTCTTCGATGAGCTGAAGTTCCAGCACCTTTATAAAATGTTCCTGATTTGTAGTACTGAAATACTTAGCCTTGAAATTATCTGTAATCTCTTTGTTTTCCAAGAGTTTTGCTTCTAAATTATTCTTTTGTGAGATGACAGATACCCGGGAAGCATACTCCGCATTCAAAGCATCTGTCTCCGTTCTAAGAACTGCAATCTCGTCCAGCATGGGCATCAGTACAAAGTTTGCATAAACATAAATGAGTGCGGCAAATACAAGAAGAATGATTAAAAAAATCTCTCTTTTTGTGAACTGTTTGGTTGTGTTTTTAATGCGCTTATCCCTCGCCATTTACGATGTCCTCCCCTTCAAGATTGTTTACAGGCTGACTGAAAGAGAAGTTCAAAGAAAAGCTGTAGTGATCATCATCCTCTTTAATAATATTTGGAACAAAGGGTCCGACAAAACGGGGATTTCCTCTCAGATTATGTTCAAACCTGGCGATCAGATCATAATTAATGGATGCACCCTCCACACTGATTCCCTGAGGAGTCAGATATATGGACTTGATGGCCACAGCATCGGGTTTAGCCAAGGATATCTCCTTCAGAAGCAAGCTGTTGATCATTCTCGAATCCAGCACTTTTCCATGAACGGACTCAATCTCCAGTTTTTCCTTTTCAAGCTTTGCCACCTCTTCTTGAAGCGCAAGTGAAGTGTTATACTGCTGCTGATGATTTGGGTCATTGATCTGGCTTTCTAATAAAACCTTATCTTCCTGAAGTGCCCGAAACTGGAGAATATAATAATATGTCACCGATCCAAGTGTAAGAATCAGTAGAAGCGCAGCTCCGATTAAATAGGTGGAAGATGAAGTTTCCTTTTTTCTATTAACGGCTAAATCCTCAAAAAAATTAAAATCTCTCATCAACTTCACCTACCTTCTGATTAATGATGCAACTGAGTTCAAATAGATTGGCAATGAAAAATAAGAACAATCTTTATGTAAGTCAATACTCTCGATGTCATTGATAATTTCAGAAGTCACGCCTATGCCTTCACTGATCATTTTGTCGATGTCAGGAATCAGAGCACCACCACCATAAATGAATATATGGTCTATCTTTCGATTGGTCTCTCTACTTGTATAGAATTTAAACATTTGTTCCAAGGAACCAATCCACTTTCTCACAAACTCAAGAGATGTTTCACTTGTATCAAACTTCACATCACTGGTATTTGAGACGGGCTGAATTCCTCCATCGATGGATCTTGTGAATTTTAGGACTCCATTTTCTATAATATGCAGCTTGAGGCTGGAGTACCCAATATCAATATAAGCGAAGGTTCTGCTTTCAACTTCTCTTAATTTACCGTTAATCTTCATAGAATGGTCAAAAAGCTTCGAGATTCCATTGGAGGAAATATCCAAAGCAAACGGTTCTTTTCCCATTTCCTGTACCAATTCATGGTAATACTGACCTTCTTTCTTGGGTAAAGCTGCAACAATGAGTTTGTATTTTTCAATCTCACCGACCTTCAGCTGATCCACTACTTTAAAATCTATCAGATACTGATGTGGATCGATGGGCAGAAATTCCTGAAGCTCGTAACTGACCATCCCCTTCATTTTCACTTCATCTACTTTTGGGAGGATCATCTCTCTTGATATGACGGAGCGATCACCTAATGTCAGAATCACTTTTTCTGTTTTTATTCTCTTCTGCCGCAGTTTTTCATTCAGTTCCTGAATCAGCTGAAACTTATCAAAATCTGGCGAAAACTGTTTATCCAGCTCTGTCTGTGCAGTAGTATCCAGAGATTTCAGTTTAGGTGTTTCTATATGAAATGTGTCCTTAATCTGAATGCTCTCACGAACCAATCCATTTTTCTTCTTTTTCCCATTGGATGTCCCGACAAGAACCTTTGTCCACCCAGAACCGATTTCGAGAACAATTCTTTCCTTGTCATTATTTGAAAACACAGCCATTCCCCCTATCACACTAATTCAAGTACCAATTCAGTATTTGATCTCCCCAGAAAACAACAATAAAAGCGCTGATGCATATGAATGGACCAAAAGGGATATAGTCCTTTCTCTTTTTGATTTTTAGAAGCAATAGCAGTGATGACAGGGCTCCTCCTATGATAAAAGAGAGAAACATCAAGAGCAGTGTTTGTGCGCTCCCAAATAGAAACCCTAGTGCTGCCATCAGCTTAATATCTCCACCACCCATGGCACCTTTCGTTACCACAGCCACGAAAAGGAAAAAACCACCGCCTATGAGCAGTCCATATATTGGATTCAGAAGACTTCTAAATGTCTGATTCCCATAATATATTTCAAATGCAAAGTACATTGCTGCCACCATAAAGATTCCAAAATTCAATCGGTCGGGTATGATGGTATGATCATAATCAATGAGAAAGACAGGAATCAGCAGCGAAAAAATCATCACATAAAGTATCGTTTCACGAGTGATACCGAAGCTCCAAAAAGTATACAGATATATCAAACCAGTTGACAGTTCCACCAAGGGATACCTCACGGAAATCCTTGCATCACAATATCTGCATTTTCCCTTAAGAAACAAATAACTGAAAACGGGAAAAAGATCCATGAATTTCAGCCTTGTGTTGCATTTAGGGCAGTGTGACGGTGGATAACTTAGAGACTCTTCTCTTGGAAGTCTGTATACAACTACATTGAGAAATGACCCGATGAGCGTACCAAGTATAAAAACGTATAAATATATCAGAAAATCCATGGTTGACTCCTTCAGATCATTTACTTTCATAATAAGTTTAGTCATCACATAATAATTCAGTTCATTAATAGAATTCCTGACACATTTAAACAAATCATGCGGGATACTATCTTGTTTTCTGAAATCCTATGTATATTGCAGCTTATAGAATCGTAGCAAACTATTTGAAATTCGATATCTTCACGTTGTGCATGAATAGATATCTTTTTGTTAAATAAGTAAATACATGAATTCTATTCATTGGAGACAAATTATGTTTATATCGATTATACCACCACCTAAGAATAATTATCAATATTTTGTTCATTTTTTTCGTTTTAAATTAAAAAATATCGGGACGAATTTCCACGGATTTTTAATAATATAAAATTAATAAAATAAAACACTCTTGTATAAATATCACTTTATAGAGAAAGAGCACTAAAGTGGTTGTACTGCACTTTACTGCTCTTCTAGTAATTATAAATCAAAATTCACATCATACCCTTCATGTCCGGATCCACCATGATAGATTCTGTTCTTCTCCATGACCTTTGGCCATAGGGTGTACGGACTGGCAATGAGAAGAAGGTTCGCCTCCTCCTC
Organism: Proteiniclasticum ruminis; assembly: GCF_900115135.1. Taxonomy (GTDB): domain Bacteria; phylum Bacillota; class Clostridia; order Clostridiales; family Clostridiaceae; genus Proteiniclasticum; species Proteiniclasticum ruminis_A. Next base: position 75,092 of record NZ_FOVK01000001.1, on the reverse strand, counting down.
TTCTAGCGGTGCGCTGAGGAGATACCCCTGCACCAGATCGCAGGAGTGCTTTGCAAGATAATCCAGCTGTCCTTCTTCCTCCACGCCTTCAGCCACCACCTGAAGCCCCATGCCTTTGGCCATATTGATGATGTCCTTGGTGATGAGGGTGGATGGGTCTCCTTTGGCCAGAGGGCCAATAAAGAGCTTGTCAATCTTCAGCATGTCTACCCGAAGTCCTTTGAGATGATGAAGCGAAGAGGATCCTACCCCGAAATTATCCAGGGAAATGACAATGCCTTTTTCACGAAGCACCTGAAGCTTCTCATTTAGTGTGTCCACATGGTCCACCAGAGAGTTCTCGCTGATCTCAAACATCAGGCTGCTGCCGTCCACCTGCTCCTTCTCCATGGTCTTTAGGGTGTCATTAAGAAATTCCTCACTGAGAATCTGAAGGCCAGAAATATTCACTGAAACACGGATGTGACCATAGCCTTTGTCCTTCAGTTTTTTTGCATATCTGCAGGCTTTGGTCAGGATGATTTTACCGATGGGAAGGATAAGATCCTTCTTCTCCGCAATCTCAATAAATTTCACCGGAGGAATCTCGCCATACTTCTTGGAGACAAATCTCGACAGCGCTTCAAAGGCCACAATGGAGCCATCTTCCATGGATACCAGAGGCTGAAACACCAGATAAAAGGACGTCATATAGTCATCAGCAATGACACTTCTCAGTTCCTGCTCCACCACTTCCTCCATCTGAAGCTTTCTTCCGGAAAGTTCAGAGAAGAATGCATAGTTCACCTTATCTGCTTTGCTGATGGTGGAAAGAGCCACAGAAGCTTCCTTCAGAATCCGGTCCAGACTTCTTTTGGCGCTGTCCGGTCTGATCTCTGTAATGCCGAATTTCACTTTCAGGATATCAATGCCCTTGGTGGTTCTCACCGGAAGCTCCATAACCTTGGTGATTTCCTTGGTCAGGGCCACCAGCTCATTTTTGGACTCATAGCCTTCCACCAGCACCAGGAAACGGTCTTCTGTGTAGCTGAAGACTTGCACATTGAACCTGCATTCTTCTGTGATTCTTTTTACCATGACCTTCACAAGATCCTTCAGATGCTCATTTCCATATTCGTGATGAAGATTCTTGTATTCCAGAGACTGGATGAGAACCACTGCCTGCTTTTTGGGCTCACCGTCTCTTTTCCTTTCTTCCAGAATCTCCCGCAGCAGCCTTTGATTGGGAAGCTCTGAGGCTTCATCAAAATACGCCGCTTCCAGCAGCTCTTTGTTCTTTCTCTGGGTGGATAGAAGAAGGAAAATAATCCCCGCATAAAGAGACACCATGACCACAGTGCCCGCATAGGAGACTCTGTCTATGAGTCTTCTGGTGGAGGTGAAATCCTCCCCCACCATGAGGGTGCCATATCTCTCTCCCTCATGAAATATCGGCACATAGGTCTGATAAACCTCCTGCCCGTTGACATCAAATAGTTTTCCAGTTTCCACATCCTTTGATAAAAGCTCCAGCACCTGAGGATCTGTGACCACCTTGGAGACATTTTCCGGGTCCGTACTTGCCACCACCTCATGGGACTCGTCTATGAAACAAAGACAAGTGAGGGCATTGCTTTTCTTGATTTCCCCAAAAGCCTCCATGAGAGCAAAACTGCTGATGAACTCGTTGATGGTTTCCGCAGAAACACCCACCTGGAAAAACCCTCCATCCTGCAGACGGAAGTATCCGTATTTATAATCCAGACCGGAAATGGTATTGGTTCTGATTTCCTCTACAAAACTCCTGTCCCCGCTTTTATAAAAGCTGTAGACCGGATGTTCTTCATAGACTTTCCATCCGATGTTTCCAGGAAGCGTGGACGCGATGACTTCCCCTTCCGGATTATAGAGATCAATGGTGTCCACTTTGAGATCCTTGGCAAGATCTGTAAGATCCTCCCCGGCAAGGCCTCCATGAATGAGAAGGGTCTCTCCGGCAATTTCTATTTTTTCGTCCAGCAGCGCAATGAGGGCATCCCTTGCTGCAATATTTTTGGAAACACTATAGGAATAGGCTTTTGCGGTGCTCACAGAGCTTCTGGTCTTTTCCTGGAATGCATAACGCTCAATGCTACTCAGCATGAGAAATCCAAGGAATAGAAAGATCACCGTGAGCACCAAGGAGGAGAGCACAAACAGCTTGATATGGGTTTTTGAAATCTTGCTACGTATCATCAGGTTCTGACTCCTTTCCATCTTGCTTTCCAGTTCTTAGCACTTACTGGTATTTTAACATAGGATGCTAGGAAATTGATATTGTTTTTACCATAGTAGAACTCACCTGAGGAAAGTGGCGGGATAAACAAAAAATAAAAAAAAAGAAGCAGCGCTCTTCCCTAAAATGGGAAAGCATCTGCTTCTATATCATCATACCGCTTCTTTTAGAGCGTTCACAACCTTCGGGTCCAGCGTCTCCCCTTTTTCCCGGTCCAGGTGTTGAAGCGCTTCTTCTTTGGATATGGGTTTTCCGTAACTGATACCTGTGAGTCTGTCAAACTTCTCCGCCACAGCGATGATTCTCGAAAGAAGTGGTATTTCTTCTCCAGACAGTCCCTTAGGGTAGCCCGTACCATTCCATTTCTCATGATGGGACAGCACCGCTTTGGCGATGTCTGCGGTTTCTTCAAAGGCATTGAGAATTCTGTATCCGATGACCGCATGGTCTTTTCTTGTGGGATAGAAGCTCATTTCTCCTTTGTTTTTTCCAATGATTGTAGGTATTTTGCCCACATCATGGAGATACGCCGCATCTTCCAGCGCCTTCAGCTCATCCTGCCTGAGCTTTAGCGCTTCTCCAATGGCCCGGGCATAGTTTCTTGTATTTTCCGCATGGGCTCTTTCTTTGGGATAGCTCATGAGCTGAGAGATGAGGTAGGACAGCTGCTTTTTTCCTTCCATCTTTGCCCGCAGCGTCTTTTCCCGGTACATATTCTGCTCTGCATCATTCAGCACCTCTTCCAAGGTAAGGCCATCCACTGTTTTCACAGAAAGCCCCAAGGAAATACTGCCCCGGACACCTTGAAAATCTTCCATCTCCACAGCTTTCTGAATCCTATGCATGACAACCCTTGCATCTTCCTCCCGGGTGCTTCGAAGGAAGAGATAAAACTCATCACCGCCCACCCGAAAGACCAGATCCTCCTCCCGGATGCTGTGCTTTATGACTTCTGCGATGCGCTTTAAGAACTGGTCTCCCCGCTGATGGCCGAAAATATCGTTGGAAAGCTTCAGACCATTGACATCTCCCACCACCACACTCATAGGATAATTCTCCTCCTGTTCCAGGTCATGGTAAACTTTCTCGAGATACGGACGGTTGTGAAGCCCTGTGAGGGAATCATGATAGGTGAGATAAAGCACATCCTCCTCCTGCTTCTTCCTTTCTGTGATGTCCGAAAAAGTAACCACCGCACCGATGATCCTGTCGTTTCTGATTTGGGGATGGGCAGAGTACTGTACGGAAAATGCCGTTCCGTCTTTTCGGATGAACACCTCGTCCTCACAAGTGACGGTTTCCCCTTTGGGAATGGCATCATAGATTCGGCACTCTTTTTCCGGATAAGAAGATCCATCCTTTCTCTTATGATGAATCATCTCATGGCAGTTTTTGCCGATGAAATCTGACACTTTCTCATACCCCAGAAGAGTCAGCGCGCTTTGGTTGATGAAGGTGAAGTTTCCTTTGGTGTCCATGCCGTAGATGCCGTCGGCAGAGGAGTTCAGAATGAGGGTGAGTTTTTCCTTGTTCTCCAGAAGGTCCGCGTTCATGTCCCGAAGGGCCAAGCTGAACTCCCGGCGGTCCTTGGCGTTCCAGACGCCGATCATGAGAAGCGAAAGCTCTTCCGCATCCACTTTCGTATACCCCTTGGGGTTGTTCGCAACCCCCACCACAGCCACCACCTGGTCTTCCAGAATGACCGGCACAGTCATGAGGTTAAAATAGTCTTCCTCCTCAGTATTCCTGGCGCTTCGTTTTTCCCGGTTAAAAATGTGGGCTTCTTTGGTTCTCACCGACTGACTCCAAAGACCCATGTTTTCCAGCCGGTAGTTCTGTTTGTAGGATCTTCTTTTGGAAGACACCTTTCCTTTCACCGCAAAATTTTCCAAGGAGAAGAGCTTTTTCTCCTCGTCAAAGAGGTAAATATAGCCGTAGTCTGATCCTGTCAGTTCCAACGCCTGATAGAGGACATAATCCAGCTGCTCATGGGAGGAAGCAAAGTCTTTGGCAAAGGCGCTGATGAGGATCTCATTTCTCCGGATGATCCTTGCCAGCTCTTTTTCATAGGCAATGTCCTCGGTGATGTCCTCGGCATTGATTCCAATACCCGCCTTTTTCCCGGGAAGCCTCACAGGAAATTTCCGGATTCGGTATACCCTTTCATGGGCATACACCACTTCCTCCACCGGGGTGCCCGTAGAAAGCACATGGTCATCCATCTTTTCCAGAGTTTCTGCCAGATCCTTTCTCTGAAGCTCTCCATCAGTTTTACCGATGAAGTCTTCCTGCTTCTTGCCATGGAGAAGAAGAAATGCCCGGTTCACCATGAAATACCTCTTCTCTTCATCTTTAAAGGTTAAAAACCGGTGATCGGCTTCAAAAAAATCCAGCGCCAGATTCACGTACTCCGTGCACTCTTTTCTTCTATCCCGAAAACGCATGGTATGAAAAACCAGAATGCCCAAGGCGGCAGCGACAATCATCACCACCACTTCCATGGGCACCACCTGATTTGTGATACTGAGGAAATTTATTTCCATTTATACACTACCTTCCAACTTCTCATTATTGAAGTCCGCCCAAAAATCTATGAATTCCGTTTCCGGAAGCGGCTTGCTGTAATAATATCCTTGAATGAAATCGCACCCTTCTTTCAGAAGATAAGATAGCTCTTCTTCATGCTCCACCCCTTCCGCCACCGTATAAAGTCCGTACCGGTGCACCATGCGGATGATGTCTGAGCTGATGAGCTCCTCTTCTGGAAGCTTTGTGATCCTTCTTACGAAGTACCGGTCAATCTTTACCCCATCCACATGAAGCTCTTTCAGTCTTGCAAAGGAGGAGTACCCTGTACCGAAGTCATCAATGGAAATGGTCATACCCATCTCACGGAGGGTTTTCAGTTTCAAGTTTATGATGTCGTAGTTCCCAAGAAACACCGATTCTGTGATTTCCAGAGATAGAGACGCCGCTGACACCTCTTTTTCTTTCAGAACCTCATGGACCTTCCGGATGAAGTCATCCTCCAGAATCTGAAGTCCTGATATATTCACGGAAATCCTCAAAGGAATTCCTCGTTTCTCCAAAGTCTTAGAGAAAACGCAGGCTTTTTCAAGGATTCGCAGGCCCAAAAGACCCATGAGTCCATTTTTCTCCGCCACAGGGATGAACTCCAGGGGAGACACTTCTCCAAGGGCAGGCGTCTTCAGCCTGGCCAAGGCTTCCACCGAGGAAATCTTCTCCCCTTTTTCACCGATGATGGGCTGATATAAAAGATAGAGATCTTCCTCCTCCTGATTCTGAAGCACTTGCCGAAGCTCTGCCTCCACCTTTGTTTCCCGTTCTACTTTCTGTTCCATGTCCTGGTCGAAAAAACTGTAATAGAGTCCCTGGTGAAGCTCTGCATGATTCAGCGCAATGAGGGCTTCTTTCAGCACCTTTTCCACGGACCGATCCTGTTCTCTCACCTCCACCACACCGAATCTCAGTGTGCTGAATCGGGACATCTGTTCCGGCTCTCTGGTTGAAGAAATCCGGGAAATGGCGGAAAGAATCCTGACCAGGTCCTCCCGGTCCTCATAGTCTTTGATGAGGACCAGAAACTTTTCATCGGAGTGCTTGAAAAAGGAAAGATGTTCCTCCTCCATCTGCCTGAATGTTTTCCCCATTTCCTCCAGGAGACGCTCCCCCTGCTCATGGCCCCTGGCCATGCTAATTTTGGAAAACCGAGGCAGCTGAAGAAGCATCACCGCAAGTTTTTCTCTCTTGGGTGACATGAACAGATACTCCAGCTCACTTCTGAAATATTTGAGATTCGGAAGCATCGTCACCTCATCCTCATAGGCCATGGTATGAAGCCTTGCACTTTTGTAATGATACAGATAAAGCATCAGGATGGCCGCCAGGTAAATCATCACAAAGACCACGGTGAAGATGCGGTTGAGATGAAGGATCTCCCTTTTCGTCCTTTCCAGGGAAAGACCGATGACAAGCCGTCCCGATTCCACACCGTTTAGCAGCACCGGTTCTTCCACCTCATAAATAGAGTCCACAGGTGCGCCCAGAATCTGACCTCCACGGAGAGATTCCAGGAGACTGTTTTCCTGGTCTTTTATCGGCAGATAGCTGCCCGCTTCTCTGCCTGTGCTGCTGCCAAGGACAATCCGGTCCTCATCGATATAAGTCACATAAGAGACGTCTTCATCCTTCCGCATTTCATCCATCATCCGTTCCAGTTCGAAACCGGAAAGAAGCCCTTCCAGATGTTTGGCATTTTTCCCCACCTGGATGACCCTTCCATCTTCCAGCCGCTGATACCCGTAGAGCACAAGCTGTCTGCTGATGGTGTTTTCCCTCAGAGGATCCACGTGAAAGGAAAGACTGGAGGCGATGAACTGCTGCACTGGATGTCCTTTCGGAGCAACCCATCCAAGATAAGCGCTGAGATTGGAATAAAGGATCTTTCCTTCAGGACTGTAGACATCAATCTCATCCACATCAATCTCCTTTGCAACGTCTCTTAAGACCTCATTGGAGAAGCTGCCGGAAAGATCTGAGGTGATGTCCACTGCATAGCGAAGCTTCTCGCTGATGAGCTGACGGACTGCACCACTAGCCTCCACAGTTTTTCGCAGGCTGTGGGTGTATCCTCTGGCAAGGTTTCTTGCATTGATCTTCAAATCATTCACAAAGTAGTTTTCGATACCAGCGGACATGATGATGAGACCAAGACAAAGAGCCACAGTCACAAGAAACATGGATCCCTTGGCCAGTTCCTGCACTTCTCTTGGTTTTTTCAGCATTCTTTTCATCTGTCTGCCAAATCTCATCGGTCTCTATCCTCTTCTCTTTCCCTGATTTTTAACTACGGGCGTTATCTTAGGTCCATGAGCATGTTTTCTTAAAGTATTGCTTCACTTTTTAACGCACTTTCTTCCATGACGTTTTTTCCCTCTACAGTATCATAACTTTCGTTATCCAAAGAAATCCTTTGCTTCTTTGAATCTGTCTGCGAAAAGAAGTGCCTCCTCCGGTGTCAGCGGTTTTGCATAATAATAGCCTTGCAGGGCATCACAGCCGAAATGGATGAGATTTTTCCTCTGATGTTCTTCTTCCACGCCTTCTGCCACCACCTGAAGCTTTAGCCGGTGCGCCATCTGGATCATATCGCTGACGAGGGTTTCCTCCTTCTCATTCTTTATTCTTCGGATGAACGCCTGATCGATTTTAATGGTGTCCAGATGAAGCTCCTGAAGCCTCATGAAGGAGGAATACCCAGTGCCAAAATCATCCAAAGCCACGCGGACTCCAGAGCCTCTCAGTTTTTTGAGTTTGTCGTTCAAGTGCTGGAAGTTTTCCAAAAGCACCGATTCTGTAATCTCCACTTCCAGCATCTGGGGGCGGATCCCTTCTGATTTTAATCTTCTTAAAAGCGATTCACTGAAGTCTTCCTTTAGAAGCTGATAGCCAGATACATTCACCGCTACCCTCAAGTGGCTTTTCCCCTGGCGCCGAAGCTCCTTCATAAAGTCCAGAGCGCAGTCCAGGATGCAGTCGCTGAGTCGCTGAATGAGCTGATTCTTTTCTGCAACCTCAATAAACTCCATGGGCGACACCGGTCCAAAGCTTTGGGAATTCATTCTGGCCAGAGCTTCAAAGGCAACCACCTCTTCTCCATTACCGGAGAGGATGGGCTGAAAAGCCAGATAAAGGGTGCTTTGGTCTTTCTTCTCGATGGCCTCGCGCATTTCTTTTAAGAGGATCTCTTCCCGCCGGAACAGATCGATCATCTCTTTTTCATAGAGCATTTCCTTCCGCTCTTTTTTTCTGCCTTCTTCCAGCGCCACTGTAGCAAACTTCAGAAGCTCTGTGATTTTCTCCCCTCTGTCTGTGGAAAGGGCTCCACCCAGGGTGATCTGCACAGGAAAATCCAGATCTTTTATTCTCATGGGCTCCTCAAATAGTTCCAGCACCTTCTTGGCCATCCAGTCATAGGTAATCCTCTGATTGGCGTCTCTGCATAGAAGGATAAACCGGTCCACAGAAAACCGGAACAGGAGAAGATTTTTCTTCTGGAGCTTTTGAAGTCTTTTCGCCACTTCCTTTAGAAGAAGATCACCAAAATCATAGCCGTAGGCCACATTGATGTGTTTGAAATTCAAAATGTTCACCAGCACCAGGGTGCCCTGAAAGGTCCCTTGATCCTGCCTTCTGCTCCATTCCTTTAGGTATTCCCGGTTGGGCAGATCTGTCAGGCTGTCGTAAAAGGCAATGCGACGCAGTTTCTTGTTTTTCTCATAAGATACCCGGATACTGAAAAGGAGAACGGAAAAAACAAGCACCAGCACCAGCAGTCCGTAGGTGGTCACCGTTCGGATGGTGGACAGGGTTTCTTCCATGGTATAGGAAACCGCCAGAGTATCCCCGCTTTCCACTTCATCCAATCGGAGAAACACCTTGTACATGAGCTGCTCCCCTTCTGAAAGGACAGCACCATACTCTTTTTCTGTTTTCAGGGACGCCCTGATCATCGCAAGTTCTTTCTCCGTCATATCCAAGTGCTTGTTCTCTTTGGTGCTGGCAAGGACTGCCAGCTCTTCCGACAGCAGACTGATGGAGAGCGCATCCTGATTTTCCTTCATTTCGCTTAGAAGATGGTCCACCTCATACTGAGCCAGAAAAGACTGAACCCGGTCAGCTCTCAGCCCCACCTGAATGAGTCCCCCTGAAGGGACTTTCAGATATCCATACTTATAATAGTTTCCAGTGATGACATCCTGGCGAAGATCTTCCACCAGGAAGAGAGCATCACTTTTTATAAAGCGGTCGATGGGATGCCCCTCATAAATCTTCCATCCTATCACTTCAGGCAGATTGGAATAAAGAAGTACTCCGTCCTCATCATAGTAGTCCAGTTCATCGATATCGAGCTCCAGGGCCATCTTTTCCAGCAGGTCACTGGAAAGCTCTTCTCCCGCACCGGAGGCCATGCTGGAGGATACTCTGATTTTTTCCTCCAGAAGCCCTTCGATGATTGCTTCTGCTTCCTTGAATTTTTCCAGACTCTGACCATAGCTTCTGGCAATCTTCAGTGCTTCCTCTTTTTTCAGTTCATAATAATGCTGACGGATTCCAGACATGAGAAAAAAGCTGGTCACGAGAAAAATTCCGCAGAGCAAAATCAGCGGAATTAGATACGGCTTCAAATCCGGCGTTTCCAGCTTTCTATTGTTTTTCATATGCATACTCCCTGACGCCCAAAGAAATACATGGATGCTTTTTTATTTTTCTCATTATAGCACATGTATGTCTACAATTCAGTAGCTATCGTTCTACAGAAATCTACATCAACGGAATATTGTCGTCAGAAATTATAAAATCAGTTAAAACGGATTTAAAACCCTTTCTTTTGACCTTTATAGGGACCGGGTGCATTTTCCAGGTATTCATCCACCGAGGGGCCTTTCAGTTTCTTCAAGCGGTAGATGCCATACACATAGCTGAGGACAAGGATCACGATGGTGGCAGGGGTCCCCATGAAAAAATTGATGAAAAAGAGTCTGGTGAGATCCCCGCCCCGATAGAGATTCCACTGGACAAGAAGTCTCAAAAGTAAAAGCACCGACCAGATGAAGGTCACTTCCCGATAAGCAGGTTTCACATCTTTTCTCAGGAACCATCCCATGGGCCATCCCCGGGACAGGTGGCTAAGAAGCGCAGCCAGGGGCTTTCCAAACAAAATGGATCCAAAAGAAACCAGCACAAGAAGGGTTCCATTGAAGAGCCTTGGCAGATAATAGTTCTCTGCACTTCCTGAAAAAGCCGCATAGCCAGCAGCAAACAGTACCCCCAGAACCCCCAAGAGAGCATAGAAACTCTTCTGTTTTCTGACGATCCTGTATCCTGTGAGGAGAAAGGATGAGAGAACTGCCACCAGAGCGCTGGTGGTAAGTCCTAGCGGGGACTGGAGGAAGACAAACAATAGCGAAGGAAGAAGCGCATCCAGCGTATTTCCCTTCAGGACCATTTTCAGTTCAGACAGTATTTCTTGATACCACATGGAAGCGCCTCCTTGTTCTTATGATTGGTATTTTGACAGTACCTGTTCTTTTTTTGCGCCAAAGGCGAATTTCAGAAGATCCCCTTTGGACTGATACGCTGCGATGAGCATATATAGACTGGCGGTGAAAAATCCCAGAACCATGAGAAGCAGTACCCAGATGACCTTCGGCAGCAGCCCGGATTCTCTGTAGACGATCCAAACAGCAAAAAGAACAAATCCTGTGTAAAGGTCCACTAACGATACGATGCCCCAGGGATTCTCCATCAGTTTTCCGCCGTCTTCAAAAAAGTTTCCTTGGGTGAATCCGTAGAACAACACTGCTGTCATGGCAAGAACTCCCAGAAAGGAAATCATCTTAACCCATTTCATATATAACACTCCCCGTTTTTTCTTTCATTCTAACACAATTTGAAATAGCCTATGGATTTTATCCAACTTATTTCAAATTTTAACACATATTGAAATGCATAAGAGGCTAAAGCCCTTTTGTTCTACCACATCCTGTGCTAGTATGAGAAAAGTGAAAGGGGGATGTTCCTGTGCGTATCAACAAGCTGCTCTCTAATTATGGTTACTGTTCCAGAAAACAAGTGAACCGGTACATCCGTGAAGGCGGGATTCTTGTGAACGGCGTACCCGCCACAGAAGGACAATGGGTGACGGAAGAAGACCACATCCTCTTTTTCGGTGAACCCGTAAAGAAAAAACCTTCCATTTATTTCCTCTATCATAAACCTCCGGGAATCATCTGCACTCTGGATGAGGAAGCGGTGGGCGGTCTGGCAGCCGCACTTCAACTGCCCCACTATGCATTTCCTGTGGGGAGGCTCGACAAAGATTCAGAAGGTCTCCTCATTCTCACCAATGACGGAGACCTGGCTCAGAAGCTTCTTCACGGGGAGGGTCAGGTGGAGAAGGAATATCAGGTGTGGGTGGACTCCCCCATCTCTGATGACACCCTGAAGAAGATGTCTCAGGGCGTTGACATCGGCATCGGCTTCACAAAACCATGCCAGGTAGACAGACTGGAGGAAAACAGTTTTTCCATCATCCTCACAGAAGGAATGAACCGGCAGATCCGACGGATGGCAGGCTTTTTCGGCCATGAAGTCATGAAGCTCAAAAGAATCCGGATCCTTCACCTCTCTTTGGGGGACCTGAAACCTGGTGAGATGAGAGCCCTCACAGCAAAAGAAATCAAAGATCTTTATTTTTCCACGGATTCCCTTCCCATCGAAGAATAAAAATAAACTGCAGTCTGGATATTGATATCATCCTGACTGCAGTTTTTCTGTTCCTTTGGATCTTATGCTTTTTTCATCAGTTCCAGAACAATCCTTGTGGTATCTTCCAGATCTTTAATGTGCAGATGCTCTTCCAGCGTATGGGGCTTTCTTTCTCCAATTCCCAGGTTCACAGAAGCAATACCGTTCTGGTTCAGGATGTTGGTGTCGCTTCCTCCGCCGGAAGTGGTGGTTCTGGTTCTGATGGACAGCTCTTTGCAGGCTTCCTCCACCATTCTCACTGCCTCATGGTCTGTGGGGACAGAGAATGCGCCATAGGCATTTTCCACTGAAGTGAGAACTTCTCCGCCAAACTTCTTCGCGGCTTCGACGCAGCAGGCCACCATATGGTCGCTCTGCACCTTCAGCTTCTCATCACTGAGGCTTCTGGCCTCTGCAAAGAACTTCACTTCCTTGGTGACGATGTTGGTGGGTCCTCCTCCCAGGATGGCGCCGATGTTTGCTGTGGTCTCCTCATCGATGCGGAGAAGCTTCATATTGGAAATGGCTTCAGCTGCCATCATCACTGCGCTGATGCCCTGCTCTGGTGCAACGCCCGCATGGGCCTCTCTTCCGATGAAGGTCACATCAATCTTGTTCTGCGCCGGTCCTTGCACGATGATGTCTCCCGGGTCTCCGCCACTGTCCAGCACAAAGCCCAGTTTGGACTTGAGGTTTGCGTATTCCAGGTTCTTTGCCCCGAAGAGTCCGCCTTCTTCAAAAATCGTAAAGATCACTTCGATGTCACCATGGGGAATGCCTTCTTCTTTGATGACGGTGAGCGCTTCCATCACCGCTGCAATGCCTGCTTTGTCATCTCCCCCTAAGATGGTGGTGCCATCGCTCCAGATGGTGCCGTCTTTGATCACTGGCTTGATGCCTCTGCCCGGAGAAACGGTATCCATATGGGCACTGAACAGGATGCTTCTTCTTTCTTTGTCTCCAGAAAGCTTTGCAATGAGGTTTCCAGAGTTTGAGCCTGTTTTTTCTCCAGCATCGTCCATGGTCACCTCAAGACCGAGATTGGTCAGCTCCTTCATGAGCACCAGAGCAAAGTCTCTTTCTTCTTTGGTTGGACTGTCGATTCTCACATACTTCAGAAATCTTTCCAGAAGTCTTTCTTTATTCATTCTCTACCTCCATGTGTTTTTTTTATTTTACCAGAATCCATGTTGAAAAAAATAGAGCTTACGATTACATAAGCTCTATGGTTTGTTTTATACGAACAGTCCTGCTCCAGGTCCCAGTGGCAAGCCAAGGAAGAACCAAACAACCATCATCAGTGTCCAGCCGATGAGGAACGTGATGGAGTATGGCAGCATCGTAGAAATGATGGTTCCAATACCGCTGTTTTTGTCATACTTTTTCGCGAATACTACAATCATAGCAAAGTAACTCATCAGTGGAGAAATGATATTGGTTGTGGAATCACCGATTCTAAATGCAGCCTGAGTCAGTTCTGGGCTAAGACCCAGTCTGAACATCATCGGTACAAAAATCGGAGCCATGATTGCCCACTTTGCAGAGGCGGAACCCATAAACAGGTTGATGAAAGCGGAGATCATGATAAATGCAAGGACCAGTGGCAGTCCTGTGAATCCTACGCTTTCCAGAAGGTCAGCACCTTTCACTGAAAGAATGAGACCCAGATTGGACTTTCCAAAATAGGATACAAACTGTGCAGCGAAGAACGCAAGGACCAGATATCCTCCCATGGACTTCATCGCTTCAGTCATGGACTCCACAAGATCATTGGAATCCTTGATCTTACCTACAGTTTTTCCATACACATAACCAGGGATCATGAAAACAAGAAGGATCATGAAGATCAGACCGTTGTTCATGAATTCGTTGATGGTGAGCTTTCCTGCAGCATCTGCTGTCTTCAGGATTGCATTTTCAGGAACGGTGAGGACCAGCATCACCACAGCAAAAACCACCAGGGAAATCAGAGCATTTCGAAGTCCCTTGTTTTCTGTTTCAGTAAGCTTCGCGTTGTCTGGCACATACTCCCCATCATACTTTCCAAGGTTCTTCTCTACTATCCTTTCGGTTACAACGGTACCGAGTAGGGTCAACAGGAAGGTGGAAACAAACATGAAGAAGTAGTTTGCTGTAGCAGTTACTTCATAGCTGATGCCAGCACTGGCAAGAGCCGCATTGGTCAGTCCGCCTAGAAGTGGGTCCAGAGTTCCAATGAGAAGGTTTGCGGAGAATCCAGCAGATACTCCAGCAAATGCAGCTGCAAGTCCGGCAATCGGATGTCTGCCGACGCTGGCAAACATGACCGCACCCAGTGGAATAACAACTACATATCCAGCATCGGAAGCTACGTTGGACATAACTCCGGCAAATACGATGACCGCAGTAAGAAGACTTGGATGAACACCCGTCATCAGCTTCTTAAGGCTTGCATTGATGAGTCCAGACCATTCAGCAACACCAACACCAAGCATGGCAACAAGAACAGTTCCCAGTGGCGCAAAGCCGGTGAAGTTCTTTGTGGCACTGTTGAAGATGTACTGAAGTCCAGCCCCTGAAAGCATGTTTTCAGCCATGACAGTGACTTCTTTGCCTTGTCTTGCATCAAAATAAGTGACGGTAGTACCGAGCATGTTTACGATAAATGAAATAATAACGATTGCAACGCAGAGAATGACAAAAATGATTGCTGGGTGCGGCAGTGCATTTCCTACGTTCTCGATCTTCTTTAAAAGACCATTGCTCTTTTTGTTTTCTGTAGCCATAGTTACCTCCCTAATGTTTTATTGACTTCGCCATTATAGCATTATGAAAACCTTTAACGCAACGAATTTTAAAATGTATAAGTATGTAATAAGTTTTTTTCGTAATTTTTTTGAATTTAATACGTTTTCGTTTTTATATTTTCTTATTTATTGTTAAAAAATTCATTGACAATAGGATTTCTGTTATTTTTTAGGTGCTCATTTTTCTATTATAACAAAATCTTAAATGTCATTATATAACAAAAACTGAGAGGTATCATAATTCTTCACAGATTTCCTGAATTATCCATTCATTCTGTGAATTCTAAAAATGATTTTTGCATCACTACGCGTGTTTCCGCATAAAACACAAAAACAAAGAAGACCCTCGCTTCCGACTGGTACAGTCAGAATGAGTGGTCTTCTACTGGGCCGCGGTGGCCCGCAGCACATCGATGGCTTTATTTTCTGTTAAGGGCCTGCTGAAATAGTACCCTTGCATCACTTCGCATCCATGCCGAAGCAGATACTCCCTTTGAATTCCTGTCTCCACACCCTCAGCAATGACCTGAAGCCCCAGCTTATGAGCCATGGAGATGATGTCGTTTGTGATGAGGTTTTTTTCTGTCCCCTTCACGATTTTCATGATAAAGTGTCTGTCAATCTTCACGATGTCGATGTTCAGCTCTCCAATACTTGCAAGAGAGGAGAATCCTGTACCAAAATCGTCCATGGAGACTTCGATGCCCATGGCACGAAGCTTTTCCAGCACATTGTTGATCATGGCGTAGTTCTCCAGCAGGATGGTTTCCGTAATTTCCAATTCCAAGTTTCTGGTCTCAATGCCGGTTCTTCTGACGATATCCGCCACAGTGTCGATGAAATCATCCATGAGCAGCTGGATGCCCGAAACATTCACAGCCACACGGATGTCCTTAAAGCCCATACTTACGAGCTTTCTCGTGAAGATGCAGGCTTTTTCCAAAATGGCGGTGCCCAGGGGCAGGATCAGCTGCTTCTTCTCTGCGATGTCAATGAACTCTGAAGGAGAAACAAAGCCAAGCTTTTTGGAGTTCATTCTGGCCAGTGCTTCAAAACCTACAATCTCGTTGGTTCTGGCGTTGATCTTGGGCTGGTACTCCAGATGCACAATGTCATCATGGATGTTCTTATAGGAGCGTATGAGCTCCAGCTCAATGACCTCTTCCCGCTCCACCTTGGTGCGCATCTCCGCATTGAAGATCATATGGTCTGTGACGCCATTAGCAAGATAAGTGATGGTGATGCTGGCATCTTTCATCAAATCGTCCACATTGCGGTACCTGTCTGAAATTTCAACAATCCCGATTTCCGGACGGATCTGCTTGTTCCTTTTAAGATACTCAAAGGGTCTGTCAAACACAGAAGCGATGATCTTGCTTACTTTTTCCAGATCCTTGGCATCCTGATAGTTCTCCACATAAAACACAAAACGGTCTGCGGTGAAACGGAAGAGCATCCCTTTTTTTCCTAGAGCTTCTTCCAGACGGTCAGCGATTTCTCTGATGATGAGATCCCCCACCTCAAACCCAAGAGCGATGTTGATGGTCCTGAAGTTACGCATATTGATGAGAAAGATTGCTTTGTTCTTGATCTTTCTCTGGGCGATCTTTGAGGAGAGATATTCCTTCATATAAGAATCGTTGGGAAGATTCGTTAATGGATCGTAGTAGGCAAGCTTCAGCTGACTGGCGCTCTTGTTGTATGTAATGACAATGAGCACGCCCATGACCACAATGACACTGAAAAGCACCCAGATGCCCTTGCCAATGACGCCAAAAGCTGCCGCAAGAAAGGTTTCTGTATTCTGTCCCACAGCCAAAGTTCCAATCTTCTCCCCTTCCACAAAGACCGGCACAAATACCTGGTAGGCATTTTTTCCTTCCACATCGGAGATCACATCGTACTCCTGGTTGAGATACATGGCCTGGAGCACATTTTTATCAGAAATGCTGTCTCCCACCCGATCTTTCATGGTGGACTCCAGAATCACATTGTTGTTGTCGATGAAATGGGCAAAGTCCACACTGTAGGCTTCTCCGATTTCTCCCAGAAGCTTCTCCATTTCAAAATCATTGAGAAACCCCTGTATGCTCTCCGCCAGAATCCCTACCTGATAAAAACGTCCATCGGGGAGCTTCACATAGGCATATTTATAAAGAGTGCCATTGGAGGAGTCCAGCCGGATGGGTTCTATAAAAAAACCTTCTCCACTGGTGAGGAAGCTATGGATGGGATGTCCGGCTTCTGCCTGCCATCCTGGTGCCCCTCCGGTGCTGTCAAAGAGAAGAACCCCTTCCGGAGAAAATGCGTAGAGCACATCCACATTCAGCTCTTTTGCATAGTTTGCCAGAATGTCATTGGAAAGACTTCCCGTTCTCTGACCAAGGACCGTTCCTGCGAAGGTCAGCCGGTCGTCCATCAGCGTATAGAGAAGCTCTTTCGCCTTCTCCGACTTGTGGAGGTTCTGCGAATAGACCCGGGCCACATTGAGCGCATCTGCTTTTATATAGTTATAATTGTCTTTGATCCAACTGACCATGGCGCTGTATACAATGTAAGAAAACGCCATTGTGATGACCAGGAATGGAATCACGAAATATTTCAATTCAACGGTCTTGGACTTCATTCTTTTCTTCATTCAAAACTCCAATGCGCCATTTACCTTTTGTTCAAAAAGCGCTGATCTTCTCCACTTAATTATGGAAAGATCTCTACTTCTCAATCTATCGGCAATTCGCTGCGTATTTTAACCCCAGTAGTTATAATATGTTGAATTTTGATGGTTCCATTCTATGGATTTATTAATACTTCCCGAATCTTATGGGCATTTTTTTGAAAGTCCCTGGATTCCAATAGTTATTTTACAATTCATTCACATTAGATTTGCAATTGTGATAATGAGTTATGAATTCGATATCAAAACATCTCACGGTCTCATTATACAATACTTCCCTTTTGAACAAAAGCAAAAAACATCAATCTTTGAGATGGGTTCGAAAATAATCTGTACCTTAAACCCTCATAAATAGGGCTTTTTACCTACTGTCCAAGGAAATCTCTCCTACTACAGAAGGATCTCTCACTTAAAGGAAGATCCAAGCTGGAAAGATGACATTTTCCTCTTCTCCGACACACTTTTTATTCATCTATGATAAAATAGACTTCAGTTCAAACTGTTTTACGACTGAACTGAGAAACTGACAGAGAGGATCTTACCATGAAACAAAAACTGCACCCTTACCGGAGTGTACCTGCTCTCCTCTGGATGGGTTTTATATTCTATCTTTCTTCTCAGGACGGAAACGCTTCTGGACATCTCAGTGGTGGTCTTTCCGACGTCCTTTATTCCATCCTCCAGTGGTTACGGATTCCACTTTCAGAGGAAACCTTCCATTTTATTCTAAGAAAAGGTGCACATTTTACAGCCTATCTCCTCTTGGGACTGCTCTTTGCCTTTTGGCTGGAAGCAAAAAACTTCAAGGACTATGTTCTTTGCCTCTTCTACAGCTTTTTGTATGCTTTGTCCGATGAACTTCATCAAAGATTTGTGCCTGGCCGGAGCAGGGAACTGAGAGATGTGCTCATTGACTCTTCAGGAGCGTTCACTGGACTTCTTTTCCTTTCTATTGTTCAAAGAATCCGAAGCTTCTATTCAGAGATGCATCAAGAAAAAAAGAAAAAAGCGGCAGCCATGAGGTGATTTAGCCTCCAAGCTGCCGTTTTTAATTCTTATATAAATATTATAATGGGAGTTCTTCCTTCTCTTCGGCCCTGGTGTTTTTTCTCATGATGTAATAGATGCCAATATAATAGAGGCCTTTCAGAACCAGACCGATGACAGTCCCTGTTTTCTGCGCCATGAAATCCGCTGCCATGGACACAAGAAACACCGTGATGCCCTGACCGATGGTCACAGTGATAAAGGTAGTAGTCATGTAGTCCCAAAGGGTCACACTGCTGACACCAAAAAGAAGATTTCCCACCTGAAATGGCATAAAGGGCAGCGCCCGGACAAAGAGCGCATAACTGAATCCATGGTCCTTGATCTTCTCATAGAGCTCTTCCAATGGAATCTCCCGTTCTTTTATCCTGTAGAGCTTCTCCACCCAACGGGTAGCATCACTCTTGAAGATCTTTGCCAAGCCATAGGACAAGAGCGCACTGAGAAGGCCCGATACCGTAATGAGGAGAATCCCGTCCAGCTCAAACAACAGTCCAGCAGTGGCGGCTACGGTGGACACTGGGACAAAGAAGATAAGAAGCACCGTGGCAACCCCCACAAAAAGAAGCTTCACAAACCGGGCGTCACCATGACATGAAGATCTGTAAGAAGACCCTCGGCATCGAAGATATTGAAATTTTTCAGAAGATAGGTAAAAAGCACAAAAAATGTGACCAGCACAGCCGTCTTCAAAAATCGTCCATGGGGTTTCTCTTGCATATTCATCAGACCCTTTCCTGTACGTTCATTGATTCTAGTATTTTAGCACATATTCAATCATCTGTACTGATTTTCTCTGTGTTGAGAATCCGTTTAATAATTGGAAGGAACCACTTGCTGCTTTTTTTACTGGTTTACGGGGAGACTTCCTCTTCCTCTTCCTCTTCCTCTTCCAAGGCATTCATGGAAAGCCCCAGAACTTCTGCTGTCATAGCCACATCCTTCGTGATGATCCCATCCACATCGTAGGAAAGCACCTGCTTCAGATCCTCTTCGGTTTCGATGACCCAAACAAAAACACCACGGCCAGCCTCATGGGCTCTTCTGATTAAGTTCTTCGTCAGCATGCTTTTCCGAACGGTGTAAAAATCCACCGAAAGTCCTTCCAGTCTCCCCAGGGCCGCATACATGATCTGCCCCAGCTGAATCTTCTCATCCATGGCCCGGATGGCTCTTAAAAAGTCATACTGAAAGGACTGAATGTAGGTATGTTCTTTCATCTCAAGGTCCTCCAGGATCTCCAGGATCTCTTTTGCTGTCTCCTCTTCATGGTCTTCGACTTTCACATCCAGAAGTGCGCCCCCTCTCCCCTTTACCAGAAGAAGCGCTTCTTTTAATGTTGGGATCCGCTCCCCGGTAAACGCCTCCGAGAACCCCGCGCCCACATCAAAGGCACTGAGCTCCTCATAGGTGTAAAAAGAGACTGGCTCCGGCACCCCTGCCATCCGAAGAAGCGAGGTGTCATGATGAAGGACCAGCACTCCGTCTTTTGTTCTTTGCACATCCATCTCCACCAGAGTGGCTCCCAGATCAAGGGCAGACTCTATGGCGCTTAAGGTGTTCTCCGGCGCTCTCACCGCATCTCCACGGTGTGCTGCAACATGAAGCGAACGGCCGCTGTATAAAAGAGATTCATTGATTTGGCTGTTGATGACAAATGTCCCCACGAATCCTAGAAGGAGAAATCCTAGGACCGTATAACTCTTACGAAGGGGCTTTTCAAAGAGACGCTTCTCTTTCTCCATGAGCCAGTGCCACTGCACCGTTTTAATCGGAGGCATCTCTTCCTTGTTCCGCACTTCTTTCAACTTAAAATAAAGTCTTGTCAGGTAGTGCATATTCACGGGAAACAGCACAAGGAAATAGAGAAAAAATACAGAGGCCGAGAGGGTAATGAAATACTCCCGGACTTTTCTGGAAAGGACGATGTCAAAGAGCTCTGGCAGCTGACTCAGACCATACAAAACAAGAAAAAAACCTCCTAATAAGACCCCATTCAGCACCAGTACCGATAAAACCAGTCCCAGCTTTTTCCCTTTTGTCATTTCTGCGCTGACCTTCAAGGCTTTTCTTAGCTGTTTCCGGGCAAGAAACACCTCATGGAAAGAGAAGATCCACCTAACTAGAAGATAGAAAACACCACCAAGAAGGAAGAAATACAGAAGGACCCCAAACCGGACTTCCTGAAGGTTTGTGAGAAGCAGCGGAGGCATCTCAAAAAACCGCTGCAGAAATGGACTGAGCTGCAGCTCCAGAAGGGGCAGGAGAAGAAGAAGAAAAACAAAGAGATATAAGAATTCAAAAGTAACAAGTCTCGGCAAAGCCCTGATGGACGTAAGTACTGCTTCTGTCACTGTGACTTCGATCCCTTGAATCTTCTGATAAGACAAAATCAGCTGCGTCCCCAAGATCACCAGGAGATTCAGAATGACGATGATAAAAAGCACCGACAAAACGAAAAGTCCATTTGATGAAAGAAGAATTTGAAACACATCCAGATTCAGCAGCACGCCACCCTCTGCAGATAATAAGAGTCTATTCAGGAGATAAGAAAATAATGGCACGAGAAACAGACCTGAGACCATAAAATATAAGAGACCAGAATAGATATAGTGCTTATGACTGTTCTTCAGATCTTTCAGACTTTCTAAAAATGCTCTCATGGCTCCCGCTTCCTTTCCTGTTTCTTTTCTATCTCGGTTTCTATTACTAGCATAACGCAACTTTTGATCTCTTTCTAGAAATGGAAGAAAAAAAAGAGCATCTCACAGGACAGGAGACGCTCCGCTTCGTTACTCTTCGATATTTTCCTCAGACTTCACCAGTTCTTTCACTTCCAGAACAATCTTCTCTTTTTCCTTCTTCAGCCAGGATGAGCTTTTCCCATGGGGAGATTTGGCAAAGAACTTGCCCGATTCTTTTTTCATCATCTGCTCCATGAAGCCGCCTCGGAATCTGGTGGGCTCATAGGACAGCACAAAAGCATTGGGTTCATATTCATTGATAAGAGAAAACACTTCCCCTTCCCGGCTTCTTTTGGTCAGGATGTCCAGCCTGTACCTTGCCCCATCGCGGCCTTCCCCGCTGAAGATGGTGACGCCGAAACCCGCTTCTCTCAGCGCACTCACAAAATTGTCATTCCTGTCCTTGATGTTCACTAAAAAAGAAGTGTATCCAATGGCAATCTTATTTTCAATCTGAATCCCCACAATAAGTCCCAGGGAGAATCCCACGGCATAAACCACCATCTGAAGAAGACTCTGCTCCCCAGTAAATACAATGGCCAGACCAAAGACATAAATAACGCTTTCCAGGAAACCAAACACAGCCGTCAGAAGACTCAGTTTCCTCACCATACAAATGGTCCTCAAAGCCAGCATCGGCACATAAGCCAGCTGCAGAACAAGCAGCAGAATCAGATCTTTCATATAAACACTTCCTTCCTTCTATTAAAAAAATACTTTATCATGAGAACCGTGTTTTTTCAAACATTCCATGAAAAATTAATATTTCTTCTACTTCTTCTACTTCCCTCACATTCCTATTCCATGAAAGGAGCACAACCATTCAGACTGATAAGATACCTGGAAAACAGATGCATCTACCCAGTGGACAAATAGAGAAAGTCGTGTAGAATTAAACTATTATGCAAAAAGAGGTGCTTTTATGATTGCAGTCATCGCAGGTACGCCCACAGATACCCAAATGGGCGTGGACCTTTTGAAAAAATATGGAAGAACATCCAGAGGCTACTTTGTCTCAAAAACACCGATGGAACAGAGCCTTCTCCAGGTGGTTTATCCCGAAAAACTGGAGAACCTGGTAAGACAGGTCATGACAGAGGCTAAAACCCAAGGCGCCGAAGTGCTTTATGTCTACTGCAACTCCCTGGCAGCGGCGGTAGACCTGAAAAAACTTGCAGAGGAGCTGTCCTTGCCTTTGATCACACCGCTGATGGTCTATGAAAAGATGGGCGCCAGATACCAGGCCCTTGGTGTCATTGCCGCAAACAACCAGAGCACCCATGGCATCGAGCGGGCCATACAGACAGAAAACCCAGCAGTTCATGTCATCGGCACCGGCATGCTGAAGCTGGTGAACGCTGTAGAAGAAAGACTAAAACCGGAAGAGATCCTCAGCCGGTATCAGGTAGAGGCTCTTCTGGGCTTTTATCAAAATGCAGGATGTGAAGCGGTGATCCTTGGATGCACCCACTTCTCCTACTTTTATGATGCATTATGTAAGTGCAGCCCCTTGCCTGTCATTGATCCTGGATATGAGATGATGAGGATGCTTCCCTGACCTTACCTTCTCATGGTTCTGAACTCTATGAAAAAAATAGTAAGACCTGACTTTACTTAGAAAGTCAGGTCTCTAGGTTCACAAGCATCTGCTGCAGAAGGGATCTCACTTCATCCACTTTCAGCTCTTCCATTCCTCTCGTGAGAGTTTCTTCAATCTCTCTCTGAAGTGCCGCTGCTTTTAAGGATTTTGACTTATACTCCGGCTGCAGCGAAACCAGCTTCATTCTTTTATCCAGCGGGTCCGTTTCACAACCGATATATCCTTTGATCTCCAGCCTCTTTAGAATACCAGCAATGGTTGCATGGGAGACCTGGAAATATTCCTCCAGATCTTTCTGAGCTACTTTTTCTCCAGACCGTTCATAAAGAAAAGAGAGGATCCTCCCTTGTGTCAGGGTCATATCATAATGTTTGAGCCTTTTGTTGGCTCTGCTTTCTATGGCATCCCCCACGAGCTTCAGTAAAAAATACAAGTCTTCCTTGTGCTCCATCTTTCACACCAAGGAGAACAACCTTTCCATCCAATGAGCCATCAGCATGAAAAGTGTCCACCCAAATCCCCTTTCAATCAGTTTCATTATTCCATACTATCGACTTCATTTATATTTTGTTAAGTGGTCTTTCTGAAATACTCAAGATTTCCCATTTATTTCTTTCTATTTACAAGTTTATATTGTGAAAAATCTAATTAAATGATATGTTATTTATAGTGATAAACACATATTGATGCAAAGCACACTTTGGGGGAAAGAATAGGTCTGTGCGCTGAAGCATACTTGTGAAAGGAAGGATTTTAATGCTGAAAAACCATATGGAAGTTTTAGTGGAAAGCCATCTAAAAGGACTCCTGGAACACCATGAGCACATCGCTGCTTGTGGCTGCTGTCAGCTGGATGTTCAGGCCATTGCCCTGAACAATCTGAAACCCTATTACACCCGAACAGGAAAAGGGCTCGTCTTCACGAAAATGAAGGAACTGGATCATCAGTTTCAGTCCGACATCACCCAAGCTCTCGTAAGAGCCATCCAAATGGTGGAGAATAATCCCAAGCACGAGGAAGATGTTCTGTGCAATCCCTACGAGTAAATGGAAAAGAACCTGCTGCAAAAGGACAGAGCAAAGCGCTCTGTCCTTTTGACTTGGAAAAGATTTATTAGGTCAGAAATCCCAGAAGAATCACTCCAAGGACAATGAGAGGCGCTGGAATCTTCTTCCACAGAAGAAGGAGCAGCGTTCCGCCCATGACCAGAAAGTTATCCAAAGTGAGTCCACTTTTTGTCATAAGAAGCACCGCCGCAGTCAAAATAAGACCTCCTGCCACCGCTGTAACCCCTCTTAAAAAAATTTTGATCCCCCGTATGGTCTTCAACTTCTCCCAAACCGGAATGACAAAGAAGATCAGAAGGACACCTGGAAGAAAGATCCCAACGGCACCAAGAACGCCTCCCATGACCTGGAAAAAGGCACTGCCGCCTCTGGCTGCCATCCCTCCAGCATAGGCGCTGAAACTGAACATGGGACCAGGAAGACCTTGCACCAGGCCAAACCCTGTAAGAAACTCCTGGCTTGTCATATATTCCTTCAGCTCCACCAGTTCACTGTACATGAGAGGCACCACCACCTGTCCTCCACCTATGACCAGATAACCGTACCGGTAAAAACTTTCAAAGATATCCAAAAGCACATTGTCGAAGAGCACATTTAGAAGAAGAGCGCCTGCGGCAAAGACCGAAAAAGCAATGAGATATTTCCAGGGCGGGCTGAGTTTTACACGGTTCCAGACATCTTTCTCCTTGGAGGTCAACACACTGAGGATACCACCAAAAATCAGCACTGCAGGATAGATATACGGCTCTCTCACAAGATAAGTGGACACCGCTCCAAAAATAAGAAGCATCACCGTAAAGGAATCCTTTGCCACTTTTCGGCCAATTTTATAGGCCGCCATAACAATAAAAGCCACGGCCATGGGTCCTATGTAGCGAAACCCCTCTTCAGACAAAGAAAATGCTCCTAAAATCTGACTGAGAAAGGATAAAGCGATCATAAGGATCACCACAGGGACAGCCCAGACCAGCATGGTGAGAAAGGCTAGTTTTGGTCCCCCCATTTTGTGTCCAATGGCCACAATGGTCTGGGTGCTGCTGGGACCTGGAAGAATACCCGTCAGGGCGATGAGCTCCACCAGCTCCTCTTCTGTAATATAATGTTTTTTATTGATCATCTGGTCCGTGAACACGCCATAATGAGCTTCCGGACCTCCGTAGGCCCCTAAAGAACATAAAAACACATCCCAGAGAAAGGTCCTGTAGGATACTTTTTCTTTTTTATTTACTAGTTCACTCATCTCTTTTCCTCCAATCTTCACATGGATTTAACAAAACTTCACTTGACACATGAGAACCCTTGAATCCTTCAGCCAGAAGTGGTATGATGAATTCAATATTCGATATCGGGTTTCGTTATTGATAATTATAAACAAAGGAGGACCAAAATGCAACAGAAAATCATGAGAAAATTCCTGCTGGGATTCATGCAGATTCATATTCTTCATCACGCCAAAGAAGAGCCCATCTACGGCACCTGGATGATGGAAGAGCTTCATCACCACGGGTATGACATCAGCCCCGGCACACTCTACCCTCTTCTTCATTCCATGGAAAAGTCCGGTCTGCTTCTGATGGAAGAACGGAATGTGGAAGGAAAAATCAGGAAATACTACAGAAGCACCCCCCTTGGAGAAGAGGTTCTTGTAGAAGCCAGAAAAAAAGCCTACGAGCTGTTTAAAGAGATCAAAGAGTAAAAACGTTCCAGCCACCGGAAGATTCCGGCGTCAGAACGTTTTTTCTTTTCTTATTTATTTACTTTTTTTCTTTAAATTTTCAAGGCATTCCACTACTTGTAGAGAGCTTTTCTCTATGACGGGCAGAAGCAGTATGGCCTCTTCCACCTGTCCTCTGTTGTACAGGGAGATGGCTTTTTTCGCCTGACTGTGGAGCTCTTTATGAGGGCCTTCCATTTTCTGGAAAAGGGTTCTGAGGGCAGATCCGTTTAGATCCTGAGCACCAAGCCACTTGCCGAGCCTGCAGGTGGTATGGTCTCCTACAGACGCCTCATCCATATGCACATAGCCAAGGATCATATTGTAGACTCTCCATTTCCAGAGAAGATGATCCGTTACGGTGAGATCCAGCATCACGGCACTGTCCGCATTCTTCGCAAAGGACAGCGCTTTCATTCTCAGCGCATCGATCCTCACAGAGATGTCATAGAAGGACTGTCCTGTATGATGGGTTTTTTCTTTCAGCACCGCTGCTTTGTCATGGACTTCCAGGATATTGGCAGTGATTTCCTGTGCCGTGGCGGTCTGCTCCTCCACATTGGCAGAGATGGACATGAAACTGGCACCGATGCTGTTCATGATGCCTCCGATTTCAAAGATTCCGCCTGTGGCTGCATCAATGGAAGACTTCGCCCCTTGAAAACTCTCCACCACCCGGTCAATCTCTGAGGATGCCTCATGTATTTTCCCGTTGAGGCTCTCCACGATGCTTCGGATGATGTCCACTTGCTCTTTTGTACTTTGGGCAAGCTTCTTAATCTCATCCGCCACCACTGCGAAGCCTCTGCCGTTCTCTCCTGCCCTGGCCGCTTCAATGGAAGCATTCAGGGAAAGAAGGTTCGTCTGGTCTGCCACAGACTTGATGACATTGACCAGTTCATTGATCTTCACCGTTTCCTCCGTCACTTCCACCATGATGCTTTTCACCCCATGGATCTCCTCCATGTTCTTCTCTATGCTCATAAAGGTGGTCTCCACCCGTTTTAATGCTAAGTCTGTCTCTTCCATGGCCTTTTTCATGTTGGTGCTGGAAATCTCCACATAATTGGAGATGTCTTCCGTGGCAGCAGTCATTTCCTCACTGCTGGCAGAAACGTTCCCTAAAAGGTCCGCCTGGCGCTCCGCATCCAGGATCATTTCCCGGACATAATCAAGCCTTGTCATATACTGAAGAAGATCATTGACTTCTTTCAGCATCTCCGAGATACATCTGGCATTTTCATCGGATTCTATACTTCGCGTTTCTGTCACAGGTTCAACTGAATTTAAAATAAGTTCTTTTTCTTTTTTCTTTTTCGAAAACATCGCACTTGCTCCTCTTCTTTTGGTTTTCTTCTGTTTTTAAAAACTTGGTATTCCTAATCATAATCGGCGAAAACGGCTCCAGATTAAGAGCTTCAGATATATTTCCAAAAGTAAAAGTCCGATGTTTCTGATACACCGGACTTTTATTTTTATTCTAGAAAACTGATACCTGGTTCCGCCCCAGATTTTTGGACTCATAAAGAGCTAGATCAGCTCTTTTTAAGGCATCTTCGTAGCTTCTGTCTTCAGATCTGAAAACAGTAAGCCCCATGGACAAGGTCACTTTAAGAGGTTTTTCCGAAGATTCGATGCGGATCTTCTCCACTTCCAAACTGATCTTCTCACCAAACTCTCTCAGATACTCTTCTTTCATGCCCGGAAAGACCGCAACGAACTCATCGCCTCCCCAGCGGATGAGATGATCCGTATTTCGGATCATGTGATGGATGGTCCTGGTGACTTTCTTCAGCACCTCATCTCCTATGTCATGACCGTAAGTATCATTGATGTTCTTAAACCGGTCGATATCCACCATCATCACCGCAGTGCTGCCAGGGGATCTCTGGTACTCCTGAAAGAGCTTTTCCAGATGTTTCGTGCCGCTTCTTCTGGTTTCTGCACCAGTGAGCAGATCCCGGTTCACTTCATTCAGAAGTGTCTTCTGATTCTCCATCATTCTGGCTTTTTCCAGGACCTGTATCAAAAAGAGCCCGCTGAGAAGAATCACAAGTAGGATGCCAAGGATTTGAAAAACGCTTTCGCTGGTGAGTCCTTCAATTTCTCCTGTTACTTTTTCAGTATAGGCATGGACTTCATCCACATGAACACCCATGGCGATGATCCAGTCAAAGTCCTCATACAGCTTGGCGTAGGTGATCTTTTCACCAATCTCTTCAGAGTTCAGCTTCTTGAAGTAATAATTGAAAAAATGCTCCCCGTTTTCTTTCACGCCCTGAAGCTCCTCTTCATAGGGCCGATTGCCCGCGAGATCTTCCGTATGGGTGGAAAGATAGGTCCCTTCCGTTTCCGGAAGATTCGGATGTACTCGTCGGATGGCGTACTGGTCTCCTCCCTCGAAGTTTAGCACCTCATTGACCCAGATGTAGGACTCATTAGAGAATCTGCGGTTTCGGATGGAGGCTGCTACCTCCTCCTTCACCTGATTTTCCACATAGGTTATGCTCACGCCAAAGATTCCTCTGAGACTGCCCTTTCTGACTTCTCCTTTGCTCAGGAGCGTCTCTTCCAGTTCTTCTACCACTTCAGTGGGTGTGTCCCCTTCAAGGTGCTCTGAAGCATAAAGAAGCTCGTCTGTCTCCTCGTTTATAAGCACCGCTGTCCAAAGATCCTGATTCTGGTCTCCCCGAAATCTGTTCTCGTAAAAGGAAGCAAACTCCTCCTCCGACACATAATACTCTTCGACAAATCGCCTTTGCCTTGCATCAGTGTTCAGCTGATAGACCACTTCCTTCTGTTCTCTGAGGCTGTCGATCTCCATGATGAGGTTATTTACCGTATCACTGAGAAAATCTTTTTTCAAAAGCAGGATCACTTTCTCTGTTTCGTCCAGAAAGATTTCTTTCGTCTTTTCATGAGAATACAAATGCACAAACATCACAGACGCAGCAATGACCATGAAAGCCAACACCATGATGAGGGGATACTTCTTTTTCAACATCACAACACCCTTTACCTATCTTTTGTTTCTTTACTTACTCAAATACATTCAGTTTATCCTACGGCTCCATGGTTTACAAGAATAATTCACCTTCACATTCCGAAGAGAACAGAATTCTACGTGATTAATAAGTTCTTTCTAAAAAGGGATCTCATCTTCCTCATAAGAATCAGAAAGATGGGCTTTTTCATCTCTCTTTCTTTCGAAGGAATCCTCTTCCTCCTCTATGAGCCCATCCTCATAAGCCTCTTCCCAAGTGATGCCATAGGCAGCTCCTCCACTGGTGTACCCCATGATCATATAGTGAAACTCATCGGATCCGAAGAGGTCTTCCTCATCGTACGCTCTTTCTTGGATTCTCTTGCTTTTTCTTTTTTTCCTTCTCTCCTTCCTTTCAGTTTTATCCTGCAGAAGATAGGTGGTGGGCTCTTTAGGTTTCCTTAAATAATAAGCGCCCTGTTCTAGTGTCGCTCCCATGTGCGGTGCGAAGGAAAGATCTGAAGTTGCCACCTGGATTCTTTCACAGCTGAGCCGCTCAAAGAGGCCGTAAAGAAGGCTTTTGCCGATGCCTCTTCCTCGATAAGAAGGCTTCACATACACGTCTCTCACCAAAGGTTCAAAGGGCGGATCCTCCAGCACTCTCACAAACCCTAGGAGGTTTTCCTCCTCATAAGCCACGTAGGTGACAGACTTGTTCAGGGATTGTCTTAACGTTTCTTTTGACCTGTTCTTTCGCAGTTCCCCCTTGATAAATCCCTCGGTTCTAAAAAGCTCCAGGAGCTTCTTAAAGTCCCTGTGATACTCATACTTTCTGATCACCATTGTCCTTCTCCTTTCAAAACACAATTTCCCTTCATTTTCTCATAACGACGGAGAAAAAACCACTTCTCTTCCTTTTATTAAGAGGAGAAGTGGTTTTACTTTACTTATAAGATAATCATCTTGCTTTTTGATGAGGTATTGCTGTCACAGCTTTGTGTAGCGCAGGATTTCGCATGAGCGCATCCAGAGCACTTGATGCCGTTTTTCTTGTCTCTGTATACTTTATATCCCGCCAAAAACACAATGGTCAGAATGATGCCAAGAACAATGAAATCTCCCATTTATGCCATCTCCTTTACAGGTTCTTCTATCGATCCTTCTTTTTTACGAAACATCAGGTAGACGATGACAGTAACCATGGCAAGAACTCCGAGGAGTCCTGGAAGAAAACCTGTTCCAAAGGATCCTGTTGTGAGGAGTGTGCCAACCTGGTTCACTAGAAATGCCAGGATATATCCCATGCTCAGCTGGAAGGAAACGCCAGCCAGAAGCCACTTCTTGCTTTCCATCTCTGCATTCATGGCACCGATGGCAGCAAAGCAAGGCGGCGTAAAGAGATTGAACACAAGATAAGCCAGAGCGCTGACGGTGGTGAGTCCCATGACAGACGCCACATCATTGGCTCCGGAAACCAGAACCAGCTCTTCCGTGTTGATGAAATTGGTGATGCTGTATACCACGGCCAAAGTACCTACCACATTCTCTTTTGCAATGAATCCGGTGATGGCGGCGGCAGCCAGCTGCCATGCGCCAAATCCCAGTGGAATCAGAAGGAAGGCAAAAGGCTGTGCGATGGAAGCCAGGATACTGGTGCTTTCCATCCCTTCTTCCACCATCTGGAGATTCCAGTTGAAGGTCTGCATGATGTGGATGGCGGCATTGCAGAGCAGAATGATGGTGGCCGCTCTGATAACAAAAGCTTTTCCCTGGTTCATCATGGAGACCAGAGCTCTCTTTATGCTGGGCAGCCTGTATTCTGGAAGCTCCATGATAAAGTAGGAAGTGTTCTGGGTTTCTCCTGTGATCTTCTTGATGATGAGGGCACCTAAAACAATAATGAGAATGGCCACAAAGTACATGGAAGTGCCCACCCATCCGGCATTTTTAAAGAACACACCGGAGAACAGGGCAATGACAGGAAGCTTCGCACCGCAGGGCATAAAAGGGGTAAGCATTGCTGTGGTTCTTCTCTGACGTTCATCTTTGATGGTTCTGGTGGCCATGATGCCCGGGATGGCGCATCCGGTCCCAATGACCATAGGGATGATGGACTTTCCAGAAAGACCTACTTTTTTCAGGTAGCGGTCCATGACCACAGCCACTCTGGAAAGATATCCGCAGTCATCCAAAAGGGCCAGCAGGAAGAAGAGCACCATGATGAGAGGCAAAAACCCTACCACTGCACCCACACCGCCGATGATGCCGTCCAGAAGCAGTGCACTAAGAAGTGGAGAAACATTGTCTCCCAGCATGCCTTCTACAGCGCCATAGAGCTGATCCATCCATCCGGTGAAGATGTCCGCTAGAAACGGTCCAACGGTGCTCTGGGACAGATGGAACACCAGAAACATCACCAAGGCAAATACGGGAATGCCCAGATACTTATGGGCTACAATGCGGTCTATACGGTCTGAGAGGTTCTCCTTCTCACTTTCCACTTTTCTTATTTCCACATCTCGAACCAGGGACTCCACCAGCTGGAAACGCATTTTTTCTTTTTCCTCATAGCGGTCTTCGGGAATGGCCGTGAACTCTTTCACGTTTTCAAAAGGAGCTTTCTGCACTTTTCCCTTTAAAGATGCAGCGGCTTTCAGAAGGTCCTTCAGTCCCTCTTTACGGATGGACGCTGTTTCAATGACCACACAGTGAAGCTTCTCTGAAAGCTTCTTTGTATCAATGGAAATCCCTTTTCTTCTCAAAAGGTCTCTTTTGTTCAGGGCAATGACTACAGGAATCCCAAGTTCCAGAAGCTGCGTGGTGAAAAGAAGGCTTCTGCTGATGTTTGTAGAATCAATGATGTTGATGATGGCATCTAGATTGTCATTCTTCACAAAGGAAGAAGTGATGCTCTCCTCTGAGGTGAACGGTGCAATGGAGTAGGCACCTGGAAGGTCCACTACCCGGAGCATCTCCTCTCCCTCGTAGAGCTCTTTTTTCACATTTCCTTCTTTTTTTGCCACAGTGACCCCTGGCCAGTTGCCCACATGTTCAATCTGACCCGTGATGGCATTAAATAAAGTGGTTTTTCCACTGTTTGGATTTCCCGCAAGTGCTATTCTCATGATTTCCTCCTAATTTATGTCTAGAATATAATTCCAATTGTTAGCCATGGCTAACAATTATACTGAAAATTTCTGGCGACAGAAGCGATTTTTTAAATTAAAATCGCTCTGGCCAGTTCCTTGTCAATGCTATATCTTGCACCTTTGACATGTATGATGTAATTGTCGGACAGAATGGAGATGACTGTAATCTCTTCTCCCTCATAGCAGCCCAGTGTAAAAAGAAAATCTTTCATGGCCTGGTCCTTTGTATGAACCCCTACAATCCGATAGGGCTCATTTCTCTTGGCAAAGGTGAGATTATTTTCCTGAAAGGACTGCTCCTTCCCGGCGGTTGATTTTCGGCTGAATAATTTATGTACAAAAGCCATTTCCATTTCCATTCCTCCTAGTTCTTGCTGCCTGGGTGCTTTTCTTCCTGCAGAAAGCTTTTTATTGCCTGTAGCATCTCTTCTGATATGACATGCTCCATCCTGCAGGCATTCTTGACTGCTTCATCATGGGAAAGTCCTAGGGATCTCTCAAGATAGGAGACAATCATGGCTCTCTTCTTCACCACCTCCGTGGCAACTATAATGCCTTCCGGGGTCAAGGTAATGTTTCCGTAGAGCTCTTTATGGATATATCCTTCTTTCATTAGATGATTCATGGCTTTGGTGACACTGGGTTTTGTGACTTCAAGCTCTTCCGCTACATCCACTACCCGTACATGTCCCAGTTCCTTCTCTAAAATCATGATGGTAGCCAAATACATTTCTGACGATTCTGTTAGATGCATCTTCTCCCATCCTTTATTTCTTATTGTGTTCCAAAAGTTTACCTTAGCTAACAATAATAATGTACACTTTTGTCATAATATTGTCAATAACTGTACAATCCTGTATTTTTTAAACCATAGTGGACCACTTGGAATTATGCTTTTTATCGAACTCTTTTTTGATGAACTTTTAATAATTATGATAATATTTAACGGATTATATGTAAATCGCCATTATTATTATGATATTAATTTTAAAATAGCCATTATAATGTGATAATCATTATTCATTTGATGCAATTTAAAACTCTGGAGTTTCCCCCAGAGTGCTATGGTTTCTGATTCATTTCATCAAAGTGCATCACGCAGTCTCTGCCGCGTCTTTTCGCCTCATATAAGGCCATATCCGCCTTTACAATGAGCTTGTCTGGGTCATCTCCCTCCATCCAGGTGGAGAGGCCGAAGCTTGCTGTGACCTTCAGTCCTCCATAGGTTCTTCCCGCCATAGACAAGCGGAAGGCCTCCATTTGATTTTTGGACTCTTCTCTAGATAAGGACCTCAGAAGAAGAATGAACTCTTCTCCCCCAAACCGAGCCACAATATGATCCTTTCCAAAAAACGATGTCAGATGCTCTGAAAAAGAACACAGCACCACATCCCCTTTGTGGTGTCCATACAGATCATTCACCGCTTTGAAGTAATCGAGATCCAGTATACAAACAGAAAACGTCAGTGGTTCCTTCAGAGCTCTCTGAGACGTCAGATGAATCTCCTCCATGAAGGCACGTCGGTTCAGGATTCCTGTGAGAGGATCTTGCCTGGAGATTTCCTGAAGAGTTCTGTACATTTCTTCCAGCTCTTCCTGTTTCTTCAAAAGCTCCTCATGTAGGAGGATCTTTTCTTCCAGTGCCGTTTCCAGCTTTTTGTTGATGGTTTTGATTTCTTTCAGATATTCCCGCCTGGTTTCCATGGGAAGGATGATACAGTCGATCACAGCTTCATCCCCCAGATAGAACCTCTTTGCATTAAACATCACCGGCACCCCATGTCCATCTTTTTTCCGGAGGCTGAGATAAATCTCCTGACAGTACCCTTCCAGCTGGATTTTCGGGTATAGCATCGAATAAAAATAAAACTGGGCACTGGTGCTGAGGAGCAGTTCAAACTCCCTGCCAAGGAGCTCCTCTTCTTTCTCGTATCCCAGAAGGGCTAAGAGGGACTGGTTCACAGATCGTATTTCTGATCTGCTGTTTAGGGTTAGAATGCCGCAAACGGCTTCATTCCATCGTCTCTTTTCCATTCAAACCTCACTTACAGATATTTCAAGATGGCTGCAGCAGTTTCCTCCGGATGGCTGATGTGAGGATAGTGCCCCCTGGCCGAAAGAAGATGAAGGGTACTGCCGGGAATCTTACGATGCATGTACTCCGCAACTTCCATGGGTACAAAGCTGTCCTTGGCACACTGTAAAATGATGATCTCACAAGGCACATTGAGAAGTTCACTCCGATGGTCCAAAAGCAGTGTGACTTTTAAAAAGTGATAAGTGAATTTTGGATGGGATGCTCTGAAACGTTCTTCCACATAAGCGGTATGCTCTGCACCTTCTGATTCCGGCAGCGCCGCTCTTGAAATGTAGCTGGCCCATCCCAGGAAGTTCTCTTCCATGAGATCCAGCACCTGATAGATTTCTTCTTCGGTGAATCCGCCAAAATACCCAGGAATGTCATTTTTATACCGTGGAGAGGCTCCAATCATGAACACCTTCTTCACACGGCCTTCTGCAGCCTTTGAAAGGAGGAGACCAATGAGTCCACCGACGGAATGTCCCACGATGGTCACATTCTGATAGTCGAATGCCTTCAGTATTTCCAATAGATCCTCCACGTACCCTTGCAGCGTCGCATATTTTTTCACATCATATGCTGTGTAATCAGAAGCGCCGCATCCTGCCAGGTCCAGAAACACCAGCTTATATTCCTGCCGGAAGGAGTCTTTGATCCACTGCCAGGTCTCCTTGCTCGATGCGAATCCATGGAGAAACAAAAGGATCTCTTCCCCCTCCCCTTCTTCATGAATGGCAAATCGGTTCTTCAGTTCTTCTCTCATGTGTGCTCCTTTCTTTTGTGTGCTTTCTTCCAGATTCATCCTTGGTTCATAGGAGAGGTTTCCTCTTCCGCTTCTCTTGCTTCAAGTCCTCTTCCCTCCTCTTCTCTACGCAGCTGTGCGAAAATGCTCATGAGATAGATCCGCATGAGGATGAATAAGAGAACTAAGAAGGACAGGAAGGAGGTCAGATACAGCACCGATGCTGCAAAATAAAGACCCGTCTGGACCGCCAACAGCACGGTTACTTTTCTCTGTAAAGAACGCTTCCGCTCTCCTTCCTCCTGCTGGCCATCATGTTCCAGAGAAAAGGCATAGCCTCCAAGTACATGATAGAAGAAAAGCAGCTCCAGAACGCCAAAAAGAAGCGGTCCAAAGAAGGTAAATGGGGCAAAAGCCGTCTGCCCCATAAAAAAGAACAGGCTCTCCACCAAGCTGAGCACACCTAAAACAGCAGCCATGTGCTTTGCATTCTGAAAGGAAGAGATGCCATGCCGGTCAAAGAGCATGGTGCTGGCACTAGCCATGAGAAAGTAGCCTACAAAGTTTGGCAGAATCTGAAGAGGTCCCAGATTGATATGGAATGTAAGGATAAAAATCCCCCAGAAAATTTTGCGGTAAGATTCTCCCATCTAGATCTCCCCCCTTTCTATTAGATATTGTATGATGTCGAAGGTCTCCAGGTTCATAAGTCTTTCATGGACCATCTCCACCCTGAAGCTCTTTTCCTCCATGGTGGTGTCCATATAGTGGAATCTTGGAGAAATACGGAAGATGACATAGCGATCAGCGCCCTTTGTCTCCAGGCCTTCGGCCTTGAAGCTCAAAGCTTCTCCGGATCTTATCGAAAGAGCCATATCTTTCTCCAGTTTTACCCCATTGAGGCTCAGCTGAAAGTACTCATCTGCCTCGTCCAGAAGAGATGAGGATGCTCCAAGAATCTTAAATTCTCTATTGGCTCTGCCTTCACGGATCTCCTCCCGGTCACTGCTGCTGGAACTGCTGAAAATCCCTACAGGGTCTTCCTGGTCCATCTTTACAGGAAAAAGCACCAGTTTGCCCAGATCTGTTTCCAGCACACTGTCATCATTGAAGTGAAGTTTTACTTTGGTCAGGGCCAGTTCTTCTTCCAGAACAGACTCAAGAGTCATATGAAACTCATAAGTTGTCTTCCGATAAGGCCCAACCCCTCCCCCCATCTCTTCTGTACCCTGAAAGGTCCAGAATCCGGAGTTCCATGGACTGATGAGATGCACCTGAACTTCTTCTGCTTCGGGAAAGCTGAGAAAAAGCAGCTTCCTCTCATCTGTTCTGTTCTGCAGAAGATCCAGGGTGAAATACTCTCCTTTCATGCCCCGGTCCTGTGGAAACAAGGGCAGCTCCATATACTGGTGAAACACCACCGGCTTTTCCAATGTAATCTTCAGCGCTATGGCACTGAAGATTACAACCAAAATACCAAGGCTTATCAAAGAACCAATAAGCACAGTTCTACTCTTTTCCATTAAACCCTCCTCAATCATACAGAAGCTCCATGACTTCCTTCGCCCATCGCACTGCTTTCATATAGTACCCATACACTTCTTCCTCTTTTACGTTCATCACACTGGCCAGAAGATCCAGTTTCTGCCACTCCCCCCGCTCTTGAGATTCGATGATCTGCCTGATCAGGGAAAGTTCTCCCTGGGAATGAAGGAGGGCAGAAGAGACTCTCGGTGAAAGATTCACGCCTTTCAGCGCTTCCTCCATATCCATATCAAGAAGTGCATCTAAGGTACTGAAAAGCCCCATCATGGACGCCTCATATCTGGCATTTTTCAGGTGCGTGGATACAGCAATCTCTTCAGCCAGTTTCGACCGGATGAGGGAGACATAGACCAGCTCCTTGGGCTTTTCTGAACCCAGGTCCTGTATCATAAGGATTCTGATCCACCGGTCCAGCTCTTTCAGTCCCATATAGCTTAAGGCTTTTTTAATCGAATACACCAGATCTCCTTGAGATTTCTCCTTGATCACCCGCAGCAGTTTATAAGAAAGAGCCACATCTTTCTCGATGATTTCTGCGAGAACCTGAAAAGAAGGCTCTTCTTTCTGAAGTTCTTTGAATATCCTGAGATACTGATTCTGAGTGCTGGCTCTCACTGCTTTGTTTTTGCCCACAATGGTGGGTCTGGAGAAGAAAAACCCCTGGAAAAGTTTGAATCCCATGGACTTGGCCAGAAGAAACTCCGATTCTGTCTCCACTTTTTCTGCCAGAAGTATCTTTCCTTCAGAAAGAGCATCCCGTACACTCTCCCGGATGGACTCCAAAGGTGTCCGTATAAGATCAAACTTGATGATCTTTGCATATTCTTTCAAAGGATACCCTTTGTAGTCTTCCTGAAAGTCATCCAGGGCAATCTCATATCCTGCGCTTTTCAGCTCCTTCATTCTGTTTTTGATGGAATCGTTCACTTCTACAGTTTCCAGAAGTTCAATGACAAGGGTATCCTTATTTATAAGTTCCAGCACATCGGACGTGAGAAGCTCTTCATTGAAATTGATGAACGCTCTTTTATTGTCCACTATGGTGGAAAACCCTTCTTCCATGAGACCTGAAATCACACTGGCTGTGGCGGAGGTAGCTGAAAGCCCATCATAAGCTACAGACTCCTTTTTCGCACGAAAAAGAAGCTCATATCCGTACACATCCATATTCACTTTGAAAATCGGCTGTCTTGCAATATACATCGTATCCCCCAATACCATACTGTCAGGAAGCTCCTGGCCTTTGGAGCTGGTGCTCCTCCTGTATTCTGTTCCATGTTTTCAATTGATTTCATTATATCAGCAGCGCCATCCATTTGCTATCGGATGTATTCTTTTCTGATACCTTCTCGCACAATAAAAACCTGCGGACAGCCGAAAAACGCAGTTCTTTCTTGCACAGGAACTGCGTTTTTATAAATATCATCTCAATGTATATGTTTTCTTTTCAAAGGTCAGTTAAAACGAAAGGATCCCCAGAGCACCCAGAATCTGTGTGATCAAGATCAGGAGCGGTATGGATAGTAGGGTTCTGAAGAGGAACAGCTTCACCACATCGAGAAAACTCATGCCAATCTTGGTCTTCACTAAGATCATACCGGTTTCAGACATGAACACCAGCTGGGTGAAGGCCAGAACTCCGATGAAAAATCTGGATGCTTCCGAGGCAGACCCGCTGATGAAAAGAGCTGGCAGATACATATCCGCAAATCCTGCCACGGAGGCTGGCGCCATAGAAGCTGCCACATCTTTGGCATAGCCAATGAACTGGTAGAAATATAAAAACGGAACACTGATGATGTCAAAAAATGGGGTGTATTCCGCAATGATCAGAGAAAGGGTGCCAATGGCCATGATGGTGGGCAGAAAGCCCACGTAGATGTTCAGGATATTTTTCAGCGCTTCAAGAATCACCTTGAAGATCTTTGCAGAATCCGCCTGCTGCAGAGCCTCTTCGTATGCATGGGCCAGAATGCTGCTTCCTTGGGGCACCTCTTTTTTCTTCGGTTCCATCCCTGCATAATAAGTTGGCTGGAATTTCTTCAGGGGCATTCTGGACATGATGAAAGCTAGTACCACTGTGATGAGGGCAATGGATCCATAGAATATGGGGAATATACTGCTGAATCCCAGTTCTTCTGCCACAGCGGACGCAAAGGCGATGCCCACAATGGAGAAACTGCTGGCGATGATATACGCTTCTCTCTTGTTATAGTACCCTCTCTGGTACTGCTGGTCTGTCAGAACAATACCGATGGTGCCATCTCCCACAAAGGAAGCGATGGCATCCACGGTGGAATATCCAGGCACGCGGAAAACTTTCTCCATGACGGGACCAAGAAGGACTCCCAAAAACTCTACGATACCAAAATGAGTCAAGAGTGGAAGCGCCAGAATTCCTACAAAAAAGGTGATATAGAGTGTTGTGAGAAGTCCGCCTTCTCCTGCCATAAGACCACCGGTATTGGGGTCCAGGATCATGTTTCCAATGGAAGTTCCTTCAAACCAGCCGTTCAGCACCATGAGGTAGAGAAAAGAACCGGCAATTCTTAATAAAACATTGAATGGACTCGCTTTAAAGATCTCATTCCATTTTTCATTCTTAGACGTATAGAACATAAAAACTGCAGTCATAAGCAGCACAAACCAGGCAAAGGCCTGTGTGAACATCATGAAAGGTTCAAGAAAACTTCCAGTCACAAAACTGACAATATGGGAGATGAGGATCTTATTTTCTCCTTGTATGGTAAATGGCATCAGGAAAAAAATGAATCCAAAGGTGGATAAAAAGATAAATTTCAATTTATTTGTCATGCATAGGCCTCCTTTTTTTACAACGTTGCTTAGGATACCATATACGACCTGACAATACAACGATATACATGCATAATTCTTCATTTGGATGTATAACTTTTACTTCATTAAGAATTTATTTATAGAATGGCCACAACAGCAAGCATTTCTCAATCCTCTGTATAAATCAATGAATAATTCATCTGAAGACACTTTTATACAGAAATTCCAGAGTTTTCATGCAAAGTTATCCAAAATGGACCCCTGTATCTGGCGATGTCCTGATTCCGGTCTTTACAGATTCTCTTCATAATAATACAGACTTATAGAGAAGGAATCACCTCATTTTCCATCATGGGTTCCTCATAGTGGTATTCTGTTTCTTTGAAATGATAGATCTCCATCTCTACCCTGAAAAAACCGTCCTGATAGCGGTACCCTGAAAACACACTGCGGTTATAACCATAGCTTTCATCCACGATCTCCCAGCTGCTTTCGGTTAGATCCTCCTTAAACTCCTCAAAGGACCTCTCCTTGACAGAGTCTCCCTCATAATAGCGGATCGCTGAAAAGTCCCAGTCGATGCCGCCAAAGCGCACTTCACCAGGCCCCGTGGCAATCCACTTTTTATTCACCTCTGCTCTGAATCCTTCTGGGAAATACAGGATCAGTTCTCCTGACAAAGGGTTCTCCCCCGCTTTAAAGGTGATCTTTTCCACCCGGGCATCATGCAGACTGACAGGAAGCATGAGATTGGGCTTTTTATAAACATTCATAAGGCTTTGCACTCCTTCACATAAATACATAGAACCATAGAAATTTCCCTCTGACGACTGGATGCTATAGATCTCATCCATGGGTCAGAGGGAACCTTTTTCTTTATTTCATTCTACTGCTCACCACTGCCCAGTGCAATGCCCAAAGGCGTCACCAGGAAGGGATTTTGAGGCTTATGGACAGGAATGCTGAGATAGTCCTGAAAAACCTTCTCCATGCCCGTAAGGCAGCAGGTGCCTCCTACGAGATAAATGTTGTCAATGGCGTACCCTGATACATGACGCTTCACGATACTGGCCATTTTCTCCAGCACCGGCCGCACCACTGGAAGGATTTCCTGGTGCCTTTCCTTGTCCTTCTTTAGGTTCTCTGCCTCTTCGTAGGGGATTTTATAGTGTCCTGCCAGCACCAAGCTCAGATGCACACCACCGGTGGCTTCATCTGCCACATAGACCACTTTGCCTTCCTGAAGCACGGAGATTCCTGTGGTGCCTCCACCGATGTCCACAATGGCTCCGGATAGAATCCCTAGCACCCCATTGGCAGCGGTAGGTTCATCCAGAATCTCTATGACGTCGAGCCCTGCGCCTTCCACCACATATTTATGACTTTTGCAGTCG
This sequence comes from Proteiniclasticum ruminis, assembly GCF_900115135.1. Taxonomy (GTDB): domain Bacteria; phylum Bacillota; class Clostridia; order Clostridiales; family Clostridiaceae; genus Proteiniclasticum; species Proteiniclasticum ruminis_A. Next base: position 35,186 of record NZ_FOVK01000001.1, on the reverse strand, counting down.
GCTTCCTGGGTGCCTGGAGGCACTGCAATGGCTGCATGATGAAGCTCTCTGCCGAGCCTTTCCTCCAGTTTATCCTTGAGTTTTACGACAATCTGACGTGCTCCCACAAAGTCCACCACAAGTCCATCCCGGACCACCTGGGCATACTGCATTTCCACCGCCAGAGGCCTGTTGTTTTCTCCAAGCGCCACCAGAACTATATAGGCAGTGCCAAGATCCACGCCTACTTTGATCTTCTCATTCTTTTCTGGAAGACTGGTGTTTCTCTCCACAGATTCCAGTGCTCTGATTTTCTCATTTGCAGATTGCAGTTTCTCCGCCATTTCATCACCCTTTTATATTTTCAGCAGTTCAGATGCCATAGTAGGATTCGAGATAAAGCCTGACGAGATCTTCCGGCTTTGGTTTTCTTGGATTGCTTCCCGTGGTGAAATCTGCCATGGCCTTTTTCACCATACCCGGAATACTCTTGATAAATGCCTCTTCCGATATGCCCCACTCTTTGATGCTTCCTGGAACCCCCAGAAACGCCTTCAGCTGTCTCAGTTTCTCTTCCATCCCCTTTGCCTCACACAACGGGGATTTTCTGAAGACCATGCTGCTTCCTAAAGCGTCATACCGCTTGCCGGTCTCATGGCCATACACTTCCTCCTGCCGGTTGTACCGGATGATCTGAAGAAGCAGCATGGCATTGGCAAGTCCGTGGGGAATCTTATGGGTGGCGCCAAGAGCATGGGCCATGCCATGGGTAAGTCCCAGGCCGCTGTTCTCAAAAGCAAGCCCTGCGTAGAACGACGCCAGATGGACCTCCATCCGGGCCTCGTCCTCACTGACCTTTTCATACATCTCGGGCAAAGAGGCGGATGCGAGCTTTACAGCCTCCAAGCTGTAATGATCCGACATCAGATGGTGTTCCCGGGACACATAGGCTTCTATGGCATGGGTAAAGACATCCAGTCCTGCGTAGGCGATGACTTTTTGAGGCAGCGTACTTGTAAAAATAGGATCGAGCACCGCCACATCCGGCAGCATCCTCGCATCTTTTAGAGGGATCTTCAGCCCGTTTTTCGTATCTGTGACCACCGAGTAGGAGGTCACTTCAGACCCTGTTCCACTGGTGGTGGGCACTGCCACAAAATAAGGCTTCAGGATTTTTTCCGGTTTGATCACTTCTTCTTTCACTTTCAGGCAAAAGAACATGATGGCTTTCGCTGCATCGATGACAGAGCCGCCACCCACAGCGATGAGCAGATCCGGTTTGGTCACAAGGATATGTGAAAGACCGCTGAGAATGGTGTCTAATGATGGATCAGGCTCCACCTCATCAAAGATGCGGTAAGATACACTAAGATCTCTCAAGATTCTCTCCAGCGGCTTCAGCATCCCCAGAGAAACCATGGATTTGTCGGTGACGATGCATACTTTTTTAAAAGACAGGCCGTAAAGTTTCCGCAGGCTGTATTTCCCGTACCAGACTGTGGGGCCCATCTGAAATTCATACCTGCTCATACACATCTACTCCTGTTCTGCCCAGTCGGCAGGATACGTGACATACATAAATCTGGTCTTGCCTGGTGCGACAAAGGAAATGGAGCTGCCTTTGGGGATGAAGAGAATGTCTCCTTCTTCTCCCCGGATCACTGCATCTCCAATTTTGATTTCCAGTACCCCTTCGATGATATAGTCCACTTCATCATACTGGAGAGTCCAGGGAAAACTGGACTCCTCCATTTCCATGATGCCCGCCATAAGACGGGGACTTTCTTCCAGGGTCATCACATCAGACAGAAACACTTTTGTGCCTGGTTTTCCTGTGTCAAAAGGTTCTGGTCTTACGCTTCTTCCCTTCACCACAAGAACACCGCTCGTTTTGTCCACACATTTTTCCATGGGCTTTGTAAGGCCAGCCATCTGCTCCTGTAGCACTTTACGGATGACAGCCTCCAGCTGTTCCTGACTGATTTGCATATTGATCCCTCGCTTTCTAAGACTCCTTCACATCGGACTCTTCTTTTAGATCCGCTGCTGCATTTTTAGGGGTCAGCATCATGGCCAGCATCACCGCGGTGATACCACCCACCAGTTTACCCACAACCATTGGGAAAATCATTTCCCGGTTGACACCAGCCGTGAACCCCAGATGGTCTCCAAAAACGAAGGCCGCACTGACGGCGAATGCTGTGTTGATGACTTTACCTCTGTTGTCCATGTCCTTCATCATACCAAACATTGGAATGTTGTTGGCAAGGGTCGCCACCATACCGGCTGCGGCCACATCGCCCATGCCAAGAAGTTTTCCAGCAGCCATAAGAGGCTTTTTGAAAACCTTCGTAATCACATAAACCATTGGGAAAGCACCTGCAAGAGTGATGGCGATGGCTCCAACAATCTGAATACCATCAGAAATGGGTGCCATACCAGGAATCACCACAAGACCTGTAAGGGTCTCGATGATGATGGCTGCGGTGGCAATGGTGATGACGATGACAACACCCTGACCAAAGCGGTTGAAGCCTCGGATCATTTTGTCAGGCATCTTCCAGAGACCCACTGCAATGAGTGCTGCAACGATGATGATGGGCACCAGATTCGCAACAACCATGCCCAGGCTGAACCCAGCCACAAGTCCACCGACAAAAGAACCGATGGGAATGGTGATGATACCGGCAAGGATTCCCTTGGCCAGATAAGGATGATCTTCTTTCTTAATGATCCCCAGGGCGACAGGGATGGTAAATACGATGGTAGGTCCCATCATGGCGCCTACAATAAGTCCTGCAAAAAGTCCTGCTTCCTGGGTTTTTGCCAGTTCCATAGCCAGAGGATATCCGCCCATGTCGTTGGCTAGAAGAGTGGTGGCGAACATGGCGGGGTCAGCGCCAAGGAAAGTGTAGACCGGTTCAATGATGGGTCCGAGAATTTTCGCCAGGACCGGTGCAATGGAAACAACACCCACCATAGCCACAGCCAGAGTACCCATGGCCATGATACCTTCATCAAACTTCTCTCCGAGTCCAAATTTGTTGCCGATGATCTTGTCTAAAGCACCCAGTGCCATGAAGACCACCATGATGTAAATAATAATGGTACTGATATTCATTTTAATCCCCCCTATTTGTTACGTAGTATCACAGCGATTTTTTCTGCAAGTGCCGGGTCTGTGACTGAAAATTCCTTCGTGAGAATCCGCTCAATACGCAGCGCAAGATCCTCTTCCTTCACGCAGGGACATTCCTCCTTTTTTTCTACGGACACTTCTTCCCCATAGACAATGCGGATCTGCTTTTCTCTCAGATAATCCATGGCTCCAGGGGTTAAAATGGTTCCCTTTTCAGCCACAAAGCATTTGGCATCCGGCTTCAGAAGTGTTCTCAGATTTTCCTTTGTAACGAGACATTTTTTCATGGTGTACCCTCCTAGTCTCTTACAGTAATGCATCATAGAGCTCTTTGGTCGGTGATGGGATCACCACAGACTCCAGTAGAAGCCCTTCTTTGGCAGAGACACGCTTCCCTGCCTCGATGGCAGCTTTTACAGACCCCACATCTCCTGTCAGGGTCACAAAAGCCTTTCCGCCGATGGCCATACCCAGCCGTATTTCAATGAGCTGGACGAGACCTGATTTCACAGCAGCATCAGCCGCGGACACTGCGCTGGTGAGGGAATAAAACTCCATGACACCGAGGGCATCAAAGAATTGCACATCCTGAAATCCCTGTACACTTCTGATGGTCTGCGGATGAGCATTGGCGAGAACCAGACGGTCCACCACATAATGCTTCCCCACAGCTTCTCCCGCTTCCACGGCTGATTTCACCGCGCCCACATCTCCAGTGACAAGAATCATGTACTTACCTGGACAGGCTGTCTTGGCTGTGATGAGCGTCACATCCCCTGCCTTCACCATGGCGTCACAGGCCTCTATTCCTCTGCAGATGCTGGTGAACTCCAGCATACCGATGGTTTTCATGCATTTTCCCTCCTTTCACGCACAATCGTCACGGCGTCGTCTACTGCGGTGACTCTGCCGGAGATAGATGCATGCACTCTGGATCCATGATCTGTCATTGGAAGGTCTCCGATGAGTGTGCCTTTCTCCACAAAATCCCCTACTTTCACACAAGGCACAGCTGGTTTCCCGATATACTGGCCCAGTGGGATTCTCACTTGATCCGTTTCTATCTCCAGATAGGAAGGTTTTCCAAGATCATAGTATTTTCTGATATCCAGTCTTGAAAGAAGCCTGTCCACTGGGACATAACGGTTTTCTCTTTCCGGCTGCACCGGTCCTGTTTCAAAGCTCATCCGGATGCCGTTTTTCCTCAGTTCCTGTTTCAGGAACACATTGACAATTCTTGGAGAGATATTCATAGGGCAGGCAAAGAGCTCACAGATGCCGCATTCACAGCAGAGAAGCGCTTCCGCAAACCGCTCATCATACACATCATGAATGCCAAAGGCACGCATGATCTTATGGGGATGCAGCGGGTGACCGATGAGATATCTCGGGCAGTACTGGGTGCAGAAACTGCACTGTATACAGGCTGCCCTGGTTTCGTTTTTGATGGCGGTGAGGGACTTGGTCCCTCTTTGCACCAGAGCATGATGCTTCGGTACGATGAGGATGCCTCCGGTGGTTTTTCGAACCACCACATCCTCCGCTTCCTCCTGGGTCACAAATTTTCCCATCATGGGACCACCCGTGAGAATCATATACTCATCCAGCGTACTGCCGCCGGCTTTTTCAATGACTTCTGAAAGGGGCGTGCCTACGGGCACTTTCACGACCTTGGGTTCCTTTACTTCACCGGTGACCGTCAGGTATTTATCTGTCACGGGAATGCCATTTTGGGCATCATAGATACTTTTCATAGTGGCGATGTTGGAGACGACAATATCCACATGAAGGGGAATCCCCCCTGCAGGCACTGCCTTCTGAAAGGCCTCATAGATGGTGATCTGCTCATCCCCTGCAGGATAGAAGTTCTCCATGGAGAAGATTTCAATATCATAATTTTTGTCCTTGATTTCCTGCGTAAAAAGACCGATGAGATCCTCATATCTTTTTTTCGTGGCCAGCACAGCACGTTCCGCTTTCAGAAAAATCTTTGCTGCCTGTATGGCTGCCAGCATTTCTTTATAATAGTTTTCCATCTGAAACTTATCCGTATAGAGCAGCGGTTCACATTCTGCACCGTTGATGAGAAGATATTTGGGGGAAGATGCATATTTGATGTGGGTGGGAAATCCCGCTCCACCTTCTCCTATGACTCCTGCCAAATAGATATTTTCAAGAAAACTCAAATCCCATCACCTGCCTCCACTTCCACTTCATCAATGATCCCCACAATGGTGGCGTCCACAGCCATATCCTCCCGTCCGAGAATCTTTCTGGCAGAACTTCCACTGACCACAATGACAAGCTCTCCAATGCCTGCTCCCACCACATCGGCGGCAACAATAGCCCTGGATGTTTCTCCTGTTCGGGGGTCATAAGGACTGACAATAAGAAGCTTCAGTCCGTTCAGTGAGGGCTCTTTTTTGGTGGCCCAGACGTTCCCCACCACTTTACCTGTCAGCATGGTCCTCTCCTCCTTCCTTCACTACGGTACAGATACCATATTCTTTCATGAGATCCTTTGCCAAAGGGGTAATCAGTGTCTGTTTTGTCACACAAATCGTCTTTTCCCCTTTCAAGATCCATTTCTTGACTTCACTTTCTGTGACGAGAGTTCTTTCTGTCCCTTTTCCTGACCCTGGAGCTTCTCTAAATTTCTTCTCTTCTTTGACCAGAAGCACTCCGTAACTTTCCAGACGCTTCACAGCACTCTCATAAAGATCAAACAGCGCCTTTTTGCAGGTTTCTTTCTTTTGCACATGGACCAGGCTGTCCACCTCCAGGTATACAGGCTTCCCGGCCATGAGCCATTCCATCACCGGTCCCAGACATCCGTTTTTTCCCTCTGCAAGAAGCATCAGATGATCTGGTGAAAGGTCCTTCAGCATCAGGGCATCCGGCGCATCCTCTTCTCTGAAGCTCTCCGCAAAGGTCACAATATACGTATCCGAAAACCGGTTTGTGATTTTCTCACAAGACGCAGCGTCTCTGGAAAGAACCATCATTTTCTTTTTCATTCCATTCTTCTCTTCCAGTGATTTCAGCTCTTCCAGCACTTTCCGGATGATCTCTTCCATCATGGCTGCCTCCTCCTTTCCAAAAAACATTACTCTCCCTGCCCGTACTGGGCAAGAAGCATCAGATAGTATACTGCACTGGAAAGTCTGTTGAGGCTCTCCACGATGTCGTTTCTATGGGTTTCCAGCTCTTCTTTGAACGCTTTCACCGCGATGATCTCCACTTCACGGACTCTCGTTCGGAGGCAGTTCAGGTGGATCACCGCAGGTCTTTCTCCTCCTGTGAGCACCAGATGCCCTCCACTGAAGAAGTCACTGGGTCTGTGGGTGACTCTTCTTACTTCCTCATAGTCCATGCCGAGCAGCTCAAAACTTTTCAGCGGATCTCCAAGGACTTCTGCCCGCATGATTTTCCGAAGGTGAAGGTAAGCATCCTTCAGCCCCTTATAAAGACGCTCGTCTTTCTCATGATTTAGAAGAAGCATTCCACGCAGGAACTCTGCTTCCAGAGAGTCAATCCGCCCTCGAAACTCGATCCTCGGATCATCCTTATACACCAGAAGATTCGCATAAAGCTGGGTCATGGCTTCCGGTTTTTTGCTGTAATATTCGCCCGTATAGAAATTTTTGTATTTCTTGGGATCCTCAGGAGCATTGGAGGTGGCCTCTCTTTCGTGCACCGGATGGGGCACTTTATGAATAGCCTGGGGCTCCTTCAGCGATGCTTCCTCACTCACAATGAGCGCCACGCCCTTCTCCTTCAGAAATTCTCTGGCAGAAGGGGTGATCACTTCATCTTTTCCCGCCACATATTCTTTGAATTTTTCATTTTTCCATTTTGTCCGAAGTTTCGATTCGGTTAGTACGGCCATTTCTTCACATCCTTCCTTTGTGAACCCGGGGACCGCCTAAGCGGTCCCTCTTCACAGTCTTTGTGTGAATTAGATTTCCTGTTTCTTTGGAAGAATGAGTTCCACTTCCTGATGAGGTCTTGGGATCACATGGACAGAAATCAGTTCTCCCACTCTCTCCGCTGCTGCTGCGCCGGCATCTGTTGCTGCCTTCACTGCCCCTACGTCTCCACGTACAAGAACGGTCACAAGTCCTCCGCCCACATGCTCTTTTCCGATGAGTGTGACATTGGCTGCCTTAACCATAGCATCTGCTGCCTCGATTGCTCCGACGAGTCCCTTTGTTTCGATCATTCCCAGTGCGTTTGTGTTTGCCATTTTCATTTCCTCCTAATTTTTACTACTTCTTATTTTTTTGTTTTGATACCAGGTTTTCATTTACTTTGTCATTTCCCGAAGGATCTTGCGGACCACTTCTTCCAGATCCAGATCACTGGCTACGCTTGAAGAAGTTTTATCTAAGGCTTCTGAGCTCTTTATGACATCTTCCACCTCTCTCACACCATAGGCCATACGGCGTACATCGATGAGATTGAGCGGAGAGATATTGTCTGATGTGGCACTTCCTCCAATGGCTCCGCAGCCAAGGGTCAATGCGGGCATGAGATTGGTGGTGGCGCCAACAGCTCCATGGGTGGTGGAAGTGTTGACGAGGATTCTGGATGCAGGCTTACGAAGGGCGAACTCTCTGATGATGGATTCATTATTGGAATGGATCCCTAAGGAGTGTCCTTCTCCACCGTACTCCAGAATCTCAATGCACCGGAGACAGGCTCTTTGCCAGTCCGGTTCCACATAGAGAGCCAGAAGTGGGGAAAGTTTTTCTCGGGAGAATGGGTAGTCCTTACCCACGCCTGTTTCTTCTGCCAGGAGCACTTTCGTCTCTGGCGGCACTTTCAGTCCCGCCATTTCTGCAATCTCCAAAGCAGACTTTCCAACGATTTTTGTGTTCAGTGTCCCCCGTGGTGTCTGCACCACAGGATCCAGAAGCTTTTTCTCTTCAGAACTGAGATAATAGCACCCCGCTTTCTGAAGCTCTTTCAGCATGGGTTCAATGACAGCGCCTTCGATGACCACAGACTGTTCTGAAGCACAGATGGTGCCGTAGTCAAAGGATTTTCCCTGAACGATTCTTTTGGCGGCCAGAGCAAGATCTGCTGTTCTTTCCACAAATACCGGCACATTTCCGGGTCCTACCCCCAGGGCTGGCGTTCCGGAGCTGTAGGCAGCTTTCACCATGGCGGATCCGCCCGTGGCTAAAATAAGATTCACATCCTCATGTTTCATGAGGCCGTCGGTAGCCTCCAGAGTGGGCATAGAGATGCATCCAATGAGATCTTCCGGTGCATGCTCCTCCCGAAGGACTTCCTTCATCAGGTTCACCGCAGCCAGGATACATCCTTTGGCTGCAGGGTGCGGTGAAAGCACGATGGCATTTCCCGCCTTCAGCGAGATGATGGCTTTGTAGATGGCCGTGGAGGTGGGATTGGTGGAAGGCACAAGGCCTGCGATGATTCCCACAGGAATGCCGATCTCATAGATTTTCTTTTCCGCATCCTCATGGATGAATCCCACGGTCTTCATGTCCTTGATGCTCTCATAAAGGAGTCTCGAAGCCACCAGGTTTTTAACAGTCTTATCCGGCACATTGCCGTATCCCGTCTCTTCCACCGCCATTTTTGCCAAGGCTTCCGATTCTTTGTCCATACGTCTGGCCAGAGCAAAGACCACCCGGTCCACCTCCGCCTGACTGTAATTCTTTAACTCTTTCTGCGCAGTTTTTGCTTTTCTGACAAGATCCCGCATCTCCTGCAGGGATGCCAGATCCCGATCTAATACTGTCACGATTTACCCCTCCTTTCCTGCGCTGCGATGATTTCTTTCAGTAGTGTTTCTTTGTTTGCAAATTTAATCTGATTTTTCGGGATGGCAATGCCTTCCACGCCTCGGGCGATGCGTCTTAGTTCCACCACTTTCAGCTTCTCCATCATGTCTTTTGTGAAGTGCTCCTGTTTCGGAAGTGACTTCTCCACATTCTGGCTTCCGTCTTCTTCCATGGGCTCCACAGGTGGTTCTTCTTCGCTTTCTTCTTTCGCGGGAGATGGTTCACTTCTCTTATCTTCCACGGGATCTTCCGGAGAGGGCTCTTCTTCTTTCTCTTTTTTCAGAACCATAGGCCATACTTCCTCATCCAGTCTTGGAATCACATGACTGGAAAGAAGAACTCCAAGCCTTTCTGCTGAGGCTGCACCGGCATCCACCGATGCTTTTACCGCAGAAACTTCACCTTGAAGGGTCAGGGTCATGATGCCTCCCTTGACCTTCACAAGATCCACCACAAATACTTCTGCTGCTTTTAATGCTGCATCCGCCGCTTCCACAGCGCCTACAAAACCATATGTCTCTATGAGACCAAGTGCGCTGTTTTTCATCTTTTCACCTTCCTATTGAACTAATACTTTGTAGGCTGGTCGGCGACGAAGCAGACGGCTTCCTGGAACGCGTCGCAGGCTGCTTTACAGGCGGATTGACTGCCAGTGAGAAGACCGCCGCCGAAGTTTGTTTCCGATGGAGGGCCATAAAATGCGGCCATTTTCACATCAGCAGCTTTCAGTGCGGCATCCAGAGCATACATGGCTTCCAGTGGTGGTGCGATGAGATAAGCAATGGCTTCGCCTTCTTCAATACCTGCCACCTGGGACAGATAGGATCCGGATCTTGAAATGCAGTGCGCATAGTAGGCGATGGTGTCATCCTCATTGGCGCTGTAGAAGGCAGCTTCATTTTCGATGAAGTCCACGATGGCATTGAGTCCGCTTCTCACTTCAGCAGGGTTAGGTCCGGAGATGATGCCGATGACTTCACCGGCAAGCTTCGTATTGGCATTGGCTGCGCCACCATAGAAGGATTTGGCGTAGACCACCTTCACATCAGCTTTCTTTGTGGCTTCATCCAGGGCTGTGTAGGAAACATCATCACAGTCGGATGTGAAGAGCCCAAGACTCATATGGCCTTCGGGAAGACTAAATTCCTTTACCATATCTGGATTCACATTGGGGATGATTTTCATACTGAGTATGCTGGGTTGCAGTTTATCGTATTTCACGGTTTATTCCCTCCTTGTTCTTATAGATTAAGACCCACACCGGTCATTTTCTTTTCCAGCATGATCTTGATGAGTGAAGCGATATGTGCACCTGCTTCTGTGGCAGGTGTACCTTCCTTATGGATGTTTGATACTACAGTTCTCTTGGCTTCGGGAATTCCCGGATAAGCTCTGTAGGTCATATAGCAGCTCATACTTTCTCCTGTGGCAAGTCCTGGTCTTTCTCCAATGAGAAGAATGGTGAGCTCTGCATCCAGTGCCTGGGAGACCTCATCCATGGAGCCCACACGGCCGTATTTGATGAAAAACGGAGTGCCGCACTCGATGCCGTATCCTTTCAGTCCGCTCAGGATGGCAGGCAGAATATCTTTGAGATTGGCTTCAATGGCCGTGGAGCTGAGGCCATCAGAAACGATGATCTGCACTCTTGGCTTCGCTTTCGCAATCTCCTTGATTTTCTTCGTGTTCTCCTCATCAAACTGTCTGCCGAGGTCTGGTCTTGTGATGTACTCTTCTTTATCGTGGATCTTTGTCTGTACCGTGGGCAGATTCAGCTCCTTCAGGAAGTTTTCATCCACATGGGACCATACTGCATCCTGAGCTACGGCGTGATCTGCACGGAAGCGGAGCAGCGTCTCTGTGGTGTTTCTGGGACCGGTTCTCCAGATTCCTACACGGGCTGGTGTTTTCTTTTTCAGCTTCATGTACTGGTCTCTGTTCTTGGGGTTTGGCACATAGAACACTTCCTGAATGGGTTTTGCAGTGATGTCCCGGATGGTGCCGTCATCCACAGGAGCACTCTTTTCTCCGCTGCTTTCTTCTTTGCCCATTTCTCTCATGACTTTTTCAATGACTGCTCTTAATTCCTGATCTGTAATCATTACTAGTTCCCTCCTCTCAATCCAAGAATATGGATGCATCTCCAGCGCGCTCTGTAAGTTTGCCATCCTTCAGGATGCCCATCTTTTCCATCCAGCATTCAAATTCCTTGATGGGGGAAAGATTGAGAAGTTCTCTGAGACTTGGCCCATCGTGGTAGCTGGTGCACTGGTAGTTCAGCATGATATCGTCACCGTTGGGGATGCCCATAAAGTAGTTGCATCCTGCGGCGGTGAGCAGTATGGCCAGATTTTCGATGTCATTCTGGTCCGCTTTGATATGGTTTGTATAACAGGCATCCACACCCATTGGAATTCCAGTGAGTTTACCCATGAAGTGGTCTTCCAGACCAGCTCTTATGACCTGTTTGCTGTCATAAAGATATTCAGGGCCGATGAATCCTACCACAGTATTCACGAGGAATGGTTTGTAGCGCTTTGCAAGTCCATAGCATCTGGCTTCCATGGTCACCTGGTCTGCACCGAAGTGGGCATCAGCAGAAAGCTCTGCACCTTGTCCTGTTTCAAAGTACATGACATTTTCTCCATGGCTTGTGCCATGTTTCAAAACCAGGGCTCTTGCCTCATCCAGCATGGCCACATCAATACCAAAGGCTTCATTTCCCTTCTGGGAACCGGCGATGCTCTGGAAAATGAGATCTGTAGGGGCTCCCTGCCTGACGGCTTCCATCTGAGTGGTCACATGGGCTAGCACGCAAGCCTGGGTAGGAATCTCCCATTTGTCCTTAATGGACTTGAAAAGCTCCAGTACTCTTTTTACATTGTCCACCGTATCATCCACCGGATTGAGGCCGATGACCGCGTCCCCAGCTCCATAGCTGAGACCTTCGTAGACGGAAATGGCGATACCATCCAGATTGTCTGTGGTGTGGTTAGGCTGAAGCCTGATGCTGAGTGTGCCGTCCAGACCGATGGTGGTGTTGCAGGTGGCTTGCACCCGGATCTTCTTTGCTGCATAGATCAGGTCCATGTTGCTCATGAGTTTTGCGACAGCTGCCACCATTTCACTGGTTAAGCCTGCGCTGATCCTTCTGATCTTTCTTGGGGTAGCGTCATAGCTGAGCAGCCATTCACGAAGTTCCCCGACAGTCCAGTTTTTGATTTCGTTATAGATGGTTTCATTCACAGCGTCCTGAATGACTCTTGTGACCTCATCCTCTTCGTAGGGGACCACAGGATTGTTTCTCAGATCGCTGAGCAGCAGATGGGACAGTACCTCTTTGGCTGCAACACGTTCCGTGGAATTTTCAGCTGCGATGCCTGCCAGCTGGTCGCCGGATTTCTCCTCATTGGCTTTTGCGAGGACTTCTTTCACAGAACCGAACTGATAGACTGTGCCGAACAATTTGGTTTTCAAATTCATGTGTTAATTCACCTCTTTCAATAATTGAATACTATGGTTTTAATAATGACCGATAATACGGATCCATTTCCGATGGGTTTTCCGATGTCGATATAATCGCCGCTGGCGACTTTGATGCCATCCATGGAAATGATGTCCCTTCTTTTTTTCATCTGAAGCAGTATGCTCTGACCCAGGACTTTTCCAAGATCCTCCTCCACAAGGATGATGAAGGGCTCCGCGTCCTGATAGTGCTCTTCCAACGCTTCTGTGATGATTCTCGCAAGGTTCTCCACCTCTTGATAAGGCATGTTCCTCTTGCCGTGAAGAAAGAGGGCGATGAGGTCTTTCCCGTCCTCCAGGGTATACCAGGAGAGCTTTTCTTTCAGAATCTCAGGAAGATTCTCTGAGGCCTCCTCTTCTCTTGTGAGGGCGACGATGGGGAGATTCTTTATGGGGAACAGGTTTCCTGTGAAGGTGATGGTGCTGCCGCTGAGCTCCATCGTCTGGGTTCCAGCGCCCACCACCGTGGCCATGATGGTCTCCTTGGGCACCATCAGTTCCAGATGGCTCTTCTCAAAGCGTTTTCGTATGGCCCTTCCCAGAAGAATCCCGATGTCTCCATACCGGTAGATCTCCTTTTCTTCTTCATGGAAGTAAATATAATCGGACACACCTCCAGAGAAACTCACCAGCTCAATGGGGGTTTCCTTCCGGAGAAGTTTTCCTTTCCTGCTCATGGTGAGATCCAGAGTTCTGGATTTTTTCAGGGTGATGGATTCAAAGAGCACTTCTGCCATGGCTTCCACCACATCCGTAATGACCTTCTCATCCCGGACCATCCCTTCATATAAAGGGATCTCTCTTTCTTTTGCGAGTCTTTGTATGCTCTCTGACACATAATCCACTCGGCCGGCGTCATCAAAGTAAATGAGTCTGCCTCCGATATCAAGACATGCTGTGTCCAAAGGCTCTCCGTCTTTAAAGACTGCAATGTTGGTGGTGCCGCCCCCGATGTCAAGATTCACCACATACTTTCCTTCCTTGTCGGATACCTGGGCTGCACCGCATCCTTTTCCAGCAAGGATCCCTTCCAGGTCCGGTCCTGCTGTGGCCACCACAAACTCTCCGGCAAAATGAACCAGGCTTTTCATGATCTTCTCCGCATTTTCTTTTCGTGCGGTTTCCCCAGTGATGATCACAGCTCCACTGTCCACGTTCTCCGGATGTATGCCTGATTTCTCATACTCCTTGGCAATGATGGCCTGGAGTTTCTTCTCATCAATCTGAGTTCTGGACAGAAGTGGTGTAAAATAAATGTCTCCCCGATAGATCACCTCTTTGTCCACAATTTTGAACTCCGGCACCCTGGCTCCTGAAGCCATATTTTCCACCTGAATCTTCGAAAAAATGATCTGAGTGGTGGATGTGCCGACATCGATGCCTACACTGACAAGACTTTCTCTCACATTGTGCTCCCTCCTTTCCTCTACAAAGAAAAAGCCGCAAAAAAGCAAAGCAGTACTTCACTCTTTTGCGGCGCCTATGCCACAGTCTTTAAACACATCATTGTGTTCTGTTTCTATATATGCGGAACACCATACAGCGGTCTTCCATCAGGTATGCATGAAATCAAACCGGATGTGGGTCCCCAAGTCTCCTGATTCTATGAAGAGGTCCCCTTTCAATTTGTCTTTGATGAGCTGCTCCACGATGCTAAGACCAAGGCTGCCCATCTTTACTTTGCTGGATTGAAATCCTATGCCGTCATCTGCCACGGTGACCACGGAGGCATACTCGCCCTTCTCAATGGTGATATAGATATTTCCTTCCGAACGTCCCACAAAAGCATACTCCACACAGTTCTGCACCAGTTCATTCACCACCAGAGCGATGGATGTGGCTTTTTCAGAGTTGATGGAAACGCTGTCTCCTCTCACTTCCACATTGAGGTGAAAATGCATGGAGTTTGAAAAGAGCATGGCTCCTTTCACGATATTTGTAAGGATGTCCTTGATGTCCACATCGTCCACCCCGTTCTGCGCTAAAAGCTCATGGGTCACAGCGATGGAAAGCACTCTGCTGATGCTCTCATCAAAGGCTTTTTTTGCATTCTCGTCGGTGATTCTTCTGGACTGGATCCGAAGAAGCGATGCGATGGTCTGCAGGTTGTTCTTCACCCTGTGATGAATTTCCCGGATGGCCACAGATTTTAATATCAGTTCCTTCTCCTTGTTCTTCACCTCAGTGATGTCCCGCACATGGACCACAAGCCCTACTTCCTGATTGTTCTGCTTCATGATGGAGTACTTGATGTTCAGCGCCAGGCTTCCGATCCTTACCTCATCAATCTCCAGATATTCCTTGTCTCTGATTTCCTGAAGGGTGCTGCTGTCCAGCACCACATTGTCAAAATGCATGCCCACAAGATTGTCCCGGTATCCCAGAGACTCGTACAGCTTCTGGGCCCCTGGATTTGTATAGATGATGTGGCCTTGCTGATCCGCAATGAGGATCGCATCCGCCACATAGTTTGTGATATGATTTGCATTGTTTCTGGCGGCGTTCTGAACCATCAGCGCTTGAGCCAGCTGCTCTGCAGTCTCCTGAAGTATCTGCATGTTTCTCTTGTCCGCATAGTCTCTTGTGACGTCCCGCTCCATGATGAGGACCCCAATGACTTTTCCATCATACCGGATGGCCACCACATTCTGCTTCACAGCAATGTCTTCCTGGGTGATGGCTTTCAGCTCAAAGGTGGGAATGCCAATATCAAGGGTTCGCAAAGCGGCGGGTTCGTTTTTACGGTAGGCCAGCTGCCCCACCACCGTATCCTGATACATGGAGTGCTTGGCATTGGCCTCTGCCACCACAATGGCCGCATCCGGATTTCTTGTCATGCAGTCGATGAAGATATCTGCATCCACCATCTCCGCAATGAGCGGCAGAAATCCTTCCAGAGCCTCCAGATAGGTGATTTCCGCATCACTGAGCTGTGTATGGGTCTTGCAGAGATTTCTCAGCATGATCTTCTGCTCCTTTCCTACACATGAGAACGAAGAATCATCTCAGAGATCTTCGCCATGCTGCACCTTTTTTTCATACTGACGTTCCGAAGATAAGCATACGCCTCTTCTTCCGTAAATCCATTCTTGTCCATGAGGACACCTTTGGCCCGGTCAATGCATTTTCTCTCCTCCAGTTTCTTTTCCACTTCTTCCGCCTTGCTTCTATAGTGATGAAGCTCTTCTTGCCTTCGGAGCGCGATCTTCACCGCCGGAATCAGTGTCTTTTCTTCGATGGGCTTCACCAGATATCCCATGACCCCCAGATCATTGGCTTTGTTCACAAATTCTCCGTCATTATAGGCTGTGAGCATCAGGATGCATCCGGCAAGCCGTTCGCCCATGATGTTTTCTGTGGCTTGCAGCCCATCCATGATGGGCATTTTCACATCCATGATCACAAGATCAGGTCTCTGCTTTCTGCAGATTTCAATGGCGTCATACCCATCCGCAGCCTGGCCCACAATCTGGTAGCCGGCTTCCGTGAGGATTTCCGCCAGGTCCATTCTGGTGATGGATTCATCTTCTGCAATAACAATTCTCGGTCTCAACTGGATTCCTCCTTATATGACAAATACTTTTTCAGCTCCTCCAGCCCTTCACCGGTATGGGCACTGACGATGAAAAGCCTTTCAGCGCCTGCCTTCAGCAAAGAAGACTCTGCATAAGCGGTGTCAGAATTTAGGTCTTTTTTTGTGACAATACCTATGACCTCCCGGTTGAAGGCCAAGGCAAAGTTTGGCGGGAAGAGCGTATGATTCTCTCCCGCATCCATGACCATGGCCACCACATCCGTATCGTAGGACGTGATGAGCAGTGCTCGATAAAGTCTTCTATTTTCTGCAAATTCTCCGGGAGTATCCACGATGGTCCCCACGGTTTCAATGGATTGTGTTTTTCTTGCATCCGAGTATCCTTTTTGAAGAACATCCGCTAATGTCGTCTTGCCGCTGTCTGTTCTTCCAATGAGCATCATCTTTTTCAAGATTCGTCCTCCTAAGTTCTTGTGATGGGTGATGGCGTAAATCCCATCACCGTCTCCAGAATCTCCACGATGGCAGATATGGCAGCTTCCACACTGGCCACATCTCCTGTGATGAGAAGAGCTCCGCTGAAGCGGTCAATGAATCCCACCTCGATACCGGCTGCTTTTGAAGCCACATCGGCAGCGATGATGGAGGCTTCTGACGGGGTGATGGTGAGAATGCCGATGGCCCCTGAGGACTCTTCCACAAGTCCCATCTTCCGGTAGATCTCTTTTCTGGGGTTTGCGATGATGTGCGCGATGGTAATCTGCTTACCCGGCACAAACTCTTGTATGATCCTTGTTTTGTTTTCCACCACAAAGCTTCTCCTTCCATAAAAAATGGCTCAGAAAATACATTACGTAATCTCCTGAAGCCCCATTGCTTACCTATGAATCCACGCCGTTGTGGTTTGTTTGTAATCGTTTGCTCATAAAAATCATATCACTATTGTGCTCAATCAGCAATAGGATTTCATTTATTGTGATGCTTTAGACAAATTTTTATGAAATTGTTAGTCAATCAAAGGAAATCAGGAAGAATCCTGTTCAGTTTCACAAATTATCGTGAACTCTTCTGCAATTCTGAAGAAGAAGCACGGAAAAATCAGAGCACCATTTCCTTCATTCTTCCTCAGCCCCATTGACTTTCCTCTCTTCTGGTGTACGATGTAATTGTAAAAATATCATAAGGAAATTTTAAAAAAATACTGATAAAGAAGGGATAAAAATGAGAATCGCCCTGGTCATTCACTCCAAAACCGGCAATACACTTTCTGTGGCAGAAAAAGCGAAAGAAAGTCTCCTGAAGCGTGGTCATGAGGTCACGATCTTCCCCCTTTCTCCCCTGAATCCTGATGCTTCAAAGGTGTCTGAAGTGAAACTTTCATCCATGCCGGAAGTGAAAGGCTTCGACGCCCTGATCCTTGGAGCACCTGTCTGGGGATTCCAGCTGTCTCCCGTGATGCAGTATTTCATCAACAATACCGTTATGCCTCCATCCATGGCTGTATATGTTTTTGTCACGCAGTATTTCCCATTTGCCTTCCTTGGCGGTAACAACGCCATCCGAGGGTATGAAAAGCTTCTATCTGTAAAAAAACAGAAGGCAAAGAAGGCTTATGTCATTGGCTGGTCCAACCAGAAGAAAAGAGAAAAGTCCATCGGATTTTTCTTAACAGATCTTCCCTCTTTCCTTCCTTGACCCGAAGCCTGATAAATCCTGAAGTCCATGGTTTCATGACGAAACTTGAGCCTTCAGGATTTTTTCGTTCTAGCGTTTATGGTAGAGTTCTCCATTCAGGTCCCAATCATAATTCCCTTCCACCTGAAAGGTACTCAGAGTGTCGCTGAACCGAAGCGTCACGGGAAAAGACAAAAGCCCCAGAGTTCTGTCTCCCAGAACTTCCATGGGCATATATGGCCAGAACAAAGAGGAATAGAGAAGCTTCTTCTCCGCATCCCATGAGATGCTCCAGCGGTGTCCTCCATGGGACTCATAAGTGCCCACGTAGCTTTGAATGTCCTGGCACTGGAGGTTCTTCTCCTCATAGGGAACCCCCAAGGCTTTCAACAGCACTTCTGTATACTTCTTCCAGTTTTCTTCTGAAGTTTCCATCTTCAGCTTGTGTCCAGAAAGTCTTTGAAACACCCGGTCCATCTGCTGCTGCTCATAATGGATACTTTCAAAGATGCTCTCTTCTCCTGTATAAGGATGATTTTTGAAATATCCGCAGGGCTCAGGCGCTTTCAGGATCAAATCTTTCCACCAGTTTCCCCGTGCCTGAAAAGCTTTTTCAAAGCTCTGTCTGAGGTCCTCCCGATGAAGAAACACAAAGAAAGGATGAAGCGGCTCTAGAATCTTGCCAATTTCCACAAAGTAGGCATCGATTTCTTTTTCAGTCCATACACTCCCAATTAGATACCGGTCCAGAGCGTGCAGAAAGCACCCTTCCAGAATATAGATCGTATCTTCCTCCTGAATCCTCTTTGCCAGTTCACTCCATTTCGTTATCATATGCTTCCTGTTTTTCTCCATGCCTTCTGCTGTGGTCAGGTCGCCCTTTTCAAACTCTCCTGTCCCGATTGGATGATCACTGCACTCCTCATGGAGCCACTTTGTGTGATATCGTTCTTTCAGCTGATGGTAGATACTTTTTGAAAGGCTGGACTTTCCTACTGTAGAAGGTCCATCCAGTATGATCAGTCTTGTTTTCATAAAGCTTCCCTCGCCTGTCTAAATTTCTTCTCCCAGCACTTTCTCAAAATAGAGAGCACCGGGAAGCGGATTGTAAATGTAGGCGGATATTTCTTGAAATCCGTAGCTTTGATAGAGATGGATGGCTGGCTTCATGACTGACAAAGTATCCAGCCTGATTTTCTCATATCCCCTGACCCTCGCTTCTTTCAGGATTCTCTCCATGAGGATTCTGGAAAGTCCTTTCCCCTGGTGTTCTTCCATAATATAAAGCCTCTTCAGTTCACAGACTTTTTCTTCTAAGGGCCTCAACGCACAGCATCCTACTGCCTTCCCGCAGATTTTCAGAAGGAGAAGGACGCCTTCTGGTTCTCTATATTTTCCCGGAAGATGGTCCAGCTCTTCCTGAAACCCTTGAAAGCAAAGATTGACTCCTGTTGATTTCTCATATTGAAGAAACAGCTGCTTCACTTCCTCCAGGTCCTCCCTGGTTTCAGGGATAAAGAGGTCCATGAAGTTTTCCTTTCCCGTTGTCGTTTCTGCCATATACCATTCCACCTAACTTTTTTTCTATAGTATACCCCAAAAGGCGAAGCGTTCCATACAAAATATCATCCATCATAAAAAGAACGGCCTCACAAGAAGCCGTTACTTTTGATATTTCGCTTATTTTACAGACAGATTGATGGTGATTCTGTTCTCATAGGAAGCTCTAATGGCTGCAATGAGGTCTCCATGTCCGTCATTCAGGCTCATGGTAGCTCCGCTGGTGACATCCGCAAGCATTGCTTTGTCTTCTGCACTCAAAGCATCATACTTAGCCTTGTCTTCAGGTTTGTCGGAACCATCTTTCAGTGGTCTGCCATTGAGATCTGAAGTGTACTTTTCAAACCAATCTTCGATTTCATCCACGGTCTTACCGATGAAGAGCTCTTCATAGGCATCCATCTGCTGCTCCCAAGTGCTCATACCCATTTTATAGTCTGAACCTCTTTCACGCTTGGTCTTCCAGCCTTGGATTTCACTGAAGAAATTCTCTTCAGTGTCTTCGGTCTTTCCATCCACCTTCTCATCATGGTTCTCATCGTAGTTGTAGCCGCCCTGTCCTGGCCATCCGCTGAAGTGAGGCATGCCATCACCGTCATAGTTTGGTGTTGCTACTTCCATCTGATCCACATGCAGTGATACAATCTTGCCGTCCTTGTCAAACAGGGTGCTGGCAAATACCTGGTTGAAACTGTATACCTGCACATCCTGGTCGTCTTTACCTGGACCTACTCTAGGCATAAAGGATACACCGAATCCTCTGGATTCTGCTTCTGTAATTTCAAGACCTTCACGGTTTTCATAAGCCAGCTTGATGGCTTCTACGATGTTTCCGTGTCCGTCATTAAGACTCATGGTCGCTCCGCTGGTGACATCTGCTAGCATGGCTTTCTCGTCAGCAGTCAGCGCATCATACTTTGCTTTGTCTTCTGGCTTGTCGGATCCATCCTTCAGTGGTCTGCCATTGAGATCTGAAGTATACTTTGTGAACCATTCTTCAATCTCTTCCACGGTTTTACCTGTAAAGAGCTTCTGATAGCTGTCCATCTGCTCTTCCCATGTACTCATGCCCATTTTATAGTCTGAGCCTCTTTGTCTCTTGGTCATCCACTCAGAAACTTCCTTCAGGAACAGGTCTTCTGTATTTTCGGTGACGCCATCCACGTTCTCATCGTGGTTTTCATCAATGTTGTATCCAGTCTGTCCTGGCCATCCGCTGATGTGAGGCATACCTGCTCCATCATAGTTTGGTGAGGCGATTTCCACCTGGTCCACCAGAAGATGGAGGATCTTGCCGTCTCCGTCAAAAAGAGCCCCTGCCAGCACTTGGTTGATGCTCCAGACCTGCACTTCCTTGTCATCTGCACCAGGTCCTTTTCTTGGCATATTCGCTACGCCAAAACCAAAGAACACGTCAGATGCTTCCACATTTCCTTCTTCTTCCTCTTCTTCTGCCATGGGCCATGGATTCGCAGTTGGGTCCAGCGCATTCTTCATGGCATAGATGAGTCCGTTGCTTGTCCATGTAGCGCCAGCGATGACATCCACTTCCCAGGAATTGGCTTCCACAAACTTCGCTGGAAGCTGCTCCAGAGCTGGTGTTCCAATACCTTCGGTTTCATTAGGTCCTTCTGCCACCACTTCTTTGATGGTGTCTCCTTCCATGGTCACGGTGACTTTTACTTCTCCGCCATACCCTTCTCCAGTACCAGTGAGTGTTTTGGTCTCTCCACCTGGTGTCTCTTCAGGTGTTTCCGCCTCATTTCCCTTACAGGCAAATAGCCCTAAGGACATGGTGGCTGCAAGCAGCAGTGCTAGTATTTTTTTCATGTTTTCCCCTCCTGTTTTCTGTGTTCCCTACCCCGTAGGATTGTTTGTTAATTCACTAACATAATAACCGAAAAATAAACCGTTTTCAAGGAATTCAGAAAACATTATGCAATGAATAGAATAGGTATAGCCCTATTGTCAATTTGGCAGATGGAACTGTTTGTTTTTATGACAATTTGCGAAAAATTAAGGGCTCTTCCGCCGAAGAGCCCATTACAAAGAACCCTCAGGTTCTCTGGATCCGCAGTTTTCCCCGGAATCCTCTGGATCCATAATAGGAATCTGCCCCATTGTGATAAGTGAACACCGTATTGTATCTTCGGTCACAGAAAACAGCTCCTCCAAGCTTGCGAATCTCCTCCGGGGTTTTCACCCAGCTGGAGGTTTTCAGATCCAGCTTCTCCATTTCCTGGACTTTTCTATACTCCTCTTCTGTGAGAAGCTCGATTCCCATCTCCTTCGCAAGTCCCATGGCACTGTTTTGTGGTTTATTCGCTTTTCTTTTTTCCAGAGCTTCCGTATCGTAGCAGAGACTTCTTCTGCCTTTCGGGCTTTCTTTGGCTACATCCATAAAGACCAAAGTGCTGCTGGATTCTTCCAACGTCACCACATCCGGTTCTCCCCCTGTGGCTTCCATCTGAGAAAGAGACCACATGGCAGATGCATCATGAAGAAGTGCGCGATGAACCTCTTCCCACTTTAAGCTTCTATGAAGGTGGCTGTTGCGTTCAAACCTGTTTTTCAGGATTTCCAGAAGTTTTTCTATTTCATCTTTCGTTAGTATTCTTCTATCATGCAATCTTATCCTCTCCTTCATTCTCTGATATTACTCACATCTCATTTATCTATTCTCCTATTTCACTCTTTGTAGCATAATACTTGCAATTTCGCTGTTGGTGCCCACTCGCATGGGAGGTCCCCAGGTGCCTGCCCCGGAGGTGACGATATAAACGGGAGCTTCTTCATTTCTCTGGTAAAATCCGTAATCCACTTCAAAGAGGAGCTTTGTGCCCAGCTGGAAAGGAAAGATCTGTCCTTTGTGGGTATGGCCCGACAGCACGAGATCCACTTCTTTGCCATACTGCTCCACATGGGATGGTGTGTGATCCAGTACGATGACCGGCAGACCTTCCGGAAGTGAAGAAAGAACCTCTTTCGTTTCTTTTCTCTTTCTTCCACCAAAACCGCCAATGGGTGAAGGGTCCAGCCTTCCCAGGATGACGAAGGAATCTGCCACCACCTGATGCTCCTCCTGGAGCACCGTGATGCCGCTTTCTTCTAAAAACTGAAGCATCTTGGGATAGGTTTTCCCGCCATCATGGTTTCCCAAAGAAGCATAGATGCCATAGGTGGACTCTATCTCTTGAAATAGTTTTTTTGCCCTTTCAGGATCTCTTAGAAGCATAAAGTCATCATCAAAAATATCTCCCGAAATGAGCACCAGGTCCGGCTCTTCTGCCTGGACCTTCTTTAAGATTTCCGGCAGCCTTTTCTCACCGCCCACCGCTCCCAGGTGAAGATCACTCAAAAGAACAATTTTCATCTTTTCTGGAAGGCTTTGCGCATAGGAGTCCACCTCATAGGCTACGGTCTTGATGTTTCCTGCATGAATCGTACCATAGACAACAAGGGCCAGGGAAAAGACATTTATGAGGAAGGAAGAGGCTGCCAGTACGTTCACCCCAGCCAGTTCTCCTTTTATTTTTACGAGTTTTCCAAGAATCCGCAGTCCGTCTCTTACCAGAAACAGCATCAGCCCATAAGCATAAAACCCCATGAAATAGGCACCCAGGGTGCCAAAAAACCGTTTCAGTCCATAGGAAATGGGCAGCATGCCAAAGACCATGGAAAATGCCAGTACCATCATAAGCATGTAGAACATCCATCTGCTTTTTTCAGGCAGCATCCAAGAAAAGCCTTCCTGAACCCGTCTGCCAAGATACATTACGGAAATGACATACAGTGCCATAAAGACCACCGCTCCGACAAAAATACCCACTCTCATGCATTCTCACTCTCTTCCAGGCGCATTGCGCCTCATAGAATCAATATATACCATTTTATCATATGTCAACTGAAAAATATCTTCATAAAAGAAATCCTTTGCATTTATCAAAGTAGAAAAACCCTGAAAGAACCCTCTACTAGAGCCTTTTCCCCTTGAAAATACTGAAAGATCCGGTATAATATATTGTATAAAATAAAATAACACGCAATGCAATTTGCAGATAGAAACGATAGGAGAATATCAGATATGCACAACGATTTTCTTGCCTCCGTGGCAAAAAGAAGAAGCTATTACAGCATCAAGGATGAGAGTCCTATTTCAGACGAGAGACTGAAGTCCCTCATTGAGGAAGCAGTGAAGCATACCCCTTCAGCCATGAACTCTCAAAGCACAAGAGTGGTGGTCCTCACAAATAAGCAGCATGACAAGTTATGGGACCTGACAAAAGAAGCTCTTCAAAAAGTAGTCCCTTCAGAACAGTTCCAAGCAACCAGCGACAAGATCGATTCTTTTAAAAGCGGTTACGGAACGGTCCTCTTTTATGAGGATATGGACGTCATCACATCTCTTCAGAAGCAGTTTGAGCTCTATAAGGACAACTTCCCTGTCTGGTCCCACCAGGCCAGCGGCATAAGCCAGTTCATTATCTGGAACACCCTGGAGACGGAAGGATTCGGTGCTTCCCTTCAGCACTATACGGAACTCATAGAAGAGGATGTGAAAAAAGAGTGGCAAATCCCTTCCAGCTGGAAGCTCATCGCCCAGATGCCCTTTGGCACCCCTACATCTGAACCCTTTACCAAAGCATTCCTTCCCCTGGAAAACCGCGTGAAGTTTTTCTAACACCTTAAAAAAACTCTGAGGATAAAGCCCTCAGAGTTTTTTCTTGTTCTACAGTCAATTTTGGTGCTCAAAAAGCCAAAGCCTCCACCAGCACTCTCCTGAACTGCTCCTGATGAATCTTCATAAGCACTCTGCAGTTTGGCTCTTTTTCCACCCAGGGCCTTTCATCTTTATAACTCATGCCCTGGGAAGCTCCTTCCCTGGTGTCAATATGTATTGTCAGATCCTCATAGGTGAAGATCTCCGGATGGGACAGCGCTAAGACTGCACAAGGGTCATGCAAGGGATGTGCTGTGCCCGGATAGTTCTTCAGCATATTGGCTGCAGGCTTTGAAAGAACACCAGGATGATTCCGGATTTCTTCCAGATTCTCTTCTGAAATGGTTGCATCCAAGGTCATATGAAGTCCTGATAACATCAAAGGCACCCCACTTTGAAAGACGATGGAAGCTGCTTCGGGATCCACATAAAAGTTGAATTCACTCAGCGGCGTCACATTGCCTCCCTCTAGGGTTCCTCCCATGATGCTGATGACACGGATCTTTTCTTTCACTTCCGGATAGGTCTTTAGAAGCAGCGCGATGTTGGTCAAGGGGCCAATGGCTACCATGGCTGTTTTTCTCTCCTCGTCCAGAAGAAGCTTCCGCATGGTGTCTACTGCATTTTGCTGGATTCTATCTCCCGTCAGAGAAACCCCAAAAAGACTGGAAGCGCCGCCCAGTCCATCGCTTCCGTGAACCTCTTCTGCTGAGAACTTTCCTTTCACCAGAGGCTCAGAAGCGCCTCTGGCTAGGACTGCTTCAAGCTCCAGAACTTTCGCAAAGAGCTCAATGTTCTTTGTGGTCGTTTCAATATCAAGATTCCCTGAAACTGAGGTGATCCCTTTGATCTCAAATGCGTCTGAGGCCCTGGCAATCATCAGCGCAATGGCATCATCGATGCCAGGATCACAATCTATGAGAAGCGGAATCTTCTCCCCTTCTTTTCTTGTCAGATGATGGTCTAGATTTTCTATACTCATATGTTTCTCCATCCTTTGTTATTTTTTCGAAGAATCCTCTTCACTCTCCTGAAACGCACCTTTAGCCAGATCCCATAAGGTGACCATACCGAGAAGCTTCTCGTCTAGGCTTCCGTTTTCTGTTAGAAAAACCACTTCCAGTCTTTTGTCCCCTTTGGAAGAATTCACCAGCCTTTCTTCCAGATCCGCCACGGACTCTCTTCTGGAGGCGAACTGAAAGTACTCCTTCTCATGGGCTTCCATCTTAAGATAAGGAACCAGATCTTTTAGTCTGAAGCCGTTCCGAAGATCCAGATGCCCCGTTTGTCTCACATACTGGAAAATGGTCTCATCACTGAACACGCCCAGCATTTTCCCTTCTTCCATGACGGGAACGTAGGAGAATCCTTCCTTGGTCATGGTTTTCATCACCTCATGGACAGGAGCCTCCAAGGAAGCGGTATAAAGATTTTTGAATCGTATAGCTATGGTATCCAGAGCTTTGGGAGGATCCATGACTTCTCGAAGGATCCTTTCAAAAAGCTCCACCTGTTTCAGATGTGGCTCCGCGATGATCTCCATATTGTCCCTGCCAAAATCATGGACAATGGCATTTCTCAGCTCCCCGAAGGAATGAAGGATCAGCTTATGTTTTCTGAAGGTGCTGTCTCTTTTGGAAAGCTCTATGATTCTCTGATAATAGGAATTGAATCTTCTATCCCTGTTCAGCTTCACATCCATAAAATGGTCCAGCTCATTATACGCTCTGATAAAGCGGTAGGCATTATTTGATTCTTCTCTCATGCTTCTTCTCCTTCTTTCTCTATTACTATCATTCTACACAAGGCTGTCAATGAAGTCCATGGACCTTTTGCTCCCACTTCTTATTTGACTGCAAAAAAAAGGAAGCTCTGTCCGCTTCCCTTCTCACTACTCGGTTATTCTATGATTCTTGCCACTGGATAGAGCCACTGGGCCTCATACTCTTCGATGGAGCCTCTGTCACAGTGCTCTGAAATCAGAGGGTCTATGGGCATTTTTGCAAGCACATCCAGATGATGCTTCGCAGCGACTTCTTCTATATGGCTCTCCCCAAAGATCTGATACTCTTTTCCGTTATCCGGACACCGGAAGTAGGACATGTTCTCCACCAGTCCCAAGATGGGCACCTTCATCATCTCTGCCATCTTCACTGCCTTTTCCACGATCATGGATACCAGTTCCTGGGGAGAAGTCACAACGATGATCCCATCCAAAGCGATGGACTGGAATACCGTCAACGGAACATCCCCAGTCCCAGGAGGCATATCCACAAACATATAGTCAATGTCTCTCCAGATCACATCCTGCCAGAACTGCTTCACGGTATTGGCAAGAATGGGTCCTCTCCAGACCACCGGATCTGTCTCTTTCTCCAGGAGGAGGTTGATGGACATGACATCAATGCCTGTTTTTGTGGTCACAGGCATTACCCCCATTTCTGTAACAGGTGCCTTTCCTTTCAACCCAAATGCTTTGGGAATGGAGGGACCTGTGATGTCCGCATCCAGAATGGCGGACTGATAGCCCATTCTGTTCATGGTGACGGCCAGGAGTGAGGTCACAAGGGATTTTCCTACTCCACCCTTGCCGCTGACAATGCCGATGACTTTTTTCACACTGCTCATGGCATGAAGTTCTTCTCTAAAGTCCTGTGGGTCTGCTTTCCGCTCTGCACAATCCTCAGAACAGCTGCCACAGTTTAAGTTGCAGGTTTCGCTCATAATGTTACCTTCTTTCTAGAATAGATGATTTGAATCCTGTAAAAGTATTCCTTTTTAGTATGCTCTTATATTGACATATGTCAACATTAAATTCTATCCTCATCCTAAAAGAATCCAAAACACGGGCAGTAGCCCGAAAACTCCTGAGACTGAACCTTATACATTCATAGATTCCTTGCATTTTATGGAATGCAAGGAATCCGTGGTGCCTGTTCTACAAGGGCTTTTCTTCTGAAACTTTGATGCCGAAAAGATCAGTCCAGATTTTCTAACTGCTTCTCCATCTGTTCAAGGATATTCTTCACCATCGGTGCAACTGCCTTATAGGCATCCTCTTTCTCCGGCAGGTCTTTTCCCTCTGCCAAGGTAAACTCCAGGAGAGCATCTTCATTGTCTTCTTCATGAAAGGCCGGCAGAAAAAATCCAGGATCCGCCGAAAAATAAGTCCGGTACTTTTTCATCACTTCCCGGTTCTGACCAGAAATCCACATCTCCAGACTTCCTTTTCCATGGACAAAAACCAGGGCCAGCTTCAGCTTCTTCTGAAGGAGCCTGTCGGTGGCAATGGAAAAATAGGTCATGTCCATGAGCCCTTCATAGAGACCACCTATCCTGAAGCTCTCATTCTCTTTTTGAAAGTCCTGCCGTAAGAATCTCATATAGAGAATGATCTCTTTGTAAATTTCTTGCACATTGTACGCCTTCAAGACTTCTTTGTAGCTTTCTACTTCTTTTGAAAAATCTGACACGGGCCTCTCCTCCATCCTTTTCTAGTAGCTAATAAGGCTCAGATTGATGCGTGATTGCGTTCCAAAAATTGCACTTTCTGAAAGACTTGACGAGCAGCTTTATAGTTATAACATCTTCACCATCTCAAACTGGTTTACAGTATTTTCAGCACCACAGGCTTTTAGAAATTGAACCATACTTCCTGCCCCTTCTTCTACATTAAGTAGTATGCCCTGTGGAGCTTCCGTCTGAAGAAGAAGATCCTGAAGGATACTGCCACCGATGCCCTGTCCCCGATGGCTCTTATTCACAGCCAGCTGCGGAATATCACCTGTTAGCTTATCAATGAGCCCGTATCCCACCACCTTCTCCTCCTCCTTCACCACGGAGAAGCAGAAGGTCTCTTTCACAGCTTCTATGGACGCGATGGAGTTTTGCCAGGATGGGATAAAATCCCAGAATACTTTCATCTCTTCAAGATTTTCTAAGGACAGGCGCTGCACTTCCTGGGTCCTCTGGCACGTTGCCTTGTCCTTTGGAATACGATAGCAAAGAAAACTTCTTGTCACCTGAAACCCCTGCTTCAGATACAGATCATAAGCAGAGGTGTTCTCCTGAAGCACTTCCAGCAGGTACTGTTCCATGCCGCTGTTTTTCAAGACAGGTTCCAGCTCCTTCAGGATCCTCGTGGTGATCCCTTGCCTTCGATGGCTTTTCACTACACCGGTGCCCATATCATACACGGTCTTCTTCCCTTCATAAATTCGATGTCCGTTTAAAACAAATCCCACAAGCTTGCCATCAGAAAAAGCACCCAAGGAGAGTTCCGGTGAAAAACCTCTTCTATTCATCATATGATGAAACTTTAAGAAAGGCAGGTCCATTTTTACCTGATAGTCGGAAAAGGCATCCACAAAAGCTTCGTGTATCTTCTCCAGCTGTACTTCATCAAGAGTTTTAAATTCCACTACATCATCCCCTTATATTTTCCTTCAAGTAAATCGATCAGGGTTCCTGATAAACTACTTCAAACTCCTCAAAAACCACGGGCATATCTTCTGTAAACTCATACCCCAGTTCCTGGCCTTCTTCTGTGAAAAACCTTTGGTGGCCCCTCTGCCAGGACGCCAGAGTATCATCTTCTCCCTCCAGCTTGCAGATGTCATAGGTCATCTCACGAAACGGAAGAATCCGTACTTTACTTATCCGGATAACGCATTTGGGCTCCCCCGCCCAGTTTGTGACAATGCTGAAATCTCCCACTTCCGGAAGCCTCAGATTTTCCTTCTCAAAAGCGTAAAGACTGCTGGCCGTGGCTTTTTTCTGCCCAAGGAGCACCAAGCGAAGAAGCTCCTCTGCCCATTTTTCTGTGATCTCAAAATGGAAACAATCAAAGTATGTACTATCTGGGGGCAAACGCTTTTCAATCAAGAATCGATGCCAAAAATCCTGAATTATCATTTATGATCACTCTCCCTGCTTCTTACTTAAGTTTTCAATTCTCTTCAGTCTTCTAAAAGAAGATCATCGAGGTAACCAGAGATTGCCAAATCAAATATCCTCTCGTCTGCGGTCTCCTGCAAAGACTCTTCCCAAGTAATACGAATATCAGATCTTTCTGTCAAATCTGGCCAAAACCAGGGACTCTCAGTCCAGCTGCAGCAGCATGCTCATTGGCACCAAAGCTTCAGAAACGTCAGCTCTCCTCTAATATCTACTGTTTCTATCTTCTTCAGATCTTCACAATCCAGATTTCATGAGAAACGCCTTCAGCCCAGTAATTCTCAAACGTATAACGAGGTGAACCAAATTTCTTCTTCCAGATTCTCTGGGCTCTTTGATATCCGCTGTCGAGGCAAAACTCCCTGATGCCTCGCCTTCTCAGTTCTCTTTTCAGCTCTTCCAAAAGCGTTGTGGCTATGCCCTGACCCTGATGATCCGGATGGACAAAAGCGGTGCCCATTTCCGGCACTTCTTTCAGTTCTCCCTTTGTCAGCTCCTTAAGGAGAGCGCTCTGCTTCCCAAACTCCATGGTGCCTACAATATTGTTGCCAGAAACTGCCACTAGAAAATAGCGATCCTCACCTCCACTTTCAAAATAGGAGGCCAGATACGCCCTTTTTGAAGCCAGCTCCTCTTGAAGGTCATAAATCTTCTCATCTATCTGTTCTTTTCGATAGGTATCCACGAGAACAACTCTCATAAACTCCTCTATTTGGAAAGTCTCTTCTTTCTTTGGTCTTCTTACAGTCACTTCTGTTCTCTTCATATTTTATCCTTTCCCTGGGTGTTTCATCACCAAAACACCGTACACTTCCCTCCAGGCAAAGCACCCTATGATCTGATGCTTCTTATATGAGCCTGTTTTTACGAAACGGCGCCTGCATGAACCTCCAGGCAGATTTTCTTCCAGTAAGCCAGGTGATTCTTGCGTTATTTTTTCTATTGGTGAGAATCTTGGGGATGAAAAACTCTGCGACGGTTTCCGGTTTATCTGCAAGTATATTAAAAATCTTTTTGAACTCTTTATTCTGGAAAAGCTCAGCAGTGCCCCCATCTGGCATCTTTGTAATGAAATCCGTGAGCATCATGCCAGGTGAGAGTCTGCCTGCGATCACTCCCGTACCTTCCAGCTCTTTCGCGAGGCCTTTCATGAAATACGTCAGGGCGGATTTTGTGGTGCCATACAGAATGGTCTTCACCTGGATCATCTTGTTGGAACCCAAGCCTTCCATACTGTAAATGGCCCCATGGCCCTGCAACAGCATTCCCTTGGCTGCAACCTGACTGCCATAGACCATCCCCAGAAGGTTGGTGAGAATCACACTGTCTGTATATTCTTTTCCAGTCTCCCAAGAAAACACATGGGGCGTGTTCCGTCCCGCGTTGTTGATCCAGATCTCCACGTTGCCCCATTTCTTCTTGGATTCCTCAAAGAGATTCTCTACACTGTCTTTTTTCGTCACATCGCAGCATACATAATGGCAGCTCTTTTCAAACTCTTTCAGCTGCTCTTTTACAGACGGTGCAAGTTCTTCACCACGGCCTGAAAGAGTCACTTGGCACCCCTTCTTCAAAAACGCTATGGCCATGGCCAATCCAATCCCACGGGTACTCCCTGTGATGACAATATTTTGCATCGCTTTCCACTCCAGTTCTTAGATTCATTTTCAATATTAAATATGATTTTAACTGGTACTTCCGACTACGGTGTCCATCCACTACCCCAGGGGACTGACATAAGGATTTCCCTCTGTACGACTTCTGAACTCCTCTTGCGCTTCCCGAAGAATCTCCGGTTTTTCCATGAGATCCACCGCCATCCCTGCCATGATCTTTGCTGCATAGAGCATGCCCTTTTGCCCCAGGGAGCTTCCAGAAGCAGAGGCGGACTGCCAGGTATGGGCATTGACGCCCAGGGGCCAGGCTGCTGTAAAGATTGCACTGAACGGCATGAGCCAGCTGACATCTCCAATATCAGAAGAACCTGAAATGGGGTAGCTCTTGGCTGCCTCTATGGATAAGGTCTCTTTATGGATGTAGCTTCCTTCAGTCTCCATGCCCAGGACTTCCCGGTCCTTTTTCAGCTGCTCTTCTGGTAGCGACATGGAGAGGACTTTCGCAAGATTTTTTTCTTCTTCGGTATAGGGACTCATTTCCATTTCATGGAAGTTCTGATGGGCCAGCTGAAAAAGCACATGGTTTGGAAGGATTTCGTAGCAGCCTCCCACCTTCTCATAAGATAGGGTTGTATCTGTCATTAGGGCAGCCCCCTTCTGGCAATTCAGGACACGGTCCGTAATCTCATTCACATCCCTTCTGTGAGGCGCTCTCACATAATACCAGGAGGAAGCTTCTTTTGGTACGATATTGGGAGCTTCTCCTCCGTTTGTGATGACATAGTGGATCCTTGCAGAGCTTATAACGTGCTCTCTCATGACGTTGACGCCCATGTTGGCAAGCTCCACCGCATCCAGCGCACTTCTGCCCTGCCCCGGTGCCTGTCCTGCATGGGAGGAGATTCCTGTAAAATGAAATTTCAGATTGTTCATGGCAAGAAAACCCTGATATACAGGAAAATTCGCATTCCACGGATGGTACGAAAAACCAGCGTCACAGCCCTCAAATGCATGATACTTCGCCATGAGCACTTTGCCATCCAGAAGCTCTTCCTGGGGACATCCATAAAATCTCACTGTCCCTTCCTTGCCTGTGTCCTCCAGATATTTTTTTACGGCAAGGGCACTGGCGTAGGCGCTGGTTCCAATGAGGTTATGACCGCAGGCGTGTCCTGGTTCAGAAGCGCCCACTGCTTCTTTCACCATGCTTCCGCCTTTCTGGGAGAGCCCTGGCAGCGCATCATACTCCCCAAGAAGCCCCACCATCGGGTGTCCTTTTCCATATTCTGCATAAAATGCATACTTCAGCTCTTCTTCTGGAAACTCATGGATGTGGAATCCCTGTTCTTTCAGAATCATTTTAAACTTTTCAGAGGATTGCTTCTCCTCGCCAGAAATCTCTGGATAATTATAGAGATCCTGCGAAATAGAAAACACCTCTTCCGCCTTCTAGTCCAAGTACTGAGACAGTTCTTTTTTCTTCATTGGTATTCCTCTCTTTCTCTTTTCTTTATCTTTAGTCTTTAAACCGCACTTTCCAAACCTCTTTGTTATGTGCTATTGCATCACTTTAGTGCAGATCTCTTATCTATTTTCCTTCCCAGTAGGCTTCCGCTTCTTTCTCCATCTTCATGAGCCTTGTATAGTAATCCGGGAACTCATTAAGATGTGCCAAGGCTATTTTTGCGGTGGTAAGGGGGTCGTCATTGGTCACATTGGTGAGATCATCTGCTCTGCCATGTTCCAGCTCCACATCCATGCCTACACGGAACTCCTCCACGTCAAATCTTTTCCAGTCGATGCCGAGCCTTTCTCCATACTCCCTTGCTTCTTCTACCGTGAATTTCTTTTTTGCTGACATTTTTCATCCGCTCCTTTTTTGATTTAATATTTATTTACTGAATCAGTGAATCAGTCCCACAATACAGTCTAGGTCAGAGAACAAGTTGTAAAAACAAAAAGAATAAGATCTTTTATTCGTACGAATACTTGATGGTTCCCCAAATAGGATATGCTAGGACTTCAAACACCCTTCAAGGTTTATACTATTATTATCGCACCATTTCATCAGATATCAACATGGCAAAAGAACGAAAGAGATTCCCCCGAAAAACATTCTCCTCCAATCTATGGGCAGTAAAGAACAGAATAAAAGCTAAAGATTCTGTTCCTGTTACATAAATAGCATGTAATTCAATAACACAAAATTCATTTTTTGAGGTATACTGAATGTATAGAAGATCTCAGGAGGAATAATGCATATGAAAATCGGATCCCATGTCTCAATCAAGGATGGTCTCATCGGTGCTGCGAAGGAATCTTACAGCTATGGCGCCACTTCCTTTATGATATATACAGGCGCCCCCCAGAACACCAGAAGATCTCCCGTTGAAACCATGAAAATCATGGAAGGCCATGCCTTTATGAAAGAACATAATCTTTCCGACTTCGTGGTCCATGCCCCCTACATCATCAATCTGGCGTCCTATAAACCCGAAATCTTCAATCTGGCAACGGATTTTCTGAAGATTGAACTGGATAGGACCACAGCTTTAGGCTCTCAGTATATGGTGCTTCATCCTGGTGCGTTCACCGATATGGATGTGGACTACGGTATCCAAAAGATCGCTGAAGGCCTTAATATGGTGCTGGACAAAGACACTCAGCCTTTCATCTGCCTGGAGACCATGGCTGGAAAAGGAACGGAAATCGGAAGAAATTTTGAAGAGCTTGCAAAAATCATCGAGCTGGTGGATCATAAAGAAAAACTAGGAGTCTGCTTTGATACCTGCCATACCCATGACAGCGGCTATGACATCATCAATGATTTTGATGGTGTCATAAAAGAGTTTGACGAGATCATTGGTCTGGAACGCTTGAAGGTTTTTCATATCAATGGATCCTTAAACAAAAGAGGTGCCAGAAAGGACCGTCATGCAAACATTGGCGCTTTGGAGGACAACCCCAAAGGAAAAGACCAGATTGGCGCAGAAGCACTGAAGTACATCGTCCATCATGAAGTGGCTAAAGGGAAGCCTGTGATTCTTGAAACTCCTTGGCTGGATAAAAAAACAAATCTCTATAAAGAAGAGATTGCCTTCTTACGTGGGGATGGCGTTCTCTAGGAGAGCATTTTCACATAGATAATCATAAAAATCCTTGGGCAGACCTTTATAAAAGGGAGCCCAAGGATTTTTAATTTTCACGAAGCGTGACCAGTATACTACATGCGTATGATCCACAGCGAAGGTTACACTGCTTTTGGTGATTTCAATCTGGTCATTTCAGTATTGATGAAAGGAACCAGGTAGTTCATACCGATGATGGCGAAGGTGGTTCCTTCTGGCACCCATCCCCATAATCTCATGGCCATGATGAGAAACCCTACCCCAATACCAAATATCCATCTGCCTTGGTCTGACTTTGGCGATGTGACAGGATCTGTGGCCATGAAGAATGCACCTAAGATTGCACTGCCGGAGAATAAATGAAACAGTGGGTTCTGGCCACTAAGGACCGCAACCACAGCCATGGTGGACAAAACCGCTGCTGGAATTCTCCAGTTGGCATACTTGTTCCGAATGAGATAGGCACCCCCAACAAGCAGCAGCAGTGCAGATACTTCACCAATGCTTCCACCGATGTTTCCGATGAAAAGGTTCCAAATGGAAGTGGATGTGGAGCCAGTGTCTCTCAATACTCGAAGAGGTGTTGCGGTAGACTGCAGATCCACAGGAGAGAGCCAAGGCGTCATAGCTGTTGGAAATGCCAGCACAAGGAATAATCGTCCAAAGAGTGCAGGGTTGAATAAATTTTTCGGAAAACCTCCAAATACATGCTTCCCGAAAATCATCCCCACCGCTGTAGAAATAGCCAGTACATATAGAGGTGTAGATGGGGAAACGGACAGTGCCAGAAGCAGACCTGTTACCACAGCACCTCCATCTTTGAACGTATACTTTCTTTTAAAAATGAACTGAAAAAGTGCTTCGGAGAACACAGCTACTGATACCCCCACCAGAATCAGAAACAGTGCCTTTTCTCGAAATAGATAAAGTGAAAGTGCTGTTGCAGGTAAAAGCGCCAGGAGCATCCCTCGGAACATCTTCACCATGCCATCGAATAATCTTTTCATAGAACCTCCTATTTCACCATGAATGAATCATCAAAAATTGTGATAATTTAATGTAATTGTACCATGAGATAGTATGATTTCTTACAATTTTTTAGATGAAATGAGGTGGAATTCTTAAAATTATCAATTTGGCAATGGTCTCTATTTTTGTTTTGGATTGCATTGAAGTCCACGTTCCTGATACGGTTAATCCATGATTCTCAAAAACAAAATCCAGCAGATGCATCAGACTCTGCTGGATTTCCTTTTACTACCACATATTTTATGAAAGAAAATGTCTGACATATCCCAAGAAGAAGCTTGTCAGGACGTTCCTTCCTCACCAGTGAAAACCAGCGTCTTCGTTTTTCTGAAACCCAATGTACTGTATGTGATCCTGAGGCTCTTGGCGCTTTTTAGTAGATCCTGCTTCGCTTTTGAATCTACCATAAAAACAAGATTTGACACTCCCACAGCTAAAGCAATGGGATTCTTGGGTGATTAAACGCCAGTCTGTTTCCAGTAGGCGAGTATGACCCCAAGCTGAGGGCATGC
>NZ_FOVK01000011.1 GCF_900115135.1 Proteiniclasticum ruminis | reverse complement strand
CTTCTATATGTTTGGCTCATAAACACATTGTATCGGTATGAGATTCAAGCTGCAATATGTTTTGCCACGCAAGCGCCATTCATCCCACGGCTGAAGCCGGGCAAGCTCGGTATGGGCTTTCTGGCGCAATTCCTGTAAGGTGCTGTATTCCTATCGCTTTTTTCTTTTTGCCTGAAGTATTTCTTCTGAATCAAATTGCCAGCCGTGGCAAACAGTGCAACAACGATGAACAAGAACAGATTCGGATTTTCAATGGAAAACACCCAGATCTCTGTTTCCCAGTATCCATCTTTCCCCGCAAGAGCCATGCCTTCCATCCAATAGAGAATGGCCCAGATCTGATAGACTTTTGCAAGTAAAAAGCCTGTCACACTCCCCAAAAACAATCCCAGCACTTCATATTTATCATACATCAAAAACACCCCTTTACTATATAAACAGAAACAGGGGTCCTTTTGTTACACTAATTTCGAAGAAATCTCTTCAAATCCAGATTATTACAGATTTATTAAAAACACACTGATAAATCAGCAGTTTCATATTTTACATCTCTGGTCCATCAATAACAAAAAAGTACAGGCTGAGATTTCCTGCACTTTTCATACTTCTTATTTAAACCGGTTGATTTCTTTCTTCACCATCTGATGGAGCTGATTGAGGTCTGACACATCTCCATACTCTATGAGCTTATTCAGCTGACTCTGGAATCTGGACGCTTCCTGAATCTTCCCCATGGACATAAGAAAGAGAATATCATTCATAATTCTGGATACTAAGGCAGACTTCACTTCAAAGAGCTTCTGGGCATCCTTGATTTCGTCTTTGATGTCCAGCATGGTCTCATCCAGCTGATAGGCAGATTCTGCTGCAGCTTTCAGTTTGATTTTGATATGCTCCGGAATGCTCTGCTTATACTTGTAGTTCAGGCTATGTTCTGTCACCGCCCAGAAGTTCATCGCAAGGGTTCTGATCTGGATTTCTCCGATGACATTTACCACTCCGGACGCCATATTGACGGGATACTCGATGATCATATGATAACTCCGGTATCCGCTGGGCTTCACATTGGTGATATAGTCTTTCTCATAAAGAATCCGCATGTCGCTTCTTCCACGAAGCAGCTGCACCACTGTTTCAATGTCATCCACAAACTGCACCATGATACGGATTCCTGCGATGTCTTCCAGCTCCTCCGCAAGACGGTCATGGGGAATCCCAAACTTGTTGGCTTTCTCCAGCATGGAGGAAACTTCCTTCACACGGCCTGTAATAAACTCAATGGGAGAATAATCATTTTTTCTGCGGTATTCTGTACGAATGGCTCGAAGCTTCACTTTAAGCTCCTCCACTGCCTGTTCATAGGGAATCAAAAATGTTTTCCAATCTTTACTGGCCATGAAACACACCTCTCACATATCTCCAAAATCCAGAATCCTGGGTTTTTTCAGTATCTCTTTCCATTATAGCAAATTAACGGCAAAGAATTACTCTTTTTGTGAAAGAAAGGACGCTTTACGGATGAGAGACCTTGGCAAAAGCTTTACGAGAACAGGGACTGCTTTTTCAAAGGTGCCAGGCACCACCACTGCTTTTCCTCTCCACATGCCAAGATACCCCACATCCGCCACCTTTTTGGCTTCCATGAGAAACGCCATGGCCGCATTGGTCTTCTTCATCTGAGCTCTTTCCTGAAAGCCTGTCTTTACAGGTCCTGGGCACAGCGCACTGACTTTTACGCCGTAGGGCTTCAGCTCTTCATGCATGGCTTCGGAAAGACTGAGAACATAGGCCTTGGATGCATAGTAATTGGCCATGACGGGGCCTGGCATGAAAGCTGCAAGAGATGCCACATTCATCACATAGCCAAATCCTCTTTCTGCCATGGCAGGCACAAAGCGCTTGTTCATTTCCAGAAGAGAAAGCACATTGAGTTTCACCAGATCCTTCTCCGTCTCAAGATCTGTATCTTTCAGCCGTCCAAAGGTGCCAAAGCCAGCATTGTTCACCAGATAATCCACCTGGACTCCCTCTTTCTCCAGCTCTTCATATATTTCCAGCGGAGCTTCTTCATGGGTGAGATCTTTCGGCAGTATCAAAACTTTCACGCCATACTCCCCTTCGATGCGTGTCTTGATTTCCTCCAACTTTTCCTTGGTCCTTGCCACCAGCACCAGATGGATGCCGTCTCTTGCAAAATTCAGCGCAAGCTCCAGCCCAATCCCCGATGTGGCTCCTGTGATCAGTGCATATCCTTCCATAATAAACTCCTCCTATGACATTTTCCTTCATTATACTTCTCAAACCTTACAAAATACACAAAAATACTGCCTGGAAAATAATCTTCCAGGCAGCAGTTGTTTTTCTTATTTCAGGAGGTCCTTTACCATGGAAACCACGTTTGGCACATTGAATCCAAACTTCTCCATGACCAGTTCTCCAGGTGCGGAAGCACCAAAGGTGTCAATACCAAGTATCTTTCCTTCGTCTCCCACATATCTTTCCCATCCTAGTGGATTGGACAGTTCCATGGCCAGTCTCTTCTTCACAGAAGGATTCAGGACTTTTTCCTTGTAGGCCTTGTCTTGCTTCTCAAAGAGATCCCAAGATGGCATGGAAACTACAGCCGCATCAATGCCTTCTTTCTTCAGCTCCTGCTGGGCTTCGTAAGCCAGTGGCACTTCAGATCCAGTGGCGATAAGGAGCACATCGCTGACTTCCTTCTCGGATGGAGATGCAATATACGCACCTCTCTTCACGCCTTCCACCACTTCTTCCATGGGAAGTGGCATGGTGGTGAGGTTCTGTCTGGACAGAGCCAGGATGGTTGGCGTACTTTCGGACTCCAGCGCTACTTTCCAGGCTGCATAGGTTTCATTTCCATCTGCAGGTCTAAGCACTGTAAGGTTCGGCATGGCTCTGAAGGATGGCAGATGCTCAATAGGCTCATGGGTAGGTCCGTCTTCTCCAACAGCAACACTGTCGTGGGTGA
This sequence comes from Proteiniclasticum ruminis, assembly GCF_900115135.1. Classification (GTDB taxonomy): domain Bacteria; phylum Bacillota; class Clostridia; order Clostridiales; family Clostridiaceae; genus Proteiniclasticum; species Proteiniclasticum ruminis_A. The sequence continues at coordinate 58,642 of NZ_FOVK01000011.1, read as the reverse complement.
ACACATAGACCACTGGCAGTCCCATCAGCGCAGAAAGTCTTACTGCAGGTCTTACATAGTCTGAGAATACAAAGAAGGTTCCACCGAAGACGCGAAGTCCTCCATGAAGATGCATACCGTTCATCATGGTTCCCATGGCAAACTCTCTGACACCAAACCAGATATTTCTTCCGCTTCTGTTTTCAGCGGAGAAATCTCCAGCTCCACTGATGGTGGTCTTGTTGGATCCAGCAAGGTCCGCAGATCCACCAAAGAGGCTTGGCAGCTTCTTTGCAAAGTAGTTGATGGCTTCACCAGAAGCGTTTCTTGTGGCTACCCCCTTGCCAGCGGCATAGGATGGAAGGTCCTTTGTGAAATCCTCTGGAAGCTTTCCAGAAATGGCATCCTCCAGTTCTTTTGCAAGTTCTGGATAAGCATTCTTATACCCTTCAAACAGCTCATCCCAAACCTTGTTTCCAGCTACGCCATACTCTTCGATGTGTCCCTGGAAAGTGTCATAGGCTTCCTGTGGTACAGTGAAGTCCTCATGATTGTACTGGAAGAACTCCTTGGTGATCTTGACGCCTTCTTTTCCAAGGGGTGCACCATGAACCTTGGAAGTTCCCTGATTTGGGGCTCCCATACCAATGATGGATTTGATTTCAATGATGGTAGGCTTGTCTACTACTTTCTTTGCTTCCTTGATGGCTTCATCCACAGCCTCCAGATTGTTGGCATCGTCTACTCTCAGATAATGCCATCCGTAGGCTTCATATCTTTCTTTGACACTTTCAGAGAATGACTTATGAAGATCTCCATCCAAAGAGATGTCATTGGAATCATAAAGAAGAATCAGTCTGCCGAGCTTCAGATGAGCTGCCAGAGAAGAAGCTTCATGGGAAACTCCTTCCATCAGATCTCCATCTCCACAAAGAGCGTAGGTGTAGTGATTTACGACATCATAGCCGTCTCTGTTGTACTTTGCTGCCAGATGGCTTTCTGCCATGGCCATACCTACAGCCATACCAATTCCTTGACCCAGTGGTCCTGTGGTGGCTTCTACGCCTACAGTGTGACCATACTCAGGATGTCCTGGTGTCTTGGATCCCCATTGTCTGAAATTCTTCAGTTCGTCCATGGGAAGGCCATATCCAGCCATGTGAAGCATGGAATACAGGAGAGCAGACCCGTGTCCTGCAGAGAGCACAAAACGGTCTCTGTTGAACCAGGTAGGGTTTTTAGGATTGTGCATCATATTCTTTGCCCAGAGCACATAGGCAAAGGGTGCAGCTCCCAGAGGAAGTCCCGGATGTCCCGAGTTTGCTTTCTCGATGGCGTCAATAGACAGCGCACGGATGGCATTGATGGTTAAGGCATCATTATTGTTGTACATGTCAACCTCCATATATTTATTGGTACGTTTCAAATTGTCATCGCACCATGTTCTTGTGTTACGGTTTAATAAGCACCGGATCAAAGCCGATGTAATCGCAGGACGTAAGGATGTATTCTACACCATTTCTTTCTCCTGTCATGACCCTCTGAAGAGACTTTCCATGAAGATGTCCATAGATGACTTTTTCTACACCATATTCCTCAAAAATATCGGTGAACTCCGAATCTTTAAAAGTTTCATTCACTGGCGGATAATGGATCATAACGATGAACTTCTGGAAGCCCCTTTTCTTTGCGGCGTCCAGAGACATTTTCAGGCGCAGGATCTCTCTTCTAAAGATCTTCTCATCTTCTTCTTTGAAAAGACTGCTCCCTGGAATCACCCATCCTCGAGTACCACAGATGGCATAGTCTTCATAGGAGAAGAAGTTGTTTTGAATGAAATCCATGTTGTCATACATACTGTTGAGCTTCGTGATGCTGCCCCACCAGTAGTCATGATTTCCCTTGATGATGATCTTTCTGCCAGGAAGACCTGCCACAAAATCCAGTTCTTCTTTACCACCCTGAAGTTTCATGGACCAGGAGAGATCTCCCGCAAGAAGGACTGTATCCTCTTCTTTGACTTTCTTCAGCCAGTTTTCCCGGATTCTCACATCATGGTTTTTCCATTCCTCTGAAAAGACATCCATAGGTTTGTCCCCACTTAAGGAAAGGTGCAGGTCGGAAATGGCATATAGGGCCATTAGCCCACCAAAAGGACTCTGTAGATTTTCTTTTTGCCCTTCTTGACCAGGACATAATCTTCCTTGAAATCCTCTTCCTTCAGTTTATGCTGAAGATCTGTGATCTTCTCTTCATCGATGGACACGCCACCCTGTTCCATATTCCGTCTTCCTTCTGCTTTTGATGGGAATACTCCACCTGCAAGGAGAATTTCCAGAAGGGTTTTCTCTAGATCGGTTCTGGTGATTTCAATGGTGGGTACATTGGAAAGATCTGTTCCACCGCCAAAAAGTGCTTCTGCAGCGCTCTTTGCCTTGTCTGCTTCCTCTTCCCCATGAACGAGCTTGGTTACTTCATAGGCAAGAAGCTTCTTGGCTTCGTTGATGTCCTGTCCTTCCAAAGCCTCGATGCGCTCTATCTCATTGATGTCTACAAATGTGAGAAGCTTCAGGCACTTCACCACATCCCGGTCATCCACGTTTCTCCAGTACTGATAGAAATCATAGACTGGTGTTTTCTCCGGATTCAGCCACAATGCACCATTGACGGTTTTACCCATCTTCTGTCCTTCAGAGTTTGTCAGAAGAGTACAAGTCATGGCAAAGGCTGTCTTTCTTTCTTTTCTTCTCACAAGATCAATGCCTGCCAGCATGTTGGACCACTGGTCGTCTCCCCCCAGCTGCATGGTGCAGCCATGGTTCTGATTAAGATACAGGAAATCATACCCTTGCATCAGCATATAGTTGAACTCCAGGAAAGACAGTCCCTTTTCCAGTCTCTGCTTGATGCTTTCAGCACGAAGCATATTGTTTACGGAGAAATGAACGCCGATGTCTCTTAAGAACTCCACATAATTAAGATTCATGAGCCAGTCTGCGTTGTTTAGAAGCAGAGCTTTGTCCTCACTGAAATCAATGAATTTCTCCATCTGCCTCTTGATGCCCACAATATTCTTTTCAATATCTTCTCTGGACAGCATGGATCTCATATCTGTTTTACCGGATGGATCCCCAATCATGGCAGTTCCACCACCTACTAGAGCAATGGGTTTATGCCCTGCTCTTTGCATATGGGCCATAAACATCATCGCAATGAAGTGTCCTACATGAAGACTGTCTGCTGTAGGGTCAAAGCCAATATAGAAGGTGACTTTTTCTTCCGTGAGGGCCTTCTTGATTTCATCCTCATGGGTCAGCTGCTTGATATATCCTCTTCTTTGCAATTCATCAAATACACTCATTTTTACAACTCCTGACGATTTATACTACACTTTAGTATAGTGCCTATTTGCTCAATTTTCAAGGTTCCCATAATTAGTGGACTCATGAGAAAATGAGCACTGTTTCGATATCCTCGCACCAATGAACACCTTAAATATTTACCGAAAAATCCAATAATCACTGCTACGAGAAGATATGTATCCTTTCTCGTCTACTCAAGTGCTCTGAATCCTACAATGCAACTGTCGCTGTATGCTCTAGGCCATAGATATGCGCAAACTCAGATATTCTCTACGAAGCTTAGGCATTCATGCTGTATTTCCCGTCAGGCTGAACTGTACCATGGGATTAACGAACTTACTTTCCTAGTATGCTAAGCCTACTGTTTCATTCTTGAACTCGTCCTTTTCGATGACACTTAATAGAAAATGGGCGAGATCCTGTCTTGAGATCTCCTTTCCTCCACGGGGAACTCCTTTGGGCGTCTTCCTGTACACCTCAGTCAATGGTCCTTTTGTCAGCGCCAGCGGTCTTGCGATGGTATATTCTAATCCACTGGATATAATCGCCTCTGCTGCTAATCTATGGTCATGGATTGCATGTTTGAGGAAGGACTTTACAATGAGATTCATGACAAACGAGAACTCATCATGTATGCCCGCTGTGGATATGGTGACAATTCGATTGATATGGTTTGCTTTCATACTTTGAATGATATTTTCAGTCATTTTAGCAATGACTGTCTCCTTATCATTATTATTTCCACCCAAACAGGAGACCACCACATCATGACTCGCCATAGCTTCCGACATCTCTGCCAGCGAAAAAACATCTCCTTTTACAATGGTCAGATTCTCATTTTTCAAGAGCACCTTCTCAGGAGACCTTACGTATGCGGTAACCTTATGATTTCTTTCTAATGCCATCTTGGTGAGTATGGATCCAGTTTGTCCTGTGGCACCTAATATAAATATTTTCATTTTACCCTCCTTAATTCATATCTTAATTGAGTTTCTCACAATCTTCTTTGTATGTACAAGTGTATCTCACAGCTTATTCTACTACACAAAAACATCTTTACTGTTTCCGCTTCAAGCAAAGGATTCACTCCTTGGCCCTGCTGCACAGCTGGAAAAAACAAGGAGGAAGTCCAAAAGACTCCCCCCTGACAACACAGCTATGAAGAATGCACAAAAAGCTCCAACACAAATTGGAGCTTTCAAAAAAGGCTAACTTAACACCTTATATTTTTCAAGTTCAGAAACCGCCAGATCCCCTTCATCATGCATTGCAATATAAAGATCAATTTCATGGGCTTCGGAGAATTCCTGGAGTTTTTCAAAGATCTTATCGGAGCTTTCACTTTTCTTGTCCATACCATTCAGCAGTCCATCCACGAAAATCGTGGTAACATCATAATTGGTGGCGATGATTCCGCAGAGGAATCCATAGATTGACCTGTAATCTGTGAGTGCATATTCTTCGGCATTGATGAAACGAATGTCCCTGTCCAGTTCATGGATGGCACGGGAATCGTCATCTACAAAAACAACATTGCCTTTGGCTGTTTTGGCTTGTTCATTGGCAAGAGACACCATCTTTTTGCTTTTTCCGGATCCTCTCTTGCCATAAATTACCTGTATCATGTCAATCACTCCCTTTGAATATTAGGTTTACTTGAAAACCTTTAACTATGACTCCATTATATAATTATCCGAAAATTTAGTCAAACAGAAAACTCCTAAACTATTGATGGTTTTGCGCTTATTTCCCCCTTAAGCCATCGATATTATGATACGAAATCGAATACTGCCTATAATATGGCAACGATATTTTAGTATTCGGCATATTTTTCACTTTATCCCGTTCACATTGTGGGAATTATCTGATATAATAAAGTTGCCGTAAGGTAATATTATTTAGACACAGTACTTTTCTTAGTATTCCAGGCCTTAGCCTCAGAAGTTCCAAGAAATACTGTTGCTAAGGAGGAAAAAAACATGGAAGACAAGAAGATCATTTGCAGAGACTGCGGAAACGAATTCACATTCACCGTTGGTGAGCAGGAATTCTACAAGGAAAAGGGATTCGAAAACGAACCAGTTAGATGTCCTGACTGCAGAAGAGCAAGAAAGAACGAAAAGATGAACTCCAGAAGATAGTCTTCAAGGAAAGGTAGTTACAATGTAACTACCTTTTTTTGTGCAAAAAAGATATAATAGATAAAAGAATGCCAAGAACGCTCTTCATAGCATGAGCATCACCTCTTGGCAAATACAACTGAGAAGTTTTGGAGGACGACATATGGAAGAGAAAAAGAAAATTGTATTCAGTGCAATCAAACCTTCAGGGGAAATCACCCTTGGAAATTATCTAGGTGCTATAAAGAACTGGATCAGATTTCAGGACGACTATGAGTGTTATTACTGCATCGCAGACCTTCATGCCATCACAGTAAAGCAGGAGCCGAAACTCCTTCGTAAAAGAGTTCTGGAGATTTTAGCCATCTATATCGCCTCCGGCCTGGATTACGAAAAAAGCACCCTCTTTGTGCAGTCTCATGTGCCTGCGCATTCCGAGGCGTCCTGGCTATTGACCTGTACGGCAAATATGGGAGAACTGTCCCGAATGACCCAGTACAAAGACAAAACAGCAAAACTGAAAGAAAACACATCCATCTCTGCTGGACTTTTTAATTATCCAGTACTCATGGCTGCAGATATTCTGATTTACAATACGGATTTTGTGCCCGTAGGCATCGATCAGAAGCAGCATGTGGAGCTTGCTAGAGATATCGCCCAGAGATTCAACTCGAGTTACAGCGATACCTTTGTATTGCCCGAAGCTAAGATTTCTGAAAGTGCTGCGAAGATCATGGATCTTCAGGATCCGGAAAAGAAGATGTCTAAATCAGATGACAACGAAAACTCCTATATTCTTGTCTTGGACAAACCGGAAGTCATCAGAAGGAAGATTGCACGAGCTGTCACAGACTCTGTGGGTGTTGTCAATTACACCGATGAGCAGCCTGGCGTTAAGAATCTGATCAACATTGTCTCTGCGATAAAAGGAATCAAGCCAGATGAAGTGGTGAAACTTTTCGAAGGAAAAGGATATAAAGAGTTTAAAGAGTACGTGGCCGAGACCATCATTGAAGAACTGAAACCTGTACAGGAGAAAGCCAATGAACTCCTGACCGAGAAAGAGAAGCTGGAGAAGATTTATGGTGAAGGGGCTATGAAAGCGAACTACCATGCCATGAAGACCTTACGGAAGATGCAGAAGAAAGTGGGTCTTCTGCCCCCAGTGAGACTATAGACCATAAGGAGTCCCCCTATGATCAACTATGAAAAGTACAGGACAATTTATGACCTACCGGATGGTTTTTTTGAAGGATGGCCGAATCCGCCAAGTAAAGAAAAACATCGAGAGCTTCTTGAAAAAAGCTACCTTTCTCTGGTAGCCTTGGATGGAACTGCCATTGTTGGATTTCTGAATGTCATCAGCGATGGAGTGCTCAGCTGTTATATTCCCCTGCTAGAAGTGCTTCCCGCATACAGAAAGCAAGGAATCGGAAAAGAACTAATGAAAAGAGCAGTCCATGCGCTTTCTGAGTTCTATATGATCGATCTCTCCTGCGATGAGGACCTTCGCCCGTTTTATGAAAGCTTGGGGATGAAGAGAACTCTGGGGATGATGCACCGGAACTATGAAAAGCAAAGCGGTAAATGAATGAAATGTAATAAGGCATCAGAGCTTTTTCGCTCTGATGCCTTTTGAATTCCTTATTATGGATTTACAGCAGCTGTTTCAGCTCCTCCAGAATAAAATGCACTTCAGGACCAATGATTACTTGCACATGGCCCTCCTGCTTTAGAACTGCCATGGCGCCCATGCTTCGAAGGCGTTTGTCACTGACTTTTTTCTCGTCCATAACATCCAAGCGAAGCCTAGTGATGCAAGCGTCCACCTGAAGAATATTCTCCTGTCCTCCACTGGCTTTTAGAATGGTCTTGGCCAGTTTTTTATAGTTTCTGGAATAAAGAGTGCTTTCTTCTTCTTTTTTCACTTTCTTCGGTTCCCGTCCTGGTGTTAAAAGCTGAAACCTCTCAATGGCGTAAGAAAAAGAAAAGTAGTAAAGAAAAAACATAACGATTCCTAAAATCAGAAGCATCCCCATATCCTTTGACATGGGCATCCTTAAACTGAGAAGAAAATCCGTCAGTCCTGCACTGAAGCTGAATCCGGCAATCCACTGAAACTGTGCAGCAAGAAAGAGGGACACCCCTGTAAGAAAAGCATGAAGCACATAAAGAGGTGGAGCTACAAACATGAACGAAAACTCCAACGGTTCTGTGATTCCTGTAAGAAAAGAGGCCACCGCCGCAGTGCCCATGAAGGAGCGGGTTTTACGTTTCTGCCCTTTCATGGCTTTTTTCCCCATGGCAAGGGCTGCCCCAGGAAGTCCAAACATCATGATGGGGAAAAACCCTGCCAGGTACTGCCCTGTCTTTCCGTATTCACCAATCCCCTGCCAGAAGTTTCCAATATCATTGATCCCGATGACATCAAACCAGAAAACTGAGTTTAAAGGGTGATGCAGACCTAGTGGTATGAGGAGTCTATTGAGAAATCCATAGATCCCAGCCCCCAACGGTCCTAACGCACTGATTCTAGTACCGAATACAATAAGTCCTTCATAAAGAAGTGGCCAGACATAGTACAGCGGAAGACTCACTAAAACCATGGCCAGAGCACTGATAATAGGCACAAAACGCTTTCCGCCAAAGAAGTTCAGACCCGAAGGCAGCTGAAGTGTGCTGAAGCGATTGAACATATATGCGCCAACAAGTCCCGAGAGAATCCCAGTAAACTGGTTGCCGATCCTTGAGAAGGCTTCGCTGACTTCTAAAACAGGAATCTGCTGATACTGCGCCACAGACTCTGTGGAAAGAACTCTTGTGAGCACCAGATACCCCAGAAGTCCAGAAAGCGCCGCCGACCCATCTCTCTCCTTGGCCATACCAAGAGAAACGCCCACTGCAAAGAGGATGGGCACATGGTCTAGAATAATGAGACCTACCTGAACCAGTATTCTCGAGAATAGAAATCCATCTCCAAATCCCAGTGGATCCATCCAGTATCCGATACCAATCAAAATGGCCGCCGCAGGAAGAACAGATACCGGGAGCATCAGTGCTTTCCCGAGTCTTTGGAAAAGCAGAAGCATTCTTTTTCTAAGCGCATGAAAACGCATCATCTTGAACTGATGGCCTTATTGATGTGTACCATGAGGTAGACCATCTCCTGCAAGGTCACCTCATGATGAAAGTTCTTATAGACAAAGGTCTTGATTTTCTTCTCCACAGACTTATACCGCTTATCTTTTTTCATGAACATCTCATAGAAATCTTCTACCTGATCCTCTGTACTGGGCTGCTTCAGAAGAATTCTTTTCGCTAAAAATTTCAGATGGGAATTGAGCCTTGCCAATGAAATCTCATCCTCGTCAAAATCAATGTCAAAGACATCTTCGATGATGTCCACGATGCCGCTGGTGAAGAGAAATATCTTGGAGATGCTTTCCTTGTTCTCTCCAAGGGAAGCATTCACCATATGCATGGTCACATAGCCTGCCTCATGTTCTGACAGAAGCACTCCTGTGGCATCCTGAATAAACTGAAGCCCTAAAAGCCCCACCTGGAACTCCTCAGGATAAAGACTCTTGATTTCGTGCAGCATAAGATTCGGTATCTCCAGCCCACTTTTTTTACGTTCCACGGCATAGGTAATATGATCAATCATTCCTACCAATGCCTGCATCGTCATCTGGATCCCCAGCTCATCTTTTGCTCTGTCCCGAATCTTCTGGGCAGCATCAATAAGCTCCATGGGTGTATCCCCAAAAAGCCTATAGAGTCTATCCTTCCCGTCCTCCCGGACCTCATACACTTTTTCGATACGGTCTTTCGAAACAAGATCCCCCAGCTTCTTCTGGAATCCGATGCCCGCACCTGTGAGGATCATCTCCTCTCCGTTCTCAGACCGGGTTGCAACGATATTGTTATTGAATATCTTGATTATCCTCATCCACAACCTCCCATGGAACACTCTACTCTCTATTATAGTAGTTCTTCATGATTTTTCCTAGTAGAAAGGCTCTGTGCATTTTGTCAGACAGCAGCAAAAAGTTTGTGCATTTTGTCAATGGAATCCTTTCCATGAAACACGTAAGATGAAAGTATGTTGAAAGGAGCTGAAGCAATTGGCTAGTTTAGAATTAAAAAATGTTTGGAAGAAATATCCCGGAGATGTGGTTGCAGTTAAGGATTTTAACCTTACAATAGAAGATAAGGAGTTCATCATCTTCGTCGGTCCTTCAGGCTGTGGAAAGTCCACAACGCTTCGAATGATTGCAGGACTTGAAGAAATCTCAGACGGCACCGTAATGATCGGGGACCGGATCATCAATGATGTGGACCCCAAGGACAGAGACATTGCCATGGTGTTCCAGAACTATGCGCTCTATCCTCATATGAGTGTTTATGACAATATGGCTTTCGGACTGAAGCTGAGAAAAATGTCCAAGAAGGACATCGATGAAAAAGTACGAGAAGCTGCTAAGATTCTTGATATTGAGCATCTCCTCCAGAGAAAACCAAAAGCTCTTTCTGGCGGTCAGAGACAAAGAGTTGCCCTGGGCCGTGCCATTGTAAGGGATCCCAATGTGTTCCTTATGGATGAGCCGCTGTCAAACCTGGATGCAAAGCTTAGAGTCCAGATGAGAACAGAAATTTCCAAGCTTCATCAGAAGCTGCAGACTACCTTTATCTACGTAACCCATGACCAGACAGAAGCCATGACCATGGGTACCAGAATCGTTGTCATGAAAGATGGACTCATTCAGCAGGTGGATACACCTCAGAACATCTATGACAATCCAACCAACATGTTTGTTGCAGGTTTCATCGGTTCCCCACAGATCAACTTCCTTCCCGCCACAGTAGTTTCTGAAGGTGGAGAGACACTTCTTGCTTATGATACTGTAAGAATCCCTGTCTCCAAAGATCAGGCCAAGAAACTCAGTGAAAGAAAGATGGAAGGCAAAGAAGTGGTCATCGGTGTTCGTCCTGAAAATATCAGCTATGAACAGGAACAGATTGAAAAATGGGGTACTCCATCATTTGAAGCCAAGGCTGAAGTCACAGAAATCATGGGCGCAGAGTCCTATGTATACCTGACCAACAAAGTGGATAACATCACCATCCGTGTCAATGGAAACAGTAATGTGAAGCCAAACCAGGTAGTAAAGCTTGCCTTCAACGGAGAAAAGATCCACGTGTTTGATAAAGAAACGGAAGAAACCATATTCTAACAATGGGGAGCGCTGCCATGACCACATACTCACTTTCCTCCACTTCGGAGAAAATGAAGCTCAATAACAAAATAGAGGACCTTCAGAAGGAAGCACCAAAAACTTCCTTATGCCCTATCCTTTCATCCGCTGAAAACCACACAGAACTATATGAGTTTCTCACGGCTTATCTGAGCTCAGATAAACATCTCCTCGTGGTGGATGATCATGTGATTGTTATGGCACCGCTTAAAGATGCTTTTAAAATTGCCAGTGGACTTTCCACTGCACTGACAGAGAACTTCTATAAAAACCATACGGTGCTCTACTACAGGAACCCCTGTACCGGATCCCTCTTAGAGAGAATTTCAGAACTGCAGGACACCTCCAGAAGCATTGTCCGGTTGGATCTTAAGGGTTCTCTTTATGCCGTGGAGGATCTCTTTCTCGTAAGAATTTTGGAACAGATTTCACAAGAGGATCTTTCTAAGTTTCTGGAAACGAAAAGGACTTCTTATGAAAAACTGTCCTATGAGCTTCGCCTTACGGTGAAGACCTTCATAGAAGAAAGTCTTTCCATGAGCAGGACCGCAAAAGTGCTCTTTATCCACCGGAACACCCTGACCTACCGGATTCAGAAAATCCATCAGATCACAGGTCTGGATATCCGGAACTTTCAAGAAGCTCTGCAGCTTCTGACCCTATCCTACTTCGTATAATCTTATATATTGAATCATACAGAAAAGCATCTGATTTTTCCCCTCCAGGAAATCGGATGCTTTCCCTTTTTTCCCTTCACAATAGAACCCTAACAAGACAACTAAAGACTTAGAAACATTCAAACCACAACAAAACGGCTGCCTTTTACAGCAGCCGTCTTTTTACTTAGTAATCTAAATTAAATCAGTTTCTTGAACTCATCTGCCACAAACTGAACCTGTGGTCCGATGACAACCTGAACGTTGGTTTTGGATGGTCTTACTACACCAGCCACGCCAGCCTTCTTGATCTTTGCTTCATTCACAAGAAGATTGTCCTTCACTTCAAGTCTCAGTCTTGTGATGCAGTAGTCAAGAGAAGCGATGTTCTCTTTTCCGCCAAGCCCTTCCAGGATTTCAGCTGCAAGAGCTTTGAAGTTGGTGTCTTTGGAAAGAACCTTTCCTTCTCCTTCTACAACTTCATCATCTTCTCTTCCAGGTGTCTTAAGATCCAGCTTTACGATGAGGAATCTGAACAGGAAGTAGTAGACTACAGCCATAACAAGGCCAAGTGGGATCAGCATCCAGATATTTACAGCCAGTGGCATTTTAAGACTTAAGAAGAAGTCTACAAAGCCTGCGCTGAATCCAAATCCAGCAATCCATTGGAACTGAGCTGCAAGGAATACAGAGATACCAGTCAGAACTGCATGTACCAGGTAAAGTCCAGGAGCAAGGAATACGAAGGCGAATTCCATTGGTTCTGTAACTCCTGTGAAGAAAGAAGATACTGCTGCTGCCAGAAGAAGTCCTCCTGCAACCTTTTTCTTCTTATCCTTCGCAGTGTGATACATAGCAAGAGCTGCAGCTGGAAGACCAAACATCATCACTGGGAAGAAACCAGCCTGATATCTTCCTGTGATTCCAGGAGTACCGGTGCTTGCCCAGAAATTTCCGATGTCATTGATGTCAATGGCATCAAACCAGAATACAGAGTTCAGTGCATGGTGAAGTCCTGTTGGGATCAGAAGTCTGTTGAAGAATCCGTAGATACCAGCTCCAACTGCACCAAGTTCTGAAATAGAAGTACCAAATGCTACAAGGCCTGAGTATACTACTGGCCATACAAAGAACAGCACTGCTGATACAAGGATCATGGCAAAGGATGTCATGATTGGCACCAGTCTCTTTCCGCTGAAGAAGGAAAGCGCTGGAGTCAGCTGTACATGGGAGAATCTATTGTACATGCCTGCAGCCACCAGACCGGAGATGATTCCGATGAACTGATTGCTGATTTTACCAAAGGCTGCATTTACTGCTTCTGCGTCCACCTGAGTCAGCTGAGCAACGGTTCCTGTGGAAAGAAGCTTAGTAACAACCAGGAAGGCTACGAGACCTGCAAGTGCTGCAGAACCATCTTTATCCTTGGACATACCAAGAGCAACACCCACTGCAAAAAGAATGGACATATTATCAATAATTGCGCCACCGGCACTGATGAGGAATGCGGCGATTGGACTTCCGCCACCCCAGCCTGAAGGGTCAATCCAGTACCCGATACCCATAAGAATGGATGCTACAGGAAGTACTGCAACAGGGAGCATGAGTGATCTACCAAGTTTTTGTAGATACTTCATCATAATGTTTTTCCTCCTTAAAATAAATGAAATAAGTTCAATGCATAGCCAGTACCGGTCCTCAGGCTCTGTGGCCACAGCATAAATAAAAAAGACCGAAGAAACAAAGCAACAACGTTGCATGTATCTCGGTCTTGCCTGCTTACCAGTAACAATCCATGTATTTGATTTCATCTTAGCCGATAAAAAAAATTCTGTCAACAACTTATCAAAGAGAAATCGTAAACAATAAGTAAACAAGCAAAAGAAAGGTCCTCCAAAAGGTTGTTCTTCTGGAAGACCTTAATGCTTAGAATTTCACTGTAGGCACTGCTCTGTCTTCTTCTGAAGCTTCGAAGAGAGGCTCTTCTCTGAAGTTGAACATGCCTGCAAAGATATTCTTGGGGAATACCTGGATGGCAGTGTTGTACTTCATGGTGGTGTCATTATAGAACTGTCTGGCATAGCGGATTTTCTCTTCCGCATCTTTCAGTTCGCTCTGAAGGGAAAGGAAATTCTGATCTGCCTTCAGCTGAGGGTAAGCTTCCACAGTAACAAGAAGTCTTGATATTGCAGAGGACAGCTCAGCATCCGCTTTCGCTGTGGCTTCTACGCCCTTGGCATTAAGCACCTGGCTTCTCGCTTTGGTGACATTCTCAAACACTTCTTTTTCATGGGAAGCGTAGCCTTTTACAGTCTCCACAAGGTTTGGAATGAGATCTGCTCTGTTCTTGAGCTGAACTTCGATCTGTGCCCATGCATTCTTCACGCGGTTCTTCAGGACAACAAGACTGTTGTATACAGAGACGCCATAGAGTGCCAGAAGTACAATAAGGCCAATGACAACTAGTAGAATAATGGTTCCTGTTTTCATATACATCTTCCTTTCTCTTTACATTTTTTATCGTTAAAGCAGCTGTTAGAAGGCGCCACCGCCTCCACCGCCTCCGCCTCCACCTGAGCTTCCGCCGGAGAATCCTCCGCCAAAGCCGGATCCCGATGACTTCTGGGAAGCAGCAATCTGAGCTGTGCTCACCGCAGAGTTCACGCGGGTCATGGTATTGGAGAATGCCTGATTCATGATATAGAAATTACTGAAGCTTCTGTATCCACCCATGTAAGTGAGGTCTGGATTTGTAAGCTCCTGCTCTGAGAAGACCTTAGGCAGCTGATCAATGACTTCATCCGCTACACCTAGGGACGTAGCATACACCAGATAGTGCTCCCAAATGACAAGGGACGGAATCTCAGCCTCCTGCATATTGGAAAAATGCTGGAGAAACTGCTTGAATGCCATCCACATGGCTTTATGGTCGATGCCCTTCTGGGAATACTTTCTGACAAATCGCATGGCCAGCAGGCCAAACAAAAGAAACATACCTATGGCTGCCAAACCAATGGCAATGATACTTCCTAGTGTAAATAATCCAAGGACACCTGAAAGGATCAACGCAAGTCCGATGATGACAAACACCTTCGATCCAGGCAGTTCGTTGCCTTGGAAGAATTTCTGCTTTTCTCCCACCTCTTTGACTTTATGTTTGAAGTAGGTGTAGTCCTTCTGGAACTGGAGCGCTGCCTTATTGCTCTTTAGAATCTTCTCCAGATCTTCCAGAACCAGGCCATTTCCATTGCCGATTTCATCAATAAACCAGGTGGCCAGAAATTTTTCATGAGGCAAAAGCGTATCCAGTTTTGTTTTGTCCATCCAGGTCATTTCAAAGGACTCTTCCTCTTTCTTGAAGATCATTCCTTTCTCAATGGCCACAGGCCGGAGCTTTATGACCTTCTTTCTGGCAAGATCCAGAATGGTGGCCATGATATCCACATCTTTGGACTGCCCTTTTGTGAGCAGATACGTCATCACCGCTGGAGAATAATCCTCCGGCAGTTCTCTATAGTAATCCCCTTCAAAAGTGGGTTTCAGCTCTTTGCCATACTTTCTGAACATGAAGAAAATGGAACCAAGACCAGCCAGAATTCCTGCACCAAAAATGGGTCTGGATGCTTTTTCTCGCTCTCTTTGCTTGGCCTCTCTTTCCAGTTCTTTGATGGCTTCTTCTCTTTCTTTGTTCGCCTCATCTGCAAGACGCTGCTCATTCTTCAGAATGGTTTCCAGCTCATTTCTGTTAAAGGTATTGGTGGATGCTGGAATCAGGTCTCTTGGGAAAATGGCCAGAGTTTCCACAAATCTGCCGCTCACAGAGGGCACTGTGAAGTAGAAAGTCCTGCCATCGACAATTTCGCTGGAACCTGTTAAAGGTCCATGAGCAAAAACTCTAAGGTCTTCCTTTTGGGCTCCTTCCGGAATGGTGATGGTAATGGTGATATTATTCAGAGGAATATCCCATCCTGAATCAATAATTTTACGATTGAAGATGGAAATATCATTATACTTCTCCGCCACATTCTGCAGAGTGTATCCGATGACCAGGGTCTTTTCTTCATTTCTGGACTTCTCATATATTTTAAGTTTCCTTATACTTCCAGTGTCCTCCACCTCATAGGTATTGGCGTCTCCAGAGTATGCCTCTGTAAAACTGCGGACACTTCCCCCTTCTAAAACGCCCACCGTAAGATCAGACAGTCCACTGGTCCTTGAATAGTCGATGTTTCGAAAGACTCCATTAAACTCTCCATCAAAATTGTACGTGATCTCCTCCAGCACCCTGGCGTCTCCATTTTCCTGTATATCCACTGTCAGGTTGAATCTGGACACTTCGTAATACATGCTGGATGCAGATGCATCTTTCCATGGAAGAAGAACAGCCAGCATCATCAGAAGAAACAGAGACAGAAATCTAAACTTTTTCATGGCTTCACCACCTTTACTTAAAATCGTTCATCCCCAGCTGCAGAAAATGGTTGAGTGCATAAGCTACCCCATGCTCCTCATGGTCTTTTGTCACAAAATCAGCGGCTTCTTTCACTTTATCCTCCGCATTGCCCATGGCAACACCGATGCCTGCTTCTTTGATGATCTCATAATCATTCATGGCATCTCCAATGGCAAGGATCTCTTCCCTTTGGATACCCAGCTCCTTGGCTACCGCCATGATGCCTACATATTTGTTCACATGCTTTCGCATGATCTCCAGATAAATGGGCATGGTCTGCACCACATGGAACTCTTCGCCCAATGCTTCATAAAGTCTTGGCGCATATCCGTCCAGAATCTCTGGATCATCGAGAACCAGAACCTTTGTCACCACTTCTTCATCTGATAGCCCTTCCGGATTTTCGATGAAGAGTTCCACTCCATTGAGTTCTGTTTCTCTTCTGGAGTGCGCATTGTCTCGAGGCGTAAATGCTCTCCTGAAAGTGTGCACCGTATAGTTGGCACCAAGCTCATCACAGATTCTTGTGATGGCCTTGGTCTCTTTTCCGGTTAGACAGTTTTCGTAAATAAATTCTCCGCTGGCAGATTTCACTGCTCCTGCTCCATTATAGCCGACTACATAGTCCTCTTCTCCATGAAGATTGAGCTCTTTGGTGAAACTGAGAAGATTCTCAATGGTTCTGCCGCTGCAGAGCACTACTTTGATTCCCTTTTCTTTGGCCAGGGCTATGGCTCTTTGATTGACTTCACTGACGGTATGCTCTTTGGAAAGCAAGGTTCCGTCCATGTCTATGGCTGCTAATCTGATCATTCTGTCCCTCCACTGCTAATTGTATTCATTATACCCCACAATATATATAAATACGTTATACTTACCATTAAATTTCCATTAATTCTTGTAAAGAGTCTGATTTTCCACTTTTTCTTCTGGAAATTTAGTAGTATAATCCTTGAAAATCAACTATAATATATAATTGGTCTGAAAAAGACAAGAAGTATGAAATGGAAGCTCCTGCATGTTCGGCAGGATTTGCATAGATCGTAAATATGGAGGAAAACCGTGGAAGATTTAAGAAAAGAAATTGAGAGACGTAGAACCTTTGCCATCATCTCTCACCCGGATGCCGGTAAAACAACCCTGACCGAGAAGCTGCTTCTTTATGGAGGCGCCATCCGATTGGCAGGTTCTGTAAAATCAAGAAAATCAAAGAATTATGCTGTATCCGACTGGATGGAGATTGAAAAGCAGAGAGGAATCTCTGTAACCTCCTCCGTGATGCAGTTCAACTATGACGGCTACTGCATCAACATCCTGGATACCCCAGGACATCAGGACTTCTCGGAAGACACCTATAGAACTCTTATGGCAGCAGACTCTGCTGTAATGGTTGTGGATGCTGCAAAAGGTGTGGAAGAGCAGACAAGAAAGCTCTTCAATGTGTGCTCTTTGAGAAATATTCCAATCTTCACCATCGTCAACAAGATGGACCGTGAAGCAAGGGATCCTTTCGAGCTTATGGAAGAGATTGAGCGGGAGCTTGGCATCAAAACTTATCCCATGAACTGGCCCATTGGATCTGGAAAAGATTTTAAAGGTGTATATGAGAGAAGCTCCAACAGTATTCAGGTGTTCTCTTCAGGAAATCATGGACAGACTACGGTAAACTCCGTGAAGGGATCCGTAGAGGACCAGGTATTTGTAGACCTCATCGGAGAAGATTTCCACAAACAGCTGAAGGATGATATCGAGCTTCTTGACATTGCTGGAGATGAGTTTGATATGGGAGCAGTTCTTCGCGGAGAACTCAGCCCTGTATTCTTTGCTTCTGCTCTGACAAACTTTGGTGTGGAGCCATTCCTAAAGTCCTTCCTGGAACTCACTTCTTCTCCCCTTCCAAGAAAAACCAGTGAGGGTGAGGAAATTGATGTCATGAGCGATGACTTCTCTGCCTTTGTCTTCAAGATTCAGGCGAATATGAATCCTCAGCACAGAGACCGGATTGCCTTTATCAGAATCTGCTCTGGCAAGTTTGTGAAGGGTATGGAAGTGAACCACTATCAGGGCAAAGGAAAGGTGAAGCTTTCTCAGCCTCAGCAGTTCCTGGCTCAGGACAGAGAAATGGTGGAAGAAGCCTATGCTGGAGACATCATCGGTGTTTTCGACCCAGGTATCTACTCCATTGGAGATACCCTCACCTCCACAAACAACAAATTCCGATTTGAAGGTATTCCAGCCTTTGCACCAGAGCATTTTGCCAGGGTGCGGCCTATGGATACCATGAAGAGAAAGCAGTTTGTCAAGGGAATCACTCAGGTGGCTCAAGAAGGAGCCATCCAGGTCTATAAAGAACTCCATATCGGCATGGAAGAGATCATTGTCGGTGTAGTGGGTACACTGCAGATGGACGTTCTGGAGTTCAGACTGAAGAATGAATATGGTGTGGATCTGAAAGTTGAAAGACTTCCTTTCCGCTTCGTGCGCTGGATGGATCAGGAAGACATCAACCTGGATGATCTGGACATCACCTCTGACACTCGCCTGGTAAAGGATCTGAGAGACAGAAACATCCTGCTCTTCCAGAATGAATGGGGCATCAGCTGGGCGCTAAGCCATAATAAGGGCCTTACATTGACTGATGTGGGTAAAGTTGATTAGCAGTTTGGCAGATCGGAGTTCATCTCAGGTCTATCAAGCAGCAAAAGCAGTTGAAGAGAAACTTCAGCTGCTTTTCTATTTTCAGCTATCTATTTTACAAATTTTACAGTATGCTTAAACTATATTCCGTATCATTAGTATAGAATCAGAGTGCAAATGCTACGAATAGTCCATATATGATATCCTCATGATTCTTCACGAGACTGCTTACTTTGAAATCACCTGGTGAGAGCCCTTTATGAAGAATTACTGTAACCTCCCTCTCTGATATACACAAGATTTATACTCTGAACATCAAAAAGGACACTTGGCAGTAAGGCTGCAATCGCAAAATACCTGTATCGAAAGGATGGATGTTTTTGAAGAAACAAGATTATCATATGAAAAAAGTCTTCGTAGGAGCGGCATTTTACGTTTTGGGCATTCTAGCAAATTATATCTTTGGAGCAGAGCGATACAGACCAGGGATTGGAATGGAACTATTTGGTTCAATCACTTTTTTGGATGGGTTCATCCGAGGAGTACTCCCAAAAATCATGAAAAGGAACCATAAAAAAGTAGAGAGCTAAAGTGGACTTAGATTTCCGTTTATTGCTAAAAAAGACTGGATTTCCAGTCTTTTTTTCGGCTCTGTATGTAAACAGTGTTATTATGGTTGCAAATTCAATGTATCATAGATTTTAATATCATTCTTTTGAAGATACAAATTGATGGATTCATAGTCCTTATTCTCATACGCTTCTTTGTTGTCTTTCATCACTTTATCCATTATTTCAGGTCTGATTGCAATTCTTTCACCAGCAAAGAGAGCCTTCATCTCTTTTTCAATTGTTGTAACTCGATAATGATCTTTTCTTACAATCAGGTATCCATTTTCTTTGACTTTTTTAATCATGTCTTGCATTTCCTGATGAGAAGGTGATTTCTCAACAAGAAATTCCTGTGTCAAATCTTCTCCATTGTGATTTACAATGATATACTCTTCAGTTCCAGGCAGATTTGCGATGGTGTCATTCAACATTGAAGAAAGCTTACTTCTCATCTGTCCTTCATCTTCTGCATTATACGTCAACGAGCTCTCATAGAATGGTAATACAGTACCATCCACCACTATGTTTCGGTTGTAAAGTGTTTGTTCTTCTTTTTTACATCCGGAAATGACCATTATGCTTATCATAATTACTAGTAGTGTGGCGTATTTTTTATTTTTCAAATCTGTCCTCCTCAACGTATACTCTCATTTTGCTGTGCTGCTCATTTCGCTTTAGATGAATACCGGGCTCCTTATACAGAGCTTTTTTTGCTTATCTATGGAATTGGGGTGAATGAGTTTGCAGAAGGCACCTTAAGTTCAATGACGATAGGCGTTTCGAACACCACTTTTCGTCCTGATTCCCTGGCTCTTCTTAAGACTACTTCATCCATCAAATTTTCATCTATCACATAGCTCCATTTGGTCCTGTTCTCCCCGATTGTTTGAACACTAGGATGAGGCAATCTTTTTTCCTCCGCTGATGCTGAGGTTTTATAGGTGTCAAAGGGATGTATATTACTTTCAGTGATGAAAGTTAGCGCGGAGCGTTTTCCAGCTGACGCCATTTCCAAGCTTATTCCCGGAATAGGATGGATCATCTCTTTCTTCTGCATATCAATTGTAATATACTGCTGATCTTTCGGTAGAAGTATCGCCTCTTCAAGAACGATTTCCACTTCTCCTCCTTTAGGAATCTCTTCTCCGTTCAGATATAATGCATGTATTTCCCCTGTTTTGGTGAAGTAAGACACCGTTATGTCTTCATCGATGATTTTTTTCGTCTTCCCGTCTCTCATATATCCTGAAATTTCGGTGATGATGTCTTTGTTGTTTTTGGGTTGACTAACCACGATATCCAATGTCTTCAACCCTCTTTCCAGCTGATCAATGACTAGAGTATTCCCGTCAATCAGCACCTTTTTTCCCACACGTTCCAGAATCCTCTTCTCCATCTTCTGCAGCTCCACATCAAATCTGTACTCTCCCAGTGGCTCATCCTCTGCACTTCTTGTGCCCCAATGATCGTAACTGACATTTCTGGCCACATTGGCCCGAAATGCAATGTGCAGCTTTTCAGGGAAAGATAAGTCCATCCCTGCGGGTATGAACCCTTGAATCACAATATAACCATTGTTTGATGGAGGCATACCGGGATTTAAGTTTTTCATGAATGTCATCGAGTAGTCCTTTTTGGTCACCTGATCGTATACATCTAGCAGTTCTATCTCAAGATGATCACTCTCCCGAAGCACTACTTCTTCTGGAAACTGAAAATAAAGAAATACTCTTTTGTCTTCTGATAGTGCATACTGAAGCCGAACATCATATTTTCCGCTCTCAGAAAGAATTCCAAGCTCTTCAATACTTTTCTCTTCAGCTGGACTGATGTCCATGGCGCTCAAAAATTCTTTTAGGATGGGAACGCTTCGGAGTTTATCTGCAAAAACGGATTCAGTGTTTGCAGTGTAGAACAGAAGACCGGAAAAAAGGAGAGACATCATCAAAAACAGTTGGGCTGCTTTTTTTCTTCTCGTTCCTCTGTATCGGGCTAAAATCCGTTCTTCCAGTGTTTGCAGTGTATCTGGTTCTATAATTTCATCCTCTAGACAGCTTCTGACTTTCTCATCAAACGGATTCATGTTCTGCACCTCCTTCCCAGAAAATCAGCTTTTCCTTTAACATCTCCAATGCTTTCCTTGTTCTTGTAGCCACGGTCCCTTGAGGGATATTCAGCTCTTTTGCCGTGTCTTTCACCGTCAGATCGCCAAAATAACGCAGTATAATGACTTCCTGAAGATCTTCTGGCAGCTCGCCGATGGCTTCTCTCATGGTAAGAGAGACCCTCGATGTCACTTCCTCGGTTTCAGGCAGCTGCTCTGTAGGAATATCCTTTTTCCGAAGCCTGATAAGACGATGGCATTCATGGATGAGGATTTTTGTCATCCATGGTTTCAGCTTTTCCTCTTCTCTCAGCTGATGAAGTTTTGACAGCCCAATGTACACCGTCTCATCCACAGCTTCCATGGCATCACTCTCTGTCTTTAGATATCCTAGTGCAATCCGGTACATGGTTCCTTTGTACTCATGCACAAAAACAAGATACGTTTCTTTTCGTAAACTCTTCTTTCCAAACACCCCCACAGTCACCCCCCTATACTTATATGAGTATTCAGCAGCCTATTTTTATCTTCAATCAATATATTTTTTTATAATTTTATAATTCATCTCATTGATGTGGGTTTTATACTCACCTTCAACTCCATTATATAGTATGACCTTATTGAGAACTAGACAGTATACTTTCCCGATAATAATCAGAAACTCCTTATGCAGATTGCTAATATTTCCTATCGATTCACCATGTCAAAATTTATCAATTTAAGTTGCATCCTATGGCAATTTACAAAATTTAATTTATACGGTATACTCAGTTCAGGAAAAATTGAACGGAGAAATGAATTATGAATGAGAAAAATTACCGCGTCCTGCTTTACTATCAGTTCGTCCATATAGAACATCCTGAGGAGTATACAAAAGAGCACAAAGCCCTTTGTGAGTCCCTGAACCTGAAGGGCAGGATCCTTGTGGCACAGGAAGGCATCAATGGAACTCTATCGGGCACTGTAGAAGATACCGACGCTTATATGGAGCATATGAAAAAAGATCCCAGATTCGCCACCATGGTCTTCAAGATCCATGAAGAGGACCACAATGCTTTCCGGAAGCTCTATGTAAAACAAAGGGACAGCATCATCACTCTTTTCCCGGAAGATGATGTGAATCCGAAGGATCTTGTGGGTACGTATCTGAAACCAGAAGAGTGGCACGATATGATGCAAAAGGAAGATGTGATCATCCTCGACGGCAGAAACGGTTATGAGTATGACCTGGGGCATTTTAGAGGAGCCATCCGGCCTGATATCACAAACTTCAAAGAATTTCCCAAGTGGATCGAGGATAACCTCAGCGAGCACAAAGACAAGAAGGTCCTTGCGTACTGCACTGGAGGCATCCGGTGTGAAAAGCTTACAGGCGTACTCCTCAATCAAGGATTTAAAGATGTCTATCACTTGGAAGGAGGCATTGTCACCTATGGCCAGAACGAAAACACAAAAGGCCGCTTATGGGACGGAAAATGCTATGTCTTTGATGACCGCATCTCTGTAAAGATCAATCAGGAGGAAGATGTCATCGTCTCAAAGTGCGTGCACTGTGGTACCCCAACGGACAGGTACATCAACTGCACCAACGATGACTGCCATCTGCAGCACTTCTCCTGTGAAAGCTGTGAGGAGAAAGAAGAAGGTTTCTGCAGCACAGCATGCAGGGACTATATACTCCGTAACCCCCAAAGAGATGCCCGCGTAAGGCTGAAAGAAAAAGCAAAGCTCTACTCCCTCTATAGACAGGATCATAGAAAAGCAAAAGAAACCTTGGAAAAGGCCAAAGAAACAGGTCTTTTCTAGAAGAGCAAAAGAACCTGAATCAGTGAGAAATTCATCCACTGATTCAGGTTCTTCATTTTAGGCTTATTTACGTTTCACTTCTGCCACAATGGTTTCTGCTTTGAAGGAAAGTTCTCCTTCATTCTCCACCATCTGTTTTCCATAGAAGTCCAAGGTTTTTTCCCCTGTAAAGGTGATGGAAATCTTATAGAGGTCTTTGATGAACTCATAAGGACGGTAATTGAGAAGTCCATGGGTGATTCTGGTGCTTTCATAAATCATCTGGTCTTCCACTTTGTCATATTCTCCAGGCACTTCTGAAAGATCCACTTCCACGAAAAGCGCATTGCCTTTTGCTGAAAGATTTTTCAGCCCCTTTCCTTCTTCATAGAAACTCTCAATAAGAGGCTTCACTTCTTCTGCATAAGCGACCACTTCTTCTTTGTCTGCCGCATTCTCCTGGGCGGGATCCAGATATACCGATGGATCTTCAGCCTTTGGAACGGATGCGCATCCGGATAACAGAGCCATCATGGTTACGCCCATGAGAAGACCCACTACAATATTACGCTTCTTCACTATACCAACTCCACATATTTACTAGAATCATTGTACATAAATTCCTGATGAAAGAAAAGACAAAAAAGTTTCAGTTACATCAGATTGAAATATACCGCAAGGGCTTTTGTCAGATACAGATGATCCTTGACGCCTCCCAGCTCTCTCACAGAATGCATCCCCAGTAGAGGATTCCCGATATCTATGGTTCTGATGGGCAGATGTGTGGATCCGATGGGTCCAATGGTGCTTCCGCCTGGAAGATCGCTTCTGTTCACGAAGCTCTGGCATGGAACTCCAGCAGTCTCACATAGATTTCTGAATACCGCCAGAGAATCTCCGTCTGATGTGTATCTCTGGTTCGCAGAAATCTTCATCACTGGTCCTTCGTTGATCAGCGGACGATTGGTTGGATCATGCATCTCACTGTAATTTGGATGCACACTGTGGGCTAGATCTGCTGAAATCATGAAGGAAGACTCCAGACTCTTCAGGAAGCCTTCTCTTGTGCCTCCCAGCGCATAAAACACTCTTTCCATCAGGTCTCTCAGGAGAGTGGAATCCGCTCCCTGCTTTGATGCGCTGCCACATTCCTCATTGTCGAAGAAGGCTCCCACATTGATGCCAGAGAATTCCTTTGCTTCCAGCATGGCCTTGTAGATGGCATGAACACTGGAGAGATTGTCCTGTCTCTTGGAAGAGATAAATTCTTCCTGAAGCCCCACAAGACTTCCCTTGTCCGCTTCATAAACAAACAGATCAAAATCAAGGATTTCCTCTGCACTCACACCAAGCTTTTCTGCCACAAGTCCCTTCAGGAATCCCTTCTTGCTAAATCCTTCCTGAACCATGGTCACCACAGGCAGCACATGTTTCTGCTTATGGATTTCAACACCTTCATTGACCTTGCGGTTCATGTGGATAGCAAGGGATGGGATATAAAGAAGGGGCTTTTCAAAGTCCACCAGCATGGTCTTTGGCTTCAGAGCGCTTTCTCCTTTGAGAAGAACACGTCCTGCCACAGACAGCGGTCTGTCAAACCAGGTGGAAAGGATCGGTCCACCATAAGTTTCCACATTCAGTTTCAAGTATCCGTCCTGAACCATTTCAGCATCCGGTTTGATTCTGAAGGCAGGAGAATCGGTATGGGCTCCCGCCATTTTGAAGCCGCCTTCCAGCGGGGTTTTTCCGATCTGTATCATAAATAGTGCCGAACCATTTTTCGTATAGAACGCACGGTCTCCCTCTTGGAGGGACCAGGATTCTTCACCCAGGAGCTCTTTATACCCCTTGGACAAAAGTTCCTTTCTCATCACATCCACTGCCTGAAATGCAGTAGAGGATGCGTGCAGAAAATCAATCAGTTCATATGCAAGCTTTTTCTCTTCCATGACTAACCTCCATAAATTATAAACTCAGGTCTATTCTATCATGTTTTCCCCTGTACTGCCCACATTTTCACTCTTTTGATATCCATACACCGCTTGTGTATCGCGGATGATATGGTATGTATGAAATTGAAGAAACCACTCTTCCTCATAAATTATTCAGGAAATCTGTGTGGATGATATGGTATAATTAGGTCTAAAATTCAAATGAAAAGCATCAGTTATGAAATGAGGAGACGTTATTATGATCAGCAAATTAGTGGACAGAATCATCGATGGCAGAGACTACCAAAATGGAAAGGAACGGGAACGGGTGGGCACCATCTCAGGCGTTTTAGGGATCGTCCTGAATTTCCTTCTATTCTCCATCAAGGGACTGCTGGGTCTTTTTACAGGAAGCATCTCCATCATTGCCGATGCCTTCAATAACCTCACAGATACCGCCTCCTCCATCATCACCATCTTCGGCTTCAAGCTGGCTGGAAAAGAGCCGGACAAAGAGCATCCTTACGGTCATGGCAGAATTGAATACCTGACGGGTCTCACCATTGCGGTTCTCGTCATTGTGGTAGGGTACCAGTTTGTGGTCTCCTCTTTCAAAAAAATCATAAATCCCGGTGTCGTGGAAACCTCTCCTTTGATTCTTACCATACTTTTTCTCTCCATGAGCGTGAAGCTCTTTATTTATGTCTTCAATAAAAATCTTGGAAAGAAAGTGCAGTCTGGAACCCTTCTAGCCACTGCGCAGGATGCCATTGGTGATGTTCTTACGACCTTTGTGGTATTTCTGGGTCTGCTCTTATCTCCTCTCACGACCCTTCCAGTGGATGGCATCGTGGGCGTCCTCATAGCGCTCTATATCATCTACTCGGGGATCAATCTGTCCCTGGAAACCATCAATCCCATTCTCGGTCAGAAACCAGACAGAGAGCTTGCAGAGAGAATCAAAAAGAAAATCCTTTCCTACGACAATATTTATGGAGTCCACGACCTGGAAATCCATAATTATGGCCCATCCAAAACCATGGCAACCATCCATGTAGAGGTGCCACACAACATGGATCTTGTAGAACTTCATAATCTCATCGACAAAATAGAACGCCACATACGTGAAGAATTCCATATCTCCCTTGTGATTCATATGGATCCTGTGAACTATCAGGATGAGAAATATCTGTCGGTGAAAGAAACTGTAGGTGAAATCGTCCACTCTGTGGAAGGGGTTGTCTCCTACCATGATTTTCGGTATACAGGCCTCAGTGAGCACGAGCTTCTTATTTTAGAAGTGGTGGTTGACAGTAAAAACACCACAGAAGAAAGCCGAGAGAAGATCCGAAAGGAACTGGAAGAAAAACTCCATGAAGAGTTTAAGACCGCCAGGATCATGATCACCATAGAGCTGGATGTGACAGTATTCTAGGGCTAAGCAGGATACATTTTGCTTTAATTATATTTCCCTTAATAGAACGAACCCTACTATTTCTGCTCTTCTATCTTCTAGTACATCGGACATCATATGCTATTAGAATTAGCTGCTCTATTCAATGATAAAAAGAAAACCAAGCAAAAACCATCCAGTTCAATAAAGCGGCATGCTTTGAGCTGGATGGTTTTTTTATTTTGAACTAGTGAACTCTTCCATGATTGAAATTATGTCTATATCTGTCGTATACTCTATGATCCCAGAAACAAATCTGTTCTTACCCTTTGTTGTGATGTCTCTTGTTCTTCCATTGTCTTCGAAAAAAATCATATACCGATATCCGCTTGTCCAAAGATGAAATCCGGATATTTTTGGTTCTGCTTCTGATAATTTGGCCATGAATTGATCTTTGTTTTCTTCAATAAGGATCGTTTCTTCTCCAGTGGTCCCATTTCTAATGATTATTTTTTGAGGATCCTGTTTCAAAGGATTTCTTAGAACAAACATATACACCACAATCCCGATAATTGCTGCTGCAATCATGCCATACCTAGCTTTTTTCCCCATCTTCATCCTCCCTCTGCATATTCCATCACAAACATTAGCATCATATCAGTTTAGGTCTTAACTTTTTTCTATGGATATTCGTACATAGAATGAGATTGTTCTATATAAGGTGATTTCCTCAGCACATGACTGCACTGAGTTTTGAAAGATATATTCAGCAGTCCCCATAATTTTCAAGTATTATTATTCATCCTATTTGCTACTTTTCTCACTTCTGTCTTTCACTATTTTGGAGATAGAGACCCAGAAGCTGTAATATTCCTAGGATGGCAAAAAGACCCATTCCAATGTAATCTCCTCTGCTGTAAGACCTGATCATAGAACCCGCTGACACGAAAAACCCCATAAGGAAGATTATTTTTCCTATATTCTTGATTTTCATACACTCTCCCATTCCATTCTGTTCATCAGCACTATCCTCTACTCTACATCCTCCACAGCTTCTTCAGTTCTCTCCACAGTTTTTTTGTATGCGATGTTCCCAAGATATACCATCACCAAAGAGTACCCATAGAACACAACGAATTGATAAAACTCAAAATCCATGAAAAACACCATGATCAGTGTTGGCCATATACTGTAAATGAAGAACTGGTTGATGAACGGAAGAGGTTTTCCCTTCACCGCCGTATCTTTTTCCTGTTTTTTCTTTTGCTGAATCAGAACAAATAGCGCTGCATATAGTGCAAAACTGATGAGAAGTGGTAGTATTATCTGTTCCATGTTGTTACCTCCTCTGTTTCCATTGTTTGGTCATTGATATCATCTGAAACTTTTTTCAAGTGAAATCCAGGTATGACGTACAAACTTCCAATGAAAAGAACGCCAAGTGCAAGGAGAAGTATCAAACTCAGCATAAAATCTGAAACAAATACCGTAAGAAACTGTGCAACAATCATCACCGGAAAGCTTATTCTATGCCAGAGGCTCTGGTGGATTTCAAGAAGCATCCCGTCTGAAATGACCTTTTCTTTGCTTCTGATCCCAAGCTGGGTCACTTTTACAGCTGCCTCATTTTTTGCCACCTGAAATTCTACGGGAGAGTTTCCATATACTTCTCCTCTTCTCACTCCATCAATCAGAACATGAATCTTTGACCCTGACCCCAGCCATCCCGTCTTACGCACGATATATATCGCCATAGCCCTCTCCTTTCGATTGCACACCATTTCGCATGTATACTCCAGTACTAATACACTATCTCCAGAAATTCATTGAGATTATTATACTATATATAAAATGATGTTCCTACTTCTAATTTAAATTTTTAGATGTCCATCTTCTTTCACTCAAATGCACCCAAAATGCTGAAAAAGCTCCAGACACGCCATTGCGTCTGGAGCTTTACTAATTTGTTCTAATAGATCATAGAATCCGCATAAGTCAGTCTTGTAAGTCTGTGCAGAGCTCGGGTGGCCATGATATAGCGGATCAGCGCCTGTCCTTCCTCTCCTTTTTTCTCCACCATGACTACGCCATCAAACTCCAGTCCCTTGGCAAAGTAAGAAGGCATAAGGTAAAGATCTCCTTTTAAAAGGGCATCCTCACTGTCTATAAGTTTTACATTGATCTTGTTTTTCAGAAGCTGATAGAGCTCCCTGGTGGTATTCATGTCCTTTGTCAGGATCCCTATGGTATCCAGATTGTTTTCCTTGTAGCTGTTCACCGTCTCCACTATCTTTTCCAAGGACTCTTCCAGTGAGAGATCTCCAAGATCCTTCACCGGTTCACCATTTCGTACCAATGGCACGATTTTCTCTTCTCCAAGGAAAGAGTTTGCAAAGTCCATGATTTCAAAAGTAGATCGATAGCTCTTCTTGAGATCATAATGCCTGATATCTGAGAATACAGAGGAAAGATCTCTCATGGCGCTTTCTCCATGGAGAATCATCTGGTTGGTGTCTCCCACAATGGTGAAGGACTGGGTGCCAGTGATGTCACGAAGAGCTTCATAATGAATGAGAGAGTACTCCTGTGCCTCATCCAGCACCACATGAGCAACCTGATAAGGAAGCTTCAGTCCATGCAGCTTATGCTTGAAATATAGAAGAGGTGCAATGTCTGCTTCTGTATAGAACTCAAAAGCCTTGAGCTCCTCATATCCTTTGAGATAATTGCCATGGGACAGATCCCGGAACTCTTCTCTTTTCAGTGCCACCAGCCGAATGAGGTCTCTAATTTCAGATCTTCTCATATTGGCAATGGTATTTCTGTCGTTTCCATCTTTACTCATGGTGGCCTTCATGGCCTCGTACTTCTTATCGATGGCAAACCTCTTCTCATCTCTCACTTCTTTCATTCGGGTGATGAGAATTCTCTTCAGCCTTGTGGCTCTTTTGAAGAAGGGCATATACTTGAAGTCTTTGAGGAGGATTTTCTCCATTTCCTCTTCGGTGACCAGTGTCTTTCCTAAGAACTCATAAGAACGGAATGGGAAATATGTTTTCTCCACTTCCTCGACTTTTTCCAGAAGGACCTTCTTAAAGTCCTCACTTCTTTTCTTCCTGGCATCCTCCACCAGTTCTTCATCCCCGCTTAAGAGTGCTTCCACATAGTCTTCTCCCATGAAGATGGGCTCCTTGAACTCCATGAGCTCTAAAGCCAGATCCTTGAAGGTGTTATGATGGACACCGCTTTCCCCTAAAGAGGGCAGCACTTGAGAGATATAGTCCATAAACATATTATTGGGTCCTAAGATCAGGACCTTGTTTTCAAGCATCTTGCGGTAGTTATAAAGAAGATAGGAAACTCTATGGAGAGCTATGGTGGTTTTACCGCTTCCAGCCACACCATTGACCACAAGTACGCCTTCCCGCTTTTCACGGATGATCTGGTCCTGCTCCTCCTGAATGGTCATGATGATGTCCTTCAGCTTCTTCCCTGCATTGGAGGAAAGCACCTCCAGAAGGATTTCATCCTGCACATTGCTCTGGGTATCAAAGACCCCTTTCAGCAAGCCTTCTCTGATCAGAAACTGTCTTCTTAGAAGAATGTCCACTGGCATTTCTCCCATGGGTGCTTTATAGGAATCCTTCCCCACTGTCCCCTTATAGAAGAGGGACGCAATGGGCGCTCTCCAGTCTATGACCAAGGGCTCATAGGCCTTCTCATCCACCAGACCGAACTTGCCGATGTAGATGTCTTCTTCCTCCAAACCTTCTTCGTTAAAGGTGATTTTTCCAAAGTATGGGGTGCTGTGAAGTTCTGTGAGCTCCAGCAGCCTCTTTTCCACTGCCTTGAAGGTTTCTTCCTGCACATAGCGGTTGTGGTCAAAATAATCGATTTGCTTATCCTCATCAGAGCGGTACTCATCGATGAGGGTCTTTCGGTATTCTACAATATCATCATATACCAGCTTTTTTCGCTGGGTATTATATAAGATCTCTTCCAAAATCAGAGCTTCCACACGCTCCAGATAAGCATATTCCTTTTCCAGCTCTTCTTTTGGCAAGTCCAAATTAAATTCTTTCATGGGTCCTCCAAAGGTATAGCCGCAACCAAAAAAGATATGGTTACGGCCATAGGTTATTCGTCCAGTTCTTTACTTTCTTCTGCAGGGACAGTTTCTGAGGGTTCTTCATCCACATGGATCACTTCCGCCTCGTCATTGGCTTTTTCTGCCTCTGCCTTTTTTGCTCTTTCTTCCATTTCTGCCTTGGTCAGACCAAAATCATTTCCCATGGTGCGACGCACCACTTCCATAAATTCATGACCTGTGATGGTTTCTTTATCCAGAAGCACCTCTGAAAGTTCTCTCATAAGGTCCTTATGCTCTTCCAGAATTTCAATGGCCTTTTTATGGCATGCCTTGATGATGCTGAGTGTTTCTTCATCGACTTTCGCCGCTGTTCTGTCACTGACATTCATCACAGTTCTTCCATCCAGATACTGGTTTCTTACAGATTCTGAAGCCATCATATCAAAGGTATCGCTCATGCCGTAAAGAGTAACCATTCTTCTCGCCATGTTGGTGGCTCGTTCGATGTCATTGGATGCGCCTGTGGTGATGGACTTAAACTCCACTTCCTCCGCTGCACGTCCTCCGAACAAGATGGTGATTTCAGTGAGCATCTCTTCTTTGCTCATGAGATACTTATCATCCTCAGGCACCTGCATGGTGTAGCCCAAGGCACCCATGGTACGGGGCACGATGGTGATTTTCATGACAGGATCTGTATTTTTCTGCATGGCAGCCACCAGTGCATGTCCGATCTCATGGAACGCCACGATTCTCTTCTCTTTTGGAGACATGATGCGGTCTTTCTTCTGCTGTCCGGCGATGACAAGTTCTATGGATTCCTGCAGGTCTTCCTGCATGACATAGGCTCTGCCATTTTTCACCGCTCGAAGTGCCGCTTCATTGATCATATTGGCCAGGTCCGCACCGACAGCGCCCGGTGTTCCTTTGGCGATTTCCAGAAGATTCACATCATCGCCCATTTTCACGTCTTTGGCATGGACTTTAAGGATCGCTTCACGGCCCTTAAGGTCCGGTGCATCTACGATGATTCTTCTGTCAAATCGGCCCGGTCTCAGCAGCGCTTTATCCAGCACTTCAGGACGGTTGGTCGCAGCCAGAAGAACAATACCTTTGGATGAGTCAAATCCGTCCATCTCCGCAAGAAGCTGGTTAAGTGTCTGCTCTCTTTCATCATTACCACCGTAACCGCCTGTTTCACGGGACTTACCGATGGCGTCAATCTCGTCGATGAATATGATACAAGGCGCTTTGGCCATGGCCTCCTTGAAGAGGTCACGGACTCTTGCAGCCCCCATACCAACAAACATCTCTACAAATGCGGAACCGGAAAGGGAGAAGAAAGGCACTTTAGCCTCTCCAGCCACAGCCTTGGCAAGAAGGGTCTTACCCGTTCCTGGAGGTCCTACAAGGAGAGCTCCCTTCGGAAGCTTTGCTCCGATTTCCACGTATTTCTTAGGATTATGAAGAAAGTCCACGATTTCCACCAAAGACTCCTTGGCTTCTTCCTGACCGGCCACATCACGGAAGGTGACTCCCGTATCGCTCTCATAAAGCTTGGCGGTGTTCTTTCCGAAGGACATCATCCCTCCGCCCCGTTTGTCCATACTCTTCATGATATAGTTTCCAAGGAAGAGCAGAAGTCCTAAAGGCAGTACCCAGGAGAGAAGGATGCTGAGGATCGGATTTGCCACCTGCACCGTCGCCACTTCAAACGGAATGTTCTTTTCCTTGATCAGCTGAACGATCTCTTCATCATTGGGTATATATCCAGTATAGAGGGTAAAGCCTGCCAGCTCATCCCCATCCACCATGGTATACTCAAATTTTCTTTGAGACTCATCCAGTTTGATGCTCTTGACACGATCTTCAGTAATGGCATTCTGAAACTCATTGTAATTTTGCTTCTGATTCCTGATGTCATTGGCAAAGTAATTGAATACCGTCACCATGACGAGGACGCTGAGAAAATACACGATATAGAATTTGATATTCTTATTGCCTTTCCCAGGCTTATTGTTGTTACTGTTCATGTTCTGCCCCCTATTTTGCCAACTCCACCATGGCATTGGCATAAATTCTGGCACAAGTCATCAAATCTTCGATGAGAATATATTCATCCAGCTGATGGAGGGTGTCTTCTCTTCCTGGAAGAAGCGGTCCAAACGCTACGATGTTCTTCATCATTTTTGCGTAAGTTCCACCACCAATGGCAAGAGCTTCTCTCTCATCTCCAGTCTCTTTCGTATACACACCCATGAGTTTTTCAATGAGTGGTGTATCCTTAGGGAAATACAGGGGGCCGTCATGTGCCATGACGTCAAAGGTGAATCCTTCTTTTTCAAAAAGTTCCCTGATTCTCTCTGTGACTTCCTTTTCCTTCACTGTAACTGGATACCGGATGTTGATGTATGTGTCCAATGTATCTTCTGTCAGTTTGATTTTACCAAGATTCAGAACAAGTTTCCCTGAAGGCTCATCTTTAAAGTCCACCCCCATGGCTTTTCCGTCCAAATCCTTTGCAAGATTATACTCGAGCACACTTAAAGTGTCCTTAAGGGTTTGAAAATCCTCATTTCGCACCATATCGGAAAGCAGCATGGAAATGGCATTCTTACCTTTATGAGGTGTGCTGCCGTGGGCAGATACGCCTTCAAAAGCGATGGTCTTTTCTTCATCCCCTTTTCTATAAGTCACCTTAGCTGCATCCGGCACCATATTCACAGCCTGTCCGCCTTCCAGTGAAAGAAGAGAATGATTCTCCAATTTTTTGGAAAGCCTAATCACTAGAATTCCCATCTCCGCGTGGATGGCTGGAAAATCAGCATCCGGTGTGAATCCTGCCACGGGCTGTTTTTCTTTTTTCAGATACTCTTCAATGTCCGGTCCTCCGGTTTCCTCACTGGTGCCGAATATAAGACGGATCTTATGTTTCAGAGGGATACCAGATTCTTTAATGGCGATGAGTCCATGAAGCGCTGAGACCATAGGTCCCTTGTCATCCATGGTGCCTCTTCCGTAAATCCGGTCTCCGTGGACTTCTCCCAGAGGATTCTTGGTCCAGCCGTCTCCCACGGGAACCACGTCCAGATGTCCAAGAACAGCCACATAGTCTTCTCCGTCTCCATACTCCACAACCCCTGCATGTCCATCCACATGGAAGGTTTTGAATCCATAGCCTTCCGCCATCTCCAGGGCTGCTTTGAGCGCTTCATGCACCGCTTCTCCTTGAGGCATGCCTTCTTGTTCTTCTCCCTTGACGGACTCAAAAGACACAAGTTTCAGCACATCTTCTATAAGTCTGTCCTTGTTTGACTCAATTATTTTCCTAAGTTCCATCTGCAATCCTCCATTAATCCGCATTCTTATTTTTCACTGCATTCTATTTTAAAAAACCAAAATTCTCTAGAGGCAGAATCCGAAGTCCACCTTTTCCAATGACCTGATCCTCATGGATATAAGGCTGCTGCCAGTATCTGGCATCATTGGAAGTTTTTCTGTTGTCTCCAAAGAAGAGCAGATGATCTTCAGGCACTGTGAAGGTTCCGGTAAAGCTGCTTTGATTCACCACATAGGGCTCTTCCACCAGGTATCCATTGACATAAAGAATGCCTTCTTTCAGCTCCACCACATCCCCTGGAAGCCCAATGAGCCTCTTGATGAGAAGCATCTCTTTTCCATCTTCTGTGAACAGTTCTTTCGAGCGGAAGACCAGTATATCTCCGCGTTCGAACTGATCCTTATTGTATACTTTTCTCACAAAAATCTTATCATCCACATTGATGGTGGGAATCATGGAGCCTGTGGGCACTTCTATACGAAACACCACAAAGGTATTGATAAGAAAAGCCAGCAGCAATGCCGTCACAATGGGAATCACCCATTCCTTCACCACATAACTGATTCTGTTCTCTGTTTTTTCTGCCATCTAAAAGACCTACTTTCAAAAATTACTACAAACTCATTGTAAACAACATTTCTCAAAAATCTATTAAAAACATCTGGGAAGAAGAATTCTTCTCTATAGTACAGTATAGCACAGGGCACTCTCTTTTTTGGAATTTTCCGGTGGGTACCACAGTTTTTTTCGGGATTCTATCGATATAGCTTCAACTTCTTCAAAATGTATGGATGCTAGAAAAGTCAGCCTCAAAAATGGTTCCTCTCCTATGTAAAAACTATGATATGATAAACTCAGGAGGTGAAACAAATGAAAAATTTTCTAAAGGATTTTAAAGCATTTGCTGTGAAAGGCAATGTGGTGGACTTAGCTGTCGCTGTAATCATTGGGGGAGCTTTTGGGGCCATTGTCACATCCTTTGTCAATGACCTGGTGATGCCTCTCATTGGCGCAATCTTCTCAGTCCCTGATTTTTCCACATTATCGTTCACAGTCAACGGCACAGCCATCATGATCGGACTCTTTATTCAGGCCGTGGTGAACTTTCTTATCGTTGCTCTCTCTATTTTTATGATGGTACGGGCATTGAACCGATTCAAAAAGAAAGAGGAGGCAGCACCTCAAGCTCCACCTGCACCAAGCAAAGAAGAGCTTCTTCTGACAGAGATCAGAGACCTTCTGAAAGAAAGAAAATAGCACTTATGACATCCTTTTTAGAGCATACGGTAACTGTATGCTCTTTTTCCTGCTCAAGAAGTCTTCATTCTCTATAGAAAATATCTGATTCTTTTCTGATATATGCCCTGGTTACCTTTACTATACCACCTCTTTTTGTTATATTTTAAACATGAGCTTAGTATCAGTTGCAACACTGAACATAACGAATCTTCATAGGGAGGAAAGCAAAAGCAACGCTTTTGCATGAAACAGCATGATTGAAATTAAAAATGTCACGAAGGTCTATGGCGGGAAAGTGAAAGCCGTGGATAATCTCAGCCTGACACTGAAACCGGGTGAAATCTTCGGATTTTTAGGGCCAAATGGCGCAGGAAAAACCACCACCATCAAGATGCTTACAGGCATCACCGACCCTGATGGCGGAGAGATTCTGGTAAATGGCATCGATTTGTCTAAAGACCCCATCCGCTATAAGAATCAGTTCGGATTTGTGCCGGACAGTCCGGATATTTTTCTCCGTCTGAAAGGTATTGAGTATCTCAATTTCATGGGCGATATCTATCAAGTGGACAGCACGCTAAGAAAAGAGCGAATCGAAAGCCTCGCAAAACGGTTTGATATGGAGAATGCTCTTAATGATTCCATCTCCAGCTATTCCCATGGTATGAGACAGAAGATCATTCTCATGGGCGCGCTCATCCATGATCCAAGTCTTTGGATTCTCGATGAGCCCATGACAGGACTTGATCCAAAATCCTCTTTCTATCTAAAGGAAATGATGAGAGAGCATGCCGACAAGGGAAATGTGGTCTTCTTCTCCACCCACGTGCTGGAAGTGGCCGAAAAGGTCTGTGACCGTGTGGGCATCATCAATAAAGGAAAGCTTATGTTCTGCGGAACCATGAATGAACTTCGGGCAATGGTCAGTGAAAATGAAGGTCTGGAGCAAATCTTCCTGGAGATGACAAATGATGAAGAATAATCTCATAACCCTCACGAAAACTATGTTCAAGAACGATGAGACCTTAAACAACCTGACCAGTAAGGGCTCCAAAAGTTCTTTCCTGAAATCCAAATGGATGATGATTCTTTTTGTTCTGGGCATTGCAGTTCTCATGGGGCTGTCCTTCGGTTTTATGCTGGCGGACCTTTATGATGCTCTGGCCATGGCAGAACTGTCTCATCTCATTCCAAGACTTCTTGTGCCCGCAGCGGGCATCATGGTCTTCATGTTTGGTATTTTTTATGTGATGAATGTGTTTTATTTTTCCAAGGATGTGGAAAATTACCTATATCTGCCTGTGCAGGCTGGTGAGATTCTAGGGGCAAAATTCCTGGTATCCCTCATCTATGAGTATTTCATCATCCTTGTCTTCTTCCTACCACTGCTTACTGTGTATGGTATCAAGGATGGAAGCGGTATCCTCTACTATGTCTATATGCTGGTTTCTCTTATTCTGATTCCTGTTTTCCCCTTGGTTGTTGCCTCCATTATCTCTATGCTGATCATGAGGTACAGCAGCAAATTTAAGAACAGAGACCGGTTCAATATGATCGCAGGGATCCTCAGTCTTGTGGTAGCTTTGGGTTTTAACTTCGGACTGCAGTTTTTCACCCAAAGATTCACCGGAGATCCAAACTTGGCCATTGGAGATATATCTGAGCTTCCCGTGTTTAAGATCACTTCTTGGGTATTTCCCACGAGCCATTTTGCCACAGAAGGAATTCTTGCGTACAACTCTTTAAACGGGCTGTTCAGCATTCTCCTCCTTCTTCTGATCACCGTTTTGTCCTTCTTCTTGTTCTATGTCTTGGGGAACCTTCTTTACTTCAAAGGGGTCATCGGCATCTCCGAATCCAAGGCCACAAGAAAAGCGCTATCCAAAGAAGAGATGGAGAAGGGTTCACGAAGAAAGCCCATTCTCTTCTCCTATGCCCTGAAAGAGCTGAAGCTGATTTTAAGAACTCCAGTCTATTTTTTAAACTGTGTGCTGATCAGCCTCATCTATCCCCTGTTCATTCTGTTCCCATTTCTCATGGGATCTGGGGAGGACAAGGCGGAGCTTGAAAGTGTCTTTACCATGCTTCAGGGATTTGACAGAGGTGCCCTTCTTCTTGGTATTGTGGGCGTAGGATTCTTAATGGGTTCCATCAACATCATTGCTTCTTCTGCCATTTCAAGGGAAGGCAAAAACCTGTACTTTCTGAAGTACATTCCCGTCCCATACATGACGCAGATCTATGCAAAGATTGTCAGCGCTTTTTATGTGGAAGCTGCAGCGCTTGTCATCTTCTACGGAATTGTTTTTTATCTGTTTCGTATCGACCTCGTATTCTTTGTGCTTTCTCTAGTCATCGTCTTTTTGGCTTCTCTAGTGATCAATCAGATTGGGATTTTTCTCGATATCACCTGGCCGAAGCTGAACTGGGATACAGAGCAGAAAGCGGTGAAGCAGAACTTCAACTCCGTGATCCATATGTTCTTAGGATTCGGTCTGGTGGCCCTTATGATATTCCTTGCAATGAAAGTGCAGGTATCTTTATATGTGGCCTTCATGGCAAGCCTTTTAGGTCTTCTTATTCTTGCACTGGTTCTCCATTTCCTTCTGACAAGGCATGTGGAAAAACGCTTCAAGGCTCTTTCCTGACATGGAGAAAAAGCTGCGGAGAGATCTGATGTTAAAAGGGCATTTCAGAAAAGGAAATAAAGCGGTGTTTGACATCGGCAGCCGCTCCTTCACCATCTCAGAAGAACTGAGAAGACGGCTAAAGATACGCAATGTGCTTCTTGCTTTCTTCACGGTGATTTTTTCCTTTCTATATTTCAAGGCAGGAGAAAAATATCAGGACATCCTTTTGAAAGAGGCTGGTGGAAAAGTAATCCTGGAAGGAATCAGCTTAAGCTTTATGTTTCTTCTTGCACTTCTTCTGATGTTCTTGACGGTTTCTGCATTTCTGATTCCAAAGAATCTTCAGGAGCATCTTACGGAGTACGAAGAGTCCTTCTACTGAGCACACCAAAACCCAGGCCAAAAGAGACTGAAAATGTCCTTTTACCCTGGGTTTTCCTGTTTTTCTCCTTATTTTTGGAAATTCTTCTTGACTGTGAAGCCCCTCGACACCCTACAATAGTGACAAAGAACACCACTGGAGGTATACATGAAGATCAAAGAAATCGAACTGCGCTCTGGGATGGACCGGGCAAACATCAGATATTACGAAAAAGAAGGACTGCTCCAGCCTGTAAGAACGGAGAACGGATATCGGGAGTACAGCGAAAAAGATCTCCAGCAGCTGCTAAAAATACGGCTCCTTCGAAGTCTTCATTTCAGTCTGGAAGATATCAAATCTCTGATACAAAAAAAGACAACGCTCTCCTTCCTTCTGAAAAACCAGATCCGTTATCTGGAGTCTGAAACTGAGGATGTGCTCTATGCAAAATCCCTGTGTGAATCTATTGTTTCAGAAGGTGCCACCTTCGAAACTTTAGATGCCGAGAAACATCTGGTGAGCATCGAAGAAGCAACCACGGAATCTTCCTCAGAGTACTTCAATGTTGATTTTGAGATTCCACATGTCTTTGAACCCATAAGACGTTTTGCAGCAAGAACCCTGGACATGGCACTGTACGGTACGCTTATTGTATTTCTGAACTATTTCATTCGAGGTGAATATTCTCCAACTGACAGCCTAAGCTACACTTTTCAAAACATCCTCACCATCCTTGTGATGATTATGATATTGGAGCCCATACAGCTGAAGCTGTTTAAACGAACCTTCGGAAAATGGATCATGGGTCTTTATATAGAAAACCTTAATGGTAGCGCGCTTTCTTATGAGGATTCTTTCAGAAGAACCCTTCATGTCCTCGTCAGAGGCATGGGGCTGTTGATTCCTCTGGCCGATCTCATTTCTCTTGGAAGCAGCTTTGACAAGCTGAGAAAAGGTGAAATCCTAAGCTGGGACAGAGGACTTGCTTACCGGATGAAAGACAGAAAAATTTATCGGTATATCATCGCATTTGTGCTCTTTTTCTTCATCAGCATTTCGGTCATTATCATACCATTTTTGCAGAATATCCCCCCTAACACGGGTGCACTGACTGTAGAAGAGTTTTCTGAGAACTTCAGATACTACCAGAAGCTGCATGACATGGATTTCGGGAATTATGTGATGAACAATTTTGGAAAGTGGGAAGAGAAAGAGGCGGATGATCGTTTAGAATATCTTCCAGATGCTGTAAAATACCCTCATTTCCGTTTTCGAATGAATGATCACATCGTGAAAGAAGTGAACTTCAGTGTAACTTATGAAGACAACCCGTTCTGGGTTGAAAACTACAGAGATATGATGATTCTAGCAAGTCTCTCCTTTACGAATGCTGATGAGTCCATGAACATTGTTGAAAGAGCTCTACTATCTGGTGAGATCATCATGAGATTTTACGCTGAAAGCTTTAAATCACACACGCTGGCTACAAAAAACGTAGAGATCTCCAGCATGGTAGAGTACGATGGCTATGAAAAATCCATTGAGATTTTAGAACCTGTAAACCGGGAGAGAGAAAACTATTATCATCATGACTTCTTTGTCAGGAGACTTACCCCTGAGAACTGAGACAGCGCATCATTTATCACCAAATGCATAAAAATCCGAAGTTCTTTAGAATGAAATCACTAGAATACTAACCAGTTTGGGAAGTATCAGTACTTTAGAACATGAGAAGAAAGATAGATTATAACAATGAAACTATTTGATCATACCCTTCTTTAAAATAAGGAGATGTAGAAATGATGCAAAAGAATAAACAACGGAAAAAGGATCTGGTTCTTGATATTCTATATATCTTTATAGGTATTTTCTGGATATATGGAGTTTGGACAAATAAATTTGTTCAGGAAGGAACAAATTTCTTTCTTGTATTGATTGGAGCCGCTTTAATCCTTCAAGGTATTTTCGGAATCAGAAAATATTATTTACAGAGTAAAGCATAAAATTAGGGATTCCCACGGGAATCCCTTTAACATTTGACCTTCAATCTAAATAATAGTCAGAAGCTTTATTTTTTTGCTTTCAGTTCTAAGAGCATTGGAGCGATATTAAGTACTATAGATATCAGCGTCAATACGGATAGCAAAGTCACCATGGTAGGCACCACATCTAGTAACGCAGCCCAGTCTTCCTTCTCTACCCACTTGAACACTAGCCTGTACTCAGCCCAAAGTGTCGCTGCTGTAAAGGACAGTCCCATAGCCATCGCAAATTTATACTCCTTACCATTCTTATATAAATAAAGATTTATAAAGGTTGCTGCTGCAGCTATAAGTCCGAATATCATCCACATAATTTTCCTCCTAATATTTCGATTCTTGTCTATACTTTCTACAAGTTCTAGCCACCGTCCTAGGGAACTCTTCCTTCAAATCCTTATTTTTTCACTTCAAACTCATTAGAAACACTGTACACTGCACTTTCATAAAAAGGCTTTCCTGGTTCTGATAATGCTTTGCACATTCTGAATGTCCCTTCTTCTGTCTTTGGCCAGTTACTTAAGTCCACAAGAACAGCAAATTCTTCTCCAGGAAGAATCGTTAATGATTCATCCGCATATCCGACTATTTCAGGAATCTGGTACCATGAATCCTTGATTTTTTTCTCCAGATAGATGAAATGCCCATGTTCCATCTCTTGATCACTTTCATTGAATAATACTGCTTCCACTTTTCTATCGTCTTTAGGGGTAACCGTTAGTGTCACTTCTTCACTGATGACAATATCCTCTTCTTCAAGAATGCTGGGATTTAACCCTTCTGTACTTTCTGAGCATCCGGTAAATGACAGGA
Source organism: Proteiniclasticum ruminis (assembly GCF_900115135.1). Taxonomy (GTDB): domain Bacteria; phylum Bacillota; class Clostridia; order Clostridiales; family Clostridiaceae; genus Proteiniclasticum; species Proteiniclasticum ruminis_A. The sequence continues at coordinate 17,844 of NZ_FOVK01000011.1, read as the reverse complement.
AAAAGAATAAGGCTAATAGAAAACCAGTTTTTTTCATAACGACCTCCCGATATTTTGATATATGAGTAGATTTATTTCTTCTAGATACTATGTTATCAGAACATAAGAACAAATAGTTTACAAAAAAAACATATATGCACTAATTTATCGAAGAGACGTTTATTCATCAATGAATAGACAGCTTCATCGTATACTTACTAGGAGCAGGTGCCTCATTTTTTCAACCTAAGCGCTCTTCTGTAGCAGACTCCAGAAAAGTAAGGGACTTCCTATCACAATCCAGCTCCACTTGAATACCATAAGGAAGGATTCCGATGGGCCTTGCATGGCCAAAATTCACATTATAGAACACTGGCAGATCATGAAGCCTCTCCTCTATCTTTACAACTTGAAGAATCGCCTCTTTGTACTCCTCGTAGTATGTCTCATCTTTAGGTTTACCCACAATGATTCCTTTCAAAGCACCGAGAATTCCCTGGGCAGCCAAATTTCTTAATGTCAACCTGACAAAATCAGGTGAAGGCTTCTCTTCACTGGTTTCCATAAAAAGAATGGCATCTTTCCATTCTTCAGGACCAGGCCAGATGGAGGTGCCGATGATCATCATGAACACATCAAGGCAGCCACCCAAAAGATGTCCCTGAACTTTACCCCTGCCACTGATCACTTCATACCCTTTCGGATCGTGTTTATACATGATCGGAATTTCCATATTTTCTTCTTTCCAAGGAATATGATCGTCAGACCAGACCGAGCTTGGCAGCATCTGATAGGTTTCATCCCCACCGAAGAGAAGATCCTCCACAGCGTTTTTTGTGTACTCTGCCATCTTCACATACTCTCCAAACTCAACCATCACAGATGGACCATAATAGGATATGACTCCTGCCTTATACATCATGAAATGATTCACCGTAGTATCAGAGTATCCCATGAATATTTTCGGATGATTTCTCAGAACATCAAAATCAACATAGGGCAGGATCCGGATGGTATCGTCTCCTCCAATGGCCGAGAATACTGCTGAAACCCGAGGATCCTTAAAGGCATCCATGAAATCCTGTGCCCGTTTTTCAGGATGCTTCGCCACAAAGTCTGACCCCTTCAGCGCATGCGGCATGGCGATGACCCGAAGACCAAACTCTTCTTCCAGTCTTTTCTTTGCTATATGAAATAAATGGAGATAGCCTTCATCCCCTAAACCACCCCAAGAAAGACTCACCACCGCCACAGTATCTCCTCTTTGTAAGCGTTTTGGTTTAATCATCAAATCCCCTCCAAAATTAATAACAGAATCTCCAGTATGGAACAACTCCTAATGAAACAGATATGGACTTTCAAGATTCCTAGTACTGCCTCAGATCATCATAGAGCTCACGAACCAACTCTTCATTGGAAAAATCATCCATGATTCTGTATAACTTCTGTCCTATTCCCTCTTGTATAATAAAAGACTGAAACTTCTCCGGCTCTTTTTTCATCATCTCATGAATCTCATTGATGAGGTGCGCAAGAGACGGATCTGGATTCTCAGGAAAAAACAGGTTCTGGTTCTGGAGCACAATATAGGCATCCCGGGCAGCCAGAAGACTGGCATACTGCATCATGAGGCTTTCCGGTTCAAGACTCCCAGCCTTTCCGATGAACTGATCGAGATTATTCTCTACAGTTTCTGTTAACACCTTTTTCGTATGGGTTATTTGGCACTGTAAAAATCCAAAGACGCCAAAAAGAACCATTCCTGCCAGAATCAGCCCCAGAACTTTTCTTTTCTTGTTCATACATCCCCCTTTGTCACTGCATCACTACACTGCTTCAAACAAATGAAAAATCCACATCTTCACTGCTCTATTCTCGAAAAACCAAGGGTTTCCAAAATACTTTCCAGTGAATAAATGAAATCCTCTTCTGCACCCCAGGACATCTTAAAGAAAACTCCTTGTCCTCCTGCCGAACCAATGATATCCACAAGGATTTCTCCTTCCTGATCCATGAGTACTGCAGTAAGACTGGCCCGGTTGGAAGAACGCATAAAGTATTTCTCAAAAACTAAGGTGTAGACTTTCACGCCATGAAACGTCCTCTCAAAACTCTCCAGAAGCTCCACCGACATCCCTGTCTTCAGCATTTCATCTCCCAGATACTGCACAATCTCTCTGCTGTTGCCTTTTCCTTGCATGGTAATTCTAGCCATTATTTTTTCCTCCTGTCTGCTATAAATTCTGCCACTTTACTGGACTCTGACCGGTCTTCAAAAGAAATTCATTGGCCTCACTGAAGGGTTTGGACCCAAAAAAGCCTCTTCTTGCCGATAAGGGACTTGGGTGCACCGATTCTATTATTTTATGCTGAGACCCAATGAGTTTTTTCTTGCTGATTGCGGCATTCCCCCACAGAAAGAACACCACTGGCCTTTCCTGTGCTCCCATTTTCTTTATCACATGGTCTGTAAAAAGCTCCCATCCTTTTTTCTGATGACTGTTGGCTTTTCCCTTCTCCACCGTCAGCACTGTATTAAGGAGAAGGACCCCGTCCTCAGCCCAGGACAGAAGAGAGCCATGATCAGGGCTCTTTATCGCCAAATCACTTTCAAGCTCCTTATAGATATTTCTGAGAGATGGTGGAATCTTCTCTCCTTTTCTGACGGAAAACGCAAGGCCTTCTGCCTGGTTCTCCCCATGATAAGGATCCTGTCCCAGGATAACCACCTTCACCTTCTCCACAGGCGTCCTCTGAAATGCACGGAAAATCTCCTCCTTCTTTGGGAAGACGGTCTTCTCGGTATATTCTTTCTCCAGAAACTGGAGAAGCTTCTGAAAATAAGGTTTCTGAACTTCCTCCTGTAAAAGCTCATCCCAACTGTTTCCAATTCTGATCTCCACGATGTACCCCTTTCATCTACGTATTCTTCACCGGCTTTTCTCCATTGTATCAAACTTTAACAGAATGTTTGTAGGATTCTATCTGAAAAAACTGTATATTCTATAGTATACCCATCTCATCCGAAGGGAGATTCCTATGAAAAACAGACACTTTATCATTGTATCCTTTGATGCCCTGTCCAGCAGGGACCTTATAGACCTGGAGCATCTGCCAGGCTTTCAAAGACTGAAAGAAAGCTCTTCTTACTGCCTGAACGTATCCTCTGTTTACCCGAGCCTTACCTATCCCTGCCATACCAGCATCTCCACAGGGATGTATCCAAAAAATCATGGTGTGGAGTCCAATACGCTGCTTCAGCTGAACAGAACCTCTCCGGACTGGAACTGGACCCGGGATTCCATCAAGGCAGACACTTTCTATGATGCAGCATTACGAAAAGGACTTTCTGTATGTTCTCTCTTGTGGCCAGTGGCTGCCAAATCAAACATCACCTGGAACCTTCCAGAAATCTTTGCCAACAGACCCTGGCAGCATCAGATCCCCGTCACCCTGGCCCACGGGACGCCTTCTTTTCTTCTGGACATCAACAGACGCTTTGGCCACTTGAGAAACGGCATCAAGCAGCCTCAGCTGGACCTCTTTGTGGAAGCCTCTGCCCACTATGCGCTGAAGACCAAAAGACCACAGGTCATGATGATGCACTTTGTGGAGCTGGATGCCATGCGCCACATCTATGGCTATGACTCTGAAGAAGCGAAAACTGCCCTGAAGAGCTATGATTTGAAACTCCAGAACCTTTATACACTCCTCGAAAAGGAGAATCTGCTTGAAGACACAACCCTTTTTGTCCTGGGAGACCATGATCAGATTCCAGTACATACAGCCATCCATATGAACAGCATTTTTAAAGACAAAGGATATCTCAGCGTGAAAAAAGGAAAGATCACAGACTATGAGGTGTACTGCCAGAGCCTTGATGGTTCTGCTTACCTTCATTTCGGAAAAGATGTTTCTGATGAGAGAAAAGAAGAAATCCGCCTCCTTCTCTACAGGCTTCGGGACAGAGATGATTTTGGCATAGAAGCCGTCTATGACAATGACGAGATGCTCTCCCTGGGCGCTGGCAGAAAAGCGGACCTGATGCTGGAGGCAAAGAACGGATTTTATTTTCAGGATGCCCATGACCGGCCTGCACTTTTAAAACGAGATGAGAAAGCTTTGGGAACAGACCATCATGGAAGATCCACCCATGGTTTTGACCCACGGAAAGAAAACTACCAGACTGTCTTTTTTGCTGCAGGAAAAGGCATCCGAAGCGGAATCATCCTTGAAAAGATGAGCCTCGTGGATGAGGGACCCACCTTTGCCCATGCCATGGGAACGGTGCTCCATGATACCGACGGCAGAATTCTCACCGAGCTCTTTTTGTAGAAGTGAAGAAAGAAGGATGATTTCATGTTCACCATTAAAAAGGCCTCCGTATCCGATGCAAAAGACTTGGGGCTGATTCATGCCCTTTCGTGGAAAAAAGCCTATGAAGGCATCGTACCAAAAGAAATCCTCGATAAGATCACACCAGAGAAACGAGCCCAGTTCTTTAAGAAAGCCCTGACGCTCAAGTGGGAAGAGGATTATCTGCTTACAGTAGACGATCTTCCTGCAGGTCTTCTCTGCCTTGGAAAAGCAAGAGATGAGGACTGCAAGGACACTGCCGGTGAAATCTGGGGAATTTATCTTCATCCTGACTTCTACGGACAAGGCTATGGAAGAGTTCTCCTTGAATTTGGACTATCGGAGCTTCAAAAAAGAGGCTACAAGAGCGTACTTCTCTGGGTACTGAAGGACAATATCCACGCAATTCAGTTCTATGAGCATATAGGCTTCTGCAAAGAAGGTGCTGAAAAGGACCTCTTCATCGGAAAACCACTAACTGAAGCCCGATATAGTATGGATTTATAACCCCAAAGGGAAACGGACCTCCACTTCACAAAGAAGCAGGAAGGTCCGTTTAGGGAAACAGTATATTTAACAAAGGGTAGGGGTATGACTACCCTTGTATGGGAGCTAATTGCTTAGCTTGATAACATTGTAGCATAGAAACTAATATTTGTTAATTAACAAACTTAAGAAGTCGATATTGTACCAAAACTGTACACTTTCACCAATTATCTTCCATTTCTTCATCCTATTCTCTCCTTAGTTGATGCCCATTTTCTTCAGCTTCTGATAGAGGGTATTTCTGCCTATTTCCAGTTCTTTCGCCATATTGCTGATGTTCCAGTTGCACCGTTTTCCAGTCTCCAGAATGGCATACTTTTCATAGTCCTCCAAAGTCTTCAGTCGGCAGGACATGGCGGCCATGGTCTGTTTGTCTCTCATTTCCTGATAACGGGTCATGAAAATCTCCAGCACATCTTTGAAAAGCAGATCTGCAGTGCACTCCTCGTGGAGGCATCCGTCTGATGCATATACTATGCCCACAACACCAATTGGTTTCTTATGTCCCATGACAGGCAGCGCCAAGAGACTCTCATCCTTGCTTAAATGTATTTTTTTATGTTTGCCGGATTTCAGCACATCCTTCATCGCAATGCTCAGTTCTGGATGCAGCCGGATAAACTCCTCCACCTTGCTTCTTCCAGTTTTGTCATTTTTCAGGTCTTCTTTGGACTCACAAAAGATGGCATTCAGCTTCCTATCGAACACTGCCAGGCTTTCAAGACAGGTAATCTCTTTCAGATCCATGGATATATAGCACATGAGATTCACCATTTCCTGAAGTTTCTGAAGATCATCTGATCCTTCCAAGTATTCTCTTGCATTCACCATGTTACACCACCCCTTCTCTTTGATAATATATTAACATGTTCTGTTTATCAAGGAAGAATCCTTATCCTTTTGGGGATTTCAGGATTTCGTGATAATGTCCTCTCTTTCCTGAAGAAGTGGTGAAAATTCTCTACTTTTCTTTTGAATTAAGCTATAATGAAAAGAAGTCAAAAAAGATATAAAGGAGTAGATGGATAATGAAAAAAGGCGAAGTCATCAAAAGTGGCATCACCATGGGCACAGGCCTTGCCATGGTCATCAGCTGGAGTCTCAATCAGTCGGTGCTTTGGGCCATCATACATGGGCTTCTCAGCTGGGTGTATGTCGTTTATTATCTGCTGTTTCTAAACTGAAGAAGAGGTGTATGAATTGTTCGGAACTGTTGTTAATGCTTTTTCCATTCTCCTTGGCAGTATCGTGGGGATTGTATTCCATAAAAGAATCAATCAGGACATTGCCCACAGTCTGTTTAAAGTACTGGGACTCACGGTGATCTATCTTGGGATTGCTGGCCTTGTGAAGGTGGAGAACTCCATGGTCATCATCCTGTCCATGGCTCTTGGCACCCTCATTGGCGAAGTCATCAATATTGAAAAGAAACTGGAGCTTCTTACAGAAAAGATTGAGACCATCGTCAACCGCTACTACAGCGGAAAAATCAAAGACGGACTGCTCACAGCTTCTCTTCTTTTCTGCATCGGTTCCATGGCCATCATAGGAACCATAGAGAGTACCCTTTCAGGAAACCATAATACTCTTTATATGAAATCTATCCTGGATGGCATCACCTCGGTGATTTTTGCCTCTTCCATGGGTGTTGGTGTTCTATTTTCTGCTTTCTCCGTACTTCTATACCAGGGAAGCATCTCTCTTCTGGCCACCTTCATCCGGCCTTTGGTCATCGCAGTGCCCGAAACCATTCCCATGATATCGGGAGTCGGCAGCCTCATGATCATGGGTCTTGGGATCAATATGGTGTTCAATCTGAAACTGAAGATTTCCAATATGCTTCCAGCCATTCTGGTTCCCATTCTCTATGCAGTGGGACTCCTCGTTTGGAAGACTGTCATCACCCTGTAACACCAGAATAGCTCTCATACAAAAAGTGCCAGGAATGCTTACACTTCCTGGCACTTTTTGTTCTTTCCTTCTTATGGATTCACACTCTCCGTTGTCCCGATAAAGAGCGGCAGATTGCTTTGACGGTCCACAATCATATAGGCAAAAGGTCTGTCCAGATTGACAATCTTAGGCTCCATGGGTCCTGCAGACTCTGCCACCACTTCCACGGCTGTGACTGCTCCAGCCTTGGTTCCTCTTTCATTGACATCGATAAAGGTTTTATGGAGCACTCTGCTGATATAAAGATTTCCAATGGGCGATGTGCCTAAGGCTCTCAGATTGGCTAGATCTGCATCGAAGGCATCTTTGATCCCCATGGACTTGAACACCTCTGAAAGCTCCACTTTGTATTCCGTCTTAAACTTCGGCATCATGGTAAACACGGAAGTGGACTCCACAGTGCTCAGCAGTTCATAAAGGTCTTCCCCCGTAAGGCTAGTTACATAGTCTCCGATGGTCTGGTTCTCATCCTTTGGCAGAAGAGCAACAAAGACATACTCTCCCTCTGCATAGGGCTTCATGAAACCAACAGTATCCTCATTCTCCAGATAGAGGAATTCTTCATTCCGCATCATTTGCACCGTTTCTTCTACGCCAGAGCTGTTTTTGAAAATACCATCCTGAATCTGATCTTCTGAGTAGACGTCTTGCCATTCTCCCTCAAATGCCAGAGCATTGATGAGATACATCACGGCATCCTCTGGTATTTCATCGAGGATTTCAGGAATCATTTCCTTCGTCTTCTCCTTGACCCAGAGATTGATATCCTTTAATGTGGCTTCATCAAAAGGGGCGCGGTAGATGGAAGCATCATAATAGTTGGCATTGGTCTGAAGAAATTCTTCTTCCACATCAATGGCTCCCCCTTCTTTGAACCAGATGGAGTTTGCCACATGAATCTTCAGCTTCTCTTTGTCCGGCAGGCTCTTTCTATAGAGATAGAGCAAATTGTTGAGATCCTCCATCTTCATGCCGAAAACTTCTTCCATCTGGGTCCTGGTGTTCTCCAGAGCGCCATTTCCCGTCATGCCCATGGCTGAAAGGATGGAAACAGGTGAAAGCAGTGTGTTCTTTTCTTCCAGACTCTTCTGGAAAAGCAGTAAAGAAAAAGAAAGGGCCGCCTGAAGATCTTCATCACTATAGTTCTCAGGCACCTGGACCTCCTGTGAATCAATACCTTTCATCAGATCTTCTCCAGACACCTTCTTTGCACAAGAGGTGCTTGTCATAAGAAGCGCAAAAAGCAGCGCCACAGAAAGCAGTGTGATCCATCTGTTGGTTTTCATCTTCCTATCCCCCCAGTTCATCATTGTTCTGATGTTGACTTTCATTTCTACTTTTATCCTATCGCCGCACCCACTTTTTTGGGTAACAATTGAGCAACAGGTTGGAAACAAAAAAAATGTCAAACTCCTTGAGGAGCCTGACATTTTTAACACTATCCTTGATTTTTCACTTTATTCTGATCTTCCCTGTTCACAAGCACAATCCCGATGACAATGGAAATCAATGAGATCAGCACCTGAATCGTGATCTTCTCTTTCAGGAAAATCGCAGACAGGATGGATCCTGATACAGGAATCAGAAAGCGGAACATGGTGATTTCTCCTGGTTTGTTGTACTTTAGAAGGGTATACCATAACGTAAAGGCAACAGCTGATAACAGTGCAGAGTAGACAAGAAGTCCACCTGCCAGAGGAGTCATGGTCAGTGTATCATAGGTTCCGTTTAGTGATATGAGGAGCATCGCGGCTCCACCAAAGAGAAGCTGGTAGGCGGACAGCAGCATGGGATGGATGGTCCTTGCATAACTCTTCACCATGAAGCTCGAAAGAATGGCTGTGATGACGGAAAAGAACATAAACCCTTCTCCCATGAGCTTGAACCCTCCAGTGAGTCCTCCATCCAGATTCACCACCACTACGCCAATGAGGCCAAAGACAATACCCCAGATTTTATTTCTGTTCAGCCGATCATTCTTATAGATAAAATGTGCCAGAATGATGATGAGAAAATTCGACAGGGAACTGATGATGGCGCCTTTTGAGGCTGTGGTATTGGCTAGTCCAATATAGAAGAAAAAGTAGTTCAGTGAGGTCTGAATAAGGCCCAGAAGCAAGACACGGCCCAAGTCGCGAAGACTACGAAGCTTCATTTTATCCCGCATGGTTACAAATGCGTAACCAAGAAGAAGGACGCCTGCCAGAAAGAACCGGATTCCCGCAATGAGAATCTTTGAGTACAGATCGTCTCCAGCCATACTCATCTCGCTGTATGTGATCTTAAGCACCGGGAAAGCGCTTCCCCATAAAATCGATGCAATCACCGCAAAGGCTATGACAAAGGGCTTCCTCTCAAATATATTCTTTGTTTTTTCAACTGTATTCATTAATTAACCTCCAAATAAATCCATAAAGACTATTATACCCTGAAATCTCAGAATCTCCATATGAATCCGAAAAAATTAATGGCATCAAATTTAATTTTTGTGAAAATTAAACCCCCCAGAGGTATTTTCTTCCATTCTATGTTACAATAAAAAACAAGAATTTCTAAGTTCCTGAGGGACTTACAGGAGGTTATGATGAAAAAATACAGCTTTATCCTATGGATTCTGCTCTTAGCCCTGGTACTGGGCGGTGGATATTATTTTTTGGAGAATTTCGGAAAAAATGCGACGCCACAGGAAGTGGTGGATGGTGACAGCAGCGGTGAAAGTGAGGCCCCTTCCGAGCCATCCGAAACACCTTCTGCTGAGGAAACCCCTTCCGACACAGAAGAAACTCCAGTGGCACTGGATGCCATCGATAAGCTCAAAGTGAAGAAGCCATTTTCACCAGAATTCACCATTTATAATGGAGAGAATGAGGAAGTGACGCTGGCGGACTACAAAGGTAAGAAAGTGATCCTCAATTTCTGGGCCTCCTGGTGTCCTCCTTGTGTATTCGAGATGCCGGAGTTCCAAGCGCTCCATGAAGTGCTGGACCCGGAAGAAACAGTCCTTCTGGCTGTAAATCTCACAGATGGACAACGAGAAACGAAAGCCCTGGCAGATAAATTCATTGAAGAGAATGATCTGACCCTGAATGTGCTCTATGATACTACTGGGAGCGCCTTCTATGAGTTTAAAGTCTCCAGTATACCTCAGACTTTCATCATTGATGAGGAAGGTACTGTCCAATATGCCATCATGGGCATGACCGATAAAAAAACCTTGGATTCAATTCTGGAAAGGATGGAGTAAATGGATTTTGTAGTACTTGGTCTTCTCTTTTTTGAAGGCGTCCTGACTTTTATTTCCCCATGCATTCTGCCGATGTTCCCTGTTTTTCTCATGTATCTCAGCAATGAGAGCCAGAAGAAGGGAAAAGAGCTCCTTGTGAATATCCTGGGCTTTATTCTAGGATTCACCATCGTCTTTGTCACTCTAGGGGCCACCGCTACAGCCTTAGGAAGCCTCCTAAGCCAGAACCGAGTGCTTCTTCAGAGAATCGGCGGCATTGTGATCATCCTGTTTGGTCTCAACATGGGTGGATTTGTGAAGATTCCTTTCCTCAACTATCAAAGAGGTCTTCAGATGAAGAAAGAAGGCAGCGGGTTCTTCAGTGCCATGATCTTTGGTATTGTCTTCTCCTTTGGGTGGTCTCCCTGCCTTGGCACCTTCCTGGGAGCGGCACTGATCCTTGCAGCGGATGCAGGAACCCTGGGTCTTGGCATGTTCTACCTCTTTGTCTTCTCCATGGGACTTGGTCTGCCTTTTCTCATCACAGGCATACTCTTCTCCAAACTGGAACAGGCTTTCCATTTCATCAAAAAGCATTATACCCTCATCACTAAAATATCAGGCATCTTCCTGATTCTTGTGGGTGTGCTGATGGCTTTTGATCTTTTTGGTTACTACCAGAGATTCTTCAACTTCTAGAACTGTTGATCCGCATAGAAAAACCCGTCTGAGCAGAAACTCAGGCGGGTTTTTCAGCTGCTATTAATTCATGTCCACAATGCTGTCATAATTGACTTCCAGCGCCTCAAACTTTTCCAGCACAATATGTCCGGATTCATAGGTCTTGCCATCGATGGTCAGCATCACTTTGCTTACACCATAATAGTCTCCAATGGTATTGGCCAAAGACTGAAGAATCAGCCCTTCATAGCCAGCTCCCGCATTCATTTCCTGCAGGAATTCCTTGGTGAGATCCAGATACACTCTTCCATCCTGGTTGAGATACAGGTAATTCACCTTGGTGTTCTTTGTAAGCACTGGTACAGCTTCTTTGGGAAGCTCCTTATAGGCATTGATGATGAGGATCTTTGGGATGTCGTTGGTCGTAAAGGAAATTTCCTTTCTGTAAAGGAAAATCCTCTCGTCCTGAGCATTGGGGTAATAGAAATTGACAAATCTCTTTCGGATGGCGTTTCCTTCCATCTTGGTTAAGGTTGCACTGACCTCGTACTCTTTTCCCGTATCTGTGACTTTCACAAGTCCCATTCCTCTTACATAATACTCCACTCGTTTTTCTGATTCCTTCCCCTTTGTGACTCTCGTCACTTCCAGAGCTGTAAAAGTGCCAATCCCTGTCTTCACTTCCACATCCACACCCGTAACCGTTGCTGTCTGACCTTCACTGTCCCAGCTGGCGTCTAAAGTAAGGGGTTCTTTTAACAGAATCCTGTTTTCTTCAGGATCTTTATCCAGAAAGTTCTCTTTATAATAAGTTTCCGGTCTGCTGATGATTTCAACAAGCATACCGTCTTTCTTTTCCAGAACGCTGACGATTTCCGTACCACCATTATTTCTTCTTAACTGAATGCGGCTGCCATCCAGAAAATCCACATATTCATCGTAACCAGCAAACTCATTGCCCATCCCTTCATAAACGCGGTAGACATTCTCCTCAAAAGGATACAGTTCGTCCACGGTATAAGTGATCCCAGCCCCTTCCTCAGAAGGTGTCTCTACTTCTTCTGCCGGTGACTCCGGTTCCATCTCAGGTTCCCCTGGAGATTCTGCTGGAGCTTCCGGTGTCGCGGACTCCGGTGTTTCTATGTTACTTTTATTGCAGGCTGTTACCATCATGAGGACCACCATAAGCAGCGAAACCCACGTAAGCTTTTTCATTTGAAAAGCACTTCCTTCTCACACAATCTATTTGTTTTGTACTTAAATTCTACCTTTTAAAGCGTTCCACCGGGTTACATGAAGATGACAAGCCGGTGAAAAGAACATGACGAAAAAGGCTAGTCTTCTTCCCCAAAATACCGATGCACTTCAGGAATGTAATAAAGGGACCCCAGAGCGCAGATGATGTCGTCCGGTTCTGACTCATTTAGTGCACTGTCCACTGCTTCCTCTACAGTAGCGAAGCACTCTTTTCTCACATAGGAAACTTCTTCAAAATCAAACTCTTTTTTTCTTTTCTTCTTTTGAGATGCTGCCTTCGCTGCACTCTCTTCGTGGATTTCCTCTTCCACCTTGCGTATTTCTTCTGAAATCGCCTCTGCAGGAAGTGCTCTCACATTATTCACCGTAATGAGCTTGAAATTTTTGGCAAGAGGAAGCAGTTCACGGATCATCTCTCTGTACATCTTATCTTTTAATACACCAAGGATTATAGTGATTTTCTTCCCTCTATAGTACTTCATAAGATTGCTCTTCAGCACCTGGACTCCTTGAAGGTTATGAGCTCCATCAATGATTACGGTAGGTTCAATTTGCAGAATTTCAAAACGTCCCGGCCATTTCGCCACAGACAAGCCTCTTACAAGGCTCTCGTGAGGTACTCTAAACCCATGTTTCTCCAACGCATACAGCGCTTCTATGGCAACCAGCGCATTTTTTATCTGATGCTCCCCAAGAATAGACAGGCGGTACTCCTCTCCTTCATAGGAAAACTTCTGATAAAGCCCATCGAACTTCAGTACCCGGCTGTCTCTAAAGCTGACTTTATGCACCGGAATCTGAAGCTCTTCCGCTTTTTTCAGGATCACCTTTTCTGCTTCTTTCTTTTGAGGGTATAAAACAAGCTCACTGCCAGCCTTGAGAATCCCTGCCTTTTCCCCTGCAATCTCTTCCAGTGTGCTGCCGAGAATATCCATATGATCATAATCAATGGGTGTGATCACTGACACCAGCGGTGCTTCAATGACATTGGTGGAATCCAGTCTGCCGCCAAGCCCCACTTCCAGAATCACAAGATCACAGTTTTCCTCATAAAAGTACACCAGCCCCAATGCTGTGATGATCTCAAACTCTGTGGGACTTTGAAGTCCTGAAAGAACCATCTCCTCAATATTGTATTTGATGCGGGTCATGATTTCCGCCATTCGGTCCTCATCCATTTCCTCTTTGCCGATCCGGATCCGATCTGTAAACCGGAGAAAGGACGGAGAAGTATACATCCCCACTTTATAGCCTGCCTGGGTCAGAACACTCTGCATGAAGGCGCAAGTGGAGCCTTTTCCATTGGTGCCTGCCACGTGGATGAACTTCAGTTTCTTCTGAGGATTGCCCATCATTTCCAGGAGCTTGGCTATCCTCTCCAACCCAAGAATGCTGCCAAACTTCTGCGTATTCTCTATATAGCTTAAAGCTTCTTCATAATTCATGACACTTCTCTCCTCACATATCTTCTTCTCTATTATAGACAGAGAACTCTCCAAGAACAATGAAATCATGCATCTGCGGCATCTTTCCAGGTGTATTTTTGTCAACTTCACAAAATCGTAACATAAGGGACCGACTTAAAAGAAGAAGTTATTGTATACTAATTCTATAAGCAAAAGAACCCTATGAAAATCTGGAAAGGTGGCCATCATGGAAAAACAGAAGTGGAGTCTCTTTGTCTATATCGTCAACCATAAAAATGGAGCCCGAGTGGCGAAGCTTGCCAGCCGTTACGGAATATCTGACGCTGCCGTATTCATGGGGCATGGGACCATCGACAGCAGCATGCTGCAGTTCATTGGTGTATCGGATATCCGGAAGGAACTGGTCCTTTGTGTTTCAAAAGAGCAGGAGGGTCAGACTGTGATGGAAAAAATCGTAAAAGACCAGAGGCTGGATAAACCTAAAAACGGCATTGCCTTCACCTTGCCCATCAGGACCATCCGAAGCGCCTACCGTATAGAGCCTTTACTTGAGGAGGATCGTGACCACATGAAAAATTATGAAGCCATCTTTACCATAGTCGACCAGGGAAAAGGACAGAAGGTCATCGATACTGCCAAAGCGGCAGGTGCCTTCGGTGCGACGCTGATCAATGGAAAAGGCTCAGGCATCAAAGAAGAGAAGCTTCCCTTTTCCATGACTGTAGAGCCTCTGAAAGAGATCATCCTGATTCTTTCTCAGCACTGTCATACCGATGATATTGTCCACGCTGTGACGAAAGAGCTGGATCTTGAGAAACCAGGTCACGGAATTCTTTTTACGGTGGATGTCACCCGTACTGTAGGACTTTATGAAGGGGACTGCCAGAAGAAGTAGCACTCCTTCCTCCTGTTCGTTTATCCTGCTAAGCAGCCTCATACCTATCCACCATCTCTTCAAAAGGGGGGAGATTTTATGAAAAAACTTACTCAGCTGATGCTCCTTTGTCTGTCACTTTTCCTGTTTTCTGCCTGTTCTGATCAGAACCCGGATGATTTCTATGGCACCTACCGTTTTAAGAAAGCAGTTTATCTGTCTCCACTTTCCTCCAGCATGCTGGAAGTCTTTGACAGCACCATGGATGGAGCAGAAGTGACCATTGATAAGAATCTTTTCAAGATTCTCAGTAAAGAGTTCCTCGTAGAGCTTTCGGATCCTCAGTACATCTCTGTGGAAAAAGTTGATGATGAAATGTTCGAACTCTCAGAAAGCACTTTCCCCATGGAACAGCTGAAAGGAATCTATGCCGTTCGTGAGTCTTCTGGTGAAAAAACAAGCTGGTGGATCTATCATACAGACACGCAGCTCTGGATTGGTGAAACCATTCCCACCCCTGTGGGGAACAAAGATCATATCATGACGATTTTTGAGTTTGAGAAGTAGCATGATGATCAGCATACGTAAAAGGACTGCAAGGTCCTTTTTTTATGGAACCAGCTTCTGAAGAGAATCTGAAAAAGATCTAAAATATACACCTCTGTACAGAAAAAGAGCAATTCAACTGCTATAATAGTACTATCAGTAAAGTTTTAGGAGGAAAGTATGGGGAATTTTAAGCACCGCATTGTCTATCAGATATGGCCACGATCTTTCAAAGACAGCAATGGGGACGGGATTGGAGATCTTCAAGGCATCACCGGAAAGCTTGACTACATAAAAAGCCTTGGCGCAGATACCATCTGGCTTTCTCCCATTTATGCCACCGGAAATAAAGATTATGGCTATGACATTGATGATTACTATAAAATCAATCCGGAGTTCGGATCCATGGAGGACTTTGATGAACTGCTTCATCAAAGCAAAAACCTGGGCATTGATATCGTCATGGACCTTGTGGCAAATCACACCTCTGACCAGCATCCTTGGTTTCAGGAAGCTGTAAAAAGCAAAGACTCCCCTTATCGGAACTACTATATTTTCAAGCAAGGGAAACGAAATAAAAAAGGAGAGCTTCTGCCACCAAACAACTGGCTCAGTGCCTTCGGTGGCAGCGCCTGGCAGAAAGACCCGAACTCTGATGAGTTCTACCTGACTTTGTTCACCCCCAACCAATGTGATCTCAATTGGGAAAATGAGAAAGTCCGGGAAGGAATCTATGAGATCATGAGATTCTGGCTGGATAAAGGAATTCTTGGCTTCCGAATGGATGTCATCAATACCATCGCCAAGAAAGAAGGGCTCCCTCCAGCAGGTAAAGGAAAAAAACTGGACTTTCCCTTTGAACATATTGTCTCCTTGCCCAAATCCCATGAGTACGTGAAAGAGATGCACGAGAAGATACTCTCTCAGTATGAGGATGTGTTTACGGTAGGAGAAGGGATGGTCACAAGTCTTGAGGATCTCAACGCCTATACGAGACCCGAAGAGAAGAAGCTTCAGATGATGTTCCAGTTTGATGTGCACCTCATTGGATGCGGACCCTTGGGCAAGTTTGATTTCAGAAAAGGATACCGCTGGACACCAAAGGAACTGAAAGATCTCATCATCCGCTGGCAGATTGGTGTCGAAAAAGGCGGCGGATGGCTCGGAAACTTTTTGAGCAACCACGACCAGCCACGGCAGGTCTCAAGATTCGGCCATGACGGAGCTTTCAGGCGTAAGTCCGCCAAATCTCTGGCGATGCTGAACTTCACCTTAAGGGGTACCCCCTTCCTTTATCAGGGAGAAGAGATCGGCATGACCAACTGTCATCTGGAGGAAGAGGACTGGAGGGATTTCGAAGCCATCAATGACTTCAAAGTGCTGCAGGAGATGATGCATCTGCCAAAACCTCTGGCAAGAAAGGTGATCCAGAAGATGACAAGAGACCACGCACGTACCCCCATGCAATGGTCTGATGAAAAAAATGCAGGATTCACCACAGGTACACCGTGGATGAAAGTAAATCCCAACTGCAGCTATATTAATGTGGAAAAAGAGCTGAAAAGAGAAAACTCCATTCTCTCCTTCTATAAAAAACTCATAGAAATCCGAAAGAGTTCAGAAGTGCTAAGCACTGGGAGCTTTGTTCCTGTGGATATAGATAATAAGAAAGTGCTGTCTTACCTGAGACAACAAGGTGAAGAAACCTATCTCATCGTCATCAATCTGTCCGGTTCCCTGGCAGAAGCAAACCTCATGGATGTTTCTGCTTATAATTTCAAACCTGTGCTTTGCACCTATGATACTCTTCCCTTCATGCCTTCAATAAAGCTTCAGCCCTACGAGGGGAGACTTTATAAAGTATAAGACAAAAACCCTGCAGTTCCATGGTGTTGCCTGGAAACTGCAGGGTTTTCTGCCGTCATTCACAGTAGACGTTCTAATGGATCTTTGAGAAAACAATAGGAGCTGAACACCTTGTCAGCTCCCTTGAAAACCTATGTTTTATGCAGCTTTTTTGAAAATGGAAGGTTTCTTGAATCCACCTGAGTGCATCAGCTGAGGAAGAAATCCTACGATAATTCTTAATCCCATGATGATACCCAAAACCATGAGCTCATCTTTTGTATGGATAATAATGGTTTTCAGCACCTCTGCTGATAGTAGAAATTCCAAAGACATACCCAAGCCTTTTGAAAAATCTGTTTTGATCTGGTCGTCTTCTATATGCCGTGACAAAACACCTTTCAGATAAATTCCGAACGCTTTTGTTGCAGTAATCACAATTACAACAACACCCATGAACTCCAAAAGATAGATGACGACAGGTAAATAATGGTCGAAAAATGAAGCTAACATAATACACTCCCCTGTTATATGATACTAGCCTCATGATAATTGAGAGCCCTGCAAAAATCAACTTGTTTGTGAATTAATTATTACTTCTTCAAGCTTTCGTCAGTTTCTCAAAACAAAGGATAATAAACCCGTGTTTTATTCCCAAAGTCATTCTCACTTCTGACTCTATTTATCCGGAAAATACACATCTATGAAAAGTTTAAACTTGGGTCTGAAATGAATAATGGCGGAGCCGGTACTGTTTTTGATCCGAAGTTTGGAGGAATCTTTCTGACTGGAAAGGATCTCCAAGGAAAAGTCCCCCTTGACACTCCCACAGCTAAAGCAATGGGATTCTTGGGTGATTAAACGCCAGTCTGTTTCCAGTAGGCGAGTATGACCCCAAGCTGAGGGCATGCCATCGCCCCTCCTAAGACAGTACATTTAGTATCTTAGGCTGATAGACTTTTACTATCTATCACAGGTGCTTTAATGATATTCATTGCACCAACTCTATCTCTATGTGTTTTGAAACCACATGAGCATTTATATTTTCTATCCCTTGCCTTGTTTTTTTCTCCACACTCTGGGCAGATTTGACTGGTATATTCGGGGCCTACATACTCTACTTTTATGCCTGAAAGACCTGCTTTATACTCAATGTA
>NZ_FOVK01000021.1 GCF_900115135.1 Proteiniclasticum ruminis | reverse complement strand
ACCAAGTATAAAAATCTCAGAAAAGACACACTGTACTGCTCCACTTCACGGTGGTAGGGGGCTACAAAACGGCTGAAATGCCGCTCGGTAAAAGCAGACCTGAGCGAGTTCTTCCAAGTTCGGAAGAGGATTGTAGATGTATTTAATACATGGGAGGTTGGTTCTTAGGAACTGGAGTTTGATACGCCATGAAGGGCGGACGATAAAAGTGTCCGACCTAACCTCTCCTTTTGTAATTATGATGTAATTTTTTTTACATCATAATTACAAGGGGGGGGTATGAAGCTATGTCCACCAATCGGGCACCGCTAAAAGTTATCCCTCAAACCACATTGAAACTTAATCCCCTTTACCAGAAGCGATTCCAAATACAGAAGCCTTCTACCTTTATAAATAAGCATTTACACAAGCATTCCAATAAGAAATTACACTTCATACCCCCTAAAAACCATATCTAATCTAAGAACTTCAAATCTAACATAAGTCTTGAAAAACAACTAAAAAACATCTAGTGAATAAATAAAAATCCAATTATTATCAATTAAGTTTATGAAACAACTAAATGATATATTATGAGTTTTAAATGAACGTATTCTTGTATTACTCAGTTGGCTATTATCGCTTCAGGACAATCCTACAACTTCATTATTACTCTTCTAATCAATTGATGATTTCATATCTCTTCAAAATTTTAAAGATGAAGTCACACATCATAAATTCAAACATATTTCGAAAAGGCTTAAACTTGCGTTACTTCTATCGCTTAAAATAATAATGCATATGCAAGTACATTAATGTTATATTTCTTCTTGAACCAATAATGTGTTCAGTACAATACTGAAGCATCAATAAATTGGAGTATAACAAATTGTATACAGAAGACATTGTAATCATGATATGTGTCTTAATCATTATCTTCAATATAGTGTTAAATATTTTGTCTATAGTACAAATAAATAAAATCATTCTAATAGTATTGATATGATTGATTTTTTATATTATAATTTTCAGTAATAGAAATATGAGCTGGGAGTTGATTCTTATGGATGTTGAAAAAAGAACAATAATTAAAAGTGATGAACTATCAATAAAGCAGAAGTTTTACTTAGGAGTGTTGCTTAAAACATGTGACTACATAGATAGAACATTATCCTCACCAGTTATTCTAAGTGCTGGCATGGCGGAACGGAATATGACTGTAAGTGCACTATGGTGGAGACAAATAATCTTTGAGTTAGAGAATAGTGGGATTATTATCCGTAAAAGTGATAAAACAATTAGAGACAAGTTTGGACTAAATATAAAGGCAGTTGAGGGTGACGAAAAATTATACTTAGAGCTACTTTATCCAGTGCTTACAGTTGAAAATGCTGATGAAATAATTCCCTTAATATTAGCGGATTTGAATAACCACATAATAAAGATGATGCGGGAATCATTTATATACTCTCAATTACTTTATAATATTCATAGATATCCAATTAACTTGCAAGGGAATCAGAAAATAATAAAATGGAATACTGAGATGAAGCAGTTCATTTCAAGAACGAGCAAGTTTTTAGATGAATTGAATCTACTTGAGGAGAGCATTTATCATGAAGCATCAATTGAAGCTATCAAGAAAATGCTGATAACAAAATATGATGAAGTGTTTAGAATAAATGATGAGTTTAGATTTATCATTGGTTTTTCTGAACCAGTTGAATTAAATGCATGCACAGAATTAATTAATCTCTGTCTTGAAAGAAAATATGATAATGTTGACATTGATATAAATTTAGAATTCCCTGATGGATTTGATGATTGGGATAATATTGATTGAATTATTGAAGTTAAATTTCGGAAAAATGAGTACGGAAATAATATATAAGCAAATGAATATAACTATTTCGATTATTAGGTAAAGATAAAAGGAGGCTTATAGCCTCCTTTCTTTTACTTTTCTCCTTTAATCCAATACTTAAGCGCTTTATCCACATCATAGCGAAAAATTAAGTGCTGACCAAGTATTTCTTGAACCTTATCATAGATTGTCTGCTTATCAACTGTATGGACATCCTTTTGAAATGTAATAAGAAACGAGTTATTATCTGAGTCCAATAGTCCCGTAAAACCATCATCTTCAATTAAGTAAAGTGCATCAGCAATTTGCTCAGTATCATTTGAATAGAGTATATTACTTGTTTCTTCCTCGTAAATTAGTATTTCCGCTGTTCCGTATACTTTCATAAATACCTCCAATAATCTTGTATAGTATTCTATGCAGAAAAGTTGAAAAATATAACAAGAGAAGAGTTATTAAGTATTTAAATGTAATTTTTATTGATTTCTATGTACTATTTTTTGACTATAATATAAAATATTATCAGCATGGTGGGTTATTGTTAGTAAAGAGGTAATCGGGATGTTTATATTAATTACTTAAACTCATCCTTCCAACCCTTTCCCTCACCTTCCTCCTCACCGCCTGTTCCTCTCCCCAACCTTCAACCCCAACTCCTCCTGAACCCATCGAAACACCAGTAGAAACATTAGTGGAGGTTCCAGAGGAAGAAGAAACCGAAGAAGAAATTGTGGAAGAAACAGAAGAAGAAGTAAAAGAAGAGATTAAAGAAGAACCAAAGAAAACAATATCGCTGGAAGTGAAAATACCCGAAGCCCTTCCTGAAGGCTCTGTCCTTGTTGAAAGTGAAGATGGCACCCATCGATATGATTGGGGAGCTTCTCTAGCAAGTAAGCGGAAAATTTCTGGCTATACAGTTATGGCTGAGACAAAAGCGATTCAGTTTCATACCGTAGATGCTTCTGGGAACGCCATCAGCTTTGAGATTTTAGCTTCTGAAAAAGATTCCTTTGTTGATGACACTGAAAATACAGAACTCACAATCTACGAAAAACGAGAGTTATCGTACTACTCTGACAAAATATTCTATGCTTACAAATGGTAGGCACGAAAAGGAGATATTATGATTTTAAAAAACAAAATGCTAAAAATGCTAAGTGTATCCTTTACGCTCGCTCTTCTCACCGCTTGCTCCTCACCTCAACCTTCCACCCCTGTTCCCTCTGAAGAACCCCTAGAGACTCCTGTAGAGACTCCAGTTGAAGTTCCAGAGGAAGAACCAGTAGAAACACCTGTGGAAGAAGTACAGCCTGTCATAACGACAGAAACCATCACGGAAGAAGCAGAGATTCCATTCACCACAGAGAAAAAGAACGATGAGAGTCTTGAAAAAGGCAAAACTGCTATTTCTCAGAAAGGTGTACCAGGGATAGAAGTCATCACCTTTGAAGTGACAAAAACTGATGGTGTGGAAACAGAGAGGAAAGAGATAAAACGGGAGGTAAAGGTAAGTCCTGTGAAAGAAGTGGTCAAGGTAGGGGTGAAGGTAGTGGCTAGTGCACCAGCACCAGCTCCAAAGCCAACACCAACACCTGCACCTACGACTCCTAAACCTGCTCCTGCCCCAACACCTGCACCTGCCCCAACACCTAAGCCTGAACCTACTCCTACTCCAGAGCCAATACCAGAACCACCAAAAGAATATACTCCTGACCCAGCATATGGAGCTGTGAGCTTTACAAGACCGACTGGAGAATATAAAACATGGGGTTGGAGGTCATCAGACTTAGTTTATGTTGGAACATTAATGGATAACGGTATGTTAGCTTGGGGATGGGGGCATGAAAAAGGAAGCATGACAGCATCCGAAAGAGAAGAATGGATTAAATATGCAAGGGCTGCATTCCCAAAGCCTGATAGAGCTCCAACTCACGATGGAGAAAGAATTGTTCAACCAATTTGGGTATGGCTACAGAAGTAATAGATGAAGGAGAACAGACATGATAAGTAAGACGATAAAAGTATTAACGACAGCATTCACTCTAGCCTTCCTCCTCACTGGATGCGCTAGACTCCAGGATTCCCCTCCCATTCCCCCAGAAGAGCCCACAGAGACTCCCATAGAGTCCCCAGTGGAAACTCCAGTAGAGGCTCCATTAGAAACACCTGTAGAAACTCCAGCGGTGGAAGATGAAAAGGAACCCGTCATTACAACTGAAACCGTAAAAGAAGAAGTAAAGATACCTTTTACTACGGTGAAAAAGAATGATGAAACCTTGGAAAAGGGAAAGACTGTTGTCTCCCAGAAGGGAATAGATGGAACTGAGACCGTGACCTATGAAGTGACCTACACGGATGGGGTGGAAACAGGAAGAAAAGAAGTGGGACGAGAAGTGACGAAGAAGGTAGTGGAAGAAGTGGTCAAGGTTGGGGTGAAGGTGGTAGCATCTGCACCAAAACCCGCACCTACACCTACACCTACTCCAAAGCCAACTCCTGCACCAACAGCTAAACCAGTAGTTACAACAAAGGAAGAAATAAAGAAGGAAACCATTGCCTTTGCAGTAGATACTAAGTATGACAACACTCTGGAAGAAGGGAAAGAACGTGTGGAGAGAGATGGGGTAAATGGAACTCGAACCATCGTCTACACTGTGACTCTAACCGATGGAAAAGAAACAGGAAGAGTCGTCAAGAGTGACACTAGAGTTGATGCGATAAACAAAATCATCGTCATTGGCACAAAGAAAACAGAAACATTCGAAGATAAAATGGCAAAGCAGTTGCCATCAGGGTTCTCAAGAGGTGGAGATGGACCATGGCCATATACTGGTAAATTTGTTGTGTATAAAGGGTCTACCCCTGTTGCAGTTGTATCTCCTAGCGTTATCCATGCTTCTATCGAGCTATCTATTAGCGACCTCAAATCATTGGCTGATTTCTGGATAAAGTATAGAGAAGGAAGTGGGTTAACTGTAAATCGAAATCATGTATTTGAGGCTATAAAAAAATACAAAGAGACCAATCAGTTTTACCAAATAGGAGATATCTCACTAACTCACGATAGTATTACTGTAAGAATTTTCCATCAAGGATTTTAGGGAAAACTCGTATGATTCATTGTTTAGATACGTTAGACGTTTAAAGGAGGTTAATATTGAGTTTTAATCCCCCAAAAATCATATTGAAATACATCAAAAAAGACTATCCAAATGAAAAAGTAACAACCCAATCCTATACTGGTCTCGAAAAAATCCTCATAAAAAATCTTAATAAACTTAGTGTTTCTGATTTGCAAGAGAAAAGATTTCAGACTGATATGGAACTGCAATCACTTGAAATCAACGACTTTGATAAGTTTATTGGGATACGGCTTGGATACTATGCGTTAGTTTTGGCTTTATTCGCAATCATTTTGAGCAACCAGGATTTGTTAAGCCAAATGAGTTACGGTGCTGAGGATATAGTGTATGGGATTACCTTTTTCATGCTCACTCTGATTGTTAGTCACAACTTAACCTCTAGGAGTCAAAGAGAAAGGTTAATCTACTATAGATTCAAGTTGAATTGTATTGATAAGGTCATAGAGAGAAAGCTTGTAGACAATGAAAAAATCAGTCGTAAAAGAGGGTAAATTTCATAATGAAACACAAAAGATTTTTATATTTCATGCAATTCAAACGGCACGAGTTAATCTTTTTGTTATAAAATTTTTCTTGTTAGCGTATAATAATATAAAGAATCCCCAAATAGCTTAAATTCTAGAATCCCTAAAAAGGATTGAATAGTGAAGACTTTTAGGCTATAATAAAGCTACAAACACGTGGGCTGACACGTTAAAAATCCGATATACTTACCAGACGAATGTGCTGGCGGTTGGCGGGCAACGGAATAAACCCGATATACTTACCAGACGTATGTGCTGGCAGTTGGCGGACAACGGAATAAATCAGTCATTCAAAGAAGGTAAATGTAGCTGCGGTTCCATTTATCTTCTTTTTTTTAGGAGGGCTTTGTGAACAAAAAGACAGCGATTGAAATAATAAGTAGATGTTCTAAGAGATACAAGGAAAACTTAAACAATCAAAACTTTATGTTTGTCTACGAGGTGAATGGAAAGCTCTATAAGATTCAAACAGTATTCTTTCCCCGTAATTATTTGCATTTAACTGGCGTGAAACTAAATCAATCAAGCAGGATAAAGTCAGCATCACAATTTTTCGATAATTGCCGTCAAGGCCGTCTATCGGAGAGAGATTTTGAGTTCTCACCTGATGGAACCACACAGCAAAAGCTTCAAGTATTAGATAGGCTTATGGAAATACATAGAAATGCAAAAATGGTTTGTTTCTATGATGGTAAATTTAGGCTAAATCTATCTACAGATACTCTCATTGGAACTACGAGCGCCTGTTTAGGATTTGTTAGTGATACAACCACTTCTACAGGAGAAGAGTTTTACGTTCCTAATACGGCTCTAAATGAGGATATTAGAAACATAAGTACAAAGCCTTACAATAAAGTAATCGCTGTTTTATCAAAAGGAATAAATGATGAACTATACACGCACTGTAGATATATTGCAAAAGGTTGCAGTATAGAAAAACTCAACGAGTCTCCTGCAATACTTAAAATGTGCAATCCATTAAATAAACTCATATCGCTATTTTAGTGATGAGTCCGCCAGGCTTTTTAGAGGAATTTACTGGAATTTAGTAACGGAAAGTCAGTCACAAAAGAGGGTAGATTGAGCCAAGGCTTTCTCTATCCTCTTTTTTTGCGCAAAAAAAGAGATGCCTGGCATCTCATTTCTCTCCATCTTTAGTGGTATGGACTCCAAATTATAACGTTCCCTACTATCTGGCAAGGGGTTTCCAAATGAAATAATTTAATTTCGCTTTTTTAATGGCTTTTATTTCATGAGGCAGCCTACCTCGTTTTGATTTTTAATTCCCTACTATCTGGCAAGGGGTTTCCTGTTTCTTTATGGATTGGAGTGTTCTTATAATTCATTATATTGCATTTTTCTTCAAAATATAACTATTTTAGAGAAATTTCTACTTACGAATTTAAAACGCATTTGCGTATTTTTTACAAAACCAATAGATGAATCATTGTCCCATACACTAGATGCGGATAGAAAGCCTTCTTTACCTTCACCCATTCCTTTCCCATCCCTTTCTCCCTCTTCCACTTACTCCTCATCCATTTAATCAGCCCTTCCCCTACGGCCAGAAGACAGGCTACATAAAGTATGCCCATCGCTCCCTGTATGCCCAGCGCAAGTGCCATGACAGCGATGATTTCCACATCAGCGCCTCCAAAGCTGCCTTTAGCGTACTTTTGGAATGTCAAGAATATGGCATAGCAGCTAATTGCTGCAATGAAGTTTGGAATGGAGTGTGGAAGTCTAATGAGCTGGAGCATCCCTATGAGCACTGCTCCAAAAAGTAAGATGACTGTCGGTACATACATGGTCAGGACATCGGAATAGTATCCAAGAAGAAGGGTGATGCAAAAGATAAGATAGATGATAAGCTCCAGACTTAATCCAGTTCTTAGTCCTATTACCCCAAACATTCCCCCACACATCACTCTACGCCAAATTCCGCCTCTCCCCAGCTTTTCCTCCCCTTCTATGAGGAATACTTCATCTTTATCCATGGAAGCCTTAGAAAGCGTTCTGGAGAGTTTTAGAAGGTATGGCTCTATTATTATCCCTAAGAGAAATAAAATCAGCGATAGTATTTCGTTATTCATTACTTTCCTTCACTCCAATGATGGTTAGGGGGTCAATTCTTTCCCCGTCAATATCTACTTCAAAGTGAAGAAGTGGCTTTCCTTCTCCCCCTGAATTCCCCACAATTCCAATCACATCTCCTGAGAACACTCTTTGACCAATGATGGTCCTGATGTCTCCTGGATTGAGATTGGCGTATAAAGTTGACATTGCACCATGCTTGACGACAACGTAGGTGCCAAGGCGGTCATCGGAGGAAATGTTTGAGACAACGCCTGGGAGAATAGAGAATACATTCTGTCCTTCAATACCTGGAACTTCAATGTCAATGCCGTAATGAACCTCTCTTTCTCCAGTGGTGGGGTTCTTACGCTCTCCCATGGGGGAGGAAACGATGAAATATTCGGGCTGAATGGGAAGGACTGGGGTGAAGTTTGAGTAGATGATGGGGTTAAATTTGATGATTGGGGGAATCAATGAACGTGAAATGTATATGTTTTTTACGTTTAGTATAAAAGATGTTATACTATATTTAGTTAATATTACTTTTGATAAATCATAGTACGTTTTCTTTCGCATGAGATTCTCAAAAATTTACTAGGTTTTATTATCTTATAATAGGGGGCACTTATGAAAGAGTATTCTGCATTCAAGTACACTATCAACTTATCTGATGCAATATCTGCAGATGAGTTACTCAACTTGCTATCGACAAGCATTGAAGATGGAGTGTTGAATATCAAAGTAGTTCAAGGCAAGAAAAGAATAGTAATATATTCGTTAACTAGGGGTTTCCCGATTTCAAAATATGGGGATATAATCGGGGATATTGAGCCTGTTATATATTATAGGATGGACGAATTTGATGACTTTAACATGTCCATAAAAAGTAAATTATACAGTCTCTCAGAAGAATCATATGTAGAATCATGGATTGAGATTATCTAATTTGAATTAAATATTTGGATGTAACAAAAGAGAGCATGTGTTTTCATATGTTCTCTTTTGCTGTTATATCAAATCGAATGTGTAAGTGAGAGAATATTATAGTAAGATTATCATATTATAAAATTGTATAGTGAGTGAATAGGATTCTCGTAAAAGATGATAATATCTGTGGAGGTGTTGAAAATGCTTATTGATTCAAAAATTCATGCGCTCGAAGTTCTCAACTATGTTTTGCATAGGAGGGATGAAAAGGAAAAGTGTGAGATAATAAGAAAATCCATGGTTGAGGTAAAACGGTTTGGTTTTAAGATGGATGAAGTAGTTTTCTTCAAGGAGATACGCAAGAAAAACGAGGCGAGAGAATTTATGGTTGCAAATGGAATATCAACTTTAGAAGAACTGGTATTGAAGGAGTATGAGTATCGCATGAAATACCAGTGGATGATTTATAAGAATGTAAAAGGAGATGCTGATTATTGTGCTGATGATGCAGATGGTTCAGATTATCTTGATTAAATAGAAGAAAGTTGAATAAAGTTTGAAGTTAACGTAGTCGGATTAAGCACTCACTGTCCGATTTAATGGACTTTATACATGATATAATTATTTAGTGTATGACTTTGAAGTGCGATATGACATCATGCTCAGAATCAATTATAATTGAACATAAAAAGAACTATATAGTCAAAGAATTGATTTGCTATAGTAAATCATTGAAATAGTGGGGGGACACCAATGGAAGAATTTAAGAGGGAAGAAGATAGAAATAATACTTCGGGTTATCAATCAGAAGCACAATTAGAAGACCTTCTGGTTAAAGACCTTGTGAGAAAAGGATATGAGAAGGTGATTATTCCTGACAGTAATGAGCTGGAGCGTAATTTTAGAAACATGCTCTATAAGTTCAATCAGGATAAGCTAAATGAAAAGCCTTTTTCTGATAAAGAGTTTGAGAAAGTTCTGCTTCACATCGAAGGTAAGAGTATCTATCAGAGCGCAAAGAATCTGAGGGACCAGATGGTTCTTACAAGAGATGACGGGACTGAGGTTTACATTTCATTTTTAAGCGATGACCACTCGAAGAATTTGTACCAGGTGACAAACCAGGTGACAATCATCGGAAAGTACACCAATCGTTATGACGTGACGCTTCTCATCAATGGATTACCTATTTGCCAGATTGAGTTAAAGCGTAGAGGCATGGACATGAAGGCTGCTTTCAACCAGATTATGAGGTATAGAAGGCATTCTCTTACTGGACTTTATCGTTATGTACAGCTTTTTGTCATCAGTAATGGAGTCGATACGAAATATTTCTCCAACAATGATGGTGACATTAACTTTGGAAATACATTCTTTTGGACAGATGATGAGAATAATAGAATTTCTGTACTCCAGGACTTCTCAGATTCATTCTTTAATAGATATTTCCTGACCAAAGTCCTTTCAAGATACTTCATCATCAATGATACAGATAAACTCCTTATGGTCATGAGACCATACCAGATATTTGCTACGGAAGCACTTGTAAAGAAAGCTACGGAAACTACAGCCAGTGCCTATGTGTGGCACACGACAGGTGCTGGAAAGACACTGACCTCATTTAAGGCCAGTCAACTCATCGCTCAGGACAGCCAGGTAAAGAAAGTATTCTTCCTGGTGGACAGGAAAGACCTGGATGCTCAGACAACGCAAGAGTTCAATAAGTTTGAAGCAGGTTCTGTAGATGCCACAGACAGCACTGGAATCCTTGTAAAACAGATTAAAGACAAGCAGAGGAAGCTTATCATTACAACCATCCAAAAACTTGCTCATGCAGTGAATTCTGCCAGATATGAGAAGGTAATGGAGCTTTATAAGGATGAAAAGGTCATATTCATCATTGATGAGTGTCATAGAAGCCAGTTTGGAGACATGCACAAGGCAATCAAGAAGCACTTCACCAAAGCACAATACTTTGGATTCACGGGAACACCTCGATTTACAGAGAATAAGAGTCAAGATGGAAGAACCACTGCAGATATCTTTGGCAAGTGTATCCATACTTACCTCATCAAGGAAGCCATCCATGACAATAACGTATTAGGCTTCCATGTGGAGTACATTCAGACTTTTACAGGTCAGTATGATGAATCTGATGATTCCTTGGTTGAAGGAATTGACACCAATGAGGTGTATGAAAACCCTGAGAGAATTGCACTGGTTGCGAATCACATCATCAATCATCACAACATGAAGACCAGAAACAGACAGTACACGGCACTCTTTACCGTATCTTCTATCCCGATGCTCATCAAATACTATGATATGTTCAAGAGCATTGACCATGACTTGAGAATTACTGGTATCTTTAGCTTTGGGCAGAATGAAGATGCAGAAGGCAGAGATGAGCACTCAAGAGATGCTCTCGATAGAATTATCCTGGACTATAACAAGGAGTTTGGCACAAACTTCTCCACTGAGACCTTTGGTGCATACAATACAGACGTTTCTAAGAGAGTAAAGACGAAGCAGATAGACATACTCTTGACCGTTAACATGTTTACTACAGGATTTGACTCCAAGCCTCTCTCCACACTTTATGTCGATAAGCGTCTTAAGTACCACGACCTACTCCAGGCATTTTCCCGAACCAATCGTGTGGAACTTGCCACAAAGCCCTACGGCAACATCGTATGCTATCGAAACCTCAAAGTGAGAACAGATGAAGCCATTAAGCTTTTTAGCCAGACTGACAATGTGGACGATGTTCTTCTTCGGGAGTATACCTACTACTTGGAGAAGTTCCAGGATGCAGTGGCTGACCTGTTTGAAGTCGTGAAGACTCCACAGGATGTAGATAAACTCATGTCAGAGGACGACCAGAAGAAGTTTATCATCGCTTTCAGAGAGTTATCCAAGCTTCTCCTCATCCTTCAATCCTTTGTTGAATTCGAGTTTGACCCAGAGATTCTCCATATCTCAGAGCAGATGTATCAGGACTTTAGAAGTAAGTATCTAGACCTTCATGACCAAATCTCAAGGACTTCAGGGGATAAAGTAACCATTCTTGACGATATTGACTTCTCCATAGAGCTGATGCACACCGACAGAATCAATGTGGCCTACATCATGAACCTTATCAGAAACATCAACTTTGAGAATGAGGAAAAGAAGAAGAAAGATGTGGAGTACATCAAGAAGGAACTGGATAGAACCGATAACCCACAGCTTCGCAAGAAGGTTGACCTTATTAAGGCGTTCCTGGATGAAGTGATTCCAGGGATAACACCAGAGGATAATGTGGATGATGAGTACCTTGGGTTCGAGAACAGGAAAAGGGATGAAGAAATCACTGGATTCGCATCTGAAAAGAATGTGGAACCGAGTATTCTTACCAGAGAGATATCAGAGTTTGAATTTACTGGTATCTTTGACAGAGAAAGAATCAGAGAAGCTTTAGGGACTGGAATTTCATTCCTTAAGAAAAGGACTTTACTGGAAGAGATTGGTAACTTTATCGTAGAACTTGTTTCAAAATATGAGTAGAAAAGGGGATAAATAGATGACATTAACACAAAAACAGCAGAAGCAGCAGAGAGAACTCCATTCCAAGCTTTGGACCATGGTCAATGACCTAAGAGGTAATATGGAAGCCTATGAGTTCAAAAACTACATCCTGGGTGTTATCTTCTACCGATACCTTTCTGAAAGAATGGAGAAGTATGTGGGCAATCTCCTGAAAGATGATGGAATTACTTTTGAAGAGGCTTGGAAGAACGATGAGTACAAAGAAGCGCTTATAGATGAGTCTTTAAAGGACTTAGGCTTTGTCATTGAACCAGAAAACCTCTTTTCTCACCTCATGAAGCAGGTTGAATTAGGCACTTTCACCGTAGAAGTGTTCCACAAGGCTATCAATGATGTTGTTGAGTCAACATTAGGACAGCCATCTCAGGATGCTTTTGACGGACTGTTTGAAGATATGGACCTAACATCGGTGAAACTGGGCAGGGAAGTGAGAGAGAGGGGGAAACTTATGGGGAAAATTCTCTCCACAGTGGACTCCATCAGCTTTGGACATGAGGATATTACCATTGATGTATTAGGTGATAGTTATATGTATCTTATAGGTATGTTCGCACAAAGTGCTGGTAAAAAGGGAGGGGAGTTCTATACTCCGATATCAATTACGGAGCTAGTCGCTAAAATTGCAACCCATGGCAGAGAAGACATCCTTTCGGTTTCAGACCCTACCTGTGGAAGCGGTGGTCTTCTTCTGGAGACAAAGAAGTATTCCAATGTGAGATTCTTTGATGGAGCAGAACTTACTTCAACCACGTATAACCTCTGTAGAATGAACATGATTATCCATAATATTCCATATACCAACTTTAACATTGCAAACACCGATACCATAGAAAGACCCGCACATATGGAAAAAACCTATTCCGTACAGGTGGCCAACCCACCTTATTCAGCATCGTACAGTGGGGACCCTAAGTTTTTAGAAGATGACAGATTCTCCCAGTATGGAAAACTGGCACCAAAATCAAAGGCTGACTTTGCATTTGTGCAGCACATGGTTCATCAGATGGATGAGGATGGAATCGCAGTAGTGCTTCTGCCTCACGGAGTGCTCTTTAGAGGAGCGGCAGAAGGAACCATAAGGGAATACATGATTAGGGAACTAAACGTCATAGACACGATTATAGGACTCCCTGCAGGCTGCTTTATGGGGACCCCAATCGCAGTTGCTTGCCTAATACTAAAGAAGAATAGAAAAGATATCAAAGATATATTTTTCGTTGATGCATCCAAAGAATTTGTCCCTGGAAAACCAGTGAATGCTCTATCCGAAGAGCATATTGAGAAGATTCTGGAGACCTATGTGGCAAGAGAAGATGTAGACAAGTATGCAAAGAAAGCTTCCATGGAAGAAATTGTGGAAAATGGCTACAATCTCAACATTCCAAGATATGTGGACACATTTGAGGAAGAAGAGGAAATAGACATTCAGGCTGTAAAGGAAAAGTATATTGAGCTTGAAACAGAAGCAAAAGAGATTGAGAAAAAGATAGAAGAATACTTTGCAGAGCTTGGGATATAGGGGATGAATGTATGAGTAAAAAAACTTCACGATTAAGATTTAATAAGTACAAGTCTTCACCTCAGATTGGGAAATTAGGGGATTATTCCATAAAAGTTGGAAGTGGAAAAACTCCTAAAGGGGGCTCCTCTGTATATCAAAATGATGGTGTAATTCTTATTAGGAGCCAAAATGTTCTTGATGGGCAGCTAGAGCTGAATGAAGTTGCCTTTATTTCTCATGAAATAAATAAAACAATGAGCAACTCTGAAGTTAATCCGAACGATGTTTTACTGAATATTACAGGAGCTTCCATCGGACGATGTGCTATTGTCCCCAATGATTTCCCCCCAGCTAATGTAAATCAGCATGTATGTATTATTCGTGCAGATGAAAACAAGCTAGACCCCAAATATCTTATGCAACAGATTTTATCTCCCAGAATTCAGAACCAGATTAATAGTCTTCAAGCAGGTGGAAATAGAGAGGGACTGAATTTTCAGCAAATTAGAGCTTTTAATGTGGTGATTCACGACTATCAAGAGCAAGTTCAAATTGGGAATTTTCTCTCCACCATTGACTCCCGCATCACCAACCAATCCTCCAAAATTGACTCTCTCCAGGAGTTGAAGAAGGGGGTAATGCAAAAGATATTCTCACAGGAGATTAGATTTAAGAGGGAAGATGGGGGAGAATATCCTGATTGGGAGTACAGAAGATTATGCGATTTTTCAACAAGAGTTACAAGGAAAAATAAGAATTTGCAAAGTAATCGAGCATTAACAATATCCTCTATCGATGGATTAGTTGAGCAAGAAAGCTATTTTACTCGAAGAGTAGCAAGTTCAAATATTAAAGGTTATTTCTTGCTGAGAAAAGGTGAGTTTGCGTATAACAAAAGCTACTCAAATGGATACCCATGGGGTTCGATTAAAATGCTGAAGAAATATGATGAAGGGGTGTTATCTACTTTATATATTTGTTTCTCTATAGATGAATCGGTAGACGGCGAGTTCTTCGAGCATTATTTCAATTCTAATAATTGGCACAACGAAATTTCGATGATTGCAGTAGAAGGTGCAAGAAATCATGGATTGCTAAATGTAAGACCAGGTGATTTTTTTGAGACTGTTCATGAGTTGCCCTCATTAGAAGAACAGCATAAAATCGCAGACTTCCTCTCCACCCTCGACTCAAAAATTGACATTGAATCACAAATCTTGTCCACGCTTCAAACCCTGAAGAAGGGGCTGCTGCAACAGATGTTTGTGTAAATTAATTGAACAATGCATAAGGACTATTCTTCTTTGGTTTAGATAGTATTATAGTGAATGAAATAGGAGGAAATAGAGATGAAAGGAAAAACAGCAGAATTTAATGTCATTTCTTTTATATGTCCGATATGTGGAGTACACTCAAGGCAAATTTGGGGGCATTATGGCATCAATGGCAATGTAGAAGGGGTTTATACTAAGTTTGATGTACTATACGATAATCCTGGGTCAATGGCATCTTCCCCTAGTATGTATGAAGAGAAATTGTCTATAGCACTTTGTTCAAATTGCGAAAATCATTCAGTTTGGATGAATATGAAGTTAATATACCCAAATCTTTCGACTGCTCCGCTCCCAACTGAGAACATGCCAGAAGATGTGTTGTTGGATTATATTGAAGCAAGAAATGTACTTACAATATCTCCTAGGTCTTCCGCAGCACTATTAAGACTAGCACTTCAAAAACTTTGCATTAGATTAGGTGGTAAGGGAAAAAACATAAATGATGACATAAAGAATCTAGTTGAGAATGGTTTGCCAGAAAAAATACAAAAAGCACTTGATATAGTGAGGGTGATTGGAAATGATTCAGTGCATCCTGGGCAAATAGATGTTAGTGACAATCCAGAAATTGCGAGTTCTTTGTTTCAAATGATAAATATTATTGTCGATAAGATGATAACTGAACCAAAGACGATTGATGGTTTGTTTGAGAGTCTTCCTGAAGATAAGCGAAAAGGTATAGAAATAAGAGATGCAAAGAAAAGTGACTAATAATTAATAGGGAAATAGGGTGTACCTTAATGTGTACATCCTAGAATCCAAATAAATAGTACTTTTCCCCCCACCTTTTCCCAGAATTTACTACTAAAAATGTACACAACATGTATTTGACCCTATTTTGTACAATCGGAGGAGATTAAATTTGGTATTTTTCTACATTAGAGTATCTGATGCTGGCCAAAATGAAGGAAGGCAGCTTGAAGCACTAAAGAACTATTATCCTGAAGTCTTGGATGAAAATATCTTTATAGATAAAGAATCAGGGAAAGACTTTAATAGAGAAGCATACAAGAAACTTAAGATGATAGCACGCGCTGGTGATGTTATTATTCTAAGTTCTCTTGATAGGTTTGGTAGAAACAAAGAAATGATAAAAACAGAGCTAGGGGAATTCCAGAAGAAAGGTGTACAGATAAAAATCCTTAATATCCCAACAACACTTGTTGATATTGGTGAAAATCAATCATGGATAATGGAAATGATTTCTAATATCATCATAGAGGTACTGAGTTCTTTTGCGGAAGAAGAAAGAAATATGATTAGACAAAGACAGAGGGAAGGTATTGAGCTTGCGAAAAAGCAGGGGAAATATGTGGGAAGAAAGAAGGGTACATCTAAAGTAAGTGATAAAGAATTTTTGAAAATACATAAACAGTGTTTAGAAGGTGGTATAACAGTGGAGCAGGCAACCAAGCTACTTGGTTTCAAGAGCAGAACCAGCTATTATAGAAGAGCTAAAGATTTTTCTTAAGCAATTATACTTAATGATTGGCAAGATAATAAAACTAATTGAATATTTAAGAAAAATAGAAGAACGAGCATCTGGCTCGTTCTTTCTTAATTTGTGGAAAATGCGAAATTTTTATTTATCAGTACTAGTATCACTACTTATATATGACAAAATTAGCTCTGTACCTTTCTCTAGAAACTCCAATTTGTTATCTGCATTAGAATATGAAAGTTCTTCAAAAGTAATGAAATTATTGATTAGAGAATATCTGCAAAGCATCTCAATATAATCTTTAGAAGGTCTTAAAATGATAATTCCATTTTGAATAGTAAGATTATTGAAAAAGCGCATGCAATGATTTTCATGAACTTCTGATATTTTTAGTGTAATTGAAGCAGTCGATAAATGCTCTAGTTTTCTTTTAATATCGCACTCAGACCACATATAGCCTAAACTAGTGCAATGTTGTAATAATAGGTTCATATCGGCGCTTAGTTCAGCATCGGCTAGACAGGATGGGTTATTCAAATTGAAAATATAGTTTAATAAAACAGAATCTATAGGATAAAGAGCATTCTTGACAAAATCGGTATATGCTTCATTGAGTGCAAGAATCATTCCAATTTTATTCAAAGCCATAATTTCAGATATTGTTTTAGTATAGTGATAAGAGGATTTTCTTTCATGAATAAATAAATCAATGTTATAAATTTTAAAAATCCTTCTAAATACTTGTGTTCGAGTCATACTCATAGATTTCCTCCAAGTCACTGAATTTATAAAGCGAAATAGATGTTGTTAAGCAAGAAATAAGAAAATAGTGCAGTATAAGCATATAACAATATGGATAAAATGTAAAATTAAATATTTTAGTGCCTACTAAAAGGGAAATAAAGTTGACAATAGTCAAATAAATATAATCAAATGGAATCTAATTTATCATAAAGTTGTAATTACAACATTAGTACATATTTAAAATATAATGAAATGTAGTACAATGGAGGTGTTCTGTGTCAGAAAATTTTGTTAGGAGAATTATAATATGAGTAAGAGAAATATTGATTGGAATGATTCGAAATTAAAGCAAAGATTAAGTGAAGGAAGAGGAACTGGAGAAAAAGAAGATTATACTCCTTGGCATAAAACGCAAGATTTTCCAAGCTACGGGCGTGCTAGTCGACTACTTGGGGTTAAAACAGGTAGAATACATCATTTTTTTTCGAAAACTCAAAGAGACTACTTCTTATTACTGGACTGGGACGATTCAGTTTATGACATTAGAGAACAGTTCCCATTACTTGATTATAAAACTGTAATCAGTGAATTAAGTGACATTGAATGTAGTAAATTCTCTAATGATATAGCAGATTATGTTTTAACAACTACATTTCTTGTAACGATGGTTAATGACGATGGAAGTTTTAAGTACTTCGCTCGTTCGGTAAAATATGCATCTGACTTAGAAAAGAAGATTGCCCAAGAAAAGTTGGAGATAGAACGAAGGTATTGGGAAAGCAAATCAATCGAATGGAAGCTAGTGACGAATAAAGATATAAACATGGTAAAAGTAAAGAATCTGGAATACATAAATCAATCATCGTCACTTAAGTATACGAACGAAAGTTTTGAAGATATATCACATCGAATACGTGATAAATATTTATGTGGTAACGATAAGATTCTGAGCACTATTTTTGCAGATATTGATAATACTATGGGCCTTCCAAGGGGGGAGTGTATTCTTATTTTCAAATCACTACTTGCTAGAAAAATGATTATTGTTGATATTAATGAAATGATAGATATTAGGAGACCGATGGAATTAGTGTTTCGATATTAGGAGAAGATTTATGAAGCTATTGGTGAATGCACTTATAAATATTGATGAGACTATTTACAGAGTTCTTTGGATAGATTCTGAGTACTATGTAATTATTTCAATGACCGAAAATAAGATGCCTATTTTTATCACGAAAATTGAACTTGATAAAAAGATTAGTAAAGGAAAGGTCGAAGAACATTTAGTTGTTGAGATACCTATTCAAAATTCTCCTATAATAAAAAAGGATGAAGAAAAAAGAGAGTCGGATTGGAACAAACTTAAAGTTTTTTTAAAAAATGAACCAGATATATATTTCAAGAAATTCAGAACCGAGCAAATCAAAAAATATAAACATAATATTGGGTATTCAGAGCAATATATTAATATTTTAATGAAGAAGTACTGGAGAGGAGGAAAGACGAATAATGTCTTTTTGCCTCAATATAAGAACTGTGGAGCACCAGGAAAGAATAGAGGTGAGAATGGCTTAAAGAGAGGAAGACCAAGTAAGTATACAGGAGGAGTAAATGTAACTGAGAAGTGGAAAAATGAGTTTTCAAAAGCTCTAAATAAGTATTACTACTCAAAATCAAAGAACTCTATTACGATGACTTATCATCTAATGAGGAAAGATGTACTTGAGAGAGGCATAGAAGATATACCAACAGTTGGGCAGTTCCGCTACTGGTTTCTTAAGAATCGAAGAGTAAAGTCTGAGATTGTATCTAGATATAGTGGGAAAAAGTACCTTAGAGATTATAGACCGCTACTAGGAAATAATTCGGACACACTTCCAGGTGTATTTGAGATTGATGCACATATTGGGGATGTGTATTTAACCTCCGATTTTAATAGAAAATACATAATAGGGAGACCAACAGTATACATAGCTATTGATAAATTCTCCAGAATTATATGTGGGATGTATGTTGGATTCGATAGTTCTTACTCTAATGCAGCAATGGCTTTGAAGAATTGTGTTTCTGATAAGGTTGAGTTTTGCAAACATTATGGAATCCCTATTGAGCCTGAGCAGTGGCCTGTTGCAGCTTTGCCCAATAAGCTAGTAGCAGACCGTGGTGAGATTGAAGGCACCTCTATTGAGAATTTAATAGAATCACTAGGTATTGAAGTAGAGTTAATGCCTAGCTCAAGAGCTGATTTGAAAGGGATTGTTGAAGGTTTCTTTAATTTAACGAATAGTCACATTAAGTCACTACTTCCAGGGAAAATTGATTTAGATGGAAGAGAGAGAGGAGACGGAGATTATCGGAAATCAGCAACGCTAACTATGAGAGAGTATACTGCAATCATTATCCATACAATATTGTATTATAACAACTGCTTACTAATGAATTACAATAGAACTCCAAAAATGATAGAAGATGACCTTGTCCCTACACCAATCAATCTTTGGAACTGGGGGTTAGAAAACTTTGGAGCTAACATTAGATATGGTTCACAAGAAGTCATATTGGCACTAATGACAAAAGCAGAAGCTAGTATTACAAGACGTGGAATAAAGTATAAGAGTATGTACTATGCATCCAGTAGTTTAACCAAGAATGGATACTTTGATAGAGGTGCTAATAAGCTTAAAAAAGTGCATATTTATCTTGATAGTAGAAATCTTTCCTATATCTACATCGAAAATCCATATTCAATGTCTATAGAGAAGTGTGAGTTGCTTCCTACTAGTCATAAATTTAAAGATAAATCTATTGAAGATTGTGAGATACTGATTAATCAAGAGGCTGACATTAGGAAGCAATTTAGTGATAATAACTCTAATAAAAGAACTGAACTCATACGCGAGATAGAAAACATTGTAAGTAAGGCGCAGGCAGAGATGACTTTTGACGTTAGTACTAGAGAAGTTAAAAACATTAGAGAGAATCGAAAAATAGAAAAACAAAAGAAAAAGACGATGGATGCTTTTGAATTAGATTTATAACGAGGTGTATTAATGGAAGGAAAGTTAGCGAGCTACATAGATTCGAAAATTCCTCAGTACAAAGGAAATCCTTTAATAGAAGCACTGCCACAAAGTAAAAGCGACTTAGAACTGATTAAGGAGTTAACTGTAGACGTTGACTGGTTCAATGAGTTAGATGTACTAGATGATGACGAGAAAATTTATGCCATGGACTCAATACAGTATTTATTCCAGCCTATCCCAAAGGTTCTAGATATGAAAAAAAGCATTGATAGGTTGATAAGAGTTGGGTACATGAATCGTAATCCTCTATCAAAAGACAATCTAAATCACCAAGTTCCCAATATCGCAATAATTGGGGTTTCTGGAATTGGTAAAACAACTACAATTGATAGAGTTCTATCTACCTATAATCAAACCATATATCATGATTCATATAAAGATGTTCCATATAAAGCAACTCAAATTGTGTGGATAAAGTTAAACACGCCATTCGATGGTTCACTCAAAAGTTTGCTATTTGAGTTCTATGGTGAAATTGATAAACTTCTTAAAACAAAGTACTTCGAAAGATTTAGCAAGAATCGAGCTACAACAGATATTATGATGCAGTCTATATCCAATATTGCTAAGAGTTGTAATGTTGGATTGATTGTGATTGACGAGATTCAAAATCTTGAAAATGTATCAAATAAAAATAAAATGATGGTCATGAATTTTTTTGTGAGCTTAAGTAATACAATAGGTGTCCCTTTGGTTTTGGTTTCTACGCCTGCAGGAA
Organism: Proteiniclasticum ruminis; assembly: GCF_900115135.1. Classification (GTDB taxonomy): domain Bacteria; phylum Bacillota; class Clostridia; order Clostridiales; family Clostridiaceae; genus Proteiniclasticum; species Proteiniclasticum ruminis_A. The sequence continues at coordinate 6,186 of NZ_FOVK01000021.1, read as the reverse complement.
TTGAGCTTCTAAGACAGGATTTCAGACAAGCCAGACGTATGGTGTCTGCGATAGATTCTATTATTTGGGATAAGTTAGAAAATGATGAATCCTGGAGTATTCTGGTTAATTCTATAATGAAATATCAGATAACACCAACAAAAGCATCATGTGAGAAGGAACTCATTGATACTTTTTACAACGAGTCAGGGGGAATAGTTGATATTCTTAAAAAACTTCATATATCATCACAAGTATTAGCTTTAAAACGCAAGGCTGATAAAGTAGATAGAGAAATAATTGTCTTTGCAGCTAAGCAATCACTTAAGCTAATTGAACCAATGATGACCTCAATACACACTCCAAATCCATTTGGAATGCTATTGTATCCTGATATTAATATTCCTGAAAAACTAAGAGTGGATACAAAGATGAGTACGTCACGAAAAACAAAGATAGATAAGAAAAAAGCTAACGGAGGGCTAAAACTGTATTCAAATCCTCAAGATTTAAGAGAAGTGATAAAATTTGGGAATCTTGAAGGTAAGAATGCATATTTGTCACTGAAAGATGCTGGGTATACAGTTGAAGAAATTTAGAATCATGTAAGGAGGATAACATGTACTTTTTCCCTACACCATATCCAGACGAATTGTTCTATAGCATTATAGCGCGATACCACTATTTATCAGGTAATGTTAAGAACATTCATACTGTGTTAGATTTATTTGGGACAAGAAATGCTGTAAGTACAATAGAGTTTCCAAGTAGGCTTGAAGAATTAAACAATTCGCTTCCTAAAAGTATTCAGATTGATATCTCAAACATAATCCAAAAAAATACACTATTAGATTTTTATTGTGCTTTTAAAAGTAATGAGGTGCGTGAAGACATAATAAAGGCGATGTATGAGAATGGTGGTAAAGGAATACATGTTAAGTTAGGATTAGTTAGCGGAGGAACTTTGTTCCATAAGTACTTAAGATACTGTCCAAGTTGTATAAAGCAAGATACAGATAGTTTCGGAGGTCCATATTGGCACCGAGAGCACCAAATTGCAGGAGTTTACTTATGTACGAAACATGCTTGTTTAACTCTTAATAGTGATGTACTGCGCAATCAAACGAATAGGCAGCAGTGGTTTGCTCTGAGCACAAATATTGCTAAAGATAGTGGGGAACTCAACGAATATACTTTGGGAATTATTGACAATTTTAAGACTTATTCGAGTTACGCATACTATCTTCTAAAGAACCCGCAATCTAGGAATCTTGAGTGGATAAAAAAGCGTTATAGAATTATTCTGTTTGAAAAAGGTTATGCTAGACTAAATAATTACGTTAAAATTAATAAGCTCACAAAAGACATTATTAATTATTTTCCTGCTGAGTATTTAAGACTAATGAACTGCAATGATAATTTTAATTGGGTAATCAATCTATTAACAGGAAATAAGAATCCCGATACTGTTAAACATCTAGTTTTCTTGCAATTCTTAGAAGTTCATCCTAGTGAGTTTTTTGATTCTAAATATGATGACTTAGGTTCTATTGATATTAAAGAGTATTTCCAATCTATATGGGATAATAGGCTTACGGAGCTAATTAAGATTGGAAAATCACAAAGAGAAATCTTTCAAATAATGAAAACAAGCAGGATAACGGTAATAAAGCGATTGAATGAATTAGGGATTGAAGTTCAGTGGGCTTATAATGGTGGGACTAGATATAAGAAAAGGTACACAGAAACAGATGAGTTCCAGGCAAAAAAAGTTGAGATGCGTAATTCTTGGATAAAATGGCATGAAGAGAATCCGAAATTAGGAAGTCATTCAATTCGTAGAGACCATGATTTTGTATATGCATGGTTACACAAGTATGATAATGATTGGGTCAAGAAAAGTTACAGAGTATCAAACAAATCTAATACTACTAGAGTAAACTGGACCGAAAGAGATTATATGTTATTAGAAGAAGTGAATGAAGTAATTCAGTCCATCATTCTTGAAGGGAATAATAGGGTGACCCTTGGTAGAGTCGCAGCAATACTTAATATAAAAGGTTGGATATACAAGAAATCACAGCATATTCCCCTTACAATGGGATATATTAATGGCCATTTGGAGTCAGTAGAAGAATTTCATAAAAGAAAGCTAAATACCGCTATTAATCAGCAAATGTTAGATAACGGTCTATTAAGTTACAACAAAGTCTTTGAAAAAGCAAAAATCAACTATAGGTATAAAGAGCGGTATAGAAGATTCACAGAAGAGAAAATAAATGAGATTCTAAAATAAGAACTCCTGTAAAATTGGAATATTTTCTAATGCTTATTCGTATAATAATATATGAGATAAGCAGGAGTACTAATATTCGGTACACATTTTCTCATTTGGTTGGAATTAGTCCCCCGCTAATGAGAACCAGGGTAAAGAGAGTCAGATTGGCTCTCTTTTTCGTTTGTATAATTTATGAATAGTATTTTATATAATTGTTATTAAATATAAAAAATAACATATCAATTAAATTGAAGACGCATTAAAAAATCAGGATAGCCTTTAAACTATCCTGATTTTTCGGGTTTTTATCTAGCGCTAATTCTTGCAACCATTTTTCTCACAAGTGATTCGTTGATGCGTTTCAACCCAATGGCTAGGGTTTTCTTTAGTGTTAGTACCACATCCAGTCTTTCCACCCTTACTTCCACTATGAATTATTCCAGTTGGAGTATGTTTAACTGCCATGAAATAGACCTCCTTTCTAATAAATTTGCTTTCGGTTTAATATTTGAATGTTTAAAAGATACCTAAAATATACGTCTAAATATATTAATGCAAAAATCATATCAGAGTTGATAGATGATTGGATTTCTAATGGTTTGAGTTTGCTGCTATATCTGAGTTCGATTATGTTATACTTAGTAATAATGCATTAAGGGGAATAATATAATGTTTTATAAGGCGAAAACAGATAAAGAACTATCTGATACTATGATAAATGAAACTATGAATTTTTACAATAGAACCCTTAAAGGCCATGGATACGAAGTAAGAGATGGTCAACCAGATATGGCTCTGGATATAGCCGAAGCAATGGCTGACAATCAACATATTATTGTAGAAGCGAGAGTGGGTATTGGAAAATCATTTGCTTACTTAGTCCCATTGATTCTATATAATAAGTTTGATGGAAATCCAGTGGTTATCGCGACCTCATCCATTGCACTTCAGGAACAGCTTAAGGATGATATTAAGAAAGTCTCGAGATTAATTAATGAGTTCTCTAAGATAAATCTTGCTTCCCCTTACAATGGAATATTTTCTAATGCTAATTCGTATAATGATATATGAGATAAACAGGAGTACTATTGTTCGGTACACATTTTCTCATTTGGTTGGAGTTAGTCCCCCGCTAATGAGAACCAGGAATGTGGACCATTATGGTCCTCATTTTCTTTATATAAATATATATTAAAATAAAAAAGCAAATTGTTATTACTCTGTATTTTCTGAAGATATGACATTATAATAAAGCTATGAGTTATACAAATATAAACATGGGGGATGTTTTATGGAAAATAACCTTTATCGACTCGGAGCATTAATGTTTGATGATGATAGTTCTTCTTTTAGTAGAAAAACAACTATAAGAAAGATAATTGAAGCTTTTTTTGTTTTAAAAGAAAATTGTACAGTATTATGTTCGGAGCTTCCAGAATTAGTGAAGGATGCCTTTGATATTGAATTACATATAGATGAAATCCAAAAAGTTCTATATAATTCTAAGAATTTTGAGTTTATTGGAGGGCATTGCCAAAAACAGCATTCTGATTATTGCAGCTTACAAGTTCATCTTACTATTAAGAGATATGAGCTAGTATCCCAAAAAGAATATTACAACTCGATATATCGATATATAGACGAATACTATAATAGCGATGAGGAAATCAGAAATATAATTACGAATGAAGAATTTACAAAGTTGATTGAAGATTTCCTGTATTCTGTATTCGTTCAAAATATTGCTAAAAGTTCTAGAATGTTTGATGTAAGTATAGACAAGAAGGACTTGCTTACAGATTTGAAAGTTTCCGAAGAGAGAAAGAAGATAATAAATAGTTTCCTAGATTACGATGACGATAATAAGAATAAAGCAATATATAATATTGGAAGTTTAGCAATTGAGTATGTAATTCTTAATGGTGGAATTGATTTACAATCACAAGAATCGAATATTCTAAAAAAAGTTTTATATTTAGACACAAATATAATTTACAGATTATTAGGTATTAACGGTGAACAAAGAAAAATAAAAGTACGTAATCTAATATCACGGTGTATTGAAACTGGGCAGCAAATAAAGATTTCTTATACAAGCAAGAAAGAATTTTTTGATTCAATTGATTATCAACTTCAAAAGGTTGTAAGATATCCATCAAATATTAGATATACGGAACCAATAGATAATGCCATAATAAAAGATTACTATGATACTAAAAGTGGAAATGCCAAGTTCTACAGAGCTAAAGTTCAAGCTGAGTATGAAGATTTAATTCGAGAGTTTAGTATTGTTGAAGAAAAATATGATTTTTACGGGACCGCGCGGGGTAAGGATAGACTAGCAATCGATAGATATGCTTCATCGATTGCTGGTTATAAAAACAAGACATTGAAGGAAGCATTACCAGATGCAACTAATACATACTATATCGAGAAGTTAAGAAGCAATCAAGGTAAAACATTTCGAGAACTTAAGGAGTTTTTCTTAACATCAGACAAAAATCTTATTAATTGGGAAACTGAGGCTAAAGAAACATATCCAGTTACAATTTATCCCAGCAATTGGCTAAGTATCATTTTGAGATTCGGAAGTAGAACAAATGATGATTATCGTTCCTTTGTTAGTTTTATAAGGAATGTACCTCACGAAGAAAAGCGAGACTTAGATGTTGTCTTGGCTACGATGCAAGTGATAGCTCAAAAAGCAGAGACGGCTGAAAAACAAAAAGCTTTGTTTGAAATTTTTGTGGAAAACGAGTATGAGAGCATCCTAAAAAAATCGAACTTTGAAGAAAAAATAATATATATTGAAGAAACTATTCCACCATATATTGACAGAATGTTTGAAGAACAATCAGAGGTAATTAGACGATTAGAAGAACAATCTAGACTAAACACTATTAAGCAACAAAAAGAGATTGAAAATCTTAGACATGAGTTCGAAGAAGACAAATCTTCAGATGATAAACAAAGGTTAGAATTGTGTGAAGAAAAGTTCAATAGTGAAATTGCTGATAGAAAATTAAGATTAGTAATTTCCATAATAGTTTTTATTGGATGTATAATAGGATTAATTTATACGTTACCTAACATTCTCAGTGTTGATAATACAAATAAAAGCAAAATACTTATAGAATTTTTCATATCTTCTATAAGCTTTCCTGTATTACTATGGAGTATTAAAAACATATATAAAACATCAAGTGTTAAAAGTTTAAAACAAGATTTATTGTTGAAAGAAATAACTAAGCAAGAAATTGATTTATTGCTTGAAAATCGTAACAAGCTTTTTTTAGTTGTACTATTCTTTTGAATGTAGAAAATAAATATTCAGAACTATTAATAACAAATTACTCATGAAGTATTTAATATAGTTGACTTTGTTTCTTACTTCCGTCACAATTAAATCATAACAAATGACATGTGCATTTTGTAGGACGAAGATGATGAGATACTTGTCATGAGGTAGCTCATAGGAGTTCCATTGGGTTCAATATGTTCACCACGACATGAATAGGCTAATGCTGAAAGAAAACATATTTTAGGATTCGGATTTCGAATCCTTTTTTTCATGAAATTTATGGTAATTGTTACTATGATAATTTAAAATAAAGTCATACCAAAAATTTAAACACCCCACTTAAGAGTGAAGCAGCAATAACTGCCTCGCTCTTTTTTTACCCCTTCCTTTCCCCATTCTTCTCCTTCTCCCAAGCCTCTATCCATTGATACAAGCTCATTTCCCACCCTTTTCCCATACATCTATCCGAAATTGTCTCTTATCCTATCATTTCCCGAACTGATGCGTGCTACGAATCTGCTCAAAGTATTGATTTAACTGTGTTTAGACAGTTAAACTCCTGAAGAAAAATCGGGTAAACGAATAAAACTAGGAGAAATGTGTGAGTGAATGAGTGGGATAAATATGT
>NZ_FOVK01000016.1 GCF_900115135.1 Proteiniclasticum ruminis | reverse complement strand
TACACAAAATTCTGTGAAGGTTACTCGGATTATGTCATGAAGAATAGCCTGACCAATCATCTCATCCACAAACCTGGCATTATATGTGAAGTAGACTGGAGCGGTTCTACAATGTCCATCGTCAATAAAGAGACAGGAGAAATAATTCCAGTCTATTTGTTTGTAGCTACGCTACCATACAGCCAATATTCTTACGTGGAACCTTGCTTTGATATGAAACAGAATACCTGGCTCAAGTGTCATGTGAATATGTTTAACTTCTTTGGTGGTTCTACAATCAGAATTAAGTGCGACAATCTTAAAGTGGGAGTTACAAGCCATCCACGTGAAGGTGATATCATTCTAAACGAGAAATACGAGAGTCTTGGAGATTTCTATTTTGCCGCAATTATGCCGACAGGCATAAGAAAACCAAAGCATAAAGCATCTGTTGAAGGAACTGTGGGTAAGATAGCAACTGCAATTATTGCCAAACTCCGCAACATTAGCTTCTACAGCATGGACGAACTAGAGATAGCTATACGGAATGAACTGGAGAAATTTAACAGGAGTAAATTTCAGAAACGAGAAGGCAGTAGATATGAGGTCTTCCATGAGATGGAAAAACAGTATCTCCGAGCTCTCCCTCCAGTTCCATTTGAGATAGCTGAGTGGGTTTATGGTTATTCCGTAAATCTGGATTGTCACATCTCTTACAAGACTAATCGATATTCTGCACCTTACCAATATGTCGGAAAAAAAGTCAATCTTAAGATTACTGATACATTCCTCGAAATCTATTTCAAAGAAGAGCGAATCGCAACACATCGAAAAATACCAGATTACTTGAAACACAAGTGGTCAACACTAGAAGAACATATGCCTGATCATTTCCATAGTACTGAGTGGGACGATGAAAGAATCCAGAAATGGGCCTACACCATAGGTAAGAATACTGGTGAAGTCATCGACCGGATCTTTGGTAGCGTCAGAATCAAGGAACAAGGCTACAATGCAGCATTGTCAGTCCTAAAACTCGCAAAAACTTATACTGAAAAACGTTTGGAAACTGCATGCGAGATTGCGCTATCTAAAATCAGATCACCAAGATATAGTCATCTTAAAGCACTTCTGTCCTCTAACCAAGATACACTCCACCTTGCGAGGGTAGCTGAACAGGAAAAAAAGGAACTAAACAAGTCTGTTCAGGGGTACGTCAGAGGATCTGATTACTATAGCGGAGGTGACAAGTCATGACCATTCTTAATGAGGAGACTAGAAGAAAACTCAGAGAATTAAACTTAAGTGAATTCATCGAGGCCATTGAACTCCAGTCTCAAGGTGTGGACTACAGCATCCTAAGCTTTGAAGATCGTCTCAAGGTAGCTGTGGACTATGTCTATCAAAAAAAATACAACAGCAGAGTCCAAAGTCTTATTAGGCTCTCCAAGTTCAGAATACCAAATGCTGTATTGAGTGATGTACACTATGTGGATCGTGGCCTTGATCACCAGACGATGATTACATTATCCAGTTGTCAATTCATTGACATGAGTTCCAGCATCATCTTTCATGGATTCGCAGGATCAGGTAAGAGTTACCTGGCTTGCGCCATCGGAAGGCAAGCCTGCATGCAAGGCATCAGAACCCGTTATATTCGAATACCAGACTTGCTGATTCTTCGTGATGAAGCCAGCCTCGCCAAACAAGGAATTTCGAGACTGCTAAAAAAGTTCAGCAGTTATAAGTTGCTGATATTGGATGAATGGCTTCTAGATAGTCTATCAGATGAACAGCAACACTTCCTGTTCGAGCTAATTGAGCGCAGACATGATTGCAGTTCTACGATATTTTGCACTCAGTTTAAGAAAGATGAATGGCATGCCCGCTTAGGTGGAGGTATTCATGCTGATGCTATGATGGATCGGATAGTTCACAATGCAATCTGGGTTTTCTCAGGCACCTTAAACATGCGAAAATATCTAGCTAATGTAAACAACCCATTCGAGTCTTAGGAACTCTCGGCGCACTGCCTTCCAGCAGTGCGCTACATCTTAACGATGCTCTAACTGAATATCGGTGATGCTTAGAGTCAGAATCAATGATGCCTGTGACCATATATTGGTGATGCTAATCCAGTGAAATAATCATGCAATCTATTCACTTATAAAAAACATGGCTAAGTAATAAATTCAACAGTGATATGTTTCCTTATACCCTTAGCTGAGTTTCCATTATTGATGTCGCCGTATTCGGAAACATATCAATCAATTTTTACCGTTTTCGCGGCATGCGGAAACAAGTCAATGGTTTTAAGGTTCTCGGGAACATTTCAACACCACTTTTACTCTTCAATTTGTTTAGTTTACATTTTATTATTAGAAAAGTATTTAGAAATTCTTCAGTTAACTCTAACCATGATTTATCACTTAGATCTCCAATTTCTATGATTTCATGATCCTCTATAGAAGTATCAGATGCTAAGAAGCGGTACTCTTGTTGGTCTTCATATTTTTTCGCTTCCAAAAACCTTCGCAAGCATTAATATTTTGGATATGCTGTATGTGTTCAAGTGAGTTTTCTTCATAATACTTTACTCTATCTCCAGTGTAACTAAAGTGGAGCAGCCAGGATAAATTCCTCATTGTTACCGAAACCATGAAGCTGAATGAGGCTGAGCTCTCAGAGTACTGCAGAAAGAACGGGCTCTATGAGGCTCAGGTCAGGCTCTGGCAGGAGAACTGCTTGAATGCCAACGGGAATATCCCTGGCCAGATTGCAGAAATGATGCAGCAGGATAAAATGACCCAGCGAGAACTGAGACGTCTGAAAAGGAACTGCAGCGGAAAGAATCTGCGCTGGCTGAGACTGCTGGTCTATTGGTACTTCGAAAAAAAGCGGAAGCGATTTGGGGATCCTCGTAAGACGAGGAAGACTAAGCAGTACTTCAGATCGCGGAATCATCATTCAACTGGTAGAGGAGGCTGTCGCCTCCGGAGCGTGACAATCCATGGCCTGCCATGAACTTGGAATTTCCACAAGGACGTTCCAAAGGTGGGTGAACCCCAACGAACCTCAGGAAGATCAGCGTCCTCTGGCCGTGAGGTCTGAACCTAAAAACAAGTTGTCGCTGGAAGAAAGAGAATCCTTTCTCAAGACCGTCAATCAGCCTGAGAATGCCAATAGACCACCAAGTCAGATCATTCCTATCTTGCAGACAAAGGTATCTATATCGCTTCAGAATCAAGCTTCTACAGAGTCATGCATGAGGCAGATCAGATCAAGCACAGAGGTCGAAGCGAGAGGCCCTCCAAAAGAACTGTAACCAGCCATGTTGCTACAGCACCTAATCAGATCTGGTCCTGGGACATCACCTATCTCTCAGGCCCAATTAATGGCCTGTATTATTAACTATATCTTATTCTGGACATCTTCAGCCGTGACATTGTAGGCTGGGAAGTATGGGAAGATGAGTCAGCCGAACATGCAAGTCATCTTATACGGAAAGCTGTTCTTGCACAGGGGATCAGCAGGAACCATGAACCGCTTATCCTGCACTCCGACAACGGAAGCCCGATGAAAGATGCCACCATGCTCCATACGCTATACGAACTTGGAATAACCCCTTTGAGAAGCAGACCTCGCGTGAGCAATGACAACCCCTATTCAGAGTCCGTGTTCAGAACCTGCAAGTATAGACCTGACTACCCTCTGAAGGGATTCGCTTCCCTGGAGGCATCCAGGAAGTGGTGCCTGAGTTTTGTGCGGTGGTACCGCTTCGAACATCACTCCAGCGAGATCTGATTTGCCATACCGTATCAGGCACATACAGGCGTTGCGGATAAAATCCTGGAAAATCGAAAGATGGTCTACGCCTTGGCTAAACAGAAAAATCCACTTCGCTGGTCTAGAGGAATCAGGAATTGGTATTCACCAAAGGAAGTGTGGCTGAATCCGGAGAAAGATTCAGGAGAAAGATTCTCAAGAAGATTTGCGACAACTATCTTGACAAACATCGTTATAACACCTATAGTTTTTAGGTGTTATAATAAGAAATATATTAAAAAATCAGAAAATATAGAGGTATATATGAGCAATTATGAATCAAGAAAATATTTAAATATTTTCTTGAACAATTTTGTATTAATAATAAACTTAAGTATTCTTAACATAGGATTGAAAACTCTTACACCAACGCTTCGTTTTTATATAAATACATTATCTGTAATAGTCTATGTATTGTGGATATACTTTCTTCTTAAAAAAAATGAAGAATGGAAAATACAAATAACCAAAATTAATTTATTAATCGGATTGTTTACTATAACATTATTTTCCATTTCTACCATAACGATGTTTCTTGAGTTAGTTAAAGTGAATGGAGTGGAAAGTGTCCTTAAATCCTATGGAAGGTTTAGTAAAGCTATCTATTTTTTAATATGTTTTCTACAGCCAATAATTCTACCATTGCCAGAGCCAATTACAATAACAGCTGGAAATGTAGTGTTTGGAAAATTCATAGGATTTACTTTAGGTTTTTTAGGCACTGTGTTAGGAATAGTTACAATGTTTTTCATATCAAGAATAGCTAACACAAAACTAAAGTTAACTATAATCAATTCTAAGAATCTTGCAAAATATAACAAATTGGTGAAAAAAAACGAAACTTTTATTCTAATATTATTATTTATCTTTCCAATATTAACTGATGAAATTATATGTATAGGCGCAGGTTTAAGTCGTATAACATTTAGAAAATTTTTATTAACAGCAGTATTTTCAAAATTTATTACAGTTGGATTGTACTCTATTTCATCTGGTCTTGTGAAAAAGATATTGGAACTTGGTTTGATTTATCAATTAGTAATTGTATTAGCAATAATAACAGTTTTATACGTGCTAAAAAGAATAATACATCATGTAAAAAGCGGAAATGTTAGTGTTTTTTAATGTGTGTTTATACATGCCTAAAATATTAGTTAGAGCTAAAATAGGAACAGGACATGGAGCAGAGCCATGCACAGCCAACATCACGAAAATCACTTTTCTAACTTCACAATAAGGGCATCACAAATAGACTGTCAACTTCGGTTGATGGTCTTATTTTAAGCCTTCCCTCTGTTTTCGAACAATATCTCGATCCGTTTTTTATTGTTTGAAAATCGCGGAACTTCAGACCCATTAGCGCGGAGTCTTAGAACCACCAGCGCACGATCAGAATACCACTCAGTTCGCTACTAGAGATCCAATAAAATTCTTCTAATGCAAAATAAACATGATGCACCATTGCAATAAAACTATTTTCCAAGAGGAATAATAACACCAGACAACATTACCATCGGCAGAGCTGTCTACATCTGTTTTAGTCAGCGTCATGTTGAGACCGCCCACAAAGATTCACGAAACACCATAGCCTTGATCTCTTGAGCCATGCAAGAGGTAAAGGCAAAATAATACTAGAAGATCTCAGGCTGCTAGATGAAGCTAGGTTTGTAAAAATTCTTCCAACGGTTTCTACCCAGTGTAAAGACACCACCTTTAAAATGCCCGACTATGACTATCTCCACTCTGAACTGGTAAAAACTTATGTCCCACGAAACTGCTTTGGAAAGAATATGCGAAATCATGTCAAGTCAGTGGCGACAAATTCTACATGGAGACACAGAACAGACGGTATTACCACAAATATGCTCGGGTGAACAAAGCAACCCTTAGACTGGAACACAAGCCAGCGCTGTTTCCAGAAGTTGACTGGACTTGCACCAAGAAAAGTCTAATCGTAGAAGAGATTATTCCACGATTAGACCTGATAATTGTTACGCTGATAGAATAGGTACAGAGAACCGCACCATAAATAAAGGACATTAATACTCTACTCTTTTCGGATATGATATAATAAAAATATAAATAACTCTATTAGAAAGGAGGATTTACACTGATGATGGACAGCATAGAGATGATGGATAAAAAGAAACTGCTTGATATTTTCGAATACATGAATGAACGATTACAAGAAAACCAGCTCCAACTGGAGATTACGGTTTATGGTGGTTCAATAATGACAATTGTCTATGACAATAGACCTGCTACAAGAGATATTGACTGTGTATTTTCAGAAGTAAATCAAACGCTATTTAATCACATACTTGACATGACTAAATTCGCATTCAATTTATCAGAAGGATGGATCAACGAAGAAATTAAGGAACCTCTAAAGTCCATCCTAAAAGAAGACAAAGAAACCTATAAGGTTTACTCAAACTTAAAGATTTTCAAACCTTCTGCTAAACAGCTTCTTGCTATGAAAATCTTGGCAGCAAGGCCAGAGCCAGCAAAGGATTTCATCGACGCCTATCTTCTATGCAAGGACCTGTCTATCAAAACAAAAGAAGAATTACTTCGTTTATGTGAAGAGTATATCCCCTTGACACTCATTGGTGAGAGACAACAAAACTTTATAAGGTATTTAGGAAAGGATTTGGGTTATGATTGGAAATAAATATTTACAGCAGTTATATGATTACCCGGATATTGATGCAAGTTTAAATCAGCTTCTTGAACTACTTAAATACAAAAACAAAGACTTCATAGACAGTCTTTTCATTCCTGTGGACTTATCACTATGCAGTAAAGATGAACTGAACTTTTTGACAAAAGTCGCAGCCCTTATCGACTACAATCTTCAGATTCACAAGATAACCGTTCCTGAATGGCTTAGAAGTAATATACTTCGGTTCGAAGTCCCCTACTATCATTCCAAAAGAATCAGCGATTTTGAAAAATTCAAACTGCAAATGACTAATCCCGGTCCCTTTAGAGCGAGAAATGTGTATTTTGATTTAACGGGTATCGGTAGAATTTAAATATTGTAACGAAAAATCCATCTTTAAGGCGTTTTATAGCCTTAAAGATGGATTTTTATTTCGCCTTATTTTATGGTACTTGATCAATCCGTATGAGAGGTTCTCCCAGATGCATCAAATCCTCATCATGAGTGACAAGAACCACTGTCTTCCCTGCTCTTTGAAACCCCTTCAAGAGATCTACAACTTTCATTTTATTCTCATGATCTAGGCTTCCTGTAGGTTCATCGGCCAGGATCAGTTCGCAGGGCTTCAGCATCAGCCTTGCAATGGCCACTCTCTGCTGCTCTCCCCCAGAACACTGATATACTTTCTTCTTTTCAAATCCGGCGAGTCCCACTGCCTCCAGAACTTCCTTTACCCGGTTATTTTCTTTGCTCGTGTCATGACCTTCCATGGCAAGCTTCAGGTTATACTCTACGGTGGCATTATCGACTAAAGCATAGTTCTGAAAAAGATATCCGATTTTATCCTTCAGAAGATTCGTCGCTTTTGTTGAAAAGGGCATGATATTCTTCTGTCCAAAGTGCACCATTTCGCCTTTGCCTTTCTTCTCCAGTAACCCGATGATATTGAGTAGCGTGGACTTTCCAGATCCTGAAGCGCCAGAAATCACCGTAAAACTGCCTTCTGGAATTTCTAGGCTGAACCCGGAAAAGACCGTCTTTTTACCGAAATTCTTTTCTAATCCCTGAATTGAAATTACATTTTCCATAACTACACCCCTTTTATGGTCTTCACCATATCCGTTGATTCAAATCGTGTGATCAGACCTGAAACTAGAATCATTTCCAGAAGAATCAGGATACTGAATAGCACCAGCAAACTGACAGTCGATACCTTCAGAAAGATCAGACTGTATGGGATCAGTACTGCATAGGACACAAGACTCATCAGGTAGAGATTCCTGTAACGCTCACCATAAGACTTTCCAAGCAGATACTGAATCGAAATCAGCTGCCTTTTCTCTTCTAGATGAAGATATATGATCTCATACAGAAGTATCAGGACCACTGAGAGATACAGCACGAAAATGTACAGACTTTCAAGTGCTTCCTGCCTATATTCATCCATATAGAAATCATATACCGGACGAAGATCCGTTACCCGCAGAGCGTCTCCATACCCAGCTGCTTCAAAGGACTCTCTCAGCCCTTCCAGATCACTATAATAGACAGCTCCATAAAGCGTCTGCATACCGGAAGCATCATACTCCTTCGTGTAGAAGACAATAGGATCTTTCACTTTAAAGTGATCTCTTTTACTGATATCCGGATTATAGAAAGCATCCTGAAACTCTACATAAACTTTTGGATATTCCTTCTGAGATATGGTCGTAAAAGGTTTTCCCTTTAATTCAAGTGGAACCAGCATGGTATTACCCTGTAAGGTCTCCAGATCAAGAACTGTTCCATCTTCACGAAGAATCTTATAGTCCTTAAGATACTCTGTATTGACCACGATGGAGGATATCGTATTCGGTTCAAGTTCCACATCGAATTCTTCAAACAGACTCAAGTCTGCATCAGTGAAATCCGCGAGCACTGCATTCTCTTTTTCTGATATCTCAAATGCATCCCCAAACATTTTCATGATTCGATCAAAATCCGACATTGGAATGTCAAGACTCACATTGTATCTATAGAGATCAGCATCGTGTTTTCTCTCTCTGTAAATCACATCTCTGAAGGACCGATATCCGCCTTCCAGCTTCGTAAGAAGTGGGGTGATTACCAGTATAAATATTAGAATCTTCACAACAAGGTTCCCATAGAGTAGCATCTTATATGTAGATTTTTTCTTGAGATACATGGCAGAGGAAGTATACCTGATATAGACGTAGGAACCTATAAACACAGCTAGAAGACCTGCAGCAAAGTATGTTAAAATCTTAAGCTGACCTTTGTAAATAGCCGTACCGATGTTTCCTGCATCGCCCACAAAAAACCAATACGCTATTCCTAGTGTAATTATATAAATAAGTAGAAGTAACAGGAAAAATCTCCCCAAAAGACGCCACTGTATCCGCACATCGGAGTGTCCCATCATTTTTCTGACGCTTACTTCCTTGAGGTGCTGATTGATGATGCCTATAAGAATGATGAGAAGAATCAGTGCAATCCCTACGGAGAGTAAAGTACCTTGACGAATAGATTCGTCCGGCATAAACGTCTTAGTGTCCACCTTGAGAAATTGTGAAGACTGAATCTGTCCATAGGTATTTACTACTTCGTCTCGAACCATTCTGATATCGCTTCCTTCCCCATAGAAATAAACCACATAATAAGAATCTTTTTGGGGACGTTCATAAAGCTGATGTAGAGGACGGAAATAAAGAAGCGGATAGAGACGCCCTGATGCGTAGCTTTCATCAAGCATCTGTATCGTCACTGCAGAAGAATCCTCTCTATTAGTTGAATAATAAGAGGCCTCACCGCTGTCACTCCAGGAAATTCTATCGCCGTTTTGAGTGTAGAAGAGATCCTCTATCTCCACTGATGAAGAATAGATATAGTTCTCCATGACATTTCTGTTCATCTCATCAGAATAACCAACAATCACACGAAAGGTCACTTCATTTTCATCTGAAGCATTTTTCAGCGTTTCCATAAACTCTTCCGAGGAAACTGATGTGAATATACTCTCATCAAACATGAAACTATATGTGCTCTCGTCTCCAAAGTCGGGATGCAAGAAATTTTCCAGGTTAAAAGTATATCTGATATTGAATGATGTGACAATCAGATAGGTAGTCGCAATGGCCAACTGAATGATCAGAACATAGCTGATTTTCTTCATAAAAACTCCTCATTACAAACTCAAGTTTAGTTTATCATCGCTTCTTCATACCCATGCGTATGTACACCTGTTATGTCAAATCCATAAAAAACATGATCATAATATACGGATCCTGAACTTCCAGATATGCTTTTATACTTCCATCCAAGACCGGGAACATGAATGGCTGCGAGTGCAGAAATATTTGAACTCTGGATTTGATACGTTGTCCTTGCTCTGTTTCCCAAATCAGATGTTGTAACTTTTTTCATTTTTGTGCCTCATAAAATTATTTATATACATTATAGTATATAAATATTATGAATTCAAATAGATGTTGGAAAATTTAAAATATTATAAACCTTTTCTATGAATCTATATTTTCTTAATATAATCATTCAAGTTTTTTTTAACTACGCCGATGGATATGTTACGGTGAACCGTACCATAAATAACGGTGTCTGTTCACTCATAACACTTCGGCGAACAGAGTAGAATGCAAGTAAGATTCTATCCGCTCTATTAATCCATCAAACATTCTACCAACATTAATTATTATGTGATGTCACTCTAAGATTCACATAAGCAGTAAAATCTACATTGTATTTTACAGCATTTATTTATACAATATAAACATAAGGAGTTGATGAAAATGTCAAATATAAGACCAGTTTCTGACT
This sequence comes from Proteiniclasticum ruminis, assembly GCF_900115135.1. Taxonomy (GTDB): domain Bacteria; phylum Bacillota; class Clostridia; order Clostridiales; family Clostridiaceae; genus Proteiniclasticum; species Proteiniclasticum ruminis_A. The sequence goes on along the minus strand of NZ_FOVK01000016.1, from coordinate 27,006 downwards.
TAAGAAATTATAATGACGTGTTGAACGCCTGTAGAGAAGATGCTCCTGTTTATCTGACAAAAAAAGGACGCGGCAAATATGTCCTAATGGATATTGAAGATTATGAAAAAATAAAAGCTACCTTGAAGCTAATGGCACATATTGAAGAAGGCGAAAAAACCGCCAGAGAGGATGGGTGGATATCAATGGAAGATATTGAGTCAACCTTCGGATTATAACAGTGTATACCATTCAGTTTTCACCTGTGGCAAAAGAAGATTTAATGAAAATCAAAGTCTATTTGGAACAAGAATTTAATGTAGAATTGGCTGCTGAAAAGATAAATGAGATGCTTAAAAGCATCAAACAATTTGAACAGTTTCCATTAATGGGTAGACCACTGATCAACGTCATAGACATACCCACAGATTACATGTATTTTGTCCTAGAGAAAAATTATGTGTTCTATCGTTTAGAAAAACAAACAGTGAAGATCATCCGCATCCTAGATACAAGACAGAATTTTATCAACATTCTATTTGGCAATGGATAAAAATACTAAAATTAATGTTCTTATCAAAATAAAGCCTGAAATCCATCGTTCTCAATGGATTTCAGGCTTTAGCTATTAATTCCCTGGACTTCAAGTCACATATATAGGCAAAAGGGCACATATCCTAGTGAAACAAGCTACTCTTCATACATCGATTTATATCTTGGTCTTTGGTATTCCACTTCTTCTTCAATGTATTTTTCATAATCCTTGTATGCTTGTGATGACACTATTTCTTCTTCACTTGTAACATCTAACTTGACCGCTCCTGTTGCAGCCGCCTGTACCATTGAGCCATCATCATTTCCTGCAGCAACTAGAATATAATACTGATCTTCTTCAAGCACTACATCCCCTTCGAGCAGGGTCACCATATTACTTGAGGATGATATTCCGCCAATCTTACTGAATTCTATAGGTGCATTTTTCTTTATTTTTCCTTTTAAATTATCAAGAACTGTAATAGAGTATGTAGTCATCGGGATACCAGGGTCAAGGTCTTCAGCGATGCTATCCACGTTTCTGATTTCTTCATCAACGCGTGCAACAAACACATAATCTCCATACCCTACTACTTCCTTAGGATTTTCAATATTGATAACATTCATGCCGCTTACGTATTGAATTGGCACCTCTTTTTGGGGGTTCATCAGAAACTGAGTTGTAAACAATGACATGCAGAACATAATGATGATGATCACGATTTTTGTATTTCTTTTCATTATTACCACCCTTCCTTTTTATAGAAATTGAAAAAGCTATTAGTTTCAGCTGCGCCTTTATCAGGCTCCTTGGATGAAATCTTGATGCAATGAAGCATCAAAATAATAGTATAATATTCCATTACATCAATACTTTTTTTATATGACTTAAATATAGCATGATTTTCTATATTACGCAATATTTGACAACATAGATAAATAAACTAATTGGCAAGCTATAAGATGAGTTTCTCAATTAAGATATGATAGTATCCTGCTAAACACCTAAAAAGAAGATGCTCCTTTTTATCTGACAAAAATAGGACGCGGCAACCATCCAGATGATCACGTTATTTTTTCTCTCCAATAATCCATAATTACTGAACTGTCAAAAGAGGAGCATCCTAGCGATACTCCTCTTTCCTCTACTATCTTATTTCAAATTTTCCGCTGCGTGACGTCCAGCCTCACGACCAAAGGTCAGGAAACACATGATGGCAGTCCCTGATCCAGGGTATTCTTTATAAAGAACACGACCGGAAGCAGTTTCTCCTGCTGCATAGAGCCCCTCTATGATGGCTCCATCTTCGCTGTACACTCTTCCCTGCAGATCCGTGTCAATCCCGCCAAAAGTACCAGAACTGCTCATTCCCATGTAGAGGGCGTAGTACTTCTCACCTTCCACAGCGTTCATAAAGGAAGCATCCTTGTTAAAGTCCTCATCCTTACCCTTCTCTGCAAGTTCATTGTATCTTGAGACCGTCTCGGCGAGGTTCTTCGCCTTGATCAGTTCTCCTAGGGCTTCCACAGAATCCGCTTCGAAACCAACCCCCATTTCCATGGCCTTTCCAATGCGGTCATTATATTCTGTGGTAATGGCATACATCTCATTGATGCCAAGATCCATCAGGACTCTTGTTCTTGTGAAATGAAAAATCGATTCATCCATGAAACGCTCTCCATCGGGATTCACAAAAATACCTTTGAACTCTTCTCCATATCCATAGTATGTGCCGCCATTGACTGTCAGATTGATGCCCGCTTCTCTCATGAGAAGTCTTGCACCAACCGCCTGTGCCATGGTAATCCCATCTCCTGAGTTTCCAAGTCCGACGTTGCTTGTATACTTCTTCAGGAATGGAATATAGGTTTTCATCATTTCTTCATTGTGATTGAATCCACCCGTGGCAAGAATGACCGATGTGGCTTTGATGGTGATGTCATCCTTATCCGGATTGGTGGCCTTAATACCAACTACTTTGTCTCCTTCTTTCAGAAGCTTCACGGCAGGAGTCTCATAAAGGATGGTTCCTCCCGCTGCAAGAAATGCCTTCTCTAAAGGTGTGATCATGCCTGCTCCAGAAAGATTCGCTGTATAATGTCCTCTGGCAGGACTGATGGTGGAGTGAAGGGGCTCAATGTCATCCGCAAACTCTACCCCATGCTCCATGAGCCATTCAAAGTTCTCATTGGACTTTTCAGCCACAAGTCTGACATACTCTTCATCTACCTGATTCTCTCCCACTTCCAAAAGAAAATCTCCAAAGGCTTCCGCACTGTCTTCAATCCCGTGTTCTTTCTGAATATCGGTACCAGCAGCTAGAATTTTTCCACCGGATCTTGTGGTACTGCCGCCAACGATGGGCATTTTTTCTACCAGGATCACTTTCGCCCCCAGCTCCAATGCCTCCATGGCAGCGGATAGTCCCGCAATGCCTCCGCCCACAACAACTATATCTGTTTCATGGGTGACAGCTTCGCCTTCAGTTTCTTTGTTTTCTTCCGCTTTCTTCAGAGCTTCCACATTGGCTCCTGCTGCAATACAGGCATTCTCAATGGCTTCCAAAAGACCTTTGGATGTCACAGTCGCCCCAGCGATGAGATCCGCAGTCAAGCTCTGCTCTTCTATGATTTCTTTTGGGATCTTATCTACAGGTGCTTCAAAGATGCCCAGGGATTCCTTATGATCCAGCACTTCAATCTTTTCTATGCGGTCTTTGCTGAATGTAACCGCAACTTTAATTTCTCCATTGTGTCCTTTTCCAGTTCCTTCAAAGGTTCCTTCTGTAAAGAGACTCTCCACAGATTCTCCTGGCTTTTCCTCTGGTGCATCCTTCTTCGCTCCGCAGCCAGCACCCACAAGCATCATCATGGCCAAAAGCAGTACAATTAGTTTCTTCATGACTTCCTCCTAGTTCGTTATTTCACAAACAAATTGTAATCTATTTCACCATTTTAATCAATATGTTTTAAACACTTTGTTTAAATTATTTCATCATACATTGACTTAAGGTTCTTTCATCTGGAATTCTTTCAAACTCATGCCCCACATTTCTATACACTCCAGTCATGATCTCATCGCTTGAAGCTATCCATGAACTACGGGAAATTATGGTATACTAATACAAAACGGCAGATGGATAAAGGAGCGGCTATGAGAGTACTAAACAGTGTGGAAGAAAAAATCTTAGATAGAACCTTATATCTCATTGGAAAGATCGGTTCATTAAGCGTTCCCATTCGGGCCATTGCAAAGGAAGCGGGCGTAAATGCGGCCTCGATCAATTATTATTTCCGATCCAAAGAAGAACTGATCAATAAAACCAAAGAATTCTACATTGAAAATGTGGAATCCACCATAAAACCACTTCAAGACGAAACACTCTCAGATCACGAAAAGCTCCATGGTTTCTGTGAAAGTGTAATGGACTACTGTATCCGCTTCCCAGGAATCACCATCCTCTCTAAAGAAGCCCGTATCGCTGAAGACCCAGATTCTCTGTTTTTAGAGATCATCCGTGTCACTGACGAAATGAATGAGCAGCTTCGAAGTGTCCTATTGAGAGCTTATACACTTCGTTCTTCCGAGGTGGAAGTCCCCATGACCATCCTTTATGCAAGTATTGTGCACCCTTTGGAAAGAATTCTGGCAGAGGACAAAAAAGATCATTTTCTCTTGGATGATCAAAAAAGAAAAGCTTATATTGATGTAGTTCTTAAAATGATCGGTGATCTTCCGAAGCATCTGTAATAATCACTGCAACACGCACCCAATGAATCCTTCGTTTCACAAAAACCACCCTGCTCTTGATCGTTAATTCAAGAACAGGGTGGTTTTTGTGTGTGCTCTAGATAAACATACTTAGGAACACAGTACTATCATTTTTTATGGATAACCACTCTTGAAAATCTCAGCTGATTATTAGATCAACTTCTTTCACAATTTCAATCTTACAGCCTTTCTCATTGTACTCCATGGCCTTAAGTACTTTTTGACCATAGGTGCCATGAGAATACGCTTGACATTCAAGAGCTCCTACGAGAAGTATGTCTGTAGATTTTTTCACTGTACTGTCAATGAGACCCCCTCGTACTTTCAGGTACTGAGCAACATCAAGCTTACTCCCATACGCAAAATTACCCGTCAGACAAATATTTTTTCCTTCTACAGAATGGACAAGAACCTTCAGCTCTTCTACTGGATTCAGAATGCTTCGTATTGTCTTTGTAATATACTCTGACTCTTCCTTAGTAATGATGGAATCAGAAAGTGCTTTTTCCAGCATTTCCATGACCTTATCAAAAGGATGATGCCCAGAAAGATAGATATTGTCATAAAGCCATCTTCTCAGATGTTCACTTTCTTCTGAAGATATTTCACCATCAATGATGATTCCTTGCATGATACCATTTAGAATTTGCGTTGCCAATGTCACTGGAGAAGTTGAAACCAGATCCATATACTGCCTCACGGTTCGTTGAAGATCAAATGATTCTGCTACAGTCACCACTCCATCCTCGAGTATTGTATCAATGGTATCAATTATCGACGCCACTTCCTCACTCCCAGTATATTGACAGTACTGATTTCTCCAATTTCTGATGTAGTCTGCCTCTTCAGAAGTTATTCTATTGTCAATGGAGAATCCTCTTACGATTCCATAGAATTCACTGATTGCTTTTCTAAGTACAGGACCAGCGATATACTGCTGAAACTCCTTACTTTCAACTGGATTATACCTTTTAATATGGTCATCGATATTAATCTTATAAGCGTTTATCATTGCCTTCAGCAGATCCGCATTGGCACATGCATCATCAAATGCGTCATGTTCAGAGTCACTATCAATATCAAAGTAACTGCAAAGAGTACTCAACTTAAAGTTTTCAACGGCAAAGGAAGGTACATATTGACGAGCCAAGTCTAACGTGCACACATAATAGAGCTCTGGAATATCAATATTGTAGCGTTTCAAATTTCTTACCAGAGCATTGAGATCTGCTCCTGCCACATTATGACCAATTACCACTGTATTCGTAAAGTACTTTTCAATGTGTGGCCAAATTTCTGAAAAAAGTGGTTCATTCTTTACTTTCGATGATGTTATCCCATGAATCCTTATACAGATGTCGTCAAATCCATCTCCGGGATTTAAATAAATATTTCTTTCAGGATAGTAAGGTTCGCTAGATAAGTAATCTTCACAAAGCAATCCCAGCTGACAGATGGACTTGTTCCTTGAGTTTGCATACTCCACATCAAAATAAGTAACTTTTTGCATGATAACCTCCTTCATTTGTAGGTGCATTTCTACGTTTACCGATAAGATTTCAAAGTAATAGAGACCCGTCAAGCAACTTCATCACAGTTATCTTCAATTATTATCAAGACACTTTTTGAACTCAAAGCGATCCGTAAATATACGAATATTCTTACAATCCATTATAATGAATCTTTTGTAATATATCAATCAAACTTCCAAATATCTCTAAGGATAGAAAGTAATCTATACTCTTCTTAAATTATATCCATCGCCAATTTTGTCCTCGTTATTCTAATTCTGATACCCTTTATCTTAGCTACACTGATTAAGAATCTCAAAAATAATTTCACAATTCATGAACCAAACAGTGGTACACTTCGTATATAAGAGTAAAGGGAGGTGCAGAAGTGCTCGATGCCTATATAGATAAATATGGAAAACGACTCTATGGTCTTTGCAGAACACTCTGCACCAACAAGGACGATGCGGATGATCTTTATCAGGAAACCTGGCTCAAAGTCCATAGAAAGCTTCATCAGTACAATAAGGAACTTGAGTTTCAAGGATGGCTCACAAGGATCTGCGTCAATACCTATAAAGATCAGTACAGGAAAAAGAAGATCAGCCTCCTCTTTGATTATTTCAGCTCCCAAGAAGAGAAAGACCTGATTCTAAACAGTGCCCAAGAAGAAAAGAAAGAAGACTTCAGTAATCTCCATGCAGCAGTCCATGCTCTCCCAGACAAGCTGAAAATGACAGTCATTTTATTCTACTTCCAGGACCTGAGCCTCAAAGAAACCGCAAAGGTGCTGGATATTCCAGAAGGAACCGTAAAATCCCGCCTCAGTAAAGCCAGAGCGCTATTAAAGGAGAAGATGCTTCATGAACTTGAATTTTGATTTTGAAAAGTATACCCCACCAAAAGTAACCGAAGAAAAGCTGACCCTCCTTGCCGAGAGACGAAGAGAAGTAAGGCAGCTATTGCTTCTTACAGCCTCCTCTCATCTTCTGTTTATCGCTCTTGGACTCGCAGCTTTTTTGGCCGCCCCCTATTCCATGGCACTCAGTGTGTTATTTCTTTCTGTGCTCGCCCTGTGGCTGGCAGGAACAGGTATCATTGCCGTGGTCTTCACCAGAAAACAGCTGGAGAAAAAAGAAGCACATGCTCTCTTTAATCTCCTGTCATAAGAAACATTGTATGAAAGGAAGATGATTATGTCATTTGTAATAACAGCCAATCTCCTCATTGTCCTGGGACTGTTTATGGTCCTTCCCATCCTCATCGGCGTCTACGTTTACCGGGATGCAGCAAGCCGGGGCATGAATGCTCCTTTATGGACCCTCATCGCGATTCTCTCCCCTGCCCTCATCGGTCTCATCATCTATCTCATCGTGCGATCAGAAGAAAGAACTTTGGAATGCCCCAGCTGCAGAGCAGCTGTCAGTGAAAGCTATGCCGTCTGCCCCTCCTGTGGCACTCAGCTGAAAGGCAGATGCCAAAGATGCGATTATCCCCTAAATACTTCCTGGGAGCACTGCCCTCAATGTGGAGAAACCGTACCTCAAGAGGCAAAAATGCCGCTCTACACCAAAAGAAAGGAGACCGGCCTTGGTAAAATCCTCATCGCGGTCATTGTCATTCCGATCCTCATGGTCATTCTCCTCTTCATGGGGCTAATGACCTTTAGAACAACCACCAGCGTCACCAGTGTGGGAGGTGCTTCAGGAATCAGTATTGAAAACTATGAGAATCACTCTGAAGTCTACCATTGGCTAAAGACCTCTCAGGAGTCCGAAGACGGCATCTATGTGATGTCTTATATGAACGAGCCAAGTTCCAAAGAAGGTTCTTACTATAAAGAGTACTTAATTCTTTACAACGGCGCTTCAGAAGATACCGACTACTCCATGATGGGTTTTGAATCCAGAAGGTTCTTCAAAAAATTCTACAAGGTTGAATTCACAAAAACTGCAGGATATGACCCTAAATCTTATGCTATTTTCCATACGGAAGTCACCTCTAAAAAGGATTTGCCGCTGGAGATATTTGTGGATGGCCAGAAAATGGAGTATCATCACGTGGAGTCCAAAACGCCACTCCCCTTGAATATGGGATACTAAGCATATGGACAGTATCACAACCCGGAACTAACATACTTCATCACAAATATATAAAAGCCTGAGACGTATCCTGTTTAGGACCCATCTCAGGCTCTTTTTCTGTACATTCATATTCCTTCAACTCATGGCCTCCAGCTGGTTTTCCTTAGCCATTCTCTTGTTTTCATACATTCGAAGATCCGTTTCATGGATGAAAGTGCCAAAATCCGTAAATCTGTCTTCCTGATAGACATTGGATCCCACTGCAATGTCCACCCGGTATGGGTGCTTGTCCTCTACCGCATGGATTTCTTCTCTCATACATCGGATGAGATGCGCATAGGTTTCCTCATCCAGATCGTATAATATCGCGGCAAACTCATCTCCTCCTAATCGGAAGCAGTCGCCGTAGGGCAAAAGGTACTTTTTCATGGCTTTAGCGCATTTCTTTATGGCCGCGTCTCCCTCTTTATGACCAAAATGGTCGTTGATGTACTTCAGATTATTAATATCCATCATGGCAAGCCGGAACTGTTTCCCGCTGTGCTTTTTTCTCAGCCCATCCACATATTTTTCAAAGGCTGCCCGATTGCCCATGCCAGTTAAGATATCCACATAGGCCATTCTCTTCAGAAACTCCGATTCTCTCTCACTTTGAATGGCTTTATCCACAGACCGGAACGTGAAATAAGAGATCTGAAGGAAGAACAGTAGAATGCCGATTCCCGTGAGAGAACCCGTCATCTCATATCTGCCCAAAAGGAATGTGCTGACTTCAGCAAGTAGAAAAACGGCTGGAATAAAAGAGCTCAGAATCATGGTCCTTGCCTGAAGATTCCCATCCATCTTCCACTCTATGACCATAAGCACCATGGAGCCTACAATCATAAAACTTACCAGCACCACGGTCAGCGCCATGCTGGAAATAAAATTTTGGATGCCAAAAACCTGCAGGAGAACATTCCCCACAAGATTCACAAAAAACACAAAAGCCACTCCCACCATCACTGATTGATACTTCTGGAACACAGACTCTTTCAGAAAAAAAACATAGGATATGGCAATGAGAGGAATCGCCATGTAACTGATTCCTCCGATGAGAAAGCGGTTCCCGGTGAAAAGCTGCAGTACTTTAGACTCCCCAAACAGCCAGACAGAAAAAAGCACAGCAAAACCACCCAGATAAATCAGCCGATTGTCTTCTAAATTTTTGACAAAAGCGGATAAAATGAGCATGAAGATGCCAAGAATGAGAAACAGTATGCTCAGTATAATCTTCAGGGCATTCTCTCTCACCACCTGTGAAATCAGATCGATTCCTTCTCCGGCATATACTTCATTCAGCGTTCCCGAGAACGCTCTGGTAGGTGACACCATTTCCAGCCTGATTTCTTTTCCGCTGCTTCCTTCAGGAATACTCAAAAAGTGCCACAGGCTTGCATCTGGAACCGTGAGCCTCCCACCGACTCCCTTGACGTCTCTAAATATTTCCACCCCATCAATATACACAATGATGTCCTGCATAGAAGACCTTACCCGAAGCATTGCTGAATCAGAGGGTAGTGTTGGCAGAGTTCTTGCGGCTGTGTACCTCGTATTTTCCTTCAGCTGAAGTTCCCGTGGAAAAGTGACCTCCTGAAGGACAGTGTCTTCATATTCCACCCTCCAGCCCTCATTAAGATCTATGAGATTTCTCTTCACAAGACCATAGTCTTCCGATGGCAAGGTCAGGGCAAGATAAATGATTCCCACCAAAAATGTCAGTAGAAAGAAAAATAGGATCCTTCGGTTTCTTCTTGCTTTACTCATGGAAAGCACCTGCCTTTTGCTTCTCAGAATGAAATGGATAAATAATATCAAAATATTCAAAGTACTGTTGGTTTCATTATAGAGGACATTAGATTTTGTATCAACGAAAAAGAATCCTTCCATATGTATTGTGTTTATTTCAGAAATACAAGCACAGTATGTCTTTCTTAATTCCCAAGATATACTAGACAACACTACGCAAAAAAAGACCACAATCACAGATCATTTCAGAATTCGTGATGTGGCCTTATTGCTGGAACTTTTTTTGATAAACTTCACAGCAGGTCCGTTTATTTTTCTTTTCAATTTCTTGTGAGGCTTATGACAGAGCCGCGCCTTGCCCCTCTTCCGAATTAGAAGAACAGTTCTCCAGCCTTATACCCCATTGGCAGCTCTTCTTCTGTCAGGAACTGGAAACTGTCATCGCGAAGGATGGGTAAAAAGGCTTCAAAAGGAATTCTGGTGAACTCGCTGGAATAATTGCTGGCCCCAAACCACTTTCCTTCCTTGCTGCTGAGATTCAGATTCCTTGCAAACTTCGTCTGATTGGAGCAGTCATGGACCGCAATATCCCACTTCTCCTCATCCGCCATTTTCATGAACTTCAGCGTGAGCTCCCTGCTCCAGATGGGAGAAATATAGCCATGCCTTGCAATATACATATTCTCGCCTTCATAGTTCCCAATGTTGTTCTCATTGAGATGAAGCTCTGCGCAGTTGATAAAATCAAGACCTGTATCGAGAATCATCTCTTTTTTCTTCATAAATGCATCAAAGAACTCCGGTGTCATGGGCGTCTCGATTCCAACAGTCCTGATATACTTCTTGGCGATCTTGATGTTTCTGATGACCTGGTCTGCGCAGTTCGCTGCACCAAGATTAAACCGGATTTCATCAAGGCCCGCTTCTCCCAAAGCCTTCAAGGTTTCTTCCGTGGCCAGAAGTCCGTTGGTGTAGAGGTGCTGATACACCTTTGCCTCTTTGAATCTACTGATGATGGAGTAGTACTTCTCAATCTCCATGAAAGGCTCCAGATACACATACGATACGCCTGTAGGCTTTCTGTACACCGATAAAAGAAGATCAATGTCTTTTTCGTAGAACTTGGTTCCTCCGATCTCCCACATACCTTCCCCCACTGGTGGAATCTGATTCAGTTCTCCATAGTTGTAGCAGAACTTGCACTCGATATTGCACTTGTTGGTTTTACGGATGGCATTGAGCCCCGTGCCCAGAAGGCAGGATTTACAGCCCCTTGGAAACTTCTCGTCATTTCCCACATAAAGTGTTCTTTTTTCAAGAGTCTTCAGTCCCTCGATGTCTTCCATAAGTTTCTCATTGCGATGGTCTATGGCCTCTTCAATCTGTGCAAAGGTGGCGTAGACGATCTCCTGCTGCTTGACCATAAGCTCTTCCTCTTCTGGCAGCATGGCAAAAAACTCAAACCACTGCAGTGCATCTTTTTTTGATATTTTCATAGTTCCTCCTATTTCTCATAGAGATCAGATTCATCTTCTCTCCATGGTCCCCTAACATTTCATCTCTTTATCATACCCTGTTTCATGAAAAAAATCTTCATTTTTCTTCAAGGGGATCCCCGTCACCTTTCAAGAGGCATTTCTTTCTCGTAGGTTCTTCAAGACGGAAAGAAAAAAGTCATGCAATTCATCCCTACGGATCGTTCTGCATGACTGTAAATCACTTCTATGTAGCAGCTGGATTGTCTTCCAGTGCTTTTTTACGGGAACTCATTTCCGATATCTGAGTTCTTTCCACATAATTTCTCCAAGGATCACCTGAAGCATTCTCTTGTATTTTGCAGGATCCCGTTACAAGGATTCTATTTTTTCGCCACATATTTTCTTACGTCAATGGCAACCGCCGTGATGATGATGATTCCCTTGATGATGGTCTGAAGGTAAACATTGATCCCTATGTAGTTCAGTCCATAATTGAGGAACTGGAGGATGATAGACCCGATAATCACCCCAGGAATGGTTCCAACACCGCCAGAAAACGATACTCCACCTACAACACACGCTGCAATGGCATCCAGTTCATAGTTTGCTCCTGTGTTAGAGGTTACAGATCCGATTCTCGCCGCTTCAAGAAAACCAGACAGTCCATAGAGGATTCCTGAGATGATGAAAATAATCATCATGTTCTTCACGATGTTGACCCCAGAAACAGCTGCCGCTTCTGGATTTCCGCCAATGGCGAACATATTCTTTCCGAGCGTTGTTTTATTCCAGACAACATACATAATCACCGCGATGGCAGCGGCGTAAAAGATAAGATAAGGAAGCCTTACCCCGCCGATGACAAAGGCACCATTCACCAGCTCCAGATATCTTGGATCCAAAGTGGAGATGGGCTGAGCCCCTAGAGGCGGACGGTCAATATAGGTCTGAAGCAAGCCAAAGGCGATGAGCTGGGTCCCCAGGGTTGCGATAAAGGCATGTAGCTTCAGCTTTGATACCCCAAATCCATTCAGCGCCCCAAAAGCGGCGCCCACAGTGATGGCTACAAGAAGCGGCACCACCACAGGAAGCACGCCTAGATTGGGATACATTCTGGATGCATAGTCCAGACGCTGCAGAAGAGACGCAGAGATGGCCGCTGTGATTCCGAGGATTCTGCCTGCAGAAAGGTCTGTCCCTCTCAGCACAATGAGTCCTGCCACACCAAAGGCCAGAATCGCTCTCGTGGAGGCCTGAGTCAGTATATTGGTAAAGTTCGTTACGGATACAAAACTGGGCTCATATAGGATGACCGCAATAATCAGTATGCCCAGGATAATATACAGTGCATAATTCAGCAGAAAATCATTGATTTTTGGATTTGCAAGTTTTGCGCGAAGCCCCTGAGGCTTTTTACTTTCGTTATTCATATTCCTCACCTCTAATTATAGATACTTGGCTGATAAAGCCATGATTTTTTCCTGATCCAGATTTTTCACTTCATCCACGCCTGCCACCTGACCGTTGCTCATGACAAGAATCCGGTCACAGATGCCTAGAAGCTCTGGCATTTCTGAAGATACCACGATGACACCTTTTCCTCTTTTGGCTAGATCAATCATCAGCTGATAGATTTCATACTTTGCCCCCACATCAATCCCTCTGGTGGGTTCATCAAGAAGCAGAACTTCAGGATCCGTCAGGAGCCATCGTCCAATGATCACTTTTTGCTGGTTTCCTCCAGAAAGTGCAGTGATGACAGTCTTTTGCGAAGGAGTTTTTACCCGCATCCGGTCGATGACCCACTTGGTGTCTTCTTTCATTTTCCCGCTCTTGATGAGGCCTCTTTTCTTATAGTTCTCAAGATTGGCAATAACGCTGTTCTCCATAATATCCAGATTCGGAAAAATTCCTGTGGCTCTTCTTTCCTCTGTGAGGAGGGCAAACCCATGACGGATGGCTTCATGGGCTGTTTGATTTCTGATTTCTTTTCCACGAAGCTTCATGGTTCCTTTTTCCAAGGTAGCCACACCAAAGATATGTTCTAGAATCTCTGTTCTTCGGGACCCCACAAGGCCCGCAATCCCGAGAATCTCGCCTTCTCTTAACTGGAATGACACATCCTTGATATTAGGCTGGTACTTTCCGGTGAGACCTTCCACTTCAAGGAGGATATCACCTGGAACATTGCCTTTTTCAGGGAAGCGATGGGTCAGATCTCTACCTACCATCAGTTTGATGATCTTGTCTGTGGTGAGGTTTTCAGCCTTCTCTGTAGCCACCCACTGCCCATCTCGCATCACCGTCACTTCATCGGAGATTTTCAGAATCTCCTCCATCTTATGGGATATGTATACAATCCCCATGCCTTTTGCTCGTAGAAGGTTGATGATTCTAAACAGAACATCCACTTCCTGCTGCGTCAAGGAAGAGGTCGGTTCATCCAGAACCAGAATTTTAGCATCATAGGATACTGCTTTTGCGATCTCCACCATCTGTCTTGCAGATACAGAAAGATTCTCCATCTTTTCACGGGGATCCACTTGGATATGGAGATCATCAAAGATTTTCTTCGTATACGCATACATCTCCTTCTGATCCACAAATCCTCTTTTCTTGGGATATCTGCCCAGCAGCATATTGTCCATGATATCCCGCTTCATCACCTGGTTGAGTTCCTGATGGACCATGGACACGCCATTTTCCATGGCGACCTTGGGGTTGGGGAACTTCATCTTCTCTCCATTGATTCGGATCTCTCCCTCATCTTCAATGTAGATGCCAAAGAGACATTTCATGAGCGTGGATTTTCCTGCACCATTTTCTCCCATAAGTGCGTGAACCGTACCAGGCCGCACTTTGAACGTAACGTTATCCAGGGCTTTCACCCCAGGAAAAGACTTGCTCATATTGATCATTTCTAACAGGTATTTTTCTTCTACCATAATCATTCACCACACTTATCGAAATAAAAGGGAGCCTGAAGAGATAACAGATGGTATCTTTTCACAACTCCCCAGTCTATACAAATTTTAATCTTCCTACGAAGGATTATTTGCCGCTATAAGGCTGATATGGAATTCTTACAGAGATTTCTGATGCGTCATAGGAGTAGGATGTTCCTTCAATGAAATCCTTGCCCATGGCTGCATTTTTACCAAGTTCCATCAGAGCTTTCGCCATTCCCTGTGCATCCTGCATGACAGTACCTGCCATGGAACCTTCAGAGATCAGTACCTTTGCTTCTTCTGTTGCATCTACACCAAATACTGGGATGTACTTGCTGTCATCGCCGCTGTTGAATCCAATGGCCTTCAGAGAAGAGATTGCACCAGATGCCATACCGTCATTGTTGGCAATGACAAGGTCGATGTTGTTCTGGTCTCTTTGAAGCCATCCATCCATAGCACTCTTTGCTTTTTCATTGTCCCACTCAGCAATTTGCATGGCCAGTTCTTCTGTTTCGATTCCCTTTTCATTCATGGTCTTCACAGAGTACTCAGATCGTGCAATTGCTTCAGGATTGTCTGTTCCACCATGCAGCAGTACATAGTTGATTTTTCCGTCACCATTTCTGTCATACTTTGCATCTGCAAAGAGTTCAGCCATCATCTCGCCTTGAATGATTCCCGCTTCTTCTGGCTGTGTTCCTACAAATCTAGCTTTGTCATACTGCTTCAGCACATTTGCATCTGGCTCTCTATTGAAGAAGACTACTGGAATATCGGCAGCCTTTGCTTTATCTATCACATTCTGCGCTGCTCCGATGTCAACTATATTCACCAACAGGGCACTTACACCTTGGCTGATGAGATTATCCAACTGGTCATTCTGTGTTCCTTGATTGTTCTGGCCATCCTGCATCACCAGTTCAACTTCTGCATCACTTGTGTCAAGAGCCTGCAGAGCCTGTCTCACACTGGAGATATAAGTGTCGTCAAACTTGTAGATGAGTACGCCAATCTTCTTTCCACCATCGGACTGAGCATCTTTTGAACCACATCCCACAGCAACCGCTGCAACCATAACAAGAGTCAGAAGTAGAGCAAACGTTTTCTTTAGCTTCATGAGTAATCCTCCTATATATTGTTAATACCCCTTCATATTAGCAACAGAAAATTGATAAGTCAACAGTATTAAACCTTTAACTGTAATGATAATACTAAGTAAAATACACATATTTAATCATAATTATAATTTATCAGCATTATTATTTACATACTATTAAATCGATTTAAATTTTCATGTGTTTTAGTTAATTATTAGTAAATTTATAAATATATTTACTTATGTTTTAGTAAATGATCATTGTTATTTACTGCTTCACGTAACCCATGTACTCTATACGGTAAAATACATGGTTCATCGCCTCGTATCATTTGAGTCTGATCATATATATGGCGATATATTTTTTCATGAATTGATCAAAACGACCTCCATCGGGACCAAAAGAAAAATGGTACACCGCTTTAAAAGTGCACCATTTTCATAAATAGGGCTAAGCCTACTCTTCTCTGTTCTGCAGCATACTGCTGCTATGTATTTCAAGTGATGGAGAATTTCGCCATGGACCTGCGTTTGGTCTAAAACGCTAAATCCCAAACACTCATCAATCTCTTACTTAAAAAGGTTGTTTATGGCTTCCACAGCCTTTTCTACCTCGGTCTCTGCAAAGGTCTTCGCCTCTTCCTCAGTGGCGTCCATGTTTTCATTTATTGCACCTACCAAAAGAAATGCCACAACGTCTCCGTGTCTGACGACTTTTGTAGCTGCGATTTTAGGAAGGTTCATAGGGTACTGCATGGTGTCTGCGATCTTGTTTTCCTTTGCTTTATTCAGCGCTTCTTCCACTGCATCAGCTTTTCCTTCTGCCGCCTTAACAAGAACCACGCGGTCAGCATGGGTTCCAATCATTGGCTGCTCTGCAATGACTTCTGCATAAAGATCTTTTGTAAGACCAAACTCAGCTTCCAGCATTTCTGCAGGGATTTCCATATTAGGCAGATAGTTTTCTCCATATGCATCCTTTACCGCAGTATGGATTTCTTCCAGTGTCACATTCTTTGTATTTTCAGGAGTCTCTTTATCTGTGCTTCCATTGGAGCATCCTGCAAATACTCCTAATGCTACTACAGCTGTCATGATGATGGTTGTGATTTTCTTCAATTTCTTATCCTTCTTTCTTTTTTATTTTTACTTCGTTTCTTCGAGTGTCTCTATTGAAAGACTTTCCCGATAGGCATTGAGATAGGTTCTGATTTCTTCTTCCCAATAAAATACATCCAGCACCTGGATCTTCTCGTCCTTCAACTGAAGGAAAAGCACTGCTCTTTTTCCTTCTTCGACGCCCAGTTCGTTCTTCAAAAGAAAACTTTCTAGAGAAGCACTCTCCTGTGATGTTCTGAATCCTTCCACAGGCTGCAATTCAATCTGAGACTCATTCTTTACAGCTTCTACTTCCAGAATGTCCGTGGCTTCTGTAAATAACGGATGTTTCTCAGTGACCTCTATGGTTCTAGAGATGACGCGCGGTACATCCACAGGATCTACAGGAAGATTTTCCTTGTTTTGAACCCCTTGTGCGATAAACACCAGGGCCAGCACCGCAAAAGAACCAGCCAGCTGCAGTGCGGGTTTTGAAAAGTAGGATTTTCTTCTTTTTTCCTGGGACTTCAGAAGGATATTTTCTTCCTGGGAGATGGTCTTCGCTGGATCCAGGTGTTCAGCCTTCTGATAGATTCCGTCTAAAAATTCTCGGTCAGACTTCATAGGAAAAACCTCCTTTCAGCATGATCTTCTTTAAACGTTTCTTTGCCCGGTGCGACTGAACTTTCACAGCGGCAACGGACTTTTCCATGATTTTGGCAGTTTCCGCCAGAGAAAGCCCTGTGAGATCAATGAGTGAAATGACTTTCTGGTCCTCTGGACTGAGGTCATGCAGATACCTATTTAGATCTGCCGCATTTTTTCTCCGGTGAACGGCGTCTTCTAAAGAGGTTTGGTCTATACTCATGGACTCTTCCAAGGATACTTTTTCCTGGCGGGTTTCTTTTCTTATATAGTCAATGGCGCGTCTTTTTCCCAGCATGTAGAGATAGGTTTTGAATTCATAATCATCACTGTACCGATCCGGATTCAGGTAAATATAGGCGAAAACCTCCTGAACCAGATCTTCTGCGGTCTCATAGCTTTTGACATATGGCATCAGAAAATACACCATCCCATGTCGATGGCGTAGTACCAGTTCCTCGAAGGAACCCCGATCTCCCTCTAAGAAAGACGCATAGAGAGATTTGTCAGAAATCATTGAAGTGCACCTCGTTTGATTTTCTTTTGTGTGACACTACTTATTCGCAGCATATGGATTAAAGTTACACCTTTTTCCAAATTATTTTGTTTCTTTTTAATAACAACCAGCATCTCAACACTCATCATACGTCATCCTGCTTACGTAAATGCCGCCGATTCGCCTCAGAAGGAAACTTTTCATATTTAGATTATGAAGAAAAAAAAAGAGCCCTTGCCGTTCTTCAGCAAAAACTCCGGTCTTAGAACAAGGCTCTGTTTGTGAACTGTGATGAAAATAAAGATAAAAATAAGGATTCATAAGAATCCCTATTTCAAAATAAGATCCAGCGATTAGTTGCTTTTGTCTCTTCCACCAAAATAATATACATCAAAATTTTCGTCTACATAATACTGTCCAATGAGTTTCCCATCGGTGTGCTTCATCACCAGCTCTCGTGAGAGATAAAGATACTCATCCGAAGTAAATGCATATGATTCATCAAGCTTACCATGACGATTGTACCATGATGCTACGCCCGTTGGGCTCGAAGGAAGCTCTCCAGTTTTTACAGCAAGCAGATGATTCGCAAGATACTCCTGATCTTCATTCGGTAGTTCTTCCTCAAGTATGTTGATATGTTCTACGATTCTTTCAAGCGTCTCTTGTTCTTTCTCACATCCAGCGAATATCTGAAGGGTGAGAATTGTTAGGATTACCGCTACATACTTCTTCATTTTACCTCCTGATATATCATGTTTCATGATTGGTATTTAGAGTTATTTCGTTTTATCTAAATGCTGGGCTTCTTCCTTGAAAATCTTTGATTATGATATTGCCGTTGGATGAGTGTGCATGTATGAAAAGCTACTTTTCTTTTCAATGCTTTCTTTTCACTCTTAAAAAAACTCCAGCCATTTAAACCAGTATGGAAATTTGGCTACTTACTTTGTTGATACACCCTTGAATTTCTGAATCCAACTTCTTGAATTGCGATGCAAGGCATTGATGTTCTGGATATTATCTATGCGTTCTTTTTCTTTGACTTAATTAGAGACCTCCAGCTGATGATCACAGCAAGGAATGCAGGAATTTGATAGACTGCTGATTGCATATCATGTCGTCCTAACCAAAGAATAATGAGAAGAAGAAATATGTTTACGTATCCACTTAAATAATGCATTTTTTCGTCCCCTTTTTTAGTATCCGTTTCAATATATAATAATTTTTATATAAATATATTATTCAAAATTTCATGAGCGTATCTCATTTTCAACATAGCTTTCATACGGAACTTATTAAAAAGACTCAAATCGCATCAGATTGATATCAAAGTATCCCCAAATTAAAGCATAAAGGATTGGCAGTAAAAGCAGCATAAAGCTGCAGAAATACACAAAACTGTTCTTCTTCTTTTCCTTTCCTAGATATTTCATCTGATATTTCATGAATACTACCATGTTCAGGTAAAAAAAGATAAACCCCAAAAGAGTCGCCTTGTTTGTGATGCTTCCCGAGAAAAGTATCCATAGAAGCAAGGAGTAAAGTATCGTATCAAAAATCTGTTCAGAAATCTCATTCCATCTTGTCATTCCATTCTCCTTTACACTTCCGCCCATAAGACGCTAGATTTCAGTCTGTCCTTCAAATACTTTCCATATCATGCGACATTACAGTACTGTTCAGTTCAGTATATCAGAGTAATTAGATACTATCTACATAATTAAACTTAGTACTCTCTGGTCTAATCAGTATAATGATAGTTTTCACCTTGGATAACCTGGTCTTCTGAAGATAAGGATCCATGACAGTAAGAATGACGGGAAAATCTGGTAAACATCTATTTTAAAAGTACAGAATACCGACAGAATCTGTACATCAAAGAAATAGTATCCTACCTCTCTATATCAATTACCCTGTCTGGCTTCCCAGTACTCTATAGTTGAACTAGAGTCAACTGAAAATACCCAAATAGAAAGTAATACCCAAAACTTAAAGCGAACAGCAGAAGTGCGCAAAGAATCTTCCCCCCGCGATTCACCTTGGCTTTACGTAGTTTCCCTGAATAATCCACAAAAAGATAGGTGGTCAAGAAGAAAAACAGTGGCTGCAGCAGTGACAGATCATTGGTTAAGCTCCCTGATACAAATATCCACAGCATCAGCGAATACATGATGATTTCTAGAATTCGGGCCAAGATGTCTTCTTCTTTGTTCATTTAAGTCTTCCTTTCTTTGTCTTATATGAAGGATAATGCTATTCTGCATGGATGCTCTTCTCATTACTGACTTCTTTGCATAGGTCTTTCATGATGGTCAGGCTCATCATGAGAAGAGCCGCTCCGAAAAGAGCAATCATCATGGTGACTCCGCTCTGATACATTTTTTCTACCAATGAAGTGTAAACAGCCATTCCTCCTATGATGAACCAGATGAGGCTATAAAAAATCTGTTTCATTTGAAGTGTTTTCTTTTCTCTCATGTTATGCTTCCTTTCGTTATCTACTGATCTTTTCAAAAACCTACCGATCCTATAGCCCTTCACTTTTCTTGAAACATCGGAAGGGATCCGTACAAGGTGATGGGTCATGTGAACTCAAAAGTTCCATCATCCTTTTCAGATTCATCTATTAGCAATCTTATTGAGATTTTCATGAATCTTAAAGATAACAATCATCCCTTCACACCAGATCCGGTTCACAAAGGGAGATGCTACGATGATGAGAAGTCCACCTAAGGTTTCAAACCCACTTCCACCACCACTCAGGCCCATGAGAAAGACTGTCACTCCAAAGAGCATTCCTATCCCTGTAACAATAACATAGATGATCTTAATAATGGTGGGTGTGATCATGGTGTCAAAATTCAGCATTCTGCTCAAAAAGCTTTGATTCCTTCTTCTTTCATCGTACATATAAATCCCTTCTTTCTATATTCTTTGATGTCTTCTTATCTTATGTAAGATAAAAACACACCTCTCATTATCTATAACGATGAGAGGTGTGTTTTTGTTACACTTAATTATTCATTTTTAACATTTTCTGGAGAGTTTCTATATTTCTTAAGTTAGCTGTTAATTTTTTCAGCTACTTTACGATAATTGTGCACCGGAATCCCAATGGATTTCCTGCCATTCCAGGTGTATTGCTAAAGGTAAAGATTCCAACCCCGGGATTATCAAGAGTAGTTCCACCACGATGAAGAAATACCGCATTGCCAAACATGAAGCTGGATTCATCCCCATACCATGACAGGTATCCAACTCCACTGGAGGTTTCAAACATGGCATCGCCTTTTCCAGATTTGTTCAAGTTATAGTTTGCCTCATTGGTGTCCTCTGCAGCATTATGTGCATAGACCGTTTTGAATGCATTGCTGCTCTTGGGGTCACCCTCTTCTACCATGAATTTACCATTCAGGAGCAAGTTGTCATTGCCGTTATGGATATAGGCTGCGACTCTTTCCCATAACCCACCAGCCATATCATATACACCATATACATTCCCTGTGGTACTTTGATCTTTATTGTTTTCCAACGCATCTTGTGGCGTGGACGCCAAACCATCTGTTCCATTCCCACCTGCTGTCACGGAAGTTGTGGTTCCATCTTGAAGTGTCGCTTTGGTGAGATTTGCTGATACTTCCACACCATCTCTACCATACGGGCTTGCTGCAAGATATGCCACTGCCCCCCATTCACTGTTCTTGATTAAGTGTGGAAATGAGTTTTCGTATGGCAGACTCTTTGAAAGAGTAAACGCTTCTCCAATGGTAATGTTGTTATAGGAGTATGAATTTGGAAGAAATACCAAACCATTTTCATTCTTTGCTGCTTCAAACTTGGAGACCCAGAATCCTGTTATCTCCTCATTCCATCCACCTTGCTCCACTTTATTTGAAAAAGCGGGGTGAACGATATAATCATTTGACATTTCTTCCGAGTTCTTATCTAGAGTCGTTTTATTCTGCAGAAAAATGATATCCACTTTTTCCTGACTGATCTTATAGGCAAACCTTGGAATCCATACCCAGTAAGAACCGTCTGCAGTTCTAGCGTTTGCCCATTTCGCTGCTTCTTCTCCTGTCTTTTTCGAATAATCATACCAAGTGGTGTCTTTATCAGGGTCTTGCACGTCCACCCAGTCATTGTTCTCCCATTTGATGGCGGTCATGCCTTCCAGCAGTGCTGGTTTATTTACCTCCATGAATCCTGAAGATCCTGGAGAATTAGAACCAGTGGGGGTATCAGCAGGAGGATTATTGCTGGCTGAAGGTCCTTCAGGCTCTGCCTTCTTTGAACAAAAGGTCAAAAACAATAGGATGCCGAGTATAAGAATAAGGATCAAGCCAAGTATAAATTTTGCTTTATGGTCTTTCTTTTCCATTGATTCTTCCCCCTCTTATTTTTTTATAAACGGAAACCGCCATTTTCCACGTTGCACATTTGTACCAGAGGTGAGGCGGTCCTTATCATAGCTTAATTTTACACTTTTGTAGTTTTAAATACAATAGTCTCTATCTTTTGTGATGAGTATCATTCCTATTCTTTAAATCTGATGGACAAATTTGATTTTTAAGCCTTTATCTGTGTGGATGTTTCATAACAGTAAAACATAAATCCCCGTAGTCACTCGTTCCAAATCGCCTGAATGAACAAGCAGTCGCAATCTTTCGTTTGAGCCCCCGACTTCGTTTGCTTGGGCGGTAGTAGCGATTCCGCCATTTTGGTTCAGGACTGGTTGAAGTTAATTGGGCATAGCCATGCTACCACCTCCAGTTTGATTTTCATGCTAATATCATGTACCAAACTTGCACAGAAATCAATAATGTAATTTGATTTCTGTGCACATCTCATCAGTGAAACAAGCATTATCATCAAATTTTCTAGAATTCGTTTTATTGAAAGGAGTTCAAAAAATGAAAAGACCTCTCGCCTATATCAGCTCTTCCTGGTGCGTCGATCCGATCGAAAACGCAGAAATTGCGCTAAATACAGCCGTAAGGTATTCGACGCAGGCTACAATCCCATCTGTCCAATTCTGATGTTTTCAACCTTCATAGATGACGGAATCCCCCAGGAGCATAAGGACAGACAAGATATCGAGCTTGATTACCCCAGACGCTCCAATATTCTCGTGGTCTGCGTCTCTCGGATCGACGAAGCCGTGAAAAACGACATTGCTATCGCTGAGCGCTATCGCATCCCGGAAACCACTTTAAGCGGCATCCTGACCGTTAAAAGCCAGGGTCAGAAGACCTCTAAATAGCATCATTCCTGATTATGCACAAAACATAGCTTAAAAGGAATGTATCGTGCAATTTCACAAACTGATAAAGAGAAGAAATCTATGGACGTATTGATTGTTGAACCCAAAAGAGCGCCGTATATTGATCGCTTTGGTCAGGGCTTCAACATTGATAGGATAATTCTTTATCATTGCGTCCATATCCATTGTCGATCGGTTATCGATGCCGACAAGTGCCGCAATGAGCATTCCGCCTTTCAGGATGAATTTATCCTGATACTTTGATTGAGAAAGCCTTTACAGGAACCGTTCAAACATATAGTTTTGAAGCACGACTTGGGCGGACATATCTTTCTTCCCGGCCAAGTTTCTGATTTTCGCTTTTAAGCTCATGGCTTTCCCACTCATATCAGCACTCCCAGATAGCTTTTCAGTACCGCTTCAGCTTTCAGTTTCCTGGCATATTCCAAGAGAATTGATTGATTCGCAGATTTCAACTTCACAAATCGTTTCAACGCATCATTTAGAATCTGGACATCAATCCGACTTCTGCTTCTGATCAAATCACAGACAGTTCTCTCGACATCGTAAGCTCTGATCGGATTGCCATGTGAACTCTTCATCGTTTCAACGCCAAGTTCGTGCAGCTCTTTTTTGATGTAGTAGATTTTGAATCGATCTGCGACTGATCCCACCACTTTGTAACCACTAGGAACAGAAGCTGAATACTCAAAAGGCGTCCTGTCAGAAAGACCATGTAAATAGAGCGCAGTCTCATGAGAATAAATCAATTTGGAATATTTCGTTTGCATGGCATACATTTCATCTTCAATGGCATCGATTGAAACATAAACACCACGATCCACTCTTTCCAGTTTCCCTTCGGCTACCATCATTTGAAGATAGGTTCTAGGAATTTCATATAGATCCAGGTCAGCACTTAATACTGTGCCATGTTGCTTCTGAATGAGCTTTTCAAGTTTTTCCAGGTAACTCATCATCATCACCTCTTTTTACTATTCCATTTCAAATCTTGTTATAACTACCATGCTAGTAAGCTAGTAAGGGACCCTTCCAAATACTCTGGGCAAACCTGAGGTGGAAGGGTCTCTTTCTATTTCTCCTTAAGTATTCTTAAGGACAGCATATCCGGCTATTACGGACAAACAGCTCCGTCATATTATGTCATTTCACGAGAACAAAAAAAGTTTGGGTACATCACCATCAAAAGCAACTAAAAAATCTCTGAGACTAGTATCAAGTAAAATACAAGCCTCAGAGATTCTTTTTAAACTACTGGCGGAGAGAGAGGGATTCGAACCCTCGGTACGCGGTTAGCGTACAAAAGTTTTCGAGACTTTCACCTTCGACCTCTCGGACATCTCTCCACAACACACATAATATACCATTATATCCGCCCCTGTGACAAGAGAAAACCGCTAAAAACTTAATGCTTCCCCCTTAAAGAACCTCCATAGAAAGCCCCTTCATCACATCCAGCGCTTTTCGTCCAAGTTCATCCTCCTTGGCTCTAGTCATATCCGTGCGAATGATGATTTTTGCATCAGGAAACAGGTTTCGAAGGACCACGGCATTGGACAGAACACATACGGCAGTATCCACTCCCACAAGTTCAATATGATCCATGCTCAGGTGATCCTTTCCTGCATTCGTCAGAGCTTCCATCAGCTTTTCCGGATGCACCGCATAATAACCTTTTTTCACTGCCACATGACCTTTAAGAGCTTCCTTCAGAGGTCCATAAAGTTCGTGACCCCAATTCTTCTCTTCCTGGCTCCTTAGATCTTCTTCCATCTCATGATGATCATTCAGCGTGTAGACAACGGTCTCCCCGTCTGCCTCCGCCTTCTTTATTCTCGCAAGAATTCCTGGAACTATCTCTTCTCCACCAGGAACTGCCATGAGTCCTCGTTTATTATCCACAAAGTCATTTTGCATATCCACAACAAAAAGCAACCTTTTCCCCTCTTTATAGAAAATGAGCTGGGAAAAAGGGGGATCCCCTTTTCTCCAGCTCATACATAACCTTACTGTATTTCTTTATACATACTATCTGAAGATGGCATTGATCTCATCAAATTCCTTCTTCGATAGCGTCACTTCTTTCGTTTTCTGATTCTCAATGATCTGATTAGCATTCTTTGCCCCTGGAATGATGGCATCAATGAAGTCCGTCTCCAGGTACCAGGCCAGCACCAGCTGGTAGACCTGACAGTCCTTCTCCTTGGCCAGATGCTTCAGCACTTCAATCTTCCTCAGATTCTCTAGATACTTGGTGGAGAAATTAGGATTCTTCAGCCTTCTTTCCGGAATCACCGTATCCTTTGTATATTTTCCTGTAAGAAGCCCAGCAGCCAGTGGGAAATAGGGGATAAATCCGATGCTATGCTTTCTGAGATAAGGAATGAACTTCTCCTCTTTCTCTCTTGTAAGAAGATTATACTCATCCTGAACCACATCGATGTATCCATCTCGGTTGGCTTCATCCAGCTGCTCCAGAGTAAAGTTCGATACTCCGATCTCCCGGATCACTCCTTTTTCCCTGAGCCTTTGCAGAGCCCCTACAGCCTCATACTTGGGTGTACTCTCATCAGGGAAGTGGATATAGTAAAGATCAATATAATCGGTCTGAAGGCGCTTTAAGCTCTTATACACCTCTTCCTCCAGAAACTTTGGACTGTTGTCCACCACAATCTCGCTGCCCTCTATCCGGTGGGCTCCTTTGGTGGCCAGAAGGACTTTATGCCGTGCATTGGACTTTTTGAGCACTTCTCCAATGACTTCTTCTGAATGGCCAAAACCATAGTAGTAGGCAGTATCAAAAAAATTCACCCCAAGCTCCAGCGCTTTCACAATCATGTGCTGAGAATCTTCCTCACTGATGGGATTATAGGATGGATTCCCCACAGCATTGGTTCCTAGACCGATGGGATTCAGCTGAAAATCGTCATAAATACTCTTATTCAAATCTTGACCCTCACTTTCTAAAACATAGTTTCACTGTCTATATTATACCCTAAGGCTCAAAGCAATGTCGAAGGAAGAAGTTTAAAGGGTAGTGTCAATTTACTGTAGGAAAAAAATAATAGGAGATCCCCCAGCATTTTCAGTTGTTATAGACCTCGTATACTCTTTAAGATCACAGAAGTGCCTGATTTCTTACCTTGAAGGTAGAAGGAAACATTGGGTAGCACTCCACCCGATACCTGATTTGCTTTTCTAAGTACACGACGATCCAGCTTGAGAATACGAGCTTTCGTACTTTTTCTCAAGCCCTCTTTTTTCAATTGTTCAAAGAAACTTCCGCCATTTTGGTTGAAAATCCGCATGCTGCTCATATGGATCAATCCATCCTTAGACCAGCCCATAGGTCTGGAACTCAGTCTATCGGAAAGCACATGGCTTACATGTCCCTCGGCGCTACAGCCTACGTAGCCATGCGCCTTTTGTCGCTGTATCCCATCCCAGTTATTCCAAATATAAGTCCTTGCCATACGTATGGATTCCTTCTTAGCTTCTGATGGAGTCTCTTGCAGCATAACACGAAATAGATCCGCCACAGCTCTTTTCATCCCCTTACGGATGTACTTCGTAAGAGGGACTCTGACATAATCCATATGAGCCGTAGCGGTTCTAATGTATTTTGCCAGATGGAATCTGTCCAGTACATATTTGGATTTAGGAATCCAATTGATTCCTTCTTTGATCCAAGATGCTCCATCTCCTGATAGATAGACTGTTCTAACTTTTTCCATATCATAGGTTTCTTCCAGATAATTGGCTACATCCAACCATAGAGACTCATTATCCGACAGAGCGGTAAAATAGCGTTTATGGATCAGCTGATGGCGATTTTTGGATAAGGGCTTACGCCCTTCATGGACATACACAATCTTGGCGATGGTGGATTTTCCATGCTGCAATGCAACATGATCCTCATCTGCTTCAATATAGAGCACAGAGGGCGTGCTATCCTTTCTGTCGGACATTTCCGCAGCCTCATTGGGGATAGGCTCTCTGCCTTTTATGACGTTCATCACACTCATCTTGGAAGTTATTCCACTGTAGGACAAAGCATCGATCGTTTTCTGATATGACATAGACGTTGCATGTTCCATAATCCTAGCTTTCAAGCCTAAATCCATTCTCTCATGTGGAGTGAGTCCTACCTGGTCGTCAGACAGGTAAGCGTACGCTCCTGTCTGCTTATGGACATAATACGTCCTCCTGAAAGTGATTTCGCCTAAAACCGTATTGAGTGTCTTCTCGTCGCCATTTCTTTCCACATACCAGTCTTTCTTTCTGCTT
>NZ_FOVK01000030.1 GCF_900115135.1 Proteiniclasticum ruminis | reverse complement strand
ATGATACTGCAGGGGAAGCCCTGTGGGAAAGTAGGTCGTCGCCAGTTACACTGCTCTAAGCGTAAGCTTAGGGCTTTTTTGTTGTTTAAAAATAAGTAAAATTTTAGTAAATATTGACTAAATATATGATAAGGTTTACTATTAAGAGGTATAGCATCCTGAATAAAGGGGAGGACTTTTATGGCAACCATTAAAGAAATAGCGGAGAAGGCCGGAGTCTCCAGCGCTGCAGTTTCAAGAGTGCTGAACTTTGATGATGCGCTGAGCGTTTCAGAAGAGACTAAGCGAAAGATCTTTGAAGCAGCGGAAGAGCTGGAATATGTTCCAGTTAGAAAAAGAGGGAAAAATAAGAAAGTAAAAATTGGCCTATTTCACTGGTACAATCGGAAAAAAGAACTGGAAGACCCCTACTATCTTTATATTCGACTCGCAATAGAAAAGATCTGTGAGAAAAAAGGATATCAGGTCTTAAGGTGGAATGCCTCAGAAGAGCAGATTCCGTCTGAGCCTGTGGACGGTATCATTGCGGTTGGAAAGTTTGAAGAAAAAGAACTTCATAAAATTTCTGAGTTAAGCAGTAGAATTGTTGTATGTGACTTTGCTCCAGGAGATGAGTTTGATGCAGTGATTGTGGACTATAGAGATGCAGTGAGAAAAGTGCTGGATTATTTCATTGAAATGGGGCATACAAGCATCGGATATCTTGGGGGAGATGAGACCTATGGGAGCGGGATCAAAGTTTCTGCTTTGAGGGATGAGTCTTTTAAGGAGTATGCATCATTCATGGAAATTTATCAGGAAGAATACTGTGCTTACGGCAGTTTTACGCATGAAGATGGATATCTCCTGATGAAAAAGATGCTAAAGAAGAAGGTTCGGCCAACGGCCTTTTTCTGCGGCAATGACAATATGGCCATAGGCGCTTATAAAGCGATTTATGAAGCTGGTTTAACTATCCCGGATGACATCAGTATTGTAGGATTCAACGATCTGCCTGGGTCAAAATATATGACACCATCTTTAACTACAATAAGAGTCTATACTGAATATCTGGGAGAGGCCGCAGTGGGGCTTCTAGAAGAGAAAATTGAGAGCAACCGTAAGTATACGAAAAAAGTGATCATCCCCGTGCAACTGAAGAAGAGAGACAGTGTAAAAGACTGCAAAGAGAGAAGATAGATTATACAGTAGAAAGAGGAGCAGAAAATGGAGAACGAAAAGAGATTTAGTGAAGTGTTTCAGGTGAATGCGGAGAGGAGCTATTTTTCTCCTGGTAGGGTCAATCTTATTGGAGAACATACAGATTATAATGGAGGGAATGTTTTTCCTTGCGCATTAACCATAGGAACCTATGGGGTCGTAAGTCTGAGAAAAGACAGCATGATTAGAATGTACTCTGAGAATTTCCATGACCAAGGGGTGGTGGAGTTCAATCTTTCTGATTTAACGTACAACAAAGCCCACGACTGGGCAAACTATCCAAAAGGTGTCATTGCTTTTCTCCGGAAAGAGGGATATCTCATAGATCAGGGAATGAATATCTATTTTTATGGAAATATCCCCAATGGTGCAGGTTTGTCTTCCTCAGCTTCTATAGAAGTGCTGACTGCATACATGATGAAGGACCTGTTTCAACTGGAAATCTCTATGATTGACTTGGTGAAACTGTGCCAAAAAGTGGAGAATGAGTTCATGGGGGTCAATTCCGGGATTATGGACCAGTTTGCAGTGGCCATGGGGAAAAAGGATCAGGCCATTTTACTGGACACAAATACACTGGAGTACAGATATTCTCCTGTTCTTCTTGAGAATGCTTCCTTGGTGGTATCCAATACCAACAAGAAGAGAGGGCTCGCGGATTCAAAGTATAATGAAAGAAGAGCTGAGTGTGAAGAAGCACTGCGAAGGCTGCAGACTGTCCTGCCTATTGCTTCTCTTGGAGAAATTGATTCGGAGACATTTGGGAAATATCAGCATGTAATTCAAGATGAGGTTCTGATTAAGAGAGCGAAACATGCCGTAACAGAGAATGAGAGGACATTACTTGCAGTGAAAGCGCTGGAATCCAATGAGATAGAAGAGTTTGGAAAGCTCATGAATGCATCACATGAATCCCTGAGAGAAGATTATGAAGTAACAGGAGTAGAATTGGATACTTTAGTAGAACTTGGCAGAAAGGTTTCTGGAACCATCGGCTCCAGAATGACAGGTGCTGGATTTGGAGGATGTACAGTCTCCATTGTGCAGAATGATGCCATAGATCGATTTATCCAGGAAGTGGGAACATCCTATGAAGAAATCATTGGATATGAAGCGGAGTTCTATGTGGTTTCCATCGGAGATGGTGTACATAAACTCAGCTGATGTGAGGAGTAAGATAAAAAGAGAGCGCGGCCGATGACCGCGCTCTCTTTATTCTCTTCTCTATTTTGCTTTATAAGTTAATACGGTAGTCTCTCCTGCGATGACATCAATACCGAGCTGTGCTTCAAAACTCTTCAGTACTTCCATATCAGTGAAGATAACAGGTGTAATCAGTGAAAGACCTTTACCCTGTATGAGTTCACGATCGATTTTTACAATAGGTTCGCCCTTTTTAACCATATCTCCCTGATTCTTTAAAGCGGTAAACCCTTCACCGTTCAATGAGACTGTATCAAGTCCGATATGAACAAGAATCTGGACTCCTTTGTCGAGGGTCATACCAAAAGCATGCTTTGTTCCGAAGAGCATGGTCAGTTCTCCGTCAGCAGGAGCTACAACAGTATCACCTGTAGGATCTATGGCGAGTCCATCACCAGCCATTTTTTCTGCGAATACAGCATCAGGTACGGTGGTGATATCCACTGTCTTACCTGATATTGGGGCAACAAGTGCTCCTTCTTTCTTAAATAATCCAAACATATTTAATTCACTCCTTCAATCATTGTTCTGTCATCATGGACAGAATTGTGTTTAATAAAATCTCTTGTTTCTATTATTCTACAATTAATAAAGAGTGATTGCAATGAAAGCAAGGAAGTATGCTATGAACATCCTGAAAACACGGGAGTGTATATCTAATAGGAAGTTAGGGAGTTCAGGTGGTTTCTAAAGAGGGGGTCTTTTAGAAAGGATCATGATATAGAATCAGAAGTAATGGAGAAATGCTAAATACGAATGATGAGTTAAAAATACATAGATTTATTCGGCTTATTGGGATTAATTGTGGATGAGAGCTTTGATGCTTCAGAGATTCTTCTGAAAACAACCCCGTGTGTATCACAATGAGGATTAATTCGAAATTAAGAGATATTTTTAGAATGAGTGACTTATTTGATTCAAATAGAATTGTGTATAAACACCGACAATTCATCCCATGATAAGATAGACAAGTCGCTTGAGAGAGCGGCGCGAAAACAAGCAAACACAGTTCTTTGAAA
>NZ_FOVK01000004.1 GCF_900115135.1 Proteiniclasticum ruminis | reverse complement strand
ATGCAGGATTTAAGAAAAATGTATCATAGCATAGCGAAGGTTTTGATGGAGCTACAACTGGAGATGATCCGTTTGATGAATCTGTATGATCATAGCATAGCGAAGGTTTTGATGGAGCTACAACCATAAAACGGCGTTCCTCCTACCATCTCATATCATAGCATAGCGAAGGTTTTGATGGAGCTACAACGCGCTTAGTGGCGGAGAAGAAGATGGGAAAATCATAGCATAGCGAAGGTTTTGATGCAGCTACAAATCAGGATAGAGAAGAAGTCTTTTAACAATATAATAATTATATAGCATATTCATTTAGAAGCGAGAGATTTTTTGACATTTAACAAATTATTATTATTCGTTAAATGTTATGATAAAGCCTGTATTGTATGCTGATAAAAAATAACAAATATAAATCTATTAATTCATTGGAGAGTAAGATTATGGAAAAGACAAAGGTTACAATTCAAGCTGTAGTAGATGCCACCATTGAAAAGGTCTGGAAAACCTGGACAGAACCGAAGCATATTATACACTGGAACAGTGCTTCTGACGATTGGCATTCTCCCAGTGCGGTGAATGATTTGAAGCCAGGAGGAAAGTTCAACTACCGCATGGAGTCAAAGGACGGAAGTGAGGGCTTTGATTTTACAGGGACCTATGATGAAGTGGTTCCTTACGAGAAGATCAGCTATACCATGGATGATGACAGAAGAGTCTGGACGACTTTTGCGGAAAGAGATGGGAAGACATTCATCGAGAGCATTTTTGAAGCAGAAAACACTTTTTCTGTGGAGATGCAGAAGGAGGGATGGCAGTCCATCCTGAACCGCTATAAGGCACATACGGAAAGCCAAAATGAATAAAGATGCTATAAAGATCTGTGTAAAACTCCCTGCAGTTCCTAAAACTGTTTATGAAACGATGCTGGATCCTTCAAAAATCTGCTTCTGGAGAGTGCCAAAGGAAATGAAGTGCACCATCCACGAGTTTCAGGTTTCTGTGGGTGGACGGGTCAGAATATCTCTTACGTATCTTGATGACACACAGGTTGGAAAAACAGGGGACCATACCGATACGTATCATGGGAGATTCACGGAACTTAAGCCCTATGAGAAAATTGTGGAAGAGCTCCAGTTTGAAAGTGAAGAAAAGAGCCTTAAAAATATGATGACTCTTACATTTTTACTGGAAGAGATAAAAGAAGGAACGAAGCTGACGGTCATACATGAAGGGCTTCCGGAGTCCATTTCAATGAAAGACAATGAACAGGGCTGGTTGGAAGCACTGGAACAATTGAGAGTGATTTTGCAATTGGAGTAGGAAACCATCCTTTAAGAGAACTGAATGAAATGAATGACAAGAGCAGCTTCTTTTTCAGGAGGCTGTTTTTTTGATTCACATTTTTTGTCACAGTTAAAACATAATTAGAGTGTATGATAAAGTTACAGAAATAGTGAAAGAGGTGAGATATATTGATTTCATGGTGGAAAAGACTTGCCGAATCCAACAGGAAGCAATATGGAAATAAAAAACTGGATTGTTGTGACCTGAACAAAGAGAAATAATAGAGATAATAATAGAAGGAGGCCGTTCATATGTTCCTGATACCTGTATTACTGCTGGTATTTCTATACCTGCATTACAATGACCGTGACAGACTTCATCCATCTTCAAAAGGCAACAGTGCTTTAATGAAGCTGAAGGAAAGATATGTACGTGGGGAAATCGATGAGGAAACCTATCTTAGAATGAAAACTGTCATAGAAGACTAGTGAAAAGGAGGAATGAACTATGATGTTTGGCAGAAGATTTTATGGTTCTGGAAGATACTTTGACCGGTATTTTGACAGATTCTATTATGGACATCATTTCGGTGATTTTGGTATTTGGCATATCCTCATGATGGTAGGGTTTGTATTATTAATTGTTCTTTTAGTGGTACTGATACTGAAGAAATCCAAAGGAAATAACGCCCATCCCGTTCAGGAAGATCATTTAAAGAAGATGCTGGATGAACGGTTTGTCCGAGGAGAGATCACCGAAGAAGAATATCAGCAGAAACTTCGTGTTCTCAATCTGAAGTAAAGGATCAAACTATAGACAAAATCTTGATATAACACCCCTGTCTCAATTAAATCTATAGTTCTGACCGTAAGCCTTATGTGGATGCACATAAGGCTTTTTTTAATACGATTTATTATAAAGGGGGATCAAGCTTCAACGCCAATCTATGTTCACATACAGGTGTGAGGGGTATCTTTTTTTCGTGGATTTACTGATTAATGTCCGTATTTGTGGACACCATATATCCTATACTTGACTCATAAGCCCCTGGGAGAGAGAAGGCTCATATATAGTTGAAGTTGGTACCGCCTCTTCGTAAAGCTGTTATGAGGATTCTTGAACCATGGGGCCCTATTGAGTATAGAGAGCTAAGCTTAATTTACTCATCACGCAATAGGGCCTCTTCCATTGAGGAAGAGGTCTCCTATTTGTCCACATATTTGTTACCACTTCGTCTTTCTTCTGTTACTCCTTTGACAAGTAAATTCGTTCACCAGTGCTACAATAGAATCGACAAAAAGGACCTTCATCAATAAAAGAAGGAGGCGCAACCATGAAAACAAGAAGGTTCATCCCAAAGGTTGTGGTCTCTGCGTTTTGTTTGATTCTGATCATTGTTTTTTCTGGTGTCTCATGGAAGGAGATAGAACATATACTCACAGACAGCGTAGCAGAAACAGTTGATGCGGCTGAAGTTAAAGTGACAACAGCAGATTTGAATCTTCGTACAGGTCCCGGCACAAGCTATCAGGTGATTCTTGTGATACCCAAAGGTGCTCAGGTGGAAGTCACAGGGTACAGTGGAAACTGGGCAAAGGTGAGCTACAATGGAAAGACGGGTTATGCATCCAATGCTTATCTGAAACCAGCAGCAGTGGAAATGTACTATACCACTGCAAGTCTAAACTTAAGATCTGGTCCGGGTACCAGCTATAAGGTGCTCCTCGTGATGCCCAAAGGTGCAGGCGTTGAAGTGCTTCAGAAAAATGGGGACTGGTATCAGGTTAGATATAAGGGCACTACG
Organism: Proteiniclasticum ruminis; assembly: GCF_900115135.1. Lineage (GTDB taxonomy): Bacteria > Bacillota > Clostridia > Clostridiales > Clostridiaceae > Proteiniclasticum > Proteiniclasticum ruminis_A. The sequence goes on along the minus strand of NZ_FOVK01000004.1, from coordinate 216,863 downwards.
GGCTACGCCAGCAGAAGGTATCTGACTGCAGAAAAGACAAATACCGGTGGAACTGTCCTTTACACCACAGATGAACTGAATCTTCGAAAGGGACCAGGAGTCTCCTATGCGATCGTTGCAGTAATGCCTAAAGGATCTGAGGTAACGGTACTGAGCACATCAGAAGCATGGCCAAAAGTACGCTATAAAACATATGAGGGCTACTGCAGTCCCAAGTACCTGTCGGTGACGAAACCTACAGCTCTAGCACCTGTCCTTCATAAAGGCAACAAAGCAAGCAATGTGAAGCAGATTGCGCTCACCTTTGATGACTCAGGCTCTGCAGCGAATATCAGGTCCATTTTGAAGGCGCTCGATGCCTATGGGGCAAAAGCTACCTTTTTCCCCAATGGTGATTTTGTAAAGAACAATCCGGGGCTCATTTCAGAGATCGCAGCCAAAGGTCATGAGATTGAAAACCATGGATACAGCCATAAGAGCCTTACTGGTCTTTCGGACAGTGAAGTGAGAAATGAGATCAGACTGGCAAAGAATGCTCTTTATACTGCCATTGGTAAAACTTCCACCTTGTTAAGGCCGCCCAATGGTAGATATGATGAGAGGATCCAGAGACTGGCAGCAGAGGAAGGCATGAGATATCTCATTTTATGGTCAGTGGATACCAGTGACTGGGCCACCACCAGGTATGGTGTAACCATCACCACCCAGTATGTCATCGATGAAGCGGTAACTAAAGCAACTCAGAATGGCATCATTCTGATGCACATGCATTCTTCCAAGACTGTAGAAGGACTGCCCACGATCCTGAAACGTCTGAAGGATGCTGGATACAGTTTTGCGAGAATTTCGGATATGGTTCAGTGACGTGACGATAGAAGCCCCTTTGCTCAAAAAAGCAGAGAGGCTTTTTTTACTCCCCTGTGACTTCTACTTTCATCCGATCTGGATCTTCGAAAAAAACCGCGTAATAATCAGGTCCACCCGCATAGGGGTGCCTTTCCTCATAGAGAATCTTCACGCCCTTCTCTTTCAGTTTCAGCGTGAGACCATCAACAAAGCCTTTGCTTCCCCCATGAAAAGCCAGGTGATTGAGGCCTGCTCTGCATCTATGGTAGGGGATGTCCAAATATCTATCTTCTGTCTGTACAAATACCAAGTAGGTTTGTCCCAGGAGATAGCTGATGCCTTGAGGCCAGACTTGATATTCTTCATAGCCCAGTTCTTGCAAAAGCCATCCCCAGAAAGCCTTGCTTTTTTCCAGATCTTTCACATACAGTTCAACATGATGCAAAGCACCTTTCATATTTCATCATCCTTTCCCATGGAGCTGTTTTTCTACTTCCAGTATAAAGGATTTTTGCACAAACATCCTGCATCGGTGATATTTCTTCCAGTGGAAGCTGTATATTTTCTGAGTACTAGAGATGGTATACTGAAAACAATGAGAATGAAAGGTGTGGTGCGTATGGAGCTTAGAACTGAAAGACTGATCCTGAAGAAGCTGGATCGGCGGAATGCAGAAGATTTGTTTGTATATCGGTCCAAAGAAGAGGTGCGAAAATTTCAGAGCTTTCACCCGAGGAGTCTACAGCAGGTGGAAGAATTTTTTCAGGATCTTGCAGAGATGCCTGATATAGAAGATACCTGGTTTCAGCTCGGCATCCATCTGAAAGAAGAGAAGAAGCTCATTGGAGATCTTGGGCTTCATTTCCTGCCAGATGGCTGTCAGGTGGAAATCGGGTATACCCTGGACCCTTCCTATCAGGGAAAGGGATATGCGACAGAAGCTATGCATGAGATTCTGAAATACCTTTTTGAGAAGCTTCAGAAGCATCGCATTACAGCCTCCGTAGACCCACTGAATGAGAAGTCCATCAGGCTTTTGGAAAGACTGGGATTTAGACGGGAAGCCTATTTCGTCAAAGGACTCTTTTATGAGGGAGCATGGGTGGATGATGTGATTTATGCTATGCTGCGGGAAGAGTGGGTAGAGGGGATGAAGACAACTCAGAACAATTCATTGTGATTTATATAAAATTATAAAGAAACTACTCTTTAAATAGTAATCGGATGGATCAAGAATCAATTACAACACGTTTAACCTAAGATTGTTAAAGTATCGTTCTCTGAAACGCTAGGCTCACAATCCTTGGCTTCATTCCAGCTTGAGAAGTCACCGGAGGCATCCATGCGGGTAACAGACTGGGTGGAAATGCACTGACGGACATTCCGGTCTTTGGAAGAATCGCTGGCAAAAATGCGGCCAGTGAAAAGTATAATAAATTAGAAAAAGCAGTCTATCGGTTTCAGATAGGCTGCTTTTAAATTTACCCTTCCTTCTGAGCCAGGACGGAATCCAGCTTTTGGGGAGGACGGACTTCTTTATTGTTTTGAGGTGTAAAATCCTTGTGGGTCCATGTGTTCAGGTACATAAGATCCTGAGGTCTTAAGGAAAAATCAAAAATGTTGAGATTCTCAGTGAGCCGGTCTTTCTTTGTGGACCTGGTGAGGGGAATCGCCCCCAAATCCAGCACAAACCGAAGAAGGATCTGGCCTGGGCTCTTCCTATGATGGGCACAGATGTCCATGAACTCCGCTTCTTGGGAGATCACAGCAAGGGGAGCCAAAGGAGAATAAGCTTCTATTGCGATGCCGTGATGTCTGCAGAAGTTCATATCATCTTCCAATAGCACACCCGGATGTATGAGAATCTGGTTCACCATGGGTTTCACCGTGGCTTTTTCAAGAAGAGGCTCCAGATGTTCTTTAGAGCAGTTACACACGCCGATGGCTTTGAGAACCCCTTCATGGTAGAGCTTTTCCATGGCTGTCCAGGTGGAAAGAAGGTCCTCTTTCCAGTCGTCTTTATGCCCCATGACCACGGGCCAGTGAATGAGATATAGATCCAGATAGTCTGTCTTCAGGTTTTTCAAGGTTGCTGCTACTTCTCCTCGAACCCGGTCATATCCGTGGGCGCTGTTTCTAAGCTTACTGGTTAGAAACAGGTTCTGCCTCTCGATACCACTTTTTTCAATGGCCTCACCTATATATTCTTCATTGGCATAGACTCTTGCGCAGTCTATATGGCGGTATCCCGCCTCCAGGGCATGAAGTACGGATGAGATGCACACCTCAGGAGTTTCCAGTTTCCATGTGCCATATCCAATGGAGGGGATCCGCAACATTTTATCTATTTGTTTTGTGTTCATATTCATTCTCCTCTCGTTTTGTCTATCAGAAGAAGGGGATGAACTGATGTGAAAGGTAACGGATTCCGGGGAAGAATCCTATGGCTATTATAAGGGTTTCTACTTCGATTTCAAAGAGAGGTCAGAAAGAATATGTCTGAATACGCTTTTTCTTCCGTGAGAATCAGGCCAGAATACCTGAAGTAGAACTGCTTCTGAAAACATCTTCATATATAAATATAAAAAGAGAACATAATGTCGTATAATATAGGTAATTATGTTTGGAATCATGTAGGAGGGGCTATGAAAATTTCAGGGTTAAAAGAATACGTATATCAGGAACTGAAAAATAAACTGATCATGAATCAGTTCAAGCCTGGGGAGAGAATCTGGGAAGAACACTTGGCAGAAGAACTTGGGGTCAGCAGAACCCCAGTCCGTGAAGCCATCAATCAGCTGGTGGCAGAAGGGTTCATCGAAAATCGGCCAAGAAAAGGAATCTTTGCGGCGGAGATCACAAAAGATGAGCTGAGAAAAATGCTGGATGTGCGCCTGGCGCTGGAAAGTCTCGCCATTAAAGAATGCTGCAAGAATATTACAGAAGAAGAAATGAAGGATCTGGATGCCATTTACCATACCTTTGCCAAAGCTCTGGAAGATGAGGAATACAATAAAGCCAGCCAGTGGGACAGTGAAATCCACCGCTTCATCGCTCAAGTGGCCAACAATAAAAAGCTTGCGGCTTATGTCAATGACATTCAGGATGTGTTCGCCTATACCAGAGGATATAACATCAAATGGACCAAGGAGAAAGCAGACCGCTCCATACGGGAGCATAAAAAAATCATTGAAGCCATCAAGAGCCGCAATGAAGAGGTGGCCATTGAGATTGTCCGAAAAGACATTGACTCCATGCGAGAGCTGCTCAGTGAAGAATAACCCATAGAGGATGCGAAAGCATCCTTTCTTTTTTTGTGGTAAATCCTATGCTGCGATTATGCATTCTAAGAAAAATTGATATTTTGATTTACAAAATATCAAAATATAGAAACTAAACTTTATTTTTCACAAAAACAGTGAAAAATCACATGAAATGGTTTGCAAATGGAAAGGTTTTCGGTATAATGAGGTTGTCTTATAAATTATACATTATACATTATACATTATAATCTATAAGAAATTGGGGATTATAGAACGGGATGTGAAAAGTTGAAGATATCAGGTTTGAAAGAATATGTGTACCATGAACTGAAGAAAAAGCTCATGGAAGGACACATCAAACAAGGGGAGAGAATCTGGGAAGAACAGATTGCTGAAGAACTAGGGGTCAGCAGAACACCGGTCAGAGAAGCCATCAACAGGCTCATTGCAGAAGGGTTTGTGCAAAATGAGCCACGAAAAGGTATTTTTGCCGCGGAGATCTCCAAAGAGGATCTCATTAAAATGCTCGATATCCGCATTGTGCTGGAAGCGCTTTCTGTGGACATCTGCTGCAGAAAAATCACAGACGATGAAATCATCGAGCTTCAGAACATCTATCAGGAATACACAGAAAAGCTGACAAAGAAGGATTTTGCCAAAGCAAGCCAGCTGGACAGCAGAATCCACAAGTTCATCGCTAAGGTTTCAGAGAATTTGAAGCTCATGGAGTACATCAATGACATACAGGATTTTTTCACCTATACCAGAACAGCTTCCGTGCTCTGGGACGAAAGAAAAATCAAGCGCTCTCTGGAGGATCATAAAGAACTGGTAGAGGCGATCTCTGAAAAAAATGGCGAGAAAGCAAAGCTGCATATAGAAAAAGATATTTATGCCATGAAAGAACTGCTCATGGGGTAGAGGGAAAAAGGAGAGGACGAAATGAGGTTATGTTATCAGGTGGCGACTCCAGATGTACGTGTGGATGAATCCGTTACAGCGTATCAGGGGCCTCTGGAGAAGAGCTTGCGTGAACTTTCAAATTTGGGATACCAGGGGGTGGAGTTTATGACGCTGAACCCGTCAGAGCTGAACTGGAAAGAAGTGAAAGAACTTCTTGAAAAGTATCAGCTGAAAGCGGTACTGGTGTGCACTGGAGAAATCTTCGGGCAGCTGAAGCTTTCCTACACCCACAAAGAAGAGGCTATCCGAAAGGAAGCCATCAAACGAACCAAAGAAATCATGGATTTTGCAAGTTATCTGGGGGCGGACATCAATATTGGCCGAATTCGGGGACAGTACTGCAAGGAGCTCACAAAAGAAGAAACAGAAGCCTATGCGGTGGAAGCTTTCAAAGAGATCAGCCACTATGGGGAGGAGAAAAAGGTGAGAATCGCCCTGGAAACGGTGACCATCATGCAGACGAACTTCATTAATACGCTGGAAGAAGGTCTCGACATGGTAAAGCGGGTAGATAGGAAGAATTTTCAGCTGATGCTGGATGTGTTTCATCTGAATCTGGAAGAGAAGAATCTCTATGAAGCCATCCGGACCTACAGTCCACACAACATCCATGTGCATCTGGCAGACAACAACAGAAGATATCCTGGACACTGCGGACTGGATTTTGACAAAATCCTCGGTACCTTCAAGGAATGCGGGTATGAGGGAAACTTCTCCACAGAGATTTTCCAGATCCCAAGCCAGGAAGAAGCAGCGCAAGGCGCCATAGAACATTTGATGCCCATCTTAAAAAAGTATTACGCATAAGAACAAAGGAGGAGATGTAGAGATGACAGAGGAAAAAGTTCATGAGCTGAAGAAACTGACCCACAGATTTAGAAATGATCTCATTGATATTCTGTATGATATCCAGACAGGACATCCCGGAGGGTCGTTGTCCGCAGCAGAGATTGTCACAACACTGTATTTTGACAAACTTCGTGTGGATCCGAAAAATCCGAAAATGGAGGGAAGAGACCGGTTCATCATGTCCAAAGGGCATGCATGTCCCATTCTTTACCTGAATATGGCAGAAAAAGGCTACTTTCCCAAGGAAGACCTGAAGACACTGCGCCAGATGGACAGCCATCTGCAGGGACATCCTTGTGCCCACAAGACACCAGGGGTGGAGCTTTCCGCAGGACCTCTTGGTCTGGGCCTTGGTGCAGGACTTGGTATGGCTCTGGGCGAGAAGATGAAAAAAACAGACGGGTATGTCTATGTGCTTCTTGGAGACGGTGAAGTGCAGGAAGGCGGAATCTGGGAAGCAGCCATGGCTGCTGCAAAATACAAAGCAGACAATCTCATTGCCATTCTCGACCATAACGGAGTGCAGCTGGATGGCACATTAGAAGAAATCATGTGCATCGGAGACATCGCAGGAAAGTTCGAGGCTTTTGGCTGGGAAGTGCTTCACTGTGATGGCCATGACATTGCTTCTTTCTCCAGTGCCGTGGAGGAAGCGAAGGAGACCAAGGGGAAACCCATAGTGATCATCGCGAAAACGGTCAAAGGAAAAGGCGTCTCCTTTATGGAAGGAAAGAACATCTGGCACGGCAAACCCATCTCCCCTGAGGAGTATAAGGCGGCCAAGCTGGAACTGGGAGGAGAGAACTGATGGAGAAGAAGATTGCAATCCGGGATGCTTATGGTGAAGCCTTACGAGATCTCGGCAAGAAAAATGACAGCATCGTTGTGCTGGAAGCGGATGTGGGAGGATCTTCCAAGAGCATCCTCTTTGGCAAAGAGTTTCCAGAGAGATATTTCAATGTAGGAATCAGTGAGTTCAACATGGTATCCATGTCCACAGGATTTGCCTCCCAAGGCATGATTCCTTTTGTGAACACCTTTGCAGTGTTCATGACCACTCGGGGCATTGATCCCATCCAGACCCTCATTGCCTATGATGAGATGAATGTGAAGCTGGCAGGAACCTATGCAGGGCTTTCCGATTCCTATGATGGTGCAAGCCATCAGGCCATCACCGATATCGCTTTTATAAGGTCCATTCCCAATATGACCATAATTTCAGTCTGTGATGCGGTGGAGACCAGAAAAGCGGTGGAAGCTTCAGCAGCCTATGATGGTCCAGTGTATCTGAGACTGAGCAGAGCACCAGCGCCAGTGATTTTTGATGACTCCTATGAGTTCCAGATTGGAAAAGGCGTCACCTTGAGAGAAGGCAGCGATGTGACCCTTGTGGCCACAGGAACCATCCTACATAAGGCGCTGGAAGCGGCAGAGCTTCTCGCTTTGGAAGGAATTGAGGCAGAGGTTCTGAACATCCATACGGTGAAACCTATAGATGAGAATATTCTGGTTCAGGCGGCAAAGAAAACAGGAGCCGTGGTCACAGTGGAAGAACACAGCATCCATGGAGGACTTGGCAGCGCAGTGGCGGAAGTCCTTGCAAGAAAATGTCCGACGCCGATGCAGTTTGTAGGAGCAGAAGAATTTGCAGAATCTGGAGACTACGAAGCCCTTCTGGAGAAGTACGGATACAGTCCAAAAGCAATTGCGGAAAAGGCTAAAAAAGCCATGGAAATGAAATAAGAAAGAATGAGGTAAGAACATGAGAGAATCCATACATAAATATTTTAAAGTCGGTGTCATCCAGTTTATGAGTTATCCCAACGAGGATCTTCTGGAGTCCCTCCGGACCATCGCAAGAGATGACTACTTTGATGCTATAGAAATCAAAGGATTTCCAGATGAAAAAATGAGAGAAGAGGCTGTAAAGATTCTGAAGCAGTCCCACCTGAAAGTCTGTTATGGTGCACAGCCAAGAATTCTTGGACCGAAGCTGAATCCCAACGCCATTGTTGAGGAAGAACGCCTGAAAGCGGAAAAGACGCTGATGGAAGCTCTGGATGAAGCAGAAGTGCTGGGGGCAAAAGCCATCGCCTTCCTGTCTGGAAAATGGAATCCGGAGACCAAAGAAGAAGCTTACAGCCAGCTGCTCAAAACCACCCGGAATGTCTGTGATTATGCAGCCAAGAAGGGCATGGATGTGAACCTGGAAGTCTTTGACTTTGACATGGACAAGGCAGCCCTCATCGGACCTGCACCGTATGCGGCAAAGTTTGCAGCGGACATGCGCACCACCCATGCCAATTTTGGACTCATGGTGGATCTGTCCCACTTCCCAACCACCTATGAGACATCGAAATTTGTGATTCAGACGTTACGCCCTTATATCACCCATTTCCATATTGGAAATGCTGTGGTGAAAGAAGGTTATGAAGCCTACGGAGACCAGCATCCAAGATTCGGATATCCGGACAGCGCAAATGATGTGGAGGAACTTCTGGAGTTTTTGAAGGTGCTGAAAGAAGAAGGATTCTTCAACGCTGAAAATCCGTATGTGCTTTCCTTTGAAGTGAAGCCATGGAAGGATGAAGATCCTGCCATCATCATGGCAAACAGCAAGCGCGTGCTGAACAGAGCCTGGGCACTACTAGAAGACTAGAAAACGAAGGAGGACTTACTTATGAAAATTGTAATACTGGACGGATATACAGAAAATCCAGGAGACCTTTCCTGGGAGGGATTTGAAAAGCTTGGAGATCTGACTGTGTATGATAGAACACCTGAGGAACTTATCGTAGAGAGAATTGGTGATGCGGAGGTGGTTTACACCAACAAGACGCCCATCACCAAGGAAACCATCGATGCCTGCCCGAACATGAAGTTCATCGGCGTTCTGGCCACAGGCTATAATGTCATCGATGTGCTGTATGCCAAGGAGAAGAATGTGCTGGTTTCCAACATACCTACCTACGGTACAGATGCTGTATCCCAGTTTGCCATAGCGATGCTGCTGGAGATGAGCCATCACATCGGACTCCATTCTGATGCTGTGAAAGACGGCGAGTGGACAAGCAATCCGGACTGGACCTTCTGGAAGAGACCTCTTATTGAGCTGGCAGGTAAAACCATGGGAATCATTGGATTCGGCAGAATCGGCCAAGGCACTGGACGGATTGCTCAGGCTCTCGGCATGAAGGTTCTGGCCTATGATGCCCATAAGTTTGATGAGCTGGTGTCTGATTCCTGCAGATATGTGGAACTGGATGAGCTCTTTAGAGAATCTGATGTGATTTCTCTTCACTGTCCGCTGTTCCCTGAAACACAAGGCATCATCAATAAAGAGAACATCGCTAAGATGAAAGACGGCGTGAAGATCATCAACACCAGCCGTGGACCTCTTGTGGTGGAACAGGATCTTGCTGATGCGCTGAACAGTGGAAAAGTAAGCGGCGCAGGCCTTGATGTGGTTTCTACAGAACCCATCCGCGCAGACAATCCGCTCCTGACAGCAAAGAATACGTACCTCACACCTCATATCGCCTGGGCGCCCAAGGAGTCCCGTCAGAGACTCATGGACATTGCGGTGAGCAACCTCAAGGCATACCTTGAAGGTGCTCCTGTGAACATTGTCAACGGTTAGCCGTGTTTTCAGAAAGAAACACGGGAGGGGGTAGCAAGATGAGAGTAGTGGTAGCAATGGACTCCTTTAAAGGAAGCCTCACCTCTCTGGAGGCGGGAAATGCGGTGAAGAAAGGAATTCTTCAGGCCGCTTCCTGCGAAGTAGTCGTGAAGGCTCTGGCCGATGGCGGAGAGGGAACCACAGAAGCTTTTGTGGAAGGCTATGGCGGTGAGATCATCACAGTGACTGTAGAAGGACCTTATGGAAGAGCCGTAGAAGCCACCTATGGCTGGCTGAAGGACAAACAGATGGCCATCATGGAGATGGCGTCTTCCTCAGGGATCATGCTGGCAAAGAAAAGTGAGATGAATCCACTAAAAGCCAGCACCTTCGGATTCGGGGAGATGATCCTTGATGCCGCAGGGCGGGGCGCAAGAACCTTCCTTCTGGGCATTGGGGGCAGCGCCACCAATGATGGAGGACTTGGCATGCTCACAGCCCTTGGGTATGAGTTTCTGGATGAAAAGGGAGTCCCTGTGGATAAAACAGGGGAATCCTTAGGAAAGATCCGCTCTGTTTCCTTTGAAAAGGTGCATCCGCTCATTTCTCAGTGCACGTTCCAGGTTGCCTGTGATGTGAACAATCCACTTCTGGGTGAGCGAGGAGCCACGGCGGTCTACGGTCCGCAAAAAGGGGTTACAGCAGAAACAGGGAAAGTCCTGGAAGAAGGTCTTCTGAACTTCTCGAAGGTGACAAGAGATGCTCTTCATAGAGACCACAGTGCATCCTCTGGAGCTGGCGCTGCGGGAGGCTTAGGCTTTGCACTTCTCAGTTATCTCAATGCAGAGCTGAAAGAAGGGGTCAAGCTTGTGCTGGAGGCTGTGAAGCTGGAGGAAGATGTGAAGCATGCGGACATCATCTTCACAGGAGAGGGCCGCATCGACGCCCAGAGCTCCATGGGGAAAGCACCCATGGGTGTCATGGAGCTTGCGAAAAGACACAACAAAAGAGTCATTGCCCTTGGAGGCAGTGTCACAAAAGATATTGCTAAACTCAATGAGCTGGGTATGGATGCCTGTTTCTCCATTCTTTCAGAAGTGGTTACTCTAGAGGAAGCCATGAACAGAGAAACTGCAGAACGGAATCTTCAGCAGACTGCCTCACAGATCATGAGACTTTTAGTTTAAAATTGGGGGAAATGTGATGTTAAGACTAAACACAAAAAAAATACTGCCCGTGGTCTTTATCGCCTTAGGTGCTCTATTTATGGGAGTGAGCCTGAGTCAGCTGGGCTTTTGGGTGGATGGTCCAGGACCTGGTTTCTTTCCTTCCATCATCTCAGCGGTGATGATGGTCATGGGGGTAGTAACCTTCTTCCTGACACTGAAAGACGACACAAAAGCGAAGTTCTTAAAAGAAGAGCTTTTGGTCATCTACGCAGGCATCGGCATCTTTGCCGGAACCTTTGTCATTGGATTTGTACCGACCATTCTTGTATATCTCTTCCTGTGGCTGAGAGTCTTTGAAAAAATCAGCTGGAAAGTGAGTGCTGTCATTGTAGCCATTGCCATGCTCATTACCATGGGCGTCTTCGGTACTTGGCTCGGCATCCAGTTTCCTATGGGACTCTTGGAAAATTTTGTGGGATAGGGGGAGAAAAACATGGAAAATATTGAACTGCTACTAAATGGGTTTATGGTTGCGTTCTCACCAATGAATCTGGGGGCTGCACTTCTTGGTGCCATCCTTGGACTCATCGTTGGGGCCATGCCCGGGATCGGATCTCTGGCTGGGGTAGCGCTTTTGCTGCCGCTGACTTATAAATTCAATCCCACCACCGCCATCATCATGCTGGGTGCGCTTTACTACTCCAACATGTATGGTGGAAGCTTCAGTGCCATTCTTCTGAACATCCCTGGAGATTCTCCAGCGGTGATGACGGCTCTGGACGGCTATCCCATGGCCAAGAAGAAAAAGAGGCCTGGACAGGCCCTCTTCACGGCCAACATGGCCTCCTTCATCGGAGGAACCATCGGCATGATCATCCTGACCTTTGCGGGTCCCGCTCTGGCAAATCTTGGGCTGAAGTTCGGGCCTTCGGAGATGACGGCCATCCTCCTCATTGCCATGACCTCCATCAGCTGGCTGGTGGGTGAGAATCCCATCAAGGGCGTACTCATCACCATGCTGGGAATTCTACTTGCCAGCATCGGCATGGATACCCTTTCTGGAGCGCCAAGATTTGATTTTGGCAACATGTACCTTCTGGGCGGTATTCCCTTTACGCCTTTTGTCATTGGGACCGTTGGGTTCTCCCAGGTGATCAGTCTCATGAGTGAGAGAAACAAGAAAGTGGAAGAAAAATTCGAATCCAAACTTTCGATCAAAGGCAGCATGCTGACAAAAAGAGATGTGAAAAGGCTCCTTCCACCTGCCTTACGATCCGGATTCTTGGGCACCTTTGTGGGGGTACTGCCAGGAGCAGGAGCCACCACAGGTTCTTTCATGGGCTATGCCATGCAGAAAAAGTTCAAGAATGAGGAGCCTTTAGGAACAGGAGCTGTGGAAGGCATTGCAGCCTGTGAAGCGGCCAACAATGCCGCGGCCGCTGGTGCCTTTGCACCACTTCTGGCCCTTGGCATACCAGGTTCTGGAACCGGCGCAGTGCTTCTTGGAGGACTGATGATGTGGGGACTGAACCCAGGTCCACTGCTGTTCCAGAATGAGCCGGAGTTTGCCTGGGGGCTCATCGCCTCTTTGTTCATCTCAAATATTATCACGTTAACCATCGCCATCTTGGTGATTCCATTTTTAACAAAGATCATTTCAGTACCGACCCGCTATATGATTCCCATCATTACGGTGGTGTGTTTTGTGGGTGCATACAGCACCACCTACTCCATGTATGGTGTGTTTGTGATGCTGGCTTCCGGAATTCTCAGCTACTTCCTTCAGAAGAATGATTATCCGGTGGCACCAATGCTTCTGTCCTTTGTACTGGCTCCACTTTTGGAGTCCAACATGAGAAAAGCCTTCATCATTTCCGGTGGAAGCCTCAATATCTTCTTCACAAGACCCATTACTCTTGTGCTGATGATTGTGTTTATTTCCATCATAGTAGTTCCTGTGCTGAGAAGCATATTGTCAAAATTCGGGGTTAAGAAAAATCAAAGTGTTCCAAATTAAATTCAAATATATTATTGGGGGTACATTATGAAAAAGAAAATCATCTCACTACTGGTTGGGGCTATGTCACTGGCGGTTCTTCTCACAGGCTGCGGCGCGAAGGAAGGCGGAGCATACAAACCCGCATCCAACGTCACCTGGATTGTCACCAGCGGACCTGGAGGCGGAAGTGATATTTTCACAAGAATGATCAGTGATATCATGACTACAGACAAGATCGTCGACAGCACCTTTGTTGTAACCAACAAGACCGACGGCGGCGGAGAAATCGGACGTAATGAAGTGGCAAACACCAAAGGCAATAAGGCCAATGACACCTTGCTCACCTTCAACAGCGGAGACTTAATGCCTATGGTTCTCAATACCAAGAACCGATCCGAGAACTTCAGAATTCTGGCCATCATGGCGGTGGACAAGCAGCTGATCTTCAAAGGCACTGAAACAAAGTATGAAACCTTCAAGGATGCCATCGAAGCGGCGAAGAACGGAGAAAGTGTTGTCATCGGCGGATCCAAAGGAGACGATATTGCGACCTACGAAGCCATGGTAGAAGAGATTGGGGTTTCCAAAGACAATATGAAGTTCATTACCCATGACTCTACAGGAGACGCCATCACTGCAGCTCTTGGTGGACACGTTGAATTTGTCATCTCAAAGCCTGCAGCAGCGGCGCAGTATGTGGAAGCTGGTTCCCTCATTCCAGTGCTGGCGCTTTCTAATGAAAGATACACAGGAAACCTTGCAGATGCGCCAACCCTTAGCGAAGTTGGGGACTATGACAATGTGGAAATTCCAGTGTGGAGAGGCGTAGCGGCTCCAAAGGAAATGAGTGATGAGGCAGTGGCTTACTGGACAGAAGCACTGAAGAAGGTTTCTGAGACAGACAAATGGAAGAACGACTATATCGACAAGAACAAGCTGATTCCAGACTACAAAAATGCGGCAGATGCCACCACTTATGTGACCACCTATGAAAAGGACTTTATGGCGGCCAACAACATTAAGTAAGAAACCAGGATCAGGCAGGGAAATCCTGCCTTTCCTTTCACAAATGAGAACAAATGGAGGACGAATATGGAGATGAAACCAATCATCGGTCTCATTCTGGGGGATGCCTCAGGAGTGGGTCCTGAAATTATTGCAAAACTTGCGGCGAATGGATTTTACGAGGAGCACTGCCGTCCTGTGGTTCTGGGAGATGCCAGAATTCTGGAGATGGGTGCAAAAGCATCTGGAGTAAAGGTACCGATGGAGATCATCGGAAGCATCAGTGAAGCGACCTGGGAAAATGGAATCCCTGTGCTGGATCAGAAGAATCAGGATCCTTCCACGGTGGCCTACGGTACGCTAACGAAAGAGAACGGTAAAGTCACACTGGATCTTCTGAAGCTGGCCACAGATCTTTTCAAAGCAAACGAGATACACGGATTCTGCTTCGGTCCCTTAAACAAGTCTGCAATGATCGAGGCGGGCTGTGCCTTTGAAAGTGAGCACCATTATCTGGCGCATCTATTCGAGCATACTGCTCCATTTGGGGAAATCAACCATGTGGATAATCTTTGGACCACCAGAACCACCAGTCACATTCCGATCAAGGAGGTCAGTGAGAATCTCACAGAGAATAAGATTCTCAGAGCTATGACTCTGGCCCATGAGACTTTGAAAGCCGCAGGGATTGAAAACCCTAGACTTGGCGTTGCTGCGCTCAATCCTCATGGAGGGGAACATGGTAAGTGTGGTCGAGAAGAGATTGATGTCATCGAACCGACCATCAGAAAGGCCAATGAGCAAGGCATCCGTGCCATGGGGCCCTATCCTTCAGACATCCTCTTCATCAAGGCATTCCGTGGGGATTTTGACGGCGTGGTGACCATGTACCATGATCAGGGACAGATTGCGCTGAAACTGAAAGGTTTTGACCAGGGCATCACCATTGCAGGAGGACTTCCTGCACCGATTGTCACCTGTGCCCATGGAACGGCTTATGACATTGCTGGAAAAGGCATCGTGAAAACCTCTGCTTTTGAAAATGCAGTGAAGATGGCTTCCAGAATGGCTGTCCATTCCGTTCTGTAAATGATAGAATAAAAGAAAAAGGGAAGGGAAACCTTCCCTTTTCACAGTGAAAAACACATGATGAAGCAAAAGGAGAAAAGAAAAATGAAGACCATAGCACTGGTTCATACGGTTAAGACCGTTGCGAACACGTTTGATGAGAAGATCAGAAGCCGGGCAAAAGATCCTGTGAAGATCTATAATCTGCTGGATGATTTTCTTGCGCTCCATCCCAATGAAGTGGGAGAGTTCACCATTCTAAACAAGAACAGACTGTATCATGATCTGAAAAATGCAGAGCTCACAAAAGCAGACCTCATCGTGGTCACCTGTTCCACCTTGACGCCCGTGGTGGAGGAGCTTCGTCCGCTGATCTCTGTTCCGGTCATTGCCATTGATGATGCCATGGGGAGAAAAGCGGTGCGGATGGGGAAAAATATCCTCATTCTGGCCACCGCAGGAAGCACCGTGTTGCCGACCAGAAGGAAACTGGAGAGAGAGGCACTTCTTTTGGGAAAAGAGGTGGCATTGAGCCAAAAGGTCTGTGCAAAAGCCTTTGAAGCACTGAAGACAGGAAATACCGAAATGCATGACCAGCTTCTTCGGGAGGAAGTGAAAGCCATCAAGGATGTGGACTGCATTGTACTGGCTCAGGCTTCCATGGCCCATCTTCGGGAAGAGATTGAAAAGACCACCAGAATCCCGGTTTTGGCCAGTCCAGATCTTTGCATTGAAGAGATTCTTCGGCATCTGGAGAACGAGTAATAAGACAGGTCCCACTGGTATAATTGACGGGTCCGGAACTTCTGTTCCGGGCTTCTTTTTTTGGGGTTAAGCCGGAGAACGCTTCCCCAAGGGCAAAGACATAGTAACCAATAGAAGAAGGGACAAGAAGAATTCAGTCTGATATTTTCCAAGTGCTTGCAGAAATCGAAGATTGAAGCTACAGTTAAATAAAAAGTATAGAGTAAAGTTCAAGGAGGAGAGGTATATGCAGCTTTTAAAGAAGATCAACTATAGAATCACCCTCATCGCCCTCATTATTTTGGTGCAGCTTTTATGGGGTACGCTGTTTCTGATGGATTTTGTGGGAAACCGTCAGTGGATCAGTGTGATGCTTTCTGCCCTCAGCCTATTGGTGGTCTTGTTCCTCAATATGAAGGAAGAGAATGCTTCCTATAAGATTGGATGGATCATACTCATTATGACTCTGCCCGTATTCGGTGGGTTGTTCTATCTTCTCTTTGGCAATAAGAGACCCTCAGGATTCATGAGAATGAGACTGACCAAGTCCCATGAGTCCATTCATCCTCTGCTTCCGCAAAGCAAAGGGGTTTTGGAAAAGCTGAAGTTGGAAGATGACAGAGCTCATGGCACAGCAAAGTATGTGGCAAAGAAAAATGACTATCCGATCTATGAGAAGACAGACGTGAAGTACTATCCCGTGGGGGAAGAGATGTTCTCTGATATGATCCATTCCATGGAAAAGGCAAAGCACTTCATTTATCTGGAGTACTTTATTGTGGAAGAAGGCCTCATGTGGAACCGTATGATGGAGGTTCTATCTGGAAAAGTCCAGGAAGGGGTGGATGTCCGCATGATCTATGACGATGTGGGCTCCATGTTTCTTCTGCCAAATGATTTCATAAAAAAGATGGAGGCTGCAGGCATCAAGTGTATGGCCTTCAACCGCTTCCGTCCGATATTATCTGTGGTGATGAACCACAGAAACCACCGAAAGATTCTGGTGGTGGACGGCCATACCGCCTTTACCGGCGGCATCAATCTGGCCGATGAGTACATCAATGAGAAGGTCCGTTTTGGTCACTGGAAGGATACGGGCATCCGGCTAAGAGGAGAAGCGGTGAAAAGCTTCACCCTGATGTTTCTTGAAATGTGGAATGCCTTCCGAAGTGACATAGTGGACCCGCTGTCGCTTCCTGAAGTTTTATACGCACCATCCTCCTTTACAGCAAAAGGCTATGTTCAGCCCTTCTCAGACTCTCCCCTGGATGATGAGCCTTTGGGGGAAAATGTGTATATTGAGATTCTTTCCCAGGCCAGGGACTATGTCTATATCTTTACACCGTACCTTATCATCGACAATGAACTGCAGTCTGCTCTTTGTCTGGCAGCAAAGCGAGGTGTGGATGTAAGGATTGTAACCCCAGGGATCCCTGACAAGAAACTGGTCTTTCGGATCACCAGGTCCAACTATATGCCTCTTCTGAAGGCGGGCGTAAGGATTTATGAATACAGCCCTGGATTCATCCACGCCAAAAGCTATGTCAGTGATGATGATATTGGCGTTGTGGGTACCATCAATATGGATTACCGCAGTCTTTTTCTGCATTTTGAATGCGGCGCGCTGCTTTATGGACATGAGGTGCTGAAGGATCTCAAGAAAGATGCCTTAGAGACCTTTGCGGTCAGTAAAGAGATCAGAAAAGAGGATCTGAAGGAAACGCTCTTTGCCAGAACCTTTGATGCTCTTTTACGCCTCTTTGCCATACTGTTCTAATGACCATTATTCCTGAAATCTGAGAGGAACCATGGGATTGGAGAAGTGGAGAATATGAACCGTCCTTCGTGCAATGCCTTGAAGATGACTGAAATGACAAATACGAAAAGGAGTGAACCCTTTGAAGGGAACACTCCTTTTCATTCTTTATGGGATGATACGCACTAGAATCTTTCCACGGGCATGCCTTGTGGTCAGTTCCCGGAGTCCTTCCTTCAATGCGCTGAAAGGGAGAACCTTCGAAATCATAGGGTCCACTTTCCCTGAGACTGTGAGGTCTGCAAGCTCTTCTGCCATGACACGGAGATCTTTTCTTTGCAGGTCATTTTTCGAGCTGTGGGCTCCACCCAGGGCCAGGCTGTGGATAGAGACAGCTTTTCTATAGGGATTGAAACCCGTGAGATCCGGAAGATCCACGATGGAAATGAGATGACCGTTATAGGCCAGTCTATTAAGATCCTCTTCGGCGGATTCTTTACTCACTGTATTGAGAATGAAATCTACACCGAGGGATTTTGTGATGGTCATGACCCGCTCTGTGACATCCTCGCTTTTATAGTCAATGACTTCGTCAGCTCCAAGACTCCTCACATAGGATTCATTCTCCTTGGAACAGGTGGTGATCACGTTGAGACCCAGGTTTTTCGCAATCTGAAGGGCGAAGCCGCCAACCCCGCCTGCACCTCCATGGATGAGCACCCAGTTCATATGTTTTGTGTTCACTTTCCTAGTGAGGGCCTGATAGGCGGTAAGACCTGCACAGGGAAGTGCAGCGGCGGCAGCAAAGTCCATACCATCAGGAATCTTTCCTGCTGTTAAGGCTGTGGTCACAGCATATTCTGCAAAAACACCTGGTTTAGTGTGGTCTCCATGATAAAAGACCCGATCCCCAATCTTGAAGTCAGTGACTTCCTCTCCCACAGCTTCCACTTCTCCGGCGCCATCCAGACCTGGCACAAAAGGATACACCCATTTATTATGGCCTCCAGTAAGAACTTTGTAATCCACCGGATTCAGACCTGCCACATGGATTTTCACAAGAATCTCACCATTTTTCGGCTCAGGTTTTGGCAGGTCCATGAGGGTCAGGTTCTTAAAAAGAGCCTGGACTTTCTATTGCATAGGCTTTCATTTTATCCACCTCGATCTTTTCATTGTGCCACAGGGATGACACAGTACAATTCTACAATGAGAGTATGAAGCGGTGAAGAAGAACAGGTGAAGTTTTTTTGGATTCCGATGGATTGCGTCAGTTTTGCGTAACTTCTGTTCGGAATCCTTGCTATGATAAAAGAGAAAGAGGTGGTGACAAAGAGATGAAGGAACATATTTATATTGCAGAGGATGAGAAAGAAATCAGAGAGATGGTGAAGACCTTTCTGATGAGTGAAGGCTACGAGGTATCAGATTTTTCTACAGGAGATGCACTTTTTGAAAAGTTTCTTCAGAATGAGCCGGACCTTGTGATTCTGGATGTGCTGATGCCAGGGTCCAGTGGCTTTGACATCACGAAGAAAATAAGAGAGAGAAGCACCGTACCCATCATCATCCTTACGGCCAGAGACAGCGATCTGGACTATGCTACAGGAATCAATCTTGGCAGCGATGACTACTTTACGAAACCCTTCAGTGCCATTTCATTGGTCATGCGGGTGAAAGCTATGCTAAGACGGGTGCGGCTGGACCAGGAGAATCCGAAGGGAAAAGAAGGAGAGAATCTCTCATTTGCAAGCCTCACCATACATCCAGGCACCATGGAGGTGCTTTTGGAGGGCAAAGTTTTAGAGCTTACCCCCACAGAGTTCCGGCTGCTTTCTTATCTTGTGAAAAACAGTGACCGGGCGGTATCAAGAACAGAGCTTCTGGATGAAGTCTGGGGCTACAGCATCGAAGTGGAGACGAGGGCATGTGATGATACGGTGAGAAGGCTTCGTAAAAAGCTTTCCTCCTCCAACATCCGGATTGACAATATCTGGGGCTTCGGCTTCAGAATCATGGAGGAAGAGTCATGAAAAAACTGAAAAGCTTAAAAGCCCGGGTGCTGTTTCTATTATCGGGCCTCATCCTTCTGGTGTTTCTTCTGATTTTTACTGCCTTTAATCTTCTCATCTCCAGCTATATTGAAAGCAGTGCCACAGAAGCCCTCACAAGGGTGAGAAGTGATGGGATTCCCCCTGACATGGCAGAAGATAGAGTGCGGCCTGAGAAAAAGTACCCGGAGATTCCAGGTGGTTCCACCGAACGGCTTTTTGTGACAGAGGACTATGAGGTGCTGGTGCCTGATTTTTATCCAGAGGTCACGGAATCCTCTCCCCTTTTTGAAGTTAAAACTGCAGTGGAAAAAAGAGAGATTTCTCTAGAAGAAGGGGGCGTGAAACGGCTTACCGCAGGGGAGGGTCTCTATTACTATACCGTGGTAAAGAGCAGATCTTTAACAGGGATGGACCTGTATGAGGTACATTTTATCAACATGAGCAATCTCTATGATTTTGAAAAAAACCTCTCACAAATGCTGCTCCTTATTATGTCGGTGGCCCTTCTTCTTACGGTGATCCTTGGCTATCTTCTGGCAGGCAGAATTGTAAAGCCTGTGAAGGCACTGTCGGTTTTTGCCAAAAGAATGGGAGAAGGAGACTATGACAAAATGGAATCGGAGTTTTCAGATTTGGAGCTTCATGAACTGAAAACTGTTATGAATGAGACCAGTGAAAAACTGAAAAAATATCAGGAAGACCAGAGAACGTTCTTTCAGAATGCTTCCCATGAACTGAGAACGCCTCTTCAGATCATAAAGTCCAATGCGGAAGCTCTAGAGGTGGGTCTTCTTGAGAAAGAGAAAGCCTTGCCGGTGATGAAGTGTGAAGTGGATCATTTGGGCAGTCTTGTGGAGGATATCATTCTTTTATCCAAACTGGATGCCAGAATGGAGGATTTAAAAAAAGAGAAGCTGGATCTTCGGGAGACGCTGTCCGCTTCCTCTGAGCGGTTCATGAGCCTTCTTCTGGAGAAGGGGCTCACCATCCGGTATGACTTTCCAAAGGAGCCCGTTTATTTCACCTATGAAGAAAAGACCCTTGAGAGAGCCTTTGAAAACCTTCTGTCCAATGCGGTGCGTTATGCAAGACATGAAATCTGTCTGTCGGTATCCAGGGCGGAAGGCCGCATTTTCATCCGGGTGGAGGATGATGGGGATGGCATGGCGGAGGAGACCAGAAAGAAACTGTTTGACCGGTTCTATAAAGGGAAGGATGGCCAGCATGGCATTGGACTGTCCATTGTGAAGTCCGTGATCAGCGCCTATGAAGGGCGCATTGAAGTGAAAAGCGGGAAAGACGGCACCGCATTTATTGTGATCCTGCCGGATCCTATCGAAAGTGAATATCTATAACTGCTGTTTTTTATGAAAGCTCCTTTTATATTAAGGGGCTTTTTCTTTTTTTATGTTTCAACTGCATCAGTTTTGCGTAACTTTTCGGTGAGTTTTTCGGAGATGCTCCTGGCGTAAAGAGATAGAATCAAACTGTAGAAAGGAGGAATGAAGCGATGAAAGAACCATGTTATCGACATGAACTGAAATATCTCCTCACCCCAAAAAAAGCAGAGATTTTATCCAAAAGACTGGAAAAATTCCTGCCAAGAGACCCCCATGTGAGAGGAAAAGGCTATACCATCAGGAGCCTGTATTTTGACAGTTTCAATGATGAAGCGCTTCAGGACAATCTTATGGGAGCCCCTGTCCGGGAGAAATTCAGAATCAGGCTCTATGAAGAAGACTTCACGCTGATCCGTCTGGAAAAGAAAGTAAAGCACCTGTCCCAGGGGTTTAAGGAGTCAGGTATTCTTACGCCTTTGGAAACCGGCTGGATTCTGGAGGGGCGATATGAGTTTCTCAAAGAGAAGAAGGAGAGGGTTTTTTTGGACTTCTATATGGCTCTGAGGGGAAAGCTCTTAAGGCCGAAGGTTATTGTGACCTATGACCGGGAACCGTACATGTGGAAAGCGGGGAATGTGAGAATCACCTTGGACAGGAACATCAGATTTTATAGAGAGCCTAAGAGTTTTTTGAAGAAGAATCTTTGCTGCCTGCCCGATGAGAAGGAGAAAGCGCTTCTGGAAGTGAAATACGACGGGTTTCTTCCAAGCTTTATCCCGGCCATACTTTCTGGAGAGAACCCTCTTCAGAGTGCCCATTCCAAATATGTCCTGGGCAGATTTGCTCTGGATTATTGAAATGATCAAGAAAAAGAAATGATAAAGAAATGAGGAGATCAACATGACCTTTCAAGACATTCTAAAATCCAGTTTTCTGGAAAATCTCACCACCTTTTCCTTTTTGGATGCCGCCATGGCGCTCTTTATGGCCTTTGTTGTGGGAGTTTTCATCCACACGGTGTATAAGAAGACCTTCAGTGGCGTCCTTTATAACGATGCGTTCAACACCTCCCTGGTGCTTCTCACCATGCTCACCACCTTCATCATCCTGGCGGTGACCTCCAATGTGGTGCTGTCTCTTGGAATGGTGGGTGCCCTGTCCATTGTCCGTTTTCGTACCGCCATCAAGGATCCCCTGGATCTTGTGTTTCTTTTCTGGTCCATCGGTGTGGGGATTGTCCTGGGCGCGGGGCTTCTGCCTCTGGCTCTTCTAGGGTCTTTTCTCATTGGACTTGTGCTTCTTTTCTTTGTCCGGGGACATGGGGAGCATCTGTCCTACCTCCTTCTTCTGCATGTTTCTGATGAGACCGTAGAGGTGGAGACCTTAGGAATTCTCAAGAAAGAAACGAAAAAAATGAACGTCAAGTCAAAGACCGTGCACCCTGGTGAGATAGAACTCATCTACGAGCTGCAGCTGAAAACAAAGAGCACCGCTTTCGTCAATGAGCTGGGCGCAATCAGCGGCGTAGAGGCTGTGACCCTGATGACTTGTCAGGGAGAGCTCTCCGCATAAATAGAAAAGAAAGGAAGAATGAAATTATGAATCATAATAGAAAAAAACGGAGATATGCAGGAGTTCTCCTCATGATGCTGTTACTTTTCACAGGATGCTCTGGGAAGGAGCCTCAAGAAGCACTAGAAAGTGTACAGACGCCTTCTGTGGAAGAGCAGGAGGGCCTAGATGAAGTGGATACTTCTGTGGATGCTTCTGAAAATGCGGGCATTACGGTGGAGTATTCCAAGAAGGATCTGGAGACGACCTATGATGAAACAACTGCCACAAAGATTGTATTCTCCGGGGAAGCTCTTGTCACAGGAGAAGGAGCTGAAACAGACGGTAAAAATGTCACCATTACAAAGGGAGGAACCTACCTTCTCTCCGGGACATCAGAAGATGGATCGTTATCTGTAAAGGTCACGGAGGAGGAAGATGTGGTGCTGATTCTAAACGGGCTGGATCTAACAAGCAGGTCCACCTCCGCCATTAAAATCTATGAAGCGGATAAAGTGGTTCTGACCCTTTCTTCCGGAACAAAGAACATCTTGAGAGATGCGGAGATCTATGAGGAAGAGGAACTTGCTCCCAGTGGAGCAGTCTACTCCAAAGGAGACCTCACCATCAATGGAGAAGGAGAACTTCTTGTCTATGGAAACTATGCCCATGGCATTGTCAGTAAGGACGACTTTAAGATGGTCAGTGGAGAAGTGACGGTGTATGCCAAGGAAGATGGGATCAAAGGAAAAGACCTGGTGGCAGTGAAGGATGGAAGTCTTTATATTGAGGCGGGAAGTGACGGGATCCAGTCAAGCAATGATGAAGATCCAGAAAAAGGCATCGTGCTTCTTGAAAAGGGAAGTGTCACCATTTCTTCAGGAAATGACGGGATTCAGGCAGAAACGGTGTTGGAAATCCGTGAAGGAACCTATGTCCTGACCACCGGTGGGGGCAGCAGCATCTCCAGCGCCAGTGAAAACTGGGGGAATTTTGGACTTTCGTCTCCGCTGGAAGAGGAAAGCAGTGATTCTGCAAAGGGATTGAAAGCTGGAACAGCGCTGCGCATACTTGGTGGAACCTTTGACATCAGTTCTTCTGACGATGCGGTACACGCCAATGGGAATATTCTTGTACAAAACGGAGTGCTCTCCATCTCTTCCGGGGATGACGGCATCCATGCTGATGATACCGTAGAGATTGCCGGTGGTGAAATTTATATTGAGATGAGCTATGAGGGCATTGAAGGTGCCAAGGTCATCATCGGAGACGGGAAAATCCATGTGGGGGCCAAAGACGACGGCATCAATACCGCGGGAGGCAATGACAGCTCTTCCTTAAATGGGAGACCGGGTCAGAATATGTTCTCCTCTGATGGGAGCTTTCTCTCCATAACCGGTGGAGAAATCAGAATCCAGGCAGAAGGAGATGGCATAGATGTCAATGGAGATGCAGAGATGACTGGGGGGCTGGTTTTCATTGAAGGACCGGTGAATGATGGAAACAGTGCCTTGGACTATAACGGGAGCTTTTCCATCACAGGAGGCACACTGCTGGCTCTTGGTTCCAGCGGTATGGCCATGAATGTGTCAGAGACTTCCACCCAAGGAGCTTTCCTCTTAAATGGGGAAGAGGTGGCTGCAGGTGAAACCTTGGTCATCAAAACGTCCAGTGGAGAAGAGCTCCTCTCCTATACCACGGAAAAAAACAGTGCTTCTCTGCTGTTTTCTTCAGAAGAGCTGAAACAGGGAGAAACCTATGGGGTCTATTCGGAAGGGAAAGAGCTGAGTCAGGTGTCCATGATAAGCCTTGTGACAACCATAGGCACTTCTGGTATGGCACCAGGTGGTGGAAAGAATCCTGGAGGAGGCATGATTCCAGGAGGCAGGAAGGTTCCGGGAGGTCGGCCATAAAAAAGCAGAAAAAAGGACTGGATAGATGATTTGCGTCTGTACAGTCCTTTGCTGTTTCATTGCGGTGAGGATGAAGAAAGTCAGGAACCTTTCAGAAAAAACTTGGACTTTTCTATACTTATTGCGGAGATAATAGAAGAAAGCTAAGTAAAGAATGGGTGTGAGGTGCATAAATGGAAAAGAAACTGAAACAAGTTGTGGGGATTCTGATGCTGATGACGGTGATGTTCACGGGATGGATGTTTTTTGGGGGGCCTTTTGACACGTATTATCTTCTCTGGAATCTCCTGTTAGCGTGGATTCCTCTAGGCATTGCACTGGTTCTGATAAAGGAGAGGAAGAAACAGCCGTCGGGGCTCCGGGCTCTGGGGAAAGGGTTCCTGGCGGCTTTATGGCTTTTCTTCTTTCCCAACGCCGTGTATGTGATTACGGATTTTATTCATCTGAGCCAGGAGGTTTTTTATTATCCGAACCCGTCCTATGAACCTTATTCTGGGGCAGAGCGCATCCTCTACAGCATGGAGAAACTGCCCTGGAACAATTTTTTCTCCATCTCCTATGCGGTGTTTCTGGGATGTGCTCTCAGTGCTCTTTCCTTATACCTTCTCCATGGGGAGGTGAGAAGGGCAAAGGGCAGCAGAAGAGCCTGGGGGATGGTGGCAGCTGTCCATCTTCTTAGCGGCTATGCCATCTATCTTGGCAGGTTCATCCGCTTCAACTCCTGGGATGTGGTGCTTCGGCCAATGCATCTTCTCCGGTTTGCTGTGGGAAGTTTTGATAAACAAGCACTTTCTTTTAGCCTTCAGTTTTTCCTTTTGTCTTTTTTCATCTATCTGATTTTTTATCTCTTTGCGGATCTTGGGAGAAGTGAAGAAAAAACCCAGTAGACAGGTGTTTATTCTATCGGAGGATCTGAGAAAGAAGCAGCATGCTTTTCTGTTTCTTTTCTGAGAAGAATTGTGTATGCTAAAAATAACAGGATGAAAGAGAGGTGTCGCGATGGAATACAGTAAAGTGGAAGATGAACTTATTGAAGTCTGCACATCCCTTGGAAAAGTGTCCGGTCTGGAGTTCTCTCTTCTGAATCGGGATGCAAAAACCCTCTTCAGACTGGTTCTTCGAAAAGACACGACCCTCTTGAAGTACCGTCAGCAGTATAAAAGTGATATGGTGAAAAGCACTTTCACAAGAAAAGCAGAAGAAGTGCTGGTGTACAAAGATAATCTGGGCCTTCAGTACCTGGCTGTAAGCCTCTTTTCTGAGCAGCTGCCCTATGTGGTGGTGGGGGGGCCATTTCTCAATGCCCACGTCTCGAAAGAAGAGCTTTTGGATCTTCTGGAGGAGAATGGAATTCCGATGCAGGACCAGAAATTTCTTCTGGAAGCTTATAAAACCATAAAGATTCTCAATCAGGAGGAATATCAGTCCCTTGCGAAAGTCATGGTCTGGAGCCTCACAAAGAAAAATCTGGATGCGAAAGTATACTATCACCGATCCAGGATCACAGACTTCAAAAAAATAAGGCCACGGGAGATTGAAGAGTCCTTCACGCTCATTGATGAGCGGTATCGGATCCAGAATAAAATGATGTATTATGTGAGCATCGGAGATGGAGCATCTGCAAAGAAGGTCATGAGTAAGACCGTATTTGATTTCAGCTATCGGGTACCGGAAGACCCTCTAAGAGCTTTAAAGAATCTCTATCTGACTTTTAACACCATTCTCCGCATCGCTGTGGAAAGAGCAGGGGTTCCGCCCATCAGCATCCATCAGCTGTCAGACAACATGGCCATCTACATTGAGAGGATGCAGAGCATCGAAATGGTTCAGGAGGTTTCTGACAGGCTCATTGAGGAGTATGCTGCCCTGGTTCAGAGAATGACGACCGTGGGTTATTCCAGACATATCCAAAACGCCATTCATTATCTGGAAGCGCATCTGGAGGAGAAAATCCTTCTTCAGGATGTGGCCGATTATGTCCATATCAGTGCGTCCCATCTCTCCAGACAGTTCCGGAAAGAAACGGGAATGTCCATGACGGCTTTTATCAATAAGAGAAGAGTGGACCGGGCCAAAGCCCTTCTTTCAGAAAATCAGGAAAGCGTCACAACCATAGCCTTGTCCTGCGGGTTTGAAAATCTCAATTATTTCAGTAAAATCTTTAGAGAGCAAACGGGGATGACGCCCCTACATTATCAGAAACAGCATAAAATACAGGAATAGTTAAAGACTGCATCTTATCTATAGGATAGGTTCAGTCTTTTTTGTGTTTTTGTCAATGAATTCACAAATTCTTTGATTTTTCAAAGAGGAACAGCAAGATATTTCTATAAACAACAAAATAATTGCAATAGGCAACGTTATCATTTTCTATAATAAGTTCATTGATTCACAAAGTATGAGGAGGAATGCAACTTGTTATATCCAATATCAACCCCTACCAGAACACTCATGGACCTTTCAGGCATCTGGAGGTTTTCCCTGGAGGAGAACCACGATCCGAAAAGTCCACTGTCCCATGGAGAGGTTATGGCAGTGCCAGGATCCTTCAATGAACAGGGGGTGCTGAGAAAGATCAGAAACCATGTGGGCTCTGTATGGTATGAGAAGGACTTTGAGATTTTCCATAAACTTCTTTCTGAAAGACTGGTGCTGCGTTTTGGCAGTGCGACCCATTATGCAAAGGTCTATGTCAATGGAAAGCTTGTCACAGAACATAAGGGCGGGTTCATGCCTTTTGAAGCAGAAATCAATGAATACCTGGTTTCAGGAAAGAACCGCGTTACAGTGGAAGTGAACAACATCCTGGATTACAGCACTCTACCAGTTGGAAACTACAAAGAGGAAAATGGCGTGAAGAAAAATCAGCCGAACTTTGATTTCTTCAACTATGCTGGACTCCATAGACCGGTAAAGATCTACTCCACTCCCAAGAGCTATGTGGAAGATCTTTCCATCACCTACGATGTGGAGGAAGCTCACGCAGTGGTGCACTTTTCAGAAACTGTAAAAGGAGACTTTGACAAAGTAAGGTTCCTGGTGAGAGATGAGAACCAGAAGGTGGTCTATGACGGATATGAGAAAGATGCCCTGATCCATCATGTGATCCTGTGGGAACCCTTGAAGGCCTATCTTTATGAAGTGGAAGTCCATGTGGAGAAAAACAGTGAAGTTGTGGATATCTACACGGAATCCTTCGGCATCCGAACCGTGGAAGTGAAAAACAATCAGTTCCTCATCAATGATAAGCCCTTCTACTTCAAAGGCTTCGGAAAGCATGAGGATTTCTTCGTCAACGGCCGTGGCCTCAATGAGGCACTCAATGTAACGGATTTGAACCTGATGAAGTGGCTGGGGGCAAATTCCTTCAGAACAGCGCACTATCCATATTCTGAAGAGATGATGAGACTTTGTGACAGGCAGGGTATTGTGGTCATTGATGAGACGCCTGCAGTGGGACTCATGCACGGATTTAACTTTGCACTGTTTGGTGGAGATGGGGACAAGAAGAAGACCTTTGAAGTGATGAACACCAGAGAAGCTCATGAGCAGGTGCTGAGGGAGCTTGTGGCAAGAGATAAGAATCTTGCCTGCGTTGTCATGTGGTCTGTGGCTAATGAAGCTACCACTATAGAAGAGGGAGCAGAGGAATACTTTGCACCGCTCATAAAGCTCACCAAAGAACTGGATCCACAAAAGAGACCTGTGACCCAGGTGCTCATCATGATGTCCATGCCTCATAACGATGTGGTGTCGAAACATCTGGATGTCATCTGTCTCAACCGTTATTATGGATGGTATGTGAATACAGGAGAACTGGAAGAGGCCAAGACTGCTTTAAGAAATGAACTTCTGGAGTGGAAGAGAGCTTATCCCAATACACCAGTGATGTTCACAGAATATGGTGCAGATACCGTAGCTGGATTCCATGCAGTGGATGACATTCCTTTCACAGAGGAGTATCAGGTAAGATATCTGCAGGCGAATCATGAGGTCTTTGATGAGTTTGATCATGTCATTGGAGAGCAGATGTGGAATTTTGCAGACTTTGAAACCTCTGTGGGCATCATCAGAGTCCAGGGGAACAAGAAGGGCCTTTTTACAAGGCAGAGACACCCCAAGATGGCGGCACACTCTGTGAGAGACCGCTGGATGAGTATTCCGGATTTTGGTTATAAGAACAGATAGACAAATAGAAGAACAGAAAGACTATGAAAGAACAGAAAAAAGGTTAACAAAAGAGAAAGAAGCAGAGCAGCTAAAGAGATGGTTTTTCCATCTCGCTCACTACATATTCATGCGAATAGGCGCCATTTTCATGGATAGGCAAAAAGAACGAAGCACAGTCCGTTCATTTTCAGGATTTTATAATTATATGGAGGAATTTCATGGAAAATAACAATAAAGTCACTTATAATACTGCCTCGACTGCCCAGATTGGCCTATTCGTCTTGAACAACACTGCCACCAATCTCTATATGTTTTTTATGCTGTTTGTTTCTTACTATGCCACGGGGGTGGCGGGTCTTCTGGTAGTGGCTGTCACCACCATCATGACCGCCATGAGAATTTTCGACGGTATCACCGATCCCATCATCGGATTTATCATAGATAAAACAGAGTCCAAGATTGGCAAGTTCAGACCATATATGGTACTGGGCAACGGGATTCTTGCTGTCAGCGTAGTACTTCTACATATGACCACCCATCTGGTGCCGCAAGGATTCAGACTCGTTTATTTCATTCTGGTGTACTCCGTTTACATCATTGGATACACTTTTCAGACAGCCTGCACCAAAGCGGCTCAGACCGTGCTGACCAATGATCCCAAGAAAAGACCGCTTTTCACTCTTTTTGATGGTATTTTCAATACCGTACTATTCACTGGAGGACAGTTTCTCATCTCCAATGTGCTGGTACCCAAGCACGGAGGCTTCACCATGGGATTTTTCCGTGAAATGATGGTGTATGTCATTGTGATTTCTGGAACCTTCACCGCTCTTTCCGTGATTTCTTTATGGAAAAAGGATGTGAAAGAGAACTGGGGTGTTCCATCTGATGTTCAGATTAAGTTCCGGGACTACTGGCCCATCATCAAAGGAAACAGACCCCTTCAGATGCTCATCATCTCCGCATCTACGGATAAGCTGGCAGGCACAGTGAAGCAGAATTCTGTCACGGTCATCATGCTCTATGGCATCTTACTTGGAAACTATGCCTTATCAGGGACCATGGGACTGATCATGACGCCTTTGACCATTGTATTGACTTTCATCGGCATCGGCTATGCCAGAAAACTGGGTCAGAAAAAGGCTTATGTGGTTTCTACCTGGATTTCAGTGCTGCTGGGTGTTCTCCTTCTTCTCTTCTTCGTCACTGCGGATCTTAGAAGCATCTCTCTGTCTTCTATCAATCTGGCCACGATTCTGTTTATTGTTCTGATGGTCCTACAGGGCGGTGCCATCTCCATCGGATCCAATATCGTCATCCCAATGATTGCAGACTGCTCTGACTATCAGACCTACAAAACCGGGCAGTATATTCCTGGGATGATGGGCACCATCTTCTCCTTTGTGGATAAGCTGATTTCAGCCTTCAGTGCCAGCATTGTGGGAATCATGGTCGCGACCATCGGGTTCAGGGAGCAGCTGCCTACAGCAGATACACCCTATTCCGGGCCAATTTTCTGGATGACCATGTTTTTCTTCATCGGAATGCCGATTTTGGGTTGGCTGGCTTCTCTCATAGCCATGCGATACTATGAGCTGGATGGAGAGAGAATGGTGGAGATTCAGCAGGCCATTCACGATCAAAAAGAAGCTGCAGTATAAACGTAAGATGTTTCATCTGGAGAGAGTCTTCAGTTCCAAGGGCTGAGGCTCTTTTTTTGAGCTCTTAATTAATCCATGAAATTTAATTCTATCTAGATGGGAAAAAAACCAAATCGTTAATAAAAGGTTTACATTCATCAGTTGAATCCGTTCGTTTTTTGCTCAATAATAGAGATATGAGGATTCTTTGAAATTCAAATATATTACTAAAGAATAGATAATATAGTTGATTTCAAAGAGCTTTAATATCGTATAAAAGGAGAATGAACAATGAGAAGACTGATCAATGATCCTTATGACGTGGTGGAGGAAATGCTGTCTGGGTATGTGAAGGCACACAGTGACTATGTGAAACTTCTGGAGCATGATGGAAGAGTGGTTGTGACCACAAATCCTGTACCAGGAAAAGTCGGTGTCATCATCGGAGGCGGCTCCGGACACGAACCTCTATTTTTAGGCTATGTAGGCAAGAATTTTGCAGATGCTGCTGTCATCGGCAACATCAATACTTCTCCATCACCAGAACCTTGTTATAATGCTGTAAAGGCAGTGGATCAGGGAAAAGGCTGCATTTATCTATACGGAAACTATGCAGGAGACGTGATGAATTTTGATATGGGTGCTGAAATGGCAGCCGACGATGGCATCCGTGTAGAGACAGTTCTTGTGACAGATGACGTGGTTTCTTCTGAAAATATTGAAGACAGAAGAGGAATCGCTGGGGACCTCTTTGTGTTTAAAGCTGCTGCTGCCGCTGCTGCCAAGGGCATGGACCTGGATGCTGTAGTTGCTGCTGCAAAGAAATGCAATGACAATACCCGTTCCATGGGAGTTGCGCTTTCTTCCTCCACCATTCCAGTAAAGGGTGGCACCATTTTTGATATGGAAGATGGAGACATGGAAATCGGTATGGGTATTCACGGTGAGCCTGGAGTACGTCGTGGCAAGATCGAACCTGCAGATCAGGTGGTTGATGAAATCATGGAACATATTCTGAAGGACTTCCCGCTCTCTGAAGGAGATGAAGTGTACACACTTGTAAATGGTCTTGGCGGACTGCCTCTGATGGACCAGTATATTCTTCATAATCATCTGGAAGAAGTGCTGAGAGGAAAGGGCGTTAAAGTCTACAAATCTCTCGTAGGAAATTATGCAACTTCTATGGATATGATTGGTATGGGCATCACCCTCGTCAAGGTGGACGAGGAGCTGAAGGAACTTCTGGATTATCCAGTGGATACTCCTTACATGAGCATCAGATAATATACATCCCACATGGAGGATATCCGCAGAAAAAGAGGTCCTGGCCTTTTTTGAGCGGATATCCTTCCATTTCAAAAGAAGATAATAATCCCGGAACCATGGGTTCTGGCCGGAGGAAATAGTATGGTATACAACAAGGAATTTTTCAAGAACTTTATTCTGCGTCTTATCCCTATGTTTGAGGAGCATCGTGACCATTTGTCAAAACTGGACTCCGACATCGGAGATGGAGACCATGGGGTCAACATGTCCATCGGATTCCGAGAAGTATCGAAGCAGCTGGATAAGATTTATGAGGAAACAGAAGACATCGCTTCTTTTTATAAGAAAGTCGGCATGATCATTCTTGGTAAAGTAGGTGGCGCTGCGGGTCCTCTTTACGGCAGCCTCTTTATGAAAGCCGGAGATGATGTGAAAGGCAAGAATGAGCTGAACTTTTCTGAGCTTGTGGGATTCATCGACAATGGCGTCAAAGCCATTGAAGCGAGAGGTAAAGCTGTAGTAGGGGACAAGACCATGGTGGATGCGCTCCGTCCTGCGGTGGACAAGCTGAAGGAGGCTGCAGAATCTGGCAAGGATGATCTGGAAAGCTTTGAAGCTTTTGTGGAAGAACTGAAGGCAGGTTCTGACAGAACCATTCCACTCATCGCAAAGAAGGGCAGAGCCATGAGACTGGGTGAAAGAGCCATTGGTTTCAGAGACCCTGGTTCCTTCTCTTCCTATCTCATTTATGAGGAAATGCTGAAGGAAATGAAGAATGCATAAGGAGAACACCATGAAGAGAAAACCCATCGTGGGCATGAGCCTGAAGATTTACGTGAACCGTATGGAAGAGGCGAAGACCATGGCAAAGGAGATGAAGAAGAGGCTCGGGCAGATGGAAGATCTGGATCTTTTTCTCATTCCCTCCATGGGGACGCTCTATCCGGTGGCAGAGATTCTAAAAGACTCTGTCATACGTTATGGTGTGCAGAACATTGCACCTAAAGCCCAAGGAGCTTATACAGGGGAGTTCTCCATTGAGAGTGCGGAAGATCTTTCCTGCTCTTTGGTGGAGCTTGGACATGCGGAACGAAAAGCTCTTTTTCAGGAGACACCGGAAATGATCAATGAGAAGGTGCACCTGACCCTACAATACAATATGTGGCCCATCGTCTGTATCGGAGAACGGGAAAAGGGTGAAGGAAGAAAAGAAGCGCTGAAGAACCAGATTCTTTCTTATCTGAATGACGTCTCCCCGGAAAGATTTAGAGATCTCATTCTAGCCTATGAACCGGAGTGGGCCATTGGTCAGCCGGAGCCTGCAGAGGCTTCCTATGTGCACGGCTCCATGTTCATCATCCGGGACATTGTCCGGGAGCACTTTGGTGAGACGGCAAGCTCAGCCGTACGGCTCATCTACGGCGGCTCTGCAAAGAAAGAGACAGCCATGGAAATAGCACAGTCAGAAGATGTGGATGGTCTATTCATCGGCAGGTTTGGACATGACATGGACAACCTGGAAGCCATCATAAGGAACGTAAGAAAAGCAAAGGAAGGTGGAATGTAGTATGAAAATCGCCATTGGTTGCGATGAAATGGGATATGAATTGAAACAGCATATCCTTACGGTATTGAAAGACAACGGGTATGAGTATGAGGATTTTGGTTCCTTTGAGGGAGAAAAAATTCTCTATCCCAATATTGCAGAGAAGGTTGCCAAGGAAGTGGCATCAAAAAACTTTGACCGGGGCATCATCATCTGTGGAACGGGCATTGGCGTGGCCATCACAGCCAACAAAGTTCACGGCATCAGAGCGGCTCAAGTGGCTGATGTGTACTCTGCAGAAAGAGCCGCGAAAAGCAATGATGCCAACATCATCACCATGGGTGGACTCACCATGGGGAAAGCCCATGCAGAAATGCTGACGCTGGCATATCTTCAGAGCGAGTTCCAGGGAGGAAGGTCTCTTCCTAAAGTGGACCGTATGAAGGAAATTGACGACCAGTACAGAGGAGAATAGTATTGGTGAAATCAGCACTCAATAGAAGAGTGCTGATTTTTATGTTGTGTACACAGTATAAAGTCACTTGTTCTTCTTTTTTCAGAGTGCTACAATGAGGTCAAATATACAGCGGTGTATCGTATAAAGAATAGGGATGATGGATCTCTATCGACTGACGCTTCAGGACGACAGCAGGGCAAGATGACCCTGCGTGAAAGAAAGGAAGAGTGGTCATGAACAAGAAGTCTTTACTCATCCGTTGGCTGAGTGTTCTCATGGTGTCGTTGCTGTTTGCCCTGTTTGTTGGTTGCAGTTCCAAGGAGGAGCCTTCTGTACCCGGTGAAACCCCGCCTGCAGAAGAAGGAGAAGAAGAGGAAGAGACCCCGGAAGAGACCCCTGGGGAGGAGAACCCTTCCGAAGAAAACACTCTTAGTGCGGAAGAACTGAAAGAGCTTTTTGGCAGTGGAAAAGATATGGCGGAAATCTATTATGAAATGAACGTCACCGGCATGGGCAGCGAGAACACCATCAGCCGCATGTATATGAAAGGCAGCAAAATGAGAGCAGAGAGCGAAGTCATGGGGCAGACTTTTGTGATGATTCATGGAGAAGATGCACTGTATATCCTGGATGACTCCAGTAAAACGGCCATGAAAATGCCTCTGGGGGAAAATGCCGAGGGAGAGCAGGAGACGTTCACCATGGACGATTTCACCAGTGATGTGGATGAAACAGACATGACCTATGTGGGAAAAGAAACGTTAAACGGAGTTTCCTGCCATGTGGTGGAGAGCACAAAGCTTGAAGAGGGCTATCACGTGAAAATGTGGCTCCATGAAGAGTATGGATTTCCCATGAAGATGGAATCCCATAACAAAGACGGCTCTGAAGCCTTTGTCATGGAAGTGACGGATTTCAAAGTGGGAGATCTTTCTGATGCTCTGTTTGAAGTGCCGGAAGGCTATGAAATCGTGGATATGGGAAATCTCATTCCCTCTGTTCCATAAGGCTTGAGATGGTCCATAGACAAAATATGACAATTCTTACCGGCAGTGGAAAATCTGCCGGTTTTTTCGCACGGATTTCCAGAAAAGTGCTATGATGAATGTAAGAAATGAAGCAAGGAGGTGCAGGTATGAAGAAAATTAAAGTGCTCAGTCTTATGTTGTCGAGCCTCGTTCTTTTTTCCTGCACCCAGAATCCTTTTTTCTCTAAAGAAGAGAGTGTAAAGGAGCATCCTGAAGTCCAAAAGGTGGAGAAGGTTCCGGAAAATGAAGTGATGGAGCCCGTATCAGATCATACCTCTTTATCATCCAGAAGGAACACGGCTGAATCACCAGAGGAGAGTGTAAAAAGAAAAGAGGAACCTCTCACCTTCATAAAGCATCACCAGGTGTTCTTTATGAAAATGACAGGAAATCTTCGCCAAGGTCCCGGGATTCAGTATGAGATTCTTCAAGTGATCTATGAAGGGGAAAAGATTGAAACTCTGGAAAAAGTCAGCAACGGGTGGTACAAAGTCCAATACGGAAGTGAGGAAGGGTATCTCAGTGGCATTCTTCTTACGGAAGAAGAACCTCTTGAGATCTCGAAAGAAACAACTGCACCGGTGAAAGAACCTGTAGAAACCCCTTCAGAGAAGAGCCCATCAGAGCAAGCTTTGGAGACTGCCTCGAAGCCTCAGGAACAGTCACCAGGGGAAGAAACAGGGAAAAGTTCTGGTGAGACTTCTCCGCTGAGCACAGAAAAAACTTTAGCCAGCGATGAAGTGAGGCTTCAAGATGCGACGATGAAGCACCAGAGGGAAGTGCGGCATATTGGACTGCGTGTCAACGCCATAGAAGTTCCCGATGATACCCATCCGTATGGCACCATTTTGGAGATGGTGTCAAAGCCAGGCATTTATAAGAAGGGGGAAACCATTGACATAAAGATTGCGGTGGCATCGGATAAAAAAGCATACTTCAGCACAGCAGATAAAAGTCTTCCGCAAAACTACAAATCTGTTGTCCATAAGAATCTGGAAGAAGAGATTCTAAAACTTCTGAATGCCTACAGAAGAGAAAATGGACTCAAAGAGCTGATTCTGAAAGAGGATCTCATGAGTTCAGCCAGATATAAGAGTGAGTCCATGTTGCAGCATGATTACTTTGCTCACTATAATCCGCACTTGGAGTATATTTCCTTTGGAGACCTTATGAACTTCATTTTCGGCTATACCCATTACACCAAAAAAGGTGAGAATCTTTTTGCCAATATGGGCACTGAGGCTGTATCTGCCCAAGTGATTTTTGAGGGATGGAAGAATTCACCTTCTCATAACAAGGCCATGCTGGATCCGGAGTATATCTTTGTCGGAGTTGGCGTCATCACAGCTCCAGTCAGCGGGACTTTCTATGGTGGGAAATATGTGACGCTGGCCACCCAACATTTTGGGAAGTAAGCCTATTCTTAATGGATAAAGAGTGAGTGGAAGAACAGAAAGAGGAAAGAAGATACTTTCCTACAGGCAATATAATAAAGGAGCAGGAAGTGATGTATGAATCTTTGTGTGATTGATATTGGAGGATCCAGTGTAAAGTATGGTCTTTATGGAGAGAATGGATTGGGTCATAAGGGATCTTTTAAAACCCCGGATACTTATCCATTAATGAAAGAAGAGCTGTTTCGGGTATTGTCCGAAATGAAAAAAGAAACAGAAATTTCAGGTGCAGCCATCAGTGCCCCAGGTGCGGTGGATAGTAATCAGGGGTATATTGGTGGACTCAGTGCCGTACCTTATATCCATCATTTCAATATTATCGAGGACTTGGAGAGTTTTTTAGGTATACCCGTAAGCATCGAAAATGATGCCAACTGTGCAGCTTTAGCTGAGCTTTATGAAGGAGCGGCAAGGGATGTAAATGACGTCCTCTTTATGGTCATTGGATCGGGTATTGGGGGAGCTGTGATCATGGACAGAAAGCTGTATAAAGGAAGGAATCTCTTCGGTGGCGAGTTTGGGTACATGCTTCTCACAGAAAAAGACAGTTTGAGCTCGTTGGGAAGCCCTGTCCATATGGCGAGAAGATACAGTGAAGAGACCGGGGTAGAGGTGGAAGGCAGTGAAGTGTTTCTGCGGGCGGAAGATGGAGATCCAGTGGCAGTGAAGCATGTGGAAAGCCTGATTGATGGCCTTGCAAGAGGAATCTTCAATCTGTCCTGCACATTCAATCCGGATCGAATTGTCATTGGCGGAGGAATATCCAGAAGAGAGGATTTGATCCCAAGGCTGCTGGAAAGAACCAAGTGGTATTTAAGCGGAAAAGGAGCAGAAGGTCTTGAGGTGGATCTGGTCCCCTGCACCTTCAGAAGTGAAGCCAATCTGATTGGGGCAGCCATCCATTTCAGAGAATCCAGGAAATAGTGACTTATTTGGAGAGCAGAGAAACCGCCTGCTCTCTTTTTGCGGGAAGGTTTCTCTTTGAACCTTAGAACGACTTACTAGGAGGTCTCTATGAAAATTCTTCCGATATCCTTGGTACTCAAAAAAATGGTTTTGAGGTACAATAGGACTTGAGAATATTTTATGGGGGCGATTCCGCTTTGATCATGGATCTTGAAATTATACGAAGTGTTATATTGAATATTGGTTTATTGGTGATTCTGGCACTGCTTCTGACCCAGTTTTCCATCACCAAACGGTTTATCACGGGAGAGAAGAAGACGCTGAGTGAACAGGTTTTTCTCATGGCCCTCTTTGGCGTCATGGGGATTGTCTCTACCATCACAGGTTATGAGGTCTCTGGAGCCATTGCAAACACTAGAGTCATCAGTGTCATGGCAGGGGGACTCATCGGTGGACCTGTGGTGGGCATCGGAGCGTCTGTAATTGCAGGGCTTCACCGCTACTTCAGCGATGTGGGGGGACTCACAGCCCTTTCCTGCGCCATTTCTACCATGGCGGAAGGGGTACTTTCTGCTTTTTTCTATACGAGAATCAAGGCCAAAGGCTACCAGGAGTCTCATGTGTTTCTTCTGACCTTTGCGGCGGAGCTTCTGCAGATGGCGCTGATCCTTCTCATCGCTCGGCCTTTTGATATGGCATATACGCTGGTTCGCGCAATCTTTGTGCCCATGGTCATGTTCAACTCCGTGGGTATGGTATTTTTTATGAGCATCTTTAAGAGCATCTTCACAGAGCAGGCCTATGAGATCGGGAAAAACACCACCATGACCTTTGAGATCACGAGAAAGTGTCTGCCGTATCTTGCCAAAGGCACCTATGACAAAGAGAGCCTTTTTGAGATTGCCAAAACCATTGTGACCCACTCGGGTCATCAGGCCGCTGTGTTCACCCAGGGAGAGAAGCTGCTGACAACCTATGGGGAACTGAACCAGAAGGATCTTATGGTTCTGGAGGCCTTTGCCAAGAAAATATATGAAGAGAAGTCCAGCTT
This sequence comes from Proteiniclasticum ruminis, assembly GCF_900115135.1. Taxonomy (GTDB): domain Bacteria; phylum Bacillota; class Clostridia; order Clostridiales; family Clostridiaceae; genus Proteiniclasticum; species Proteiniclasticum ruminis_A. The sequence goes on along the minus strand of NZ_FOVK01000004.1, from coordinate 179,206 downwards.
TCTCTATGAAAGCTCAGGGACTGCAGGAAAGAGAGAGCTTTTTGGAAAAAGTAAAGTCTATATGGGATCTCCGATCTTCAAAAATCGGGAAACCCTAGGAACACTCATTGTGGTGAGCAGTAAATCCGGTTTCAGTATCCCCACGGGCAAAGAGTTTGTAGAGGGACTGACCCAGTTTTTCTCTGTGCAGTATGACCTGGCAGAACTGGACCATCAGAAGGCACTCCTTCATAAAGTGGAGTACCGGGCACTGCAGTCCCAAATCAATCCGCACTTCATATTCAACTCTCTGAACACCATTTCTGCATTTACCAGAGAAAAACCGGAAAAAGCAAGAGATCTCCTCATTGCCCTGGCAGCCTATTTCAGAAACAGCATCAAGACCAAAGATGGCTTTGTGAGTATTTATGAGGAGCTGGAATATGTCAACGCATATCTGGAGCTTGAAAAAGCAAGGTTTGAGGACCGTCTGGAAGTGAAGCTCAACATTGAGAGTGATCTCAAGATGAAGGTGCCATGCCTCATCCTTCAGCCCATAGTAGAAAATGCCATTTTACATGGAGCCATGAAAAGAAAGAAGGGAATTGTCCATATCTCTGTGGAGAGTATTGGAGAGGATGTGGAAATCTCTATTGAAGACAATGGACAGGGAATCCCAGAGAAAGTGCTTGCAGCACTGAAAGAAGGGGAGACAAAGGAATTCTCCATTGGACTGTTCAATGTGGAAAAGAGGCTTCGTTATCTCTATGGAAGAGACCGTGGGCTGAAGATCCAAACGGGGGAAGAGGGGACCAGGGTCATCATCACACTCCCCAAAGTAATGGAAACTGAGTATCAGCCAGTATTTGCATAAGGAAGGTTGAAAAATTATGAAAATAGCCATCATTGATGATGAAAAACCAGCAAGAAGTGAACTGAAGTATCTCGTTGGTCTTTATGAGGAAGAAGCGGAGTTCACTGAAATCTCTTCTGGAGAAGAAGCTCTTGAAGTGCTGAAGAAAGAGAATTTTGATCTACTTCTCATAGATATGAACCTTGGAGATATCAGTGGCTCTGCACTGGCGTACATGGCCAGGAAGAAAATGCCGGAGTCAGAAATAGTCTTTGCCACAGCTCTCAGCACCTATGCGGAAAAGGCTTTTGAAGTGGAAGCGCTTTATTATCTCCTGAAGCCTTTTTCGGGAGAAAAAGTAAAACAGATGCTGGAGCGGTATCATGTGAAAAAAGACAAAAAAGAGGAAGAGGAAGAGGAAGAGCCGAAGCGAAAATCTTTTCAGAAGATTCCTGTGACTTTAGAAAAGAAAACGCTGATGGTGGATCTTTCAGAAGTGATCTATATTGAATCCCAAAACAGAGTCTGTGTCATTCACACGAAGAATGGAGATTTTGAAGATCACAATACACTGAATTACTATGAGGAGCGTTTAAAAGACAAGGGGTTTTTCAGGATCCAAAAGAGCTACATCGTCAATCTCCGCTATGTTTCCGAGATTGCTCCGTGGTTTCATGGTACGTACTCTGTGAAGCTCACAGGACTGAAAGATGTAGTTTTACCAGTGAGCAGAAAGATCATCAAGGAGCTAAGAGAAGAACTTTGCATTTGACACCAGATTTTTTGCATTTCACCCGCTGATAATGATAACCTTTACAGAAAACGGATTTTAAAATGAAACAAAGTGATACCATGAGAATCAAGGAAATGTCTTTAAGGCCTATAAAGACATTTGAACTAGGATGAAGGAGGATTTATTCATGGTATCATTTTTTATTTGTCTCTTTATTCTCATCGCTGGTTATGCGCTCTACGGCAGGTATGTGGAACGGCAGTTCGGACCTGATGATAGAGTAACGCCTGCGGTAGCATTGGCGGACGGCTCTGACTATGTAGTAATGCCTATGTGGCGTGTGTTTCTTGTTCAGCTGCTGAACATTGCAGGTCTTGGACCAATCTTCGGTGCCATTGCAGGTGCTTTATGGGGACCATCCGTATTTTTATGGATCACCTTCGGTACGATCTTTGCAGGCGGTGTCCATGACTATCTCACTGGAATGATTTCCATGAGACATGAAGGAAAGAGCATTGGAGAGCTTGTGGGAATATACCTCGGAACCGGCATGATGCAGGTCATGAGAGTGTTCTCAGTAGTGCTTCTTGTACTGGTTGGTGTAGCTTTCTCCACAGGACCAGCAGCGCTTCTTGCTATGCTGACACCAGACAGTCTGGATAAAGTATTCTGGCTGGTAGTAATTCTCATTTACTACTTTATTGCGACATTTGTTCCAATTGATAAGATCATTGGTAAAATCTATCCAATTTTTGGCTTAAGCCTGATTTTTATGGCCCTTGGAGTTATTGGCGGAATCCTTTTCCAAGGATACCATATTCCAGAAATCACCTTATCCAATCTGCACCCAAAGGGTACAGCAATTTGGCCAATGATGTTCGTATCTGTAGCATGCGGTGCCATCTCCGGATTCCATGCAACCCAGTCACCTATTATGGCTAGATGTATGAACACAGAGAAAGACGGAAGAAAGATATTCTACGGAGCCATGGTGGCTGAAGGTGTTATTGCTCTTATCTGGGCTGCTGCTGGTGTAGCATTCTATGAAACCACAGGCGGACTTCAGGCGGCTTTAACAGAGCTTGGCGGTCAGGGACCTGTTGTGTATGAAATCACCTCCACACTCCTCGGACCTGTTGGTGCAGTTATTGCGATGATCGGCGTTATTGCCTGCCCAATCTCCTCTGGAGACACAGCTTTCAGAAGCGCTAGACTGGTTATTGCAGACTGGTTTGGTATTGATCAGAAAGACACCAAGAAGAGATTCCTTCTGACACTTCCAATTCTTGGAGTTGGTGCAGTCCTGACACAGATGGATGTGCAGATGATCTGGAGATACTTCTCCTGGAGCAACCAGACCTTAGCCATGATGGCATTATGGCTGGCTGCCATGTATCTGTACAGAAACGCAAAGAATTTCTGGCTGGCTGCAATTCCTGGAACCTTCATGTCTGCTGTAAGTATGACTTATATTCTGATGGCTCCAGAAGGCTTCAAGCTCAGCACTTCCATTGCTTACCCAGTAGGTATCGTGTTTGCACTGGGATGCCTCGGACTTTTCTTGAAGGCCAGTGTGCTGAAGAAAGACCAGAAGGCTGATAAAGCTGCATAAATCATCGTTATCCATTAGTTTTCCATAGCAAAAGACCTGCTTACTCATGAAGGGAGTCCTTCATGGAAGCAGGTCTTCTTATTTTACCTTTGAGGCTTCAGCATTTTATTTTTTCAATCCAGGAGACCATGGCGGTGAACTGCCCCTCTAACTTCACCCTGTCCTTAGCTTCTGTTAAGATGAAATGCTCTCCTTTTTTTACAGGAAGATCATTCATGGTGCCTTCTCCGTCCAGGATACTGACCAAGGTGAATCCAGGAAGCTTCTTGTCTGCTTCACCATGGACTTCCCATTTCTCCACCGTGAAGAAGGTGGAGTCCACATAGTGGGTGATGGTGAGGTTCTCCTCTTCCTGTACTGCAGGGTGTACTCGAGTCCCAACATGAGGCACCATGGCCACTTTAATGGAAGACTCGATATGAAGATCTCTCTTCTTCCCTTCATCATCCACACGGTCATAGTCATAGACCCGGTAGGTGGTGTCAGAGGACTGCTGGGTTTCCAGAACCAGCGTTCCTTTACACAGCGCATGGATGGTTCCTGAGGGCACGTAGAAGAAATCCCCAGGGTGAATGGAAACGCGAGTAAGGAGGCTGTCCCAGTTTCCTTTCTTTATCATCTCTTCCAGTTCTTTTCTTGTTCTTGCGGTATGTCCGAAGATGAGCTCAGCACCTTCTTCACAATCAAGAATATACCAGCATTCTGTTTTTCCTAAGTCATTTTCCACTTGCATGGCATACTCATCGTCGGGATGGACCTGCACACTGAGATCATTTTTCGCATCCAGAATCTTTGTGAGCAGAGGAAATACAGGAGAGTTGATCCTGCCAAAAAGGTCTCTATGGCTTTGATAGACTTCACTCAGCTTCTGTCCTGCTAAATCTCCATTCTCAATGAGGCAGTCTCCATTTCTGTGAGCGGAGATTGCCCAGCATTCTCCGGTGGTATCGCTGGGAATCTGATATCCAAAGTACTCTTCTAAGGCTCTTCCACCCCAGATCCTTTCCTGGAAAATAGGCTTTAGTTTTAATATATCCTGCATTTGGCACCTCGTTTTTGATATTTCAAATTCATAAGTCCCTCTCATTATACCGTAAATAGCCTGGAAGATGAAACTTAGAAATCAAATCTGGCATAGCTTCCGTCCTGAAGGAATACAAATGGCAGGATGAATGTAGAAAATTCAGAATCTATTATTGTGAAGTGAGGTTTATTATGATAAACTTATAGAAAAAAGAGGAGGATCAGTATGAGTGCATATAAACTATTTGAAGCAGAATATAATCTGATGGATATTATTTGGAGTCATGAACCCATCAATTCCACAGAACTTGTGAAAAAAGCAGAGGAAAGCCTAGGCTGGAAAAAATCTACAACCTATACCGTTCTAAGAAAACTGGTTCACAAAGGATTTTTGAGAAATGAAGAAGCAACGGTCAGTGCTCTGGTTTCCAGAGAAGATGCACTCTATGCTGAAAGCAAAGACTTTCTGGACCGGTTCTTTCAAGGCTCTCTTCCATCTTTTCTAGCTTCTTTCACAGGAGAAGGAAAGCTTTCTGAGAAAGAGCTTGCCGAAATACGAAAAATGATGGAGGAGGATAACGGATGAGAGATTTGTTCATCGCCATCCTCAGTCTATCGATTCAAGCATCTTATGTGGCTCTTTGGATCTTTTTAGTAAGAATGCTTCTGAAGAGGTTTCCGAAAATCTTTTCCTACGCTTTATGGAGCATTCTGCTCATCCGTCTTCTTTTGCCTGTTGGGATCAATAGTCCTGTGAGCATCCTGCCGGAGACTCTTGTGGCAGAAAAGGCCCAAGAAAGCATCACCATGGAGACCACAGAAACCTTCATTGAGGTTCCGGTACTGTTTCTGGGAGACAAGGCGTCCCTCGTAAAGGATCTTTTACTGGCTGATATTTTAGCCGCAGTTTACTTCGGTGTCCTTGGAATTCTGCTTCTTCATTTTGCCGGCAGTTTATGGAAAGTCCGAAGAAAGATCCAAGGGACAAAGCGGATATCCGGTGAGATATTCATGGGCAATGAGATAAAAAGACCCTTTGCCTATGGTGTCATACATCCCAGGATATACCTTCCGAAAGATTTAAGCGCAATGGAGAGAACCCATATCATCGAACATGAGAAAGAACATTTGAGAAGACAGGATCCTCTGATCAAGGCCATTTCTTATCTGATACTTCTTGTTCATTGGTTCAATCCCATCCTCTGGATTTCTTTCGTCCTCATGGTCCGGGATATGGAACAGTCCTGTGACGAGGCCGTTCTGAAAAGCATGGAGAAGCCTCAGCACAAAGCCTATATTGAAACCTTGCTCCGTCTTGAAATGAGAAAACCGGATCTGGTGCTTCTCGCCGGGTATTCCGCTGGGGATCTTAAGGGTAGAGTCCGGAATATCCTTCAGTATCGAAGCCCGAAAAAATGGGTCAGGGTGTTCTCCTTGATGCTTTTGGGGATATCAGCGGTACTTCTTTTGACAAATCCAGTGATGAAACCATCTGCTGAAATTATAGATGAACTCCTAGAAACAGAAGAGCAGCAGCCTATCAAAATAGAGTACCAAATCCAGCCCAAGGAAGTGGAAAGGGTATTCGGAGACCATCTGAAAGTTTATGAATATAAAAACTATATGTTTGTTGTGAGGGACACCGTGGAGAGAGAGGTAGGCTATGATAAAAACCGTGTGCTGACATTTCGTGATGTCCAGTGGGAGATGAAGGATGAAAAGACAGGGATGGTCCTTCATGAAGCGCGAAACTATGTGGCCGGAGACCAGATGATTGTGGAAGACCATTTAGATCAGGTGTATTACGATCGTGAAAGTGACAACACCTATCTGGTCTTTAACACCGGGGATGGAACCGAAGAATCCTTCTCTTATCCGGGATATCGGGTGAAGGACTTTGTGGAAGGAAATCTGTACCGCTTTCTCTTAGATGTGGTGCCGGTTTATCCTGAAATGGACCGGTTTGTTAAGCTTGAATTCCACGAACCAGAAGCACTGAAATAGGGGGAGATATGATGAAGATTGTTAAAATCCTGAAAAGAGAAGAAGAAGTAGACCAGAAATCCTATATTCTATGGACCTGGCCAGGTCCCATTCTACTGGCTTTTCTAATATTCCTGGATACGGAGCAAGGGGACCGGTTCATGGGCAAGTATTTGATGCATATGAGCGGAGCTCTGCTTGCTGGAGCATTTCTTTTCTTCCTCCTCATGCTGATTTTTGTCATCTTTCTCTCTGGAAGAAGATTTGTTATGTTTCAGCAGTCCGGATACCTTGCGCTGCTGATGCTTCTCATCCCCGCCTATTTCATCATATGGATCTATCTTGCTTTTCGAAAAGATCTCTATTATCTGAAAGAAAGCAGAGAAAAATAACGAAGAAAGAATGCATCATTCTGTGGATGCTGGGAGGATTAGTGTGAAAAAATATTGGCTCATCATTCTGGGCGTACTTCTTCTATTTGGAGCAGCCTGTGATAAAGAAAAGGAAATAGAAAACTACAACAGTTATCTTCAGACACCACGATACAGCGAAGCGCAAAAACGTGCTGAAATCGGGAATCTCTTTTATGAGACAGAAGAGAAGATTGGCATTCATACGTCATTTGGTGTATTTCTATATGATGTGGAAGAAGAAAAAATGCTGACGGCTTTTGACCTTAATGTGGAGAAAGCTTTTGGAGAGGGCGTGCTTTCAGAGACAAGACTCAGCAGTGATGAAAAAGGAATCTATCTTTTTGGCTTCACCCATGAGAAAACCATAGACGACTATTATTACTATTATGAGATTGCATCAGGAAGTCTCTTCAAAAAGAGTGGAAAGGCAGAGGAGAAAGACCTTTTTCCCTTACCGGACCAGAACCGGCAAGCCTTCACAACCACCAACTGGACAGCGGAAGACTTGGCCTATTATCCTGCAGGGAGCCTAGACCCCATCTACCCACTAAAGGGAGTACAGTAAGGTGTAAGGTCATACTTGGGAAAGTGCTTCTGAGAAAGTATCATCATGTAGCGTGAATGAAAGGAGATACCATGAAGAATTTCGTTGCTCTATTTTTCCTGAATATTATGATTCTGATACTGCTCCTTACAATGTTTAGTGATTCGCTACTCAGCGGATGGGGAATCATTCTGCTTTTTGCTCTTATGACAGCCATCCCCATGACCTTTATTCTTCATCAGATCGATACGCTGGATAATCTCACAAAACGTCTGGAAGAACTGGAGAAAAACAGTATCGTGCATACAGCTGATGAACCTAAAGAAGAAGAGCCTACCGTATAAAGAGTTTCCATAGAAAAGAGCTGGCAGCCATGAAATCATTCATAGATGCCAGCTCTTTTTTTGTATGCTCAATTCTTAAAATCAAAGGGTGGTCACCACATACCCTACGATGGCCACCAAGGTGAGACTGAGAAGATTCACGGCATTATTGGATACCAGTCTGAATCCTTTCTTCGGCAGGTCCATGGCATGGGCTGGAATGTCCTGCAGTTTTCCAGAAACATCCTCATATTTTCTTTGTAGGGATGCCCCTAAAACGCTGTCGATGATGGTGCCAAAGAAACCAAGAAGAACCCCGAGAAGATATTCTTCTGGGCCAAAGGCCAGCAGAATCGGAAGAGAAAGAAGGACACTTCCGACGATTCCCGCCACAAGACCCTGAAGGGTCACGCCACCAGAAACACCCATGGGCAGAGGCTTACCGGTGAGGATATGGAAGACCTTGCCTTTACTCATCATCCCGATCTCCGAGGAGAAGGTGTCTGATGCTGCGGCAGAGAAAACCGTGAAAGCAAGAAGCAGATAAATGGGCTCATCTGTGAAAAAGTAGATCCAAGAGAGAATCACAGCAGGAAGTGAGTTTGCCAGGACCTGCTTCCAGTTTCTGGCACCTGTATGTTCCTGGGTCTTTTCAGCTTCGCTCTTTTCTTTGGTTTTCATCTTGCTGACGCCGGTACCAAGAATAAAGAACAGAATGAGACTGGAGCCCAGAAGAAATCCGCCAAGGGTATATAAGGTCACAGCGGTGAGAAGAGCGGCCACCATTCCATCCGGGGTAATGGCCTCTTTTCTGAAGGCATAAACCAGTATGGCAAGGGCTGCTGCCAGATAAAGAAAATACGGCAGGGTGCCAAACTCCATGGTAAGGACTGCAAAAAGTCCGGATCCTATGGGGAGAGTCAGATTGTCGCAGCCTTTTTTCCCAGTGAGCTCCATGAAGGCAGAGAAAATACCATTCAGAAGTGCAATGAAGAGAATAAAGAGAAGACTGCGCTCTGTGCTGAAGTCCTTTTGGAAGTAGAGGAGACTGCCAAAAGTGGCTAAAAATGCCGCAGTGGCCACCGTCAGGCTTCCAGCCAATGACTTTAGAGGTGCAAAAGGAAACGGCTTTCTCTTACCCCATTTTTTACCGGTAATGGCGGCAAATCCGTCTCCGTAGGCCATGGTGAGGACACCGATATAAGGCAGCGCACGGAACCCAAGAATAAAACCAAGGCCGGAGAGGAAGAAGAGGCTGACTGCATAGTACACGGTTCCCAAGCTGTCATCGTTTCTTTCCATGGCCGAAATGAGCGTGTATTTAAGACTCAGGCTGTTGATGATGATAAAAGTGAAGGGCACGAGAACCACAGCCCAGAGCTCCGTGAAAAGAGGCGTTAAAAAAACCCAGTTGCCCACCAGAATGTGGACCACTTTTCGAGAGGTTTCTGAAGCGCCTTGACTTTTCTTTGCCACCACTGTGGCAATACCGATGACAAAGAAAATATAGGCCAGCGATGAAGCGAGACCGATGATGTTTTCCATATTTCTTATCCTTCCTTTAGTTCATTGCTGTGTTACAGAAGATCCACAAGACTCTTAGCCTTTAGTACCAGTTTAGCCCGGGTCATGGGATCTGTATAGCATCTTTTTGTGAATACATTATAGCGGGATTTCCGGATGGCTCCGTGGATGCCTTGATAAAGAAGTGCTGCAGATAACAAAGGGGTTCTTGCTGCAGGATGGAAATAGTGGAGATAGGAAGCGATGCCCTCATACAAAGGGTTTGCAAGTTCCATGAGATGCTCCACCATAGGGACAAACCCTGGAGGCAGAGACTCTTCGGTAAAGTGTTCTCCAAAACTCAGGGACCTTAACATTTCTTCTTTTATTCCATAGACTTCCAAAAGGTCTGAGGGCAGATAAATCCTGTCTCTTTCCCGAAGGTCTTCCCCCACGTCCCGCAGGATGTTTGTAATCTGCATGCCGATGCCAAGATCTTCACAAGATTTTAGAAAGTCCGGATCTTCAGCGAGCTTCTCATCCAGTGCCAAAAGAGGTACCATCATTCTGCCCACAGACCCCGCTACTTTCCGGCTGTATTCTTTGAGTTCCTCCAGAGTAGTGATCTTCTGAAAAGAGAGATCGCTTTTTTGTCCCTCTATCTGAAGAAGAAGTGCGTCTAGAGGAATTCCCCAGGAGGTCACAGTGTCCTCAAAGGCGGGCCAGAAACTTTCCTCCAAGGAAGAACTGAGATCTTCTTCATGATACAGGTTCTTCACGTTTCTTTCCAGCTCTTCCAAGGCCAGCAGCCTTTCTTCTCTTGTTTTCCCCAAAGCATCTCCATCTGCCAGGTCGTCTGCATAGCGGTTGAAGGCGTAAAGGGCGCAAACCCCTAGAAACCTTTCTTCAGGCAGTCTTCTGAAAGCTTCATAAAAGCTTTTGGCACGGTGCTTCATGATGTCTTCTGCGGCTTCATAGGAGCGCTGAAGGACATCTTCTTTTCTTTCTTTTTCCATCACTTGAAGTCATCTCCTGGTTCGTCCCGTCTCAGCTCCTCAGCGCAGATCTTTCCAGACTGAAGGACGATGGGGACCCCTGCACCAGGATGAGTGCTGGATCCTGTGAAGTAGAGTCCTTCCACTTCCATGGATTTGGCCTGGGGTCTCCAGTGGTTGCTCTGCCGGAGGGTGGGCTGAAGTCCAAAAGTAGCGCCTCGATAGGCAGAAAAAGACTGCTCAAAGTCTTTTGGGGTAAAGATTCTTTCTAAAGTCACGTCCTCCCGGATGTTCTCAAGGCCCGGGATCTTTGAGAGGGTTTCAAAAGCTTTCTCCCGGTAATGGCTGATGGTCTTCTCGTTCCATTCATAGGTGCCAGTGCCAAGCTCTGACACAGAAATCAGGGTATAGAAACTGGATTTGCCTTCCGGTGCCATGGAAGGATCCACCTGGGAGGGCACATGAAGGTAGATGGAAGGATCTTCAATGAGACGTCCGTCAAAGATTCTGGTAAGATTGTCATCCAGATCCTTAGAAATCACAAAGGTGTGCGGTGCAAGCTTTTCATAGGTTTGATCCATACCCCAGTAAAACACGAGGCAGGAGCAGGAGTAGTCCATGCTGTCGATCTTTTCTTTGGTGTATTTTCCTCTGGCGCTGTCCTCTTTGATGAGGTGGGTCATGGTGTAGGGGAAATCCGCATTGCTGATGACATAGTCTGATGTCACTGCCTTGCCCTTCACAGAAAGTCCCAGGGCTTTTCCACCCGCGATGAGAATTTCATCCACCTGATGATTGTAGTGGATTTTACCGCCAAGCTCCTCAAAGAGTCTCGCCATGCCTTGTGCCATGGTGTGCATCCCGCCTTCAATGAACCAGACGCCATAAAGAAGTTCAATCATAGGGATGATGTTGTAAAGAGAGGGTCCTTTCTGTGGAGATACCCCGATATAAAGGGTCTGGAAAGAAAGCATCTGCTGAAGATCCTTGTCCGGCATGAAGGAGGCCATCATATGGTCCGCGCTGTCAAAGGTTTTGAGCTTCAGCGCCTGCTGCATCATAAAAGGATTGTAGATGTCTTTTTTGCTCCGGAAGGGCCTCGTGATGAAGTGATCAAGAGCCACCTGATATCGGGTGTAGATTTCGGAAAGATACTGAAGAAAGCCTCTGGCATTCTCCGGTCCTTTCTTTTCCACCATCTCCATGAGCTTTGTGAGATCCGAACTTACTTCATAATGTCTGTAGGGTTCATCTTTGAAGTACACCTCATACATAGGATCCAGTTTCTTCATGGGGATGTAGTCATCGGGATTTCTTCCTGCCAGGGCGAAGACTTCCTGATAGATGGAAGGCATCATGACCAGAGTCGGTCCCACATCAAAGGTGAACCCTTCGGCTTGGATCTGATGCATTTTGCCTCCGGGCTGTGGTCCCTGTTCGTAGATCTCCACCTCATACCCTGCATGCTGCAGCCGTATGGCTGAAGACAGACCGGCCATGCCGGCTCCGACAACTAATACTTTTTTTCCCATTACTTTTCCTCCGTTCTTCTGTAAGTCTTATTTGATTTATGATGTTAAAGCTTCCAGTGGCCTGTAAGATTATAGCCAATCTGGCGGGATACTTTTAAAAACACTTCTTTCTCTGGTTCCGTGATTCCGCTGAAACACTGTTCTTCCCAGTCTCTCATGATTTTCTTCAGCTCTGGCATCAGTGCGGAAGACTTTAAAGTGAGATGACAGTTTTTTATCCTGAGGTCGCCTTCCTCTTCTTTCCGTTCCAGAAGATCCTTTTCTTCCATTTCTTTCAGAAGCTTCGCCACATTGGCTTTATCCGTCTGAAGAAAGGGAATGAGTCTTCCCTGGGAGATGCCCGGAACCTGATCCACAACAAGAAGCACCACCATGGAACGCCAATCCAATTGAAGGGGCTGCAGCATCTCATCCAGAATCTGTTTTCCGTATTTGTGAAAGACACTGATTGTACAGATAAACATGTTCTTCCTCCTTAATTTTTCACTTGGTTGTATTATACAACAGATATACTGTTTATAGGAGTAGAGAAGAGGAAGAAAAAAAGCATCCCGTGAGCAAAAAACAGAAAAAAACCACTGTAAAGCTTCAGCTTAGGCAGTTACAGCACTTCTAAGATTCTTCAGGAAGGAAGCTTGAAAGTGGAAATATCACATAATGTAATTCTGCAGAAGGAATATGTCAAAATGTGATTTGATTTACTGGAGCAGAAGGAGGACCAAGGTCTTTTCATGATAAAAAATGATTTCGACGATCTTTCTAAAAGAGAATAAAAGAAAATCTTCTGTTCCCTCTAATAATTATTGTAAAACAATAATTTTGATGATACACTAAGAACAATAATTATCGTTTTGCAATAATTAAAAGAAGGTGTGTTGTATGCTTCCATCCAAAAAGTTCTGGACCATCAGTGCGGGGATGCTCTCCTCGATTCTTCTCCTTCTGCTTCTGTTTCGCAGAAATTCTCCAGAACTGTTTCTTTCCGCTTTCTCTTTTCCTCTCGTGCCCCTCGCAAAGATCTTGAGAAGTCTTTCCTTAAAGGGAGGATTTTATAATGTGCTGGCCTGGCTTCTTTATCTGGATGTGTCGTTGTCTCCTTTATATGTGCTGTTCCTCAGACGAAAAAAAGAGAGGAAGTTACGGGAACTGATTTTAGCAGCTGGAAGTGGGCTTCTTTTTTTATCCTTGTATCAGCTGATGAATCCAAAAGGGTTGGCAGCGCTTTATGGAGACGTTGGCGGGGAGACAGTTTTTTCCACGATCATGGGCGGAATGCTGTATTCTCTTCTCTTTTCTTACATCGTTCTGTCTGCACTTCAGGCCCTAAAAGAACAGGACCGTACCGGTCTTTTTGCCTATGGTCAAGGAGCACTTTATCTCATGTTTCTTCTTTTTGTTTTTCAAGTGATGGGACCTCTGCTGTGGCAGTGGATCTCTAAAAGTGAAACCCTCATCCAAGGAAATACTGCAATGCTCGGTGGTCTCTATGGAAATGACAATCTTACCATCAGCCAGTTTTTCCTTCTGTTGCAGTTTTTACTGGGCGCTCTTCCGTACCTTCTGGGTATCCCACTTCTTTATCGGGGAGCGAAGCTTCTGGAAATTTCAAAAAAAGGGACTTCAGAAGAGACCATGGCCCTCTCAGAGCGGCTTGGAAAAGGGAGTGTTACGCTCATCCAGACGACGGTTCTGATGAACCTTTCCTATCACTTCCTGCAGCTGCTTCTTCTTGGGAACATCCTTTCCATGGAAGTGACCCTCCTACTGCCTGTTCTGCCCATGATGGCATCCATCGGGATCTATCTTCTGACAGTGCTTTTGAAGGAAAACAAAGCGCTGAGAGAAGACAACGACCTGTTCATATAAAAAGGAGGGAGTTTCTTGGCGATTAACGTGCATCTGGATGAGATGCTGAAAGAGCGGGGCATGACAGCAAAGGAGCTTTGCGGTCTTGTGGGGATCACAGAAGCCAATCTCTCCATTTTAAGAAGTGGAAAGGCGAAAGGCATCAGGTTCCATACGATAAACCGAATCTGTTATTTTCTTGGGTGTGATGTGGGGGATCTGTTGAAGTTTGATGGGGAATTGGAGGAGGAAGAATATGAAGCGTAGATTTTTGATTGGTGGTCTCCTATTGGGGATCATGATGATCACAGGATGTCAGCTGGCGAAAGAGGAGGAGCAGGTTTCCAAAGGAAGGTTCATCGGGGTGTACCTACGGACAGACCGGATGGGTCATCTTGCGGAAGAAGATCTTCCAGCAGTGGTCTATGATGAAGAAACGGAAACCTATGAGGTGAAAGAGGAGAAAGGATATTTCTTTTTTTCTCCTTCTGTAACAAAAAAAGATGGAGAAAGTTATCAGGAGCAGGTCACCAGTGGCCATCTTTCAGACATGAATATCACTGCCAGCGTGGGAGAGGGAGGCGGAACCGCGTTAGATGTGGAGGCGGTGCTCTACTTCACAGAGAAAAATCAGATTTTCTATCCCTACCGGATTCGCCAGGATGAGAACGGAGAGGTTTTCATGCAGCGGTCTGATGACATGGGCTATCAAGTGGATCATCTCAGTGCGGTGATGCTTTCAGAAGATGCCTCCTATGACGAGATCGGAAACAACGAAGGATATCAGATGAAGTTCAAGGTGAGCTTTCTGTATAAAGCTGCACCGGAAACCGTTAGAATTTTTGAGATGGGAAAAGACCATACCATCAGAAAGGAAACAGTGATTCCTTCTTCTGAGAATCTGGAAGAGTACAGACCAGAAAAGGATACAGCTTATCTTCTCTTGGAGTATGAAACTTCTTCAGAAGGAGAAGACTCGATAGAAAGGCTTCTTGTATCCAAGGAGGAAGAGTCCTTCCCTCTTTATGAGGAAGCGGATGGAGTTCTTCTAAAGAAGCTTGTGCCCATCCTTTGGGAAGAATAAGGAAGGTTATGACCGGAAGCTGTGAGATGCTCCGGTCTTTTTTCTTTTCCATGCGATTTGGTTACTATAACCAAAAGAAGGGATGTTTTTTTAGCTGTTTTGTGGATGGGTTCTTCGTTCTTTTCCGTGATAAAGTTATTCGTAGAAAAGGATTTCAGAAAGGAAGGATTATCATGAAAACAGCAGTTATTGCGATAGGCGGAAATGCCATCATCATGGAAGGGCAAAAAGGAACCATCGAAGAACAGTTTGAAAATGTAAGTAAGAGTTGTGACCATATCATTGATCTACTAGAGGAAGGATACAATGTGGTACTGACCCACGGAAATGGACCTCATGTGGGAAATTCCCTGATCAAAGGAGAAGCGGGGAAGGATCTTGTGCCTGCGTATCCCATGGATGCCTGCGGCGCAGAGACCCAAGGGCTTCTAGGCTATGTCATCAAGCAGAGCCTCATGAACAGAATGAAGGAAAGAGGCCTGACGAAAAAGATTGCTTCCCTGGTGACCCAGGTGGAAGTGTACGGAACAGACCCTGCCTTCAAGAATCCTACAAAACCAGTGGGACCTTTCTTCACCAAAGAAGAAGCAGATGTTCTCATGGCAGAAAAAGGGTATGTGATGAAGGAAGACAGCGGACGTGGATACAGAAGAGTAGTGGCTTCTCCAAAACCTCAGGAGATCATCGAGAAAGAAGCGGTTAAAGCTCTGGCGGGTCTTGGATATCTCGTCATCGCAGCTGGCGGCGGCGGAATTCCTGTCATTAAAGATGTGGAAGACCAGTATCGCGGCGTAGAGGCGGTCATCGATAAAGATTATGCATCCGCACTGCTTGCTCTGGAAATTGATGCAGATCTTCTTGTGATCCTTACGGGTGTAGAACAGGTGGCAATCAATTTTGGCAAGCCTACACAGGAGAACCTTTCTGTCATGGATGTGGAAGCGGCAAGAAAACACATGGCCGATGGACAGTTCCCTGCAGGAAGCATGGGTCCCAAGATCGATGCGGCTCTTTCCTTTGTGGAGGCCACAGGCGGGGAAGCACTCATTACTTCCATGGATCAGCTGAAGCGTGCCATTAAGGGAGAAACAGGAACAAGAATCGTCAAGTACTAAAGAAAATATCATAGAAAAACAAAAGAAAAGGTCTGGATTTATGCCTCAAAAAGCATGAATCCAGACCTTTAAATTTGCATCGTACATCTTTATAGATTCTACAAATCCAGCAGCCGGTAGATCTTAAGAGCCAGCTGGTATTTGAGGATCTCATCGGAGTCTTTCAGATCCGACTGAAGGATGGTGGAAATCCGGTCCATCCGGTAGAGAATGGTATTTCTATGGGCAAAAAGAGCACGGGCGGTTTCGGCCACATTGAAGTGATGGGCAATCCAGGATTCTAATGTGGGCAGAAGCTCACTTTTGTATTTTTCGTCATACTCATGGATGGGGCCCAGCGTATGCTGGAAAAACTGTCTCATCTCCGTAGGATCGATGTTCTCTTCCAGGAAGTGATGCACAATAAAATCTTCAAAATGAGAGATTTTCTTCTCCGTAGGAGATTTTTTAAGGAGTCTTAAGGCTTCCTTGGCTTCCCGGAAAGACTTATGAAGATCCAGAAGGTTTTTGGCGGTTTTTCCGATCCCCATGGAGAGACTCACATTTTTTATGGAGATTTCAGCGTCAGTCAGGAGCTCCTCCCCCAAGGACTTCATAAGGGAGATGGAATGGTCCTCTTTGGTTTTCTTTCCCAGAAGAAGAATGATTTGTGTATTTTGACTAAAAGCATGAAGAACGTAGTCTTTCTGTATGGCGTAGTCATCTATAAAGCGGAGGGTTTCTTTGACCTTTTCGTCTTCCTCCCGTTTTCTCTCAATGAGGTTCTCCATGGAATATTCACTTTCCAGAGAAACGGAGAGAATCATGGGTGTATAGGAAAGACTCGGATTGAGACCATGGACCTCGCACAGGTAAGTGAGATTTTCCACATCCTTGATCTGACCGGATAAAAGCTCATCAAAGAAATCTCTTCGGATTCTGTTTTTCGTTCTTTCCAGTTCATTGTTCCGGATTCTTTCCAGGGCAAAGGACATGGCTGCATTCTCCAGAGCAATGAAATCTATATCCTGGAGCTCTTTCAGCGTATTCCAAACAAGGATATACCCATGGTGCTGCACGCCGATGGAAACAGGCATCAGCACGAAAGGGATCTCTACGTCATGGAGGGTGGTGGAACGGACGAGTGGTTTTTGAAGACTTTCAAAATCCATGGGAAGCGTCCGGATGAACTCATCATCCACAAAAGACTTGGACATTTCCAGAGGAAGAAACTCCGTCACTGGATGTGGGTCTTTCTCCTGAACTTCCCATAGGAGTACGTTCCAGTATTTATCCATAAGTATCACAGAATTTCCGATCATGGAGGAAAGACTCTGACAGATTTTTTTGAGGCCACCGCTGTGAAGAGAAATCCGAAGAAACTCCTCGTGGATCTCCAGAGATTTTTTATTGATCACATCATAGTTCTCAGATGTTTCTGCCAGAACAAAGGTGGATATCTTAGCAAAAGACATGCCGTAGGGAATCTCAATGATGGGCATTTTGTATTTATTTCCCAGTTCCAGAATACAGTTCGGTACAGTGCCGAAATAACGCTTCGGCTTGATGCACAGTGCGGGACAGTTGAGATTCTTCAGCTGCTTCATCACTTCCTTTTGGCGTTCTTCACTGTCTTTGAAGAAATAACCGGAAGTGACCAACATCTCTCCTGGGGAAAACCAGTCAAGAGCATCGGGGTTGTCCATAATATTGACACTGGAGATCACATGGTCGAGTCCCTCTTCGCCGGATACCAGCTTGAGATCCCGAAGTGCTGGAAGTTTTAAAAGTTGCCTGACTGTAAGCATGGTCGATACACCTCGATTTGTTAAAAAATTCATAAGTTAGATACATTATAGGCTTCCTCATGAAAAAGAACAATGACTTTGTTTCTTCTGCACAAACAGAAAGTGAAATCTTAGGTGATATCAGCTAATGATGAAATTGTTTACAAAGGATAACATAGAACATGACAAAGGAAATTTCCTTCCAGAATGTGTGTCTTCGACAGGGTACCCGGGTTCATGCAGGAGGAGGAAAAGAGAGTCCAATATTTTGAACTTATTTTTAGGAGGTATATTATGGCTCAACTACTTGGCTGGAAAAAAGGCGACTGGGGTGCATACTTCGGGCTGCTTGCCAATAATCTTACAAACTTCTTTACCATGGCGGGACTTCTGATTTTTACCGTTGGCATGCCCGCGGAATTTGTCTATAAGAGAATTGCACCTGGTTTCGGACTTGCTATATTCACTGCAGGATTCTTCTACTGGTATGCAGGAAAGAACCTGATGAAGAAAACAGGACGAACGGATGTCACTGCACTCCCTTCGGGACCTAGTGCACCCTCGATCTTCATCGTTGTGTTCATGGTCATCATGCCTATCGCGAAATCCACTGGCGATGTGTACTATGCTTGGCGTGTAGCTCTTGGCTGGTGTTTCCTGGAAGCGCTCATCGAACTTTCTGGCGCATTCATTGGAGACTGGCTGAGAAGAATCATCCCAAGAAGCGTTCTTCTATCCGCTCTTTCTGGACTGGGACTTCTGCTTCTTGCTATGAACCCAATCCTTCAGTCCTTTGAAGCACCTTATGTAGCATTTGTTGTTATCGCTGTCATCTTCATCAACTGGTTTGGTAAGAAAGCGGTATTCCCTAAGATTCCTACAGGATTCCTGATCCTTGCCATCGGTACTGTACTGGCTTGGCTCTTTGGACAGATGGATGCTTCAGGCATCACAGAAGGTCTGAAGCAGATTGGCTTCTCCTTCCCAATTCCACAGTTTGGAGATCTTTTCAAAGGCATTTCCCCTGCAATGGTATTCCTGATTTCAGCGATTCCACTGGGTGTCACAAATTTCATCTTCACCCTGGAAAACATTGAATCCGCTTCTGCAGCAGGCGATGACTTTAACGTAAGAAACATAATGCTTGCCAACGGAATCTCTTCTATCATCGGAAGCTTCTTTGGTTGTCCTTTCCCAACCACTGTATACATCGGACATCCTGGCTGGAAATCCATTGGTGCAGGTATCGGATATACCCTAGTGACTGGTTTCACTGTATTTATCATCAGTATCTTAGGTCTTGGTGGTCTCTTCCTAGGAATTATTCCGCTGAGTGCTGTATTCCCAATCCTCTTCTATGTAGGAATCGTTGTAGCAAGACAGGCTGCCAATGAAACACCAAAGATTGAACTGCCTGTTGTGTTTGTATCTCTATTCCCATGGATCGCCAACTGGGCACTGACCCTTGTGAACAACACCTTGAGTGCAGCTGGAACCAACGCTGGACAAGTAGGATTGGAAGCCTTCACGAAGGCGGGCGTATACCATAGAGGACTGGTCGCTCTTGGCAGCGGCGCACCCATTTCCAGTATCGTTTGGGGATGTCTCGTGGTCTTCGCCATCAGAAATGATTCGGTGAAAGCCATCATCACAGCAGTGACTGCAGCAGCTCTGACCTATACCGGTGTCATCCACTCCCCAGGAGTAGGATTTGGTCTGCAGCCTGAAATCACCGTAGGATACCTTCTCATCGCTGGTCTTTTTGCCTACAAGTTCTTTGCAGACAAGAAGGGCCTGGCTGGAGAAACCGATATGCCGGATCAGACCGCTTAAGAAGATACAGAAGAGAAAAGATGAGGAAGGAAGCCTTTGTATGAAAAGGCTCCTTCCTCCCATTCCAAAAGTAAGGAGAAATGACAATGAATGACGAATTACTGCGCCAAGCAGGTCTTGAAAACATAGAAGAAGTGGCACGGCTCATTGAAGAGGGTGCATTCATCGATGTCCAGGACAAAGATGGGCGTACTCCACTGATGATTGCTGTTCAGAAGAACAATCTGGAACTGGCAACGCTTCTACTGGAAAAAGGAGCAGACCTGAACATCCGTGACAACACCATGCTGAGCCCTTGGCTCTGTGCAGGAGCCAACGGGTTCCACAGAATTCTGGAGAAGGCTCTGGCGTACTCACCAGATCTGAAGTCCGTGAACCGCTTTGGCGGCACCGTGCTTCTCCCAAGCTCTGAAAAAGGATACCTTAAGACCGTAGAAGTGGGCATCAAGGCTGGCGTTCCTGTGAATCACGTGAACGATCTTGGCTGGTCCGCCCTTCAGGAAGCAGTGATCCTTGGCAACGAAAGTTTTCTTTACAGTGATATTGTAAGAAAACTCATGGAAAACGGAGCCCGTCCCCATGATGTGGATCACGATGGCAACAGCCCCATAGAAGTAGCCAGAAAAAGAGGCAATGAGAAGATCCTTTCTATCCTGGAACAAAGAGAGCCAAAGAAGGTTCCTGCTGTGCTGGAAGCTAGACGTCTCATAGAGGAGAACCATTATGAGGAAGCGCTGAAAGTACTCGATACCCTGGTGAAGGAAGAGAGAACCGCTCTGGAAGCCTATTACCTGAAAGGGTATGTCTACACACTGAAGGTAGAATATGACAAGGCTCTGGAAGCCTATCTAGAAGGGGCAAAGCTGCCAAAGGCACTTCCTGAATTCTACTTCTACACTGCAAACACCTTAAGACTCATGAAGAAGAGCGAAGAAGCCCTTCGTGAGTATGAGAAAGCCATCGAGATGAATCCACAGGACTTCTTCTACAGATACCATATGTCCAACTACTTGAGAGAACTGGGCATGCATGAAGTAGCGGTGAAAACCATGGATGATCTTCTGGAACTGGACCCACCACGATATGACTACTATTTCCATAAGGCGAACAGCTTAAGATCCTTAGGCCGTCATGAGGAAGCGGTGGAAGCCATGGACAAGGCCATTGTTCTGGATAAAGCGAATTCCCTTTATGTATTCCACAAGGCGCAGTCTCTTCATCTTCTAGGACGTCTGGAAGAGGCAAAAGAGCTGCTGAACCTGGCGCTTTCCATGAAGCAGGCTCCTGTATATGAAGCAGAACTTTCCAGAGTGGAAGAAAAACTGGAAGCCCGATAAACCTTATTTTTTGAAAGTATAGCAAGTAGAGGAGGACATAGAGATGGAAGCCCTGAAGATTCATGATGCGCTGGACAGACTGCTGACTCAAGGACCCATCAGGGGTCAGGTGCACAGTGTGTTTCAGAAAGCGCTGAACATCATCGATGAGGAGAACCATCTCTATACCCTGCTCACTTCTGAAATGGATGACGGACCTCTGGCCGTTACCTTATCCCTGAAGAGTTTCGAGGAGTCTCCTTTTATAAAAGATCAGAGGATCCTCATGACAAGAGAAGAGCTTCGCATTCCAGGGCATCGCATACCTTTGGAGAATGCTTCCCGGTTTTCTCTCCTCTTTCCTCCCTATGACCCATCCCCCTGGTGTTATAGATTGATACAGGAAACAGAAAGCATACTGGAGAGAGAAAATCAACACGGAGGTTCCCCTTATGAGAGAGCTGTGGAAAAACTGCTTCATGAACGGCTGATGGATCTTACCGATGCCTTCCAGAAGGAGGATGAAGATCAGATTCTCTCGTTTTCTAAAAAGCTCATTGGGCTTGGACCTGGGCTTACCCCCAGTGGAGATGATGTGCTTCTTGGCATGATGCTCGTACTAAACCTTCCGGGAAATCCATATGAAAAATATCTGCCGCTTTTTGACCAGGTGCTTTTAGAAGCCCGGGACGAGACAAATCTCTTGAGCTTCCATGGCCTCGCAAGAGCACGGGAAGGCTTTGTAAGGAGAAATCTCCTGGATTTCATAAAGGCCATTCTGAGAGAAAAGGAGATTGAAAAAGAAAGAGAACAGGTTAGAGCAATTGGACACACTTCTGGCCAGGATATTCTTTTAGGAGTCCTGAGCTTATTAAAAATATGTTTGGAAAAGGAGAAATGAAATGGCAATTAAAACCATCATCAAAAAGAATACTTATTTTGATTCTGTATCCCTTATGGCACTTTCTACCAAAGCCAATGGTGTAGAAGGCGTCAAGCAGGTGAACATCGCCATGGGCACCAGCATGAACAAGGATGTTTTAAAGAACACAGGTCTTCTTCAGAAAGAAGCAGAAGAGGCAAAGCCTGGAGATCTTATGATCGTCATCGAGAGCGAGGAAGGCTACGATCCAGAAGAGCTTCTCGTAAAAGTAGAAGAAGTCATGCAGAGAAAAGAAGTCCAGGGAGAAGAGAAGGATCTTACATACAGCAGTGTAGAAGCCGCTGTAAAGCATCATAAAGATGCCAAGGTTGCAGTGATTTCCGTACCTGGCGCTTACGCAGCAAGAGTGGCAAAGAAAGCCATCCGCGAAGGTCTTCATGTCATGATGTTCAGTGACAACGTGACACTGGAAGAAGAAATTGAACTGAAGAAAGAAGCGCATGAAAAGGGTCTTCTTGTCATGGGACCAGACTGCGGTACCGCAATACTTAATGGAAAAGGACTTTGTTTTGCCAATGAGGTAAGACGTGGATCCATCGGTATCGTTGCAGCTTCAGGAACAGGCGCACAGGAAGTCAGCGTTCGTATCCATGACTTTGGCGGCGGTGTTTCCCAGCTCATCGGAACTGGCGGAAGAGACCTGTCTAAAGAAGTAGGCGGCATCATGATGCTGGACGGCATCAAAGCACTTCAGGAAGATGAGGACACCAAGATTATCATTCTGGTTTCCAAGCCACCCGCAAAAGAAGTTGCAGACAAGATTTATGCAGAAGTACAGAAGAGCGAGAAGCCTGTAGTCATCTGTTTCCTTGGGGGAGACCAGAAGGAAATCGAAGCTTCAGGAGCGATTTATGCAAAGACCACCAAGCAGGCAGCGCTGAAGGCTGTGATTCTGTCTGGTGTTCCAGAAGAAACCATCAACAAGCATTCACTCAATATGCCACTCATTGAAGAAATCAAAGCTAAGCTGAATCCAGAGCAGAAATATGTAAGAGGCCTCTTCTGCGGCGGAACCATCTGCCAGGAAGTTGCATACCTTGTAGAAGAAGCTGTTGGACCTGTATACAGCAACATCTCCAAGAAGGAAGCTTATAAGATCGGACCTATGGAAGCAAGCAAAGAACATACCTTCATCGACTTTGGAGATGACAGCTTCACACAGGGAAGACCTCATCCAATGATTGATCCATCCTTGAGACTGGACCGTATTGTGAAGGAAGCGAAAGATCCAGAAGTTGGCGTCATTGCCATTGATATGATCCTTGGATACGGCGCTCATATGGACCCAGTAGGTGCTACACTCCCTGCCATCAAGGAAGCAAAGGCCATTGCAGCAAAAGAAGGCAGACATCTGGAGATCCTTGCCTTTGTATTAGGAACTGAGCTGGATCCACAGGTCTTTGACGATCAGGTGGAAAGACTCATGGCAGAAGGCGTGACCATATCCAGCAGCAGTGAGAACACTGGACTCTTATCCAGAGGATTTGTGTCAAAGGAGGAGAACTAAAAATGGTAAAAATCAACGAATTATTCAGCAGTGAACTGGAAGTTGTCAACGTAGGACTGGAGATGTTCAAAGAAGATCTCAACAGCCAGGGGGTAAAGGTATCCCAGGTGAATTTCATGCCTCCAGCAGACGGAGATGAAGAAGTCCTGGCTGCACTGGATTATCTGGATACTCCAGGAATCCGTGAAAAGATTGAAGCAGCAAACAAAGATGTAGTAGAAAAAGTAGTTTCTTCCAGACCTGTTCTCATCGGCTTTGATCAGGCGATCAACGTCATTCCAGGAATGAAGAAGAACATGATCATTCATGCCGGCCCACCAGTGGCTTGGGAAAACATGTGTGGTGCCATGAAGGGAGCCGTGACAGGAGCGCTGGTTTTCGAAGGATTGGCAAAAGACATTGCGGATGCAGAAAGACTGGCAGCTTCTGGAGAAATTGAATTCTCTCCATGCCACGAGCACAGTACCGTTGGATCCATGGCGGGCGTCACTTCTCCTTCCATGTATGTGCACATCGTAGAAAATAAGACCTACGGAAATGTTTCTTATACAAACCTCAGCGAGCAGCTTTCAAAGATCCTCAGAATGGGTGCCAATGACGAAAGTGTTATTGAAAGACTCATCTGGATGAGAGATGTTCTAGGCCCAATGCTGAAGGAAGCCATGGAAATTGCAGGAGAAATCGATCTGAGACTTCTTCTTTCCCAGGCTCTTCATATGGGAGATGAGTGCCATAACAGAAACGTAGCAGGTACTACACTTCTGATTCAGGCACTGACCCCTTACCTGGTGCAGACCAGCTTCTCCACCAAAGACAAGGTGGATGTGTTCAACTTCGTGGCATCCTCTGACTACTTCTCCGGACCTACTTGGATGGCTCTGGCGAAAAATGCCATGGACGCTGCCCATAATGTGGAATACAGCTCCATCCTGACCACCATGGCCAGAAATGGATATGAGTTCGGTATCCGTGTCAGCGGACTGGAAGGCAACCAGTGGTTCACTGGACCAGCTCAGGTGGTTGTAGGACCTCTCTTTGCAGGATTCAAGCCAGAAGACTCAGGCCTTGATATCGGAGACAGTGCGATTACAGAGACCTATGGTATTGGCGGATTTGCTATGTCCACAGCGCCAGCCATCGTTTCCCTGGTTGGTGGAACTGTAAATGATGCCATCAACTACACCAAGAAGATGGGTGAAATCACCACCACTGAAAATCCAAACGTGACCATTCCAATCCTGAACTTCCAGGGTATTCCAACTGGAATCGATCTGAGAAAAGTTCTGGAGACAGGGGTTCTGCCACTCATCGATACTGCCATTGCTCATAAAGAGCCAGGTATCGGTATGATCGGCGCAGGTGTTGTAAATCCTCCAATGGAGTGCTTCAAGAAGGCAGCACTGGCCCTGGCAAAGAGAATCAAGGAACTGGAAGCATAAGATCGTTTTATCCCTCATAGACCATCCCTCTCATTTCAAAACCCCATTCTTTCAAAGGAGATCTCCTGAAAGAATGGGGTTCTTTTTATGCTAGTATATCCTGGTGAAACAAGAAATCTCCGGTTTAAGGTGTTTGCTCAAACCGGAGACTCTAGCTGTAAAATGGAAGAAGCGCCCAAAAATTAAATCAAGGGAAGGAATGTTTGATTTCAAGGCGGAATTGGAAAAGACACTTCTCCCAAGGGTTTACACTTTTATGATACAGCAGGTAAAGGTTACATCCTAGACTTTTTTTGAATGAAGTGCATATTTATGCAAATTTTGTGAGTTTGATATTTAGGGAGTTAAATAATGAGAATCTGGAAAAAGAAAAGTGTTGAGATTCTAAGAAAGAATGTGAATCACCGTAGGATAGAGCACTGGTGTTTCTCCGGAAAAAAGATTATCCTAGATATAAGAAAAGTGCATGAGGAGTGAAGTCAATGCCACTGGAACTGATTAGAGAAGATATCACCAGAATGAAAGTTGATGCCATCGTCAATGCAGCCAATGAGAGCCTGCTTGGTGGAGGGGGTGTGGATGGAGCCATCCATCGAGCTGCAGGCAAAGATCTTCTTGAAGAATGCAAGACTTTAGGAGGATGCAGAACAGGAGAAGCTAAAATCACCAAAGGATATGATTTGCCTGCGGACTATATCATCCATACGGTGGGGCCGAGATATGTGGATGGGAACCATGGGGAAGAGGAACTCTTACAAAGCGCCTATAGAAACTCTTTACTGATTGCCAAGGAAAAGGGTCTTCAGAGCATAGCCTTTCCTCTGATTTCGGCGGGGATATACGGATATCCCAAGAAAGAAGCCATGAAGGTAGCAGTGGATACCATCAGAGCCTTTCTGAAGGAAGAAGATCTTCTGGTATATCTGGTTCTTTTTGATAAAGGAGCCTTCCTGATTTCTCAAAATCTCCATGACGCTGTAAAAAGCTATGTGGATGACCATTATGTGGAGGAAAAAGAAGGGTATTTCAGCAGGGACAGAAAAGCACAAAGCAGAGCCTACCAAATGGAAATTCTGAAAGATCTGCCTGTGATGGGCGTAGAGGAAGCGTTCCGAGCACCAGGGAAGGAGAGAAAACTGGAGGAGCTTCTTCATAGAAAGGAAGAGACATTCAGCAGGATGCTCTTAAGGCTCATCGATGAAAAAGGGTATACGGATACAGAAATTTATAAAAGAGCCAATATGGACAGAAAACTGTTTTCTAAAATCAGGAAAGATGAAGACTATCAGCCCAGCAAAAAGACGGTGCTGTCTTTGGCGGTGGCGCTTTATCTCTCCATGGATGAAACAGAGGATCTTCTAAGAAGAGCAGGGTATGCGCTTTCAAGAAGCAGCAGGTTTGATCTCATTCTTTCCTACTTCATCGAAGAGGAGAACTATAATATTTTCGAAATCAATGAGGTGCTTTTCAGCTTCCTGGAAACGACGCTCACCAGTTCCTGAAGATGTCGCTTTTGAGGCGACCCCATCCGATGAGATGTCCTGTATGCTAAAAGCATAAAACATACAGGAGGAATCAGCAATGAAGAAGAATTACACAGAACTGGTCTTTATTCTGGACAGAAGCGGCAGTATGGCAGGACTTGAAAAGGACACCATCGGGGGATATAACGCACTTCTTGAGAAGCAGAAGAAGGAAAAAGGAAGGGCAAGAATCACCACGGTGCTTTTTGATGACCGGTATGAGCTGCTGCATAGAATGATGCCGCTGAAAGAGGTTTTGCCTCTAACAGACAAAGAGTACTATGTCAGAGGTTCCACAGCCCTTCTGGATGCTGTAGGACTGACCATCAGTGAGATGATTGCGGTGCATAAGAATGAAAAGCCGGAAGAAAAACCGGGTAAAGTGCTCTTTGTCATCACCACAGACGGATATGAGAATGCCAGCAGGGAGTTTACCCAGGAAAAAGTAAGAAAGATGATCGAAACACAAAAGACGAAGTATGGCTGGGAGTTTCTTTTTCTTGGCGCGAACATTGATGCAGAAGAAGCTGCCGAACAGTATGGAATTGGCAGAGACCGCGCTGTAACCTATCATGCGGATGAGAAGGGCACAAGACTCAATTATTCGGTCATCAGTGAAGCTGTAAGCAATATGAGAAACAGCAGCCAGATGGATCCCAACTGGAAAAAGAAAATAGAGGAAGACTTTGAAAAAAGAAAAAAAAGGCCATAGAATCATGAGATTTCGGGAGAAAGGTGCAGCAGCACCTTCTCTCTTTTTTTTTGTGAACATCCATTGAATATCATAGGTTTTTTCAAGCTATCCTAGTATAATATAAATAGTATTTTATACACCGCTTATACACCGCATGTGGAAGGATTTAAATCATATGAATGAACAGAATTTAATGAGTCTTGGGGAGTTTATTACTGCTCTTCAAGCACTGCCTTATCCTGCAGCACTTTTATTGGAGAAAAATAAAGAAGAAGTCTTTTTTCTCGGCAGAAACCGGGCTTTTTCTTCATACCTGGAAATTCCGGAAAACCAGGACACGCGGCCGGATCCCAAGAACTGCCTGGATGTACTGAATATCCAGCTGGAAGATAAGAGCAGGCACCCGCTCATTCATCACGGTGGACATACTTTTCCGCTTAGAACAATGACTGCAAAAGGGAAGCCTATGTCTGTCACCGCCAGAATCATTCCTCTGAGGGAGTTGGCGGGAGAAGTGCTGTCTCTATTGATTCTGGAAGATAAAAGAGAGCAGGACAGGCTCCTTCAGAAACTGAACAAAATCCATCTGCAGTATGATGCTTTTTTTGAACAGAGTCCAGACATCCACTACCTCATCGATACCAGAGGATATTTTCTGGAGATGAATCTCAAAGGGGCGGAGTATTTTAAAAGAACGAAGGAAGAGATCATCGGTCTTCATTATCTTGAGGTGATCCATGAATTGGACCATAGACTTGTGAATGAGTATTTTGGCAAGGTCCTTGAAAAGCAGATTGCCCAGGTAGAGCTCCGCTCTGTGAACAAAACGGGAGATGTGGGATATCTTGATATCACGGCCATTCCTGTCATCATCGAAGGAGAAGTCATGGAAGTCTTTGGAGTCGCCAAGGATATCTCCAAGAGAAAAGACATGGAGATTGAGCTGTTGGAGAGTGAGGAGCGCTACAGGTCTCTTTTTGAGGATAACATCGATGCCGTGGTCACCTATGATCTGGAAGGAAACTTTCTGCATCTTAATAAAGCCACAGAAGAACTCATGGGCTACAGCGCAGAGGAGCTCATCGGGAAGCCTTTTCTCCCTTTTATTCTGCCAGAGTACCAGCAGTTTACCTTAAAGGAGTTCTCCAAGGTTCTAAATGGACACTCCATCCGCTACGAAACCGCCATGTTCAATAGAAAACAAGAAGTGGTGCATCTTCATATCACCGTAATGCCTCTGATCATCGGGGGGGAAATGAAAGGCATCCACTGCATCGGAAAGGACATCACCAACCGGAAGAATATGGAGCGCTCCCTGAAAAAGGTAGCCTATCAGGACCATCTGACCCATCTGCCCAACCAGAGAGCTATGATGGAAGACTTTGACCGTCTTCTGGAGGATGAAGCGAGGATTGGTGTTCTGGTTCTGGATCTGGACCGTTTTAAATCCATCAATGACAACTGGGGTCATGAAGTGGGAGATGAGCTTCTAAAGGCAGTGTCCCAAAGACTTCTTTATCATGTCCATGACCATAGAGCAAAGCTCTACCGTTATGGTGGGGATGAGTATATTTTTCTTTATGGATTTACAGAGCGGAGCGAAGTGGAATCTTTCGCCGAGAATCTTCAAAGCCTCTTTAAAGATCCTTTCATCATTCATTATGCTGAAGTCAGTGTGTCTTCCAGCATTGGAATCAGCTTGTACCCGGAAGATGGTGAAGATCTGGAGACACTGCTTAAAAAGTCAGACAATGCCATGTATTATTCTAAGAAAACGGGAAGAAACCATGCCACCTTCTATGGGACCAAGGGCATGGAGAGGGAAGATGAGGCTCTCCGGATGGAGCTCCTGCTTAAAGAAGCCATGAAAAAAGAAGAGTTTTCCCTGGTATATCAGCCTCAGGTGGAGCTTTTAAGCGGGAAGATCACTGGAGTGGAAGCCCTTCTCAGATGGCACAGTCAGGAACTGGGCACGGTTCCTCCCAATCAGTTTATAAAAGTGGCGGAAGACAGCGGTCTCATCATCGAACTTGGCAACTGGGTAACAAAGAAAGCCCTTTCAGATTTAGCCAAGTGGAATCAGCTGGGATATCAGCTGGAAATGTCGGTGAATATTTCCACCCATCAGTTTTATCATCCTGAGTTTCTTCTATGCCTCGAAAGAATGATCAAGGACGAAAAAGTTCCACCCAGCCAGCTGGTGCTGGAAATCACAGAGTCCATTGCTTCCCATGCAGAAGTGGTTCAGAAGGAGCTGCAGAAGATCAAAGAGCTGGGACTGAAAGTAGCCATCGATGATTTTGGCACCGGATACAGCTCCTTGAAATATCTGAAGGATTTTCCCATTGACTACTTAAAAATCGACAAATCCTTTGTAGATGGTATTGAGGAGGATGATAAGAGCAGGGATATTGTATCCACCATCATCACTTTGGCCCATAACCTGGGGATGCTCACGGTGGCAGAAGGAGCTGAAACCAGAAAGCAAGTGGATTTTTTGAAGATGGAAGGATGCGACAGTGTGCAAGGATATTACTATGGGAAACCCATGACAGAAGCTTCTCTTCTGGATTTTCTTACAGTGTATGAACCCCACAACTAGCGAGCATCCTCTACTCCAATAACCCGAAAAAATAAGAAAGGCAGGAGAATCTTGGTTCTCCTGCCTTTCTCATTGAAAAAATCCATCGGATTTTTGAAGTTATTCCGGCTCTTGCTGTACATCTAAAAATGCGGTAAATGTGTGTTCTCTTGAAAGCCGCACTTGATTTCTTCCCATGGATTTTGCTGTGTATAGAGCGTCATCAGCCCGTTTATAGAGCTCATTGAATGTCTCCCCTGGCTTCTTCTCTGCAACCCCCAGACTGATGGTGAGGGGTCTTTGCAGTCCGAAATCTGTATGTTCTACAACACTTCTTGCTCGCTCTGCAAGAAGCTCAGCGGTTTTCAGGTTGCTGTCATAAAGCAGTATGATGAATTCTTCTCCACCTAGTCTTGTAACAGAGTCTTCCTTTCTGAAGGTTGCCTCCAGTTTTCTGGCCAGCTCCTGAAGCACCTCATCTCCTTTGTCATGGCCGAAATCATCATTGACGGATTTGAAAAAGTCGATGTCCAGGATGATCATGGAAGTGGATTTTCCACCTTTTTCCAGTAGCATCATCTTCTCTTTGGCATATTTGTCCAGGTAGTACCTGTTTTTCAGTCCTGTCAGGTGGTCTAAGTTCACCTGATTTTTCAGGAAGGCATTCTCCTTCTGCTGATCACTGATGTGGTGGAAAATACTGTAAGTAAAGACCACGGCTTCAATCAGCACGGAGGTGAATACCATGAGTCTGATGCTGATGCTGCTTCCTAAGAATGCATATAGGCTCAAAGTATGGAGTACGGATGAAAGCATCAGTACATAAGTTGCAAAGGGAATCCATACGGAGAAGCGTGTTTTGTTCCGATACGTGTAGTAGGTGGCCGCGAAGATAAAGAGATAGGAAAGACTGGTGATGGCCGCAGTAAAATACATCTCCTGATCATGATTTGTCATGAGGATGAAAAATGCCGAAGTGCCAACGATGGCCATGGCACCCAGATACAGCTCTCTAAAAAGGATTCCTTTACTTTTGACTTTCAGATAATCATAAAGGAACAGATACATAAAAAGGAGTGCTAGAATCTGATACTCTTCATAATGAAAAGTTCTGCCCATATCATACATACGGTTTCCGAAGGAAGTAAAGTAATACAGGGAAAGGGTAGTGAAGAGCTGAAACAGCCCATGGAACAGGTAGGACTTTTCTTTGAAAATATAGTATAAAATCACATTCACAAGAAATATGATGATAAAAACAGTGAAATGAATGGAAAAAAAGAGGGACAGGCGATTCTCGTAGACAGAAAAGTCCTCATAGAGCATGGTCTGGAAATCTGGATTCTGAACCGGACCTTCAATCCTGATATAAATCGGCTGTTCAGCATCGATGGAATTTGGCATGTGGGCAAAAGCATGGATGCTTCTACCACGGACTTTTCCTGTGGAGAGAACCTCGGTGTTCTGATATTGGGTCAGCCTTCCGGTAAATATCGGGAAATAAATATCAAAATTTCTGATATAGGGCTGAGCTGAGAAGATGGAATAGTCCTGTTTCAGAATATTGCTTGGAATTCTGATCCACATGGCTTCGCCGCTCTCTGCCACGCTGTATCTTTCAGCATCGAATTTCCTCAGGCCTTTCAGCTGCTGGATCTCAGGAAGTCTCAAGGAAGAGCCTGTGGTGATGTACTCCGCATGATCCATGAGATTTTGAGATTCGCTGCGCCACAAGTTCCCCTCCAGGTTTTGGAACCAGGAAGGGTAGAAAGCAAGGAGCATTACATATAGGCTGACAGCTGACAGTAGAGCGGCTGCAACCCATAAAGAATTCCCAAATCTTTTTTTATCTTTGTACACTTCAATCCACTGGGTTTTTCACCCTACTCCGTAAAATTCAGAAAAGTTCATGATTTACTTTAATCATATAGGAATTTCTATGGAGATTCAATGAAAATCAAACGGGGTGTAGTTCAGATGAGTATCTATGTTTTTTACGAACAAAAATGCATCAGGAAGTCTTCTTGTGGTAAAGGTTTACAAATTTCAGATTCTGGCGGTATTTATTTTTACTTGTTGTGAGATTATTGCTTCCTTGACAGAAACAATATAAAAATATCGATTTTTGGTCTGTTTCCAGCTGATAAATGGTGTATTTTTGCAGGTTTTTTATCCTAGGATATGAATCACTTATGGGGATAAAAGGATTTCCATAGTATAATAAATGAAATAAAGGAATTTGGTATGATTTGGGGGCGTTACAATGACAAATGAACTGACTGGAAGTGAAGTGAAAACCATAAGAGATCTGGATTATCTGACACTGCTTGCCAAGCAGTATCCGACCATAGACGCGGCAACAACAGAGATCATCAATCTGCAAGCGATTCTAGACCTGCCCAAGGGCACGGAACATTTTCTGTCAGATATCCATGGGGAGTTTGAGTCTTTTCGGCATGTGCTGAAAAATGCATCCGGAGTTATCCGCAATAAAATCAATGATCTCTATGGAAACACCTTAAGAGAAGCAGAAAAGAGAGCTCTAGCGACACTCATTTATTATCCCAATGAGAAACTGGATATGCTGGACATCAATGAAAGAGAACTCAGTGACTGGTATAAAGTCCACCTGTTCAGGCTCATAGAAGTCTGCAAGAGAGTTTCATCCAAATACACCAGATCAAAGGTTCGTAAAGCCTTTCCGAAGGAGTTTGCCTATATCCTGGATGAACTTCTCAACGAGAATGAGGACCGCATCAATAAGTATGACTACTATAATAAGATCATTGACACCATCATTGATCTGGACAGATCCAGAGCGTTTATTGTGGCCATCTGCAATCTCATTCAGCGGTTTGCTGTGGACCGTCTTCATATTATAGGAGATATTTATGACAGAGGTCCGGGAGCGGATATCATCATGGACATGCTGAAAGAGTATCACTCTTTGGATATTCAGTGGGGGAACCATGATATGATCTGGATGGGGGCTTGTGCGGGGAATGAGGCTCTCATTGCAAATGTCATCCGAATCACCGCCAGATACAACCATCTTGAGCTTCTCGAAGACCGCTATGGCATCAATCTTTTGCCACTGGCTACCTTCGCCATGGATACCTATGGAAATGAAGAGCTGAAGAATTTCATGCCAAGAGGTGTGGAGATTACAGAGAAAAACCAGCGGGAAATGGAGATGGTGGCTAAAATCCACAAAGCCATCTTTCTCATTCAGATGAAGCTGGAAGCGGAGATCATATATCGTCATCCGGAGTATGGCATGAATGACCGGATGCTGCTGGATATGATTGACTACGAAAAAGGAACCATCCTTGTGGATGGTATGGAGTATGCTCTCAATTCCAAAGAGTTTCCAACCATAGACCCCAAGAATCCCTTTATCCTCACAGAAGAGGAGAAGGAGATTGTGGACCGCTTAAAGAGAAGCTTTATGAACTCTTTAAGGCTCAATGACCACGTGAAGCTTCTTTATTCAAAGGGCAGCATGTACAAGGTGTTCAACGGCAATCTGCTGTTGCATGGATGTATTCCTATGGAGGCCAGCGGCGAGTTCATGCCCATCATGATTGATG
This sequence comes from Proteiniclasticum ruminis, assembly GCF_900115135.1. Taxonomy (GTDB): domain Bacteria; phylum Bacillota; class Clostridia; order Clostridiales; family Clostridiaceae; genus Proteiniclasticum; species Proteiniclasticum ruminis_A. Next base: position 146,477 of record NZ_FOVK01000004.1, on the reverse strand, counting down.
GAGAAGAATACCACGGGAAAAGAGCTCTGGATGAGCTGGAGAGACTGGCAAGGCAGGGGTATTTCAACAACGATCCGGTCCTCAGGGAAAAAGGACTCGATGCCATGTGGTATCTCTGGTGCGGACCTGCATCACCACTGTTTGGAAAGAAAAAAATGGCCACTTTTGAGCGCTATTATATTGAAGAGAAGGAAACCCATGCGGAGGAGAAGAATCCCTACTATAAAGACCGTGAAAACATCAAATGGATCGAGAAGATCCTGGAGGATTTCGGTCTTGATATTGAAACCTCCCATCTCATCAACGGTCATGTTCCAGTGAAGGTAATGAAAGGAGAAAGTCCCATCAAGGCTGGAGGAAAGCTTCTGGTCATTGATGGCGGATTTGCCAAAGCCTATCAGAAGGAAACAGGCATTGCCGGGTACACTCTCATCTACAATTCCCATGGCATGAATCTAGTGAGCCACGAACCCTTCGAATCTACAAAGAAAGCCATTATAGAAGAGAAGGACATCGTCTCCACGGTGATGGTCCTTGAAAGTGTCACCAGCAGAAGACGGGTGGCGGATACGGACACGGGATTTGAGCTGAAGTCTCAGGTGGAGGATCTTCTGCAGCTGGTCAATGCCTACAGAAAAGGCTACATCAAGGAAATGATTCAGACAGCCTACATCAATGAGACCAAACCCTAGACAAAAGGAGAACCCCGAAGACAATGTCTTCGGGGTTTAAATATTTGAAATATACAAAAAAGAGAAAGTATATTTCAAATAGGAGGAAGCAAAAAGGGGGTTATCTGAGAAATCCCCGGTGCACTTCATAAAGAATGTTACTGGGATCCCGGTGGACCATTTTGTAGCTTTCTGTCTTATAGAGTGCATCATAGATGGAGGGCTCCAGATAGAGAATAAAGGAATGAATACCAGGATAATGGTCTTCCTTTTCTTTTGGAGAACCTGGCAGCCAAAGATTCATGGCAATGTGATGATGGTATCCATCTCTGGAATAAAAGCCTGCACTGGGATAATCAAACATTTTCTCAAGTCCCAGTGTTTCTTTATAATGCTGGGAAGAAGCTTCCAAATCCAGAACATGGAGATGGATGTGTCCCAGGACCGTATCCTTCGGGAATTTTTTGAACTCATTGGAATGTCTTGAGTTTAGGACGCCATCTATGTCCATCATATCTGTGGACATGTGAAGAGCCCCATCTTTCATCCACTTTTCTTGAGGCCGGTCCCAGTAGACTTCGATGCCGTTTCCTTCAGGATCTGTCAGATATACGGCTTCTGACACATAATGGTCAGAGAATCCGGTGATTGGAAGTCTTGTTTTTGCTGCATGATACAGAAAATCACCAAAATCACCTCTTGTGGGAACTTTTATGGCAAAATGATAAAGACCCACCTCATGACGTCTGGTTTTGTGGGTTTCATGAAGAACAAGAAGCGGACGGTCTGCTGCATACAGCACCACTTTTCCGTCTTCCATTTTACCGGTGAGCCCAAGATGCTCATAATATTCTCTCATGTTGGTTAAGTTGTTTACATTCAGGTGCACTGCACCAAGTTCTAATGTCTTCATTTAATCGCCTTCATTTCATTTCAACTTCAAATCCGTGATTCTTATGGGATTTAGTCTAAGTGTACGAGACGGATGAAAAGCCTGTATGAAGTGCAAGATAAAAAACTGTGAACACTTCACCTGTAAATGTTGTCATAGAAGGGTTTTGACAGATTCTGCCTGTTCCTCTGCAAGATTCTGGAAATAACTGGAAAGGAGCGCATAGAGATACACGAGGCTTTCCTTTTGTTCGCTGTCTGCTGCTACAGAGGCAGAAAGATTCGATGCGTAGGTGAGTGTACTCTCGTAGCGGGAAAGAAAAGCCTCATAAAGAGTGTAAAGATTCGTGGTGTCTCCTTTTTCCAGCTCCTTGCTGAGAGGGGAGAGAAGGGTTTTAATCTGGGGCAGTGTCAGGGTTCTTTTGAGAATCTGGATGAGAGACAGCATCATGAGATGCTCTCTGGAGTATTTTTTCTTTTCCGTGGGAAAAAGGATTTTGTCTTTGGTATAATTATTGATCATGGTTTTGGTCAGAGGCCATTTGGGGAACTGTTTCTCCATCAGAGTCATGACCTGGTCCATATACAGGCCGAAATCCGGCAGAGCGTCCACTTCTGGCAGCTGGGGAAAGGAATTTTCAAGCATTGCTTCATCTCCTTATCTTGTTTTCAAAACTACATATCATCATCATAATAGATACAATTCACATTTTCAATATTGCATTTTACAAAAGCTGCGGTATAATACAAATAAGACAACACATAGTTATTAAAACTAGATGGAGGGATCTACATGAAAAAAAGTAAATTAAGAGAGCCGGTGAATGCCTGGACTCATTTGGGCGGGGCAATTTTTTTCTTTATCGGAACCATTGTGATGCTGGCTCATAGAATTGTGACAGAAGCATCCGTTAAGAGTATTGTGGGTGTGATCATATTTGGACTTAGTCTGGTCCTGCTGTACCTGGCCAGCGGAATCTATCACAGTTATAATGGCAGCGAAAAAGTCATAAGGAAACTGAAGAAGCTGGACCACAGCATGATTTATGTGCTTATAGCGGGAAGCTATACCCCTATGTGCCTCATGGTGCTTGAAGGGCAGCAGAGAGTACTCATACTAAGCATTGTCTGGGGTATTGCGCTCTTTGGGATCCTCTCGAAGATTTTTATACCAGGGATTCCCAGAGTGCTCTATACACTTTTTTATCTCATGATGGGCTGGATGGTCATCTTTTTCATTGGAGATGTGTATGCAAGTATTCCTCAGGGAGGATTCCTTCTGCTTCTCTTTGGTGGAATTCTCTATTCCATTGGCGGCTTCATTTATATGATCAAAAAGCCGAACTTTTCTAAGGTGCTGGGCTTTCATGAACTTTTCCATTTGTTCATTTTAGGCGGCAGTCTTCTACATTATTTCTTCACATTCTTTTATCTCGCTTAATTTTTTAAAGAGAGACTGGAAACAAAATGGTTACAGAACCCATTGAATTTAGGGGCTTTTGGCAGTTGTAAAGACTGCCTTTAATTTTGTGCTACAAAATGTTTAATTCTCTTCATATTTTCTTTACAAAAAAGACGTACTATAAAAAAGTCGTATGAAAATGATGGAGGAATGAACATGAAGCCTTGGAGCAAAGCGGTTGCCACTGCGTTGGTGATTTTAGCTGTTGGCAGTTTCCCGAAAGTTAGGGTACTGGCAGATGAAAACAGTAAAACAAAACTGAATGAAGTTGTTGCACAGATACAGACCCTTGAAGAAGTTAAAACTGAAAATGAACGGTTGGTTGAAACCAGAATAAATGAAATTGAAACCATTGGACAGGCAGTCTCTGTATTCCAGGACCGCGTCAGGTTCCTGGCAGAGGAAAAAGCAGCAGTGGATGAAAGAATGGTGCTTCTTGATGAACTGAAGCCTTCGAATCTTCTGCAGGCAGCGGTGCTGACCATCGCAAGGGCTTATACAGTCCTTGAAGAAGCAGAAAGAACTGCACTGATCCATGGAGAACTTGACGTATATGGGACCTATGAAAATCAGTATCTGCATCAGGATACCTACCGCGAGATTGAAGAAGCGCTGCTTCTGAAAAGAGCGGAGATTGAAGAGAACATTCTTCAGGTGGAAGCTCTGATGAATACTGAAATGGGCAAGAAAGAGCAGTATACAAATGAAGTGACAGAAGCTCAGAGAGTATCTGAAGAGACAAACGTGACACTGACTGCCCTTAGTGTAGAAAAAATCACATTGGAAGATCAGATCGAGAAAGAAGAGGCTGTGAGAAAATCCACCACTTTTATCTGGCCAACTTCAGGAAGATTCACCAGCCCCTTTGGGTACAGAATCCATCCGATCTCCAGAACCAGAAGAATGCATACAGGAATTGATATTGCAAACAGTTCAGGCACCAACATCGCAGCCTCCCAAAATGGTAAGGTGATCTTTACCGGATATCAGGGAAGCTATGGAAAACTCATAGTGATCAGACACGCAAATGGTATGGAGACAGCTTATGCACATTTAAGCAGAATTTCCGTGAGCGTTGGAGACACTGTGACTCAAGGACAAAGCATTGGAAAGATGGGAAGTACCGGAGGATCCACTGGAAGCCATCTGCATTTTGAAATCAGAAAGAATGGCACAGCTGTGAATCCAATGAGCTATTTAAAATAAGAGAAGGAGAGCGGAAGCTCTCTTTTTTTGTGCAAGAAGTTATACACATTACACACAAGATGTTGTGGATTGTTTCTGATAACGCACCACATATTGTGTTGTATTCTTTCTCTTGACAATAAAGAACATGTGTTCTAATATAAAATCAAAGAGTAAAGAAGGTGATTTTATGTACCCTCAGGATTATCGACGGCCATGCGAAGTGATCTCGTATTATAAAGAAGGCAAAGTGTATCCACTGAAGTTCCGTTTCTATTCTGTGGAGAATGCCGCCTACTATGTGTATGAAGTGGAGAAGATTTACTATGTTCTGGAAGAGCATAGTAACGGCCTTACGGAGAAGACATTTTTCGTCCGGGGAAAAAGAAAAAGACTCAAAGAAAGGCATGCACTCTATCTGGACCCCCGGTATAAAAGCTGGTGGATTCTCACATAGCCTCTACAGCTATCTTTGAAGGTCAGTGCCTTCCTGCGCGGAAGAGAAGTGCCTTTGTGAGTTTCTTAGGAGTCTCTTAAAAAAAGCAGTTGACCGGAAGTGGAATTTCCTATAAAATCTATATGATATAAACGATGAAAAGAACCAGTATGGAAGTCCTGCCTTCATAGAGAGAGGGGATTGGTGAAAGCCCTCAAGGAAAGTTTCCAGAACCTGTCTTGGAGTTTCTCAACCATTTGAGCGGGGAAAGCCGTTATACTTTAGAGTGGATACGTTAGGAGAAGTATCAATAAGGGTGGTACCGCCGAAGAGATTTGGCCCCTTTTATTGAGCCTTCTTTTTTTATTTCTTTTAATTTTGTGGGAGGTATTGTAATGAACAACAACAAAAAGCTTGTAGAAGCCATCACATCCATGGATGTGGACTTCGCCCAGTGGTACACAGACATCGTGAAAAAAGCAGAACTCATCGAATATTCCAGCGTTAAAGGTGCTGTGATCCTAAGACCCTACGGGTATGCACTATGGGAGAACATTCAGGGGTATCTGGATAAGAAGTTCAAGGAAACAGGACATGAGAATGTCTATATGCCAATGCTGATTCCTGAGAGTCTTCTTCAGAAGGAAAAGGACCATGTGGAAGGATTCGCTCCTGAAGTGGCCTGGGTAACCCATGGTGGATCTGAGCCTCTCACCGAAAGGCTGTGCATCAGACCTACTTCAGAGACGCTCTTCTGTGAGCACTTCGCAAACATTGTGCAGTCCTATAATGATTTGCCAAAGAAGTATAACCAGTGGTGCAGCGTCATCCGATGGGAAAAGACCACAAGACCTTTCCTAAGAACCTCCGAGTTCCTCTGGCAGGAAGGTCACACCATTCATGAGACCGCTGAAGAAGCCCAGGAAGAAACCATCAAGATGCTGAATGTCTATGCAGACATGTTCAGAGATTTTCTCGCCATTCCAGTGGTGAAGGGAAGAAAGACAGACAAAGAGAAGTTTGCAGGTGCTGAAGCCACCTATACCATTGAAGCGCTTATGCATGATGGAAAGGCCCTCCAGTCCGGAACATCCCATAACTTTGGAAAGGGCTTTGCAGAGGCGTTTGGTATACGATATACAGGCAAAGACGGAAAGCTCAGCCATGTGCATCAGACCAGCTGGGGACTATCCACTAGAGTCATCGGTGCCATCATCATGGTTCATGGGGATGACTCAGGACTCATCCTGCCACCAAGAGTGGCACCCACTCAGCTTATGATCATTCCAGTGGCACAGCACAAGGAAGGCGTTCTGGAAAAAGCGGAAGAGCTTCGCGGTAAGCTTTCAGGCGTATGCCGTGTGAAAGTGGACGCTTCCGATAAGAAGCCAGGCTGGAAGTTCAGTGAGTATGAGATGAAAGGAGTGCCTCTAAGACTGGAAGTAGGTCCTAAGGACATCGAAAATAATCAGGTGGTTCTTGTAAGAAGAGATACCAGAGAAAAGATGATCGTGTCCATGGATGAGCTGGAGACAAGAATTCCAGCACTTCTAGATGAAATTCATGATGCGCTTTATGAGAAAGCTGTGAAGAGACAGGAAGAAATGACCACAACGGTGACAACCCCTGAAGAAATGAGAGATGCAGCGGACAACAAGCCTGGTTTCATTAAGGCTATGTGGTGTAAAGAGCTGGCTTGCGAAGAGAAGATCAAGGAAGTATATGGGCTCAGCTCCCGATGCATGCCTTTTGAGCAGGAGAAGGTGGCTGACACCTGCGTCTGCTGTGGCAAAGAAACAGACACCATGGTGTACTGGGGTAAAGCATATTAAAAAGAACTGGACAGGAGAAGTGCAGATAGAGGCACCTCCTGTCTTTTTTTGCATTTTTTGTAAACATCTGAAGAGAAGAAACATTTCGTAGAAGCAGTGGATTATAATGAAGAGGAAGACAAAGCTGTGGAATGCAGCTGAATAAAAGGGGGCGTTTGTAATGTACCAACTGGAACAGCTGATCCAAGGGAACTATCATCTGCGCAGTGTAAAAGACCGGGAAGGCGACAAGGATTATTTTCTTGATAATGAAGGAAGACCCCTGATTCTCAAATACAAGATTGAGATGGAGTTTTTTAAAGTTTCTTCCATCCTCATCCGCGTTGGACAGGGAAATCTTTATTCCGTGCATTTTCTCATGGATCGGGACCTGCTCTCTGCCATGTCCTTTATTGAACTGGATGGAGAAAAGCATGTGCTTTCATATGAGGTCACAGAGAAAAATGCAAGACTGACCATCCTGCTGAAAGAAGGCGCTGTAGAAGCCTAGATAAAACGGCGGGTAGAAAAGAAAAGAGTACAGTGATCTATGAGGAGCAACTCCTGAAGATCCTGTACTCTTCTGTTTTTTTAGTTAAAAATCTTCTGCTATAGGGTGCTCCGTCAGAACCTTTTCCGATGCTTTCATCAAAAGCAGGGTACCAAGGAAAAGTGCGAGAAAAAAGAGCTTTTTCTTGTTGATTGGACTCATAAGAAGTTCCTCCTATAGATTTATATTCTTATTCTTTCATTTCAATGGTGATCATGTATTCCATGCCTTCATAGGCCACGGGGTCTTTCACCAGGCGGAATTTCATCTCCTTGCTTTTGAGGGCGATGACCATGAAGCCCAGAGCGAGTCCCATATCGATCTTATTCAGGGAAGAAAAAAGCTTGCTTTTGATAAAGCCGAGCTTCACCCGAAGAAGATGGATTTTATGCCCATCCACAGCAAATCTCCAGGGCTGGGTATTGAAAGAGGATGGAGCAAGTCTTGCCGCTTCCAGAATGAACTTGTACTTTCTTTTTACTGGCCCCTGAAGGAGGATGTCCTTATAGGAACGCCTCTTATAATAATCCGGTTTAGGATAAAGAGACAATGGATCTTCCGGATTGCCAAAGGCGATGAAAAGAATGGGCACCTCTTCTTCTTCCAGTGGGGCAAACTGCTGAATGGTCATGAGATCTACCCCTGGATAGGTGACGCAGGTGGCGATGCCTAAGTCGTTGAGCTTTAAAAGTACATGCGCCATGGAATAGCCAGCGGCCTGGCGGAACCCGGATGCTTCTTTACAAGCCACCACCAGGTAATGCGGAGACTTCACCTTGGTGTAAGCACCCAGGATACTGGTGCCCTTTTCCATGAAATGCTCACCATCTCTCACCAGGATAAAGGATACAGTAAGATTCTCAAAAAGCTGAGGAATGTCTTGCAGTGCCTGTTCTACCCGTTCCATGGAGGAAGGATCCAGGGAGTCCATGTTGAATTTTCGTGTGGATTTTCGTTTGGAGATGTTCTGATAAAGTCTTTCCATACCCTGCCTCCTTTGCTGGAACTTTATTTATTAGAATCTTTTGTCAATGAGTACGGCCACTTGAGAAGAGATGCCTTCTTTGCTTCCTGTGAAGCCAAGACCTTCTTCTGTGGTGGCTTTGATGTTGATTTGGTCTTCCTGCAGGTTCAGCACTTCGCAAAGAACCTTTCTCATGGCAGGGATATGAGGCTTCATCTTGGGCTCCTGGGCAATGATTACACCGTCAATGTTGATGATTTTATAAGAACGCTCTTTCAGCATCTTTTTTACTTCTTTCAGTAGAACTAGACTGTCCACATCCTTATATTCAGCAGCGGTATCGGGGAAATGGGTACCGATGTCACCGAGGGCTGCCGCTCCAAGAAGAGCGTCCATGATGGCATGGGTCAGGACATCTGCGTCAGAATGACCTAATAGTCCTTTTTCATGTGGAATCTTCACACCGCCGATGATGAGGTCCCGTCCTTCCACAAGTTTATGTACATCGTAACCTATACCTATTCTCATAAAATCCTCCATAAAACAGAGTTTTCTCTGTGTTCTTTCCTATATTATACCATGGTTGAGGAAAAACAGAATCTGGAGTTTCGTTTTCGAAACCCGCAGTAAAATTATGAAAATGGAAAAGGGTCTATACCTTAAAAAACGAAAAGTTTTCAGGGTTCCTTTATGGATATATCATCCTTGATAAGGTACTATCATGAATCTGTTAGTTTATTCAAAGAAAGTTAACAAATTAACATCCAAAATTTAGATTGTTAAATACTGTCAAAACCTTTGATAATATTATACTAAATTTGTGAAAAGGTTTGTTTTAAGAACTTATCAAAAAAGATCAGAATTTCTTGTCGAATTCAGAGTAAAGATCCTGATATGCAGGGCATATTGAAGTTTCAATCTTTGAGTTTTATGTTATAATTATTCAGGAACTGTAAAAGAATGATAAAGAGAATCGGGAGCTGTTTCATTCTTGGTTTAATTATTAACGAAATTCTGAAAGGTCGGGTGAACAGTATGTCAATATTGATCGGGCCCATGAAATTACATTTGAATGGGCACAAAGAATTGACAAGCCATGGTGAAGTGAAGAACATCGTGGCCGGTAAGAAGGTCTTTATACCGCTGATGGCATGTACAGATGTACTTGTGAAAGCAGGGGATACCGTGAAAGCAGGCACAATGCTTGCAAAGCGTGATGACCATTTCAAGGTGCCTATTTTCTCCTCCGTCTCCGGTAAAGTTTTGGGTATTGAAGAACTGGAGCATACTACAGGAAGAGTAATAGACCATGTCGTCATTGAAAATGACGGACTCAACACATTTGAGAGACCCTTTGAGCCTATAGACGCTGAGAAAGCTTCTGTAGAAGAACTGGTGACATTCATGATGAATGCCGGTATCGTTGGGTGTGGTGGAGCTGGATTCCCTTCTTACGTGAAGTACAAAGGGGCCAAAGGCATTCATACTCTATTGATCAACGCAGTAGAATGTGAGCCATACATCACAGCGGACTACCGCATCATGGACAATCAGGTGGAAGAGCTGGTGTATGGAACCAAGACCATGCTGAAGATGTCTGGTGCCAAGAAGGCGCTCATAGCCATCAAGAAAACAAAAAAAGATCTCATAGCCAAGGTTCGTGAAGCTGTGAAGGATACAGAAGGACTCTTCGTGGAAGAAGTTCCGGACCAGTATCCCATGGGCTGGGAAAGAACCCTGATTTATGAAGTCTTCAAGAAGAGATATGACAAGCTGCCAGGAGAAATAGGCGTTATTGTGAACAATGCGACCACAGCCATCGCTTTCTCCGAAGCACTGCGATATGGCAAGCCAATCATTGAGAAAATCTGTACCATCTCTGGTGATGCAGTGAAGAATCCTTCCAACGTGCGTGTACCCGTAGGCGTATCTGTTCAGGAAATCGTAGAGCAGATCGGTGGATATGCTTATGATGAAGTACGTATCGTAGGCGGCGGACCGATGATGGGGAAGACTGTTTCCACAGATCGTGCCGTGATCAATTCTGCGTCCAATGCCATCACCATTCTGAAGCCTGATGAAGACGAGGCCATTGCTTGTCTTAGATGCGGAAGATGTAATGACCACTGTCCTGCAGGGATTCTTCCAGTAAGAATCAACAACGCGGAAGAAGCAGGGGATGTGAAGCTTCTGACAAAGCTCCGTGCAGACCAGTGTATCGAATGCGGCATGTGTACTTATGTATGCCCATCTAAAATCGAAGTGACTGAAGGCGTAAGACGTGGTAAAGCACTCTTAAGAGCCGCAGCGCAGAAGTAAGGGGGACAGTATCAATGAAATTTTTGACCAAAGTGTCTCCAAACAATAGAGACAAAGACCACAGCACCCAGGGTGTCATGGCTGAGCTCAGCGTTGGACTTCTTGTAGTCTTTATCTTCTCCATGGTGTTCTACTTCCAGGAGTATGGTATGGACTATGTCATCCATGGCGTGCTTCTTATGGTGACGGCCATTGTGGTGGCACTGCTGACAGAAGCGGTGTTTGCACTGGCAACCAAAAAGAACATTGTAAAACACATGAAAAGCTCATTCCCGCTGGTTACAGCAATCATTCTTGTTTTAACCGTACCGATTTCCACCACATACTTCGCCATCGGAGTAGCATCATTCTTTGCTATTTTCGTTGGAAAGCTGATCTTTGGAGGATTCGGCCATAATATCTTCAATCCAGCTGGTGTAGGCCGTGCTGTGATTTTTGCCTCCCTGATGGGATCGACTGTTGCAGATGTCACTACCAGTGCAACACCCGTCTCCTCCATCGCCAATGCAGGATGGCTCATCAAGGATGCTGCTGTGGCAGAGAAGTTCCTGGATCAGTTTGGCGGACTCACCAATCTTCTTCTGGGATGGTATCCTGGAGCCATTGGTGAAACCAGTGCGCTGCTCATCCTTCTTGTAGGTGCATATCTTGCATATAGAAAGGTTCTGGACTGGAAGGTTCCTGCAGTTTATATCGGTTCTGTATTTGTGTTCACCACCATCATTGCACTGGTCAACGGTGTAGGTATGTGGTACCCCATGTTCCATGTGCTGGCTGGAGGACTTGTCTTCGGTGCGGTGTTCATGGCCACAGACCCAGTAACCAATCCTACCACCATCAGCGGAAGAATCATTTATGCCATTGGCCTTGCTGCACTGACCGTAATCATCAGACTGCAGGCAAGTCTTCCAGGTGGTGTGGTATTTGCCATTCTCATCATGAATATGGTGTCTCCACTCATTGACAAGCTCACAGACGGATGGTCCATCTATTCTGTGAAGAAGTACACTGTATCCATTGCAGTGACCTTTGCAGCTGGAATCCTTCTGACCTTCATGGCTGGAAACGGTCTTGAGCCCAAAGCCATTGAGTTCCCAAGAGAAGGAGGCGGCCTTGGCATCTTCACTGACAGTCAGGACAACCTTCCTGAGGTGCTGGAACAGTCAGAAGAGGGATCTGTTGTGACCTTCGTTCTGTCCGCGCCTGGATATTATGCCATCCAGTCTGGTGGAGAACCTAATAAAATTGAAGTGAAGATCAATAAAGACACCAATACTGTAGAAAGCGTTGCCATCGTTTCTGTAAATGATACTCCAGGACTTGGAGACAGAATTGATGACCCTGCGTTCCTTGACCAGTTCAAGGGCATCTCCTTTGAGGACAAGAATGCTGGGGTGGACGCAATTTCTGGTGCAACCATATCATCCACATCTGTGACAAAGGCAGTACGTATTGCTTTTGAAACACTGAATAAGTAAGGGAGGACAGAGAGATGAAAAACATGAAAGGTTTCGTTGTTTTACTTGCTACTGTTCTCGTTGCAGGCGGCGTGCTTCTTTTTGCAGATGCACAGCTGAGACCCCTCATTGAAGCAGCAGGAAGTGGCGAATATCAGGAAATCCTGGAAAAGATCTTCCCGGATTCCAAGAATTTTGAAGAAGAAGAATTTACTGATGAAACTGGTCTGATCCAGAAGCTATTTGAAGATGAAGATAATGGCGGTTTCGTCTATATCCTTGAAAACCAGGGATTTGCAGATAAGATCACATTCGCTCTGGGTTTTGATCTTGAAGGAAACATCGTTGGGTATGAAATCATCAATCTCAATGATACTCCTGGATATGGAAGCCAGGTAGGCGAAGAAGCCTTTATCGGATCTGTGGTCGGCAAGACCTCTGTAGACGGAATTGCTACTATTTCAGGTTCTACAGTGAGCTCCAAAGCCGTTGTGGATGCCATTGATGCCGCTAGAGCAAGTTTTAATGCCATGATGGGAATTGAAGACAATGGAGAAGGCGCAGCGCCTGAGCCTGCGGCACCACCACTGGAGTTTGGAGGGAAGCTGCCCATATTCCGAGAAGATGTCTCTGAATCCAGACAAGGCGTTATCATTGATACCGTGGAAGAAGGCGGAAATGTCACCTATACGGTGGAAGCGGCAGGATATGCTGTCATTGAGCAGTATGATGGCGCAAAGCCAAACGTTGTGAAGATTACACTGGATCCAACAAACCAGGTGATTGTAAAGGTGGAAGTTCTCGAGGTGAATGACACCAAGGGCATTGGAGACAAAGTCCTTCACGAGGATTTTGCAATGCAGTTTGAGAATCTCTCTTATGCAGATCCATCCGTAGAAGCAGATACGGTGTCTATGGCAACGGTATCCAGCACATCCGTCATCAATGCAATTCTCGCAGCGCTGAATGCGAACAAGTAGGAGGGAGAAGAGCATGAATAAGTTAAATAACATAAAAATAGGTTTCTTCAGAAATAATCCTGTTCTGTCTCTGGCTCTAGGACTCACCACAGCCCTTGCAGTGACAGGAAGCGTGACAACAGCCCTTGGTATGGGACTTTTGATCTTCGTTCTGGTGATTCTTGCAGGAGTTCTGGGTGGACTTCTTCGTAAAGTGACACCTTCAGAGATGATGATTCCAGTAGGTCTTGTGCTTTCCGCATTCCTTGCAAAGCTTGGAGAGCTTCTTGCACTGGCTTATATGTCTGGTATTGCTTCTGAAGTGGGCATCTTTATTCCTTTGATGGCCGTGAACTCTCTGATTCTTTTTGCCAGTGGATCACTGACAGAAAAGACATCTTTTGGAGAAAACATGAAAAATGCGCTGCTGGCTGGCTGTGCCTATGTGGTGGCTCTTTTGGCAATAGCATTCTTAAGAGAACTTGCAGTGTCTGGAGGCATCGCCCTTCTGAATCCGCTTAATGGTGCTGAACTCTTCAGTTTCAATATCATTCCACAGCAGTTCACCCTGAGCCTGTTTGCAGGTTCCACTGGAGCATTATTGATGACAGCGTTTGTTGGCGGACTGTTCCAGGCCATTGGAAAGTCCGGAAACGACAAGGGAGGTAAGTAAAATGGAAAACATACTACCGATTCTTCTTGGTACTATACTGATCAACAATCTTGCACTGACTAAGCTTGTGGGACTGGGACAGCTGGCTCATTTCGGAGAAGAAGAAGGGGAAATTCTTTGTATAGGAGTTTCTGCGGCTCTTGTTATGGCTATTTCCAGCATTCTTGGGTACTTTGCCGGGACACTATTTGAACTGGACGTACTGAATCTTTTGGTCTATGTTCTCCTGATTCTTGTGTCCACAGCGCTTGTGATGTCTGGTGTGAAGAAAGTAAAACCTGAGATGTACGAAAGAGTGAAGAAGATTCTTCCACTTCTGTCAGCAAACTCAGCGATACTTTATCTGCTTTTGATGACAGGTACAGAAGGAATGGAATTCCTTCTACAAGGAACAGTTGCCAATGACGCTCAAGAGCTGCTGCCAGTACTGGTTACAGCAGTCGGAGCACCACTGGGTCTTCTCTTTGCCTTCATCCTGTATGGAGCAGTTAGGGAAAGACTCTCTGTAGCACATACACCTAAAGCCTTCAAAGGCCTTCCAATCCTTCTGGTCTATGCAGCCCTGGCTGTACTTGCACTCAGCGGGCTTAATGGAATTCTATAAAATCTGAATCCGTTGAATCTTATATAGCAAACTCTCCGTTTTCTGGAAACCTGGAAAACGGAGAGTTTTTTTGACAAAATATCAGTACAGTTCTGAAACTTGGCTGATTTACTTGAAACTCTTTTAAGATTTCAGGTAAAAGAATATTCATGTTCAAGTTTCCACAGAAAATACAGCTTGTACCTACGAATTACACACGTTACTCACATGAAATCAGTGCAATTGTGGATAAACCTGTGGATAAGGTGGAAAACTATTTCTTGAACAGGGGTGTATATTGTGCAAAATTCAATTCATCCCCTCAAAACCACAGGAATTCCACAAGTTATCCACAGGACTTTGTGAATAGTGTGCATAAGTGAACAATTGTACGGTTTTTGTTTTGATGATATTTTCATCGTGTTAAAACTGAGTTAAAAAGAAAGACCATAGGCTGAAAAAATCAGTCTATGGTCTTATAGGAATCTTCGAGAAGATCGTTCAGCTGAGAAAGCTCCATGGGGGAAAGATTTCGGTATCTTCCAAGAGCCAGTTTCCCAAGCTCTATGTTCATGATCCGGATCCTCTTCAGTGTCACCACTCTATATCCGAAGTACTCTGTCATTCTACGAATCTGTCTGTTGAGTCCTTGGGTGAGGATGATCCGGAAAGTCTTCTCATCCAGCTTCTCTACTTTGGACTCTCTTGTGTAGGTATCCAGTATGGGGACTCTCCCTCCCATACCTTTTAGAAATGAGTCTGTCATGGGTTTATTCACTGTGACAATATATTCTTTCTCATGGTTGTTTCTTGCGCGCAGAATCTTGTTTACGATGTCTCCGTCATTGGTGAGAAGGATGAGCCCTTCAGAGTCCTTATCCAGCCGTCCGATGGGGAAAATCCTTTCTTTGTGGTTTACAAAATCCACGATATTATTACGTACTTTTCTGTTGGTGGTGCATTCAATGCCCCTTGGCTTGTTCAAGGCGATATACACCAGAGGAGGCTTATTGTCCACGAGTTTTCCATCCACTCTTATTTCATCCTTCTCGGTGACTTTCAAGCCCATCACAGCAACCAAACCATTGACGGTGACTCTGCCTTGTTCTATATAACCGTCCGCTGCCCGCCTGGAGCAGAAACCTGTATCTGAGATGGCTTTATTGATTCTTTTCTCTTCCATGGAATTCCTTCCTTTTCAATTCATATACTTCTAAAATGATATTATACACGAAACGGGATGTTTTCCCAAGAGATGTTGAGAAGATGGAGAAAGGGGCATATGATGAGAGTAGTAATTATTGATAGAATTATGGAGGTACATATGAACGCTGGAATCTGCCCCATCTGCCATAAAGAAAACCACTGCCACATGGTCAGTGGAGAAGATCCTTCCACCTGCTGGTGCACCACCGTCTCTTTTCCTGATGGCCTGCTTCTTCTGGTCCCTGAAGAGGCAAGAAACCTTTCTTGTGTCTGTGAGGATTGTGTAACAAAATACCAGGAAGAAGGTGCGGAAGGACTGAGACTGCCCAAAGATAAATTGGACAAAATTCAATAGGTGCGGTACAATAAAGATACCGGAAGATTCTTGTTCCGGCAAAGACTTTGACTTTGGAGGAGAAGAAAATGAGCAAAAAGGTTGTCATATACACATCCAATACCTGTACCTACTGCGATCTGGCAAAGGAATACTTCAATGCCAACGATATTTCCTATGAAGAGAAGAACACTTCTGACCCAGTGTTCAGAAAAGAACTTCTGGCTCTTGGCGTGCGCAGTGTGCCTACAATTTTTGTAGATGAAGAGTACATGGTTGGATTTGACGAAGGTTCTTTCGAAGAGCTTTACAACAAATAAAGACTGAAGTGAACAGCTAGAGAAATAAGATGGTCCCGGATCTATTTAAATAAGATCCGGGACTTTTTTTCTTTCTGTTTATTGGTCACTGGGTGTAAAGGAAGGAGCCATTGTCGTTGATTTTTGCTTCGATCTGGTAGCTGACAATGCGGTCTTTTGTTTCGCCTTCATGAAAGTAGTCTTTGGCAAGGGGTTTACCGGAGATGAGAATCTCCACGGTGCTTTTTTCACGGATGGTCTCACTGATGTAGGCCTGTTCCAGCACTTCTCCCACAGCAGCATCCAGGCTGAGGTCATCAAATCTAGCCCTTTCGATGTAGTCTCTCCCTTTGGGATTGTTTCCGAAGGCGTCCACAAGATGACCAAAGGAGTTGAACTTCAGCGTCACTTCGCCTACAGCTTTGATGATGACAGTACGCTCTATCTCTTTCTGCAGAGAATTGTAGTAGAATCCTAAGGGAATGGCAAGAACGAGAAGGACGAGAAGCGGTTTCAGCACATTGGGTTTTCTTCTGACTTTTTTTCCATAGCCAAGGGTTCCGACTTCTGATCCCGTATCCCGGATTTTATAAAAAGCTCCATCATTGGTAAGAATATAGGCGACACCGCCTCTTCGTTTCAGAACTGTACCTGTATGATCTTTTCCCTCAATGAGGGTGGTCCGTTTCTCCTCTGCTGGACCAAAGTGCAGGGTCTTCTGAAGCTTCGGATAGATGCCCGGCTCCAAGAGAAGAGTCAGCGCAAGAATGTGCTTCTGACGTTTTTTCAGTTCAAAAAGTGGCTCTTCCACCATGGAAGAAAATACTTTGAGGGGAATTCGTTTCAGTTCTTTTGTCCTGGTCCAAAGCTTTTCCTCTGAAAGAAGAATCAGTGCCAGATTCAGGTGAAGGCTGAGCTCTTCTCTGGAAAAATGCTCTTTGGAAAGAGATTCCAGAGAAATCATATAGGTACGCAAGGATGTAGTGTATGCGTCGATCTCTGCCTTTCTTTCCTCATGATCTTCCTCATTGTAGAGACTGACCGGAGGTTTATCCAAAAATATATAGTGATCTTTATCAAGGACTCTCTTTTTCATGATTTCACCAAACTTTATCTCTTATTGCTTCTATTTTAGCACAGGACAGTAAAGATGGGCTCTGACATTTCAAGAACTTCGCAAAGAGTTTGTGAAAAGGGAAGAAAATCCCTTCAGAACCCTTAAAGGTTTCACTAAAATACAGTATACTGAAGTAGTGGGCACAGGATTGCCCGGAATCTTAGAATGAGTGCAGAAACAGAATGTGAGGAATAGCGATGACAGAAGTGGAAAAGAAGATAAAAAGAAGAGACCGGATTGTAAGGATCCTACTCATCCTCGTGATTTTCATGGGGGTTGGATTCTATGTCTACGCCAGAGACTACTATAGAGCGTCCATGGTGGCCGAAGGAGCCTTGGTTTCAGGAGATGGAATAACCTTTGAAGAGGTGAAAGGCGACCTCGTATTCACACCCTCTTCTCCCAAAGGAGGCGTTGTGATTTATCCTGGCGGAAGAGTCTCTGAACGGGCTTATGGGCATTTAGCACGAAAGATTGCCGCTCTTGGCTATAAGACAGTAATCGTAAAGGTGCCGTTCAAACTGTCCATACTGGAAAATAACGCAGCCAAAAGCTACGTGAATGAGGAGATGCCATGGGTTCTCATTGGACATTCTTTAGGAGGTGTCTCCGCGTCAAGTTTTGCACAAAAGAATCAGGATACAGTAGACGGTCTGATTCTTCTTGCGTCCTATCCAGCAGGGAACACTGATTTATCCTCTGCACCGTTTCCTGTATACTCCCTGGTGGGTGACAAAGACCAGGTGGTGGATTTTGAAAGCCTTCAGGAGGCTCAGGACCGTCTGCCAAAAAGCTTTGAAGGCGTCGTCATCCGGGGAGGCAATCATGCGAGTTTCGGAAATTATGGCATCCAGAAGGGAGACAGTCTCCCGGATATCAGTTTCGATGACCAGCAGCAGTATGTGCTGGATGCGCTTTTAGAAATCCTTCCCTAGACCTAGAACTTTAATGTGAAATAATACCTCTGCGTCGAGTTCTCTTGTACGGCAGAGGTTTTCCTTTTTATACTGTCCTGTTTGAAGACAAAGTGCTGGAGACCGGAACAGAAAACCACAGGAGGGTTTGCGGCAGCTTTGGAAAATTTAAATATATATAGATTTCTGATGCAATTATGAAAATATCCTAATACATAATGGGGGTATTTCTGAGAAATTCATAAAATTGATCAAAAATCAGATTTTCTTTGACAAAAATATACACAACTTAAAATAATTTATGGTATGATATTGTTAGAAATTTATTTAACGATGAGGTGTAAGGATGGACAAGAAAAAAGATATTTCTATGGCCGTAATTAAAAGATTACCAAAATACTACAGACATCTGGCAGAGCTTCTGAGAAATGATGTGGACCGTGTTTCCTCCAAAGAACTGAGCGAGAAGATCGGATTCACCGCTTCCCAGATTCGCCAGGACTTCAACTGCTTCGGTGGTTTCGGTCAGCAAGGATACGGATATAACGTGAAAGAGCTTTACAATGAGATTTCCACCATTTTGGGGCTGGACAAAAGATACAGCACCATCATCATTGGTGCAGGAAACATCGGTCAGGCTGTGGCAAACTACACAAGATTCGAGAAGTTCGGATTCGATCTCAATGGAATTTTTGATGTGAATCCCAAGCTCATTGGCATGAAGATGAAAGATATCGAAATCAGCGATATTGACACCATGGATGAGTTCCTGAAAAACAACAAGACAGACATCGGCATCATCTGTGTACCACACACCGTGGCGCAGAGGGTAGCAGACACTCTGGTGGCAAATGGCGTCAAGGGCATCTGGAACTTCGCCCCCATAGACATCCATGTACCAGAGAATGTATCCATTGAGAATGTGCACTTGAGTGAAAGTCTTCTGACTTTGGTGTATCTCATGAACGATCTGGATAAGTAAAAAGTCATAGGAAGAGGTCTCCGCGGAGGCCTCTTTTTCATTGTTGCTCATTGTTTTTTCTTGAACAAAGGAAGAGAAGTCCGTATACTGAAAAAGGATAGAGCCAGGCTCTAAAATGAAATATGTTGGGGGAAACAAATGTATAAAATTTTACGGAAAAAAGAACTGGTGCCCAATATCTACCAGATGGATATTGAAGCGAAAAGAGTGGCAAAAAGCGCTCTGCCAGGTCAGTTTGTCATTGTGAAGGTGGATGAGAGAGGAGAGAGAGTGCCTCTAACCATCTGTGACTATGACAGGGAAGAAGGAAGTGTGTCCATTGTTTTTCAGACGCTGGGTGCATCGACGAAAAAACTTGCGGAGAAGGAAGCCGGGGAAGAAATCAGAGATTTTGTCGGCCCCTTGGGGAATCCATCAGAAGTAGTGACGGAAGAAGCAGAGAAACTGAAAGAGCATAGAATTGTCTTCATTGCAGGCGGTGTAGGAACTGCGCCTGTGTATCCTCAAGTGAAGATGCTGAAAGAAAAAGGCATCAAAGTGGATGTGATCATCGGAACGAAATCTAAGCACACCCTGATTCTTGAAAAGGAGTTTCGGGAAGTGGCTGAAAATCTCTACATTTGTACCGATGATGGCAGTTATGGGTATCACGGGCTTGTCACAGAAAAGCTGAAGGAGCTTCTGGATGATGGAGAAAAAAACTACGATCTTTGTGTGGCCATTGGTCCCATGATCATGATGAAATTTGTGTCAAGGCTCACCAAGGAATACCAGCTGAAAACCATCGTATCCCTGAATCCCATCATGGTGGATGGCACAGGTATGTGTGGGGCCTGCAGAGTCACTGTGGGAGATGAAGTGAAATTCGCTTGTGTAGATGGTCCGGAGTTTGACGGGCACCTGATCCAGTTTGATGAAGCCATGAGAAGACAGTCCATGTACAAGTCCCAGGAAGGGAAGAAAACCATCGAGAAAGAGCAGAAGGATGTTCATAAGGATTCCGGATTCTGCAGTTTAGGAGAGATTGCCCATGATGAAAAATAGAGTACCTGTTCGGGAGCAGAAGCCCGAAGAGAGAGTGAAGAACTTCAAGGAAGTCAGTTTTGGCTATAATCAGGAGGAAGCTCTTAGAGAAGCAGAGCGTTGTCTCCAATGCAGAAATCCAAGATGTGTGGGCGCATGTCCTGTGGCCATCAACATTCCTAGGTTCATCCAGGAACTGAAGGACGGGCGCATCGATAAAGCAAGAGACACCATCGGGGAAGCCAGTAACCTCCCAGCAGTCTGTGGCAGAGTCTGTCCTCAGGAAGAGCAGTGCGAAGGAAAATGCATTGTGGGCATCAAGGGAGAACCTGTGAACATCGGAAAACTGGAGCGTTTTGTGGCAGACTGGGCTATGGAGACGGGATATAAGAACACAGAGAAGGCGCCGGCAAACGGACATAAAGTGGCAGTGGTGGGCAGCGGCCCTGCGGGTCTCACCTGTGCGGGAGATCTGGCAAAATTAGGCTACGAAGTGACCATTTTTGAAGCGCTGCACGAGCCAGGCGGGGTACTGGTGTACGGTATACCGGAGTTCAGACTGCCGAAGGAAACCATTGTTAAGGAAGAAATCAGGCTACTGAAGGATCTGGGGGTCACCATCGAGACCAACGTTATTGTGGGCCGGACGGTGACCATAGAAAGTCTGTTTGAGGAAGAAGGATTCGAAGCGGTGTTCATTGGATCCGGAGCAGGACTTCCCATGTTCATGGGAATCCCAGGTGAAAATGCCAACGGAGTCATGTCTGCCAATGAGTACCTGACCAGGGCAAATCTTATGAAAGCGTTCCAGGAAGGCTACGATACCCCCATCAGTCATGGAAAGCATGTGGCGGTGGTAGGCGCAGGCAATGTGGCCATGGATGCGGCAAGAACTGCAGCGAGACTTGGCGCAAAAGCAAGCATTGTCTACAGAAGATCCGAAAAGGAGATTCCAGCCAGAGCGGAAGAAGTGCATCACGCCATCGAAGAAGGGATTGAGATGAACCTTCTGACAAATCCGAAGGAAATCCTGGTGGATGAAAGGGGATTTGTGAAAGGCATGGTCTGCGTGAAAATGGAGCTGGGAGAACCCGATGCCTCTGGAAGAAGACGGCCTATGGAAATTGAAGGAAGCGAGTTCACCATGCCCTGCGACAGTGTCATCATGAGCCTTGGGACATCGCCCAATCCGCTGATCTCCAGCACCACCAAAGGCATTGAAACGAATAGAAGAGGGTGCATCCTGGTGAAAGAAGAATCTGGAGCCACCAGCCTGGAAGGCGTGTTTGCTGGAGGAGATGCGGTGACAGGTTCTGCCACGGTGATACTCGCCATGAGCGCAGGAAAAACTGCAGCCAAGGGCATTCATGAGTACCTGATGGGAAAAGAGAAGTAAAGAGAGGACGAGATGGATTATAAAGAGATGGAGATTTTGGAGGATGGGATTGCGTTAAAGGAAGTGAAGCATTTTCACCCTCAGCAGATCTTTGAATGCGGACAGTGTTTCCGGTGGACAAGCCAAAATATGGAGAAGGATCATTATCTGGGCATCGTGGAAGGGAAAGTGCTGGAAGTGAAGCTTGTGGAGAATGATGTTTATCTTCTTGGCATCACAAAGGAAGACTTTCAAAGCTTTTTCAGAGACTATTTTGATCTTTCAAGAGACTACGGCAAGATCAAGGGGGCGCTGAGAAAAGATCCGCTACTGAAGAAAGCTGTATCCTTCGGCTTTGGCATCCGCATTCTCAGGCAGGATCCTTTTGAAACCCTCATCTCTTTTATTCTTTCCTCCAACAATCTGATTCCTAAAATCCGGGAAGGCATTCGAAGAATCAGTGAGAAGTATGGTCAGTCCATTCAGTATAAGGGAGAGACCTATGAAGCGTTTCCTACGCCAGAAGCGCTTTCCAGAGCCACAGAAGAGGAGCTTCGGGAACTAGGTCTTGGATATCGGGCTGCCTACATCGAAAAGACCGCAAAGCTTGTTTATAAGGCGTCTCATCTGAAGAAAGAAATAGAGAAGAGAGCGCTGACCCCTGAAGAGAGGGAGATCCTTTCTTATGATCTGACATACATTTCGGCTCTTCCAGAGGAGGAGTGCCTGAAAGCCCTTGAGAGATTCCCAGGGGTTGGCATCAAAGTGGCGGACTGCGTCATGCTGTTCTCCATGGGGAAGACCGGTGCTTTTCCTGTGGATGTCTGGGTGAAGAAAGCCATGGTTTATTTTTATGGTACAGAGCCCAAGAGTCTCCCGAAGATGCGCAGCTTTGCCAAGGAAAAGTTTGGATCTCTTGCAGGGTTTTCCCAGCAGTATCTGTTTTACTACGCCAGAGAGAAGAAAATCAGGATCCCGGAAGAAAAGAAGTAGAAATAAAAGAAGAGACCCCGAAGGAACCAGCGGCAGGTAAGCAGCGTATCCTTCAGGGTCTCTTCTATTTTAGGAGTGAAGAGGCTTTATACTTGGAGCACCATGCGGTCCTCCACGGAATGAGCGTTTTTCTGGAAGAGGGCAATGAGATCCTTTGTAGAAAGGGCTGCCTTTTCTTCCAGAGAGAGGTCTTCTACAATTTCGCCCTCATGCATCATCACCAGTCTGTTGCCGTAGGCCAAGGCGTGATTCATGTTATGGGTGACCATGAGGGTGGTGATGCCTTCTTTTTGGATCAGGCTCTCCGTGACTTTCATAATGAGTTCTGAGGTTCTGGGGTCCAGTGCGGCGGTATGTTCATCGAGAAGCAGAAGCTTCGGTTTCTTCATCACGGCCATAAAGAGGGCCACAGCCTGACGCTGGCCGCCGGAGAGGAGCCCTATTTTTGTGTGGAGCTTGGACTCAAGGCCAAGGCCCAAAGAGGCCAGCTGCTCTTTGTAGTAGCTGATTCTCTTTATGTCCACTGCTTTTTTCAGGCTGAAGCTCTCTCCTTTGGCATCGGCCAAAGAAAGGTTTTCCAGAAGCGTCATGGAAGGAGAGACAGAGAGTCTGGGGTCCTGATGGACTCTACCAAGAAGCTTTGCTCTCACATGGGCTTTCTCGTAGGTGATATCTTGTCCATCCAAAAGGATAAGACCGCCATCAGCCTCATAGGTTCCTGCAATGAGATGAAGAAGTGTGGACTTACCTGCACCGTTGGAACCCAGAAGACTGATGAAGTCTTTTTCCTTCACCTGAAGGCTGAGGTTTTTCAGCACAGTATTTTCAATGGGGGTGCCTGGATTAAAGGTTTTTGACAAGTTTTGCAGCTTTAGCATAGAAGGCACCTCCTTTATCCTCTTTGGTCTCTTTCTTCAACCCGCTTTGTTTGCGTCTTTTCTTCAGTGCCCCGGAACTCATGCCCATGGCTAGGATCACCGCAATGGCGGTGGCCAGTTTGAAGTCGTTGGGGTCCAGTCCAAGTCTTAGAACCAGCACTAAAATACCCTTATAGAGCACAGCACCGGATAGAGCGATGGAAGTCATAGGCAGGCTCAGCTTCTTCAAAAGAGAGCTTCCGATGATGACCGCCGCAAGGGCGGTGACTGCGCTTCCAGTACCCATGCCCACATCAGAGAATCCCTGATACTGAGCGGTGAGAGCACCGGAAAGGCCAGCTAAAAAGTTTGCGGTCATAAGACCGAGAATTTTGATTTTATGGGCATCTGCCCCCAGCGAGGTGAGGATCTCTTCGTTGTCGCCCACGGCTCTTAAGAAAAAGCCGGTTTTTGTTCTGAAAAAGGCTTCATAAACAAAGAGAAGAACCGTCACGATGAGAAGGAGAAGCAAGAGTGTGCTGAGGTTTTCCCCACCTATGGAAACTTCCGGCAGTGTGAACACTGTGGTTTCAGCAAAAAGCGGAATGTTGGCTTTTCCCATGACCCTAAGGTTTACGGAGTAAAGACCGAACATAACGAGAATCCCTGCCATGAGTCCATTGATCTTCAGCTTGGTATGGATGATTCCTGTTACAAGGCCACCCAAGGAAGCCGTCATAGCTCCCAGGATTGTTGCAGCCCATGGATTCATTCCTCTAAGAAGGAGTACTGCAGCGGTGGCAGCTCCAAGGGGATAGGTGCCGTCCACAGAAAGGTCCGCAAAATCCATGATTTTATAGGTGATATAGATTCCGAATACAAGAATTGCAAAAAGCAGACCCTGTTCCAGAATACTGATGAGAATACTCATTATTTTTCACCTGCCACTTTCGCGACAGACAGAATCTCCTCTGGAATGGTAATGCCTAAAGATTCCGCAGCCTTTTTGTTCACCACGATGATGGGATTTTTCATGGTGGAGATGGGGAGTTCTTTGGGTTCTTTTCCCTTCAGGATCTCAAGGGCCATGAGTCCGGTTTCTCTGCCCAGCTCATAGTAGTCAAGACCTGCGGAAATGAGTCCGCCCACGTTGACGCCAGCGTCTTCTGCGCAGAAGACTGGAATTTTCTCGTCATTGGCCAGTTTTACGATAAGCGCATAGGCTGAAGCGACCATATTGTCTGTGGGGGTATAAAGGACATCCACTTCTTTCAGGACACTGGGGAGCACCGCATTGACATCGCTAAGGGCTGTGATGCCGGCTTCTTTGACGGTAAAGCCCATATCCGCTGCTGCTTTTTTCAGTGCATTGACCTGATAGGTGGAGTTGGGTTCTGAAGTGTTATAAATGACTCCGATGGTTTTAGCATCAGGGAGCACCTTTTTGAGGATCTCCAGCTGAGGTCCGATGGGTACACCGTCAGAGGTTCCAGTAACATTTTTGCCTGGATTCTCAAAGGATTCCGCGATGCCTGCATCCACAGGATCGGTCACCGCAGTGATGAGAATCGGAATATCTTTCGTTGCGTTGTAAGATGCCTGGGCGCTTGGGGTTGCAATGGCGAAGATGAGATCTTTCTTCTTTGCTACAAAATCTTCGGCGATGGCCAGCGCTGTGGGCTGTTCTCCCTGGGCATTCTTATAGTCGATTTCGATGTCCTCTCCTTCTACATAACCATTCTCCTTGAGCACATCCAAAAATCCTTGTCTTGAAGCATCCAGTGCTTCGTGCACCACAAACTGATTGATGCCAATTTGAGTGAGTTCCTTTTTTTCCTGGCACCCTGCCACTGCAAGGGCCATGGCCACAATACCGAGGGCCACGAGTTTCTTTCCTACCATTCTACATATCCTCCTAATACTACTGTTCTTCCATAATCTTGAACAAATTATGAATTACCTTATTATATAGAGGGATCAGAACTTTATCAAGTTCAGTGAAACCCGGAGTTTCTTGTAACAATGATGAAAAATGAGGCGCAATTTTAGAATTCTTTAAAAATTAGCGGTAAAATTATATAATTTTCGAAGTACTTTGAAAATGAAAACAACTACATCGAAAGATTCTGAAAGTTGAACACAAAATAAAAGAGACGCTAGATAAATTGCGCCTCTTAACGGATTTTTCTATACAGTTAAAGTTCTGTGACCAATACCGATGGCAAACTCATTAAGATGAAGCAGGCCAATGCTCACATAAATACAGACGGCCAGGTCATTGCCCATGCGAACCAGCCCGATTTTTCCACCCACATTGAGATTGTTGGAACGTTCCAGCACCTGCATGAGGGCATCCCGGGCAGCACCCATGACAGCCCCTTCCTCTGCATACTCTTCCTTAATAAGCCCCACTCTTTTGGAGGCCACCAGGGCTCTTTCCAGGATCTTGCTGATGCTGATGGAGATGTTCCCACCGATGTCCACTGCAGCGGCTTTTCCACCCAGGGCTTCCAGCTTCCTGATATAGTCCCGTTCTTCCTCACGGCTGGTGAGTGCAAGCCTTACGGCTTCTCTTGGTACATCTAAACTCTTGTTCATATCCTATTCCTCACAATTTCACCATAGTGTTTTCTGCGTTCTTTCTTTCATTCTATCAAATATTCAGGCGTCCTGCTTCTTTTTTCCAAAGGTCTTCTCAAGAAATAGCGTCAGAAGAGCCAGAAGAACCATATAGAGGAGAATGAGAAATGCAGCATACATAAAGAACCATTCAGGTAAGATCCGGATGACTGGATCGATGTTGGGATCAAAAATCCAGTAATCATTGGAAAATGCAATCTCATGGAATACCACAAAGGCCCTGGAGAAATTGACGACAAAGGGGATGCCAAGAAGGAGGGGAAGAATAAATGTGAAGGCAGCAGCCCCCTTTAGGTATCCCAGCTGGTTTTCACGTTTCCTCTTAATAAACAATAAGACTGACAGGATCAGACTGACGGCGAAAAGGATCCAAACAAGGTCAAAAATGACCTTGACTTCATAGAAGTGAAACTCACCCTGGGGAGACATGGGAAGTCCATTGAGCTGAAGCTTTCCCCGGTAAAAAGGATTCAGATAGTCGATGAGAATATCGTAGTTGCTTTTAATGAGCGCATAGTCATATTCTCCGTTTTGGGCCTGAATCTTTGTGATGTTCATATAATAGAGGATTCTGGTGTTAAGACCTAAAAGCACCGAGCCTGTAAGTACGGCAACGGCGTGAATCAGTGCGTAGAGAGCTGTTTTGAATTTATTCATATGCTGCTTCTGGAAGCATCTTGGAAAGGCTTCCATGTTCACCTCGTTTCTTAGTGGGAAAGAAAGGAACGAATGTCCTCGCAATCCAATTAGAATAATGATATCATGATTTTGGAGCCGTGAGTAGAACAAAGATATTGAAAGATAATTGGAGATTTTTATAGAAAGTGGAAGCTAAATTACTTTTTTGTCCGGATTTATGCCGTATTTAAGAGAATGACTATAAAATTCTAGTTGAAATCGGAAACAAATAAATTATAATAAGAATAGATGTTAGCACTCGGCATTGATGAGTGCTAATAAAAGTTAGTTAATAGGAGGAATGTCAAAGTGATCAGACCATTAGGAGACAGAGTAGTACTTAGAAGACGCGAAGCCGAGGAAACCACAAAGTCCGGTATTGTCCTCACAGGTTCCAGCAAGGAAAAGCCACAGGAGGCTGAAGTCATTGCAGTAGGTCCAGGAGGCTATGTGGATGGCAATAAAGTGGAAATGGAAGTTAAAGTTGGTGACAAGGTTCTCTTCTCCAAATATGCAGGCACAGAAGTGAAGCATGAGGGTGAAGAAGTCATCGTGGTTCGACAAAACGATATTCTGGCAATTATAGAGTAGTAGGAGGAGTAGACGATTATGGCAAAGACAATCATCTATGGAGAAGAAGCAAGAAGAGCGATGCAAAAGGGTGTGGACATCCTTGCAGACACCGTGAAGGTTACATTGGGACCTAAGGGAAGAAATGTGGTCCTGGAAAAGAAGTTTGGCGCACCTCTCATCACCAATGACGGTGTGACCATTGCAAGAGAAATTGAACTGGAAGATGCTTATGAGAACATGGGGGCACAGCTGGTGAAGGAAGTTTCCACCAAGACCAACGATGTGGCTGGAGATGGAACCACTACTGCAACGGTGCTGGCTCAGTCCATGATCAAGGAAGGTCTGAAGAATGTGACAGCAGGAGCAAATCCGATGTTCATCCGTCAGGGAATCAAGCTTGCTGTGGATAAAGCCGTAGAAGCCATCAAAGAGCAGAGTGTTGCTATTGGAGGCAAAGAAGACATCGCAAGAGTGGCTGCAGTTTCTGCTCAGGACGAGGAAGTGGGACTTCTCATTTCTGATGCCATGGAGAGAGTAGGCACCCAGGGTGTAATTACAGTAGAAGAGTCCAAAACTTTTGGCACAGAGCTGGAAGTGGTGGAAGGTATGCAGTTTGACAGAGGATATGTTTCTGCTTACATGGCTACCAATACAGAAAAGATGGAAGCAGTTCTTGACGATCCTTTCATCCTCATCACAGACAAGAAGATCAACACCATCCAGGAAATCCTTCCAGTGCTGGAACAGGTGGTACAGACAGGAAAGAAGCTTCTTCTCATCGCGGATGACATTGAAAGTGAAGTCATCGCGACACTTGTTGTGAATAAGCTGAGAGGAACCTTCGTCTGTGTGGCTGTAAAGGCTCCAGGATTTGGAGACAGAAGAAAAGAAATGCTTCAGGACATCGCTATCCTTACAGGTGGACAGGTCATCTCTGAAGAGCTCGGCAGAGAACTGAAGGATGCGACCATCGATATGCTGGGAAGCGCAGATACCGTAAGAATCAATAAGGACCAGACGGTCATTGTCAGCGGAAGAGGTTCTAAAGAAGAGATTGCGAATAGAGTCCATGTCATCAAGGCTCAGATGGAAGAGACCACTTCCGAGTTTGACAAGGAAAAGCTTTCAGAAAGACTGGCAAAGCTTGCTGGTGGCGTAGCGGTCATTAAGGTGGGTGCAGCGTCTGAAACAGAGCTGAAGGAAAAGAAGCTCCGTATGGAAGATGCTCTGGCTGCAACTAAGGCTGCAGTAGAAGAAGGTATCGTTGCGGGTGGTGGAACTGCCTACATCAATGTCATTGATGCAGTAGGATCTCTGACCAGCGAAGACCCAGATGTGGTTGTAGGTATCAATATCGTGAAGAGAGCTCTTGAAGAGCCACTAAGACAGATCGCCATCAATGGTGGAGTAGAAGGCTCCGTTGTCATCGAAAAGGTGAAGCACAGCGAGAAGGGCATTGGCTTCAACATCATCACAGAAGAACTGGTGGATATGGTGAAGGTTGGTATCGTGGATCCAACGAAGGTTACAAGATCTGCTCTTCAGAATGCGGCATCCGTTGCTGCAACCTTCCTGACCACAGAGGCAGCTGTGGTGGACATCAAGGAAGACAAGCCTATGATGCCAACTCCAGATATGGGCGGAATGTACTAAGTATATAAATTAAATATGTTTATGAAGACGGTGTTTTTAGCGCCGTCTTTATTTTTTTGCTTTGCTTTACTTTATGACCGTATACGTTGGCTTTAAAAAGTAAAGTAAACCATACAAAATGTAAAATATACTTGACTTTATGTATAGTTAACTTTACAATTGGTGTATAAAACCGGTTTAGAATCTAGGAGAGGGAGGGAGAAAGATATGGCAATGGAGAACAATATCAAGCTGTTCCGTGCGAAGCTGGGGTACACCCAGGAGGATCTGGCAAAAAAAGCGAATGTGACGCGCCAGACCATTATCGCACTGGAAAAGGGCAGCTATACGCCATCACTGGAACTGGCTTTTAAGCTTTCAGATTTGTTTCAGGTACCCATCGAAGAAATATTTTACAGAACGGAGGACACAAAATGAAAAAAACAATCATAGGACAAATACTTGGCATTTTACTTGTTTGGGCACTATATGGGGTCTATCTGACAAGGATGTCGTTTTATGGGGCTTTTCATGGAGCCTATTTGGAATTTGAAGACTTGCTTCTTCTTTTTGTTTCGATTGCTATTCTAATAGCCGTCTGTCTTCTTCTCTTCTGGAACAGCATGAGAGGAGAGAAGATCAGAGGTTTTCGATCCCTCATGGTAAGAAATCTAGCAGTTACAGAAGAGGACGAACGGGAAAAAAAGATTGTCATGGATGCCAACAGAAAATCCAATTATTTTACCTTCAATGCGCTCATGCTAGTGATTGCGGCACTCTCCTTTTTTATGAATAAGAAAATGATCTCAGTACACACACTGATTCTTGCTTTGGTCATTGGCATTACTTTGGAAGCCATGCTTTTCTTATTTTATTACCTAAAAAAATATAATGAATAAAACTCTTGACTACTACGATATTTTTTACTAAAATATAATTAAGTAAAAAATATTTGAGTATGAGGTGTAAAAATGAATCAGTGTATGGACGTATTTCTACAAAAATTTGGTCTTACCCGTTATGATGTATCGAAAAGGACTGGGATTTCTCAGCAGACCTTATCCAGTGCCAACAAGAAAGATCCAGGGAGCTACTCGGTGAAAATCCTATCGGCTCTTTCTGATGCCACCGGGATTTCACCTGGCGAAGTACTGGACCAGCTTTTAAGGATCCAGAAAGAAGAAGAGCGGTTTGTGGTGAGAAACTGGGATGAGCTGAAAATTGCTGTGGATGCCATGAAAGAAAGATTTCTGGTGGAAGGGGAGTTTACTGAAGTCATGAAGGATGTGAAAAGCGGACAGCTTTCAGATACCGCAAGGCTTGGTACGGAGCTTGGCACCGGTGGAGGCGTGGGCATCATTGAAGCTCTTTACTACTTTATGCACCGTCAGCTTTCTGGGGGGAATAAAGAAGAGGAGAAGCTGAAAGACAGACTCACCTCTCTATACCACATCATTCTTCTGGATGAACATACGGTGGAGCTGAAACTGAAATCTCTCAGTTATTAGGATGAGCAATCATCCTTTTTTTTGTGAAGTGAATAAAGCAGGGTTCTCCTTCCTATAATGAGGGTATCAAAGGAAAGGAGGAAAGAAAATGAAAAACAAGAAAAGGGGATTTTCTCTGGTGGAGCTTCTTATTGTTCTTGGTATTTCCAGTATTCTCATGGCCATGTCCGCACCGAAATATCAGGGCATCGTGGGCAAGGCGAATGAACTGGAGCAAAGAGCTTATGTCCGGGAGGCGCTGAACTATGTGGATGTCTATAATCTGGAAGCCAGCAATAAGATTGCTGAAACCATAGCCTTATCGGCAGTGCCCCTAACAAGTACGGATTACTTGGCTGCCCGTAAAAAGGTTTCAGCAGAGTATCAGGAAAAAACACTGAAATATCTGAGGGAGTTTACGGAAGGCATTGAAAGTCCCTCCTCATGATCCATCTCTGTAGAATCTTAGGACCACTGGGTGGAATCCTTCTTGGAAAGCACCTGCTGAAAGAGAAAAGACCAGACTGGATGGTGTCAGCCATAATCTATGGAATCCTTCTGGTCCTTTCTTCCTATTATTTCAGCTTCTCTTTTCTTGAAGTGTTCTTCTACAGCGCATTTCTCTCCGGGGTCTATACAGACCACTATTCTGGAAGAGTCTACAATCTTTCTCTTTATCTCATGGTGCCCTTTGCCCTCTCTGGATTTTATACCCATCACAGCTATATTGCCGCTCTCTTTATGCTCCTGCTGCCTCTTTATAAGAAAAGCAGGAAGCTTCAGTTCTATTTTGGAGAAGCAGATGTTTATGTGCTTCTTTTCATCTCCATGGCCTATGGGCGGAATGTGTTCTACACTTTGTTCTACGCTTCCGCATTAGGTCTCCTCTACGCAGTGGTTGGACGCAGAAGGGAAATCTATTTTCTTCCGTTTCTGTTCTTTGGACTTCTACTCTCTCATGTTGATGAGTTTCATAAGTTCTTTGGGATTTTGCTTTAGGATTGGGAGATTGTGAAGGTTATCTTTTATGAACCTGTGAAAAGCAACGCAATTCCTGCAAAATGTGTTTGACTTTGCCTGTGGGGATGTCTATAATAAAGTTTAAATTAAAAACGCGTTACTCGTATATGCCCTTAATAAGGAAGGGCGTTTCTACCGGAAACCATTGTAATTTCCGTCTATGAGTGGCAAAGGTGCTTCTTTGGCATACCCTTGTCACCATGGTGAATTTGGGTATGCTTTTTTTATAGAATAAGGAGGATCTTCATGGGAAAAATTTTGAAAACTGCTTACACATTTGATGACGTTCTGCTGGTACCAAACAAGTCTGAGGTGCTGCCAAAGGATGTACTGGTGAAGACAAAGCTGACGAGCACACTGACCCTGAACATTCCACTCATCAGCGCCAGCATGGATACAGTGACAGAATCCACCATGGCCATTGCCATGGCTCGAGAAGGTGGCCTTGGCATCATCCATAAGAATATGTCCATAGAAGAGCAGGCCCATGAGGTGGATGTGGTCAAGAGACAGGAAAATGGCGTCATTGTGAACCCTTTCCATCTGACAGCGGACAAGACCTTAAGAGAAGCCAACGAGCTCATGAGAAGATACAGAATCAGCGGTGTCCCCATCACAGAAGAAGGAAAGCTTGTGGGCATTGTCACCAACAGAGATCTGGTCTTCGAGTTTGATATGGAAAAATCCATCGGGGAAGTCATGACAAAAGACAACCTCATCACCGCTTTGGAAGGCACCACCATTGATGAAGCGAAAGAAATCCTCCGTACCCATAAGATTGAGAAGCTGCCTCTGGTGGATAAGGACAACAATCTGAAAGGACTCATCACCATCAAGGACATTGAGAAGACAAGACTCTTCCCGAACGCTGCTAAAGATGCCAGAGGAAGACTCCTCTGCGGCGCTGGTGTTGGCGTTACCGCCAACATGATGGAGCGCGTAAAAGCTCTCGTGGACGCAGGTGTGGACGTAGTAGTTCTTGATACAGCCCATGGACATTCAGAGGGCGTTATGGAAGGCGTGAAGAAGATCAAAGCCGCTTATCCAGAACTGCCTGTCATCGCAGGAAACGTGGCAACCGCAGAAGGTGCCAAGGCCCTTGCGGAAGCCGGCGCTGATGCCGTGAAAGTCGGTATCGGACCTGGTTCCATCTGTACCACCCGAGTGGTTTCTGGAGTAGGTGTTCCACAGCTCACTGCAGTGATGGACTGTGTGGAGGCACTAGAAGGCACTGGTGTTCCCGTCATTGCCGATGGAGGCATCAAGTACTCTGGAGACATCGTGAAGGCTCTGGCAGCAGGCGCAGGCGCTGTGATGCTGGGCTCCATCCTTGCAGGATGCCAGGAGTCACCAGGAGAGATTGAAATCTATCAGGGAAGAAACTATAAGGTTTATCGAGGCATGGGTTCACTTACTTCTATGAATAAGGGGTCCAGTGACAGATACTTCCAGGAAAATGCCAAGAAGCTTGTGCCTGAAGGCGTAGAAGGAAGAGTAGCCTACAAGGGGCCTGTATCAGATACCCTATATCAGCTGGTGGGCGGACTTCGCTCCGGTATGGGATACCTGGGATCCAAGGATCTTCCTACCCTCTTTGAGACCGCAAACTTTGTGGTTCAGACAGCCAATGGTCTTAAGGAAAGTCATCCACATGACATTTATATTACAAAAGAAGCCCCTAATTACAGCAATAAAGAAGCGTAGGAGAGAATATATGGAAAATAATGTAATCCTAGTCCTGGATTTTGGCGGTCAGTACAATCAGCTCATCACAAGACGTGTCCGTGAAGCGGGCGTCTACAGTGAACTGATCTCTGCAAAAACATCCATTGAAGAAATCAAGAGAAGAAATCCAGTGGGCATCATCCTGACTGGTGGTCCAAACTCAGTGTATGAGGAAGGATCCATGACGGTTAGTGAAGAAATCTTCTCCTTAGGGATTCCTGTTCTGGGCATCTGTTATGGCCATCAGCTCATGACCCATAAGCTGAAGGGAAAAGTAAACACAGGAACCGTGAAAGAATACGGAAAGTCCCACATCCATTTTGAGTCTGAGAGCGTCATGTTCCAGGGGCTCCCTGAAGAGTCTGTGGTCTGGATGAGCCATCAGGATGAAGTGGTGGAAGTGCCAGAAGGATTTAAAGTTACCGCATTTACCAAAGACTGCAAAGTGGCAGCCATGGAAAATAAGGAAAAGAATCTTTATGGACTTCAGTTCCATCCAGAAGTGGTCCATTCCGTACTGGGCAAGGAAATCCTTTCAAACTTCATCCATGGTGCCTGCAAGGCGGAGAGAACTTGGGTGATGAAGGATTTCGCCAAGGAGAAGATTGAAGAAATCAGAGTGAAGGCTGATGGGAAGAAGGTTCTATGCGCACTTTCAGGCGGAGTAGACTCCTCTGTGGCGGCTGTCCTTGTTCATAAAGCCATCGGAGACAACCTCACCTGTATTTTCGTGGACCATGGTCTTCTTCGTAAGAATGAAGGGGATGAAGTGGAGAAGATCTTCAGAGAAAGATTCCATATGAACCTCATCAGAGTCAACGCTCAGGACAGATTCCTTGGAAAGCTGAAAGGCGTGGAAGATCCGGAGAGAAAGAGAAAGATCATTGGTGAAGAGTTTATTCGTGTCTTTGAAGAAGAGTCCAATAAGCTTGGCAAGATCGACTACCTGGTGCAGGGCACCATCTATCCAGACGTTGTGGAATCCGGAACCGAGACAAGCCAGGTCATCAAGAGCCACCATAATGTGGGCGGACTTCCTGAAGACATAGAGTTCGAGCTCATCGAGCCTTTAAGAGAACTGTTCAAGGATGAAGTAAGAGTCCTTGGAGAAGAGCTGGGGATTCCTCATGATCTTGTATACCGCCAGCCCTTCCCAGGTCCTGGACTTGGCATCCGTGTACTGGGTGAAGTGACAGAAGAGAAGCTGGAGATTGTGAGAGAAGCAGACTTCATTTTCAGAGATGAAGTGAAGAAGCATGGCTTGGATGAAACCATCTGGCAGTATTTCGCAGCACTTCCTAATGTCAGAAGCGTAGGCGTTATGGGAGATGGAAGAACCTATTCCCATCTCATTGCCCTAAGAGCAGTG
The DNA here is from genome assembly GCF_900115135.1 of Proteiniclasticum ruminis. Classification (GTDB taxonomy): domain Bacteria; phylum Bacillota; class Clostridia; order Clostridiales; family Clostridiaceae; genus Proteiniclasticum; species Proteiniclasticum ruminis_A. Next base: position 112,292 of record NZ_FOVK01000004.1, on the reverse strand, counting down.
CAGTCCACAGACGGGATGACTTCCGAGTGGTCCAGAATCCCTTATGAGGTGCTGGATATTGTTTCCCGAAGAATCGTTAATGAAGTGCCTGGGGTCAATAGAATCGTGTATGATGTAACCTCCAAGCCACCTTCAACCATAGAGTGGGAATAAGAAAACTATTGAAAATCCTTGATTTTTAAAAGAATACAGCTTTAGCTGAGTACCTATGATATTTTTCGATAATGAGGATATCATAGGTGCTTTTTTTAGTATTCTTCAAAGAAAAGAAGGGAGTTTAGATAATGAAAAAAGGAGTATCAAAAGGAAACCAACTATTTAAATCTACAAATCAAATGCCAAATAAATCATTTGATGAAGCACATGAGGAGTATATTAATAACCTCAAAATAATAGGAAGATCTGAAGAAACAATAAGAACGTATAATCATCATAAGAAGTACTTTCTTAACTTTTTAGGCGGAAATGTGAAATGTAGCGAAATAAATGAAGAGACTTTGAATAAGTATATTTTGTACTTGCATAATAAAAACATAAGAGCAGTATCAATAAACAGTTATCTACAAAATATTAGTCCAATAATAAAATTTTGTATCAAAAAAGGGTATATAAAACATGGTTTTATGATTCCTCGAGTTAAAGGGCAAGAGAAAATAAAAGAAGTATTAACTGATGAAGAATTAAAAATGCTATTAGAGAGTCCAAAAAAGACAGATTTTGTTACTATCAGGACATATGTTATTATTTGGGTTCTTGCCAGTACTGGAATTCGTGCTAGTGAACTTAGAAATTTAAGAGTTAAAAATGTTGACATTATTGGAAGAACAATTGTGTGTAATCATACAAAAAACAAGAAAGCAAGATATTTACCAATTAGCAACTCACTTGCTGTAATATTATCTGAATACATGCAATATAGAGAGGGGGAAGTTGAGGATTACTTGTTCCCAACTGTATATGGAGACATGATGAGCAGTACAACTCTACAAAAATCAGTTTCTAATTACGCTAAAGAGAGAGGGGTTAGAAAACAAGGAATACATATACATAGGCATACATTCATCACAAATAGTGTACTAAAAAATGTATCTCCTATTATTCTTAAAAGTATTACAGGGCATTCTACTTTTAAGGAACTCAATCGATATTATCATAATAATACGAGTTCTCTCGTCGAGATTATCGATTCGATTGCACCTAAAATGAAAAACAAGCAATCAAACTTCAAAAAAAGGTCAAATATAAGGAGTAAGGATGAGTAGTAATAATTGAATACTTAAATACACTTCCCATTCAAGGGAAAAATGATATACTAGAGTAAAAATAAAAATTACAAAATGAAAATAAATTATATATTAAGAGTAATAATAATGAGTAACAAGAGTTTATCTTTAGACAATATCAAAATCGAATTAACACCAAGCTGTGACTATGGGCAATTAGCTTTGACCATTACAGATCCATTCGAGAAAACAATCCAAGAGATGCTAGAACCTGCTGAAGTTGAAAATCTAATTACTTATCTTAGAGATGTATTAGATAAGCATAAGTATAATGGAGAGTTTGATGAACAGAATTGATATTAACATTGATAGTATCCAGGATATTGGGCAAATAATAAGGAGTCGAAGAAAGTATCTTGGATTAACACAAAAAGAGTTAGGGAGTATATTAGGTAAAAGCAATACCTATTTGAGTGATATTGAAGTGGGGAAAACAATGCCTTCATTGAAGACTATAATCATACTATGTAATAAACTGAATTTGGAGTTTAGGATTTTAGACAGAAAATATTGATGAATATGGGGGGGATTAGAAATGAGAATGGTTATTGGTAGAGTGAAGCATGATAATTCTTATGATAAATACAGTAGATTTCAAGATAAAATTAATAAAAAGATTCTTAAAGGAGATATAAGTAAAAAAGAATCTGCGATTCTAGTTACTAATAAAATCAGAGAGCTATATGAGAACTTAGATTATCTTCCAAGAGAAATTATTAATTTCGAAAGATTATATGAAATGGATCCAGATAAATCAAACAATATAATTATTATTTTATCTTTTAAATATATTGATCAAAGTTATTTTCCTATTTTGGATGAGATTGAAAGTTCTTTGACAGACAAGTATAAGGATGAAAATGGAGTAAGTCATTATATTTATGAATTTTATAACTTAAATTTTAAATTTCATGAAAATTATGTACCTATTACCGTGATGGACTTAACACCATTAAAAGGCTTCTTTATATCGTCTAGAGGTATTTCAATAAAGAAGCCATTTGACTTAATTGATCATGCTATCTGTTACATAATAAACGATGGTGATGGAATCATTTCGGCACGTAGTTTTGGATTAATAGAATATCAAAAAACACTCCCAATTTATTATCCAGAACTCAAAATAGCTCTTAGGTCAAAACTAGAAAGAAATATGGTAGCGATACTAAATGAATATGGCATAAGTTGGGAATATGAAAAAAAACATTATGTAATAAATCCGAGTAAAGAGAATGACGCTTTCAGACTATCGAATATGTACACACCTGATTTCGAGTTAGGTGATAATTGCTTCATAGAAGTTAAGGGAGCATGGGATGATAAAAGTTTATATAAATGTTCTACTTTTATAGAGCAGTATCCGGATTTTAAGCTTATAACCTTTGATGAATTAGATATGTATCATTTAGACCAACTATTACCAGCATTAGATGGGTGGACGAAACGAAGCAAAAACTCGAATAAATACAACATTAAAATTGATAAAAAGAACCTTTCCGATTCACTTGATTGGTTAACTGTGAAAATGAAAATTAAAATTATTGAGCAACAAGACAAGAGAACTAGAAGAAGCAAGTTCGTAGTTACTTCTTCTGATGATAGGTTAATTGGAATAATAGAAGAGCTTTGGAGTTTTCTGTTAAAACAACAAGTTGATAGAGGAATGGTCTTTGAAGGGTATGTAAAGATAATTGAAACTGAATTCATTGATATTCAAATAAACAATATCACTGATTCTGAGAAAATCAAATACTTAATTAAAGACATCAACTTATAAGCTCATCATTTAATTTTCTCAGTTTACACATTTTGCATTAAGTAAATATAGATACTGGATCCATAGAGTTGTTTATCCCAAATATCGAAAACTGGTCAATATTTTAGTATTACCAAAGATATTGGAAAGAACGATTATAAACAAAGCGACCATGATTTCTATCATGGTCGCTTTTGAGTTATTAAATTCAAATTTGAAAGCTTTGTATGTCTAGCTATTATTCAGTGGAGATTGTTGAGCTCTTCTAACTTTTCTTCAATATTTTTAAGCCGGAAATCTTTATTAAAGCACTCATAAAATGTAGCTATTAAATAATAGAATGATATGTATTGAAATACGTTCCACAATACACCTCGTATACTAAAGTCTATATTTTGAGATGTAATAATGTTTATTAGACAACATAATAGAACTTGTACTATGGTTATTAATGAAGATTCACTCAGGAATCTTAATGGATCTAATAAATCATTTAAGTAGCTGATAAGCTCATTCTGCAAGTTTTCGGTCGATTTTAAGATGATATCTGATTTATTAATATCATCTTCAACCTTTGATATCATTTCGTCATTAATTGAAATCTCGTCCTCATTTTGAATTTCTTTCTCGAGTGATATGCGAACATCTTTCAATGTTGTGTGCTGCTTCGAATTACGCTCTCTTAAGTCTACTATAATATTTGAAAGAGTATTTGATGTGGATTTTAATGAGGACACAGTCTTGTCAGCAACTATCATAAACTTGATGAAATGCAAAGTAAGAGAGATACACACTGTAAAAAAGTTTATGCAAACACCCATTACAAGCACTTTTATAAGGTCACTTGAGTACATTTGCTGTGGGAAATTTAAGGTGAAATATGTTATGGAAGGAATTATCAATGCAGTGATAATAATCACAGCTCGATTTCGAGTTCTATTATTCATATTGGTAATAACCTGAATTAAGCTATCCATTATTCCTCCTAATTTATTATGCTACAGTTCAATAAGTAGTTAGTGTTGATTATTTCTAATATGTGCAATATCTTCAGCCATTATTTCTAGCGCTGAGAGAAGTATAAAGAATACGATTCCTTGGAATATAATTGCAAATCCTAAGCCAAAATTAAACTCTACCCATATATAAAATCCTAAAAAGATGCTTGAAATAAGTTCAATAATAGCAATAACACCAAGATACTTAGAGTATTTGTTTTTATGAGTGCTATAAGAAGCGACAGTTGCTGATGTGATAGTATTTGAATCGGAGTTTGAAGTCTCATTGTTAAAGCAAGCAGAACAATACTCATTTCCATGAATCTTGAATTTTACTGATGAGTTGATTGGATCTCCACATTTATAACAATTAATTGATGAATTTGGTTGAGACATTTAATTACCCCCTTAGATTGATAAATACATATACATATTAACATCTAGAGTGATTTGTATCAAGAAAGAAGATTAAGATAAAATAGAGTATTTATGTTAATTAAGTATATTCCACCTTATTCTCATTTTACTCATGAAACTCCAATCAAGACATAGCAAATTCATGTTTTTGTGACTTTAGATGTGTGTGTGCATGTCCATTCTACAGCTCAATTCCAAGCGCTGTAGAAGTTTTTGATGGAAAGAATGTGATATTCTTAGAATACAATCATAACGCCTGAAATCGCTTATATATGCTTAGAAACGACATGGAGCGTTTCTTTGTTATATATTTTAGTATTAATATTATTGTCTTTTCAAACACAAAAGCTTACCAGCGTCGCTACGCTCCTCGGTGTTGACATTCCGCTTCGCTCCATGTCAAAAGTATTAATACTTATGTTGGAGTTCGTTAATAATGGTAAAAATTGTTTATATAGCTAAATTTGAGGAAATAAAAAATATATTAGATTCAAAAACACCCTAATTCAAGCACATATATATTTATTATATTTATATGTGTATGATTCAGGGTGTTTTTGTTAGTGTTATTTGTATGCCCCGATAGGGGCAACCAAGCGAAGCGCGGAGCAATCCCTGAAAGGGATAAACGAGCGAAGCGAGCTTAAGTAACACTCACAAAGGGCTATTATTCATCTAATCGTATAACCTTATCTACTAGCTTTTGAATTTCTTCAAAATACTCTGGTCTTGCTTTATTTGCATTTGGCATTAGCTCTTCTTCAATTGTCTTTGTTGATTTTATTCCTATCTGTCTCATTCGTTTTAAAAATTCTTCAAGTTTATCTTCATCAAATAGAACATGCTTGAGATCGAAAACTTCTGTATCTGGAACTTTTTCAAAGTACTTTTTCCAGAACTTTTCTTCATTCATGCTTTTATAAGTATCTTCATCTTCTTTCATTATACGAATAATTTCATCATATTTTTCTTTTGCTATGAAGTTATTTTTGTCTTCCGAATCAGCTTTTGCCTGCTTAATAATTTCATCAACATGTTTCATATTAAGTTCTTTCGTTGCTTCATCAATATTAATAAGTTCAGTTTTATAAGGTATCTCGTTTTTATTGATGGCTTCAATCAAGTTATATTGATAAACAAATTCAATATCTGATGAGATAGGATAATTGATTTCTTTTAGTGCATTATTTAAGTCAGAGAAAAACTCTACTTTTCGGAGTTCACTTAGCATCCATTCATTCCTAACTTTATACTTGTTTTTAAGTAAGGAACTCCTAATATCATCAAGGTTACCATTTAGAGCATCATCTTTTTCTAGGAAATGATGTTCAGCAGAGTCTTTGAATTTTACTACATACAATATTAATATAGGATTGATAATTTTGTCTTGTTCAAGAAACTTATAAGCTGTATTAAAATAGCCTCTAAACACATTCTTATTTCTATCAAAGAAGTCACTGAATGTTCTTAAAGAGATATGGTTCTCTTTAAGAAAGCTCCTCTTTTCTTCATCCTTTAAATATTGAACTCTATTGTAGTTTTCATTAATAAGACCAGTTCCAAGTAACCTTTGGTTAGTAGTCCATCTTATGCAACCATCATCACTTTCATAGAGCATAGTTAGTATTATTGATCTTATAATGTCCGCGTATTTAGTGTTTTTCATAGATGATAAAAGTGGAGTATCATACACTTTGGTTATTATAATGCCATTGCGTTTACGACCTTCAATTTTGTATTCTTCAAATTCAAAATACCTTGCCCATTCATTGAATTGTGCTATTTGGCTACCTGAACTAGATTGGCGTACGGGTACTCCGAGTTTTCTACATAGTTCAGCGTAACCCTTATATACTTGACCTACTGCTAGTATTCCATAGTTTGCTTCTTTTTTCTTTGCCATGATTTCTCCTTTTAAGTAATATATCATCTATTATATTATATAATAATTTTCGTGCAAATATATAAAACATATTAGTTCGTTGTCAACAGGTTTTTTTTTATAAATTATTTCTGTGTGGATGTACCAGCTTCCAGTGAGTTGAGAAAAGAAGATTCTTGGCATCTGAGAAACTATCCCCCACTAATAATTAAAAAGAACTACTATAAAGTAGCTCTTTAATGGGCTTATTCCATTGCTTCGTATTGCTTTGCCATGTTGTAATAGGATGTTCGGCTCTTATATCCAAGAAGCTCTATTGCCTGATTTATCGTTATATACCCAGCTTCTACCTGTTTGTATATTTTTGAAAACTTCTTCAGATCTGCTTTAAAAGTACCTTTATCTCTGCCTTTGTATTTTCCTTTTTCCTTTGCAAGGGCTATTCCTTCTGCTTGTCTTTGCCTTATCTTATTGCGTTCTTCTTCAGCAATAGCTCCAAGTACTTCTATAAGTATGTTGTTTACCATATCTAGAAGCCATGCTTGATTCTTATCGAAATCGATTAGTGTTGTAGGGATGTTTAGTATTTTAACTCTTACTTTTTTATCCTGAAGTTCCTTTAGTTCTTGTTTTATCATATCCTTATTTCTGCCAAGTCTATCCAGTTCTTTGATTAATACAATATCCTCTGCCCGAAGAAGCTTTTTCAGTTCCTGATATTGTGTGCGCTCAAAGTCTTTACCAGATTGTTTATCAATGTAGATATGTTCTTCTTTTAGTTCGTTGCAATAGTCTCTAAGTGCCTTGATTTGTCTACCTTCATTTTGTTCTTTACTTGAAACTCGAATATAACCAAAAACCATAGTATCCAGCTCCTTTATTTCTTTCTTTTAGAATAGTGTACAAAATAGGGTATGTCAATATAATTATCAAAATAGGGTGTATTATTATTTTTGTACATAATTTGGAGCTATTAGAAGTATTTAAACATAAAAATATGGTTCAAAATAATGAACATGATGAGGTGTACTTTAATTTGAACATTAATTATCGTAGAGTTTTTGTTTACTTGTATGATTTAAGATTGCTCCAGCTCTCATCAAAATCTCTAGGTGCATCAATCCAACAATTATCAATATCTCTGAATTTGAACTTTTTCTTTTTATTTCTTGTATCGAAGTATTGAATTCGAAGTTCATCAAATGATGTGCGTACTTCATTATTACTAATAGTAAATAAGCACTCATAGTTTTCAATACTTGTTGGATTACATAAAAAGGTGTAAGATCCATTATTACCATATTTTCCATTCTTTGAAACAGGAGCTTGAGTAAACCTTCCAACACAACGACCATTATTATAAGCATAAACATTCAGATCTCTAACAATTTTTGTTGTTTTAGAAGTGTTTTGAATCTGAATAACTAGAGGTAAGAATAACGAAATCTCATTACCTATTTGATTTACAAAACCCCACTTACGAAAGCTACTAGTGCTTGAAATCTTGACATAAAGCTCTACTTTCCCAAATGTATTTAAGAATCCTATAGTTAATGTAGTTAGGATGCTTGATACAAATCCTATAATAGCACCGACAATTAATTCATCATACTTCAATAATGAACACCACCTTAAAATTTATAGTATAGTAGAAATAAAAGCCCTTTCATATATCATTATACATATTCTTGTGATTTATACTTTAATATTCCTATCAATTAATGCTAATCTGATTTAAGTTGCAATAAAGTAAACGTAAGTTCGATTCGTAGTAAGTGCTAGTCTAGTACATATTACTAGTATGATAGGATATAATAATATTTCTGAGTATTGATCCGTCTTACTTTAGATTTCTCAAGGTTTTTCAATTGATGATTCTTAATGCTGAATTCTGTATCAAATCAAGATTGGATAGATTTTTTAGATATCGAATCTGAGAATAAGAATCGTGATAGAATAAAAACAAAAATGAATGATTTTTTTAAAGACTGAATAGTAATTTAAACCAATAACGTCAAAGGTTGAGTACGTTGACTTTATGACTAATAGTTATTTACGTTTAAACGGAACTAGATTATAATACAGTTAAGAAGAGTATCAAAAAGATATTTTTTTAATTATCAAAGGTATCAATAGCTTCCGTATGAAGTGGTTTCTAAATACATCTACACCTCATTGCCTTAAGAGCAGTGCAGTCCACAGACGGGATGACTTCCGAGTGGTCCAGAATCCCTTATGAGGTGCTGGATATTGTATCCAGAAGAATCGTCAATGAAGTGCCTGGGGTCAACAGAATCGTATATGATGTAACCTCCAAGCCACCTTCAACCATAGAGTGGGAATAAACACACAGCGTTTCATTCCAGAGTATCACTATTGAATAGTTATCATCTCTCAGGTGTTTCTGGTACATTCAATGTGTTCCAGAAACTGATGGAGAAGTGTAATGGAAATAACCATAGCTGAAATGTCTATTAATGACGGTAGCTATGGTTATTTTACGTTTTAACATATATATTTACTTTAACATTTTAATTGATAAAGAAAATAATAAATGTTATAATGTGACAACGTATTAGATTATTTTGAAAATTTGAGGTGTAAACGATAAAACTATGTTGTAAAGGAGATGTTGTCTTTGAATATAGAAGAAGCAGCAAGCTACATAGAATTTAATTTCAGTGGAAAAGTGTTGCTTGAAAATCCGTTCCCTACATCAAAATTACCGCTATACTTATCTTCAACCTATAACTTTCGTATGATCAGTTATTCTGATCATGATTTTTTACTGATGGACTGCAGTAAAACTATTGAACTGAGTATCCCATCTCTGGAAAAGCATGTAAGAAAAGTGAAAGAGGTCTGCGGGTACGATATTGAAGTTATACTCGTATTCGATGACGTTACAAAATACTTGAGGAATAAGCTGATCGAAAAAGGAGTTTCTTTTGTTGTTCCTGGAAAGCAGATATTTTTACCCACCGTTGGAAGAATATTTACAGAGAAAAGGATGAACCGGTATAGTAAGCAAAAGGATTCCATTTATAAAATATCACCAACTACTGAAGCGTTGATACTTGAAATCATCTGTTCCAATGAGTTTCCGAAGCATAGAAGTGAGCTGGCAAGAAAACTGGATGTTAGCGAGATGTCAATTTCAAGAGCGATAAAAGAAATGAATAGTAATGAAATAACATCGTATAATAATGTCGAAGACATAGGTGATTTCACTAAAAAGATCATCCGAAATGCGAAACAGATATTCGCCGGACCCATCATGAAAAAAATATATGTGAAGCGAGATTCAATACAAAAGGATTTGTGGAGAGAATTATCGGTTTCCGGGGAAAGTGCATTGTCTGAAGAAACAATGCTGATGAGACCTAGAGTGGATGTTTTTGGAATTATGAATAGGAAATGGAAAGTGTTAAGCACTGATATTGAGGAGGTTCCTCATGAAGATCTTGGTGTTTGCCAAGTTGAGTTATGGAGGTATCAGCTGCCTAAAATAAGCAATAGAGTGCATCCAATAGCCTTGTATATTATGTTCATAAATGAGGAAGATGAAAGAATCGAAAAAGAAATGGAGATCTTAGTAGAACGATTTTTGAGGTGAGAGACTAGAAGAAATGATACACGGATTAGATAAGTTCCGGGAATACTTTCAAGATTTCAAAGATAATTATGTAATCATTGGTGGATTAGCAAGCTATTTGCTTCTAGATGATGCTGGGTTTGACATGGCTAGAGCAACAAAAGATATTGATCTAGTATTGAGTGTGGAAGCGCTAACTGATACGTTTATAAGTCAATTCTGGAAGTTTGTTAAAGCCGGAGGTTACACTTGCGTCAGAAAGTCTACTGGGAAAAGAAGATTCTATAGATTTACGCATCCAAGTAGTACTGAATTTCCCATAATGTTAGAAATACTCTCTTGCAAAACTGAAAGATTTGAATTGGGGGAAGATGGTATGGTTCTTCCTATGTTGCTGGAAGACGAGATTGTTAGTCTTTCCGCGATATTGCTAAATAAAGATTATTATGATTTCGTTATGAAACAGAAGATTGAACTCAACGGCTTGATGATTGCAGATGTAAGTTGTATTATTCCTCTGAAAGCAAGAGCCTGGATAGATAATAAACAGCGCAGGGAGAATGGTGAAAATATTCAGAGGGGGGACATCAAAAAGCACAAGAATGATATTTATAAATTATCCCAACTCTTAAAGATTGGAATGCTATCGGAAGTTCCAATGATTATTCAAAGGGATATCCGTAAATTTGTAGCTGAAATTGAAGAAGATGACAATTTCTTGAAAAAATTAGGGATTCGAAATACCACGATGGATCAGATTAAGCAAATGCTGACGGAAGTCTACTGTATAAACACAAAACTGAAGTAAGATGGTTAAAAAAGGAAGACTCTATAGATGAGCAACCGGGAAAATCCTAGAAGGTAAAAACACTTCTAGGATTTTTTGTTGATGTCTTGCTGCTTGTTTGTGGCAGTTTCTCAAGAGTTTATTTTTGATGTACTACTCACAGATACATAGAGTTATCTATTTCGGAGACCAATTTCATAAATCAGAAAAGCAAGCTTTAAAATGGTATAGTCATGGAGTTCTCTTGGATTATAGCCAGTCTTTTCATAAAGACTGTTCAAGCGGTACTGCAAGGTGTTTTTATGAATAAACAGCTCATTGGCGCACCTCGTGATGGAACCGTTGTGTTTTTCATAGGATTTCAGAAGCACCATGAAGTCCCCTTTCTCTTTATCACTCAATCGGCCCAGTATTTTTGACTCAAAGAGAGGGGCGGAGCCGCTGAGCTCCGGAAGAAGGAGGATTCCAAGATCCAAATCCTCATAAAACTGAATGGGAACCTTTAATAAGTTTTTTGCCCACATGAGGCTTTTCTGAGCTTCAGAGAAGGACTTTCTTGAGTCAGCACTCGTGGTGCAAACGGAGCCTACACCGAAAACCAGTTCCAGTCCAAAAGAGTTTTTCACGAGTTCTTGTATAGCAGAAAGATTCAGCCTCAATAAAGCGGGCTTTGTGAGGGTAGAAAGGATGGTCAGCGTATTCCGGTTCAGGGCGAAAATAGTCTGAGACGGATCTGGAACCATTTTCTGCAGATATTTATAAAGAGCAGTATCTACAGCATGATCTGTCAGAAACATTCCTTGCACAACTCTTCGTGGGATCGCGACATCATACTTATAGATATCACGATAGCTGACGTTCTCAAAGTCTGTGCTTTGGGTGTTGTAAAGTAAGTTTTCAATGATGATGCGCTGGTTTTCTTTTGTATTAAAGGATACTTCCTGCAGATATGCTTCTTTTATCAGAATTTCTGTCATTTTTGTCAGGATGTGCACATATTTCGACACATCCTCTGGATTTCCTGTGATGCCCACCACAGCAATGATCTCCTCCTCAAAATACAGAGGAAGATTGATTCCTTTCTTTGTGCCTTTGAACTCATCATCATTCTTTACAGATAGACTTCTTTTTGTCTTTAATACTTTTAGAGCACCTTCATGTTGCTGTCCGATTCTCATAGGATCAGTAGACGCAATGATAATGCCTTCCATGTTCATGAAGTTGATCTCATGCTGTATGATTTCCTTGATGCTCTGTACGATATTCTGTGCAAGTTTACTTGATATTTTCATCTTTCCCACCTCGTATTTGGTAATTGTAACAAAAATTAGTCAAAGTGAAAAGGATTAATATGGTACAGGTACCGTATGAATGTAAACGACAATCAGATAAGATAAGGAAGGATAAAAAAATAACAACTTAAAAGGAGATCGTTATATGGACGCACAAGTCACAATAACCGCCCTTGGGGCACTGGTTGCACTCATCGTATCTATCGTTTTAATCTTTAAGAAAGTCGCACCTTTTTACGCGTTGTTCATCGGAGCCATCCTAGGAGGACTCATCGGCGGAGCGTCGATCGTGGACACCATTGGACTGATGAAAGGCGGAGCAGCTGGAATGATCACGGCCATCTTGAGAATCCTTGCCGCAGGAATCATGGCTGGAATCTTAATCAAGTCTGGTGCAGCAGCATCTATGGCGTACACCATCATCGATAAGCTGGGGGCAAAGAAAGCCCTGCTGGCCATTTCTCTCGCCACCATGCTTCTTACCATGGTGGGTGTATTTATTGACATTTCAGTCATCACAGTAGCACCCATTGCCATTGAGATTGCAAAGAAGCTGAAGATTTCAAGAACAACAATTCTTCTTGCCATGATTGGAGGAGGAAAAGCGGGGAATATGATGTCCCCGAATCCCAATGCCATCGCAGTTTCCGATTCCTTTGGTGTGCCACTGACCAGTGTCATGATGGCGGGCATCATTCCAGCCGTCATCGGTATCGCATTGACATTTGTGGTGGCCACAAAACTCAGTAAAAGTGGAAAAGGCACAAGCTTCAGCCTTGAGGAAGGCGGAGAAGTATCCAATGCTGACAACCTTCCATCCTTTGGAAAGTCAATACTTGGACCAGTTGTGGCCATTGTTCTTCTTTCCTTGAGACCGATCTTTGATATCAACATCGATCCAATGCTTGCCTTGCCAGTGGGAGGGCTTGTGGCTGTCATCGTCCTTGGAAAAGCGAAGCATGTCGTAGAATACACCCAATATGGTCTGGATAAAATGACCAATGTGGCCATCATCCTTCTTGGAACAGGTCTCATTGCGGGTATTATTTCAAACTCAACCCTTGGAGATGTATTTATCAACGCCATTGAGGTACTGGGACTGCCTACGTATCTTCTGGCTCCTATCGCAGGTATCCTCATGTCCGCTGCAACAGCTTCTACCACATCAGGATCTGCAGTTGCGAGCAGTGTATTTGGCGGTACTTTAACTGGAGCGGGTGTTGCTCCTCTGGCTGGTGCAGCGATGATTCATACGGGTGCTACAGTACTTGACCACCTGCCACATGGTTCTTTCTTCCATGCCACTGGCGGAAGTGTATCTATGGCGTTTAAAGAAAGACTGGCGCTGATTCCTTATGAGTCCATGATTGGACTGGCCATGACCATCGTATCCACCATCATCTATGGAGTCATCGGTATCCTGTAAACCCCAACTAAGGAGAAGAATTTATGAAAGAACGTAAGACATATGTGCTGGCTCCGGACTCTTTTAAGGGCAGTTTAACTGCAAAAGAGGTCTGCGAAGCCATGGAAAAAGGAATCAGAAAAGCCTGTCCTGATGCACAGATCGTCCATGTGCCCATGGCGGATGGAGGAGAAGGAACTACTCAAGCTCTTGTGGATGCTACAGAAGGAAGACTTGTGAAAAAAATCGTCACGGGACCTCTTGGGAACCAGGTGGAAGCCATGTATGGAATCCTTGGCGATGGAAAGACAGCAGTCATTGAAATGGCATCAGCAAGCGGAATTCATCTTGTGGATCAGAAGACCAAAAATCCCCTGATCACCACAACCTATGGAACAGGAGAACTGATAAAGGAGTGCCTTGACCAAGGAATCCGAAAGATCATCCTTGGAATTGGTGGAAGTGCCACCAACGATGGTGGAGCAGGTATGGCGGCAGCTCTTGGAATAAAGCTTCTGGATGAGAATGGGAGCATGATTCCTTGGGGGGGCGGCTCATTAAGCTCACTGGACCGGATTGACCGAAGCGAGGTGGATCCACGTCTTTCAGAGTGCATCTTTGAAGTTGCCTGTGATGTGACAAATCCCTTATGTGGTCCCACTGGGGCATCCCATGTCTTTGGTCCGCAGAAAGGAGCTGCTCCTCACATGGTTGAGATTCTGGATCAAAATCTCAGACATTATGCGGATGTAATCAAGCGAGACCTTGGACTAGACGTTTCTGACATACCAGGCGCCGGGGCAGCAGGCGGATTAGGTGCCGGACTTCTTGCCTTCACAAACTGCACCTTGAAACCAGGAGTGGAGATTGTCATTAAGTATACGAATCTGAAGGAAAAGCTGAAAGAAGCAGCTTACTGCTTCACGGGTGAGGGTGGCATAGATTTCCAGACAAAGTTCGGAAAGACTCCTTATGGAGTGGCAAAAACTGCGAAGGAAGTTTGTGAAGAAATCACTGTGGTTGGAATTGCAGGGATGATTGGGGAAGGGATTGAAAGCCTTTATGAGGTTGGGTTTGACGCCATATTTGGCATTGCGCCAGGCGCATCAGAACTGGAAAAGCTTCTACAGGAAGGATCCGTAAATATTGCGAGAACCACAGAGAATATTGTGAGACTGATGAAGAAGTGTGAAAAAAACTGATATAACGTTTTTAAGTTGCGGAGTGTTTCTAGTGGAAATACACAATAAAGTCAATCCAGTATGAATTTGGATTGATAAATAGACCAACAAAAAACTCTACTGAGTTCATTTAGAAGTCAGTAGAGTTTTTATATCTAGTTCCTGAAGACATCAATTGTATGATTGTATATAAATTGGTAAGATGAATATAAAGTTGTTTAGAACATCATTCAAGCATTGGATATCACAATGGAAGGGGCCGGAAATGCATATACGTGAGTTAAGAGATGAAGAAATGGCAGAAGCTGTAAAACTAAGAATATCATGCTGGCCAGAAGAGGTAGGCGGGCTTTCAAACGTTGAACTGGACTATACTAAAGAGTATGCATTCTGGATGGATTGGAAAAACAGAGCCAAAGAAAACAATGATGTACGCCTTCTTTATGGTGTGTTCGCTCAAGAAAAAATGTTGGGGGTGGCTTTTGGAAGCTTTGTGGAGTCAAAAGAGGATCCGCAGCATGGAGTGGAGCTCAATGGACTGTGGGTATATCCCAAGCATCGAGGAAAAGGCGTATCGCTAATTCTTCTTAAGAGGTTATTGGAGGACTTCTCTTTGTTAGGAGCGAAGAAGATGATTATATACAATTATCATTCTGCACCTTCTAATCAATATTACAGGAAGCTTGGCTGTGTTGTTGTAGATAATGAGGTTCAGACAAAAGATAGAATTCTGGTTGATATTTTTTCGGGAGATTTTCGGGTAATGAATCTTAGGATTGATCAATCTATAAACAGATCAGGTTCAATTATGTAGAGAGCAAGCAAGTCATTATTGTTAGATTATAAGGCCTGTAGATGAATGAAACGCCGACGGTGCCAGTATAATTGATATTATACCAATCCTGGGTTTCAATATAAACTGGTAGAACTTTGTTTTGTGACTCATCTGGGGTTTTGATTATCAGGATGGATTGATGACACTAGAGATTGTAAGACTTGTATTTTAATTGTTACTGGATATGGTTAGAGTCTTATTAAGTGATATAATTGTGAAAAGAAGAGTTCTGAGGGATTTTTATGGCAAAAGACTGTTTAGCTTGTGATAAACCTATGGGTGTTTTTACTGGAAAAGTTCAAGTGTCAGATGGTTATATTTGCATTGAATGTTGGACCAAGGCAGGGCTAGATAGCAGTATAAATAGTCTTTCCAGCGGAAAACAGTATCATGGAGAAGCCATCAAAGAAATGATAAAAATGAAAGAAAAGAACCAAGTACTTGTTGATCAATTCAATGCAACGAAGAAGGTTGGTGTGATTTCTTTTGACGATCATACAAGGACACTAGTCATTAAAAAGTCTAAAAAAGATACGAATCTATATAACTACGGTCAACTGCTTAATTTTGAACTCCTCGAAGATGGTGAAACCATAACAAAAGGAGGTCTGGGCAGAGCAGTTGCAGGGGGGCTTTTATTTGGTGGTGTGGGTGCTGTAGTTGGAGGAGTTACTGGAGGCAAAAAGACAAAGGGTGTCTGCAACTCACTACAGATAAAAATAACACTACGTAATAGTCCAAGACAAACTGTATATTTACCTTTTATCACAACTTCTACAAAAACTAGCAGTTTTATCTACAAGACAATGTATAAGTCTGCGCAAGACACTCTCTCCGCGTTACAACTAGCGGTAGATATGGTTGATAGCTCAGAAACGGAGCAAGTAAATTCTGTTTCAGAAGCAGATGAGATTTTGAAGTTCAAAAATCTTTTTGATAACGGTGTTATTTCTGAAGAAGAGTTTAATGCAAAGAAAAAGCAGCTACTAGGGCTTTAATTTTGAAAAAGGAGAGGGATTATGACAAAATTTGAAGAAGGGATGAATATTCTAGAAGAACGTTTTGGAAAAGGTAAAGACAATGTCATTGCCTTGGCAACCATTTCTTTGGAGAGTAGCCAAGATGGATATCCGGTGCCCTGTGTCCGGGATGTGGATGCTTATTATGAAGATGGCGCTTTCTATGTGGTGACCTATGGAACATCCAATAAGATCCGGCAGATTGAGGCGAATCCCGAGGTATCTGTTTCTGTGAATTTTGAAGATTTTTTTGGCAGTGGCAGAGGAGAAAATCTGGGCTGGGTGCTGGACCCTAAAAATGCAGAACTCAGATCGAAGCTCAGAACTGTCTTCAAGGACTGGTATGATTTTGCCAACAATGAAGCAGATGAGAACTGCTGCTTTTTAGCCATTCATCTGAAGAAGGGCACCCTACGAATCAACCATGGAGAGATGTTCTATCATTTTGATTTTGAAAACAGAAGAGCAGAGTAGAAGCAGACAGTAATGTGCTGCTTGATTAAAACAGAAGAACGCCATGAGTCCAATGGATTATGACTCATGGCGTTCTTTCTCAGAAGCTATTTTGTTTCAGTTCATCGTACCTTTTGATGTGTTTGGCAGCTCCACATAAAAGGAGGTGCCTTTACCCGGAGCCGTCTCCACACGAATGGAGCCTCCGTGGAGGGTGACGATTCTATGGGCGATGGTCATACCAAGACCATTGCCGCTGGCCCCATGAGAAGTATCTCCCTGATAAAACTTGTCAAAGATGCGGGGAGCTGTGTCCTCATCCATCCCCGGTCCCTGGTCCCGGATAACAAAGATTAAAGAAGAGACCTTCTCTAGGATGTGCACCTTGATGACGGAACCATCCGGAGAGAACTTCACTGCGTTGTCCAAAAGGTTTATGAAAACCTGCTTCATGAGTTCTTCATTGGCATGGAGCATCAGTTCTCCTCTTTCAAACTCAATATCGATGTTTCTCTCACTCCACTTGCTGTACATCATGGCAATGATGAGGCGGATCTGTTCGCTGACATTGTACTCCTTCTTATCGGTGATGATGGCTTGGTTTTCAAGCTTTGACAGGCTCAGTACCTGATCCGCAAGGTCCGCAAGACGCTCAGATTCACCGATGATGGTGTCCAGATACTCGCTCCGCATCTCTTCTGTCAGATCTTTTCTTTTCAGAATCCTCGCAAAGCCTCGGATGGAAACGATGGGTGTTTTGAATTCATGGGAGAAGTTGTTGACAAAATCGGTTCTTAAAAGCTCCACACTGGCCAGCTCCTCTGCCATATGGTTGAAGCTGTCCGAAAGCTGCTTCAGTTCATAGGGACCCTTCAGGTGGATCCTCGCACTGTAGTCTCCTTCTGCAATCCTGTCTGTGGCCTTCATGATTTCCAGAAGGGGTTTCAGGGGCTTCTCACTGAAGAGGAAAGCAAAGACAGTTCCAATGACAAGGCTGATGATGGCAAAAATAAGAAGAGAGAGTCTGTGGTCATAGTCTATGACGTTGACCCCCATCTTCAGGAGCATGAAACCAAAGAGAAAGATCACCACAGAGGATCCAAACATGATGATGCAGACGATGAGGGCAAAAAGAAGAGCCAGCTGTACTCTTTTGAGCTTTCTTTTCACTCTATCCATGGTGGATCACCGCTTTATATCCGATGCCACGGATGGCCATGATATCAAACTCAGGAGCATCTTCAAAACGCTTTCGGAGCCTGTTGATGTGGACATTCACCGTTACATCGGACGTTTCTGTATCCATACCCCAGATTTCATCCATGAGCTGAAGCCTTGTAAAAATCTTATCCGGGTAGGAAAGGAGCTTATAGAGGAGATAGAACTCTTTCTGGGGGAGGGTCTGGCTCTCGCCATCTCTTGTCACCGTCAGAGCATCATAGTCCAGGGTGATTTGTCCTACATGAAGTTTATGTTCGTTGGCGATGGACGCTCTTCTTAAAAGCGCTTTGATCCGAAGAAGCATTTCTTCTTCCTTTACCGGTTTCACCATGTAATCATCTGTTCCGGCAATGAATCCTTTGGAGAGCTCTTCCGGAAGATGCTTCGCTGTGACCATGAGAATAGGGGTGTTGTCGCCAACACTTCGAAGATGTTCTGTGAATTCATAGCCATCCATGTTCGGCATCATCACATCCAGCACTATGAGATCTATGTGCTGATTCTCCATAATCTGTAGGGCGTCCAGTCCATCGGTGGCAGAAACCACCTTATAGCCGGACAGCGTAAGAACAGCCTTCATGAGTTTTGCAGTGCTTTTGTCGTCTTCCACGACCATAAGCTGAAACATAAAAAATCACTCCTTCAATGGGAAAATTATACCATACAACATAAACTGAATATAAACTCGCTCGCAGTGAAAGAGAGAAATATTCCGGTAGAAAATGTTGAAAAAAAGGAGTGATACGTTTTCAGTTTATCTTCAGTTTTTCTAAGGGCAGTAGAATAGCAGTCGTTAGATCAAAAGAAGGAGACAAAAAATATGCTGCAGATTAAAAACATCAGTAAGAAGTATCAGACAGGAGACCTCATTCAGACTGCTCTGGACGGAGTGAGCCTGAACCTGAGAGACAATGAGTTCGTGGCCATCCTGGGTCCCAGCGGATCCGGAAAGACCACGCTCCTTAACATCATCGGAGGCCTGGACCGCTATGACAGCGGAGACCTCATCATCAATGCCATCTCCACCAAGAAGTATAAAGACAGAGACTGGGATTCCTACAGAAACCATACCATCGGTTTTGTGTTCCAGAGCTATAATCTCATCCCCCACCAGAGCATCCTCTCCAATGTGGAGCTGGCCTTGACCATTTCCGGCATCTCCAGAAAAGAGAGAAAAAACAGAGCAAAAAAAGCACTGGAAGAAGTGGGACTTGGCGAGCAGATCCATAAGAAGCCGAACCAGATGTCCGGTGGACAGATGCAAAGAGTGGCCATCGCGAGAGCTCTTGTGAACAACCCGGATATTCTGCTGGCCGATGAGCCCACAGGTGCACTGGATACAGAAACCAGCGTTCAGGTTATGGAGCTTCTAAAAGAAGTGGCAAAAAACAGGCTGGTGGTCATGGTGACCCACAATCCGGAGCTTGCGGAGGAGTATGCCACAAGAACGGTGCGTTTAAGAGACGGAAGGGTTGTGGACGATACCGACCCCTATGAAGTGGAAGCGGATTCTTTAAAAGAAGCCGAGCATAAGAACATGGGAAAAGCGTCCATGAGCTTTATGACCTCTCTTTCCCTGTCCTTCAACAACTTGAAGACAAAGAAGGGAAGAACCATCCTCACAGCCTTTGCAGGCTCCATTGGAATCATCGGCATTGCGCTGATTCTATCCCTCTCCACTGGCGTGAATCAGTATATTGAGGACATCCAGAAGAGCACCATGGCGTCCTATCCCATCACCATCGAAGAGAGGACCTTTGATCTCAGCACTGTCATTGCAGAGACCCCAGGCCCAGGATTTACTGAGGAAGAAGCGGACCATGCCCTGGACGGGGTCTATGTCAACGGCTCCGATTTGGAGCAGGCTTCCAAGGTTCAAACCAACTACAACGAGAACAATCTCACGGAGTTCAAGAAGTATCTGGATCAAAAAGACAGTGAGATTCATGAATATGTGGGTGAGAATGGCATCATCTACAGCTATAACACCAATTTCAGCATCTTCACAAGAGACAGTGAAGATGCTCTGGTGAACACCGACGGCAGTACACTGGAGGACAAAGAAGAAAGTACTGGAAGACCTGGCGGCGGGATGTTCGGTGGAAATCTCATGGGCGGAAGCACAGGGAACTTTACAGAGCTTCTTCCTGGAGTGAATGGGGAGGGCATCAGCACTGCCATTACAGATACTTATGATGTGGTGGCAGGAGCCTGGCCGAAAGAGTTCAATGAGATGGTGCTGGCCCTGGATAAAAACAGTGAGATTTCAGCCACCAAGCTCTATGAGATCGGCGTGCTGCCTACCTCTGAATACAAAGAGATCATGGAAAAGATGGACAACGGAGAAGTCGTCACCATCGAAAACAGAAAGCTCGATTATGAGGAAATCATGAATCAGCCCTTCTATCTGCTGCCGGCCGTAGATACTTTTGTGAAAGAGGAGAATGGACAGTACAGACAGCAAACGACAGCAGACGAACTGGAGAATCTTCTGGAGAATGCGGTGGAGATGAAAGTCAGCGGCATCATCAGACTGAAAAAGGATGCGGAGTATGCCTTTGTCAGTGGTGTCTTTGGCTACACTCAGGCTCTTACAGACTATCTCATTGACTATACCAATGGTTCAGAGATCGTCAAAGAGCAGGAGGCTTCCAAAGAGATCAATGTGCTCACAGGTGTGAGCTTTGCTCCTGCTGATGATGAAGCGAAAATCGAGGATGCGAAAACCTATCTTGCTACCCTAGGTGTTACAGAGAAGGCAAATCTTTTCCGGACCATCATGGCCAGCGGCCAAGGCAGCACACCTGGAGGCGGAAACGGTATGCCAGGGACAGGAGCGCCAGGACAGAGCGGGGAAATGGGAGAAGTGGAGCTAGCAGCCATGTTTGACAGCTATCTTCAGGACCCTGAGGATGAGACCATCCTAGCGATTTACGAAAGTTATATTTCTCCTGGAAGCTATGAGGAAAACATGGAGAAGTTTGGGGTGGTAAGTCTGGATGCTCCGTCTGCCATCAACATCTATGCGGACAGCTTCGACGCCAAGGACAAGATTTCTGAGGCCATCGAACATTATAATGGCACTGTGGCGGAAGAAAACAAGATCGTCTACACCGATTATGTGGCCATTCTGATGTCTTCTGTCACCACCATCATCAATGTGATCACCTATGTGCTCATTGCTTTTGTGGCAGTATCTCTGGTGGTGTCTTCCATCATGATTGGCATCATCACCTATATCTCTGTACTGGAAAGAACCAAGGAGATCGGGATTTTAAGAGCCATTGGGGCATCCAAGAAGAACATCTCTCAGGTGTTCAATGCGGAAACCTTCATCATTGGGATCATCACTGGATTCATTGGTGTGGGGGTAACGCTGCTTCTTCTCATTCCAGGAAATGCGGTGATTCATGCCATGACGGGCCTTGATACTGTGAATGCGGTGCTTCCACCGGTGAGTGGAATGGTACTCATCGTGCTCAGTATTCTTCTTACCGTGCTCGGTGGTCTTCTGCCAGCAAAGAAAGCAGCGAAGCAGGACCCTGTGGTTGCCTTGAGAACGGAATAAAAAAAGAAGCAGCAGGTAATAAAATATCAGAAGAAGCTGATTTTTAATCATGGGCGGGAGTATCGCAGGGTACGCCCGCTTTTTGAGTGTCATGAAATTTAGTGGAGCGTAAAGGAAACCTGGGGCTTAGTATGTTCATTCGCTGGAATGGTGGTTGATTGATAAGCCTATGAGTTGAATACAGCTCCCTTGTATTTCAGTTTCAATCCAGTATGATGAAGACAGAGAGAAGAAAAGGAAGTGGTTATCGTGAACATGCAGGAAATCATCAGGAAGAAAAGAATGGAAAAGAACCTTTCTCAGAAAGATCTGGCGGAGTATGTCGGGGTCAGCTCTTCTGCAGTGAGCAAGTGGGAAAAGGGCAAGGCTCTGCCTGATGTGACCCTCCTTGGACCCTTGGCAAGACTTCTTAAGGTGTCCTTGGAGGAGCTGCTTAGCTTTCAGCGGGAGCTGTCTCCAGAAATGGAAAAAGGATACTTGGAAGAACTTCATAGAAAGCTGAAGGAAGAGCCTTACATGGAAGCAGTCCAGTGGGCAAGGGAGATTCTCCTTACGTATCCTTCTTCCTATCATCTTATGCTCTGGGTCACGAGCCTTCTGGAGTCCCATACTGTGATGTCTAAGGAAAAAGTGCCTGATGAGAATAAGGACCTATTTGAAAAATGGTATCTGAGGGCTCTTGAGCATGGAGAGGAAAAGGAGAGACTCTTAGCTGCAGAGAGGCTCTATTATTTCTATCTGAGAGACGAAAACTATAAGAAAGCGGAAGAGATGCTTACCTATTTCTCTCAGGAAAATCCCCAGTGGAAGAGAAAAAAGGCGCTGCTGAAAACGAAGACCGGAAACCTGGAGGAAGCCTGGAAAACCTATGAGGAGCTGCTCTTTGCCACCTTCCAGATGGCCAATGAGACTTTTCAGGAAATGACCGTTCTGGCCATGAAGAAAGAGGATATGGATCGGGCTAAGCTTCTTATAGAGAAGCAGACGGCCCTTGCCAAAGCCTTTGACATGGGGCTTTATTATGAGGCGTCACCAAGGCTTGAGCCCGCTGTTTATGAGAAGGATCCGGGTGAAACGAAGAGAATCGCCGAGGAGATGCTGAAGGGGATAGAGAACCTAGATCATTTCACCCGTTCTCCCTTATATGCTCATATGACCTTTAAAGCTTTCAGCCCGGACTTCAAAAATGAGATGAGAGAGAATCTTCTGCAGGCTCTGAGAGATCAGGAGACCTTTGGATATATGGAAAAGGAGGGGTTGGAACAAGTTCAGAAAAACTTGTAGGAGGACTGGAATAAGACAGGGGGTTGATTTGAACCTTAGTACGCAGTGGTTCTGATTGACTTATTCTTACTGATTAAAGTATAATTAATAATAATCAGAGAGATGATTAGTAAGGATAAATGACATAAATTCATCATCAGTGAGGTGAGAGGAAAATGAGAGAGAGCAGTACCGTTGAGTTCAAGAGAGAGTTCACAGAAGACCTGAAGTACGCAGTGGTTGCATTTGCCAACAGTGATGGAGGGAAACTCTACATCGGCATTGAGGATGATGGAAGAGTTCGAGGCGTGGATCAAGGGGAGGACCTCATAGTAAGAGTAAGCAATATGATTAGAGATACGGTGAAGCCTGATGTTTCTATGTTTGTCCAGTATGAGATTCTATCTCTGGAGGAAAAAGAAGTGCTGCTTCTTCAAGTTTCTCGAGGGACAGGCCGCCCCTATTATCTGCAAGGAAAAGGTATCAGACCACAAGGCGTCTATATCAGGCAAGGTGCAGCATCCGTTCCTGCTTCAGAGACAAACATTCTACATATGATCAAAGAGACCAGCGGAGACCGCTTTGAGGAAGCAAGGGCCATAAACCAGCAGCTCACCTTCCAGAAGACATGGGACTACTTCAGAAAAAAAGAAATCGAGTTTGGAGAAGCTCAAATGAGAAGCCTGAATTTCCAGGATGAAGACAATATGTATACAAATCTAGCGATGTTGTTTTCTGATCAATGCGTGTCTTCCATAAAGATGGCGGTGTTTGAAGGCAGCAAGAAAACTGTATTCCGGGATCGAAGAGAATTCACAGGGTCCATTCTCCATCAGTTGGAGGAAGCGTATGGGTTTATACACAAGTACAACAGAAACCGCTCAGAATTCAGGGGACTGGAGAGAGTAGACCGGCAGGATTATCCTGAAGAGGCCATCAGAGAGGCTCTTCTGAATGCCATTGTACATCGTGATTACGCAGTGAGAGGATCCACTCTAATCAGTATTTTTGATGATCGAATCGAATTTGTGACCTTAGGCGGGTTGGTTCGTGGGATTGCGTTTAGTGATCTTATGCTTGGTGTTTCGGTTCTTAGAAATGAAAGGCTAGGTCAGATCCTCTACAGATTGAAACTGATTGAAGCTTATGGGACAGGAATGCTGAAGATTCAGGAGAGCTATCAAGGCGAGCAGAGGAAGCCGGAAATCAAGGTGGCAGAGAATTCATTCAAAGTAATCCTGCCGAACAGGAACTTCGAGCATGCAGCAGATATCCCTGCTCTTAAAGAGAAAGTAGGAAAATACAGGGTTCTTCACGAAGAATCCAGGGAGGAAAAAATTCTGAAGCTGTTCATGAGAAAGAGCAGTATCTATAGAAAAGAAGTGGAAGATGAACTTTCAGTCTCTCAGGCTACTGCGGTTTTACTCATCCGAAGCTTAGTAGAGAAAGGGATTCTCCAGAATGTTTCTGGTGGTAAATACAGCAGATATGAGCTTGGGCTTGAAGGAGAAAAGGTTCTGAAGAAGATGATTGAGAACCATTGATGTGTTCAAGACACGAAAAGGGAAAAGGTGCAGAGGTTTCTTCATGAGAGAAACTACTCTGCACCTTTTTTAGGAGCGGTATTGTAGAATTTTTCTTTTCACAGGAGATCTTGAGAGTCCTGCGTTGATGACAAAGGCTAAGATGCCACCGATGCCAAACTGCACAATATTCCAGGGCACACTGAAAATGGAAGCCAGGAAGTTCCCGTATATGATACCAGAAGCTACATAGTAGCCCAGTACCATGACAATGCCTGCCACAATCATGCCCACCAGCTGACTGAAGGTGATGCCATAGCGGTCCTTCAGCTTAAAGAGGATGAGAGAAAGGAGAGGGAGGCCGATGGCCACCACAAGGAGCTGGATGTTCAGGTTCTTTACAATCTCTCCTGCCAGGGCGATGCTGGAAGCGCCTTCCACATTTTCCATGATGGTTTCTAAAGTGGTGTTCCCTGCGGTGTAGATAAAGGCAAAGAGGGAACCGATCCATATAAGGGAAGTCCCCCAGAGCACATGCTTCTGGTTTCTTTTCTCACTGGAGAAGTATCCGACGATAAAGCCCATGAGGCCTTTTATGAGGAGCGTTGGCAGTGCCCAGTGGGCATAGCCCCCAAGAAGGTCTGCCATGGCAGATCCGATGCCTGCAGCCACTGCGCCATGGACAGGTCCCAGAAGAATGCCCCCTAGAAAAATAGCGGTATCTCCTGCATGAATATATCCATTGGTGAAGGGAATGGGAATTTTGATGACTGATGTTGTGATGAACACAAAAGCCGTCATCAGGGCTGTATAGGTCAAAGTTCTAATGTTGCTTTTCATAGGTACTCCTTCTTCATCTTGTATTCAACTTGAGTATACTTTATAATTGACATCATCAATAGGTACAATTTAAGTGATTTCAATAAGGTCAGATGAGGTGAGAACATGATCGGATATATGATGAAGTTTGAGGATGGAACAGGCATCCCTAAATATATTCAGCTGTATGAACGGCTGAAAGAAGATATTCTCAAAGGAATCCTGAAAAAAGGGGAGAAGCTCCCTTCCGTAAGGTCCGTTTCCGCATCCTTAGGTGTAAGCAAGATCACGGTGGAAAATGCCTATACCCAGCTTCAGCTGGAAGGATTTGTGGAAAGTGTGCCCAAAAGCGGATTCTATGTTCAGGACATAGAGAGCACCCTTTGGGATTTTGGCAAGGACCCTGGAGAAAAAGAGAAGATGGAGCATATGGTGGAAGAAATCCCTCAGGACCGGGCCAGTGAGGGCACCTTCAATTTTCAGGAATGGAAGAAAGCCATAAACCATGTGTTGGAGTATCGGAGCGATTCCCTTTTAAGCGTTGGAGACATTCAGGGAGAGTATGAGCTGCGCCTGGAAATCGCCAAGTTCATCAGTCAGTCCAGAGGCGTTCGGGCAGAGCCCAGTCAGGTGGTGGTGGGGGCAGGGATCCAGGTGCTTTTCAGTCTGCTGGCTTCCTTTCTTCGGACCTCTACCCAGGAGATCGCCTTTGAGTACCCAGGATTTTCCAAGGGCATGTATGTGTTTGAGGACCATGGCTATGAGACCTTGAAGATTCCCATTGAAGAAGATGGGTTAAGGATTGAAGACCTGGAAAAGAGCAGAGCGAAAATTGTCTATGTGTCTCCTTCCCATCAGTATCCCACAGGCAGTGTCATGCCCATCCGAAAGAGAATGCAGCTGTTAAGCTGGGCGGAAAGGGAGAAAGGCTACATCATTGAAGATGATTATGACAGCATCCTTCGCTATGAAGGATACCCGGTGCCTGCTCTCCAGGGTATATCCACCAGTGGCCGCGTGATTTATGCAGGGTCTTTCTCGAAACTACTTATTCCATCTCTACGCATCAGTTTTCTCATTCTTCCTCAGGAGCTCCTGAAGAGCTTCCACATGGTGAGAAGCCGCTACTCCCAGTCTGTGTCTAAAACCGAGCAGCTGGCGCTGGCAGAATATATGCGGGATGGCTCCTTTGAGAGGCACCTTCGAAGAATCCGGATTCTTTATAAGAAAAAGAACCAGCTGTTGGTGGAGGCCTTCAAAAAATATCCCACGAAATATTTTGAGCTGGTGGGCAAAGAATCAGGACTTCATGTGGTTTTATCCTTTGCAAAAGAAGTGTCGCTGCCTGATATGGTGGAACGGGCGAAAGCGGAAGGCATTGCCTTGGAAGGGGTAGAGGAATATCAGGACAACAGGATCCTCGTCTTCTCCTACAGCGGCATCAAGGATGAGGAAATGGATGCGGTGGTGAAAAAACTGGTGAGATGCAGTGAGGATGCAGCGAGAAAGGAAGTGGACTGAACATGGAAGATATGCTTTTTGAAACGGAAAGGCTCTATTTTAGAGCCCTTCAGAAAGAGGATCTGGAGGAGATCATGGAGATCTGGGGAGATGACGAGGTCATGGCGTGGAGCGGTGGTGCTGGAACCAGAGAGCAGGAAGAACGGTCCATCTCTTTTTATCAGACCATGCAGAAGGAGCGGGGGTTTTCTCCATACCTTGTTCTTCTAAAGGAAACGGAAGAAGCAGTAGGCGTCTGCGGATTCAATCCGCCTGTGGAAAGCTTTGATGCGGAGCTTCTTTACCACTTTAAAAAAAGACACTGGGGAAAAGGCTATGCTACAGAGTCCGTCCTTGGAGTGACTCAGTATGCCAAAGAAATTTTGCATCTCAGAAGCATCATTTCTTCTGCAGACCCCAGAAATACATCCTCCCAAAAGGTGCTGGAAAAAGCTGGCTACCGGTATATTGGGATGAAGTGGTACGAAGATCTTTCCCAGGAGGAGCCCACCTATGTGTGGGAGAGTGATGAAACAGCATAGAAACAGGGAAGTGCCTTGAAGAGATTCCAGGCACTTTTAATATGCGAAAAAGAGTGTTCCAGAACCTCATCACAAGTGTAAAAATCGTTGCGGGAGAGGCTTCTACAGAGTATGATGAGAGTAAGATAACAAAGAATTGCATCTTTGTGAAATCATTAGAAATTCCGTGGGATAGAGCTCAGGAATTTGGAGTTTTAGAGAGGGTGAAGCAGCTTGATCATTGTGTATGCGTCAAAAACCGGGTTTACGAAAAAGTATGCGAGTATGCTGTCGGAAAAGCTTGGGGTGGATATAGTGGATGTGAAGGAGCTTCCTAAGGTGCCAAAGGAGTCGGAGGTGCTGTATCTAGGCTGGATGAAAGTGGGGAAAGTTCAGGGACTTCAGAAGATGAAGGGACATAAGGTGGTTGCGGTATGCGGATCCGGAACAGGCAGGAGTGCAGAACCCAGTGAAGAAGAAGTGAAAAGGCGTAATAGGATTGAGAACAAATCGTTCTTTTATCTTCGGGGAGGATGCAGACCTCTTCGTGATCTCAAGGGGATGGATAAGGTGATGCTTTCGATGTTTGTGAAAGCGATGAGGAAAAGCGCAGAGAAGGATGAACGGAAAAAGGAGGCGGTGGAGATCATCGTTCATGGCTTTGATGGAGTAAAAGAAGAAAATCTAATTCCGGTTTTAAAATGGGCAGAAAAAAGAATGTCTTCATTAGAGAATAGGTAGGGGTCCATGAAATGGTGAAGGATCATTGGCAGACTATAGTTCACAGGAATAAAGAAAGAGAAAGGATGGTGTTTTATGAAAAAAAAGTGGATGTTCCCTTTTCTCATGGCAGTGCTTCTGATAGTTGCAGCTGGCTGTGGCAAAAGTGAATCTGTGGATCCTCCGGGAAATGAGCCCAAGGAGGAAGAGCCCTCGGTAGAAACTTCTTCTGAGAATCCTGAGACGGAGGAGCCTTCCGAGGAAAATCCGGAAGAAGAAAAACCTGCAGCACTTTCCCTGGAGGGCTTTGGCAATACCATGTCCAATATCATCAATGATGGTATGGCAGTCTATGAGGCGCCCTATCTTTATCACATGGACAGCATGATTACTGGAAATATTCTTCGGACCAACCTGGAGACAAAGGAATCAGAGGTGCTGGTGGAAGGCCAGTTCAGTTTTCTGAACTATGGAGATGGAACACTCTTTTTTGCAGGTTCCTATTATCCAGAGGAAGCTACAGAAAGCTCCTATGGTATTTTCAGAATGGATACGGATGGAGAAAATCTCATGCTGCTCCAAAAAGGATACATTACAGATCTTCTACTGTATGACGAGTATCTATATTTCTTTAACAGCGATGAGGGAGGCCTCTTTAGGCTCAAGTATGATGGAACGGAAGAAACCTTGCTGGTGAAGGATGTTTACGAAGGCTATGCTTTGGTGAATGATATGATCTATCTGAATAACTATCTGGATGGAGCCAGCGAGTCCTATGTCTATAAGCTTCCTCTTACTGGCGGAACACCGGAGAAGGTGGACGAGCAGGATACCTTCGGTACGGACCTTTTCCCAACCAAGGGATCCATCTTATATGAGCCAAGGGTGAATGGCAGCAGAGGTATGACAAGATTTAATACGGAAAATGGTCAATTTTCTCAGCTGGATAAAGCAATCAGCGGTGTCACTGAGGCAGAGGACTTCATCTACTATTATTGGTCAGGCCGCCGGCAGGATAAAGCAGACCAGGGTATTTACAAGAGCAGACCAGATGGATCAGAAGAAGAGCTTCTTCTTCAGGTACAGATTGCGTTCAGTCTGAACTATGTAAATGGAAAACTGTATTATCATAACAATGATGAGAAAAGGCGAATTTCAGTGCTGGATCCCGTAACACTGGAGCAAAGCTTCCTTCCCCTGATGGAAGAGGTTGCGCCATAGCTGTTATAATAAACTAGATAAGACTGCTTCCACTTTCAAAGAAGGGAGCAGTCTTTTTCACCGTTATCTACGGATGTCTACAAAATGATTGAAAATTTCAAAAAGATAGAGTACCGTAAAGTATATAGGTTGACGCTCAGAACGAAAGAAGAGTCTTCAGGTGGATATACGCAGATCAGATGAAGAAAGTGGTGAAATGATGAAACAGGTGATACATATCTATGGTGCCTCTGGCTCTGGCACATCCGCTCTAGGGAGGAAAGTCAGTGAGCTCTTGGGGTATACTTTTCTGGATACGGATGAATTCTTCTGGAAAAGAACCAATCCCATGTACAGTGAAAGACGAGAGCCGGAAGAAGCGGTGTCCATGATTCTCCAAAAGATCAAGGCTTCCCAGAAGACCGTTCTTTCTGGCTCTCTGGTGGACTGGGGGGATGAACTCATGAAAGAGTTCACTTTGGCAGTGCGCCTGGATACAGAGACGAAAGTCAGGCTTCATCGAATCAAAGAAAGAGAATATGAGAAATTTGGGGAGCGGATCCTACCGGAGGGAGATATGTATGAGCAGCATCTGAGGTTTTTGGAGTGGGCTGGAAAGTATGATACAGGAAGCGCCCATATGAGAAGTCGTGAAAAGCATAATCTCTGGCAGAGGCTTCTTCCGTGCCCTCAGCTGAACCTAAGCGGGGAAGATCCTTTGGAGATGAATGTAGAGAAGATTGAGGATTTTCTTGCTTTTATGGAGAAGACCGAGGTGATTAAGAAGCTGGTAGAAAGTCATTTTCTAGGGGAAGCATCGGGTCATGATGTCTATCATACCTTAAGGGTTTATCGGAATGCCCTGATGCTGGCGAAAGAAATAGACTGCTCTTTGGAGGTGGTGTCTCTAGCCGCTCTTCTTCATGATGTGGATGATGAGAAGCTATTTCAAAGCAAGGAGCTTCAGTTTGCAAGAAGGTTCCTGGAAGAAGCTGATATAACTCCGGCACTTCAGGAGCGGGTTCTGGAAGCCATCCGTACCGTATCTTTCAAGAACCGCAGAGAGAATGCTCCTTCCACCATAGAAGGGATGATTGTTCAGGATGCGGACCGCCTGGATGCCTTAGGTGCCATAGGAATAGCCAGAACTTTTGCCTTTGGCGGTAGCCGGGGACGGGCGATGTATGACCCCAAGGAGAAACCGAATCTTTCCATGACACCGGAAGAGTATAGAAATAGTAACGGAAGCTCGGTAAATCATTTTTATGAGAAACTGTTTCTTCTGAAGGATCTCATGAACACAGAGGCAGCCAAAGAAATAGCCCGGGAGCGGGAAGAGTTCATGAAGAGATTTCTCCAGGAGTTCTATAAAGAATGGAATGGCTTCTGAGAAAAGCCTTCTAAAGATAAGAATGAATGATGATATCGGAGGATTACAAATGGAAGAGCTGAAAAATATACTGAAAAAATTTGTGGATTCTGGGTGGGACCTGATTTCCATACCATCCCAAGGATATTTGGCCGGAACAGTTTCCGGAGAAACTCTTTTGGAAGCTGTGGAAAAGGCAGATGAGGAATGCGGCAGCTGCGGCTGCGAACTGGATCCGCTCTACAAAAGATGCATGGTTCTTTTGAAAGAGCAAAGTATGTAATGTGATGCGTTTATATTGAAAAAATATGTTGGACAATTGAGGAGGACGAGAGATGTTATTTGTGTTTATGGGTCCCAGCTGCAGCGGGAAATCCACAGCAGCTGAGATTGTAGGAAAAAGAACAGGTGCAAAGATATACTCTGGTAAGGATTATCTGAGACTTGCGAAAGCGGAAGGGGATGCCTGGAGGATCTTCCACGAGAAATTGGAAGAAGCTTCAAAACCTGATGGTGAAGAATCCCTTATTTTTGTGTGTACAGAGAAGGAGCTTTTTGACCGCATCCGTGTTACGGAGAACATCTTCACTGTACGCTTTACGGCAACACCGGAAGACATTAAAAGGCGATTTGCAGAGCGCATGCGCGGAACTCTTCCCAAACCACTTGAGGTGATGCTGGAGAAGCAGATGCATCTTTGGGAAGGCATAGAGGCAAAGCTTCTGGTGGATTCCAGTAGTGAATCACCAGAGGATGCTGCAGAGAGGATTTTAACGGCATAAGCAGCTGATGAATACAGTATATAAAAGCAAAAAGGAAGAGGCACGGAGCCTCTTCCTTATATAAAAGCAAAAAGGAAGAGGCACGGAGCCTCTTCCTTTTTGAATGAAGTTGTTGTGGAGGTTCTTAGCCGAACAGCCCCTTAAAGAAATTGCCGATGGCTTCCAGGATGCTTCTGAAGAATCCTGAGATTCCAGTCTTCACATCTTCATCCAGATTGTCCCAGGTGGACTTCACGTCATCCAGAAGATTTCCGCCGTTTTCAATGAGATTCTTACCGAATTCTTTGATGGCTTCTTTCTGGGCTTCTGTAAACTCCAGTTCTCCAAACTTTTTCATGAGCTCAATGAGCTTTTCTTTGTTTTCTTCAGAGAGAATATCGCCCAGGTTGTAGTTGTTGAGGACGTTGTTTACGATATTTGTGATGTTTACCTGATTGATGTCTCCGCCATTCTCCTCTTTTTCTTTCTGGATCTGGGCTTTGATTTCTGCGATGGCTGCGTTTAAGAGCTCATCAGAGTACCCTTCTTTGCCTTCATTCTCTTCACTGATGTCAGAGGTTTCCTGAAGCTCTTCCTGAGCTACGATGACATTTTCTTCTGGAAGCTCAAAGCCCGCATCACTGAAGGCTTTGTATACCCCAGCCAAAGCACCGGATCCGTCCACCGCTTTTACGGAAGCGATTCGGATGGTGAGATTCACAGCCCCTGCGGTGATGGCCGCATTCTGGTACTGGGCTGGTGTGATTTTTGTGATGGTCTCTGGGGTGACAATCTCCACGCGAACTCCTTCCCCAGTGTTTCCAGGCTTCAGATAGACGGAAGAGTATACCTGATAATAGTCGTAGCTGTTATGAAGGATGTCATTAAGCTCATTGATCTTCACGATAATCTCTTTGGCATCTGGATCTTTAGAAAGAAGCTCTGCGGTTCTTTCCTTTTCAGATGCTGTGAGGCTTTCTCCATAGGCAAAAACCGGGTCTTTCAGTTCATCAGCCAGGACTTTTTCTGAAGGCATAGCAAAGCTTGCAAGCATAAGGCCTGAGAGTGCTAAAGTCAGTGCTGTATTTTTTATCCATTTTCTTTGATTCATCTTCACTGGTCTCCTTTCATAAGAGGGCTGTATTCTATTCTCCAAGAATATAACATAAAGTTCTTGGGAAAGAATGTAGAAACCTTTAAGATTTTTCCTGTTCACTCTTCAGAACTTTTCATCCTCACCAAAGGCTTGGTTTCCATGGTAGAATAGAAGAAAGATGCAAGATGAGATGTGAGGAGAGAGAACGATTGATTAAGCTGATACTGACAGATATGGACGGTACATTTCTGAATAAAGAAGGGGACTACAACAGAACCCTCTTTAAAGAAGTGAAGAAAAAACTGAAGGAAAAAGGGGTGCACTTTGCCTGCGTCACAGGAAAACAGTGTGAGCGGGTGGAGGAGCTGTTGGAAGAGGAGAAAGAAGATGTCTGGATTCTAGGGGACAGTGCCACAAGAATTAAAAAAGATGGAGAAGTGATGTTTGAATCTCTCATAGAGAACAGCCTGGGGGAGAGGATCCTTGCAAAGCTGGAAGAAGTAGGTGCTCACCAGACGCTGATTCCCTGTACCAGTGTGGGAGCTTATCTGAAAGACACCGTCCCAGAGTCGGAAGCGCAGATTGTCAGAAACTCCTATCAGACGGTGATTGTTGTGAAAGACTTTACGGAAATCAAAGAGCCTTTTGTGAAAATTACAGTGCATGATCCAAAAGGAAACTGTTATGATACCCTGAAAAAGATGGAGGAATATCAAAAGGAGGCCTATCTCGTGGCTTCCGAAGACACCTGGCTGGATATTGCGGCCTACGGTGTTCATAAAGGAACAACGGTGGCAAGGCTTCAGGAGATGCTTTCGGTGAGCCGAGAAGAAACCATGGCTTTTGGTGACGGGTATAATGATCTGGAGCTCCTGGACCGGGCTCATTTCAGCTTTGCCATGAGAAATGCGGTGGATAAAGTCAAAGACCGGGCAAGATATATCACAGGAAATCATCATGAAGATGCAGTGATGCAGACGATGCTGGATTTCCTGGCCTTATAGATAATGAGAGGAATAGGGATATGGAAAAAAGTAGTAGCATTCCAAGAACAGGGAAATACATCGAAGATTTTCTGGAGGAGTATGTGGTGCTGGATCTGGAGACCACCGGACTTTCTCCTGTGACCCATGAAATCATTGAGATCGGAGCCATCGCTTTTCAAAATGGCATAAAAACAGGGGAGTTTTCTACCCTTGTGAGGCCTAAGATGAGAATCTCAGGGTTTATCACAAATCTTACAGGCATCAGCAATGATATGGTGAAATATGCTCCTACCATCGAAGAAGCACTTCCTGGACTTCATGGCTTTCTTGATGGACGTCCAGTTCTTGCCCATAATGCAAGTTTTGATTTAGGATTTCTCAATGCTGCCTATGAGAGGCACTTTAGCACGCCATTTCCCAATGATTATCTGGACACCATGAGAATCAGCAGAAAACTCTACCAGAACGCAAGACACAGACTCCAGGATCTGACGGAGAGGTTCGGCATTGAGCGCGATGGAGCGCACCGGTCCATGGCAGACTGCATCATGACACAGAAAGCCTATGAATGCATGCGGGAACACTGCAGAAGAGAAGGAATCAAGTTTAGATAAAAGCAGTCCAACAGGAGGTACGCTATGCGGTATAGAGTGATTCATCAGCTTCGTGAGAGAAATTTTGACAAAGCTGTGACCCGAAGCGAGATGGAAGTTCTAGATTATCTGGAAAAGAACTTTGATAGGATACCCCACATTTCTGTTGTCAAAGTGGCAGCGGAGAGCTTCACATCTCAAGCAACAATAAACAGAACCTGCAAGATCCTAGGCTTTAGGGGGTATAGTGAACTGAAGTATGCTGTGGAGGAGGATCTTGTGCTCATGAAGTCCTCCAGTGAAAAACATATTGCCCATACAGAATATATTCTCAGAAAGATTTCCTTTGACAGCGTGGATGAGGTGGCAAAAGCGGTTTCGGAGAACAGACGCAAGCTGCTTCTTTTTGGACTAGGCGCATCTAATATCTCAGCGCTATATCTCCAACGGCAGCTTCTTTATAAGGGGATTCCCTCGACGATTATTGCGGAAGTGCAGATGCTGAAAAATTTCGAGGACTTTGCAATTATCATCCTCTCAAGTTCAGGAGAAACCCAGCGTTGTCATCAGATGGCAAAAGAAGCCCAAAAGAGAGGACTGAAGGTGCTGACTCTTACGAAGAAGGACTCTACCCTCATGCAATTCAGTGATTTGACTTTTTATCATGAAGTCCCCGTGGATAAGCAGAAAGGAATTTCAAGAGAACAGCAGTTGCACATTATTCTGATGGTCAACGAACTCATAGACCGAATCTAAATGGATAACTAAAGTCCCATCCCAACAGATGGGACTTTTCTTATGGATAATTATCCAGAACTTTGGAACGGAAGAACTTATGAAACCGTTATAATCCAAATATAGTGATAAAAGAGGAGCTGAGGTATTGAATAGAAAAATCAAAATCCTAATGCATACCCATTGGGATCGAGAATGGTACTTCACTAAGGATGAGACAAAAGTACTGCTCAGGAACCATATGCAAGAAGTCCTAGAGTATCTGGAAGAACATCCGGACTGTATTTATATATTAGACGGACAGAGCGTGATGATTGATGATTATCTGGAAATGGATAAAGGCGCAGAAGCAAGACTGCGCAAGTTTGTAAAGAATGGTCAGCTCCGGGTTGGACCCTTTTATACTCAAACGGATTTGCTGCTGGTTCATGGAGAATCTGTTTTCAGAAATCTTTACTATGGCATCAAACGGGCAAGAGAGTTTGGGGATCCAATGCTCATTGGTTATGCGCCGGATACATTTGGTCATGCTAGTCAGATGCCTCAGATTTACAAAGCGTTTTCCATAGGATCCACTTTTTTCTGGAGAGGTTTCAGTGAGCTAAAAGCCCAGCATTCAGATTTTTTCTGGGAAGGAACAGATGGCACAAAGATTCTTGGGGTAAACCTGGCTGCAGGATATCAGGGAGCAAAGTATCTGGAAGAGGAAGAAGAAGCACTGAAAAAACGCATGGGGAAAATTATGAAGGTTCTGGATACCTACTCAAGCGGAAGTGGAAGACTGGTGATGAACGGTCATGATCAAATGCCGATCCAGAAAAATATTGAAGATATTCTTGAGACACTCAGAAAACTTTACCCGGAAGATGAGCTTGAGATTGGTGACTTTGAGAGCTATCTTGACACACTTCCGCTTGAAAATCTGGAGACTGTGAAAGGTGAGCTTACACACAGCAAGCACGCCAGAATACACAGAACCATCGGCTCTACCAGAATGGATATCAAACTTTTGAACACCGAGATTGAACATAAGCTGTTTCATCAGCTGGAGCCCTTAGCAGTCATTGGTGTGGAGGCCGGGATAGAGTATCCGCATGGGGTGATTGAAGAGATTTTGAAGATTCTCTTTGGTGTACATGCCCATGACAGCATCGGCGGATGCAACTCGGATGCCGTGAACCGGGATATATACCATAGACTTCTGAATGCAAAAGAAATGGTGGATACACAGCTGGAGCTGCATCTGAGGCTTCTGTCCTTGGCAAGACCTGAAAATAACACCATTGTCTTGGTGAACCCATTGCCTGAAGAGAGAAAAGAGGAGATGGTGGAACTTGTCACACTTACGAGACAAAAGAACTTCACGATTCTGGATGAGCATCATAAGGAGATTCCATTCTCCCTTCTTTCTCAAGAGGAAGAGGATGCGGGGCTTACAGACCGACAGGTGGCGGCAAGGCTCATGGATATCAAAGTATACCGGAGCAAACTGCTTTTGAGAGTAGATAAAATGGCTGGATTGTCCGTAAAATATCTTCAGCTGCAAGAGGAGCTTAGCAGTGTAGCACCACTCATGAAAGCGGAGGAGACACTCATCATCGAAAATGTGTGGGGAGTACTGAAGGTAGAGGGAAATCAGATCAGTTATGAGGATAAGATTACCGGTATTAATCACCAGAATGTCTTTTATCTCGAGAACTCAGGAGATGCTGGAGACAGCTATGATTATTCCCCACCAGTAAAGGATCTTCTTGTCAGATCGGCGGACTTAGCTGAGATTACAGGAAAAAGACGAAGTGGAATGGGTTTTCAGGAGCTTCAGCTGTACATTCAGTTCAACGTGCCAGAGTCCGAGGAGAGCAGAGAGAGGGAAGTTCTAGATAAAACGGTGACCTTTGAGGCGGTTTTCCGACTTTATGAAAAGGACCCGAAAGTATACTGTGAACTGAAGCATAAAAATATAGTGAAGGATTCCAGATTCCGTGGAGTTTTTTCAACCGGGATTACTGTAGATGAAGTTCAGGTGGATGGATATCTGTCTAGTCAGAACAAGAAAGTATATTTGAATGAGGAGCTCGCCATCTGGGAAAAGGATCAGTGGGTAGAG
Source organism: Proteiniclasticum ruminis (assembly GCF_900115135.1). GTDB lineage: Bacteria > Bacillota > Clostridia > Clostridiales > Clostridiaceae > Proteiniclasticum > Proteiniclasticum ruminis_A. The sequence goes on along the minus strand of NZ_FOVK01000004.1, from coordinate 75,407 downwards.
AAGCCTGTGAGTATTGAAACTATGCAAAGCTATGCGGTTCTTTATGATAACCGGGGAAGCGGATACCTTTATTCTGAAGGACTGAAGGAGTATGAAGTATTGGAGGATCAGATTCATTTCACTTTGTTCCGAGCATTCTCTCATCTAGGCAAGAGAAACCTTGTCAATCGGCCTGGAAGGCCTTCAGGAATTGAGATCGAAACCCCGGACAACCAGCTCCAGGGAACGGAGTTTCACTTCAGATTTGCATTTTCCTTCCATCTGAAGGACGTGAACCCTTCAAAAGAATCAAAAAAGTATCTGACACCCATCATGGGATACCATAAAAAAGAGTTCAACCGTTTTAATATCAACAGAAGAAATGCCTTGATTGTGCCGCAGAAAAAGCTGAGTCTTCCTTTACAGGAAGCAGCGGTGTCGGCCGTAAAGAGAACAGAAGAAGGGAATGAGGTTTTCGTAAGAATCTTCAATCCAGAGAATAGAGATATCACCGTAGAGTTTCCGGAAGGAACCTTCCTTGCCAATGGCATGGAAGAAAAACTAAGACCGTTGGAGAAGGCCCAGTTGAGACCTCAGGAAATTCTCCAAGTAATTTTGTCTTCAATGGAAGAAATATAAATAAGAAGGAGCGTAATGATGTCTAACTTCAAGAAAAACTTTCAAAGCTTCGGCAAATCTCTCTTATTTCCAATCAGTCTGCTCTCATTCATGGCTATTTTCCTTGGGCTCGCAGCAGCGCTGCAAAACAAAAATATCATCGCGACACTGCCTTTTCTTGCAAACACAGGGATCCAGAATGTCCTGGGCTTAATCCGAAGGCTGGCAGGACTCCCCTTCGGGCAGCTTCCTTTGCTCTTTGCCATGTCCATTCCATTAGGCATGGTGAAAAGAGACAAAGGGGTAGCAGTATATGCAGGGGCTGTGGGATATATCGCTATGCTTATGGGCATGAGCTATATTTTGCAGGTTCAGGGGCTTACATCAGCCACAACGTCAGTGGACTATCTGATGCAGAACAGTGGATTAAACCAGGTGGATGCAACTCTTAGAAATTCGGCTTTTACCAATGTTCTTGGCATCTTTGTATACAACACGAATGTCATTGGCGGAATCATTGCGGGTCTGATGGGAGTATATATTCATAACAAGTTCAGGGAAACTGAACTTCATCCATCACTGACCTTCTATAGCGGCAAACGTTTTGTGCCCATTGCTGCTGCTCTGATCATGGCAGTTGTAGGTATTCTCCTGACTTTTGTTTGGCCAGTAGTCAATACCGCCATCATCGCCATGGGAAAACTGATCAGTGAAACGGGACTCTTTGGAGTGTTCTTGTATGGATTTACTGAAAAAATCATCAATCCGACGGGACTGCACCACATCCTCAACCAGACATTCCGGTTTACAGCTCTTGGTGGAGTAGAAACCATCAATGGGGAATCCCTTGTAGGAGCTCTTCAGATTTATCTGTATCAGCTGGATAATCAGCTCCAGTTCTCTACGCAAGCCACACAATTCCTGGCACAGGGAAAGATCCTGCATATGGTGTTCGGTATGCCTGCTGCAGTCATGGCCATTTATCATACAGCGCTGCCTGAAAAGCGAGATAGAGTTCTGAAGTTCTTTCTCGCGGGAGTTACAGCTGTCATCTTGACAGGAATCACGGAACCCATTGAGTTCACCTTCATCTTTATTTCACCCATACTCTGGATTGTTAATGCAATCTTTGCTGGACTGGCGTTTCTGGTGCCTGCACTTTTCGGGGCGGCCATAGGGAACATCCAAGGTGGAATTATTGACTGGCTTGTGTTTGGAGTACTCCAAGGAGCACAAACCAAATGGTATCTCTATCTGCTTGCAGGTCCAGTATTCTTTGCCATGTACTATTTCACTTACAAGTTCATCATCACGAAGTTCAATGTAATGACCATAGGCAGAAGAGAGTCTGACTTTACAGAAGAGGATGAGGAGTTGCAAGGATCCGTATCCATCTCACAGGATGACAGAGTCATTGCCAAGCAGATCATCGAAGGCTTAGGTGGGCTAGAGAATATCACAGATATTGACAACTGTATTACAAGACTTCGAGTGGAGGTTTTGGACGCATCAAAAATCAAAGAAGACCTCATCAAGAAATCCAATCCCAATGGTATCATCAGACCAGATCGGAATACCATCCATGTGGTATATGGAGGCAGAATCACCAAAATCAGAAATATTGTAGACAATTATGTTTATGAGCTAAGAAGCCAGGAACAGCATTGAAGATAAAAGGGGACAGGGCTTCGCAGAACGAGCCCTGTCTTCGTTTATTATGAAAGGAGTTATCATGAAAAAGTTCAACATAGTCATTGTAGGGGGAGGAAGCACCTGGACACCAGGGCTGCTCAACAGTCTTTGTAAAAAGAAAAGTGAGTTCCCACTTGGGAAACTTGTGATGTATGACATCGATGAGGAACGTCAGAGTGTCATTGGTGAGTTTGCAAAGATACTATTCAAGGAAAAGTATCCGGAGCTGGATTTTAACTACACCACTGACAAAGAAACAGCATTCACAAATGTAGATTTTGTATTCTGTCAGATGAGAACAGGTGGATACACGATGCGGGAAAAAGATGAGAAGATTCCCATGGAGTTTGGAGTAATCGGACAGGAAACCTGTGGTCCTGGGGGATTTGCCTATGGCATGAGATCCATCCGGGATATGATTCAGCTGGTGGAGGATGTGAGGATGTATGCCAAGGATGCTTGGATTCTAAATTATACCAATCCCGCTGCGATTGTGGCAGAAGCGTTGAATCGGGTGTTCCATGATGACAAGAAAATTCTCAATATCTGTGACCAGCCCGTAAATCTTCTGCGATCCTATGGAAAGATTCTGGACATGGATCCCTATGAGTTTGAACCGGTCTACTTTGGACTCAATCATTTTGGCTGGTTTACCCATCTTTATGACAAAGAGGGCAATGATCTGGTTCCTGTGATTAAGAACATTGTGAAGGAAAGGGGCTTTGCGCCAGCAGATGCGGAGCAGAGAGATAAGTCGTGGCTGGAGACCTATGCCATGGTGGAGGATATGCTGAAAGATTTCCCGGAATACCTGCCCAATACCTATCTCCAGTATTATCTGTATCCAGAGTATAAGTTCAAAAAAATGAATCCGGAATTTACAAGAGCCAATGAAGTGATTGAGGGACGGGAAAGGAGAGTTTTCGAGGAATGCAGACGTGTGGCCGAGGAAGGTACCACTCAAAATGCCCATGTAGTTCATAATGACGCACATGGAGACATGATTGTGGAGGTGGCGGAATCTATTGCGTATAATAAACATCGGCTGTATGTGGTCATCGTGGAGAACAACGGGCTTATTGGAAACATTCAGAACGATGCTATGGTAGAGGTCACTGCAACCTTAGGTGCCAATGGGCCAAGACCGTATGGAGTAGGGAATGTTGACACGTTTTATAAAGGCATGATAGAGCAGCAACTTGCATATGAGAAACTTACAGCAGATGCATATTTTGAGGGTTCATACAGCAAAGCACTGAAAGCTTTAACATTAAATAGAACTGTTGTGGATGCCAAGAAAGCTCGAAAAGTTCTAGACGCTCTCATAGAAGTCAATAGAGATTATTGGCCTGAACTCAAGTAATACAAGAGGCTGTACCTAAATACAGAAACCATCCAAAACAAGACCGGCGAGAAATAATACAATCTTCGCAGGTCTTGTTTTGGAATGATTTCAATTTTTGTGGTGAAAAGCTGAATCAATCAAATTATGAATAGAAGCGATAATGCGAGGGAGAATAGGCATCCACGCAATACGTACCGCTGTAATCTTTGAATGAAGCGTGTAGTATGTATACATTTTGTGAATTCCATAGTTTCTTGAATAAAGTATACTATAATACAAGAAAAGCATAGGAGGGGTATTTATGTGTACCGCTGTGAACTATAAGACAGATGGTTTTTACTTTGGCCGTAATCTGGATCTGCACTACAGTTATGATGAAAAAGTCACCATAACGCCTCGGAACTTTCCACTGAAATTCCGTTCTGTGGGAGAGCTTAAAAATCACTATGCCATCATCGGCATGGCTACAGAGATGGAAGGATATCCTCTCTACTATGACGCCACCAACGAGAAGGGGGTCAGCATGGCTGGACTTAATTTTCCGGGCAATGCGGTGTTTCATCCTTTTGAAGAAGGAAAAGACAATGTGTCTCCTTTTGAGTTCATTCTCTGGATCCTTGGTCAATGCCAGAATATGGCAGAGGTGAGAAAGCTTCTTTCAAAAATTCATCTTTATGATGAGCCTTTTTCTAAAGATGTTCCACTGGCACCTCTGCATTATATGATCGCGTATAAAGATGAGTCCCTGGTGGTGGAATCCGTGGCTGACGGGCTGAAAATCCATGAGAATCCAGTGGGAGTCCTTGCGAATAATCCGGAGTTCACCTACCACCTTCATCGTCTGAATGACTTTATGCAGGTTACCGGAAAAACTCCTGTAAATCTCTTTTCAGAGAAGCTTCCCTTAAAACCCTACAGTCTTGGTATGGGCAGTATGGGACTGCCTGGGGACCTTTCTTCCAGCTCACGGTTTGTGAGAGCTGCATTTGTGAAGGTCCAGGACTATGAGCCCAAGGGAGAAGAAGAGAGTGTCAGCCAGTTCTTCCATATACTGGATGCCGTTTCCCAGCCCAAGGGATGCACGGAGGTGGAAGGAGGTCACTTTGAATACACCATCTACAGCTCCTGCGTGAATACGGAAAAAGGGATCTACTACTATAAGACCTATGACAACAGTTCATTGACTGCTGTTTCACTTCAGAAGGAGAATCTGGATTCAGATAAACTGTTACAGTACCCGCTGAGGAAAAAGCTGGTTGTTGAACGTGAGAACTGATGCATAGAAGTCTCAGTGGAAATGAATTAAAATGGTCTAAAGACGAATGAATATTTTGGAGGAAACTTGATGGATCACAAAGAAAGAATGCTGCAGGGGCTACCCTATAAGGCTTGGATGGACGGACTTTCAGAGGAAAGAGCAATCTGCAGGGAGAAGATTTACGAAATCAATCATCTGCACCCAAAGGAGTGGACGAGGCTTCCAGATCTTCTTAAAAACCTTTTTGGTTCCACAGGAAAAGAGCTTCAGGTGAATCCGCCTTTTCACTGCGATTATGGGTATAATATTCATGTGGGAGAAAACTTTTATGCCAACTACAATCTCACCATTCTGGATGTGGGCAAAGTCACCATCGGTAAAAATGTGATGTTTGCTCCCCATGTTTCTATCTATACGGCAGGACACCCACTGCATCCAGAGATGAGAAACACAGGATATGAGTACGGCATTGAGGTGACCATTGGAGACAATGTATGGGTTGGCGGCAATGTGGTGATTTTACCTGGCGTCACCATCGGGGACAATGTGGTCATAGGGTCTGGCAGTGTTGTCACAAAAGATCTACCGGACAATGCACTGGCTGCTGGTAACCCCTGTAGAGTGCTGCGCTTGATTACAGAAGAAGACCGGAAGTATTACTTCAGAGACAGGATCTTTGATGAAGAGACCTTGAAGGATCTGGGTATAGAGCTATAGTAAAAAGAGTACAGTCTGCGGAGCTTCTGCAGGCTGTTTCTATTTCTTTTTAAAATAACACAGATTGTTCATGCCTTTTCGCTGGCGGCTGACTTATAATATAAGGAACTAGATTTTTTGGATGGGAGTGGTTATATTGGACGCATTTGGACTCATGGTCGGTTTAGATAAGAAAGATGCCTTTGAAGGATGGTTCTCCAAGGTGGATGCCAAAGCCGCAGGGATCCTGTTTTCGGTCATCTGGGGCTATACCACCCACGAGAAGACAAAACATGCTTTTCTTCAGTTCACCAGCAGCTTGGATCACGACACGGCTTACATCTCCTACCCCATAGAAGAAATGTGGGTGGAGGAGAATCCTTTTGTGCTGCACATTGGGAACAACATCCTGACAAAGGAGAAGATGGTTCTGGACTTTGTGATGGATGGGAAAAAAGTTCAAGGCAGCTTCAGCTTTGGAGAGCTTTCTCCCATCAGAACCTCCTTTTTGAAGCCCGGTATCATGGGATGGCTCACCCACTTTCCCAATGAATGCAATCATGGCATCATCAGCATGAACCATGAGGTGTCCGGAAACCTTGCAGTGGGAGAGGACAGCTTTCTCATATCAGGTGCCAAAGGATATATGGAGAAAGACTGGGGCATCAGTTTTCCGGAAAATTATGTCTGGGCTCAGGCCAATGACTTTGAAAACTCCTCCATCGCCTTCAGTTATGCTACGGTGCCCATGCTGGGAAAATCCGCCAAAGGATTTTTCCTGGTTCTTCATCATGAAGGGAAAGAGTACCGGTTCAGCTCCATTGAAGGAAGTTTTATGCTGGACTTTAAGGTCCGGGAGGATGCCTTTGTGGCTGTGATTCAAAAAGGGCGCTATAAAGTGGTGCTGAAAGCGAAGCAGCTCAATCCGGTGGCTCTGGCGTCTCCAGACCATGGGGAGATGCGGGCGAAGATCAAGGAGTCATTGGATGGAAGGATGGCACTTCTTCTGTTTAAAGGAAAAGAAAAAATCATAGAGCTTCATACAGAGAGAGGATCCATCGACGTGGACTTTGGAGAAAAAGCCGACTAGAAGAGAAAGGATCGAGAATCCTTCATCTTGAGCATATGAGAAGAGAAGGGGGTAGAAAAATGGCTGGCATCAAAACCAAGAAAACAGAGGAAGATGTGGTGGAGTTCATCCATGCATTTTCAGATACAGAGAAAAAGGCCCAGGATGCTTTGGCGCTGCTGACTCTCATGGAAGAGTTCACCGGGTGGAAAGCAAAGATGTGGGGATCCAGCATCATTGGTCTTGGACAGTACCACTACAAGTCGGACAGAAGCAACCAGGAAGGGGACTGGCCCATTTTAGGGTTCTCTCCAAGAAAAGCGGCCATATCCCTGTATGTGTATTTTGGAGGAGAAGATCAGGATGCGCTTCTGGAGAAGCTGGGTAAATTCAAAATGGGAAAAGCCTGCATCTATGTGAAAAAACTGGAGGATATTGATCTTTCCGTCCTGAAGGAACTCATGGCATCCACCATGAAAAAAGTGGAAGAAAAGTATCCAGTGGTGAAAGCCTGATCAACGGAATGAATCTTACTGAAAAGGTGAAATGATTGAAAAAGATTGTTGAAGTACTGAAAGAAAGAAGTGAGCAGCTGGCACGGATGCTGCCAGCTCTATTTCTCGCCCTGAAGGACATAAGGACTCCGCTGCTGGCTAAAGTGCTTGCTGCTGGCACCCTGATCTATGCCCTGTCCCCCATAGATCTGATCCCGGATTTCATCCCAGTCCTCGGATATGTGGATGATCTTCTGATTCTGCCACTTCTTGGAGGGCTTGCCATCCGGCTCATTCCGAAGGAAGTTCTGGCAGAGAGCATGGATAGAGCAAAAGCCTTATGGCCGAAAGGTCTTCAGGCCAGATGGTACTACAGTGTGCCCATCCTCATTTTCTGGGGGGCACTCCTTGGTTGGATTGTTTTTTCATAATTAGATGAAGTCAGGTGATTCGCAGCTTGGCTTTTTTTGCGTTTTTAGGCATAAAAATATTTGGGTTTCAAACTAAAATCCTCTTAATGTCTGGTGATTGCATACCGATAGATAAGTGTAAGGTTTCTGCTTTTCTTGTATTTTGAGGAAAAAGAAATGAAATACCTGGACAGCAGTACACCCTCATGAAGAAACCAAGGATAAAGGAGCAATCTATGTTTAAAAAAATTAGAACGAAACTTGTTGTCATCACCAGCATCCTCTTACTGACACCCATTCTTATATTGGGCATCACCAGCTATCTGTCTGCAAAATCGGAGCTGGACAAGAAGGGAGAGGCGCTTCTGAAAAATGGCGTGCGTCAGGTGATGCAGCTCATTGAAGTGAAAAAAGGAGAAGCGGAAAGAGGAGAAATCACCGAGGAAGAAGCAAAGGAATACGTTCGAGTGCTGCTTCTGGGGGAGAAGAATTCGGAAGGGAAAAGGCCCATCCGAAGAGAGATTGATCTTGGGAAAAGCGGATATTTCATCGCCTACACCTCTAAAGGCCTGGAAGCCATGCATCCCAGCCTGGAAGGACAGGATGTGTGGGAAGTGGAGGAGAAGGGAGGCACAGGCTTCAAATTTGTTCAGGAGCAGATTAAGATCGGTATGAACGGTGGTGGATTTCTACGCTACGCCTGGACACTGCCAAACTCTGAGAAAATCGGCTATAAGATCTCTTATCAGGAGTATGACAAGGACTGGGACTGGGTGGTATCTGCCAGTGCCTATGAGGAAGACTTCAATGAAGGTGCAGAGAATATTCTGATGCTCATCGGTATCGTCCTCTCCGTCTCTTCTGTTTTGGGACTTCTTGTCATTGTGCTTCTGGCCAATAATATTACAAAGCCCATTCAGGCCATCGCAAGCTCCATCAAGAAAATGTCGGAAAAGGATCTGGATCTTGTTGAAGTTCAGGTGAAAAGCAGAGATGAAATCAGAGTCTTGGGCGATTCCTACAACCGGCTTTTACAGAATCTAAGAGGACTTGTTGGCACCATGCAGAACACCTCAGGGTCCGTGGCAGAGCTTTCAGGAAATCTTCTGGACATCACAAAGCAGTCCACCAGAGCTCTGAATGAAGTGACCCAAACCATCCAGGAAGTGGCGGAAGCGGTCAGTGAGGAAAGTGCCATGACAGAGCAAGGGGCTGTCATGGCGGAAGATCTTGCTGGAAGTATTGAAGAAGTGGCCGAAAAGACCAAATCCGTAGAAAAGCTGTCCAAGGAAACTGAAAAAGAAAGCAGAGAGGGACTTTCAGCCGTAGAGAACCTCATTGCAGTCACCGGAAAATCCAATGAGGCCACCAGGAAAATCGCAGAGGTCATCTCCAAGGTGGAAGACAGTACCAAGCACATCAGTGTATTCACCTCCACCATCACGGGCATCGCAGACCAGACCAATCTTCTGGCGCTGAATGCCAGCATTGAAGCCGCCAGAGCAGGGGAAGTGGGCAGAGGCTTTGCAGTGGTTGCGGAAGAAATCAGAAAGCTTGCAGAACAGTCTTCTCACTCTGTTCATGAGATCAGAGACCTGATCTCAGAGATTGAACGTCAGTCTTCTCAGTCTTCTGAATCTCTTAAAGAACTGGAGACTGCCATGAAGGAGCAGAATGAGAGTGTTGTCTTCACCAAGGATAAGTTCACATCCATTGAAAGGGGCATCCGCAGCGTAGTAGATGTGCTATCTGGTATCCAGAAGGATGTAGAGACCATGAACCTCAAGAAAGAGAAAATCGTGGATGCCATGACAGGCATATCCGCCAGTACGGAAGAAGTCTCTGCCAGCACGGAGGAGGTTTCCGCCAGCACAGAAGAGCAGCTGGCCGGTATCGAGGAGATCAATGCCCAGACGGATAAACTCAATGAACTGGCCAAAGAGCTGGAGCATCTGATCAAAGAGTTCAGATTATAATCGAAGTAAGGATACAGACAAAGGGGTTCTTCGGAATCCCTTTTCCCTTTGGGCAGAAACAGTGCTATAAACGAGCTAAAGTGGAATCATCCTTTGTGGAGAATAATTCTCCATTTTCTTTGTAAAAGCACTTAACAAAATTAAGTTGCACCCGATTAGAAAGGTATAGATATATAAGTGATTCATTTAAATAATTCTAAACAATCACTTATAAGTATTGATACTATCTTAACAAAAATCGGATAATTACATCCCGAAGGAGGACTCATGTTTACATCCATAAGAACCAAACTCATCACTGTTTCGAGTCTCTTGCTGCTTCTGCCCATTATGATTCTGGGGACTGCCAGTTATCTTTCAGCCAAGGAAGAGCTGAACACCAAAGGCGAAGTGATCCTGAAAAATGGCGTGCATCAGGTGAGGCAGCTCATAGAGGTCAAGAAGAAAGAAGTGGAGTGGGGAGAACTGACTTTGGAAGAAGCCAAAGAATCCATCCGCCAGATTCTCATGTCCGAAAAAGACATGGATGGAAAAAGAACCATAAAGAAGGACATTGATCTTGGTGAGAATGGGTACTTCATTGCCTACGACAGTGAAGGGACTTTGGTGATGCATCCCAGCCTGGAAGGAGAGAACTTATGGGAGACCTCCGATAAATCAGGAGCAGGGATGAAATTTGCCCAGAAACAGATCAGATCAGCCAAGGAAGGAGGGGGTTTTGTCACATATTCCTGGACCCTGCCAGGCAGTGAAGAAGCTGCACCAAAAATCTCCTATCAGGAATATGACGAAGAGTGGGACTGGATTGTTTCCGCAGGAGCCTATGAGATGGACTTCAACGCCGGAGCAGATCATATCCGCGCGATCGTGATATATGTGTTCCTTGGGGCTGTACTTCTTGGAGCTGTCATCATCATTCTCTTATCCAGGAGCATCACAAAGCCTCTTGGAAGAGTCACAGAAAGTCTGGAGAAAATGTCTGAGAACCGCCTGGATCTCTCCGAGCTTCCTGTCAAAGGAAAAGATGAGACGGCAGTGCTTTCCAGATCCTTCAACAGAGTGCTTCTGAACTTTATTGATCTGGTAGGCACCATGAAAACCAGTGCATCCTCCGTGACGGATCTTTCCAGCAACCTGGCTGCAGTGACCACCCAATCGGAAATGGCTCTGAATGAGGTTACGCGAACCATTCAGGAAGTGGCACAGGCTGTATCAGAAGAGACAGGCATGACAGAGAAAGCCGCTGTAGAAGCTCAGGACCTGGCAGAAAGCATTGAAGAAGTAGCAAAGAAAACAAGAACTGTAGAAACTCTTTCCAAAGAGACTGTGGTCCAGAGTGAAGAAGGTCTGAAGACCGTGAGGGACCTTCTGGAGGTGACAGAAAAATCCGGGGAAGCCACAAAGAAAATCAGTGAAGTGGTTTCTGGTGTGACGGATACTACAGGAAGAATCAAGATCTTCACAGAAACCATCACCGGTATTTCGCAGCAGACGAATCTTCTTGCTCTAAATGCCAGCATTGAAGCAGCAAGAGCTGGGGAAGCAGGTAGAGGATTTGCGGTGGTTGCAGAAGAAATCAGAAAGCTTGCAGAGGAATCCTCAAAGTCCGTCACGGAAATCCGGGACCTCATACAGATCATAGAAGAAGGTGCAGTGCAGTCGAAGGTAACCCTGGGAGGTCTTACTTCCGCCATGGAAGAGCAGAATGTCACAGTACAGGGGACGGAGGTTCAGTTTAAAGGCATCATGGCAAGCATCGGGAAAGTGGTGGCTGTGATTTCGGAGATCCAGATAGAAATGGAGAAGATGACCGAGAAAAAAGAAGTCATTGTGGATTCCATGAACGGCATTTCAGCCAGTACGGAAGAAATTTCAGCGAGTACGGAAGAAGTCACAGCCAGCACAGAAGAGCAGCTGGCAGGAGTCGAGGAGATCAACACTCAGACAGAGAAGCTGAATGGTCTGGCGAAAGAGCTGGAGAAGCTCATTGGCGCATTCATTCTATAGTGCAGCAGATTTTGAGACAGGAAGAGAGATCTTCCTGTTTTTTTGCGAAAACGAGTAAAAGTATAGATTTGTTATGACTTTTTTACGATAAGCTAATAAATAGAGTATGATTGAAACAGATATATAGTTTGAAAATTCAGTTAGATTGTAGATGGAAGTGAATATATTGAGATAGATAAAAATTATCTACAATGCGATATGAGTAGAAATACGATAGATAAATGACCATTATATATAAGGTGATGGATGAAGAGTTCTCAATGAGTGATGAGGAGGATTTTTATGAACGGCTGTCTCTATATTCTACTGCTACCGTTCATGGTGCTGTATCATCTTCTTAAAAGGAAATGACAAGCATTAAAAAGGTTCAGGAGATGCACCACAACGGGCAGTATCTCCTGAACTATTTTAGTGCAGCAAAAAAGAACAATCATTCGTTTTTATCTGGCAATGGATAGAGGGACCTGATAGAATTATAGGAAAGATCCAATGAAGTATTCACATGTAGTTGAGGAATCAGGAGGGGAAAGATGCAGAAGATTAAAATACTCCACTGTGCAGATGTACATCTGGGGTCAGAAATGATGACCCTGCCAAAGAAAAGCAAGGAAAGAAGAGGGGAGCTTCTCCGGACCTTTCGAAAAATCACAGATCTCTGCCGGGAAGAAGATGTGGAGATTCTTCTCATTGCAGGAGATCTTTTTGAGGGGTCCAATGTGGATTCAGAGACCGTGCAGTCCGTGAAAAGTTATCTTGGGGCTCTTTCATGCCCCGTTTTCATCTCTCCGGGAAACCATGATTATATTTCGCTGGATTCTCCCTATCTCGAAGAAGGATGGCCGGAGAATGTGAAGATCTTTAAGGGAGCCATGGAAAGGGTGCTTCTTGAAGACAAGAACGTCGCTGTTTATGGCGCGGGATTCACTGGAACCTATCAGAAAAAGTCCATGCTTCAGTTTGAGGAAGTGGACCCTTCGCGGCTCAATCTCCTCTGCATCCATGGGGATGTGGTGTCTCCAGGACAAAAAAGTGAGTATCATGCAATGACGCTGGAAGAGTTCAGAAAAAGCGGTATGGATTATGTGGCCCTAGGTCACATCCATAAACGGGAAGACATTGGGAGAGCTGGCGACACGTTCTATGCCTATCCTGGATGCCCAGAGGGCAGAGGATTTGACGAGCTGGGCAGTAGAGGCGTATATCTTGGAGAACTTTATAAAGGTCACCATGGGCTTCGTTATGTGGAAGTCTGCCAGAGGCAGTATATTCGGTTAGCCATGGATATCACAGGACTGGTACGGGAGCTGGAGGTGGAGCATAAGATCAGGGAAACCCTACAAACATCCTATGGCAAAGACTATGAAAAGAACATCTACCAGATCTCTCTTACTGGAACCCGTAAAGAAGAAGAGGCTGTACCTGTGAAGACCATCGAGAAGAACCTCTCCGAATCCATATACCATCTGGAGCTTTCAGATGAAAGAGTGGTGGAAAGAGACTATGAGATCCTTCGGGAGGAAGTGAGCCTTCGTGGACTCTATGTGAGAAATCTTGTAGGCCTTCTGGAGGAGGCAAGAGAAACAGGAGATGAAGTGCTTCTTGCCACCTATGAGAAAGCACTGGAATACGGCATGACATCATTTGAGGGGCAGGTGAATATCATTGAAGATTAGAAAGATCCATATCGACTGCTTTGGCAAATTTGAAAACTATGACCTGGAGCTCTCAGAAGGAATGAACGTCATCTTTGGTCAGAATGAGGACGGTAAGAGCACCATAATGGCCTTCATCCTCATGATGTTCTACGGGTACAGCGGAAGATCGAAAGATCTCTCCAAGAACCTGAGAGACAAATACAGACCCTGGAATGGAAACGAGATGAAGGGTCATATTCTCTTTGAACATAAAGGGATCCTCTACCGGCTGGAAAGAACCTTTGGCAAGAGCAACAGCTCCGATAAGGTAAAGATTCTCGATGAGATCACAGGAGAAACCATCAAATGGGCAAGCACAAAGGACCCGGGACAGGAGTTTTTTGGCCTTGGAGAAGAGGCCTTTTCCAAGAGTGTATTCATCGGGCAGGGCGGTATTCTTGTGGATGCCAGCGGCAAAAAAGATGAAATCACGGAGAAGCTTCTCAATCTCGTCACCACAGGAAGTGAAGATGTCAGCTATAAGAAGGCGCTGGATACTTTGACATCTTCTATGGAAGCGCTGGTTTCCAAAAGTGGAAAGCAGGGAACCTTGGTGAAAGCCAAAGAAGAGATGGCGAAGCTGAAGGAAGAGCGTTATGAGGCTGAACAGGATGAGCTGGATAAAAAACAGGCGCACCTTTCCATAGGCCAGTTGAAGGAAATGCTCATGGAAGAGGAAGCCAAGGAGAGAGGCTTGAAAGAACAGCTGAAGGTACTTGAGTATGCTTCAGAGATGGAAAAAGTAGAAGAAGCTCTTTACCGGGAAGAGAAACTTCTTATAGCAGAAAAAGAGGCGGACCAAGTAAAGGAAAAGCTTTCGACAAGAGAAGGAATGCTCACGAAAGAACATCTGGAGCATCTCAAAAAGCTTCTGAAAGACCAGGAGGATCTCTCGAAAAAGCTGCAAGCTGAAGAGGAGAGGCTGAAGCGACTGAAACAGGACCTTACAAGTCTGAAAGAAAATCCCATACAAGAAGTGAGAAAAGAGGATTTGGAGGCACTGAAGGAGAAAGAAGAACATCTTCTAAAGTGCAAGGAGCTTCTAACCCATCTTCATCTGGAGAAAGAGAAACTGGATGAACTGGAAGAGATCAAAAAGAAAAGAGCTGCACTGAAAGAGAAGCATACACAGCTGAAGCTCACCTATCATCGTGAAAGAAAAGATCTGCAGGAGAAAGAAATCACGTGCAGGGAAGGCACTGCGGAAAAGGAAAGACTGGAAGAAGAAAAACAACAGATGGAACTGGAGCTGAAAAATCTGCAGGTGGAAGCCGCCATCCTGAAAGAGAAGGTAAGAGGTACTGAAGAACGAGAAAAGGAAGAGTCCATCAAGAGAGAGCGCAGCATAAAGGAGGCCATGGAGCGTCTTCAGGAAGCAGAGAAACCAAGAAAGGTCACTGAAGAAACTGCAGGCGGGAAAGTGGTGCATAAAGGGATGCTTGGGCTGGCTCTTCTAACCGCAGCCGCTTCCGTGGTGCTGGCTATGGTTTTAGAACCGATCTTTTACAGCGGACTGCTCCTTGCGGGTATTCTCATTCTACTTTCCATAAGAAAGAAAAGCTCTGTAATGCGAGTCGTAGAAATAGTGGATGAAAGCCTTGTTGCGAGATACCGAGATGAGCTGAAGACGGTGCAAAAGGAATCAGAAGAAAAGAAACGTGAAATCCGAGAAGCCCTTCAGGAGCAGAAGACAAAACTCGAAAAGACAGAAGAGGGAGTTCTGAAGACAGAAAGCCTTTTAAGAGAGCTTGTGGAAAAGCTGAAGGAGAAAGCCTTTGTTGTAACGGGCCTTAAGAAAGACTTGGAGGAAAAGACGATTCTTTCTGCTCAGCTGGAAGAAAGACTTGCGGGGGCTGAAGAAGATCTTAAGGAGCAGGAGCTTCTTCTGAAGAAAGAAGAAAATGAAAAAGGATTTATGGACCGCCAAGAGCTCTCAAGTAAAATCACAGACACAGAGACTGAAAGGCACAGGCTGAAGAAGGAGACTGATGATTTTCTTGACAGTTTTCAAGTGGACACCTATGATGGGCTTCTCCAACTGCATCATCTCTATAGAGGGCATCAGGAGAAGCTAAAAGAGAAGGAAGAAAACCTTCAGGGAGAAAGCGAAGGGGTTTTAAAGCTGAAGAGAGCAGGGGAAGAAAATCTGAAGATCTTACTTGAAAAAATTGCAGATATCAAAGAGGTCGAAGATCTCAGCGCTGCAGAGCAGGTGCTTTTGAAGATGGAAGATGCTTTAGAAGAATATGACAGGCTGTATCGGCATGTTTCCTACCTGAAATCTGAAAGAAAGCCCTTGGAGCTTTCCATGACAAGAGAAGAGCTGGCAAGTAATAAAGAGGAGCTTCGGAACACCATAGGGAAGCTCCTTGGCAAAGAGAACTACACGGAAGAGGACCTTCAGAAGGTCCGTCAGGGAAAAGAAGAGAAAGAAGCTCTGGAGACAAGGGTCCAAAGCCTCCGAGAAGAAATCACCAAAAAACAAACGGAACTGAAAGAAAAATACAGGCACAGGAAGAATCTCAGTCAGATTGATGATGAACTGGACTTCTATAAAGAGAAAGTGGAGAAGAGGCAGAGGATTTATGATGCGCTGAAAATTGCAAGAGAACAGATGGAAGGAGCCTTTTCGGAGCTTCAGAGAAGCTTTGGTCCAAAGGTGAATGAGAAAACAGAAGAGATCTTCAGACGGCTTACAGATGGAAAATATCAGAAGGTCCGTGTCACCAAAGACTTCTCCATCTCCGTGGAGGATCCTGAAAGAAAGAGCAGCTATGAGTGGGGCTTCTTGAGTGGAGGAACCATTGATCAGGCCTATCTTTCGTTGCGGCTTGCCATCTCGGATCTAGTGATGTCTGGGGAAGAGAACCTGCCGATTTTCCTGGATGACGTATTCACCCAGTATGACGATGAGAGAGCCTACGAAGGTCTTCGGTTCTTATATGAGTATGCAGTGAAGAAAGAAGAGTCTCTTCAGGCGGTGCTGTTCACCTGCCACAGAAGGCTCTTTGAGTGGGCCAGGGAACTGGGAAATATCGATGTAATGGAGATTGGAAGAACTCGGAAGTAAATAGAGAGAGTCATGAAAAGAGCTGGGTCTCATTCGCTTTTCCTTTTCATGGCTCTTCTTTTTTTGAGTAAAATACTTTGAAATCCTAACAAATTGGCAATTATTTCCATTTTGATATTCATTTTGGAAATATTTTCCAAAAACTATTGAAACCTGAAAATGAACGTGGTACTCTTTTGGTAACCGGTAATGGATTACAGCCGGTGGCACTTATTGAATTTATTTTGGAGGTAAAAAATATGTTTGAAAAGCTTCAGCGTCTTGGTAAAGCTTTCATGATTCCCATCGCGGTTCTGCCGATTGCTGGTCTTATGCTTGGTATTGGCAGCGCCTTCACCAATGGTCTGATGATTGAGACCTACGGCCTCACATGGCTCCTTGGTGAAGGAACATTCCTATACTATGTCTTAAGCACCATGGCTGCCATCGGTAATGTGGTCTTTGGCAACCTTCCTCTCATTTTTGCTGTGGGCATCGCCTCTGGTCTTGCGCTTCAGGAAAAAGGAGCAGCGGGTCTTTCCGCAGCCATCTCTTTTGTTGTAATGCATTCTGTCATTGGCAAGGTGCTATCCTTCCTGGGACATACACCAGAAACCACCTCCATTGATTATTTTGTTTCCCAAGGAATGAATGCAGTGGAAGCTGCAAAGCAGGCCAATGTGTATGGCTATGAGCTGGGAATGTTCTCCGTTCGTATTGGTGTACTTGGCGGTATCATCATCGGTATTGTAGTTGCGTTCTTAACCAATAAATATTATGACAAGAAAATGCCAGAAGCTCTTTCCTTTTTCTCTGGCGTCCGATTTGTGCCCATCATCAGTGTTCTGGCAGCAAGCCTCATTGGTGCAGTGATTCCTTTTGTATGGCCTTATGTGCATCTTGGAATCTCCACCTTCGCAGAGTTCTTTGGAAAGACCGGACCCATCGGTGTGTTCTTCTATGGATTCTTCATGAGACTTCTAAACATCTTTGGATTACACCACGCCATCTATCCGCTCTTCTGGTTCACCTCTTTAGGTGGAGAAATGGAAGTGGCAGGAAGACTGGTTCAGGGCGGACAGAATATTTTCTTCGCTCAGCTGGCAGATCCCAACACCTTAAGATTCAGTGCGGAAGGCACCAAGTTCTTTACAGGTGGATATCTGCCCATGATGTTTGGACTTCCTGCAGCTGCTTATGCTATGTATAAAGTGGCAGATACCAAGAACAAGAAGCTTGTGGGCGGTCTTCTTTTTTCCGCAGCGCTGACATCTTTCCTCACAGGAATCACAGAACCCATTGAGTTCACCTTCCTGTTTGTGGCTCCTGCTCTCTACGGAATCCATGCGCTTCTGGAAGGCATTGCCTATGCAGTGCTCTATATGCTGGATGTTGCGGTAGGTGTGACATTCTCCAGAGGAATCATTGACTTTACTCTCTTTGGTCTCCTTCAGGGAAATGCGAAAACAAACTTCATCTGGATTCTTATCCTGGGTATTCCTACGGCGCTGATCTACTACTATGTGTTTAAAACCCTCATTCTGAAATTCAACTTCAAAACCCCTGGTCGTGGAGACGAGGAAGTGAAGCTGTATTCCAAGAAAGATGTCCTTGCAAAGGATATGGATATTGAACTGGTCATTGACGCCCTGGGGGGAAGAGAAAACCTGGTGGATGTGGATGCCTGCATCACAAGACTTCGTGTTACGGTAAAAGATGTCTCCAAGGTTGCGGATGACGCCACCTGGAAAGGAGAGCTCAAGGCAAGAGGAGTCTTCAGAAAAGGCAATGGTGTCCAGGTGGTGTATGGAGCACTGGCTGAAGTGCTGAAAAATGACATCAACAAAGTAAGATAAGACACCATAGTAAGTCTCCGGAAGGAAGCGGTCTGCTTCTTTCTGGGGATTTCATCCTATGAGGTTCATGGCATAGTCCATGGAAAAATAGAAATTTAGAATATAAAAATGCACAAAAAGGAGGAAGCTTTTCCCTGAACAGGTGAAAGGCAGACCGAATGAATAAAATAGAAATTATGGAGGCTCTCAAAGGAAACCTGGTGGTTTCTTGTCAGGCGCTTCCTGGAGAACCTCTTCACAGCTCCTTTATTATGGGGAGACTTGCCTATGCAGCCTATCTTGGCGGTGCCAAAGGAATCCGGGCAAACTCTGTGGAAGACATCAAAGAAATCAAAAGAAATGTGAATCTCCCGCTCATCGGGATCATCAAAAAAGTCTATGGAGACTGTCCAGTGTTCATTACCCCCACCATGAAAGAGATTGATGCCCTGGTGGCAGAAGGGGTGGAGATCATTGCGCTGGATGCCACAAACAGAGTACGGCCAGATGGAGAAACCATCCAGGAAGCATTTCCGAAGATCCGGGAGAAGTATCCCCATCAGCTTTTCATGGCAGACTGCTCCACTTTCAGTGAAGCGGAGACTGCAGAAGCTTTAGGATTTGATTTTCTTGGGACAACCTTGTCTGGGTATACAGACTACACAAAAGAAAGACAGCTTCCGGATGTTTCTCTCATGGAAGAAATCGTAAATAAGCTTCATACACCACTCATTGCGGAGGGTGGCATCTCCACACCTGAGGAACTGGAAATGGTAATGAACAGCGGTGCCTTCTGCGCTGTGGTGGGTTCCGCCATCACCAGGCCTTTGGAAATCACAAAAAGATTCATGGTAGCTGTTAAAAAATAAGACATCTCGTGGTAAAGTAGTAGAGGGGGTGTCCTATGAAAACCTATGATATTTATCAATCCATAGAAACCTTATACAATACCTTTACGAAATCCGAGAAAAAGATTGCAGACTATACGCTGAAACACCGGGAAGAGATCATGTATATGTCCATCACGGAACTGTCTGATGCCACCAAAGTGGGAGAAGCCAGTATCTTCCGGTTTTGTAAAACCGTAGGGCTGGAAGGGTATCAGGCGTTTAAAATCGCCCTGGCCAATGCATCCAGTGAGGAAAAGACCAGCCAGAAGATCTACAGCACCATTCAAAAGGAAGACTCCATGGATGTTCTGACAGACAAGGTCCGGGTGGCGAACATCTCTGCTATTGAAAGCACAGCACAGCTGGTCAATCCTGAACATATGGAAAAAGCTGTGGACTACCTGGTGGCAGCAGACAAAATCACCTTTTTTGGAGTAGGCTCTTCTTTTACCACTGCACTGGAAGGGCACATCAAGTTTCTAAGAATCACCAGTAAAACCGGTGCAGCCTTTGATTCCCATCTTCAGGCCATGACAGCTTCTCTCATGAAGCCCAGTGAAGTGGCTGTGATCATTTCTTTCTCAGGCCAGACCAAAGACAGCATCGAAGTGGCAAAAGAAGCAAAGAAAGCCGGGGCCACGGTGATTGTCATGACGAGATACCAGAAATCCCCGCTGACAGAGTACGCAGACCTTGTGCTTCTCACAGGTTCAGTGGAAGGACCCCTTCAAGGAGGATCCACTTCTGCTAAGGTGGCTCAGCTGTATCTTCTGGATATCCTTTATACGAAATTTTATTTAAAGACCTATGAAGCAAGTGAGATGAATAAAGAACTGACTCTGCAGTCGGTTCTCCCAAAACTCTACTAAGCATGATAAATAAGATAAGAGCGTAGATACCGGAAAGACCATCCGGCGTCTGCGCTCTTACTTCTATATATGGGGAAACATATAAAGTGAAAAGAAATTAGTTTCTGGTGGCACCTTCGATTTTATAGGTGACATCAATGATGAATTCAGGCGTGTCTGTGATGAACTCTCTATACTTTCCATCGGTATACTGCGCCATACCGCCTACATTGTAGACTTTACTCATGTCATAACCATTGGCTTCCAGGATCTTCATCATCATGGCTACTCTGCCGCCGGACTGACACATGAGGAAGAGGGTCTTGTCTTTTGGAAAGAGAGTGTTCAGGATGGCTTCTGATGATTCATATACTGCAACTGGTGCATCCTGAGGTCCGCCATAGAGCTGCACCATGGAAGCGTCAGTATGGGCATTTTCATTCCAGATGTAAGCGAAGAAGGGAACAGCTTCAAAGTTCTTGAAGTGTTTTTTTGCATAATCGTTGTAGTCTCTCAGGTCAATATAGACCACATCGTTTCTGCCAAGATACTCCACAAGGTTTTCAGAACTGATGGCGGAATTGTCAATGGAGTAGTCTCCTTCAGCAGTTCTTGGGGCAGGCAGTTCTTCTACTTTGGCGTATCCTGCTTCTTCAGGGTTCTTCACCCAGCCTTCAGCGATGAGCTGGTCATCAGTTTTTGCTTCCTCTTTTGGTGCAGCAGTGGCTGCGCATCCTGTAAGCACAACAGCAAGTGAAAGTATAGCTATGAGTTTTTTTAACATGGTGGTTCCTCCTAAAATATCTTATTGGAAAAATTCGTCTGTGGCGTGGTAATCCATGAGTGCATTGATGATTCTGATGATGTTGTTTGCGGAAACAGAAGATCCGGAGAAGGTATCGATGGTTAAGTCTGTTCTTCCTTCACCTGTCGTATAGTCTTCTGCTTTAATGTCCCAGATGGTGCTGATGGCCTTCATATACGCCTGGTTCTTCCCTTCAAAAAATGGGAGATACTCGGTCTTGAATGTCTCATAGGTGACACCAGCAGGAGTTGGATTTGAATCTCCCCAGAATCCGCCCAGATAATGATCGGTGGAGTCCTTATCAAAGGAGAGGGTCACAACCTCCGCATCCTCAATTTTTCGACTGCTTGGAAGACTCAGTTCAATATAGGCAGTCTGCCAGAAGTTCACATCAGCAGAACGGCAGGTACAGGACAGATAGGTGACCTGATATTTGATGTAGTCTCTTGCTGTGTACTTGAAGTTCACAAAAGCATAAAAGGGTGTTTCATTCTTGGGTCCGTCAATATGTGCGTGAGGGATAACCTGCACCACATTACCAATAGAACCAGGCCCTAAGCCTGCGCTGGTGTTGAGGAACTCATTGACTTCTTCCAGGTTGATGTCACCAGCAGGTGTGGTTTGCTCTTCGCCTTCCACTGGTGTTTCAGTTGTTTCCTGTGGGGCGGCACATCCGGTGAAGCTGGCAACAAGAAGAGCAGCGAGAAATAATGAAATTTTCTTAGACATTGTTTACCTCCGTTTTTTAATTGATAGGTCGATTATGGCATGCTGTTCATAAAAGGTCAATATATTAACAATCTTTAAAATTATTGTTAAAATATTAAATAAGTCATGATGATCATAAAATTAATAATTCTGATAAGCTTTGGGTTTCAATGCTTTTAATTAAAAAAGTCAGATTGCTTAGTGATATATAAAATCACATATTAATAGAATTATAAATATGGATAAATATAATATAGTCATGTAGAATGATGTCGAATCATTTTTGTGATTAGATGCATGAAAACGAATTAAAAAAGAATGGTTTTGTGTTTCACAAATGTGATTTCTGACAAGGGTCAGAAATGAGGATTTAAAAAAACAACAGGGTATAAAATTATGATATTCATTTTTCATATTGGCAAAAAGATGGATGTATTTTAGAAATCTGAAGAATACACACTTTAAATTCGTTGGAATTTTACAGAAGCAGCTTTTATCTGAAGGTGGATCCGGGTCATTTTTAGTTTCGTTTATGAGAATTTGAAGGTGTTGTCTGAAACAGTGCGGTAATATCAGGTTTTCTATTTTTTTATAGAGACAGAAGAAGAAAAAGTGAAATAGATACCCCTTACCCGTATTAAAAAAACAACATATGTCATAAATGGACTTTATTTTTTGAGAAGAAAAGTAGAGTATTACAGTTTGTCTTAGGAGAAAAGACTATGGAAGCAAATAAAAGAAGCAGAAAAACAATGACATAGCTGAACTTGAGGATTGTACTTCTTCCTGGAGACAAGTTAAGGAAAGTCTAAGAATTTCTTTGTTTACAGGGGTTTTGGGTGGTGGTAGAATGAAGCAAGATTTCCGACCGACCGTTCGGTCGGTTGAATGAGGAGGACCTGAAGTGATTTCAAAATACAGTGTAAAGAAACCATATACCGTTGTGGTGGCGGTGATTCTGACCATCCTTCTGGGTGTTATTTCCTTTCTGGGGATGAAGACAGATCTTCTGCCATCTCTGGATCTGCCCTTTGTGGTGGTAATCACACCCTATCCTGGAGCTAGTCCTGAAAAGGTGGAACAGCTGGTCACAAGACCCCTGGAGGCAGCCCTTGGCACTTCCAGCGGATTAAGCAGCATGAACTCCACCTCCAGTGAAAATTCCAGTTTGATTTTCCTGGAATTTGTGCAAGGCACCAATATGGACAGCGTGATGATTGAGCTTTCCGGAAGCCTTGATCAGGTGAAAGCAAGACTGGAGGAAGGCATCGGTACGCCGATTCTCATGAGAATCAGTCCGGATATGCTTCCTATTGTTGTAGCCAGTGTAGATGTGGAGGGGATGAGTTTAGACGAGCTTTCTGCCTTTACAGAAGAAGAGATCATGCCCTCTTTTGAGCGGCTTGACGGTGTAGCTGCGGTAACAGGCAGTGGTCTTGTAGCGTCACAGCTTGAAGTGAGTCTTCTTCCCGAGAAGATTGCAGTACTCAATGAGCGGGTGAAGAATCACCTTCTGGCGGAACTTGCAAAAAATGAGACGGAACTGAAAAATGCCATGACCAGCCTTGAGAGCGGACAGAAAACCTTAGCTGCCGAATCTCAGAACCAGAAAGAACAGGTGGCCAAAGCCAGTGTGGAACTTTCCAGCGCCATGGCCAATCTGAATGCACTCTTAGCAGAAGAAGCAAAGCTTACCGCTGAGAAAGCTGCTCTAGAGGCCACTAGAGATCAGCTGAGAAGCGTCCTTGATATGAATGCCATCTTCACGGCTCTCTTTCCTGAAGGAACAGAAAACCTGACACTGGAAGATCTTCAGCTGATTTTATCTTCCATGGAGTCGGGCGCACCTGAAGCTATGGAAGGGATGACAGAAGAGATGATTTCTGGACTTTCGGACCAGGTGCAGGAAGCGGTGAAGACCCTGGTGGCAGTAGAACTGGAACTTTCCAGTCTGAATGTCCGTCAGATGACTTTAAGCGCCATGAAGCCGGAGCTTCAGAAAGGCCTCAATCAGTCCAAGGCTGCCGCGGAGCAGCTGGAAGCCGGAAAGATCACCATGGCTGTTGAGCTGGCAAAAGCAGAAGTGCAGATGGCCACAGGAAAAACAGAACTGGAGAAAGGCCTTGCCGCATTTGAGGATGCAAAAAAGCAGGCACTGGAAAGTGCGGATCTTACAGGAATCCTCACAGAAGAAATGGTGAAGAATATACTCATGGCCCAGAACTTCAGTATGCCTGCAGGGTACATTGAAGAGGGAGATGGACAGATCCTTGTGAAAGTTGGGGACGCATTTGAAAAACCTGTGGACATCAGGGACCTTGTGGTCTTCAGCATGGAGCCCATCGGAGACATCAAGCTGAATGAAGTGGCTGAGGTGGAGAAAAGAGACAACTCCGATGAGATCTATACAAAAATCAACGGAAACAATGGTGTGCTCTTAACCTTCCAGAAGCAAAGCACATCCTCCACGGCAGAGGTTTCTGATCTCATTCACAGTGAGATTGAAAAGCTGGAAGGGCTTCATGAGAATCTCTCCATCACGCCCATGATGGACCAGGGAGAGTATATTGATATGACCACCAGCAGCGTCATGGAGAATCTTCTTTTTGGTGGAATTCTGGCCATTCTGGTGCTGATTCTTTTCCTTCGGGATCTGAAACCAACCTTTGTCATTGCTTTAAGTATTCCCATCAGTCTGACCTTTGCTGTGGTGCTCATGTACTTCAGCAATGTCACGCTCAACGTCATCTCCCTTTCAGGACTTGCTTTGGGTGTAGGAATGCTGGTGGACAACAGTATCGTTGTCATTGAGAATATTTACAGACTGAGAAAAGAAGGAATGCCAGCGAAGGAAGCGGCCATCACTGGAGCCAACGAAGTGGCAGGAGCGATTTTTGCATCCACCCTCACCACGGTCAGCGTATTTCTTCCCATTGTGTTTACCGAAGGAATCTCTCGACAGCTCTTTACGGATATGGGGCTTACCATCGGATACAGCCTCATCGCAAGTCTTATTGTAGCCCTTACACTGGTGCCCTCCATGGGAGCCACCATGCTGAAGACCACCTCGGAAAAAGAACACAAGTGGTTTGATAAAACTGTGCAAAGGTATGAGAAGCTGCTGGGAATCGCCCTGAAGTATAAGATGATTGTGGTGCTTTTTGCTGTGGGACTGCTCGGTCTTAGCATCTACCTGACGACCACCATGGGCACAGCATTCATTCCAGAAGTGGACTCTCCTCAGATGAGCGCTTCCTACGAGGCGTCGGAAGGTCTTGAAACCGATGAGGTGAATGCTCTCAATGACGATATCGTAGAAAGAATCCTTTCCATAGATGCAGTTGAGACTGTGGGTGTCATGAGAGGCGGCAGTGGCTTCATGGGATTCGGCGGCGGCGGAGGTACAAATAATGGAGACGCCAGCACCTTCTACATCTTATTGAAGGATGAACGAAGCCTCAGCAATAAAGAGGTGGAGCAGCTGATTTATGAGAATACAGAGGATCTTGGGGGAGAAATGTCCGTGAGCGCCAGCAACATGGACATCTCAGCCTTCGGTGGCAGCGGTATTCAGGTGAAGGTGGAAGGATTTGATCCAGATGAGATGGCAGTCCTTGCCAAAGATGTGGCGAAAGTCTTATCTGAAACAGAAGGAACAGAAGATGTGACCACGGGCTTGGAAGATGCAGGGGAAGAAATCAGAATCACTGTGGATAAAGTGAAGGCCATTCGAGAAGGTCTTACAGTAGCCCAGGTCTTTGCAGAAGTATCCAAAGCGCTGAGCCAGGAAATGACGGCGACGCAGCTGACAGAAATGGGCGCCAGCTATCCGGTGGTGCTTCTGAAGCCTATACAGGAAGGTCTTAATAGAAACACCGTGGGAGATCTTTCTATGGTGGTGCAGCAAAGAGACGGTTCAGAAAAGACGGTCATACTGAAAGATATTGCCACTGTGGAAGTGACAGAAAGTGTACAGTCCATCAGCCGAGAGAATCAGAGCAGATACATGACCGTATCGGCAAGCATTAAAGACGGCTACAACATCGGTCTTGTGGGCAGAGAAGTGGAAGAGAAGTTTGCATCATTTGAAGTGCCTGAAGGATATAAGATTACCTTTGAAGGAGAAAATGAGACCATCAATGATACTTTAGGAGATCTCGTGATCATGATCACCCTTGCTGTGGTGTTCATCTATCTCATCATGGTGGCTCAGTTCCAGAACCTTCTATCACCGTTTATAGTGCTGTTCACACTGCCCCTAGCCTTCACAGGAGGTCTTCTTCTTCTCTACATTGCTGGCATGGAGCTGTCCATCATTGCGATGCTCGGGTTCCTTGTTCTGGCAGGTGTGGTGGTAAATAATGGTATTGTGTTTGTGGACTACGTCAATCAGCTTAGAGAGAGAGGGATAGAGAAGCGTGAAGCCATTTTAAGAACTGGCGCCACCAGAATCCGACCCATCATCATGACAGCACTGACCACTATTCTCGCTCTGACGACTCTTGCTTTAGGCTATGGAAGCGGAGCAGAAATGATGCAGCCCATGGCTGTGGTTACGGTGGGAGGCCTTACCTATGCGACACTCCTGACACTCTTTGTGGTACCGGTACTTTATGATCTCTTTGTCCGCGTGAAAAAGAGGAACTCCTTGAAGAGTGAAAATTCCGAGGAGGTGTCTTCCTAATGGATGAACAGATACAGTATTCCCCAAAGCAGATTCTCATCTTTGAAGGGGTGATGAATCTGCTGCAGGAGGGAAGACCCATTCATGAGCTGAAGGTGGCGGAGATTGCCGAAGCATCCGGTATGGGGAAAAGTACCGCCTATGAGTACTTTTCCAGCAAAGAAGAAATCATCAGAGAAGCCCTTACCTATCATATGAGTGAAAACTTCAAAAATATGGTCCAGTTTGTCTTTGAGGCGAATACTTTCAAAGGGATTCTGGAGAAGGCTCTCATCTACTTGGAAGACAGCCTGGAAAAAAGATTCACTGGAATATTTCTTCTCGCGATGTCAGAGCATCAGGCAAAATCAGATAAGGGGCACTATATGGATCCCTTCATGATGGAGAAGATGGATGCAGTGACCATGAGGGAACTGGAAAGAGCGATGCTGATCGGAAAAAATGAGGGCAGCGTTGCAGCAGATCTTACCTTAATGGATTTAAAAATGACTGTTCTCGGATTTTTCAGCGCTTTTGTGCATGAACTGCTGCCTTTGAAATCCATCCATTGTGGGATCAAGGTGGAGCCTGATCTGAGCCTTGAAAACAGCGAGGAGATGATAAAACGTCTCCATGAAAGAACGGTTCGCCTTATGTTGAAAACATTGGCATAGAGAAAGAATCCTCTAGGTAGGGCTTTATCACAGCGAAATCCTTGATGAAGCATCAGAATAGAAATCAGTGAATGACTCCACTTCTTTTGAGGTGGAGTTGTTTCATCTTAATTTAATTTGTAAATCAGGATGAGCAATTGTACAATGTTAAGAAATAACACAAATGGATCCGTCGGGAGGAGCAATTTATGAAAGCGCATGTCATATATAAAAATAAGCGATCGAATCTCACGCTAAAGCAGTATGCATACTATATCACTTATTATAAGTATAACTGGCATAGGGACGTAGAACTTATCACACTTTTAGAAGGTGAGATCGAAGTCAACATACATGGGGAAAGTTATGTGATGAAGGAAAAAGATGTGATGCTGATCAACTCTAATATTGGCCATGCAACCATGGCGAGGAAGCCTGATTCCATTGCCATGGTGCTGCATTTCAGTCCAGAGTATTTTTCGCACTGGTTTAAAGAGCAGCCGATCTTTCACCTAAATTCTTTGGAAATGACCCGCCATGGCAAGAAAGAGTTTTTTGACGAAATCAGGCATAAAATGATTCAGATGACGTCTTATATGGAGCTCAAATCAAAAAGCGAGGAAATCATTTATGAATCTCTCTTTCATAGTATTATTGCGGATCTTTTCATCCATTTCCCTCCCCATCCAGATGAGACCTATGATGCCTTGACGACATCTGGAAATGAGAAGATTATTAAAATCATAGACTATATCAACAATCATTTTAGAGAAAAAATCACGTTGGAAGTTCTTCAAGAAGTGACGGGATACAACAAAAGCTATATCTCTCAAATAATCAAGCAGGATTTAGGCATCAACTATTATGAGTACCTCACCAGAGTCAGAATGAGAGAAGCAATCTATTCTTTGACGAGTACAAAAGAACGTATTTCAGATATTTCCTTCAATAATGGATTCTCTGATGTGAAGTCCTTTAACACCGCATTTAAGGAGAGGTTTGGCAAATCGCCTTCGGAATATAGAAAGAGTCTTGTGCATTCACAAAAGCAGGGATCAAGCAATGATAAAATCTATGTTGAGCTTGAAACATTGCGAGAAATCTTAAATGGCTCCTCCAAGAAGTCTTCCGGTCCGGATTTTGAGAAGAATCTGTTACAAGAACAGGAGAAAATTGACGATTCAAAACTCCAGGAAGAGATTCTTCAGGAGGTAACACTGGAGATTGCGCAGCTGCGGAATAGATTTGATAAACTGGCAGAAAAAATAGATAAACTAAAATAATGCCTATCCTAATTTTTTAGGAACAAACAAGAAGTGCGACTTGTGTATATTTGATATCCCAGGTATCATGGGCTTTTGCTGAGATGATATCTGGGTATTTTTTTGACTTTACTGTAAGGGTCATTATGAAAATTATCACCTTAGAAAGTTATAATTGATATAAAAATAACAAAAAATTGGATAGAGTAATTGTTTTCATTCCACTAGAATACTTTTTGAGACGTCTTGATAAAATTTATGGGGGTATTATATGAGTTCTAGTATCATCACTTTACTATTTCTAGTTTTTGCAGTTGTTATGTTTGCATGGGAGAAGTTACCTCTATCAATTACTGCCATGACGGTGGCCATTGGTCTGACTTTGACAGGCGTTTTGGAACCTAAGGATGCATTCTCAGGGTTCGTGGATGGCAATGTGCTTCTTTTCATGGGGATGTTTATTGTCGGTGCTGCATTCTTCGACACAGGTATGGCTCAAAAGGTTGGGGGACTGGTGACGAAGTTTGCGAAGACAGAAAGACAGCTCATTGTTGCAGTTATGACCATTACAGGTCTCATGTCAGGTGTCCTTTCCAATACAGGAACTGCAGCAGTACTCATTCCTGTACTTATCGGAATCTCAGCTAAATCGGGGTTTGCCAGATCCAAGCTTATGATTCCACTGGTTCTTGCTGCAGCCATGGGAGGCAATCTAAGCCTTATTGGAGCTCCTGGCAACATGATAGCGCAGTCTGCTTTGGAGGAGATTGGACTTAAGTTTGGATTCTTTGAGTATGCAAAAGTTGGATTACCGATATTAATGGCAGGAATTCTATTTATGGCTACCATCGGGTACAAGCTTCTGCCAAACCACAAGGATCAGGAGCTGGACAGTGACTCTGTATTTGCGAAGCAGGATGATTATTCTACTGTTCCAGAATGGAAACAGTACTTGTCTCTGATTATTCTTGTTCTGACTGTACTGGCCATGATTTTTGAAGATCAGCTTGGCATAAAGCTTTATGTGTCCGCCTGGATTGGTGCTTTATCCCTTGTCATCTCCGGGGTCATCAGCGAGAAGAAAGCAATGAAGTCCATCGATATGCACACAATTTTTCTGTTTGTGGGGTCTTTAGCCTTAGCAAAAGCACTGGATCAGTCTGGAGCGGGTGCGCTCATTGCGGATACCATTGTGAATACTTTAGGTAGCGATCCATCTCCATTCTTGCTTCTCATTGTAGTATTGGTCTTATCTGCTGTAATGACAAATTTCATGTCGAACACTGCAACCACAGCCCTTCTTGTCCCAATCAGTTTATCTATCGCAAACTCCATGGGTGCGGACCCCAGAGCAGTGCTGATGGCAACTGTTATTGGCGGATCCATGGCATATGCGACGCCAATTGGTATGCCTGCCAATACAATGGTGTATGGCATCGGTGGATACAAGTTCAGAGATTATGTGAAGGCTGGAAGTCCTTTGATTCTTGTCTCCTTAGTTGTTGCAGCCATTCTGCTTCCAATACTTTTCCCTTTCTATCCATAAAGTTCAGATAAGAAGAGACAGAAGATCAATTAACATTTCTATCAAGGTCACTGAAGACCAAAAGATGTTTTAAAGGAGTTTATATGAATAAAATTGAGGATTCAAAGAAATTGACTGAGATCATGTCCCAGTTCATTTCCTTGGTAAGTTATAAGTTGCCTGATGATGTGGAAGAAAAGCTGAAAGAGCTGAGAGAAGAAGAAACCAATGAACTGGCCAAAATCATCTACAGCACCATGGAAGAAAACCAGAAGCTTGCTTATGAGTTTAAGAGACCTTCCTGTCAGGATACAGGCGTTCTTCAGTTTTTCATTAAGTGTGGTGAGAATTTCCCGCTCATTGGACAACTGAACAAGATCTTGAGAGATGCTACCTATAAATCTACGATGGAAACACCACTGAGACATAATTCTGTGGAGACCTTTGATGAATACAATACAAAGAAGAATATTGGTAAAGGAACCCCAAGTATATTCTGGGAAATTGAAGAAGACAGCGATCAGGTAGAAATCTACACCTATATGGCGGGTGGCGGATGTTCACTGCCTGGAGTTGCAACGGTACTGATGCCTGGAGAAGGGTATGAGGGGGTCGTGAAGTTTGTGCTTGACCGTATGACTAGCTATGGAATCAATGCATGCCCACCTCTTCTGGTGGGCGTAGGTGTTGGGACATCTGTGGAGACAGCTGCCATGAACAGCAAGATGGCACTGATGAGACCTGTAGGCAGTCAAAATGAGAATGCCAATGCAGCGAAACTGGAAAAGCTTCTGGAAGATGGCATCAACTCTATAGGACTTGGACCACAAGGTCTAAAAGGACTGAAGTCAGTCATGGGGGTCAATGTAGTGAATACAGCAAGACATCCATCGACCATCGGTGTTGCAGTGAACACAGGGTGCTGGTCACATAGAAGAGGTCTCATTGTTATAGATCGAGATCTGAACTATACCATGCCAACTCACCAGGGGGTAACACTATGAAAAAAGTACTAAACACACCAATCAGCTCAGAGGATATTAAAGATATTAGAATCGGCGATATCATCTACATTTCTGGAACCATTGTCACATGCCGAGATGTTGCCCATAGACGGCTCATTGAGGAAGGAATTGCACTTCCAGTTGATTTGCATGGACTTGCAATTTTTCATGCTGGTCCTATTGTGAAAGATCATGGAAATGATGAGTATGAAATGATTTCCATCGGACCCACCACCAGTATGAGAATGGAGAAGTTTGAGAAAGAGTTCATCGAACAGACAGGCGTCAAGCTTATTGTCGGAAAAGGTGGCATGGGAAAGAATACGGAAGAAGGATGCAAAGAACATAAAGCGCTTCATTTGGTCTATCCTGCTGGAAATGCAGTATATGCAGCAAGAAAAGTGGATCGTATCAAAGAAGTTCACTGGACAGATTTAGGAATGCCAGAATCCTTATGGGTGTCTGAAGTAACAGAATTTGGACCGCTCATTGTATCCATCGACACTGAAGGAAATAATATTTTTGAGAACAATAAAGTAGAATTTAACAGAAAAAAGGATGAAGTTTACGAATCCATTGCTAAAGAAGTCAGATTCATAAAATAATCTTCAGTAAGGCTTGTTTTTTGCAAGCCTTTTCCTATGTGGAAGAAGTTGTGCTTGAGAATGTAATCGTTTATACTGATATAGATTGCTATAATTTTATCCATCTAAGGGATGTAGAGTCTTCAGATGGAAACCAAAACTCAAATAGTAGGAGGGACTTTGCATGACGAAAGTCTTATTGAATGACTTAACAGTCCGGGATGGAAATCAGAGCCTTCTGGCCACGAGAATGGCCAAAGAAGACATCATCGCTCTGGTGGAAGCCCTGGACAAAGTGGGATACAATGCCATGGAAGTGTGGGGTGGCGCCACCTTTGACGCATCTCTGCGCTTTCTTTCTGAAAACCCCTGGGAGATCCTAAGGGAAATCCGAAAGGCAGCCAAGAACACCAAGCTGTCCATGCTGCTGCGTGGTCAGAACCTCGTAGGCTACCGCCATTATGACAACGACACCCTGGAGCGGTTCATCCGCCTTGCCATCGAAAACGGCATCGACATCATCCGAGTTTTTGATGCCCTCAATGATCTTCGGAACATCGAATACTCCATGAAGTTCATCAAGAAGTACGGCGGTCACTGCCAGGCGGCCATCAGCTACACCGTGAGCCCGGTGCACACCGAGGCATACTTCGTGGACCTGGTGAAGAAGATGGCGGATCTTGGCGCAGACTCCATCTGCATCAAGGACATGGCCGGCATCCTCATGCCTGACGCCGCCTACAGCCTGGTGAAAGCACTGAAAGCTGTGACGGATCTTCCCATCAATGTCCACAGCCATACCACCGCAGGTCTCACCCATCTGGTGATGCTCCGGGCCATGGAGGCAGGAGCGGATATGGTGGATACCGTGATCTCTCCTTTCTCCGGAGGCACCAGCCACATTGCCGGGGAAACCATCATCGAAACGGCCAAGAACATGGGCATCGAGGTGGACTACAACGAAGAGGCTCTGGATGCCGCCTATGAGCTGGCGGACAAAATCGCTCAGAAATACATCGATAATGGTCTCTACAAGGCAAGAGCTCTCGTGGTGAATCCGAAGATTCTCCAGTACGAAGTGCCTGGCGGAATGCTCAGCAACCTCATGAGCCAGCTTCAGGACCAGAAGATGTTCCACAAGTTCACGGAAGTGCTGAAGGAGATCCCCAAGGTCCGTAAGGACATGGGATATCCGCCACTGGTGACCCCTCTGTCTCAGATGGTGGGCACCCAGGCGGTATTAAACGTCATCAGCGGGGAGCGCTATAAGATGATCCCCAATGAGATCAAGGTCTACTTAAGAGGCGGCTACGGAAAGTCTCCTGCACCGGTGGATGAGGACATCAGAAAGAAGATTCTGAAGGATGAAGTGGTGGAAGAAAGAGGCGAGATCTCTTCTATGCCTCCAGTCTATGAAGAGTCCAAAAAGGAAATGGAAGAGAAGCTCGGAAGAGAAGCTCTGGAAGAGGAAGTGCTCTCCTATATCATGAACCCCCAGCAGGCGGTTCTGAAGCCGAAAGAAGCAACAGAAGCAAAGAAGCCCGTCTCAGCAGCCACAGAAAAAACTGAAGTGGTGGAGTTTGAGATGATTATAGAAAGGTAGGATCAACCATGAACATAGAAAATTTCCAGTTCAGTGATGGCGTCACCATGTCCATCTTTGCCATGCTGGTGGTCTTTCTCATTCTCGTTCTTCTGCAGCTCATCATCTATTCCTTCAAGTTCCTGCCACAGGACCTGGGACAGAAGAAAAGCGCAGCACCTTCTGCAGCCCCCGCTGCAGTGGAAAATGACGAAGAAGAGAGAATGGTGGCTATGCTCACCGCAGCAGCTCTTGCCAAAGAAGAGTTCCAGGGCAATGTAAAAATCAAATCCATAAAAAGAATCGGATAAGAGGAGAGAATCGAACATGAAAACATATAAGATTACAGTCAACGGAAAAGTATATGAGGTCACAGTGGAAGAAGCTTCCGCCAACGAAACAGCCAGTGTGAAGGCTGCTCCTGCAGCGCCTGTTTCCTCCGGCAGCAGTGCCGATGAGAAGATCGAAGCCCCCATCCAGGGAACCATCC
The DNA here is from genome assembly GCF_900115135.1 of Proteiniclasticum ruminis. Lineage (GTDB taxonomy): Bacteria > Bacillota > Clostridia > Clostridiales > Clostridiaceae > Proteiniclasticum > Proteiniclasticum ruminis_A. The sequence goes on along the minus strand of NZ_FOVK01000004.1, from coordinate 42,271 downwards.
TGTCCATGAAGGTTCAGGCGGGCTCTGTGGTGAAGAAGGGTCAGATCCTGGCCATTCTGGAAGCCATGAAGCTGGAAAATGAGATCGTCTCCCCATTTGACGGAACCGTATCCTCTGTATCCGCAAAAGACGGACAGGTCGTGGATAGCGGTGCGCTGCTCCTCACCATTGCTGCAAAGTAGGTGACAAGATGTTAGAAATACTGAAAGAATTCTTTGCCGCCAGCGGGATCATGGCTTTGGACGGCAAAGCCCTCATTATGATCGGCCTGTCGCTGTTTTTCCTGTACCTGGCCATCTATAAGAAATATGAACCTTATCTCCTCATTCCCATTGCCTTTGGTATGCTTCTGGTGAACCTGCCAAAGAACGGTCTCATGGAGACCGGGGGCCTTCTGAAGCTCCTCTATATGGGCATTGAGTACGGCATTTATCCTTCCCTTATTTTCCTCGGTGTGGGTGCCTCCACAGACTTTGGTCCCCTCATCGCAAACCCCAAGAGCATGCTCCTGGGTGCCGCTGCCCAGCTGGGCATCTTCTTCGCCTTCCTGGGTGCCATCCTGCTTGGGTACACCGCTCTGGAAGCTGCTTCCATCGGGATCATCGGTGGTGCGGACGGTCCTACGGCCATCTATCTCACCAGTCAGCTGGCGGACCATATGCTGGGACCCATCGCTCTGGCTGCCTACTCCTACATGGCTCTGGTACCTGTGATTCAGCCGCCCATCATTAAACTTCTGACCACCAAGGAAGAGCGTCAGATCAAGATGAAGCAGCTGAGACCGGTATCCAGACTGGAGAAGATCCTCTTCCCCATCGTGGTCACTGTAGTGGTGATCCTTCTGGTGCCTAGCGCAGCGCCACTCATCGGTATGCTGATGTTCGGAAACCTCATCAAGGAAGTGGGCATTGTACCAAACTTGGTGGAAGTGGCAAAGAATGCCATCATGTACACTGTGACCATCCTCATCGGACTCACCGTAGGGGCAAAAGCCGATGCGGAGACCCTGCTCAATCCTAAGACCCTGGGCATCATCGCCTTAGGACTCATCGCCTTCTCCATCGGCACCGCCGGTGGCGTCCTCTTTGGAAAGCTCATGTGCAAGGTGACCAAGGGACAGATCAACCCCATGATCGGTGCTGCGGGTGTCTCTGCCGTACCTATGGCTGCGAGAGTGGTCCAGAAGGTAGGCCAGGAAGAGGATCCATCAAACTTCCTTCTCATGCATGCCATGGGTCCCAATGTGGCGGGTGTCATCGGCTCTGCCATTGCAGCCGGAGTGCTTCTCAATTTCTTTGGGTAGTGAAAAGAATCAAACATCCGGAGCGGTTTCTACTTTGGCTCCTACTGTTTGACTTTCATAAGAAAAAACCTCACTTTAAAATATGGAGTGAGGTTTTTCTATTGACAAAAGTTCATACTGGTATTACTGTATATATGTGTATATAGTGAAAGGGGGAGAAGCTTTGAGAATCATCATATCAAACCGGTCTACTGTACCGATCTATGAACAGATCAAACTGCAGATCATCGATGCCATTCTTTCCGATGAGCTGAGAGAAGACACACAGCTTCCGTCCATCCGGCAGCTGGCGAAGGAGCTGAAAGTCAGCGTCATTACCACCACCAGAGCTTATAAGGATCTGGAGGGAGAAGGATATGTGGTGAACGTTCAGGGAAAGGGCTGTTATGTGCTGCCCAAGAATCAGGAGCTGGTCCATGAAAAGCTCATGGGAAATATGGAGAACCTGATTTTTGAAGCTCTGGCACTCAAAGAGAAGATGAATCTGGATGATACGGAGTTTATGGAGATCATTCAAACGTTAATGGAGGCGGAAAAGAATGAGTAATGCGATAAAAGTAGAAAACCTTATAAAAACCTACCCTTCCTTTGCATTGAAAGGCGTTTCTTTTGAAGTGCCCAAGGGCTATATTACAGGATTTATCGGACCCAATGGAGCAGGAAAGACCACCACCATCAAATCCATCATATCTTTTTTGAAACCTGATGGAGGTACCATTGAGCTCTTGGGGGAAAAGGTGAAAGAAGGGGGAGCTGCCTTGGAAAAGGTAGGCGTTGTCATGGATACCCCGTATCTTGTGAAAGACTGGACCATTACGGATGTAGAGAAAGCAGTGATGCCGTTTTACAGTGCCTGGGATGGGGATAGATTCAAAAGCCTTCTGGACAGGTTTGGCATTGCCAAGTCTTTGAAAGTCCGGGAACTGTCCAGAGGTATGACGGTGAAGCTCTCGGTTGCCATTTCCTTATCCCATGGAGCAGAGCTACTCATTCTTGACGAGCCCACCAGTGGTCTGGACCCTGTGGCAAGAGAAGAAATCTGTGAACTTTTGCAGGAGTTTGTATCTGAGGAAAACCATAGTGTTCTGTTTTCTACTCATATTACAAAGGATTTGGAATCCATTGCAGATTATATCGTATTCATTCTTCATGGAGAAATTCTTTATGCGGGTCCTAAAGAAGACCTGATGGAAGCCTATGGGCTTCTGAAAGGAGGCCTTTCTGATCTTCCTCTTCTATCCCATGTCCATCTCATCGGACTGAAGAAAAACAGTGTGGGGTTTGAAGCACTTGTGAAGAAGGAAGAAGCTGTGGACCTTCCAAAAGGGATTCTGGTAGAACCTGTCTCATTGGATGAACTCATCATCTACTTTCATAGGGGAGGTAATAAGTCATGATTCTTAAAGTAGCAGTGCTGGACTATAAAACCATAAAACCTTATCTGACGATGAAAAATCTGCTCATTGTGCTAGGTGTCACTTTTTTTCTCGCCTTTGTCAACAAGAACACTCTGATTCCACTGTCCATTGTCAGCGTCTTTGTCACCATTTATCTGAGTTATCCTTTTGCGGTGGGGGAGCAGAACGGCATAGATCCTCTTTATCGGATTCTTGGACTTACCAGAAAGGAAGTGGTTCTAGGAAGATATCTGTGGGCTTTTTCCATGAATCTCATCGGTATCCTTTTTGGTCTGCTTTTGTCCTTCTTATTATCTCTTTTGCTGTCACTGCCTTTTGAGTTTAAAGAAGCAGTGGCGATGTTGCTGGGGCTGTTCCTGATCTTCAGTCTGATGCAGGCTTTTCAGTTTCCGCTTTTTTTCAAGCTGGGCTATATGAAAGCCAAGACGGTTTCGTACCTGCCTTTTATGCTCCTTGGCGGAGTCTTTGTGGTTTTGTCTGGTTTTCTCGATAAGGTGCCACATTCTTTTCTTCTGAATGCTGAGACTTTCTTCCGGGAGTCTTTTGGTCTTGTGCTTCTTTTTGCTTTTCTTGTATGGAGCATCGTACAGGGCGCTTCTGTCCTGTTCTCCTTAAAAGGCTATGAGAAGCGCTCCTTCTAGGAGTAAAAATAGTAAATCACAAAGGAAAAACCATAGTACTTCTTCTTCCCTGAAGAAGTACTATGGTTTTTATACGATGCAATTAATTTGATCTCATTTTCTTATGTAATCCTTCAAAGAGAAGATGTATCCAATCTTTGATCTCTTCTTCCTGATCTCTTGACAAGAGTTCTGAGTTCAGGGCTTCCAAAATACCAAGATAAATGAGATAAACACCTTTCACAATTTCATCTGGAGAAAGAGATGTGCTGAGGGTTCCATTTTCCTGCTCCTCTCTGATGAGGGCACATTTTTCTTCGTAGAAGAGAGTGTTCATCTTTTCGTAACGTACATTGATTTCATGAAGTTCTGGAATTTCTTTGATCCGGAAGAAAAAATTGTGCCCAAAGAGAGAGATGTGCTTGGAAAACTCAAAAATCAGACGCTCCATTTTGGTCTGGAAATCATCCTTCGTACTGAATATTTCCTTGTGGATTTTCATCAGCTCTTCTTCAAAATGATTGTAGGCTGAAGTATACAGTCCGAATTTATCCTGGAAATAGTAATAAATGGGGCCTCGGGATATGGAAAGGCTGTCTGCAATATCAGAGATTTTTGTAGCTGCATATCCTTTAGCCGCAAAGATTTCGATGGCTTTCTTCTTGATTTCATCCATGATTTCTTTATCGGTATTTGCGTAAATCATCGTTCGTTCCTCCCTAGATGTGTCATCTCGTACAGCATAAATCGCCTTGTGCTTAATATGAACTCTGCTGGTTGAGAGATCTTTATTTGTTTTTACCTGGTGCATCTTTGGCAGGTGGTTTACCGTTATTGTCAGATGGGGGTGTTCCAGGTTTTTCTGGTTTGTTGTCTACAGGAGGGTTTCCTTGACTCCCGGTGGAGTTAGGATTTTGCTCCGGTTTCTTTCCTGAGTTTGAGGGTGTTTCCGGATTCTCTTCTTTTCCTGGAGCTTCAGGTTTACCAGTGGAGTTTCCGCTGTTACCAGGTGTTTCTGGTTTTACCGGTACAGTACCATTATTGCCAGGTTTCTCTGTAGTAGGTTCAGTGTTCTCCGGATCTTCTTCAGGGGTTTCGGAGTTTTCTTCTGGTAGTTTCGCCTGTTCCAGCTGATCTTTCAGCGCTTCCATTTGTGCTTTCTTTTCTTCTGCCGCCTTCAATGCGGTAAGCGCATCCTCTATGGCTTTTTCATCGCCAGACTTTCTGGCTTCCTGGTAGGCTTTTCTAGCTGCTTTCACTTCATCGATGGATGTTTTGAAGAGGGCAAGCTGTTCTTTGAAGGCCTCTTCAATCTCTTCCGGAAGGTCCTCTATAAGAGTCTCATCCTCTTCTAAAGAATCGCGCTTTAGAAGTCTTTTCTGTTCTTTATAAGCTTCCCGTCTTACCGGGTCTTTAAAGAAATCTCCGAGTTTTTCATCGGGTCCAAGGTTGAATTCTTCTCTCAGTCTCATGAGACCAAGGGCTTTTCCTTCATTTTGCATCTCTTTCAGAAGGTCTTCAGAGGCTGTGGTGAACACAACGCTGGTTTCAGAAAGCAGTTCACCAAGAAGGGCTCTCTCTTCCAGCTGGGCGTATATTTCCTCCGAGATCCGTTCCTCTGAGGAGAGTATTTCTGTGAGAATCACAAAGTCTTCTTCCTCATCATTCAGATTGAGAAGTCCTTCATTCACAGCATCCTGAAGGATTTCTTCGATGGCTTCTTCTACGGGAAGGTCTTTGTAACGGTCAAGAGGAAGCAAGGAAGCATCCTCATTATAAGGAAGGGCTTCTTCTACGAGACCATCCTGGGACAGTTCAAGAAGAATACTGGGGTTGACTTCCACAAGAAGTTTTGCCGCATATGCACTCTTTTTCTCAAAAAGTGGAGAAGAAAGAAGCAGGACAGCCAGAGCCGCTGCAGCACCATAGCGCAGAAGGTAAGAAGCGGGCTTCTTTTTAGCGGCAGTTGTATGAATAATGTCTTCATTTGTAAAGTATATTTTTTGTCCTGGTTCCATGAAATTTTTCGTATAGATTCTCAGGTATTCAGATTTGGTTTTGACGATAGAGTATTCACTGGTTACTTTTAGAACAATTCCTTCCAACATAAAATAATCACTCCTCTGTTATATAAATACAAAGGAGTGATTATTTTTAGGGTACAACTTAGACCCATTTATGAAGAAGTGTCAGATTATTTTTCAGAACCACCAGAATACTCAGGATATATTCCCGGCTACCATAAAGGATTTTACGTGAAATCTGATACTTCAACGAGATCCTGGTCATGGGCAGTGTATATTTCTTAAAGATGATATTCATGAGATCCTCATCTTCTGACAGGGAAAAAGCTAACGTTTTTGCTTTTTCTTTGGTGTCCTGATGCTTTGGTACAAGATCCACCAGATCTTCCAGCTGGATACCGAACCGGTTTAGATTCTCTACAAATATGGCTATTTCTTCTTTCAACAGAAGATGATCAAGAAGCTCTTCCTGAGGCTCTGCGAAAGGAATCTCTTCCACTGAAGGTTCCAAGGGCTTTTCTTTTTTCAGATGGTTTAAAAGATCTCTTTCTATGAGAAGCTTTGCGAACGGAAGAAAGTGTCCTTTCTCCTCCTGAAAGCTCAGAATGGCTTTATAGAAACTCTGAAGGGCCACTGAATAAACTTCGTCATTCTCCACCTCAACATATCTGCCGATTCTTTGGGAGGCTGTGGAGAGTATGAAAGGAGTGAATTCCTTTATGAAGTCTTCCTTCTCTAGGGAAGAGCTTTTTTGAAGAGTTATGACCCGCTGATCCAGTTCCATCATCGTCGATATCCAAGGTTAAAATTGAGCATTTACTATAAACAGTAGTGAAATAGAGACTCAAAATAAAGACCTTGGGCTCCTTTCCATGTGATCGCCATATTTTTTCTGGAAAAGTGAGTGTGTAAGGGATTTCTCGAAAAAACATGGAGCTTACCTTAAGTATACAAAGAAAATAGTATATTATCTATGGGAAGGCTGAACTTCCTCAAGATTTATTCCCCCTTGACATCACTTTCCCTTGGGACACCGCAAAAAAAAGAAGCTGTGAAGTACACAGCTTCCGGAGAAAGGGATCAGGGCTGAAACTCCAGAGCCTCAATATGGCTGAGAAGTTCTATGTTTTCAATGGGGTTTCCGTTTAGCCTTAGAGATTCGAAGGAAGTGAAGTCCTTTAGGGGGGAGACGTCTTTGATGTTGTTGGAAATCATTTCCAGCTCTTTCAGGTTCGTGAGAGCGGTAAGAGGCTCCAGATTCTCCACTTCATTGTCATAGAGAGACAGGGTTTCCAGACTTGTGAGTCCTGACAAAGGAGACAGATCTTTGATTTTATTCCCGTAAGCACTGAATTCAATGAGTCCGGTGAGGCCTGTGAGAGGAGTTAGATCTTCCACGGCATTCCAGTCTATAATGAGTCTTTTCAGGTTTTTCAGGTCTTTCACCGGGGTAAGATCCGTCACATTGTTGGTGTTGACTCTTAGTACTCCGAGGTTTTCTGCCTTCGTGAGGAAGGACATATCAGTCACTTTACTTTGATAAATCCACAGGGTGGTGAGGTTTTTCAGGACCTCTTCGGGTAGAGTCGCATAATCAATATCCGGCTGAAGGGTAATGGCCAGGGTTTTCAGGTTATTAAAGTGCTTCAGATCTTCCAGGGAGGTCAATGTGCCATAGCCTTTGTAGCGGACATCTTCATATTCGAATTCATCCTCATTGAAGTGGATGATGCTCTTTTGGGGGCGTCCTTCTCCCCAAAGGAAAATAAACTCGTCCGCAGATACTGCGAAACCATTGATGGTGTCCAGATCGCTCTGAAGAATGGTGTCTTTACCCAGTTCCTCTTTGATCTTCTCTTCGAAAAAAGGATTGGAGAACACCACAGGGGTGTCTTCAGAGGGAGCCGGGCTCTCCTCGTTTTCTCCTTCTCCCTCCGGAGTGGAGGGGGACTCTTCATTAGGCGCTGTGCCGGGAGTGCCAGGGTTCTCTGTCTTCTCACAGGCGCATCCGGTGATCAGTAAGGTCAGTATCAGCAGGAAAGGCAGCATCCATTTCTTTTCTTTTGTTGTCATATGATTCACTCCTCGGTTCAGGATATACACGGTATCATCCATGGACTCCAAATTTTCTTAGATTTAGTGTACTATTTTGATAATGAAAATACAATTAGAATATACTCTGATAAAAATCCGTCAGAATGCATCTGTTATGATGGAGAAAGATCTTCTGGATACAAGCGTATAGGGTCGGATATGGACTCTACAAAAGGAGCGAGAGAAAATGGACTGAGGATTCAAGTGTCCCATATAAATGGAATTTTGGATAAAAAGTCCCGAAATCTTGAGAAAAATGGGGTGTAAAGATATTTTGACACAGGTTTTTCCAAGGTTTTCAAAGGATTTTGACAGCAAAAATAGTACAATAGAAGTATCCTGAAAACAGAGTTCAACGAGAAGGGAGAATGAACATGAACATCAGTGAACAGATACGGATGAACCGGAAAAAAATCAGATCTTCCCAGGAAGATCTTGCAGAGAGAGTGTATGTGTCCAGGCAGACCATCTCCAGCTGGGAAAATGGGAAGAGCTATCCGGATCTTCAGAGTCTATTGCTTTTGTCTGAGATTTTTTCCATCTCTTTGGATGAACTGATTAAAGGAGATGTGGAAGAAATGAAAGAAAAAGTGGTCAGTGAAAAAATGAAATGGGGCAGCTATGCCATGATACTGTTTTTTGTGCTTATGGTATCTATGATGCCTTTTGTGAAACGGGTGAGTGCTTATTTTATGGTTCCTCTGGTGATCTTTGCCCTGCTGATGATTGCGTCGTCGCTTCTGGTGGAGAGAGAAAAGAAGATGCATCAGGTGCAGACCTATGAAGAGATCTTGGAGTTCATGGAAGGAAGAAAAATGGACCCCATGGATCCGGTGGAGCGAAAGAAAAGACTCAGAAGAGAAACCGTGTATAAGGTTCTTGGAGGCCTTCTTGTGGGTGGAGGCTCTGCAGCGCTGATCCTATGGATTTTTTAGTCCATGGAGAAAGAACCCTCCTCATTTCTATGAGGGGTAGTTCAAGGGGGAGACCCCTTCTTTTTTTGGTTTCTTTTTACTTTTTTTAAAAAATGGTCTTTACAAAGGATACCCCCCTATGGTATTATTCAATATGCCGGGAGGGGGTATCCTTTTGGCGTGAAACTGTAGAATTTAAAAGATATAGATAAAGGGGAATGAAGAATGTTTTTTACAAAAATCAAATCTGTCACCACCGATGAGCTTCAAAGTGTATTGAAAGAGAAACCGGTGATCCTTGATGTAAGAGAGCCTTATGAGTTCAAAAACGGCCATATTCCTGGAGCAAAAAATGTGCCCCTTGGAACCATTGACAGCTATTCAGGAAAAGGTCCGGTATATGTGATCTGCGCATCAGGCGCAAGAAGCACCCAGGCAACGAAAAAGCTCACCAAGATGGGCGTAGATGCCACCAATGTTAAGGGTGGTATGATGATGTGGAAAGGAGCTAGGAAGTAAACATGAGAATTGTAATTGTAGGTGGCGTAGCAGGTGGAATGTCAGCGGCAACAAGGCTGAGAAGACTGCAGGAAGATGCGGAGATCATCATACTGGAAAAGGGACCCTATGTTTCCTTTGCCAACTGTGGACTGCCCTATTTTGTATCCGGTGAGATCGTGAAAAGAGAGAACCTTCTGGTGCAGACCCCAGACAGACTGAAAGCCAGATTCAATCTGGATGTTCGGGTAAACTCCGAGGCTGTAGCCATTGATGGTGATCAGAAAGAGATCCATGTACGAGGTGAGGAAGGGGAGTATGCTCTCACATATGACAAGCTGATTCTTTCTCCCGGAGCAAGACCTTTTGTTCCCAATACACCGGGTCTTCAGGAAGCGAAGAATGTGTTCACCATGAGAAATGTACCCGATGTGGATGCTGTGACAAAGTACATTGAAGAGAAGAATCCAAAGAATGCAGTGGTCATCGGTGCAGGGTTCATTGGTTTAGAAATGGCAGAAGCACTGAAGCATAAGGGACTGCATGTCTCTGTAGTAGAAATGGCACCCCATGTGCTGCCACCCTTTGATGAAGAGATGGCCATGTTCATTCAGAAAGAACTGAAGAAAAATGGCATTGATGTGTATACTGGAGTTGCTGCCAGCGGCTTCCTCAATGAAGGAAACGTTGTGGAGCTCCAGAATGGCGTGAAGCTTGAGAGTGATCTCACCATCATGTCTGTGGGAGTTCTTCCAGAAAACACTTTAGCCCAGACGGCAGGCATTGCCCTTGGTATGCGTGGTGGAATCCTTGTGGATGAGTCCTATGAGACCAGCGTGAAGGATGTCTATGCGGTGGGGGATGCCATCATCGTCAAGAACCAGATTCTTTCAGAAGACACCATGATACCGCTGGCAAACCCAGCCAACCGTCAGGGACGCCAAGTGGCTGATGTCATCAGTGGATATAGAAGGAAGAACCGCGGTTCCATCGGAACAGCCATTGTGAGAGTCTTCAATCTATCTGGGGCATCTGTTGGCCTAAATGAAAGACAGCTGAAGATGGCAGGAAAGACCTATAAGGCAGTCCATGTCACAGCCAATGACCATGCTGGATATTTCCCAGGGGCAACCAGTATTTATCTGAAGCTTCTTTTTAACCCCGAAGACGGCACCATTTATGGAGCACAGGGGGTAGGTGAAAAGGGTGTGGACAAGAGAATCGACATCATTGCCACCGCCATCAAGGGGCACCTCATGGTGGAGGATCTTATGGAGCTCGAATTCACCTATGCACCACCTTTTGGTTCTGCAAAGGACCCAGTGAACATGCTGGGCTATGCGGCCACCAACATTGTGGAAGGTTTCTCCGACAGTATCCAGTGGCATGAGCTGGAGAAGAAGAGAGAAGAAGGGGCATTTCTTCTGGATGTCCGTGACGAGAGCGAAGTGAGAAGAGCCGGAGCCATCAGAGGCTTTGTGAATATTCCGCTGAACAGCTTAAGAGAAAGGCTTTCAGAGATTCCAAAGGATCAGGAAGTTGTGGTCAGCTGTGCCAGTGCACAGAGAAGCTATATGGCAGAAAGACTGCTGAAACAAAAAGGATACAAGGCCATGAATCTGTCTGGCGCATTCAATATTTATAGTATGGTAAAGAGTGAGGAGATTATATAAGTATGTTTAATTCAGTAATGATGATGGAGTTTGAACAGCTGTTAAGAAAAGGAAACTTGAACATTCTTGATGTGCGGGAGGACGATGAGTTTGAGTCTGGCCACATCGAAGGTGCACAGCACCTTCCTCTGGGAGAAATCCCAACAAGTCTAGGAAAGCTCGACAAGAGCAAAGAATACCATGTGGTCTGCTTCTCCGGATCAAGATCCGCCATGGCATCGAAATACCTGGCTCAGAACGGGTTCAAGGTAGTCAATGTGATGGGAGGCATGTCCGCGTACAGGGGTGATGTGATCTTTGGAAGATAAGAAAAGCTATATCAACAGGCTCTCCAGACTGGAAGGTCAGATTCGGGGCATTTCCAAAATGCTGGAAGAAGACCGAAGCTGTCAGGATGTGGTGACTCAGCTTTCCGCAGTGAAGGCGGGTATTGATAAGGTCATTGCACTGATGGTCACTGAAAATCTGATGACCTGCGTGGCAGAAGAAAACACCGAGGACCAGCGGGACAAAGTAGAGCAGGCGCTGAAGCTGATTTTCAAAAGCAGATGAGAAAATGCACCGAAGGGGAATATACCCCTCAGGTGCATTTTTTGTCCATTTCTCCGCTGGATTTGATATAATGGGAAGAGAATAATAAACACAAAGGAGATATATTTTGGTGGATCGTAAAAAACTAATCAACCGGGTCAACCGTGCAGAAGGACAGCTTCGGGGCATCGTTAAAATGATGGAAGAGGAGCGGGAATGCAGAGACGTGGTCATACAGCTGGCAGCGGTAAAAGCCAGCGTTGAAAAAATCATCCACATCATTGTCACGGAGAACCTGATGGAGTGCATGATCAAAGACGGTGAAGAAGTTGGTAAAGAACAGCTGGAAGATGCCTTGGACCTGATTCTGAAAATCAAGTAACAGAGGCGAAGAAGGTGGCATATGAACAAAATCTGGTCCCTGGAAGATGTGAAAAAACTCCTGACTGAAACAGGGAAGAAAGAGGGGTTCCCCTGTGAGGAGGTGCCCGTAGTCATCAGCACAAAGATGGAGAAAACCATGGGATCCTTCTATTTCAGAATGCGTGGCGGAAAGATGGAGCCCCATTCCTTCCGGTTCTCAGCAAAGCTTCTGGATGGAACCTACAGCGGGGAGATTGTGGAGCAGGTGATTCTTCATGAATTTGTCCATTTTTATGTCAACATGAGAGATCAGGTGAATCATCATCATGATGCGGTGTTCAAGGAAGCCTGTCGGTCTCTTGGCATCAGTGACCACACGTACTTCAAGGAGTTTGTGGCGCTTTCCCCCAAGAAAGGATATCTTCTTCTTTGCGCAAGCTGCGGAAAAACCATTGGCAGAAGAAGGCGTGCAGATGCGGTGAAAAGCATTGTGAGAACAAAAGTATCCTCCTGCTGTCACGGGAAGATTAAAATAAAGGAAGCTGTATTCTAGAAACCTTCAAAAAATGCTATAATTCCCTATGGTATACTATTAAAAGAGATGATTTAAAACCAAAGAAATGAAAGGTTGGTGCAAACCCTATGTTAAAAGTAGATTTGAAGAAACTGGACGGATTTATGAGAAGCCACGAGATTGAGTATCTGGATCCTCTGGTGAAGGCTGCCCACACACTTTTGAGAGAAAAAAATGGTCCTGGAAATGATTTTCTGGGCTGGGTGGATCTTCCCCTGAACTATGACAAGGAGGAGTTTGACCGTGTAAAAAAAGCTGCGGAGAAAATCAGAAAGGATTCTGATGTGCTTGTGGTCATTGGTATTGGAGGATCTTATCTGGGTGCAAAAGCAGCCATAGAGATGATGAGCCATCATTTCTACAATGCACTGCCCAAAGCAAAAAGAAAGGGTCCTGAAATCTATTTCCTAGGTCAGAACATCTCCGGAGATTATCTCAATGATCTTCTGGAAATGCTGGAAGGAAAAGAGGTATCTGTCAATGTCATCAGTAAATCCGGAACGACCACAGAACCTGCAGTGGCTTTCCGTGTGATGAAAGACTATATGGAAAAGAAGTATGGAAAAGAAGAGGCGGCCAAGAGAATTTTTGCCACCACCGATAAAGCAAGAGGAGCCCTCAAGAGTCTTTCTAATGAAGAAGGATACGAGACCTTTATTGTACCGGATGATGTGGGAGGAAGATTTACGGTGCTGACTCCAGTGGGACTTCTGCCCATTGCAGCAGCCGGCATTGATATTGATGAAATGATGGAAGGCGCAAAGCTTGCTCACGGAGACTATCAGAAGGATTCTGTGAAAGAGAATGAATGCTACGCGTATGCGGCAGCAAGAACAGCGCTGTATAACCGAGGAAAAGACATTGAAATCCTCGTGAACTACGAACCACAGCTCACCTATTTCTCTGAATGGTGGAAGCAGCTCTTCGGCGAGAGCCACGGTAAAGACGGAAAAGGGATTTTCCCAGCTTCTGTGAACTTCTCCACGGACCTTCATTCCATGGGACAGTTCATTCAGGATGGAAAAAGAAACATCTTCGAGACTGTGATCAACGTGGAGGAAATGAACTCCAGCTTCACCATAGAGAAGAACGAGGACAATCTGGACGGACTGAACTTCCTGGCAGGAAAAACCATGGATGAAGTCAACAAGAATGCGTTCAAGGGAACTTTACTGGCCCATATCGACGGCGGTGTGCCCAATATCGTTCTCACGCTGAAGGATAAGAAAGAAAAGAGCTTTGGATATATGGTCTACTTCTTTGAACTGGCCAATGCCGTGTCCGGATACATGCTGGGCATCAATCCATTTGATCAGCCTGGCGTGGAAGACTACAAGAAAAACATGTTCGCACTTCTTGGAAAGCCTGGATATGAGAAGCTGAAGAAAGAACTGGAAGAAAGACTGTAAGAGACGAAAGACCTGGAAGAAAGGCCCGGAAGAATATTTCCGGGCCTTTCTCAAATCACAGGTAGGGATTTCTCAGATGCGATGCAGGAGGAAACGTTATGCCAAAAGAAAGAATTGATAAGGTGCTGTCCAATATGGGCTATGGCAGCCGGAAAGAAATCAAAGAAAAAATCAAGAAGAACCTGGTGACCGTAGAAGGAGAACTGGTGAAGGACCCGGGGCTCAAGGTGGATCCGGAGGAAGACAAGATCATCATTGAAGGAGAAGAAGTTTTTTACCGCAAATACATCTACCTTCTTATGAACAAACCTCAAGGGGTGGTTTCGGCCACCTTTGACAATCATGACCAGACGGTGGTGGATCTTCTGCCCTTTGATTACAAATCCTTTGACCCTGCCCCGGTTGGAAGACTGGACAAAGATACCGTGGGGCTTCTTCTTCTCACCAATGATGGAGAGCTGAACCATAAGCTTCTGTCTCCCAAAAACCATGTGGATAAGGTGTATTATGCCTATCTGAAAGAAGAGGCAAAGGAAGAGGACATCAGAGCCTTCGAAAAAGGCATTGTGCTGGGAGACGGCTACAAATGCATGCCGGCAGGTCTTTCCATAGGAGAAGAGGACAAGCGTGAGGTGTATGTGACCCTTCGGGAAGGGAAATTCCATCAGGTGAAGAGAATGTGGCATGCCCGGGGAAATGAAGTGGAGTATCTTCAGAGAATCTCCTTCGGTTCCTTGACCCTTCCAGAGGATCTGGAGGAAGGAGAGTTCCGTGAACTCACCGAAGAAGAGTTGAGACTTCTCAGAAATGAAAATAGTTAATGGTTTACAGATTGCGTTTCATAAAATGTAAAGGTTTCAAAATACCATCCTCTGAAACTTACGGAAAACCGTTGAAAATGAACAGCTTAAAGCATTATAATCATATCTGTAAGGACAAATAAAAAGATGAATAGCCCCTTTTTATTGACATAAGACCACCCCCCAATCGGTCTTGTGAAAGCCTTTTACTCCCTCTGGTTCCCCCCAATTATCAGAGGGCAGCGATTTTGAGAGCCTAAACGCCTGTCGTTTAGGTTTTTTTGTATTTAAAAATAGAACGTAAGTTCAAATTATAACTTCATAAGGCAGCAGGTTCTGTGATATAATTATGAGTGATAGAAAAGGAGGGATTCCCCTTGGACTTAAAGAAACTTTTGAACGAAGAGCAATATGAGGCCACCACCACCGTAGAAGGACCACTTCTCATTCTTGCTGGAGCAGGCTCCGGTAAGACCCGAGTGCTGACCCACCGTATTGCCTATATGATGAAAGAGATGAACATCAGGCCCTATGAGATTCTGGCCATCACCTTCACCAATAAAGCTGCAGGTGAGATGAAAGAGAGAGTGCGCTCTCTGGTGGGAGAAACTGCGGACAATATGTGGATCTCCACTTTCCACTCCAGCTGCGCTAAAATTCTCAGAAGAGAAATTGAAGCCTTAGGCTACAAGAAGGACTTCACCATCTATGACAGCTATGACCAGAAGTCTCTGATGAAGCAGGTGCTGAAGGAGCTTTCTGTGGATGAGAAGGACCTCACCGAGAAAGAAGCCATTTCTCATGTGTCCACGGCAAAGAATACCCTGCTCAATCCGGTGGATTTCAAAAAGAAATATGAGTACCATTTCCGCATGAATAAAGTAGCAGATGCCTATATTCTGTATCAGAAAAAGCTCAAACAGAACAATGCTTTGGACTTTGACGACATCATCATGAAAACCGTGGAGATCTTCGAGAAGTTCCCGGAGATCCTTGAAAAGTACCAGAGAAAGTTCCGTTATGTGCTGGTAGATGAGTACCAGGATACAAACCATGCCCAGTACAGGCTCATCAATCTTCTCACCAAAGACCACCAGAACATCTGCGTGGTGGGGGATGATGACCAGAGTATTTATCAGTTCAGAGGCGCGGATATCCGAAACATTCTGGATTTCGAGATGGATTTTCCCGATGCCAAAGTGGTGAAGCTGGAAAAGAACTACCGCAGTATGGGAAATATTCTGGCAGCGGCGAACTCTGTCATCAAAAACAACCGGGACAGAAAAGAGAAAACGCTGAAAAAAACCAAGGATGAGGGCGGAAAAATCAAAATTTACAGGGCTTATGACGATTTTGAGGAAGCGCGTTTTGTGGTCCGGGAGATGCAGAGGCTCTATCGGGAAGGAAGAAACTACAAGGAGATGGCGGTGCTCTACAGGACCAATGCCCAATCGAGAAAGTTTGAAGATATCCTGATGCAGGAAGCGGTGCCCTATAAACTCATCGGCGGGCTGAAGTTCTATGACAGAAAGGAAATCAAAGACCTTCTGGCGTATCTGCGCCTGGTGAACAATCCCTTTGATGAAGTGTCTTTACGAAGAATCATCAATGTGCCAAAAAGAAAAATTGGAAACACCACCGTGGAGAAGCTCCAGGAGAATGCGAACCATCAGGGAGAGAGTCTATTTGACACCATCATGAATCTGGAGGAGTATAGTCTGCTTGCCGCTGGAACCCAGGCTTCCGTTGTGAAGTTCAGAGAGATGATCCTGGATTTTAACGAGAAACAGCTGGAGATGAAGGTTTCAGAGCTGGTGGAATATATCCTGAAAACCTCTGGATATATGAAGGAGCTGGAAACCTCCAAAAATCCAGAAGATGAATCCAGAGTGGAGAATCTGGAAGAATTCCTCAATGTGGTGCTGGAGTATGAAATGAAGGCTGAGGAGCCATCTCTCCAGGAGTTTTTGGAGTCTGTGATGCTGGTGTCCGATGTGGACCAGTATAATGAAGCCGATGACAGTGTGACGCTTATGACCCTTCACAGCGCCAAAGGTCTTGAGTTTCCGGTGGTCTTCATGGTAGGGCTTGAGAACGGGCTCTTCCCAAGTGCCAGCTGTCTCACGGACCCTAATGAGATGGAAGAAGCCAGAAGACTTGCCTATGTGGGGATCACGCGAGCCATGGAAGAGCTCTATATGACCTATGCGGAGAACCGTATGGTCTTTGGCCGTATGGTGTCCTACCCAGTGTCTGATTTTATTCTGGATATCCCATCGAACATCAAGGAACATCTCAACGAAGAGAAGAAAGTGCATCACCGGGATGTGAATCCCCATACCATCAAATATAAAGATAAGAATATGAAGTATGTGGACTATAATGTGGAAAAAGCCCTGGAGGATGCGAAGAAGATTCTGGATTTTCCAGATAAGAAAGTTCTCGGTCAGGAGGATGTGGTACCCGGTGCCAAGGTAAAACATCCGAAGTTTGGTGTGGGCACCGTAGTGGCCACAGCAGACGCCAAGGGAGATCTGAAAGTGACCATCGCTTTTGACAACCAAGGCATCAAGAATCTGATGCTGTCCATTGCTCCCCTGGAGCTTGCATAAAGAAATAGGAAGAAAAGGAGTAAAGGGAAGAGGACCTGCGGTCTTTCTTTCCTTTTTGGAAGTGATTTTATGGAAGATCTGAGAAAAGAGATTGAGTCTCTGGTGGAGAAGCTCAATGTCTATGCCAAAGAATACTATACGCTGGATGCGCCAAGCATTTCAGACAAAGAGTATGATGCCCTTTATGACCGGCTGGTGGCTCTGGAGAAGGAAACAGGATACCGGCTGTCTTATTCTCCCACCCAGAGGGTTGGGGATGAAGTGCTCTCCGCCATGCCAAAACACAGGCATCTGGCGAAACTCTGGAGCCTTGATAAGGCTCAGAGTCTATTGGAGCTTTCCCAGTGGCATGAGAGGAATCTTTCCTTTGTGGAAGAGTATAACAAAGACCATGAGAACAAGCTGCCTCCAGTAAAGTATATTGTCACCCGGAAGTTTGACGGGCTCACGGTGAATCTTACCTACAACCAGGAAGGTATTCTTGAAACAGCAGCGACCAGAGGTAATGGAGCACTTGGTGAAGAAGTCACCGCTCAGGTGAAGACCATCTATTCAGTGCCTCTTAAGATTGCTTCAGAGGATGTGCTGGAGATCCATGGCGAGGCCATGATGACCAAAGAGGCCCTCCGTGTCTACAACGAGACGGCTGAAGTTCCGCTGAAGAACACGAGAAACGGTGCTGCAGGAGCGTTGCGGAATCTCAACCTGGAAGAGACCAGGCGAAGAAACCTCACAGCTTTTTTCTATGACATCGGGTATAAAGAAGGGACACCCTTTGAAACCTATCGGGATATGATTGCGTTTATTCATGAAATGGGCTTCCTCACCGATGGATACTTTAAAGAAGCAGACGATTTTGTCACCCTGGAATCCTATATCAAAGAAATTGAGGAAGAGCGTTCCTCCCTAAACTTTGATATTGATGGTGTGGTCATTGCCATAGATGACATGCGGACCAGAGATCTTCTGGGATATACCATCAAGTTCCCCCGCTGGGCCATTGCCTACAAGTTCGAGGCGGAAGAAGCAGTGACAAAGCTTCTGTCTGTGGAATGGAACGTGGGCAGAAGCGGCCGGGTGAATCCTACAGCAGTACTGGAGCCTGTGGAGCTTTCCGGTGTCACGGTGAAAAGAGCCACCCTCAACAACATGGATGATATTGCGCGAAAAGGAGTGTATCTTGGGGCCAACGTTCTCGTAAGAAGAAGCAACGATGTCATTCCAGAAATCATGGGAGTTGTAGACGAAGAAGACGAGAAAGAAAGGGAAGAGATCCTTCCACCCTCTCACTGCCCCTCCTGCGGTACGCCATTGATCCTGGATGGTGCTCATTATTTCTGTGAGAACACTTTGTCCTGCAAACCACAGCTCATCAAGAGCATTGTGCATTTCTCTGGTAGAGACGCCATGAACATAGAAGGCCTCAGCGAGAAGACCGTAGAGCAGCTTTTTGAGAAGCTGGATCTGAAAGAGCTTTCCAGGCTGTATACTTTGAGTAAAGAAGACCTCTTGAGTCTGGACAAGGTGAAGGACAAAAAGGCGGAGAATCTTCTCAGTGCCATTGAAGCCTCCAGAAAGCGGCCCCTTCACGCCTTCCTCTATTCTTTAGGTATTCCTAATGTAGGCATTTCCACCGCCAGGGATCTGGAAGCAAAATTCAAGACCTTGGAGGAAGTGATGAGGGCATCGAAAGAAGAGCTCCTACAGGTACCGGATGTGGGAGACATCGTGGCAGAAAGTATTCTAAATTTCTTTCAATCAGAAGAAATCCGGGAAGAAATTGGAAAACTGCTGCAGTATGTCACCTTGCAGTATGAGGATACTGTAGTGACAGAAAGTCCTTTTACTGGAAAGACTGTGGTCCTCACAGGAACCCTCACGCAGTTCACCAGAAAAGATGCGGAGGAGAGGCTGTTAAGCCTTGGCGCGAAAGTCACCTCCTCGGTTTCAAAGAAGACGGATTATGTGATCTATGGAGAAGAAGCCGGTTCCAAGCTGACCAAAGCAGAGAGTCTTGGGGTGAAAACCCTCACAGAAGCAGAATTTCTGGAAATGAGCGGTGATAGCCATGGATGAAAATCAGAAGAAAAGAATAAAATCTGAATGGATTCTGGGCGGACTGGGCTGGTTTATGCTCATTGTCATCCTTTTCCTTCTCGTGTTCACAGTGCTGAACCTGAACCGGATCATTTCCTGGCCTGTATTTGATACGTATCTCCCCCTCAGTTTGTCCATTTTCTTTGGGCTTTTTATCTGGGGCATACGGTTCTATCTCAATTCCAGGAAATATCCCAGCTATTTGAGATACAGCGCTTTTGCGTTTGTATTTGCCTTGATTCAGTTAATTTTTCTCCTTGCAGGTGTATATTAAGTCATCTTATGCTAAAATAATAGAAGGTTTTTTGGGGAAGTTATGACAGCAGGTTGTAACTTCCTCATGATTATGGAAAGAAATTTATGGAGGTGCTCTATGTCAGTATCCAAAAAAGACGTGGATTATATCAAAGAGCTGGCAAGACTTCGAGTCAGTGAAGAGGAAGCGGAGGGACTTGTGAAAGATCTCAACAGCATCCTGAAATATGTGGACCAGCTGAATGAAGTAGATACCGATGCGGTGGAGATGCTGGTGAATCCGCTTTATATTGAAAATGTTTATCGGGAAGATGTGGTGGAAAGCTCCCTCACTTCAGAAGATTTTCTAATGAATGCGCCGGAACGGGTGGAAGACTACCTGAAAGTGCCCAGTGTCATTGATCGGGAGGAAGCGTAGATGGAATTATACAGCCTAAAAGCCCATGAGCTTAAAGAGCTTCTGAAAAAGGGCGAAGTGAACAGTGAAGAAATCGTAAAAAGCCATCTGGACAGAGTGGATCAGGTGGAAGATAAAGTAGGTGCTTTTCTTTATGTGGACCGGGAAGAAAGCCTAAAGAGCGCCAGAGCTTTTGATGAAAAAGGAAACAAGGAGGGCCTTCTTGGTGGAATTCCAGTGGGCATCAAAGACAATATTTCCGTGAAGGGGATGCAGAATACCTGTGCATCGAAGTTTTTGGAAGGGTACATTGCCCCTTATGACGCCACGGTGACCACCAAGCTGAAAGAAGAAGGTGCGGTAATCCTTGGAAAGCTCAACATGGACGAATTTGCCATGGGTTCCTCCACGGAATACAGTGCATATCAGCTTACAAGAAATCCCCATGATCTGGAAAGAGTTCCTGGCGGATCCTCAGGCGGATCCGCAGCTTCTGTGGCAGCCATGGAAGTGCCCCTTTCATTGGGTACAGATACAGGCGGGTCTGTAAGACAGCCGGCATCATTTTGCGGGATTCTGGGCCTGAAGCCTACCTATGGCAATATTTCAAGATATGGCGTCACCGCCTTCGGATCTACCCTGGATCAGGTGGGAACCTTTGCCCGGGATGTGAAGGACCTGGCGCTTCTCACCACAGCCGTGAGTGGCCATGACACCATGGACTTCACAACAAACAAACGAGAAACCGTCAATCTTTATGAAGGTCTCAATAAAGACATCAGAGGAAAGAAAATTGCCATCGCCAAGGATTTTCTTGGAGAAGGCCTGGATGAGAAAGTCCGTAAAAACCTCATGGAGACCATCGAGGTGCTGAAGGATCTGGGCGCCACTGTGGATTTTATTGATCTTAACCTGGCACACTATTCCTTAGCTGTGTACTATATCGTATCCTCAGCAGAAGCTTCCTCAAATCTCGCAAGGTTTGACGGAGTCCGCTATGGAAAGAGAGCAGAAGATCTTCTGGATGTCATGGACCTTTACGCAAAATCCAGAAGTGAAGGCTTTGGTCCTGAAGTGAAAAGAAGAATCATGCTGGGGACCTATGTGCTGTCCGCCGGATACTATGATGCCTATTATGCCAAGGCACTGAAAGTGCGAAAGCTCATTCAGGAGGAGTACAGCAGCATCTTCAAGAACTATGATGCGATCATTTCTCCAACAACGCCTACTCCAGCCTTCAAGATTGGAGACAATAAAGAGGACATCCTTCAGATGTATCTCAACGACATCTATACCGTGCCTGTGAACATCGCCGGCATTCCGGCTCTTTCCATGCCTTCAGGTCATGTGGACGGGCTGCCGCTGGGACTTCAGATTATGGGAGACTACTTTAAGGAACAGGAAATCCTGAACATCGCCTATGCGGTGGAACAGGCCCTGTCTCTTACGCTGTCCCCAAAATCCCTTTAGGAGGTGCCTCATGAAGCATTATGAAGCAGTCATCGGACTGGAAGTCCACGTAGAATTATCCACAAAAACCAAAGCTTTCTGCGGATGTACCACAGAGTACGGCGGAAAGCCCAATTCCCATGTTTGTCCAGTCTGTCTAGGGCTTCCTGGCGCGCTGCCAAGAATCAACC
This sequence comes from Proteiniclasticum ruminis, assembly GCF_900115135.1. Classification (GTDB taxonomy): domain Bacteria; phylum Bacillota; class Clostridia; order Clostridiales; family Clostridiaceae; genus Proteiniclasticum; species Proteiniclasticum ruminis_A. Next base: position 21,049 of record NZ_FOVK01000004.1, on the reverse strand, counting down.
TGGAAGTGGTCAATAAAGCCATCAAAACAGGACTGGCGCTGAACTGCAGCATCAACAGGATGAACCGTTTTGACCGGAAGAATTATTTTTATCCCGATGCGCCTAAAAACTATCAGATCACACAGAATGATTTTCCCATCTGCTATGAGGGATATATTGACGTGGAAACCGAAGAAAGCGGTAAAAAGAGAATCGGCATCGAGAGAATCCATATGGAAGAGGATGCAGGAAAGCAGCTCCATTCCAAAAACGGCACATTGGTGGATTTCAACCGTTCCGGTGTTCCGCTGATTGAAATTGTCTCAAAGCCTGATTTAAGAACTCCAGAAGAAGCGACCCAGTATCTGACAAAGCTAAGGTCCATCCTCTTCTCCCTAGGTGTTTCAGACGTGAAGATGGAAGAAGGATCCCTGCGCTGCGATGGCAACATCTCCATCCGTGAAAAAGGCACAGAAGTCTTAGGGGTGAAGTCAGAAATCAAGAACATGAACTCCTTTAAAGCTCTGGAGAAAGCCCTCCGCTATGAGTTTGACCGTAAGGTGAAAGCTCTGCAGGAAGGGGAAACCTTACGAGTGGAGACTAGAAGATGGGATGAGGCAGAAGAGAAGACCGTGGTCATGCGTTCCAAAGAGATGGCCAATGACTACCGCTACTTCCCAGAAGGTGACCTGGTCACCTTAAAGATCAGTGAGGAATGGATTGAAGGAATAAGAGCCAGCATCAAAGAGCTGCCTCATGAGAAGGAAGAACGTTTCGTGGCAGAGTATGGCATTCCGAAGTATGATGCCATGGTGCTGACCCTGGAAGAAAGTCTTGCGGACTTCTTTGACGAGACCGCAAAGATCTCCAAGGATCCCAAAGGGGCATCCAACTGGCTCATGGGAGACATCTCTAGGCTCATGAACGAAAAGGATATCCTGGCGAAGGACCTTCCTTTCAGCCCACAGGATCTCAGCGATCTTCTCCTGCTTATTAAGGAAGGAACCATTTCCACAGCCATCGCTAAAAAAGTGGTGGAGCTCATGATGAGTGAAGGAAAAAATCCTAAGGTCCTCGTGGAGGAGCATGGCCTGGTTCAGAACAGTGATGAGGGCTATATTCTCGACGAAGTGAAGAAAGTGCTGGATGCCCATCCCAATGTGGTGGAAGACTACAGAAACGGCAAAACCAAAATCATGGGCTTTGCTGTGGGTCAGACCATGAAGGCCACCAAAGGAAAGGCAAATCCTGCCATCATCAACAAACTGGTGCAAGAAGAGCTGGACAGAAGAATACAGTAAATGAGAAGCAGCCTGGGGAAGCCCAGGCTCTTTGACGTGTTATGATTCTTTTCTCTTTCTTTCTCTCTGTGATAAAATGAAAAGAGATTTGTAAAACTAAGGAAAGTTTGGTGGATATAGATGAACACTGGAAAACTCAACTGGGATGTGCTGAAGAAGCTCCTTCATGAGAATCAGGGAGCAGTCCGTAAGGAAGTGGAGAAAGGCGGCAGCGTTGGAGAAGACTGCGCTGTGGTCTCCCTGGAAGCGGGAAGGCTCATTCTGTCTACAGATCCTGTGACGGCGGCTTCAGAGAACATCGGGCACATTGCCTACCATATCAATATCAATGACATTGCCACCACCGGAGCAAAGCCTCTGGGCATCATGGTGACCATCCTTGCACCACCCAGCGCAGAGATTTCCGATATCGAAACCGTTATGAGAGAGATTTCGGAAGAAGCCAAGAAGCATCAGGTGATGATCCTTGGAGGTCATACTGAAGTGACGGACGCTGTGAACCGCATGGTGGTATCGGTCACTGCCCTGGGTACCATGAACCGCTCAGAAAAAGTGACTTGGACCAGTGGAGCGAAAGCGGGAGACAAAATCCTTGTGACCAAAACCTTAGGACTGGAAGGTACATCCATCCTGGCATCTGATTTCAAGAAGCAGGCATTGGAGGTTCTCACAGAGGATGAATATGAGGAAGCTAGAAGCTATGCACACGCTTTATCTGTACTGCCAGAGGGAAGCCTCATGGGAAAAGCTGCATCTTCCATGCATGATATTACAGAAGGTGGAGTTCTGGGCGCGCTGTGGGAAGTGAAGGAAGCATCGGGAAAAGGCTTTCGGGTGTTTGAGGAGCTCTTGCCTGTAACAGAAGTGACGAAGAAGCTTTGTGCCCGCTTTTCCCTGGATCCCTTGAGGCTCATTTCCTCCGGAAGCATGCTGATTACCGTGGAGGATGAGAAAAAAGCGCTGAGCCTCCTGGCACAGGAAGGAATTAAAGCCACAGTCATTGGAGAAATCACAGAAGAAGGAGCGTCTCTTGTGTCCGGCAGTATAGAGCTCCAAGTGGAGGCACCTCTTCGGGATGAGATATATAAGATGTATGATGAATAATTTTGATAGGAGAATGATAAATGAGATTTGATGGAAGAAAGAGTGACGAAACAAGACAGATCAAGATGACCCGTGGATTCACGAAACATGCTCAGGGGTCTGTGCTTATAGAAATGGGAGATACCAAAGTGCTCTGCACCGCCATGGTGGAGGAGAAAGTACCCATGTTTCTGAAGGGTTCAGGAAAAGGATGGGTTACAGCGGAATATGCGATGCTCCCAAGTTCCACCCAGACGAGAAAAAACAGAGATATTGCAAAGCTTCGGCTGGATGGCAGAAGCACAGAAATCCAGAGGCTCATTGGGCGTTCACTGCGCTCTGTGATGAATCTGGAAGCCTTAGGAGAAAGAACCGTCTGGATCGACTGTGACGTGATCCAGGCAGATGGTGGAACCAGATGCGCTTCCATTACAGGTGCTTTTGTGGCCCTGGTGGACGCATTGAATGCCGTCGATAAGCTGACGCCTTTTGAGACGTATCCTCTACAGGGGATGGTTTCTGCCGTCAGTGTGGGCATCCATGAGGAGGGAGCGATCCTGGACCTCAACTATGTGGAGGATTCCAGCTGTATGGTGGACATGAATGTCATCATGAACCATAAAGGAGAATACATCGAGCTGCAGGGGACAGGAGAAGAACGTCCTTTCACAGCCAAAGAGCTCACAGCGCTTCTGGCTCTTGGAGAAAAAGGAAACATGGATCTCCAGAACTTTGTGAAAGAGACCCTTGGCAGCGATTTAGGGAGGATAGAATTTTGAAGACACTGATCATTGCAAGCAATAATGCACATAAAATTGAGGAAATCAAAGATATATTGAAGGAGTTTCCGCTGAGGATCATCAGCCAGAGTGAAGCTGGAATCAACATGGATGTGGTGGAGGATAAAGATACCTTTCTGGGCAACGCCCACAAAAAGGCTTTTGAGCTCTACGAGGCACTAAGTGAAGAGGAAAAGGCAGAGTCTTTTGTGCTGTCTGATGACTCAGGTCTGGCCGTGGATTATCTCGATGGGGCGCCAGGGGTCTATTCTGCGCGGTATGCGGGAGAAGGCCATAATGACGCGGAGAACAACGAGAAGCTTCTGAGAGAGCTTTCTTCTGTGAAGGAAGAAGCCAGAACCGCACAATTTGTTTCTGCCATTGTGTTTTTAGGAAATGAGGTGGACATCCGGGTAGAAGGATACGCCAAAGGAAGAATCCTTCAGGAGCTGACAGGAAGCGGCGGATTTGGCTATGATCCTCTGTTTTATTCCTTTGACCTGCATAAAACCTTTGGGGAAGCTTCCTCAGAGGAAAAGAATGCTGTTTCCCATCGGGCCAATGCCCTGATGAAACTGAAGGAGGAGCTGAGAAAGATTGAAGATCGCTTTGGTGTCTGATACCCACCATATCCTGTCTTCTGTAGAAAAAGCCTGCAGAATCATCGAGAAAGAGAAACCGGATCTCATCATCCATCTGGGGGATGTGATGGACGATGCGGAGGTCATGGAAGCCATCTTGGAGAGGGAAGTGAGAAGGGTTCCAGGAAACTGTGACTACAGTGTCCACGAACCCCAGGAACTTCTCATAAAAACAGAGCATTTGACGCTTCTAGCGGTCCATGGACACGCTCAAGGGGTGAAAAGCACCTTAGGGCTTCTGGCCCGTCACGCAAAAGAAAGAGGCGCACAGGTGGCTTTTTACGGCCATACGCACATTGCGGATGAGAGTGTCGTGGATGGGGTGACTCTTCTTAATCCCGGCAGCGCAGCTTTGCCGAAAAGAGGACAGAAGCCCAGTCTTGCCATGGTGACGGTGGGCACATCGGCTTCATTCAAGCTCATTCATCTGTAAAAAAAGTAGAAGTTGGGGGAAATCATGCTGAAAAAAATCGGACTTTATGTCCTGGGTCTTTTTATTCTTGCTCTTGGGGTATCCATTTCTGTGAAATCAAATCTGGGCGTCTCGCCCGTAAGCTCTCTGGCTTATGTGCTGAGTCTGATTTTTCCAGTGAAGATGGGATATTTCACCATGGGTGTGTTCATATTGTTTATTCTGGTGCAGTTTCTTCTTTTGGGAAAAGAGTTTAAGTTCACTTCTTCTCTTCAGGTGCTGTGCTCTGTTTTATTCGGATATTTTGTCAATTTTTCCAATGCGCTGCTCTTTTCTATAGAGGTGCCGTCAAATCTCCCTGTGAGGCTCTTTTTGGCGGTACTGAGCGCTGCGGTGTGCGGTCTTGGCATATTTCTTTATGTGGGGGTCCGGGTGATGCCGCTGCCTGCTGAAGGCCTCACAGAGGTGATCTCCGTGAAGGTGAAGAAGCCTTTTTCAAAAGTGAAAGTATTTTTTGATCTCACCATGCTCGCAATCAGTGTTCTTTTCTCCGTGTTTTTCCTTGGCAGCATTAAGGGGATTGGTCTTGGTACGCTTATTTCGGCACTGCTTATTGGGAAATTTGTTGGTGTTTTTTCAGCTTTCCTGAAAGAACCATTGGCCTTGTTTCTGAAGAACAAGGAGCAGCTGATCACAGCGGTGCCTCAAGAAAAGGTGGATGGAAATTCCTAGGTTTCTGGGAATTTTCTTTTTTTTGGCCTTTTCAACTTCAGGAAGTTGGGTTATAATCATAATTGACTCCTGAAGAGCGGAATGAGAAAAATCAGCCATCAGGTAGCACAAAGTGTCTTAAGGCGTGAGTCCTTAAAAAAAATGTTCGTGTTTTTAGATTGAGTCCTAAGGAGTTTAGCCTCCCGGGTGAAAATCTTCAAAAAATCTTCCAAGTTAGCTATTGACGGGCCCCGGATTTTAGTATAGAATCATTATTGTCGTCGAAAACAGATGACTGACGGGGTGTAGCGCAGATGGGAGCGCGCGTGCTTTGGGAGCATGAGGTCGCAGGTTCAATCCCTGTCACCCCGACCATTTTATCGGGGGCATAGTCCTTAGGTAAAAGGATATGCGTCTTTAGCTCAGCTGGATAGAGCAACGCCCTTCTAAGGCGTGGGCCAGGAGTTCGAATCTCTTAAGACGCACCATTAATGGGATATCGCCAAGTGGTAAGGCTCCAGACTCTGACTCTGGCATCGTTGGTTCGAATCCAGCTATCCCAGCCATTTCTTATGATCCACTAGCTCAGTCGGTAGAGCACATGACTTTTAATCATGGTGTCCGGGGTTCGATTCCCCGGTGGATCACCATCTATGCGGGTGTAGTTCAATGGTAGAATTCCAGCCTTCCAAGCTGGTCGTGAGGGTTCGATTCCCTTCACCCGCTCCATTTTAACCAAATACCTTCGGGGTGTAGCGCAGCTGGGAGCGCGCGTGCTTTGGGAGCATGAGGTCGCAGGTTCAATCCCTGTCACCCCGACCATTAATTTTAAAATACGCGGGAGTGGCTCAGTGGTAGAGCGTCACCTTGCCAAGGTGAATGTCGCGAGTTCGAATCTCGTCTTCCGCTCCATTTTGCGTCTTTAGCTCAGCTGGATAGAGCAACGCCCTTCTAAGGCGTGGGCCAGGAGTTCGAATCTCTTAAGACGCACCATTATGGTGGACGTAGTTCAGTTGGTAGAGCGCCAGATTGTGATTCTGGTTGTCGTGGGTTCGAGTCCCATCGTTCACCCCATTTTTATCTAGTGGGATATCGCCAAGTGGTAAGGCACCAGACTTTGACTCTGGCATTCGTTGGTTCGAATCCAGCTATCCCAGCCATTCAGAACAATAATAATGCAGATGTGGCGAAATTGGCAGACGCACTAGACTTAGGATCTAGCGCCGAGAGGCGTGGGGGTTCGACTCCCTTCATCTGCACCAAAAACTCTTTATGCGGGAGTGGCTCAGTGGTAGAGCGTCACCTTGCCAAGGTGAACGTCGCGAGTTCGAATCTCGTCTTCCGCTCCACTTGCGGGTGTAGTTCAATGGTAGAATTCCAGCCTTCCAAGCTGGTCGTGAGGGTTCGATTCCCTTCACCCGCTCCACTAAAACCTGCCTGATGGCAGGTTTTTTTCAAAAGATATCCTTTTGCCTCATTAGCTCAGTTGGATAGAGTAGTGGTCTTCGAAACCATTGGTCGGGCGTTCGAGTCGCTCATGGGGCACCAAAACAAAGTCTTTTTGCAGATACAGAAATGTAATGCGAGAAGGCTTTTTTATTTTGCTGTTTTTTGCTGTACTCAGCCCAGATAAAATATTTCTAAATTGTAAACGAAAACATGAATTTCTCCTATTGCCTTCCTTCTGACGCGATAGTATAATCAAAACATTCTCGTGTTAAGGACAACTGTCTTTAATGGAAGAACAAATGAAATGTGTTTCTGTGAGTGCAGAAATAAAGCAGGGGGAACTGTTATGAAGAAAAAGAAACTGGGACTCGTCCCGAAACTGATCATTGCTATTATTCTGGGTATTCTTGTGGGTCAGATGAGATTCCTTCCAGAAGGAGTGTTGAGGCTTCCTGTCACCTTTTCCAGTATCTTCTCCACCTTCCTTTCCTTTATCATTCCACTGATGATTCTGGGCTTTGTGGTTGTGGGGATCTCGGACCTGACGGAAGGAGCAGGAAAGCTCCTGGGCATGACAACGGTCCTGGCCTATGGTTCGACGCTTACGGCGGGGATCCTTTCCTATCTTATGGCCTCAGCTTTCTTCCCTTCTTTTATCGGAGAATCACTGGTAGAGAAGATCAGCGGTTCCGGTGAGGGCCTCAGCACTTTATTTTCCATTCCGCTGTCACCACTGTTAGATGTGACAGGAGCCATTGTGTTCTCCTTCGTCATGGGAGTGGGGATATCGGCTTTGAAATCCAAGGGAAGCGGAAAGTATCTTTATGGATTCTTTAAAGAATTTTCGGAGATCATCTCCAAAGTGCTGTCCACCATCATCATTCCATTTCTTCCAGTGTATATTTTCGGGAACTTTCTGAATCTCAGCTATTCAGGGTCCGTTTTCTCCATCCTGTCCATTTTCTGGAAGGTATTTCTCCTCATCATCGCGCTGCACCTGCTCTATGTGGGATTCATGTTCTTTGTGGCAGGTGGTGTTTCTGGGAAGAATCCATGGATGCTTCTTAAGAATCAGATTCCAGGCTACGTGACAGCAGTGGGGACTCAGTCCAGTGCAGCCACCATTCCGGTAAATGTGGAATGTGCACGAAAAAATGGTGTGTCTAAAGAAATTAGGGAGTTTGTGGTGCCTCTTTGTGCCACCATACATCTGGCAGGCAGCATCATCACCATCACCAGCTGTGTCACAGCGGTGCTTCTCATCTATGATCTGCCCCATGGAATCTCTCTCATGGCGACCTTCATAGCGACCCTTGGTGTAGCTATGGTGGCAGCACCAGGAGCCCCTGGTGGGGCCATCATGAGTGCACTGCCGTTTCTGACTCTGGTGGGCATTGATCCCACTGGAACCATGGGACAGCTTCTCATCACCCTTTATCTCACCCAGGACAGCTTCGGCACAGCCGCTAATGTCTCCGGTGACAATGCTCTGGCCATCCTTGTGGAAACCTTCCATAAGAAGAGCCTTCTGAAGGAAGGAAAGACCATAAGTGAAGTAGAAGCAGTATAGTATTCTAAGACAGAAAGAGAAGTATTCAGCATGAAGCTTCTCTTTCTTTACGCTTAGATAATCCTTCTGCAGGCTCCACTCCTCTTCTCTTGTTCAAAGATGTTTCAAACTATGTTCACTTGCCACCTGTATGGCACAAGGGTAGCATAGAAAGAAAAGTGCTGAAGGAGGAGACTATGAAGGATTTGATATACGGAGATACCCACTGGGATGAAAGAAATAGACGGTTCCATTTTGAAAAGGTGAAAAATGATCTGGAAACAGATGTTTTGATCATCGGGGGAGGCATGTCAGGCACCCTCACAGCGTACGTGCTTTCAAAGTCAACGGAGAGGAAAATCACGGTCATCGACGGCAAAGACATTGCCTCAGGAAGCAGCAGAGCCAACACGGGGCTTCTGCAAGTATCCAGCGACACGATGCTCAGTGCGTTCATGGAGACCATTGGTGAAGAAAACGCCAGAAGGTTTTACCGGATGTGTCAGGAAGCCTTGATGGATCTTCACAGCATCCGGGAGATCTTTCCAGAATGCTCCTTAAGGGAAAGGCAGAGCCTCTATATGGCCACAGAAAAGGACCATGAGGAAAAGCTCAGAAAAGAATATGAGGCATTGAAAGGCCAGGGAATGCGCCTTCGGTATCTTTCTAGGGAAGAAGCCAGGAAAGAGTATGATATAGACTGCTACAGCGCCCTGCTCATAGATGGAGATGCAGATGTGGACCCGGTGAAATTCATCGAAACCCTCACAAGAGAGAATGCGGAAAAAGGAGTACAGTATTATGAGGATACAGAAGTGGATCTTTCCTCTGTGAAGGAGCAGGAAATCTTCACCAAAGACGGCCATAAGATCCATTTCCAGGAAGTGATCTTTGCCACAGGATATGCCTATGTCTATCCCTTTTTGAAAGATAAGATTGCAATTGGCAGGACCTATGCTCTGGTGACTGAAAAGATCAGCGGAAGCCCCTGGAAAGATGAAGTGATGATCTGGGAGACGAGAGATCCGTACCTTTATCTTCGAACCAGCCAGGAGGGAAGGATTGTAGCGGGAGGACTGGACGAAGAAGTGAGCCATGTGGAAAAAGAGGAGAAAAAACTCAAAGAGAAGGAAGCGGAGCTTAAAGCGTCCTGCGAGAAGCTTCTGTTTCATAAACTGCCCTTAGAAGTGGAACATTTTTACAATGCGCTCTTTGGCAGTGTGAAAGATGGACTGCCCCTCATTGGAAAAGAACCTGGCAGGGAAAACCGCTACTATCTGCTGGGGTATGAGGGGAATGGCACCTGTTACAGTATGGCTGGAGCAAAAATCATAAAAGATCTTCTCCTGGGCAGAGAGAATCCCTATGCGGAGATCGTAAGGCTGGACCGCTGAGGGGCTTTCTTCTTCCTAAGGATATGACCTGCTTTTTCCCTTTTCCTTGCAAGAATAGTGATGGGTATCGTTTACGGGTGAAGGAATGGCAATCTCATGTTGCAGTCATTGAATTTCTGGTGTGAGAAGGATAAAATGAAGAAATATGAACAGGCAGAAATTGCGAATAATGAGGGAATGATATGATAAAAGAACGTGAAGTAATCAAAGAGGTCAAAAGAGTGGTCATCAAGGTAGGCACATCCACCATTGCTCATACAGGGGGACTCATCAATATCTATAGAATGGAGCATCTGGCCCGGATGATTTCTGATCTGAAGAACAGGGGCTATGAAGTGGTTCTTGTATCTTCTGGGGCCATAGGCGTAGGGGCACAGAGAATGCATCTGAAAGAGCGTCCCAGAGACATCGAAGGAAAACAGGCGGCCGCTGCTGTGGGGCAGGTGGTGCTCATGAATATGTACCAGAAGTTTTTCCAGGAGTACAACTATCAGGTGGCTCAGATTCTTGTGACCAAACAGGTGGAAACAGACAAATTCATGAAGTTCAATGCGAAAAATACCATGAAGGAACTTTTGAGAAACGGCATAGTACCCATCGTCAATGAGAATGACACCATCTCCACAGATGAGATCATCTTTGGTGACAACGACACGCTGTCTGCAGTGGTGGCTTCCCTTGTGGATGCGGACCTTCTCATTCTTCTTTCGGACATCGATGGACTGTACACCGATGACCCCAGAAAGAATCCGGAAGCGAAGCTCATGAGCCTGGTGGAAAAGATCGATGACTATGTGGAGTCCATCGCCAAAGATTCTTCCACGAAGCTTGGCACGGGAGGCATGATCACGAAGATTAAGGCAGCCAAGTATGCCACAAAAAGAGGCATCCATGTGGTGCTGGCCAATGGTGCAGGAAATGAGACCGTGGAAGAGATCCTCATGGGGAAAGAAATCGGCACACTGTTTTTGGGAGGAAAGAAGAAATGACCATGATAGAGATTGGCAGAGAAGCGAAAAAGGCCGCCAGAGAACTGGCGAGACTCTCTACGAAAGAAAAGAACGAACTTCTTGCTGCTTTGGCAGAAGAGCTGAAAGTGAAGGAAGAAGAAATACTGCAGGCCAATGAGGAAGATCTTAGAAGTGGGAAAGAGGGAAATCTTTCGGAAGCTCTTCTGGACCGGCTTCTTCTGAATCCGAAGAGAATCGACAGCATGGTGGAAGGGATCTTATCTATCCGTACCATGGAGGACCCCATCGGGAAGGTGCTTTCTATGAAGACTCTGGAAAATGGTCTTCAGATTGGGAAAAAGACCGTATCTTTGGGCGTGGTGGGAATCATCTATGAATCCAGACCTAATGTGACCATTGATACTGCAGCTCTTTGTCTCAAGTCCTCCAACGCACTGATTTTAAGGGGAGGCAAAGAGGCCATCTCCTCTAATAAGGCACTGGTTTCGGTGATACAGGCCGCTCTTGTGAAGAAGGGGCTGAATCCCCACATGGTGCAGCTCATTGAAGACCTTTCCTATGAGACGGCAGGAGAGTTCATGAGAATGAATGAATATTTGGATGTGCTGATTCCAAGAGGGTCTGCAAGACTTATTCAAAGAGTGGTGAAAGAATCCACGGTGCCTGTCATTGAAACCGGAGTGGGCAACTGCCATATCTATGTGGATGAAAGTGCGGATGAGACCATGGCTCTTTCCATCATCGAGAATGCGAAGACCCAGAGAACCGGAGTCTGTAATGCCATGGAGTCTCTATTGGTTCATGAAGCCATTATAGAGCGCTTTTTGCCTAAGCTTGAAAAACTGACCAAGAAACATGGTGTGAGAGTCATGGCCGATGAGAAGGGAAGAGAAGTGATTGCTTCCTTTAACGAAGCCACGGAAGAAGATTATGCTGCGGAGTATCTGGACCTTGCATTTTCCCTGAAGACTGTGGCAAGTCTGGAAGAAGCCATGGAACATATTGCAAAGTATGGTACAGGGCATTCCGAGGCCATCATCACAGAAAATTATGGACATGCGATGACCTTCCTCAATGAAGTGGATGCGGCGGCGGTCTATGTCAATGCCTCCACCCGGTTCACTGACGGACAGGCCATGGGGATGGGTGCTGAAATGGGCATCTCCACCCAGAAGCTTCATGCGAGAGGTCCTGTGGGACTGACGGAGCTCACCTCCACCAAATACATCATTTTTGGTCAAGGACAGATCCGTTCATAATTTCATAAGGAAAAACTGAAAGCTTCCGGCACGATGAAGTTCTCTTTTATGGAGAACGATCCGTGTGGAAGCTTTTATCTATGAGGTGATGGATTTCAGTCTCATATACTCCTGATCCTTCAGAAGGCGCCGTGCGGATTCTTTCAAGTAGTCTGAGCGGGGTAGACGGCCTTCATCGAGAAGTTTAATGAGGCGGATGGCTCCATTCAAGGAAGAAAGATGGGAGTGCTGGCTGTAGTTAGTGGTATTCTTTCGCACAACGACATAGGAAGATTTTCCGATTTGGAGAACCTTGAATTTCTTGTGGTAGAATACGACTCTAGACATGTCAGATCCCTCCTAAATAGACTGAATATTCTTTTTATGCTTATATTATAAAGGTAAAATCATGGTTTTTGGTAAAGAAAAGGTAAAATCTTCATTTTTTATAAAAGTACTTTTCAAAATCCGAGTAAAATGGTAAGATTTATTTGTCCTGTGAAAGAAAAGTTGAAGAAATTTGATGCAGGTCAAAGTTTTAGCAATGGCTCTCCATTTATAATGAGTTCATCAAGTGAAGGGAGTGAAGAGATTTGACCATACAGATGCAGGATACGGTAGAAGAAATTGTAAAGAAATGCCCCGAAGCTGCGGAAGTTCTGAAGTCGCTGGGATTTGACCAGATTACGAACCCCATCATGCTGAAGACCATGGGAAAAATCATGACACTGCCGAAGGTTTCCAGAGCGAAAAATGTACCGCTGGAAACCATCATCGATGCTTTTTCAAAAAGTGGCATCACCATCCTAGAGTAAGAATGGAAAGTGGAGGGAAAAATGAGCAACGTAATCAACAACCGTGAACTGAATGAGACCAACAAAAATAAAAGACAGGAACTTCTGAAAGGAATGATCCTGAAGCTTCATGATGGCGTAGATCCTGAAGAAGTGAAAAAAGAATTCCGAGCAAATTTCACAGGAGTCTCCTCCTTTGAAATCACTCAGATGGAACAAGGACTGGTACAGGAAGGCATGCCTGTGGAAGAGATCCAGAGACTTTGTGATGTCCATGCGGATATCTTCAAGGGGTCTGTGGATGAGGTCCATACCAGAAGCAAGGAAGAAGAAAGCATTGGTCATCCAGTGCGAGTCATAAGAGAAGAAAACTATGCCCTGACCAGTCTTCTGGAAGAGGATCTGGAGCCAAAGATGGAGGCTTTTATCAACCATCCGGAAGCGCCCATCAAGAATCTTCTTCTTCAGGACATCAATCTGCTCTGGGATATTGACAAACACTACTCCAGAAAAGAGAATGTGATTTTCCCTTATATGGAAAAGTACGGCATGAGTGCACCACCGAAGGTCATGTGGGGTGTGGATGATGAGATCCGTCTTGCCATCAAAGAAATGAAGCAGATGGTCATCGATGAGAACAGAGAAGCTCTGAAGACTCATGCACCAGCGACCCTCACCAAAATCAAAGAAATGATTTTTAAAGAAGAGCAGATCCTCATCCCGATGATTCTGGAAGTCTTCACAGAAGATGAGTGGCTGGAGATTGCTGAGGACAGTGAAGAAATCGGCTACTGCATCGTATCCCCTGAAGGCAAATGGGCACCTGACAGAGTCTCCTTCATCGGGAATCCGAAGAAGAAAGAAGAGAATGCACCCGATGGAAATGTACGGTTCGGAGTGGGCTATCTTTCTGTGAAAGAACTGGAAAAAATCATGAATACTCTGCCTGTGGACATCACTTTTATTGATGAGAAGGACACAGTGAAATACTTCAATCTGGCCAAAGAAAGAATCTTTGCAAGAACCAAGTCCGTCATCGGACGTACGGTGCAGAACTGTCATCCACCACAAAGTGTGGGCACGGTGGAGAAGCTCCTGGCGGACTTCAAAGCAGGTGTGAAGGATGAGGAAAGTTTCTGGATCAATTCCCGTAACATGTTCATTCTCATCACCTACTATGCGGTGAGAGATGAGAAAGGAAAGTACATGGGCACCCTGGAAGTGACACAGAATGTCAAAGGCATCCGTGAGCTCGAGGGAGAAAAGAGAATACTCGCAGACTAGGCCTATACGTAGTCTCTGGTATATATACGAACACCAAACACATACCCCCCTTAATGCCAAACAAACAAATACGGAAACTGTACGCCGGGTCTTAGGATCTGGCGCTTTTTCTTTTAAGATGGTTTTTGTTAAACAGATGATTTTCTTGGACACCCTACCAAAATCGCTGCAGAACTTTTATAATGAATAGAAGAAGTTTTTTCTGAAGGAGGATTTTAGATGAATCGTGCGGACATACAATATCTCAGCATTGTCAAAGAGGTGCTGGAACATGGATACTATGACGGCAACCGAACCGGGATGCCTACCTATAAACTCCCCCACAAAATCATGCAGTTTGATCTGGAGAAGGAATTCCCCATTCTTACATCAAAATTCGTGGGATTCAAGACTGCAGTGAAGGAAATGCTCTGGATCTACCGGGACCAGTCCAATTCTGTTTTGAAGCTTCAAGAAGAGAATGTCCATATCTGGGATGAATGGATGAAGGAAGACGGTACCATCGGCACTTCCTATGGCTGGGTGGTGAAGGAATACAATCAGGTGGATCAGCTGATACACAGCCTGAAAAACAACCCCCAGGACAGAAGGATGATCATGAGTCTTTGGCAGATCCCCCATTTGGAAGGCGGATCCCTATACCCTTGCGCGTTCATGACCATGTGGGATGTGACCGATGGAAGACTCAACTGCATGCTGGTGCAAAGATCTGGAGATCTTCCGCTGGGTGTTCCGTTTAACATGACCCAGTATGCGGTGCTAGTGCATCTCATAGCACAGGTGACAGGGCTGAGGCCTGGTCTGTTTACTCATGTGATCAACAATGCCCACATCTATGAAAATCAGGTGGAAGGGATGAAAGAGCAGCTTTCCAGAGGAGAAGCTCCGGAAGCGCCAAAGCTTTGGATCAATCCTGAGGTGAAAGACTTCTATGAGTTCACCATCGAAGACATCAAGCTTATAGACTACAATCATCTGGGGAAAATCGCCATGGAGGTGTCTGTCTGATATGCTGAGCCTTATTGTTGCCACAACCGAAGAAGGGGTCATTGGAAAAGAAGGCACGCTGGCCTGGAGAATTCCAAAGGATCTTCAGTACTTTAAAAAAGTGACCATGGGCAAAACCATGGTTATGGGCCGGAAGACCTTTGAGAGTCTGCCCGGAATGCTGCCAGGAAGAAAACACGTGGTTCTCACAAGAAACCGAGATCTTTCCTTTCCGGAAGGGGTAGAAGTGCTTCATGATCTGGAAGAGGTGCTGAAGTATAGAGACTTATCCGAAGAAGTCATGATCATTGGTGGAGGAGAGCTCTTCCAGTACTTCATGCCTTACTGTGAAAAGCTCTATATCACTTATGTGAAAAAAGAGTTTCAGGGAGATACGTATTTCTCGCTGGATAAACTTACAGACTTTGTCGAGATTCATAGTGAAACAGCCTTGGATGAGTATTCAGGGATAGAACTGGATTTTACAGTGTATCAGAAGAAAGAGGAAGAATAGAAGGTAATTTATTTCTCCTCTACCGTTCCAACTGAAAAAGCTTTGAGGTGATAAGCGTGATCGGGAAAAAGATTGGCGAAGGCAGAACCGCTGAAGTATATGACTGGTCAGAGGATACCGTCATCAAATTGTTCAATGACTTCGTAAGTGCAGAGGAAGCCGACAGAGAATATCAGATGCAGAAACTGCTTTGTGAGCACCTTCCCTTCTGCGCTGGCATATATGGGAGGGAAATGGTTGAAGGAAGAAGTGGCCTCATCTATGAGAAGGTGCAAGGTTCTTCCATGACGAAGCTTCTCTCATCCTCACCGGAGAAAAGCCGCGATATGGGAAAGCTTATGGCAGAGATCCATCACAAAATCCATGCAGTGGGCTTAAAGTCCCTGCCATCCATAAAGGAAGGGACAAAACATGCACTTTCACACGCTGAGAAACTGTCTGATGATATGAAGAGGAAGCTCCTTGAGATTCTGTCAGAGCTGCCTGAAAAAGAATCCCTTTGCCATATGGATTTTCATCCGGATAACATTTTTTTGGACGAGGAGCGCATTGTAGTCTTGGACTGGATGACTGCAGGAAGTGGGGATCCCTTGGCCGATGTGGCGAGAACGGAGATGATTCTGAAGTTTGCAGTGTTTCCAGACGTGGTCGTGGAAATCAAAGATGCCCTTCAGCTCTTAAGAGGTGAGCTTCTCAGTGGATATCATGCGGTTTATTTTACGGGAGGGATCACTCCGGAAGAGGAAAGGAATCTTTACTTATGGGAAACGGTGCTCCTTGGCGCAAGATTGAGAGAAGGAATTTCAGATGAAGAATGCGGTATTCTTCTGGATGAGATCCATCATCGACTGGAAGACATTTGAACTAGAAAAATGAACGAAGAAAAACCTGGAGTCTTTTAGACACCAGGTTTTTTCTGTCTTATGCATTTATTCTATATAGGACGTGTGCCTTCAGGGGGCTCCCTTCCTGCACATTGGGATGGTCAAATTCTCCAGCTTTGGTCATACCAATCTTTTGCATGACACGTTCAGACGGAAGATTGATTTTAGCGGTGAAGCTGTAAACTTCTTTGAACTTCAGCACTTTGAATCCATAGTCTAGACAGGCTCTGGCACCTTCTGTGGCATAGCCTTTTCTGAAGTGAGAAGATTTCAGCCGCCAACCGATCTCAATACAAGGAGTGAAGGAAGCTTTGAAGGAGGCTTCATGGAACCCGATGAATCCAATGAATTCGCCAGTCTCTATGAGCTCCACCGCGTAGAGCCCATAGCCTGAATCCTTAAACTCATTTTGAATCCTGTCAAAGAAAGCGTCGGTTTCTGCGTCCTCCAGGGGAGCGGGAAAATATCGCATGACACGAGGATCTTTATTCATCTTCCTGAACTGGGGAAGATCCTCCCGGGTCCAGTCTCTGAAGCGAAGCCGCTCTGTTTCAAAGTAGATCATACAATGACACCATTCTTTCATAAGGTTATTTAGTCGTTGCCGTTTTCTGCTCTCTTGTCATGGACCTGGCTGATGAAGAGGAACGCAAGTCCAAAGAAGAAAGCACCGTAGAGAAAGACGATCTGATATCCAATGAGATCAATGAGAAAACCCAAAAGTACAGGGGAGATGATATTGGCGATGGAGGAGAAGAGATAATAAACTCCGGTATAGGTGCCAAGAAGTCCCAAGGGGCTCATGTCGGCTACCAGAGGATAGGAGTTGATGTTGATGGAAGCCCAGGCAAATCCTACCCCAAGAAAGAGAATTCTCATGTAGAGGAGCATGTTGCTCTGCTGCGGCTTCAGAAGATACAGTGTCAGGGTGAGAATTACAGCCAGTCCCACACCCATACGAATGGTGTTCTTCTTTCCGATCTTGGTTCCAATGATTCCAGCAGGTATGGCAAACACAAGGAAACTTAAGCTGATGAATGCCAGGGTTGTGGTGGCTTGAGCAGGCTGAATGCCCAAATAGCTCTGTCCATATTTTGTGAAGAAGGTCTCAATACCGTTATAGGCTATGAACCAGCTGCAGATGGCAAAGAGCAGATTTCTGGCATTTTTGTCTTTCCAGGCAATGCCTAGACCCTGAATGAGGTTTCTTTTCTCTTCTGCGGATTCATAATGAAGCACATCCCGGTGCTCTTTGATCTTCAGGAAAAGAACACCAAAGGAAAAGAGGATGAGGAAGGAGGAGAGGATAAAGGGATAGCCTTCATTCAGCTCAAAAAGCCTTCCGCCAATGAGATAGGCGATGAGGGATCCAATGCCGCCCATGAAGTTGATGATGGAGTTTGATTTGGATCTGTGCTGCTTCGCCGTGATATCGGGCATTAGGGCTATCACCGGAGAGCGGTAGATGCTCATGGACAGGTTCATGAAGAGCAAAGCAAAAACCAGTGCATAGAGGCTCTTGGTCTGAGGGATCAGAAACATAAAAACAGCTGCCAGAGGCATGCCCACCATGATGAAGGGCATTCTTCGGCCGAACTTTGTGTTGATCTTATCGGAGTAGAAGCCCACTGCGGGCTGAATGAAAAGAGCCAGATAATTGTCGATGGTCATGATAAAACCAATAAGTGCTGCGCTTTTCAGGTAGTTGCCAAGAAGCAGTGGCATAAAAGCGTTGTAGACGCTCCAAGTGATGCTGATGGCAAAAAAACCAAAGCCTAGAGTAAAGGTCTTTTTGTAGTCCAGTTTGTGTTCCATAGTTACGGCCTCCATAGTGCTTGTATGAGTTCTTCAGGATAATCTGTGATGATACCATCAATCCCGAGGGTATTGAAGTAGTGGGCGGTGCGGACGTCATTGACGGTCCAGAGATTGACCCCTATGCCGTTTTTTCTGAGATCTTCCAGGAGCCTCGGATCCATGGATGTATAGGAGGGGTGGATATAGGAAGCGCCAAGGGTTTTGGCGTAGTCGTGGGGCTGGAAGAGTCCGCACTCATATAATGGAGCGGTTTTAGCCTCTGGCTCCAGCTGCTTGATCAGGGCAAGAGAGTAGTGATTGAAGCTGGAGAAGATGACCCGGTGAAGGAACCCTTCTGCTCTGATCATCTCCACAAGTTTTTCTTCAAGACCCGGGTAGAGGACAAACCCCATTTTGATTTCTATATTCAGCATGAGGTCGGTGTCTCTTATAAGGTCCAGGAGTTCTTTCAGAGTTGGGATTTTCTCTCCTTTATAAGCCTCTCCTTTCCAGCTGCCGAAATCGTATTTTTGGAGTTCTTCCAATGTCATATCCTTCACTTGACCTTTTCCGTCCGATACCCGGCTGATGTCTTCATCATGGGTGATTACAAGGATACCATCTTTTGTCAGATGCACATCGGTTTCGATGCCTTCTGCGCCCACATGAAGAGCGGATCGGAAAGCAGCCATGGTATTCTCAGGATATACAGAGGAGTTACCTCTGTGTGCATAAATTCGCATAGATTACCTCCAGTTTGTTTTCTAGGTTGGTATATAGTTTTATTATACCCTTGTTTTAGCATTGTTGTGACAGAATTATGAGAATGCAAAAGTAAAATTATGGTAAAGGAACCTAGTGAGATTATCGATAAACCAGAACAGATTTGAACTTCCTTTCCACATTTTCGGATTTCCTCCGGTATAATGGAAAGGTGAACGAAATTATATGTGCAGGTGAATGAAATGATCAAACAGTTTATATCGTACTATAAGCCGCATAAGTGGCTTTTTCTTCTGGATATGGTGGCAGCGACCCTCATCGCGGCAACGGATCTTATTTTTCCTCAGATCACGAGGACTTTTATTAATGACATTCTTCCAAACAATGATATGGAGCGTCTTGTGAAGGTGGCCATTGCCATGTTCTTCCTTTATATCTTCCGATTTTTGATGGATTATGTGGTGGGCTTCTATGGGCATCTTCTGGGAGTGAAGATGGAATATGACATGCGTAAGGATATGTTTTCTCATCTTCAGAAGCTGTCCTTCAAGTATTATGATGAAACAAAAACAGGGCATATCATGTCCAGGCTGGTCAACGACTTAAATGAAATCAGTGAGCTGGCGCACCATGGTCCAGAGGATATTTTCATCTCAGGCCTCATGCTTCTTGGATCTTTTGGTCTACTTCTTACTGTGAATGTGAAGCTTACGCTCATCGTCTTTGCCGTGGTTCCTTTCCTGGTGCTGTTTGCGGTTTTCTACAACAGCAAGATGAGAAGAACCTTCCGCCAGATGAGAGAGAAGCTTTCAGACATCAACGCAGGCTTGGAAGACTCCATCTCTGGCGTGCGTGTAGTGAAGTCTTTCACCAATGAGGAGTATGAGGAAAAGAAGTTTGATGAAGGAAACAATGCCTTCAAAAAGCTTCGGACAAGAAGTGTCAGGCAGCTGGGGATCTTCTCCGGCGGGATCAATTTCTTCTCCAATATCCTGAACCTTGTGACTTTGGCATTCGGGGGCTATTTTCTCCATCTGGAGGAAATCAACACAGGGGATCTCTTTGCCTACATCATTTATATGGGCATCATCATTCAGCCTGTGAAGAGACTGGCGAATTTTGTGGAGCAGTTCCAGCGCGGAATGGCTGGCTTTAGAAGGTTCAGTGAGGTCATGGCCATTACTCCGGATATCATTGACAAAGATGAAGCGGAAGATCTTCATGACGTCAAAGGGACTGTGGAGTTCCAGGATGTGGCTTTCTCCTATGGGGACAGGGAAGCAGTGCTGAAAAACATCAATCTGATGGTGAAGGAAGGTCAGACCATTGCCATTGTTGGACCCAGCGGAGTAGGGAAAACCACCATGTGCAATCTGATTCCGAGGTTCTATGAAATCAGCAGCGGAGGAATCTATATAGATGGGAAGAATATACAGGAAGTGACCATGGAAAGCCTTCGTGGAAACATCGGGATTGTTCAGCAGGATGTATTTCTTTTTAGCGGCAGTGTGTATGAAAATATACTTTATGGCAATCTGGACGCCACAAAAGAAGAGGTCATTGAGGCCACAAAGAAAGCCAATGCCTATGAATTTATCATGGATATGCCCAATGGATTTGACACCTATATTGGAGAACGGGGTGTAAAGCTCTCTGGCGGGCAAAAGCAGAGACTTTCCATTGCGAGAATGTTTCTTAAGAATCCCCCCATCCTTATTTTGGATGAGGCCACTTCATCACTGGACAATAAGAGTGAAGCGGTGATTCAGGAGTCCATTAGTGAGCTGGCCAAAGACAGAACTACCTTTATCATTGCCCATAGGATGGCCACCATCCGGAATGCGGAACGAATTATAGTGCTCACTGAAAATGGGATAGAAGAAGATGGAACGCATACGGAACTTATGAAGAAACGTGGCGAATACTTCAAACTGTACAACTCACAGTTCAAGTCCGCAGACATCGCATAACTGAATGTTTGAGATCTAAGAGAGCCTGAAAGGGCTCTCTTTCTGGTCTATGAACTATCATTTAACTTTTCAGAAGGGTCATTGTAAAGTTTTGGTAAATCGGGTATGATTATAGAGCACGAAGAACAGACTTTATGAATATGTCGAAATATACTGCCTGGCAACAGGAAAGTGAATTGTATAAAAATAACTAAAATTTTTGAGAAATTAATACAATTTGATGTTGACAAAGATTCTTTCTCCGTGATAAGATAGACAAGTCGCTTGATGAGAGCGGCCGAAAGCAAACACAGTTCTTTGAAAATTAAACAGAATATAGGTAAAAAACCAAAGTAATTCTTTTTGAGAAATCAAAAAAAACCACTTTCTGAAAAGAAAGTGCGAACTTCATGAAAATGGAGTTCAGAAGCTAGTGTAATGAATAGCTAGTTCAAACTTTTAAATTGAGAGTTTGATCCTGGCTCAGGACGAACGCTGGCGGCGTGCCTAACACATGCAAGTCGAGCGGAGAATGCGGATATGTTTACATAGAAGCGTTCTTAGCGGCGGACGGGTGAGTAACACGTGGGTAACCTGCCTCAAAGTGGGG
>NZ_FOVK01000008.1 GCF_900115135.1 Proteiniclasticum ruminis | reverse complement strand
CCATCTCCTGATAGATAGACTGTTCTAACTTTTTCCATATCATAGGTTTCTTCCAGATAATTGGCTACATCCAACCATAGAGACTCATTATCCGACAGAGCGGTAAAATAGCGTTTATGGATCAGCTGATGGCGATTTTTGGATAAGGGCTTACGCCCTTCATGGACATACACAATCTTGGCGATGGTGGATTTTCCATTCTGCAATGCAACATGATCCTCATCTGCTTCAATATAGAGCACAGAGGGTGTGCTATCCTTTCTGTCGGACATTTCCGCAGCCTCATTGGGGATAGGCTCTCTGCCTTTTATGACGTTCATCACACTCATCTTGGAAGTTATTCCACTGTAGGACAAAGCATCGATCGTTTTCTGATATGACATAGACGTTGCATGTTCCATAATCCTAGCTTTCAAGCCTAAATCCATTCTCTCATGTGGAGTGAGTCCTACCTGGTCGTCAGACAGGTAAGCGTACGCTCCTGTCTGCTTATGGACATAATACGTCCTCCTGAAAGTGATTTCGCCTAAAACCGTATTGAGTGTCTTCTCGTCGCCATTTCTTTCCACATACCAGTCTTTCTTTCTGCTTTTGCTTTCTTTGATTGCCTGATCCAGATTCTCCATGATTTCTTTTGCCACTAGGGCCGCTGTCTTTCTGAAATCCTCTTCCAATCTTGTTGTCATCTCACTGAAGTTTATCGTTCCAGCTAGAGCTCTATGAAGATTCTCCCCATAACTCCTAGTGATAATTTCCATAGCCTGTTGTATAATGTTCATGAGAATAGTCCTCCCGAGTGTGTTTTTTGGTTGCATATTAAGCATATCATACGGGGTTCTATTCTCTTTTATTTTTCCTACAATAATTTTACACTAGCAGTTTAAAGAAATCATGAACGAATGCATAAGAAAAGAGAGCCCTAAAGCTCTCTTTAAAGAACATTTTCTCATTTTGCTGAAAGACTGATGGTGACCTTCACATCCGTGACCTCTTTCAGCTCTTCTTTGCTTACAGGAAACAAGACATGCCGTGTGGCAATATCCATGGTGCCGATCTCTGCAGCCCGTCTTCTGATAAATACTTCAGCCACATTTCCTTTCACAAGGAGACTCTCTCCAGTGACTTCATTGGACCCTGAGCTTTCCACAAGTATCACTGCGATAAATCCTTGGGTTTTAAAATATTCCTCATTCACTTTTTGCAGGGCATTGAGGCTTTCATCATCAATAAAAAACGGATTTTCGAGGATGGTGTACTCCTCATTGTAGTCCGTGAACTCCTCATAGGTTCTGATGATTCTATGTTCACTCTTCATATCCAAGGAGTCTGAAGTTCTAAAATTCATCACATCCAGAATCTGGCCACTGTAATTCACAGCAACCTTTGGTGCCATCTCTAGGACCTCTTCTGCTGGAGCCTCTGCTGGAGCTTCCGCCGTATCCTCCGGAGCACTTTCGGTTACGCCAACCATATCTCTTTCTACAGCAGTCTCTTCCGCTGCCATTTCCTGTGCTCCACAGGCTGTCAGGAATAATAAAGATAGTATAATGAGTATTCCTTTCATCGCTTCACCTCCTATACTTATTTAAACATACACCGGCATGTCATAGATTGCGAAATAATAACAAAAATAATACAAATCATAACAGGAAAATGAGAACGGTGCAGCTATCTTCTGCACTGTTCTCACTTATTTTTTTATGCAATCTTACTCTTGATGAGGTCTGCGATTTTATGGGCAGCGGCATTGATCTCATCCTGATCTTCGCCTTCCAGCATGATTCTTACGAGAGGCTCGGTTCCGGATGGACGGATCAGCACCCGGCCTTTTCCTTCCAGACTTTCTTCCACTTCACGGATGAGGTCCATGACCTCTTCATCCACCTCATGGATGTTCTTGAACTCGTTTGGTATCTTCACATTGACCAGCACCTGTGGCAGCATTCTCATGACGGATGCCAGTTCAGAGAGGGTCTTTCCTTTCTTCTTGACAATGCCAGCCAGCTGAATGGCGGTGACAATACCGTCTCCTGTGGTGTTGAAGTCTTTAAAGATCACATGACCGGACTGCTCTCCGCCGATGGAGTAGTTGTTTAAAAGAATATCCTCCAGCACATAGCGGTCTCCCACAGCAGTGATGGATACCTTAAGTCCCAGTTCCTTCGCCGCAAGCATCAGTCCAAGATTACTCATAACGGTGACCACGATGGTGTCATCCTTGAGTTTTCCCATCTCTTTCAAATAAAGTCCTGCGATGAGGATGATGAAGTCTCCATTGACCAGTTCGCCCTTTTCATTCACTGCAAGGCATCTGTCAGAGTCTCCATCAAAAGCAAGACCCAGATCACAGCCCTTTTCCACCACAAACTTCATGAGATCCTCCGGATGGGTGGATCCGCACTTTTCGTTGATGTTCACGCCATTGGGCTCATGATGGATGACAAAGACTTCTGCACCCAGCTTTTCAAAAGCTTCCGCTGCAGCCAGGTAGCTTGCGCCATTGGCGCAGTCCAATGCAATCTTCAGTCCAGAGAGATCTCCCTCTAAAGTATTCACTGCAAAAGCCACATAATCTTTTGTGGCATTTTCTGCACGGCTCACATGTCCAATGTCTTTTCCTGTTGGCACTGAAACACCTTCAAAATCCCCTTCAATGAGCTTTTGGATTTCATCTTCCAACGCATCAGACAGCTTCAGACCTTCGCGGTTGAAGAACTTGATGCCGTTGAACTCCACAGGATTATGGGAGGCAGAGATCATGACACCCGCATCCGCATCATATTCACGGACAAGATAGGCCACAGCAGGTGTAGGCACCACGCCAAGGAGTACAGCTTCTGCACCAACACTTAGGATTCCTGCCACCATGGCAGACTCCAGCAAATCTCCTGAGATTCTTGTGTCTTTCGCCACCAGAATCTTTGGCTTATGCGCACCTTTCGTTAATACCAAAGCACCAGCCTTACCCAGCTGAAACGCCAGCTCCGGTGTCAGCTCACTGTTGGCGATTCCTCGAACGCCATCTGTTCCAAACATTCTTCCCATACAATACCTTCCTTATTTCAAATTAATTCTCTTGTGTTCTCTTAAACAATTTTCACATGTCTTATTATATATCAGATGTCGAAATCATAGCAAACCTTTTAGCCTTTTCCTTGATTTCCAAGGCATAATTCACTTTTTTACAGGTATATCCTATATTGACATTTACCCGGACAGATTATACTATGAAATCCTGGAGTGTCACGGTGATACCAACCTTTTTTCACAAGTCAGGCACCTGGGAAGGAACCCTATCATGATCAGTACCTTAAAAGAAATCTATGGCAGCTATCCTCTGAAAAAATGGGATATCGCCTTACTCTTTTTCTTCGTCCTCCTAAGTTTCATGCCACCCCTTTATTTCCACCTTACCCAGTCTCCCGCAGAAGGAGATAAAGTCATCATCGTGGAGAAGGATGGAAAAGAAATATTCAGGCATCCATTGGACGAATCCATGGCCCATGAAGTCCAGTTTCCCTTTGTCCACAACGGAGAATCCTATGAAGGGAATCTTGAACTGAAAGACGGCGCTGTGAAGCTTCACAGATTGCCGGAAGAGATTGTTCCCTTATCCATTCATGAGGATATGGGCTGGATCTCTGAAAGCTATGAAGTCATCGTGGCACTGCCTGTGAAAATGGTCGTCAGAATATCAAGCAGCGAAGTAGATGAGGTGGACATTACCACCTAGTCTACTTTTCTTTTTCTCCATTTCTGTTTTTATCATGATCTTTATGGAATCCAGGCTCCTGAACGAGATTGTCCATACCGCCCACACCAAAAGGCATGCCTTGGGACAGCATCTTGTCGTAGACCACCTTGGTGGGCATGAGCCACACTTCACCGGTGCCTCTGAAGACTTTGAGAAGTCCTTCACCGGAAAAACCGGAACCAATCAGGGTCTTGGTGGTTTTTTCCACAGTAAACTGTATGCCTGCCGTCCTTAAGATGGAGAAGCTTCCATCAATCTTCAGCACATCATCCACTAAAGAGTACTTGAAGATTTCAGTTTCAGGAACCGGAATCTCCAGCACCACAATGCCTGTGCCGGAGAGCTTTGTCTGAAAAAAGCCTTCCGAACCAAAAAGAGCACTGCTGATGCTTTTCATGGTGGTGACACTGATGTCGATGGTATCTTCTGCTGCAAAGAACAGTTCATCATCGATGATGATTTCTTCCTTTTCCAGCTGAAGGATGGCGTAATGTCCAAAGGATGGTTCCAGAAGGATCTCACCAACGCCTTTAAAGAGGGGTTTGATCACGGGTTCTCCCGAAATCTTGGAGGAGACAAACTTCTTGGACAGTCCCATGAGACCACCTGTGTTTGTGGAAACCTCAATGGGTCCTCTCATAAAGCTCAAGGCATTGGGCTCTGTATAGACGCCGCCTCCCTGCAGCACAATACGAAGCTGACGCAGCTTGATGTTCGCATCTCTCATATAAGAGAGCATGAACGCTGTTTTCACATCCGTTCCTCCGCGAAGATCATCATACTCCAGAACCTGAAAGGTGGAATTGTTTTTAAACTCGCTGAGCTTTGTCAGGGTGTTGTTCATTTCGATATTGGTTTTCAAGGACATCGCCGCCTTTTTCAGTATTTTCTCTCATTATAGCACTTGGTGGATGATCTTGTGAACCAATGAAAAAAGCTTCCCACTGCTGAGAAGCTCTCCTGAATCTTTACTCTTGTAAAACTCTATTCTACACTTCGATATAATGATCTACTATATCTAAAATACGTAGGATTTTTTCAATTCTGTTTTCCAAATCAAAACCATCCTTAGACTGCTTTATTCTCAGTATATTTTCTTCATCAAGATATCCACTTAATCTCAACTGGTCAAGTAACTGAATGTCATCTTGATTAGTACCAGTAAATACAAAGCCTTCATTGCTATTTCTTATAATTACTGTATTTTTCCCATTTCCATAGATTAGAGGTTGACCATAGTCTCCGAGACTCACAAATTTCGTTTTTTGCTCCTTGATGGCCATTAGATATGGATCCCAATGCTTTCCACTAAGTATTGTTCTATTCATCATCAAACACTCATACGTACGATTCGAATCAGGCCAGTAGTAATACCCATCCCAGTGGTATCTAAATGAACTGTAATTAATATAGTAATCAGCCCATTTCCAATTTATTCCCGATCTCTGGTATAGACTATTCTTCTTTTCATCAATTAGGGATTGGATCGTGATATCAGGATCCGAAAGCCTGTCCAATAAATTCATAAGAACGAATCTGGTTTTTTCAAATCCTCCTCTCCTATTGCTTGGAGTAAATAAATCTCTCCAAGTTACCCGTTTATTACTTGCCAAGAATGTTCGCCATTTTGCATTCTGAGTATAATCACCAATGGTCAGCATCGCCAAGATTATTGGGGTAAAGTTGCAGTTTGCCTCGAAGACATTTCTAAATACTTTTCCTCGTTCAGCAATCTTTTCTGTCAGCTCAAATATTGAGATGCTGCCTTGCAATAAATCATGATCCTCCAAACGAAATACTTCTTCTTGTAGCTGTGGAAACCGAGAAATAAAGCTAACCTTCTGATTCTCTTCCTCTACCTGTGACTTGTTGAACTTTGTATCTTGATCGACTTTACCATACTTCACTATTTCTTCAACTGATACTAGCAATGCCCCTAAGTTCTCATTACGCACGGTATCCTCAGATTTTTGTATTAAATTTCGTATTAACCTAATTTTCTTTCCAAATTCTTTCGTTGGACTTTCCATCTGTAGAATAAATGCGTAAAGAAGTATTTGTTCACCCAACGAGAACGGATTGATTCTTGAATCTGGTTGATAACTTGATGCACATTTTTTTAGCAGGTTCACAGTCGGACTTGTAAAAAAAATCCTCGTTTTTTCTAGTACAAACTCCGCTTCATTTATGTACAGAAATTCTTGAAAGAGAATGTTCCCATTCTTATAATAAAGAGCCAGAGTATCTAGAATACTGAACAGTCTATCAATATTATTATGATCACGAAAAACTCTCTCATATCTTATGAAATAGTCTTCCTCTTCTATCACATCGTTCAGTTTTGATTCCAAAATATCAGTTATATAGTTAAAAACTCTTATGAATCCATTGTCAACTTCGTGTGCGATATCATTAGTTTGGTTATCCTTAAACATGCTCCAAAATAAGTCAGACCATTCCTGATCAACTTTATGAATGAACTCATCCGTATAGTTTTTGGGAAGAAGCTCAGAGAACCTTATCTTAAAGTATTCAAATTCCGTAAGCTCCTTACCTCTGGAGTTCATTTTAATATAGAGTTCATCTGGCAAGTTAAGCTCATCAGTATACAGTATATGGAAAACAAAAGGAGCGTTTTCTAGCGATATCAACCTATCCCAAACATCCGTTTTACAATACTCTTCATATTTCATCTCAATTGCATCAAGCATTATCAGCATAGAATGAATTGTTGGGTCATTAATCCAACCTGCAAAAAACCAGGAAGCATCCATAATGCCTTTTGAAACAGTCATCCCTGACCAATCAGGCTGATATCTGACAAGTCCATTACAAAATACTCGTGAGCTGTGACGGACATCATAGGTAAATCCCCTCAGCACAGATTCTGATTCCTGAAGTTTTCCCTCCTTTGCTGCAATAAACCAATGCAGAAGAAACAATGTAGTTAATCTCTGCTGTCCATCTAATGGGTAAAACTTCTTATTAGCGCTGCCTTCACACTCTTCACTGAATCCGTATATAAAGTCTAATTCAAGAATAACATCAGAAGTGATGATTGTTTTGAACATAGCATTAAGAATATTCTCTCGAACTTTAGAAACCTTTTTAGAAGTTCTTCCGTGAACATAATCTCTTTGAATAACAGGAATTACAATATCATTATTGCTTAACAGCTTCCAAAAGCTAGTTTCCATCTTTAGACCTCACCTTCTATTTTAATAAGATATCCACTTCTTCTCAGCACAGCCTTAATTTCTTCGAGATAATTCTTTCGATCCTCATAACTCCAGAAATAGTAATTTCCTTGAGTTGCATTTTTATTATAGTATTTCAAAAACACCCTTTTAGTACATATCGGGATGTATTTACCGTCCTTATCCATTGATATGATGGTCCGTCTCTTGAGTTCAAACACCCCATTATTTAAAGCCGAATTTTCAGCTTGACCTAGTAATGCGAGGTTTGATAGTCCATGCATCTCATCAGAATATATCGTTTCTTTTTCAGAAAAGAATATTCCAATACGATTTGCTAGTAACATGAATTTATCCCAGTTAAGAACTTCATAATTAACCTCTAGAATTTCAGACTCCAATTTTCTGAGTTGCTCTTTCAGTTGTATATCTTCTATTTGATTCTGAAAGTCTACAATCAGCTTCAGATGAGAATCGGTCCATTGCTTCCATTGTTCTTTTTTGGTTTTATCAAGCCCTTCCGCATTCTGAGCATGTATATGCTCAATACTCCAGTTTGATTTTTTATGGAGACTGAATGGATAATAATCTAGTGCAGACTCGTTTGTTCTTAACGACTCTATGTTAAACAATGTTAGTACTCTATAGATTTTAGAATAGTCTCCTTTATTCTCATAACTTAATGACTCAAGATTAAATCTGATACTCTTAGCAATTTCTGAATCAATATAGTATGTAAATGCACTTTTGGGCTCCCCAAGCGATCTCTCCACAAGATCTGCTAAACTTACACCTATGGTAATTAGATATCCAATCTTATGATACAAATCTCTATTTTTATACCATTCAACTAAGGTCTGATCATATTTTTCAATATCTAACCACAAACTCCATAAATCTTTACTTTTACCATTCACCACTTTATAGAAGTGTAGAAAGGTAGACAACGGATCTTTATTTTTATCTGACTTCTTGGCGATCAAATCCAGAAGAAGTTCTATTTTATTTGAATAATCTTCTGGATTTTCATTTGTGATAAAAGCCCAGTATTTTTCATCATTAAGTCTTTGCTCCATGCTATCCCACAGGATTGCTATCTCTGTCTTCTTCTGTTCTTGCTTATCATCTTTCTCAAAACTCGTCTCTGAAAGAAATAATGCTTTTACAAGTTCTGAGTTTGTTAGCGGAATCTTGCCAAGATTAAGACGAGTAAAAAGCTCATTGCTGTTAACTTCAACAGGTACTTCATACCAGATGACTTGAACTGATTTCTCCTTGCCTTTTCTTCCTAGTAACGTACTCAAAAAATTAAACCTATCCGTTCTATTTTCAATATTATTGGAGTCAGTAAACCACTCTTTAATCGTCTCATATGTTGTATGCATATAATAATAGTCGATATTTGAATTGTCCTTTTCTAGATTTTTAAGAAATTTTGCACTTCCAGGTCGAGTTTCATACGATATTGTGAAGATTTCTTTTCCGTACTCTTCTTTGAGACTGTCAACTTTAAGAACTTCTTTCGTTAAATAGTACAGGAGAATATACAGCGTTGTGAGACGCTGTTGTCCGTCAACAACTTCCCAATATTCTTCATTGATTATCGTATTAAGGACCTTTTTCACAACCACAGGCTGCAAACAATAAAATTTGTCATTACCTTCTTTTTGAGTAAAACCCCATATATCGTTCAAAAGATCAATTACTTGTTGTTTCGTCCATCTGTACCCTCTTTGGTAATATGGAACATAGAACTTTTCATCCAACAAATCATTAACAGATTTGAACATCAAACGCGTTGACACATACAATCCCCCTTCTTTTCGATTTTAACCTTATAGAATAACTTATAAACGGATAATTGTTTAGAATTTTCAATCTATTATTATTGTATATCCTTTGCATTCTAAGTTCAACCTAACCTGTTTGGTATTTCTTATATATACTAAACAAGGCTTCCCATTGCTGAGAAACCTCGTCTATCTTTTTCTTCTATTACAGCTCTACTTTTTCTTTCACTTCTGCACTGCTGTGCACTTCAAGCTTTTCATTATACTCCACACGCTGGATTCTGCACCCAGGACCAACCTTGATTTTGTTCCCCCGGACCATCTTCGCTGTTGTGTTTTCCAGGTAGATGTCATCTCCTTCTATGAGATCGGAAGTTAAAGTGCCGCTTTTCCCTCTGGAAATGAGCCCTGAAAGCACTCCGTTAAAAAACTCCCCATCGGATTTCACAGAAAGACTTTCGCAGTAGATTTCTTCTACTTTAGAGTCTCCTACAAGCTTAAACTCTCCATGTCCCACATTAAGAACTCCCGCAATCTGAACTTCTCCGCTGAACTCCGCTTTTTCTGCATTGACTTCCTCTGCTCTTTCCAAAGCACCAAAGACGGTAAGCTTCTCTGCATCCAGCTTTTTCAAAGAGCATTCCCCGAATACCTTGAGATCCTGACATTGAAAGTGCCCAAAAATTTCTGCGTCTCCATAGATTTTCGCTTCTATGGCTTCCACATCTTTTCTGAACTCCGCATCTCCGTAAACTCTTAAGCTCTCCACCTTCACATTCTCTATGGCTTCCAGGTCCCCTGCCGCTTTTATGCTGTAAGCTTCCACTTCTCCCTTCAGGAGAAGATCTCCTGCACAGGAGATCTTCCCATAGAATCCTTTTTCCAGCGTGATGTCTCCAACACTTTTCACATCTTGTCTATCCATCCTTTACCTCCTACCAGCGCATCTTGATGATCCAATCTCTCATGGCTTCCAGCTGTACTTTATACATGTCATCTGTCTGATAATCTGTAGCAAACTCACGGCCATTCAGGAGATTTTTCATCTGGTAGCTGATGCCTTCTTCTTTTTGGTCCAGGATTTTCCCATCATGGGTCAGAACATGCATATTGAATTTATTACGTTTCATTTTTATCCTTCCTTTATTTCCAGAGATCCTATCTCTGATGAAGTCCTTTTGCCGACTGGTCTAAAACTCTTCTCTCCTGCCGCTGTACTGGGATTGACGCATATTCTACAGTTCGATTTTCTCGTCCACTTTTGCCTGCTGGTGCACTTCCAGTTTTTCGCTGTACTCCACTTTTTTCACTTTACATCCAGGTCCTATGGTTACTTTCGCTCCACGTACCACTTCTGCAGCAGTATTCTCCAGATAGATGTCATCTCCTTCTACGAGGGTGACCTTCAGTTGTCCGTTCCCTCCTCCAAAGAGGCTCTTCAGAAGCCCACCAGAGCTGAGTCCTTCTTTTACTACAATTTCAGAGCCTACCAATTCTCCCAAAGAAGAGCTGCTGGCTATTTTCAGTTCGCATTTTTCACAGTTTACGGTTCCTTTGGAGGTGATGGCTCCAGAGAGGTAAAACTCTTCGCATTCCATATTCCCATCCACCGTGATTTCTCCACTGAGCTTCAGGTGGTTGCTTCTGATGTCTCCATGAACCTTGATGCCTCCAGAAAGGGATATCTCATTTCCTTCCAGGAAGTCTCCTATAGAACTTCCCCCGGAGATCTTGATCTCCTCGGATCTTACATACCCCCTGACTTTACAGGCACCGGAGATTTTACAGGAGGTGGCGTCCACATTGCCGTCCACCGTGATGGCACCGGAGATGGACATGGTCTCGCAGGATATATCAGAAGTAATCTTACTGGCTCCGGATACCTTCACATCTCTATATTCTCCACCGGTGGCCACCGATGCACCGCTGATTCTTAAATCTCTTTTTTCCATGTTTTTTACCTCCCGCTATATAAGTTTCAGTTTCAGTTTTTCCAGAGCACCACGAATGCTGTAATTATCCACGATGGGTGCCTGGTCTGAGTAGAAGATTTCTCCTGATTTATGGAGAAGGGATACGGTTACGCCAAATCTTCTGTAGACAGATAAGGCGGGATCTTTATCCTTGATGTTTTCATACTGGTCACTGAGCATCTTGAGAATCCTTGAAAGGTCCTCTACACTAATATTCCCCTGGTGAAGCAGATCTTCCGAGATATACATATAGAGAATATCCTGAAAGTTATACTCTTCCTTGCCTTTGAAGATTTCCTCGTAAAGTCTGATGATCTCTGTGTGGAGCACCCCTAGTCCAATAAGGTCTTCCTTTTTTCTCATAAGCTCTTCTGGTATATCCGAGGAGAACTTGTCTGCAAGGTCATCCAAGGATGCACCATCTTTCATATTGAGAATCTGCTGAATCCTCTCGAGAATTCTTTCTCTTGGGAAGAAGGTTTCATGTCCTGTGTAGGTGGACTTTTTCATGAACCATTCTTCCGGAATCAGTTTCTTCCGTTTCCACCGATACAGCTGTCCATAAGAAATGTCCATTTCTGTCAGCAGATCTTTCTTGGAGATTAATTCTTCCATATCTCTCACCTCTTGAATATAATGTAACATAACATTGTTACGTTGTAAACCCCTAGGACAAAACAAACCTGAAAACTACGATATATTATGAATTTCAATCCAAATTACACTCCAAAATCAGATAGTATTACCATTTTTAGATAAAAACCCCGCCGATTTTTCACTTTATCAACGTAACAACCCTGATGACATTGGAAGGTTTGTTTTATTTCCTTTAATACAGCGTAATAACCCTATGCTGTCATTTCCTTTTCATCAGAAAAAACTGAATCATACTATGTGAATTATGGATATTTTCATAGAAAGATTACTTTTTTTTTGTTATGATATAGTTAACAGATATTTTTGAGGTGATGCTTTGACTACTGGAAATGCCTATATCAAACCAAGCCCCCTGGATCTTTATCTGGAGACATACAAAGCCATGCCAAAGTCAAATCTCTACATTGTTCTCTTCGCTCAGTTCGTATGGCTGGTCCTCCTCATTGCCTTTGTATGGCGATATATACAAGTGAAAAAAGGAAACCATGAAAGGATCAACGACTACATCGAAGACCTCTACAAAGGGGATGGTGTGTATGAGACCATGCTGAAAGGCGTCACAAGTTATGCCTTCTTTAATATGATCATCGCAATCTTGATTTTTACCGCTGGACTGCTCTTCCCCTCTTACCAGATTCAGCTCTTCAATACTTTACTTTTCACAGGAAACCGGCAGTACTGGAAGCAGCGGTTTGGCGAAAATCCAAACCCTACGTTTATTCATAGAGATTGACAAAAAACATTACCTGGAATCCTTTAAACTCTCTTTTGATCCCTATATCGGAATAATAGGATACCCATAATCCCTACTCCATATTCACACTTTTACTTAGAGGAGGCGGTATTTTGAAAGTCACAAGTAAGACTCTATTTTTAGTTACAATATTTGTTGGAGGTGGTTACTTACTTTTCTTCATCATGAAGAAAGACTGGTTCGGTGTAGCATTCTCTGGATATCTATTCCTAAAAGGTCTTCATCTGTCCTTTGATCAGGAAGCCTATGATGAAGGCAACAAAGAGGCTGATCTAAAGAAAACGCTGCATCGGAAGGCATTTGGAAAGTTTGCCCCCTTTGCCCCTTATGTTCCTTTTTTTTCCCTTTTCATCGCCTTGGGGTTGACCCAGGTCTTTGAAGTGACACTTTTCCTTCGTATTGCCTTGCTGTCCATTCTACTTTTTATATTTCTTTATATTCTATGGTTTGAACAGATCATCAAGAAAGAAAGACAAAAAGAAGAGCTTGTTCAGTCGGATGGTAGCGTAGAACAAGTGGAACACCCCACGTCATAAGTCCGCTTCATAAAAGCAAAACAACACATGAACCTGCAGTACTATCCATACTCCTATTTATTTTTGAAAGCGAGGATTTATCATGTTACTTGTACTTTACTTCATATTAGCAATGGCCAGTACCACAGGAATGAGTTTCGCCTGGAGACAAAAGACTATTGCTAAAAAAACAGCTTACTTTGCACTGTCTGCACTTCTCCTTGCACTCTTCACTTATCTGTTCCAAATGGAACTGAGAACAGTAGACTGGACCCCTTTCTTACCTAAGAACTAAAAAAAAGGCAACTTCTACTACATGCTTCCTCACAAAATGAAGCAATAGAATCCATTGCCTAAATAGAAAAGTCTATGTTCTGGTGGTCGAAATGACACAATGATTCATTGATGAGAAAAGCAACAGAAAATGAAGGCTCCATAAGATATGCTGAGCACGCTCACCCTATTTGTCTCCGCCTTCCTCTTTCTCAATGAACTTCCAAATGTCGACCTCTTAGTTCGTTACAAGCAAGTATTTTATTTCCAATAACGACAATGTATATGGAGGTTTACGATGAATTCTGAAGAAAGAGAAATGCTGAAAGAAGGAAACAAATCAATCTGGAGATTCTGGAAATCTGTTCTCTATACACTGGGAACACTCTTCGCTGCTGCAATCCCCCTTTCGATCATACCGATTACCCCGGAAGGACTTTACTTCGTTCTATTTTTAATCGTACTCGTTGTCATCTTTTACTGCACCTTTACCATTCTCGATGAGATCAGAAAGCGATGACAGGAGGATGATATATGAAAATAACATTTGTTAATCCAGGATTTGAAAAAATGATAGAGAGCATTATGATGTTTCAAACCGAGGGAGAATCTCCCTATTGGTCAGACTCACTATTTCATTTTTTTCCAAAACTAAATCAAGATGTATTTCAGACTCTTGATTATAACGCCAAAAAACAATATATTTTGAACGAAATGAAGGAAATATATCAGGAGCAAGAATCTCTGATTAATGAAAAAGTCGTAAAATATAACAGGCATTGGAGAAGATATAGACCACAAATTGAAGAAGCGCTGTCTGATGCATTTCAAGTAGATACACATCAGCTGTTTAATGATTTAAGAGCTGAGATAAGTCTAAATCCTGTGTCTCCAAGATTCCTGAAGGATCAGTATTTTCAAGTTTTCTATCTGAATAGTGAGCGCGGTGCACTTGGTATTTCATTACATGAGATGATTCATTTTCTATGGTTTCATGTTTGGAATCAAATTTTCCATGATAACTATGACGAATATGAGCGGCCAACATTAAAGTGGATTTTGAGTGAGATGGTCGTAGAATGTATTATGCGTGATGAAAGACTCAGTTCTATTAACCCATATTTTCCCAGGGAAAACGGCGGATGCGTCTATGATTATTTTCAAGATATGAGATTGGGTGATAAAATGGCACTTGATGTCATTGAAGAATATTATCAATGCGGGAACATCAGAAAGTTTATGCAGGACAGTTATGCTTATTGCCAAAAGCATGAAGAAGAGATCAGAGTACATATAAGTAAAGCAGAAGAACAATTTTAAGCAAAACAACTTCTATATAGCTGAAGAATGAGGGAATCCCGTTACAATATCTGAGTTTCAACATTCCCAAAAAACAAAGCCACAAAAAAGCAAAAGAGACCTCTCTGAATGTGTATACACACAATCAGAGAGGTCCTTCTATTTATTACGTATTCTTAAGCCTTCTTGGCGTATTCAATGCCCTTTTCAATGGCATTCTTATTCATCTCAAAGAAGGTTTCTTTTCCATGGCCTTTTAGAGATTCCAGAAGCTCATCCTTGGAGATGATTCCGGTCTTCTCTACCAAAGCACCCAGAAGAATCATATTGGCGATCTTCGCAGAACCAATGGCTTCTGCTTCTGTCTGGCTTGGGATTCTGATGACGGTGACATCATCTCTGTCCACTTCTCTCGTAACAAGATTGCTGTCCAGAATGATCAATCCGCCTGGCTTTACTGTTTTTTCAAACTTATCCAGGGAAGGTCTGTTCATCACAACGATGGTGTCAGGTGCAGAAATAATCGGTGCACCAATTTCCTCATCAGAAAGGATTACGGAGCAGTTCGCGGTTCCTCCACGCATTTCAGGACCATAGCTTGGACACCAGGAAACATTCATTCCCTTATCCATTCCACCGAAAGCCAGGAACTTCCCCATGGACAGAATACCCTGTCCACCGAAGCCTGCAAAAATAATTTCCTGTGTCATTATTTCGCTTCCTCCTTCTTGTCAAGATCCTTCTTTACGCCCAGTGGGTAGTAAGGAATCATGCTTTCTCTCAGCCAGTTCAGAGACTCTTCTGTGTTAAGACCCCAGTTGGTAGGACAGATGGAAAGCACTTCCACCATATTGAAGCCCTTACCGTCGATGGCATTCTGGAACGCCTTCTTGATGGCTTTCTTGGTCTTGGCAACGCCTGCAACCTTATCTACAGATACTCTTTCGATGTAATATGCGCCATCCAGCTGAGCCAGCATTTCAGAGAATCTGATGGGGAATCCTGCGGTTGCAACATCTCTTCCATATGGAGAAGTTTCGGTCTTTTGTCCTGGAAGAGTCGTAGGAGCCATCTGTCCGCCTGTCATTCCATAAATACAGTTGTTGACGAAGATGGTCACAATCTTTTCGCCTCTTGCTGCTGCATGGACTGCTTCTGCAGTACCGATGGCAGCGATGTCCCCGTCTCCCTGATAGGTGAAGACGATCTTGTCTGGATTGGCTCTCTTGATACCCGTAGCAACGGCTGGAGCTCTACCATGAGCGGCTTCAAACATATCACAAGCAAAATAGTCATAAGCTAGAACGGAACATCCAACAGGAGCCACCCCAATGGTCTTGTCGATGATATCCAGCTCTTCCATAACCTCACCAATGAGTCTATGGATTACGCCATGTGTACAACCAGGACAGTAGTGTGTAGGTACATCCAAAAGTCCTGTAGTTGGTTTAAATAGAATTGGTCTGTCTTTCACTTCCATTACTTGTTCCCCCCTACGATTTCGAGTGCCTTCACAAGAATCTCATCTGGAGTAGGAATCATACCGCCGGAACGTCCATAGAAATGAACTGGCTTTCTTCCTTCAACAGAGAGTCTTACATCTTCCACCATCTGGCCCATGCTCATTTCTACGGTGAGGTAGCCATGCTTGGTGTTTCCGATGGTGAGATCAAAGGCTTCCTGTGGATATGGCCACAGGGTAATAGGTCTGACAAGTCCAAGCTTTACGCCCTTTTCTTTGGCGAGCTTAATGACGTTCTTACAGATTCTAGCTGTGGTGCCATAGGCAACCAGAATGAGGTCTGCATCCTCTGTATTCATCAGTTCATACTTGACTTCTTTTTCCTTGATGGCTGCATACTTTCTGCCCAGATGGTTGTTGTGCTCTTCCAGGGCTTCTGTCTTCAGGAACAGAGAGTTGATCACATTGTGATGGGCTCTGCCCATTCTTCCATTGGCTGCCCAGGTCTTTTCAGGAAGATCTCTCTTTTTGAGGTTTTCCTTGAACTCTACTGGTTCCATCATCTGGCCCAGCATACCGTCTCCCATGATCATGCAAGGTGTTCTGTATTCATCTGCCACATCAAAGGCTTCCTGAATGAGATCCACCATTTCCTGAATGGAGGATGGGGCATAAACGGGCATGTGGAAGTCACCATGCGCTCCACCCTTTGTGGCCTGGAAGTAGTCAGACTGCGCAGGCTGAATACCGCCAAGTCCTGGGCCTCCACGCACGATGTTGATGATGACGCAAGGAAGCTCAGCTCCTGCTAGGTAGGAGATTCCTTCCGCCTTCAGGCTGATTCCTGGTGAAGAGGAACTGGTCATGCATCTTACGCCTGTACCAGCTGCTCCATAAACCATATTGACCGCTGCAATTTCACTTTCCGCCTGCAGGAACACTCTGCCGATGGTTGGCATCTTCTTTGCCATATACGCAGCCACTTCTGTCTGCGGTGTGATCGGATATCCGAAGAAGCATTTGCAGTTGGCTCTGATGGCCGCTTCTCCAATGGCTTCATTTCCCTTCATGAGTACCTTTTCGCTCATACCTAAACCCCCTATTTATACACTGTGATGACTAAGTCCGGACACATTCTTCCACAGGAAGTACATCCGATGCACTTCTCCATGAGCTCCGCAGGAATCCCTGCTGGTCTGTACCCTTTTTCATTGATTCTGTCTGTGAAACCGATGATGTTCACAGGACAGGCAATGACACACTGTCCGCAGCTTTTGCATCGTTCTTCCCTAAACACAACTTTTGGCATACCATATCCC
This sequence comes from Proteiniclasticum ruminis, assembly GCF_900115135.1. GTDB lineage: Bacteria > Bacillota > Clostridia > Clostridiales > Clostridiaceae > Proteiniclasticum > Proteiniclasticum ruminis_A. The sequence continues at coordinate 84,753 of NZ_FOVK01000008.1, read as the reverse complement.
CCTTTTATTTTAACTCCATGGCGTTTTCATAAAGATTTCAATGGGAAGAAGCTCCCCATTCAGTTTTCCTTCCAGTTCTCCAGCCAGATCTTCTCTGGCCACGGTGTACAGATGGGGAATCCCCAGTTCTTTGGAAAGCTCAGACACAATCTGGTCTCCCTTTAGAATCTCTTCCACTGTGGTCTCAAAAGACAGGTTGGTGTTGGAAATGAGATGGGTCACTTTCAGTCTTGAACTTCTCTCAATCCCTTCGATATACTCTTTGATCCCTTTTTCGTTTGGTGTCATAGGACGCTGAGTGTTGATGACAAAAAACAGATTGTAGCCTGTCTTTAAAAGCTCCCCGTTGTACTGTCCTAGAACCACGGCACCCATGTCGTCTCCCCCGATGTCCATGATATAGCTGGTATCTCTTTTGACAAAAATACCACTGACTTCCGCAGGCACCATCATGAGCTCCGCATTGGACCACTCAGGATTCGCTGCGATGACATCAATCCCCTCTTTCCCCAAGGTCTCCTTGAAGTCCCGGATACAGAAGAACGGATTCACGATGTCGAGATCCACCAGGGCGACTTTGTGGCCTTCCCGGTTCATTTTCTTGGCCAGATTGATGGACATTTCGGATTTTCCGCTGCCGAAATGTCCGGTGATGATCGTGATTCTCTCCAAAGGCCATACCTCCATACATACATACTTTCATGGTTCTATTTTAGTACAAATTCCTTTGAGAATCTAATTTTCAATTTCATGGCAAAGTTCTTCATCTGATTGAAAATTAATGAATTGTTTGTAAAGTGAGAGGAACTTTCACAACAGAAATGGCCATCTGTTATGAAAGACCCCTGAATACCTTTACAAATCACGATTTTTAACTTTTTTAAGATTTTTTCACTCTATATTATGAATTTGATAATTTTATGTCATTCAGTTCCCATTCTGTTGTCTATTCGTAGACGATGGCTTCCTCTTCTCCACTCAGCACACGATTGGCCGCTTCCGCCAGCGCCAAGAGCTCATCTTCTCCAGGATACACCACCACTGGCGCAATGAATTCTACCCTTTCTTTGATGAAATTCACCATCATCTTGGAGTAGGCAATTCCTCCGGTAAGAAGGATGGCATCGACTTTTCCCATAAGTACCGGTGCAAGAGAACCGACTTCTTTTGCCACCTGATACCCCATGGCATCATAGATCTTCTTTGCTTCCACATCTCCTGCTTCTGCGCGGTTTTCCACTTCTCTTGCATCGTTGGTTCCTAAGTAGGAAACAAAGCCGCCTTTTCCTGTGATCATCTTGAGGATCTCTCCCTTGGTGTACTTTCCGGAGAAAGAAATTTCCACAAGGTCTGCCGCAGGAAGGGTTCCGCTTCTCTCTGGAGAGAACGGTCCTTCTCCATTCAGCGCGTTGTTCACATCCACAACCTTTCCATTTTTATGGGCCCCGACACTGATGCCTCCACCCAGATGCACCACAATGAGGTTCAGCTCATTGTAGTTCAGATGATTTTCCTTGGCATAGCGCTTTGCCACAGCCTTCTGATTGAGGGCATGGAAAATGCTCACTTTTTCAAACTGGCTGTTTCCGGAGATTCTTGCCAGATCTTCCATTTCATCCACCACCACAGGATCTGCGATGAAGGCTTCTTTCCCGTATTCTGTAGCGAGGCCCTGAGCAATCATGGCGCCAAGGTTTGAGGCATGCTCTCCCTTGATGCTCTTTTTCAGGTCCGCCAGCATCGCTTCATTGACTCTATAGGTACCGGACTTGATGGGCTTTAAGAGGCCCCCTCTGCCCACATAGGCATCAAAGGAATCCAAAGCTTCCCCTTGATCTGCCAGCACTTTCTTGATTTCCTCAATTCTCCACTCATACTGGTCGATGACACTGTGGAAGCTCCCAATAACGGATGCCTCATGACGCAGTGTATGGGATGCCACTTCTGTGTTTCCGTCAAAAATACCGATTTTTGTGGATGTGGATCCTGGATTGATGATTAATAATTTACTCATGTTTTCCCCCAAACGATTCAACTAAATTTTACACACTGTTTCCTGAAAAAAAAGTTTTCTATTAGGCGTTCAGCACAGCCATGGCGATGCTGTTGACTTTGCTTTCGAAGGAGTCTGCTCTGGAGGTGACCACCACTGGGGCTTTTGCTCCCAGAAGGACACCGCCGGACTTGCTTTCTGTGGTGTAGGTCAGTGCTTTATAAAGGACATTTCCGGACTCGATGTTCGGCATGAGAAGAATATCCGCATGACCGGCCACAGGGCTCTTGATGCCTTTGTGCTCTGCTGCTTCCACACTGAGTGCGTTATCCAGAGCCAAGGGGCCATCCATGATGCATCCCTTGATCTGTCCCCTGTCATTCATCTTGGACAGCATGGCTGCATCCACCGTAGCCTGCATGGCTTCGTTGACCACTTCCACAGCGCAGATTCCTGCCACTTTAGGCGTTTCCACACCTAGGCTTTTCACAAAGGAAACCGCATTGGTGAGAATCCCCACCTTTTCCTTGAGACCAGGGTACGTATTCATGGCTGCATCCGTGACAAAGAGCATCCGGTCATAACCAGGCACTTCAAAGGCTGCGATATGGCTGATGAGGTTTCCTGTGGCAAGACCTGTCTCTTTGTCCAGCACAGCTCTTAGAAGGGACTTGGTGTCCACCAGGCCTTTCATGAGAATGTCGCATTCTCCTTCTCTCACGAGATTCGCTGCAATCCTTGCTGCCTTCGCCGGGTTCTTTTCTCCGATGATTTTAAAAGTGTTCTCCAAGGACAGCTCGCTTAGAAGGGACAGAATTTTTTCCTCGTCTCCCACCAGCACCGCATTGCAAAGCCCCAGTTCTTTGGCTTTTGTCACCGCCTGGAGTACTGGCTCATCCTCTGCAGCAGCCACGGCGATGACTCTTTGCCGGTCACTGCCCTTGATTTTTTCATAGATCTCACTAAAACTTTTCACTCAGTATTTCCTCCCTGTATCTCAGCGGTTTTTCTTCCCCGCTCAGCACTCTTCTTGCCCCTTCATAAAGGGATTTCATTTCCAGTTCACCAGGCACTCTCAGCACCGGTGCAATGAATTTCACATATTCCTCCACCATACCCATGAGCATGCTGGAATAAGCAAGGCCTCCGGTCATGATGATGGCTTTCACATCGCCCTTCAGCACTGCAGCGGATGCACCAATTTCCTTGGCAATCTGATACGCCATGGCTTCATAGACCTTAGCTGCATAATCATCTCCATCATGGATCATTCTTTCCACTTCTCTGGCGTCTGATGTGCCAAGATGGGACACAAGCCCCGCACTTCTCTGGAACTTTCTAAGTAGAGACTTCTTGTCATACTCTCCGGAGAAGGCGTACTTCACCAGAATTCCTAGAGGCAGCGTGCCCACACGCTCTGGACTGAAAGGTCCCCCGTGGTTTGCGTTGTTCACATCCACCAGTCTTCCCTTTTTCAGTGGTCCGATGGAAAAGCCCCCGCCCAGATGCGCCACAATGAAATTATCCTCATAAAAACTGAATCCTTCTTCTTCGCAGACCTTTCTTGTGACGCCTTTGATATTCAGGTAGTGGGCAAGTGAGCCTCTTTCTTCTCCCTTAAGACCTGTAAATCTCGCCACATCGTCCATTTCATCGCAGGCTACAGGATCGACAATATAAGCTTCTACACCAGCCTCATCGGCAATCTCTTTGGCAAGGATGGGCCCCAGGTTCGAGGCATGCTCCCCTTGCACGGAAGCTTTCAGATCGTTCACAATATCCATATCCACAAGATAAGTGCCCCCTCTTATGGGTCTTAGAAGTCCACCGCGGCCAACCACGCAGGCAAGATCCTCTTTTCCGATTTTCTTCTCCCGGAGGACCCTTATGATTTCTTCCCGTCTTACTTCACTCTGGTCGATGATGTGTTCAAAGGCTTTTAACGCTTCCACATTGTGTTCCACCACTTCTGTATGAATCTCCATGGATTCAGTACTGTAGATGGCAATCTTTGTGGATGTGGATCCAGGATTGATGACAAGCACATATTTCATACGCATTCCCTCCCAAAATATTTCTATTTAATCATAACAGAAACCCTTTACATTTGAAAATATGTAAACTCTCTTATTTTTAAACCATCTGTTGTAGATATACCAAAAAAATCCTTTTCCCATTGTCTTATTCATATTTTACGTAGAAACTTACACAATTATATTGTGTATTTGTCAAAAAATCATCTGGACCTGTCCAGATGATTCTTCTCTATTTCATGGGTTTGTACTTGCGGATCACCGCTTCGGCCACCTTGATGCCGTCCACTGCACTGCTCACGATGCCTCCGGCATAGCCTGCTCCTTCCCCACAGGGATAGAGGCCTTCGGCGGAAGGGCTTTCTAAAGTTTCTCCCCGGAGAATCCGCACCGGTGCGGAGGTCCTGGTCTCCACGCCTGTCAAAAGTGCCCCATGCTTTGTGAATCCCTCAATCTTCTTCTCAAACTGAAGGAGTCCATCTTCCAGGCCTTCTGTAATATAGGAAGGGAAAAGATCCTTCAGAAGCACACTCTTCACCCCAGGCTCGTAGGAAGGATGCACTTCTCCAAAGGTCTCTGTGAGCTTCCCTGCTAAAAAATCCTCCACCTTCTGCACCGGTGCATGATAGCCGCCTCCCCCCATTTGGAAGGCTTTCTGTTCAAGATCTCTTTGAAAAGCGATGCCCGCCAGAGGATGGGAACCATAATCACTCGGTGTCACGGAGACCACAAGCGCAGAATTTGCATTTTCCTTGTCCCGGGCATGATAACTCATGCCATTGACCACAAGACGTCCCTCTTCACTGGCAGCTGGCACCACAAGACCTCCTGGGCACATGCAGAAGCTGTAGACCCCTCTGCCATCTCTGGTTTTCGCCGCCAACGTGTACTCTGCCGGACGAAGCTTCGGATGCCGGAAAGAGGGCCCGTACTGACTTTCACTGATTCTCCACTGCAGATTCTCAATGCGCACACCCACAGCCATGGATTTGGCTTCCATGGTGACGCCTCTGGAAAACAGCATTTCGTAGGTATCCCGGGCACTGTGCCCCAGGGCAAGGATCACCACTTCTGTTTCAAAAGGCTCTCCATTGACAGTGATTTCTTCTAGCACTCCATCCTTTATTTTGAGATTTTCCATCTGGCTGAAGAAGCGCACTTCTCCGCCCAGGTCTTTGATTCTTTCCCGGATTCTCACCACCACTTCTTTCAGAAGATCGGTCCCCACATGGGGCTTGGAAAGATAGGCAATCTCCTCCGGTGCTCCTGTGGAAAGAAGCGTTCCGATGACTTCGTGGATTCTAGGGTCTTTGATTCTTGTGGTGAGCTTTCCGTCCGAATACGCACCTGCACCCCCTTCGCCAAACTGGATGTTGGTTTTCACATCCAGGATGCCGGTCTTCATGAAAAAGTCCACCTTCTCATCCCGCTCTTTCATGGGCGCTCCCCTCTCCAGGACCAGGGGGCAGTATCCTTCTTCCGCCAGCTTCAGGGCAGCGAAAAGACCTGCCGGACCAAGGCCCACAACTACCGGTCTGTGCTTGAGGAGCATATTTCCCTTTATGAGGGGTTCCCGGTGTGTTTCCTCATAATAGGAAACCTTTGGACTTCTATTTTTACGAAGGACCCGTTCTTCCTCCTTCACTCTAAGGTGAACGGTGTGCACAAACTTCAGCGGTTCTTTTCTTGCATCCACAGACTCCTTCTGAATTTCCAGAGATAAAATCTCACTTTCCGGGATTCGTAAAATCTTCGCCGCTTTTCCTTTCAGCTCACTTTTTTCTTCTTCTAAGGTCAGCTCCAGATTTGTAATCTTTATCATAATCCTCACTCCAAAAATGGAAGCCCGAAGGCTTCCATCTGTATTTTGTACTTGCTATTATCCTGCTGGGGTCTCCTCCGGCGGCAGCTCTTCTTCACCTTCCACTGTGATGGTCACAGAAATGACCAGAGGGTTCACAGAGACTTCAATCATATCCACCGGCAGCACAATCTTTGGTGTCAGCTCGTATTCCCCAGGCTGCAGTCCTGTCAGATCGATTTCTGCGGTGATGGATTCTTCTGTGATTTCGTCCAGTGCGCTTTGGGGTCCACTGACCACGATGTTCACCGAGTTTGTGGAAAGGGTGACACTGAGTCCTTCTGCCATGCCAATGGTGGTGACCCGTTTTGAAATGGTCTTTGTTTCAAAGGCTTCCAGCACCAGCGATACGGTAGCGCTGGAGTTTCCTTCCACTGCTATGATGCCCTCTGGAATCACCAGCCGTTTCAGATGGTCTCCGGATTCATTGATCTCTGACAGGTTCAGCTCTTCTGTGGAGATCTCGCTGATCTGATTCAGCAGACTGTCTGGTCCTGCAATGAGAATGGTGGCAGGTGCCACAGAAGTGCTTAAGAGTTCAAAGCCTTCTGGCACTTCTCCTGCGGTATCCACCACAATGGGCACAGACTTCGTAGAAAAGACTTCAATATTCATCTCCACATAAAGAGGAGAGAACTGCACGTGGTTTACCACCTGATCCTTTTCATCGATGGCCACAAGGGAAAGAATTTCTTTATAGTTTTCCTCCAAGCCTTCCCGCTGGCCTCTGGCCGCAAGAGCCTTGACCTGATTCACATACTGAGCAGGTCCTTTCACCATCACGGAAGCGGGATTGAAGGTGGTGCCTGCCACATAATGGCCGTCGGCTGCCACTGCATCAAACTGCGATACGATGGGCACTTCTCTTTCCAGATAATCATCCAGATACACAATGGCCTTCACATTGCTGCTGGGTGTCACATCCAGGTCCGCGGGGTAGGACGTGATTTCAATGGGCACCTCGTTGATGCCTGCTTTCAGGGGAAGATCATCGAGGTTCGCCACCACTCTGAAGTTGCTGGCCACACTCCGGTACACTTCAGACGCAGGCCCCTTCACCGTCAGAGTTACCATGATGTCCTGATTGGGCAGAAGCGCCAGATTCTGCTCTGTGATGTTTTCCAGGTTTTCCAGTCTCACCGGCACATTGTACACCTTCATGGTCTTGATGGGGTTTTCCACATTGATGATGTAGATCCAAAGACTGAAGGATAAAATGAGACTGACTATTTTCAGGAGGAGATCCGATCCTTTTTGCTTAGCCATGATTCAATCTTCTCCTTCCATGTAATTTTCTTTTCAATCTTGCTGGTCAGTATTTTCACAAGAATCTTCTGAAGCCTCTCCTTGTCGTAGTTTCGGACAAGCTTGCCGTTGAGGGCAAGAGAGATGGTGCCAGTTTCTTCTGAAACAATGAGCACCAGAGCATCAGACACTTCCGACAGCCCCAGAGCTGCCCGGTGCCTTGTGCCAAGGCTCTTGCTGATGTCTTTGTTGGTGGTGAGAGGAAGTACGCATCCCGAGGAAGAGATCCGGTCTCCTCTTATGATGGTAGCTCCATCATGAAGCGGTGTATTGGGCACAAAGATGTTTTCTAAAAGTGCTGTGGAGACCACCGCATCAATTTTAGTGCCTGTCTCACTGATGTCTCCAAGACCTGTGTCCTGTTCGATAACGATGAGTGCTCCGGTCTTGCTTTCACTTAAATTGTCCACAGCTTCTACGATTTCATTCACAACTTTGGTCAGGATATCCGCATCTCTCAGCACCCTTCTGTCGCTGAAGGCAGATCTTCCCAGATGCTCCAGAATCCTTCGGATTTCCGGCTGGAAGATGATGACCAGAGTCAGCACTCCAATGGTGATGGTTTTACTGATGATGGTATACACCATGGTGAGATTAAAAATATAGCTGATGGGAATGAGCAGCAAAATCAGCACAATGCCGCGAAGAAGCAGCTCCGCCCTTGTTTCTATAATGAGTTTATATGCTCTATAAATCAGATACGCCACGATGAGAATATCAATGACGGAAGAAATATTCATGTTTCTGACAGTATTCAGTATGGTATTGAGCGTTTCCACGGGACACCTCCCCTGCTTTTCTCAGCAGATTTTAGTCAATATATTTAAATTATACAATAGAACGCGCTTGGATTGTGCACAATTTTCGGTTTTTGGCAATTTCTTTGCAGTATTCACCGATGTTTCATATTATGCACCGATGAATAGGATCCTCTTCCACTGCATGCTCCTCTCCCATTGTAGCGGATGAACTAAAAAACCTCTTAAAAGAACGGGTCTTTTAAGAGGTTTTTAATATCTTTTCAAGATTTCTAAAGAATGCAGTCCTTTTCAGGTGATTTTCCTTCAGAATAGATCCTCAATTGCTGCTCTGCACATAAGTTTCTAGAGGTCTTTTCCACTCTCCCCTTAGATTATCTGATCGTAGCCTTCCTTTTATGCTGCCGTTCTTTGATGACATAAAGAGAACCCCACAGGGGTCTTACGCTTACGGCGTAACTAAGGACGCAAAAACCCCTTCCAAAAGCACAGCTTTCAGAAGGGGATCTTCAATTACTTATTTCTGTTGATGAATGCTCGCAGCTCTTCCTTTGGTCTGAAACCAACAATCTGGTCCACCAGCTGTCCATTTTTAAAGGCAAGAAGTGTAGGGATGCTGGCAACTCTGTACTTTGCTGCCTGCTGTGGGTTGTTGTCCACATTGAGCTTTACAAATTCCACATCCTCAATTTCGTCGTTGAGTTCTTCAAATAGGGGTGCAAGCATTTTGCAGGGTCCGCACCAAGGTGCCCAAAAATCCACCAGTACGAGTCCTTCTTTTCCAAGTACATCACTTTCAAAAGTGCTGCCTGTTACTTCCTTAATCATATCTTTTCCTCCTGAGTCTTTAAATTATATTACCCATTATACACATTCTTTTTCATTTTTGCAGTTGGTCGTGAAAAATTAACAGAAGGTTTTCTTAGACAAATTCTGACATCAAAACGTTTACATACTCTTCAGAAAGAACCTGGTTTCAGGTCCTTCTTCCCACTATAGGGAGGCCAGCCAAGCTTCAGCGTCCACCTTCAGAATCTGGGTGATCTTCTCTTCCTGAAATGGACTTTCATGTCCACCTCGCTGAAGAAGCACATATCGGTTGTTTTTGGTCCGATAGAGAATCTCCTCAAATCCTTTTGGATCTCCAAAGTATCCCTTGGTGACTCTTCTGATTTCTGTGGCTGTTTCAAGGTTGGGTGTCTTCTTTGCCATGCGGTTCCCTCCTTCCAAACGTAAAAGGTCTTTTTCATTATATCACCATCTGATGAAATCTTCAAAGTTCCTCTCTCCAATGGCTTTTCGTTGTTTTTTACGTGATTTCAAGCCTAAAAATAACTGTTTTTGGTACTTTTAGGTCTCAACATCTCTTAGTAGATGAACACCACCAGTAGATCCCTTCTATTCCATGGACTTTTCATTCTCTACTCAGTTAACATGGAATCCATGAAAACAGAACCTATACTTAACAAATAAAGTTTATGATAGTGCTATCAAACATAGATACGACTACTACTTCATCCAAGGAGGACTACATCCCAATGACTGGCACCATGGAAGCACTTTCCAGAATTATTGCTGAAAAAAAGCTGTATGCTGTCTTTCAGCCCATTCTATCCCTATCCACAGGCACGATTCTTGGATACGAAGCCTTATCAAGAATCAGTGAGGATGGACTCTTCTCATCACCAGAAGAGCTTTTCATCGCTGCTAAAGAACAGAATCGGCTATGGGAACTGGAACAGCTGGCGAGGAGTATTTCTCTAAAAGCAGCCAGGTGCTTCATGGCACCCCCAATATCAAAAAAGCTGTTTCTTAATGTGAATCCACATATTCTACAGGATGACTCCTTCATCCGGGGTTTCACCAAGGAATTTCTTATGGAGTACGGCATTTCTCCAAGACAAGTGATCTTTGAGATTACCGAAAGAAATGTCATCTCTGATATGAAAAGCTTCAAGACGATTATCTGCCACTATAAGAGCCAGGACTATACCATCGCCATCGATGATGTGGGAGCGGGCTATTCAGGTCTCAATCTCATCAGTGATGTGGACCCAACCTTCATCAAGATTGACATGAAGCTCATCCGTGACATCCATGTGAGCCCACTGAAACGCGCCATTGTCAAAGGACTGATGGAGTTCTCCAAAGCTTCAAAGATTATGCTCATCGCAGAAGGTGTGGAAACCTACGAAGAACTGGACTGCGTCCTTCATCTTGGTGTACAGTATGCTCAGGGGTATCTCATCAAAAAGCCTGAAAGAGAGATTACCCCCATTTCGTCTGAGGTGCTGGACTTCATCCACAGCCAGAAGCTGAGGAAGAATCCCCAGTCCGTACTTCCATACAGCTATCAGGAAGTTCGGCATCTGGCCGGCCCCATTGAGATCCTATCCCCAAAGTCCACTGTCTTTGAAGCCTATCATCTTCTGAAACTCCAGAAAGATAGCTTAGGCATCTGTATTCTTCAGGACTCAAAGGTAGAAGGGATTCTCACAAGAGAAAAGCTCTCTTTACTTCTGAGCGGTCAGTATGGGTTCACCCTCAATCAGAATAAACCACTTTCCCAGGTCATGGATAAGGATTTTCTCTCTGTGGAAGGAAGCAGTCCAGTAAACCTCGTCTCTTCCCTCGCCATGGAGCGTTCCCAGGACAAGCTCTATGACTTCATCGTGGTGGAAGAGAAAGAGCGCTACTTCGGCGTCATCACCATCAAGGATCTTCTGGAAAAGTCCTATGAGATGGAACTCTATAAAGCCAAGCACCAGAATCCTCTCACTGGTCTTCCTGGAAATCTCTTCATTGAGCAGAAGCTGCATGAGCTGGTGAAAAAAGAGAAGGAGTTCTATGCCTATTATCTGGACATCGACCACTTCAAAGCCTTCAACGATGTCTATGGTTTTGAGAAAGGAGATCTTGTCATCCGGCTCCTTGCAGATAGTCTTACAAAAGAGCTGCCCAGTCATCAGTTCATCGGTCACATCGGTGGGGATGATTTCGTGGTCTTACTGAACGATCCTTCCTGCATCCACAAAGTTCTTCAGGCCGTGGAGAGATTTGAAAAAGAAATCCTGTCCTTTTACACCAATGAAGACAGAACGCATGGCTATATTCACACAGAAAACAGAAATGGGTATCCGGAGAAATTTCCTCTTATGACACTCACTGCGGTATGCGTCAGGAGTGCTCCACCCAACCATCTGAGTCTCACGGAAATCTCAGAGCGTCTAGCAAAAGAAAAGGTTTTGGAGAAGAAGAAGAAAAACAAGATCCACCACAGAGAAGAGAGTCTGGCATAAAAACCAGACTCTCTTTGTTTTTTCATTTCAAAATATCTCACTCAGGTGCCAATGCTCAGACAGTCGCCGACCTTCACTTTACCCTGAAAAACCCCACTTTCTGCTTCTACAACGGATTTTGCCCCTCTAATCACCTTACTGATTCTCCAGGGCTTCATATCAAAGATGGTATGAACAACACAGAGATTCTCATCCAGAAAAAGCACATCGATGTTCATTCTCATAAAGAAGCAGTGAATGCTGTTGCATGGAGTGATTCTGAGTCCTTCATTATCTGGCAGAGATGTCTTTCCCATGAGTCCCTTGAACCGGCCCATAAAACCTTGTGCTTCCTTCAGATTTTCAAGAAGCACCTCTCCATTTTCCTTTTTAAGAACCACCGTCATTTTTCACTCTCCTTCAAAAGATTCTTGGCTTTTGTCTTTCTCTTCACTTCTTCTTCCTCATACCAGAAAATATAGTCTGCCGTTTCGAATACATTCCCATCATAAAGCATTCTTCTGGTGAGAATGGTCCCATCGAAACTCAGCACTCCAGGCTGGGTTACTTGAATACGAAGCCTCGGTGTGTCCTCTTTCCCCAAAAGAGCCTTATATCCTTCGATGAACTTTTTGGAAGGGTCCTCCGCTTTTTTCATGAGCATCATCTGATAGTCAGATCCCTTGGCAGGCAGATAGAAATCTCCCTCCTGCTCTTTACCAAGACTTATGATGATCTCTTTTTTCTTTTTGTCTGAGAGATGAAGGGCTCCTTCTTCCTCCAAGGACGTCCGGTCCTTTTTATAATGAAGGCTTCCACGGACAAGATACTTCGGCATCACAAGCACCGCGTAAAAAATTCTGCCCAGAAGATAGAATAGAAGAAGCGCAATAAGAAGTACGACAAGAAGGCTTAGAAGAAGGGACCTGTATGGGGACACATTCTGTAGCAGCCCCCCAAGAAAGCTCACCACCCTCACTTCAACAGCGATGGGAGTTCCTGTCAAAGACCTGTTCTCTCTTTGTGCCAGCACGGAAATTACTAAATTAACGGACTCATCCTTCATATTCTCATGGGGCTTATACCGCAGCGATATTCTTTTTTCTTCCTGAGCGCCAATCTCCTGGGTTGGGTTCAAGATTTCTCCTTTTCCTTCTTCCAGAGAGAACGTAAGGGTTTCTGGAAAAATGCTGTCGTTCTTTAGTAGAATCTCCAGAAGTGCGGACTCGCCAGATTTCACGGAAACCTCAGAAGAAACTGATGACACCGAAATCTCCTTCAGTACGCCTATATTGACCTCTCCCAGCTCTTTTTCCTGCACAAAGGGTTCCCCTTTGTAGCTTCCACGAAATCCGATGCGAAGATGCACTTTTCCCTCTTTTTCAAAAGCCACTCGGGTACTGTATAGGCCATCGCCAGCGCGAAGATCCCCGGAAGCCTCCTCTCCATCATCTTTGAAAGCATAAAGAACCTCACTGCCATCTTCAAAGGTGAGGTGAAGCACATATTCTTCCAGAAGAAGATCTCTTCCTGGAACAAGATCCACACCACCTGAGGAGAGACTGCTTCTGACGATCCTTGAGGAGTATAAAACCTCCAGTGCACTGACTATAAAATAGTCCGATGTGATGACTGGAACGTTCTTCACAGTAAAGGCACTGCCTGCAGTGGCGATGGTTTTGCCTTCTTCCTTCAAGAGAACTTCCACCTCATAGAATCCATGGTCTTTGGTGTCCTCAAAGGTCCCCACATAGACATCGTTCTCTAACGTCAGCCCAATGGGGGTACGGCTTCTCACACCGTTTTTGGTGACCACGGCTTCCAAGGAGGCTGTGTCGGGAATGGGCGTGCTGGAATACACGCTGAGTCTCAGCGGTTCATTCATGGGATGTACCGCATTCATCACAGGCTCTTCCATCCATAGTTTGAAGAAAAAGTCCGTGCTGCCGAAGGCCTTTATGGTGGGAGCCGCAGTCTCACCTGGCGCTGGGGTCAGTTTGACACTCCAAGTGCCCACCTGCTCCTCCTCTTTCTGATTGAGGGTCAGCAAGGTGTATCCCCTTTCTTTATACAGGGCAAAGCCCTCTGTGATGCCCGCTCCTCCAGGCCCTGTGACGTCCACCTGATAATTGTCTGTATTCTGTGTAAGAAGCAGTGTGGTCTGGCTGATATAAGGATCCATCTCAAAAGAAATGGTCTTTTCTTCTGAAAGGACAAACTCTTCTTCCAGGAGAGGACTCCTGTTTTTCAGACTTTCCACAATGCCAAAAAAGACCTCTGCCAATGTGCCAGGGTCCTCTGTCATGGTGGCTGCACCCAAGGTTTCCAGAGACATTCTTTCCAGGATTGAAGGATCAATATCTCCAAAGCCAACGGTATAGATGGGAATCTTCTCTTCCGCTGCCCTTCCTGTGAGATTCCATAAGCCGTTCATATAGTTTTCCATATAACCAGGCTCTTCTCGCCTTGCGGGGTCAGGGTCCGGAATTCCGTCTGTGACAAAAAGAATGACTTTCCGGGCTTCGTTCTCCACCTCTTCCAGCTGGGTCAGGGCAGTTTCCATGGCTTTCACATAATCCGTGTCTCCTGCAGGAAGAAGATTTCCAGTGAGCGCGTTTTTCATGAGATTCTTATTCACCGTGCTTTCCACCTTCTGGAAAGGAACCGCAGTTCTCACATTCTCATCGAAGGTGATGACACCGATGGCATCCTCCGGACTTAAAAGATCAATGAACATTTTGGCCGCGGTTTCCCGTAGTCCTTCCGGGTCTGTCTGTCCCATGCTGCCTGATACATCCACAACGAGACTCACCGCAAGGTTTTCAAGCCTTACTCTTTCCTCCGCCTGGACTTTTGCCAGGGGAAGATGCGCAGCAAAAAGACAGATCGCTAAAAGTAGTGACCATGACTTTTTGTTTTTTCTCATACTACCTACCTCAATATATCGGTTCCGCTCAGTGCCTCCAGTACGTTCAGAAGTGCCGGTCCTAAAATGATGATGAAGATGGCGGGAAGGAAGAAAAAGACCAGAGGAAAAATCATCTTCACAGGCAGCTTCGCCACGGCCTGCTCAATCCGCTGTCTTCTTCTTGTTCTTGCGGACATGGACTGGACTCGGAGCATATTGGCTATGTTTGATCCCAGCTGGTCCGCCTGGATCACTGCTGTGACAAAGGTATTGAGATCCTCTACACCAGTTCTTCTGGATAAAGAACGTAGAGCCTCCGATCGATTACGACCTTTTGAAATATCATCTAGAACCGCTCTGATTTCTTCTGCCAAAGCACCCTTCATTTTTTCAGCGGAGCGCTTCATGGCCATATCAAAGCCTAGACCAGCTTCCACAGAAACGTAGAGAAGATCCAGAAAACTAGGGAGAGACACTTGAATCTCCTCCTGCCTTTTTCTGGCGATGCTCCGGTACTGCACATAGGGAAGCATCCATCCTATAAAGGCCATCACTGCTGTGAATAAGAGCGCTGGAAGGTTTGCAAGAATTGTTACGGCATACATGAGCCCACCGAAAATAACAGCACTGACCAGCTGAAGAAGAAGAAGCTTATTGGTGTTCATGATCTTCTGCTTTCCAGCTTGGATGATCAGTGTCTCATACTTGTCCTTGATGCCGGAAGGAGTCATTCTTCCCACGGCCTTGGCCATGCGGTCCACCAGAGGTGCTATGACACGGTCAATGAAGGGCGTCTTCAGTTCATCTTCCTCGTAATCCACGCCTATGGCTTTAATGGACTGAAGCCTTTCAGAAACCATAACTCTTTTTCCAAAGAAGAACTGATAGAATACTACCGTGATGAGTGTTACAGTAACGAGCGTGAGTAAATAAAGTAGCGGCTCCATACAGTCTCCTCCTTACATTTTTACTTTGATGATTTTCACTAGAATCAGCACACCAATGGTCTGCATGGTCAGTACTACACCTATGAGGATATTTCCAATGAGGGTGTTAAAGAGCGGCAGCATAAACTCCGGATTGAGGAGATTCAGGATGATTGCCAGCACAAAGGGAATGGATCCCACCACAACGGCGGACATCTTACTCTGAGCGGTGATGGTCTTAATATCTCCACGTAGCTTAATACGGTCTCTAATGGTATTAGCCAGCACATCCAGAATCTCAGAAAGGTTTCCCCCTACCTGACGCTGAATGAGGATGGCGGTGACAAAGATGTCAATGTCTTCATCATCGGTTCTCTTGGAAAAATCGGAAAGGGCTTCATCGATGGGTTTTCCAAGGGAGTTGTCCCGGACGATCTTATTGAACTCAAAAGCGATGGGGTCTTCCATCTCTTTCCCAGCCACCAGCATGGACTGGGTGAAACTAAGTCCTGCACGAAGTCCATTGGAGAGAATCGATAAAGCCTCCGGAAGCTGATTGTTCAGCTTCTTTCCTCTGCTTACCTTAGCCATTCTTACATAAAGCCCTGGAATCATATAGAGAATCAGCATAACGATGATCACGATAAACACCGGAACTTTCAAGAGGTACAGCAGAATTCCAACTGCGCCACTTAAAAGGACCGAAATACCAAAAAGTTCTTCTGGCTTCAAAGGCAAATGGGCTTTGGTCAAGGTATCCTTATTCTTATCGTAGATTTTCCCAATGAATCCAATTCTTGAAAGCTTCGACAAAAAGAGCTCGTTTCTGGGGAGCTGCTGATTTTCTCCACGCTCTTCAGCGTAATTCTCCACATCAGAAGTTCTGATTTTCTCCATACGGTGCTGAATCTGTGCAGACTTTCCAAAGAACAGGAGATACAGTCCCACCAGAAGGAGAAGGACACTGAAGAATACTCCTGCATAGATTGCATAAATCATTCTTACTACCTCCTCATCTGAGATGGATCCGGAGGCATCTCATATTTTTTGAAAATGGCCGATGGCACATTCTCTCCATAGGTTTTCAGTTTCTCTATGAACTTCGGTACAATGCCCGTAGCCACGTGTTTTCCCATGACCTTCCCTGTCTCATCAAAGCCTTCCTGACGGAAGACAAAGATGTCCTGAAGGGTGATGGTATCATTTTCCATGCCCACCACTTCGGATACTTTTGTGATTTTTCTGGAACCGTCATTAAATCTGGACACCTGCACAATGAGATCCAATGCCGACGCAATCTGCTCACGGATGGCTTTGGAAGGAAGCTCCATACCAGCCATCATGACCATGGTCTCCAATCTGGACAACGTATCTCTTGGCGTATTAGCATGGATGGTGGTGAGAGAACCATCATGACCTGTATTCATAGCCTGAAGCATATCCAGCGCTTCTGCCGAACGGACCTCACCTACAACGATTCTATCCGGTCTCATACGAAGGGTGTTGACCACCAGGTCTCTGATGGTGACTTTTCCTTTTCCTTCAATGTTCGCAGGACGGCTTTCCAAGGTCAGCACATGCTCCTGCTGGAGCTGAAGCTCTGCCGCATCCTCCACAGTGATGATACGTTCATCATGAGGGATAAAACTCGAAATGACATTTAGAAGCGTCGTCTTACCACTGCCGGTACCACCGGAAACAATGACATTGCATCTGCCCCGGACACTGGCCCGTAAAAACTTCGCCATATCCATATTTAGGGTTCCAAAGGTGATCAGGTCTTCCAAAGTAAAGGGATCTGTAGAGAACTTTCGGATGGTGATGGTGGGGCCTTTTATGGCCAGTGGTGGAATGATGATATTCACACGGGATCCATCCGGGAGTCTTGCATCCACCATAGGACTGCTTTCATCCACACGTCTGCCTAAGGGTGCAATGATTTTATCGATGGTATGGAGCACATGCTGATCGTTTCTGAAAGTCACCGTGGTAGGTTCAATCTTACCGAAACGTTCAATATATACATGATTGGGACCGTTGACCATAACTTCTGTTACTGATGGGTCATGCAGATAGGACGTTACAGGCCCATATCCAAAGACTTCATCCATGACATACTTTGTGATTTTCTGTTTGTCACTGATGAGCCAGTGCTTTCTATGACGGGTGGAAAGGTCATTGATGGAAGCGCCAATCTGCTCCTTGATGATTTTTTCCTGCTCTTCAAGCTTGCTGTCCGGATTCATCACCACATCATCGATGACTGCTTCCAGTACAAGTGTTGAAAACTCCTCTATCTCTTTTTTCTTTTTTTCGCTTTGTTCTTCCTGCTGATCCTTTTTCGCATCCTGATTGTTTAATCCAAAACTGTTCAGCATCATTTGTCGTCACCTCTCTCTTCCTCTGACTTTGCTGTTAGGACTCTTTACCATCTCCAATGGTCTTCACCATTTTGCTGATGGATCTTGTGATGGAACCTCTGGGATGCTTCGTAACATAAGGAATCCCTTGATTCAGCGTTGAAGTTGCTTTCTTATAGTCTGCGGGTACCACATACTGAATTTCATAGCCCAGTGTTTTTTCAATATCCTTTGGTCTGATTTCACTTCTTCTGCTCTGCTTGTTGAGTAGTACAGAAATTTTAGATTTTGGAAAGTTGAAGTCCACAAAAGTGGCGATGGCTCCTTTGACATTTCTCACTGTTGCCACTTCAGGGGTCGTCAGAAGAAAAACCTTCTCCGCAAACACAAAGGCCGGATTCACTGGGTCATAGAATCTGGAGGGCATATCCACAATGACATAATCATAGGCCAGTTGAAGGTTCTTCAGAATCAGCTGAATATGTTCTGCATTGATGAATTCATTCATTCTCGGCTCGATATTTGCCGCAAGCACTTTGACCCCGGACTCATGACTTGTCATGTAGGTATTCAGGTATTCCGGATCCAGGTTCCGGATGTCATCCACCACGTCTGAAATGGTATAGCGTGGTGTCAGGTTCATCGCCAGCGCAATGCTGCCAAAATCCAGATCAAAATCCACCAAGGCTACTTTCTTCCCCGTATTTTTCGCAAGGGAAACCGCAAGGTTTGTGGAGAGAAAAGTTTTTCCCACACCACCTTTGGTGCTGAAGAGGGTGAAAATCTGCCCATACCCTGTTGATTTCCTCTGCTTGGCTGGTGTCACCTTCTGAAATTCCATTCTCTTTCTGGTGAGCTTATTGGCCTGATAGATAGAGTCCACCAGCTTATTAGGCTTAATCGGTACTAATACCACATCCTTTGCGCCTGAAAAAAGTGCCCGGTGCATGATGTCTTCATGGACTTCTGATTCAATAATAATCACCGCTTTGTCCATATACTCTGTGGTGACACGTTCGCAAAAGTCGTATCCGTCTCCATTGTAGTTGGAAGAGACCAGAACCACATCCACATTCTCCACATCGATAATGGCCAAAGCATCCTCCATGGTATCTGCATCTCTTGCGATGGAGATGTAGTCCACATTGGTAAGAATATTTTCTATCTCAAATTTTTCTTCCAAATTGGTACTTAAAATGAGTACTTTAATGGTATCCACTTACCTCGACCTCCATTCTGCAAAGTTATCAATGCCAAACTGAGTCAGGTTCACCGTCTCACCATCCAGGGGATTTCTAAGGGTCATGTTGAGGGCCCCGAACTGGCTGGCAAAAACCAGCACTTCTGCCTGCTCCGGGGTCACCAGGAGCGTCAGACTGCTTGTGAGGCCACCATTGGCTGCTAAAGCTTCCGGACTGTTTTGCGGATTAATGCCTTTTTTGATGATTTCAATATTCTGAAACTGGGTGATGGTAAGGGGTGTTGGATTAATACCTGGCTCCGTATATGTGGCAAGGATGTCCACCTTATCTCCTACGGAGATATAACCTGCTACGCCAGACACTTCTCCAATGGCCAGCGTCAGCGCTCTCATGTTTTCAGGAATTAAATAGGCAAGTTCTGTACCTTCCTGATCGAAGGCAATCCTACTTTTCAGCACCTGCTCTCCTGTGATGATTTCTGATTTTGTAATGAAGCCCACAATCTCCGCTGCATCTTTTACGGCATCTGGATGCAAAGCACCTTCTGGAATGTTCGTCACCTGAAGCATTTCCTCTGTGATTCTGGTGTTTTCCGGAATGGTATTGATGGCTGTAATGACAGCAGCTGTTTTGATCTCCGGTGGTGGAGGCTCTTCAATCCCTGAGATGTAGTTATAAAGCAGCACCACCGTGATAAGTGCCAAAAGCACTGCAATGACCAGGACACGTTTTTTCAGTTTCACAGTTTCTCCCCTCTCTTTCATCCACTAAAACATAAAAAGGGTCCATCCGCGCTACGAGGAACACCCCTCCAGGCAGATGAACCACAAGCTTATTTCACAAGTTTACTGTATTTTGCAGCATCAGGCTCCACTGGATTAAACAATTGATCTCCGCTGACAATAATCACTTCCAATTGTCTAACCTCCCCAGTCATTCGTCCAAGTATCGTACCTTTTGGATAGTCCACACCCTCGGGCGTTATTGGATAGGATCTTGCGTTTCCAGATCCTAGTGATGTGTAATTCGGACCAAGGAGTGCATGCTCTGACCCCACTGCATCTTTATTGTTCTTTGATCCGTCCACGATGATATCCAATATTTCATATACAGCAAACTCTTTGATCTCAAAGTACAGTGTATTACCTTGGGACCTCACAAAGTCTGCTATTGGAATCAGCCCATACATAAACCTTTCTCGCTCTAATTGTGATGGGAGACTATTTGCTTTTTTCATTCTATCTTCTACGGAGCCTATGAGTGAATTCGCCTGTCCGGGCTTTCCTTCAAACTCTTGGTCAATGAACATGGTAATTTTACTGGAGTTACCAGCGAGGGCACTGTTGATGACATTCTGACCATTCCATGCAGGATCCAGATAAATGTATCCTGTATTATTAGGATACTCCACTCCATTGACGGTGATTTTCTCACTGTGCAGATAATCTCTGCCAACCTCATAAGATTCTCTTGTCAGATAAATAGGAAGAATATGTCCACCGGCGGTCTTTTTGACATAGCCCCAGGTAGCAACTGCACTGGCGCTGACATCCTGGTTGTTGAACCCAAGGAGTCTCGCAAAAAACAAACTGTCATTTTTCTGCGGGGATACTACGATGACATCACGATAATCACTTGATCCATTTTCAAGGGTGATATTCATTTTCTTGATTTCTACAAAAGGAACTCCCTCGGCCCCATTGCTGATTGCCGTTTCTTTTGCGATTCTAATGGCCTCAGATTTAATACCAGCCAAAACCAAAGCATCTGTAACACCCATGGTTTTTTCCATTTCTCTGGCTCCTGCAAGAGCTCCTGCATCAGCCGCTGTTACCATCTGCCTCCTGCTTGTATACAGCATTCCTGCATCTACAACAATGGCCGAAAATCCTAGAATTACCATAAACAGAAAGAGAAGCATAAAAATACCCGCTGCACCTTTTTCATCCCGAAACAGCCTTTTTAGCAGCATTTCCATTCTCCTCCTTTACTCAATTCTCATAACGGCTTTGGCTTGAATCTCCACCGGTCCATTGAAGAACAATCCCACCAGTGGCTGAACCAATCCTTTAATTTCAACAATCGCATTATTGGTATTGTTGATGATCTCATCATTGGTCGAATACTTAAAGTGTGTACTATCATTAGGAATTGTGATTCCGCTCACACCTGCCACCGCTTCAGAGGATGCGATGTAGGCACGGTTTCTCTGATCTATGGTAGACACTACCGCAACACGTGCACCTTCACGGGCCGCACTGGTCAGTGTAATCTTCGCATTAAAGAGCCATCCGAATTCTAGAATGCCAAGAAGAACAAATAAAACCAAAGGAATTGCGATGGCAAACTCTGCAATTCCCTGGCCATCTTCCTCTTTCATTCTCTTCCATCTTCTTAACATAACCTTTCACCTCATTCGGTTCAAAAAAAACTGGGAATCCAATTGGTATAGACCAAAGTAGCACCTATGGAAATGGGAATTGCATAGGGAATATAGAGCTTATTAGTACTTGCTTCATTCTTCTTCATCGCTCCGTACCATTCAATAATTTTGTGTTGTCCCGTCAACCGATAAAGAAATTTCAATAGCGGACTTATGAGAAAGCCTCCAAAAAGTTTGAATGATGTACCTAACCCTCTTTTATAGATCCCATATCCAATGGCAATGATCCCACCGACAATGGCAGTATAGATAAAAGTCAAGAACACAAACCTTGCTCCCATGACCGCCCCTATGGCTGCCATGAGCTTCACATCTCCCGCTCCCATTCCTCCTAAGATAAAAGGGAGAAGAAAAATAAGAAAACCAACGATAAACCCCAAAAGACTTGACCATAACCCAGAAACACCAGAATAAACTGTTGAAAGAATCACTCCTGCTGCTATGGCTGGAACCGTAATCTTATTGGGAATCTTCTGAGTCCGATAGTCATGGTAAACACTCATGACGAGTAAAAGAAATAACAGAACTGTGAAGATTGTTTCCGCCATGTGTACCACCGCCTTCTAGTGTAGTAAAGCCCCCCTGATGAGGGGGGCTTTACAATGATTAGTTATACATCAGCTTCAAGCACCAGATTCTAAATTTGGTGCACCTTGGATATTATCTCTTATTCTCTCGTAAATTCCTTGAATCTCATCACCAAAAATACCAACAACAGCTACTGCGATAACTACCATCAGTAGCAGAATGAGTCCATATTCAACTAAGCCTTGCCCCTCTTCTTCTTTCCAAAGTCTTTTCAATAGATCCATCGTTCTCTCTCCTTTTAAATAAGATAAGTAAACAGAAATGTTTTTTATATACCTCATTCTAAACTCGTCTGATTATTTTGTCAATTGATTTTCTATGAATTATTCTATTTTCTTAAGTTAAAACTAAATAAAATAGCCTTAATCGACATAAAAACTTAAAAATTCCTCAAATTATTAAAATTATACACTACTGTATAATTTTAGAATTAATTATATTAAATATTTAAACAACTGTAACTATTCGCTAATTTTTTTAAATCGCCATAGGTTATTTCACAATAATTCTGATAATTGATGTTCTATAAACAATCTATAAAGCCTGCAGTAAAGACCCTTGAAATCAAAGCTATAAACCCTTATCCTTTTCACTATCTTATCAATGTCCCCGTTAGAATATTCAATCATTTTATGTCTATCTGCTATCACCACCCGCAGATTTTCTACGATACCCGAAGAATAGCCCTCTCTTTTCTAAATCTCATTGATTTTCCACTATAATTTTCCGCCAGAAAAGACAAAAAAAGAAGAAGCCAGCGGATATACTGACTTCTACTGTCTATGATATTGATTCTTTTGCTTTTATTCCTGTTCTAGTATAACCTGCTTTGCTCTTAAGATGGAGGAAGCAGACATGGAGAATTCATCCAGACCATACTCCACAAGTGTTGGAATTGCAGTCTCATCTCCTGCCATTTCTCCACACATACCACACCATTTCCCCTGGGAATGAGCTCCATCAATGGTCATCTTGATCAGTCTCAGCACCGCTGGATGCATTGGATCGTAAAGGTAAGAAACCTTCTCACTCATACGGTCCGCAGCTAAAGTATACTGAATCAGGTCGTTGGTGCCGATGGAGAAGAAATCCACATGCTTTGCCAGTTCATCTGCCATGACAGCAGCGGCTGGGATTTCCACCATGATGCCCCACTCGATGGATTCAGAAACATCGTGCCCTTCCGCCTTCAGCTCCACAGTGCATTCTTCCACCAGTTCCTTGGATTTCTGGAACTCACTTAAGGAAGACACCATAGGGAACATCACCTTGAGGTTTCCATAAACGGATGCTCTTAAAAGCGCTCTCAGCTGAATCTTGAAAAGATCTGTACGGTCCAGACACAGTCTGATGGCACGGTAACCAAGGAATGGATTCATCTCATTAGGCATTGCCAGGTAAGGCAGCTGCTTGTCTCCACCAATGTCCAGGGTTCTGATGACCACAGGCTTTCCTTCCATCTTCTCCAGCACATACTTATAGGATCCAAACTGTTCTTCTTCTGTTGGCATATCATCTCTATCCATATAGAGGAACTCTGTACGGAAGAGACCAATGCCGTCCGCTCCATTTTCCAGAACCTTATGGACATCCTCAGGCTTTCCGATATTTCCTGCCACTTCAATGCGCTTGCCGGACTTGGTCTTTGCCTTTACGTCCACCAGCTTCTTCAGTTCTTCCTTTTCCTGATTGTAGGCTTCCTGAAGGGCCACATACTTTGTTACAGTTTCATGGTCCGGATCAATGATGACTCTTCCTTCAATTCCATCCACAATGAGGATATCCCCATTCTGAACAGATTCTGTGATGTCATGAAGACCCACCACCGCAGGAATCTCGAGAGTTCTCGCCATAATGGCGCTATGGGAGGTTCTTCCACCGATATTAGTCAGGAAGGCAATGACTTTTTCCTTATCCAGCTGCGCTGTATCAGAAGGTGTCAGATCATGGGCAATGACAATGGTATTGGTTTCTTCAATATCAAAGCTGTCCTCAATGCCCGCAAGATTGTTCATCAGTCTCTTGGCCACGTCCTTGATGTCCGCAGCACGTTCTCTCATATACTCATCTTCCATGGATTCGAAGATCGCCACATAGCTGCTGCTCACATCACTTGCTGCTTTCAGCGCATTAAGACCGTTGTTCTCGATTTCTCCTTCGATGGCTCCGATAAACTCAGGATCATCAAAAAGCATCAGATGCGCATCAAAGACCATGGCTTTTTCTTCTCCCATGGAATCCAGTGCTTTCTTCTTGATTTTCTCCAGCTGGACCTTGGACTTTTCGCAGGCCTTTCTTAAAAGATCCTTCTCCTTGGCCACATCCTGGACCTTCTCCTCCGTGATGTTCAGCTCCACATGTTTCTTGATAAATGCTTGTCCGATGGCATAGCCTCTTGACGCCGGTATTCCGATTTTCATTTTACCCCTCCAATATATTCGTATTGCAATATGATTTTTGGTTCTCTTACTTCAATGTCAAATCGTGGTCTTCCAGATACTGTGAAACCATCTCTTCCATATAAGCCACCAGTTCTCCCACCGGATGACTCTTCTCTTTGGCACAAACCTTGGCCGCTCTGTCACAGAGAAAACACTTTCTCGGTTCATAGGAAAGTTCGATCCTCCCCACCGCATAGTCTTCATCGGTATCATAAACATCAATGTCCACAAACCGTCCCAGATCATGCTGCTGTTCAATGAAGATGGAATTCTCCTTCAAGGTTCTGGCATCACCTTTCACCACATAGAACATGGTGGGTCCTTCTGGAGTCTCATAGACTTCATGGATGAGTATCTTCTCTTTGAAAATTTCTCCAATGGTTTTTGAGATTTCTGCATTAATGAGTCTTGTGATGTCGTTGTTCTTCTCCACGCCGGGATAGTTTGCCCGGACCGTCAGCACAGGATACATATGCACCTTATGAAGGTTTTCGATGATGGTGCATTTCTTCTCCTGATATCGTACGAGTTCCTCATATCCTTCTTTTGTCATTCTCTTTAGTGCAGGCATTTCTTTTGTTCTTGGCTTCTCCAAATGGTTCCTCTCCTTGCCCTCTTAGTGCGAAACGTGACACAAGAAAAAAACACAACCGTTTACTTCATTATATCACAGGTTTTTTACTCAACTGACAGAAAGAAATTGAAAAAAAAGAAATCACCAAAAGGAACTAAATCGTTCCCCCCGGTGATTTTAGTTTTTCAACTACATATTCATCTACTCATAGTTTATAGGAGAAAGGGACGGGAATCAAGAAATGTTTCAAAAAAACTGCAATTTTTAACCTCATTTCTCTTGAAAAATGACAAATTTCCTGCGAAAAGCATCGATTCCCTTCTCCCAGATAGAAAAACACGAACGGGAGAAAACCACAGTTCGGATTTTTCCACTCACCTTAAAAAAATCAGCTGCACAAAAAAACAGAATCAGAAGTTTTCCTCTGACTCTGTAAATCAAAAACTATACCATCTTGAACTCTGTGCCTGAGATCTTCTGCTCCATCATTCTTTTTACGACGCTGGCCAGATGAGCTCCTGCCTCAGAAGGATTGATCCCATTCTCATGGATATTCGAGATGACATTTCGAAGAGACTCCGGCATACCTACTTTCCCTTTATAGGAAAGATATGCACTCATGGAGGCAAAGGTCGAAAGACCTGGCCTTTCTCCAATGAGCATGATGGTTACCTTCGGCTGGAGAAGCTCTGTAATGACATCCATGGCAGGGACTCTTGCATACTTCACGTATAAAGGTGCGCCACTTGTCAGTCCCTCGATCTTCAGCCCTTGTACAAGAGCCTGATAGACGCTGGAAGTGTTTTTCTCCATGGCTGTGCTGGAAAGTCCTTCCGAGAGGATGATCTGCACATCTGCATTTTTGATGCAGCTTTCTAAAATATGCTTCTTCGTCTCTTCATCAAACATCCTGCCCAGGTCCGGTCTTGACAGATATTCATCCTTATCTTGGCACTGGGTTTTTACCATGACCATCCGAAGGTCTTTGGCGATGTCCTCCGGTGCTTCTGATAAAGCAGCGTCATAAGCCCCTGCATGGTCCATGAGCATTCTTAAGTAGGCTTTCGTTCGATATCTAGGGCCGCATCTTCCAAGGCCCATTCTGGCATCGGTCTTCTTTTTGATTCTTAAAAACTCTGGCCCATTCACAGGATTCTCAAAGTCCAGATAGGAAGTATAGTCATCCAGAAGGATATCCGGAATCACATCGTCTTCCACCACGGTACCTTGAGGTGCTTTTCCTGATTCTACAGCTTTTGGCTCTTCTTCCAGAGGTGTGCTCTTTCTGAGGCTTTCTTCACTTTTCTTCATGGTTTCCAAAACTTCTTCAACAATTCTTTTCAGCTGATCATCATTCATGTTCATCGCCTCCTACAAGAAGATGGAAGCGTCGCCTGCCAAAGCAGTAAGCTTTCCAAGTTCATCCATGAGTCCTTTTTTCATGAGCCATCTGTGGAACTCCGGTGCGGGTTTTTTCCCCATGAGCTCCCGAAGACAGGCATCATCATGAAAACTGGTGTCCTGATAGGCAAGCATGACATCATCCCCATGGGGTATACCCATGAAGAAATTTGCACCTGCCATGGTAAGAAGCATGGTACCGATCTGCTGATCGTCCATATTGATTGGGGTATGATTTGTGAAGCAAGGGGCCATGCCCATGGGCAGTCCCATGAGTTTTCCCATGAAATGGTCTTCCAGGTTTGCCCGGATCATTTCCTTGCCATCATAGATGGTCTCCGGTCCAATGAATCCACTGACATTGTTCACCATGAATGGATCAAAATATCTGGCAAAGCCGTAGGTTCTGGCTTCCAAGGTCATCTCATCAACGCCTTCATCAGCATCCACAGACACTTCTGAGCCTTGACCGGTTTCAAAATATAGAAGGTTCGGTCCGGAACTGATGCCAAACTCAAAAGCCACCTGATAGGCTTCCTGTATGAGTTTTTTTGTGACACCGAAGCTGTCGTTGGTCTTCTCGGTTCCTGCTATGGACTGGAAGATCATGGAAAGAGGTGTGCCTCTTCTCATGGCATCCATCTGGGTCGTGATATGGGACAGCACTGTAATCTGCGTTGGCACATCGTATTTTTTCACAAACTCAAAGACTTTCTGTGCAATACGGTTGGTGCTTTCAAAGTTATCCTCCACAGGATTGATCCCGATGCAGGCATCTCCAGAACCGAAGGAAATCCCTTCCATCACTCCTAAGATGATGGTTTCCGGATTGTCTGTGGTGCTGTTGGCCTGAATGCGGTAGGACAGGGTCCCCGGGTGACCGATCTCTGTGTTGCATCTGGTGATTTTATGGATTTTGCTGGCACCATAGACCAGGTCCATGGAACTCATAAGCTTTGCTACCCCTGCTGCCACTTCTCCACTGATGCCTCTGGAGATTCTCTTCAGATCATCGTTGGTGGTCTTATGGTCCAGAATGAGTTCCCGTAAGTTTCCTATGGACATTCTTCGGATTCTCTCATAGGTCTTTTTGTTCATGCCATCCAGATTCACTCTGGTGACTTCATCTTTTTCATAGGGCACTGTTGGATTCTCCACAAGATCCTCCACCAGCATCTCCGACAGCACGACCTTGGCCGCTACTCTTTCTGTTTCATCACTGGCTGCAATCTTCTGCAACCTGTCACCGGCCTTGGGCTCATTAGCCTTGGCCAGCACGTCTTTCACATCTTTAAACTGGTATACTTTTCCGTTGACAATTGTTTTGAGTTTCATGCTGCGCTCCTTTACATGATACTTAACCGGAATCATGGCCTTCCGGTTAGCGTGTACTTTAGCTCCTGCACATGAGGCGGCAGTATAGTAAAGAATACCCACCCGTACTCTTTAGACTGCCTTTATTATTCACCTGGTACAAAACAACGGAAAACAACATAGAATAAGACTTTACACCTCTTTAAAAGAACAACTTACGAATAGATGAGCATATTTTCTATATACCATCTATCTCCGTGCCAAGTTTTCTATGTTATGTCGCTATTGTAGCAATGATTGAATTTTCTGTCAATAAATTGTTGAAGTCGTTTACGATGCTCTGTTATGGGTGTTAGAGCATCTTTACGCACTATAAAAGAGCACTCGAAGGTGCTCCTATCCTGCTATTATACAAGTTATTCTTACTCTTTCTTCAAACTTCTTCTAATCCTTCTGCAGTATTACGCTGAGCCACTTGTCATCCTTACGTTCCTCGCGTACATCAGATGTGACATAAATCTCCATAATACAGTATCTATTAAAAACAGAGTCCATTCTTGAATAGATTTTTAGTCATAAGAGTAAAACCGGCTTCTTTCTTTAAACTTTCTTTCCCCATCACTTCTCAAAAAAAATGCTAGCACTAGTGGATCATGGCATATAACAGCATAACAGAACTGTGCCCCCGTGAATAATAGGAGTTTACCCACATTTCATGACATGATATAATATGAGTGCACTCATATTGAGGGAGAGGTATAATTATGGCAAGGATTACTCCAGAAAACAAATCGGAAACCAGAGCTGCCATCATAAAAGAGTCAATGAAGCTTTTTAATGATTTTGGTTATGCTAAAACAAACACAAAAACAATAGCTCAGCGGTGTAACATAGCTGAAGGGACAGTTTTCAACTATTTTGCAACAAAAGATGATATCTTAATGGCAGTCTTTGAAGACTTATCATCACGGTCCGACTTCACAGAGACTCCATCGTCTATTCATCCTTCAGACAAAATCATAGATATTTTCATGATTCCCTTGAGAAATCTGAATCGCATCCCAAAACAGTTCGTTATGGACATCATGATTTCGGCTATGAAGTTGTCCAAGAAGAACAACACGCTACTCCATAAGCTGCTAGCTCTGGACATGTCCTATATAAAAAAAGCGGAAGAATATATGAAAGTCTCATTAGCCTTTGAGCAAAGTGAAATGACCCCACAGTTGCTTGCAGAAGTGTTTTATTCAACTGTTGCTACAGAATATCTGTTATACATTTTTAATGAGACTATACCATTCGTTGAATTTGAAAACACTGTCAGAAATAAACTACGAATACTCATGAAACCTTATCACAAAGACTTCTGCTCTTCAGTTCAGCAGGGCTAATTGCTACAAAAGGAAGCAATACACTTTGCATGGTTGCTTGTAACATGACACAGAAACAACAAGAATGCATTAGTACCCTTTTCTCTCTATTAGCCCTATACAGCTAAGCACATATTAATGTATGGTGGAAAAAAGCTATTTTAGTTCCAAAGGAGTACTTTAACATGAAAACATCTATACGCATTCCAAAGTTCCTTCATGAGCTGTTTGGCATCCAACAACAACGAACCGAGTTCATCATAATTGTAGTTTTTGCAGCAACAGCAACACTACTAACCTTCTTATCCACTTCTTCTTATTGGCTGCAGCTAAAATGGTATCAAACTTTAGTCTTATGGCTTTTATTTTTTGATATCTCTGGAGGCGTAGTCGCCAATCTCAGTACAGGTACCAATGAATATTACAACTACCGTCCTAAAAGCAGATGGATTTTCATTGCTGTTCACATTCAACCACTTATTTTAGCAGCAGTTCTACAAAGTCACTTTTTTATAGCTTTCATAATTTGGTCGTATACCATTGCAAGTGCATCTCTGATAAATATTCTAAGAGAGAAGGTTTACCACCGTTTGTTAGCAGGAGCTCTTTGTGCAATGGCTATTATCATCTTCATCTTAAGTGACATTGCCCTTCCCTTACCCCTTACCCTAATTTATTTACTCTATATGTTAAAGGTAGTCTACTGTTTTTCTGTAAATCATACTGGGAATCCTTAATTTTCCATTGATTCTGGTTTGGCCTCATAGTATTTGCTGATTGAAAATGATTTATGGTCAAACATTGCCTTGTCATTCACCGCATCCACTTAATCATTTCTAATAGTTAACTCCACTCATGAATCCCTTGAGGTGAAGCTGAAAGCAGTTTTTGAGAAATGATCTTGTTTTCTGATGTATATAGAACTCTAGTCCAAGTACACGTTCTCTGCACTCATATAGATAAAAACAAAGAAAGACCGTACTCTCTCCTTACCAAAGAGAGCTCGGTCTTTCTTACCTTTTTGTATCATTTTACCCTTCACAGCTTAAACATTAAGGTACTCTATCAATCTTTCCTTCTGTGGCGGAATCGCTTCTGAAGAGTTCAAAAACCTGAGAAACTCCTCTTCTCTTAACCATTGGTATCCAATAGTCTCCCCTTCCTGAAGCTTTACAGAGGTCTTGTCACAATCTGTAATGACCAGATAACTAATAAATATCGTATTCTCTGTGTATGTCTTTCCAATTTCCTGAAATGAAATCCCTGTTAGGCCAGTTTCTTCTTGAAGCTCCCGCTTGGCTGCTTCCACCGGTGTTTCTCCCTTTAGGGCACTTCCCCCTGCCGTCGCTTCCATCCACCCGGGATATCCTTCCTTCTGAAAGTCCCGCTGCACGAGAAGATAGTCTCCATCCACATGCCTCACAAGCATCTCGGATACTAGATGATATAACCCATAAGGAATGGGCTCCCCACGGATGAGATCTCTATCCGCTCTTCTTCCATCCTGATCATACGCGTCCCAAAGTTCCATATACTTCACCTCATTAATATCTATGGCCTATATTCTATGCTTTCTTCCTCAAAAACAACAGCACCTAGGCGATCATAGCTTACAATCTTTTGAAATTCTCCCTCACTTTCCCAAGTTAAAAGAAACATATCTCCATAGAACTTTTCTTGTGTGAGCACTATCCCTTCAGTTAAATATATTTCCAGTCTATCTATGCTCTTATCATTGACGATACCATAAACTTTTTTTCTATTATCTGAGCTAGACCAGGTATAAGAAATCGGTTTTTCTTCATTTACCTCAATGCCAGTTACCTGGCTCCCGAATCGCCAGAATATACCTAAGGCTCTATTAACCGTATTACAGGAGATCCATTGTTCATATTTTCCAAGATAATATTTACCACCTGGAAAGCTCTCTATATGGAGAACTTCTGAAGGTCCATAGTGAATACTTCTCTCAGAAGCCTTATGGGCGGCTAAAGGATCCAAGTAAAGATTGCTTGTTGTGATAAAGAGAAAGGAAAACGCCATAAGAAGTACAGTATTTCTAATAATCTTCTGTTTTCTATTCATGAGCACCACCTGCCTGTAGAGGGATTTCGAACTTATAATATCTGTTGTAGTAGTCATATTCTATATTAAGCATCTTTGCTTCTTCTGGGAAATCATGAATCGTCCGTAAGCTTTTAGAAAAAATCCCTCCGGTAGAAAATCCTGAACCATCAAAAAAATCTTTTCCAGTATCATCCGTGATAATACCCAAATTTCCAAAGGACCAACCTCCCCCAAAAAGCCTAGTATCCACATCGCTGTAGATGATATGGAGATTTCCATTTATTTCATAGATGATTTCTTCCACTTTGATGATACGGTCATCAATCTTTCTCTTCTCATTCACTTCAATGGAATAAAGAATATTTTCTTTGGGAATGGTCTTGGATGGATTCCGACCAAAAAAAGACATGCCAAAAGGAACCATAATCGTAAAGATCAAATAGAGGCTTCCTACAAAAAGCAATACGTTCGAAATATACAGAATCCAACCGATGATAGGATTATGCTCCTTATTGAGCGCTTTTCCGATTTCCTTGGGATCCCCAAAATTCTCCAAAGCCATTTTCTCAGCTTCTTTAGGAGTGTAGCCTTCTGATATATAGTCTTCCACGCGCTCCTCCAGATGACTTCTGAGCTCTTTCTTAATAAACTCATGATCAAACGAGAACTTCACCTGAGAAAGCACCTCTTTCAGATAGCTCTCTTTATCTTGCCAGCTCATACTGCCCCCCAAAAACAACCTTTTCCACAGACTCGGTAAAGACATTCCACTGCTCTTTTTCAAGAGCCAGCTGTTTTTTTCCTCTCACCGTGATCTGATAATACTTCCTTTCTCTTCCCGCATCCCCTTTGGACAGATAGGACTTCAGCCATCCCATATTCTCCATCTTATGCAGCACTGGATAGAGCGTTCCCTCTTTGAACTGGAAAGAGCTGTCCGAGCGAAGCTCCAGCTCCTTGATGATCTCATAGCCATACATATCCTGACTGGAAAGAAGAGACAAAAGGAGCAGCGCCGTGGTTCCACCCAATAGATTTTTATCAAAATTCATAAGAAATCCTCCTTTCTTTATACCTAGACCTTCTATGATTAGAATACCTTGAACTTCGAGGTATGTCAATGAGGAACTTTTCCATTTTACCACGTAAAAAAATCCGCCAGCCTTCGCCAGCGGACTTCATTATAACTAGGCTATTCTTCTGGAAGGAAACTTTCTTGGATGATCTCTTCGGTATCGGCATCCATATATTTTAGGTGAAGCTCCACTTCTTCCCCCTGGAATGTCTGATAAAATCCTACAGATAGAAGAATCGTTAACCCAGAAAAATCAAATGCATTCTCATATCCTGCCCGGTCCACATACACTTCTACTTCTTTGTATCCATTGCTTGTTCTGATGTCTTTGATATACGGCGTATCTTCTCCTTCAATGAGTTCATTGAAAGTTTCTTTGATGCTTTCTGACATCTCTTCCATCATCTCTTTATGCTTATCTCGGGACATCTTGATCCAAAGAGAACCATCCTCCATGACCTTAGCATCAGAAAAATCCGGGTTCTCTTTCAGATACACTTCTCTGTCAAAGCCGCTGAGATCCCCAGCCATGTCAGGAGGCAAAGTCACCTCAACACTGAGAAGATTCTTGTCCACATTAGGTCCAGCTGATTCTTCTTCCTCTCCGTCTGTCCCTACCGGTGACCCCTCTTGAGGTTCCTTCACTTCATCTTTCTTTGAGCATCCAAAACTGAATGCAAGAAGCAGCAGCATAAACCCTGCAATGATCTTCCTTTTCATTTCATCTCCTCCAATTTTTACTTAATTCAAATTGTCTGCTCTGATATAGAAATCAGAATTCGTATTAAACATATTGTCCTTGAACGCCAATACAAGGCTTCTACTGTCCTTGTGCGTGCCAAAGAACATCACTGCTCTGCTCTTTGCGCCCTTGATTGTCTCAGTGGGATATTCATCTGAGAAGTTGGGATACACATATCCTGTATTTCCCTGTTCATCAATGAGGGTGAAGGAGTACTCTGAAATGTACACCGGTTCCTCCATACTCACATTGGCATAGCTGTAAGCAATCTTGTAAACAGCCTCTGGGTTCTTCACTTCATACTCATTTCTCTCAGAGGTTTTTTCAACCGAATCTATGGTCACGGTATATACACCGTCTTCTGTGGTAATTTCAATGGTCTCTCCCACAGCAAAGGTATTCTCATACTCTGGCAATGTCCCGTTCAGATTCACTTCAGCCTCACTGCCTACTTGCAGGGAAAACACACAATCGGACTGGGATGAAAAGAAGTTGTCATAATAATGGACCTGAATCTTGCTGCTTTTTTCGGTGGTACCTACAGCGAAGGAAGCAAGGGTTTTCGCTCCCATTGGCGTATATTCCGGACTGAATCCAGAATCTACTGGATACGTGTCCATCATGTTACCCCCTTCATCCACCATCTTGAACTCCATATCAGAAATATAGATTTCATCCTCGCTGCGAAGATTCTCATAAAGATACTCAATGAGAAGCACCTGCTCCACCTCTTTCTCCGAGAACTCGTTGCGCTCCTCCGTTTCCTTCACACTGACAATGGTCAATGCATACTGGTCATCAAAAGCGATCCGGTCTCCAATGGTATACACAACATCTTCATCCTGTTCATCCACAGCATCTTCCGGGGCATCCACAGGTTCTTCCTTCTTCACCGGCACATCTCCATCGGTTTTCTTCACAGATTCTACACTGGAACCGCACCCAGAGAGTGCAAGAATAGACAAAAGCACTACAGCAATCCAGGTTTTTTTCATTTTACATTCCCCCATTATTGATTCATATAGTTCTATACGTACACTGTAGCACTTTCATTGTCCCGAAAACCGTACAGATGTTAGAGTGTTCATCTTTAATAATTACCACATTCGTTTTTCAACCAATGAAAAAAGCTCCAGCAAAACCGCCAGAGCCTTTCAATTTCATATCTCTTCCTTGAATGTCCATAAAGTAGGGTCAGATCTATTAGAGAACTGCAAGCTTTCATCCTTTAGGCTTTAACCGCCCACCTGAGCTTTGCTGATCTTGCCCTGCCGTTGCTTCTGATTTCCTCATCCGAAGGTCTGATGGGACTCTTGGCCACATCACTGTAAATGCCTTCCCTTTGATAATGCTTGAACGCTTTCTTCACAAGCCGGTCTTCCCCGGAATGGAAGGTAAGAATGGCGACACGTCCGCCCGGTGCCAGCACATGGGGAAGCTTCTCCAAAAACTCAAAGAGCACTTCAAACTCGCTGTTCACATCAATTCTCAATGCCTGGAAACATCTCTGACAGGACTTCTTGATGTCGTCTTTTCTCGTTTTTTCGGGAATGAACTGCAGCGCCTCAGAGATGATCTCCCGCAGCATGGTGGTGGTGGAAATTTCGATGCCCTTCTTATTGTACTTGGTAATGGCCTTTGCTATAACATCTGCATAAGGCTCATCAGCATTCTCGATGAACATCCCCTCTAGCTCTTCTTCTGTGAGGGATTTCAGCCGCTCCGCTCCAGAAACACCTTTCTTCGGATCCAGTCTCAGGTCCAATGGTCCATCCACCTTGAAGGAGAATCCTCTCTCCGGATTGTCGATCTGCATGGAAGACACCCCAAGATCCGCCAGGACAAAATCAAGAGGTCCTGACTCTTTTGCCACCTCATCAATCTCAGCAAAGTTTCTTTGAAGGATGGTGAGAATCTCCGGTCCAAATCCTTGGGCGGCCAGTCTTTCTCTTGTTTTCGGAAGCTCTATGGGATCCACATCCAAAGAATAGAGATGCCCTTTCCCCTGAAGCTTCGCTGCCATTTCTTTTGTGTGACCGCCATAGCCTAAGGTCGCATCAAGCCCCGTCTGGCCTGGCTGGATGTTGAGAAACTCCAGAATCTCCTCCACACAGATGGACCGGTGCATCCCTGCTGGTGTGCTCCCCTTCTCCATGACCTTCTTCACGGTATCCTGATACTTCTCCGGCTGAAGCTCTTTATACTTTTCCTCAAACTTCTTCGGATGGGTCCCGCTGTATCTTTTTCTTCTTTTATGTTTGATCTCTGTCTGCTCTACACTTTTCTTCTCGTCCATGTTCTATGTAAGAAGTACTTCCTAGGTAAACTCATTAAAAAGATGGGCTCTGCCTTTTTCCTTCTTCTCCTCCTTTAAAACTATTCTTTACTACCCATACTACCTTATTTTCAGTGTTTTGTAAGCTATAAGAATTCAGTCCTCATTGAAACAGGTCTCATCTTCCTTCTCAGACCTTTCCCTGAAAAACAAAAAATGCACAGATTTTCATCCATGCATTTTTGTGTAGTCAAGCTATAGAGAGCTGTTAGAAATTTCCATCTGCCTTCATTTCTGTAAGAAGGGTGTTTGCTAGTTTCAGGTAGTTATCCCAAGCTCCGTTTCTCACGGTGAATCCACTGGAAGCGTAGTTTCCGGATTCATCGATGGCTGGAAGCTCACTTAGATCCAGAAGATCCTGAGTGTCCACTACCTTTGCATTCAGCGCATCCATCTGGACATTGAATCCGATTCTGGATGGCTCATCGTACTGTACAGAACCATATTTGGAAAGACCATAGTACATTTTCTGAGCTGGAGCTTCAATGTCTTTCGCTGCATCTGCAAAAATCTCATCGTATCTGACAGAGGTGATCTTCTTGTCTTTCAGGGTCACCTGAAGACGGCCTGTAAGTCCACCGCTCAGTTCTTCAGAGATCTCATAGTACTTTTCAGTGGCAGGTTCAGCCATCAGTGCAGACAGCTTTTCTGCCAGAGGAAGCATGGACTGGTTGATGCTGTTGGAAGCTCCTGAAACCACTTCAAACTCTCCAGTGAGGCTCTGGGATTCCATCATCTGCTTTTCCACCAGAAGAACGCTCTCAATCCAAGCAGCGCCCTTTACGGCCTTCATGTCATAGTTGTATTCTGATGTACGCTTTGGCACATTCTGATAAAATCTGTTGTAATAGTTCGCTCTTGTCATTTCATTGAACTCCACAAGAACCATCTCATCTCCATTCATGACCACTTCAAGAATCCCTAAGTGACCCTGTCTGAAACGTTCTTCTACACGGAAGTAGTCTCCCTTGGTGATGCCAAGCTTTGGCTGGATGCTCCATTCGGAAGCTTCCACTTTTTCCTCTTCCTGAGGAGTTTCTGCTGGTGTTTCAACCTGTGGCGCTTCCTTTGCTGCACATCCGGAAAGAGTCAGCACAAGGCCAAGAGCAGTGATTCCTTTAAGAAGGTTGCTGATGTTTTTGTTCATATTCTGTACCCCTTATTTGTTTTATTTTGATCTTCGTTCCTGATTTTTGTTACGTATTTATCATACTAATCTTTCCAGGAAATCAGAATGCACAAAACAAGGGCAGCACCCCAACAAAACATGGATTCGTTAATTTCTAATCAATCTTCTCTTCCTTCATCCGGGCACGGTACTCCATGGGCGTTTCTCCCGTGGCCTTTCTAAACTGCTTTGCAAAGTACTCGGCGCTTTGATACCCAAGCCGCTCCGCAATCTCATAGCTTCTCAGCTCCTCCTCCTGAAGAAGCACCATGGCCCGCTGGACTTTGACACGGAAAAGATATTCGCCTAAGGTCAGTCCCGTCTCCTCCTTAAACACTTCACCCAGATGATTTTTGGTGAGGTAGAACTTTTCTGCCAAGCGGTCCAGAGTCAGCTTTCCTTCAGGATGCAAGAGGATAAACTCTTCCAGTTCCCTCACCAGGGGATGCTCTCCTTTATCTGGCAAAAGGTACGCCATGATGCTTACCAGTCTGCCCATTCGATCCATAAACTGAAGTTCCAGTTCCTGAATCGATGCCTCTTTGGACAATCGGGATCTGCTCATTTGGTAGTGCGGATAGAGGGGTGCCAGCCAGGGACTTCTTCTCTCCACCTCCATTAGAATCTCCTCATAAACCTTCTCCAGCACCAGTGCGGTTTTCAAAAGATCGAGATTCAGGGCATCGTAGGCGGTGTTCACTAAGGATGCACTTTTCTTTAACGCATCCTCCTGTCCAGAAACGATCCTTTCTGTGAGATCCAGCACTTCCTTTTGAGGATAGTAGAGGTCCACACTATCTAAAAGCTTTTCTTCCAGAAGTCTCTTTTCTTCTTTTTCCTTCTCCACCTGGGATAGATGAGCCGAAACCTTCAGAAAAAGACTCCGAAGCTCCTCCTCTTTCACAGGCTTCACAAGATAATCAAAAATACCAAAGGCGATGGCCTCCTTCGCCAAAGAAAACTCCGCATAATCACTGAGAAACACCACATACTTCGAAAGATTTCTGGCCTTCACTTCCTTCAGAAGCGAAAGACCATCCATCCGGGGCATTCGGATATCTGAGATGAGAAGATCCACCGGTTCCTTTTCCAGCATCCGAAGAGCTTCTATCCCATCTGCTGCTTCCGCATGAAGAAGGAAAGAAGAGTCTTCGTTCCACAGGGGCAGTCTACGGATCTGCCTTCTGAATACTTCCATATCATCCACAATCATGACCTTCCATGGTCTTTTCATCTAAACTCTCTCTCCTTCTTTTGGAAATCTCAGGTGCACTGCAGCACCTGCTCCTGGATTTCCTTCCATGGTAATCTCTCCCTGATGCTTCTCCATGATCTTTTTGACCGTGGCAAGGCCAATGCCCGTTCCTTCAAATTCTTCTTTATTGTGCAGCCTTTGAAGCACTTCAAAGAGTTTCCCGGAATCTTCCATATCAAACCCCGCACCATTGTCTTTGATGGTGAGAACATACCCTTTGTCCGTATGCTCTGCCTGCACCTCAACCACTGCTTGCTCTACGTTTTTCGTAAACTTCACTGCATTGGACAGAATATTTCTTAGAGCCTGCCTGAAGAGCATCCGGTCAGCCCATAGATCAGGAAGGGACTCCTCCATCTGAAGGACGATGTTTCTCTCCTCACAGGAAGCTTTCTGCTCCAGAAACAGGGACCACACTTCTTCCCGCACATGAATCCACTCCATCTTCAGCTGGGTTTTGGACACCACTGAATACTTCAGGAGCTGATCAATGAGGGCAATCATTTCCGTTGATGTTTTCTCAATCTGATGCAGCATGTCCTTGGGATCCTCTGCTATGGAGTCTGCCAGGTCCTCCTTCAGCATCTTCACATAGGCATCAATGGCCTTTAAGGGAGATTTCAAGTCATGGGAAATGGTATACGAGAAGCTTTCCAGCTCCGATACCGCCTTCTGAAGATCCTTTGTTCTTTCCTCTACCCTTTGGCTGAGCTCCTGATTGAGTGTGCGCACTTCATCCATGGCCTTCTGATAATTGGTCACATCTCTCCCCACAGAAATAATCTTCGGCTGTCCATCCTGCTCTTCCATTTTTGCATGGAGCCACAGATAATGGCGCTCCCCTTCTTTTCCAAGAATGACCACTTCAAAGTTGTTCACTTCTTTCTCTTCTTTCAAAAGCTCCACCAGCTCTTCCCGGACAAATGGATCCAGATAAAGGTCTTCCATGTTCTTTGTAAGAAGCTCCTCCACCTCATAGCCGAGGATCTCTTTCACCGAAGGAGAAGCAATAAGAACCTTGCCGCCCAAGGTGGTCTCAAGGTAAAGATCATGGATTCCTTCAAAAATGGTCATGTACTTCTTTTCGCTTTTAAGAAGAGACTCCTGGTTTTCTAAAGCTCTCTGAAAATACCGCACTGCAATGCCACCCATGATGATGAATAAAATCGTGGACAAAAAAAGCGTCACTTTCGTTTTATCATCGGGAGGCATCAGCCATTCTCCGACCTTTTTCTCCTCAATGATGCCATTTTGGATGGAAAGAATAAAGCCAATGAAAAGAAGCCCAAAAGAAACCATCCCTGCCATGATCCGTCCGCTGTATCTGCTGGAGGACGAGGACTTCAGGCGTAGAATCCTTCTTGCTGGTGGGAGAAGAAGCACTGCATCGCAGACCGCAACGAGCACGGATTCCATGAGGATCCCCCTCATAACAAAGAGCACCACGATGCTTCTGCTGATTTCCGTCACTGCTTGAGGATTCCAAAAAGGAGGATTCCAGCGGAAGAGAAGCGGAAAAAGAGTGCTGTACAATATCCATCGCACTGCAGCATGAAAGGCTTGAATCACGTACAGGTTCGTAAACCAAACCTTCTCCTTTTGTCTCCACTCTGCACCCTTTCCATGAAGATAGATCCAAAGAAGAAACGACAGGGCAGGCACCATTGATGCCCACCCATTGGAAAAGCCCAGTATAAAAGGGTACAGCACCGTGCCCCCAAAAAGCGCACTGATGAGTCCGTAAAAAGGTCCCCAGGCCAGGCTAACAAGAAGTGGAAATCCAATGCTCCAGACAAAATTCAGCCTGAATCCACTGAAGTTGAGCCTGATGGAGGCATAGATCAGTATCAGTCCCAAGAGTCCAGAAAGGAGAGAGACTGTTACTTTATACATCCTGTCAGAATCCTTCCCGAGCTGCTTTTTGTCTGCTGTTTCCATCTTCTTCCCCCCCTCACTCATCGCGAACTAAACTTTGTTTTCATTCTATCATAATTTCTGGTTATCCAAAGAAAATCTTAATCGAAAAATATATCAGAGAATATCACGTAGTGTTCATAAAAGAACTGTAGTGTTGTATGGCAAAGAATAGGAGAACCAAACGCATCCTCTTTCAACTGGCTTCAGTTTGCTTCCTTCAATGGAGTCCCCATAGTGTCTTTAATCTCTCATTAAAAAAGGCAATGAGCTCCATTACTCATTGCCTTCTACACCAGTGCAATCATACACTGCCCTATTCCTCTGTATCAAAATGATAAAAATCCAGATCTTTGCGGTAAGTTTTCTCTGTAAAATCTGACATCATCTCATGAAAGCTTCTCTTCTGCTTTTTCAAGCCTAAAGTTCTTCTGCTGACAATGACATGAAAATATTTTTCTTTCACATAGAGATGAAGATGTGCGGTTCGTTTTCTAAGAATCCGATCGGCAGGCTCGCATGACTCTATCTCCTCAAAAGAAAGTGGATATACAGCTTTAACCTTTGTCTGCCACTTATTAAACACATACAGCGTATAACCTCTTTCATCCAGAACCACAAACCCGGTGTCATTCAGAAAGCCTGAGGTGCCGCTCCAGAAAGCCACGGATAGAATAAACAGTATATTGAAAAGCCTGATCTCTGAAAACAGCACATAGAGGATGAAAAAAGCAAGTGCCATCCATCCTAGTATTTTCTTTCTCTTGGTCCAAAGAATCCGCTCATCATCCTCTACGCCATTGAGAATGATGAGATATAGTACTTTTTCCACCTTTGCAGAAGGATCCACAGCTCTGATGGCTTTTTCCACAGACTTATCCCGCAATATAAACATAGGTTACTCCTCCACGATGTCTTATTTGAATAATACTTATTGTCACTATCTAGTATGCACAATTTTACTCCATAGGACAATGCTTTTTCTGACGCCTTATGAGTATATGACTGTGGTGGATTCTAGTCCGTCAAAAAGTACCGGACCATGATGGCGCCAAACCCCAGCACTAAAAACATCAGCACATACACAAGCCACAGCTCCGCGGATCCAATGCCGCTGCCTCCCTGATTTCCAGACTCTCCTACAAGAAGAGACTCTGTGATGTCTTCTCCCGTCTCATCGTAAAAAGACACATCTGTAAGGTGATAATTGTATAACTCCTGATTTTCACTTTTCTTCAGCTCCTCCACCAGAGCCTCTAAAGAAAAGACTTCCAGAAACTGCAGGTTTTTCACAGGAAATGTAAGGGTCCTCTCTACTCTCTCATCCGATGCCCATCCTGGTGACTTATACGCACTGAACTCCAGCCCGTACCGTGCAATGTCTTTGGAAAGACTGTATCCGCTGACAACCACCTTTTTTTCTTCCTGATTTTCCCAGTTAAAAGTCTGGATCACAGAGCTGTAGGCTGAAGTTCTTAGATCTGCCCGGATGATCCGATACTTTCCATTGATCCCCTTCTCAAATTCTGCAACGCCGTTTCTCGTCTCTCTCTTCAGATCCTTAAAAGAAACAAGAAGTGCTCCAGCCTCAAGACGCAGGGTCTCCAGGGCATACCCTTCAAACTCTTCTTCAAAAGGAGAGACATAGTCCGTCACCGCTTTGGACAACTCCCCTTGATCCAAGGTGTATCTGAATTCATAGCTGTAGATGCCAAAAGCAATAACTAGCGCAAAAAGTGCACTCAGCACTGCGCCAAGAAGCTTTGTTTTCTTCACTTTTTTTAAAAAATTCAGTTCTCTTTCTGGCGCTTTCTCCATATGCTCCATCTCATGAGAGAGATTCTCCGCTTTTTTTCTGCAGGATGCACAGCCTTTCAGATGCCCCTCCATAAATTCATTGGTTTCTTCCCTTGTGAGCTCCTCCAGAAAACTTGGGAGCAGATCTTCCACAATGCTGCACTCTATCTTACTTTTCATTTGTTTCCACCTCCATGATCTTCTGCTTTCCTCGGTAAAAAGTTACACGCGCCCAGTTTTCTGTGCGTCCAAGAATCTCTCCAATCTCTCTGAAACTCAGATCCCCAGAAAGCCTTAACTGCATGACCTCCCGTGTCTTCTCCTCAAGCTTTTCGATTCTTTCGTAAAGAATCTTTTTCTCTTCTCTTTCCAGCATTACCTTCTCTGTCTCTTCCCCCGATGCCAGAGTATCCATAATCTCTTCCAGAGGTTCCGGCTTATACAGGTTTCTTCTTTTTGCTTCCTTATACCAAAGATGCTTTGCAATCTGGCAGAGCCAGACAGAGACCTTGCAGTCCCCACGAAAATCCTTGTAGCTTTTCACCGCCTGATAGAAGGTTTCCTGGGTCAGATCCTCGGACAGATCTGCGCTGCCTGAAAGCACATACAGGTATTTATATACCGTCTGAAAATATTCTTCATAAAGCTTTCCTACGTCTTTCACCTTCCACCTCCTGTTACTGATATGAGTATATAGACGCCGTTTCGTTACAGAATCTCAAAAGTTTTTTCACCCCAACCCCTACTGCCTTTTGATTCATTTAAAGATATCGGGTGGGAACCCTCTAAAGGTAGCGTACCATATCCTCAAAAGCCTTGCCATGAATCCTTTTTTTCTAAAAATAAAAACAAGGCAGTGGTCACATCATGCTTCCACTGCCTCTCATATATAGTTCTACTTTTCTTCTTCCTCTTTCTTCCAGGCAAGATACTGCTCTCTGCCCAGTTCATAAAGATCATTTCCCTTACTGTCAATGATGACCGTCACAGGGAAGTCTTTCACTTCCAATCTTCGGATGGCCTCAGGTCCCAGTTCCTCGTAGGCGATGGTTTCCTGGGCCAGAATGGTCTTTTTGATGAGAGCCCCTGCACCACCGATGGCGGCAAAGTAAATGGCCCCATGCTCCACCATTTTTCTCTTCACTTCCACATTTCTCTTTCCCTTGCCAATCATCCCCATGAGTCCCAAATCGAGAAGTCTTGGGGTATAAGCATCCATTCGAAGACTGGTGGTAGGTCCCGCAGATCCAATAACTTCTCCTTCTCTTGTGGGGGTGGGTCCTACATAATAGATCACTGCTCCCTCAATGTCAAAGGGCAGCGCTTCTCCTTTATCCAAACGCTCCATGAGCTTTTTATGGGCTGCATCTCTAGCGGCATAGATGGTTCCTGATAAAAGCACATTGTCTCCAGGCTTCAGGTGCATGACCTTTTCTCTTGTTAGTGGCGTTGTCAGTTTAATCTCCATTATAAGGTCACCTCCTTATGACGGGTGGCATGACAGTTGATGTTCACAGCCACAGGCAGTCCTGCGATGTGGGTCGGGAAATACTCGATGGCCACCTTCAGTGCTGTGGTCTCTCCCCCAAAGCCCTGGGGTCCGATGCCCATGGCATTGATGGTTTGAAGAAGCTCTTTTTCCATCTCCGCATAGTAAGGATTCTCGTTGTAGTCTTCCAGCCTTCTCATGAGCGCCTTCTTCGCCAGATAGGTCACCTTGTCAAAGGTGCCCCCAATACCAACGCCAACCACCATAGGTGGACACGCATTGGGTCCAGCCAGCTCCACGGTCTCTAGGATAAACTGCTTGACTCCTTCGACTCCTTCAGAGGGCTTCAGCATCTTCAAGCGGGACATGTTCTCAGAACCAAATCCTTTTGGCGCCACCATGATTTTCAAGGCATCTCCTGCCACCAGCTCATAGTGGATGACCCCTGGGGTATTGTCTCCCGTATTCTTTCGGTTTAAAGGATCTCCCACCACGGATTTGCGAAGAAGCCCTTCTTCATAGCCCTCCCGGATTCCCTGGTTTATGGCATCCTCCAGCAGTCCATTTTCAATGTGGACTTCCTGTCCCATTTCCACAAAGACCACCACCATGCCGGTGTCCTGACACATGGGTACCATATCTCTTTCAGCGATTTCCGCATTTTCGATGATCATCCCCAAGGTATTGGTGGCCAGGATCCACTTTTCCTTTTTCTTCTGCTCTCGAAGGGAGGTCATGACATCCTCGGGCAGGAAGTAATTGGCATCCATGACCAGTTTCTTGACCTCTTCCGTGACCTTTCTCGCATCAATTATTTTCATTTCGTATCCACCTTTATCTCATTCATCGATCCAAACAAGAAATGCCGCACTTCCTACATTCCATAGCTTGTGCGGCATACTTTCCTATCTACTGATTCTGTCTTCTTTTGGCCAGGGCCAGCACTCTGTTCATTTCGTTGTTGACGATCATGAAGCCTTCATCCACGCCCATACCAGGCTTTGCCAGCACCTGCTTGGCTCCGCAGGCCATACCGATGTTGGTGCAGACCTCTGCACTTCTGTTGGTCTCATTGCAGGTTCCGCCAAGATAGGCGCCAATGCCTTTTTCCTTGCAGTACAGGATGGCTTCAATGGAGTTGTTCACGCCGCCAAGATCCGGGGTCTTCACCTGAATCATATGACCTGCCTTATTGTCCGCGAAGTACACCACGTCATCATAGGTGTTGCACCACTCATCTGCCACCAGCTCCACATTGATGTTTCGATCATCAAGGATCTTAGTGAGGTCACGAAGCGCTTCCATCTGTTTGGTTCTTTCACCCACATCCATGGGTCCTTCGATACGAAGAAGAAATGGCTTTGCAGCCTCTTCCAGTGTCTTGAGATACTCTGCCATCTTCTCCAGGTCCTGGTTGAAGATTCTTCCGATGGTGCCATAAACATCCACATGGAAGATTGGGGTATAGTCTTCTGTCATCTTATACTGAAGCACTCTATTTCTCATCCAGGTGATGTAGTTTAAAAGGATTTCTCCGTTTTCACCAAGCTTTTCCTTCACATTGTTGATCAGGGCATGAGGCATGACGTCTGTGCCCTTGATGATCATCTTGTCCACATTGTTATACCTGTCGTCTCCACTCTGGGCAAAGATCGGTACACGGCTTAGTGTTACCCCTGTCTCATATTCCTTCTGAACAATCTCAGCCATGGTGACTCTGTTGCACTTGGCTGCCGCATCCAGAAGCGCCTGGGTCATCCCATAACGGATGGCGGTATGCAGTCTTTTCCCTTCATGGGACAGGCTGTCGATCTCATCTGCCAGAGGCTTGAACGAAGAGGCATCTTTCCCAATGAGATGCTTCTTTGCTATGTCTTCAATGACTGGAATAAAGTCCTTTGCAATGAAAAGAGGATCTCTTCCGCCTGCACCGGAGTACTGAACTGCAGCGCAGTCTCCATGAGCGATTTCTCCATTTTCCAGAATCAGCATCACAGAGATGCTCTCTCCAGGAACTCTGATGGAAGTGAAGCCCTCCGTCTCTGGTTCTCCCACATACATAAACCCGTCATGACCTGCACCATTCACAATGGCCTTCTGGTCATCAAAATAAAACCCGGTTCTGCCTTCTGAACACACCACATCAATAATCTTCATTTTACTTCTTTTCCTCCGGTCTGCCGATGAGATTTCCCTTACCAACGGCAAAAATATCGTCTACGGTCATCTGGAAAGTCACGTCTCTATTTTCAAAGCGTCCTCTCTCCATGAGTTTTTCTTTGTTGAAATCTATGAGATCCTGGGTGAAAGGAAGATTTCCTGGCATCAGGTATCTTACCGCTCCCTGGTTGTCTCTGGCAGGCATCATCTTTCCAGCGTTATACTTGCTT
The DNA here is from genome assembly GCF_900115135.1 of Proteiniclasticum ruminis. Taxonomy (GTDB): domain Bacteria; phylum Bacillota; class Clostridia; order Clostridiales; family Clostridiaceae; genus Proteiniclasticum; species Proteiniclasticum ruminis_A. Next base: position 39,766 of record NZ_FOVK01000008.1, on the reverse strand, counting down.
GGCGCAAATGGAATGTCCACAATGCCCAACTTGAATGCTTCCACCGTACCTCTGGCAAAGTCTCCCTTGCCCACTTCATACACACTGTCCAGCATGCACTTGGTTTCTGCCTTGATGATCCTGATTTCCATTTCCAGCTCCTTGCTCATGGGCATTCTCTGTCCCCGGAGCATGTTGAGGGTCATCTTGGTGTCTCTGATGCCCTGAGCGTTGGCTTCCATGGTTGGAATACCTAATGCTTCATGAGGCGTTTTTACGATAACCTTGGTGGCTCCTGCCATGGCTGCAGTGGCTGCGCCGAGAGAGATGACGCCAAAAGCCTTGGCTTCATCTGCTGGGAACCCGCCCATCCACTGATGGAATACTGTGGTGACAAACACATCGTTGTATCCGAATCTTTTCAGATATTCTTCTGTCTGCTCTTCCAGGGCACGGATGGCGGCCACGTCCTGGATGATGTTTCCACACTGTCCATAGCCTACGGTGATGTTCTTCACGCCCTGCTCTGCTGCAAGAAGCGCTTCCAGAATCGCCACAGTGTTGGAGATGGAAGGGGGCACCAAGGTCCCGGTCAGTGGTCCGAAAGGCTCACGGTTCAGTTCTATCCCCTGCTCCTGATACCATCCGGTGAGTCTGTCGCAGTACTGCCAGTCTCTGATGGTTCTTTCCATGGATACGCTCTTGGCGTAGGGAATGTTATAGCTGATGCCGCCGCCTTCATTGGAAGTCCATCCGGAAGCGGTGATGATTTCACTTAAAAGCCTTGCGTCCGGTGTGCCATGTCTTGCCTGGATGGGGTTCTTGATGGACTCATAGACTTCTCTGCAGCCTTTGACCCCATGATTCACCGCTGGGAATCCATTGAGAAGAGATCTTCCCGCCTTGATGGATTCGTCGATGCCCACCTGGCATTCATTATAGCGGTTCTGTCTGGTGTAGGAATCGATGGTGGAGGGCAGAAGATCTGCGCCACCTTCCTCTTCCAGGTAGTTTAACAGCTTGATGTGTTCACTGATGAGTGCCACACCTGCTCTTGGCTGAGCCAGGGTCACCCCTTCTTCCTTGGCTTTTCTGAGCTTTTTGGCAAAGTTCTTCTCATCAGGTACTTTCTTCAGATATTCTACAGCTTCTGTCAGGTCCACATCTTTTCCTGTGGGCCAGTGGGTGAGAATCTCTTCCCGGATCTTAAAAAATTGCTCTTCTGAGAGTTTTTTGTTTTGCAGGTCCATTTTTTTCTCCTAACATTTCACAACATATTTTTTCAGCATTCGTAAGGCTTTTTCCTCGTCCACCATGGCCAGTAGTCCAAGGGCGGAGAGTACATATTTTTCATCAATGAGATACTTCGGATGTCTTGGCTTCAGTGAATCCAGATCTTCCTCATGGAACAGTCCCGCTTTCAGGATCTCTTCCGGATTTCTGGAATTCACAATGACACCACCGGTGCCTACCAAATAAGGAAGCTCCATGAGATCCTTCCCTTCCTGGGAATACATCATCCCAAGAGGTGAATAGACTGGCGTCACAGTCCCCGCGTGACGTTTCATGGAGATGTCCACACAGATTTTCGCCATGACTTCATCAAACTGAAGCTCGTCTTCCGTGGAAGGCACAAAATCCGTATGCTCATTTCTGAAGGTGAACTCTTTCTCCACATCCATCTCTTCCAGGTGGCTGAGTTTATAACGTCTCAGATATCTTTTACCCGCCGCCTCATAAAGAGAAAGAGCGGAGTATCTCATCCCCAGGTCCCCTTCAACCGTTCTCTTTGCCACGGGCTCCTCCAGTCCTCTTAAGACCACAGAAGGCTTGCTTGGAGCTCCTTCACAAACGCTGTGCACATCTGTGGTGGCTCCTCCGATGTCCACTACTACAAGGTCGCCGATGCCATCTTCATGCTTTGTCCCCTGACTGAGCACTTCAGCAGCTTTAAGCACCGCTGCCGGTGTTGGCATCAGAATGCCACTAATCAGATCTTTGGCCTTGGACATTCCCTTGGCTTTCACAATATTTTCCATGAAAATATTCCGTATGGTCTCACGGGCAGGCTCCACGTTGATCTGATTGAGACTGGGCATCACATTTTCTGTGATGTGATAATTCATCTGCCCTTCAAATATCTCAATGATTTCATCGTTTGCGCTCTTGTTCCCCGCAACCACCACCGGAATCTTAATTTCCGCATCTTTCAGCATCCTGGCATTATGGATGATGACGTCTGTATTTCCTCCATCGGTTCCTCCTGCAAGAAGAATCATGTCTGCCTTGGCATTCTTGATTCTCTTCACTTCACTCTGGTTCAGTTTGAAACTGAATACATCTGTGACTCTGGCTCCTGCGCCCAACGCAGCTCTTTTGGCTGCTTCCATGGTCAGCTCAGGCACCAGGCCAATGGAGACAATTTTTAACCCGCCTGCAGCCGAAGAGCAGGCGAGTTTCTGTTCAAATTCTATATCATTGGGAAGATCGTTCATGAGCAGCTCAAAAGCTTTTCCGAACCCTTCCATCACGTCGGTCTCCACAGTCGTATATGATTTTGCAGTGGCCAGGATGAGGTCTTCCTCTTTGCTTACTGCTGTAAGCTTGGTGTAGGTGCTGCCAAAATCAATAAATAGATATGCTTTCATGGCGCATTATGCCCCTACCACAGCTTCAAGTAAACCCAAGTCTTCCTTCAGGTCATGAATGGCTGTCGCAACAGTGGTTCCAGGTGGATATACCCGGTCAAAGCCCATCTGCATGAATCTCTTCTTCACTTCCTGGAAGTCCTGCTTTCCTACTACGATGTTTCCACCGACATACAGCTTAATGCCAGAAAGTCCTGCTTCGTCACACTTTTCTCTCATGCCTCTGCAGTCAATTTCCCCGTGACCGTAGAGAGAAGAAACCATGATCACTTCTGCTCCCGTTTCAATGGCAGCATTGATGAAGTCTTCCTGTGGAGAAAGAACTCCAATATTCACCACATGAAATCCTGCTTCTGTAAGAGAATAGTCGAGGATCTTGTTTCCCACCGCGTGGCAGTCGGCTCCAATTACCCCTAGAACGATTGTCTTTTTACCCATATCTTTTTGTACACTCCTTATAAGTGAATGATTATTATCATTTTGTGTAGGCACTTTCTAAAATCAGTGTCATGATCCTGCAAGTTTTTCTTTCATGATTTTACGGCCTTCGACCTTCTTTACACTCTCATCATAGCACAGATTTTAATAGTTTCAAGAGGCCATTAAACCATGAAAACCCTTGTAAATTCAATGGTTCCATAATCATGCACCCCCTATTCCCCATGAGTGTTTGTCTCCGTTTCCAATCTGAATTCACATTTTCTCAAACTTTCATTTTAGGGGCAAATTGAATCAAATCTTGCATAAAACGATTCCATTCTGCAATTACAACCGCCAACTTATTCAGAGAGGTGGTTCATAAATATACTTCTCTTTATGCACTTTTTGTATAAATATTCACAAAAAATCCGAAAAAATATTTTTGATACCCTTTACATTCTTAATATTTTCTGAAGACGACGGATTTTATCTCCCATTCTTCTTTCCAGATTCCTGTGATAGAATGATATCAAAAGTAGAAAGGAGCAACGAGCATGAAAGAGATTTCAATCCATGAACTGGATGGTTTTTATATCGGCAATGCAGAGGATCAGGAGGGAGGAACCGGATGCACTGTGATTCTCTCCCCTGAAGGCGCAACTCCTGGGGTGGATGTGAGAGGAGGGGCTCCTGGTACCAGAGAGACGGATCTCATCGCTTCAGAAGAGATGGTGGACAAAGTACACGGACTTCTTCTTGCAGGCGGCAGTGCCTTTGGACTGGATGCCGCTTCAGGGGTCATGACTTTTCTAGAAGAGAAAGGCATCGGATTCGATACAGGTTTTGCAAAGGTGCCCATCGTACCCGGGGCAGTTCTTTATGACCTGGGTTATAAAAACGCAAAAAAAAGACCGGACTCTGCCATGGGTTTAAAGGCAGCAGAGAGCGCCATGGAGAGAAACTACAGGGATGGCAGTTTCGGCGCTGGAACAGGTGCTACTGTGGGTAAAATACTGGGACCAGAGGCTTCTATGAAGTCCGGCATTGGATCCTTTGCTGTTTCCCTGGGAGACTTAAAAATTGGATGCATCATTGCCGTCAATGCCTTTGGCAGCATCTATGAAGGAGAAAAGATTTTAGCAGGCCCCTGCCAGGGTGATGTGCTTCTTCATACAGAGGAACTTCTTTATAAGGGGTATGCTGCAAGTTTCAAAGGGAACACCACCATCGGATGCATCCTAACAAATGCAAATCTCACCAAGAGCCAGGCAAATAAAGCAGCTTCCATGGCACAAGATGGTATGGCAAGAGCCATCCGTCCTATCCACACCATGGTGGATGGAGATACACTCTTTGTACTTGGAAGTGGAGAGGTTTCCTGTGATGTCACAGTGCTTGGCACAGCTGCTGCCCATGTGGTGGAAAAGGCCATTCATCAGGCCGTAAAAAGCGCCTCCTGCAGTATATTAAAAAGCGTTTCCAGTGTTGGACATGTATAATATGCTCATAGGATGAATCATCGATTACCGAGAAAAAATAAAGAGCTGGGATCTCACTCACGATCTCAGCTCTTTTCTATACTTATTTTTCATCGGAACAATGAACATCAGGGGTGTACTTTAGCGTTCCGCGAAAAGTCTCTTAATCTCTTTCTTGAATTCCGGACACAACATCAGCCATATTCTTCGCATGATCTCCCACACGCTCCAGATTCGAAATGACATCCAGGAACAGAATGCTCGACAGAGCTTTGAATCTTCCCTGCTGCAGTCTCCTGATGTGGCTCTGACGGAACTCTTTCTGAAGGGCATCAATCTTTCTTTCCACCGCTTCAATCTTCATGGCATAATTCTTGTCATTCTCTTTATAACATCCAATGGCGATATTCATGGCATTCTCTGTTTCTGCAAAAATCGCACGAAGCTCTTCAGCACCCTCTGGTGTAAGGTCCGCTTCCTTTTTCTTTTTCTCTATGGCCAGTTCAAGAATATTTTCCGCATGGTCTCCCACTCTTTCAATGTCATTGATCACATGATAAGTGTTCCCGATTCTTCTGAATTCTTCTATGTTGATTTCTGTTGCAGAAAGCTCCACCAAAAAGTTCGTGATGATTTCTGTTACTTCATTGATTCTTTCTTCATTCTTCATGATTTCATCTTCATGAGTCAGGTCTCCGGTGAGAAAAGCCTCTGTAGCCAAATGAACATTTTTCTTGGCAAGTTCAGCCAGTTTTACGGTTTCAAGCACTACCTGACCTTCTGCAATGGTTGGCGTCTGAAGCAGTCTTCTATCCAGAATTTCATTATCCATTTTCACTTCATCCCCTACAATCCTATTAGCCATGGTGATGAGTACATTTCTGAAAGGAAGAAGAATGAGGGTGTTGGACAGGTTAAAGAACAGATGGATAAAGGAAATCTGATACTTCACGCTTTCTGGAGAAATTCTTGTGACAATAGAGATGAGCAGTCCTCCGAGCGGCAGGAAAATCAGTGTTCCTATGACATTAAACAGAAGATGGATCACAGCAGCCTTCTTCGCTGTTTTGTTAGCTGTAATGGAAGAAAGCAGCGCAGTGATACATGTACCGATGTTGGCTCCGAGAATTATTGGAAACGCAATCTGAATGGTGATATTTCCCGTATTGGTCAGCGCCACCAGAATACCCGTTGTTGCCGAACTTGACTGTATGATCAGGGTGATACCAAGCCCTACCAGCAGACCAAGATACCACTGGTTGCCAAGACTTACAATGAGCTCCCTGAACATTTTAGAGTCTCTTAGAGGATACATGGCATCACTCATAAGACTCATACCAAGCATCATAATACCAAAACCAAGTGCAATAGATGCGATATCTTTTCTCTTTTTGGCCTTGCTAAAAAGCATCAGAATAGAACCGAAAAATAAAAATACTGGTATGATGGCATCTACATTCAAGGACACAAGAAATGCTGTCACCGTGGTTCCAATATTGGCTCCCATGATGATTCCTGTAGCCTGAACCAGGTTGAGAAGTCCTGAGTTCACAAACCCAACCACCATGACCGTGGTCGCAGAACTGGACTGAATGAGCATGGTGACAAAGGTACCTACAAGAACTGCTTTAAAAGGGCTGGACGTGACTTTTTCAAGAATGAACTTCAATCTGCTTCCCGCTGCATTCTCCAGTCCGTCTCCCATCATTTTCATACCATATAAGAACAAACCAAGCCCACCTAAGAGCGCGATGATCATTACTGTATCCACTATGCTTCCTCCAAAATTTTATACTTTTTATGAATCCTAAGTCATTCTACTCCAATGCAAATCATTTGAAAAGAGCGTTCCTTCTCATTTAACAAAGACTTAACCCATCTCTTCTTGTGGCTATAACAAAAGAAAGCATCCCGGACATAACGTCCGAAATGCTTCCTGAAAATTTTGTATGATTAATCTCTTTCTTTGATTTCTGCAATGGTATCAGCAATGTTCTTTGCGTGGTCTCCCACTCTTTCCAGATTGGAGATGAGATCCAAGAACAGAATTCCTGCCAGAGCACTGCATCGACCCGCATTGAGTCTTCTGATGTGTGCATCTCGGTATTCTTTCTGCAGTTCATCAATTCTCTTTTCTGTCTGCTCTATACTTACAGCCTTTTGCTTGTCATTGTTCTTATAGCTTTCAATGGCTATGTCCATGGCAAGATTCGTATAATTGTAGATGTTTTTCAGTTCTTCCACACCTTCTGGTGTGATCTCCACATTCTTTCTGCTTCTTTCTTCTGCAAGCTCCATGATGTTCTCAGCATGATCCCCGATACGCTCAATATCGTTAAGCACATGATACGTATCTCCCACCCGTGCAAACTCATTGATGTCAATATCACTTCCAGAAAGTTCTACAAGAAAGTTTGTGATGATTTCTGTTACTTCATTAATTCTAGCTTCATTTTTATAAACTAAATCATGATCTTTCTGATCATTATATATAAATGCATCTGTGGCAAGCTTCAAGTTTTCTTTCGCAAGCTCAGCAAGCTTAACTGTTTCGAGAATAACCTGACCTTCTGCGATACTTGGTGTTTGAAGAAGTCTTCTGTCCAGAATTTCCTGAGCCTTGTCTTCTTCCTCTCCAACTACTTTATTGGCTATGAGAATCAGAAGTCCTGCAAACGGCAGAAGTGCTAGCGTATTGGACACGTTAAAAATTAAATGTATAAAAGAAATCTGAAGTTTGATGCTTTCTGGTGCCAAGTAAGTAACTACGTTGATCAGATATTTGCCAAGCGGCAAGAATAGGACGGCTCCCATGATATTGAAGAGCAAATGGATCACAGCTGCTTTCTTTGCCATTTTATTCGCCGTAATAGAGGACAGCAAAGCCGTGATACAGGTACCAATGTTGGCACCTAAGATCAAAGGAAATGCAGCCTGAATACTGATTCCGCCTGTCGAAGTAAGTGCAACCAACAGTCCTGTGGTCGCAGAGCTCGACTGAACCAGCATCGTAATTCCTAATCCAAGAAGGATACCTAAATACCACTGAGTACCTACAGTCAGAATGAGATCCTTAAACACTTGTGAGTCTCTCAGAGGATACATGGCTTCACTCATGAGCTCCATACCCAGCATGAGAATACCGAATCCCAAAAGGATACTAGCCAGATCTCTTCTTCTCTTTGCCCTGGTAAACAAATACAGGAATGACCCTAGAAAAATGAGTATAGGGACAATGGCATCAATATTCATAGAAACAAGAAACGCAGTTGTTGTTGTTCCGATATTTGCACCCATGATCAATCCAGTTGCCTGGACCAGATTCAGGAGACCTGAGTTTACAAAGCCAATTACCATGACTGTGGTAGCCGAACTGGATTGCATGAGAATTGTTACTACAGTACCGATCAGCACAGAACTGATTGGATTTGCTGTTACCTTGTTGAGTATAAACTTCAGCTTGGAACCCGCCGCATTCTCAAGACCATCTCCCATCATTTTCATACCATACAGGAAAAGTCCCAGACCACCCAAGAGTCCTATGATCATAGCAATATTCAAAAGAATGTACCTCCCACTCGAGATTTCATATATTTCCTAGTCTATAATACCGCTAAATAAGAGCACTGTTAACTCTATGTTACAAGTTTTAACATAGAATTAACCTGGAAAACAGACTGATAATTTTATGTTCAAGTCTTTTGAAAATGGAAACATTGAAACATTTACATTTTTCTAAGTGTAAGCTTACTATCCCAACCTTAGACAACCAATTCCTTTGCTCAGAGCCAGGATATTCCGACTCCATTCATCGTACAAGTTCTTCAATCCTATCCGTATTCCGTTCCAGGAAATGAAGCACATTTCCTGCATCCTGAGCTCGTTTCTCATCTTCCACAGAGAGAAAATACACAATGAAAAGATACTCGATGCTTTTCATCACAACAACCACAGCATCCCGCTCGTCTTTTAGGAGTGGATTCACTTCATTATACCCATTTATCACTTGGGGAAGAATCTCAAACCACTTCTTTTCTTCCAGAAAATGGCTGTCCTCTTTGATCAGCAGTCCCAGCATAAAATAACATAAATCAAAAATACGGATGTTGCTCTGACTGAGATCAAAATCAATATATCCGGAGAACTCCCCCTCATAGAAAAGGAAGTTGCCCAGATGGACATCTCTATGAATCAGCTGTTTCGGAAGCTTACTGTAAAGTTCTTCCAGACGTGTGAGTACCTTCTGAAACTCTTCTTTATTCACATAGGACGGGTTGAATTTCTCCACCCCTTCCTGAATCCACCCACTCATTTCTTCCAGCAGACTGTTCTGCCAGAAACTCATGGCATGATCACAAATCTCAAAAGCTCTGTGAAGCTTTCCCAGAATACGGCCAAACTCCACAAAGAAGGGCTTCTCCAGCATTTCTGAGTTCACCAGACTTCGCCCACGTAGACGTCCAGTAAGAAGATACATTGCTTCTGCAGTTTCTACATACCAGCTTCCCTTTCGGGTTTGTACCACTTCAGGAACCGGAAGGTTTTGTTCTTTAAGAACTCTCAGGAATGTCAAGTTTCTTTTCAGAGTACTTCGTTCTGTGTATTCTTTCAGCACGTATTGCTCCCCAATGCCCCAAGTAGTATGATGCATGGCCACTGGGACTTCATCAAGATTCCATTCCTTCAACACATCTTGGATTACTTCTCTCTTCTCTTCCATTTTCCTTTTCTCCTCCAGGATGATTCTTCTTATGCTTTTTTCCGAAAGATGAAACTTCTCCGCAATCCGTCCAAAGGATATGCCTTCTAGAAATTTCCCGTAAATCTCTCGATTGCGTAGTGCAAGTTCCTTCTTTATATAGGTGCTGTCTCCCCAGTTTTTTTTCGAGCCACTTTTCTTGGGGATATATAGATAAAGTCCTTGGGTATAATTCTGAATCTCCTCAAACAGTTTTTCTGGAAGCACATCTCTACCATTCACGTATTTCATCAATTCCACCTCTTAGACAGCTTATCACAGATACTGCAGAGAATCATGCCCATTCTTATTTCTGTGCAGTCCATGAGAACAGCAGGTACATTTTTCATCATCGTCCGAAGGATCTTGTTTATGAGCAGCAAAAAACCTTCCAGCATAGCTGAAAGGTTTTGAATAAACAAATATTCGTCTGTATTATCTCTTGGAGAACTGTGGGCTTCTACGAGCCTTCTTCAGACCATACTTCTTTCTTTCCTTCATTCTTGGATCTCTTGTCAGGAATCCAGCCTTCTTCAGCTCGCCTCTAAGGGTCTCATCAGCCTTCAGAAGTGCTCTGGAGATACCATGTCTGATTGCTCCAGCCTGTCCGGAAAGTCCACCACCGTGTACATTTACAAGAACGTCATATGCGCTCTTTGTGTTTGTAAGAACAAGTGGCTGATTAACAACAAGAATCAGAGTCTCAAGACCGAAATAGTCCTTGATGTCTCTCTTGTTGATTGTAACTGCACCTGATCCAGGTACAAGTCTAACTCTTGCGATAGATTTCTTTCTTCTACCAGTTCCCATGTATTGAACTTTTGCCATTTTTATTTCCTCCTCCCGACTAGTACTTTAGCTCAAGAACTTCTGGGTTCTGAGCTGCGTGAGGATGATTTTCTCCTCTGTACACTTTAAGTTTCTTAGACTGGTTTCTTCCCAGTACTCCCTTAGGAAGCATTCTTCTGACTGCTTCGGAGAAGGCTAGTTCAGGCTTCTTTGCAAGTACTTCTCTGTAAGGAGTCTCCTTCAGTCCACCTGGGTACTTGGAATGGCTTCTCATCATCTTCTGATCCAGCTTCTTACCGGTAAGAACAACCTGCTCTGCATTGATGATGATGACAAAATCTCCCATGTCTACATTTGGTGTAAACTCTGGCTTGTTTTTTCCTCTTAGAATCAGTGCCACCTGGCTCGCTACTCTACCGAGAGGCTTTCCAGCAGCATCGATGACATACCATTTTGGCTGATATGATCCTGGCTTTGCTAAATATGACTTCATTTCTTTCCTCCCGAAACTCCACAATTGGGGTTCCTATTACTATTCTTTCTTAGGTTTTACTCCATTGCGTGATCCGGGGCTAGTGGATCAGCACAAGTATTTTTACAAACATGAATATTATAGAACATCTTCCACTAGATGTCAATAATCCTGTTTTTCTGGTACCTAAACATTATACATGATACTTCCTTGGAAAGAAAGAGGTTTTCTCAGGTTTTAAAAGATTTTCCTAGTGAAATTTTTCTGCTCATTTCACCCCAAAAACCTTGGCTGCAAAGCCAATTGAAAACTCAGGATCTTATGGATTTCGGTAAGGCAATCTGAAAACATACCCCGCCTTCACGGTTTTTCACACTACAGGTCCCCCCTTGGGCTTGCACCGCCGCCCGAACAATGGCAAGTCCAAGCCCTGTGCCCCCATCTTCACGATTTCTTGAAGCATCCACCCGATAAAAGGGTGTCCATATCTTCTCTAGATGTTCTTCTGCTATGTTCATACCTTCATTATCCACCGCAATGATCACCTGGTCCTTGGTACTATAAAGAGATACTTTAATCGTTTCGCCTTGGGGTGTATGAGCTATGGCATTAGAGGCAAGGTTCGATACGATCTTATGTAAATTCTTGGGATCCCCCCTAAAGTGTCCCTCTTCCAAAGCCCATTGGAGCTTTATGTTTTTCTTCTCCACATGAAGGTTCAGAGAGAACCACACCTCTCTTATCAATGCAGCCAGATCCACCTCCTCCATGGATAAAGAAAGCCCTGACTCCAGCCTTGACAAATCCAATAAACTGCCCACAAGATTGGCCATGTTATCGCACTCCTCTAGCACAACATCCAAATACCCCTCTCTTTTTAAAGGTGCAATGTTCTCTTTTGCAGACTCCGCATGGGCTCGAAGAATGGCCAAGGGGGTTTTCAGTTCATGGGCCGCAGAACGGGTGAAGCTGCGTTCCCTTTCCAGCTCCTCCTCCACACGTTTTTTTGCTTGCTCAAAAGCCACCCCAAGAGTATTGAGCTCTTCAATGGGCCCATCCACTAGACTTCGCCCATCTTTCACATTTCTAGAAAGCTCCTCCACTGGTAAAGACACTTCTTTGGAGAGCTTGGCTGAAAGAATCACTAGGACAAAGATGGTGAGTGCTGCAGAACTTAGATAGAGCCCTCTTTCTTCTTTTAGTGCCGCAGGCAGAAAGTCCACATGAGCAGATACTCCTCGAAGAACCCCTTGATCATCAGAACTTCTACTTACGAATGTATCTCTATCTCCTACCCACTGACCTGGACTTTCCATTTCCTTATGGAGTATGTCCTGGGCTTCCCGAAAAGAGGACAAGCGTCTCTCCATATTTATCGGGCCATCTTTTCCATTACCCCCAAAAGGTGGGAGTAGTACACTCTGAACCCTTAGAAAAGCAAAGTCCCAAGTCTGCCCTGGACCTTCTGCCGCCGTTTCTACCATAGTTTCCACAGTATCTTCATTTGAAAAAATCTCTATTCTTTGCACCAAAATTTCATACCCAGGACGTTCTATACCTGTAACCCTTGCAAAAACTTCTTCTCCCTGGGCTGAAGAAGTTTCATTGTTGAAGGTGTAGCCCCATCCTTCACGATTGTGAGTGATCCACTGAGCCAAGTCCAGTTGTCCTTGATCATCTAGTCCTTCATCCAGAGTAAGTATCCACCTTTGACCCACCTCAGGCCCTTCAATATAGCCCCACCCCCAGGACAACTGACTTTCAGCATAGCCCTCTTTTACACGCATCACAAAGGACATTCCCCCGTCCATCTCACTCACTTGTCCTAAAGATAAACTACTTAGAAAATGACTCATTATGTGCTTTGCCTCCACACCAAGGTTATTTTCTAGATTTCTTTCATAGAATTCATTGTAAAATTCATCCATGCGACTTTGAGCACTCCCCATGTTCATGCGCACACGAGTTGCAATCTCATCTACACGATTATTGGTGATTAGCATCATGGTACCTACCCATAAAATCAGAAAAGTGATCGCCAGAGGCCTGAGCAATTGAAGTCGGAGCCTTCTAGGATGATTTTGATAAACTTTTTTCATCATGACTCCTCCTCCAACTTGTAACCCATCCTATACATGGTCTTGATCTGTCCTCCAGCAGAACCAAGAGCGAAGCGTAAACTACGAATCCGCACATCCACCGCCCGGTCCTCTCCCTGAAAATCCAATCCCCAAACTTTATCCAGCAGCTGTTCTCGACTCATCACTTGTCCTTTATTGCGCATGAAACAAACCAGCAGCTCATATTCCCTGGGTGAAAGCTTCACTTCCCCACCCAAAACCTTACATAAATGTCCTCGCGTATCCACAGAAATGGCTCCACAAGTTAAGACTCCTGATGGGTTCTCGCCATGTCCCCGACGTATAAGGGCTCTTGTTTTGGCCAGTAACACCGCCAAAGAAAAGGGCTTCGTCACATAATCATCTCCACCCAAGGCATAGCCTTTGAGGGTATCCTCTTCTGATCCCAGAGCTGTCAGAAACAAAATAGGAACTTTACTTTTCTTCCGGATTTCCTTACAGAGGGCAAATCCATCTAACCTAGGCATTAGAACATCTAAAATCATCACATCATATTCCTTGATTCTTATGCACTCCAGTGCTTCTACGCCATCTCGAGCCACATCACAAGTCATCTCATGGGCTGTGAAATAGTCTAAAATAATGTCTCTGATACGCCCTTCATCTTCTACCAATAATACTGTCTCTATAAGTCATCCCACCTTTCTCCTAAATAGTAGCAATACAATATGTCCTGAGGATGTTCATGAACTTTTCACTCTTCTTAGATTTCTTCCTAGTTCATCCCTTTAAAAGATACTCAACCTTGGGCACAGACTTTTACTTCATTAGTGCTCTTGACTTACCTATACTTAATAGTTAACAATCCTTCATGGTCATACACCTTTACTACCTGGCCATGCCCCAAAAGAATTTTCTGAGAAATACTCATCCTAAAAAATATGTTCAATTCACTTTTTTCGTATCTAGCCTATATCTTTTCATTAGTTCAATTCTACAAGGTTTTTATAGCTATCGTCAATTTCTCCAAGTTGAGAGAAGGCTTTTCAGAAAGGTTTTTCAGTAAGACTTTTCCGCTTCGTCAATAAAGAAGACTATGCTACAATTCTGTACAGAAAAAAAGCCGCTGAATGGACTCTCTCTCAAGAGCCACAGCCGCTGTTTCAAAACTTTTAAATTATTTTTTCCAGACAAAAGTCACTTCCTCTTCACCTGTCGTTTCATCAAGCTCAATGCTTGCCTGAGTGAATCCTTCTCTTATATAGAAAGCAACAGCTCTCTCATTCTTAACAAAGGCTTTCAAAGTGAGCGTATCCATTTTACGCTTAGCTTCCTGAAGAAGTTTTCTCCCTATTCCCTGTCCTTGCTTCACAGGATCCACAAAAAGTCCCAGAATAAATCCATCTTCTATACCCAGAAATCCTGTGACAGTATCCTCTTCCTCAGACACCAGTACGGTTACTTTCGGCAAGAGCTCTCCAAGCATCGGAAGATGATCTAGAAAGAACTCTTCAGCTACAAAAGCATGTGCTTCTCTATTTCCCTTCAGCCAGATTTCTTCAATTTTCTTCAAGTCCTCTTTTCTATATCCACGTATTCTCACTTTCTTCCTGTTCCTCCCTGGAGTCTTTTCTCTCCTTTCTGTAGAGAGCCTTATACTGATACATATTCTGATCGGCTTTTCTGTACATTTCCCGCATAGATTTCAATGCAGTTTTTGATTCATACCCATAGCTGAATGAAATCCCACGCATGACAGGGTCTTCCAGCTCCTGAAGTTTTCTTTTCAGCTCCTTCATATGAAGCGGCACTTCTGGCTCGTCTTCCATAAGAATCACTGCAAACTCATCCCCACCGAGTCTTGCCACAAATCCATCCTCCAGAAACACCTGACGGAGAAGACCGGAAAACTGTGTGAGCACTTCGTCTCCCTTCTGATGGCCATACTGATCATTGATGTTTTTGAATCCATTCAGATCCAGAATCAGGAGACCATAGGGGATCTTTGAGTCTTCCAGATATTCCACATAGGATTCGAAGCTTTTCCGGTTATAGACCTTGGTCAGCACATCCTCCTCAGAGGGAGTAGTCTCCAAAAACACATAGATGCCAAGAAGCCCGATGACAAGAGAGCTCCATCCTAGATGAAACGTAGGCTCAAAAATCGAAATGATCATACCAATGACAGGCAGGATGAACAGCAGCATAAACATCAGAATTTCATTTTTCGACAGTTTATCTTTTACCTGATGCAGAAAATACAGCATATAGGCATAGAAACCGAGGACCATCACATAATGAAACCACTTGATGGGTCCTGAACCATCATAATGATTGGTCACAGGATCAATGCTGTAGTATATAGGTATCCACAGATTGACCAAAAGGATCATAACAGAGATCAGCGTCATCTGCTGATAAAAGCGCTTCTCATAGACTCTGGAAGGATTCCTGTAGATCCGATAATCCAGATACGACATAAAAAGACCTGCCAGTACAGGTGCCAGAAGATAAAGCAAAAAGTTGAACACATGGTTCAGTATAAATGCTCCTGTGAACTGGCGCTCATCCAGGATCCAGGAAAACGGCTCCACAATAAGGGATGCGGCTACCGCATAAATCATCAGTTTGATGAGCTTTTTACTGAAAGTCTTGATGGTAGAAAGCTTCACAAAAAGATGCAGTATAATAAGGACCAGAATACCTAATATATTGCTCTGAAACCGAACCAGATAGCTCATCTTACCCCTCCTCTTTTGTTGCACAGATTGTTAAAGAACTGAATATTCATGACATATTCCGTTAATTTATTTTACAACTTTATAAACACCGTGGTCAAACAAAATAACACTTTGATACACCCGTGTATCAAAAAAAGAGGCGCCTCTTTTCATTGGCAACCTCTTATCACGCACCCGTTCTACAGGCCTTCTGCCATACTCTCCGGCAGATTTTTCTCTTTTTTGGACAGTTTCTTTTGGAGATACATTTTCTGGTCCGCTTGCTTATAAAGATCATCGATGCTCATATCCATATAGTGCTTTTCAAATCCATAACTGAAGGTCAGGGACTTCAGCACTTCATCCTCTGTTTTCTGGAGATAGGTCTTCACTTTATTGATATGGGTGTCCACATGGTCCCGGTTTCCTCTTAATATGACGGCAAACTCGTCTCCACCAAGCCTTGATGCGAGTCCCTCTTTAGAAAACACATGACTGAGCGCATTGGCGAAGTGGAGCAGCACTTCATCTCCTTTATGATGGCCATGCAGATCGTTGATCTCCTTAAAATCATTAAGATCAAAGATGAGAATACCAAAAGGCTTCCTGCTTCGTACAAGATAGGACAGTTCTGTCTCATAACTTCTTCTGTTGAAAAGTTTTGTCAGATAGTCCTCATCAGAAGGCATGGTCTCAAGAAAGATATACACCATGAACAGTCCAATGACAATGGATGTCCAGGAAAAATGCAGTTTAGAATCAAAGATCTGAACCACCATCCCTAAGATGGGCGTCAGAAAACAGATGGCATAAATCAGCACTTCTTTTCTTGTGATTTTCCTCCAGTGCCTGGCTAAAAAATAAAGCATAAATAGATAGCTAAGTGCAAGGACCCCATAATGAATCTCTTTTAGTGGCCCACTGTTGAAACTGTTGGACTCCCGGTTGATCCGAAAATAGATGGGATTGAATATATTATACACAAGCACCAGAAACGTCATGATGGAAGCCTGCTGGTAATACACTCTATTCTGAATCCTTGTGGCATCATTGAAGATTCGGTAATCCACATAGGAAAGGAGAAGACCCGCTATGACTGGTCCCACAAGAAAGAGAAGGAAATTTGTGCTGTACTCAAGAAAATAAGCACCCTGGAACATCATCCCATCAAAGATCCATGTCAGTGGCTCCAGCACAATAGACGCCGCTGTGGCATAGATGATCCATCTCAACAACCTGTTGGTGAAAGTTCTGAGCTTTGAAGTTCTCATAAAAAGATATAAACTGAGCAAGATGCCCAGCGCAAAAACATTAATCTGAAACTGAACCAAATAATCCAGCATTTCTATCCCCCATCCCAAAATCCGACGCAATCCTCTTCCTTACTTCTATCCATCTTCAAACTGTAATGAAAACAGCATTGTAGAAGTATTCTACATTTATCGTCAAATTTTATCAAGCAAATTCCGTCAATTCCCTATGTCCGCCAATGAAAATTCATATTTCGTTCAAATATTCTGATGAACTGCTCTATATTTTTCTTCCTACTAAAAAAAAGGATGAAACTTCTTCATCCTTACTTCACTTCCATCTCTTCACTTTTATAATAAACCTCTTCCAGATAAAGCCCCCAGGGAGGCATCACCATGGATTTTCCCCTGCTGCCGCTTTTCAGGATCTCTTGGATATCTCTTGGGGTCACCCGGGAAAGACCCGCATCCAGCAGCGTGCCTGCCAGGATTCTTGCCATATTATAGAGAAATCCTGATGCCGTGAAGGACATCACAAGAAACTCACCTTCTTCCCAGATTTCAATCTTTCTCATTTCCTTCACAGGATTCGGGTCGGTGCTGCCCACAGATTTGAAGCCTGTAAAATCATGGGTGCCTAGAAGCACCTCCGAAACCTCTCTCATTTTCAAAAGATCCAGTTCCTGTGGCACGAAGGCTGCATAGTTCCTAAAAAGCGCTGACGGGGTCTTTCTCCGGAGCACTCGATAGGTGTAGGTTTTTCCTCTGGCATTTTTTCTTGCATCAAAACTGCAGGGCACTTCCATGGATGCTCTGACCTTCAGGTCCTCTGGTAGTAGCGGATTCAGAGCAAAGGCCATTTTTTCTCCTGGAATGGAGGACTGCGTCGTGAATGTCACTGGATACTTCCTCGCATGAACCCCTGCATCAGTTCTGGAAGAGCCGGAGAGCACTGGTTCTTCATGGAGGAGTTTATTCAGCGCTTTCTCCAAGGTTTCCTGAACAGTCCGTACATTTTTCTGCCTCTGCCATCCATGGAAGTTCGTTCCATCGTATTCTAGATACATCAGTATTTTCTTCATGCTGCTTCCTGCCTTTTTATGATTTGAAAAAAGAGACGCTCTTTCGATTTTCCAAAAGAGGTCTCTTTGATTGTACTACAGAATATTGGTGTAACGCAGACCGAAGGTGATGAACACCAACAGGAAAAACACCGCAAAAGCTGTAAAATCCCTGGTTTCATACTTCAGCTGTTTCATTCTGGTTCTGCCTTCTCCGCCTCGGTAGCTTCTTGCTTCCATGGCCATGGCCAGTTCTTCGGCTCTTCTGAAGGAAGAGATGAAAAGCGGCACCAAGAGCGGAATCAGGCTCTTTGCTTTCTTGATGATGTTGGTGGATTCAAAATCCGCACCTCTTGCCATCTGAGCCTTCATGATCTTGTCTGTCTCATCCATGAGGGTTGGAATAAACCGCAGCGCGATACTCATCATCATGGCCAACTCGTGGGCTGGAACTCCGATCTTCTTGAATGGCTTCAGAAGACTCTCGATGCCATCGGTGAGTTCTATGGGAGATGTGGTCAGGGTCAGGATGGAGGTTCCCATGATGAGGAACACCAGTCTGAAGGTCATAAAGACTGCCTGGTAGACACCCTCCCGATAGATCTTGAACACCCAGAATTCCAGAAGAAGCGTCTCTTCTGTTCCCCTTGTCACAAACATATTCAGAAATGCCGTGAAGAGAATCAGCACAAAGACAGGCTTGATTCCTTTATACAGATACTTGGGTGAAAGTCTTGCAATCCGAAC
This sequence comes from Proteiniclasticum ruminis, assembly GCF_900115135.1. Lineage (GTDB taxonomy): Bacteria > Bacillota > Clostridia > Clostridiales > Clostridiaceae > Proteiniclasticum > Proteiniclasticum ruminis_A. The sequence continues at coordinate 21,383 of NZ_FOVK01000008.1, read as the reverse complement.
CATCATCATGATAAACAGGAAAATAAACAGATACGCAGTGAAGTTCTTCACGAGGAAGAGATTCACAATAAAAAGGATAGAAATCAGAATCTTGGTTCTAGGGTCCAGTTTATGAATGAAGGACTCTCCGGGAATATACTGCCCGATGGTGATGTTCTTAATCATGACACTGTCCTCCTTCCTTCAGCACCCGCTGTATTTCTGCTTTGGCTTCCTTCACTGTGAAGATGTCTTCACGTACAGAAAGGCCTCTTTCTTTCAGCGCCCGCATGAGGTAGGTGATCTGAGGTGCTCCCAGTCCCACTTCCTCCAGCATGCTGATGTTTGTGAACACCTCTCTTGGGGTTGCTTTGATGAGAACCTTGGCTCCACTCATGACGATGACTTCATCGGCGATCTCCGCCACATCCTCCATGGAGTGGGTGACTAAGATGACCGTATGCTTATATTCTTCATGGAGCTTTTTCAGCTGCTTCAAGATGGCGTCTCTGCCTCTTGGATCAAGCCCTGCAATGGGCTCATCCAGAATCAGGACCTTCGGCTCCATGGCTACGACACCTGCGATGGCTACTCTTCTTTTCTGTCCGCCTGAGATCTCAAAGGGAGACAGATCTTTGTATTTCTCATACTCCAGCCCCACCATCTCCATGGCTCTCTTGACTCTTCTCAGCACTTCCTCTTCATCAAGGCCTAAATTTCGAGGACCAAAAGCAATGTCCTTTTCGATGGTCTCTTCAAAAAGCTGATACTCTGGATACTGGAACACCAATCCTACTTTTTTCCGGATCTCACTCATTACAGTCTTTTTATCCGTGATGTCTGTCCCATCCACAAAGATCTTTCCGCTGGTAGGCTTCAATAGACCATTTAAGTGCTGGATCAGGGTAGACTTTCCAGAACCTGTATGACCGATGAGGGCATAAAATTTTCCCTCTTCCAGCTCCAGATTGATGTCATCCAGAGCAATGGTCTCAAAAGGAGTCTTTGGCATATATACATGTGTTAGATTTTCTATTTTAATCGACATAACGCCTCCACCATCTCTTCGATGTTGAGGATGCCCTCCGTAAGGTTCATCCCGTCTTTAATGAGTTCATGGGCAAGCTCCGTCACCTGAGGAACATCCAGCCCGATACTTTTGAGAAGGTCCACATTGCTGAAGACATTTCTTGGGGTATCATCCATGATGACCTTTCCTTCTTCCATGACCACGATACGGTCTCCTTGTACAGCCTCTTCCATGAAGTGGGTAATATGGACGATGGTGATGCCAAAATCTTTATTCAGGGCTTTGATGGTCTTCATGACTTCCTGACGTCCTGAGGGGTCCAGCATGGCTGTAGGCTCATCCAGAATGATGATTTTAGGACGCATGGCAATGATGCCTGCGATGGCCACCCTTTGCTTCTGACCGCCGGAAAGAAGGTGCGGCGCATGTTTTCTGAAGTCAAACATCTGCACATCCTTCAGCGCCTTGTCCACACGTTTTCTGATTTCTTCTGGTGCTACCCCAAGATTTTCAGGCCCAAAAGCCACATCTTCTTCCACCACGGTAGCCACCATCTGGTTGTCCGGATTCTGGAAAACCATTCCGGCTCTTTTTCTCACTTCCCAGGTATTCTCCTGAATGCTTCCATCGATGCCGTCGATGTAGATCTTACCGCCCTGGGGCAGAAGCAGTGCATTCATATGCTTTGCGAAGGTGGATTTTCCAGATCCGTTATGACCCAGCACCACCAGGAACTCTCCTTCCTTCACAGAAAGGTTGACTCCTTGCAGAGAATACTCCTTTTCTCCAGAAGGACCATCATCATAATAATGCATGAGATCCACAGCCTCTATGATTGGTTTGTTGTCTGTATTTCTTTTTGTTTCCATTTCTTCCTCCTGCATGTACCCACATAGGTAAGGATCCTCACTGACAGCTGACCACGATGTATGCTCTAATGGGCACTTTAAACACTAGAGAAGTCCCATCAAACCTCTATACTGTTTACTGTACCATCATAACATTTATTATGGAAAAAAGGGACTAAGTTTCCTTAATCCCCTTTCTTCATCTTTTAAAGGGAAGCTGAACTTCCTCTTTTATAAATTCTGATTATACAAGCTCCAGAATTGCCTTTTCAGCACCGTCGCCTCTTCTTGGGCCGGTCTTCAGGATTCTTGTGTATCCACCATTTCTTTCAGCATACTTTGGTGCGATGTTGTCGAACAGGTTCTTTACAACCTCTTCTTCATGAACATAAGCGAGAACCTGTCTTCTTGCGTGGAGATCTCCTCTCTTTGCAAGGGTAATCATTTTCTCAGCGATGTTCTTTGTTTCCTTCGCTCTGTAGAATGTGGTTTCTATTCTGCCAGTCTTTAAGAAGTTTGTAACAAGACTTCTCAGCATTGCAGTTCTCTGGTCGGTTGGACGACCAAGCTTTCTTAGTGTAGCCATTTAACTTACCTCCTTTACTCGTCAGTGGACTTTAAAGATAAATCCAAGTCCTTTAACTTTCTCTCAACTTCTTCAAGAGATTTCTTTCCTAGATTACGAACCTTCATCATATCATCCATGGTCTTTTCTGTAAGCTCATGAACAGTATTGATGCCTGCTCTCTTTAAGCAGTTATAGGATCTGACGGACAGGTCCAGCTCTTCGATGGTCATCTCCAGAACCTTTTCCTTCTTGTCATCTTCCTTCTCGATCATCACTTCCACGTCATTGGCGTGATTGGTCAGTGTCATGAACAGCTTAAAGTGCTCAATCAGCACTTTTGCAGCAAGGCTGATGGCCTCTTCTGTCAAAATGGTGCCATTGGTCCATATTTCAAGAGTCAGCTTGTCATAATCTGTGATCTGACCAACTCTTGTATTATCCACTGTGAAATTGACACGCTTCACAGGGGTATATATTGAATCCATTGGGATGGTAGAAAGTGGCAGGCCTTCCGCCTTGTTTCTCATCTGAGAAACATATCCTCTTCCTCTGTCCACATTGATTTCAACATACAGCTTTGCATCCTCTTCCAAGGTGGCGATATAAAGATCCTTGTTGACGATTTCCACATCTCCATCGGTCTTGATGTCTCCTGCAGTTACTACTCCAGGTCCCTTGGCATCGATATAGATCTTTCTTGGCCCTTCTCCGTTCATCTTGATGAACAGTCCCTTCAGGTTCAGGATGAGTTCTGTGACATCTTCCCGAACACCAGGTACTACGGAGAATTCATGGAGCACACCGTCAATCTTTACAGATGTGGGTGCTACTCCTGGCAGTGAGGATAAAAGCATTCTTCTCAATGCATTACCTAAAGTAATCCCATAGCCTCTTTCTAACGGTTCTACTACGAACTTACCATAGGTTCCATCTTCGCTTGTTTCTACACACTGAATCTTTGGCTTTTCTATTTCAAACATGAATTTAACCCTCCTAAAGAATATTGGCAACATAATCCTGAGGGCAACTGATTCTTAAGGTCCCAGATCTAACGCCCAGGTATCTTAGGACAAATTGAAACTAAACTCTTCTTCTCTTAGGTGGTCTGCATCCGTTGTGTGGAATTGGAGTAACATCCTTGATCAGAGTAATTTCAAGTCCTGCAGCCTGTAGTGAACGGATGGCCGCTTCTCTACCTGAACCAGGTCCCTTTACGTAAACTTCAACACTCTTCAGTCCATGCTCCATAGCTGCCTTAGCTGCAGTTTCTGCTGCCATCTGTGAAGCGTATGGTGTGCTCTTTCTGGAACCCTTGAACCCAAGTGAACCTGAACTAGACCAGGAAAGTGCATTTCCTGCCGCATCCGTGATGGTAATGATGGAGTTGTTGAAAGTAGACTGAATATGAGCCTGTCCATGTTCAATGTTCTTTCTTTCTCTTCTTCTTCTTACGACTCTTTTAGTATTCTTAGCTGCTGCCATTATGACTTCCCTCCTTACTTCTTCTTATTTGCGATGGTCTTCTTAGGACCCTTTCTTGTTCTTGCATTGGTCTTGGTCTTTTGTCCTCTTACAGGAAGACCCTTTCTGTGTCTGATGCCTCTATAGCATCCGATTTCCACAAGTCTCTTGATATTAAGAGCTACTTCTCTACGAAGATCTCCTTCTACCTTGACGTTCTTAATGATATACTCTCTGATTGCATTGACGTCTTCTTCTGAAAGATCCTTCACACGGATGTCACCATTGACACCTGTTTCCTTGAGGATGTTTCTTGCAGTGGACAGACCAATGCCATAAATGTATGTAAGACCAACTTCAACTCTTTTCTGCTTTGGTAAGTCTACACCTGAAATTCTTGCCATTAAACTCTACACCTCCTGGTATATTTGAAAATTTACTTTTATTAGCCTTGCTTTTGCTTGTGCTTAGGGTTTTCGCAAATTACCATAACCCTACCGTTTCTCTTGATTACTTTGCACTTTTCGCAAATAGGCTTAACTGATGGTCTAACTTTCATCTCGCTAACCCTCCTTAATTACTTTGCTCTCCAGGTTATACGCCCCTTTGAAAGGTCATATGGACTCATTTCAATGGTCACGCGATCTCCTGGTAGAATTCTGATAAAGTTCATTCTTAACTTTCCTGAGAGATGTGCATTTATGATATGACCACTTTCGAGCTCCACCACAAACTGTGCATTGGGTAGGGATTCTTTCACCACACCCTGCATCTCTATAACATCTTCTTTTGACATAAGGTACTTATACCTCCTTTGCCTCAAGCGCTAAACGCCTGATTATATTTTGCAAGCAAGCTTCATCCTGACGAAGGATTCCTTGAAGAATCTCGTCTTCCGCTTTTGTAATAATACAAAGATGTTTTTTGTTTTTTCTTTTTTGTCTTTTATAATCAAACTTCTTGCCATCCATGAGAAGCACGTGGAAACGGTCCAGGATGGAAACCACCACATAGAATTTTCCTTTGTCTCTTCCTTTTTTAGATACAACAATTTGTCCGATCCAATCTTTGTCCAATTACTCCACTCCCGTTCTCGAATGAAAACACTCTTTTCTAGCAGAAACACAGACGCTCCATTTCTTAAACAAGTGTCGTGATCAGCGGTCCCTCTTCGGTAACAATCACAGTATTCTCATACTGGGCAGATAGGCTGCCGTCTCTTGTGACAGCGGTCCAGTTGTCTTCCAGTACTTTTACGTGATAGAGTCCGAGGTTTGCCATGGGCTCTATGGCCAAGGCCATGCCAGCACGAAGTTTAGGTCCCCTATGAGCTGTCCCATAATTGGGGATACTAGGACTTTCATGCAGATCTTTCCCGATGCCATGACCGGTAAAATCCCGAACTACGCTGAGTCCATTGGATTCCAGGTGTTCCTGAACTGCACTGGATATGTCCCCGATGCGGTTGTCTACCCGTACCATTTCAAGTCCTTTAAAGAAGCTCTCTTCCGTTACACGGATGAGTCTGTCTGCTTCCTCACTGACGCGCCCAACCCGGAAGGTTCTAGCCGCATCGCCATGAAATCCATTGATATATGCTCCACAGTCTATGGTGATGATATCGCCTTCCCGAAGAATGATCTCCTTGCTGGGAATGCCATGTACCACCACTTCATTGACGGATGCACAGATGGATCCTGGAAATCCGTTGTAATTCTTGAAGGATGGAATTGCTCCACTCTTCATTATAAATTCTTCACAGATTTTGTCCAGTGCCAATGTGGAAATTCCTGGTCTAATAGATTCCTCTACCAGATTCAGGGTCTCACCCACAATTCTGCCTGCTTCTTTCATCCGTTCTATTTCCCACTGATTCTTAATGATGATCATTTGCTTCTCCTAAAATTCTGATGATGTCCTCAAAGACCTCATTGATGGCCTTTGTCCCGTCTACTGTTTTCAGCTTACCCTTCTCTGTATAATACGCAATCAAAGGGGCGGTTTGAAAATCATAGATTTCCAGTCTTTCCACAACCGTCTCTCGCTTGTCATCTTCACGCTGAATGAGGTGTGACCCACAGTCATCGCAAATACTTCGAAGCATCGGCGGGTTGAATTCCAGATGGTAGGAAGCACCGCAGTTGGGGCAAACCCTTCTGCCTGTCATTCTCTGAATGATAAACTCTCTGGGGACTTCGATCTGCAGGGCCACATCAATGGCCACGCTCTGCTCTTTGAGAAGCGCTTCCAGCACTTCCGCCTGATGTATGGTTCTTGGAAAACCGTCCAGCAAGAATCCATTACGGGTGTCATCCTCTTTCAGTCTGTTCTTCACAAGATCAATGGTCACATTGTCCGGTACTAAAAGTCCCTTATCCATATAACTTTTGGCTAAGATCCCGAGTTCAGTTCCCCCTGCGATATTCTTTCTGAAGATATCACCTGTGGAAATCTGTGGGATATTATACTTGTTGCTGATTGACTGCGCCTGGGTGCCTTTTCCGGCTCCAGGAGGTCCCAGTAATATGATTCTCAACGGTATCAACTCCAACTAATTTTCTATTTGCTCAGGAATCCTTTGTAGTGTCTCATCACAAGCTGTGATTCGAGCTGTCTCATGGTATCCAGTGCCACACCCGACATAATGAAGATGACGGTTCCTCCGAATGCCAGACCCTTGAATGGGGTATAGCCTTCCAGGAAGATGGGGAACACTGCGATGAGTGCTGCAAATACACCACCGATGAGCGCTACCTTTGTAAGAATTCTTTCCAGGTACTTTGCAGTAGCAACCCCTGGTCTGATACCTGCCACATAACCACCGGATTTGGCCATATTATCAGCCATATCTTCTGGTTTCATGGTAATTTGTGTATAGAACACCGCAAAGAAAATAACCAGTACGACATATGCTACCATATATCCGATGGAATTCACTTTGAAAATGCTCCAATTGCTTGTAGTGAGCCATTCCAGCACTTTAGAACCTCTAAAGAACTCTGCCAGTGTTGCAGGGAACTGCATCACAGACATGGCGAAGATGATTGCGATAACGCATGCTGAACTTACGCTGACTGGAATATGTGAAGACTGGCCTTTGATCTGCTTTGTTCCGGAAACTCTACCTGCATACTGGACCGGAATACGTCTTTCTCCCAGGGAGAAAGCCACCGTGCCCACAAAGAGAGCCACCATTGCAAGAGCAAAGAGTACCAGGCTGACGATATCCACAGCACCACCGGAGTAGAGCACACCCACCTGAGTGGCCATCATAGGGATTCTGGATACGATGTTGATGAAAATGAGAACAGACACGCCGTTCCCCACACCCTTCTCGGTGATCCGGTCTCCAAGCCAAATCAGGAACATGGACGCTGCAAGCAGTGTCATGATGATCAGTACAGTATTAAGGAAGCTGTCCTTCTCCACAGCACCGGCATTGTATATCAGTACGTAGGTACCGTATGCCTGAACTGCTCCGATGACGATGGCCAGATACTTGGTATAATTCTGTATCTTAGCTCTTCCTTCCTGTCCTTCTTTAGAAAGCTGTTCCAGCTTGGGGATGATTACGTTCATGAGCTGCATAATAATAGATGCATTGATGTAAGGCGTCACACCCATAGCAAATATGCTAAAGTTTGAGAACGCGCCACCAGAAATCAGATCGTAAAAACCAACAAGTGTCTGGGAATTAGCAAGATCCTTTAACGCATCCGCATTAATGTTCGGTACTACGATAAAGTTTCCGAGTCTGAAAATGAAAACTATAAATACTGTGAACAGTATTCTTTTTCTTAGGTCTGGCAGTTTCCATGCATTCTTCAGCGTCTGTAACATTAAATCACCTCAACTTTTCCTCCAGCAGCTTCTATCTTCTCCTGTGCTGATTTTGAGAATCTACTTACTTTAACGGTTAAGGACTTGGTCAGTTCACCATTACCAAGGATCTTCACGCCATCCAATGTCTTGGATACAACGCCTCTTTCCTTTAATAATGCTTCAGTTACTTCTGTGCCATTTTCGAAGATGTTCAGTCTTTCAACATTCACCTCTACGATCTGCTTCGCGAAGATATTGGTAAAACCTCTCTTAGGAAGTCTTCTGTACAGTGGCATCTGTCCACCTTCAAAACCTGGCTTTACGCCACCGCCTGAACGGGATTTCTGACCCTTCTGTCCTTTACCGGAAGTCTTACCAAGACCTGAACCAGTACCTCTACCTACTCTCTTTTGAGCTTTTCTTGAGCCTTCAACGGGCTTTAACTCATGAAGTTTCATATCTATTTACACCTCCTCTTACTTTTACGCTTCTTCTACCTGTAGAAGATATTCGATCTTTTTGATCATACCTCTAACTTGAGGAGTATCATTATGTTCGATTGACTTGCCAATCTTTGAAAGTCCAAGTGCCTTGGCGGTACCGATATGGTCCTTCTTTCTTCCAATTAGGCTCTTTTTCAGTGTTACCTTAATCTTAGACAAGTATAACCCCTCCTATCCTATAATTTCTTCAACAGTCTTGCCTCTTAGTGCTGCAATTTCTTCAGCGGATCTAAGACTAGCAAGTCCATTAATGGTAGCTTTTACCATGTTGCTTGGGTTGTTTGAGCCAAGAGACTTTGCTCTTACATCCTTGAAGCCCGCAAGCTCAAGAACTACTCTGGCAGGACCACCTGCAATGATTCCAGTACCTTCAGCGGCAGGCATAATAACTACCTTACCAGTACCGAAAATTCCATTGATCTGGTGTGGAACGGTGGTTCCGTCAATCCTTACTGAAACAAGGTTCTTCTTTGCGTCTTCAACGCCTTTTCTGATTGCTTCAGGAATTTCGATGGACTTACCCATACCGACTCCAACGTGGCCATTTTCATCTCCTACAACTACTAGAGCTGCGAATCTGAAGTTTCTACCACCCTTAACAACTTTAGTTACTCTACCTATGTGTACAACTTTTTCCTTTAGGTCTAGTGTGCTAGGATCAATTCTCACTTCTTTCTTCCTCCTTCTTAGAATTCTAGTCCAGCTTCTCTAGCTGCTTGGGCAAGGGCTTCAATTCTTCCGTGGTAAATAAATCCACCTCTGTCAAATACAACAGCCTTGATTCCCTTATCCAGTGCTTTCTTCGCAACTAAAACTCCAACTTTAGCAGCTGCGTCCTTATTGCTACCTGCTCCATCGAAATCCTTCTCTACTGATGAAGCAGAAACAAGAGTTACTCCGTTCACATCATCGATGATCTGAGCATAAATATTCTTTTCACTTCTGTACACAGAAAGTCTTGGTCTTTCTGCTGTACCGCTGACCTTCTTACGAACCCTAGCGTGACGTCTAACTCTAGTCGCCCTTTTATCTTCTTTCTTGAACATTCAGGTTCACTCCTTTCTTATTTCTACTTACCAGTCTTACCAACCTTACGTCTGATTACTTCGCCTTCGAACTTAATACCCTTGCCCTTATATGGCTCTGGCTTTCTCCAAGCTCTGATATCAGCAGATACGTCACCTACAAGTTCCTTATCAATTCCCTTGACGATGAGCTTAGTTGGGCTTACGATTTCGAATTCAATTCCATCGATGGCATCGAACTCTACTGGATGGGAGAAACCAAGGTTCATCACCAGTTTCTTCCCCTGGAGCTGCGCTCTGTAACCAACACCAACAAGTTCCAGTGTTTTCTTGTATCCTTCGGATACTCCAACTACCATATTGTTCACAAGAGCTCTTACAAGTCCGTGAAGTGCTCTGTTTTCTTTATCATCGTTGGGTCTAGTTACAATAACCTGACCGTCTTCAACGCTAATAGTGATATTCTTGTGCATAGCTTTTTCCAGTGTGCCCATAGGTCCTTTTACTGTTACAACATTTTCAGGTGAAACATTAAAGGTTACTCCGGCAGGAATTGCTATTGGCATTCTACCAATTCTTGACATTCATCTAACCTCCTGTTAATTAAGATCGTAATCTTATTGACTACCAGATGTAGCAGATTACTTCTCCACCTAGTCCAAGCTTTCTTGCTTCTCTATCAGGTAATACCCCTTGTGATGTTGAGATAACAGCAACACCCAGTCCGTTTAGAACCTTTGGAACTTCGTCCGCTTTACAGTATACTCTTAGGCCTGGCTTGGAAATTCTCTTTAAACCAGTGATAACTCTTTCTTTGTTGCTACCATACTTCAGGGCAATTCTCATCATAGGCACAACACCGTCGTTGTACTCTTCGATTCCCTTTACGTATCCTTCGTTCAGTAATATATTTGCAACCGCCTTCTTAACATTAGAAGAGGGTACTTCTACAACTTCATGTCTAGCAGAATTCGCATTTCTAACTCTAGTTAGAAGGTCTGCTATAGGATCAGTCATAACCATTTATTTGCCTCCTTTCACTATTTAAAGTATTACCAGCTTGCCTTCTTGACACCAGGAATTTCTCCCTTGTATGCAAGTTCTCTGAAACAAATTCTGCAGATACCATACTTGCTTAATACAGCATGAGGTCTACCGCAAAGGTTGCATCTTGTGTAAGCCTGTGTTGGATACTTTGGTGTTTTCTTCCATTTTTCTATAATTGCCTTACGAGCCACGTTATTCCCTCCTTATTATTGAGCAAATGGCATTCCGAGGAATCTTAACAGTTCCCTGGCTTCTTCATCTGTCTTCGCTGTAGTGACGAATACAATGTCCATTCCTCTGATTGCGTCAATCTTATCATACTCAATTTCTGGGAATATCAGCTGTTCCTTGATACCTAAAGAGTAGTTACCTCTTCCATCAAAGGACTTGTCAGATACGCCTCTAAAGTCTCTTACACGTGGAAGAGCGATATTGATCAGCTTGTCAGCAAACTGGAACATCTGGGCCTTTCTTAAAGTAACCTTGCATCCGATTGGCATATCTTCTCTCAGCTTGAAGTTCGCAACGGACTTCTTTGCCTTAGTGATAATTGGCTTCTGTCCTGCAATGATTGTAAGATCTGCAACAGCAGATTCCAGAATCTTTGCATTTTCCTTTGCCTTACCAACACCCATGTTGATAACAATCTTTTCGAGCTTTGGTACTTCCATAATATTCTTATATCCGAACTTTTCCATCATCTTTGGGATGACCTGTTCATTATAAACTTCTTGTAATCTTGGCATCTTCAGTGGTCCTCCTTTCAAAATTTACTAAAGTACGGTGCCGCACTTTTTGCAGACTCTAACTTTGCTTCCATCTTCTGTGATCTTCTTGGAAACTCTTGTAACAGCCTTGCACTTTTCGCAGTAGAGCATTACCTTAGCACTGAATATTGGGGCTTCTGTTTCAATAATTCCGCCGTTCATATTCGCTCTGCTTGGCTTCTTGTGCTTCTTGACCATGTTTACGTCACGAACAAGCACTTTGCCAGTCTTTGGTAATACCGCGATGACTTCGGAAACCTTTCCTTTGTCCTTACCGGAAATTACCATAACTTTATCGTTCTTTTTAACATGTACCTTCATCTCTTAGCCACCTCTCCTTCTAAAGAACTTCAGGTGCTAGAGAAAGTATTTTAGAGAAGGTTTCCTTGTCTCTAAGTTCTCTTGCAACTGGCCCGAAAATACGGGTACCTTTTGGGTTCTTGTCTTCCTTAATGATAACTGCTGCGTTCTCATCAAATCGGATGTATGTTCCATCAGGTCTCTTGGTTTCCTTGACAGTTCTTACAACTACCGCCTTAACCACTTCACCTTTTTTAACAACTCCGCCTGGTGTTGCACTCTTAACGCTAGCAACGATTATATCTCCTACTCTGGCATATCTTCTTCTTGTTCCGCCGAGTACCTTTATACACATGATTACCTTAGCTCCAGAATTATCTGCAACCTTTAGCAATGTCTGCTGTTGAATCATGATTTACCTCCTTTCAGCTATATATGCTACTTAGCCTTTTCAACGATCTCCACAAGTCTCCATCTCTTATCCTTAGATAAAGGTCTTGTTTCCATGATCATTACTGTGTCATTGATCTGCGCTTCGTTGTTTTCATCGTGCGCTTTATACTTCATTGTTCTGTTCATTGTCTTACCATAGAGCGGATGTCTTACCTTAGTCTTTACCGCAACAACGATGGTCTTATCCATCTTGTCGGATACAACTACGCCTACTCTGGTCTTTCTGTTATTTCTCTCCATAAGTTAATGACCTCCTTTCACAGATTAATTGCTGACAGCCTTAATCTCTTCTTCTCTAATGATGGTTTTAATCTGAGCAATGGACTTTCTAACTTCCTTAATTCTCATGGGATTTTCAAGCTGACCAGTGGCTAACTGGAATCTCAGATTGAAAAGTTCTTCCTTAAGATCATGAAGCTTTGCTGAAAGATCTTGGGAGCTTGCGGCTCTTAAATTCTTTAACTCTTTCGCCTTCATTATTCTTCACCACCCATTTCTTCAAAATCTCTTCTTGTGACGAACTTTGTGGATATAGGAAGCTTGTGCTGAGCTAGTCTCATCGCTTCTCTTGCCTTTTCTTCGTCAACTCCTGAAAGCTCAAACAGAACTCTTCCAGGCTTCACTACTGCCACCCAGTACTCAACGTTACCCTTACCGGATCCCATTCTAACTTCAGCTGGCTTTTCAGTGATTGGCTTATCTGGGAAAACCTTGATCCAAAGCTTTCCTCCTCTTCTGATATATCTATTGATTGCAATTCTGGCAGATTCGATCTGATTGGATGTAAGCCATCCGCACTCAGTTGCCTGAATTCCAAAATCTCCATAGGCAAGGAAATTACCTCTAGTAGCTTTTCCTCTCATTCTGCCCTTCTGCACCTTACGACGCTTTACTCTCTTAGGCATTAACATGTCGAATTCCTCCTTTCTTCGTCTATTGGATTAAGCGTTAGTCGCTTCCTTATTCTTCTTAACAGGAAGTACTTCACCCTTATAGACCCAAACCTTTACTCCGATCTTTCCATAAGTGGTGTTCGCTTCTGCGAAACCATACTGGATATCTGCTCTTAGTGTCTGCAGTGGAATGGTTCCTTCACGGTAGGATTCGCTTCTAGCGATTTCAGCTCCGCCAAGTCTTCCGCCACACATTGTCTTTACACCCTTAACGCCAGTTGTTCTCATGGCTCTCTGGATGGTCTGCTTCATAGCTCTTCTGAAGGAGATTCTCTTCTCAAGCTGCTGCGCAATGCTTTCAGCCATCAGCTGTGCATCTCCGTCAACATACTTTACTTCAACGATGTTCAGTAAAAGAGTCTTGCCGTTTACAAGAGGCATCATTTCTTTCTTCAGGGCTTCAATTCCTGCTCCACCTCTACCGATGACTACACCAGGCTTTGCAGTATGGATATTAACTTTAACTCTCTTTGCTGCTCTTTCGATTTCGATCTCGGAAATTCCAGCATTAAAAAGCTTCTTCTTGATGAATTCTCTAATTTTCTGGTCTTCTACAATATTGGCAGCAAATGTCTTCTTGTCTGCATACCACTTTGCGTTCCAGTCCTTGATAACACCGACTCTAAGGCCGTGTGGATTTACTTTCTGTCCCACTATTCAAATACCTCCTTTTCTAAGCTCTTTCTTTTACCACTACAGTGATGTGTGTGGTTCTCTTCATGATGCTGAACGCTCTTCCCTGTGCATGAGGCTGGTATCTCTTAAGAACCGGTCCTGGTCCACAGTAAGCTTCAGATACATAAAGGGAATCTCTGTTGAGTTCCAGGTTGTTTTCTGCATTCGCAACAGCGGACTTCAACACTTTATTGATAACAACAGCTGCATCCTTGTGTGTGTACTCAAGAATTGCCATTGCTTCTTCTACATTCTTGTTTCTAATAAGGTCCAGAACGATTCTCACCTTCAATGGTGACATTCTAACGTACTTATTAATAGCTCTAGCTTCCATTAATGATCCTCCTTTCGATTACGATAAAACTATCTCATCTTTGACTTCTTTTCGCTTACATGACCTCTGTAAGTTCTTGTAAGAGCGAACTCACCAAGCTTGTGGCCAACCATATCTTCAGAGATATAGACTGGAACATGCTTTCTTCCGTCATGAACTGCGATGGTATGCCCAATCATTTCTGGAAAAATTGTTGAGCTTCTTGACCAAGTCTTGACAACTTTCTTGTCCTTAGCCTTGTTCATTTCGATTATCTTCTTCATAAGACCTTCGTGCACGAAAGGCCCTTTCTTTACTGATCTACTCACGTTTAATTTTCCTCCCTTCGGAAATTATAAGGTTGTAGAAGAAACTCTTCCTAAAAGGAAGAGGATTCTTCCTACTTTGTTCTTCCCTTGATGATAAGTCTGTCTGAGTACTTCTTGGTCTTTCTTGTCTTGTAACCAAGTGCAGGCTTACCCCATGGTGTAACTGGTGCTGGTCTACCGATTGGTGTTCTACCTTCACCACCACCGTGTGGATGATCTACTGGGTTCATTACAGAACCTCTGACTGTAGGTCTGATACCCATATGTCTCTTTCTACCAGCCTTACCAATCTTGATGATTTCGTGTGTCTGGTTGGAAACAGTACCGATGGTTGCTCTACATTCGATTCTGACATATCTCATTTCCCCTGATGGGAGTCTCAGTGTAGCGTAGTTTCCTTCCTTCGCCATAAGCTGAGCGGAAGTACCAGCGGATCTTACCATCTGTCCACCCTTACCAGCTGCAAGCTCGATGTTGTGGATGAAGGTACCTACTGGGATGTTCTGCATTGGAAGAGCATTTCCTGGCTTGATGTCCGCATTTGGACCGGAAACCAGAACGTCTCCAACCTTGATGCCTACTGGAGCAAGAATGTATCTCTTTTCTCCATCTGCATATACTACCAGGGCAATGAATGCGGATCTGTTTGGATCGTATTCGATTGTTGCCACTCTAGCAGGGATGTTATCCTTATTTCTCTTAAAATCAATGATTCTGTACTTTCTCTTCGCACCGCCACCACGATGTCTTACAGTAATCTTACCTTGGGCATTTCTTCCCGCGGTTCTGTTCTTCGCAACAAGAAGTGACTTCTCTGGCTTGTCTGTGGTGATTTCCACGAAAGCATTCACGGTCATATGTCTTCTTGAAGGGGTAGTTGGCTTATAACTCTTAATAGCCATAATTACGTTCCTCCTTAATTCTCTTATCTGGTTTAAGAAACCAATAGTTTGACCAGTCCTAGTTCATGTTGTCGAAGAACTCGATGGTCTTGCTGTCTGCCTTCAAGGTTACGATTGCTTTCTTTGTGTCAGCTCTCTTACCTACGTGCACACCCATTCTCTTGTATTTTCCAAGAGTATTCATGGTCTTTACATCTTCAACCTGTACGCCGAAGACTTCTTCTACAGCCTTCTTGATTTCAACCTTGTTTGCACTTGGATGCACCAAGAATGTGTACTTTCTGTCTGCCATGGCATCCATGGACTTTTCAGTGATCACAGGCTTTCTGATGATGTCATATGCTGTTAACTTTTTCATTATGCGTACACCTCCTCAAGCTTAGATACTGCATCCTTTGTGATGATCAGGTTGTCATATTTCAGCAGGTCGTATACGTTGATGTTGTTCACAGGGATTACCTGGATTCCTTCAACATTTCTTCCTGACTTGTAGACATTGGCATTAGACTCAGCAGTAACGATGAGCGCCTTCTTTACATCGAAAGCTTTCAGCATGGTTACGATGGTCTTGGTCTTTGGTGCATCCAGATCCAGACTTTCAAGAACGATCATTTCATTTTCAAGAACCTTAACGGTCAGAGCAGACTTCATAGCCACTCTTCTCATGCTCTTAGGAAGTGAAACTCTGTATTCTCTTGGCTTTGGCGCAAATACGATACCTCCGCCAGCCCATTGTGGAGATCTGATGGACCCCTGTCTTGCTCTACCAGTACCCTTCTGTCTCCATGGCTTGATTCCACCACCTCTGACTTCAGCTCTGGTCTTTGCAGACTGTGTACCCTGTCTCTTGTTTGCAAGCTGTGCAACAACTACCTGGTGCAGTACTGCCTTATTAACTTCAACGTTGAATACGCTCTCGTTCAGAGTTACGTCTCCAACTTTCTTTCCTTCAATATTGAATAATCCTACTGTAGGCATTTTGTATCCTCCTTTCAATTAAGATTTATGCCTTGACTGAATTTCTAATTACAACCACACTCTTGTTTGG
Source organism: Proteiniclasticum ruminis (assembly GCF_900115135.1). Taxonomy (GTDB): domain Bacteria; phylum Bacillota; class Clostridia; order Clostridiales; family Clostridiaceae; genus Proteiniclasticum; species Proteiniclasticum ruminis_A. Next base: position 5,360 of record NZ_FOVK01000008.1, on the reverse strand, counting down.
TCCTGGGATTCCACCCTTAATTAGAATTACATTCTTTTCTGGCATTACTTTGACGATTTCAAGATTCAGTACGGTGGTGTTCACATGACCCATTCTTCCAGGCATCTTCTTGTTCTTGAATGTTCTGGATGGTGAGGATGAAGCACCCATGGAACCTACTGCTCTATGGAACTTGGAACCGTGTGTTTCTGGTCCTCTATGGAAGTTCCATCTCTTGATAACACCAGCAAATCCTTTACCCTTTGAAAGACCGGAAACGTCAACCTTTTCTCCAGCTTCAAATATATCCACCTTGATTTCGGAACCTACTTCCAGGTTTCCTCCTTCAAGTTTGAACTCCTTAAGAAGTCTCTTCACGCCAACGCCAGCCTTCTTGAACTGACCCTGTCTTGGCTTGTTTACTAGATTTTCTCTGATTTCGCCATAACCAACCTGAATTGCATCATAGCCTTCTTTTTCAGTTGTCTTTACTTGAACTACAACGTTAGGTGCAGCTTCAACAACAGTTACAGGAACGATTTTCCCGTTTTCGTCAAAAATCTGGGTCATACCAATTTTGGTACCCATAATTGCTTTTTTCATTTTCTTACCTCCAAACTTATTAGCGGATCGCACAGTTTCCTATGCGGTCATAACAGTTCATAGAGTGAACTATAAACTATTCTTACAGCTTAATTTCGATATCAACGCCAGCTGGTAGATCCAGTCGCATCAGTGCATCCACAGTCTTAGGTGATGGATTCACGATGTCGATCAGTCTCTTGTGAGTTCTAACCTCAAACTGCTCTCTTGAATCCTTGTACTTGTGCACTGCTCTAAGAATTGTGATGATTTCCTTCTCAGTAGGTAGTGGAACTGGTCCTACAACCTTTGCTCCTGAGGACTTTGCAGTCTCAACAATTCTTTCAGCGGATGCATCCAGCACGCTGTGATCAAAAGCCTTTAGTCTGATTCTGATCTTCTGTTTTGCCATTTTGTTACCTCCTTTTTCTTTGTACGCTATACTTCTTTCGCACAACAGCGGATATCGTAAACTGCACCGGGTGTTTCATACATTGAGTCCGCACCAGAATACAGCCAGGATACCCTCGCCGGGTTCGTGACCTGACTTGCTCATCAAGAATTACCTGTTAAGTCCAGCAACCTCTTGAATCTTCGCTGTTTGCTGTAACTATAACATTATACAATATTATAGCGCTCGTTTCAATGAAAAATTCACTCTCCGGCAAAGATTCATGAATCTTTCACTGAACATCCTTTTTATTATACTTATTTTCACCTGTTAGGGCAATAATTTTATAAAAGTATTTTTTACATAAGCAATTATTATAAATAACGTAGAAACAGCCGGAAATCTCCAGCTGTTTCTTAATATATTCACGTTTCTATTATGCATCCCGATGAAAAACCGCTTTCACACCATGATGGATTCAGGAAACTCCGCTGATGGGAATACGTTCGATTCTCTTACGGTCTACATACAGCATCTCATCATAGGCATTTTTATTCTCCGGAATGAGAATGTGACTTACATTCACAACGGTCAGTTCTGGCAGGTCCAGAATGGTTTTTTCAATCGCCCTTGCTGTATCATAGTCAAGACTTTGAAACGCCTCATCAAGAATCAGAATCTCCGACTCATTGAGCAGAGCTCTCGCGATGGCAATACGGGATCGTTCACCACCAGAAATATTCCGGCCGTTGTCTTCTATGATCGTCTCCAGACCACTCGGAAGGTTCTCAACGAACGAACGAAGACCCGCTCTATTAATAGCCTCCTGAATTTTCTCTTCAGGAATATCTTTCAAAAGCGTCAGGTTATTTCTCACCGTATCATCGAACATGAAGACGTTCTGTTCCACATTGGAAAGATGTTTGAAATAACTTTCCTTTGTAATGTAATTCAACGGTTTACCATCAACATAAATACTGCCCGACTGAGGATGAAAGTACTTTCGGAGTAGCTTCAGAAAAGTGGACTTCCCCCCACCACTCGGACCCACAATGAGATATTTCCCATTCTTCTTTAGGGACAGAGTGAGATCCTCCAGCACTTTATTCTCACCATAAGAAAATGTGACTCCTTCAAATGAAATTCCCTCCTGGAAACTGTGAAGCTCTTCTTTCTCTTCCTGGAGATCCTGGTTCAAAAGGGATTCATCCAAGACCTTGAACAGCGCTTTCGTGCTGAAGATCTTAGGAAGAAGTTCGCTGGCTCTCTGGAACGGACCGATGAGCGATGAAAAATTGTTGAGGATTAGAATGACGCCACCGAAGGTAATCTTGCCAATCACTGCGTAGTATACTGAAATCCCCATAACAAAGAGCACCACAAAGTTAATCATAAAATTCTGGACCGCATAGATATAGGTAGACTTCTTCTCAATCTCATAGCTTTTAGACTGCAGATTCTCGCTTCTTCCTGTGAACTGTTTTTCTACTCTTTTATAGAGACTGTTCACCCGAATAATCCGAAATGCAGAAAGCACTTCCTGAAGATAATGGGTATATTTGTCGTACAGTCCGCTGCGCTCCTCATAAAGTTTTTGGATTGGTTTGGAGAGCACATTGGAAAGAAATCCAACCAAAGCACCTACAACGAGCACGATGATCAGCAGCTCCATACTGACCCCTCCGATGATGACGATGGTAATCACAAAGGAAATCACAGATAGAGCCAGTTCAAAAATACCATCAATATAATCCAGATCCACCGTATTGAGATCACTCATCATGTGGGACACATATTTCGCATTGCTGTCCTTGTTGAACTCATTGATGTTCTTCTGAAAGATTTTTTCCAGATAATACATTTTAAGATTCACATTGGTCTTTTTACGGTAATACCCTTTTACGAAGGAAAGCAGTGTTTCCAGCAGAAACAGCACAAAGGCAAACAGGACCATCCGCAATGCAATCTCACGAAAACCAGGCATACCTGGCAGAAATGAAGTGTCCACCAAGTCTCTTGTCAGAATGGTCATGTAGCCGCTTACTCCTTTGGCTACGGCACCGACAAGAAGAGTTGCCACAAGAAGAATCAGGGTTTTATTATAAATTCTCTTCAAGGACACGCACCTCCTTCAGATAATCTTCCATTTTTTTCAGATGAAGTCCTCCATTCTTGATCTCAATGACCGCATCATATTTCTCTGTAATCCCGTCATAAAAGCGATGCGAAATGGCAATGACTGTGGTATCCAGTGACAGAATCGTTTCTTCCACAAGCCTTCCTAAGTGTTCATCTAGGGAAGAAGTCACTTCATCCGCAAAGAGAATCTGCGGATTTCTGATGATTGCTCTTGCAATAGAGATTCTCTGGCGTTCTCCTCCAGAAAGGTTTTTACCATTTTCTTCAATGGCTTCTTCCATCCCCTTCTCTTTCTTCTTTAGAAGTGGCAGCAATCCCGCCCCCTCCACTGCACGGTTAATATCGGTCTCTTCATACTCCCTGTAAAGACAAATATTGTTTCTGATGGTATCTTCAAATAAAAATACATCCTGGTAGATGAAACTCACATTCTGATTAAAACTATCCTCAGAGATCTCCCGCAGGTCCCTCCCATCGATCAGAATCTCGCCCTCATAGTCCTCATAGACTTTGGAAAGCAGCTGGATAAACGTGGACTTCCCCGCACCGCTGGCTCCTTTAAGAAGATACTTCTTTCCTTTCTCCAGAATCACATTGCCTTTGGTGATGATTCTCCGATCTCCATAGGAGAACGTCAGATTCTGCACTTCAATGGTCTTCTTAAAGTCATAGGGTTTCTGTTCCTCGCTTCTCTCCCCATCCTCCTCTTTCCGAAGAATATTTTCAATGATGGTGCCATTGGATTTCAGCACATTGAACAGTGGCATGATTTCTGTGATGGGCCATATGGTGGAACTGGCCATGGAGATGACAAACATGACTCTCGTCAGGTCATATCCAGGCTCCAGTCTGCTGATGATGTAATAAAGGATGAGGATTGTTGTGATAAATCCCAGGAAATTTGAAAAGCGCCCCTGCCAGAAAGTAAAGATATTGACACTGGCTTTTCTTGTCTCCAGCTGCTCCGTTTCTCTTTTCGATCCAGAAAGAAATCTCTCTTCAATCCGGTTCAGCTTCAGAATTTCTAAGCCCGAAAAGGTATTGGCGATATTCACGGTAAACCGCTCACCACTTCTTTGCACATCTTCCTGCATCCGGATGGTTCTCTTTTGAAAAGAACGGTTGATGAGGAAAATCACAAAGGACACGACCACCATGATCAGTGCCAGATCCCATTCCAGAAAGAAAAGAATCAGAAGGCTCGCCAGATAGATTTCTGCTCCGAAGATGAGGTTCAGCAGCGCATGAAAATATTTACCTTCAAAGGTATTGATGTCGTTCACGAGGTTAGAGATGTACTCATTCTTCAGCTTCCTATTGAAGGAGCGGGTGGTTCTCGTCATGATGTTCTCAAAGGCTCTTCTTCTGATCCTCAGGGTGGTATCTCTCATAAATCCAATTCTGAGAAGCCTCGAAAAGATAAAAACCACTGCAGCGTAAACAAATGCAAGAAATCCAAATATCCCATACTTGAGAAGATCCGAGAGATCTCCGGACTGCACCACTCCAGCAATTTTGGCAATGGCATAATTCGTCAATAAAAACTCAGACAGCAAAATAAAACATCCAATCAGATACCTTATAAAACCTTTCTTATCTTCCAGGAGCAGTGCAGTCATCGATGTATCCCCCCATTCTTTCTTTTCACTCTTTCATCACTATAGCATAACATTGTTACGCTGTAAACCCTGTCATTCATTTTGTCATTATTTTGTAATACCCTATGCAAATGAGAGTCTTCCGTCTTTCTATCATATTGTTATTTTCTGCATTGTTCTGCGAGAAACGTAACAACCCTCATGCTGACAAAAAAATAAACCGGAGAGATTGCTCTCTCCGGCTTACAATTCAATTATTCGTTGATGGTAGTAACAACGCCTGAACCTACAGTTCTTCCACCCTCACGGATAGCGAATCTCAGTCCTTCGTCCATTGCGATTGGGGTGATCAGCTCAACGTTCATGTCGATATGGTCCCCAGGCATTACCATTTCCATTCCTTCTGGAAGCTTGATGTTTCCAGTTACGTCAGTGGTTCTGAAATAGAACTGTGGTCTGTATCCGTCGAAGAATGGGGTATGTCTTCCGCCTTCTTCCTTCTTCAGTACGTACACCTGTCCTACGAACTTGGTGTGTGGCTTAACAGATCCTGGCTTAGCAAGAACCTGACCTCTTTCGATTTCAGATCTCTGGATACCTCTAAGAAGTGCTCCGATGTTGTCTCCAGCTTCAGCAGAATCCAGAAGCTTTCTGAACATTTCTACTCCTGT
>NZ_FOVK01000028.1 GCF_900115135.1 Proteiniclasticum ruminis | reverse complement strand
TAATTTAGGTGACACCTCAAGTACTCGCGTACTTGGGAATGATCCATAGGTTGTATCTTGCACTGAATATCAATTCTTTGTCTTATAGCAGTGTAAGAACCGGAGTTAAAATGGACATAATCACCAATTGAAAATTCCCCAAAAACACCATATCCTATACATATATTTTATGAGGAGGATAGGATATGGTTAAACTGGAGGAGTTATTTATGATAAGAGACTTAAAAAGTAAAGGGCTGTCCATAAGACAGATAGCAGAACAACTTGACTTAGATCCAAAAACAGTACGTAAATGGTTAAAGTCAGATCAGTTACCCAAATATCAACGTAAAAGAAAAACAGAAAGCAAGCTCGAACCACATAAAGACTACATACTGGAAAGAATGATGGAAGGATGTCTCAATGCAGTTGTGATCTATGATGAGATTAAAGAAAAAGGATATACAGGAAAAATCAGTATTCTTCGAGAGTTCATGCATCCTTATCGGAAGCACCATAAAGGAGCAGCATCTATACGCTTCGAAACACCACCAGGAAAACAAGCTCAGGTTGACTGGGGGGAGTTTCACGCCATCCTTCCGGATGGGTCTAAGAAGAAACTCCATGCATTTGTCATGATTATGGGCTATTCCAGACAAAAATATGCAGAATATACAGAAGATGAGAAGTTAGAAACACTGATTGGATGTCACGAACGAGCCTTTAAGTTCTTTGGGGGAACTGCTGAAACAATCTTATACGACAACATGAAAACTGTTGTCCAGTACAGTCATAAAAGCGGGAATGATAAGTGGAATCAGACATTTTTGAGATTTGCTGATTACCACGGTTTCACACCAATACGTTGTAGGCCGTATAATCCTCGAGGAAAAGGTAAAGTAGAAAATGGAGTAAAGTACTTACGCAGGAACTTCTGGCCAAGAGTAAAAGAATTCAGGAATATTGCAGAACTGAATCAGAAGACGAGAGAATGGCTTGATACTAAATGCAACGTAAGATTGCATAAAACGACTCGCAGAATCCCAGCAGAAGCATTTCTTGAAGAGAAGCTGATCTCAGCAAATGAAACCTCCTTCCTAAGCGCCAGCTTAGCGAGTAGAAAGGTTATGAATGACTGTATGGTGCAGTATGAGACAAATCTTTACTCTGTCCCATTTCAATTTGTCGGCAGAAGGGTGGCCATAAAAGACCTAAAGAACGGCTATATTGAGTTTTATGATGAGAATGGCTTGTATATCGATACCCATGAAAAAGTAGCAGGAAAGCATCAGTTTAGGCGCAAGAAAAAACACTTTGAAGGAATCATCTCCAGAAATCGTTCAGTGAAAGCCCCCACGGCACCACGAATGACTTCAGACTCATCTCCCAAAGTGTATCAAAGACCTCTTGATTTCTACGACCGCTTAATTACGGAGGTGACAGAATGATCCACCAAAGAATAGTCCAAGCGTGTGATATCTTGGGATTTATCCATCTCCAAGAAACCTATGATCATTATGCCGAAGAGGCTTCTAAGGAAAGTATATCGTATTTGGAATTCCTGGACAAGATGTTATGGGCTGAGATTGAAGCCAAGAAGAGCAGAGCAACCAGGACGAACCTGAAGCTGGCCAAACTCCCCTATGTGAAGCAGCTTGATGAGTTTGACTTTGAATTCCAACCTAGTGCAAATAAGCGGAAGATCAATGAACTTAGAACACTAGGTTTTTTAGAAAGAAGTGAGAACGTCATCTTTTTGGGTCCGCCAGGCGTGGGGAAAACCCACCTGGCGGTGGGACTTGCTGTAGAAGCATTGAAAAACGGATATACCGCATATTTCCTAAGTGCTCATGAACTAATCGCTATGATTAGGGAAAATCTAAGTACAGGAAAGATACACCGCAAAATCAAGGCTCTCTCAAAACCAGGACTTCTCATTATTGATGAAGTCGGATATGCTGCAATGGATGATGATATCGCACATGTTTTTTTCCAGATCATCTCGAATCGGTATGAAAAGGGCTCCATCATTCTAACATCAAATAAATCATACGGTTCCTGGGGCGAAGTCTTCGGAAACCAAGTAGTAGCTACGGCTATACTTGACCGATTACTGCATCATTCCACGACTATCAATATTAAAGGAGACAGTTATCGGATAAAAGAAAAGAAAAAAGCTGGGTTCTATAACACCAGCAAATTTGAAGAATAAAACCGTAGAAAAGTGGAATTTTCAACCGGTGATTATGGGGAAATCTAAAATGGGGTTGACACATGCGAGAAAAATAATCTACGCATGTCTTTTTTTACAACTCTTTGTACTTAATAAGTGAGAATATAACGATAGAAATAGTGATTAATACGATTGGAATAGTGTTATAATCAACATATCCTCTTGTCGTTAATCTTAATATTGTCAATATGATTAGTGTAATTGGATATGAAAACAGTATGATTATTGGGTATATTTTTTTTCTCATAAAACTTCTCCTACATAAAAAATTTATTCTTTTAGTTTATTATAACATAAACTGAGATGGCTTTTATCAAGCCACCTCAAAGATCGATAATACAATAGTTTTTTTTGCTTAATTATTAATTAGTAAACGTATGATCCACCACTAGCGTAAAACTCAACATAACCTTTAACAGGGTACCTTTTAGAGTTAGTGGAGGTTCGGTAAATGGTTACATTAGATGAAAAATTAATAGCGTAAGTTCTACTACTATCAATCAAAGCCTTTTGATATGAAAAGCCATCTACACCATTTTTAGTTGAACTTGAATAGAGATTTACTGATGAAAAACTACTAAAAAATTTTGTACCATATGAATTTGAAGTAGTATTTCCTATTAACTTAAGATAGCCATTGAAATAGTCCCATCCAGGAAATGCAGACCATTTATACCTAATATCAGCTGTTTGGCTGTAGTATAGTGAAGATCTGGATGTTGTTGTTGAAAATGCAGTTGTCTTCATTTGAGAACTAGGCATTATTAACATAGATTTTTCCTTGTTTGCTTCAGCTAATGCTTCTTGCCATTTTTGTTCTACAAGCTCATTATGATTGTCAATAGCTTCAATCAGAGCCTCATACTCTTCATCACTATTTACATAAATAGCATATCCATCTTCATTAGTAGATGATAGTTCAGTAGCTGCACTGACTGGAGTTGAAAATGAAAAAACTAGTATTAATATTGCCATAATATTAAATTGTAAAAATCTCTTTGTCTTATTGAATAAAATATTCATGTTTCCTCCTTTAATCCTTGTTTATAGGTATGTATTATCGATCATAGGCAACCAGAATAATTATATTTGGTTGTTCTATTAATATGGTTAGAAAGTTATCCAATTGTTGTACCTATAGCGATGCTTAAAATTATCAAATATTGCAATATAAGATATAAACATTTACTCAAGTATATTTAATTTTCCTAATTTGTCTTGGAAATAAACTGCGAAATGTTTTTAGTTAACTATACATTTCCCCACGCATTATTTTATTTCCCCATCCTCAGTCACTTATTCCATCTATATTTCTTGCATATTACACACTTAATTTGCATAGTACCACATAGTTAGATCTTATACCGCTTAAGGTACTCTGCTAAAATATTTTGTTCTTGTTTGGAATAATAAATCCGTTATCATTTCTTACTAGGTACTCTTTTTCTATTAACTTTTCTAGATATATTTTATTCTTTTTTACACCATCTCCAGAATGTTCTAGTAAACTCATTTCATTAACTCCTTTCGGATTGGTATATTCTAGATGTTTAAAAGTTAAATATAATCCTAAAGTTGAAGTTCCAAGCTCTTGAATAAGATTATGCATTGACTCTCGCTCTACATATTTTTTTTTCGTCGGATATAATCATTCCATCCTCTCCTTATTATCTATAAATGTCCTCGAATTCATTTGTTTTTGTTCTCATGTATTCAACTGCTTTTTTTCGAGCGTTTTCATACATGGTTCTAATATCTCGTTGTCTTTCCGTAGGGACAAGATCAACTAAAGCTTGGGCATTTAAAAAAGTAGACTTTGAATTCAATACCTTTTGATTAAATATTATTTAAAAAACTATAATTAACTCTATAAATAATAAATTTATAAGCGGTATTATCCGAATATTCTCTATTGATATAATATTATCACAATTTAAAATGGAAATCTATGTTCTTATAATTATTTACAATTTGATAATAATACCCGCCTCGTAGATACCCCCAAAAATTGTACCTGCGCACAAACGAAGTAAACCCGATGGAATAAAATCAAATAATCACTCTGACTGATGAGAGTAACATTCAAAGAATATACTATTGCAAAGGGAGGTTATAAAAATGATAGAGAACTTAGAAATAGAAGAGTTTACAACTATTACTAAAGCTTTTGTAATTGATATTATTTTTGAGTTTTACTTATGTATTATTGTGACAAACTCGTAAAGCTCTTAATGCTATCTGTTCTAAATATAAAATGATCTGAACATTCCTTTTTAATAATTTTTTTAGATCTATATTCTAAATTAATCCAATCTTCATCAATTTCTAGAATTTTGCCAGTTAATTCACTCATATCCCAAGCCATGTTATTTTGATTGGTGTAAATAAGATCGTCTGATTTTATAGTAACTACATTACCTATATTCGCTTTTAATTGATCAACTAATTTATGTTTTTCTTCAATTTCAATCTTTTTTTCTTTATGTTTGTTCTTCTGATATTCAGGATCTTTCTTTTTTAATATTTCTAATACATCTTCCATTTTATAATAAAGTATAATAACGGCAATACCTATTACCCACCACATATTAATTTCCCTCCTTTAAAAATCCTAAAACATCTTTTATAAAGATAAGTTGATTTGCAATATTTTTTTCATGAATACGAATTTCCATAGAGATATCATCTATCTCTATTATTTCAATATTCTTAACTGTACAATAAGGGAAGAAAGGTTGACTCTTAACGGGTTTCATATAGAGGATTCCTCTTGCTCCCTCATATTTTTTGAAAATAGGGCTAACCTTTTTTGTTTCAGATCTTTTTTTACCAATCAAAGTATCTAAAGACACACCATATACTTCAGAAAGTGCTATCACTTTATCTATAGTAGGTTTAACATTATCTGTCTCCCAATTTGATATGGTCTGTCGAGTTACATTAAGGGCAGCTGCAATTTCTTCTTGAGTTAATTTATTTTCTTTTCTTAAGAGATATAAGTTTTCTCCAAATGTTTTCATTGTGATCACCTCTAGTTAAATTCTATTTTATTTTATAAGTGTTAACTATCAAATGAGTTTATTATTTGCGCAAAAATACCTAACATTTACCGATAATCAGTATATTATCTGTGAATTTTACCCAATTCTTATTGCGACAAACTCGGTTCCTTCGTTATGATTCTTGGAATAATTACCCCTTTCACTTGTTCTGGGTTTCTAAACAATCCTACATTATTTTAATTATTTCGCCATAGTGTCCTTCTGTAGGTAATTCATATTCGATTACTCTAAAACCATTTTTTTCATAAAATGCTTTTAGACGTTCTTTATGATCACTATCTACTAATGATAGGTTTCCGACAATTTTATTTATCTCATTCTCATAAGCATATTTAAAAAGTTCATCCATCATTAGAGATCCATATCCCTTACAACGATAAGATTTCTTTATAAATGGTGTAATATCTCCTATTAACAATATGCCTTCTTCCTGTAAAACACATTGTATCTTCGATACTACTCTATCATCAATTGAAATTTTAGAGTATATCGAATCTCCAGTAGTTTCTACCCATACTTTTATAGTTTTCCTAAATAAATTTTTATACATTAATTCTTTAATAGTCCTTCCTTTCCCAAAGTTAATTTTATGCACTATCCTTGATTTGAACAATCGCATTCCATTTTGCCTTTTAAATTCATTTTATCTCTCCATTCCTTATTTATCGTTGTATATCAAAACTTTAGTCTCAACAAACTCATGGTGTAAATCCCATTGACTATTTTTATTTCGCTCACTTGATATATTTTATCATTTTTAACACTATTCTTCATCTAGACTTGACTTTTTTGAAAAAGTTTGTTATAATACAAAGTATATATACTTTGTATTACTTACTTCTTGAGAAATAAGGTGATGATTTGAACGCACAAGAAACTTTACAATTTATTCGTGAGCATCTAGAACAGTTTACTTCGGCCTGTTTTTCTCTTGGTGGTGGGACTAAAGAATATAATCGGTTTACCTTCAAAATTAAATTAGCGGAAATCATTCCTGAATTAGAAGATTCGTCTTGGAAATCTATTAAAGAAGCTTTAGATGAATTAAATGAAGTTAATTTGATTAAACCACTTCCCGGTAGCTCTTATTCTAATGATATCTATCTTTTCTTTCCTAAAAAACATGACATTTTTTCTATAGCAAACATAATTTATGTCAACTCTTATTTTGCACACTATACTGCGCTTTCTTTAAACCAATTAACCGTCAATAAATCAAATACAATATACTTGAAAAAAGAAACTAAAAAACCTTCTTCTTCAGAAAAAAACAAGGTTGATCAAAAAACAATTGATATTGTTTTTAGCAAACCCATGAGAAAATCAGAAAAAATCACTGAAATATATTGGAATAACAATTTATATAGAATAGTTTTTTTAGAAGGTTATCTTCTTCCAAAAACTAATAATGATCTCCTTAATAAAAATAACAACTTATTCTATTCAGGCATAGAAAGAACATTGATTGACTGTGTCATTAGACCTTCTTATTCTGGTGGGGTGTCTTCTGTCTTAAATGGATTTGTTGCTGCTAAAGATACTCTTGATATCGAAAAAATGGCAACTTTTATGAATTACCTTAATTATTTTTATCCCTATGAAAGAAGCATAGCTCTATATATGAAATTCGCTAACTTTCCTGAAGAGAAAATTCGTCTTTTTTTATCCTTGATAAAGAAAGACGAAGCTAATTATAATTTCTATTTAGATTATCAAATGTTAAAGAAAGGATTTGATTCAGACCTTAAAATATATTATCCTTTTGATCTTTCTATCAGTGATGAATGACACTCCTGCATGATGTAATTTGTAAAATTATATAAGTATTCAAAACCTATATTTTCTGCTTCTGGAACAGTTAAAATGAAAATTTCATTGAAATCTTTTTTTAGAGTTTCATAGCTATCTTCAAGTTTTAACTGTTAATGACTTTTTATAATGTCCAGAAACTGACGGTGTTTACTGTCCATAAATTGCTGGTAGAAATGGCAAGCTTGATAGGCTTGCCATTTGTTTTAGCTTAATTCTCCATTGATTACGATCTTTACCATATGGTCATCGATAATTCTTTTCCCATTCTGGTATCCATAGATGAGAGAACTGGTACATACCTTGTTTACGAGTCTGGAAGAGCCTCCTGAGAACCGGTAAATTATCTCAATCGCCTCATCCGTAAAGATATCTCGGTCGGTTCCTGCGTAATTTAGGTGACACCTCAAGTACTCGCGTACTTGGGAATGATCCATAGGTTGTATCTTGCACTGAATATCAATTCTTTGTCTTATAGCAGTGTA
>NZ_FOVK01000015.1 GCF_900115135.1 Proteiniclasticum ruminis | reverse complement strand
TTCTATGAACGTCGTGAGGATCGATTCCAAGGCATGGACATTCTGATCCACCTCGTCAAAGACCACCACGGTTTCATCAAGGCTTCCCTTGGCTGAATCCACAGAGCTTTGGGTTTCTTCCACAGTTTTTGTAGTGATACTCACAACAGACACGATATTGTGGATGATGCTGTTGATTTCTTCTGCAGATCCTGAAGACTGTTCCGCAAGCTTTCTGATTTCTTCTGCCACCACAGAAAAACCACGGCCCGCTTCTCCAGCTCTGGCTGCCTCAATGGACGCATTCAGTGCCAGAAGGTTCGTCTGGTCCGCAATGCCTTTGATGGTGCCAAGAATGTTCTCGATGGATTTGGAGCTTCTTCTCAGCTCCTCCACATTGGCTGCGACTTCTCCCGTGTTTTCCACGGTCTTTCGGAAGACTTCCTGCAGACTGCCAATTTTATCTCTGCCTTCTGTGTTCGAACGAACCATATTCCCCGATATCTCCTGCGCTTCAGAAAGACGTCCTGTGATCTTCTGGATGCTCTTTCCAAGATCCTGTCCTGCAGAAAGTCTTTCATTAACCCCTGTAGCTGTCTCCATGGCCCCTTCAGCAATCTCCTCCACAGCCTTGGTCACTTCTCTGCTTGCAGAAAGGAGTCCTTCCACATTGTTCATGACATTGTCTGACGCGCTGGTCACCGAGGCGAAACTTGAAACGGTTCCTTTGATGAGCCTTCGTATGTTTTCTGTCATAAGACCAAACTGTATGCTGGCAAGACCGATCTCATCTTTAGACTTGTAACCAATCTCCGCCGTAAAATCTCCCTGTCCTACTCTCTCCATGGCTTTCTCCATAAGTCCCAGAGGCTTTGTCACCCATCTGCTGAGAACCAAAGAAATAACCGCAAGAAGGATCACGATGGATAATACCACAGCAACGATATTATTGATCAGATTGTTTCTTGTGATGGTCATGATCTCCGCTCGTGGATAGGTCACGAGATAGGTTCTTTCTTCAAAATCTTTTGCCATGGCATAAAACGGCTTATCCCCTACAGTCACCTGATGCAGTGTATCTTTTTCTGATAGTACAGGTGCCATCCATGGATTATCCGCAGAAGTCTTACCCACAAAACTTTCATCTTTGTCATATAGAATGACTCCGTTCTGATCTAGAATAACAGCAAATCCACCATTGCCGATATCAAGCATTGCGATGGTGCTCTGTAAATCCAGGGCCTTGAGAAGTTCCTGCACTGCTTTAGGCTCCAGCCCAATCTGCACCACACCAGGAGCATCTACTCTGGAAACGCCGATGTACTGGAATAAAGTTCCATCGGTTCCACGCTCTGTCGGTTCCTGTGCAAGGCTTCCTCCATTCATATCAATCAGCGTCAGAAAGGGTTTTGTCTGATCTGAGCCCGCAAAATCAAAGCCATAGAAATCACTGATATTTCCATACTGCAGCACTCCATTTTCATCTGTGATGTGTATCTCGTCGACACCCAGCACTTTCGCCAAAGTAACCAGTTTCTCCTGCTCCAGATAGTCTGGATTGGACGCAATGATCTCCGCCACGGTTCTGGTTAAGGCGATATTTTTATCGTTCAGCGCATTTTTCGTGATTTCTACCACTTCATCCGCCGAAATGTGTTCGTTTTCAAGATTCTCAATCTGATCCTCCAGCTGCATGACAATGACCTTCTCCAAGGATCTGCTGGTGGAAATCATGCTGACTAGAGCCTGCGCTCCTATGGCCAGAACAATGATGATGCTGGTGACAAATACAATTTTCCCTTTTAACTTCATCGGAAATTTTCTCCTTCGTATACTAGAATGAGCAACCAAAACTGGTGCAATGGTCTTTCTAAGAATCCACACTGATTCTTATTCTCTGTCTTTCCCTGCTGTCCCGTTCCGTCCTTACTCCCCCCAAAAAGATTCCAATTTCACTTCTTAACTCCATCCAGTGAAATTAGGTGATATCATCTTTTTCGGCATATTTCACCTGATATTAAGTCTTCACTTGTGTATAATTTGGTGACACCGCTCTCACTTTCTGCGGCCTTCACTTATTTTCAACATGAAAACAAAAAAATAGAAGCACTCCTGTGACACACAGGTATGCTTCATATTTCTCTATTCTGATTTTACTTCTACGGCTCCAGATGCTTTTGCTTTTCTACACTCTTTCTGATGGCATCCATACGTAGGTCAAGATCTGCGCTGATCCTTGCGCACTCCATGAGTTCGTCCGCCATTTCCTTGGTGAAGTAGCTGTTTTTCTTATACCTCAGCTGATGTTCCAGGGATGCCCAGAAATCCATGGCAATGGTTCTCAGCTGCACTTCCACCTTCATCATTTTCTTTTCTTTAGCAAGAAAAATCGGAATCCCGATAATTAAATGAAGACTTCTGTAGCCATTGGGCTTTGGATTCTTTATATAGTCCTTTTCTTCCAGAAGCACCACATCATCTTGTCGGATGAGCGCATCTCTCATGGCGTAGACATCCTCTGGAAAAGAGCAGATGACTCTTACCCCTGCTACATCCATAAGATGCTCTTCGATATTCTCCATGGACAGCGGATGACCTTTTCTTTCCAGCTTTCCGATGATGGACGGCATGGATTTCAGTCTTTTCTTGATGCTACTGATGGGATTGTGGTCCAGTTCCCATGAGAACTCCTCATTAAGAACATTCAGTTTGGTTTCAATCTCCATCATGGCGCAGCGGTAATAGGACATGAGCCTTGCTACTTCTTTAGACTTTCTCTGTACCCAGATCAGCGTGTCCTCATCAATCCTCTTTATGTATTTCTCCATTTCACTGATTTCATTGTTTGCAATCCGCATATTTTTCCCCTTTACCGTTTATCATTATACTCTTCATCATAAAGCAGAATACTAAAAAACAGATGAAAAATCCGTAATAAAATAACTTTTCCTGCTCTGCTCAGAGAGCTAAACACGGAGAAAAATAAAAGGACGGCTGCTTTCGTTCCGTCCTCCGATCTTCCATATATGCAAGCACTTTACTTCTAATGAAATCTACTCTGGTCCCAAATCATCCCAACTAGTTCTCATTCTTAGCATTAACAGCTGCTTTTTCACCAGCGATTCTACCGGAATTATAGGCGAATCCTAAAGTTCCTCCTTCGAAGGTAACATAATTGTTTCCATAGATTCCGCCTGCATCAGCACCTGCAACCCATAGATTTTCAATAGGATTCCCCTCTCCATCGATGGCCTGGATATTCTCATTGATGGCAACTCCACCTAACGTACCTAGACATCTTAAATTAACAATAACGGCATAAAAAGGACCATTATTGACAGGATACATAAATTTGGCATCTTTGTAAAACTGATTGTCTTCCCCTCGAGCTGCCATTTCATTGTAATGTGCCACTTCTTCCACAAGATAGGGTGCATCCAGGAGTGCTGCAAGTTCTTCAATGGTATCTGCCTTTACCGCGACTCCTGCTTTTACAGCCTCTTCCATGGTATCAGTATAATCTTTAGGTGCTCTCCACTCTTCCGTGCTGGCATCAATATCCGTAACATGTCCTGCTTCTGAAAACTTGATTCCCTGACCATACATATGAGCCCAGCGATCCACAAATACTTCAGCTAGACCTTTTTCTTTCACGCTTTCTATGAGTGCAGTATCTAAAATAATATACATCTCTGCATTTGGCTGGTTATACATCATGGTTCCTAAAGCAGCGCTTTCATAAGCTTCTTCTTCATTCCCGAATCTTACTCCTTCGTTATTGACAAAGAGAAGAGGATTTCTCACAAGTTTTGTAAGATCTGATGTATTTCCCATCTTTTTTGAATTCTCAGAATCATATCTCATGCCAAACCACTGGGCTACATCAAGGCCTGCTTCCATTGCTCCAGCAGACCAGGCCATATTGATTCCATCCCCTGTAGCGGTACTTATAAGACCCGTACCTGCCTTCTCACCAAACACCTCTGCCATCATATCCTTATTTCCACCAAAACCACCGGTGGCAAGAATTACGGAGTCTGCATGTATTCTCAGTTCTGTTCCATCCGCCTTTTTTGCGATGACTCCAGCGACTTTATTGTTCTCATCAAATAAAATAGATTCACCAGCAGTCTCATAAAGAACCTCATTGCCGTACGAAACCACCTTGTCATGCAGCGTTTTAATCGCCACACTACCTCCATCTACATACCCATGGGCCGTGGCAGGCATACCTACATGGGCATACTGTGCCCCTTGTCCAGCATCCAGAAGAACCAGATTCACACCGTTTTCTATGAGCCAGTCAACTGTTGATGCGGATTTATCAATAATTGCACTGACAAGTCTGGAATTAGAGTAATAGTTGCTTCCCTTTGTGAACTGGTCATAAAGCCATTCACTGTCGACTTCTTTTCCCGCTTCCACTTGAAGTGAGCTGTGGTCTGCAAACAGCACACCTGCCATCGCCCCCGCTCCGCTAACGGATGCAGCCTTTTCCAGCAGAATCACTTTTGCTCCAGATTCTGATGCTGCCACTGCAGCTGCAGAACCGGAGGCTCCCCCACCTACAACCACTACATCTGTCACCACTTCTTCTACCTTTGCTTCTACGACCGGCTTCTCTTTATTTCTTAAAGCAGTAACATCTCCACCAGCCTGCTTCACGGCATCTTCCACCGCATTCAGTATCCCTGTGCTGGAATTGGTTGCTCCACTTACAACATCAATATTTAACGACTGATTCTCTATGATCTTCTGTGGAATGTTAGTTAGTGCAGGGTCTGAGATTCCCTCAGTCTCCTTGTGATTCGTCACTTTGACAGAAGAAATCTCATTCTCTGTAAATTCAACCTCTACCTCAATGTCACCATTGTGTCCTTTGGCAATCCCCGTAAAAGTTCCTGCTGAATAATTCTGGGATGTTTCATTTCCTTCTTCAGGTTTCTTTACAGTTTCATTTTCTTTACAGCCAGCAAGTGAACCTGTAAGAGCCAACAGCAAGACTGCAGATACGATTTTTTTCATTGCGATACTCCTTTTTGTTATTATTTTAACTAAAGTAAGTATAAGCTTGACCCCTAGGGTCAACTCAAGCCCTATTTCATTATTCTATGAAATAGAATCTGGCAAGTTCTTCCTGTGCTCCATATGCATAAACTGCCCCAATGAAGAAGTGGAACTTTTCACCGGAACTCGTAAAGTCCAAACAAAATAAAAACGACCGCTTTATCCGTCTTAAAGCAGCCGTTTCAATGGATTGGAATCCAAATTAAGCATTGATATATTCTTTTACCGTCAATATACTGATCATATCCGCCTTCAACAACATCTCCCGCCAGGGTCCATCCCTCTTTTTGCATAAGTGCCATGGCATCTTTCAATATTATATCCTTCGTTCCTTCTTGATAAGGTGCACTATAATAATACAAGAAACACTTCTGCTCTTCCAATAGCACCATCGTCTCCGGAATGATACGCATCAGCTGCTCCGCAGTCTCTTTTGAGATCCCCAATCCCAGATTATTCTTTGCAGAGCATTTATCCAATTCTTCTTTATAGTGGTATGCAAGCTGCAAAACATGGGGCTGCAGCTCCATAAGCATCTCAGCAGTATTCCATACAGTCCCAGGGATAAACTCATCATCGTGGACATGCTTCAGAAAATAGTATGCTTTTCTGTTTTCAATACTGTACCCGTTGGCATGATCCCTGATCAGCAGATACTTCTTTCTGATTTCCTTCAACCGCTGAATCTTAAGCCTTAGAAGCAGCATCTCCCTCTGATGCTCCTCCTCTTTACTGTCCAGCACTTCCACAATGCTTTCGCAACTCTTTTGTGTCATGATTTCAGAAGTCTCTTTTACTGTAAAACCCAGCTGGGTGAAGCACCTGCTGCGGAGCATTCGTCCTCCATGCATATAGCTGTAGTACCGGTAATTGGAGTCATCATCCACTTCTGGTACTACAATCTCATACTTCTCGTAATGCTTTAGTGTTTTCAGACTGACGCCCATAAATCTTGAAAATTCGCCAATCTTATACTTCTTCAAATCGACCCCCTCCTTTATAAAACAAACCTGCTGCTTTTACTGATCTGTTTTATTCTGTTTCTTTTCGTCGAGAAAAACCACTGCTTCCTTTGCTGATAGAGGTTTACTGATATAGTATCCCTGAACCACATCGCAGTGATACTTTATGAGATAATCCATCTGTAGTTTTTCTTCCACGCCTTCAGCCACAGCCTGTAGCCCAAATTTGTGCGCCATGGAAATGATATCCGCTGTGATGAGCTTATCCTCACTATGTTCTACAATCTTATCAATAAAGTACTTGTCAATCTTCACAATATCAATGTTCATGTCCCTCAGTCTGGAGAGAGAGGAGAATCCTGTGCCGAAGTCATCCAGAGAGATGAGGATCCCTTTTTCTTTGATCTGCTCCAGTTTTCTGTTCACCAGCTCATAGTTGCTGAGAAGTACGGATTCTGTGATTTCCAGCTCCAAACGCTCTGGGCTGATGCTGCAAATCTTCAGGATGTTCTGAAAATCAGTAAGAAATGTCTCTCTCAGCAGCTGTATTCCAGAAACATTCACTGACACAGTCATATCCTCATAACCCCTCTCTTTCAGCTTTTCCAGAAACTGTCCGGTTCTCCAGAAAATCAGGTTCCCCAGGTCATAGATCAGATGACGTTCTTCCGCTATGCTGATAAATTCCAATGGAGAAATCGGTCCTACCCCTTCTACATTCAGTCTGGCCAAAGCCTCAAATCCTTCTACTTCATTCGTCGCAAGATTCACCTTAGGCTGGAAAGCAAGAGAAAACTGTTCATCATCAAAATTCAGGATGCATCCACGAAGTACCTTTTCTATACGGTCCTGTCTTTTCAGCTGGTCCTCCATGGCTTCCTCATAAAATGAGATGGCAAACTGCTCATTGTGGTTGATACTTGATAACGCCAAAGCGGCATCTTGAATCATCTTATCGGATGTATTTTTCTGATTCTTATTCTCCACAATACTGAGTTCCATGGACAGGAACTGACTGCCTGCTGCAGTAGAGATGGGATGCTTAAAAAGACTCAGTACTTCTTCCCCCAGTTCTCTCAGCTGATCCTTATCTTTATAGTCCCCAACCACCACAGCAAACCTGTCTCCATCAAACCGGAATATCTTTCTGTTTTTTCCGGTGATGGCTTCCAGCTTCTTCGCCATCTCCTTCAGGATATCATTGCCATACCGGTATCCATAGGTCATGTTGAGCACTTTAAAGTTATTGCAGTTCAGCATCATCAGTGCCACTTTTTTTTGCTTTCCGTGGGTGAGAAGTTCTTCCAAATGATCTTCCAGATACGTCTGATTGGGAAGACCTGTAAGCTCATCATAAAAAGCAAGCTGTATATTTCTCCTGTTTTTCCGATATCCATAATACATAATAGAAAATAGCATGACAGATACTACTGTGAATTTAAGAACTCCCTGAAAGATGATTCCTCTGATCTCAGCGCTGCTTTGTGCCGTTTCCCAGTACACTGCCAGAATGCCATAGTTGTAGCCATTTCTTTTCACAGGTACAGAGACTCTGAATACTTCCTGATTCTTTAGAACCGTTCGCTCTGTGTGGATCTCCCCTGTGGCAAGTGTCTTCACAAACTGATTTTCCGCTGCGGGCCTTCCGATGTATTCTTTAAGACTGCTCGCTTCCACTTTAAGGTCGCTGCTGATGAACATCAGATTGTGGATGTAATCATAATCTGCCAGCTGATCCAGCATTCTCTGCATTGTAAAACGATCCAGAAAATACCGGATCTTATCTGTATGAATGCCGATCTGTATGAAGCTGCCATCCGCATCCCTGATATAAGCATACTTGTAGTAATTCTCACTTTCAGAATCTTTGCGGATATCCTCTACAAGATACTTCTCTCCGCTTTTCATAAAGGCATCTACTGGATGTCCCTCATAGGCTTTCCATCCCACATACTTGTTTTCTTTACTATAGATGATTTCTCCTGATGGATCATATAGATGAATCTCATCCACTTGAAAGCGCTCTCCAATCTCTGTGAGTTTATCGCTGTCCTTGCGGTCTTCCAGTAAAAGAATGGCTTCACTTACAATCTGAAGTTTATCTTCCAGCAGCTGTTCTATGATCTCTTGAGCATCGCTGGCATTGAGTAAGGATGAGGTATACCTGTCTGTAATTGCCAAAGCATAGTGTTCCAGTTCCTCATTCATTCCCTCCACCCGTTGCATGACATCCCGGTACATGAAGACAGAGAACAGAGCAAATATGATGGAAAATGGTATGGCAAAATACCGTAAGTCCAGATTTTTGATTCTGCTTTTCTTCAAACTTTGCTCCTTCCTGAGCTCAATCAGCCCAGATTCATTCTTACAGTACCTTGAGAACGGTGTTCATACTCCTTGATGGCCATTCCTTTTGGTAATCAATCGTTAACCACTAAAGTCTATCAGATATATTTGTCAAAGGTCAATCAATCTTTATGCTTATTGTGACTTTATATACAATTTGTGCTATAGGAAAGAGGAATGTCCTCGCGTAAACCTTCTCAAATGCCATACTAAAAAAGCACTGGCATAAAAACCCGTGCTGTTCCTATCATTTTATAAGTTCATCAGAAATGTTTTCTCCAAAAGACCTTCCTGAGGTTTACCAAAATAGTATCCTTGACAGAGATCTACTCCTGCACTTTTCAGGTATTCATATTCTTCCTGACACTCAATGCCTTCCGCCAGTATTTTCGCTCCAATTTTTCTGGCATTACCGATAAAGTCAGACAGTACCGTCTGATTCTTCAGGTTCTCATGAATGTTCCTGATCACATCCATATCAATCTTCATATAATTGGGTTTCAAGTTCAGAAGTGTTTCAATGTTCGAGTACCCACTGCCGATGTCATCCAGTGCCGTGGAATATCCCCGATTGCGGTAATAATCAAGAATTCTGTTGAGATGATTAAAATCTTCCACTCTTTCTGTCTCCACCACTTCAAAGACCACCTGGTCTGGAGAAAGGCCTACCTCACTGAGGGTTTTTGCTGTGGACTGAAGACAGAGGGAAGGTTCATAAATGGCCGTGGGAATAAAATTAATAAAGAGCTTCTTGGTTAGATTCAGCTTAGCAGCAGCTCTAATGGACGCTTCTCTGCAGACCTTGTCCAGATTGAAGAGAAGATCCATGGCTTTTGCTTCAGAGAAGAGTTTCCCTGGATTCATCAGAAGTCCATCCTTTTGAACACCTCGGCTGAGGGCTTCATAGCCATAGATTTCTCCCGTCTCCACCTCAATGATGGGCTGAAACAGGGTACGGATTCTTTTTTCTTGGATAATGGAGAGCACTTCTTCATTTGCTTCAAGTCTTTCCCATTCTTCGAGACTTCTGTAGTTTTTAAGATCGCAGAAGCTCAAAGATTTCCCATGGGGGATCTTCAGGATTCTCACATCCTTTTTCTCCACCGAGTTAAATACCGTAGTGGCAAGATAGGAAATGAACTCCTCTCCTTCCAGCTTCTCGATGAAATAGCCTTCTTCCATCTTCTCAAACATCAGACCTTTTTTCGCTAGAGATTTTTCAAACCCTTCCACATGATGGTCTGTGGGGAGCGTAATATAATAATCTTGTACATTGTGATCAAAAATTGGTATGGATTCACATCTTTTACACGGCATAAGGCTCTCCTTATAAAGTCTAGAATTTTTCTCTTATTTCTATCGGTCACTTCAGATGAATATTTACTCTGAAATCGGCTTTTTCTAAGACCCCACCTAAAAACAGTCTCCGATTTTTTCAAGGAGTTTTTTTAATACCCAGGCGACCTCTTCCTCTGTCTGATTGTCCATAAACACCTCATAGTCCGAAGTCCGGGATTCTTTAGGGACTTTCTCATGAAAAACTTCATTTTTCATAAATCAGCTGCACAACTCCGGAGGGGAAAGACTTGGTTTCTCTCAGTTTAAGATTCTTCCGCTCCATAAGGCCTGTAAAAAGAGGCTTCCCGCTTCCCAATAGCACCGGATGCACCGAGAGTCTGTACTCATCCACAAGATCTTCTTTCATGAATGCCTCAATGAGGCTGGCGCCTCCATAAAGCCACAGATCCTTCCCTGGCTCCAGCAAAAGCTTCTCCACTTCTTCCTTCAGATTTTCAGATATGATCCTTCCCTCATCTATGACTGTCAGACTTCTGGAAAACACAACTTTCTTCTTGCTGTTCATGGTTTCCATCATGGATCTGTCTTCTTCGGAAAGAAACGGATTTCTTAGAAACTGAAGAAACAGCTCATAGGACTTTCTGCCAAAAAGAATCGTATCCACTCTTTCCAAAAACTGGTCAAAAGCCATCTCTTCTTCCATGATGCACCAGTCAATCTCTCCATGAGGCCCCTCAATATAACCATCCAGTGATACTGCAAGATCTAAAAGAACTTTACGTTTCGTACCCATAAGATTCCTCCTGTTTATTCAGATTAAGACGACAACTATTTACTGAGCTCATTCCTGATATGATCATGAAGGGTCTCCGCATCATATTCTACATTGGAGAGTATGGTGATGATGCGTTCTTCCTTCAGATCAAAGGAAGTGTAAAAATTCACCCCCGGGTCACTTCCCTGAAAACAGGGTGTATCCAAATCAAGGATCCACAGCCCGTACCCATAAAAAGAGACTTTGCCCTGAGGCTTTTTCATCACATGAAACATCTCTTTTGACATGATCTTTCCTGATTCCAGTGCTTTCCAGAACTTCTCCACATCTTCTGCAGTCGTGAATGCACCGCCAGCCCCTGTTCCTTTCACATCCACAGAATAAATATTGTTTCTGTAGTCTCCCCTAACCTCATCATAGATATAGGCATAGGCACATCTTGCAGGGAGCCTGTCCATCTCAAAGTAGCCTGTATCTTTCATCCCCGCAGGATCAAAGATTATTTCCTGAAGGTATACATCAAAAGGAACCTTTTTCAGAGCTTCTATCAGCAATCCCAGCATCACATACCCAGAATTGTTATACTGAAACTTTTCTCCTCTTGCATACATCATTGGCTTGTCGATGAAAAGAGGAAGAAGATCTTTGGAGGTTCTGATACGATAATTAGGCACCTCCACCCACAAGTCCTCATAGTTCTCCATCACATATTCATCAAAGTAGTCGGGAATGCCGGAGGTATGGGTCAGAAGCTCATAAACTGTAACCTTTTTATCTATCCCCTGTAGATCAAAATCCAGCACGTCACCAAGCGCAGTCTCAAAGCTCAAACTCCCCTCTTCAATAAGCTTCAGAATTGCAGCCGCCACAAAGGCTTTTCCAGCAGAAGCGGTCTCAAATCTTGTATCAACAGTATTTGGGATTTCATTGGCACGGTCTCTATAGCCAAAGGCCTTCTGGTAGATGATCTTATCTTTCTCCACCACAGATATCACGCCAGAGAAGTCTTTGCCGATGTTCTTTTCAATATCCATACGCTAACTCCCTTCCAGGTCCTGACTGATATGAATCAGCTCGGAGACTCTATCATTTCTATTCTCTTATTGTAGCTTTTATTCAGAAGAAAAAACAGAATATTACTAAAAAAGTACCGGTTCTCCCTTTGAAAAACCGGTATCCTAGCGTTATTTGAGTTATATGGATTGTATTGATTTCATCTCACTTTTCCACTGCAATCCAGATTTCTTGTTTTTTCTCTGCCAGATAGCATTCTATGACAGGAAGATCTGCCAGACGAAAGCCGGACTGAGGCAGCCATTCTTTATAGAACTCCCTGTACTTTTCCTGAATCGCCTGAGGAAGCTCTCCATCTGCTTTAAGAATCACCCAGGTGGATGACGGATAAAACCTCTTTTCTAATCCTTCTGGAGCTTCACTTCTACTTTTCATATTCTCCTCATCCACGGTCACACCCAGGATATATTCCATACTGTCGCTTTCACCCCATTTCCCACCGGCTGCAATGCCAAGATACCCTTCCGGCTTCAGTCCACTGTACCACTCATTCAGCTTTTCCATGGTTCCATCCTTCCAGGCACAAGCCCAGATGTCAGGCACTTTCATAAAAGCTTCCTCTGTTCTCATTGGATGCACTGATCCCAGCACAGTAAAGGCTGGTCTTTCTTCCACTTGATAGTTCATGGTTTTTCCCCCTTCCATTTGTAAGGTAAACGTAAGTCTCGGGCAAGACTGAAGAGAAGCTCCACCTTTCCGAACTTTAGAGGGGAGGATTCCGTGGTATGTCCGAAAATCTCTGCTGAAGGCATCTTGAGACTCATACCCATATTTTAGCGTAAGATCAAGAATTCTTACTTCTCCCTTCAAAAGATCAAATGCCGCCTGAGTCAGTCTTCTGTTTCTCACATAGTCACGAAAATACTGCTCTGCCAAGTAAGAGAATACCCTCAGAAACTGATCTTCACTGCATCCAGCCAGCCTTGCTGCTGTATCAGCTGTAATGTTGTTTTCTAGATTCTCTTCCACATACTGAGTCACTTCATTCATTCTGCCAATCCAATCCATTTGTCACCTCTACTGCCAGTTTACTCGTAATCATCATCTGAAGCTCGACTTTTGGAGCCTGAGATTGTCGGTTTCTTCCTTTTTAGTGTAACATGGACCTTTTCCAGACTGAAGATAACCAAAAAGAAAAGCACCTGTATCAGATGCTTTCACTTTCCTGGATATGAGGTTAGGCTTCTTTTTCCTGGGATTTCAAAACGTCATACCCAAGTTTCACAATGGCTTTTTCCACATCATGAAGACTGACCTTCTCTTCATCAAAATCAAATTTCACTTTACTGGAGTTGAAGGATATTTTTAAGGTGTCTTCCTGGATGCCATCCATTTTCTTCACGGCACCTTCAATCTTCTGAATACAGGAAGGACAGGTCAGGGTTTCCAGCTGCATGGTTCCTTTTTTCATGGGGTTCACTCCTCTTTTTTCTTTGTCTTTATCCTATCTCTTTTACATGGGTTCGTACTTGATGCAAATCAAGTTCCATAGGATTCTTTCGGCATTATTTTTCTTTCTGATTCAGCTTTGGGAGAGAATAGGGAAAACTTCAGAAGTCTCATGCCATTTAGAATCACCACCAGGATACTTGCTTCGTGGACCAGCATACCGATGGACATATTCATCCATTCACTGAAGAATAAGCTGAATAGTAGAACCAGTACCACACCTACTGCAATGGCAATATTCTGCTTCATATTTCTAGCTGTGGCTTTGGTGAGCCCCAGGGCATGGGGAAGCTTTCCGAAGTCTCCATTCATCAGTACCACATCAGAAGTTTCAATGGCCACATCTGTTCCGCTGCCCATGGCGATACCAATCTCAGCCAGGGCTAGAGATGGACTG
This sequence comes from Proteiniclasticum ruminis, assembly GCF_900115135.1. GTDB lineage: Bacteria > Bacillota > Clostridia > Clostridiales > Clostridiaceae > Proteiniclasticum > Proteiniclasticum ruminis_A. The sequence continues at coordinate 29,379 of NZ_FOVK01000015.1, read as the reverse complement.
TCATTGACCCCATCCCCGACAAAGGCCACTACGTGACCTTCCTCTTGAAGCTTCTTAATATAGGCGGATTTGTCTTCTGGCAGCATATGTCCAAAGGCTTTGGTAAGCCCCAGTTCTTCTGCCACCACATCCACGGTGCCCTGATGGTCTCCCGAAAGAAGAACCAGCTCTTTCAGCCCAAGCTTCTTGAGTTTTTTAAGATCCTCTTTCACTCCAGGTCTCACCTGATCCCGGACACCAAGCGCTGATTCCAGCACTCCATCCACTGAGGTCAGAACCAGTGAATCTCCTCGTCTTTCATACTGATGGATGATTTCAAGGGATTTTTCAGGAAATGTAACCTGGTTTTCTTCCATGAGGTACAGATTTCCCACAAGAACCTGTCTTCCTTCCACTTTGGCTAAGATTCCTCCACCCTTCATCACCTCTGTTTCACTCACCTTATAAGGATCCGTGATGCCAATATGTTCCACCACGGCCTTTGCCAGGGGGTGGTCAGACTCTCTTTCCACGCTGGATAAATACTCCAGGGTTTCTTTCTCATCCTCGCCAAAATAAGCATGGTCTGATACCTTCGGATGTCCCACGGTCAATGTGCCGGTCTTGTCAAAAACCATCACATCCACCTTGCTGAAATCCTGGATCACTTCACTGCCCTTGAGTAAAATACCGTTCTTTGCTCCATTGCCGATGCCTGCGACGTTGGAGACAGGTACACCGATGACCAGAGCACCTGGACATCCCAATACCAGAATGGTGATGGAAAGCTCCACATTCCGGGTCAGAGCAAACACAAAAGCGGATAAGAGAAGTACCAGCGGAGTGTAATACTTGGAGAATCTGTCAATAAAGCGCTCCGCTTCAGATTTCGCATCCTGAGCCTCTTCCACCAGCTCTATGATTCTGCCAAAGGTCGTATCTTCTCCCACTCTATCCGCCACAATCTGAAGGGTTCCATTTTCCAGGATGGTTCCCGCAAAGACCTTTGATCCCTGCTTCTTCTCCACAGGAAGGGACTCTCCGGTGATGCTCGCCTCGCTTACATATCCTTCTCCAGAAAGCACTCTGCCATCCACCGGAACTTTGGCACCGGTCTTCACCAGAAGGACATCCTCCACATCCACTTCATCCACGTCCACTTCAAGAAAGGAACCATCCGGCTGTCTCTTTAAAGCACTTTCCGGTGCCATCTCAGTCAGTTCTTTGATGGCAGACCTGGTCTTATTGAGCGTACGCTGCTCAAGATAGGCTCCAAAGAGAAACAGGAAGGTAACGATGGCTGACTCTTCCAGATTCTTTATGGCAAAGGCGCCAAGAACCGCGATGGTCACCAGCACATCAATGCTCACAACCTTCACCTTCAGCGCCTGATAGGCCTGAATGGCAATGGGCAGGACACCAAGAATCGATGCGATGCCAAGGCCAGCTATGGCAAGCATTTCGTTCTGGAGTAGAAACTCCCCCGCAAAGCCCAAAGCAATAAGGATCCCACTCATGACTAAAATACGGTTCTTACTTTTTAATATGATTCTTTGCATCCTATTTCCCACCTTTCATGGTTCTATTACCGTTCACTGCCATAAGCCTCATCCATTTCTTCTAAGAGCCGATAGACAGCCTCATAACTTTCACAAACATCCTCAGGTACTTTGTAATGATCCGTGACCCCTCTAAGCTTCCAAAAATACTCTTCAAGGTCCTTGGTGCTTTCACCTGCTTGATTCATTTTGGAAAGCATTCCCTCAAACAGCTCCTTCACTTCGTTCATTTCAGGATGGTGTCCTCCATGAACTCTATTCACTATAGGAACATACTGTTTCAGTACTGGCACATTTTTTTCTGATACTTCTACAAACTTCTTCTTTAGCATCATGATGATCTCACTGCTCCTTTATTTTTTATTTCATTCGTATCTGATGAGCTTAGTATAAATCGAATTCTCTCTTTCTCACTTGACGTACATCAAGTAATAAAAATATGGAAGAAGAATTTTACAAAAAAATCCTGAGCCAGCAAAAGTTTTTCTTCCTTCTGTCAGCTCAGAATCTTCTATTTGATCATTCTATTCTCTCTTAAGTTCAGCTGCTCCATACTGATGGTGATGGTTTTGATGAGTCTTTCCAGTCTTTTTACCTGGGGTGAATGAGGCTTCGATTTCTCCAGAGCTTTCTGAGATTTTCTGATGATGGAAGCTAAGGGCTCCAGAATGCTCTCCATACTTTCCTTCGGTTCAGAACAGTTTCTAGCCGGATCTGAAAGAAATTCATAAGAGACTTCAAGTGCCCGGATCCGATTCAGGAGCAGTGTATGCTGCGGACTCTTCTCTGGAAACTTTGGCAGCATTTTCCTGCAGTTTTCTGTAAGCGCATGGAGATGCTTCCTTGCATCTTCCAACTCTTCCTCATGATATGGAATCCCTTCCTTGATGTTACTCATTGATGGCCTCAATACCCTGATTCTTCAGCTCCCTCAGATGACTCCTCATTCTCTCAAGATCTTCTTCTGAATGTCCCTGAAACCCCTTCACTTCCCCAAGTACGCGAAGCGCTCCTTCGGTTCGGTAGGATCTCGTCGGATTGCCTGGAAACCTTTTGTCTGTCAGATTCGGATCATTCTCAAAGTCTCCAGCAGGTTCCACAAGATAAATCCTGCCTTTTGACTCTCCCTGCGCCAGTTCAGCACCCCATATGGCCGCATCCATGGTTGCGGTAAAATAGATGAACTTTGCAGTTTTTCCTGAACCGTAATTGCTGGTAAATCCTGGAAACAGGAGATCCCCATCCTTTAGCTCCGCTTTTGTCCCATGATAGAACGGACCTTCATCAAGAACGTTCTTTTTCGTATTCGTGTAATCAGCCATAAATAACCTGCCTTTCTTTTCAAATAATCAATATTCTCTAGTATGGATTCTGGTAGAAATAAGCCCACACCAAAATAGTTCCCAGCAGTCCCAGCGCTGAAAAAATAAGTACTGCTGGTCTTCTGGCTCTGATGCCATGGTAGATACCATAAGCGGAGAACAAAACAAGAAAAACACCAAACAGCATTTTGACTCCCCCTTGCTTTGGAAATTCTTTCATTTTCACTTATCTTTCCCACAGTACAGATTTCTTCTTTACAAAGTAAAACCCAAAATCATGAGAATCAGGGATCCAAAGAAAATCAGACCCGTAAAAGAGAACCAGCCGCTGATAACAGCAAGGAGATACAGCAGCACCGTTTGGTCTTTGTATTTCAACAGCGCTTTTGCCGTGTAAAAAAAAGTGATAAAAGCAAGGACAAACGTCAGGTAGATCAGTGTGCCAAGCAGGGGGCTGTTCAGTGGATTCGGATACTCGATCTTATTGTCTGTGATGCTGGAGACCAAAGTACTTGCTGCTCCCGATGTGACAAAGAGAAAGAAAAAAAACAAAGCCCGTCTGCCTTGAAGAGTTTTTGGCATGATTTTTACTTTCATATAAACCCCTCCAAACCCTATGATTCTGTACTTATATCATAATACGGATTTCAGAAAAATAAATGAACATAAAGAATCATTCTTGATTTTTCTGACGACTACCTTATTCGGCCTGCTTCTTGAGGATCTATACTGCTCATCTGAACTCTTCTGCTTTTAGGAGATGAATGCTCAAAAAAGAGACCCTGTCAAAAGAAGAGTTCTTCTTTTGATAGGGTCTCCATTCTATCTTAGAGGGGACAAACCTCGTGGATGGTGATCACATAGATCGGTCATTAAATATTCCTACAGATGATCCGGCTTCTTTATTGTATTCAGTTTTGCGTTTAGGTCCAGCAGATCTTCTTTTGTCAGATTGACCCCCATCATGCCGATCATGCCGCTGAGGCGAAGCACTGTAAATCCGCCCAGCATGCTCATCATGGATTCATTCATCTCAAATCCCCCAGCTACTTTGTCTCCTTCTTTAGGCAGAAGTTTTGAGAACAGCCCCATGAAAAGTGCGCCACCTTGGGGTGTCTTCAGAATATCACTGATTTTGTCATTGAGGGAGAAGTATCCTTCTAGGATTGTCACATCAAACCAGTTGAGGATGGCATTCTTTTCTTTCAATCGGTAGGATTCATCAAAGGTATCCACTTTTCTCAAGAAGCTTTCATCCCGAAGATTTCCTGCAATGGCCACGAGCTCCGTTTCACCCACATTCGGCACCTCAAAGTAGAAGAAGTATTTCCCTTCCTTGCTTCCAAGAGATACACCATTCACAAAGAGCTCCACGGAAGGCGCATTGGAGTACACCGTCACCTTGGTCACATCTTCCACCCGGTTCACATATCTTTTGCCGCAGATATGGACAAAAGGCTCATCGGAAAGCCATGCCTTGTAGGCATAGAAGGCATCCTTCTTGTACTTTCTGTCAAAAGTCACAAGCCCTTTATGGTTCTGACCGTTTTCTCCACCTTCACTTCTTGCATCTGCGCCAAAGTCAAACATATTCCATACGTGAGTGGCCCATAGATACTTTCTTTCATCAAACTGCTTGATGAGTTCTTCATGATAAAGAGCCTGATACTCTTCGGTATAATCTCCCTGCACAGGATCCGAAGTATGCCAGTCGAGGCCTTCACAGCCATACTCAGAGCATCCGATGGGGATATGGGGATGCATTTCGTGGAACTTGTCAAACCAAGGTCCGTTCATAGACGTATCGCCGCCATACCATCCAAAGTAGTGATTATAGGACACCACATCCGGAATGTTGATATATGGACTGTCCATGGGACAAGGGGAGACAGCTGCAATGACTGTAGGTCTTGTCTTGTCCATCTCATGACAAAGGTCGTTCAGGATATGATGGTTCTCCAGAAGATCCGGATCCGAATCCCCTTTCATGGTGATTTCATTGGAAAGACCCCAGACCACGATGGAAGGATGGTTATAGCACTGTGCAATGAGCTCCTTCATCTGAGAAACTGTGTTCTCACGCCCCTTTGGCATATGCTGGGAAATATAAGGAATTTCAGCCCAGACCACCATACCTCTTTCATCACAAAGATCATAGAAGTACTGGTCATGCTGATAATGGGCAAGTCTTATGGTCGTAGCGCCCACTTCACAGATGAGATCCATGTCTTCTTCATGATGCTCCGGTAGAAGCGCATTTCCAATGCCCCATCTGTCCTGGTGTCTGGAGACGCCTCTTAAGAGGTACTCTTCTCCATTCAGAATAAAGCCTTTCTCCGCATCAATCTTAAAGGTTCTGCAGCCAAATCTTGATGAAACGGCGTCTACGGTCTCTTCTCCCTGTAGAAGCTCTGCCTTCATGGTGTAAAGATAGGGATCTTTTCTTCCATGCCAAAGATGCACTTCTGGAATGGTAAGTGTTACCTGGGTCTCTCTAGAAAATGAAGAAACCACCTCTTTACCTTCCTGATCGGAAATGGTATATTTCAGAATCTGATTTTCCTTAAAACTGCTGATCCAAGTCTCTACAGTCACTTCTGCGTTCTGTCCTTTTACTGTGGGGGTGACTTTAAGTCCTGAAGCCCCATAAAAATCAAGACCAAAATGGGAGTCTTTGACACAGATGATTCTCACGTCCCGATAGAGTCCACCGTAAAAGGTGAAATCTGCAGCTTGTGGGTAAACCCGGTCATTGGCTTCATTATTCACGGTAACCGCAAACAGGTTCTCCCGCTGAAGACTCTCTGTAATCTCCACTCTGAAGGTGGAATAACCGCCATCATGGTGCGTCAGATGCTTTCCGTTGAGGTAGACATCTGCAGAGGAGTTTGCCCCCTGCACTTCCAGATAGTACCTGTCTGCTTCAGGAAGATCCATTTTATCCAAGGTCTTTGCGTAGTAACCTGTTCCGCGGTAATAATCATTCCCGCCATCTTGGCCATCTAAAGCATTCCAGCTGTGGGGGAGGTTCACCCAGTTCCAATCCATTGGAATCACCTCTGGAATCCTGTCCGCCTGCTTCGTAAATGCCCATTTTTCATTGAAATTATAGTATGTTCTCATTACGTCCTCCTTTGTGTTCGCATGGAAAGGCACTTTCATCGCCTTTCCTCCTTCTGTTGCATTTTATTCTCTTATGCACGTCTTTTTTCAAGATCGCTGTTCATCTCTTCCAGTCTCTTCTTATCCAGATTGTAGATGAGCCCAAGCCCTGTAAAGGATAAGACAGCACTGACGGTATATAAGGCTGCCACGAGGTATCTCATATTCAGCGCAACCTCCATGGTCTGATTTCCTTTGTTCGCTTCCACATAACCAAAGCTAACCATGAGAACCAGGGCAAGAGCCGGTCCAACCCCTTGCGCCAGCTTTCGGAAGAAGGAATGAAGTGAATAGGTAACCCCTTCTTCCCGGACACCATTCTTCCATTCATTATAGTCGATGGCATCCCCCATGAGCGCCCAGGAAACAGTGGAATAGATGCCCATACCCAAACTGTTCACCAGCTGACAGACAACATAAATCATAAGTCCAGTAGCATCTGGTGTGATGGGCAGAACCAGCATCCCGATACTGGCTACGAGGCTGCAGATGGTTCCTACCACAGAGATTTCCTTCTTTCCATACTTCACCACAAGCTTACGGGCAAGTGGTGTAAAAATCATGATGGGAAGGAGGGAGAACAGCGAAACCACTCCGGAGATCCTGGCGTTCTGAAAATAGGACTGGAACAGCACCTGCACCGCAGTGGCAGCTCCCTGCATTCCAAGGAACAGTCCCATGGCAGCTACAGTTGCCCCCACTGCAGGCCTGTTTTTCATGAAATTGCCCATGGCTTTCACGGCATTGAACTTTTCTTTCTTTTCGTTCAGGGTAATAGGCTGTTCCACACGGATTTCCGTATTGCGGATCATGAACTGGAAAGAAATAAAGCCGATGGCTCCCATGAGAAGAGCTGCAAAGAACACTCTTTCTCCCACGATGTTGTTACTGGAGTCATAAATGAGAAACGGAAGAATCGCAATTGGAACCAAATTCCCAAAAATGGAACCTACAGACCGCCAAGCGGATAGAGATGCCCGGTCTGCCGGCTCACTGGAAATGAGCGACAGAAGGGATCCATAAGGAACATTGGCAATGGTGTAGAAGGCATCCCAGATCACATAACCGAAGATGAATATAATAACCTTCGCTGCTTTTGGTGCGCCAGGAAGCGGGATAAAGCAAAGTGCTCCACCTACGATAAGTCCTACAGAGCCTGTAAAAATATAAGATAAGAACTTGTTTCTCTTGTACTGTCTCTGGTCTGCATCGATGATGGAGCCGATGAGCGGATCGTTTATGGCATCCCAGATCTGCACCACAATGAGAAGCGTTGCATAAAGAATCGAATCCATCTGCATGAACTGTGTCCAGAATATGGCCATGGTTCCCTTCAGCGCAAAGCTCATATTGCAGCCAAAATCTCCTGCTGCATAAGCCAGGCTGTCCCGTATCCCGAATTTCCGGTGACCTTTTTTATCCAATACTACTTTCTTTTCCATTGGTAATCCCCTTTCTTTTGGCAGAAAACTCTTCCTTCTGCTTTTCACATTTATACTACCAATGATAACGTTTAATCGTGAGTATTTTTTTCAGATGTTTTCGTATTATTTTCAGATGTTCCTTGTTTTTCGTAAAAATCCCCATCATACTAGTAATCATAAACTTGTGCTTTATAAAGGAGATGTGGCTTGCTATGGAGTATGATCGTGAACTTACTTTCTACCTGAATATACTGAAGAAACTCAATGTGAAGTATTATTTTCTGAGTGACATTTCATTCCATGATGAGTCACTGGATCTAGGCATCAGACATTTCTTAAATCGTCCTGAGGAGTACTTTTATACCTTTAAAGAGCTTCCGATGAAATCCCAGCCCAACACCATCTATAAGCTCACGGACCAGTATCTCTGCAATTATATTTACTTCATTTTGCCTGATAAGAAAAATACATTTCTTTTCATAGGTCCGTATCTTAAAACACAGATCACACATAACCATCTTCTTCAGGAACTGGAAAGACTCCGCATTCCTCCACACTTATACAGCCAAATGGAGGACTACTATGGCATGATTCCCGTTTTTCAAGATGACCGGGTCTTTATGTTCTCACTAAATGCCATGGCAGAAACGCTCTGGCGTGGCAGTGATTCTTTTGCATTAATTGTTGTACAAGAAGATACCGTGTTTACAAATCCCGCTGATGTTGAAGAAAATAGTCCTACGGTTCAGGATACGCTGATTTCTATGGAGTACTTGGAGCAGCGCTACCAAGTAGAGAATCAGCTCCTACGTGCTGTTTCTTTAGGACAAACGCATAAGGCCCTTCAAATGCTGACATCCTTCAGTGAACTGGCACTCAAAAAGAGAGTCTCTGATCCATTAAGAAACGCCAAAAACTACTGCATCATCATCAATACTTTACTGAGAAAAGCTGCGGAGAATGGCGCAGTGCATCCTCTATACCTGGATAAAGTGTCCTCAGAATTTGCTAAGAAAATCGAACTCATGACGGATTTATCTTCCGTCATCCCGCTCATGACGGATTTTATCACTGCGTACTGCAGACTCGTGAAGAAGCATTCCTATGATAAGTACTCTCGAACGATTCAAAAGATCTTAGTCTCTGTGGATGCAGACCTCACTGGAGATCTTTCTTTGCATTCTTTGGCAAAGCTCCACGCCATGTCTCCTGGCTATCTCTCTACACTGTTCAAAAAAGAGATTGGAAAAACACTGACAGACTATGTGAACGAGCGTCGCATGAAACATGGCGCACAGCTTCTCACCACCACAAATCTTCAGGTCCAGACCATCGCTCAATACTGCGGCATTTCGGATGTGAACTACTTTTCCAAAACATTCAAACGCTATTATGAGCATACTCCCACAGAGTACCGTAAACTCAATCATGTCAGCGTCATAAAATAGAAAAAAGGACATACAGCTGTGTTACGGTGCAGCGGATGTCCTTTTGTATCACTCAATTTGAACTTCTTTCTTATTGGTGTTTTAGATTCTTAAGGATTTCATTGTATTTCATTGTGGCAAGTGCACTTTTCTCGCCTTTCTTGCAGAAGGAAAGCTTTGAGAGCTTGGGAACTGATCTTTCTACAACAATTTGTCCATCTTCTGTTTTGGATCTCAGCTGCGATAGTGCATCCAGAAACCTGGGATCTCCTTTTGCACAATCATAATAAGAGAGAACATAGACATAATAGAAGAGATTATAAGTCCGAAAAGGATACTCCACCTGACTAAAAAGAGTGCCAATGCCATAATGGCAGGGACCCAAGGGCAGCTTCGTGGTCCAGTGACGTAGAAGAAACTCTATTGCCTCATTCAGTTCCTCTTTTTGATTGATCCATGTCGTGTATCTGAAGGCATCTAGTGCAATCAGTGTGGGAAAAGGATTGGAGAATTCCGTCTCTGGTCCATGGCCATAGCTGAATTTTTGGCATCGCCATCCTCCATCCTCGTGCTGTATCTCTAGCAGATGCTGAAAGGTTCTCTGCAGTCTTCTGTCCTTTGCATATCCTAGACGACCCAAAGTATTCAGTACATGAATGGTCTGGCAAGGATAGAGGGCGCCTTTGGGATACACTTGAAACCGGCCATCTTCTCTCCAAAGGGAAAAAAGGAGATCAGCAGCTTCCATCAATAGAGGCTCCTCTGGCTTCATGCCGATTTCCAGCAGATACTGCACAGATTCAATCAGTGAAAAAGGGGATCCTTTCAGAATTCTTTTATCTTCGCTTGTCCAAAGATCCCCTCCAAGATCATATCTATGCGCACATATTTCCTCCAGATCTTTACGGTACTTTTCAGAAACTGACATCCACTTGGCACCTTCCTTTCTCGTGGTCCTATGTTAAATTCTATTTTCCATTTCGTCATGCATTTGTTTTCAATTGAATCATAGAATTTCTTGCTTTCATTCTAGTTCCAGTATGTTGAAGAATCAAGAAGCAGAAAAAAGAAAGCCTTGGCGCCCTTCACGGGAGCATCCAAGACTTCTAAGGTGTATCATCAGTTTTCTACAAGTTTACCAATGGCAGGGACATTCTCCAGTGCACTGATACCGTGAGGAGAATCTTCCATGATTTCCTTGGTCAGATCCTGACCTGCCTGATTTCCATTATGGTTTCCATCCTTCCATGCAGAGGAATCTGTAACATCATAGATGATGCCATCCACAGCAACATAGGCTTTGTTTCCATTTTTGCCGTCAAAGGCACTGAGTTCCTCCAGTGTAAGCATCAGTTCTTCCTCTTCTCCTTCTGCTGGTGTCTCTTCCGGAGTTTGAGGTTCTTCACTTGGTGAGCTGGAGCATCCTGCAATGACAAAAGATACGCTGAACAGCATGAGTAAAAGTACTACAATCTTCTTCATATTAACCTCCTTCAAATGCTTGAAAGCATTGCGATAGCGTTAGGTTCCACAAGATATCCTAAAAGCAATCCGTTCAATCCTGCAGTGAAATCATTATACAATATCCCTTGGACTTTGAGCGTAAATCCATGATTCTTATACAAATATTTCACTGTGTATTCATTATCTTCATATTCAGGCTAAATGACCAAAAGGCGAATGTTGAGTTCTCTTTAAGCTTTCTAGATAGATAATAGGATCGGAAGAATGGCAGATATCCTTGGATGAGACACTCTGAACAGACGCACCAGAACAACCACACACCAAAAAAAGACGAATATTATTCTCTTTTTGTTAAAAAACGTTTGACCATATACCGATCATTTGGTATTATGTACCTAAGAATTGAATATAGAGAAAACTCATATAGTGTCCGATAATGTGGTTCGACAGTCTCTACAGAATGACCTTAAATCATTCTACTATGAGTGAACATGTCTTTTTGAACTGGACTTTCTATCCTTTAGAAAATACATTCAGATGACATGGACTTATTTCCCTGCCGCGCCAACAAAGAGAAAGCCGGACGGATTGGTTTCACTCACAAGACAACCTACCGCCGAGCTCTATTTTTTTGCAATTATTCTACCATCCTAATGTTTGGGCACTGAAAAGAGATCTCAATTTATGTTCTAAAATAACGATTTTTAGGAGGCAACAAAACATGAATGAGTTCTTCAAATTGAAGGAACACAACACCACAGTCAGAACTGAAGTTATCGCCGGACTCACTACTTTTGTCACCATGGCATACATTCTGGTTGTAAATCCCGTCTATTTATCCGTGGCAGGTATGGATTTCAATGCTGTATTTATGGCAACCTGTATCTCTGCTGCCATTGGTACCCTCATCATGGGTCTATATGCCAAACTCCCCTTTGCTCAAGCTCCTGGTATGGGTCTCAATGCATTCTTTGCCTATACTGTGGTTGGTGCTCTGGGATATACCTGGGAAGCAGCACTGGCTGCTGTATTTCTTTCCGGAATTTTCTTTATCATACTGACCGTCACTGGATTCAGAAAAGTCATTGTGGAAGCCATTCCAAACTCTCTAAAACACGCCATTGGCGCTGGTATTGGTCTTTTCATCGCATTCATCGGATTCCAGAACTCAGGAATCGTTGTGAACTCAGAAGCAACCCTCGTCACCATCGGTGACTTCACCGAACCAACCGTTCTTCTTGCGGTCATAGGACTTGTGATCACAGCAGTGCTCATGGCTAAAAAAGTACGTGGCGGCTTGCTTCTTGGCATCATTGCCACCACACTCATCGGCATCCCCATGGGTGTTACGGATACCACCTTCAACAGTTTCTCCTTGAACATCATGCCTACACTGGGGAAGGCCTTCACTCCTGGATTTGCCCAGCTCTTCAATATGGAAAATGGCCTCGTAGCCATGCTGAGCAGTGTATTTGTAGTGATTCTTTCCTTCATGCTTGTAGATATGTTTGACACCATTGGTACCCTCATCGGTACTGGCGCCAAAGCAGGTATGCTGGATCAGGACGGAAAGCTCCCAAATATGGAGAAAGCGATGCTCGCAGATGCCGTTGCTACTTCTGCTGGTGCCCTTCTTGGTACCTCTACCGTTACTACTTATGTGGAATCTGCAGCAGGTGTTGCAGAAGGTGGAAAAACAGGTCTTACCGCTGTTACTACAGGTGTGCTTTTCCTTCTGTCCATCTTCCTTGCGCCTTTTGCTCTGATGGTTCCAGCCCAGGCAACTGCTCCTGCCCTCATCGTTGTAGGTGTCCTTATGATGACTACCATCAAGAACATCAACTTTGATGACTTTGAGGAATCCTTGCCCGCATTCTTTACTCTGGCTATCATGGCATTCACCTACAGCATCTCCAATGGTATTGCTGCAGGACTGATTTTCTACCCTATCACAAAGCTTGCTACCGGAAAGACCAAAGAGATTCATCCTCTGCTTTACTTCCTGTTCATCGTCTTTGTCCTTAAGCTTGCTTTCTTGCCAAGATAATTTCATTATAAACCCTATAGAAACTCCCCTGTCAGGCATTGCCAACAGGGGAGTTTTCCTTTTTCAGTCCATACATTTTCGAAGCTTCAATAGATGCGCAGAAGTCTGGGGCGTTTTTCCCAATCGGCCAGTTCAGGCTTCCAGTAGGGATTCCAATGGAGAAGATCTTCATATCTTGGATGAGATGGATCTTTTTTAGCTTCCAGGAAATCTTGAAAACCTCCGACACCTCCCACATCTTCTGGTGGAGTTTTTCCTTCTAACTCCAGAAGAAAAGGAAGACTGCCATCATAGTGTTCATGTTCCTTCAGAAAAGTGATCTGATGTTCCCAATAGTCGCCAAAATCATAGACATAATTGATTTCTCTTATCTTTGGCATGAACTCTGAAAGAATACGGCCTTCCATCGTTTCATCCTCTTCATGGTACTCAAGATCCTCTTCCCTTGGCACAATTCTCTTGATAACTTTTCCAGTTTTCTCGTCCTTCATCTCAAATTCAAAGAGATGGTAGTCCTGCCATCCAAATGCACTTTGTATGACCCTATGGAGATTTTCAAAACTGATGTCTGAAGGCACGAGGACTCTTCTTTTCACCTGATAGATTTCAAGGTCCAGTGTGATCTGGAGTTCAAAAGCTCTGGTATCATAGGCTTTCATTCCCGTAAGTTTCTGAAGTTCTGTAACCATGTCCATGAAAGGTACATGGATAACATCCTTGCTGGATCCTGCTTTTCTAAAAGTATTGTGGTTCACCAGTGCACCAAGGGTATCACTGTAGAAATTCGGAACATGGGCATAACTATCCGCAATGGGGATGGAAAGATCAATTCCTGTCTGGGTCATCCAAGAGGTGATCTGGCGGTTGCTGTTTTTTGCATAGACAAAGCTCCCTGAGAGCCTCAAATATTCTTCTACCATCTCCGGATTGAGATTCATCGCAAGCATGGTTTTCCGGATACCTTCCACAGCTATGCGCTCGAAATTCTTCAGATCTTTTTTCTTCACCTTATAAATTGCCACTGTGAATCTAGTAGCGTTATTTATGAGAATCAGAAGCTCCTCGGTCTTTCTGTCACTCCAGATTGTGGTCCAGTTTGCTGTCCAGGTGAAGAGTGGACTGATGGATTCATCAAAGGCTTCTGGCTTTTGTTTTAAAGCATCTGCAAGCTTTTTCGTTAGTGCGATCTGCATATAATACCTCCACATTCAGTTCGTTTTAGCATTGGGTCTTTATCTCACGGCTTTCCTAAATGAAAGCACTTTACTTAGATCCTCCAGTGTTTCTTTGGTATAGACTTCAAAAACAACGGGGAAAAACCTTAGCTTTTCGCCAAGTTTTCGGGTTTCAGCGATCTCTTTCCTAAGATTCTCTTTCATAGGAAGGTTCATCATATTCTCTTTCTCCCGGTCTGGCACATATACCGTCACTTTGAAAAACCCGTCCCAGATGGACAGCCAACATACAGTTGTTTCTTTTCTTCCACCTCTAGGACCAGTCCAGCCATAGATTCCTTTTCCAAGCCATGCTTGGCCATCTTTATAAAACTTCCAGTTTAGCCGGATGTCCTCTAGGTTCAGCCCTTCAAGAAATTGGCAGTATATCCCATATGTATTACCAAGCGCTTCTTTCAGCACTTCCTCTGTGGGTTCCGGTAAGGGGGTTCGCAGGAGCTGCAGTTTTTTAGAATCAACATTCAAAAATATCCCTCCAATACTCTCTCTCTACTTCTTCATTTCTTCCACTCGCTTTACAAACAGTACCGCTTTTTTCGCCACAGCTTTCCTCTCACTATGTAATTGCTTCTTTGCAAATTGCAGTATTTCTTCCTGATGCGCTGACTGGTCATAATACTGCTCAAAACATTCGAGCACCTTCCCACATACAATGGCATTGCATTCCGGAGAGGGCTCTCCCTTGTGAACATAGATGATCTCAGGTACTGAAAGAAGCTTCTCTGTGATGATTCCTTCAAACTGAGGCAGTGCATGAACTATTTTCCAGGCATTACCACCTGCATTGCCTGCGGTAATCATTTGTGGATCTTCTAGAAGAGAAAGATAAGCCTCAACATAGGAAAGCTGATTTTCCTGTTCTACATATCCGGCAAGATTTGCCATGACAAAAATCCCATCCCATTTGATGAAGCTGTTCTGATGATGGATCCAGGAAAAGATCTCATCCATGTGAGGCTTGAGCACTTCAGGGTGTTCCTCGCTGATGAGCCTTATGATTTTTGAGGCTTTATACTTCAGGCTGGACTGCTCCTTTTTCACAAACTTCACCACAAACTCCAGGTCCTCTTTTTTCTCCGCGAAATCCAAAGCCATCTGTTTGTAGTCTGGGTTCCCATCAAGGCTCAAAATCAGATCTTCCTTTTTCATACAATCCCCTTCTTATGATCTTGTACACAACCTAGGAAACTTGCTTCACTGTCAGCTCTGCCAAGGTCGAACCTTTCCCAGCCAACCTTCTTTTTCCCAATAGTTTTTCTCGGAGATACTTGCACCTCTATTCCCTTGCTGCATCTTTCTCATCATAAGGAAAAAAACCTTTGTCTTCATCCCTGCTTTGGGGTGATGGTTACGCTGAAGACTTCTTGCAATCCGGTCCGTTCTTTTTTCGATCTGTGACTTCTTCTGATCAGAAACTCCTGCCCAGTTCATCGCTTGCACACCGACGCCATAGGTTTTGATTTTGGGTATCCCCCAGAAGAACAGCGCATTAGAGATATCTTTCAAAGCATGTCTCATTCCGCTGCCAGCAGCGGTTGTCACCACCACAGCATTTTTTTGGAACATGACTTTTCTGGGTTTATGGACCATCCAGTAGCTGAACGTCAGATCCAGAAAACTCTTCATGGGTGCAGAGGCTCTCATACAATAGGTTGGTGTTGTGAAAATAAGAAGATCCGCTTCCTCCACTTTATCCATCATCTTCTTTTTCTCCCCATAGAAAGGACACTGGCTTTCATCTTCAATGCACCGGTAGCATCCAACACAGAAATGAT
Organism: Proteiniclasticum ruminis; assembly: GCF_900115135.1. GTDB lineage: Bacteria > Bacillota > Clostridia > Clostridiales > Clostridiaceae > Proteiniclasticum > Proteiniclasticum ruminis_A. Next base: position 13,985 of record NZ_FOVK01000015.1, on the reverse strand, counting down.
TGAGATCTCGCGGCAGAAAAAACTCTGTCACTTCTTTCTCTCCTGGCAGTTTATTCTCAATCATTCTTCCAATATGATACGAACTTCCTTTATGATTTTGGCCATGGATGAGAACTATCTTCATTTTTATCACCACCTGTTCAACTTTGTGCTTTTCACTTCTAGTATACGCAATTTCGCCAAAGAATCTACATATCCAGTATTTTTTTCATACTTACAGTAGGAGTATGAGGGAAAAAATGGGAAGAGCAGAAATTACAAGAAACCACTGAAAAAGTATCAGCGGTTCCTTCTGTCTTTATGTTAGAAATCTTTGGGTTTTTTTCTTTCTTTTGCTGTGATCTCGAGAACTTTCACTCTTACTACTTCCACAGAAAGTGCCATCTCCTCACTCATCTCAAAGGATCTGCCTGTCTGGTGGAGCATCAGATGCTCTAGTCCTTTCACTTTTTCTTCTGGGTTCTCCACAATATCTGCACTTCCTCTGGCTATGACAGAGGAAAAGGTGGCTCCATATCTGCAAGGAACATCCCCGCCGGAGACTATTTCCACATCTACATCCAGTTCGATGCATACATTGGGATTGTCTCTTATCAGATCCAACTTATGTCCTTCTTTTGCAGAGTGCATATAGAAGATCAGATCTTTTGTTTCAGAATCATACGTATACCCGAAATGAAGCGGAACAATATAAGGATACGCACCATCAAATAGTCCAAGACGCAGAATCTTAGCTTTCTCTATTATTTTAAGAATGTCTTCAAACTCCCGTACTTCCCGATCCGTTCTTCTCATATTACTCTCCTTTGTATTCATATCTCAATTTCATCAGCCAGATAGAATTCTTCCCGCCCTTCATAAGGCTCTACCTCCTCACAAATCATGCCGTAAGACTTCATAACTCTATAGCGGCTTGAGTTTAACACTTTTTTTCTTTGCCATTGTATGACAAATGAATGTTTACTAGTTGTATTCTATTATCTTATAATTGAAAAGAGAAAGAAAGAGGTGTCCTTATGAGTATTATTTTCAGACGAATGAGCATGGAAGACGTGGAGAGTGTGTGGCGCATGTTCCAGGACATCAGAGAAGAGAAGATTGACATGTCCTTTGCCGAAATATCCAGTATAGAAGAGGTTACATCCTATGTGAACAATCCCTCAGAGCTCACTTATGTGGCCGTTTCAGAAGAAGATCCTCATACTGTGCTCTGCCTCATAAAAGGAAAGCGTGAGATGACGGAAGAAAAAAAGCATGCGGTCTTCCTGTCCGCAGCTACAGCCCGAAGCGCTAGAGGAAGGGGCCTTGTTTCAAAACTCACAGACTATGCTTTGAATGAGATGAAGCATGAAGGCATCACCATCGCGAGAATCTATGTCTACAGCAATAACATCTCTTCCATCAAAGCCATCCAGAAGATGGATTTTACACACGCTGGAACCGTGCTCATGCATCATAAAGATCGTGCCACCGGTGAATTCGTGGACGACTTGATTTTCCATAAGATCCTAAATTTAAAAAGCAAGGCATTCTAATTTTAGATTAGAGTGCCTTGCTTTTTCAGCAGCTTTATTACAATGTTAAAGGTCTAAATCATTCAAGAGATCACGAAGTTTCTTCATCTCTTCTACGCTCAATGTTACACCTTTTCCCATTTTCTCATGTTCAGGTGACCAGTCTCTGATGTCATACTTTGGCTCTCTGTCATTCCAGCTGATGAGGTTCACTTCCTTTGACCAGCCCCTGTTGTTTTCTGAAAGTATGCCTAAGGTTTCTTTGATCTCATACTTGATATCTGCCACAATCCTCATTCCTTTCATCTGTAAGTGATTCTTAGTATATACACTTTTTATGAAAAATCAACGTAATCGCTGGCTTTTAGAGACAGGTCTATGCAGCCAGTTCTTTGTCAATGTAGTAATTTGCTCCAGCAATTATCACTGCGCCACCAACGAAATTCCCAATCGCAACCACCACAAAACTAATTAGAATGCCAGATACAGTAATATTAGCTCCATTGACAAATGCCATGACCAGATAGAACATGTTGGCAACAATATGTTCTGTGCCGCTGAGAACAAAAACAGCAATCGGGAACCACACCGCGAGGATTTTCCCTGCTACTGTCTTCGCACTGTAAGCCATCATCACCCCACTGCAGACAATAATATTACACAAAACTGCACTGATGAACATTTGTCCAACGGGCATTGTTGTTTTTGCTATGGCACTATTGGAGATTACTTCAATCATATGTTCACTGAAGATTCCCGCTCCTGTGCTGAGCAGTGCGATGATCACTGCACCAACAAGATTTGCTGCGAGTACTGTAGTGAGCATCTTCATAAATCTGCCCATTTTTACAGATTTTTTATACACACTGAGAATCGCCATACAGTCACTGGTAAAGAGTTCGCTTCCCAAAAGCAGTATTGCAATAATACCTGTTGGGAAAATCAGCGCTCCCAAGAACTTTCCCACACCTGGATCTTCCGTATAAGCTACCAGTCTGAAATAAGCGATTGCACCAATCGCGATGAACATTCCTGCTAGAATCCCTTGAATGACCAGCGCCTTAATATTTCTTTCTGTTTTGCTCACTCCGGCATGTTCAATGTATTCCATGATTTCTTTAAAACTTTTCATTACTTCCTCCAACATTCTTCCTGTATACTGTTTTTTTGTTTCTTTTTCTCTTCCCCATGAGATCCTAAGAGTACTAGGATCCGCTTCACTTTTGTTTTGTTGCTATCTTTTTGTGGTCTCCTTCCTATGATTTTAAACAGTGACATTTCTTTAATAATGGCAATTGAAACTAGGCCTAAACGCAGTTCATCATCGAAACACTTTAAACAGTAAAATGTTTCGATGATGAATTAAATCTAGATTATAAACCCTACATGACAAACTCTCTGTTAGGGTTCTTTTCTTCAGCGTTTCTCCTGCATTTACACAATCGCATTCCATTATACAGTATGAAAGAGGAGGAGGTCAACAAAAGCATCTGATTTCCAAGAGTATTTAACCGGTACCAGGTACCGCTAAAACAGCTTCCTGCTCGATTTCTTCAAATAATGTTCAAAAGAAGGATATCTCATAATTATCTTCTCTTTCATATAAGGATAGACTATGATTGCTATTCCCAACAAAGCAAACGAAACACATAGCACAATCAGCCACTCTAGATTATTATGCTCAATAAATGCAGATATCCCTGTCGTTATCCTGGTTGAATTCTCATCTCCTGCGATTGCCGTATAGATTTTTACTGGAAATATGGAACTCAGTATTCCTATGATGAGTACACAAAACAGACCCATTAAGGAAAGGGAGATTCCCAAGTAGTTGTTAGAAATACCCAAGAAACCTTCACTATTTTGGGGCTTCTCTTCAAACGTTGCGGTATCATTCTCATGAACCTCAATATCGTCTATTAACAAATAATCTATGGAAACATGGAACAGTTTGCTGAGCAGAATGATATTTTCTGTGTCAGGCAAGGAGCTGTCTAGCTCCCATTTTGATACAGACTGCCTTGATATGGTTAGTTTTGTTGCTAACTGTTCCTGTGATAGACCATTTTGTTTGCGTAGAATTTGTAGTTTTTCTCCGAATGTTATGATGACCACCTCCGGTATTTATGTTTCCAGTATGGAGTCTAAAATAGATATAATCTACCAAGTTGACTTTGAACCTACGCAACTGTCAGTTGCATCACTAAGAAAAGAGAGAGTTTGCATCTCTCCCATCTATACAATAACGACTTCATTCTATCATTCACTTCCAACGCTTCGGATATAGTCTTTCAGATCATCGATACCAGTGTACATTCTTGATATCTTGTCATCTGCATGACGATCCTCACTCCACTATTTCAAAAACTTGAGAAACGAAGAAATATTCATTTCCAGGTTCTTCTTCCTTTCTAATTTCATTATACTTTGAAAGATTGAACTCTTTTACGATCCGATATTTCCCGGGTTTTACATTCTTCCAGTATTCAAGATGAATTTGGTACTCCTCTTGACTATTGGGCGGGAGATGATATAGCTCTGGCGTAACTTCTGCATCTACAACAGTTTCCACTTTATACCATTTCCCTAATCGATCTCTTTCAAACTCAAACTTCGATCCAAACCAGATGCTCTGATCTGTGCCGTTAACAAGCGTATAATTAATAACATTATTGTTTTGGCGAACATCAGTGATTTCTACCTCGCCTACTGAATTCATTTCCACACGATCGTATCCTGATCTTTTCCAGCCACTACATCCGGTAAAAATAGTGATGATGATTAATGAAAAAACAATTATTCCTTTTTTCAAATATATCCCCCCATCATTCTGTTGCTACATAGCTATGAGTCATAATAAAACACTCTAGTTTATAATAGAGTTTCATTAACCATAACGGGAATAGAATGTCATCTCTACCTCTTATTCAGATGACTCAGAAAGTAAATTCCTATTTATCTCTCTATTCCTAATGCATCATAATAGTCTTCAGAAAACGGAATCGTTGAATAGTCAAAATTAGCTTGTAAGCTTTTCACATATTGATACGCATTTGGCTTGACTTCGATTCCAAATTCCGTACGCAAGATATTCAGTGCAGCTTCTTGTGCTGAATATCTATTCCCTTCCTCTAATTTCAGCAACTCTAAAAACTGTTCTTCGCCCATCCAGCAAATCTGCTCTAACGGACTAGTATCTTTACAGAAAAGCACGAGTGATAAAAACTCCTGAAAGTTACGCGCAATTGGCTCAACATAATGTTCACCACATGGCATAGGGCTAACAGCAAATACCATGTCAAAACTAATAGATGGAATAAAGCAAAAAAGTATCCCATCAACACCTAACCAGCCGATAACTTCTGCGTCAACTGGGGTACAAAAATATGCCATATCACTTTCATTCCAACCTAATCCTATAGAAGCCTTAGCAAATTGAAAGGCTTGGAAGCGCTTAAATAGATTATTATTTATCATCTCATTGACCTCGTTAAATTAGAAATTTACATTCCATAATGAATTACATATTTTCCTTTATCTTTTGCCTGATTAGCCAATTCAATCAAAGAAGAAAGTTCCCTTTTATTTTGATACAATAAAATACTTGTAAATTCTTCCATAGATCTGGGAGGTATAAGGGTAATACCACAATAAGCAAGACCTTTTTCTGCTGTTTTCAGGGAATGCCAATAGCAATCTACTCCTTGCAAATCGATGATGATTGGTTCAATGAAATCATCATCAACCGCAATACAATTGTATTCTTGTGGTTCATAAGTATCGTAACGTTCGTTAACCAATGGTTCCTTTTGCATAATACCAAATTCGTGTTTCGCCACTATTGTTACACCTCTACAAATTCTGATTTATCGGTCGCAAGCCTATCTCTAATTATCTTTATCATATTAAATCCATATTATATTTATAATAATTATATAATATCAGATTCTCTCCTAGCCAGCGTGATCTCGTCAACTCACCCCATTATGATAGTAATTTTATAAACTAACTATCTTTTTAACATTAATACCATCAACTCAGTAGGCAAATAGTAATAATGTCCACTCAACCCAACATTAAAGGGGTTTTGGATATGTTCTTACAACTATATTTCTGTAACCCCGAACCCAGCTTGAATATGAGTTCAAAATCACGGAAACCCCTTTATATCAGGCACTTTTACACTCTTACTTCTCTATCCTTGACATCAATACTACCGTCTCAACATGCACTGAGAGGTCAGGATAGCTATCGAAATCACCTACATAGAATTCATTTTTATAAATAGTCGTGCGCGGGAACATATCAAAGATTGGTTTTCCTCTTTGGAAACATATCATAAGAGAGTTAGCTGATTTTCTTATGTGTGTATACGTTGGTATTAGACTTGAATACATCCCTTGTTTTTAGAAGACCGTCTCCAACAGTTACTATGGCCTAAGGTATATTTGCTTAGCAAATAGCTTTTAACTGAGTTGAAAATTCTTTTTCTTCATGCTCAATTAAACTGATTATTCAATTATTTTGATGAAAGCTCTTGTCATAATACTTATGCTTACTGTTTACAATTAACTCAAGGCCAACTATAAAGAAAAGTACATACTCAAGAAAACTCAATTCTGATATTCCTAATCGATAAATAAATAAAATGCAAAGAGAAACAAACGACGCAATCGTTAATATCTTGGTCATACTTCTGAAAACCCCTGTTCCCAATCAAGAATTGTATCGCTGTGGTTCCTACACCTTGAGTTGCTATCGTTACACAAGCTGCAACTAATCAAAATATTTTACACTTCGAAACTCAAAATATTTAATATCAAATTAACGTTTCAAAAAGCACTTTACTTCATAGCGATTTTCTTTAATTCTATTAGCCTTTGATAAAAATACTCTTCTCCAGTTTAGTTCGATAACTAAAGATTGTTTTTCGATTTGAGTCAAAATTATGATAAATAGAAATTTTACTGTTTTTTCCATTTATATAATCTATATAAGGATATAAAAAATCATAACTTTCACCAGCCCTGATGTGATCTTCAATGATCATATTTATATGTTTATTGAAGATCTCTAAATAGTAGCTATTTTCACACTTCAAAGATAGCAATCCAATTAGTTTTATTACATTAACGATAGTGACAATCTTTAACATCACAAACTCATTATTTTCATACCGTTTCATCAATAACTCATCCAACTTATCACTGTTTAACCAGCAGCTTCTTTCATGAATACTTTGTAATAAATAATTTTCAATAATATTTAATGTTTCGAGATCAAGCTCCCCCTGATATAAAGCCAAATAGTTAGCATAATCTTTCGCATCCAGTTCCTCAATGTTAGGAAAGCTATAAAGATATTTTATAAAACTATTTTCTTTATAAATATATTTCAATCCCTTCCATGTAACTCCATCACTCAAAATTTTCTGAATTTCTACCGCTATATAACTAATTGAAAAAGCTAATGATAAATCATGCATAAATAATATGTCTATGAATATGAATATCAATATATATGATATTGCATCAGATATGGTATTAATTAGTAATATTTTTTTCAAGCTAGTTTTTAATTTTGCATTGTCCATTACTTCATTCTGAATATGAAAAATCAGATTTAAGGGCATGATATCCCGAACAGTTTCAGGATTCATTAATAGAACGATAGGCTTGAAGTTTATTCGTTCATCTATAGTAAAAGGATAGAAAATATTATATTTTATTTTAATGTTTGTGAATATTCTTACTAATATATACTCTATGATCGTACTAAATATTTTTATGAAATAAAGAATAAATATTGTCAACAATAAGCATAGCCCGATATTTGTTAAAGTTAATCCTGACCTGTTATTAGCTATGTTAAGTAACATAACGTAAATCGGCCCCATTACAAGTAAAAAGCAAATAACCAAGATATTTTTTTTGTGAAACAGTTCAACATTATATATAATCTTTCACTCCTCTAAAATTTGGTGTTCCTATGAACTAAATCAACAAAAACTGATACCATCAGACCTGTTAGAAGATATGCAATATTACTAGAAGGATTAATAACTATTACGAATACTAAAAAACCAAATAATATTAAGAACTTTAATAATGCGATTCGAAATTCTTTTTTTTACATCATTATTAGTACTAGAGAGAATTAACCTGTTATATAAGTTCCTAAGTGTAATCATTTCTCCTAAAAACATTATAAGCAGCAAAGCGATATTATTAAGATTGTTTGGATTCATTAAACCTAATAGAAAAAATAGAATTAACAATTGCCAAGCATTCTTTATGAGCATTACATCACCGACATGCTGTCGTGTTTTAGCGATTTGATTGATACTTTCTATCGTTATATTTTCTAATATTATTTGCTTGTGTACCTCAAGTCTATTAACTAGATTCGCAATACTGATTGATAGTAAAATCAAAAGCAGAATCCAGAATTTATCTGGACCCCAAATATGAGCAATTTCAACCACAAGAATAAGTTGGAGCATTTTAAAGATACCATCCAAAGCAATTCTAGAGCTTGAGATATTGTACCCCATTCTTAAGTATGAGTTTGGAAATCCAGATATAATCATAGATACGATCATCGAGATTAACAGAATAAATAGCAATATTTCACTCCCATCAAAATAACTGATTATCAACAATGAATAAAGAGACAGCTCATATATTATATTCGAGTGCAAGTTAACATTAAACATATAACACCTTTTCTTTAAAATAATATTTTTGAAATTAACAAATGTTAAGTCGTGTCATTATATACAACAACATGACTTAGCATTTTTATTTATATACTTAAATATATTTTATTTATATTGTACTGATGTATTCACACCAATAGGATCGTTAAAAATATTCCAATTATATGTAAATGTACTACCTTGATGTGTAGCTCCCATTAGTGGATAGCATATAGCGCCAGTATTTCTACAGCTTTTTAAAGTGCGAGTATAAGCAGGCCTTCGCTCCCTCCATTATGGTCCACTTCAAAAAGCGGTTACACCCATCCGATTATTGACCGCTTTCTTTAATCCTTGGTTGAACTAGCAGCCCTGCTAATATCAATTACCAAAACAACATCACCTGAAGTACTACACCGATTAAAGTTAAAGTAGCTAAAATACCTATCAGAAGAATTGGTTTTGTTTTGAGTAGATTAGTAATTGAATATTTATTTTCAGGTTTAAATGCACTGTTCAGAAAAGCAAAAAATGCAATCATTAAAACAACATTTTTCCCAAAGTCAAATGCAGGTTTTTCAGGATATAGTCTAACCTGCATCAATAAAATCGTTCCAATCGCTAAAGTTATGAATACTAGTGTCTTTTTATTTCTCATATTGGTTTCACATTATGAACACCAAAGCCGAAAATTGACCAAGATCGGTGTTGGAATCCGTAGTCTTTTGCTAATAAATATATACCTAAAGTAAGGGCTCCTAAATTAAGTGCTGCTCCAAGAAGCGATCCACTCGCTCCAAGTGCAGAAAGAATTGCTGCAGCAGCACCTATAACTGTAGCTCCTGCTACAGAGTATGTTGCAGTTTTAACTAGTAAAGCGGCAGCAGATTTATACCACCCACCTATACTCAGCAAAATGTTATTGAGCTCATTTGCAGCTAACCATCCTCTAACAGTAGTCCATCCTCCATCCAAATACATCATTTCTTCTTCTTCAATTTCTACATAGTTTCTTGGTAAAACCATTTCCATGATTTAACCTCCTTCTCATAATTATTATTTTGAAACAGTGTTTTTGATCGAATCACTTCTCCTCCCCTTCTTTTGGATTACCAGTTAATGTTGCTATTTTGGGAAGAACTATACAATATTTAATTTCTTTCGTATCAAATGTTATCTGCTAAATAGCTAAATTTTTATCTTTTTGATATTGAAGCAAAAAACTCAAGAGCAATTATGAAGAAAAGTATATACTCAAAAAAACTCAGTTTTGATATTCCTAATCTATAAATAAATAAAACACAAAGAGAAATTAATGCAATAATTGTCAACATCTTTCTCATATTAAAAAATATCCCATGTTCCCAACGCAAATATTACTGTTGCACCTACACCTAGCGTTCCTATTTTAGCCCAAGTTGGAAGTAATACAAACGCAACTTTAGCACTTGTACCAGTTTTTGCTACTAATGCCCAAAACCCGATACCAGGGTTATCCTTTATAACTCCACGGATAAAATTCGCTACGCCTGCCATTCCAGCCACTGCTGCAAGTCCAGTGAGATTTTTGCCTACTTGCTGAACACTCCATCCTCCATCCAAATACATCATTTCTTCTTCTTCAATTTCTACATAGTTTCTTGGTAAAACCATTTCCATGATTTAACCTCCTTCTCATATATCGACCCTTGACATCAATACTACCGTCTCAACGTGCTAATACAAACATATTTGCAAGTTACTCTACTTAATATTCTTTTCGAGGTTAGCATAATTTTTATTCTTGCCAACTAGTATTGCTTGAACTATCCACCAGGTAATAAAATATATTACACCTAGGATGGTTAGATATGTTAACATCTCATTAGTAGTGCGATTTTCAGTCGCAATTTCATAACCTAATAATCCGAAATAAAAAGCAGCAATTACTATAGTTAAATCAACAAGTTTTTTCCCTTTTTTCATATCTCTTTTCATGCTTATAAATAATATAATTGGAGCTATTAAAGCGATAATTATATCAAAAAGAATTTTCCCCATACATACCACCTTTATTATAGTTTTTATATTTTCGACGAAGAATCATGATAACCTTTTAATTAACTTGCTTCTAATATACTGAATGGAGTATTCCCTTGATAAAGACAGTCTGAATCACCCTGTACCAGGGTGATTCTCATGACCTATCCTCCATTGATACCTAATTTTTCTTTATTATAATAAGCAGTAATAATTCAATGGAAATTATACCTAGTAGCCAAAGAAAATCCCCTCCGGTTGCAATCCATACAGAAATCGGATAAAGGAGCAAAATCGTAAATTTAAAGATCTTAAAGTTTTTGCCTAATATTTTTTTATAAGTTTTACTTCCTATTGAAAGCTTATAATACTCATCAATTAAATCATCAGTGAAACTGTAAAACAATTTATGTTTATATTTATTATATATTCCAAGAAATGCAAATTCTAATGTTATAAAAATAAATAAAATGATTATTATGAATTTTCGATATGAATCAGTCTGAGGAATGAATAGCATTAATAAAAAATAAAATGCGATTTTAATTGAAAATCTAAACCAATATATTAATAATCCCAACGGCTTGGTAGGTATTACCTTATAATTATTCAACGTCAAAGAATATATTAGCAATAATAAAACGGATATAAACACCCCCATTGTCAGCAAGATCGAAGCGCTTTGATAAAACTGTAATTCTCTTAGAATATAGACTAGTAGATAATAGAAAGCAACAAAATAAGTTTGATTATTTTCAAGTTCATATGAATAGAGTTTTTTCATTATGATGCTCCTTAAAATACGCTATGTTATTCTTTAATAAGGTTTTCTTTTCTTATATAATTTAATCCAATATATGTAAAATTCAATAGACCAGAATCTGCTTCTGGTCTATTTCGGAATAACTAATTACCTAGCAGAAAAGGATAGTTGCGGTAATCCATACCACCATCCAACGGTGATATCTAGACCCCTTCTTCGCATAAGAGCACTCACAAAGGCTGGGGCAATAGAACCTGCAGTTGATACAATATATGCAGCTCCTACCAGTGCGATTATGTTCCCGCCTGGTATTGCAGCTAATTTAGCTGCAATAAATGTAGCACCCAACTTAAGCGCGATAGTTGCAGCTGGTATTGATTGATGCGCAGTCATCCCGACTACGGAAGCAATAGACTGTACGGTGCTATGACTTACATATAATCCCCCATCCAAATACATCATTTCTTCTTGTTCGATTTCAACATAATTTCTTGGTAATACCATTTCCATGATTTAACCTCCTTCTCATAATTATTATATTGAAGCAGTGTTTTTGATCGAATACTTCTCCTCCCCTTCTTCATCTGATTAAAACACTTTACTAGAATATCTAGTTTCTAAAATTAAGCATTCCAAGAATCCATTGTAAATAAGATTCCTCATTGTAGACGACTCTTGCCTCTACTGGCATAGATCGGAGTAGTTCTAAGACTTCTCCATTCTTACTTTCCAATTCACTTTTTTCAAGCTCTACTTTAATACGGTATAGAACACTAACGCCTTCCTGAGATTCATTCTGTACTGTTCCTGGCTCAATAAATTTTACTATTCCAGAAAGTGTGCCAAATCGGTATGTATTGATTCCTGAAATTGCTACCTTTACAGGTTTCCCTTCTTCTATTCTGCTTCTGTCCTGCGCATTAACATATGCATCAATGTACATACGTTCATCTTTGTTTGAGATTTCTCCGATAATTTGACCTTGTTGTACCGGCATGCCAATGGAGGTAGGAGTAAAGTAATGTAGTTTCCCAGTATTATTCGCTAAAACATAATGAATAGCATCTTGGTCTAACGCAGCAACATAGTTTGATTCCAACTCTGTAAGTCTCGATATGGATTGATTTCTTGTCTGTCCTAACTCACTTAGTAGCTGAAAAAGTGTCTGTTCTGCTTGGGAATAGGGGGATTCCAATTGTCTCTTTGTTTGTCTGATCTCTTCTTCTATACCTTCAATAGCAGACTTCGCTATGTCTATCTCATTCTCTTTTTCTAGCTTTTCTCCCTCTTTTCTTGCCTTGCGATCTTGTAGATCTACCATTTCTTCCTCAATTTCTATAATATTTCTCTCCAGATCTTCCAATATGGATGCGGCTTCTTTCATCATTTCTGTTTTTACCGATTCTTCTTTCAATGCATCTTCTTCATATTCCTGGTTTTGTAGGGCTTCAATTTCGTCTTTCTTACTCACTCTTTTTTCTTCAATATTTTTTTTATCAATTCCATTATTTTTAATAGAGTCATTAATCGAATTAATCTCATTTTCAATCTCTTCCACTTCAGCTCTCAAAATCTCTATCTTATTTTTTTCAGTTTCCAACTCCTGTACTTTTCCCTGTAAATCTTCTTCTGTTACTTTTTCTTCTCGTTCTTCATTGTTAACAATATCCAAGTAGTACTCAACTTTTGCATAGTATTCTAATTCCCTACCTTCATTACTAAGTTGATTCTCTCTCTTTTGTAAAGAGGCTTCATATTTGTCCAGCAATTTTAGTGTAAGCTGAAGATCTTCTATCTGATTTTGAATAACCGAAGCTTGGATTCCTTCGTTTCCTGATGAAATTGAGAGGATTACTTCTCCCTCTTCCACTATGTCTCCAGATTCTTTTAGTATTTCCCTTACTACGCCATGTCCTTTTGAGGCGATATATCCAGTACCTTCTATAGCTACCTGTCCTTGTGCTCTGACAACATAAGGCCTTTTCACATAGTTTGCAATATAACTCAAAGTAATAAGTAACACTATCATAAAAATAATAAGATAAAGCATAAACCGTGGTGGTACTTTATCAAAAAAAATTCTGGAATCTCTTAGATCTTCTTTTTTGAACAACTTCATAACTGAACCACCGGCTTAAAGAAATCAATTGTTACCTTGTCTTCTTTTTCTTCCAAGAAAACGTTCAACATACTACCATCTGAGATGAGTTCCTCTTCATAGAAGTATAGGTCTAGTTTTGAATACGCAAAATGAATATCTTCTGGCTTTCCTTCATACCGAAGATACACTGAGTGCGAATATTCCACTCGCTCCTTCACGGCATATACATTCTTGTATTGCATGTAATCATGAGCTTGCATCATGATCTGATAATCTATCGTAACAGTTCCGTCATCATGAAAAACACTTCCAGATGTTCGCGCCACTAATGGCCCAAAAGTTTGAACTTTCAACATCTTAAGTTCATTCATGAACTTAGTGATCTCTTGATCAATCTTCTCTATTGGTATGTTATCAAGAGTTTTAACTAGTACGTTCTTTAGTACTAATTTTTTGTGTTCTTTAATCTCTAGCTTACTCATATACAACCTCCTCATTGTCATCAAATGATTCTATTTCTATATTAAGATTCAGTCCACTTGTCGATGTGTGCCCTATCTGGGTGTTAATGACTTTTTATAATGTCCAGAAACTGACGGTGTTTACTGTCCATAAATTGCTGGTAGAAATGGCAAGCTTGATAGGCTTGCCATTTGTTTTAGCTTAATTCTCCATTGATTACGATCTTTACCATATGGTCATCGATAATTCTTTTCCCATTCTGGTATCCATAGATGAGAGAACTGGTACATACCTTGTTTACGAGTCTGGAAGAGCCTCCTGAGAACCGGTAAATTATCTCAATCGCCTCATCCGTAAAGATATCTCGGTCGGTTCCTGCGTAATTTAGGTGACACCTCAAGTACTCGCGTACTTGGGAATGATCCATAG
>NZ_FOVK01000002.1:8511-402667 GCF_900115135.1 Proteiniclasticum ruminis | reverse complement strand
GATTTGTCCTTGATGTCGTCATAGGTGATCTCTAACTGATTGGCAATCTTATAAACTTCACCTACAGAGTGCTGAGACATTTTCCTGGTGCGACAGATTTCACGCTGCGATACCTGAGCTGCACGGAGTTCTAGTATAAGCTTGACTTTGATTTTGCTGGCCATATTCTGGCCTCCTTCCTGTTAATTATTTGAGACTCATATCTCAATATAATCTTACAGGTAATGATGCTTATCTGTGAATCAACGCTGCTTTTACATGAAACAACTGCAAACTTCAAGCTGATGCTTTTATAAGTATTAGTGATGCTCGAAAGCGTACTGCTGATGCTACGACCATGAAATAATCAATGATACCGGTCTTAGTGTCAACTAAGACCGGTCATTTACAGTCTGGAGTCCACTAATATTCTATTTGGAGTCCATGTTTAAGTACTCTCTTTTAGCAGAAAAGTACTCTCTCATATTGAACGTCCCTGTTTCAACAAAGATGGAGTTATAGATGATGCGGTCCATGATAGCGTCCGCATGGGCGCCTCCACCAAGTCGTTTATGCCAATTCTCTTTCTTGAACTGGGTGCAGAAAATCGTAGAAGCTGTATCGTGTCTTCGCTCAATAAGTTCAAAGAGGAAAAACTGCTCACTTTCAGAGATTTCCTCAAGCAGCCATTCATCCAAAATAAGCAATGGATAAGTAGAGTACTTTCGCAGTATTTTCTGTGGGCCGTTTTTTAGAAGAGTTGATTCATCATACTCCATAAGTAAGTCAGGAATTCGGATATACTTTGTGCGGTACTGTAGCTTACAGGCTTGCTTCGCTACTGCGCAGGCCAGATAAGTTTTTCCGGATCCAGTATACCCTTGGAATACGATATTCATGTTACGGTCCATAAACTGACAGGTACCCAATTCCAGTATCACAGTCTTACTGATACCTCGATCAGCATAATAGATATCATTAATCTCAGCTTTGGGTAATCGGAGACGTGCGTTTTTCAACAGACGATGTACCTTATCGGTGTACTTCACCTGGTAGAGATAATCAATCATCATCTGGAACCTTTCATCAAAACTCAAATCGTGTGATTGATTTTCAATATGTTCCATTTCCAGGTATTGGATGAGTTCTTCCAAGTTCAGGTCACGGAGTTTTCTTCTAGTTTCTTCCCGTATCATCGTTTCTTCCCCCCATAATACTCTGCTCCTCTGATATATCCTTCAACAGATGTCTCATTGACAGAAGCCTTATCTGACTTATAGAGCAGGTCTTGATTGGTGGAGAGGATTGATTTAAGATGATTGTACCGAGGCACTTTGATTTTACTCAGAGCTATTTCGCAGGCGGTTTCCAGACGAGCCTCCGAATAGAGATTGCTAAGGCGAAGAACGGACAGGGAAGAATTATATCCCTGTTCTTTTATTGTGACAGAAGAAAATATACGATTGATTACCATAGTAGTCGAAGGACCGATTTTACTCGCCCAACGCCTTATCCTCTCGTCATCCCAGTCATTTATCTTCAGCTTATCCGGCATATCCTCCTCATGAGTAGAGTATCGGTTGGTTATGTAGGCTGGGAACTTGTTATGAGTCTGCAAACGTTCATTTCGATAGTAGATTTCAAGCTGCGTATCAGTAATTCTAAGATCAACCTTCTTGCCATAATACTGATAGGGGCAAGAGTAGCTGTTCTTTGCATAGATTACGTGAGAATTCAGACCGATGGCTCTTCCGTAAACCCATTCGGCTACTTCATAAGGAATGTCGGGTAAGCGATGGAGATAGGACATTTCTTCTTGAAGAAAAACCTCATATCGGCTACCGTCTCGTTTTTGGAACGGCGTTTTATTGTAATCTTCAAGTGCTATAGATATATGGTCTTTCAGTGCCTCAAAGGAACCAAACCGTTGATGTCTCAGTCTTGCGATAATTGATGTTGCAATATTTCCTACCGTACCTTCCACAGAAGCCTTGTCTTTTGGCTTTTTTATACGAGTGGGCATAATGGCAGTCATATAGTGGTGTGCTAATGCATCGTATTCGTCGTTGAGAATAATGTCGCCTTCTCGTGGGTGTTTTACAACACCAGTTTTGAGATTATCACAGACAGTCCGGATGGGAACTCCTCGGAAGTACTCATACATATGCACATGGCACCTGAGCCAAGTCTGCTGTTTCATGTTCAGGCAAGGCTCTACGTAGCTATATTGGCTGTAGGGAAGAGTGGCAACGAATAGATAGACTGTGATGATTTCTCCCGTAGATTGAACCACATAAGACATCGTGGGACCCGACCAGTCCACTTCTACAGTGTTTCCAGGTTTATGGGTTAAGTGGCTGGTGAGTTGGCTGATCTGTGTATGCTCTCCATAACCTTTGCAGTATTTTGTGTAACCCATGGGAATAGATCCCTCTTTTACACAACGATCTTTATACTCGTGCCAAAGAAGCTTCAACGTTACGCCGACACGCTTAAGTTCCTTGTGGACATGGTCATAATCTGGAGGCGCAAAAAGCGACTCTATGGTATGACGCTCTGGATAGAATAAAGCATAAACATCGTCAGGGCTCTTGTCCTTCACATCATCATAGATGATTCCCAACTTCTTTGAACGTTTGATAACATCAGAGACTGAGTTTCTGGACATACCACGTATTTCAGCGATATTATTGCGCGACATGTTCTTCGACCGCAGTTCCAGGATCAACTTGACTTGAATTTTGTTAGCCATAATAGACCTCCTCTAAAATTTTTGTAGCTTTTCACTACACTTTCATCATAGAGGTAAGTAAGTGGTCTTTATAGACATATTTACGGACTTCATGTGCGGAATTAGGTCTAAATCAAGTGGACTTCAAGAAATGTATCGTAGGACTTCATTCAAATATCGGGGGTATCTAAACCGCGAAATATTCATCAGCTCTTGAACAGATTAATGAAGCACCTCTGACGGGTAAAAGTGAGAGCCGCTGGATTGCTTACCAGAATGAAGAGAAAGAATACATGCTTCCTCTACCTCAGTATCCATATGAGATTGCTCAGTGGAGCAAAGGGAAAGTCCAGCCGAATTGCCATATCGCCTTCCAACGAAAGTTTTACTCGGTTCCTTTTGAGTATCTGGGAGAGGAAGTCGAGGTCCAATCTACTCAAACGGTAATAGAAATACTCTATCACCATCAACGCATAGCATCACATAAGCGGTTATGGGGCAAAGATACTTATTCGACTATCAGAGAACATATTCCTCCAGACAAGATTTTCTTTGCGGACTGGGAATACAGTAAACGTCAGCATAATCATTTGAAACGGCTGATAAGCCAAGCGAAATTTCAGTATCCAAATGCTTGCATAGAGGACATCAATTATGCTAATGACCGTAAACTGGACCATGAACAGATTCTCGAAATAGCGTCATGCAACTATATCTAGCATACACAGAACATTATTATTGTCGGGGTTACAGGTGCTGGGAAATCTTATATTGCTCAGACACTAGGCCAAGCGGCTTGTCGCAGGCTCATTCCTACGAAATATATCCACTTACTTGATCTACTTGATGAATTTAGGATTGCTAAGATTAAAGGTGCTGAAGCGTTCATTCGGCTAAGAAGGCAGTATGCAAAATACAACCTGCTAATTATTGATGAATGGCTTCTATTTCCGATAAGCAAAGATGATTCCGAAATACTCCTCTCCCTAATTGACCGTCGTCAGAATGCCCGCCCTACTATCATTGTCTCACAGTTAGAACCTGCTGAATGGCTGGAGCAGATTCCCGTTCCACTTGCTGATGAATCAATCACTGACAGATTATCTGCTAAGGCACATAAGATTACAATAGAAGGAATCAAATCGATGAGATCAATCTAGCTTATAACCGTGAAGCACGGCCACCCCTTCGGGGTGGCTCTGGCGCTTCGCGGTCCTGGTTTATAAAGTGCAAGTTAGTGGTCCTTAGACTCTAAACATATGGCTCTAAAAAACGCTGTTTGCACGAATCATCCATCAACAAAATATTCTGTAAACTCATCTTCTGAAAAAAACGGACATCTCTGCTTCTTAAAATGTCCGTTCTCTTTCACTGCTATTCATGGTGTCAAACTAATCATGCTTATCTAAAAAGTTGCCCTCACTGCTTATCTGGGATGTCAAGCTGATCATGGATATAAACAGATTGAGCTAAAATGACCCCATCTGGAATGTCATCGTCACTACCGATATTTGTACTAGCCTATTTGTCTATCTGTTTTTTCTGTATAGTTTCTCATCTCTCCATCACACTAATCAACTAATGTTACTTCTAAGGCTTCATATAAGATTCCCAAAATTTACTTATGTGGATGAATAGTTTCTTGGAGAGTTGGAAAGTCAGAATTTTTCGGTACTCGAATCATCAAATCATAAAAAATGTGTACAGTTGCATTGTTATTATGATTGAGTATTACTTATCACACCGCATATATCTTCAACTTCTGCTTCACTCAAATAAGGATGCATCGGCAAAGAAAGAACTGTATCACAAAGCTCGTTGGTTACTTCAAAGTCATTAACATCATAATCATACTCAGCAAATGCCCCTTGTCTATGCATCGGCTTCACATAATAAACCATGCTTGGAATGCCTTCATCTTTCAACTTCGCTTGCAGACTATCTCTCTCTTCTTTGTTCTTTAACTTAATCGTATATTGGGCAAAGCTTGATACATATCCTTCTGGAATTACAGGTGTTTCAACAATTCCTTTAAGTTTTTTAGTGTATAGTCTATATATTCTATTCACATCTTCAAGTTCATGTTCAATAAAGGCAGTCAACTTTACATTAAGAACTGCAGCTTGAATAGAATCAAGTCTTGAGTTCACACCTATTCTAATATTGTCGTATTTATTATCGCCTTTTCCATGAACCTTCAATGAATTCAGAAGTTCAGCTAACGCATCATCATTTGTGAAAATCGCTCCACCGTCACCATAGCATCCTAATGGTTTTGCAGGGAAAAATGATGTTGTAGCAGCATCACCAAAACTACAAGCTTTTTTGTCATTGATGCTTCCGCCAAAACCTTGAGCTGCATCCTCTAAAACTTTTAGATTATATTTCTTTGCTATTTTCTCTATTTCAATATGATCAGCAGGTAAACCGAATAAGTCTACCGGAATAATGACCTTTGGAGTAAGCTTACCTTCATTGATTACTTTATTTATTGCTTTTTCAAGTTTAACAGTATCAATATTAAACGTATCCTTATCAACATCTACAAATATTGGTGTAGCTCCTCTGAATGAAACAATTTCTCCTGTAGAAAAGAATGTAAAGTCTGGAACAAAAACAGCATCTCCTTCTTTTATATCCCAAGACATCATAAGAAGAGTCATAGCTTCAGTTCCGTTTGCACATGTAATACAGTGCTTAACCCCAACATATTCAGCCAATCTTTGTTCTAAGGTGTTCACTTCTTTGCCACCGATGAAATTAGCGTTATTTATAACTTCTTGGATTGCTGAATCAATTTCACTTTTATATTTTTCATATTGTGCTTTTAAATCTCTAAATTCCAATACATTCACTCCTTTCGATTTGAAACTATCTTATAGATTTAATAAACTCAATGAATTTTGCATGATCTATAGCAAAATTTCCGCTTACAGTTGAATTAGCTGGTATACTCCTAGTTACCACAGCACCTAAAGTAATTTTGCTATTATTTCCAATTGATATACCATTTGTAATAGTTGCGTTAACGCCAATCCAACAATCACTACCTATGATAACCCTCCCAGCTAATTTAACACCAGCTGTTATTAATGTTCTTTCTCCAATGATATCATCATGAGCTATATGAACAAAATTATCTAACTTTACATATTCAAACAAAATTGTATCTCCACCTAATACACCTCTGTCAACACAGCAGTTATGCTGAATTTCCACATTATCTTTAATTATAGCTCTACCACCTGTTTTAACTGATACTACCTTGTCACCGACATTTAAAAATTGAAATCCGTTAGTACCAATTTTACTACCGGATCTTACAATAACATTATCACCAATTATTGAACCCGAATGAACAACTACTCCTGGCTCAATAATCGAATTTTCTCCAATTATTACACTATGATCTTCAATATACGCTCCATCTGATATAACAGCAGATTCAGCTATACTATTATTGAATTTTTTCCAATAAAATTCTCGTTCTGAAAGTATATTATGTATTTCGTAAAAAAACAGCTTTGGATTATCTGCCAAAACCAGACCAAGATTTTCTGGAATAATTCTTTTATTATATATTTCTTTAGTTGTGATTAGTGCAACAATATTCTTATTTTCGCAGATTGCATTTAGAAATTTTTCATCAGCCAGAAAAGCCAATACTTTTTCATCATTGAAAATAGTAGTTGCCATCCCAAGCGCATTGAATTCAGAGTCATTTATAACTTCTATCTTTGGCACCAAATTGATAAGTTCATTTAAATTCATACACTATCCCTCTTTCTTGGCATAACAGTTGCAAGTCCAGTTATTACTTCTTCTTCATTTTGATTAATACATCTTGTGTTTAGTTTTAGAACATTTTTATCATCCAATTTATCATTAACCTCAACAATCTCAGCTATGGTATCTCCAAACTTAACAGGTTCTAAGAATTTCAAATCCTGCCCTAGATAGAGTGTCCCAGGGCCAGGTAATTAAACTCCAAAACAGCTGATATTAAACAGGAACCAATAGTCCATGAGCAATTCTTTCACCAAATATTGTATTTTTAGCTTCCATGTCATTTAAGTGTGCTGGATTGTAATCTCCTGTTATTCCTGCAAATAGATAAACATCAGTTTCTGATATAGTCTTTTAAAACGAGGCACTATCTCCAATGTTAATTTAATCTATCGTCTTCCCTTGTACCATATCACCACCTCTCATTTATACAGATTTCGTGTCAAACCTTCCTTTAAAATCTAATGTGCTGCACTTATAAAGCGGAAGTCTTACACTCTTTCCTTCAGCAGCTGACTTGTAAATAGCGAGGACTAGCTCAAGTGCATTTCTTCCATCAACAGCTGTCACATATGGCTGTCTATCCTTCTTAATTGCATCAATCACATCTGCATAGAGTGGATTGTGACCGAAGCCATATACATTCGGCGGATTTTCATGATATTTCTCTTTTACTTCTTCTGGATCATCTAACTTATCAGCAAATTGCCATTCTTCAATTAGATTTACAGATTTTCCGCCTGCTTTAACCGTTCCCTTTTCTCCAAAGATATATAAAGTTTCTTCAAGATTCTTAGGATAAATATTTGTGGTACCCTCAATAATTCCATAGCTTCCATTTGAAAATTTTACCAGGGCCATACCCAAATCTTCAGCATCAATGAATCTATGGATTAGATTATCTGTCATCCCTACAACTTCAATTATCTCATCCCCCATCATCCATCTCAAAAGATCAATGTTATGAATACACTGGTTCATTAGAGCACCACCATCTTGCTCCCAGGTACCTCTCCAAGGTGCTTGAGTATAATAATCTTCTTCTCTGTTCCATCTGATGTGGGCTGTGCCATGCATCAATCTACCAAATCGATCAGATTCAACTGCTTCTCTAATCTTTTGTACAGATTTGTTGAATCTATTCTGATGACATGCACTAACCTTTATGTTCTTTTCATTGGCTTTCTCAATTATTAAATCTGCTTCTTCTAAAGAAAGTGCTATTGGTTTTTCAATGATAAGATTTGCTCCACTATCAATGCAATGCAGAGCAATCTGACCATGTTTTCCACTCTCAGTACATATAGCAACGAGTTCTGGCTTTTCTATATCGAGCATTTCTTTATAATCAACATATTTCTTTGTTTCATTTGGCAGGTTAAAATTTTGAACCGTAGAATTCAATTTTGATTCGTCTATATCACATAACGCTACAATATCCAATTTATTTTCAAGTGCAGCTGCTATATGGTTTGGTGAAATTCTTCCACATCCGATAATCGCATATTTTAAACTCAATGTCAGTCCCCCTTATAGTAACTCGATGTTTTCACGTGCTTCTATATTCTTCATAGCATTCTTCGTATCAAAGATTGCTTTTGCATGTTTCTGAACGAAAGCATAGTCAACGTTTGTGTGAGCAGTTGTAACAATAACAAGGTCTGCACTTTCAATTAGTTCTGAAGTGAGTTCAGGCTCACCTTTCTTAACTACACCATGTTCATGGTATTCAGAGACAAATGGGTCATAGTAAGCAACTTCTGCACCCTCTTTTTCTAGTTCTTCTATTACTCGAATAGCAGGACTTTCTCTATAATCATCAATGTCTTGCTTATAAGCAACACCAAGAATTAAGATTTTCGCACCATTCATAGCTTTCTTAAATCTATTAAGAATCTTGCTTGATCTCTCAGCACAGTACTCTGGCATTCTATCATTCACCATCATTGAAGACTCAATCATAGATGTATGGAATCCATATTCTCTTGCTTTCCATGATAAGTAGTAAGGATCTAATGGAATGCAGTGTCCGCCAAGACCTGGACCTGGATAGAATGCTTGGAACCCGTAAGGTTTTGATTTAGCTGCATCTACAACTTCCCAGAAATTAATGCCCATTTTATTACTTAAAATTGCCAACTCATTAACAAGTCCAATATTTACATTTCTATAAGTGTTCTCAAGGATTTTTTCCATCTCAGCTACTGCAGGCGATGATACCCTGTGAATAGGCGCCTCAAGAATAGCTTCATACATTGCTGCAGCGACATCAGTACATTCAGGCGTGATTCCTCCCACTACTTTAGGAGTATTTTTTGTTTTATAAATAAGATTACCTGGATCTACCCTTTCAGGTGAAAAAGCAAGATGGAAGTCCACTCCACATTTCAACCCTGATTTTTCGAGGATGGGTTTCAATAGCTCTTCTGTAGTTCCAGGATATGTAGTTGATTCAAGAACAATTAACATATCTTTATGCATGTATGGCACAATACTCTCAGCTGATGCTTTAACATAGCTGATATCTGGTTGCTGATATGCATCGAGCGGCGTAGGGACTGCAATACAAACACAATCAGCAGATGCTACTTGTGCAAAATCCGTTGTAGCTGATAAAAGACCCGACTTTACAATCTCTTCCAAATCTTCGTTAACAACATCACCAATGTAGTTGATACCTGCATTGACCATATCTACTTTAGATTCTTGAACATCAAATCCTATAGTCTTAAATCCCGCCTTAGCTTTTTCTACAGCTAAAGGAAGACCTACATAGCCTAATCCTACAACACCAAGAGTTGCGGTTTTGTTCAAAAGTTTTTCTTTAATCATTTTCATCTTAGTACTCCTCACTTAAATTATTTGCATTGGTTGATCTATTTACATAGAAATATGTTGCTATCATTATTAATAATTTTGTAAAATTTGCAATTAGTATCCCTATGCACAAACCCATAAGACCATATAAACTCAGCAAAAACATTGATAATGGGACATAAATAATCATATATAATCCATTAATTAACATTTGCCACTTGGCACTCAAAAATTTTAATAGAACAGGGTTAATAACACTACTAATAATTGTTAAGATAATGCTCAAGGTTGTAACTGGAATATACTGTATCGCATCCTCAACGTATTGAGGGTAAACAAATGATAATAGTGGTTCACTTATAAAAATCACAATCCAATATCCAAGAAAACCTACTATCGAAGAAATAGACAATAAAAACTTAAAATTATTACTGCTGAACTTTTTCATATGTGCCAAGTAACTTAAAAGAACTCCCGTAATTGGACCAATTGCAAGAGCTATTGTTTTCCCAAAAATTGTTGCTGCATAGTAAATGGATACAGCAGTACCTCCTAGTAAAGGGAAAATTATTAATTTATCAACATATGCTCCTAAAGAAACAAGTATACCTGAACCTAATAACATTATTACCTCTTTAAAAGTGGCTTTAAAAAGCAGAGTCTTGCAGTACCTTTCATTCCATATACTTGTTTTATAAATTAAGAATATCATGTTGATCCCTAATCCACTTAAATATATCAAACTCCATGAGCCCGTAAATAAAAACAATACAAAACCTACTAAGTATCCAAAAAACAACATTATACTATTCATCAATATATTTTTGAAGTTTAGTTTAATCCTAAATTCCACACTAGCATACGTGTTAAATAATAAAATTGAAGATACTAAAACTAAACTAATATTAGTCAATACATTGAGTGATTTCCCATAATACAATAGCCCCAAAATCATTATGATAGTATTCGAAACAAGAAATATCACAAGAATAATATTAAAATCGCCGTGGACTTTCAATTCATCATATTTTTTATAGTGAATCAATTTTGAGTTATTTAAAACACTACCAAATGATGAAGCTGATAAATATATAAAAGCGATTATTGCTAGTAGTTGCCCATATGAGTCTGCACTTATTTTTAGAGCAACCTGAGGTAATATAATGAATTGCAACGCAAACATTGGAATTAAGGTTGCTAGCATATTTAATATTACATCAAAAATTATTTTCTTTTTCATTTTGAACATCCTTCGCAGTTATTAACTTCTCTGAATTGATATATGACAATTTATGATTTGTAAAATGAACAGATGAAATGCATATCGCCATAAATAACCAGAAGTTTGATGATGTCAAATAAGACCCGCTGAAGAATAAACTTATTAATCCTAATCCAGCAAAAATGATTGCCAAATGCTGATCGATCGTATTCTTATTTAAAAAGATACCTATAAACCAGTACATTATTAGTACTAGAGAAAAAATCCCACCTAAAACGATGCCGAACTGTACGATTATTTCAAGAAAGATATTATGAGGATACGTACCATTAAGAAATACTCTGTCTCCACCAATGCCATATCCAAGTATTGGATTTAAAAAAATTTTATTAATTGTATTAGAAAATAAATCAGATCTTCCAGTTGAAAAATCAATGTTATCACTTAATAGAAGATAAATAGTTCTACTTTGTACACCGTAATTAATTAATAAATTGTTAAGCTTCTTTATAAAAAAGTTAAAGTTTAATACAATAGCCGATATAAATGTTGTAGAAAGAAAGAACAATACCAACGCCTTTGCTTTTAATCTATTTTTAATTAAATAGTTAACAAATAATAAAACTAAATAAATAAAGTAAGATAGTAAAGGTCCTCGTGATCCAACAGTAACTACTGAAGTAAACGCTAATAAAATCAATGCAAGGTCAATAATCCTAAAATTAATAAAAAGTACCTTATATGTCAAAATGACCATGGGAACAAGTATAAGATATGAAAACACCATATCATATTTCGGTGTAGCCAAAATCATACTAATTAAGATAACAAGACCTAATGACAATTGATAATATCCAGATAGGATAAGAATATTTAAAAAAATAGCTTTATCTCTTATTGCCAAATAATATTGTGCTGTTGGCAAACATATAATAAACAACCAAAATGCAATATTAGGTAAAAATTCAATTGTTTCCGGATTAAGTAAAGCAGATAACAGAAAAAGGCACACAAAAAAAATATATGATAAAATAAAGAACATACTATTTCTCTTAAATACAGTCCTAAAGTTCTTAAGATACATAATCCCAACTAAAATCATAAAAATAAAACTTATGAATGATCGCATATCTGAATTATTAATATGAAATACTTCTTTAACAGCATAGTTTGTTATGAGCATGCAAAATTGTAAAATAATGGCCCACGAAATTCTTTTATCATCTCTATCTGATTTCTCAGCATCACTCAATTCTTTTTTGATTCTTCTCACATACATTTTGACACCTTCGTTCCAGTCATTTATTTGCAATTAATTATTATCGTTAACTTTTAAATTATTTATTTATCGAGATAGCTTGTCTTGCTATTCTTTCATACGAGAAAGTATCGAATCCTTTTGTACATGCAACATACTTCATTTCTTCATAGATTTCTTTATCGGTAGCAAGTAACTCGATTTTTTCTATAAATTCATTAATATCATTTTCAACAAACAATACATTACCACCAACATCAACATATTCCATTCCTGGCCATCTCCTACAAACTAGTGGTAGACCGCTACATATCGCTTGTTCCCAAAGAGCAGACTTCGTGCCTGGAAATATTGCAGCATCTGATGCTAAGTAATAGTCATAAACCTCATCTCCGCGTAACCATCCAATATATCGCACTCGATCATCTTTACTAATTAAATCATTCATCTCTTCTCTTATATCATCTGAAAAAGCTCCGAATATAATTAATTTAATTTTTTCTGAATGAATTTTTTTTAGTGATATGAGCAAAGATTTTATATTCTTACCTTTACTGAGCTTTCCACCTGTTATGAAAACAAAATCATCATCATTTATTTTTAACTCTTTCCTTACTTTTGCTTTCGTATCTTCCTTCATGATAAAATCAATTTTTTCAGTATCTGCGCCTAAATATAAATACTCCATCTTTTCTTCGGGAATATTATACATATTGATTGCAAAATCCTTGCATCCCGGAGCTAATTGATATATTTTTTCTATGTTCGGAAGTGCTTTCTGTATAGTTTTCTTATGTATTATTTTGTGTAGAATCTCCCTAGAAATAAAATTTTTACCGCTATTGTAATAAGAGGCATGATTGTCTGCAACTAAAGTGCAGTTTGGATTGGCTTTTATGTACTTAATTACAGTTTTGATGTCTAAAAACTGTATCCCGTGCATGAAAATTAAATCGGGTTTTTTTTCTTCCAGTAATATGTATAGTCCCTCATACAATCTTAGCTTTTCGGCAATACTATTTAAAATAATTCTTTTAAATGGAATTCTTATTACTTCAATTCCGTCTTGCAAATAATATCGTCCTGGATTTACCTTTTCATACCCCACCTTTTTGGTACTATCTACAAAAATAGATGTAACAACACTTACATCGTGTCCGTCTCTCTTGTTGTATTTTGGTATCATATTATCTTGATATCCCCAATTATCATTGTACGATCCTGAAAGACATACATGTACTATTCTCAACTCAATTAACCCCTTTATACTATTTTGTTAACAAAATAAAACAACCTCAAATTAAACATCATTATCATATGCATAATTCTGGTACTTTTGTTTGGAAAATCAAATAAACTCTTGGTATGTTCCTTATAATTCATCCTAAATGCAAGTGTTTTAAAATCATTATAGTTTAGCATTTTAGAAGAAGCCCTAAGCGCTCCAAGAATCCATCTCGGAAATATAAATTTAGTAATTTTTTCATATTCCTTATAATTCAAATTGTCCGAAAAATTCTGAAACCCAAAATATCCAGTCATTATTTTATCTATGCCTGATGCTGTCATTGTTGAATTACTTCTAACTAAATAATTATATATTATCGCTGTATTATACGAACATTTTTCTGTTTTTAATAATACTCTCCATATGAAGAGCTGATCTTCTGAAAATCTAATTTCTTCATTATAAAATAAATTATTATCTAATATAAACTGTTTATTTAATAACATAGCTGGAGAAATAATTTTTATTGCTCTCGTTAAAAATAATTCAAGAATATTTCTTTGTTCCAATATAATTCTTGAATTTAATTTGTTTGATGCTTTAAAAATCGTAGCCTCAGTGATTGATTGATAGTTCCCAATACTCAGATCTGTATTGTGTTCAATAGAAGATTCATATAAAATTTCAAGCAAGTTATTAGATATAATATCATCAGAATCGATGCAAATTACCCATTCCCCATTTGATTGTCTAATCCCTTCATTCCTTGCAGCAGAAACTCCTTTATTTTGTTGATTTATAATTAAATAGTTTATATTTGTTTTTGATAACAACTTTTCTGCTTCTTCTATTGATTTATCCCTTGTGCCATCATTGACTAAAACAACCTCAAAATCTTTAAAACTCTGATTAATTATTGATCTAATCGTATTTTGAATATATTTCTCAACCTGATACACAGGAACTACTATGCTTATTTTAGGATTCATATCAACACCTATTTCTAATATAATTTAGATTCAAAATTTTGTTTTATCTTTCTATTTATGGCTTCGAGTTACACAAAGTTAATGATTTATCCCCTTTATATTTACTCCCCCCAAACAACCCTATTCACATAATCTGTATAAGACAGAATAATTCTTAGCACTTTATCCGACACATTTGGCATGCTATAATCTGCTACCAACCTCAAAGTATCTTTTTCTTGTGTTTCCAGTATTCCTAGTCCTTGAAGAATTCTCTCTTTCTTAAGTCCCACCATCATAACTGATGCTTCTTCCATAGCCTCAGGTCTTTCATGTGCTTGTCTTATATTAAGTGCTCTAAATCCTAAAATGGAAGACTCTTCACTTATAGTTCCGCTATCACTTAAAACGGCCTTAGCATACTTTTGAAGTTTTACGTAGTCATTGAAACCAAGTGGTTTCATTGTCTTCACCAGTGGATTGAACTCAATTCCTTTTGATTCAATCATCTTTCTAGTTCTTGGATGTGTACTCACGATCAAAGGCATCTGATATTTTTCTGCAATCGCATTCAGACTATCTACTAAATCCATGAAATTCTGTTCAGAGCTAATATTCTCTTCCCTATGTGCAGAAATTAAAAAGTATTTCTCTGTTTGAAGTCCTAATCTTTCATGTACATCTGATTTCTCAATGTCTTCTTTTCTAGAATTAAGAACCTCAAACATTGGACTGCCAGTTTTGATTACTCTATCTGCAGGAAGGCCTTCTCTTAAAAGATACTCTCTAGCAATATCGCTATAGGTTAAATTGATGTCTGCTGTATGATCTACAATTTTTCTATTTGTCTCTTCTGGAACTCTTTGATCGAAGCATCTATTCCCAGCTTCCATATGGAAGATAGGAATATGTCTTCTCTTCGCTGCTATTGCACAAAGGCAACTATTCGTATCTCCAAGTACAAGAAATGCATCAGGCTTAACTTCTTCAAGGATTGGATCAATCTTTACTAGAATATTCCCTATTGTTTCTACTGCTGTTCCAGTTGCAGCATTCAGAAAATAATCCGGTTTCTTTAACTTAAAGTCACTGAAAAATACTTCATTCAACTCATAGTCATAATTCTGCCCCGTATGAACAAGAACATGGTCTATTGCTTCAGTTTCATCTAATTTATTAATAACAGCTGACAGCCTAATTATTTCTGGTCTAGTCCCAACTACTGTCATGACTTTTAATCTCTTCATCAGTTATACCTCCAAATAATAAGTATCAGGCTTCTCAGGGTCAAATGACTCATTGGCCCACATTATAGTGACCATTTCCGCATCGCCAAGATTTTCTATATTGTGTGTATAGCCTGTTGGTATATCAACCACTTCCATCTTATCTCCACTCACAAAATACTCTATGACTTCTTCTGAATCTATTTTTCTGAACCGAATTACACCTTTACCACTGACTACTAAAAACTTCTCGTTCTTGGTGTGATGCCAGTGATTGCCCTTTGTAATCCCAGGTTTAGAAATATTAACTGAAACTTGGCCTCGATCAGGAGTTTTTATAAACTCCGTAAATGATCCTCTCTGATCCACGTTCATCTTTAAATCATAACTAAACTGATTTTCTGGTAAGTAACTTAGATATGTACTGTAGAGCTTCTTTGTAAATGCATCCGACATGTTCGGCACTGACCTATCTTCTCTAGTTTTCTTGAATGAGTAAATCAAATCTACTATTTCACCAAGCGTTATAGTATGTACGATAGGAACTTCACAGAAGGAATCCTCTTTGTCTTGTTCACCTGATAAAGCATTAATCAGCTCGTTAACAACATCATCTATATAAACAAGGTTCATTACTACGCTTGGATCATTCACTTTAATAGGTAAGTCATGAGCAACATTCTGACAGAAAGTAGCCACGGCACTGTTATAATTGGGTCTACTCCATTTACCAAACACATTTGGAAATCTGTAAACAAGAACTTTAGATCCAGTTTCTTTGCCGTAAGCAAATATGAGATCTTCTCCTGCCTTCTTACTTTCACCATAAGGATTGTCTAGCTCAGCTTGAATGGAAGATGAAATCATCACCGGGCAGGTGTTATTATGTTTCTTAAGCAAATTTAATAGCTCTGAGGTAAACCCAAAGTTCCCCTCCATAAATTCAGATTGTTCTTTTGGTCGATTTACCCCTGCAAGATGAAATACAAAGTCAGCTTCTTTACAAAATTCATCAAGTAAAGAAGGATCTGTATCTCTATCATATTCGAAAATATCATTGTCATTTCTATTTTTCAGTTCCGCTATCAAATTTTTTCCTATGAAGCCCTTTGCCCCTGTGACTAAAATCTTCATTATCTATCCCAACTTTCCAATTGTTCTCTTACATAATCAAGCTGAAGTAACTTCTCTTTAATCTGCTCTATATTTAGCCTTTCTGTGTTATGAGAGTTGTACTCATCTTCTGATGAGAGCTTTTGATCTCCTTCAACAAAATACTTATCATAGTTTAAATCTCTTTTATCAGCAGGCACTCTATAGAATCCACCCATGTCTTTTGCTACAACATGCTCTTCTTTCGTCAGAAGTGTTTCATAGAGCTTTTCTCCATGACGAGTACCAATTACTTTGATTTCATTATCTGCTTTGAAAAGTTCCTTAACAGCTTGAGCTAAATCTCCAATAGTTGATGCTGGAGATTTCTGAACCATAATATCTCCTGCTTCAGCATTCTGAAATGCAAATACAACAAGCTCTACTGCTTCTTCAAGACTCATCAAGAATCTAGTCATATTAGGATCAGTTACTGTTAGTGACTGTCCACTCTTAATCTGATCAATAAATAACGGAATTACAGAACCTCTAGATGCCATTACATTCCCATATCTTGTCCCGCAAATAAGTGTTCTATCAGTATCAACAGTCTTTGCTTTAGCTACAAATACTTTCTCCATCATCGCTTTTGAAATTCCCATTGCATTAATCGGATAGGCTGCCTTATCTGTAGAAAGACAAATAACTTTCTTCACACCCATCTCAATAGCTACAGAAAGTACATTGTCAGTTCCTAATACATTAGTTTTAACTGCCTCTAGCGGAAAGAACTCGCAAGAAGGTACTTGCTTTAGAGCTGCAGCATGAAAAATATAATCTACTCCATGCATCGCGTTCTTAACGCTTGCTAAGTCTCTTACATCTCCTATGTAAAACTTTAGTTTGTCATTTTTATATAGTTTTCTCATATCATCTTGTTTCTTCTCATCACGAGAGAAAATTCGGATTTCCTTGATATCTGTATCTAAGAATCGCTTCATTACTGCATTCCCAAATGAGCCTGTACCACCTGTGATTAGTAAAGTCTTTCCATTAAACATTTGATTCCCTCTCTTCTATTTTTTGAAATGTTTCATTATAATCTCGTATGAGTGTTTTGCTGTATAATTATGTTCTAGATAAAGTCTAGCATTTCTGCCTAAACCTTTTCGTAATTCTTCATTACATAGCTTATTAACTAATTGATTGAATCCTTTTAGATCTGCGCTTTCACACCAATAGCCAAAGTTTCCGTCCTCTATCACTTTCCCAATATCAGTATTTATGTCAGTAGCCGCTAAAACAGGCATTGAAGCCTGCATATATGAAAGAAGTCTAGATGGGAAGTTTGGTATACTAAACCTTTTATCTAAAAATATTAAGCCTACATCACAAGAATTTGCCAACAGTTCGTAATCATTTCTTGGCAATTGGTTCCTCAACATAGCATTCTTTGGCTTTTCTCTTTCAAAGAATGACTGCAGCTTACCAAACTCAGTTCCTGAACCAACAATGAGAAAATATGATTTCTCATTACTTTCATTAGCTTTTATACAATCAGTCAGAAAATCTATCCCTTGTGGCTTCCCTAAGTTACCACCATAAATAAAAATAGCCCTATCAAGCGGCAAATTATATTTCTCTCTAATTTCCTTTTTTTCGTGTTCAGAAATAAACACTGCTATTGGTTCAATGCTATTTGGACATACTTCTACGACATCGTTAGATATTGATTGATTCTGTCTTAAAAGGAACTCAACATTTGCATTCGACATGCATCCTATATAGTCAGAAATTTTGTATAATCTCTTTTCTTTACTTCTAAAAGCTTTATATATTAAGCCCTTAATACCTGAAGTCTTAAGCAGACCCAAATCTACTGCATTCTGAGGAAATATATCCTTTAGGAGTAAATACGTTTTAGCTTGATCTCTATATTTTACAAACTCAACAGCCTTTTGTAGTGTGATTGGTGGAGTTGAGTATAAAACCAAATCAAATTTAACATCATTAAAGTACTTTTGTATTCCTGACTTGAACTTTGACTCAAGCGATAATGTCGAGATTCCTTTTTCTACTAGATTTGCTTTTTGTGTATTTCCAATTTGAAGTTTTAATATTTTAACTTTGCCATTATCAATCAAACGTGTAGGCTCATTTTTTCTTTTTTCTGTAGGAGAAATGATATATAAGTCGTGATCATCTTTAACAAATTCACGCATTAAGTCCGTATATATTCCATTCTCTTCAATTGTTGAAAAATCTAGTAGGGTTAGAAATAATACGTTCATTTGTTTACTCTCCTAATTCAAAATTTTGTGATGTAAATGTCATTTATTCTTATCTACTCATGAAACTTAATTGGTTTAGCAGGCGAACCAACAGCAGTACAATTTGCTGGCAAATCTTTTACTACTATAGCTCCTGCACCAACAACGGTGTTTCTTCCAATGTTTACACCTTGGATAACAGCTGATCCTGTTCCAATGCTTACACATTCTTCTATTTTAACAAAACCCGATATATTAACGCTTGGAAGAACTGTTGAATAATCACCAATATTAGCATCATGACCGATTGTACAATCTAGATTAATAATGACATGCTTACCAATTTCTATATTTACTGTAATAATGTTTCCCGCACAAATTATTGCCCCTTCGCCGAAATTCACACTTTCTGAATATATTACGCTTGGATGGATTAATACAGGATATTGATTTTTACTTCCATCTAATTTTTCAATAATTTTCTTTTTAATAATGGGGTCCCCAACGGCATTAACCACATACAACTCTTGTTCTTTTAACCAATCAATATTTCCAACAACTTTATATCCGTTAACTTCATTTCCTTGAATCTCTTGATTATCATCAACAAATCCAACGATGTTCCATTCCATTTTTTTTTTATTAATATCATCAATTAGCCAAGCAACTTCTCTCCCAAAGCCTCCAGCTCCAATTATAACTATATTTTTCATGTTATTAATCCTCCATTCTTTGGGAACCTCTAAAAGCCTCCATTGTAACCGATGTCTCTGAATTAATACCTTCCTTAACAAAAACCTTTATGATGGTTAAAAAAATAATCTTCCAATCACTCATAAAACTCACATTGTCAACATAGTCAACATCTAGATTAAACTTATCTTCCCAACTGATGGCATTACGCCCATTCACTTGAGCATGACCAGAAAGACCTGGTCTCACTTCGTGTCTTCTTCTTTGATGTTCATTGTAAAGTTCAAGATATTGAATCAGTAATGGTCTAGGCCCAACGATACTCATATCTCCTTTAAGGATATTGAAGAGCTCTGGAAGTTCATCCAAAGAAGTAGAACGCAGTATCCTACCAAACTTTTTTAATCTAACACTGTCTGGAAGTAGGTCGCCATTCTCATCCTTCTCATCAGTCATTGTTCTGAACTTATACATCGTAAATATCTTCTCATTAAGCCCAGGTCTTTTCTGCTTAAACAACACGGGACTACCAAGCTTAACTTTAACTAATACAACAACAAATATTAGCACAGGACTTAAAACAATGATAGCCATCAAAGACAAAATGAAGTCCATTGGTCTTTTGAGAAATCTTTTATATATACCTTTATTCACTTTAGCTTCTTCCTTCACTTCACTCTGCATCTATAAGCACCTACTTCTCATTTAGACCACAGTCCCTTTATTATAGAACAAATTCTCTCAAGATCCTCATCTGTCATCTTGGTATCAGATGGCAAGCAAACGCCATTCGCAAATAACTGCTCACTAACATCCGATCCAACATAATCATACTCGGCAAAGAAAGGCTGCATATGCATTGGCTTCCACACAGGTCTTGATTCGATATTCTCTTCCTCTAACGCTTCCATAACCTCTGTTGGACTAACATTACCCTTTAATGTCATAACACTCAGCCAGTAGTTCGGCTCATTCCAGTCATTGATTGGCATGAAGTCTACACCTTCAAGATCACCTAATTCTTTCATATAAAACTCAAAGATATATTTCTTCTTTGCCACTCTCTGTTCCAACACTTTAAGCTGTCCTCTACCAATCCCAGCCACAATATTACTCATGCGGTAATTGAACCCTAATTCGCTATGTTGGTAGTGCCTTGCTGCGTCTCTAGACTGTGTAGACCAGAATCTAACTTTCTTGATTTTTACTTCATCATTAGAAACAAGCATGCCTCCTCCTGATGTGGTGATAATCTTGTTCCCATTAAACGAGAACACACCGAACTCACCAAAAGTTCCAGTATGTTTTCCTTTATAATAAGCACCTAAAGATTCAGCCGCATCTTCAATGACGGTCACATTGTAACTACTGCAAATTCCCATGATCTTATCCATATCAGCAGAAAGACCATATAAATGCACAACTAAAACAGCCTTCACCTTATCACCATACTTCTCGAAGGCTGCTTCTAGTGCTTTAGGATCCATATTCCAAGTTTCATAATCACTGTCGATAAAGACAGGAGTTGCGTTCTGATAGATAATCGGATTGGCTGTTGCAGAAAAAGTAAGGGTTGGACAAAATACGATATCACCTTCACCAACGCCAGCTGCTTTAAGAGCTAGATGAATGGCTCCTGTACCAGAAGTCATTGCTGCTGCATGTTTTGAACCTACTTTTGCAGCAAGCTCTTTCTCAAACTCATTTACATTCGGTCCAAGTGGTGCTACCCAGTTTGTATCGAATGCTTCTTGTACATATTGCATTTCATACCCTTCATCGCTCATGTGAGGTGAAGAGAGCCATATTTTTTTATTCTCAGCCATTTTACCGTCATCCCTTTCTATTAATACTTGTAGAAACCTTCTCTTGTTTTTCTGCCTAATTTTTTAGCTCTTACCATTTTTCTTAGTAACGGATGAGCGGTATACTTATCTAATCCAAATTCAGCATGAAGAATATCCATGATGTTCAAACAAACATCTAAACCGATTAAATCTGCTAAGGCCAATGGTCCAATTGGATGATTTGCACCACTTTTCATTGCAGTATCAATATCTTCGATTGTTGCAACACCTTCACTATATATTGAAATCGCTTCATTTATCATTGGTATAAGCATTCTATTTACGATAAACCCTGGTGCTTCTTCCACCAAGACAGGCTTTTTTCCAAGTTCTTTAGAAAGGCTCTGTACAAATTCAATTGTTTCAGTAGATGTAGTCATACCATTAATAATTTCAACTAACTGCATTATCGGTGCAGGGTTGAAGAAATGCATTCCGACAACTTTATCTGGACGTTTCGTTACCAAAGCCAATTCTGTAATAGACAAGGACGATGTATTAGTTGCAAGAATTGCTTCGCTATTAATAAACTTATCCATTTCGATGAATTTAGTTTTCTTAATATCCATGTTCTCAGAGACAGCTTCTATTGCTATATCAACATCATCAGCACTCTTTATTGAGTCTACTATTTCAATATTATTTATAAATTTGTTTTTATTTTCTTCTGTTAGCTTTCCTTTTGTAACCAACTTTTCAAATCCATTTTCTATATTTTTTAGTGCTCGTTTAGAACTTTCAATATTTGGATTGAATAATAATACCTTGTGGTTATTCTGAGCAAAGATTTGACTAATTCCCTTTCCCATAGTTCCCGTTCCATAAACTAAAACTCTCAAATGATATCCTCCCAATAATATGATTTTATTTCATGTGCCTTATTAGGCATTGTAATTCTCTGATTTATATGACTAGATGATATAACTTGTAATCTTCTTTTGAAATGTACATTTTATTTTCTGTTGAAATCATTGATATCACTGCCATGAAGCTTCTTTATCCTTTCACCATACTCACGTCGCGCCCGATTATGCATAAAGGATGTATTTTGCGCAACATATGGTAACCAAATATTTTTACCCACAACATATGGTGGTTTTCATGCTTTTGTGATAATCACGTCATGTAATTAATCCAATCACTTCAGTAAATATGGAACATCATCTTCATCTATGTCATGCATACTAAAAAGCAAATTTTGAAATGCAATACTTATTGTACCATGACTAGGACAGATATTTCCTCCCTCTTCCAGTATAAATCCTGCTAAAAGTGTTTCGTTGTGCTCTTCTCTAGTTGCTACAAGATGACTCTCATTTTTTTAATAAGCTGTGTCCGATTATACTGACAAACACGTTCTCTTGCATTTGCCAAGATATCAGTCCCCTTAAGAGAAGCAAAGGCAAGAAGAATCGCAAGGAGCCCCATGACCGCAAGGAGCTCAAGGAGCGTAAATCCCTTTTCACTCCTTGAGCGCTTATTCCTGTATTTTCCTAGTTTCTTCATCAGATACTTCTTCTTCACAAAACCACTCCTGTAATCAAAGTGAGCATACTCTATGATGAAAATGAGTTTACCTCAAATCCGGTGTGTAGGTCTTTACGATGGAACCCACAAGCTCCTTCACCATCTTTGAAGACACTTCCTCATCATGAATTTTCTCCTTCAGCATCATCAAAGTTTCCTTCAGAGTCTCTTTATCAAATCCATTGGGTCTTCCGATATAGATGAGTTCATTGGGTGTCTTCTCCAGTCCTTCCTCCGCCATGAGAAGCTCCTCATAAAGCTTCTCCCCGGGACGAAGACCTGTCACTTTTATCTCAATATCCTCATGGGGCTCATACCCGGAAAGACGAATGAGATTTTCCGCCAGATCATAAATCCTCACAGGATCTCCCATATCCAGTACAAAGATCTCCCCTCCCTGGGCGTAAGACCCAGCCTGTAAAACCAGTTGCACCGCTTCCGGAATGGTCATGAAGTATCTCACAATATCCTTATGGGTTAAGGTCACAGGACCGCCGTTCTTAATCTGCTCCTTAAATAGAGGAATCACAGACCCATTGGATCCTAATACATTTCCAAACCGCACCGCCACAAACTCTGTCTTTTCCGCATCCGCATCCAGGGTCTGAACAATCATCTCACAGAGCCTCTTGGAAGCCCCCATGATGTTCGTAGGGTTCACAGCCTTATCTGTAGAAATAAGAATGAACTTCTCTGTGCCAAAGTTTCTGGCAGCTAGTGCCACATTCAGCGTACCAAAGACATTATTTTTGATGGCTTCCTCGGGGCTGGTCTCCATGAGAGGCACATGCTTATGAGCCGCTGCATGGAACACCGTCTCCGGCTTCTCTGCTTTAAAAATCCTGTCGATCTTCTTCTGATCCCTAACAGACGCTATGAGCGTCAGAAGGTGCATCTCCGGATACTTTCTCTTCAGCTCGTTTTCAATGGCATAGGCGTTGTTCTCATAGATGTCCAGGATGATGAGCTTCTTCGGCTGAAGGGCTGCAATCTGTCTGCAGAGCTCGCTGCCGATGGAGCCTCCGCCCCCTGTGACCATCACCGTCTTTCCTTTGATATACTCAGAGATCTTTTCATTATTGAGCTTGATCTCTTTTCTCCCCAGAAGATCTGAAATCTCCACATCACGGATGGAGGAAATGTTGATCCCTTTATCCACCATCTCATAAATACCAGGCAGAGTCTTCAGCCTGGCCTTAGTTGTCTTTGCAATATCCAGCACCCGTCTTCGGTCTTCATGAGAAAGACTCGGAATGGCAAAGAGGATCTCATCTACCTCTAATTTTTCCACAAGAACTGGAATCTCCTTGGCCTTGCCAAGAACCTTATACCCTGCAATCCTTGACCCTTGCTTGAACTCAGAGTCATCCACAAGGCCCACCACTTCCATAAGAAGCTCACGGTGGTTTCTGATCTCCTTGATAATCATAGCTGCCGCCTGGCCCGCTCCAATGATAAGGACCTTCTTCAGACCCGGATGCTCATCCCCCTTTCTGGGAAGTTTCTCCAGAAGAAGTCTTCTGTAGATTCTAAAGTACATTCTCACCGCCAAGGTCCCCGTGAGAGCCATGATGGAACCCATAATGATGACAGAGATGGAAATGAGACCATTAAAAAGAAGGATGCTCAGAAGATTCACCGTAAGCCCAGAAATGACATTGGCCATGACCACATTCCGGTAGTCATAATACCCTGCCACGGTCCAAAGACTCTGATAGAGGCCGAAGGCATAGAATATGAGAACATATGAAAGTGGAATCACTATCCCATAAAATGAAAAGGTGCCCTGATCAATCAGAGGCACGCGAAATTCATGAAGCAGCATATTAGCCATGACAAAGGAAAAGAAGATGAGAAGAACATCCGCCAGGAGGATGAAGATTCTCTTATATTTTCTGTATTTCAGTAGCATCATTATCAATTCATCTCCATCACTAGTCTAGATTACGCCTGCATATCCTCAGAGAAAGGAATGGCTGCAAGAAGAGGAAGGTTCAGTTCATTTGTAATAAAGTCCGGATCCTTCACGGTCTTATCCATGAACTCCATAAGGAACACTAAGAATACGGACAGCATGAGGCCCAGTACAAAACCAATGGCCAGGTTCATCTGAAGATTCGGGGACGAAGGCCCCGCTGGCACATTGGCAGGATCGAGAATCTGCACAATGTCAGTTCCTCTTAGTTCTCTAGACACCACCTTCAGACTTCTTGCCATCTGGTTGGCCACTTTATACGCCAGCTCTCTGTCTGTAGAAGTGACGCTTAGATTCAGAAACTGTGTGTTTCCTTTTGGGGATGTACTGATCATTCCTTGGAACTGCCCTACGGTGAGATCCAGATCCAGGTTCTTAATGACATCCTCAGAAACAGTTCTGGATTTGGCAATCTCCGCATAGGTGTCCACCAGCTTCTGGTACATGTTGATGTCATTGATGGTTTCTGAAACAGAATTTCCGTCTCTCTCATCACTGATAAATACAGAAACGGTGCTTTTATACTCCGGCTCGATGAAGAAAAAAGTGACAATGCCTGCCAGCATGGTGACAAGGACCGTTAACACAATAATGAGTCCCATCTTCTTTCTAATCATCTGCCACAATTTACTCAAATCTATGGTTTCTTCATTCATATACTGTACTTACTCCTCTACGATCTAAAATTTAAAAATCTAACTACATTTCTCGAATATTAATTATAGCATAATTTGCCATGGTTATTGCAGTTTTTATATTACATAGTTCGCAAGCTGCACCCTAAAACTTTAATTGTTACTTTATTGTAACCTAATAATTCCGTAGATACTGCGAAGGCAAGTGGATTCTCTTGATCTATTTTCGGATTTTATAATAGAATACAACTTCCACAAGGCATAACTACTCTCGAAATTGCAGTACTACAATAATTCGACAAATCCTTACCAATAACGAATCATTTTTATAGTTTTGTCTATTTTTGCATCTCTGAAGCTTCTAAACTTGAAAAAACACTCTCCTGGCGTAGAACTGAACTGAACACGAACTGGACCTTTTACGCCAAAAAACCTCCGGAAGGATTCTCCATGACGGAACCTTCCAGAGGTTTTCATTGCTCTTTTTTCATCTTTTTATTCAGTTATCATCTGCATCTTGTACTATGGTCTTCCTATGTCACCTTCTTTTGTCGTCTAAAGACTTGGAATACTATGGATCATTTTTCTTTACGAAGTTCTGTCATCACCTGAAGTTTATATCTAGAGAAGACCCTTTAATATTGATACTCTCTGCACTGTACTGCTTCATTTCCAGATTACTATCTTACCATGGCCTGGCTCCTCTTCTTTCTCTCTTCCTCCTCTCAGACTTTAGAAGAAGTGAACCAAAATATCCTCCCCCACCAAGTAAGAGAATCAGTCCCAGAAGGGGCCAGTACTCTTTGGCGGACCCAGTGGACGGTAAAGTAGAAACTTCCTCCTGTTCTCCGATCTCTCCCTGCTCCTTTTTCAGAGTGACCTTGTCAGAGGCAAAAAGCTTTTCGCCTTTTGGATCCTCTCCAGTGACTTCCGCATAGTTTATAAGTTCTTTTGCCTCAAGATCTTCCTCCGTCACCTTGTAGCTGGCCGTTAGGCGAAGTGACTGCCCAGGCAGAAGGGTTACTTCTCCATTTTTCACGTCCTCTGTCAGCACTTCTCCACCTTCCGTCAGTTGAGACACCGTCACATCATAAAGATTTGGCAAGTGATCTGCCAGGAGCACCTTTTTTATAGTCACTGCTCCTTGGTTTTTCGCCTCTACCGTGAATCGGATCTCTTCCCCAAGATGGTCGAACTTTGTTTTATCCGACGTCTTCCTTATTGTGAGGTACGGTACCCCTTCTGCCGTTAAAACCGCTGTACTTTTTGCTTCCAGCTTTTCCCCTTGGGGGTCCAACGCTGTAGCCACCGCTTCATTTACGAGAATTC
This sequence comes from Proteiniclasticum ruminis, assembly GCF_900115135.1. GTDB lineage: Bacteria > Bacillota > Clostridia > Clostridiales > Clostridiaceae > Proteiniclasticum > Proteiniclasticum ruminis_A. The sequence continues at coordinate 376,084 of NZ_FOVK01000002.1, read as the reverse complement.
CAGCATCCACATCCTTTTGAGTGACTAAGTATGAAGCCTTTGCCTTGAGCACCTCTCCTGGAAGAAGGGAAAGACCTTTCAGGTTTTCTATAGGATGTTCATCCACTTGTATGTCAAAAAGCTCTGACAATCCTTGAAGACCATCCACAATCCTAAGATCCTTTAGGGTTCTCTCCCCGGTATTCTTTAAGGTAAAGGTATAGGTGAGAAGATCTCCAGCCAGAAGTTCTTTCCGGTCCACAGTCTTCTCGAAAGAGAGACTGGAGGTTCCCGTCCCTTTTATGGTAAGCTCCGCCTCATCCGCGACCTTATCATTCTCCTCTTCTGGTTCAAGCGCTCCTGGGTCATGCCGATACGCCGTGGCCACGGCGCGGTTTAGGATTTCCCCTTGATCCGCATCCTTTTGAGTCACCCGATAGCTGGCTTTCATGATAAGGGCTTCCCCGGGAAGAAGCATAACCTCCCCATTGACCGGAGAAGACCCAAGGGTCTCCCCCTCCTTATTTCTAAGAGTAAAGGACACATCAAAAAGATCCGGGAGAAGATCTTCAATCTCCACCCCATAGAGAGTCACATTGCCCGTGTTTTCTGCAACGAGGGTAAAGTGCAGCACCTCTTCTTTCTCCTTGAAGGAGGACTCCTCAGAGGTTTTCGTTAGGGTGATTTCCGGCAGAAGCTCTCCCTCTACCCGGACCTTCGCCTCTTTTTTCAGCTCCTTCCCTTCCTTGTCATAAGCTGCAGCCTCCGCATGATTTAGGACAAATCCCCGGTCCACATCCTTTTGGGTCACCTCATAAGAAGCCTCCGCCGTAAGGGTACTTCCTGGAGAGAGCACAAGGCCTTCCAGAGAATCCACCGGCTCTTCATCTGCTTTATAGTTTTTTAGATCACTGATTCCTTCCAGGGCATCGGTGATTTTTACTCCACGAAGCGAAACCGTTCCGGTGTTTTTTAGAGAAAAACTGTATAAAAGGGTATTTCCCAGCACCAGCTGTCCTTCTTTCAAGCTCTTCGTAAAGGCCATGTCAGAAAGAACACCCAGGAATCCGGCATTTTTTCGTGCCTTGAGATTTTCCCGGTTTAAGGGAAAGGCTTTGGTACTGCCATCTGGCTCCAGATGGGATCCAAGATTTTCTTCCTCTTTAAGCGTAGTGATTTCATAGCCCTCCGGTGTCTTCACCCGAATCTTGTAGGTGCCTTCTCTAAAGACATCCAGATGATAGTACCCCTTCTCATCGGTCCGTGTTGTCACAGGGTTTCCATCAGGGTCTAACACAGGATTTCCCTTTTCATCCGTCAGCTCCACAATATAGTCAGAAAACACCCCTTCTTCTTCCTGAAAAACTCCATCGCCATCTTCTTCATTGAAAAGATAGCCATCCACCTCATAGCGGTACAGCGCCGTGGACACGGCGTTGGTTTCAAAGAAATTCTTTGTGTTCACCGTGCCCATAAAGGAGTTTGTGGCCACCATGCCGGTTTTAAGGTCAGTATCCAGAGGCACCTCATAAGGCACATAGAAGCTCACCTTCTGTCCTGTTTTGAGAACCCCTTGTGTCAGGACAATCTTCACCGCCTTCACCGCGCTGTAGTCTGAAACCTCAAGGCTCCAGTGATCCCCGGCGTAGTAGGCTTCCAGATCCTTTAAAGGCGAGGTGCTGGAATAGTATGCTGTAAACTTTGAAGGCACTGTCACCGGCCCCGTCAAGGACACTGGAAACTGGGATCCCCGGGGGATGGGATTTCCTTCCCGGTCCGGAACCCCCATTTCATCTCCTACATGAGGAAGCACATCGAGAAAGCCCAGGGTGGAGATGTCCACAATGGAGTTGTTGTAGACCTGGAGTTCATAGACCCCTTCTGTCCCCAGCTCGTTTCCTCCCGTAGATGGCGGCAGAAGGTACAGATCATCCAGGGAACCCTTCACTTTCTTCGTGAGAATCAGCTCTTTTGGAGGAATAAAACGAAACGCGTTCTGTGTACTGGAAAACAGTTCCTCCACATTCCCGTCGCCATCGATATCATACTGGTCCTTCTTTGCATTCAAAGGAAAGATCTTGTCATTGTTCGTCCAAGTGAGCCAGGCGCTGTTGGTGTTCGTCCCTTCCGCAGCGTACTTCGTCACCTTCACCCGGTAATAAAGATTGAATAAAGCAAGATTTCCAAACCCTTCATAAGGGATCCCTTCCACCGGTCGGAGAAAGGACCAGATCAGTGCCGTGAGTCCTGTCCCTTTATAATTGTAGACAACTTCAGGCACCGTATCGATGTAATCTCTTCGGGGCAAATGGTAATGATAATAAACAGAGCCGCTGCCTGGCACATACTCTATTCCAGGAGGCAGAAGATCCACAATCTTTTCTCCCTGAAACTCATCCCCCGGCAGAATCTTCCCGCTGCCAGACATCCATCCAGTTAAGGTAAACTGCACCTCTTCTCCCATAAAATAGGAAATGGAAGAACTGGTCCTTGTTTTAGAAAGATAGACCTGAGGTTTGTAAGGTATCAGCTCATAAAAGCTGCTGGACAGGGCGCTGAGTTCTCCTCCTACCCCCTTATAGGCACCTTTTACCTCCATATAGTTGTAGAGGTAATTTTCCACAGCCTTATCAGAGTACTTCACGGATGCTGGATCTTTAAACGTCACATAGGTTCTCATGGTAAAAGAACTATTAAAAGGCAGCACGCCCCCTGCCTGGCTCCTTAAGATGATCTCCTCGGTCTCTTCAGGCACATCCCGCACATAGGCTGCATCTTTCACGCTGATGTCCCTGTCAAGAAGGGTCTCCACCCCTTGCGCATCCTTTACTACGACTTCCAGAAGACCCTCATAGGCAAGACTCCTTGGAATCTCCACCCGGGTGAACTTCATTCTTTCATCCAGACCATAGTCTCTGATGGTGAAGTTTTCCAGAGGAAGCTCCATCTCCGTATTGTTTACCGTCAGATTGAATCCATACACTTTGGATTTCTCTCTGAGATCATCTATGATCTGGAGAGGATGCATTCTGTTTTTGGAAACGGTGAATTTACGCACCGTTGTGTTCAATCGAAACTTTATGTCGTCCTCCCTTATGAGTAGACTTTCCTCTTCTGTTTTATCAAGAGGCACCGCACTAAGCTTGGCTTTATTTACAAAATCCGTATTCACAGGCTGTGAAGGAAAACGAAGTTTCAAGACCGGCGAATTATAAAGCACACCAAAATAGCTAAGCAAAGAATTCCCCACTCCTGTGAACACCGCTTCTCTGGTGACCTCATCATAGACCCATCCCAGATTTGCCTCTTTGTCAAAAACCGCCCCTTCAGGTACATAATCGGTGATGGTGTAGCTGCTGTAGTTTCTTCCACCCGTATTGGAAGATGGGTAGGTAGTGCCTGGCTTTGGCACAATCTGATAGATAAAGCTCACATAGGTGCCTGTCTTTGATGAAATGAGACTTGGATCCGCCTCATCAGAAACACCCGCAAATACACTCACCCCATCAGTGGAAGTGTAGTAGGATCCTGCGCGGATGGACTTTTGCAAATTAGGCTTATAAACCGCATAAGACACAGAAAGACTGGCAGTTTTCACCACCTGGTCCGGTCCTTGCTTCAGCACCCCTTCCACAGGCAGCACGTAGCCATCTGGTGTATTGCCGTTATGGGTGGTGACGGAGAAAGGAACCCGCAGCGTCATGCCTCCCGTGAGGGAGGTGAGCTTATAGGTGATGAGAAAATCCTCTTCCACGACGGAAATGACTTTGGAGTCCTGGGCAGAAAGATCCGATGCTTTCAGGGACTGGACATATTTTTTCGGAATCCGAAGAACCAGCTCTGGAGAATCAATGCCTTCTGTGATGGCACTAAGATCCACATCCAGATAAAAGAAGACCTCTTCTCCCGTGAAGTAGACTACCTTGTCTTTGATATGGGTAGACAGCTCCAGCCGCACGTCGGATAACGGATTGTCCGCTCCCGCTGTTGGCATCTCCTCTGAAAGGGGCTCCTCCGTAGAAGACTCTTCTTCAGTAGGTGCTGCCAAGATGCCTTCAAGGCTTTCTTCCATCTTTTCCTCTTCTACCGCCTCTTTTACTACACCCTCCTCCAGTACCAGCTCTAAAGAAGGATCCTCAGGGACTGGTTTCCCCTCAAAGACTTCCAGGTTCACCTGCCCAAAGACCTCCCCGGAGAGAGGTACCGGCACCACATAGCTGCCAGGCTTCATCTCGGAAGACAGGCTTACCTTGACACTAAAAACCCCAAAAGAGGGCTTCTCTTTTTCTCCTCCCCCGGATCTATTCATGGATAAGGAGAGGGTCCCATCCTTCTTCACATACACTGTCCCTAAAGAAGTGTTGTCCTCCCCTTCTATTACAACAGGAACTTCCTGATCTTCCTCTATGAGAAAAGGTGCTGGAATTCTTCCAAGAGGCTGTGGCTGTCCTTCTTCCACAAAGTTCACCCCTTCTTTTTCCAGGACTTCATACATAAGGAAAAACGGTTCTTCTTTGAAGACTTTGGTTACAGCCTCTCCAGATTCCGTGGTGGCCATGACGGAAAGGATCGACAACGCACTTTCATTTTCCGCTTGGACCACTTTGGTTTCTTTCACAAAAAACTGAAGGAGCACCAGGATCATCAGTAGATAGGCAGTGATTCTTCTATACTTTTTATTCATTGTTTTCCTCCTTCGGCAGCAGCCAGGCTACGGCGCTGTGACTTCTTTTTTGTGGCAACGCCTGAAAACCGCTCTCTTTTATCAATCTTTTCTTTTTAAAGGATTTCTCTTTTCCTTTTAATGGATGGTCCCTGGTTGGCCTTCTTATTTTCAGCTCTCAAAAGAAAGGCCTTCTTTGTCATGGCCGATGACAAAAACCTTTTTGGGGTCTACGGGACCATGGATAGTTTCAGTAGAAATGATGTAGTCATAGCTGTACTTTCTCAGCTGGTGCTCCGTGAGAGCGCAGCCGGTGTAATATACCACCTGGCACACTTCCAGCATGAGTTTCTCCCGAAGATACTTGAGTAGATCCACCCCTTTGGTGATTCTTCTGGGATCATAGACCAGAACGGTGCTGCTTTTCATGACATGGATGAGCTTTTCCATGATGTCTCCACAGTACTTCAGAAGAAGATAAAAGAAATCACGGACTTTCCCATCGCTGAAGCGTGCACCAATGATCTCGCAAAGACACCGGAAATGATGACTCACCAACCGATAAATCTCCGGCATCCCTTCCTTGTAATAGTCCACCATGCAGTAATCCGCCTCGGAAAAGAGAATCTTTGGTAAAAGCTCCGGGTTTTGGGGTTCCAGCTGCTGGAAATAAAGACATTCCAGCACATAGTCAAAGAAGCAGTCATCTTTTTTCACCTGACACTTCAGCGCTTCACTGATGTCTTCCATGAGCTGATTCAGCTGGCCGTAGGCTCTGTAAAAAGTGCCGCTGTCTCTCTGCACCCGGAAAAACCACTCTTTAAACACCAGCTCCCGCCAGGAGGAAAAGATGGTGGCATAGACCTTCTCCTCGTCCTGAAAGGTGCATAGAAGCCTCTCTTTGGCACTGGCCACAATGTCCTCCACAAGCTTTGACTCCTCGCAAAGCTCTCCAATCTTCTCCCAGTCTATACTGTATCCTCTTCTTTCACGCTCCAGCGCCACCGCCAGCTTCACATGATTCTCGAAGGAGATCACCACCCGGGAGTCTGAATCCAAGAAGTCCCCTAACCTTTGCAGAGGCTTCTCCACCTCTTCCATCCGGTCCAGTTCAAAGGGCCACTCCAAAGAAGAGTATTCCTCGAGAAAATACCTTGTATAAAACCTGCGGATGAGAACTTCAGGCCCCAGGACCCGCACCGCATCTTCTGTGGAAAGCCCCAGCCCGTAAGGGAGGAGTTTCTTCTTAAGAAGCCTTATGAGCCGGTCTATGGTGGATTTACTGAGCAGGAACCGCTCCACAAGAACTTCTATAGTCAGGTTCTCTTCAAAAAACACCGTTTCCAGGATCTGTAAGCCTATGGCACTTTTAAAGAGTTTTCTTCTGAAATAATCCATACCCACATGGGAGGGCAACTGAAGGCGCGTCCCTTTCGGACTGGTGCAAAGGCTTCCGCCAAGATTCTCCACCTCTTCTCTCAGCTCTTTCAAATACTCCACCACGCTCCGTAAAGAACCGCCACTGGCTTCTGACAGCTGTTCCAGTGTCACAGCCTGATTCTTATAGAAAAGCGTTTCTATGATGATTAATTTTTTCCGTTCTTTGTTTGGTACAAATGATTCCAATTATGTAACCTCCTCTTTTCTCAGCGGCCCAGGTACCTGCCTGCCGCTTCCTTTATCTTTCGATCTTTCGACTTCTCCCCTTGGTGATCTTCCCTAAAAAATCCATGGACATCTGCACGCAGGTCTTTGTCCATGGACCAGGGAGGGCATACCGCACATCATAAAACAGAGCGCAAAAAATAAAGCGCTGTAGAAGACAAGAATGCGCTGTATGATGTACTTATATTTTTATGTGATCTTTTTAGAGTAGGATCAGGATAGAAACATCCTTCTAAAGAAGCTGCATAGGGACTCAGTGGGATCTGAGACATACAAGGCAGCTGAAGTAAAAGATTGTGGATTCAATGATCTGAGTACTGTAGTTTCTGCACTTCACTCTGAAGTGTTCTACTTATGAAAATCTTCACCCTTTCTCTTCACTTTTTTTCACTCCTCACATTTCATTTTCGACAAATCTTTGTAATGATTCTTATATTGTAACTTTTAGTTAGCAACAGTATACTATTTCTAAAAAAGATATTCCACCCTTTTTAGGAAGAATCTCTAAACCATTTTCTGCAATATTCCTTGCATTTTTTAATTCCCATCCACCCTCTATACTTTTCTTCATCCATCCAAAACTCTTGCTTATCATACTTATTTTGATTTAAAAAGCGAAGTGTACGGAGTCTATAATTTCAAACATGAATGTATAACCATATTGGTGTATTTCCTGCATATTTACGATATAGCACATGTAAAATATTGCAGAAACTAATTTTTATAATAGATTCATTATAATTAATTTGACTTTTTCTTAATTTTTATTAATATTCCAATCCATTTCTTATACAGTTATCCAGATATTACCATACTGTTATGAAAGGAAGTGAAACCTGTATAGCTCCTTTTGTAACCAAAGTAATCATCTCTCTTCTGCTTGATTGCAATGAATCGTATCTTGATGAGCAAAAAAGTAGCATGATAAATAGAGACATTTCCTTCACCGGAAAAGGGAACTCTTCCTAAAAGACTCTTCCTTTCAGAAAATTACAGTAACATTCTTATGCTTCGTAGAGATGGTTGATACTTTATACAAGTCTTCGATGAACAAAAGCAGTTTATAGAGCATTCCATTGAATCTTTACACCCTTCAGCAGTGACTCCTGATGGTACTATGCATAAATCTTACTCATGCATTCTGCTTGTTACTTCAATAACTTAAATTCAAAAGTATATCCTAAAATTTTTACCTATAGAGGTATCCACTAGTAAAAACTCCGAAGCATCTTCCGATGTATCAACGCTTACTTTCATAATCATCTGATAGATCTTTCATCATGTTTGAAGAACCAATCATAATAAAAAATGATCTTCATTCCACTTTCACCCATCGGCTTTTCACCATTTATTCTCCAGGTCAATCGACTATTGTTCGGATTATTATTGCACTTCGAAACCAAATTTTACTCCTATAGAAACATCTTTAATAAATACTTGATTTGTATCTAGACATTTTCGTTTTATAAAATATAATTATATATAAAGTATTATACTTTTAGTAACGCAATAGAAAGAGGTGCTTGATGATACGAATAAATCGCAAACACACAGAAAAAAGTCAGATTCTAGGAACACTAAGAACTCTCCTTCTTGCAGCGGCAGTCTCCCTAGGCATCTTTGGAGTGGCCCTCCCCGCCTTGGCAGATGAGGCGCCCGTGAAAGAACCGCCTGCTTCCTCAGACAGCATGGAAAGCGATAACGAAGCCCAAGGACTGGAAGCAGCTGAAAGCTGGTCCCTCTCATACCAAGTGCATATGGAAGCTCATGGAGACTCTTCCTTTTTTTCCGCAGGCCAGGTAGCAGGTCTTCCAGGAAAAGGATACCGTATGGAAAGTCTACTCATCGAAGAATCTGAGGATCTCGGCATCAGATATGGTGTCCATGTACAGAACATTGGCTGGCAGTCCGAAAGAGTCCAGGGCACTCCTGCCGGAACCAAAGGCCAGGCTTTGAGAATTGAGGCCTTATGGATCGATATGGATGATGAAGTCAAAAAGACGCACAGCCTCATTTATCGGGTTTATGTTGAAGGAACCGGTTGGCTTCCCTATAGTAAAAATGGAGAACGAACTGGATCAGAAGGACTATCATCAAGAATTGAAGCCATAGACATCCAGCTGGTTTCTAATGAGTCCCTGCACAACTACCATATGCAGAACATCCTCCTTCAAAATAAAACCATCATCGGAGAAGCCCATGTTCAGAACATGGGTTGGATCAGCCAAAACTCTTCGAACATATTTGGCACCACCGGAAAAGGTCTCCGTTTGGAAGCCATTCGATGGAATGAAATCCCTTCAGAACTTCAGCTTAGTCATGATACACACATCTCACAGATCGGATGGACCGGCTTTAAAGACAGTTCAAATATTGCAGGAACTGTAGGAAGAAGCCTTGCCATGGAAGCCATAAAGCTACAGCTGACAGGACCTCAAAAAGAGTATTATGATGTCTATTACAGAGTTCATGTCGAAAAAATCGGATGGCTGGACTGGGCAAAAAACGCAGAAGTTTCTGGAACAACAGGCTATGGGCTAAAGATTGAAGCATTGGAAATCAGGATTCTTCCAAAAAACAGAAAACCATCAAAAGAAACCCATCTCCCCTCTAAAATCATTCTCGAGGAGATTCAAGTAAACTATAAAGCCCACATACAAAACCACGGATGGCTTTCCCCTGTCTCCAATGGAGAAACTGCTGGCTTTACCAACTCATCTCTCCGGCTGGAAGCCATGCAAATCACACAAACAACAAATCCTTTTGTTCATCTGGAATACAGAAGCTATTCAGAAGATCTTGGATGGGGACAATATGTCCATTCAAGCGCTGAATCAGGCAGTATTGGTCTTGGGAAAAAGCTGGAAGCCATAGAAATGAGACTTTCAGGTCTTCTCAGCAGCCACTATGAAGTATACTATCGATTACATCAGTCTGGATCAGGATGGCTGGACTGGGCATCCAGTACTCACCCCACCGGAATCATTGGTGTTGATACCAGTTTTGATGCAGTGGAAGTGACACTTCTCCCAAGAACAACCCCTTTTACAGGAAATATTGGAAACCCCTTCACAGAAAACTATCAGGCAAAACCCGGACTGATCTACTACACTACTCAGGCATTAGGACTTTATACTGACAAGAGTATTTCAAATAAGATCCTGGACATTCCCAGTTCAACCTACCTCATCGGAGTGGAGGACGGCGAGTTCTTAAAAACAGAGCATCAAGGCATCACCGGTTATGTCCATAAAGCTTCTCTGTCGAGACATACCGTCACCCTATATAAAAATGTGATTCTAGTCAATAAAAAGCACAGCTTGCCCAGTTCCTTCAATCCCGGTATCAATGCAGATGCCAATGCGGCCTTAAGCAGAATGGCAGCGGCCGCTGCCAAAGAAGGAATATACCTGCAAACAATCTCAGCATACAGAAGTTACCAGTATCAGCACGACCTCTTTAACCGCTATGTCAGGTCCCACGGCCGGGCCGAAGCGGAAAGATTCTCCATGCGAGCAGGTCACAGCGAGCATCAGACAGGTCAGGCCTTTGATCTAGGGAAGCGTGGTGGAGGATCTGCCCTCTCTCAATCCTTCGGAAGAACTCCAGAAGGACTTTGGCTTGCGAAGAACGCTCCCTACTACGGCTTTGTGCTGAGATATCCCGAAGGGAAAGAACACATCACTGGAATTAAATATGAGCCTTGGCATTTTCGTTACGTAGGCTCGGAACTGGCTGTAAAAATCACAAACAGCGGCAAAACCATGGATGAGTTTTTCCAGGCGGTTGCACCAACGTACTGATTGATGTAGAACTGAAATATTGCTCCACCAGACTTTAAACTCTCCGTCATGACGGGGAGTTTTTTCTCTTCTCATCTTCTTCCTGCCCTTCTATCATTGGCTTTCCGCTGTAAAAGCTCTGCAGTACAAAAACCTGTCTCTTTAAAACGAAAATTTCACCCCCTACTATCGAACAGCACTGAAAAACCATAGAAACGATAACCCTAGTTCATGATTCAAATAGAAAAAAGGAGAAGGAACTCTTTTAACGAGCATCCTTCTCCATAATACTGTGGCATATTTATATTTTTATCCTCTAACCCGAAAAGCACCCGCAGTGCTTCCAGGCGCAGGGGCACCTTTCGGAACCACCTGTATCTCTATACCTTCCAGCCGGTAGGCGTACCCTGCAGTTCCTGAATCCTCGCCATTCTTCGCCCATCCCATCCATCCGATGTTCTGCGCATGAACTCGGTAATAGATGTCATAGGACTCCGAAACCTCTCCAGTCAGTCTGATTCTGATGGCTTCCAGCCGCAGACCTTGACCCGAGGTACCACTGAGCGCCCCATCCTTCACTGGATCTAGCCATCCTTTGTTCTGCACATGGGTTGTATACTCAATAGAACCTTCTGGAAGCTGTTCTCCAAGAGAAATGGTAATGGCTTCTAAACGAAGAGATTGACCACTGGTACCACTCATGGCACCATCAAAGACACTGGACTGCCAGCCTTGATTTTGAACATGTGTCTGGTAGGTGACCTTCCATTCATTTTTCTTGCTCGCATATGCGGGAGAAGCCCCATATGGAGGATCCATTCCTTTTTGAACCACTAAGATCTCTATGCCTTCCAAACGGTATGCACAGCCGGATGTGCCAGCAGGCTCACCATTTCTTGCCCAGCCCATCCAGCCCATATTCTCTGCATGAACACGATAATAAATATCATACAAAGCTGCGTTTTCTCCAGTAAGCTCCAGCTTAATCGCTTCAAGTCTCAGGGATTTACCGCTGGTTCCACTCATCACACCATCTGCGACGTAATCCTGCCATCCCAAATTCTGAACATGGGTGGTATATTTCACCCCAAGCTTTTCTTTACCCCGAAGCATTATTTCAATTCCTTCAAGCCTCAAGGACTCTCCTGTGGTCCCACTCATCTGTCCGTTCTCCTTAAAACCTTGCCATCCATAATTCTGGACATGAGTTCTATAAGAAACCGTGGGGATATTCTTGATTTCCACAGTAATGCTGATGGAAACACCGCCACTACTGATCTGAATCGGTTGGGCTGCATTGGGAATGCTGCTTTGAAAGCCTGAATAGGTCAGCTCATTGGACTGAAAAATCCGGGTGCTTCCATCTTCAAAAGTACCTCTCACACTGAGACCCTCCATCTGAAGTGGCTGTCCCAACGTATAGGACATTTTATCCGGAAGTTTCAGTACCTCCATTTTAATCAGCTTCGTCTGCACAGTTACCTGTACCTTATCAAAGAAATCACCATCATTACTGACTGCATAAACCTCAGCGCTGCCTACTGAGCCTCCATAGAGCATACCATCACGGACCTCCACCACCTGGGGATTTGTACTGATATAGGTAAGCTGTTTATTTGACGCATCATATGGTGATACGGAAACACTTAGTTTCTTCGACTCTTTGGGCATCAACGTAATACGGTCTTCTTGGACTGAAACCCCAGTAACTTTCCTGATCGCGGGAACTGAGATTCTTCGTATCTGCTCTTCTTCATAAAGCACATAAGAAAATGAAGCTTCTTCCTTTAGAAAACCCCAGATTTTCGTATGAGCCGCTGGAAAACTCACTTCTTTTCTAAAGAGGGTTCCATTCGGCATAACGGATGCAATTCCGCCTTCGATAAGAAAATAGAGTCTTCCGCCTAGGGCATAGATGGATCGGCTGGCTCCAGAGAACTGAGGCATGGATGCTCCGTTAGCCCTTGTTAAATCATAAAGATTTGCGATGGGTGTTTTCACATCATTTTGAGCGCTATATTTGTACAGAACCCGATCACTGCCCATGAAATAATACTGGTCTGCAATACGGGCAAAGGGTTCATTAAAAAACTCCCAACTGTAGTGGTCGTATTTCGTACTGGTTGCCTTGACTGGTGAGTACCAGCCTTCATGCTGCCTGGTCAATATTTCCGCATCACTTAGCAGAAAAAACATGTGCCTTGCATATCCAAGACGGTCTGCAACCGGATCATTCCATGTCACATCCACATGATAGTACTCCCCATCAATCTGAACCATATTCCACGCATGATTCATGGATTCACTCACCACGTATTCAGCAGGAACCCCGAAGACTTCCCGGAGCAGATAATTGTACGCCAAGCTGTACCCCTGACAGACCGCAGATTTTTCCACCAAGGCTCCATAGGCGGTATATACGTGATACTCATGATCTGGGGACTGTAGAGCTTCCATCGCATAGGAGATGTTTGTTGCCAAATAATCATTTACAATAAGTGCAATTTCCAAATCACTCATCCACGGCTTCACAAGCCCTCTTACCTTCTCCACTTCTCTGGAAAAAGCTGCATTCATACTCTGAACCTCTTCCTTTGTATGAATGTAAACAGGATAAACATCTCTGACATAACCACCTGAAACACTGTATCGGAATCCAGTTTTTACATAATATAGATCGCCTGAGTTGTAAAGAACTCTGAAATAATTGTCCTTCATCTCCTCCACAGTCATCTTATATGCTGAAATATTCATGCTGGTTTGAAAGTTTCTTATCCCTGTTCTAACTACATCCGCAAAATCTTCTGAGTAACTGTCTCTTACGAAAGAAGTGCTCAATCCATCATTCTGAACACTATAATATGAAATACCCGATACAGGATCAGGTTCCATAATTTCTATGGGAATCCGATTCACTTTTTCTGCAGTTATTTCTGTACCAGAGGCTAAATAATCGGATGAGGCAACGTTCAACAATATCAGTGAGCATCCCAGCGCCAATAAAACTTTTCGAATCAACTGTTTCATACAACAACTCCTATGTGATCTTCATATTTACTTAATTTCTTCATTTCACCAAAAGTCCTCGAACCCCGTCAGAAATAATTATATCAATATCACTGCAGGGACAACAGCGTTTTTTTAAACAGAATCAAGGATTCACAATTAGGATTATGACTACAAATACCCTTTTATTAACATCAGCGTTCCAACAGGGCAGGAGAAGCGCACCCTCCTACTGACTTATTTAATTTACTGCAAAAACCCAAAAAGACAGCCGGAAATGACCTATCCAGCTGCCTTCTCTTGCACCATTATAATTATACTTTCAGCGGTACATTCTATCACATTTCCGACTAGTTATTTTTGAATAAAAGGTCTGGTTGTATCACCAGGGACTGGATCTCCTTTTTGATGTATCACAATTTCTATGGCTTCAAGCCTGTATGCATACCCTGCAGTTCCAGCATCCGCTCCATTCATTGCCCAATCCATCCATCCGATATTTTGAGCATGGACACGATAGAACACATCATACTGCTGTGCGAGTTCACCAGTCAGGTTTATTCTGATGGCCTCTAATCTTAAAGACTCTCCTGAAGTGCCACTCATTGCATTGTCTGATACCTTTGGCAGCCAGCCTTTGTTCTGAACATGGGTGGTATACTCAATGCTGCCCTTGGGAAGGTGTTCCCCCACTTTGATTCTGATACCTTCCAGCCGTAAGGACCGACCGCTGGTACCACTCGTGAGTCCATCTCCCACATACTCCTGCCAGCCTACATTCTGAACATGAGTCTGATAGCGTACAGACTGACTGTCATTTTTAGACTGGTAAGGAATCCTTGTATTTACAGGGGCTGACAGCCCTTTTTCCAAAACTAAGATTTCTATGGCTTCAAGCCGATACCCATAGCCTGCAGTTCCAGCTGCCATACCATTTCTTGCCCAGTCCAGCCATCCGAAACCTTGTGCATGAACCCGATAATAGACATCATAGAATTGAGATTTACTTCCAGTCAGTTCTATTTTAATCGCTTCCAGTCTTAGCGATTGTCCGCTGGTACCAGCCATTTCACCATCAGATACGTAGTCCTGCCAACCTAGGTTCTGTACGTGAGTGGAGTACTGTATTCCAAGCTCAGGATCTCCTTCTAGCAGGATCTCAATCCCTTCCAATCTTAAAGACTGACCTTCTGTGCCACTTTTATTCCCATCAGATACATAGTTCTGCCAACCCACATTCTGAACATGAGTACGATATTTCACACTTGGGGGTAAGGGTGCCCATTTCGCATAGAGAATCATATCTTCTTCCACAAGATCCTCTTCAAAATTCCATTCTCGGGTAAGGTCTCGATCTACATACCACCCATCGAACTGTACCCCTGCTTTCTTCGGAGTATTCGGAGAGTTTAATCTGTTTCCAAAACTAGTAGTAATGCTATTCATTGCATCACCACCATTCGTTTCAAAAGATATAGTGTAAGAATTTGCAATCCAATATGCGATTAATGTAATATTGCTTGTTACACGGTCTTCCTTAAAGTTCCATTGATTCCTAAAATTATCTCCATAGCTCCAATAATGCAATGTATGGCCTGTTTTTTCTGGATTCTCCGGAATTTTGATCAATGACATGTACTCATAGAGTTCAGGTGCTATCGGCTTCCCACCTGTTGTATCAAAGGTAACCTGATATACCAAGGGAGTCCATAGTGCATAAATCATACCTGAATCAGAAAGTAATTCATCAAAGTTAAAAACATCAGTAAACGTTGGGTCAGCGTACCAACCATCAAATCTATACCCTTCTCTTTGTTCAATAATCGGTTCTTTTGGATATTCACCAGGTCTTAAGTACTGATCTGGTATAGGATTTCCGATATTGTTTTCAAAACTCAATGTGTGTATCTTTTCCTCGCTCCAAATCGCACGAAATGCAGGGTGTTCGTTAGAGATTACATATTCTGAGTTCCCTGCATATATAACATTCGTACCATCAATTTCATTTTCCCAGCCCATAAAATTTATACCAAGATGTGTATCCGAAGCCTCGAATCTCTTCAATACTACAGTTTGTCCGCTCAGATATCTCATGTGGTCATTGGGAATATTCTCTTCATCCAAATCGCTCAAATACTGCACCAAATAAAACGGCTTTAACTGTATTGAAGAATAATGCGTGTTAAACACTGACACGTCATCCCATCCAGTAGTTCCTCCTTTATAATACACACCTTCTATAGGAGAGTATGAATCATAGTACTTCTTTAATGGGAAGGGTTCTCTCCCAAATGTTGGAGCATTGCCATAAAAGTATATATTTTTAAGGGAAGTATTTTCAAAACTATAGTCCCCCACTGAAGTGAGTGTGGATGGAAGTATAAGCTCTGTCAGTTTTGCATTGGAGAAAGCGCGCTCTCCAATGGATACGATGCCTTCAGGAATAATAACTTCTTCGATGGCATTACCATAGATGAATGCACGGTTAGGAACTGCTGTAAGGCTATTGCTCAGCTTAACTTTTCGTATTGATGGGTTTTCACTGAAGGCACCGATTCCTAGATGATATAGGGAGTCCGGAAGAATTACCTCTTCTAGACTTTGATTTCTTGAGAATGCATAAGATCCGATGCTTTCAATACCTTCTTTAAGATCTAGCTCACGAAGTCCAGACCCATAAAATGCATAATCAGTAATCAGTTTAATATTACCCGGTATAATAATATTCGTTAGACTCGCAGTATATGAGAATGTATTTTGATAGATTGCCGATAAATTCGCTCCAATATGGATGCTCGACAATGCAGTGCAGTTTTGAAAAGCCCGCTCTCCAAGGTTTCGCAATGAACTGGGTAGTGTAATCTCTTTCAAGGAGTTGCTGTTCTCAAAAGCAGCAGCGCCAATATACTCCATCCCCTCTGGCAATTGTAATGTTTCTAAAGAATCGCAAGATGAAAATGCCCCAGAAGATATTGTTTTTACTGATGATGGCAGGGTTATGTATTGTAAGGATGAGCAGTTCTCAAATGCACTGCCCCCGATTTCAAGAATCGAAGCGGGAAGCACTACTTCCTCCACACTAATTGCATTCTGAAAACTAAACTCATCAACCTTAGTCATACCTTCAGGCAAAATGACTTTCATTAGATTTTTACAATTCTCAAAAGCATATCTAGCAATCGTTGTTGTAGTGCCAGGCACTTCAAATGTGGTTTCTAGGGATAATGCAGGGTATTTCATTAAAGTAGTAAGGTCTTTACTATACAGAGCACCCTTATAAGAACTATGATAAAGGCTATCACTGGGAACATTAATCACAGTGAGAGATGGTGAGCTATAAAAAGAGTACACGGAGAGTTCAGTATTTTGTGATAAATTCACCTCTGTTAGATTTTCACAAGAATCAAATGCAAAATCTCCAATATCTAAATGTTTCTCATTAAAATTGATAATTTGCAAGGTTTTATGAAACTCGAAAGCCCCTGCCATTATAGATTCAACTGAGGAAGGAACATTCAATATACTTAACCCACTTGAGGGTGGGCATGCAACAATCGTCTCTAAATTTTCAGTATACAGGATTCCTTCAACAAGCTCTAAGTTCGGATGATCCTCTTTTATGATATACTCTCTGAGATTGAAACACGAACGAAACATGAAAGAATCCCTTACTTCTAAAGAGTTAGGCAGAGAAACGGTCGTAAGATTATTGCAGTGTAAGAACGCATTATATGCAATATATTTGATGCCTTCTGACACTATTACACTCTCAATCTGGTCATTGCTTTGAAAAGCATACGATGAGATACCTTCGACCGGAATACTGCCACTTCCTTCATAGAGAGCTGATGGTATTGTAATATTTTTCAGTGGCCCCTTATATTTTGTGATCCAAGCATTGCCTTGACGCAATGTGTATTCGAAGCCTTCCGGAGTAGAATACGCAGCTTGAACATTTTTCACAGGAATTGATACAAATAATACAACGATCATCAAATACAATACAGTAATTTTTCTAAGAACCATGCTACTTCCAGTACTCTTCATTTAACAAGCCACCTTTTATTAATTCATTGAATTTCATAATAATACGTTATATCGTTATTATACTCTAAGTGAACCCATTATGAAATCGATCGCAAAAATAATTCTGGAATCCTACAGAACACTATTCATTCCACATATCGTTGAATTTGAAAGTCTTGTAGAGGTCAATTTTGAAAATCTATATAATGATACATGGTAATCTAAATTATATATAAAAATTTTAATGTTATATCTTCATTTGCACAATAGTTGAATAGAAAAGCAGCTAGAAGTCTCAACTCTAGCTGCTTTTGTGTATTTAACTTGTTGGTTGATTACTGAAATAATGTATCTATTTCTCTATAAACGGTCTCGCTGTTCCACCCGGAGCACCTCCTCCTTTGGGAACCATCATCACTTCGATTCCTTCCAGTCTGTATGCATAGCCTGCGGTTCCAGCATCTGCTCCATTCTTTGCCCAATCCATCCAACCTACATTCTGAGCATGAACACGATAGTACACATCATACTGCTGTGCAAGCTCTCCTGTGAGGTTTATTCTGATGGCCTCTAATCTTAAAGACTCTCCAGAAGTGCCGCTCATGGCATTGTCTGTTACCTTGGGCAGCCATCCCTTGTTCTGAACATGGGTGGTGTACTCAATGCTGCCACTTGGAAGATGTTCCCCCGCTGCAATTCTAATACCTTCCAGCCTTAAGGACCTGCCGCTGGTACCGCTCATAGCTCCATCTCCCACATATTCCTGCCAGCCTACATTCTGTACATGTGTCTGATAACGGACAGCGTGACTGTCCTTTTTGGATTGGTAAGGAGTTTTTATGTTTCCTGGTGCAGCTTGATTCTTTTCCAAGACAAGGATTTCTATGGCTTCAAGGCGATACCCATAGCCAGCAGTTCCTGCTGCCATTCCATTTTTCGCCCAGTCCAGCCAGCCGAAACCTTCTGCATGCACTCGATAATACACATCATACAGATGTTTTTCAGAACCAGTAAGCTCCAGCTTCACAGCCTCCAGTCTCAGAGACTGTCCGCTGGTACCACTCATCTTCCCGTCTTCCACATAAGTCAGCCACCCTTTATTTTGGACATGAGTGGAGTATCGAATGCCTACATTCTCAGCTCCTGAAACCTTCACTTCCAGTCCTTCCAGTCTCAAACCTCGTCCAGTGGTCCCACTCATCCCTCCGTTCTGTGCATATTCTTGCCATCCCACATTTTGCACATGCGTTCTGTATTGAATACTCGGTTTTACTTTTTCCTTAAAGGAGTCTCCAACAACCGGCTTGTCTTCAGAGTCCTTCTTAACCAGCCTGATCTCAATGGCTTCCATACGATAGCCATAGCCTGATGAACCAGCTTCTTCGCCATTTTTAGTCCATCCGAGCCAGCCTAAGCTCTGAACATTCACGCGATAGTAAATGTCATAAAGAGAGGCTTCCTCACCCGTCAGTTGAAGCTTCACAGCTTCTACTCTTAGACTCTGACCTTCCGTACCACTCATCTCGCCATCTTTCACAAAGGGCATCCAGCCTTTATTCTGGACATGGGTGGAATATTCAACCCCAAGATCATTGGCATCTTCCACCTGAACTTTCAGTCCTTCTAACCTTAACCCTTGATCCAAGGAACCGCTCATTTCGCCATCTTTTACAGGTGTTAACCATCCCTTTCCTTCCACATGAGTGGAATACTTCAGCGATGGTTCTCTTTCTTCGCTGTCTATGACTTTCACAGTAGCATGTTCAAAATCAGCCCTTATGACATTATAGCCGTATTCTGTAGTTGCCTTGTTTTTGTACTCGGCACTATTTCCTGCTTTGTCGTGGACCATTACCCCAGTCAGGAGATACACATCTGCAGGGGCATGACTCAATGATACTGTCGCTCTGACCTCTTCATTACGGGCAAATGCACCAAAATGAATTCTATGACCCGTGAATACCCCTTGAACATAACCTTCAACCAGTTCAGTCCCAGATAAATCATCAGAGGTTTGGAATGTGTAGACTACAGCTCCACCTTGGGAGACCACCCGCTTGTCTACGGAGACTTCTTTCAGCATGGGCTTTGATTTGTCTGAACCAAAACCTTCCACACGAATCTCCCTTGCATAGTTTCCAAAGCCATAGGGAATCTCTTGTGCATAGTAAGATCCTCCATAGGAGTCCTCATCAAAATTCACGCTAAAGCCTTCGAACTCATAAAACCCGTCACTATAAAATTCATTCATGGGAATCTCGATCCGATAGAGTCCCTCCTGGATTTCTGTAAACTCTCCCCCCATCTGAATGCGTTCATAATCGCTCGCTGCAAACTGAAGCGCTATTCCAGTTACTTTTTTCTCGCTCTCCAGCATAAACTCCACTACCATCGTATCGTGGGGTCTAATGACTGGCGTAACAGAACTTGGCTCTTCTCCCTTCTTGTAAACCCTTACGCCATGGACGTCAATCGCAGCGTTCTCAACTGCAGGTCTATCCTCTGAGATGGAGACCGTAACATCTGAAAAATCATAAAACTTGACTTTTGTTCTGTATTGGTATATTTCCGAGAAACCAACAACAATCAGTGAATACTCATCGTATTCCCTATGAAGCACCATGGAGTTTAACACATACTCACCTTTCGAAACATTTGGCTGCTCATAGCTCCTGAACTCAAAATAACCGTTGCTTGCTTTGCTCATATAGAGCATGAAGGATTCACCTGTCTCTATATTGACAAAGCTGGCCTGGCCATTCTGATACATGCTGGTATCTATTGTACTGTCCATGGACAGTATTACTTCACCTGGCGTATATCCTTGATCCGTAGAGATCACTATGTTCTCAAAATGAAGCGTATCAGTTTCCTCTGTGTTCAGTGCTTCGAAATCACCACCACTTAAATCAGCATTATTTAGTGTATGCTGACTTGCAAGATGATGATACTGAATTCCGTTTCCTGCAAAATCCTTGAGGAAGAGAGAAACCAGTTCAAAATCACCTTGATACTGCCGCACATAGTCCGTGATACTCACGTAGTACGAACCATCCAAACGAACAGCAGGCTGATAAATTTCATAGATATGATCATCATGTTTGTACTTCAGTACCACATCACATAGTCCGCTGGCATCATCAGCCTGAATCCTGACAAAATGTCTTCCATCCATCTCCATGGTTTCGATTGCTTTAAGTATGGGGGCTTCAGTATCCTTCATGACATTTGTGGAGACAATGACACTGCCCGAGGATAAATCTCTCAACTGCTCTGTTGGAGTCCATCCCAAACTATGCATATCAAATACTCTGTCTGAATTCCCATAAAGATCCGTCACTTCAATCATGTAAGGCGTCCAGACTCCTTGAGATAAAGCCAAGTCCACATGCCATGTCCCCTGTAGCGTACCCTCTGATACTGGATATAGTCTGATTTCTTCTGTACTCTCATCTTGATGTTTCAGTGTAAGACTTCCAGATGAAAGTAAACTCTCATCTTGAACTTCAACAGTAAATTGAACACTTTCACCTCTTTGCACCATCTTGGATTCTGACACAATACCCGTAATAATCGGAGAATCCACATCCGTTACTTTATTGGAAATTTCAAAGAACTCCTCGAAGATCATCGTACTTTCATCTTCATAGGCATGATACTTTTTATTGTAGAAATAGAAGGTATTTGTCTTGGTATGTACTCTTATGTTGTCTATCTCATATAGACCTTCCTTATCTCTATCTCTTACAGGGTACACACTGTAGGAACCATAGGCAGTAACCACCTTCGAGGAATACTCTCCATTAGCTCTAAAGGAGATTTCCACATTTTCTACACCATGCTCTTCAAAGTCAAACCCTAAATCTATCCCTACTTTATCTCCAGGTTTAAAGATGCCATCGTCGATAGAAATCTGACTTAGTAAATTTCTGTCAAAGGTCTCAGGTTCAAGACCTGAACCATCATCTATGAAATCATAAAGAACATTAATGTTTAAGCCTTCCAGGTCCAACACTTCGAATCCCAGTGGATGGATGTCAGAATAAAAATCAAAAGTACCCCTTTGGGTCACGACTCTAATTTTTCTTGCTTCAAACTCGCCACTGATACCTCTAGGATAAAATGCGCCCACATACTCTCCACTCTCATTTTTCTTGAGACTGACCACTTGGTCCATATTTTCAAAATGAAAGAAGGCTGTATAAAAAACCGATATATGTAAGATTTCACTAAGTCTTACCCCGGGAATTACTTTGATTTCTGCTTTTTCATTCGCCTTGATTTCATTGGATGATACTGAGATGCCATCAAAATATCCTGTCATATCTGCCTTAAACACTTCAGTGACAGTCAGATCCAAATGTGACAGGTCCTGACCTTCGATTTCAGCATCTACATTTCTTTGATCATAAACCACTTCACTATTTCCATTGCTGTCATAGATCGAGATGCTTTTCGCTCTGTAATGCCCCACATCCCATAATCTTTCCGTCTCAATGGGCAATCCGCTGATGACAAAATCTTTTCCATTGAAAACTCGGGACTCACTTAAAACAAATTCAATCCCACGCTCATTTTCTAACGTAATCGCTACTTTACCTTCTGAGTTTGAGTTGTCTTCCGCCTTAATCCGGTACTCAAACTGCTCATTGAGATGCACTGAATTTTTCATGAGCTTTGATTCGAGAATTTTAGGCGCTTGGTCGTCTACGGATCCATAATGAACCTGGAAAGACCCATCAGAAAAATCAAAGGGAATGGAGCCTTCAGATCCCCCTTCAGGATAACGGATGTCATGGTAAAGTGTTTTCTTCCCAGAATAATCATGTAGTGTTACCTTCACAACATCCCATTTGCCATGGTCACTGGGTTCGAAATAGACTTCTTTAGCAAAAAAGTTGCCAAGCTTTCGCTGTAAATTGATTATTTTGGTCTTTTCCTGCAGCTCATTATATAGTTCTACCTCGACATCTTGGACACCACTGATGTCGTCGGAAGCATAAACAGATATGGGTTGTCTTGAATCACGACCATCTCCGAGATTCTTTATGCCCACTGTGAGTTTTTCTAGTGTTGGATTCTCTAAATCGTTTTTTGTGTGCTGAACCGTATAGTTTCCAGATGACAAATCCATTGTCCCATCTTTTCCTTCTATACCATGATGAACAAATATTGTTCCTTCAGCTGAACTGATCCGTAAGGATTCCATCACATAGGTCCCCTCTTGATCTCCATAGTGATGCACAATAAGGCTCTGATATCTGTTCTTATCATACTGCCTATAAAAAGTATTTGTGACACTTCCGCCATTGGGTGTTTTATAGTTTGCAGTAACTTCAGCATCAATGAACGGATTCAAAGAAATGTAAAGTTGACTGTAGTTTCCAGGTGAAACCAAGGGATTCTGAAGTGTGATTTTTATATCCCCTTCGTAAGGCCTTATAAGAATCGGATACTCTATAGCTACATCTTTGATGAGGTGCACATTTCCATAAGCAGGTGCATAATCCGGATGGTAGTAAGTGATCAGATTTCCAGCCTGATCTTCTAATGTAACATCTGTTATAACAAGTTTTTCTGACTTCATGTGTGGAACATAGAGCTCAGCTCTCAGCATACCATCTTTCATGGTTAAGCTGTAGGTATCGGAATACCCATGATCGTTTAAAACAGAAACAGATCCTTTCTTTATACCTGATCCAAGATCCTCCGCTTCCACAAGAATTTCAATAGTTTCTAGGGCATAGATCTTTTCTGGTACCACTAGATTCTTAAGAACCGGAAGTTCACTATCACCAGCAGTATTTATAATCTGGTAATCCCCAGCGGATAAGTCCCTTGTATTATACGTGTCTACGTTCCTTCTTTTATCCACAATATACTCATGATAGTGCCGATCAATTAGACTTTTACCGGCAAGTGTAATCTTATTCAACTGGTATTCACCAGAATTCATATAATCTTCCACATCGATAACTGTTCTAAATTGTGTTTCAGAAATCCGTTCTAAAATAAGTACCTTCTTGTTATCAACCTCTGGGTTCTTTGGATCTTTATAGATGTATTCTAGACTTACAAAAGTGAGATTCACTTGTGTGTTTTCATAGGTCAGATCCATGGTAATCATATCGTTCTTGGTTGCACTATGAGGGGTTACAGAAATCTCAAATTCTGGTAAATATCCCTTCATAGAGTTTGTCACACTAAAAATAATCTCTTCTGATACAAATGACAGCCCACCCTGATTTTCATCGGCATATTTACTGTTGTAAAATTTAAAATACTCATTGGACATGTCATATGTAATACTCTTAATAACATAGGCACCGTTTTTCAGGTTCTCAGCATACTCATAGGATGCTGTCTTATAAGAACCACTATTTGAATCTAGATTCAGTGGGAAGTGATATGTAAAGTCAACATCATCGATATTTACAACCTCTACATATATGTTTTCTGATTTAAAGCGTGGATCTAAAACACTGAAATCCAGCTCAATCCTCTCTTCAGCACTATAAATAGGCTGCTTGCTGCGGATTTCGAATTCAGGCACAATTCCACCTAAAGTATTCTGGATACGTACACCATATCCGCTGAAGTCATCCGTGCTGGAGTAGACTGAATCCACTTGATTTTCATTGTAGATGGAAAAGTCAGATGTATAGGTATTTGAGTCAGAATTCTGAAGCTCTTTGAGCCCGGAGATTGAGTATAGAGAATAGTCTCCCGCCACTTGATTCCGTGGGATCACACTCTCTCCGATGTACTTCTGACCTTCTGATTTATAGAGTCTTGCGGTGAAGAATTCTCCTCCCTTAACATTCATCAAGTCATTTTTACCATCTAAAAGATAGTATAAATCAATGACATCCACATTCAGAAAATCTTCATTCAGATCCATGGTAAACTCAAACTTATGTTGTCCCTCAAGCTCCGTTTCGGTGCGATGGAGGCTGTAATTGTACTTATAGTCCGCAGTTCCTTTTACTTCAAATACGTATTTTGAAAAATCAAGATAGTGTACTGTTTCACTGACATGCTCAGGATTTCCAGTATACTCCATGACCTGAAACTGGGTATCACGGATTTGGACTTTAGATAATCTGTATTTTCCAGATTTTGATTCAGAGGAAATACTCACGGATCCTCTTAACTCCACTTCATCCCCATGCTGATACAAGGTGCTTTGAATAAGGTCACCATGCTCATTCACAAAGGTGAGCTCAGCATGGTCAAAGTCTTGTCCATTGCTCTTAAGGCTCAGATTCAGCGTTTCCCAGCTTCTAAGGACACTTTGACTTAGAGTAATGTCAAAAGGAGTAAGAGATGTCTCTGTTGTTGCAGTATGAGGTTCCAATTTTTCCTGGAACCCATATGCCAGGGTATCTCCGACAAAAGAAAATAGTAGAATGTAAAGTAAAAAGCAGCTGATTGTTTTTTTCATATTGCTCATTTCGCATTCAGTCCTTTCTAAAGTAATGATAGAAATAATTTCCTCCTTCACATAATAAAAGGTTTACACCTCAAATATTATATCATATATAAATACATTTTTAATATCTATTGTAAATAATTAAAGATTATTGTTTATTCTATTTCTATCTTTAGTAAAATATAACAATACAAATCTAACCATTTATATAAAGGTTTTACGATTCATGTAGTATTGCAACTTATTTTTATGTAGTACTACCTATCTTTTATAATAATCACTTTATTCATAATATAAAAAATATCGAAATATGATGGAATTTTTCTGAACTATCACATCAGAAATAAACATGTATATCGTTATATTTATAAGCAAAAAAAAAAGACGAGCACTAAATCTCGTCTTCTTTGTCATTAGACAGTATATGTGATCTTCCATTCAAAATACGGTAGATCATAAAATGCTACATTGTAAATGAATCTTCACGATTTAAACAAAATTACTGATAGTGATGGATGATAATATCCGCTATCTGCTTACTGGCAGTTCCATCCCCATAGGGATTTTTCGCAGTGCTCATTCTTTCATATGTTTCCTGATTCATCAACAGCTCACTTAAGATATGATAAATGGTTTCCTCTTCAGTGCCTGCTAATTTCAAAGTACCAGCTTCTATTCCTTCAGGTCTTTCTGTCGTATCACGCAGTACGATCACAGGAACCCCCAGAGATGGGGCTTCTTCCTGGATTCCTCCACTGTCTGTTAAGATCAGATAGGATCTTGCAAGGACATTATGAAAATCCAGCACTTCCATGGGTGGTACAAGCTTCACTCTAGGATGCTCTCCAAAAATCTCCTTGGCTACTTCTTGGACCTTTGGATTCATATGGACAGGATACACTACTTTGATGTCCTGATGCTCTTCCAGAACTCTCTGGATGGCTTTGAACATTTGCCGCATGGGCTCTCCTAAATTTTCACGCCTGTGGGCGGTGAGCGTAATGAGTCTGGATCCCTCCGCCCAATGAAGCACCTCATGATCATAGTGACTTCGAACTGTAGTGTTGAGAGCATCTATGGCAGTATTGCCTGTGACATAAATCTTATCTGCCGGTTTTTGTTCATTCAACAGATTCTTCTTGCTTTTCTCTGTGGGCGCAAAATGGAAATCAGCGATGACACCAACAAACTGGCGGTTTGCTTCTTCTGGAAACGGAGAATACTTATTGAAGGTTCTTAGTCCCGCTTCCACATGTCCGATGTCCACCTGATTATAGTAAGCAGCCAATGCACCTGCAAAAGTAGTAGTTGTGTCCCCATGAACCAGGATCAGCTGAGGGTTCACCTCTTTAATGACACGGTCCAGTCCCACCAGCACTCTGCTGGTAATATCTGATAACGTCTGATTGCTCTGCATCACGTCAAGATCATAATCAGGAACGATGTCAAATGCAGAAAGCACCTGATCCAGCATCTGTCTATGCTGAGCTGTTACGCAGACAATGGTCTCCACTTCTTTCCTGGATTGAAGTTCTTTTACCAGAGGGGCCATTTTAATGGTCTCAGGCCTAGTACCAAAAACAAGCATTATTTTAATTTTCTCCATGTTTCACTCATCCTTTACTTACATCATCATCATTACGATAGTACGCATCATTACTGAGGAAATCATCTCCTCACCATCCTAGGCAAAAAGGCCATCAACTTCTTGACAGCCTTTCAATTCATACTTATATCAAGTAATTTGCTTTATCTTGCACCATCACCCTTGAACACCACAAAAATGGTCAGGAACATGATTTTCAAATCCAGCACCAAGCTTCTATGCGTAATATAATATAAATCATACTGGAGTTTCTCTTTGGGTGAATTCTCATAACCACCGTTGACTTGTGCTAATCCGGTCAGTCCTGGACGAACAAGAAGTCTCCATTTGAATCCCGGAATATCTTTCTCAAACTCTTCCGCAAATACTTCTCTTTCAGGCCTTGGCCCAACAATACTCATATCGCCTTTTAGAATATTAAGGATCTGAGGAAGTTCATCAATACGGGTAGTTCTAATGAATTTTCCAACTTTTGTGATTCTGGAATCTTCTTTGTCTGCCCATTGGGCCCCATGAGCTTCGGCATCTTGCACCATAGAACGGATCTTATAGATGTTGAACTTCTCCCCATTTTTCCCTAGTCTCTCCTGTGCATAAAAGACCGGTCCTGGTGTTTCCAATCGAACCAGCAGTCCGAACACGGCGATCAACGGAAGAGCAACAATCATTCCCAACAAGGCGCCGGTAATATCAGCGCAGCGTTTGATGCCATCATACAATTTATTCTTTTGGGATACTGAAGGATCAAACTGATCAGGTTGTAATTTGTACATAATAACCTCACGCTACTTTATAGGGTCCAAATGGTCTTCTCTGCCAGTGGTATCCCAAAATTTTTCTCTGATAACTCATACTTCTAGTAATCAATCACTTTTAAATATCTGGACAGTGCATCTTTCCAGTCCGGTAATTTCTCAAATTCTTTTTCAACCAGCTTCTCTTTGGACATTCTGCTGTTCAGCGGTCTTACCGCTTTGGTCTTAAAGGCACTGCTGTCTACCGGCTGCACGTCCACAGGTAGTCCCGCTTGCTTGAAAATCTCTGTGGCAAACTCAAACCAGGAGCATATTCCTTCATTGGTGGCATGGTATGTTCCATACTCCTTTGATTGAATCATCTCAACCAGCAGTTTTGAAAGATCGGACGTATAGGTTGGAGATCCGAACTGATCATTGACCACTGTAAGTTTCCCAAGTTTTTTACCAAGATCCAGCATCGTTCGCACAAAATTTTTGCCGTTCTCACCAAACACCCAAGAAATTCTTACAATGAAGTACTTTGATAGAAGTTCTTCTACCACTAGTTCTCCTTCATACTTTGCTTGTCCATAGAAATTCACTGGATTCCGAGGAGAGTCCGGTAAAAATGGTTCTGAACCTTTTCCGTCAAAAACATAATCTGTGCTGATATACATCATCGGTATGTCTTTACTCTTACATACTTCTGCAATATATCTTGTCCCCTCCACATTGATCTTTCTGCAGAGCTCAATCTCTTCCTCTGCCTGGTCCACTGCTGTATAGGCTGCACAGTGAATGACTGCATCCACTTCCAGAGGATCCATGTATTTGTGCACATCTTCTTTGTTTGTGATATCCATCTCTTCCCGGTCTACACCAATGGGAATGAGTTTCTTTGAAAGAAGTTCTTTCATCACATCATGGCCCAGTTGTCCACGAGCGCCTGTTACCAATATTCTCATGCTATATCTCCCCGTAAATGAAGTTCGCATCAGAGTCGATGAGCAGTGGACTCTTTTGGTCTTTCTCAGAAAGAATCACTTCTTCTGTCAACCAGTCAATGGACAGGCTTTCATCATCAAATCGTATGCTTCTGTCATGTTCTTTGGAATAGAACTGATCTACTTTGTACTGAATCTCCGCATGATCCGTCAGTGTGACGAATCCATGGGCAAATCCTTTGGGTATAAACAGCTGATGCTTATTCTCTTCTGTAAGCTCAACAGCCACCCATTTTTTATATGTCGGGCTGCCTTTTCTGATGTCCACAGCCACATCCAAAACCGCCCCTTTTGTACAACGCACCAGTTTTGTCTGCGCCATGGGATTGTTTTGAAAATGAAGTCCCCTAAGTGTCCCCTTAACAGCGGACATGGAATGATTATCCTGAATAAATACAGTATTTATACCATGGGCATTTAGTTTATCTGCATTATAGGTCTCCATGAACCATCCTCTATGGTCTCCATAACAGTCTGGTTCAATCAAAAGGACATCTTCAATATCTGTCTTTGTAACTTTCATCTATATCATCTCCATTTACCCTTAAAAAAGTGTAACAAATCATCAACAAATCCGCGTTCGTTCATTCATTTCACATTTAAGGATATTTTATCTGTTGGTGTACATTTTATCATAATAGTGCTGATAATCACCACTGAGGATGTTCTCCCACCATTCTTTGTTGTCCAGGTACCATGCTATGGTTCTCTTGATGCCTTCATCGAAGGTCGTGGTAGGAAGCCAGCCCAATTCCTCATTGATCTTAGTTGGATCAATGGCATAGCGCATATCATGTCCCGCTCTGTCTGTCACAAAGGTAATCAATGATTCAGGCTTACCCAGCTCTCTTAATATGGTCTTTACCACTTCAAGATTTGTTCTTTCATTATGGCCACCTACATTGTAAACTTCTCCGATGCGCCCATCATGAATGATTCTGTCGATGGCAATACAGTGGTCTTCCACATACAGCCAGTCTCTGACATTTTCTCCAGTACCGTACACTGGAAGCTTCTCATCTCTTAACGCTCTGGAAATGATCAGCGGAATGAGTTTCTCCGGGAAATGATAAGGACCATAGTTATTGGAGCATCTCGAAATGGTAACAGGCAGTTTAAAGGTTCTGTGATAAGCAAGTACCAGTAAATCTGCTGAAGCCTTGGATGCAGAGTATGGAGAGGATGTATGAATTGGAGTTTCTTCTGTGAAGAACAGCTCAGGCTGATCCAGTGGTAAGTCTCCATACACTTCATCCGTAGAAACCTGATGGAATCTCTGAACCTGATACTTTCTGGAAGCATCCATCAAAACCTGTGTCCCCAATATATTGGTTTTTAAGAAAACATCCGGATTTTCAATGGATCGGTCCACATGGGATTCAGCAGCAAAATTCACGACAATATCAAACTTCTCTTCAGCAAATAATGCATCTACCAGTTTTTGATCGGTGATGTCACCTTTCACAAATCTAAAATTCTTCTTGCTCAGCGCACCTTCCAGTGTGCTGAGATTTCCTGCATACGTCAGGGCATCAATGCAAACGATTCTATACTCTGGGTATGTTTTTAACATGTGATATACAAAATTACTGCCAATGAACCCTGCTCCGCCTGTTACTAATATATTCATCTTTTCCTCCATTATCCTAATACTTTATTTTATTTTCTGCGACTTTACGCAGATGGATGCCATAAGGAGATTTACCATACTTCTCAGCAGACGCCAGAAGCTTTTCCTTGTCTATCCAGCCATAATGATAGGCGATTTCTTCTAAAGCTGAGATCTTGATTCCCTGTCTCTTTTCCACCATCTGCACAAAATCAGCTGCTTCCACCAAGGAATCCATGGTGCCTGTATCAAGCCACGCAAATCCTCTGCCTAGAAGTTTTACATCAAGAGTTCCCTGTTCCAGATAGATCCGGTTGAGATCTGTGATTTCCAGTTCGCCACGTTTGCTGGGCTTCAGCATCTTGGCATACTCCACTACCTTCTTGTCATATACATAAAGACCTGTGATTGCATAATTGGACTTTGGATGCTCAGGCTTCTCTTCTACTGAAAGCACACGGCCATCGGCATCAAACTCCACAACGCCAAATCTTTCTGGATCTTCCACATGATATCCGAACACTGTAGCTCTTCCTACATTTTCCACAGCCTCTTTCAGAATCTTTGAGAAGTTGTTTCCATAGAAAATGTTGTCTCCTAATATCAGTGTACAAGTATCATCCCCAATGAACTCCTCTCCAATCAGAAACGCCTGGGCAAGACCATCTGGAGATGGCTGCTCTGCGTAAGAGAGGGATATGCCAAACTGGGATCCATCCCCCAACAGCTTTTCAAAATTCGGCAGATCCTGGGGAGTGGAGATGATCAGAATCTCCCGGATTCCCGCAAGCATCAGTGTGGACATTGGATAATAAATCATCGGTTTGTCATAAATTGGGAGAAGCTGTTTGCTTGTGACCATGGTCAGCGGATAGAGTCTTGTGCCAGAACCTCCAGCTAAAATAATACCTTTCATTGTCGTCCTCCATTTTAATTAATCAATATCTCTTAACGTCTTTTATTATACAGAAATTAGACTTAAAAACCACCTTTGTTAAATAATCAGCAATATGCTGATTATCGATTCTATCGGTATAGTGCTCTGTGCAGATTTTGAGTGT
Source organism: Proteiniclasticum ruminis (assembly GCF_900115135.1). Classification (GTDB taxonomy): domain Bacteria; phylum Bacillota; class Clostridia; order Clostridiales; family Clostridiaceae; genus Proteiniclasticum; species Proteiniclasticum ruminis_A. The sequence goes on along the minus strand of NZ_FOVK01000002.1, from coordinate 345,514 downwards.
TCCTTTTAAAAACACTGGAGTCACTTTCATTGCCAATCTTTCTCATGATGCCAAGGTTGCTGTTTTGCAGCTGAACCACAAATTGCGTGAATATAGACTTCTGCATACTGGTATCCACCGCTTTATAGGACTCATCCAGAAAAGACCTCATCACAATCGGCGGCATCGAATACGAAAACTCAAAAAGAATGTCCGATAATACCATATTCAGTGATTCATTGTCTTTGAACAAATCATCAATATATTTAGACTCCATGTGGAAAGCCTGATACCGCTCCACAACAGGACCGAAAACCATTTGATGATACTCATTCTTCTCATATCGAGGGAACTCGTCCATAGGACCGGTTTTCATGTTGACCAAACCTAATGAGTTCAGAACCCCTAACAGGTTCTGATAGTCCAGCACCAGATAATTTCTCATATCCAGTTCCAGCACTCGATTCAGCTCATTCAAAGTGCTCACTATACCAAAGGTGCTGGTCACTTCACTTAGCATCAGGTCCTTGTCGTTTTTTGTATGGATAAGCAAGTCCTTCTCCACTGATACGACTCGGATCAGATCCTTAGAAAGATCTAAAGACAGTATATAGTAGCCTGCAGGCTCAATCCCTTTTTTATCAGAAGAATCAATCACAAAGAGGACATTTCTGACATCCTCTCTGATCTGTGGCACTTTGATAAACTGCGGATCCAGGTCCAGATTGCCGCCACTGTCAGGAAGAGGAGGTTTTGGAACCTCTTCTTCAGATGTGCCCACTGCAGAAAAATACTTCACGGCAATCAAAGAAATAAAAGTAAGGCTTAGCATAATGATGACAAATGTCAGTTTAGTTTTGGTGCTGATTGCGGATATTTTTTTCATTACCCTATTCATATCAGCGTCCTCTGTTTCTCAGATTCTTCAATTTTTCTTTGCCCAAAGACAAAATACTTTCCACTTCAGGGATTTTAAGAAGAAGAATTGATAATCCATACACAATGACTCCAACACCCACAGAAAGTACCAAGGCAAGGTTATCACTTACAGTGCCGTGAAGAACTCCGTATGTGCCAAAGGCCACCAATCCCATAAGAAGAGACATCGCCAGTATTTTCACCATGGTTGTCGCTGTATTCCTGAACTTTAATGTAGGCATTTTTTTACGCAGACTTCTAAGGAGTACGATCGTCGTAACGATAGAAGAGATGCTCGATGCAAGGGCCAATCCTCCAATCCCAATGAAATAGGACAACAGAAGATTGAGTGCAACATTCAGGACAACAGACACAAACCCAAGGATCATCGGTGTTTTTGTGTCATTGTAGGAATAGAATACAATGTTGATGATGCTCCATAAGGAAAAAGGCAGTAATCCAAGCGCATAATAAAACAGTGCATCCGAAGTCATGGCCGCAGCAACTGCATCAAACTGCCCTCTGAGGAACAGAAAATTTACAATGGGTTCTGCAAAGATCATTGCACCGATTGTGGCTGGAATCACCAGAAGACTTACGGTTACGATGGTTTCATGAAGCGTCTTTTTGACACCATCTTCTTTATTGTCAACAACCATACGTGAAATATTAGGATAAATTACAGTTATGATCGGGGCCACAAATAGCCCCTGAATAAATCCAAACAAGCGGTTCGCATAATTCAGTGCTGAAATTCCACCTGTCGTAATATTGGACGCGATATTCTTATCCACAAGAACATTGATCTGATTGACAGAGGTTGATAATATCACTGGGATGGCAAGAATCAGCAGTGCTTTCACATACTCATTCTTTGGAGAAAAGAGCGGCGTATAGTTGAATTTATGTTTCAGTACTTCTGGAATCAGAATAAACATCTGGATGATATAGGATGCAATGACTCCGTAGGCCAGCACATGATCATTGCTCTTGCTGGCGATGAAGAAAGAAATGATGGCTACAAAGTTCATTGGAATCCCAAGGAACGCTGTCACCAAGAAGCTGTTGTGGATTTGAAGATAGGCATTGAACACGGCCAGTGCACCAGTAAAATAAACCGCAAAAATTGTAATTCTTGTAAATGACACTGCCATATCCATGACTTCACTGGAAAATCCCGAAGCGAAAAGCATCACCACAGGTTTCGTAAAGAGAAGCACAACAGCAACAATCAGTGTGGAAATCAAAAACACAAGATTGGTGATTCTGGATGTGAACGCATTGGCTTCTTTCTTTCCACCCGCTTTCAAAGCATTGTTATAAATCGGAATAAAAGAAACCGCAATGCCAGCGCCAATCATCCCGAAAAAAGTAACAGGGATGGATTGAGCCACAAGATACACATCACTGGTGGCAGAAGCCCCATAAAAATAGGTCAGCGCAATTTCTCTAAAAAACCCGATGAACTTGGATAAAATGGTAATCAGCATTATTAAAGCAATATTTTTCTTCATAGTATTTCGGACAAAGCCGTCCTCCTTCATATGTCTTCAGCAAGATCAGATTTGCCCCTTCAGCTTCAGACTCATCATATGTTTCAAAACGTAGTAATAGGTCCCCATAAGATTGGTATTGAATGTGGACATGGTGCACCGAATGATCTTATGATCTTTTCTGTGCTTCTTTGCCACTTTTAGAAGTGACTGAAAGTATCCGACAGAAAGCTTCCCCTGGGAAAAATGATGCATTTTAAATGGAATCACCACAGATGGTATTCCTTTGGTGCTGGCACTTAAGCAAAATTCAATTCCGTAAAAATGCCAGTCATCACAGCTCACTTCATCAAAACGAATCTGTTCAAAGACTTCTCTGGAGCAAGCCAGAAGCACTTCATCAAGCACCTGAACACTCGCATAGTCCTCCACTCTCTTTGAACCTGCATACTCCCGTTGATCTCCATGGGTGATATTGGTTACAACAACATCCTCTTCATCTCTTCCTGCTGCCCCTACCACCACATTTCCATCAAACCGCTTAATGGTCTTTTCTATTCTCTGCAATGAGTCTGATTCCTCAAAGAGAATATCCTGATGGCAAAAGACAAATATATCTCCTTTTGATTTCTGCGCCCCATAGTTAAGAGCTTTTGCTGCTGAGGAGAACTCATTGCGGGAATTGTCCACCAGAACCAATTCATAGTCAGCATTCTGAAGGCTGATACCACGAAGAAGCTGCTCTTCCAACACATTCTTTTTGTTATATACACAAATAACAGATACCACTCTAGACACCTCTTCTTTCATCCAGCAGATTATCCCCTTGGACACTCTTCAAGTCGGCATATCTGGACTTCATTTTATAAAAATCCAGCAGTGCTTTCCAAAGTGATGCCGCGTGTGAAAATTTTCCTCTTGCCACATACTTCAATGACAGTTTCACATGATAAAGAATGAAACGGAATTTCTTTTTTCCATAGCCTGACACGTCCCTATTTTTATACTGCAGCAGCAGCATATTCCGTGCAAGATAATAGGTCTTGAATGGCGAATCCTGAATGCCTGTTCCGGAGTGTACGTGGTACGCTACCGCATCCTTTACCAGTGCAGTTTTATAGCCCTTCTTCAAAAGCCTTATGGCAAGATCTGCATCTTCATAATAGGCAAAAAAAGAACGGTCAAAGAATCCTTCTCTATCCCTCACTGAGATCAACGCCTTTTTACTATACACAGCTGCTCCTGCAGAAACTCCCATGACCTGATGTTCAAAGTCTTTCAAGTTCTCGTAATTCTCTTTATAAGCCAGTTGGACCACCTGATAATCTTCTTTAAAATATATCCCCATGGCATCAATGAGATTGCGTTCGAAATAATTCATCAGAAGAATTTGAAAGCTGTCTATATGAGCATGTGAAGTAATATACCGTTCCAGCTCTAGAAAGCAGTTTTCCTTCAGCTCGAGATCATTATTGAGTGTCAGCACATACTCGTGTTCATCTCCTAAAGACCCTTCAATTCCAATATTATTCGCTTCTGCAAACCCTTCATTCTTCTTAAGAGGCAGTAGTACAATGTCCATTGACTTTTGATATCTACTGATTATTTCCAGAGAACGATCCTTGGACCCATTGTCTACTATATAAATCTTGTAACCGATGTTTTTTTGTGCCTTTATAGAATCCAGACAAGGTTCCAGATATTTCTCACCATTCCAGTTGACTATGACAATAGATAACATATTTATTACTCCTCATCATTCAATGCCCGCTTAGACTTCCACTTTATAAGGGAAATGATTCATTCGATCTTCCTCTTTTGGCAGCGTCATATAATCACCATATAAAGATGTGAGATAGGCATCCGTATCTGCAGGACCAAAAAACACCTTATCTTCAAACTGTATCTCCTTCACAGGATACAGATGGTCTTTCATAAAGGTGAATCCATAGATACAGCAGGATGTATATCTGGTTTCTTGCTGGTTGTGGGATTGATATAGTTCATTTGATTTTTTTTCAAGATAGGATAGTGGAATAGGCATTACCAGGTAATGCAGCATTCTTCTGACCGATGCCATGACCATCCACTTCAGTCCTTTTTGGGGTGGTGCATCCCGGTCTGGAATGGTGCGATACACATACAGCTGATACAGCTTCTTGCATTTACTCAAGAAAGCCTCTCTCTCCGTTTGATCATCAGGTAAATTATCATAGGGAAAGATGTCAATATAAATACCATGATGGATATCCATATTCCGTTTGTTCCACTCCATAAAAAGGGTATTGTTCTTCCTGATTTTAGCAAAGTAATACGGTGACTTCGGATCTGTCACCTTGTTCTGCAAGAAAAACGCTGGATCCATCTCTGTAGGAGCAATGCTCATGAACTTCTCATAATCTTCTCTAGGCATGCCCACATCGATATCATCATCCCATGGAATAAAACCCCCATGTCTGACTGCACCAAGCGCAGTGCCACTATCCAGGAAATAAGTAAGTCCATGCTTCCTACAGATTCTGTCAAACTCTGTAAGGATTTCAAGCTCTGTCTCCTGAATTTTCTTCAGCTTGTCATTTTCTCTCATGTTGTATTAAACTCCCTTAATCTTAAATATAATCCTATTCTCCCATGACGCAAGCTTGAAAAAAACTTGTGATAGAAAAAGTTTCCACTTCTTGTCTGTCAAATAGGTCCTGATAAAGTAATATTTATTATCATTCATCAGTTTTCTTTGTTTCATCACACTGCTGATACTCTTGTTGATGCTCACAGAGTGATGGTGCACAAACTGGTCTCCCAATAAAACATAAGTTTTTCTCCTATGTTTATGCAGCTTGTACCCAAGAGTTGTCTCTTCACAATAAAGGAACATCTTCTCATCATACATGCCATATTGAAGCATATCCTTAGTCCGGACCATAAGTAGCGAGCCCGGAACGCAGTCCACCTCTCTTAACCCTTCCCCCATAAAATAATCTGATGGATACTGGTCAAGTTTTAACACCTTTGTGGCAATAATGCTGGCAGAAAGTGTGTAGCTGAGAACCGTGGGAAGTTTCCATCCAGTATCGTGCTGCCTGGTTCCGTCTGGTTTCATCGCGATGGTAGAGATTACTGAAGCATCAGGATTATGGGAAAAGGCTTCAGTCAGATTTTTCACGAGAGACTCCTCAAACTCAACGTCAGGATTACAGATGAGAACAAAGTCAGATTTAAAATGTTCTGAAGCATAGCGGATACCGTAATTGTTTCCATAACCGTACCCACCATTATAGTCTGCCTGAATGACAGTGACTTTATCATCTTCAAGAGTCTTCAGCCTCTCATAGGATCCATCCGTGGAGCAGTTGTCCACAATAAGTATATGCTGAAGGGACTGAAAATCATGTATCGAGTGAACAAGAGACTCTGTTGTCACGGGATCGTTATAATTTAATATCAGACATGTCACATTCATAAGAAACTCCTTTCAGCTTTGGTGGTCACAGATTCTTCTCCAATACTGATCATAAATGAAATGATCAGCAGATATACCGGTGTTGCATAAAAACTGGATGAAATCATCATCACCATCAGGAGGATCCCCAGACTCATGGTTTTTAATCCTCCTCGTACACTATAGCGAAGGATCATCCAAAGAAAAAGAACCGAACCGATGAGTCCCGCTGAGGTAAGAATTTGTGTGAAACCACTCATGTAATCCGAATTGTCTACATAATGGTCCATATCGGTAATCAAGCGGTAATCATTCCGGAAGGCTTCATAATTGCCAAATCCAAACCCAAACATTTTAAATGCTCCACCTAAAGCTGCAAAGACTAAAAATCCTCGAAGTATTCGGATATTGCCTGAAGTATTTCCTTTTCCTACCCCAATCTCCCCAAATCTGTTTAATATGCCCACAAGATAAGGGTTATCCATAAAGTAAAGCACAGCAAGGATATTGGCCCCAATAAGGAATAAAATCGCGGTATAGTACCACTTATACTTCATTTTTAGGGTAAGGAGAATGTGCACACTGTACGCCAGGAGAACCACTCCTAAGAATACAAATCCGTTTGCTGATTTTGTGAGTAAAACGGAAAATATTACAAGAGCTATGAAAATCCATTCCTTAATCCCCTTGTCTTCATTAAAAAGAACAATGGCAATGAAAGGAACCACATACTCTCCATAATAAGCAGGCTCCAAAAAGAAGGAGGTTGGTCTATACTGAATGAGTGAATTGATGTTCAGATGATACCTGAAATCCATTGAATCCTGAATGGTGTATAACAGTTTAGACGGGATAAAGTTGGGATAAAACGAATACCCGAATTTATGGAAAATAAGCTGCAAAATCAGATAAACCAAAGCTAACGCTATAACAATCCCGTAATACCTCACTGCTTTTCTTGGTCTAAAAAAGAGCGGCGTGTACACGATCAGAATAAAACCATAAAGAAGCTGCCTTGCCAAACGCCCAAGAACTTCCACAAGGGAGTAGCTGGGCGTAAAGTAATAGGCAGCAACACTGATGAGGATGCTATACACTAAAAAAATAATGTGCATGTGATGTAGAGCCCAAGCTTTGAAGACATGGTCTTTATTGAATGCTATGCCTCTTTTTCGATCTATAAAATGGTTCCAAACCTTTGGAATCCCGATAATCATCACAATAATCAGAAGGAATTCGCCAAAACCGATTCTATTGATTGGAAATTCAAATGCGTTCAGCACGGGAAGGATTATGATCATCGCTGTAAAAAGCGATGAAAATCTATTGTTTGAAGTAGTATCTATTGGACTCACCCTCTGTCATTTCTTATTTTACAGTAAACTTTCGTACAGTTCACGAATTCTGTGTTCTTCATCTTGCCAAAAACAGTCCTCGTTACGCCTATGCGGGTATTGCAGTTCATTCACTTTGCCAAGCCCTGCCCCAATAGACTCCACAGAATAGGGATCGACACATACCCCTATTCCTTTACGAAACACATCCTGTCCAAGCAATGTGCGTTCAGAAACTATGATTTTTTTCATAAACACCTGTGACTCAAAGAACTTATTGCTTACAGCATAATACACATTCTGGTCATCATTTGGATATGCCGCCCAAACGATATCGGTAACGCTGTAAATGGACTGAAGATCCCTGGATTGGAATCTTCCTGTGTAGATGATATTGCTCATATGGATTTCATTGGAATACTCCACAAGAGCCGCTTTATCCGGACCATCTCCTGCAAGAAGAAGAACCATTTCATCCTTTCTTTCTGCCATAACTGCCATCAAATTTTTGAGAATTTCTGGATATCGGATTAGACCAATAAATGATACCACCGTCCTGTTTCCAATCTCCTCTTTATATGGATCCATGAAACCGGAATCTTTTCCAAACTCAGCATGCTGCTGGGGTTTATTGTTGATCACCCTGGCTGATGGTAAATCTCTTATGATGCTTTCATAATACTCACCAAAATACGGCGACGCAAAAATAATACCATCCACCTTGCGCTTGATGGACCATTTTTCTAAAACAGTCCGCCCCAAATTAAAAAGCTTGTTCCCGAAGAATTTTATATCATAAACTTCGTAAATCAGTTTTTGATTTGCTTTGCATAATGAGGCCACGAACATCATCTCAAAATCAACACTATGAACTACATCATACTGTTCTTTTTTGAGAATTTCCTTAACATATCCTAAAACTTTCGGTAATTCCAATAGCTTTTTCATTTGATTTCCATATCCAATGGATGAATCCAAAGAAAAAACAAAGGACTCTTTGACTTGTATGCCACTTCTATTCCAGGCTGCTACATCCACTTGAGCATCCGGAACCGCTGCTAAAATAGAGTTCCTCATATTCACCAATCTTGGGGGTAAAGGATATTGATCACACACCATTAAAACTTTCATTACATCAAACCTCGTGTCTCATTCAGTATTGTATGCTCCAAGCATAAAAGAGTCGCAGTTTTATTCCAAGTGAAACAAAACTCCGCCTATCCATGAAATAGAGTGATACCTTTTAAAGCGATTTTTTAATTCCATTTATTGTATAATGCAAAAAATAGTAAGAACTTTTAAGTAAACTCAGACCTTCATGTTCTCTTAGGACTTTCCACTGCCACTGAGCTGCCTTTTTCTTATTCCCACTTAAAGATCCAGTGGCCTTTCTATAACAGGCTAAGGACTCAGGAATTCCATAAGCCACAAACCCTCTCTTCAAAAGCATCAGCCATGTGGCATAGTCTTCATGATGAATCTTAGGCATCAAGAATTCTCCAACCACCGCTTTGTTGACAACAACTGTCAGACAGCCGATATTGGATCCTTTCAGCAGTTCCTTATAGGTTGTAGATGCAGGTGCGTTCACAGTTTTATGGAGCGCTTCTCCTTGATCATCCATCAAGTCATAGCTGGTGTAGGATATTGGCCACTTGTTCTCTTCCATGGATACAATCTGTTTCTTCAGCTTTTCCGGGAACCATACATCATCACTGTCCAAGAACGCAATATACTGACCTTCCGCCGCTTGAATGGCTGTATTTCGAGCATTGACGACACCCTGATTCTGAGAAAGGGAAATCAGCCTTATTCTTCCATCCATCTCTGCTGCCTCTTTAATCAGTTCTTCTGTCGAATCTGGTGATTTGTCATTGACAATGATCATTTCCCAATTCTCGTACGTCTGATTTTGTACAGAACGGATACAGTCCATTATATATTTCTCTGCCTTATAAGCAGGGGTTATGATTGATACCAAGGGATACATAGGTATTGTCCTCCTTCTGAATAATATTTAATTACATTCATACCATCTAAAGAACCTCAATAATTATATCACAACTGCTTTGCATTATCTATGGAACTTGGCACAAACACAGTCCCTGGGCCTTTCCTTAAGTGCCCTGATTCAACCCCTCATTGTTCCATTCACTAGCTGTTTCTATGAAGTTCCCTTAACGATCCATGATCATAATATTCATAGATCTGTTGAGATACAACAATATTTCACATATTCTGATTTTATATATTACATTCTTATTTGCAAACTCAGACATTATTACATCATACCTACATTTTTCACCCTAAAAGTTAAAGAGTTATTACAAAACCCAAAGGTTCCGCAATAACTCTAAAAACAAAAACTTATGATGCTGCTTTTTCAGGTATGAGTTCTTTTAAATCAGCAGCTGCAATTAAGGAACCAGCAATGATCACCAGACCTAATACGATATCCCTTAGAGATACCGTCTGTTGCAGAATGATTACCCCAAAGACCACCGCCCATGCGCAGTAGGTGATATTTAGTGCCATGGCTTTAGAAGCCCCAATCTTTCCAATGGCTTTATAATAGAAAAGATAGGATGCGGTGCCGAAGAATGCCGACAATAATATGACGGGCATGGTTGAACTGGCTAGAACCTCTGTACTAAGCAGCCATCCTCCAAGGACCGGTAGAATAATCACAGCATAAAAAAGAGCAGATGTCAGCTGTCTAATCTGAAGTGCCTGAGAATCTGATATCTGTGGATCCTTTAAACCATACGCAATAATCACCGCTTCCGCAGCCCATCCTACAACACATAAGATGGCAAATAAGAAGCCCAGCACTAGATTGCTGGTATCAGAACCTCCTGGGGTATATCCAAGGGCTATTACACCACCAATACTGACAAATAGGCCAATCAGCTGATAAGGCTTCATCTTCTCTTTTAAGAAGATGTACGAAAACAGCGCTCCCACCGCAGGAAATAATGAAGAGATTATAGCGGTATAGGCCGCTCCAATATACTTAATGGATAATACATATCCAGTCATTCCTACAGGACCACCAATTAAAGCAGCAAGAACGATGAACTTCCCACTCTTAGATCTTAAAGCACGAAGAACGTTTGAAAACTCTCCTCGCACCCCTGTGTAAAGAAGCATCCAAAGACTGGAGAAAAAATCATGAATAAATGTACTCACAAAAGGCGCCAAAAAAACTGCTGCTTCTGTAGAAACAAATGGTGTGCGGGCTAAAGCAATTCCTAAGATGACCGTATCCAACCCCCACAGCAAACCCGCTAATAAACCATCAAACATAATACTCTCCTGCCCTTCACACTATTTTCATCAGCATTGATAAATTACTTTTCGCTCTTTCATACCGTTCATTTGCATACTCCAAAAGATCTTCACCGCAAGCATATCTCTGTTTTCCCCATAAACTCCATAGAAAATCCAAAAACACTTTGTTCATCACAATTCTGATATCTTCAAATCGGGTAGAAGGTCTTCCAAAATAGTATTCTTTGAACTGAATCTCTTCTACTGGTGTAAAGCCAGCTTCAATAAACACATCCGCCAGATCCCACATAGGATCATTCATGCCAGCATACTCCCAGTCCACCAGATACATTCTGTCCTTTCCTTTTATAAAGTTCTCACAGAGTGGATCGTTGTGACATAAGACTCGCTGAATTTCATAGCGCTCATAGAGCTCTTTTAAGCTGTAGATCTGCTTTCTGACCCCTTCATAATCATCCCAATAGAAATTTCCCGACTCACTGTTTAAAAGGTCTTCATACTCCTTAATCTTTTCAAATACATCAAAGGGTATTGGCAGTACTTTTCCACTGGTATGGAGTTTTGAAAACAGCTCCGCAATATCCTTCATATTCTCTGGAATCTTCACTTGGTCCGCATCCATGGTAACCGCATCTTCAATATACTTGCAGACCTTGATCCCTGATTTTTCATCAAAGTACAGCATCTCAGCATCAATCCCAATCTCATTGGTCACCCATGAAATGTCTGATTCGTCTTTTCTGTTGATCAGCTCTTCTGTTCCAACTCCTGGAAATCTCACCACGTAGATCTCCTCTCCATTGAACAGTTTAAAGTTAAAATTTGTTAACCCACCCAAGCGTTCAATCTTTTTTGGAGCATAGCTAAGATGCAGCATCTCTTCAAAAACCTGCTTCATCTTGGATTCCATTTCTCTATTCATAACACTCTCTCCTTATTTCACCAGTAATATAATCATACCTATAACTTTGCCCGCATACGCTAAAACGAAACCCTTCCACCTGTCCCATCGATGAAAGAGGAAGGATACTTGAAATTTCACTTTGTGCGCAGTTCAACTCCTGGGAAATTTTACTCATGATCTCAGACCTGGTATCAAAGAGATACGTCTCATCAAAGGCCTGGAGTTCTTCCAGACTGTCGAATTCTTTAATCACTCGTTCATCATACTTCTTGATTTTCAGCTTAAGCTGATCCAGATGTTTGATGTACAAGTGTTCCCAGAGCATCCCTGATGAATCCTCTCGTTGATAGGCTTCTTCCATCAATGGAATCAACTGTTCTGAGAACTCTCGGTTGAAATAGGCATGCCCAATCATCACAAAAGCATCCTGCCCCCCAATGGTCACTTCTTTAATATATCCTTCCTCATCCGTACCGATACACCACTCATCGGTCTCCCCTGATTGATACACTGCAGAATAGTATCCATAGTCTGTATACTCTAAGAATGCATTCTCAGAAAAATAATTATCTGCGGAGCAGATAAAGGTATCCCCTAGAATGTCTTTTGCCTTCATTAAGGAGGATAAGTTGTTTTTAATATGATATTCGTCATTGAGGATGATCTTCACATTGAACTTCTCCTGAAGATAGGAGAAAAGTTCAGCCTTATACCCAACAATTACAGTAATATCTTCGATTCCTGCTTCTTTCAGCTGCCTGATCTGCCTCTCAATTAAAATCTCTCCTTTTACTTCCAAAAGTCCCTTTGGGGTTTCATAGGACAACGGTGCAAATCGGGAAGAAAACCCGGCGGCTAAAATCACAGCATTTCTACTTATCATCATTCTCATTAAACCTCTCATTCAACATCATCTTCACTAAATGGCTATATTCTTTCGCATACTGGTATTGGATGATGGAGTATTCACCAAACTCAACGCCGAGCATTCTTTTATACTCACACCAGTTGCTCCATAGAAGCCCACAGATTGCGATATATGCATATATTTTTATACGTACAATTTCATCACACATTCCTTCAAAATAGGTATCAATCAGCCTATCAATCTTTGCTTTGTCATAAAGCGAGTAAATCGCAAACATCGCAATATCCACATGAGGATCCTGCATGCCCGCATATTCCCAGTCAATCAGCCTTATTTCTCCATGAGAGAAAAGAAAATTATCTGGAACAGCATCAATATGGCAAAGCTGATATTCAAGTCTAACTCTTTCAATAAACCCTTGAAGGGACTCCACTCTCTTTTTGGTTTCAATATAGTCTTTATAAAGAGTTGGGCTCTTCCATAAACTTTCATAGTAACGAATCATCCCAAAGAGATCAAAGTTGTGACTGACCTCCAGCTTCTGATCATGAAAAGAACGAAGAACATCCATACATCTCTTTACATCTTCTTGGTTCATAGGATCACACTCTCTAGCATCTTCCATGAACTTCGTAATTTTATATCCTTTTTCAGGAGAGAAAAATACAACTTCATCCGAGATATGAATTCCTTGAATGGCCTTGTATACTTCGCCTTCTTCCTCTCGGTTGATAAGTTCAGAGGTTCCTTCCCCAGGTACCCTCATAATGTACTTTTCCCCTTTTGCAGAGAAAAGAAAAGACCTGTTGGTCATACCCTTCTTCAATACACTTATCTCATTTATTTCGGAAAGATCACAATGAAACACTTCACAAATCTGATGAAGAGTTTCTGAGTTTAAGTGAGCTGAGTCCTCATCCAGTTCTCTTAACTCTTCGTAGGTGTTGATCTCAATAACATCTGAGTCTTTCACAACCAGGGCATCAAACTTCTTGTCCGAAAGTCCAAGCAAAGCCTCTTCCCAAAAAGCTCCATCATATTTCCCACTTTGGGCGTACTTATCCACTTGCTTCCTTAACGCTATTCCATCTACTTCACTTACGTAACTTATCCCAAGAACACGGTTATCCTTTGCTGAATCATTTGACTTCTCTATCTTTCCATCTCTTCTAAGTTTGATATGTGTTCCCTTTTTCTTTTCAGCTCCAATCATATACCAGGAACTGAACTCTTCCTCATGAAAAGGATTGTTAACAGCATATACATCGCCGGGAATAATATACGTCTTTTCAAAATTCTCAGGGAATAATGAAAGGGAATGAAGATTATTCTTTACAGCATAGTCAGAGTTAATAATAAGTTTGACCCCTAGTGCATCTGTCAGATACTCAAACATTTCTTTCAGATACCCAACGACAACGTAAATTTCTTCGACTCCCTTATCTTTTAGCTGTCTGATGATCCGTTCAACCAGCACTTCACCTTTCACTTCGAGAAGTGCCTTGGGTATGTCAGATCCAATGGGAACCATACGCATTCCAAAACCCGCAGCCAGTATCACTGCTCTCTCGGGCTTCTCCGTCCTGAACTCTCGCAGCTTCATGCTGTCAGCTTTCATGCGGTGATCTATATAACCTTCATCCTGAAGCACTTTCATCGATTTATTCACAAGTCCTAAAGAATACCCCAGCTCTTTGGCAATTTGCCTCTGGCTTATCAATGGATTTTGAATCAACAATCTAAGGATTGATTTCTCATTATAGTTCATTGAATGCACCTCTTCACTATTTCTGAACACTACTTCATTAGTATATTCTCCATAACTGTAAGAATCAACATGAATTTAACATATTGTTAACTTTAATGTCTATTTCATTTAGACGGTTTCTTTTCAAAAAAAAAGCTGCAGTAGCTTTTACCCTACCGCAGCATTTTTTTCTATCATATTCACTTGGGTCTTTTATTTCTTCCATCCAAGAGGGAGAATCCTCATAGTCAAACACAAGCTCCAGGTTCTCTAATCGCACTTTTTTGTATGATTAAAGTTTATTTAAAGATTGGAATGATGTATCTCTTTGGAACATTGACGCCAAGAGAATCAAACTGGCTCTTTATTCTAGATGCCTGTTTTCTTGCCCATTCAATATCTGTTGCATACTGATGGGTCATGTTCTCTCCTAAGTTGAATCTCATTTTGTACAGTGTATTCTGTGGATTTGCACGATGGATATAATTGGTGGAAATCCACTTTGCGCCACCCATGATAGCCTCCTCCACGGAAAACCACTTTTCTGAATAAGCCTTCTGGGCACCCCACAGATTGGGATTCACGTCCCACGCACCGATGCCGAAAACATTATAGACAAGTTTACCCAGGTCCTCTTGAGGTACAGGAGTGGATGGTGAGTTAATATCCCCGAACTTACTGTATATGACTTCAACCGTCTGGCCGTTTGCTAGAACGGAACCTCCATTCCCTGTTTCAAGCAGCGAATGGGCAATGAGATAAAACGGATTGACTTTGTATTGAATTCCCGCGTCCAGGAACGCTTGACCCATACCACTTAAAACCCCTCTGCCGCTGAGCATCGCATTGAGCTGCTCCACAGATACTTCAAAATACTCTTCGGAATAACTGAGGTCCATAAAGATAAACCGATTGATATCGTCATAGATGAAGTTCCCCGGATCCATATTGTCTCTTATTTTTTGCCAGACCGCTGTTCCGCTGCCTACATACTTCTGTGCATTGATGTATTCTTTATCCACATAACTGGTAAAGGTGGAAGGATAGTTCTCCATGATGAGTGTATCTGGTCCATTCCCTTTGACAATAATATTCCTGTATTCTATTGTGCCATCATTGGAGACCAGTTCAACCTTTAGCGTATTCATATCCTTTGACAAGACCTCTTTCTCCAGAACAAAGGAATATCCTGCGGTATTTGCATTGGGATAATCCGGATAATTCGATCCGTTACTAGGTAACCCGATGGCAGCATTCCCTCTAAATGAACCATTTACATGATACCGTACTTCTTTGATTCCAGAATCAGAAAGAGCAACGCCCTTCACTTCCGTAGCCTCAGCAGGCACTGGATCTCCACTTTTGATTCCTTCTACCGTAAGAATCGGATCATTTTTCACCATTTTGAACTTCACAGACTTTGATGCGATGTTCCTGTAATTTGATTCCATCTGCACCATCAGTGTGTGATCTCCCGCACTGATGCTTCCATGAGGTAGCTCTATCTTATAAAATGCCAAATTTTTGTTGGGATACTTCGTATATATACTTGATGCTTCAGCGTCATTATACCGTGAAACATATACTTCTTTGCCGTCAAGGTAAGCTTTCACATCATACACCCCAGCGTAAGCCAATGTGGTTCCTGTGACAAGCACATCCTCCTTCTGATAAATGTCTTTAGCCCCTCCAAGTTCAAGGACCATAGGAATCGGTTCTTTGAAGACATCGTACTCATACCGCATATAAGATGTGCTTGCGTTGGCATATCCTGTTTTGCCGTTAAACTCCAGACGTGCCCATCCATTAACAATCTCGTAAACCTTCACTTTAGAACCTCTAGGCATCACTGCGACCCTAGCACTTCCCACATTAGGTTCTTGTCTTAGATTCAGAGAATCTACAATAATGGTATAAATAGCATGGTCTTTCTGATTGATGAAATCTTGAGGCTTCTCATAGAGTCTTATCTCAATGGCTTCTACCCTCAATGATTCTCCTGTTGTGCCAGAAATCTCACCATCTTTTTTCCATGGCATCCATCCCTTATTCTGGACATGAGTTCTGTACTCGATGCCGTACGCATCGGCCACCTTTCCTTCAAGCCAAAACTTAAATGCCTCTACTCTAAGACCTAGCCCTTCAGTTCCAGCTAACTGTCCGTTTGATACCTCACTCATCCAGCCTTTGTTTTGTACATGCGCCTGATAAGTCACGCTGCCGCTAGGAAGCAAAGAGCCCAGTTCTGCAGTCACAGCTTCCATCCGCTTTGACTGACCCACTAAACCGGATAGAGCCCCATCTTTCACTTCAGCTTGCCATCCAACAGACTCCACATGGGCTTTATACGCAATGAGTGAACTTCCATTCTTGGAATGAAATGACACAGCACTTGTATCCGGGCCAAGCTGATCCTTTTTTACGACCATCACTTGTATCGCTTCCAGTCTGTAACCGTATCCTTCCGTACCAGAAGCAAAACCATTCTTCGCCCAACCAAGCCAGCCGTAGTTTTGGGCATGGACTCGATAATATACATCATATTCTTTTTCATCAGCTCCGGTGAGCTCAATTTTCACGGCCTCAACTCTCAACCCTCTTCCTGTCGTTCCGCTTTGAGCACCATTACTCCTGTACTCCTGCCATCCAACATTCTGAACATGGGTAGAATATCTGATTCCTAAGTTTTCGTTTCCAAGGACTTCTATGGCCAATCCTTCAAGTCTTAAACTCTCGCCTTCTGTCCCACTCATAACACCGTCAGACACAAAAGGAGTCCATCCTTTGAACTGTACATGAGTATTGTAACGTACAGAGACATCTGCTGCATTTACTGTGGCAGAATGTATGAAAAACAGGCCCAAAAACACACCCAATATACCTATTATGAAATAATTAGAGATTTTCTTCATATGCTCTCCCTTCTATCTACTGGTACAAACGACTTCTCACTTCAGCTCTGAACATATCCATGTTTTTCCCATGGAAAGGAAACCAATGATTCACGTCAGAGTGATTGCTTGCCACTCCAAGAAAGTATCCTTCGTTATGACTGATGATATCAGCTTCTGTGAAATTATAAAGTCTTGCTAGTATTACTGATAATGTTACGGCATTATTCCAAACCCCTGTAAAATAAGTGCTATAAGTTGCCGCATCATATCCCACTATTCTTCCACCAGAGTATTTTACTCCAGCAGGTTCACACATTTCAATCCCAATATGGGTATTATTCGCTGTTCCTCCTGCATGCCATCCACGATGATCCCAAGGCAAGTACTGCCAAATTTCTCGGTCATCCACAAATGAATGGACCGCCACCTGGCGATTGGTTTCACCTTTCTCATATGACTTGTTCCAACGGTCAAACCAGTCCGCAGCCATAACCCCTGGGGTAGCTGTTGAATGCAGTACAATTCCCTGAGGCTTTATTTTCTGATTAATAATATAGCAATCATTTTTATCCATAAACCGAGTCTTTAAAGAATACGGAATATTAATTACGAATGGATTACCTAAAGGAGCATCGAAGGATTCATTACGTGGTACCAATTGTACTTCAAATGCCTCGATACCATTTTGGTAAAGAGCAGATCCTGCTTTTTCTCCATTCTTTGCCCAACCTAACCATCCTATTTGTGCAACATGCACCCGATAGTAAATATCAAACTCATATTGAATATCCCCTGTAAGTGACATCGTCAGCTCTTCTATTCGCTTTGACTGTCCGATCGTACCAACATAGCCATTGGATTGGTTCTCTGTGCTTCTCCAGCCTTCTCCCTGGATAAATGCGCCTAAAACAATATTCCCCTCAGGGAGATGGGATGATAAAGTAAGCGATAACGCTTCTAACCTCAGGCTTCTGCCAGTGGTACCAAATATTTGTGTTTTTGACGTCTCTGTTCTCCATCCTATGTTCTGTATATGTGTTTCAGCTCCAATGTCTGTAACAGAACCAATGAGGTGTCCCACATTGCTGTCATCGTAAGAATGACCTTTTGGCACGATTTTTACTTCAAATGCCTCCAATCGCAACCCCTCCCCCAAAGAGCCGGCTGCCATTCCATTTTTCGTCCAACCCAGCCATCCATGATTCTGGACATGCACCCGATAGAGGATATCATACTTCTGGCTGTACTTTTCTGTTAAAGAGATTTTCATAGCCCGAATGGCATCATTTTTGTCTGATTTCACTCCAACTCCTGAAACGCCTTGAACCCATCCTTTAGCGTCATAATATGCAGAAAATCTGATAGAAGAAGAATCCATATTCAAACCTGAAATATCTAACTCACTGAGCCCCTTGGACTGTCCTATACTTCCACTAAACTGATTTTCCATCTGGTATCCGGACATAGGATTCATTTCAACTCGGCTTCGATAAAGAACAATGGGTTGATCTCCTTTTGCCATAAAACCAATACTTGTGTCCTCAACTGAATCCTGCTTTCTCACAAGCTTCAGTTCAACATCCTGTAAAGCAAGTCCAAACCCTTCTGAACCAGCTGACTCGCCATTTTTCTTCCATGCAAAATAATCTTCAAACCCAGCAGCCTTCACTCTATAAAAAACATCATAATATTCCGAAACGGTTCCTTCTAAATCTACCCGAACAGCCTCTACCTGATACCTAGACGATGGTTTTCCCGCAACTTCTCCATTTTGAACTGTGTCCATCCAGCCAACGTTCTGCACATGAACCTGGTAACTGATGCTTCCCATTGGCAGAGCTGTTCCCAGTTCTACTTTTAAAGCCAGAAGCTTCTCATGTAGCGCCGTCGTTTCAGAACCTGCATCTGATGTTTTAGGAGACCATCCGATTTCTTGTGAGTACAGAGCATAATGAATGTCTGTCAGATTCGTAGTGACAAAAGCATTCTCCTCAGGTAAATCCATGGTTCCACGAGGAGCAATCACCATCTGTATATCATGTATTCCTTCATGAAAGCCATCACTGCCAGCAGGGAATCCTTCAGCAGCCCAATCCATCCACCCTGTTCCTGCTCTATATACACGATAGTACAGTTCAAAAAGATCCCTCTTTTCACCAGTGAGCTCCATGCGGATTCCCTGGATTGACCCATCATGCTCAAGAGCCTCCACCCTTCCGGGACCAGCGGGATCAGTCCAAACACCATTTTTCAGAACAGAAGACTCAATACCAAGCCCTATGGGACTATCGATTGTAATCTCAAGGTCTTCAATCAGGTTCCCACTCTTGGGGGGATTCGTATCATCTTTTTCTGGAAGAAAAAGATCAGACCATCCCTCTGGTCCTGTGTAAAAACGGTACCTAAGGGATATCAAATCCTCCAGTTTTACAAAAGGTTCCTCAGTAGATTCCTCAAAGGGTTCATTTGAAGGAACTACCTTAAACTGAATGGCTTCTATCTGGTATCCCAATCCCTCTGTTCCAGATTTTTCTCCATTCTTTGCCCAATCCATCCATCCATAGTTCTCATTATATGTTCGATAATAAATATGATAGTCAGCTGCTTTTTCCCCTTCAAGCCTCACAGTGATAGCTTCTAGAGACTTAGCTTGACCTACAGTTCCTGCGGTGCTGCCCTCAGGCATGAAATCGGACCACTGCTCATTCATCACCTTTACTGCATAGGCAACAGATACCTCCGACTCATTTGACGTATTTAGCTCAAATGCCTCAAGTCTTAAGCCTTCACCAACAGTACCTGTTATTTCGCCATTGGAGATATATTCTTGCCAACCATAATTTTGAATGTGAGAACGATAGCTGATCTGAACATTCTTATCCGTGTCTACGATTGGTACTGGAACATCTTCGGGTGCCTCTTGGCTCCGCTCCTCAAACTCAAGCAGTATATCTGCGTCCGTATTAAGAGGAGTCTCTTCAGTACTTGACTGAATCTCAATTTGAATGGTCTTACTCGTGATATTTTCTACAAATGGATTCACGGATAAAAATACATCTTTCCATTCTTTAGAAGGCACTTCAATACTGTACGTAGCTTTCTCCTCATTACTGTTGGTATCGGTAATTTCATCTAGATCTATCATCGGGACGCCATAGTCTTTTGCAGCCAACAGACCAGATACAAGAATGCCAGCATCCTGAATCACTCTATCCTGTGTAATCTGGTTTCCAGTCGGGTATTTGAGCAGAGATTTCTCCACAGAAACATCCAGTAGAGTCTCCTCCATTATTTCTATCTTTATTGTTTCTGCTTCAGCTGGCTTATACATTTCATTTTCGAGATTCTGAAATAGTATGTAAGACCTATACACTCCGGGTGTAGAATGCTCTCTGTTCAGATTCCCATCTGTGGACTCATGAAGCATTTCCTTACTGATATATACTTTGTCAACACGATCCTCTTCTAATCCAAGATTCAAAAAGCTGGATGGGATGATATAGTATTCCTCACCTTCAATGACCTTGATGTTGACCTCTGAGAAAATTAATCCTGCATCTTTTTTATGAATCTTCAACACAAACTCATCTGTATCACTCAATCTGATCTCATAAGGATACTCCACGGTAAGATTCTTTTGTATCACCTCTTCTGCCATTACTTTTTTATGAGTAATCGTCACACTGGCGCATAACGATAGTATCGTAATCATTGAAATTAACTTTTTCATGAAAGCTCTCCTAAAATTTATTAAATACCACTATATTTTATCACATAATATTGTGGATATACACTTCAAGCAATAGGATTATCTTTCAAAACACATAAATATCACATATTCAATAAAATACACTAAATAATTACAAAACAAATAATTCCTCTCTGAGTATCAATAAAAAGGGCTGCAGCACCATGACGATACTGCAACCCTTTATACGAACTACTTACTTATTTTACAAAAACATGGGATGTTTCCCCTGGAGCTGCTGCTCCCTTTGGAACAATAACAATCTTTATGGCTTCCATTCTTAATGATAGCCCTTCTGATCCAGAAGCATTGCCATTCTTTGCCCAGCCAAGCCATCCGTGGTTCTGAATGTGTGTGGTATAGTACACATCATATAGACCCGCATCTCTTCCTGTAAGCTCGATTTTGATTGCTTCCATTCTCAAAGCCTGTCCTGTTGTTCCAGTCATCTGACCGTTGGCAACATAGTCTGTCCATCCAAGATTCTGGATATGGCTAGAATACTTAATACCAACATTCGCATTTCCTGTCAACATCACATTTAGGCCTTCCATACGTAATGATTTTCCAGTTGTACCAGCCAGTTCTCCATCACTTACGTAATCCATCCATCCATAATTCTGGACATGTGGTCTGTAGGTAACCGAAGGCTGTTCAATGGCTTCTTCACGTACAATTGTCACTGTTTCAGTGGTTTCATGGTTTACAGCATCCTTCAGAGTAAATGTGAAAGTATTTTCGCCAAGGGCTAGATTCACATTATACTCAAATGTCTTTTCAGTTGGCCCTTGAACCACTAAATCATGTTCATATTTATAGATTTCGCTGTCGCCATGATAAAGAACAAGGGATCCAAGATTATCCATCAGTGTAAATCTAATGGTTGCAGTCTCAGAATCAGCTCTTCTCTCAAGCACTTCTGCTGTCATTTCTGGTGCAGTGGTATCCACGTAGAATCTTCTCACAAGTTTAGCCTGTGCATCGTTCTTGGATATTGCTTCCACACTCATCTCCTGATATCCATCTTCCAGCTCAACTTCTGCAGTGAAATGGTATGCAGGTCCTTGATAAATCACAGAACCATCATCAGGATGGTTAATAACCACATCATTCTCCATCACGAAATCCGCTTCCACTGTACCGTTGATCAGAACCTTGTCCAGGAAGTTTACATTAGTAACGTATCCTTCAACGGGAACTGGATTCTCATCATAATATGCAAGAATCATTGGCTCTAGAATATAGATGAACGCATCTACATCTGGAACAGCCTGGAACTCTGTAACAGAAAGATTTCCAATGACGTCAAAAGCACCAATCTCAATCTTTACTGCATTCTCAGTGCCTTCTGGAAGTACAACAGAGAACTCACTTTGCTCTTCTTCTGCTGCAAATATTAGATCCAGTATTGTACCGTCCACAATAAATCTGAATGTGTCTAATCCTGAACCAGCATCACTTGCCTTAAAGGTAAGCGTTCTAGTTTCAGTATCAAAAGCAACATCCGTTACTTCAGGAGCAACAGTGTCAACGCCTACTGGCATTTTGTACACTTGGTACTCACGGTCTCCCTGAAGCTTCGCTCTAATCTCATAGAAGTAATTGCCATCTGAAACAACGGATCCATTTACGGTACCATCCCAAAGGGCTCTATCAACGACAGAATAAGGATTTGCTCTTCCACCATTGATGAAATCTTTTCTTTCATACTGGCTAGTGTAAATATTCCTAAGTACATTGCCTTCCGCATCAGTAATCCTGTACTGAACCTCCTCTGCATTACGCAGGAAACTCAGGATTGGGAAAGTATGATCGGTAGCGTTCATTGCACCTTCTTCTGTGCCAGGATTGATGAATAGATCAGAACTTGTGTTGAAATAGATTCCATCCTCATAGATCAGTCCAAAGCCAGAGAAATCAAAGTATGATTCACCAAATGCATCAATTGTGGAAAGTCCATCAATGATCTTTGGCGCGTTCCAGTCACCGTAGAATCCTACGAAAGGAACTGTAACCTCTGGATACTCATCCATTGTATCAACCAATTTGACAAATCCTTCAACAAAACCATACTTCATGGTATTAATAAGGGTTGTATCAGCTGAAAAGTCAACAGATACTGTAAAACTCTTTTCTCCATTTGCAGGAACTTCGATGGTTTCTGGAGCATCAATTGTAGCATTCAAAAGATCGCTGCCAAGTCCTGTAAGAAGCTTGCCGTTATAGGAAGCCACATAATCTCTAAGCGCTGTAGTATCCACAGCATAAGTAACTGCTGCATCGCTATGATTCTTCGCTGTAAGCCTTAAAGTAAAGTTCTTTGCGCTGAAGTCTTTCAGTTCAACCTTTGCCTTACCAGTTACTGAATCCACCATAGTTACAGGTGTTGTTACCGCTGTATAGAGGTTCATTAGCCCTGACCCCTGTACTCTTGGAGAAACTGGATATCCGTCTCCATCCAAGATTAATGAGGTTGTGTTCATGAGAAGCACTTTAACGAGCTCAGATTTTTCTTTAGAAGATAAATGAGCAAACTTTGGATTGCTCTCCACGTATTCCATAACTACTGCAGATCCACCAGCCACATGAGGTGAAGCCATTGAAGTTCCGCTCATTATGCCATACTTGTTGTTGTTCAGTGTAGAGTAAATCTGTCCGCCAGGTGCTGTGATTTCAGGCTTCAGTTCTAATGTAGGTGTTGTTCCCCAGGAGGAGAAATCAGATATCTCTCCACCAGCTGGATTTGGAACTTGAATGGTTCCTTCCGAGAAGGTGATCGTTACTAAATTATCTCGTAATTCAACCCCGGCGGCATTTCCAATGAAAACTGCTGGAATGGTTTCGCCTGCTGGATATGCCATATTAATCAGTTCTTCTCCAGCATTGTTGAATATGATAACACCAATGGCTCCTGCATTCTTTGCATTGAGGATCTTGTCTGTAAAGGCAAATCCTCCTCTGGAAATCAGTGCTACTTTACCATCCACATCACCCAGTTCTTCAGGATAGCCAAATCCACCGAAAGCATACTCTGTATCAGCAGGAAGAGTTGCAGGATCTGTTGGGCCTGCTAAAGCCATTGGTGCTTTCTTCTCAAGTTCACCAATGGAATAAGTCAGATAGCGCACCTGCTGGCTAACATTTTCAACAGAAGCCACTTGAAGTGTAGGTGCATTAAGTCCAGGGGCGCCTACAACACCAAGGTCAGGATTCTGAGCCCATGGATATCCAAGATACGTTGTGTCGCTCCAACCATAAGTGATGTTTCCAGAGTTACCTGCAGAAACAGCTGCAACGATACCGTTATCCACAGCATTCTGAAGTGCTACATTTTCTGCTGAGTCTTCAACATAAAAACTGGCTGTTGATCCAAGACTCATGTTGATGACATCGGCTCCAAGCTTGATTGCTTCATCAATGGCAACCAAATAAATATCTGAAAATGTGGTGGCATAAATCGGATCATTGGAGAATACCTTCATAGCCAAGAGCTGTGCTTTTGGAGCTACACCCTTTATGCCTCCATTTTCAGTGTCTCCATTTGCTCCGACGGTACCTGCAACGTGCTGGCCGTGCATAGAAGCGTCAGGTCCTTTGTCTATAACTTCATTGCTCAGATCATAATAATTATATCCGTAAGGCACTTTTTTCGTGAAATATCTGCCTAGAAGGCCAAGCTCATTCACTTCAGATTCTGTAAGTGCTACTTCAGTTCCAGGTGCAAGAACCATGTCTTTGTGCGTATAATCCAATCCTGAATCAATTACTGCAACAACTTGTTCTTCACCAGCAAAATCTAGTTCCCATGTTCTCGATGCATTAACCATGTCTCCACTGGTAACCATCTCAACTTTTACTTCAGGTTTTTCATATTCATTGGAAAGATATACTTTCTTGACACCAGCAATCTTTTCAATGGTAGCGATATCTTTAAATTTAACCTTTCCGCTAAATCCATTCATCGCCACTGTGAAACTCTTTAAGTACTCCATCTTCACTGCTTTTGCAGAGATGGCATTCTTAATTGTACTCTGTTCTGACGTCAACTTATTCTGAATGCTCTTCTGCTCAGATACAGAAAGTCTGTCATAACTGACATTTTTTCCTGTAGCTATCTCAATACCAGCTTTTGAACTGAGCTCCACAATAATTCTGACTTCATCCTCTGGATTAAAGAATCCATCAAGCTTCTCAGAGAGTTTGCTGCTCTTGATCTCTTCTTCTCTTTTAGCATTAGCTGCTTCCAGGAATAAATTAGCATCTGCAGAAACTCGTTTAGGGACAAAAGCACCAGAAAAAGCTAAAAGTAACGTTAGAATTGCGACAGTAAATTTCTTCATGCTCAAATTATTTCCTCCCCTTTTATAAAAGTTACAAACATTACTACCCTCCTTATAAAATAATATATTGTTCAGAATATAATTATTATACTCATGTAAATTCATAATTTCAACATTTCTTTTGTTAATTGTCAAAATTAGACAATAAAACCAATCAAAAAATCAACAATATCTTAATTTTGTAATCAAAGTATTATTTAACAGAATATTTTTTATGTTCTTTTTATTATCTGCTTAAAATCTCAACGTACAATCTTCACAGATGCAATTATTTCTAAAGATGATCACGGTTTTTTTGCATGATTTTCAATCTCTTTCACTTTTTTAAGATATATTTAACAATTCAGGTATTTGGAGATATATTTGGATTTTTCTGATATGATTGAGGTAGAAGTCAGAATATTTCGTTCGCAAATGTTTTAACTTCTACATTGTATACATAAAGGAGTAGATCGCATGAACATTGATTTGAAAAATCCAAGAGTATATCTAGCCCATGAGATTCGAGAGCTAATAAGAGACATCGAATTTGATGGTCCTGAGCTTCTTGCCATGGCTGTCGGTGGCTCTGTCTCGAGAGGACAAGCCGATGCCTTCTCCGATCTGGAACTCCTTTGCTTCTGGGATATTTTCCCAGATGTCGATACGAGACAAAAGCTCGTAGACTCCATCGGAGCAGATCTCATTTTCCCAATAGACGATGATCAGAATGAAGATAACCTCATTTTGAAAGACATCCAAATTGACATTCTCCACAATACCGTAGACTACTACGATAATATGATCGAGGATGCATGGGAGTTTCATTTGGCTGACTATCAAACCTTGGGATTTCTTGACACAATTACCTATGCTTATCCACTGTTTGGAGAGGATATTTTAAATGCCTGGAAAGAAAAGACAGGGGTCTATCCCCGTGAACTTGCCATCAATGTGATTTTTGACAATCTTGTGAAACTTCACAATGGAAACATTGAGCTGTATATTCAAAGAGATAATCCCACAGAATATTATGCTCAAATGGTCTCAATTCAAAGAAAGCTGTTCAACATACTGTCAGCAATCAATAAATCCTATGCAGGTGGATACAAATGGATGTATCCTGAGCTGGAATCTATGAAAATCGCTCCGGTGAATGTTTCAATTCGCTTCAAAGAGATGTTTACAATAAATAAATTCGAAGCAGTTGAAGATTTGTATGCATTGGTGTTTGAAACGCTAATCCTCGTAAAACAGCAGTTCCCTGAAGTGGACTTCAGTGTAGAGGAGACCTTTGATAAGTTCATGATTAAGAGATTGCCACTATAAATATTCCTTTGTAAAAGCTTGGATCTTCCAAGCTTTTACATTGTCTTGATAATCATAAACTCAAAGAACCTGTATGATGTTGTATGCTGGGCTGGTCATTAAAATAATATGATATAATTTCTTTAAGCGAACCCAGTCTGAATACCCTTGTTTCACTGTTTCAGTCCTGAACATCAATATATCCAATGAATCTTATGGTAGGAGAATCAATAATGTCATTTTTATATAATTTATTCTCAATGTTTTTCACTCTTTTCCTGATCGTAGTTATGCTCTATCTTTTTTTGAAGAGCATGAAAAACACAACCACATTCCAAAAGCTTAACAGACTGACTATTCTTGCGGTAATTATAACTTTCCTGGGTCTTCTCTTTCTAGGGTATGGATTGTTCAATGGAATTCTAGGTTCCCTATTGGTACTCTTGCTCATCCGAATCTCCTACGTGATCTATGTAGACTCCAATTAACGCAATAAATAAGAATCATCAACTCACCTTTTGAAATATATATTAAATACCAATTTACAATAAACTATATCAACAATTATAATAATTTATTGTAACAATTATCATTATATAATTAGAATATAAATATTGTTTTCATAATTCATTCCGTAAATTGTATTATTTTAGACAATCTATATTATAATATAATTATTCTTGAGTATGCTAATTTAGTATTTAATGCATATTTAGTTTATGCAGATATAATTTCTGGGGAGGACTTAATGAACAGCAATATTTTTATTCAAGCGAAAAACGGAAATAGAGAGGCGATTGAATTTGTCATCAAGACCGTTGAACCCTTTATCTTTAAACAGTGCCGTAGAATGAAGCTTCAGGAACACGATTTTGAAGATTTGTGTCAAATCTCCTATGAAGCAATCATCAAAGCAATCCCTAAGCTCGATGATAAGCATTTGGATTCTGCTCCATCCTATCTGATGAAATGTATCCATAATGCACTCAAATACGAAGCAAGAAGGATCCTAGCAAAGCCGCAGGATACGAGTCTCGATAGTGAGGATAAAGATGGGATTACCCATGCAGAGAAACTCGTCGCCAAAGAAAATACCGAATCCATCTTCTTCCGTGATGAAAACAGCTCCAGGGTGAAAGACGCCTTTATGACTTTAACCCCTGAAGAAAAAACAGTGCTATCCTACTTCATCCAAGATCCTTACGGAGGTATCAAAAGATACTCAGAACTCTATGATACAGACTACCGTAAAGCCAGATATCTGAAAGATAAAACTCTGAAAAAGATGAAATCATATCTGGAAACCCATAAAGACGATGACTTTTTATTCTGATTTCCGTTCCAAATAAAACAAACGAAATTATTCTGCACTCAAGATTTCTAAAGCTCGAAGCTGACTTCGAGCTTTTATTTCATTTAAAATTATCAAACCACTCACTTTCCTATGGTAAAATACCTATAGAAGGTGATGAAAATGAATCAAATCATAAAAGCAGCAGAATTACTGCGAAAATCAAATAAAATACTTGTTCTTACAGGTGCAGGCATGTCCACTGAGTCCGGTCTGAAAGACTTCAGATCTAAGGACGGACTGGCATCTACTCTATATGAAGGGTATTATCCAGAAGAACTTCTCTCGAGAAGCTTCTTCTACCATAACCCCTCCCTTTTCTATCAGTATTTAAAAGAAAAAATCAATGTTGCAGGATTCTCCCCCAATAAAGGACATCTCACTCTAGCAAAATGGGAGAACACCCTGAATATGACAATTATCACACAAAATATCGATATGCTCCATCAAAAAGCCGGAAGCAAAAACGCACTTGAACTTCATGGCACCTTAGCCACCGCCACCTGCACAAATTGTGGTTCAAAAAAGCCTCTTCGAGAGATCTTTAAAGATGGTTATGACTGTCCTTGTGGCGGTATATATAAGCCAGACATAGTGCTTTACGATGAAGAGGTCACACTGATCCATAGAGCATTCACCTTGGCTGAAGAAGCAGATCTACTCTTGGTTCTTGGCACTTCACTTAAAGTATACCCTGCTGCCAGTATCCCCGAGGTATTCGGATTAAGAAACAAATCGATGATTATCATCAACAGAGACGCCACTCCATATGAACATCATTATAATGTCACAGAAATTCATGATGGTATTGGAGCCACACTCGAAAGAATCAACAAACTTATATAATATTTAATCATTTACACTTTTTTATTTCTAACAATTCTTAGTTTTCCATGAAAAATTCTTAATTTATCTAAATTGTAATGTTTTAGATTTGAAAAGGGGTATAATTGGAAAGTGAAATAATGATAGAGAATGACCTGTGGAGGTACACAAATGACACGAAGACAAAAAAAAATGAAAACAAAGAAACGTAATATAAAAACGCCTTTGCTGATTGTATTAGCATTATTACTTTTCTTAACTGGGTTTGGATATGCTTATGTCCATAATCTCTTAAACTCAACGATAAAAGAAGAGATTCCTCAAGGGGAAGGCGAACTGGGTATTGGGGATAAAGAGTTTGAGTTTGAGTATGAGGAAGAAGTAGTTATACCTGAAGGTAACGAAGAAGATGGTGAACTGCCTTACTATTATGAAGATGTAAAAGGAATCACCAATATTGCACTGTTTGGTGTAGACGCTCCTCTTGGCAAACGCGGTAGAAGCGACGCCATCATGATTGTCACCATTGACAGGAATACAAAGAAAATCAAACTGTCTTCCATCATCAGAGACAGCTATGTGAATATTCCTGATCGAGGAATGGATAAAGTGAACCATGCTTACGCCTTTGGAGGTCCAGAGTTAGCACTGAAAACAATAAACTCAAACTTCCATCTGGACATTAAAAACTTTGCCACTGTGAACTTTACAACTCTTCCTAAGGTCATCAATACTCTAGGTGGAGTAAGCATAACAGTGACCAATGCAGAAGCCACCCAGATTACCGGACTCTCAAAGGGAGGCACCTACAACCTAACAGGTGAACAGGCACTGGACTTTGTGAGAATCCGTAAGATTGACTCTGATTTCGCCAGATCTGACAGACAAAGAACCGTCATCGAAGCCATCATCAAAAAGATGCTCGATAAGCCTGTCACTTCTTATCCAGGAATTCTTAGCAATATCCTCCCCCTGATCACAACCAATATGGGATCCAATGATATACTAAGTCTTGCAGGAAGTGTTGTAACAAATGGAATCAGAACCATCGACCAGATGAGATTCCCAGAAGATTCTTACTCCAGTGGTCAAACCATCAAGGGTATCTACTACTATGTATTCAATAGAGACAGCGCAATCCATAGCATCGGAAAGTATATCTATTTAGATGAGAAATCAACCAATTAAAGTTCTTGAGCACTACAGAGTCTAATCTTCTGTAGTGCTTTTTTCTTCTCCTCTTTCCTGAATCATGCTCCAATAATGGAACAACTAGAAATTGTAACCTTCTTTCCGTTGAACCCACCATCAACCAATGTTATAGTTATTTAAAGAAAAGAAAAAGAAATCATGAAAGAGGGATTCCACATGAAGAAGTTTTTTGCAGTTCTCCTCATCGCCTTTGGTTTACTCCTGATCTTTACTCCTAAAATAAAAGATCTGGTGATTCAAAATACAATCAATAATACAGTAAAAGTTGTGGCTGATTATACTCCTGAGAAAATCAAGGAAAACGAACAAAGTGAAGAAGCCGAATTTGATTTCTCCATTGTAGAGGACATCAGCGTCACAGGCACCCTGCTGGATGCCAGTAAAATCAATAAGGATCTTCTCATCGGTCAGCTGGTGATTCCCAACGTCAAAATGAACATCCCGATATTCAAGGGCATTAACAATGCAAATCTCCTGGCAGGCTCTGCCACCATGAGAAAGGACCAGAAGATGGGGCAAGGTAATTATCCTCTCGCCGGGCACTATTCCAAAGACAAGAATATTCTCTTTGGCTCTCTTATGGATGTGAAAGAAGGAGACATCATACGACTCACAGACAACGAGACCATTTTTGAGTATGTTGCCTATGATGTGACCACAGTACCAGATACTGCAGTGTACATCATTGAAGATCAGGAAGCAAAGAAGAGAGGAAACGCCATTCTTTCCCTCATGACCTGCTACTACTCCTCTTCTACGGGCAAGCGCTACTTTGTCATGGCAGACTTCAAGACCTCTTACCCTTATAGTGAAGATCTGCTGCACGAAGAAGCTGCCTACAATGCATCAAACTAATGAGAAAAAGAAGACAGTGAAAGAAGACATCCCCATCTGAAGATAGAATTCAGATGGGGATGTCTTTATCGTATTCATTTATAATTTTCAAAAAAGGAACCTGGCCCTTACTTGCTTTGGCTTCAATCATCACGCAATAGATAGAGGTTTTTGCACGTTCCTGCCAGGTTCCAGTGGTATGATGCTCCGCTTCCTTCGTACGAGAAAGAATACCAGCTGTCCGTGAAAGACGGAATAACAATCACAAGATTTAATTTAGCATACTTTATACCACTTTGCAATCAAATACCGTAAAAATATATCACTTCGAAAAAACTTAAGAAATACGAAGATCAAGGATCTTCATCTGAACTCTAGTGATGCCGTTGTAGGTGTTGAGATCCGGATAAAATAAAAGATCCACTTTCTTGTCCTTCAGTAAAAGATCCAGCCTTTCAGCCTCCATGCCATGGACTTCTCTATAGTAATCCTCCAGTTTCTTCACCCCATAAAAATAGATCCCTTCCACCAAAGAGTTCTCGGACTGGAACAGAAATTTCAGATGGTCTTTGTTCTGACCAAGAAAATACATCTGGGAGATGGTCAGCCCCTTCTCCGCAAAGACAGGCTTCGGATTCTCCTTGCCAAAAGGCTCCAATGCGTCCAGAGCACGGACAAAGCTCTCGGTGATCTTCCCAGGCGAAAGCCTGGCATCGATGCGCACCTTCGGAAGAAGATCCTCTTCAGACAGCTCTGAATTCCGATTAAGACTCTCCCTCAAGGAGTTGAGATGCTCTTCTTCTATAGTAAGCCCTGCCGCCATGGGATGTCCACCAAATTTTTTCAGATGCTCCTTCACACTGCTGAGCCCTTCAAAAATATTATACTCCTCGATGGATCTGGCAGATCCTTTCAAGCCATTCTCTGTGGTGGTCAGAACGATGGCTGGTCTATAGTATCTTTCCTTCACTCTTCCGGCAATGATCCCAGCAAGACTCTCATGAACGTCCTCCAGATGAATAACCATCACATGGTCCTCCTGGTAGCCATGGGTCCGGATCACATCTTCTGCAAGGACGATACCTTCTTCTGTCATGGCCTTTCTTTTCTGATTGAGCTGATAAAGCTCTGTTGCAAGTCTTTTGGCTTCTTCTCCTTCAGAAAAGAGAAGCTCCACACTCTTCCTCGCCGTGGCCAGTCTGCCCGCCGCGTTAAAGCAAGGACCAAGAACAAAGCCGATGCTGTAGGTGGACACCTCTTTCAGAGAAAGATCTGCAGCTTCCGCCAAGGCAAGCAGCCCTTCATTCTGAATGTTCTTCAGAAGAGATAGTCCATGCTTCACAATGATTCTGTTTTCTCCCGTAAGATCCATGATGTCTCCCACCGTGGCAATGGCGGCATAAGGAAGATACCTTTCGATCACATCCTCATCCATGCCCATGACCTCATAAAGCTTTGTGATGAGTTTAAACGCCACCACAGCACCGCAGAGTCCTTTATAGGGGTAAGGGCACCCTTCCTGCTTGGGATTCACCACAGCGTCTGCTGGGGGCAGCACTTGCCTCTTCTTTTCCCCCTCCATAACATATGGAATGTCATGATGGTCCGTGACGATGATATCCATCCCCAGGTCCTTGGCATGCTGCACCGCTTCAAAGGCTGAAATGCCATTGTCAAAAGTAATGAGAAGGTCAATTCCTTCTTCCTTGGCTTTCTCCACCATATCCTTGTTGATGCCGTAGCCATCCTTTACTCTGTCTGGTATCTCATAGTCCACCAAAGCATCCACTTCTCTCAATGCTGACAGCGCGATGTAGATACTCATAGATCCATCGATGTCGAAATCTCCCACCAGACGGATTCTCTTCTCCTCTTCCAGGGCTGTTAAAATCAGTTCCACCGCTTTGTCCATATCCTTCATGAGCCCCGGATCGTGAAGATCCGAAAGGCTTGGGTGAAGATATGCCTTCATCTCCTCCAAAGTTCCTGGGCACCGGTTCACAAGGCACCTGGCAATCTCTTCCGGCAGATTCAGCGCTCGACTCAGCGCACCATAATCTGTCCTGATATTTTTCATCATCCATTTACTTTGCATATTCTCTTATCCTGTTCTTTCTCATATTTTCATTCATACCATTCATTATAGCCAAACTCTCCAAGAGAATGCAAAAGGAATCCCTGATTTTACTCAGAGATTCCTAAAATTCACAGTTCTTTCTAAAAGAATGGGATCGCTTTACCTGAATGGTCCAGAAGCTCCTACTTTCCCTTCTTGTCCAGAAGGAAGTTATACTGCATATCTTCCCGAAGTCTTATGGCATCCTCTTCTAGACCTAAAGCTTCCAGCAGTGAGAATCCCATTTCCATGGATGTGCCCGCACCTCGTGAAGTGAGAATGTTGCCGGACCTTACAAAGACTTCATGAGCATACTTTTCTGGATGAATCTTCTCCTCAAAGGTTGGAGCAGAGGTGGCCTCATGGCCTTTTAAAATCCCTGCTTCCTCCAGTACCCAAGGTGCAGCACAGATGGCTCCGATGAGCACCTGATCCTCATTGTATTTTCGAAGAAGATCCAGCACCTTTTCACTGGCCGCCAGATTATTCACCCCAGGAACGCCTCCTGGAAGATACACCAGATCGTAGTCGTCGTTATAGATGTCAATGAACTCCAACCGAACGTCACTTTTCAGCGTGATATTATGCGACCCTGTCACATCTTCTTTTTCCGTAATGGATGCCACCTGTACTTTAACTTTGGCTCTTCTTAAGATATCAATGACCGATACCGCTTCAATCTCCTCAAACCCTGGTGCCAGAAGAACAAGAACTCTTTTACTACTCATTACGACTCCTCCCCTGAAACACTTATTTTCTAAATTATACCATAGAAGTTAAAATTTAACTTAACAGCACCACAACATAAACCGTAAAATTCTTGTCCATCATTTACAATACTGCATCCTCTACTCCACAGAACTTTCTACTATTCCGTTGCCATAGATAAAGTTTTCTTGGTAGTATTTTGAATTCTTCGCAAGTTCAAGATTCATATCGTGGCCATATTTCTCTAATAATGTTTCTTCCTGAGAGAATAAGTTTGTTCCCAATCCTAATCTGTTATTCTTAATCTCCACATTCAAAGTTGCTAGAACCGTTGGAAAAATATCGTAGGTATTGAACTGCCTGTTTTTCTTCGTAATATCTTTATCCTCAAATCCTGAGTTTATAAATGCATTATATATCGTTCTCTGATAATCTGGGTCAATATCATCCAGAAAATCACTGTCCATCGTTAGATGATCTCCCACAATAACAATACTCGTATTTTCATAAAAAACCTGCTTTTGTACCCATTCTATAAACTCAGCGATCTGCTTTGATGAACAGGATATCACATTAGCATATTGGTCATCATATGTATGGCTGCATAAATCACATAGATACCCATCTTCAGCATGAGTATCCACAGTGAGCATCGTCAAATTAAACGGCTCCTCTTGCTGATGAAGTTCACTCAGTTTAATCTTCGCAATATCGAACAGTTTATGATCCTCATATCCCCAAAAAACAAAATAGTCCTCCGGAATCAGTTTCTTATCCTTCGCGTAATTGTAATCATAGATAGTATAATTGCCATGCTGTTCAAAGAAGTTCTTTCTTCCACCAAAAACAGCATCGGAACCGATCAATAGGTTATTCGAATACCCTTCTTTCTCTAATAAGTCTCCCATAGTCCAGCCAGCTCCCACCGCCTGTTCAAATCCACCAAGTTTATCAGAATTTGAAAAACTGATATTTTCCTGTGCCAAAGCGGAAAGTTCTTCGATAAGATCCGTCTCCAGTGCTCCACCGTTACTCTTCGAAGAGAAGGTATTTTCTAAGGACTCTAAATAAATATAGATTAAATTTCTCTTCTCTTTAGGAAAAGTAGTATTCGTGCTCGGTTCCACATAATTCTCTTCAATAAACAAAGAGTCTTCATACTGATTTTTCACATAAGACAACACGTTAAAATTTTTATCCGCTGTTATGAAGGAAGAAAGTAATATTACCAGAGCACTGAATAAAGCCACTGTTTTTATTAAACGGAAGGGTAAGATCCTGATTGTTACTTCTTTTTTATACTTCTCTGTAAGTTTGAAGCTGAAAATCAAATTGTATCGATACGTGCTTCTGATGAGAATTCTGCTATGAACTGTATGTACAATCAAGATGATTATCAACAGATAACCTATGGGAGTTAGAACATATTTGAGTGCGGAACCTACCATCGTTGTATCAGCACCATCAAGGGGTACTTTTACATGAAAGATAATCTGATCAAGGGTCAAATCTGAAAAGGACAGTCTTGCCCACTCTACTAATCTGTATAGGCCTACTGCAAGAATCAGTGCAACATACCCTGCTACCAACATCGGGTCCTTTGACTTTGTTTTTTTATTCATCATCTTTTGAGATAATTCTCTCCTTACTAATTTTGATACTTATGTTTTTCTTTATAAATTTCAGTAAAAGACCATTCATATATGATACAGCAACAATGACAATTAGGTACTTTAACGAAATGAAGGAAGGGTTGATTCTCCCATTGACAAAACTCTCTGAGTTTCCAGACAGGAATCTAAGAACAGCAATTAAAACTATGATGTTCAGGAATATACACTCAATAGCTCGTCTTAATTCATGTTTCCATTTTAGCTGAAGTGAATCTTTCACCTCTTCATTAGTCATGATGAGGTATGTAAGAAGTCCTGACAACAAAAAAATAATTTCTCCCATAATAGCTCCTTCACATAAAAATCTACTCACATGATAACATAGACTCATCATGATTTAAATGAACAGCATAAAATAGCAGAGTTCTTCATTAGAAAACTCTGCTACTTCATGGTATGAATATCTAGATTACAGCAAAAATCCGGTCTAGTATCCTTGCGTTCATCCGGGTCTCAGAAAGAGACAAAAGCGGAAGCTTTCCGTCCAGAATGCTCACAGAAAAGTCCTCAAACTCCTCTGTGAACTTCTCACAAGGCTCCACATAGATGTCCTCTTTCTTTCCTTCCACATACAGCGTGATGGTTCCGTCGTTGTAGAGGAAAGGATCTGGTATCCTCAATCTTCCTTGGGTACCAATGATCTCTGCCTCATTCTTCTCAAAGGAGTTGAAGCCGCTGTGGATCACCGCCGTGACCCCATCCTCATATTCAAAAAGCACCGTGCTCTGAACATCTACTCCTTCTCTCACTTTCTTTGTTCCCAGGATACTGATGGGTTCCTTTTTCATAAGAAGCGTCAGGAAGTTCACGCCATAGCTTCCCACATCGTAAAGGGCTCCCCCACCAAGGTCCTTGTCCATACGGATGTCTCCTTCCTCTTCCATCATGAACCGGAAGGAGGCATCGATGTGCCTGATTTCTCCTAAAACACCACTGTCCACAATCTCCATCACCTTCTGTATCCTTGGTGTATAGCGGTACATGAACCCCTCCATGAGCAGCTTATCCTGTTCTTCCGCCCTTTTCATCATATGCACCACCTCTTCCTCTGAAAGGCCTAGAGGCTTCTCACAAAGCACATGCTTTCCTTTCTCCAGAGCTTTCACCGTCCACTCCTTATGAAGGCTGTTGGGCAGCGGAATATAGATTGCATGGACGTCTTTATCCTCCAGAAGCTCCTCATAAGACCCGTAGATTTTATCAAAGGGCTCTTTCTTCTTCGCCTCTTGCATCTCTTCCTGATCCCTGGTCGCCAGCGCGTAAAGATGGGCATGCTTGGCATCCAGTATGGCTGGAATACCGGAATCCTTGGCAATGGATGCATATCCTAATATTCCCCAATTGATCTTTTTCATGTCGTACCTCCGTTGGTATCTATCTTTTTCTTTTTATTCTTTTTAAACACCTCTGTCAGAAGATGCTACTAAGAAGTATAGGTATAATCTTTTACCTTGACATGAACAGGAAGAAAACACTCCTGAAGAATTTTTGAACAATGGGAAAAAGAAAAGGACAGAGAAGAAGTAAGACTGCACTTACTCCTCGCCTGTCCTCTATTTTAGATCTTACCGTCTACAGCTCTCCCCGGTGACTAGGTGAAAGAAGATCGTTGACCTTCTTTACCGGATTGAAGGTGGAAAGGGGCACCTCCACAAAGACGGTATTCCATCTGTCCATGGCCCCATTCCAGAGTCCTGGGTGCTCCAGAGCTTTGATGGGCTTTCCTTGATAGCTTTTGTTCGCAATGAAGTATCTGTCTTCATTCACAAACTGAAGAAGATCAAACTTCTCTCCTTTATAGTCTCTCACAAAGCACACCAGATCCACAGGATTGAAAAACTCAGACGTCTCAAAAAGCTTCCTCTGATCCTCCTTTGAAAAGTCCACTTCACTCTTTTCACAGATCTGAAGATCCGAGTAGTCCCCTTGATCGAGCACAAAGGGTCCCCCACCAGGTTCACCCTGGTTTTTTACCACACCGCAGACCCGAAGGGGCCGGTGTAACAGCTCTACTATTTTCTCTTTGGTCAGTTCCCCTTTATAGGAAATATGCAGCTCATTCAGAAGAAACGCTCCAACTTCCTGAAGATCTGCCTCATCTTCCAAGAGCTTCACAAGATACTCATCGATTCTTTTCTTCATCGCATATCCGATGGAAGCCAGTTTCTTCTTCGAAAGGACGGTATCCTCGAGAAAAGCTCTATGACAGACATTGTCAATGTTCTTGATGAAGATCACATCCGCCTCCAGATCGTTGAGGTTTTCAATGAGGGCTCCATGGCCGCCAGGTCTATAAAGATGCTCTCCATTTTCCAGCAGAAAGGGCTTGTTCTCCATATCCACTGCCACGGTGTCCGTGGAAGGCTTCTGGAATGAATAGGTCAGCTCCACGGACATCCCGCTCTTTGCCACCTCTTCCCGAAAGGCCAAAAAGAGTCCTTCATGGTTTGGGGAGATGGTGAAGTGAAGCTTCAGATTCTCAGGGTTCAGATACTTCTCTCCTTCATAGAGATGCTCTTCAATAGGCGTGGATGAAAAGTTCTCATAGCGGTTCGTCTTGATGAAGGCTTTGGGGTATTCCCCATACTTCATCTCAAAAAGAAGATGCCTTATGATTCTCTTTCGGTCCTCTTCCTTCTCCTTTTGTAGATTCTTCTCTTGAAGCACGCCTTTGAGATCCTCATAAAAAGGAAACTCTTCCAGATGTCCAAAAAACTCAGATATGGCCTCTGTCTCTTTCCCCTCATCCAGATACCGATAAAGGTCCTCAAACATTCTGGTGGCAGCGCCGCTGGCCGGCACAAACTTCACACAATGAAGATCAAGATACTCCTCTGTGATTTCATTTGACATCGTCAGATGTTCCCGGGTCACCGGGGACACAATACGTACATACTTTGTTCCAGCTTTAAATTTCTCCAAATACTCGTTCACTTCATCCTCCTTTTATACTTTTATCTATATTTTTTATCTTCATTATACAGGAAATTTCTAAGAGAAGCTGCATCAAAAATGGATCTTTAGAGTTTCTCAGAACTTCTGATTTCTTATTCCAATATCATTTGAAATTGTACAGATCCTTTGAGAAAAACAGAAATACATTTTCTATATGGGTTTTTTTCTTAGTAGAAAGGCTTATTTGTAGATGTTCCAAAGGATCTTGTCCATGACCCGTACCTGAAGAAGGCTCTCTGAAATGGTGACGAGCGGCTTCTTTCCTTCTAGAACCGCCTTAGAAAAGTCTTCCACCTCTAAGGTATACCGGTGACAGCCAGGCACAGAAATACTGTCCACCTGGTTCTTATGATAGAGGGTAAGGTCTCCCGCTTCTTCCAGGAAGGTATCGGGAATCACCAGCCTTCCTTCTGTACCGAGGATCTCACTGGAGTTTACCCCATAGGCATTGAATCCGCAGTGAAGAGACGCCGTGACCCCATTTTTATACGTTAAAAGCACCGAGGTCTCAATGTCCACCCCGTCTGCCATGACGGAGGATACCGCAACTCCCTGCGGCTCTTCTTTCAGAAGAAGACTGGCAAAGCTCACGGGGTAACACCCCACATCATAAAGCGCTCCTCCCCCTAGCTCCTTCTTCATTTTGATGGTATTGGGCCGGCTTAGATAAAACCGGAACGAGGAGTCGATATGGCGGATCTCTCCTAAGGCCCCACTTCCCACCAGCTCCAGAACCTTCTTGATTCTTGGGGTGTAGCGGTACATGAAGGCTTCCATGAGAAGAACACCATACTTTTCGCTGGTTTCTGTCATGTCCTTCACCTCTTTCTCTGACAATGCCAAAGGCTTTTCACATAGGACATGCTTTCCTTTCTCCATGGCTTTTACTGCCCACTCCTTATGGAGAGCATTGGGCAGCGGAATGTACACCGCTTGAATGTGCTCATCCTCCAGAAGCTCCTCATAGGTTTCATAAATCCTCTTAAAAGGAAAAAGTCTCTTTGCCTCTTCCCGTTTTTCGGCATCTCTGGAGGCTATGCCATAAAGCCTTGCAGTAGGCGCTTCCAGTAGTGCTGGAATCACCTCATTTTTCGCAATCCTTGCATAACCCAGTATGCCCCAATTGATCTGTTTCACTTACTACCACTCCCCTTTTTTGTATAGGACCTATGATTGGATCTCATCTACATAATTTTTTGTGAATATGTCACTATTATTGACTTCTATCACACTTCCAGTGTATCACAGGTATGGCTCCTCTCTTCTTTACGAGATCCTCAAAAAAAGAAGGACACCTTTTGCTTTGTGCCCTTGCTTTATTCCTTCTTGAATCTACTACTCTTCTACATCCATGATTTAACTCTTCTCCACATCCGGAACCAGAACTTTCAGATGCCCTTGGAGCACCTCCACAGTAAAGGGCACCTTGGGTCCCTTTTCTCCGTCCAGATCGCTCTCATAATGCTCCTCGCCTAAGGGCGCCACCTTCATTTTTCTTGTGGAAAAGTACGTCAAGTGATCTGACGACGCCACATCTCCTTTCAGAAAATCCGGCAGAATTTTCGCCGTATCGAGAAGGCTCAAGTCTTCTATAAGAAGCACATGAAGCTTTCCATCCTCCAGGGTCGCTTCAGGGAAAATGCCCTCAAAGCCTCCGAGAGATCCAGAAAGAGATCCCACAACCACTGCGAGCTCTCCTTGGAACACCTCTTCCCTGCTGTCAATCCTCAGCTGTATCTTCTCCTTCTCCAGAATTTTCTTAAGACCAGCCAGAAGATACGCCAGAGATCCCAGTTTTGATTTCTCGTCGGGTGTCACTTGATGGATGCTTTCTGAAACCCTACCCAGGCCAAATCCGCTGGTAAAATAACGGTCTCCAGCTTTTGCAATATCGATGGACCGCTTGATCCCCACAGAAAGCACTTTGACGGCTTCTTCAGGCTCCAGCGGAATCCCCAAAGCCCGTGCCAGATCGTTGACGGTGCCAAGGGGAATGATGCCTAAAGCAGGCCTCACTTTATGGTCTGAAAGACCATTGACAACTTCATGGACCGTTCCGTCTCCGCCCATGGAGACCACCAGGGAGACTTCTTCCAAAGATGCTTCCTTGGCAAAACCCTCAGCATCTCCGGCTCCCTTTGTTTCCTTGACTTCCACTTCTTCATAGACTTTTTTAAGCTCCTTCACCGCTTCTTCCTCATAGGCTTTCGCCTGTTCTTTTCCAGATGAAGGATTGACAATGAGTACTGCCTTATTCTTCATAGCATCCTCTCCTCTTTCTCACACGCAGTCATCCATGGGAGGCCTCATGCTAAAGGTCTCCCAAAAATCTGCATACTGGTGATATTAGTATAAGAACATTCTGTGAAACGGTTGTGAACTCCTAAATAACAAATATTGAAGAGAGAAGCCAAAAGCTCATAGTCTCTTCTACATCTGACTCTTCAGATGGTTGAGAAGCTCATTAAATTGACTCTCAAGAGGTGCAGTACCCGGTAAGGTACCGCTCCTATAGATGTCGCTCTTCTTCAGGTCATTTCTCATTAAAAGCTCCGCGAGATTTTTCACCTCAATTCCAGCCTCGTAATGGAGAAGATAGATTCCGTCATTGCGTTCCATCTCATCCAGAAGATCCGGATCCAGGGTGGTGGCAAGAAGGCACGCTCCTTTTCGGTTCACCTCAGGATTTCCAAAAAGACGCAAAAGGGCAATGGCTTTGTCTCTTGACATCTCCCTGCCCAGACCGTCCACCAGAAGATAGCCTCCATGTTTCAGCACCTGGGAGGCCATATGAAGAAGCACCGTGGTTCTCATGAGCCCCGGTGAAATGTACCTTCTCAGCTCTTTCTCTTCCTTGAGAAAGAACGGGTCCAGATCATAGAACTTCAAATGGATTCCCTTCACTCCCCTCACTTCATCCACCGCATCCAAGCTGATCTTCTCGATCTGGGGGGCTGTAAACTTTAATAGAGTCTTGTCCACAGAGAGAAACTTCTGAAGAAGCTCTTCCTCCGATAAGCGGATGAGATCCAGATGGAGCATGCCACAGGTCTCTTCTTTATAGATGTCTTTCGCAATGCTCACATCTAAAGGCAGTTCTTCGGCCTTTCCTTTCCGGGTGAGGACCGGGTCCTCTTCCTCAAAGGTGAAGAGGTTTTTTCTCGACCGGATCTTCGAAGGCTCCTTCTCATAGAGGGCTTCGTATTCAATGATGAACTTGATTTCCTCTTCAAAGAAAGCCACATCCTTGCGGATGGTGGTCAACAGTTTATAGAGCCTCTCCGATCTCCCCATAAAATATGTTTCCAGATGAAAGCGCTCTCCAACCCCCACGTTATCCAGAACCATAGCATTCTTAATGAGAGACAGAGGCATCCCTTCCAGCATACGCATGGCAAAGGAAATCATCTCTATGGTGGGCGATTTTCCTGATGTATTGTCTCCAATAAACATCAGGGTACTGTTCTGATAGACCCTGGGAAGCAGCTCATAAAGTGGGCTGTTTTCTTTCACCACCCGCTGCCTGGCGACAAATTCCAGTTCTAGAGGAGTCTTGTAGGCTTTGAGGCCTTCTATTCTAAGTTTAAGCAGTCTCATGTTCTTCATCCTTTATTCTGAATTCTTTTGTTTTTTTCTCAACGGACCTGGGTCAGGCCGTTGTTTCTGCTGTTTACTCTTTATTTGCTTTAGATATCATTGGCTTCTACTAGAAGAAGCCAAAAAACAGATGCGCCCGCATCTGCTTCACTCTTCTATGATGTTCTGATCTCGTCTTTCCATAGGTGCCTTCTTCCAGAACCTTTCTGACTGAACCCAGAGACATGGGGATACTGTAAACCTCCATTTTCCGTACCCTTCTCCACAGCGCTCCGAGCATTTCATTTCCATTATTTTCCTACATACCTTAGATCCCCTTTTCATAAAAGCGGTATCCCTATGTTTCACCATACTTCCTTCCTTGTTGATACACATCGAAGGAGGACATACGGTATCTCTATTATACTATATAGCTCC
The DNA here is from genome assembly GCF_900115135.1 of Proteiniclasticum ruminis. Lineage (GTDB taxonomy): Bacteria > Bacillota > Clostridia > Clostridiales > Clostridiaceae > Proteiniclasticum > Proteiniclasticum ruminis_A. The sequence goes on along the minus strand of NZ_FOVK01000002.1, from coordinate 303,584 downwards.
TTTAATCGTTTACACTTTTTTGAAATTTTATCACTCTTGTAAATATACCCTCTCCCCTTTCCTCTTCTGGGATTTGGAGCCTCCTGATCTATCTCTAAAGAAACCAGAGAACTGCCCGATGACCTGCTGGATCTACCAACAGAATATCCTATCAACGACCACGACGGCAAAGAAAGAACTCCAGGCTGAGAAAGAAGCATTGTGCATCTCACTACGTTTCTATATAGAGAAGAAATCTCCCAAAAGACGTGGCTGAAACCAAAGAAGATTCCATAAAGCTTTCACAAGCTCCATGGAATCTTTTTTATTTGCATAAAGGTCTAGGTTCTATTTCTCGCTGCTGTAGATGATGGTACCGCTTTTCCCAACCAAAGCGTCATTGGCTCTTTCCAATGAACCGATGATGGCTTTTCTGTCCTTTCCGGACTGGGCAAAGGCCACACCTGTGAGCACCTTAGGGAGCATGCTTCCAGGTGGGAACTGTCCTTCCTCTGCATAGCGCAGGGCCTCTTCCACATGCATGCTGGAGAGATTTTCCTGGTTTTTCTTGCCAAAGTTGATGGCTACCCGGTCTACGCCAGTGAGCATGAACATGAAATCACAATCGGAAAGCTCTGCAAGCTTACCACTGGAAAGGTCCTTATCGATGACCCCTTCCAGTCCTTCATAACCGGACTGGGTCTTCTTCACCGGAATGCCACCGCCCCCTACGGAGATGACGATGTGCCCTGCGGAAAGAAGAACCTTCACAGACTCCTTCTCCACAATGTCCACGGGCTTTGGTGAAGGCACCACTCTTCGGTAGCCTCTTCCGGAGTCTTCCACAAAAGGATATCCAATGGCGTCTTCCTGAGCCTTGGCCTCATCATAGGTCATGAAGCGTCCGATGGGCTTCTGTGGATTCTTGAAGGCCTCATCTTTCTCATCCACCACCACCTGGGTGACCACGGAGAGTACTTCTCTTTCTATGCCTCTTTTCAGAAGCTCATTCTTTAAAGTATTCTGCAGATGATAGCCGATGTAGCCCTGGCTCATGGCGGTGCACTCGGTCAGAGGCATCTCTTCCTTGGACATGGCATCATGGATCATGCCCACCTGAGGACCATTTCCATGGGAAATGATCACTTCGTGACCCTTTTCAATGAGGTCTGAGATGGATCTGGACGCTTCTTTCAGCGCTTCCTTCTGTTCTTTCCAGGAATTTCCCAGGGCGTTTCCGCCCAGGGCAATCAGTATTCTACTCATTCGCTTCGCTCCTTTTTTCTGCCAGAGCCAGAAGAGCTTTCTTGAAGCAGTCCATTGGTGGACTTACAAGACCTGCGCCTACCTGACCGATACCGGCTACTTTATGGGCCATTCCTGTATTGATGATGGGCAGAGTGCCTGTGGCGATGACCTTCAGGACATCGATACCGATGGCAGAGCCTCTGAAATCCAGAGTAGGAATGGAGAAGTTTGTATTCTCAGACGTGGTGATGGTGTACATTTTTTCGCTGTAGGCAATGGCATCTGCCACGGTTCCACCCACGAACTGCACGATGGCCGGAGAACCGCCCATGGCGAATCCGCCGATGCCCATGGTTTCTGTGATGGTGCTGTCCCCGATGTCAGGGTTTGCATCGTCTTCTGTAAATCCTGGGAAAAGAAGTCCTTTGATCTTATCCGCAGGAGCAGTAAACCAGGTTTCCTTGCCAAGACCACTGATTCGGATACCGAAATCCACACCGTTACGGGCCATGGTGGTGACCACAGTGGATCCTTCCACATTCTGAGCCGCATCCGTTGCCGCCTTACAAGCTGCCATGGAAAGGTTCAGGAAGTAATGGTCATTGCCCTTCATGAATTCCACACATCTGGCGATGGCTTTCTTATCCTCATCCAGCAGGAAGAAGTAAGAGGAAATTTCACGGAAAAACAGACTGGTGGCTGCCTTGTTTCTGTTATGACACTCATCTCCCATATGCACAGCCTGGGAAATCAGGCTCTTGATGTCAACACCGTCGCCCTTTAATGCCAGGGCTTTCTTCATGATGGGCGCAAATTCTTCACGGATCCACTTGAGCCTCTTGATGACGCTCTCGTCATAGGCGCCATAACGAAGCACCTTGCCAAGACCTTCATTGACACTGCAGAAAGACACATTGCCATGGGTCATATCCTTCACCACATGCACGGGCATGTGTGGAGAAAGAACCCCAGCCATAGGACCTACAGCACTATGCTCGTTGCAAGGGGAGAACTTGATGATGCCGGACTCAATGAGCTTCACAGCTTCCTCTTCATTCTTTGCTCTGTCTTCAAAAATAAGAGCTCCGATGACAGCCCCCTTCATAGGACCGCACATTCTCTCCCAGGAGATCGGTGGACCTGCATGAAGGATGGTGTTCTCATCCATGCCAGGCACCACATCAATGGCTTCTGCCATATCGATGAGGACTCCATGGGAAGCCTTCATGATGTTTACCACCTTCTCGTTGGCTTCCTTGATCTTCTCGTCCTTCTCCAGCACTTCCAGTGCTCTGATAAGAGACACATCTCCACCAGCAGGTGGCTTCCAGGCTACATGAATCACGTCTCTTTCCTGAAGCTTCAGATCTTCAATAAATGTTTTTGCACCAATATTTACTACCTTCAGTTCACTCTGAAGAAGCTTACTCATTTCACTCATTCTTTATACCGCCTTCTTCATGATCATTGCTGCCGCCAGGGCTGCTTCTTTGTTGCTGTCAAAGACCAGGATGCCATGCTCTCTCAGAAGTCTCTTCTGAAGATGATAGTCCTGCTTGTCCAGATCTGTACCCAGCACATAAGCCACAAACACCAGATGTCTGTCGTCTTTCTCTGCCAGAATTTTAGCCTTTTCAATGGCCTTTAACGTTACTTCCACCGCTTCGTCATGGGATCCATAGCCCAGTTCGAAATCAAGTAATATCACGCCGGTCTCTTCCTTCGCCGCTTCTCTTAGGATGTGCTCATTTCGTAAGGAAGGCTCAATCATGGGATGGGGCTTTCCATTGGTGTACTCATCCTCACCTAGATCCAGAAGCACATGTCCTTTGGTCTTTACGCCATCGGTGAGCTTCTCTTCACTCTTCTTGGCCACATTGCTCTTCACAGGCCCCAGTGCTTCTCTTAGGATGCTGAGGCCTTCTGCGCAGAGGGTACCGCCACAGTAAAGTCCTCGAAGATCTGTCTGCTTTTCTGAAAGAAGATCGCTGTACTTCTTTGGATCAAATCCGGAAAGAAGCTCTTTCTTCTCCTTCTCGGGCTGGAGTAAAGATACTGCAACTTCTGCTCCTTCATAAAGTCCTTTGGCAAAATGCACATGCTCTGGAAGACCTTCCACAGGCTCTCCATCCAGGAAGCACACTACCACTGGTTTCTCAATCTTGCTGATGGTTTCAAAGATCTTGTCCGCAATGGACTTGGCTGGTGGCTTAGACACCAGAAGAAGCACTTTTGTGTCCGGATCGTTATTCAGCGCTTCAATGCCCTGAAGCATCATGATGCCGCCGATCTTCTCATGAAGGTCCCGTCCACCGGTACCAATGCCATGGGAAACGCCTTCGCCCAGATGATGGATCTGAACCATCACTTCCTGAAGACCTGTACCAGAAGCGCCGACGATACCGATGCCGCCGCGTCTTACATCATTGGCAAAGCAAAGGCCTGTACCGCTGATAAAAGAAGTGCCGCAGTCCGGTCCCATGACAAGAAGTCCCTTGTCTCTGCCCATTTCCTTCAGCTCACGCTCTTCTTCCAGAGACATGTTGTCACTGAAGATCATGACATGAAGTCCATTCTCCAAAGCTTTTCTTGCTTCTCTTGCCGCATAGGCTCCTGGTACTGAAAGCACCGCCACATTGGCTTCAGGCAGGAGATCCACCGCTTCTTCCACGGACTCCGGAATCACTTCCGCCCCTTTTCCCTGGACTTTTTTCTTTGGGGACAGAAGCTCATGGATCATCTTGTAGGCTTCTTCCACCACTTCTTCCTTCTCAGATGAAACAGCCAGAAGAAGATCCGATGGACCTGCACCTTCCATTTCCTCGGTGAAAAGCCCAACGCTCTTCAGAAGGTCCTTATTCATGTCTGTGGCCATGGAGACCACCGCATCTATGACGCCGTCCATTTCCCGGATCTTACCGGTGAGCGACATGAGGGTCACAGAGTCAAAATACATATTCTTTCTCAGTTCAGCTTTTTTTATCATCATTTCCTCCACATTGTTGTTCTAGATGTAGTTGCAGTGCAAAAAGTGCACCAGAGGCCATATCCGTCCCCGAAATAGACCCAATATTCAGTAATTTCTCCATAGCACTTTTCCTCTTTTCCGCATCACTGCCATAGAGGATTTCCTCACAGAAGTTTGTGAGGGCTCCAGGAAACCTGTCTTCTTTGCCAAAGTGCAGCATCTGGAGGCTCACCTCCGTGGTGCTGACAGTCCCATGTTCCAAAAGGGTCCTAAGTTTTTGTGCGGTGTCTCGCACAAGGCTTCCCGGAAGGTAAGACGCCATGGCCATAAATCCCAGGGCAAAATCATCCCCCGAGGGGGTCAGGCCGAGGCCAAGACCAAGAATCTGTCTGAAATCTCCAGTGGTTTTCACCGCTGAGATTCTATCCTGAAAGGCTTTTTCCAGATACCCTTCTTGAGGTCCGGGAAGAAAAAAGGAGAGGCATCCTCCCCGCTTTCCATGTATCCGAAGCTCTTCCAGGGTCTTTTCTAAATTGTCTTTGGGATTCCCTGCGCCTTTGGCTAGAGATCCTCTTTCTTCAGGCTTTCTCATGAGAATCTCTGAAAGATCCACCTGAAGGCTGTGTCCTAAGACCAGCATGCCCGAAGCCAAATGCACAGGCTTTCCCAAAAGATGCTGATATTCCTCAAAATTGATTTTTCCTGAAATCTCCAGAGTACCCGGCAGATACATCTCCCGCTCAATGGAAAGGGTCCAGAGTCTGCCGCCCTCTTCCATGAGATTCATGGTGCTGGAAAAGATGCTATGGATTTTCCCCTTGAAAGGACAGCAAGGCTGAAGCCTTCGGTAAAGAAGCTCCTCCGCCCGGAGACCTTTTAAAGTCCTCACTTTTCCTCCTCCACCGGAAGAAAGAGATCCAGCCCGATGGCGGTGACCGCGGAAGGCACCACGCCAGAGGTTAAGATGAGCTGAATGTCCTGGTGAAGATTGCCAAGCGCTTCCGGCACCAGGCTGAGCCCGATCCCAAGGCCAAGAGACAGGGCGATGATGAGGGAGTTTCTGCTGGTGAAAGGGATCTTTCCAAGTAGAGAGAACCCGGACACCGCCACCATGGAAAACATGGCAATGGACGCTCCGCCAAGGACCGGCACTGGAATCATAGAAAGCACCGCCGAAAACTTGGGGAAAAACGCCAGAAGAAGCAGCATATAAGCGCCAATTCTTACCACATGGCGGCTGAATACTCCTGTGAGATTCACCACCCCGATGTTCTGAGTATAAGAAGTGTTCGGAAAGCCGTTCATGAGGGCCGCCAAGGCACTGGAAAGTCCGTCCGCCAGGACACCTCCGGTCTTTTCCTCTTCCGTGGGCTCTCTGTCCTCTCCAGCGATGGTGATGGCAGAAATGTCTCCCAGGGTTTCAATGGTGGTGGCTACATACATAAAGAGCATACCGATGATGGCTGCAGGGTAAAATCGCCACTGGTACTGCATCGGAAGAGGCACGGCCACAAAGGATGCTTCCTTGATGGCTCCTCCATCCAGGATCCCCAGGAAAAGGGAGAGTACAAATCCTGTGAGAATCCCCAGAAGGATGGAAGCAGACTTCACAAACCTGTTTTTGGAGCGGTGGCAGAAGACGATGGTGAGAAGCACCACCGACGCCAGTAGAAGCGCCGTAGGATCTCCCAGATTCCCCGTTCCTCCAGCTGCCTGCTTCACAGCCACCGGGATGAGGGTCACCCCCAGGGTGACCACCACCACACCGGATACCAATGGGGTAAACACTTTTTTCAGCTTCGGCAGGCTCTTTCCAAGAACCATCTCAAAAAGACCGCCGACAAAACTGGAGGCAAAGACCGCACCGATGCCGTAGGTGCCGGCAATGGACATCACCGTGGCAATGAACGCATTGCTGGTGCCCATGACAATGGGAAGCCCCGATCCGATCTTTTTCCCTTTACGGATCTGAATGAGCGTTCCCACCCCGGCCATAAATAAGGCGCACTGGATGAGAAAAGTCTTGTCCGCAGGGGGAAGATCAAGGAGTGCAGACACCATGAGCGGCACCGTGATGTTCGCGGCGAACATGGCAAAGATATGCTGGAAAGCCAGAGGCACCGCTTTCTTCAGCTCCGGTCTGTCCTCCATCCCATATAAAATATCCGGGTTTACTTTCTTTTCCGTCATATCTTTTACCTGCTCCTTTACCTGTTTACTCAGTTATTACGTCTTGCTGTCTGTTATACAAAAATCACGGCCATGGCAGTGAGAAGCACCATCGCGCCAATGACATACTTGAAGTTCATTCGGATGACTCCCATGATGTCTGAATCAAAGCCCTTCGCTAAAGCTGCCACATTGATCTGCACGGGGCTGATCTGGGTACCTAGACCTGTGGCAATGGCCACAAAGCCCATGGCTTCCGATGGAAGGCCCAAAGCAGACAGGGTTGGCAGAATAAGGGTCAGCACTCCAGCAGTGAATGCACCAGAAGGAATGGCGATGAGGAACGCGATGATCATGGCCACGGGGAGAATGATGGACTCCGGCGCATTTCTTGCGATGCCCGCAATCTGTTCAAAGGTGCCCAGGGCTGCAATCATGTTGATGAAGGATAAGAAAATACCCACAGAGAACATGGTGGTCAGAATGAATCTGGATCCGTCAATGAGCGCTTCTGATGTTTCATCAGAGTTCATCTTGGTAAGAAGAACCGTCAGCACCGCTGTAAGAATCACTGTGGTGGCTGGATTGAAGAGGGAAAAACCGATAAGTCCGTTGATCTTGGCTCCGCCTACCACCATAAGAAGCAATGCGATGGCTGGGAATGCTCTTTTCAGAAGCTGACCTGTGGTCGCATCCTGAAGATCTTCTTCTTTTTTCGTGTCTTTTCCAGCAAAGAGAGCGCCTCTCTTCTTCACGCCATAAACTGCCAGCCCAAAGGCCAGAAGGTAGAAGACCACGGTGAAGGGCATCATGTTTCCTGCATGAACGGCCACATCCACCCCTGCGCTTTCTGCAGCCAGAATGGTTTCTGTGGAAGCTGGGGATGTGGTGAAGCCTACCGCAGAAATGATGGCCATGGCTGCGATGACTTCAGGCACCGCACCTACAGCAGCCGCCACAAGTGGCGCTGTGACCATGGTGTTTCCTGCGCCCATGCCTGCCATATAGGTGGCAAATCCCTGGATGAGGACAATGAACCCTGCAAGAACTGCGATCTTACCTTTGAGGCTCTTGCTGAAAAGAGCAACCAGAGCTTCGATGCTTCCTGCCTGGGAAACCATGGCAGCAGAAGCCGCATAAAGGATCGGCACCGTGATGCCCAGCATGTTGGAGATGCCTCCCACAAACATGCCTGAAACATCAGACAGGTTCATCCCCCCGATGAGAATGGCAGCCAGTCCTCCGAAGAGGCCTGCCACCAGCATATGCTTCTTCATGAAAAGAAGCGCAACAACTATGATAAGAGGCACAAGATTAATTAGTAAATCCATTTTCTGTCTCCTTTACGTCATCCCTCGACGTTTATTTTTCGATGATAACAGCCACAGGACCGCCGCCTGCTGGTCCCTGGTGCTCTGCACCACCGGACACATAGACCATAGGGTCTCCCACAAGTCCTGCAATGAGTCCGTTGACCACAGCTCTTGCGTGTCTTGTATGGTTGATGTCAGAGTCTGTGAGCATGGTGTTTCTTCTGCCTCTCACATAGCCGTCTGGTGAAGCTTCTGCCTTCGCCAGCACATTGACGATTCTCTTCTTGTCTTCTTCTGTAGGCAGCTTGTCCACAGAAAGACCTGCACTGTTCATGGCTTCGATGATGCTTTCCAGATCAATGGCATCCTGCATGACGCTGTGTCCGATTCTGTACTTGCTCTTTGATCCCTTGGCATTTCCCATGAGAATGATCTCGCAGTTTAACAGTTCCACTCCTGCAGAGGTGGAAGCCACACCGGAATAGAGGCTGTAGTCTTTTAGGATGGTCTCTTCTGTTACCTTCGCCTCGTCCACTTCTCCTAGCGCAATGGCAACACCAAGAGCAGATGCGCCTCTTGTGTATCCCATGGACTTGTAGGTGTCGGTGACCACAACTTTCTTTCCACGCTTCTCTGCATCCAGGATTCTGTCAGAAGTTAAAAGCGGACACTTGATCTGCACGAAATGCACATCGTCCTTGCTTTCAATGTTCGCCTGCTCCATGAGCTCCAGCACCACTCTCTTCACTTCCTGAACCATGGTGACGGTACCCATTTCTTCTGGCAGGAAGTTTCTGGTGAATCCCACCGTAACATTCAGTGCTTTTTCCTCAGATGAGGTTTCCTCCTCCAGTTCTTTTCTTGTGAAGATCATCACATGAGGAGACATGACTCCTTCGGTTCCGCCGGACATGACAAATGCCACCTTCTTCTCTACTTCATGCTCGGATAAGCCTGTAAGATCAGAGATGGTTTTTCTGTACGCCATGGTGCAGAATCCTCTGGTGAAGTCATTGACACAGCCGTTTCCTTCTGTCTTTCCAAGAACTGCAATGATGTCCTTTGCGACAATTTCTCCTGCTGCTACTTTTTCCTTCAGTACGGACACATCATCAGGTCCTGCCACTGGAAGTTTGAATACGTTGATATCTACCATGTTGTTTCCTCCTAGAATGTTGATTGTTAACAAATTATCTGTTGCCCTCATCATATCATGAAGGAAAATGTGATTTCATCATGATATAGTGCCAAAAGAAAACGAGTTCACTGTCACCAAGTGACAATGAACCCGATGATGATACTATCTGTTTTATAGGTCTTCTTTCAGTTCTCTGGACTTTTCCGCCTCCTGCCATATATAGGCATAATAGGCAAAGACAAGTTCTCCTAAGGAGAAGCCCTGCTCCAGCTCCACCCCCAGCTCCTTCAGCTTCTCGATTCTGTGGCGCATGGTATTGTAGTGGATGAAGAGCCTCTTGGCGGCATTTTTGGCATTTAAGTTCTCCTCCAGAAGCACCTGAAGGGTTTTCAGAAGATCTCCACTGTGGGTTTTCTCATGGAGAAGAAGCCTCCCGAGCTTCTTTTCCACAAAGGCTTCCAGAAGCACTTTGTCCTTCATCTCCCGTAAAAGGGAGAACATTTCATAGTCCCGATAGGAAGAGGTGAAGGAGTTCTCTTTGAGAAGACTGCCAATCTCCAGGGTCATTTTCGCCTGTCTGTACGAAGATGGAAGCTCTAAAATGGAGAGGGCTTCTTCAGAGATGCCGATGCCAAGACGCATCTCGGTCTTTTTCATCTGCAGCAGCTTCTCCGCGGCATTTTTAAGTGCTTCCTCCCGCTTTTCCAGGAAGATGGTGTTGATGAAAATGACGATGGAGTCATCGAGATACACATACTTGAACTTCTTGCCTGTGAGTCTCAGCTCTCTTTCCAGTACCCCGTCAATGATCTTCTCATCCATGACCTCCTCATAGTAGGTCTTTTTCTTTTTTTCATCCCCATCAAAGATCTTCAGCACCAGGATCACCTGGGGAAACTCCATGTTCCAGCCGAAGTACCGGGCTTTATTGATGGTCTCCATGGGCGAGGTGACCTTCCCTTGGAGAATGTCTCTGATGAAGGAGTCCTGGAAACTTCTTTCCTTTTCCATCACCGCATAGTTTTTAAAATATACGGAGGCGATGAGAAGAGAGGCTTCTTCTGCCGCCACCTGAAGGCTGTCGCTTTTGCCATTTTCTTTCAGAAGAAGAAGATAGCCAAAAAGCCTTGCGCCTGCCCGGATGGGGTGAAGAATATAGTCTTCTTCACTGAGCAGTTTTTCTCCCAGATGAACTTTCAGGACGCCTCTCTCTGGTGTTCCTGTGAAGGTATAACAAGGGTTGCAGGCTTCTCCTGACCGGTGAAGAACCTTATAGGAGGCATCCAGAAGCACCGCTTCACTCTGACAGATGTCCGCAAGGCTCTGAAGAAGCTCCGGGATTTCCCGGCCTTCCAGAAAGAGCCCCATGAGGCGGTCGTGGACATTATTTCTGAAGTTCAGCACATCCATATGTTTTTTCAAAGAAATCTCCAGAATCTCTGTGACGAGACCCGAAAGGTTCGCTTCTTTGGGAAGCTCGATCACCGGGAAGGAAAGGGCATCCGCCTGCTCCTTCATCCGTTCTGGAATACCGCCGATGTACCGAAACGGCTTGATGCAGATGCCGGACACTCCCAGCTCAGAGAGCCTTGGAATCAGCTCCTCCATGGCCTTCTCATCCTCATAGACCGGAAAGAGGGTAGTAATGAGAAGATTGTTTTTTTCCACATAGGGAAAGATATCTGGAACCTCCATAAGCATGGCATTATTCACCATGAGGTGCATGCCCGCTGCTCCGGCCACCACCTTTGCATTCTGGAACCCTTCCAGCTGAAGTATGTTTTCAATTGTCACCAGTGCCATCGATCTATCTCCCCTTTCTATCACTTATGTACATTATGCGGAAGGCCGCCTCCTTTTACAAGGCCTCTCTCCTTCTTTCTCCCATAGAAACCAAAAGAAGGGTACAGATAAAGATATATAACAATAGTTATTTTGAATTAACTAGACTTTAGTAGTATTGCAATATATAATAGAGTAAAAGTAAGTGGTTTTATTATGTTTTGTAAAATACAAATTCAATATCTTGGAGGTATGCATCATGGCAAACTTATTTGAGAAGAAAGAAAGAAGCCCTCTATACCAAGTGTTCCTCATGGTTTTCTTCATTGCTCTCATGGCATTAGGTAACAACGAAAGACTAAGAACCATTCCTTCCGCCTATGTTTCTTTCCGGGTGGTTCAAATCATCTTCAGTATCTATCTCCTTGTGAAGGGCGTTTTGCTGATCCTTGGCACATGGAAGGAACGGAAAAAAAGAACTGGGACTGAAAATCTTCAGATCCTTTTTGTAGGGATTGCCTTGATTCTCTTGGCATATGTTGCCACCGACATCACGCTTCATACAGTAGACTATATCAGCACTATATAATCATTCGTAGGGGATTCCATGGAGTCCCTTTTATGATGCCTTCCATCTCAAACCCAAAACCTGGAGAGGAGAAAAAGTCTCTGCGAAAGAAGCATATTTCTTCGCAGAGACTTTTTCATGGATTCTATTCCTTATGGATCTTCTGAGATACCCCTTCTACATAGACTTCCATGAGGTCCATATGATGGTCCAGCACCAGGAAATCCGCCTTCTTTCCGTCTTTCAGAGATCCCACCTGATCAAAGACGCCGATGTACTTGGCTGGATTTTCCGAAGCCATGGTGATGATCTCCTCTAAAGAAATGCCATGCTTCTCCATGATGGTCTTCACCGAAGAGAAGTAGCCCATCTCCAGGTTTTTTACCGCTTCCACATCCCGTCTGTTCAGGCGGTACTCCTCGCCAGAATCCTTCCGGATGAGGACAGACTCGCCATCCGGGATATAGGTTTCTTTCCGGATGTAGTGATGGAAAGGACTCTTCACATGGGCAAGACCCGTGCAATCCGTGCAAAGCATGATGCCCTTGGCTCCCTTCACTTTATACGCAATGCGGAACGCTTCATGAGACACCGTCATCCCCGTCTGCTTGGCAAACTCGCAGTAGAGATCCTCAAAGTAGAGAGCAGCTCCCACCACGCCAGGCCTTCTATGATGAAAGCCCCGCATGCCGCTGTACATATGGGTGACGCCTCCAAGGCCGTAGCCCTTGAGCCTTCCAATGTCTTCCAGTTCTGCAGCGCTATGTCCGATGCTGATCTGGACCTTCTTCTCATGAAGATGCTTTATAACATCCTCCGCACCAGGAAGCTCCGGTGCTAGGGTCATGAGATACACATGCTCTTCTCCTATGGCGGACAAAAGCTCCTCTGCCACTTCCACCGTAGGATCCAGACAGAACTCCTCCTTCTGCATCCCCTTGAACTCTTTATTGATGAAAGGACCCTCCAGATGCACCCCCAGGATCCTGGATCCTTTTTCCGGTGTCCAGTTCTCCACCGCTTTCTTTGCTTCCACCAGGCTTTCCTTGATCTCTTCAAGATCATCGGTGCCCGTGGTGCCAAGAAAGGTGGTGACTCCTTCTTTCACCATGCTTCTCGCCATGGCATTGAGAGATTCCTCCGTCTTTTCATACCAGAAGGATCCCGTGCCAAAGCCATGGACATGAAGGTCCAGAAAGCCCGGAATGATATGGCTGTCGCCATAATCAAGAAAGTCTTCCCCCTTCACCTCTTCTTTAATATATGTAATTCTGCCATCCTCGACCTTGAGGAATCCATCCACAACGCCTTTTTCTGTATGTATGTTTCTAGAACGAATGATCATCTTAGGTTCTCCTTTTCTCCAGCATTTTCTGCGTATAGGTCAAGAGAATCTGGAGCGTCAGATGCATGCCCACTCTGGATATGAGATCATTGACTTCTGTATCTGTGGTTTTGGCATAGGCATACAGCACGCTGTCTGCGTACTTTTCCACTTTATTGTCCGAAAAACCAGTGATCACCAGCACCTTGGCCCCACGGATCCTGGCCCCTTTGGCAATATCGAGGATCCTCTTGGTGTTTCCGGATAAAGAAAGAAGAAGCACCGCTTCATCAGGCTCGATATGGTCTTTGATGTTGTCGATGAGATTGAAGTCATCCACAAAAATGGTCCTGATCTTCAGCATGGCAAGCCTTGTGTTCAGGTAGCTCCCAAAGGGTTTGGAGGCTCCTCGGGCCACCACGTAGACGGTTCTCGCCGACTGGAGAATCTCGGACATCTTGGCCACATTCTCCTCTTTCTGAAGATCCAAGGTCTTTTCCGCTTCCTCCCGAAGATCCCGGAGAATCTCAGAAAAAGAAACTACCTCTTTTTCTTTCCACACCTTCTTCTCATCTTCAGAAGCACTTTTAAGATAGTATTTCAGCTCCGTATAGCCTTCAAAACCCAGTTTTTTACACAGGTTGATGATGGTGGTCTTAGAGATGAAGAGTTTTTCTGAAAGATCCCTTGCGGTCATCTTCACCACCTCTTCCGGCGAAGACGCCATGAACTCCACCACTTTCTTCTCCAAGCTGCTGAGCTGTCCGTAGGAACCTGTGAGTCTTTCCAGTTTCATATATTGCATGCACCCCCTTTCTCCAGTATATCAAATTATTTAGGAAGAAACCCCCAACGCCTTGGGGGTTTCCTTCATTTTCAGCTCTTTCTCTTTTATGTTTCTATGATCTCCTACAGCTCTTTTTTCTCTAAAGCCCAGTAGTCCGCGCTGTGGTCCATGAGATCGTCCAGCACCAGCTTTGCCTTCACAGGATCCACAATGGACCGGTTTAACGTGAGGGCCTGGAGCGCTTTGGTGTAGTCTTTTTCCAGGTAGCTTTCCACCGTGAGCTTCTCATAGGCATACTGGCCTTCGATGAGCCCCTTATAGAAAGGCTTCACCTCTCCATACGGAATCATCTTTGCCCCTTCTTTTCCAAGGTAAGAGGCCAGCTCCACCATGGCGTCTTCAGGAAGATTTGGAATTAAATCTCCATTTCTGCCAATGACCACAAAGACTTTGTTAAGGTCATTGTGGATGGAGTCCACCACTTCCACCATGAGGTTGCCAAAGACTTCTCCCTGCATCAGCGGAATGTCCGTGAGGTTTCCCTGAGTCTCGGCTTTTTTCAGGATATCCAGCACCTTTTTCTCCCGGCCCAGCTTCGCTTCATCTACCCTTGTAAAGCTTGGATCGGAGTCCTGCACGATCTCCTCTGCAAAGAAGTAGTACTGAAGATAGGTGTTTGGCACATATTCCGGGAAAAACTGCATGAGCTTGTTGACGTTCTTATAGGTTTTCAGCCAGGAAGGGTCTCTTTGCTCCGCGTTGAAAGGCTTGAACTCATGGCCCATGAGGTAGTCCTTGAGCTTCGGCAGAAGCTCCTCCCCGGTCTTTGCGTTCTTTAGAGAGGTGAACCAGCCAAAGTGGTTGAGGCCAAAGTATCTGGGCTCCAGATCATACATGTCCTCGCCCAGAATTTTCGCAAAGGACTTGATCATGGAGTAGGGCTGATCACAGATGTTCATGATGCGTTTGTCCTCTGGGAACACCTTATCCAGGGCCACCGCCACGATGGCAGCAGGGTTTGTGTAGTTGAGGATCCAGGTGTCTTTGGAGTACGTTCTCACGGTGTTCACCATATCGATCATGGCACCAATGGATCTCATGCCATAGGAGAAGCCTCCTGGACCGCAGGTTTCCTGACCCACCAGGCCGTACTTCAGAGGAATCTTCTCATCGACACTTCTCATGGTGTCCACACCCACTCTCATGTTGCAGAGGACATAGTCCGTGTCTCCATAGGCTTCCTCTTCTTTGGTTGTGAACAGCACTTCCGCCTCACTGTAGTACTCCTTGAGGGTAAGATCGATGTAAGCTCTCACTCTTTGAAGTCTTTCTTCATCAATGTCAAAGAGTATGATTTTTGCCACAGGCAGCGTTTCCTTATAATATATGAGACTCCCAATGAGGGCAGGAATCCGAAGGCTTCCAGCGCCCGCAATGGTAATCACAGGGTTCTTTCTCATGGTAATTTCCTCCTTCTTTTTAAAGGAGCTAAAGGGGAGATCCCCTTTAGCTGATCATCTTCAGTTCGTCAGTCACAGCGTTCTTCACAAATTCCACGTTGGGTCCAAAGACGATGTGGATGTGATTTTTCATGGGGAAGAAGATTCCGGAAGTGCCGGAGTCTTTGAGTCTTTCCTTGTTCACAAGATTCATGTCCTTCAGGTCAATACGAAGCCTTGTGACGCAGTTGTCCACGTTGACAATGTTAGAAGATCCACCCAGGGCTTCAATAACGATCTTTGCCACTTCTCCATAACGTTTTTCTTTAATGAGGTTGTTGTATTCATACTCATCACTTTCTCTTCCAGGAGTGGCAATGTTATATTTCTCAATGGCCCACTTGAAGATGAAGTACGTGGCGATGGCCAGAGGCACACCCACGATGAGGATGTTGTACCATCTGGTGTTCTCATACATGAGACCGAAGATGGCAAAGTCAAAGATGGTTCCTCTTATGTATCCAACCCCAGTACCCATGAGGTACAGCGCTACAGCGCCCACACCTGCAAGAAGCACATACACCACGTAAAGAAGCGGTGCGATAAAGAGGAAGGAGAATTCCATAGGCTCTGTGATGTTCCCAAGGAATGGTGTAATCACCATGGTGATGATGATCCCTTTTACGAAAGGTCTGTTCTTGGCATAAGCACTCTTATACATGGCAAGGCCAATGGCAGGGATGATAAAGAGTGTCACCAGCATCTGGTTCTGCGCCATGAACTTGGTGAGTTCCGGCAGCATTTCCCAGGCTTCAGAATTTGGTCCCTGGTTAAAGAGCACTTCGTTCAAGGTTGGCAGGATTCCAGTGAAGGTTTCTCCGTCAATGACGTAGGTTCCACCAGCTGGTGTAAAGCGGATCAGCGCACTCCATACATGATGAAGACCCAGTGGAATGAGCAGTCTCACCATGAGCGCATTGACGAATGGTCCAACCGCACCTACCAGGATGACCTTGGACAAGGCGATGAGTCCCTTGGTAAGATATGCCCAGAAGAAGGGAATGATGAGCCCTGCAATGGTGGCCCATACGATGCTCACCATGGGCACAAACTTCTTTCCGGAGAAGAAGGCAAAAGCTACAGGAAGTTCTTTGTTGTAATACTTGTCTGCTGCAAAGGCACCGATGAGACCTGCGATGATTCCGCCAAGGACATCGAGCCTTAAGGTCTGAATGCCAAGGACCATGCCTTGACCCACCTGAGCCATGGTTTCGGCATCCGCCAGGGTTCCCGTGGCTTTTAAGTAGACATTGATAGTGATGTTTAGAATGAGATAGGCGATGATGGAGGAAAAGACAGAAATGCCCTTCTCCTTCCTGGACATCCCATAGGCTACGCCCATGGCAAAGAGTACCGGAATATTAGAAAAAATAATGTCGGCGATACTTCGAAGGCTGGTTAGAATCAGCTGAAGCGTCTCATTGGCTAAAAATGGCACTCTTTCGACCATGTACCCCTGAACCAGGGCACCTGTCAGTCCTAGAATCATTCCCATGGGGGCCATGATGGCGATGGGCAGAAGGAGAGACCGTCCGAATCTCTGGATTCCTTCACTGAATCTTTCTCGTTTTGTCATGTACTGCACCTCTTTCTTGTTTGATACTCTTACCTTATCGGAGAGAAAATAAAATGAAAAGGGTTTCTCGCCCTTTAGGACGCATATTCCCGCTTTTGCCTTTGGTCAGAACCTCTGACCATGGTAAAGACCTCTTGCATCTCTACGGTTCAGGATCGATTTCCTCTATCTCTTCACTGAACCTGTACGGACAGACGTCCTTCTTATAAGGATAAAAAGACCATTCAAAATAATACAGAGGGTCTAAGCTGAATGATACAGCTTAGACCCTCTCACAAACAAATATCCTCCAAAATCATTTCTGTCTAACTAAATCATATAAGGTCAGTTCCCTTGGATTTTTATTCCTGCTCTTATAAATCCACATTGCTCCACCTTCACAGATACAGATAGCTACCCTCTCATCCATACTACGCTTCACCATTTACAATAGATGAAAATGCGCGTTTCATTGCTTGATATGCTTCGTACTGTGGTGCGGTACCTTTAATGAATGCACTTTGATAGACATCGCTCTTTTTTAAATCACTTCTCTTCAGTAACCTTCCAAGATTATCTACTCTGATTCCATCTATATTCCTCACAAAGTAGATGTTGTCATTCCTGCTCAATCTATCCAGGATTTCTGGGTAGTGCGTCGAAAAAATAATCGCAGCGCCACGCTTGTTGATTTGCTGATCCATGAAGAGTCTAAGTAATGATGTGGCAATCTCTTTATTGAAATGATTCTCAAGTTCATCCAGAATCAGGTATCCACCCTTTTCGAGAACAGTAAGAGCATGAATAAACACATTGATTCCCTTTACTGTACCTGATGACAAATACATTTCAACTTCCTTTGGATGGTTCATGTTAATTTCATCTTTTCCTCGAAACTTCAACCGGATCCCTTTCAACTTCTTTTCGTCCTGATCTAAATCAAACGTCAGATATTCAATGCTGGGGTCCAAATACTGGATAAGCTCTTTAGGGAAATCTCCCAGAACTCGAATCAAGTTCACATTCGTCCATTGAATCAGATCCTTATTGTATATTTTGCTGTCATTTTTCTTGTTCATCGAAATAATGATACTTACATCTTCCGGAAGGAACTCTTCATCCCCTTTTCTTTTCTGAATGATCATAGACTCAGAGAAGTCAAATGCGCTCTTTCGGGTCAGTACTTTGGTCAACTCTTTCTTCCATAAGGTTTCATCAGAAATATAGTAGTCCGCCTTGCCCTCTTCATGAGTTGGCCTGACTTTAATCACTGTCCTCAGTTTATATAAATACTCAGACTTCCATGAAAAATAAGACTCCAATGCAACCTCTTCATTTTCGCGTAGCCCCTGAAGAATCACTTTCTCTTCTATTTTATTGATGGAATCATGATTGAGCATCTGCATCATAAAAGAAATCACCTTTAAAGTTGAGGTCTTCCCTGACGCATTGATCCCAATGAGAGCAACCGCTGTATTCTGATAAAGTTTTGAAGATACTTTGAAAAGATCCTCTTTGTCCTCTTCCATAACTT
This sequence comes from Proteiniclasticum ruminis, assembly GCF_900115135.1. Classification (GTDB taxonomy): domain Bacteria; phylum Bacillota; class Clostridia; order Clostridiales; family Clostridiaceae; genus Proteiniclasticum; species Proteiniclasticum ruminis_A. The sequence continues at coordinate 285,720 of NZ_FOVK01000002.1, read as the reverse complement.
TCTGATGAGTAACAAACTCTATATCCAGTGGATTCGTAAATAGTTTGAGACCTTGGACTCTCATCTTTAATAGTTTCATTCCCACCACCCCTTTTGAACGTATATCTCGTTCTTTATTTTTAATATGTCTCAAAAAACCAACTTTTACAAGTAATTCATTAAATTTTAAAACATCAAATCCGTTCAAAAATAGAACTTAGCATCTAGTGAAGGTATACCTAAAAAACGGACCAGCCTTCTACTAGGCTGATCCGCTTTTTCTAACCGTTCATTTTTGCTATTTTTAGTTCAGATCCACCTTGTTGATGGTATCTCCGAGGTACAGAGTCATGATGCTCTTTCCTCGGGTGGCACGGTTCTGAAGCTTGATGTCTGAAATCATCTGGGTCTCATCGGCATTTCCCTTGGATCCCACTACCATTTCCTTTTCATCGGTGATGATCTTCGCAAAGAACACCCGGTCTTCTTCCCGAAGATTCATTCCGAGAACCCCTGCTGCATTTTTCGATAACAAAGAGATGCTGCTGGATTCAAACCGGATGGCCATCCCTTTAGAAGACACCATGAGCATGGTCTCCTCCATATTTTCTGGGAAGGCTTCTGCATAGACCAGTTTATCCGTTGGTGTCTTGAACTTCACCACTTGCCCCTTGGTGGCATCGCCCTTGAAGTCTTCCACAGAGGTTCTCTTCACGATGCCTTCTTCGGTGGCAAAATACACTTCTTTCCCGGAATTTGTCTCCTCCTCCAGGGTAAAGACGCCCACCACCTTCTCATTCTTGTCGTAGTCATCATAAAGGTCCTGCATGAGGACGATTCCTGTAAGATTTTCAAACATATAGAGCGGAAGTTTATAGTAAGCCCCAAGACTCGTGACAATGACGAGGCTCTCATAGGACTCTCCAGAAGCCTTATAGAGATTTCGGGCTCTGCTGGCCCTTTGGGTCAGCTTGATTTCTCCTCGGTCGGACACTGTGACATTGAAGGCCTTGGCCTCATAGTCCTCCTCATAGTGGACACGGTAGACCTCATCCTTATCCGGCAGGGATAAGAACGGATCCGGCGTTGTCATACGGTCCTTCACCTCCACATGAGCCTCAGGCACCGTGAAGTCCAGACCGTTCTTTGTGAGGATCCTGATAAACTCAGGGGCCTTTGGCAGGTCCACAAGATGGAGCGCTTCCTTATGCTCATAAAGGAAATCCTTGTATTTTTTAGGAAGCAGTGCTCCTGCTGTATTCTCATAGTAGATCCTATGTTTTTCAAGGACCACAGACACCAGCTTCTCCTCCCCCTTCAGCTTCAGGGCAATGATCTTGGTGTAACTGGTCTTGAAGCTTTCAAGACTCGTTCTCTTCATGGCTCCGCGGGACGTGATGAACCGGAAGGTGCCTTCCTCTTCCGGATTCTCTAGGCTGAAGGCGCCAATGACAGACTCCTCATTGAAGTCAATGCCCTTGATGTAGTTGTCCAGACGTACGCCCTTGTCCTTCCACTTGTGTTCTGGCACATCCATGGTCTTCATCTGGTACAGCATTCCTGCATCCGTGAAGATATAAAGAAGATCCCGGGTGTTGCTCTCAAGAAGCACAGACAGACTGTCCCCTTCCCGGTACTCAATGGCAGAGGTGTCGGATGTGACCCTCTGGAAATTCTTTAGCGGTAGACGCTTGATGAACCCTTCCTTGGAGATGGTCACCGCCACGTCCTCCTGGACGATGATGTCCATGACATCAATGACCGCTTCCTCCTCATCCCGGATGATCATGGTTCTTCTTTCATCCCCGTGGGTTTCCGCCACTTCCAGAAGCTCCTTCTTCACCAGCTTGTTGAGCTCTTTTTCACTGCTTAAGATCTTCTCCAGGGACGCGATGAGTTTTTTCAGCTCATTGTGTTCTTTCACATAGGCTTTCAGTTCAAGTCCTGTGAGTCTGTAAAGCATCAGCTCCAAGATGGCTGTGGCCTGCTCCTCGGAGAAGCCGAAATTTTTCACTAGGTTCTCTTTGGCATTGGCCTTGGAACTTGAATCCCGGATGGTCTTGATGACTTCATCCATGATGTCGATGGCCTTCATGAAGCCTTCCACAATGTGGAACCTCTTCATGGCCGTCTCCAGCTCTTTCTTTGTTCTTCTTGTTAAGACTTCTCTTTGATGCTCCACATAGTAGCGGATCATATCCAGAAGACTCATGGTTTCGGGTTTTCCCTTATAGAGGGCCACCATGTTGAAATTCACATTGATCTGCAGGTCGCATCTTTTGTAGAGATAGAGAAGAATTTTCTCCGCTGTTTCCAGGTCCACCTGCTTTTTAAACTCAATGACCGCCCTGACGCCGTTTCGGTCGGACTCATCCCTAATGTCCATGATGCCTTCCAAGACCTTCTGGTGACGCTTGTCTGCCGTCATGGCAGAGATCTGCTGGAGAAGCTTCGCTTTGTTCTTTCTATAAGGAAACTCTCTGATGACCACGCCATAGCGTCCCGTGGTGAGCTTCTCCACTTTGGCATTGGCTCTTAATACGACTTTTCCTTCGCCCTTTTCATAGGCATCTTGTAGAGAGTCTCCTCCAATGAGAACACCCCCAGTAGGAAAGTCCGGTCCTTTGATGTGGTTCATGAGCTCTTTTACGGTGATGTCTTCCTTGTCAATGTAGGCGCACACCGCATCGATACTCTCTCTCATATTGTGAGGAGGAATATTTGTGGCAAGGCCGACGGCGATACCGAAGGCACCGTTCACCAGAAGATTGGGATATCTGGCCGGAAGCACCTTGGGCTCCAGCTCTGTATCCGAGTAGTTATAGGTAAAATCCACCGTGTCTTTATCAATGTCCCGGAGCATTTCCATGGCCCCGGGCGAAAGCCTGGCTTCGGTATAACGCATGGCAGCTGCACTGTCCCCATCAATGGATCCCCAGTTTCCATGGCCGTCAATGAGAGGCAGTCTTGTGGAGAAATCCTGAGCCAGGATCACCATGGCCTCATAGACTGAGGAGTCTCCATGGGGATGATACTTACCAAGGATGTCTCCCACCACTCTTGCGGACTTATAGTAGGGTTTATCCGGAAACGCCTTCAGCTGATAGGCACCATAAAGGATTCTTCTATGAACAGGCTTCAGGCCGTCCCTAACGTCTGGCAGAGCTCTGTCTTTCGCCACTTCCACGGCATAGGGTAGAAAATTGTCCGGCATGGCCTCTTCCAGAGGGACATTCAAGATGTTCTGATCTTCAGGAATTCTGTTGTCTTTCGCCAAAATGCCACCTCCTAAAATTCTGCATGTTTATAAATATAGTTTTTACGGGGCTCCACCACGTCGCCCATGAGTAGAGACACCATACGCTCCGCCCTGGCGGCATCATCGATGGTGACCCGAAGAAGGGTTCTGGTCTCTGGATTGAGGGTGGTTTCCCACAGCTGGTCCGGATTCATTTCTCCAAGACCTTTAAATCTCTGGATGTTGTAGTTTTGTCCAAACTCTTTCTTCAGCCCTTCCAGATCGTCATCAGAGTAGGCATACTTATGGACTTCACCCTTCTTGGTCTGCTTATAGACCTTGTAAAGAGGAGGCTGGGCCAGGTACAGCATGCCGTTGCTGATGAGGGGCCGCATATAGCGGTAGATGTAGGTGAGCCACAGGGTTCTGATGTGGTATCCGTCCACGTCGGCATCACTCATGATGATGATCTTCCCGTAGCGCACATCATCCAATTTAAAGCTCGTTAAGGTGCCGGTACCGATGGCGGTGTTGAAAAGCCTCAGCTCCTCTGAGCCCAGAACATTCTCCAGCTTCTGCTTTTCGGTGTTCATGATCTTTCCTTTAGAAGGCATGATGGCCTGGAACCGTCTGTCTCTTGCCTGCTTGGCGGATCCTCCCGCGGAGTCTCCCTCCACCACAATGAACTCCAGAACATTTTTGTCTCTGGACGTGGCCACGGCAATCTTTCCTGCCAGTGGAGACGTGCCTTTGCCCACCTTTTTACGTTCCATGTCGCTGATCTTCTTGATTTTTTCCCGGCGCGTGGCCGCATCAATGGCATTCATAATGAGCTGGGAGGCGATGTCTTTATGGTCTTCAATCCACTCATAGAACTTGGTGTACGCCAGATCATTCATAAGGGTATAGGCTTCAGAGTTTCCAAGCTTGTTCTTGGTCTGCCCTTCAAACATAGGGTTTGTGAGACGCACCTTCACAATGGCTGTCATCCCTTCCCGAAGATCGTCCCCTTCAAAGTTTTTGTCTTTGCCCAGGTTCAGCTTCTTTGCCCATTCCTTGAAGGCTCTCGTCATACCGGTCTTGAATCCCGTCTCATGGGTACCTGCCTCATTGGTGGGAATGTTATTCACATAGCTTGCAATGTTCTCCAAAGAAGAGTCTGTAAACTGCACACAGACTTCCCCTTCCAAGGTCACATTGCCGATGCTTCTCTCGCCTTCAAAATGGATGGGCTCCTCGTGGATCACGGTCTTGGACTCATTTAAGTAGGCAATGAAATCCAGAAGTCCCCGTTCACTGTGATAGGTCTTTTCTAAGGGTTCTTCCCCCCGAAGATCCTTTAAAACCAGGGTGATGCCCTTGTTCTGGAAAGAAAGCTCCATCATTCTCATGTCGATGATCTCGAAGCGGAACTCCACATTGGTGAAGACCTCCGGGTCCAGCATGAACGTGACTTTTGTTCCCTGCTTTTTTGTCGTGCCCACGGTTTCCAGCTTGGTCACGGGTGTGCCCGGCATCTTTCTGTCATACTTCTTGTCATAGGCATGTTCAAAACGCTGGCGGTAGAGTTTACCGTCCTTATGGACCTCCACTTCCAGCCACTTGCTTAAGGCATTGACCACAGAAGCTCCTACACCGTGGAGGCCACCTGAAGTCTTATAGTTTTCGTGGTTGAACTTTCCACCGGTGTGAAGCTCTGTATAGACCATTTCCACACCAGAAATCTTCTTGGTGGGATGTATGCCCACAGGAATGCCACGGCCATTGTCAATGACCGTGACACTCTTGTCCTTGTTCAAAATCACATAAGCCGTATCCCCATATCCATTGGTGATCTCATCAATGGCATTGTCGAGGATCTCCCATACACAGTGATGGACGCCCTTCTGTCCGGTGCTTCCTATGTACATCCCCGGACGGACTCTGACAGGCTCGAGTTTCTCCAGCGAAGTTAAGTCTTCTACACTATAGCTTTTATTCTGTTCACTCATAGAGACACTCCTTCCTCAATTTTCTTTGGATACCCGAAGGTGGCCAGATGCACATCGATGGTGACCTTGGACAGCTTGGCTCCGGGTTCCAGAATCGTTTTGTCCCACAGCATGGGCGTCATGAGAAGCAGATCATCCGCATAACGCTCTACCTTTTTCTGGGCTCTTATATCCCGCTCCTTATATACCACCGTGTGGCTTTTCAGATGGGAGACAATCTCTCCATTGTCATACTCGGACAGACCATAGAGCTTCCGAAGCTCCGTCAGGTACTTTGCCCCCGGAATCACCTTATAGGCACGGCCTGAAGGGGAAAGGACCCGCTGAAACTCTTTATAGCTGGCGGGAGAGAGGATGTTTAAGATCACATCAAAGGAATTGTCCTTAAAGGGCAGTGCACTGAGATCTGCCACAAAATAAAGGGCATCGTTCATTTTTCTGCCTGCCAGAAGGATCCCGTCCTTCGACAGGTCTACCCCTACCATGGATACCTGAAGACCTTTTTCTTTCAGTGCTTCTCCCAACATGGCCAGGTGACTTCCGTCTCCGCAGCCTGCATCAAGAATTCTGATGACGTCCCCTTCCTTTTCCAGAAGCAGGATGTCCTCGTAGATTTCTTCGGCCATGGCCGTTAAGATTTCTTCAAAAAAACCCTCTCCCATGACCCGCTCTCTTGCTTCCAGCATGGCTAAATTGTAGTATTCTTCTCCATAGCCCAGCACAAAGTTTACGGTGCCTTTTTTGGACACATCATAGGTATGGCGGTTTTTGCATTTTAAGCTTTTTTCTTCCACATGAAGCTCTTCTCTGCATTTCGGACAAAGAAGAAGGTCCATCTCTTTCATCTGAATGATTTTCTGATCCATTTTTTTCATCTTTTAAACTCCTGTCTTCTTTCTCTTAAAAAGAAGGTGTTCATTCGGTTTTTCCATGGGCTGCCATAAAGACTGCCGCATCTCGCATACTACGGTATTATAAGCCTGCACGCTAAACCCATTCTAAATTATAGCAGAAAAGCCCAGGGATTGGAAAATGAAACTTTGAGGAGAGCGTGTCTACGTCTTTTTCCCGTAAGGATACCCCACTATTTCTGCCCATCATCCTAGGACATTTCCCCGTTCCTTCCTGTTAATTTTCTATGAACTGGCTTTCAAACCTCTTTATGTTGAATGTATAATAAACAGATTATCCCCCAAAGGAATCCTTCAAAAATTGTCCATGAAGGATCTTAAGAACTGCCCCATGGAGAAAGCTATTTGATTCCATGGAAAAGATAAAGGAGTTTTAGCATCGTGCAAAGAATCAGTATTGCGCCCATGATTGACGTCACCGATCGTCATTTCAGATATTTCACAAGGCTTCTCACAAAGAAAGCCATGCTCTATACAGAGATGATCACCAGCAGCGCCATCCTCCACGGAGACCGGAAAAAGCTTCTGGATTTTTCTCCGCTTGAAAAACCCATCACCCTTCAGATCGCTGGCTCAGATCCCAGAGAGATTGCAGAAGCCATTAAAATTGCAGAAAACTGGGATTATGATGAAATCAACTTAAACGCCGGCTGCCCTTCCGACCGTGTCTCAGGAAATGACATGGGGGCCTCCCTCATGGCTTATCCGGATCTTGTGGCAGAAATCCTTAGTGAGGCAAGAAAGGTCACAAAGAAGCCTGTCACCGTGAAGTCCCGCATCGGCATTGATGGCACCAATGTGCTCCCTGAGTCTCTGCCCCGGGTGATGCTCGACCAGTATGAAGATCTTTCCCACTTTGTGAAGACGTTGAAAGACCGTGGCACAGAGCATTTCATCATCCACGCAAGGATTGCCATCCTTGCCGGCCTCAGTCCCAAGGACAACCGGGAGATCCCGCCTCTTCACTATGAAGATGTGTACCGCATCAAAAAAGAGTTTCCAGATCTTTTTGTGGAGATCAACGGTGGCATCCGGACAGTGGAGAGCATCAAACGCCATCTGAACCAGGTGGATGGCGTCATGATCGGCCGCGCTGCCTATGAAGATGCCTTTCTTCTTTCAAAAGTGGACGCACTTCTTCCCGGAGACACTTTACCTTCCCCCACAAGACGGGAGGTCATCGAGAACTTTCTCCCCTATGTGGCCCAGTTTGGCGAAGACAAACGGACGGCCCACCATGCGCTGAAAAACACCTTGGGTCTTTTCCACGAAAGACCTGGAAGCAGACTCTGGCGCCAGCTGGTCAGCAGTTCCCTTCACCCGGATATGACCGCAGAAGAGGTGCTTCGTAAAGCCCTCCGGGAACTTCCCGAAGAAATTCTGGACGAGTGGCCTGTGGTCTGACAGCTTCCTCTTTATTCAATACTTTCACTGCATAAATATAACCCCGGATGGCTTCCGGGGTTTCTTTTATCTTTATTTAAAGAGTCTTCATCAAATGTCCCACTTCTTCCAGAAATCAAAATTCTTTCAGAAGGGTACCCGTACTCAGCCCCAAAGCCTCTTCAATAAGGGTGCAGTGGACTTTGGGGTCTACGACCCCTTCCACATAAAGATCCGCGATGCCGTGGATGAGAATCTTCAGCATATACTCCGGATACTGAAGATTCAGATATCCTTCCTCCACTCCTTTTTGGAGCAGCACTTTCGCATGCCGAAGCGCAAGCTCCGAAAGGCTGGTCTTCACCAGTTCGAAAAGACCTGGATTCTTCGGAGTGATGCTCATGAGCGCCGGATGTTCCTGGATGGAGAGAAAAAACACCTTCACCACCTGACCCAGACGCCTGTGGAAAGAAAGCCCTTCCGTAGAAAGCAGCATTTTGATTTCTTTCTCCACACCTTCAGAAAAACTCTCCACCACAGCCTCCACCAGTTCCTCCTTGGAACGGAAGTAGTAGTAGATGAGCCCCTTCGCAACGCCCATGGTTTCTGCAATGTCATTCATAGACGTTTTCTGGATCCCCTTCTCTTCAAAAAGCCCCAGGGCAGTCTCCAGTATTTCCTGTTTCCGTTCCTCCGGATGTTTTGTAATACGCATAAGAAGTCCTCCTATTCCACAGATTTTAGTGAAGCAGCCATATCAATGCTCTGAAGCTTCTTCGACATGAAGAGATTCACAAACACTGAGAAGGCCATGGTGAGCACCATGGAATACAGGAAAGACAAGACATGAATGTTCCTGCCGAACATCATGGTGTCAATCTCCATGGTACGGATGACAAAAAGATGCAGACTGAAGCCCAGAAGAAGACCCACAAGGCTGCCCACAATGGTCAAAAACACATTTTCCCGGTACACGTAGGACGCCACTTCCTGGTCTCTGAACCCCAGCACCTTGATGGTGGCAATCTCTCTCAGCCTTTCTGTGATGTTGATGTTTGTCAGGTTATACAGCACCACAAAAGCCAGAGCTCCTGCTGCAAGAATGAGAATCACAATGACATAGTCTAAAGACGAGATGCTTTTTTCAAACTCCTCCTGGATGCTCCGAACCATCACTGTGGCCAGCACACCGTCGCTTTCCAGAAGCCGCTGACTCAGTGCCGTCTCATCCACCGTAATACCTTCCCTGTAGCGGAAGGCACCAGCATTAAACTCCGGCTGGCGGAAGGTGAGGCTTTCAAAGGCCTCCGGCGACATGTAGATGTAATGGGCGAGATAATTCTCTGTGATGTCTGTGACGGTGAAGGTATAGGTCCTGTTTTCCGCATCCTGATAAATGAGATCTTCTCCTTCTGATACCCCCAGAAGATTGGCCAGTTTCTCAGAAATCACCGCTCCCGTGTCCGGCAGCGGAATCTTCTCCTGGGATGTGCGGTCATGAAGATCAATGAAGCTTGCAAAGGAACCCTTCTCTTCCGGCACCATCAGCGTCGCTTCATACTCTCTGGTTTTTCCCGGCAGATGCACCCGGATGCTCTCACTTAAGAAAGCCCCATAGCGCTCTACTTCTCCTTCTTCTCCAAGAATTTCAGAAAGGTTTCTCTCTCCTTCCTCCTTGTCCATATTAAGCAGCGCCAGTCCGTCATAAAGAAAAATCTCCTCGAACTGCTTGCCCATGATGGCATTGACGGAATCTTGGATGCCAAACCCTGTGACCAGAAGGGCGGTGCAACCGGAGACCCCAAGCACCGTCATAAGAAACCTCTTTTTATATCGGAAGATGTTTCTGAAGGTCACCTTGTAGGAAAAGCTCATACGCTTCCAGAGAAGTGGTACTCTTTCTAGAAGAATTCTCTTTCCTGGTTTTGGAGCTTTGGGCATCATGAGATTGGCCGGTGTTTCCCGAAGCTCCGAAAGGGTAGCGAAGAGGCTTGCGGATACTGTAGTAAACACTGCAATGGCCGTGGAAAGAACCGCCAGGTCCAGATGAAACGGTGTCAGCACATAAGGCGTGTTGTACATGGCTCCGTATACTGTGATGATGATATAAGGGAACAGCTTGAATCCAATGGAAAAGCCTAGGATGCTGCCCAGAACGCTGGCAAGCAGCGCGTAACTGATGTATTTCATGGCGATGGTAAAGGTGGTATATCCCAAGGCTTTCAGTGTGCCAATCTGGATCCTTTCCTCCTCCACCATTCTCGTCATGGTGGTGAGGCACACCAGGGCCGCCACCAGGAAGAAAAACAGCGGGAAGGTGGTGGCCAGGGACCCCAGCCTGTCTGCATCGTTTCCTAGAGATCCGTAGCCCGGGAATCCTTCCCGGTCATAGACAAACCATTCTTTGGGAATCTCCAGAAGAGAACGCTCCGCATCAAGGATTTCTTTTTCCGCATCGGCAATCTTCCTCTCGGCATCGGCTTTCTCGCTGGCAAAGGTTTCTTCCCCCTCCCGAAGCTCCGCCTTTCCTTTCTCCAGTTCCTCTCTAGCCTCTTCCATGGAGGCCTTGAAGGTCTTTTCTCCTTCCTCCAAAGCTTTCTCTCCGTCTTTTAAGGTCTTCTCACTGTCATCCAGTTTCTTTTTGGCGGCATCCAGCTCTGCCTTTCCAGCATCCAGCTCCTTTTTGCCCTCTGCCAGCTCCCTTTCCCCTTCCTGGTATTCCAGCAAGCCTTTGTCATAGGCAGCTTTACTCTCTGCGAGGGTCTTCTGTCCTTCTTCGTAAGCAAGGACGCCTTCGGCGTAGTCTTTCTTCGCACTTTCCAGGGTATCCGTGAGCTGAATGATTCCGCTGTCCAGAGCCGTCCTTAAAGCGTTCACAAGATTCGGGTCATTATAAGGGACGCTCTCTTCCAGAAGCCTTGCAAGGTCCGGTGAAAACACCCGGATGTCCTCGATGATCTGTCTGTACTCTTCCTCAGTCAGTTCACCGCCCGTCTCCGGAAGGCTGGCCCGGATGTCTATTAACCCCTGAAGGGCACTCTCCAGGAGTGCAATCTGCTCCTTGGCAGAGTCCAATTGAGCTTTGGCAGAAGCAAGCTCTCTTTCTCCTGCGTCAATCTGGTTCTTTGCAAGATCCAGGGTGCTCTTTGCGCTTTGAAGCTCTGCCCGCCCATCCTGATAGTCATTGTAGCCTTCCAGCCAGGAAGCATACCCTTCAAAGTAATCTTCCCGGCCTTTCACCAGGGCTTCTTTTCCATCCAGAATCTCCTGGCGCTTTTCCTGGAACTCCTGGGTATACTTCTCCTCTTCCGATAGAAGCTTCTCTTCTCCCTCCTGGATCTCTTCCCTTGCCTGTAGAAGCTCTTCCTGGGCATCTGCAATCTTCTTCATGGCATCATTTTTCTCGGATAAAAACTCTGCACGCCCTTCCTCCAGTTCTTCCCGGAGGTCTTTGGTGTCCCTTTCCATGGCCAGCTCTCCCAAAGCGGAGAAGGAGGATAAAAGAGGTTCATGATAGGTCTTATACCCTTTAGAATAGGCTTCCAGATCATCAGACATCACGGTCTTCACAAAGAGATCCGTATAGTGTCCCATGGAGAAGTCCTCCTGGGGCACATAAGCGAAATAATCGATGGAGCCGTCTCCGATGTTGGTCTGTCCTCTTTGAAAACTGATATAGAGGGGGGACATGATAAACCCCACCACTTGATAGGTGTCCTCTTTAATAGAATCAGAAAGTTCTTCCCCATTGGGGAGAGAAAGGGCTACTTCATCTCCCAGGGAAATGGAGAGGCCGTTTTTTGCGCCCATCTCCAGAAGGATCTCTCCAGAGGCTTCCGGCAGTCTCCCTTCCAGCACTCTGGGCTCATTCTGAAGCCCCTCTTTCCCAATATCATAGCTGAACACTTTTGTCACAGCTGTTTCTGCAGAGGACGACACAAAAAGATCCTTGCTGTAGCTTCTAAGCACCTCAAGCACCTCTGGAGTCTCTTCCACAGCTGCAAGATCCTCCTCCTGATATCCTAAGGGATTGAAGATCCTGAAATTCGCCAGGTTATAGTCTTTATAGTAGGCATCCGCCGACAGCACCATATCCGGTTTGGTGGCATTGATGCCTGAGAAGAATCCTACACCCAGGGCAATCATCACCAGGATGGAGAAAAATCTGGCCTTGCTGCCGGTGATGGCCCGATACAGGTCCTTCTGAAACGCATTCTTCGCCATTACCACTCAATCCTTTCCACAGGCACAGGATTCTCATTGACATAGAACTCCCGGACCTTGCCGTTCTTCATGCGGATGACCTTATCAGCCATGGCCGTTAAGGCCGCATTATGGGTGATGACCACCACGGTGACGCCGCGTTCTCTGGAGGTGTCATGAAGAAGTTTCAGGATATTTTTTCCTGTCTGGTAGTCCAGAGCACCCGTGGGTTCATCACAAAGAAGAAGCTTCGGATTTTTGGCAATGGCTCTGGCGATGGCCACCCTTTGCTGCTCTCCACCGGAAAGCTGGGACGGGAAATTGTTGGCGCGCTCGGAAAGCCCCACCAGATCCAGGACCATCTCCGCATCCAGGGGATTCTTGGATATCTGGGACGCAAGTTCCACATTCTCCACAGCGGTTAAGTTCTGCACCAGATTGTAAAACTGGAACACAAATCCGATGTCAAATCGGCGGTACTCTGTAAGCATCTTCCTGTTATATTTGCTGATGTCTTTTCCGTCCACCAGGATCTTTCCGCCGTCTGAGGTGTCCATGCCGCCCAGGAGGTTTAACACCGTGGTCTTTCCTGCTCCGGAGGCCCCCACCACCACGGCAAAGTCTCCTTGATCAATGGAAAAGTCCACACCGTCCACGGCGGTGATGGTGACTTCTCCCATCTTATATCGTTTCTGGACATTCTCCAGTTCTATAAATGCCATTTTTATTCACCTTTTCTTTCTTTTGGTATATGCTTCATTTTATCACTGACTGACCGATAGTCAATGAATAAACCCTTAAATATTTCGGAAAGATAATCTGTCTTTTTATGTTTATAAGCAGAAAACTCCACGCCTTGTCTATTGAATAAAGATATGGAGAAAAGTAGTCCCTTTCTCCACGTCTTTTACAAAGCTTCTGTTGTCACCATAGGCGATTCTAGCTATAATGAGGATATATACTGAAATTATCTGAATTTAGAGAAGATTATCCAATGCCTGATCGCGTGGGAGGAATAAAAATGGATGAAAGAATCAAACTGGGACTGGTGGGATTAGGTTCCATCTGCAGAAAAGCCTATATGCCTGTACTCTCCAAGGAAACCAAATGGACTTTAGTGGGAGGATATGCCAGAACAAAAGAAAGACGGGACGCTTTTGAAAAAGAATACCGGGTCAAAGCCTATGAAAGCCTTACAGCTCTTTCTGAAGATGTGGATGCTGTCATCATCAATGCGTCCACAGACAGTCATTTTACCTTGGCCAAATTTTTCCTGGAAAAAGGCATCCACGTGATGATCGATAAACCTCTTGCACCTACGGTGGAGGAATGTGAAAGACTGGTCTTCTACTCTGTTCACCATCAGGCGAAGCTCATGGTGAACTTCAACCGAAGATTCGCCCCCCTTTATCAGGCGGTGAAAGACGAGATCACCCCCACCTCTCTCATCCGGATCGTGAAGAACCGCTGCGGCCGCATCGGACCGGAAGATGCTCTCTTCACGCTCAATGATGATTATATCCATCTGGTGGACACCGCCAGGTGGCTGGTGGACGGAAAACTCATCATGGAGGACGGGAATATTGAGGTGAATGGCGACAATCAGCTCATCTACGCAAAGCACAGATTTGTTAGCCCAGAAGGGCTTCAGGTGGAGACCCTCCTTCATCGGGATTCTGGAAAAACACTGGAACTCATGGAACTGGTGAAAGAAGGAAAAACCATCCGGGTCATCGATCTTGCAACCATGGAGACCGATGTGAAGAACGAAACCAGAATCAAATCTCCTTCCCAATGGGATACGGTGGAAAAGGTAAAGGGCTTCAGCGATGCCATCGACGCCTTTTCCGATGCCATTCTACTCAACCATGAAATGCCTTCTTCCGGTATGGAAGCTCTGGCTACTCAAAGAGTCATGGATTCCCTTTTAAGAGGCATCTGATCATTAAAGCAGAACCCCGACCATCACGAAACAGTTTTTTAGTCTTACTGTTCGGCGATGGTCGGGGTTTTTATTTTCTCTTTATAGTTTATTCTGTTCTACCTACTCCTCAAAGGATATTCTGAAGCCTGCACCCATAACACCATTCATCTCTGTGCCATCACTACTGTACTGATAGACTTCATCCGAAATCATGGTAACACCATAGTTCTTCAGCTCTACAACAACTTTGAACAGATCCATTTCGTACAGTTCTTCTGGAAGGCTCACTGTAAAAGCTTTGTGGGCAAACCCGTAATCGTGTTCTGAATCAGGAAGCACCACATCCGTTTCTTTCATCTCAAGTCTATCGGTTTCCTCATTTTTTTCATTCAAGACCACTGCAGATACTTCATTTAAAGATTCTAAAAAGACAGCACTCTCTTCTGTGACTGCCGTGAGATCCATAACAATTTTCTTATCGGTTTCTTCCAGACTCATGCTTCTGATATCAATGGCAAAGTACTGATCCACATAGATTTCAGGAAGCTTTTCCTGGAGAGCCCCTTCTTCTGTCTCTATGACAGCGTACACCTGATTGTTTTCTGCCACATCAAATGGAAGTGAAGCCACAAATGACGTTCCATTCTGCGCTCTGGCCTCCACTTTATCATACCCGGACACCACATAGTATGTGCTCCCTGGCTGCAGCATTTTGGGGACCAACGTGACATCCAGCATGAGTTTGCCATTTTTAAAGGACAGCTTTGTTTCTGAAGAAGCCAAAGCACTGGCTCCTTTTTTGAGCTCTTCCATGATCCGGTACTCCATGCCACCATCATTAAAGGAAATGGCGGAGATGGATCCTCTAATGTTCTGAAGCTCCAGCTGCAGGTCTGAAAGCTTATGCCGCAGACTGAAGTTGTTTACTAGAAGCAAGAGAAGAGCACCTACAATGACCAGGATCTGACCTTTATTCTTTTTATCCATATATGAACCTCCAGCTGTTTATAATAATACCTTCTTTCTATAGTATCATACTATCTTCTTCCTTTTCTTCTAAGATGACAGAAAAACAACAAAAATAGAACTTTGGTGTACTTTATCTCCTTAGAGATAAAATGCGCCAAAGTTCTTTCACCTTCTTTTGAATTCAGATGGATTCCATGGAGATTTCAGTGCGCCTTAACAGCTTCCATCCGCTTATTCCATCTGAAACGGGAAGAATGGAGGGGGTGTTATCTCCATCCTCCCGAAGAAGAAGGGATTACACGATACCGAAAAAGGAGAGAAGAACAGACAATCCGATGAGCCAGAGAAGCATGGTTGTTGTCTTCACTTTTTTACCCAGTAAATAATAGGCAATGGAGAAAAAGACCACTGGGAAAAGTCCTGGCATGATCTGATTGATATACCCTTGCAGAGGTTCTGCAAATTCCCCTGTACCAATCATCATGGGCAGTTCAAAATAAATCATGGATGCTACCATCCCACCGATGACCATGAGTCCCACCAAGGAAGCTGCATGGGTAACCTTCGCAATGAGATGATTTTCTTCAAACTTCGTAAACAGCTTCACGCCATATTTATAACCAAACTTCAGACCAAAGAATCTGGCGAGAAACGCAGGAATATTGATGATCAGGAAAAACAGGATGGGACCCAGGATATTCCCCTGCTGCGCTAAGGAAATCCCTATGCCGGCTGCTATGATCTTTAAAGTGCCCCAGAAGAAAGAATCCCCAATGCCTGCCAAAGGTCCCATGAGTGAAGCTTTAACGGCGTTTATGGACGTTTCATCAAACTCCTTGTTCTGTGCATTTTCTTCTTCCATGGCAGCAGAAATCCCAACAAGAACTGTGCTGATATGAGGTGTCACGGACATGAACTCCAAATGCCTCTTCAGCGCTTCTGCCCGATCTTCTTTATTGCTGTAGAGTCTTCTGATCACAGGAGCCATCATATAAGCATAGGCCAGATTCTGCATTCTTTCATAATTCCAGGAAGAATCCAAAGTGCAGGATCTTGTGAAGCACTGGCGCATGTCCTTCTTGGTCAGTAGTGTTGTCTTTTGTCCCTCTTTATTAGAACTCATTTTCATCTGCTGCTACCTCCTGTTTGCTTTGGTTCTGGTTCACATAGTAAAGCGCAATACATAATCCAAAAAGACCGATGCCCAGTATTGGGATATTCAAGTAGGCAGACAAGAGGAATCCCAGGAGAAGGAATGGAAAGAGCTCTTTATTGATCATCATCCTCGCCAGCATGGCAAATCCGATGGCAGGCAGAATACCCGCGGCCACATCCATGCCATGGATGACAAAGTCCGGAATAAAGGCAAGGATCTTTTCGATCAGCGGTACCCCAACGTAAAACCCTAACCCGACAACCAGTGCAAGAATCACTTTATTTCCGATACCCGCAATTCTTTGGATCTTCTCAACGCTTTCAATGTCTCCCTTTTCTGCGTACTTATCCGCAATATGAGCCGCCTGGATCAGAACCACCGTCATTAAAAAATTATCAAATAAGAGCACCAGGGTGGCAATGGGCACAGCCAAGGCAACGGCTGCTGCGATTTCCTGACCCGACATGATGATAAATCCTGTGGCTATGATGGTTCCTGACACAAAGTCCGGCGGATTGCTGGCACCGATGGGAAAGGCCCCCATGAAGACCAGTTCCAAAGTGGCTCCCACAAGAATTCCTGTGGTGAGATCCCCTAGAACCAACCCCACCAATGGAGCTACGATGATGGGACGGTTGTGCATGGTGGACCCCATGTAACTATGCATGTATGCAAAAAATGCGACGGCTATGATGAGCAGTGTATTGATAAACATTGATTATCCCCCCTATAATAAACTCATGATTTGTACTTTATCGTCATCTGGCACCAGCTGAACGGTGACATCCACTCCATTTTCCACAAGCTCTGTAATGTTTTTAATATCCGTATCCGACAAGTGAACGGCTTTGGAGATCTGTCTTCTTTCACTGGAGTTCTTCATCCCTCCCAAGTTCAGCTCCTTGATGCTGGGACACTGTGAAATGAGGTTATACGCATCCTCCACGCTTTCAAAAAGAATCATCATTTTATATTTGTCCGTTTTCCCTGTATTAATGGCTTCCACAGACTCCGCTATATTTTTAATGATGAGCTTCATGTTATCGGGCTTGGCAATGCGGAGCATACTGATTCTAAGATCGTCATGGACGATGGAGTCACTGGGTATCAGAATCAGATCAATTCCTAGAAACTTCGACCAGGAAAAAGCAACCTGACCGTGTATCAATCTGTGGTCCACTCGAGAAAGCTTAATCATTTTTATCCCTCCTAATCTCATGAAACAGCTCAACCATCTGCTTCACATGGGTCTTGTCTACTTCACCCTCGTCTTTATAGTTCTCTTTGAAGTAACTGCCAACAATAGCACCGTCAGCATACTGCATCTGCACTTTGGCATTGTCTGGCGTGAGGCCAGCACCAATGATCATCGGGAACTCCCCAAGGATTTTCCTAAACTCTTTAATTTTTTCAAGATCCGTTTCCTGGCCCGTATGGTCCCCCGTCACGACAATGGCATCACATCGTTCTTTCGCAAGAGTCAGATCTTCTTCCAAGGATCTGCCTGACAGATACGGCTGATACTTGAACCGAACCCCACCAAAAACAAGTGCGTCTGTTTTGGACCTGTAAAGATTCATAAAAGCTTCAAAGGAGTGGTCATCTCTTTCTTTCAGATGACCTGCTACAGAATCCAGCTGAACGAACTTTGCCCCATAGTTTATGGCCAGTTCAAATCCCATGGCATCCATATTGAGGCAGTTCACCCCATAGATCTTGTCTTTGTAATTCTCAGACAGGTGTTTCAGAACTTCTACCATATGATAATAATTCCCAAAATAATTTTCTACGATGACTGCATCCACTCCGTTATCGAAGTAGAGGTCAATCTCTTTCTTTGCACGGCTTAGCACGTCCTCTGGATCTGAACCTTTTAGGTGCAGCATGCCAAGTAAGGGTGATGTATTTTTGAACAGCTCATATACTTTATTCATTTAGAACTCATCTCCTGTATCTTTCTCCATATGATCAAGGACCAATACGCCTTTTTGGGCAGTACTGATTTTTTCTTTGAGGAGTTCCAGATTGATTTTTCTGTCTTCCAGCAATAAATCAAGCACCAGCCCCAAGTTCACACCCGTAACAACATATACATCTTCCATGGTGTGCAGTTCAACCATGGCATTGAAAATGCTTGCACCAAAGAGATCTGAGAGTACGATGATGTCCATGGATGGATGGGCTTCTTTATATTCTTTGATCTGTTTTTTGAAATCCTCTGCACTTTGTCCTTCATACAGACAAAATGTGGTGATTTCATCCGCACTGCTTCCAACAATGAGCTTTGCCGCATTTTTAAATCCTTCTGATAAATCAGCGTGGGTCGCAATAAATATTTTTTTCTTCATCTTTTGTTCTTCCACTTTTATCCCCTCTTCGTACGAACAACATATTTATAAAGGTCCTGCCTGATATACTGTTCGTTGTAATAAATCAGTTCTCCATTTTCTGAAATCACCTTCTGCTTCACATGGAGTAATGGCGTTCCCTTGGGACATTGGAGCACTCCGGCGATGATCTTGTTTGCATATTCAATCTCAAACATTTCTTCCACCTCATCTTCTATGATCCCAGTATTGCTTGAAATAACTTCCATGAGCTGTCTGTTTTCCAAATCCGCATCGAAGATATAGGTGTGATGCTCATAAAAATAATCAAACTCATAAATCACAGGTATTCCATTGGCGCTTCTTACTCTTTCTACACAGATCACCTCTTGATTGTCAGGAAATAATGGACGCTCTTTCAGGCTGCTGACTTTATCCTGTGAAATCTTTTCCTTAGACAGCACTTTTGTGGAAGGTACTGCATTAATTAGCATACAGGATTTTGTAAAGCTTCCCCCTGAAGAGGAATCTTCCACGATCTTCGGGTACGCAACAAAAGTACCTTTCCCCATTTTCTTGATAAGAATCCCTTTTTCCTGAAGGTTCTCCACAGCTTTTCTCACAGTGATTCTGCTGACATCAAACTGTTTGCAAAGCTCCGGTTCGGAAGGAATTTTCGCGCCATACACATACTTTCCATTGGCGATGTCTTCCATCAGTGCTTTGGATACCTGTGCATGAAGTGGAGTAGCCGAATCATTATAGACATGTTTCACTTTCTTAACCTCCTTTTTAGTCATTATATAACGTTATATAACGTTTTGCAACATCATTTAGAAACCGATTTCTGAAATTCTTTCTCCTTTAGCTTATACTCCATGATTCTCAGCAGAAAAAAGTCCACGGGGTGAGCTCTCCTTCTCTGCTTCTCCAGGAGCATCGGATAAAAACAAGAACCCATCCCTTTTGACTCAAATCAAAAGGAATGGGTTCTTCAATTTCTCTTTTTATTACTTTGACAGTGGCTGAAGCTTTGCTGTGAAATGTCTTAAAATCTTAGGCTCCCAGGTAATCTCGTACCCTTTTAAGGAGTCCTTTCTCTTTTTGATTTCAATAAGCGCTTCCACAATCACATCCAGATGGGACTGGGTATACACTCTTCTTGGCACCGCCAGTCTTGTGAACTCAAACTGGGATTCCAGCTGCACCCCTGTGTCCGGATCGTTCCCCAGCATATAGGAACCGATGTCGCAGCCTCTGATGCCTGCTTCCAGATAGAGTTCAATGGTCAGAGCCTGACCCGGGAACTCGTGATATGGAATATGCGGCAGAAGCTTCTTCGCATCCAGGAATATGGCATGACCACCAGCTGGGGTCTGGTGTGGTATTCCTGCTTCTGTGAGCTTTGCGGAAAGGTATTCCATCTGGCCGATTCGGTATTTCAGGAAGTCTTCCTCCACACCTTCCTGAAGACCAATGGCCAAAGCTTCCAAATCTCTTCCCGCAAGGCCGCCATAGGAAATGAACCCTTCAAAGGGTATGGTATTGGCTTTGACCTTCTCAAAAAGATCCGCATCCTCCTTGACGCCCACAAGGCCACCAATGTTCACGATGGCGTCCTTCTTGGAGCTCATGGTGAAGAGATCTCCGTAGCTGAAGAGCTCTTTTGCAATCTCTCGAATGGACTTATCTTCATAACCTTCTTCTCTTCTCTTGATAAAGTGGCAGTTTTCAGCAAATCTTGCTGCATCAATGACCACTTTGATGCCATACTTTTTTGCAATCTCAGAGGTCTCTTTGATGTTCTTCATGGAAACCGGCTGTCCTCCAGCACTGTTGTTGGTCACCGTGATGATGATGGCCCCCACATTTTCTTTTCCATACTCTTCGATGAGTTTTACAAGACGCTCATTGTCCATGTTCCCTTTAAAAGGCGCATAGGACTCTGTATCAAGAGCCTCCGGCACCACGCAGTCCACAGCCCTTGCCCCTGCTATCTCCACGTGAGCTCTGGTGGTGTCAAAATGCATATTGGAAATGGAAACCTTGCCCTTCCCAAGAAGAATCGGCATCACCACTTTCTCAGCTGCCCGTCCCTGATGCACCGGCTGAATGAAGGCATACCCAAAAATATCCTTCGCCGACTCCTGAAGACGGTAAAAGCTCTTGGACCCGGAATAGGACTCATCCCCCCGCATGATCCCAGCCCATTGGTCCGCACTCATGGCACCGGTGCCGCTGTCTGTAAGCAGATCAATATAGCAGTCTTCTGCTGCCAGTGAAAAAACGTTATAGTCCGCCTCTTGGATCTTTTTCAGCCTCTCCTCTCTGGTGAGAATCTTGATGGGTTCCACCATTTTGATCTTGAAAGGCTCTGCAAAATACTTCACGCTCATTTCTAAATTTTCCCCCAACCTCGTTATTTGTGCTTTTTACTAAGCTACAGAATGGCCACGACCTCAATTTCCACCAGAGCATCCTTTGGCAGTCTTGCCACCTGGAACGCGCTTCTTGCTGGGAAATCCCCAGAGAAGAACTCTTTATAAACTTCATTCATCTTGACAAAGTTCGCCATATCACTGAGAAAAACTGTGGTCTTCACAATCTTATCCATATTGGATCCCGCTTCCTCCAAAATGGCCTTGACATTTTTCAGACACGTTCTGGTCTGAAGGGCAATCTCATGGGCCACCATCTCTCCGGTCTCTGGATCGATGGGCAGCTGGCCTGACGTATAGATCATGGTGCCTACAATGATGGCCTGTGAGTAAGGCCCGATGGCACCGGGTGCTTTGCTGGTTGCAATGACTTTTTTCAACTCATATTCCTCCTTAATCTGTAAATGTTTACAAACTTATTATAGTACAGGTACCTTTCTTCTTACAAGGACAAGTTCCGGAAAGGTTCCTTTGAAAATTATACCACAAAACCACAAAGACCCGCTTAAACAGCGGGTCTTCACGTCATTATTCTTAATCAATACTTCGTCCATAAAGAAGCGTGGAGAAAAACATTCCATTTTGGCAGACATCTCTTGCAAGGCTTCCTTCTTCATAAAACCCAAGATTCTTGTAGATCTCCTGAATTTTGAAATGGTCTTCCCGGACCCGAAGATTCACTTTTCGGATGACGCCTTTGCCTTTGCAGACCAGAATCATTCTAGCGATGAGCTCTTTCCCCATAGTGCTCACATGTTCATCCGTTCTCAGCGCCAAAGTGATGTTCCCCACATGTTTGTACTTTTCAGCACTTTTCTTTGTGAGCACCACAATGCCCTGGAGCACATCGTCCTCCAGACCCAAAAGAAGGTTTCCTGTACCGAAGGTTTCCTGGAAGGTCTCATAGGTGGCATCCTCCAGCGGAAACTCCATCCAGTCATATTCTCCATAAATATACTTATTGACGGTGATGCACTCTTTGAGAAATGCTTTCATTTCCTCCACATCTTCCGCATTGCATCTTCTGATCACCAGATTCGAGTTTTGTTCCGCAATTGACATAGTTCACCCCAAATATCATCACACAATTTTTGTCATTTCCAATAATTATACTGCTTTGTCATGGAATTGTAAACCATTTCTATCAGTATGATGGTACACCGCTATGATAGTGCTCTTCTCTTCCAGAATCAGTACCCTAAAGCAGATCTCCTTCGCCCAAAGGGATCCCATACTAAAAGAGCATACACTCTCTGCATGCTCTTTCTGTGCTTCTAATTATTACCAGTCTCCACGGGCTCTTCCGGCTCTTCCACGGATGGTGGGTTCACGGGTGTTTCCACAGGAGGGTCTGACCCATCCGAAGGATCTGGCTCCTCTTCCCCTGGGCCTTCCGAAGGCGTCTCAGGCACCGTCACAGTCTTTTTATTCCCGATGATTAGCTGCACTCTGCCTTTTTCAATGACTTCCGATCCTCCTGCTGGGGACTGGGAAAGGACTTTTCCGATATTCTCATCCGCATCTTCTTTTTCAGTCACCGATACCTGGTAGCCTGCATTCTTCAGGATGCGTTCAGCTTCCGCTCTTGTCTTCCCCACCACCCGAGGCACCTGATGCTTCGTCTCTTCGGGCTTTGCGCCGAGACTCACCCAAAGAGTCACTTCATCCGATGGCTGAAGCTTTGCAGTTATGGAAGGCTCCTGCTCCATGACCCTACCCGCAGCCACATCAGCGCTGTAGTCTTTTCTCACCCGGACTCGAAGTCCCAGTTCCTTGAGGATGTTCTCCCCTTCTCTTTGGGTTTTTCCCAGGAGAGAAGGAAGAAGCACGTCCTTTTTCTCTTCTTCATCCGGATTGCCTTGTCCAAAAGGACCTGCACTCACGGTATAAATGACTTCTTGCCCTTCAAACATTTCGGCTCCTTCCATGGGTCTTTGATAAAACACATACCCCTTGTCCACCTGATCCGTATGTTCTGTCACCGCACTGGGAGTCAGCCCTGCTTCTTCCAGAAGCTTCTTCGCCTCTTCTTCAGGAAGACCAATGATTCTGGGCACTGCAGTTTTCTTCTCCGTGGGCTTTTCCACAAGGGTAGGCCCTTCATCCAAAGAAGGCGTGTCAATGGACTGGGAGAGCGCATCCCGGATTTCCTTCTGATAGGAAACAAAGCCTATGAAAAAACCTAAGGTTACCATGGCAAAAAGACCACTCAAGAGTATTTTTTTCAGCATCTTGACTCCTCCCATCCTTCTTTTCTACTACCTTTTTTGCTTTTCGATATTAGGACCCGGTGCTGACTCTGATGGTAATTCTGGTGCCCTTGGACACCTTGGAGTCTACCAGGTAATTCTGGCTGTAGACCATGCCTTCGCCATACCCGCTGGCAGGATTGTATTCATATCCCACCTGGAAACCGAGGGACCTCAGCTCTTTTACCGCTTCCTCTTCGGAAAGTCCAATGAGCATAGGCACCGCTATTTTTTCCTCTTCCCCCAAAAGGGTCTGGTTGCTCACATAGACCGTGACGGTTTCTCCCTGCAGAATCTCTTCTTCCACATAGGGTTCCTGGAAAAAGATCTGTCCTGTGGCAAAGGAGGAGTTCTTCTCTTCCAGAACTTCCATCGTAAGTTTCAGCTCCGCCAGCACCTCTTCTGCCTCTTCCTCTGTCATCTCATAAAGATCTAGCATTTCCACCCTCTCCGGATTTTCGATCACAGAAGGCTCTTCCTCTATAGGGTCTTCTTCTCCACCAGATCCTTCAGAAGGAATCTCCAGAGAAGGCAGACCTGAATCTCCGATCTCCTTGGCCAAGGTTTCCTGTAAATTGTTCTGGTACTTCAAAAAACCAGTGACAAAGAAAAATGTTGCAACAAGCAATATCAAAATCATAACGATTTTACTCTTCATGATACACCTCAAACTTCTTCCATTTATTTCTGCATCTTTTCTCAAAGATACTCTTAATATGAAAATAGTATAACATACCCCAGTGCAGTTTTTGAACAGAAAATGGAAAACGCCTGCAAGAAAACCCTGCAGGCACTAAAAAATCTCTTATTTCCAGTTGTAGGTGATGCCATCCCAGATCATTTTGCCGGATTTCGCCAAAGAAACCAGTCCGTAGACACTGTTTGGAAGATCCTGGCTCATGATGGTGAAAATGAAGTCCCCCTTCTGTAGTTCAATGAGGGTGGTGTCATTTTCAATGCCAGGCATATCTCCTGCCTTGGACGCAATCTTGTTTTTCAGCGGTTCGTCCAGATAAAAAGCCGTCTTCTTCTTTTTGTTCTCACCTTTCAGAAGCTCAATGATATATCTGGAATGCTCCTGGGAAAGATACTCTCCTTTTTTCAGGATCTTCCAGCAAAGAGAAAGGTCATAGCTGGTGGTATGATTTATAGGAGAACCCGGCATATCATTCATGGCAGTATTCTGAAGCCCCATCTCCTCAAACTTTGACTTCAGCTCATCAAAACCGATGAGTGTCACAAGCTTTTGGGTAGCCGTATTGTCGCTCTCCACAAGCATCACAAGAATCAGCTCGCCTACGGTGTATTCTCTGGAGTTCAAATGTTTCAGAATACCCGATCCTTCCACGCGGTCCCTGCTGATGAGAAGCACCTGATCATTGAGAGAAAGTTTTCCTTCCTCCACATCCTTCATCACCGCCATGGCCACAGGAAGCTTCATGCACCCTGCTGAGGTCATTTTCACATGTTCGTTGTACCCGTAGATGAATCCGGATTTGAGATCCTCAAAGTAAAAACTGTAGGACCCGAGCCGGTCTTCCAAATATCTTCTGACTTCCTTCATTTTCAATCACTCCAATTCGTTACTAAGCCCATTTTAGCACAAAGAAAGACGTATTGAAAAGCATTAGATGGAAATGACATTAGTCAGGAGAAGAAGTGCAAACACACTGGAAATGGCAATGCGGTAATAGGCGAAAATCTTCATGGGCTTCTTCTGGATATAGCCGATGAAGCCCTTCACACATAAAAGCGCCACGATGAAGGCCACCACAAATCCCAGAAGAAATGCCGTCCACTCTGTAGCTCCTAACGTGCCAAAGCCCACATCTCCCTGAAACTTCACCACTTTCACAAGAGAAGCGCCCACCATCACAGGAATGGCCAGGAAGAAAGAGAACTCTGAAGCCACCTTCGAGGAAAGTCCGGTGATCCAGCCTCCCATGATGGTGGAGGAAGAACGGGACATACCAGGCCACATGGCCAGGCACTGGAAAAAGCCGATCTTTAAAGCCTGAAGCTTTGTGATCTCTTCCACTTCATGAACATGGGCTTTCCCACGGTACTTGTTCTCCACAAATATAAGAAGAACCGCGCCCACAAAGAGACCGATGATCACGGGCAGAGGCTTAAAAAGATACGCATCGATGGTGTCCTCCAGAAGGAAGCCAAAAAAAGCAGCCGGAAGCACACCGATGATGAGGGCAAATCCAAAATTCAGTCCTCTTTTTTCTCCCTTGAAAAAGGAAATGGCCGCATGAAGCAGCTTCTGCCAGTATAGGACCACAATGGCCAGGATGGCGCCCAGCTGGATCACCACATTGAACATCTTCGTAAACTCCGTCTCTGGAAACCCGATGAGATCTCCCACAAGAATCATATGCCCCGTGGATGACACTGGAATGAACTCTGTGAGCCCTTCCACAATGGCCACCACGATGGCTCTAAAAATAAAATAAATATCCAAGAAAAAATACCTCCATCTTCAATTTACGTCTATCTTCTATTCTACTAAACTTTTTTTCATAAATCCCTGAAAATCCCCTTAATTTTCAAAAAGAAAAAGGCCCCGGATCGGCCTCTGTGCGCTTCCCCCAATCTCCTTTTCCACACAGAGCCTGATCCATGGACCTTTTTATCGAGTTTTAGTATGGACCTGCCTGCACAATGTTTTCTGCAGCGCCCTCAAAGCGGTTGAAGTTCTCTTTGAACTTTCTTGCCAGTTCTTTTGCGGTGGCTTCATACTCCGCTTCCTCTTTCCAGAGCTTTCTTGGATGAAGAAGCTCCTCTGGGACGCCAGGTACAGAAACAGGCACATCCAGATGGAAGATCTCGTCATGGATGAACTCTGCCTTGTCCAGTTCTCCACTCAGCGCCGCATCCACCATAAGCCTTGTGTACTTCAGCGGTGTTCTCTGTCCAACGCCATAGACGCCACCGGACCATCCGGTGTTGATGAGGTACACTTCCGTATTATGCTCGTCAATCATCTTTCCAAGAAGCTCCGCATACTCTTCGATCTTTCTTGGCATGAAAGGCTCCCCAAATAGAGCAGAGAAGGTGGTTTCCGGATTCACGATGCCTCTTTCCGTGCCGGCCAGTTTTGAGGTGTAGCCGGACATGAAGTGATACATGGCGCCTTCTCTCGTGAGCTTGGAGATGGGTGGAATCACCCCAAAGGCATCTGCTGTGAGAAACAGCACCGTGGAAGGATGGCCTCCCTTCTTCTCATCCACTCTGTTGTCAATATACTCCAGAGGATAGGTGCATCTGGTGTTTTCTGTCAAGCTTCCATCACAGTAGTCTGCAATGCCTTTGTCACTGACGATGACATTTTCCAAGACAGAACCAAAGCGGATGGCCTCATAGATTTCCTTTTCCTTGTCTTTGTCCAGGTTGATGCACTTGGCGTAGCATCCGCCTTCCATGTTGAAGACTCCTTCTTCAGACCAGCCATGCTCGTCATCTCCAATGAGGAATCTCTTAGGGTCAGCAGACAGGGTGGTTTTTCCTGTTCCGGAGAGGCCGAAAAAGAGCGCTGTTTTGCCATCTTTCCCCATATTGGCAGAGCAGTGCATTGGCAGCACATCCTCTCCCATGAGTCTGTAGTTCATCACAGAGAATATGGATTTTTTAATTTCCCCAGAATACTTGGTGCCACCGATGAGAACCACTTTATCGGTGAAACTGATGACCACAAATGCTTCGGAATGGATGCCATCTTCTTTCCCGTTGGCTTTCAGGTTTGGCAGAGCGATGACGGTGAAGTCCGCATCGAATCCTTCCCTGTCCTGATCCTTGATGAAAATCTGGCTGGAAAATACCGCCTG
Organism: Proteiniclasticum ruminis; assembly: GCF_900115135.1. Classification (GTDB taxonomy): domain Bacteria; phylum Bacillota; class Clostridia; order Clostridiales; family Clostridiaceae; genus Proteiniclasticum; species Proteiniclasticum ruminis_A. The sequence continues at coordinate 259,122 of NZ_FOVK01000002.1, read as the reverse complement.
GGCAGCATCTTCACAAAACACATTGATGTCCATGGCATGGTTTTCTGAAGCACCCGCCTTGGCTTTGATGACGTATAATTCTTTGTCCTCCACATAGGACTTTACTTTCTGAAGAAGATTTCTGTAGACCTCTTCTGATAAAGGAAGGTTGGTTTTCCCGAACGCCACCGTATCCTTTGTCAGTTCATCCAGCACAATAAAGCGGTCCTTCGGAGAACGACCGGTATACTGTCCCGTTTCAATGAGCAGTGCCCCTTCTTTAGTGAGCCTGCCCTCGCCTCGCTTCACCGCTTCGTTGATGAGTCTGCATACAGAGTAGCCAGCCTTCAGCTGTTCTTCTCTCAGTCCCAATAAGTCCATTGTTGACATTCCATTTCCTCCTTAGATTTACCCTAAATATCAATAAGTTGTTTCCATCCTCATCATAACCCCGAAGAAGAAACAAACCTATATCCCCCCATGAAGAAACACACTAAAAGTGCAAATGTAAACGATATTTCATCTCTTCGGCAAAATTATAACATAAGATGAACCCTTTGGACCTTTTGCCCGTTTTTATATGACTTTTTCAATAATTTAACAAGTTATTCAATTTATGGAAGAACATTTCTAGAAAACTCATCATTTTTGAGAAAAGATCCCAGTTCTATTTCATTTTTCATAGATGGTTTAATCTTTCACATTTCATATTGTATCCAACGAAAAGACTTTTACCACAAGGGAAAAACAGTTTTTCTCCATGGGTGCACACTGTCCGTTTATGCATTGTATTCCAGAAGAAGGAAAAAGAAAAAGCTCATTTAAAGAGCGCATAGCGTTCCTAAAATGAGCTTCGTATATTATGATTCTGTGATGGCCTTTTTCACCAGATCCATGACTTCTTTTCTGTCCTTCTCGTTTTCCAGAAGATCATAGTTCTTCACATCAATGACCAGAAGCTTGGAGAGGCTATATTCTTTGAAGTAGGCTTCATACTCCCGGTTCAGCCGTTCCCAGTAGTCTCTTTCCACAATCTGCTCGTAGTCTCTGCCGCGCTTTTCTATACGGCTGATGGCGGTGTCCACATCGCACTTCAGATAGATCATAAGCTTCGGGGACTCAATGTGGTCCAGCATGTTGACGAGAAGCTCCTGATATAGATCAAACTCATCCTTTTCCATATCGCCACCCTCATGGAGAAGCTTCGCAAAGATCACATCCCCATAGATGCTTCTGTCCATGACAGATGCGGTGAGATTTGCCCCTGCATCCTTCAGCATCCGGAAACGCCTGTTGAGGAAGAACACCTGCAGCGGGAAGGAATATCTTTTTCTGTCATGGTAGAACTTCTCTAAAAGAGGATTATCTGTCACGGGCTCTTCAAAGCCCGGCAGGGAAAGCTCTTCCTTCAGAAGATTCATAAAAGTGGTCTTGCCGGAGCCCACTACGCCATCCACAATGATGAGCTCATTGGGGTTATTCTTTTTTATCATATTAAAAAACTCCTTGTACATGAAACAGTCCTTTCAATCCGACATGAAAACTTCGGATCCTAAAAATTAAAGCTTTCTCATCTTACCAAAAAATATCAATCTTCAAAAGTCTTGAAATTCTTCAAAAGCTGTGAACCTGTTGAAAAGGCACAGAAAGATTCTTTTTACCGGTCTTCTCTTTGCTCTTTTGCATCCAGTACCGCACCAAGGAGAATGCCCAGGGTCAACCCCAGAAGGGGTGCCAGGGACCACAGGATGTACCCTTCAAAGAAAGAGCTGAAGACGGCAGCAAAGGCCGCGCCACCTAGAAGTCCATAGGTGATGCCTGCGCCGACGCGGGAGTGCTTTTCCTTCTGATCTTTTTCATCTTCCTTCTCCCTCGTTTCTTCCTTTTTTGTCATGGTGCTTCTTCTCCTTTCCCTCAATCATTCATGTTTTCTACAACCTAACCTTATTATAGCGGAAATTTCCTTTCAGTTTACCGATATATTAGCCATAAAAAATAGAGAAGAGAGGTTTCACAACCAATCTCTTCTCTTCCAAAAAGGGTCTATTCAGTTCTGCATGTCTTTTGGCAGGTTCTAAAGCGCAAGCTTATAGATTTCAAAGACATCTTCCGCCTGAAGCTTCTTGAGGCTTCCCAGAGGTCCTCTCAGTACAGCATTCTCTGCCATTTCCTTGAGATGCTCTTCTCCAATGTTTCTTTCGCTTAATGAAACCGGTGCGCCAATGCTTCTCAAGAACTCCTTGTAAGCTTCAATGGCTGCCAGAGCCTGCTCTTCTTTGTCTTCTTTCACAATGCCGAAGATCTTTTCACCAAATCGCGCAAACTTCTCCACATCATTTTTATAGACATACTTCATCCAGGCAGGCATCACAATGGAAAGACCTTCCCCGTGGGCAATGTCATAGTATGCAGACACAGAATGCTCAATGCTGTGGGAAGCCCAGTCTCCTCTACGGCCAAGACCATTCAGTCCGTTCAGGGCTAAAGTCGCTGCCCAGGCAAGGTTTGCTCTTGCTTCATAATCTTCCGGATTCTCCAGTAGCACTTTTACAGAAGCCATGGTGGTGCGGACGATGCCTTCCGAGAACTCATCCTGCATCAGCGTGCCGCTGGTTCCGCCAAAGTAAGCTTCAAACACATGGGTCAGCGTATCCACTGCACCGTTTACCGTCTGATTTCTTGGAAGGGATTTCTGTACCGATGGATCCACGATGGAAAGTCTTGGATAGGTGTATTTGGATCCCCATCCCCACTTCTTCTTCTCTTCCTCATTGGTGATGACCCCACCGGAGTTCATCTCCGAACCTGTTGCCGAAATGGTCAGCACCCCGTAGATGGGCAGTGCTTTCTCCGGATAAACCTTGCCTTCATAAAAGTCCCAGGGATTGCCCTCATAATAGTACGCCGCTGCAGAAATCTTGGAGGTGTCCAGAACAGATCCGCCTCCCACAGCCACAATGGCATCCACTTTTTCTCTCTTCATGAGATCCACGGTCTCAATGACCTTGGAAAGTACAGGATTGGGCTTAACCCCATCCATTTCCACATATTCAATGCCATACTCTTTCAGTGAGTTCACGACTTCCTCATAGACGCCATTTTTAAAGATGGATCCTTTTCCATAAAGAAGCAGCACCTTCTTGTCTCCGTACTCCTCAATGTATTTTCCCAGATTCTTGATGGTCCCCTGTCCAAAGACCAGCCTTGTGGGATTGTGAAAATCAAAATTCAGCATGTGATTCGTCCTCCTTTAATATATCGATGAAACTTTTGACGATTTGAGCGGTGAAGCCCCAGATGACCGTATCTCCAAACTTATAGAAATACTGCTTGTTGGTGGCCCGCCGAAAAGGGTAATCCTTTCCGTTCTCAATAAGATGATAAGGAAAATCTTCTCCAAGCTTTGCCGTGAGATCAATCTCATAGATCAGCGGCACATGCTCCTCAAAAAATGAAAGAGGAACAAAAATCAGACGCTCCACTTCATCTGCACTGGGATGAAACTCTGTGCGGCTTGTCTTCGCCACAAAGGGATACATGGTCTGGCCATAGGGACTTAAGAAGTAATCCATGGGTCCAATGACCTCAATGTCCTCCCTGGAGATGCAAAGCTCCTCCATGGTTTCCCGGACAGCTGCTTCCAGAGGCGACTCTAACGGCTCGATCCCTCCACCTGGAAGGCAGATATCTCCGGGCTGGCTCTTCAGGGTGCTGGCTCTCTTTTCTAGAATAAGATGGGGCTCTCCTTCCATCTCTGTGAGCAGCAGCATCACCGAGTATTCCCGCCTTTTCCCAATGATTTTCGGTTTTCTGGTACTGAAAATATCCACAGACTTCAAGCTATGACTCACCTCTACCTTAAATTTCTCTTACTATTTTATTATAACAGATTTATTCACCAGAAAAGGATGAAAAGTCCGTGTAATTTGCGTTATAATGTTTACAGGCTTTGATAAGCCTTGTGAAATCATATGAATGATATAACTTATTAACACATAGAAAAGATACTACTTTCTGGAGGCGATTGAATGAAAAAGACTCTCTTAAAAATCCCAGCATTTCTTCTACTGCTGCTTCTCCTGTTTCCCGCAGTGGCAGCCCGGGCAGAAATGCCGGAGATCAATGGTTCCTCATCCATCACCTTTGATCTGGACACCAAGGAACTCATTTATACAAAAGACATTGACCGCAAGGTCTATCCAGCTTCCATCACGAAGCTTTTAACGGCTCTCGTCTTTTCGGATGAATACTCAGCGAAGAAAACAGAGTATCTCACCTATCCCCAGGAAGGGAAACTGGTGGTCCCCAACGCCATCTACTGGAACTTAAAAAACATCCCGGTGGGCACAGAGTTTTCCGCAGATGATATGATGCATGCGCTGCTTCTATCCTCCTTCAACGATGCCTCTGTGGTGGTGGCACTCAATGTGGCAGAATCAGAAGCCGCTTTTGCAGAGCTCATGAATGAGAAGGCAAAAGAAATCGGCATGACGAACTCAAACTTCGTCAACGCTTCCGGTCTTCATGATGACAATCACTACACCACTGCCTATGACCTGATGTTTCTTCTGGAAGCTGCCTACAATGATCCCTGGATCCGAGAGGTGGCCAGCAAACAGTCCTATGATTTGAAGACCAAAGATCAGACCTTGGGGCTCATTGAAAGCACCAACAAGCACATTGGACTTCATGGAAACATCATGGGAAAGACAGGATACACGGAGCAGGCAGGCAGATGCTTTGCCGGCGTCTACCAAAGAGACGGAAGAACCCTGGGAAGCATCATCCTCAACTCTCAAAATGACGGAGTAAACATTCTCGTCTTCGAGGACATCCTGAAAGTGGTAAACAGCGCCTTTGAAGAAGACAAGATCATAAAGCTTTCCAAATCTGAAGAAGTGGGTGTCATCACGGTCTCCTACAAGCCCTACTTCATTCTGGGTCCCACCAAGGAAATGGAAGTGCCCGTGAAAGCGGAAGACACCATCTCCTACTATGGAAACGGCGTCAACCTGAGTGAGTCCGAACTGGTTCTTACCTATAAGGAGGTCACAGCAAAAGAGGTGAAAGTGGACTCCATTGTGGGAGAAGCTTCCATCAAGGAGCGCCTTGTGGAAAAGAAAGTGAACCTTCTTTCCACGGTGGATGTGAATAAAAGAATCCTCAAAACCCACCTGCTCAGCTACATCCTCATTGTTCTTGTGAGCATCGCTCTCCTTTTGACCATCCTTGTGATCACCATCAAGAGGCGAAGAAGAAAACTTGCCAGAAGACGAAGGATTGAAGCGGCCAGAAAGAACAAACGCTATGTGGATGAAAGAAGCAAGAAAGGCTTTCTAGAATAAGAAATACCGGGACCGAAGGAATCGGTCCCTTTCTTTTCACAAAAATGTCACTCTTTCCCTTTGATTTCATGCCATACTGTATGCGTAATGAAACAAGATGAAACTTGACCCCTGTGAGGTGAAACGCATGAATCCTACGGAAGAAAAGGATAAGATCCTTCAGTACCCTGAAGAGCTGTCCATTCCGAAAAAGAATAAAAGAAATACAGCGCTCCTGACACTGCTGAGCCTTCTACTGGTTTCCGCACTTCTTCTTGCCTGCAGCGAGATCTTTTCGGACGAACCAGATACCACACCTCTGCCACCACCAGAAACAGAGGTGGAAACGCCCACTGAACCTGAAGTGGAAGAGGAGCCTTACACCCTCCTGCCCGTGGTGAAAGACGAAGACAGTGGAAAATACGCTTTCCGCTCTGCCTGGATGGCTTCTGTGAGGAACTTGGACTTCCCCAAAAAACAGGGCATGACCTTGGATGAGCTGAAACGTGCCTTTGAAAGAAATCTGGACCTCTATGAGCTCTACCGGATGAACGCCGTGATCCTTCAGGTGCGGCCTTCCGGAGATGCTTTATACAGTTCAGAACTGAATCCGCCTTCCATCTACGTCACTGGAGATGTCACAAAAGGTCTCCCCACGGACATCCTCGCCTATGCTGTGGATGCTGCCCATGAAAGAGGCATGGAGTTTCATGCCTGGTTCAACCCCTTCCGGGTCACGGTGGATAAAATGCCGGACCTGACCACGGAAGAGATCCTCGAAACATTGTCCGAGACAAACTATGCAAGACTTCACCCGGAAAAGGTGCTGCGCTTTGATGACAGACTGTTTCTCAATCCCGGAGACCCGGAAGTCAGAACCTTCGTCATAGAAAGCATCATGGAAGTGGTGAGAAACTACGACATCGACGCGGTGCACCTGGATGATTACTTTTATCCCTACAGAAGCTCAAGAGAAAATGAGGAAGGGGCAATGGTCCCCTACTTCTTCGGCGAAGATGGAGAAGATGAAAAAACCTTTGAAGCCCATAAAGGAGATTTCACTGACATCAAAGAGTGGAGAAGAAATAACACCTATGAGTTTATGAAGGAACTAAGCCACAGAGTTCATGACCAGAAGCCCTATGTGAAAGTGGGACTCAGTCCCTTCGGCATCTGGGGACACAGTGAAGAGACCGATGGTCTGGGGTCAGACACCCCCACAGACAGTTCAGAAACCTATCATCACAGTGTCTTTTTAGACTCCAGAAAACTCGTTAAAGAAAATCTTGTGGACTATATCGTGCCACAGATCTACTGGACCTTCGAAGAGAGCGCTGCTCCCTTTGGTACTTTAGCCAGATGGTGGAATGATGTGGCGGAAGGCACCAAGGTGGATCTATACATCGGACATGCAAACTACAAGCTCTATGAGAACATCGAAAATCCAAACTGGGCCATGGGAAGCGTCCTCACAGACCAGATGGCTTACACAAACACCCTAAAAAATGTAAGAGGAAGCGTCTTCTTCAGACTGGGGTATCTTGTGGAAAACAGTGGAGAGTTCTCAGGAACTGGTCAGGAAAACCTCAAGAAAAACAATGAGCACATCAAAACCCACTTCAGCCAGATGGCTGTGGTGCCTGTGAACCGGAATCTCCCGGAAACCATACCGGAAGAGCCGAAAGAGGTCACGCTCAAAAACGATGTCCTCACTTTCCAGGACGGGTACGAGGGCTTTGAAGAAAAAGATAAGACCCGATACTTTATGGTCTACCAGTTTCCAAAAGGAGACCAGAACACAGAAAACCCTGCCTACCTTTTCAAAAAAATTCCGGTGTCACCAGGAACAAAAACCTACAGCCTCAATCATCTGGACACAGAGAACTACACCTATGGCGTTTCTGCCTTCACCAGGCTTCATGCAGAGAGCAGTGTGGTGGTTCCGGATATTCTTGACCAATAGCATCACTCCTGAGATAGAAAAACACCTCGGATTTCCCTAAGGGACCCGAGGTGTTTTTATGTTCTATATTCTCTTCACTTTTAGAATGATCGTACTTCGCGGTTTTTCTCTTCAATGATCTGAAGAAGCTCCCGCAGATCATCCACGGTATAATGTGGATTTGCCCCTTTCAGCACTTCTGGTGCGATGACGCTGTAAGATACTGCAACGGTGGTGGCGCCTGCGGCGTTTCCACATAGAATGTCATAGGTGGCATCCCCCACCATGAGGGTATTTTTCGGGTCGATGCCCCCGGCAAGCTCACAGGCTTTCCATAAGGGATCCGGCTCTGGCTTATGCTTTTCTGTATATTCTGGTGTGACAATGACATCAAAATAATCCAGAAGTCCCAGACAGCTGAGGCTTCTTCTTGCCATACGCTCTCTTTTAGAGGTGACAATACCGAGCTTCAATCCATTTTCTTTCAGCGCTTTCAGCGCTTCCTCCACCCCTACAAAAGAAGTGATCATGGCATCGTGATGCTCTGCATTATAGGCTCTATAGTAGTCCATGATGTCTGTGATGTCCTCCTGATATTTCAGAAGACTTGTGGTGAGAGGCTCTCCAAAGAGGCTATAGATCTCCGCATCCTCCACCTGCATCTTCATCTTATCCGTAAACATCCTCTTGAAGGACTGGTAAATCAGTTCATTGGTATTGGCCACTGTGCCATCCAGATCAAAAAACACTGCTTCTATCATCTATTTTCCACCTTTCCCATCTCATACTTTTCTTCACTTCTCACCTTTCTATCCACTAGGATGTGCTTTATTTATCGGTGAAAAGAAGAAACTGGACTCTTCCATTGTACCCAGTGAGAAAAGATTTGTCCACGAAAGCTCTTCAAAAGCGGAGCATGGTCTTAAACCTTACTCCGCTCTTAAAGATATATATGTCAAATTATAGAATCTAAAGCATCTTTCCACTCAGTTGAAGGAACCGTCATAGGTCGGGAGCCCTGAAAGGTACTCCGATCTAACAGCAGGCACGTAGTAGGCCCCATAGGTATTCATCCCTTCATATTTCAGTGCAGGCACTTCCACCAGGATTCTGTAATATGGCATGAAGAATTCCTCATCATACCCCGTGCGGTAGACAAGCTCCACCCGCCTGATATACTTTCGGCCGGGAAAAGTTTCTGGTACAGAAGTCACATATTTTCCTTGAACAAGGAGATCTCTAGCTTCTCTTTCAGATATGATGGGGTACTCTCCCACTTTCTTGGTGAGATCAGTGCTGAAAATCCTCATGAGAATCATCTCACTCATATTGGATTCGTAGAGATAGGTTCTTCTAAAGGAATAATTTAGAAATTTTCCTTGTGGGTTCTCATGATCTTCATAATAGAAGATTTGATGGTGTCTCTTGCCATAAATGTTCCGGTCTCCCCCCTCTACCGAAGTGACAGGGCTTTTCATCTGAAGAAGATTTTCAAAATTCTCCACAAAATACTGGGAAAGCTTAAAATGTTCTTTCAATGTAGGGTACACCGTGTGAGAACCTTGCTCTTCTACAGGTTTCTCCTTGCTTCTCAGATCATTCGGAATCATCACCGGCGTTTTGAACTGAATGGTAGCACTAAGATCCGGATCCACACTAATGGTATGTTCTTCTGATTCATAAGAGGCTATGGGATAATCCTCTTGGATCCATTCCACAAGAATCTCCTCTTCTTGTATCACCAACCCCACTCTCTCCCCTGCGGAGAGCAGCGCCTTTTTCATCCTCAACAGCTTCTCCTCCATGGTATAGGCTTCACTCTTACTTCCCATGGCATTTTGAAACACTGGAAGGGTATCAAAGTCTCCACTTTCCCAAGGCGCATCATAGTGGATTTCCTCAATGTTCTTTCCCATGAGTCCTTCATAGCCCCAGCCTCCAGCAAATAAACGCTCATAGTCCATATGGAGGATCGGAAGGGTGGAATCAAAGGGTGGTACTTTCACTTCAGGCAAAAGGGAAGTCCTTGCTATGATGAGCGTCAGCACAGCCGCCGCTGCAAGTGAAGCTCCTTGAAACCAAATCGCCTCTCCAACAGTTTTTTTCCTCTTTTCTTTCAATACAGTAGAAACTTCATCATCAAGATCTACCAGAAACGAATCATCCAATTGTCCCAGAAGATCCATCAGTCTGTCTTCTTTTCTCATAAGAAAACCTCCTCCCTCTCAAGCGTTTCTTTCAGCTGAGATCTTAAGCGCCAGAGCTTCGTAGCCGCAGCGCTTTCTTTGATCCCCATTTTTACTGAAAGACTTTTAACGCTTTCCCCATAGAAGTACCGCCTTACAAAGAGCGTTCGCAGATTTTCATCAAGACTTCCAAGAAACGTATGGATTGCTTGTAGGATCTCCTGGTCTTCGGCTTTAAAATCCCCTTTACTGTCTGGAATAGTCTCCAGAAGCTCACTGTGAAGCACATCCAACTCCACATTTCTTTTTAGTGCCCTGCTTTTCCGGTACCGGTCGAGGGCCAGATTTCTCATGATCCTGCTCACATAGGCTTTGAGAAACTCAGGCCTTTCCGGTGGAATACTGTTCCAGGTTTTGAGATAGGTGTCATTTTCACATTCTTCCGTCTCCCTCGCATCATTGAGGATGTTCCTGCCGATCCATCTCAGATGAGCAGAGTATTTTAGCGTCAGCTCTTTAATGGCCTCTTCTGATCTTCTGAAAAACAGATCGATGATTCTCTTGTCTTCCAAAACCGTCCCCCCTATCACTTGAATTTTATCCTTACACTTCAATAGACGTTCTTCTTTTCACTATAGCACAGGTATCTTGAAAGAAATTAAGCTTTCTATAACCCTATTGTGTAATAATCTTCTATAAAGCTTCCCTGTTCAAATATAGTCCGATTCATGTTATGATTTTAAAGAAAAGAAAGTAAATTGAAGTTGAGGAAATGACGATGAAAACAAGAAATCTCCCCATTTTAGATCTCCTGGCCATTGCAGGAATATTTATCCTGATTTACAGCGGATACTCCACGCCGGCAAATCTGCTCATTGGCGCGTATCTTCTCTTTACGGTGTATAGAAACTTCCCGACCCTTCAGGCCACCAAAGGAAGTAGAGCCTATAACGCCGGAAACACCGATATGGCCATGACCTATTTTAAGAAAGCCGTGAAGCATCCTTTTGCCAAGCCCTATATCAAGTCCAGCTTTGGTTACATCCTTCTTCGGGAAGGAAACCTCACAGAAGCAGAAAAGTATCTGGTAGAAGCGGAGAACTCCAAGATGAGAGACCCCAGGTTCCGCTACAACAACATTCTCAACATGGCCATACTCGAGTGGAAAAAAGGAAATCTCCCTAAGGCCATTGACATTGTAGAAGGGATCAAAGAGGACTATAAAAACTCCATCATGTATGAGATCCTCGGTTACCTCTACATCGCGTCAGGGGACTACGAAAAAGCCCTGTCCTTCAATAAAGAAGCCTATGAGTACAATAAGGACGACTATGTCATCACAGACAACCTCGCCCAGTCCTACTTCTTCCTGGGAGACCTGGAGAAGGCGGAAGCCCTCTATGAAAAGGCCATCGACTACATCAAGTTCCCAGAAGCCCATTACTACTATGGGCAGATTCTCCAGAAAAAAGGAGACTATCTGGGTGCCCATGATGCCCTGAAGCGTGCCCTGAGACTGAAAATGTCCTTCCTGTCCATCATCACCAAGGAAGACATCGAAGAGAAGTTTGACGCTTTAAAAAAAGAAATGGCAGAAAAAAACCTCACGCTGGAATCTCTGGAAGAAGAGAAAAAGAGGCGGGAAGAGGAAGCCAAGCTTCTTGAAGAAAAAGCCAAAGAGGAATCAGACGAGAAAGAAACCTCAGAATATAAAGTGGATTAGACTATACCCTGGCAAAGAGAACATCTTTCTTTTTGCCAGGGTATTCTTATGCTCTTTTATGAATACTTACATTAGACTTCATAACTTTTTAGAATCTCTGAAATCTCCGTATCCTCATGGATCTCCTTTGCTTCCGAAAGAAGAATATCCACTTCCTTCTCCGGCAGATGGGTCAGAAGCAGCTTCTTCACACGAGAAGTCTTTGCAATCTCCCCCGCTTCTTTCCCATGGAGATGATGCTTCATCCGGTAGGGCTCCTTGCTTACATAAGTAGCCTCACATAGAAATAGATCCGCATCCTCTGCAGCTTTCAAGATCCCCTCACACATGCCTGTATCAGCAGAATAGGTGAAGACTTTCCCATCTTTCTCAACCCGAAGGGCATAGGTCTCAATGAGATGTTCCACAGGAATGAAAGAAACCTTCATGCCAAAAATCTCCACTGTCTTTTCACTCTCCACAAAATATAACTCAAAAAGATGATTTTTTTCCAGCTTCTCCAATAGCCAAGGCTCCATCTTTGGGGTGTATAAGGGAATGGGCTTTATCTCTTGCCCCATATACTTTAGAGCTTCTCTTTCATACCGGAAGAGAAAAAGATCAGATATATGGTCAAAATGGTGGTGAGTGAGAACAATGATATCAACCTCTTCCAAAGAAAGGATCTTCTTCAAGTTGAATAGACTTCCATTTCCTGCATCAAGGAGTATTTTCTTTCCATCGGATTCCAGAAGATACGAAGAGCAGGCTCCTCCCGGCGTGACGGTGGTAGAACTGTTTCCCAGCACTGTTACTTTCATATTTGCCTCCCAATTTTTTCGTTATTCTAATACATTCTTATTTTTACTATAACAGATTCAGCCTGAACGGAAAGAAAAAAAGAAGCGGAATTCTTCCAAAATCACTTTGGAAACATCCGCTTCTTCTACTGTAATGCTTTATAACACTTTATTGAGGAACGCTTTGGTTCTGTCCATCTTCGGATGGTCAAAAATCTCCTCTGGTGTGCCTTCTTCCACAATCTGGCCTTCATCCATGAAGATGACTCTGGATGCCACTTCTCTGGCAAAGCCCATTTCGTGGGTGACCACCACCATGGTCATGCCCCCTTCTGCCAGCTTCTTCATAACTTCCAGCACTTCTCCCACAAGTTCAGGATCTAAAGCGGAAGTGGGCTCATCAAAGAGCATGATGGTGGGATCCATGGCCAGAGCTCTGGCGATGGCCACTCTCTGCTGCTGACCGCCTGAGAGCTTATTGGGATACTCATCCTTCTTCTCATAGAGACCGACACTTCTAAGAAGGTCTTCCGCCTTCCTCACCAGATCTTTCTCCGAAAGACCTTTTACAAGAGCGGGAGCGATGGTGAGGTTCTGAAGCACCGTGAGGTGCGGGAAAAGATTGAACCTCTGGAACACCATACCAAGGTTTGTGCGAAGCTTTGACGCTTCTTTTTCGGAAAGCTTCAGAAGATCCTCCCCTTCCTCCATATGGCTGATGAGATTGAATCCGATGAACACCTTCCCGGATGTGATGGTCTCCAGCTGGTTCATGCAGCGGAGCATGGTGCTTTTGCCGGATCCGGAAGGACCGATGATGCAAACCACTTCTCCTTCTTCCACCGTCAGATTGATGCCCTTCAAAACCTCCAGGTCCCCGAAAGACTTATGTACATTTTTTAGTTTAATCATAGCGCTTCCTTTCCTCCCCTATTCATAGACCGAGTACTTCTTCTCCAGCTTGTCAAAGACCAGCTGGATGATGGAGGTCACGAAAAGATAGATGACACCGGCATAGATGAAGTACACCCATTCTCCTGATGAGTTGTTCATGACCTGTACGGTCCGTAGAAGATCAAATAAAGAAATGGACGCCACAAGAGAGGTGTCCTTCACCAAAGTGATGAGCTCATTGCCAAGAGGCGGAATGAGTCTTCTGTAGCTCTGGGGAATGATGATCTTGAACATGGCCTGATAATAGGACATGCCCAGAGCCTTCGCCGCTTCCATCTGCCCCTTGTCGATGCTCTGGATGGCCCCTCGGAAAATCTCAGAAAGATAAGCCGCAGAATTTAAAGAGAAAGCGATGAAGGCTGCCAAAAGTGCAGGGATTCTCAAACTGACGCCAAAGACATCATAAGTGAACAGCGGCAGTGCATAATAAAAAACAAAAAGCTGCATGAGCATCGGCGTTCCTCTAAAAATCCAGACATAAAACCAGGCAAGGCCGTTTAAAGCCTTGCTCCTGGAAATTTTGAAAAGCGCGATGACAATGCCCAGAAGAATCCCAAAGAGGACCGAAACTCCTGCAATGAGGAGGGTTCTCTGTGTCCCTTCTACTATACCAAGGACCTGTTCTTGTGTAAGCAATGTACTAAGTCTCCTTCCAATCTATAAACTTATTCTACAACATTGAGCTCTTCATCGATGTTGGAGGTGTAATCTCCACCCATCCACTTCTCAGAAAGCTCTTTCAGTTTTCCTTCTTCCTTTAGCTCCAGAAGTGCAGCATTGATCTTCTCCTGAAGCTCGGTGTTGTCCTTCTTGATGGCCACAGCGATGGGCTCATTGGTCAGCATCACTGGAGAAATCTGGTAGCTTTCAGGCTCATTGGCCACATACTCGATGGCAACGGCATAATCCACAGCAATGGCATCCACATGTCCCGCTTTCATGGCGGAGAAGGTCTGAATGATCTCGTCGTACTTGGTCACTTCAAAGCCCACTTCTTCTGCATACTTCGCTGTAGCAGTATCGGCAGTGGTGCCCAGCTGAACACCCACATTCAGGTCCTTCAGCTCTTCCAGAGAAGAAAGAACCGCATCTTCTTTTCTGTTCAAGATGACCTGTCCATTGGCAAGGTAAGGCTTGCTGAACAGCATGGTCTCCAGTCTCTTAGGGGTCATGCTCACAGCAGCCATGATGACATCATAAGCGCCTGAGTTCATGCCGGTGAAAATGCCATCAAAGGCTGTTGGAACAAATTCCACTTCCATCCCCAGTTTCTCGCCAAGGGCATTGGCCAGATCAATGTCAAATCCGATGAGCTCATTCTTGTCATTGGTGAACTCAAAAGGAGGATAAGTCGGATCGGTACCGATTTTAAGAACAGTCTGCTCACCTTCTCCTGTGCTTTTATCTCCGCATCCAGCCAGGACGCCTGTTACCAGTAATAGAGAAAGTGCCAGTGCTACATATTTTGCTTTTTTCATATTTCATACTTCCTTTCATTTCCATCACGTTTTGATTGAACAGTTTTGATTATAGCACAGTAAATTTCATAAATATACATTTACGTGAATTTTCATTCATTACAAACAATAATGGCAATTTATTGGGAATATCTAAATCTTTAAGCGTTTTCATAAACAAATCTCATAGATACTAGGGAATTATCTGAAAATACCGAGGTTCACCGATGGCATCACCCACCACTAAAATTGCATATACAGTTTTTTATGCACGTTTCCTGCATAACTGTACAAACATTCACAGAATCTGTCATAAACCGGCATACCTTGCCTTCTCTTCGCATGAATAGGTCATGACAAAACCCACAAAAAACATGAAGCCCTTCCGATTCCTCAGAAGGGCTTCATGGGCTATGATTTACAGGGATGAATCCCTGTGCACTCTACTGGATCCATCTGTCTTACTCTGGCTGCTTTCAAGTTCCTCTGCAGTACATCACTGACGCCTGACCGAAGACTTTACACAAGGTTTCCCTGATCCTAAAGCTTCTTCCAGATTGCTTGCACAATTGCACGAATGTGCAGCATCTCCGGCAGGAGGCGTTTCCTTACTTGCTTCACATGAATTCTCTGCATCAGCACTGAAAGAGGACCCCTTCTCGGTGTCCAAAATCAGCCAGACCGGTAGGACAAACGGACGTGGTTTGATTTATCCGATTTCAGAAAAAGCCTTCCGGCAATTTATCACGCTTGATTTATATTTTTCTGAAACTGAATCTGAGTTTATGAAAATCTTTGCTGCATTTTCTTCTTCTTTCGATTCCTCTGCCTCTTGTCATCCCGGTAAAGAAGGATCAGGTTCGCAAAAACAAAAAAACCAGCAAGACCCAGGATTTCACACCGCTGTTTCCAGTAGTCCAGAGCAAGATGCTGTGGGCTATGGTGGCGTCTTCAAAAGATGAGGCATGCTCCACAGGAATTTTTGTAGGTGCCATCTCTGCTTCCTTCCTCTGACTTTCTGACACTTCAGATTCAGAAGGAAAACTCCAGGAAAAAACCGGCTCCTTGAAAAGCCCTGACAGAAGAAGAATCAAACAGAAAACCGCCCCAAGACTTGCACTTAAAAATGCTCTCTTTATTGTCTGCCTACTCATCCGATGATTCTCTCCTTGTTTCGGTTTGTTTTAAAGATGATATACAGGCAGCGACTCCTATACATCTTCCTGTTATTATTTTAAAATAGAAACCTCTTCTAAAAATCGCCACTTCGTGAAATGCATCAAAAACGGCGCGAACTGCATCAGAGGCGAAAACATCTTTGTCTATGACGCTTCTCACTATAATCACAAGCTGATTTTCACGGTTTTTTCTTTCCAATGCCTCTGCACATCCTCTGCAGCAATTGAAAAAGGCGCCTACATGTGTTAAGATTTCATCAATTCTAAAAAAAGGAGAGCCTCCGATGCTTAAAATCGCTCTATGTGATGATGAAACAGTCTACTTGGAAACCACGGAAAAGCTCCTGAGAGAATGGTCCCGCACTGCCAGCATCCCCATGGAACTGGACTGTTTTGACCACGGAGATGCTCTTCTGGCAAAACACAGAATCTCACGCTACGATATTATTTTCCTGGATATTGTGATGCCTCTTCTCAGCGGCATGGACACCGCCAAAGAGCTCAGGCTTCTGGATAAATCTGTGAAGATCATCTTTCTCACCTCTTCTCCAGAGTTTGCCCTCAGTTCTTATTCCGTGCGGGCACTGGATTACCTCATAAAGCCTCTGTCCTACGATAAGATGCAGCAGGTCCTTGAAGAATGTATGGCTCTTCTTTATAAAGAGCCCGACAGCCTCACTTTGAAAACCCCAGGGGGATACCGTAGAATCTATCTCCATGACATTGAGTACCTGGAAGCCCAGAACAAGCGGGTTCTTTTCTACCTCTCAAACTCTGAATGTCTGGAGGTGCTTCAGCCTCTTCATACTTTTGAAAGAGAACTTCCGGACAGCAAAGGCTTCTTTAAGTGCCACAGGAGTTATCTGGTGAATCTCAAAAACGTCCAGCATTTCAGCAGTGTGGAGCTCAGCACAAAATCCGGACGACAGATTCCCATTGCAAGAGGGTACGGGAAGCCCTTTCAGGATACCTATTTTACCCTGATGTTTCAGGACCAGTGAAGGATGGTGGATATGAATTGTTAGAATTTATCCTAGGAATGCTGAACTCCAGCTCTCTGCTTGTCTTTGGCATCTTTGTCTCCGCAGCCATTCTCAGCATCCCCTTCACAAAAAAGAACATTCTGATCCTCTCCCTTCTATGCCTTGGCATCAACGTGGTACAGCTTCTGTTCTATTTTGATGGAGGGCTCCGAAGCGCCCAAAGAGTCTACCCTTTTCACACCCATCTGCCGAACCTGCTCTTTTTTGTCTTCTATTATAAAAAGAACGTTCTGCACAGCATCTACGCCATCACTTCAGCCTATCTATGCTGCCAGCTGAGTAAATGGCTGGGTATTCTGACCTATGCTTTATCAGGAGAGCTTTATGTGGAGTACGGGTTCCGCACCATAGCCACACTGCTCCTCGGGCTCATCATCATCCGGTACTTTGCAGAAACTCTGTCCGTCATCTTGACAAAATCCAGGAAGACCATCGTCATCTTTAGCATTCTTCCTGTATCCTACTACCTCTTTGATTATACCGCCACGGTCTATACTGATCTCCTCTACAGCGGATCTCTTGTGATTCTGGAGTTCATGCCCTTTGTACTCTGCGTAGCCTATCTCATCTTCAGCCTGGTCTACTTCAAAGAGTATGAAGAAAAAATAGAAGCAGAACACCATACCCACCTGATGCATATGAAAAGAGACCAGTTCGAGAAAGAGATCGAATCCATGAAGCGCTCTGAATATGCGGTGGCCCTTCTTCGCCATGACATGAGACATTTTCTCACAAGCATCTCTTCCTTCATTGATCAAGAGGAACCCGAAAAAGCCAAGGAGTACATAAAAGAAGTCATGGCTTTGTCCGATAAGACCGCCCGGATGAAGTTCTGTGAAAATGAGATTGTCAATATGATCCTTTCCTCCTATGAATCCAAAATCAGGGAAGAGAGCATCCAGTTCAAGCACACCATCGAGCTTCCGGAAAAGCTCCCTTTTTCTGATGTGGACTTCACTTCCATCCTCTCCAACGGACTGGAAAATGCCATCCACGCAGTATCCGCTCTGCCTCTGGAAGAGCGCCAGATTTCCTTAAGCCTCAAAATGAAAGAAGAGAAGCTTCTGCTCTCTATCAAGAACCCGTACATCAATCCCGTGGAACTGGAAGATGGCATGCCCAGTACTGCGGTGGAAGGCCATGGTCTTGGCACGAGAAGCATCCGCCATGTGACAGAAAAGCTCCGAGGCAACTGCCAGTTTCTTGCAAAAGATGGAGAGTTTGTTTTACGTGTGGTCCTATAGCTTCTCCTGCTTCTTGCCCCTCTCCTTACCATAAAATGAAATGGATCAAACAAAATAAGGCTTCCTCACTGCGGATCCACCGATCCCAGCAAGGAAGCCTTATTTATATGGAATGATTTAGCAAAAACCATTGCTACTGACTCACAGCTTTCTATGGCCACCGCACCGTCTCCTCTATAAAAAAGAAAACCGTCCTGCTGGCGTCAAGGGAAAGCGCAGGGTTCACCGGGATTTGTTAAAAAATTACCAAAGATAGAATACTACAGATAAGACGCTCCTGTCAAGCCCCTTGCTCCTTCATTTCACCTAAAAAGCCCCATTTCCCATTGATTTCCAGAGAGTATGTACGAGAAAAAAAAGTAAACCTCCTGAGTCCTCAGAAGGTTTTGTATCAGACTTATACGCCCAAAAAATAATTGATCCGTTCTTTGTCAAAGCCTACAATCATTTCTCCGCCAATATCCAGCACTGGAACGCCCATCTGATTTGTTTTCTTAATCATCTCCATGGCCGCTTCCCGGTCTCTGGACACATCTTTCTCTTCAAAAGAAACGCCCTTCTCTGTGAGATAGGCCTTCACTCTGTGGCACCATCTGCAGGTGGGTGTGGTATATACAGTTACCTTTTTCATGTTTCAATTCTCCTTTCTTAAATACCCTATAGGGGTATATTAGCAAATATCCCCTTTTCTGTCAACAGGCCACCTGGTCTCTCCTTTTGAAGAATTTCTGTTCTTTCACTGTTTTTGAGTCAACCATTTATACTTTATCGGTTGACACAAAGAATACTTCCCACTATACTGAGAACTGTAAAAAAACAAAATGAGGTGAACGTGATGGTGAAAGAAGAGCTGCTGAAACTGCTGGAGGAAAACCGTGGAGAGATTCTGCCAGGAAACGATCTGAAGGATGCACTGGGTGTATCCCGAAATGCTGTGTGGAAAGCCATACAGCTGTTAAAAGAAGAAGGACACCATATTGAATCGATAAAGAACAAAGGCTACACCCTCTTGAAGCAGAGTGATGTCTTATCCGTGGGCGGTCTGACGCAGGCTTTGGGAGCACAGCCATCTTATCACGTGGAAGTTTTGGAAGAAGTTCCATCCACCAACACCTACCTGAAAGAAAGCGACGGAAAGAAAAACAACACTCTGGTCTTTGCAAAGAAGCAGACCAAGGGACGGGGGCGTCTGGGAAGAAGCTTCTTTTCGGAAGATCCCGGTGGACTGTATTTCTCACTTCTGAAGATCGAAGATCTTCTCCAATACAATCCAGCCTACGCCACCATTGCCTGTGCTCTTTCCGTACGGGATGCCCTTTCAGAAGTGTCCGGGCTTTCTCTCTCCATCAAATGGGTCAACGATATTTATTATGAGGGAAAAAAACTCGCTGGCATCTTAACAGAAGGCACCCTGGAAATGGAAACCGGAACCCTCTCCAGCCTCATTCTTGGTATAGGCATCAATGTCAACACCGGAAGTTTTCCAAGGGAGCTGGAAGACATCGCCACCTCTCTCTTCATGGAGACAGGACGCACCTATGTGAGGCAGGAAGTGGCAAAAAGCGTGCTTTCCCACCTGGAGAAGAATCTACTTCTAACGAAAGAAAATCCAGACGCTCTTCTCGCCTCTTATAAAAAGCATCTGCTGTATCTGGGTGAAGAAATCACCTTCCTCTACGAAAAGAAGCCACGAATGGGAATCCTGAAAGACCTCACGGCTGAAGGACATCTTCTGGTGGAGTCAGAAGGCTCCCTTCTCACCCTCCACTCCGGAGAAATCAGCATCAGAAAAGGAGACCAAACATGATCACAAAGACCAGACAACCATTCCTCACCACAAAAGAACTGACCCTTCTCCCCCTCTTCACCGTACTCACCGCCGTGGGCGCATTCATCAAGATTCCCCTCGGTGCGGTTCCTGTATCCCTGCAGACGGTGTTTGTGCTGCTGTCCGCACTTTTACTAGGAAAAAAAGCGGCCATATCTCAGGGACTCTATGTGCTTCTGGGTCTTATGGGTCTTCCCATCTTCACTGGTGGAGGTGGCATCGGATACGTTCTTACCCCTACCTTTGGCTACCTCATGGGCTTCATCGCCGCAGCCTTCATAGTCGGCAGCCTCCGGGACCTGACCAGGAAAAAAGACCTTTTCCATCTGTTTCTCTTTTCCGTCCTTGGGGTCATGGTGATCTACACCATGGGTGTCACCCATCTTTATCTTCTGTCCCATCTCCTTTCTGGCGGCAGCAGACTGCCACTTGGGGCAGCCATAAAGTTTGGCGCACTGGTGTTTCTCCCCATGGATCTTCTCTGGTCCTTCTTCGGCGCAAGCCTTGCTGCAAGACTTCTGAAAAACCCTGGTCTTCGGCTGTCCTAAAACCACAACGGAAAGAGCCTCCAACAACTGGAGGCTCTTTCTCTTTGTAGCTCATGATATTTACAGAAGTGAGCGGTTCTCACTTCTGATTTTCCTTATCTTTCTTTCTTCCGTCTCAACGCCTGGCTGCCCACCATGAGGCTGAACAGTCCCAGCACATAGAATGCGCTGCTGGAGGCTTCTCCTGTCTGTGGAAGACTGTCGGTGTCATCATCCTCAGGCAGTGGCAGAGGATCCACATCCTCAATCTCCCCGAACTCGTTGACAATTTCAGTGGTGACTGTCTGATTCTTGTTGAAGAGAATCACCATGCGGTTGATATTGCCCAGCTCATAGCCTGTAGGTGCTTTGGTCTCCACCACTCTGTAAATGCCAAGAGGCAGCACCATGGTGGCAGTACCGTCTTCACCCGTAGTCAGGGTCCCAAGGACCTCCCCTTGTGAAGTGCGCACTTCAAAAACGGCTCCGGAGAGGGGCTGATTGATGTCATTGACCTTCAGGATCCTGAGGGTAGCTCTCTGCTGAATGTTCTTGATGTTGTAACCGCTGTATTCCACATCATAGCCCATGAGATAGTTCTCTTTCACGCTGTAGCTGTATGGCATGCCCATGTCATCAAACCCAGGCACATCCTCAAAGGTGTAGAGCCATTTGTCTTCTTCGTTCTCCGAGACAGTCTTCTCCTCGATCTTCTCCTCACCACGGTAGAGCGCTACTGTAATGGAGGCCGGTCTTCCTCTTAAGTCATCCCAGGTCTTTTCCCCAGAGATGTTGATAAGTTCTGCTCTTCTGTTGATGAGATCATATCCTTCGCCCTGAAGGGTCTCATATCCAGGAACAGGTTCCTCTTTCACCGTGTAGCTGATGGGATTCTCCTCGCTGTCATACTTCGGTGCTTTGAAGCTGTAGGTCCAGCTGCCTTCCACCTCTTTCACGGTTTTGGTGTCCACCGTCCTATCGCCATCCATGAGATGCACCGTAATAGATTCTGGCCTGTCTTCTCCATCATCCATCCAGGTTTTCTCACCGGAGATGGTGACATACTCGATGATGCCGATCCATTTGTTCGTGACCGTCAGGCCTTCTACGGAAGCTTCATAGCCTTCAGGCACTTCCTCTTCCATGACCTCATACAGATGCTTTTTAAAGGTCTCCATGTCATACACAGGAACGGTTCTCTTCTCTTCCCAATCTGGTCCTGCCATGGTCAGGGTCTCATAGTGCTCTCCATCCTGATGAAGCATGATCTCCAGGGTCTCTGGTCTCATTTCCAGAGACTCATCCACCCAGACCTTCTTGACGGTAATCTCTTTCTCATTGGTGAAGGTATTCACGATCTTCATGGAAAGGGTCTTATAGTGCTCGCAGTCTTCTTCTCCTTCCATGGTCCTTGCAGCTTCCACAGGCATACCTTCTTCATAGGTGGTGACATAGCCTTCCAAGGGCTCTTCTTTCAGCGAGTAACTGATCTCTCCCTCTTCATCATATTGAGGGACAAGAAATGCTTCTTTCCAGTTCTCTTCTTCTGACAGCATCCTTTCTTCACCATAAACAGCGCCATTTGCCAGCACTTCATAGGTGATGGATGCTGGTCTGATTTCCTCCACATCCTCCATCCAGATTTTCTCCACAGAAAGCATCATGGCTTTGTGGTTATGGAGATGGAACGTGTTTCCGTCCTTCTCTACAATACCGATGTATCCGTGGGGCACTTCTTCCTCCACCGTATAGGTGATGGCATTTCCATCCTGATCTTTACTGGGCAGATACAGCTGAAGCTCATAGCCTGTTCCTTTTAGTAAAGGCAGGTATGCAGCGGTTTCTCCGTTGGCAAGAAGCGTTGCAACGACATAATGTGGTCTTAATGGGTCCTCCCCGTCATACCAGTGTTTTTTAATGGTCAGCATTTTAAGGTTCTCATTCAGCATCTCCAAAGGATCGATACCTAGAAGTTCTACGATGCCTGAAAGAAACCCCAGGGGATGTGAACCATCGTCAGGCAGGTCCAGCCCCATACAGAAATACTTCATCCATTCCATGTACTGCATAAAGTTCAGGGCACCCAGATCCCCATGATAGGTGGAAAGATCCAGGGTCTTCTCTAATACGGGTGCAGGCGTCTTCTCCTCAGGAAGATCCTCCTTACTCTCTTCTACTGGAACCTCCTCAATAGGCAGCTCCACTTGCTCCTTTTCCTCTGAAGGAGGTGGTGGTTCTTGAGCCTCTACAGGAGGCAACGTTTCCTCTTCTTTCACCACTTCTTCAGGCAGTTGTTCTTCCATCTCTTCTTGTGGCAGTTCTGCTGCAGGTTCTGTTTCCTCCACTGGCAGCATTTCCTTCTCTTCTTCCACCACTGGCGCTTCTTCTACGGATGCTTCTTCCAGCACAGCCGCTGTGGGTGTCTCTTCGGAAGGCTCTGAAAGGTCCTCCGCTTTAATGGACAGTCCGCTCGGAATCAGCAGAAAGGCAGTCAGAAGAATCCCCAGAAAGACTCTGATGCTCTTGTTTCTTTTCATCTTTCTCATCCTCCGTTATCGTCAAAGAAATAACATATTGGATATGTGGCAACACCCTATTTCACCAGAAAGCAACAACCAAAGCTCTTCTATTTCTATATCCCCATTCTATGTCACCCTCTACAGGAGTTCAAGGGAGCCTCTCTTCTTCCCTTCCCGGGAGAACTTTATCCTGTGGATAGTTGACAGTTTGATCTGCATCATATGAAAAATTTATGTACAAATTTAGAAATCCATGATAAAAATTTAACTCGTCATGTTCATTTTTTCATCTGTATTTATACACTCGTGATGACTATCCGCTTTACTTGCCCCTATAACAGATAAATTTGGACCATTCTATGTTCACAGTTCAAGAGGTAAATTCTCTATGAATTTTCCCAATACGTTTTTTCCATGAAAAAGAGCCTTGGAGTAGGAAAGGCATTCTCCTCTCCCCTCTAAGGCTCCAGACGTTCTATGTTTTACAGGGCTTTGGCCATGGCCAGGTTCGCGATGTTTTTGATGTTCTTTCTGATGTCCAGCTCAAAAATCTCATGGGCATTCTCCACATAGGATTTTGTGATGTTCAGAGTGCCTGCCATGATGAATTTCTTTTGGGTGGGGGATGCTCTATACACAAGATCCGACACTTCCTCCAGAGACTCTCTGTACTTCATGTCAGAAATATAGTCCACCAGCTCTTTGTTCACATCCCGGACCTTGCCCTTCAGAAGGTTCTTCTTTTCTGCCAGGTCGTAGGCGATACGAAGAAGCATATAGTTTCTTTCCGTGATGAGGCTTTCATCCTTCTTCATGGTATTGATGACATACCTCAGCGCCTTGGACACATTGTTCAGATAAAAGGTGGTGGTCTCTGTGCCCACCAGGAACGCCAGAAGACTTCTTAAGGTAGTTTCCAGAATGTCCCCTTCAGTCTCTTCGCCGATTTCCAGGAAGGAACCGTCTGCCTGCTGATTCTTCGCAAGAATTCTTAAGAGATTATCCCGGTCATACTTGATGGCCATCTTCGCTTCCTTATGGGTAAGTCCTGTCACCGCCATCTTCTCTCTAATGTTCACATCAAAGCTGTAGGCTGCCTCATCCAGGAAGTATCCTCTGGCCAGATTCTTCATGGTGGACTCTGTCATTTCCATGGGGACAATCTTGTTGAGGCCCATACCCATGACTGGATCTTCTATGGTCTCCATCATAATGAAGCTGGTTTCCTTGGATAAGATGGAATATTCTTTGGAAAGAGCCAGAATCTCTTCTTTAATCTGTTCTTCCTCCACACCTCTCACAAAGCGCTCCTTTTCCACCAGAGACTCAATTCTCTTTCTGGCCCATACTTTGCGGATGAGCTGAGAATTTTCCTCAATCTCCAGTTTGTCCAGGTCGATGTGCATGGTGTAGTCTGTTTCATCCACCACACCACGGATGTCGATGCTGCCGCTGATGACCCCATCCACCAGGGCAAAGATGGTGAACGGTTCTCGGTCATAAAGATAGGTAATGGTACCCGGATAGGTTTTTTCCACCACCATATCCCCAAAGTCAATTTCAGTCACATCCAGCTGTGGATTATGGATTCTGTTGAACTGACGGAGGATGATATCATCGATTCTTTCTCCCTCTTCGATGAACTCAGGACGTCCGTTGCCAACCTCTGCCAAACGGTTGATGAAGTAGCTGTTCACTTCTGTGTCCATGCCGATGGGGAAGATTCTGTGCTGCCCGATGTTGGTGCGCACATACTCCAGAATCTCATCTTCCTCTGCCACAGAATCATCCGTGAACAGGAAGATGGTGCTTTCCTCTTCTTCCAGCTCTCCTTCCCGGATGGCATCCTTCAGGGCTTCGAAGGTGCATTCCCCTTCTCTTGTGGTGAGGGATTCGATCCACTCCGTGGCCGCTTCCAGATTGTCCTTGGTGAACTTCACTTTTCCGGAAGGCGAGAACTTATAGATTTCTTCATTGTAGGCGATGAGATTGAATTTATCTCCCTCTTCCAGACTTCGAAGGGCGATGAGCATGGCGTTTTTCGCTTCCTCCAGCTTAAAGCCTTCCATGGATACGGATGTATCCAGAATGAAAGAGTAGTTTGTGGTGTATTCCACCGGGATATCTGGCAGAGTGGGCACCAGTTTCAGCATGAGGATGGACTTTTCCGTCTCGTCCTCATAATAGCTGTATCCCATACCTGCAGCGGTCTGAGGATGCTCTTCCCGAAGGGTCAGAATAAAGTCATGATCCAGAGTCTGCCCCTTGGTCACAGTGACCTTGGATAAGGTATCATCTTCTCGTTCCACTTTGATCTTATGGCTTGGGGACTTGAAGGCCATCTTGGAATAGGACTCCACCAGAAGAGACAGATAAAAATCAAGCTCCTCCTCGAACTCCTCTTCTTCCTCATCTTCTTCCCTGTAATATACAGGATCCATCACCGATGGAATATACAGAGAAAGAGTATCGTCCTCATAGGTCAGCTGATCCATGTAGCTGATTCTCACATTGACCTTCTCATTGGGCAGAATGTTTCCGATGGTGATGGTGAAATACTCATCGTCCTTCTGCTCCAGAGCCAACGTATTGATGCCCTGCTCCTGACTCTCTTTCAACGTCTTGATCACAGAGTCCCGTTCCTCCACCATGGCCTTCAGATTCCGGCCACCCAGATTCACTTCGATACCTGTGATGAGGGATGTGGATGGCACAGGGAAACTATAGACTCCCTCCATATTCTCTCCGGAGATGTTTTTATAATCCTGGGAAATGGTGTATTCAATGTACTCTCCACAAATATTTCCCGTGACCTCCAGGCGGTTGAGTTTTACCTTCCTGTTGTCTTTTGTGGAAAGACCATATTTTTTCATCATCTGTAGAACCTCCTTAACAAGGCAATCTGTTAGTACTATTATACGCGAAGTGGGCCCAACCTTTAAAGCAAAATGTTGAGTTTCTTTTAGATTCTTCCCAAAAAAAGAAACCCTCCGGTTTTTTCTCCGAAAGGTCCCATTATACGTGAATCTATGTCAATGGATGTTATGAGCCTAGCTGAAGGGATTCCTTTTCGCTAGGCACATAGAATGTTGAGACTACTTTGGCAGCACCAGTCTTCTGAAAGATCCGGATGCCCCGCTTCATCTCCACAGTGCAATCCATGCACCACGAATTTAGTATAATCAGTTCTTTTTCCAAAATCAATGACTTTTACGGAAAAAGAACGTGAATTTAACTCAAATTCAAAAAATTCAGCTTAAAGTGAAATCACTCTGCTAGAAAGGTTTTAGAGGAGTATTAGGACTCTCTTCTTCGGTCTTCCATCTGGATGATCTTGGATTTATGCTCGTGATTTCTGATATGCTTCTCACAGTATTCATAGTTGCCTTCACACTTGCTGCAGTATCTGAACTCCATATTGGGATCATCCTTTTCTGTAATGCCGCAGGTGGTGCATTTATGAATGGACTGGACTCTTGTGGTATATTTTGCCACTTCGATGTTCCGCCGGATCTTCTGGGTCTTGCTTCTTCTGTTTTGCACCTTCATGAACCCAGGCCCGAAGAAAAGAAGGAAGTTCAATAAAGACACGCCGATGGCGATTCTGCCTGCCATGGTAGCGCTGATGAATTCCACCACGATGAAGGCTCCATAGAGAAGTCCAAGGAACTTCACTTTGATGGGCAGCACAAAGTAAAGATTTACCTGACTGTCCGGGAAAGTGGCTGCGTAGGCCAAAAACAGAGTCATATTGAGATAATAGGTGGTGGTGATGCCAATAAAGAACCCTGCGATGACGGACATGAGAACCCCAAGGAAGTAGTAGGTATTAAACCGCGTAGTTCCCCAGGCCATCTCCAGCACCCTGCCAATATAGAAATAGAACAGGAAACTGATGATGACAAAAAAACTGGAGGATCCTGGCACAAAAATGAAGGTCAGCACTCTCCAAACCTGTCCTTCTAAAATGAGGTTTCTGTTGAAATAAAGAAACGCACTGAGAAGACCATTGGAGGTCATATCCACCAGGAACACCAGGAAAGATCCCAGCATCACATATTTCATTAAATCCCGGACGGCGAATTTTGAAACCAGCCGGTCCAGCTTATCAATTAATTTCATTGCTCTTAACACCCAACTTTCTAAAAATTCCATACTGTTTTACACAGTATACCTTCTGCACTTTAAAATCGTCTTAATGCCCACTTTTTATTTTATCATACATTTCTCTGGGTGATATCAGTCCTGACTTTATTTTCTCTTCCAATTTCAGTACAATAGAAGAAAAGACAGACGGGAGGTGCATCCTTGTGACGAGAAAACCACTTCATTTTCTGGTGAATCTTCTTTTTCTCACAGCATTTCTTTTGGTGACCTTCTTCGGTATCGGTCCGGTGCTTCTGGCTGACAGTTCCATGCAGGAAAGACTTTTCACTCTGCTCCTTGTACTGCTGATCCTTACGGGTCTTCTTCTTCTGTTCCGCTATGTGAAAAGCAGAACCCCATAGAATACGGGCAAAAAACACAGCCAGAAAAGAGCTGCCTTTTCTGGCTGTGTCTTCAATCATTCACAAAAAAAGCGTCCCTGAGCTCCATCTTTAAGAAGATTTTCAGGATTTCTCTTGGAAAAACTTAAATGCCTGAGGTATACTTGAAAAGAATGAAACGAGAAAGGCTTCTTACAGAAAAACCAGCTGAAGCCTTCTATTCATGATATAATGATATGTAGTGCTATTATTTTGGAGGCTAGTTTATGAAATACCTTTGGAAAACAATCTGGTTCATCCAGGCGTTCATAGTACGGCTGATCCCCATGCTTTTATTCTTTGTGGCACACACCATCGGTGAAGTGTACATCTACAACTGGGATCCGCTGACTGTTCTTGAAATCAAACCACTTCCCGAGCTTTTTGATTCCTATCTGTTCCTCTATGGAGCCTTGGGACTCATTATTCTGATTCTCTTTTTCATGAAGCTGCCCATTATTGCCAGAGTCATGACCGTGGGGATCCTGGCCTCGCAGGTGGTATTCTTCCTGAAACGTTGGGAAATCTATATTTATGATCTTAAGGACGTGGATCCTTACTACAATTTCTATATGGGCATCCTGATGTCCATCATCGCCGGATTTGTCCTGCAGGTAACCTGGAGAATGATTCGAAACGGCATCACTCAGGCCTACTACTGGTTTATGCTGAAGAGCTTTGGAAAAGACAAAAAAGCAAGCTTCAAGAAAATTCCAGTAAAAAAACTCCCAGAAAAAAAGAATTCTAAGTAAGAATCAAAAAAAGGACCAGTTGCTTTTCACGAGCGCCTGGTCCTTTTCCATTCTAGGACTGTTTATTGTAGAAGTCCAGCACCGCCGAGGGAAGTGGGACACCTAACGCCTCATAGGTTTCCTTCATTTCTTCAAACAGATGCATTCTCCCCCGTTCATTCCGGAGCAGCCCCATGATTTCCAGAAGCCTTATATTCAGCCGCTCATTGAGAGGTTCTTCCTTGTATACTTTTCGGTAAATTTCCAGCGCTTCCTCATAGTACCGGTGAGTAAAATAAAAATCTCCGATTTTTCTCAGTCTTTCCAGGTATTTCTCCTGATAGATCTCATGCTGGTCCACAAGCCATGGATAATCGAGATTTTTCAGATAGGGACCTTCTGCCAGCGCAATATAGTTCAGGCATGTGCTGAGATTGTTCTCAGTGATGATGGGCGTCGTTTTGAGATGCTGCTCCCAAAGATCCACATCCACCTGCACTTCATCTGGATAGACCAGTTTATAGGCATCATCCTGAAACTTGATGACGATGGGGAGATCATGCTGCTGCAATTTATTCCGCAGCCGATAAAGAATCATATTGAGCGTGGCTGAACTTTTCTCTGGATCCTCTTCCGGAATCAGCGCATCAAAGATATCATACTTGGATACAAACCTATGCCGGTTATGAAGAAGAAACACAAAGAGCTCCCGAATCTTACCCGAACGCCATTTATAATCCAGCATCATCCCATCTTTGAACGTACCGGCATCTCCCATGAGCTTTATGAGGATCTTCGGAGAATCCATGGGAGAAAACACCGACTTCTCCTTCAGACGCTCTTCAATTCGTTCCACGGTCTTTTTCACCCGCTCCAGCATGAGGGGTTTTAAGAGGTAGTCCAGCGCATACTGCTCGAAGGCTTCCACGGCGTACTGCTTATGGGCAGTGACAAAAACCACCTCAATCCCCGGACAGGAGCTTCTCACTCTGGAAGCCAGTGTAATGCCGGATACCATGGGCATTTCGATGTCTGCAAAAACCACCTGGGGCTTTTCTTTCTCTATAAAGTGGATGGCATCCATGGGGTTGGTGAAGCTCACCAGGTCCTGCTCTTTGATCCTTCCTGTTTTCAGAAGCAGCACCTTCAGATGCTCCACTGCCATTCTTTCATCATCAATCAGCACATATTTCATTTGTATTCACATCCTCTACAGGTATTAAAAAATAAACCAGAGTGCCTTCATCCAAACCGCTTTCTATATGAAGTCCTTCCTCATAAAGATGTTTCAGTCTTCTGTGCACATTGATAAGACCAACGCCACGGTTCAGTTCCTCTTTTTCCAGGACCGACCGGACGATCTCTTCTGGAATCCCCACGCCATCATCTGAAACGGAAATGATATAATTCTTCTCTTTCTGATACACAGAAATCTTCACCGTGCCGCCTTCCATAGTTTCCATGAGCCCATGACGGATGGCATTCTCCACCAGAGGTTGAAGCGTAAAAGGAGGAAGGAGAAAATGAAGGTTATCCTCCACGTCCCAAATGACCCTCAGCCGCTCCTCAAACCTGGACTGTTCCAGCTCCAGATAAGACCCCACCATGGAAAGTTCCTCCTCCAGATGAATCCACTTGTGGGTGTTTTCAAAGTCAAACTTCGCATGGAGATACTCTCCCAAGGAAGACACCAGGCCATGGGCTTTTTCAGGATCCACCAGAATCTGCGAGGAAATGACATTGAGCGTGTTAAATAGAAAATGGGGTTTGATCTGGGCCTGAAGGAAGGACATCTCCTTCTCCTCCACCATATTGTGCTGCTTTGCAAGTTCATCCAGGGTCTGCATAAGCTCCATGGACAGCTCCCTACTTCTTCTGTAGTGAAGGGTATACCGGTACAAGAGAAGAGACGCCATGGCCACACTGTACATCCCAATGGCAAGAAACGAAAGATGCATGGTGTCTGTATTGCCAATGCTGTAGAGCATTTCATCAAAATAGAACAAGAATGCGGAAAAAATCGCAGCGGCATAGAGAAGATGCTCGGTGATGTTCTTTTCCAGGTCGCTTCGCCTTCGAAAAATCCAGCTCAGCACACGGACCCAGAGCACGAAAAACACCATGGTGGAAAAATAAAAATAAAACTGCAAGGCATACATATAGATATGTAAGGGGAAAAACAGAATAAAAACAAACATCATTCCAAAAATCACACTAAGCACATTCTTATGAAGCCTTGGGAGAAAATCCTCATACAGCTTGTGAAACAGAGAAAGCATCCAGAGCATAGCACTGGCTGCCAGTCCATGACCGATTCGGAATATCCCATCCATACTGAGTGAAGGAAAGAGGATCCCTAAAATCCGTTCCCCGTACATGGTGCCCATGAGCCCCAGAAAAATGGTACTCAGAGACAGAGACAGCACTGCAGGTTCTTCCTTCCGGTAATAGCTGCTGGACAGATATAAAATAAGGTAAAGAAGCCCCACCAGAACACTCACCGTGGTCATGGAAAACTCAAAAAGAAGATTCCGGTCATGACGGTTCTGGAGCGCCACCGGATCTCCGAACTGTAATGGCCTTGCGATGCCCCCATGCACATACTCATGGTTGGATACATGAAGGACAATTTCCGTCTCTCCTTCTGGTAAGCGCAGAAAAATCAGCTGAGGCTGATTTCCAGGAACACTTTCTTCGAGGGTTTCGGACACCACCCCATCCTCTGCCATAAGTTCCCCATTGATATAAATTCTGCTGGCATTGCGGATACTGGTTTTTTTCAGCGCCACATCGCTCTCTTTGGGCACATTCTTCAGAAGAAGACGGTACGTCCCAAAACCTTTAACTGGATAAGTCTCCCCTTCCACATCCCGGCTCCAGATACCAGGCACTTTAATGTACCTTTTCTCCTTTCCCTCAAAATGCCCCGGCTGGATGAGTTCGTTATAATAGAACTCCCACTCTCCGTTGAGTTCAATGTAGCTTCTTTCCGGCCACTCTATACTCGTGAAGTCCAGACTCCCATCTTTTACATATAAAGTTGAGTTCCCCATAAAAACATAATAAAAACCAATGCCCACAGCGGTCAGAATCGACATAAAAACAAAAACCCATCTGATATTTTTCATTTCCAACTCCTATTTTGCCCATATCTCCATCACCATTACCACACTTCCCGGGTATGAATGTCATATTTTTATGTCGAAGGAAGAAATGATTGTAGTACTACTTATTATATAATTCTTTATTCAAAATGAAAACAAAAAAAGCAGCAAAATTTGCTGCTTAGATCTGCATGGTCTTAGGAAACACGGCTTCCATGGTGGTTCCTTCCCCAAGAGTGCTCTTTGCCTGTACTTCTCCTCCGTGGGTATCCACAATCCATTTTGCAATGGATAGACCCAGGCCCGAACCCGCCTTGTCCTTGGTTCTTGCCTTTTCTCCCACATAGAAACGCTCGAAGACATTCTTCAGGTCCTCCTTGGCGATGCCTTCTCCCTGATCCTCCACCTGAAGACAGTACCGGTCTCCCTGATCCTTGGCGCGCAGGGTGATGGTGCTGCTCTCTTTCGTGAATTTCACACTGTTCTCCAAAAAAATTCTTAAAAGCTGCTTCATCATTCTGCGGTCCTGGGTCACCGAAAACTCTTCGGCCTCCACCTGAAACACTCTGCCTGGCACACTGAGTGAAAAATCCTTGGCCGTTTCCGCAAGAAGCTCCTTCACCGAAAAAGTAACAGGAGACAGTTTCATTTTCCGGTTCTCTCCCTTTGCAATGAAGAGAAGATTCTCCACCAGCATGCTCATATTGTCCGTTTCCAGCCGGATGGCCTCAATGGCTTCTGATAGGATTTCAGGATCTTCTTTTCCCCACCGGTTCAGAAGATCGTTGTAGCCCTTGATCACCGTAAGAGGCGTTCTCAGCTCATGAGAAGCATCCGATACAAACTGGGCCTGCTTGGAATAAGCATCATCGATTCTGTCCAGAAGTCCATTGAAGGTTTCAGATAGCTCCTTCAGCTCATCCTTCACCTCCGGCACCTCAATGCGGTCATGAAGATTGGACGGTCCAATGGCCGCAGCGGATTTGGTCATGGCAAGGATGGGCTGAAAACTCTGTCTGGACATGAAGTATCCCACCACATAGCTCACCAGAATCCCCAAAAGAGAAGCGATGATGAGGGTCACCAAGGTCACAGAGTTCATAAAATGATATACCGAAAGATCCTTCACCACGCGTAACGTGACAATACCTGAAGGAGCAGCCACCCGAAGTTCCTCTATGACAAGATCATCGGAGCTCTTTTTTCCCTCCCCCAGGGTTCTTTCCATAAGCCATTCGTCCTGATTCGTGAGGTTCAGAAGTTCTTCTGACTTTATAAGTGTATCTCCGGACTCCGCCTCGGCATAGAGAGGATACAGGATCCCTTCTTCCCAGAACATCTCCCGGGTAAGCGCTTCTCCTGAAAGAAGCTTCTCTTCCAGAGCCCCCGCCAGCTGCTCCACCTCATTGTTGGCACTGAGCCTGTTATACAGCTGAGTGCTGAAAAAAACAGCCAGATTGATGATGAGAAGAATGCTGGTGAAGATCAGGGCGTAGTTCCAGGTGATTTTAGTGGACAGTTTCAATCGTCTCATCACTTCACCTAGCGGATGATATATCCGGCACCTCGGACGGTGTGAATCAGCTTGTCCTCATAGCCGTCATCCAGTTTGCTTCTGAGAAAACGGATGTACACATCCACCACGTTGGTCTCTCCCTCAAAATCAAATCCCCAGACGTTGTTCAGGATCTTCTCCCGGGTCAGGACGATGCCCTGATTTTCCAGAAGATAGGTCAGAAGATCAAACTCTTTCTTTGTGAGCTCTTTTCTTTCTCCATCCCGAAGCACCTCATAGTTCTCCCGGTTCACCGTAAGGCCTCTGAAGCTTAAGACCTTGCTCTCCTTCTCCTTGGGCTCATTTTTCCGGAACAGTGCCCGGAGCCTTGCAAGAAGCTCTTCCATCTCAAAGGGCTTTGTCATATATTCATCCGCTCCGATGTCAAATCCCTTGACCTTGTCTTCCAGTCCATCCCTAGCTGTAATCATGATGATGGGAATATCGGTAAAGGTCCTGGCCCGTTTGGTCACCTCAATGCCATCCACAATGGGAATCATGAGATCCAGAAGCATCACATCATATTCTTTGTTCATGAGATTCATCAGCGCACTTTGCCCATCTGCCACAATGTCCACATTATAGCCTTCATGGGTCAGTTCCAGCTCCATGAATCTTGCCAGTCTTCTTTCATCTTCCACAATCAGTATGTTTTTCACACCTGCACCTCCAGTACTTATGTGATTCCTTCTCACAACCTGTGCCTTCTATTTTTCTGCTTCCTCAAAAAGATCAAGATACTCCTCGTAGCCTTCCTCCACCAGTTTCTCTTTGGGAATGAAATGCATGGCGGCAGAATTGATACAGTACCTGAGACCTCCCTTCTGCTTGGGTCCATCTGTGAACACATGACCCAGATGGGCATCGGAACCTTTGGATCTCACCTCAATGCGGTGCATACCATAGGTGAAATCGGCCTTCTCCTTCACCACCCGCTTTTCAATGGGTTTTGTGAAGCTCGGCCATCCGCAGCCCGCATCATACTTGTCAAGGCTTGAGAACAGAGGCTCCCCTGTATAAAGGTCCACATAGATGCCGTCTTTAAAGTTCTGGTCATATTCATTCCTGTGAGGCATCTCTGTGCCGTTTTCTCGTGTCACATGGATCTGAAGCTCCGTGAGCTCCTTCCTTACTTCATCTTCGTCCCGGGTAATATACTCCCTTCTTTTCATCTTTTTTCACCACTCCTAAAATTTCTAGAATCAGCTTCATGTTTTTTTCATTCTTGCCCCAGTCATGAACGGTCTTTTCCACCTTGGACTCGGATACCATGGAAAGCTTCAGCTTCTCCTCGTCCAGTTTTTCCATATTCACGGTCAAGTACTCTCCATTGGATACCATGGACTTTTTGAAGAAAATCTTGAAGAACCCTGCCGTCTCCGTCAGTTCTCTCTCTTCCATCACTGTCTCCGTCATTTTGCGAAACTCCGACTCAATCATCTGAAAAGCTTTGTTTAAAGGCACATTCACCTCAAGCTCTTTTTCTTTTCTCACTGCCACAAAAACCCCTCCTAAACGCCAACTGACAACACGTCTCTTTATTTACTTCCATTTTACCACAGTATTTTATCCGAAAGATGCTTTCCCCCTTCTCTTCTGGAAAGAGAAGACAGCCCTTCTGTTTTCAGAAACTCTAGGACAAACTCCTCTTTGGTCTTGGCATACTCCCGAAGCACCCATCCAATGGCTTTGTCCACAAAGAACTCTTTCGTGTCAAGATTCTTCAAAATGGCTTCCTTGAGAAGGTCTTCGTCCATTTTGCCCTTGTACTTCAGCTGAAAGAGAATGGAAATTCTCTTCATCCAGATATTCTCTTCATAGATGAGCACTCTCATGGTTTCTTTCACGGCTTCTTCCCGAAGAGCCATGGGCCCGAAGATATTGGGCGCAAAACTGTCAATGGTGTCCCACCAGGGCTCCGTCAGCGCCATGGCAAGAAGCCTTGAAAGATCCTTACCGGTCCACTCTTTCTGAAACTTCTCCAATAGATGGATGGCCGCATACTTAAATTCCCGCTCCGGAAGACTGTAAAGATACTCTGCATCCTCCAGGAAAAAAGCCTCCCGTTCCTCTTTCAGGAACTCTTTCAGAATTGCTCTTCTTTCCGGTGTCTTGATGCCCAGAAACGGAAACTGGTTTCTCATATACTTTTCCATGGGCAGCTGATTCTGAGGATTTCTCTTTTCTCTCAGCATTCGTTCCAGTTTTTTCACATCCATAAGATCTCTCCTTTACCCTAGAAAGGGTAGATGAATGATACCGAACATATGAAGGCCAATGGTGTTGATGGCAAAGTTTGCGAACATGTGCACCATATAGCTGTTATAGATGTTGCCATTTTTGTCATTCAGAAGATTGAAGAAGATGCCAGATAAGAACAGGCCAAGAATCGCCAGACCTGTGATGAGGGGATTCGCCCAGCCGTCCACCATACCGATGTGATACAGTGCAAAAAGAAGGCTGGAAAACACATAGGCACTACCTCTTCCAAAGGATCTTCTCAGCTTGAGATACCCAAAGCCCCGGAAGAAAAACTCTTCCAGAAAGGAGTTCACAAAGGAGATATAAAGGGCCACCAGTACAAAATTATTCCGGTCCACCATGAAATTCTCCGAAATGGCGCCTTCAATGGTTTCTAAGGAAATGAACTGCTGAACCACAAGATACAGTCCCAGAAGCAGCACATACACAAGAACCCCCAGGAGCACAGACTTTCTGAAACTTCCCTTTTCCCGCCGGGTATCCAGCACCGTGAACACATTCACCTCATGAAAGGAAAGGTGCAGCATAAGGGGCATACCTAAAAACAGAATCACCTTAAAAATAGATCTCCCCCAATACCCCACATCAAACATCGCATCCACAAAAAATGTCAGAAGACTGCCTAGAAGAAGAATTGCGATAATCCATCTTCCCTCTGTCAGTCTCCGTTCTCTACCAAATATTTCTCCCATGACGCCTCCACACACAAAAATAATCAGACTTCTCTTTATTCTTTATTCCCTGCAAAACAGAAAAACCCTTTATTTTTCACTATATATTTCTATTTTCTTGCTATCTTCTTCATCCGAAGTGCTATATTTCATAGAAATCGCTTCTTTTTCTCCAAAATTCAGGTTGGGAAGTGGAAACCCATGATTTTCTATGGAGTTTCCACTGCTTTCTCTTTTATTGAAGACTCTGCACCTATATAATGAGATCAAAGGGAAGTGTGTCTGAAGCACCTTCTCTGCTCCAGAAAAATAAATTGATCAAAAGATCTTTCTGCCATACTGCCACCATGGAACCACTGAAAAAAGGAGACAACAGTTTTGGGAAAGCTAACCTTCAGCAAAGATGACTTTGAGAACTTAAAAAAGAAAGATGAGAAACTGGCAAAAGCCATGGAGATTCTCCCCTTCTACACCAGAGAAACCGATGAGGATCTTTTCCGGAGCCTCATCAATAACATTGTGGGCCAGCAGATATCCATGAAAGCTCAGGAAACCGTCTGGAAAAGGTTTCTTGACTACTTCCCGGCCATCACGCCGGAACACATCGCAGCGGCCACTTTGGAAGAGATCCAAGGTCTTGGCATCAGTTTCCGGAAAGCGGGCTACCTGAAAGGCACCGCGGAAATGGTTCTAAAAAAGGAGATTTCTCTAAAGGACCTTTACAGCCTCTCAGATGAGGAGGTCATTAAGGAGCTTGTGAAGCTTCCAGGCATCGGTCCCTGGACCGCGGAAATGCTGCTCATCTTCACCATGGGGAGAAAAGATGTCTTAAGCTATGGAGATCTTGCCATCAGAAAAGGACTGATGATGCTCTATGGCCATGAAACCATCACCAAAGAGATCTTTGAAACCTACCGGCAGAGATTCTCCCCCTATGGCACCTTGGCTTCACTGTACCTTTGGGAAATCTC
The DNA here is from genome assembly GCF_900115135.1 of Proteiniclasticum ruminis. Classification (GTDB taxonomy): domain Bacteria; phylum Bacillota; class Clostridia; order Clostridiales; family Clostridiaceae; genus Proteiniclasticum; species Proteiniclasticum ruminis_A. The sequence goes on along the minus strand of NZ_FOVK01000002.1, from coordinate 222,619 downwards.
TTCGGGAAACTATACACTGCCAGAATAAGAACTACGACCAAACGGGAGAAAAGCAAAGGCTTCTCTCCCGTTTTTTTGCCATCTCAGTAAAGCCCCTCCGATTCGCAAGCTGATTTTAAACTTTCCAAGCCCTCTATAGCTCTACCACCCGTCCAGTTCTCACATAGTCGATGTCTGTTTTTAACGTCTCCTGAAGCTTTCCATACATTTTTCTTCCAGTGCAGTGACAGGTATAATATTTAGCTTCTTTTTCAGAAAGCTTCCTGGCCAGATGCTCCACATAGAATGGGTCCGGATGCACTTTGGAGGGCTTTTTGATATGGAAACCCCCAAAGACTGCATCTATGTTGCAGTGCATTTTCTCTTCTGACGTCCTGAGAATATTAAGGATTCCCTGATGACCGCAGCCGGAAAAAAGAATGGTCTTCTCCCCTTCTTTCACCACCAGATGCTGTTCATGATGAAAATCATCCGGAAGAATCTTTCCTGCCTTTTCCATATAGAGGGTCTCATTTCCTGGCGGGAGCATATCTTTTCTATCTACCACCGATAGAAGCTGAAGCTTCTCAGAAATCACATGGTCTCCTTGTAAAAGAACCACTTGAGGGTGTCTTATGAGATGCTCCTCCAGCCCCAGGGGATTCATCTCCCCGTTTTCCCGCTTGGAGTAATGGGGAAGAAAAGCCTCTTCCTGTATATAGACCTTTGCTTTCTTATTATAATGTAGAAACTCAGAAAGTCCGCCCCCATGATCCTTATGCCCGTGGGAAAGCACGGCCAGATCCACTTCTTTAAGATCTATCCCCAGTTTCTCACTGTTTTTTCGAAAAGAATCATCTGGTCCAAAGTCAAAGAGAATCTTCTTCTCCTCCGTTTCTATGTAAAAAGAAATGCCATGGGCATTCATGAGGTCTTCTCTCTCCAGATCATTTTCCAGAAGCACTGTCACTTTCATTCTTCATTCCCCCTTGAGACTGATTAAAATCATTGTACCCCAAACCTTCTGCTCTTCGCAAAAAATTTGGGGTACTGCTTTTTATATATAAACTGAAAGGCCTGATGAAGTTCATGAGGCTCCATCCTTCCTTCTATTTAATTTGACCAAAAGAATCGAAAACGCTTCGCTTCTTCTCTAGATTTCGGGTCTTATGCCTGAACTTCTACTGCCATGAACTGCTGATTCTGGGTTCAAATGATTCTTTTAGACAACTTTCCCTTTTAAGACTTCTCTACCTGCTTCTTCCACAAACTGATTGGTGTAAAGCTCATAGTAGTGTCCTCTCTTTTTGAGAAGTTCCTCATGGTTTCCTTCCTCAAGGATCTCTCCCTGGTCAATGACCAGGATTCTGTCCGCATTTTTGATGGTGGACAGTCTGTGGGCCACGATGAAGCTGGTTCTGTTCTCCAGCACTTCTTCAATGGCTTTCTGGATCTTCGCCTCAGACTCTGTATCAATGGAGGAGGTGGCCTCATCCAGGAAGAAGAGTCTTGGCTTTCCGATGATGGCTCTGGCAAAAGAGATCAGCTGCTTTTCTCCTGTGGAGAGCATGCCTCCGCCTTCGCCTACTTCTGTGTCATACCCCTTCTCCAGCTTCATGATGAAGTCATGGGCATGAACCACCTTCGCGGCTTCGATGATGTCCTCATCCGTGGCAGCAAGCTTACCATACCGGATGTTCTCTTTGATGGTTCCACTGAACAGGTGCGGTGCCTGAAGCACATACCCGATGTTCTGATGAAGCCAGCTCTGAGGTCTTTTTTTATAGTCTTCCCCGTCTATGAGGATCTTCCCTTCGGAAGGCTCATAGAACCGGCAAGCCAGGTTCACAATGGTGCTTTTTCCGGATCCCGTTTCTCCTACAAGAGCGATGGTCTCCCCGGCTTTCACCTGAAGATTGAAGTTCTTTAAAATGTACTCCCCTTCCTTATAGAAGAAGCTCACATTCTCAAAAGTCACATCTCCATGGATCTTGCCATAGTCCTCTTTTTCTTCCACTTCTGTGTCCACGATCTCCTCTTTTTCATGGAGAAGACCCATGACACGTTCTGCGGCAGCCTGGGCACCGATCATTTCCGTATAGATTCTTGCAATTTCAAGAATCGGATCAAAGAACTGACGGGCATAGGTGATAAAGAGAACCAAAGTACCGTAAGTCAGTGCCCCATCCATGAGGAAATTGCTTCCAAGAAGAAGGGTCAGCACCGTACCTACTGCAGAGATGAAAAGCGTCATGGGCAGATATCCCGCCGAAAGCGTGGCTGCCCGGATGGACGTCTTTTTCATATCCTTCGTCACATCCTGAAACTCTTCAATATTAAGTTCCTCACGGACCAGGGTCTTTGTGGTTTTTGCACCCACAATGCCATCATTGAAGAGGCCCGTGATCTTGGAGTTGATCTTTCTTACATTTCTGTAGGAAACCAGCATCTTTTTTTCAAAGAAGACACTGACCACCGCAAGTACTGGTACCGTAATAAGGGTCACCAGGGCAAGCTTCCAGTTGATGATAAGCATCACCACTGACACCCCAAGCATCATGGTGGCGCCCCACACCAGGTCCACCACACCCCAGGCCACAGTTTCTGAAATTTTTGTGGCATCGGAGGTGGTTCTTGCGATCATCCAGCCCACAGCATTTTTGTCATAGTAGCTGAAAGAGAGTCTCTGAAGCTTTTCAAAAGCATCCTTTCTCAGTTTGTAGACAATGCCCATCTCAATCTTCCCCGCGTGGCGGATGAAGAGAAAGACGATGAGACCGAGACCAAGAGCAAGTATTCCATAAAGGACACCCACCAAGGTGAGACCGTTATAGTCTCCATTGGCCACGAAATTGTCGATGGCATATCTTGTTAAAAGCGGAAAGACGATGTCCATGCCCGCAAGCCCTACCATAAAGCCGCAGAGTATGAGGAAGTCTTTCTTGAAGATGGAGAGATACCGGAACATCTCTTTCCAGACGGTCTTATCCACTTTCAGTTTCATTTCTTTTTGTTCTTCCATTAATTATGTTCACCCCTTTTATGACGCTCTTAGATCGCCATCTGCTGCAGATCCCAAATTCTCTTGTAGAGTCCTTCCTCACGGATGAGGGATTCATGGGTGCCCTTCTGGACCACTCGGCCTTCATCGAGAACGATGATCTGGTCGGCTTCCGCCAGGGTCTGTATTCTGTGGCTGATGATGAGCGTTGTGATGTCTTTGCTTCGTTCCTTCAGCGCCTGACGGATACGAAGATCCGTTTCGGTGTCCACTGCACTCAAGGAGTCATCGAAAATCAGAATTCTCTTGTCTTCATCGATGATGGTTCTCGCAATGGCGATGCGCTGCTTTTGTCCACCGGATAAGGAAACTCCCTTTTCTCCGATGATGGTGTCATATCCGTCCTTAAAGGTCAGGATATTGTTATGGATGGATGCAGCTTTGGCTGCATCGAAGATGTCTTTTTCCTTGTAGGCTCTCTTGGTGATGCCAATGTTTTCCTTGACGGTTTTCGCGTAAAGGTGTGGCTCCTGAAGCACAAGTCCAATCTTCTTTCTGATGTGGCCTCTCTTTATGGTCTTCAGCTCATGTCCGTCCACTTTGATGCTGCCCTCATAGTCGTAGAGCCTCTGAAGAAGATGAACCAGGGTAGACTTTCCGGATCCTGTAGATCCTAAGATGCCAAGGGTCTGTCCTTTTCGCACCTCAAAGGAGATGTCATTTAGGACTTTCTGATGCGCGTCATAGGCAAAACTCACATGGCTGAAGGAGATGTTTCCTTCAATCTCCGGTGTTCTTTCAAACTCCTTGTCCTCTTCCACCTCTTCAGAGAGAATCTCCTCGATACGGTCCAGGGCCACGGTGGTCTTACCAAACTCACTGAGAAGTCTTCCCAGCTGCTTCACTGGCCATAAAAGCATGGACACATAGGTGATGAAGGCCGTTAGGGTTCCGATGGTCAGTTCTCCCCGGATGACCATACCTGCTCCCACCACGAGAACAATACCGTTCTGCATGAGGGTCAGAAGGTCCGAGGAAGCCCAGAACACCGCTAATGTCTCAATGAGTTTATAAGTGACAGTCTTATGATTCCTGTTCACTTCATCAAAACGCTCGATCTCAAACTCTTCTCTGCCGAAGGCTCTCACCACTCTCACCCCAGAGAGATTCTCCTGGAGCACTGTGGTGAGGCTTCCTTCTGCTTCATCTGACTTTTTGAAGGTCTTCTGGATCTTCGTGAAGAAGATGTAGCTGAAGAAAAAGAGAATTGGAATCATGATCATGGAGTAGAGTGTCAGCTCCACATTCATGGTGCCCATGATGACCAAAGTGAAAACCAGCATGAAGATAATTCTTCCCAGGTCCACCACTTGGACACCGATGAACCGGCGTACCATTTCCACGTCAGAGGTGCACCTTTGCACCATATCTCCCGTCTCTTTCTTGGTATGACGTTCAAAGGTCATGTACTGAATCTGACGGTAGAGTTTTTCTCTGATTTCTTTTGCAATATTCTCAGCAGCATAGCTGGAGAGGTATCCCTTGAGGAACATAAAGATGCCCCGGAATAAACTCATGATGACAATGATCCATACCACACCCCAGAGACTCTTTCCAAAGGCGTCCATGAGGAACTGGAGGTTCCCTGCAGGCACATCGCCTACAATGGAGTCAATGGCGTACTTGATGAGGATCGGCACTGCCAGCTGCATGACTGTGGCCAGCACAATGGATAGAATGGCCAAGGTAAAGACCAGTCCATATCCTTTCAGGTATTTCGTTAGTTTTTTCATGTGTTTTCACGTCCTTTCCTTCTGTCGGTTCTTTTCCTGTGATGAATACTTAAATGAATAAATTCATGGGCTCTCAAATGGTCCAGCCCCCCTTTTATTTTGTAAAAAAAATACACGCAGACTGCCTGCGTGTTTTGCGTAAAATGAGGGAGACCGATCGCTTCTCCGCTCCTTTATGATGCCAGAAACAAATACACTTCATTCCGGACAAAAACAAAACCACAGGCTATGCAGCCTGTGGCTTCCATCTATCTACAAAATTACTTTGCCTCAGCAAAGACATCCGAAAGAGGTGCTCTTCAGGTTACATACCGTATAATTCATTGTATAACTAAAAACAGGCGCAACAATAGCGTCTAGATCAAATACTACACTTGCATTTCTCAAAACTGTATTGTTCATCATCACGTTCGTAACCTCCTCTTTTCGTCGTATCACAGTTTGTCATATGTTCTGTGACCTCTTTCATCATAATTCATCATTTAGGACTTGACAACCCCCAAAAATGAATTTTCTAACTTTTTCCACGATTTCCCCTAGACTTCTTCAGAATCTAAAGTAAAAACCCTTGACAAACCAGTCAGGATTCCGTATCCACCGTCTCTTTCTGAAGTGAATCCTCTTTCTCATACTCCATCATGAACCCTAGAAGCAGGGATTCATAGACTTTTTCCACCGCACCTGCGCTTTTTAAGGCATATTTTCCATGTCCAACTTTTTCAAACCACTGATAATAATTTTTCGATAAGAGCGTTCCTTTCAGTCCTCTTTCTTTCAGATCCTTGGGAGAAATATGTCCTTTCACCCGGATCAGTGCTGCTGCCCTTAATGCATCTTCCCGGTACGCTGTTAAAAGCTTTTTTCCTCTGGATCCCCCTTTGTTCCCATCCACGGACCTCTTCTCTGTTTCTTTCAGGATCCGGACCTTCTCTTTCAGGCTGGAGCGTTTTCCTTTTTGAAGATCATACAGGGAGGGCTCCAGCACTTCCACCGCTTCCCCCTTCTCCACATCCACATAAAGAAGCCCCAGCTCCAGGCGTTTCAGCATATAGAGAAGGTTCATAAAAGCTCTGTTCTTCACCACCCGTTTGGGTTTCGGCACGGCCAGATACACCAGGTCACAGGTTTTCTGCCGAAGCGTCCCTTGGGTCAGAAGCTCCACCGTGAGACCTTTCTTCAGCTCAATACCCACCAGAAGATTTTCTTTCACAGCCACCACATCTATATCCCGGACCTCACTTCTCACAAGAAAACCGCGGTCCTCAAAATAGGTTTTCACCGGCATATACAAGTCTGTTTCTTTCAATGAATCCCACCCCTTTATGACTCCTATTATACAAGGGATGGGCCAAAAAAGAAAAGAACTCTGACGTGTCAAAACTCTTTTCTGTAAAAGCAGATCTATTTTATTTCTTTCCGAAGAAGCCCCCCATAAGGTCATCCACAAAGCTGCCATCCTGATCCTTGTCCAGAATGTTTTGGTCCATATCCAGCTAATAAGAAGTAATGAGATTCTCTTTTCAAGTTACTCATTTATTATGAATCAGGCACTTGTATTTAGTTTCTGATTCACGACACAATGATTTATTCTAATATAAAAGAGTAATCTAAAATGACTCTTTTATGCTTTTGATTTTTTCCACCCATCTCGCAAAATGTTGGCACTCTTGCATCAATATATCAATACCAATACTCTTGGAAAGCAACGTACCATTCTTAACTTTAGCATAATTAGGAATAAGTGATTCTAATCGCTTTGATGGAGCTGTTTCAGGAGAGTTATTAATATGTTCCGGGGAAATTGCTTCGTTTCTCATTTCACGTATTTTTTCCACTGTTTCAACATCAGTGATTTCTGTAAATGAATCGGGTGAAGAAAAAAGCATACCTTCAAACTCATGCAGGATTAAGTTAAAAAAGCAATTCTGGTGTTCTATATCTTTATTGATTGCTTCTTCAATAAGCTCCATTCTTTTATATAAATCTTTTTCTGCACATCCAATATTGGGTGTGTTGGGTGGCATAGCATAATAGTCAAACATAGTTGTGATCTTTTCATTTTTATGTTGCTTACAAAGAATTGCTAATTCAGTTTTAATTTTCTTATAGTCACTAACACCACCTTTAAATTTTTTAGTGGTAGTTCGTTTTGTAGTGCAAATTATAGGTGTAACATAAATTGATAAATTTGCAAAATACGGCCCCAACAGCTCGTTAATAAAAGCCTCTTCTGTCTGCCCTTCACATAGAATATATACTCTTTTCATTTTGAGAGTCTCCCTCCCAAAACATTCTTTTTCCACAAATCACCTAATGCATAATCGCTTTCGAGCCAAGCTTCCAGTTCATTTACATCTAATCTTTTGAAAACTGATCCATGATCTGTACGATCTACTACTATAATATCTTCAACATCGAATTCATTGAGCAACTCAACAGATTGGGTTGAAATAATTATCTGCTTCTCGTCCGACAGCTGTTTTACCATTTCAGAAAAAATCGTAATTGCGTAGGGATGCAACCCTAACTCAGGCTCATCTACAATAATTGTTGCGGGTTGAAGTTCGTGTGGTTGTAGTAAAAGTGTAGCAAGACAAATAAACCTAAGTGTTCCATCTGAAAATTGAGAAGCATTAAAAACATCGTCACAACCTATTTGCTGCCACTTCAACGTAATTAGTTCTCTATTTGCTTCTAGCGGTTCAAGCACAAAGTCTTTAAAATACGGTGCTATGAGCTGGATGGTCCCTACAATTTCATTATAGCTTTTTTTATAGTTTTCCTTTAACCGATATAGAAAAGCAGCTAGATTTCCTGCATCATTCATTAACACCTGATTGTTAGACAGGTTATGTTCTTGTTTCACCTTAGAACTTCTACCCGTATCATGAAAATGATACACACGCCAATTTTGCTTAGAAAGGATGGGTTTAATATAATCATCAAGGCTATTATTTACCCCAGATTGCCACATGGATTCACTATTGCCTCCTGCAACGGTACTTTTATTTTCAAAAGTACCATAATAACCAAAATATTCTCGTCTGAATATAATTCTATTGTCATCAGTAGGAATTAAATTAAATCCATATGAGTTATTTCCAAAAAAAACCTGGAAAGCAATCTCGTCAGTTACTTTTCTACCATTATAAAATAAAGAATTCAATCCACTTTGTGCAACGAATACTTGCAAATTCTGTGTTAGAATGTTTTGCAATAAGGTAAAAGCAGAAATAAAATTTGACTTTCCAGCCCCATTGCTGCCAATCACAACATTTATTTTTCTGAGTTTGATGCTGGCTTCCTTTATTGATTTATATCCTGAAATGTTAATTCTACTTAACTGATCCGCAGATAGTCTCATTGTTCTCCTCCGTTCAGGTTGTCTCAATTTAAGATAAAACAAATTGGTTTATTCCAATTATACGTGCAGATACTTCTCCTTTACCACAATTCAAGTAACTACAAATACTATATAACACTAAAGATTCTCACTATTAAAAGTATAACACAAACCCAAAAAGTGTGAAATTCATTTTTACCTTAACCCGACTTTCTTATTCTGGTCGCTCTTCTTACAAACGATTCAGATGTATTGTTTTAGGTTAACATAGTTCATAAATCTTCACTTTTTAGCTTTTAATATAAAAGAACTATAATAAAACCTAGTGAATCAAATAAATATTACCCTTTATTTGTTGGCTACGATACTTAGTCAACAACTTTTCTTTAAAAATCAAACGCGAGTATTCTCTCATTGTCGAACTGAACGAATACAAGAAGTATTTTAGAAATCAAAAATACAACTGCATTAATTTGTATGTTAGATCATTCAGGCTCAGTACTATTATATTTTAATAAGACCAAATTAATCCACTAATTTCACTATGCTTTTATTTCTTATTTATTTCATTATTGTCGATCAAACCATATGTAAAATGAGCAACTGCAACAATACAATCGCTCATTTTATTTTCTACTCATATTATTTATTCTTAACTAACTGCATTTTTAAAGATCTTCATGACACCTAGGCCATACATATCATTTCTTCCCAAAGAAGCCCCCCATCAAGTCGTCCACAAAGCTGCCATCCTGATCCTTGTCCAGAATGTTCTTTGCCATATCCATAAGGCCGTTGCCACTGCCGCCACTTAAGATCTTTCCGAGAGAACCCGTGAGATCTGGAAGACTGTCTTTACTGATATTCTCTTCCTTTTTCTTCTTTCCCAGCATGCCGATGAGAACCGGAGCCAGCATGGCAAGAAGTCCTGTGACCTGACTGGAGGATAAACCCGAGCTCTTGGAAATGCTGCTCTCCACCTGATTTTTCTTTCCTCCCAGAATATGCCCCAGCATCTTCTGACCGTCCTGAAGATCCATGCTGCCAAGGAAGCTTTGAAGATCCTCCACATTGTCTTCGCTGTGGTCTTCCAGAGCCTTATTGAGTGAAGCTCTCTTTTCTTCATCCTTGGCATTTTTATTCAGCGCTTCCACAAGAGTTGGAACGCTGAGTTTTGCCGCTTTCTGCACTTCTTCTGGTCTGGCACCCACTTTTTTCGCAATCTCCTCGATGGTCTGACCTTCGGAAAGAAGGGAACCAAGTACATTTGATAAATCCATGAAACATCATCTCCTTTAGCCAAAGTATAGCACGGGAGCCCCTTTCCTTTCCCGAAGAATCTATGAACAAAATGTCAAGTTTACGGGCAGCTTTGACCAAAATTCGACTCTGTGATATGATGGTAAGGAAAATGACTGACAGTCATTCAGTAGCCAGCAGAAAAAGGAGTTGCCATGAACAAGAAAGAAGCTTTACTCCACGCCGCGGTTCATCTCATGGGTGAGCACGGATTTGAGAAAACATCCGTATCCCAGATCGTGAAAGAAGCAGGGGTTGCCCAAGGCACCTTTTATCTTTATTTCCAGTCAAAAAGCGCCCTGGTCCTCAGCATCGCCCAGTCCATCATTGAAGACCTTCTTTCTGAAGCGAAAAAGTTTCCGGAAGTCTCAAGCGTCTCCCTGGAAGAGTTTCTAGGAAGTATCACAGACCTGACCTTCTCCATGACCAGGAAACATAAGAAGCTCATCGGGTTTGTCTATTCCGGCACAGCCTACTACTCTTCTTTTCAAGAATGGGAACGGCTCTATGAGCCTTACTATGCATGGCTTTCTGAAAAGCTGCGGTATTATCAGGAACAGAAACTTCTAAAGGACGGGTATGACACAGATCACTTGGCCAACTACCTGGTAGGTCTTCTGGAACATGGTGCGGAGCAGGTGCACCTGACAGAAGCCAAAGGATTTACAGAAGAGATTTCTAAAAGCACACTGCACACAATGATTCTCGAAGCTCTGAGAGCTTCCTAAAACAACAAAATATAGCAAGAAAGGGGTGCTGACCGCGGCTTTCCAAGGGGTGACGAGACCTCAAAAGAAATGAGTTTGGAAACCGCAAAAAGTATCATGAAGACACAAGTAACAGAAAAAAGGCTCTTATCCCATTCCCTGATTCTATCCATTTTATTTTCCGTCATCGGCGTTGGGGCCGGACTATATACCCGTTCCCAAATGATCATGTTCGACGGACTCTATTCTTTATTAAGTGTGGTGCTCTCTTATCTGTCTCTCGCCTCCGCCAGGTTCATGTCCAAAAATGACTGGAAGAAATTCCCCTTCGGTAAATCCATCGTGGAACCTTTGGTCATCATTGTAAAATACTCCGCGATCCTCATTATGCTGGGAGCTTCGGTCATCGGAGCTGTGTATGCAATTTTAACTGGTGGCCGTCCAGTGGATAAAGATATGGCGCTCTTTTATGCCATCTTCTCATCCCTGGCCTGTCTCATCATGTATCTTCACCTGAGAAGACAGTCTAAAAAGCAGCAGTCCGGACTTCTCAGTGCAGAATCCTCCCAGTGGCTTTTTGACACCTACGCAAGTTTCGGTGTTCTTGTCACCTTTATCCTGGTGTACGTGCTGGATCACTTCAATGTGTATCCCGCCTACCTGAACTACATCGATCCTCTCATTGTACTGGTCACCGCTGCAAGTTTTGCCAAGGTGCCTTTTGTCTCCATCCGTATGGCCATGAAAGAAGTCCTTGGTGTTTCTCCAGAAGGAGAACTGGCCCGAAATCTGGATGCACTGACAAAAGAGATGGAAAGAAAATACAAAATGAAGGAATCCTTCCTGCGGGTCACCAAAAGACGAAAGCTTCTCCGAGTGGAAATTGACTTCATTGTGGATGAACACTCTCTGGTCCAGACCATCAAAGAACAGGATGCTGTCCGGGAAGAGCTGGAAAGAAAACTCCATCCCATCAAGACAGACAAATGGATCACCGTGGCTTTCACGTCAAATAGAAAATTTGCGCTATAACTCATAGACATCCTATAGATTGTACGGAAAAAGACCGGAAGAGCTTACTAAAAGCTTTCCCGGTCTTCTTTCTATGCTTCTTTTTTTCTCATCCCTTTTCGCACCTTATAGAGTGTGCTGAGGCTGTCAATGAGGCTCAGCACCACAATGAGAACCCCCGTAAAGATCTTTCCTCTTGTGATCCATTCCTTCGCCACCTCTGGCGCCAGTCCCATACTTTCCTGAAGCTCTGTGTACAGCGCAGGATTAAGCAGAGCCCCGTCAGTGAGAATCACAATAGCAAGGACACAGAACCCCAGTTCGAAGACCAGATTGAAGACGGCCATGGGCATGTCCCAATATTCTTTCACCATCTGCCAGATGAATAAGATCACCTGAGCTATGGCAAAGATCCAGAAAAGTGGCAGATAGCTCTGCAGCCTCTCTAAGTGGAACACCGGAATATTCTCCAGGGTGCCTCCATCTTTCATCCAGAAGATGCCAAACTTGTCGGACCCCATATAGAGGAAAATCATAAAGATGACGGTGACCACCAAAGAAATGGCAGCCTCCACCTTGGAGATCTTCAGGGATGTGCTGGAAGGTACAGGCGCCAAGTCTCTAGGAGACCACTCTTTTTTGAAGAGTTCATGATACCCTTCTTCAGCAGCCGTGTTTTCCAGTATCACAAAGGATACGGTGACCCAGAAAGCAGCCTGAAGTCCTCCTGAAATACTGGAAGAAATGATTGTGCCAATGAGCCGTCCAATCTCTCCCACTCCGAAAGATTCCGTAGATGTGCCAAAAACAAAGGAAACCAGATTCACCACTAGAAGGACAATCATGACGATGCTGACCACAAGTTTCAGCACCTCCAGATATTTATCAAAGTAGGAAGGTCCTATCAGATATCTTTTCCTGGTATTATACTCTTCTGAGAGTTTTCTTGGACTTCCTAACGACTTCAGAACCTTAAGCACTTCTTCCTCTGAGGGGCTTTCCGGCAGCATGTCGAGGATATTGCCTCTCAGCTCCATGGCCACATCTTCTCTTTGGGCTTCTGGCAGGTATTTGGTTACGGCATAAATGTATCTTTCCATCATTTCCATTTTACTTTCCCTCCTTTAGCAGATCGTCCATGGTGGCTGTAAGTCCCAGCCATTCACTCTTTAAGACTGTAAAAACCCGGCTTCCTTTTTCACTCAGCACATAGAACTTTCTGGGACGGCTTTCTGTGGTATCCCATTCACTGGTGAGAAGCTCCTGCTTCTCCAGTCTGCGAAGAAGCGGATACAGCGTTCCAGGCTCTATAGGCACGCCCTTATCCTCCAGCTTCTGTACAAGAGAATAGCCATATTCCTTTTCACTTAATTGGCTGAGGACAGACAGCACTAAGGTTCCACGCTTCAGCTCAATCAGAAACGAATTCAGCAGTTCATCCATGGTATTCATTCTCATCACCTCTTACTCATACTATAGTGTATGACGTACACTAATGTCAATATTATTTTATCGTACTTCACACAAACTTAAAAAATCAGCAGGACGATTATAGGTTTCCCTGAATCGGCCTGCTGATCTAACACACAATATGTTTATCTGAATAATGGTCTCTTTCTGTTGCTTCTGAAGCTATACCAAACCTCTTTCTTTTCGGTTTCTTTGAATAGTTTCAGACCAAACATCTCCAGTGGTGTCCAGATTTTTTTGAAATGATAATATGGCATACGTTCTCCCCCGTTTTAATGATGTCACTTGTACTCACTTAAATAACACTTCATTATATATATTTATACTTATACTTATAAACACATCCATTCCGTAAATAGTTTAAATCATATTTTTTATGTTGAATAAGTTCTTAAAAAGTTACTATAATAATATCATAGTTTATATTTAGATTCAATCCGACTCATTTCATGGTTTATACGGATATTGATAAAATTGTTTTTAAATATTTACCATCTTATTATAGTGATATTAATATATAAAATGAAAAAGCAACCTCTCATTTTCAGAAAGATTGCTTTTTTCATTTTCTTTGTTATTTTTTTATAATACCTATCAAGAAATCAGCGATAATATACTCTCACTGTTGTTTAGCTGATGTACTTGCAGAGCGATGACAGCTTGTTCTAAAATTGAACTTTTTATTTGAACCATCATCTCCTTAGCATAATCCACATCCATAATTCTGCTCATGGCAGAGGTAGTATTCTCTTCCAGCACTGCAAGATTGTTCGATATGGCCTCCAGCCTGTTTTGAGTCGCTCCTAGAGAGCCCATCTCAGACTGTACTTTATATAGAAGATGATCCACGATCCCTATGGTCTCTTCTGCATACTCTCTGGTGTCCAGCCGGAGCTGGTCTGTGGTGAAAAGCATATTTTCCATGGCGCTTATGCTGACTTGAAATGAATCACCACCATTTGCCCCCACTTGGAATTTGTAGGATTGAGGCATAAATTCAGTTATGAACTCTGCAGCGTAATCTAATGTAATGTCATACTCATTAAACCTGAATTTGAGCTGGTCCGAGAGAACTACCTTTCCATTTTCGAGTTCAAAGTATAATTCGAGCAGATTTCCGTTTTCATCCAGAAAACTTTCCTCTACTGCATTTAGTCCATTTTTTCGTATCGTGATCTTCATATCTTCTTTATTAATGAAGGACTCGAAATTCTCAGAGGAAATCCATTGGTCCTTATATGGGTCAAACCCCATACCTCTGTCATCATACACAATATTCTCTACAGGAAACCAAGAAGCACTAAGGACATATCCTGGTTTATCCAAAGCCGCATCCAGCCTTGCATCACCAACTAACACAACTTTGTTATCAACAATCTGATATCCGTTAAACCCATTACTCTCATTCGCTTCATGGACTTCAACACCATCCACATAGAGCTTATTCAGTTTGTGATCTTCCTTTACTAGAAACTCGGACTTCCCACCGATATACGTAATCTTTAGCGGCAATCCCTCAAACAACATAGGTCTGCTCTCGCCATGAAGTGAAATCTGTGTTCCATTATATAAGTATCCATTTTCACCATCATGCTCCACTTCTTCCAGCTTTCCTTCTGAGTTTGTCCGGTATAATCTGAGGTTCTTTATGGCACTGTTTGCCTCATTGTAAAGCAAATCCAAAGAAACTCCGGAAAAAGAATGATCAAAAGAATCGTTCTCCATACCCATGCTCTTATTTATGGTATTCAGATATCTGACTGTGATGTGATCTCCTACTTCAGGTCTGTCATCCCCCACAAGAATAACTTCTTGAGTGTCTGTATTAAAATACCATCCACTTTTCCCAACTAGATCCGACGAGTCCTTTATAAAGTCAATCTCACGATTGTTCTGGTCAAAGACCCCCAGACTCAACGAACCCTCTTTTTCATAGAAATCAACATAGTCTAAATATGGAATCTTTATATGATAATTCGGGGAATCCACTTGATAATCTTTCATATACTTCACAATGAATCTAGAGCTTTCATTATATTTATTACTCGCATTTAGTTTCTGAGCGGCATCGGTAAATATTATGGAAGCATTCGTACTGTTGTATGTATAGTCAACTCCATACTGAAGCAGAGTCTCTTCCAACCCTTCTTTCCGATAAATCTCTATGGAATCTGGCTTCCCATCATGATTAACATCATAAATATCAGGATTCAGCTCATATTTTGTATTGTTTTCATAATGGTATAGTTTGTATTCTGAAGAAGCGTAATCTCCATAGTTTTCAAAATAGTACGCCTGATAGATTGGTATCCCTACTGAATTAATACTTCTAAAATCAGCTCTTATACCATCATTGATTCTTATCACTCCCGTCTCTGAAGAGTAATGAAATGAATCTGTATCTGCATCATCCATCTGATGACTGATCTCTTTCATCTCACCATTCTCCCTATAATATACCCGGAGAGCCTTATCTGTATCTGCCGATGCTTCAAGGTTATCTTCTTCGATAAACGGATCTACTGTGATTTGAGGATCTTCCGAATAACTGGAATAAAAAACATTCAATCGTTCCGTATTCTGTGGCCTGAGGTTTCCGTAAAACTCCAGATACCCACTATCAAGATCAACATATACACCATTCACCGACTCTTCAGGACCAGGTCGCTCAGCTAAAAAACTGCTGCTATCCAGTGTTTCTACGCGATAGGTGCTCTCTCCATTCTTTCTGATTGTAACGTTAAGACTGATGGCACCTGATTCGCCCCGATAATTATAAAGTTTCATATCAGATGGAATTCTGACTTTATATACACTTGTATCTAGATTCCCAGAATCATCCCGATAATCCCGATAAGAATATTCGTGAGTACTGTTATAATTATCGAGCACATAAAGAATGTCGTTTTCGTATTTATAATAATCGTTAAAAGTATGACCTGTGTCTTCTGAGTACTTGTCTATGACACTTAAACTGGAATTTTTTCTGCTATATACCCCAATATCAGTGAACAGGTTATCCCCTTCAAATTGAGGAAACAAGTTTTTTTCCAGCCGGTATGCATACTCTATTTTTGCATATCCGCTTCCGGTTCCGATGGTAATCTTCTGATCATCTGTATTAAAATTAATTGTTTTCTGTTTGATTTCTCCAGAAGTAGTATAGTATATGAGTTCCTTGCCGCTCTCTGATAGGGATAATCCACCAAAGCCCTTGCTCCAGTCAAAATCATAGCCAATGATTACTTTTGTCTCAACTGTACTTCCTTTGTTCTTGATAAATGCACTTAACGTGGAACCCGAATACTCCATTCTTATTGAACTGTCTTCGAAATTGTGGGCGCTTTTGGAGACCCCCTCGATCGTAACCAATCTACTGTTTTTTTGTAAAAAAGATGGTCTTTCAAGATTTTCTGTATACACTTTCCGTTCATCGATCTGGATTTGGTTCGTAGCAAGTTTTACCAACGTACCATCTGAGAATCCCTTCGAATTGATATCTTTTGATGTCTGTGCGAAAACTGTCTCCTTTGCACCAATGGATACATCTTCCCGATTGTCGATGGTCATTTCTTTTACTTCCAGATATTTTGATTCATTTACAAGACCCATGGATTTCATTTCTGTTCTTGTGATTCTATTTATACCTTGAGCTTGGTTTGACGCTAGGGGTTTATGTGTATTGTACTCTGTCATTCGAACCGCACTGGAAATCACTTTCTTTACTTCATCCATCTCCAGCTGAATCACTTTTCTATCAAGGTCCGACAGGGTGCCTGACGCTGCCTGAACAGAGAGTTCACGCATCCTGTGGAGTGCTTCATTCACCCCCTGGAGTCCCATCTCTGCCACATCAAGGAGGCCCTTCGCATCCATGATGTTTCTTCTCGCCTGGCTGATGCCCCGCACCTTGGCGTTCAGCTTTGTGCTGATGGAAAAACCCGCTGCATTATCACCCGCCCGGTTGATGGCAAGCCCGGAACTGAGCTTTTCCATTGATTTCTTTCTATTCTGTCCTATGGTTCTCAGATGGTCCCCATAGAACAGACTCTGACTTATCCTCATGTCTTCACTCCTGCATCCATACTCTGCTTCTTGTAAAAAGAAGCATGGATCTCTATAAAAGAGATCCGTGGCAATCCTACCACAGTATAGATATCGAAGAAAAATTATATCTTTTAACCCTATTTGTAAATTATTTTAATTTTTATAAACTACTTACTGTTTACATTATTTATATCTATATACACTAACATGGAGATATCACCCTGTGCTCTATTCAACTACTCACACAAGGATGAACACGCAAAAAAACTCTTTGCTTTCACAAAGAGTTTTTTTCTGGTGCAGATGAAGGGAGTCGAACCCCCACGCCTCTCGGCGCTAGATCCTAAGTCTAGTGCGTCTGCCAATTTCGCCACATCTGCAGGTATAGAATTTTGAGCAAAAAAAATAATAAAAAATGGTGCAGATGATGGGACTTGAACCCATACGAGCTGTTGCCCGCTACCCCCTCAAGATAGTGCGTCTGCCATTCCGCCACATCTGCCTGTTTTTTATCACATGTATTATTCTACCCAGTTCGGCCTAAATAGTCAAGGGGAAAATTCATAGAATCCTCATAAAATCAGCAATTTTTTCCACCAAGCCTCTAAAGGTCTTAAGGCTCAAGCTTTATAGAAACAAAAAAAAATCAGATCCATCCACATACGTTAGGACATTCATACTGGAAATTCCTATTTGAAACAAGTGGGATATTTTTTAGATAATCCTTGAGATATCAAGGATTATTCTGTATTATAAACCTGTGACTTTCCCTTGGGATCCGCTGAAAAAGTGCAGCGTTTTTCCAAGGAATTTTTAAGAAAAAAGGAACGAAAACTACATGGCAGAAAAAATATTTCCCACATCCGTCCACGGGGAACTCACAACCCTTCCAAAGATTCTTCCGAACTTCGAAGGCCTGACGGACTTTTACGACTCAGAATTCTTTAAAGAGAATCTCACCTATGAAGGAAAGGATCTCTTTATCCAATATGAAGAAGACCACATCCATGTGCGTCTTTGGGCCCCCATGGCCACAAAGGTGAACTTCCAGCTCTATAACAGGGCAGACGAAAAGACCCCCTTTCTCACCTACGACATGGAGCGCAGCGAAAAGGGCACCTTTCTTCTGAGACTGCCCCTCATGGCCTCCAGCCACTACTACCTCTTTGAGGTACATCATGAAGAAGCAATAACCCATACCCCTGGGCCTTATGCCACCTGTGTTGGCGTCAATGGAGAAAAAGGTTATCTTCTTTCTCTGAAAGAAACGGATCCTGAAAACTTCAGGTCCCACCAGGTTCCCCTTCTTGAGAATCCGGTGGACGCCGTGGTCTATGAAGTGCATGTGAGAGATCTCTCCATCCACGAGGATTCCGGCATTGAGGCAAAGGGAAAATACCTGGGCTTCACCGAAGAAGGCACCAGAAACAAAAAAGGACACAGCACCGGACTCTCCCATCTGAAAGAGATGGGTGTCACCCATGTGCAGCTCCTGCCTGTCTTTGACTTCAACGCCTTGGATGAGCTTGGAGAAGACGGTGCCTACAACTGGGGATACGATCCTCTCAACTATAACGTTCCCGAAGGATCCTACGCCAGCGATCCAAAAGATCCCGCCTCTAGAATCCGGGAACTCAAAAGCCTCATCATGAGTCTTCATAAACATGGTATGGGCGTCATCATGGACGTGGTCTACAACCACACCTACGACGGACTGACCTCCAACTTCCACAAAACCGTGCCCCTCTATTACCATAGAAGCAGTGGTGGAGAGTTCACAGACGCATCTGCCTGTGGCAATGAAACCGCTTCAGAAAGACCCATGATGCGGAAATTCATCATCGATTCTTTGCTCTTCTGGGTGGAAGAATACAAAATGGATGGCTTCCGGTTTGATCTTATGGGCATCCATGATACAGAAACCATGAGAGAGATTGAAAAAGCTCTTCGATCTGTAAAACCGGACATTCTTCTCTATGGAGAAGGCTGGACTGGCGGAAACAGCCCCTTACATGAAGACCTCCGTCTGGTGAAGAGAAACATCAGTCAGGTGACCGGCATTGGCGCTTTCAATGATGATATCCGGGACGGCATCAAAGGCCATGTGTTCTTCAATGAGAAAGGCGGCTTTGTCAGTAGTAGAGGACAGAGAGAATCTGTGAAATTCGGCATCACCGGTGCCGTAAACCATCCCCAGGTGAACTACAGAAGGATCCTCTATACGGATTTCCCCTGGGCACAGAATCCAGGGCAGAGCATCAACTACGTGTCCGCCCATGACAATCTGACTCTTTATGACAAGCTGGAGGCCGCAAACAAAGGCGCCAGCAGAGAAACTCTGAAAGACATGGCAAAGCTTGCCAACACCATCGTTCTCACCAGTCAGGGGGTACCCTTCCTTCATGCAGGCGTGGAGTTTTTAAGAACCAAGGGTGGAGACCACAACTCTTACCGTTCCAGTGACAAGGTAAATGCGCTGAACTGGAGCCAGAAGTCCAGAAACATCGATGTGGTCCAGTACTATAAAGGACTCATTGCACTTCGTAAGGAGTATCCTGCATTCCGCTTGAGAACAGCAGAAGAGATTGGAAAATACCTCAGCTTCTACGGACCGGAAGACCGAAACTTCATCTCCTATACCCTGAAAGACCCCAACGGGTTCTACACCCTTCTGGTGGCGTTCAACGGTGGGGAGAA
This sequence comes from Proteiniclasticum ruminis, assembly GCF_900115135.1. Taxonomy (GTDB): domain Bacteria; phylum Bacillota; class Clostridia; order Clostridiales; family Clostridiaceae; genus Proteiniclasticum; species Proteiniclasticum ruminis_A. Next base: position 203,272 of record NZ_FOVK01000002.1, on the reverse strand, counting down.
CAGTTTTAAACTGAGAATCCCCAGTGCTCACTGGGATGTCCTTCTGGATAAGGATGAGGCTGGCATTTTGCCTCTATGGAGCACCAAAGAAGCCTCCATTACTCTGAAACCCTACTCTGCCATGATTCTCATGACAAGAGACTCCATCCTGTAATTTTTGTGAAGCCACGGCCTGAGGACATCTTCCTTACGCCGCGGCTTCTTTTATAATTTTTTGACACTTCGCCATCAAAGAGTCTTCTATCAATAGAAGAGAGCGACCTTCCACATGCATGAATTTGACATTCTCATATCCATGGTATATATTGTTAACAGTATCACAAATCGAAATAAATGAGGTGACAGTATGAAACTGGAAATCAGGAATATACACAAAAGCTTTTCCGGTCAGAAAATCCTGAAGGATATCTCCTTTCAGGTGGAAAGCGGCAAAGCCATGGGATTCTTAGGCAGAAACGGTGCAGGTAAAACCACCACCCTGCGCGCGCTCATGGGCGTCTTCAAGCAGGACGCCGGTGAATTTCTCATGGACGGCAAAATTTTCAATCCAGACGACTATAAAGTAGGCTATCTTCCAGAAGAACGGGGCATGTATCCCAAAGAGGAAATCGGCCACCAGCTCCGCTACTTCGGTATGCTGAGAGGCGGAGAGAAGAAAGAAATCGAGGCGAACATCGACTACTGGCTGGGCAGAGTAGACCTTCTGGAATACAAGAAGAAAAAGCTCGAGACTCTTTCCAAAGGAAACCAGCAGAAGATCCAGATTGTGGAAGCCCTTGTGAACAACCCCGACATCGTCATTCTGGATGAGCCTTTCAGCGGACTGGACCCGGTGAACTCCATGGTGCTGAAAGACATCATTCTGGAGCTCATCAAGAAAAAGAAGCTGGTGATCTTCTCCAGCCATCAGATGTCCTATGTGGAAGAGTTCTGTGATGAGATTACCCTCATCAACAAAGGAGAGATTGTTCTCCACGGCAGCCTTCAGAAAATCAAAGAAGAACGTGGAAAAGACAGACTGAGGCTGAAAACCTCCGCGTCAGAAGACACTTTGTATTCTGTCCTTTCTCCCCACGGACTGAAGGATCTCAAAAAGGATAAGCTTTCCTATATCCTCCACATGGCAGAAAACACAGAATCCGATGCCATCCTCAGACCCCTTCTGGACAGCAATGTGGAGATCGAGAGCTTCTCTCCCTATTACCCCACCCTCACAGACATATTTGTGGAAACGGCAGGTGAAAAATAATGAAGAATCTAATGACCGTCTTTCAGTTTGAGTTTCGAGGACTTCTCAAAAAGAAATCCTTCGTGATCACGACTCTGATTGTTTGTCTTCTTGCCCTCATCGGCACATCCGTGCCCACCATCATGAAGGCCTTTGAAGGTGAAGATACGCCCGTTGAAGAGCCAGGAGAAGACCTGGGCACCCTTGGGATCGTCATTGAAAACAGCGCCTTGGAAGAAGATGTGCTGAAAGAAAGGCTTCCCGGCTTTACCCTGGAGTTTTTTAACTCCAGAGAAGACCTTCAGGAAAAGGTCCTGGACGGCACCATGGACAGCGGCTACATCGTCACCTCCCCTTCTTCTTATACCGCTGTGGTAAAAAATGTATCCATGTTCACCGGTGGGGATTTCCTCTTTGATGAGGTGCTGAGAAGCTATAACGAGGACCTGGCTTTGGAAAAAGAAGGCTACAACCCTTCTGAAGTCAAAGAGATCCTCCAAGGCATCAGCATCGAACGTGCAGAAGAGGTCCTTGGAAAGGATTCTCAAAACAACTACTATGTGGTGTATGCCCTCATCATTGTGCTCTTTATGATTGTCATGTTCTACGGAAACAATGTGGCTACTTTGGTGGCCCGAGAAAAAAGCGACCGCACCATGGAAATCCTTGTGACCAGCACTCACCCAAACAGCCTGATCATTGGTAAGGTCCTGGCATCTGGTCTTGCAGGCATTCTCCAGGCGGGTCTCATCGCACTTTCCCTTTTTGGCGGCTATCTTCTGAACAGAGGAAACTACAGTCCGGAGATCCAGGAATTTTTGAAGCTCAGCATCGATCCGAAGCTCCTTCTGGTCTTCCTGTTCTTCGGCACCACCGGGTATTTCCTGCTGCTGTTCCTCTACGCCAGCATTGGTGCACTGGTGTCCAAAGTGGAGGATGTGCCCTCGGCAACGACCCTTGTCACCATGTTCTCCATGGCGGCCTACTTCATCTCCCTCTTCACCTTGAACTTCCCGGAGAGCCTGGTGCTGAAAGTAGCCTCCTATGTGCCCTTCACTTCTTTCATGGCCATGTTTGTGCGCTATGCCATCAACAGCATCTCCTATCTGGAGCTTGCACTGTCCTATGGCATCCTCTTAGGAACCACCGCAGCCATTGCGCTGCTCAGCGTGAAGATTTACCGCTATGGTACGCTGAACTACGGAAACAGCGGCAATACCATCAAACTCATCCGCACCGCGCTGAAGGAAAGTAAAGAAGCATAAAGTATTTAGAAACAAAAAAAACTGTAAAAACCCCCAGAAGACATCATTCGTGAGTCTTCTGGGGGTTTAAAGTTTCTAGAAGTCTTTATAGAAATATAGGATCCGGTAGATGCTCTCCCGAAAGGTCACGCGCTCCACATAATTTCTCGTCTCCTCAAAAGGAATGCTGTGAAGAAGATCTCCACTTCCTACCGTGCTGTCATTAAGCCATCCTTTGACTCGGTTGGGCCCTGCATTATAGGCCGCAAGCCTGGTCTCTTTCACAGGAAAACTCTCTTCCAGATAGGACAGGTAGTAGATGCCCATACGGATGTTCACTTCCGGCACATAGAGCATGCTCTCCTCATAGTCCTCCATCTGAAGCCTCTTGGCTATAAAATCACCGGTCTCCGGCGTAATCTGCATGAGTCCCATGGCCCCAGCAGGAGATATGGCCGTAGTCTGGAACCTCGATTCTGTATGGATCAGGCCATACACAAGATAGGGGTCCACCCCATACTCTTCTGCGTACTTCTCAATGAGATCCTCATGCTCCAGAGGAAACAGTCTGCCGTAGAGCACATTCCCTGAAAAGAACAGGAAACCTGCCAAAAGGAGAAGGAGAAACATCACTCCGCCTTTATTTTTCTTCTTTTTTCTTTTTTTCAATCTCTTGTCCCTTGATTTCTCCAAAGCCCAATGACTTCAGAATCTCATTGATCTGCTGATACGTTTCTTCTCTGCTCCCGCTGTTGTCCACCACATGATTGGCTCTTCTCCTCTTCTCTTCCAAAGGCATCTGACTTTGGATTCTTGAAACAGCCTCCGAAACTGTCAGAGGATCCCGCTGAAGAAGCCTCTTAATCTGCACTTCATAGGGAACAAAGACCGTCACGGTGACATCCACATCCTGATCCAGTCCTTCCTCGAAAAGAAGAGCGGCATCGAGCACCACAAAACTTCCCTTGGCTTTCTTCAGCCTTTTTCTTGCTTCCTCAATAATCTTCGGCATGATGACATCAAGATAGGCTTTCTTTTTCTTCTCATCCTGAAAGATGATTCTGCCCAAGGCTCTTCTGTCCAGCTGGCCTTCCAGAAAAATGAGGTCGCCATAAGTATCCTTCAGATACGCAAGGATCTCCGGATAAAGCACCAGAACTTCTCTTGCTAGAAGATCCCCGTCAATGATTTCGATACCTAAAGAGGCCAGATAGAGGGACACGGTGCTTTTACCCGAAGCAATGCCTCCTGTCAGTCCAATTCTCATAAAAATGCCCTCTTAACAGTCGAACCAGGTTTCGCCCACGGATTCCTCCGCAGAAAGCTTCACCTTCAAGGTCACTGCCTGTTCCATTTCCTCTTTCAGAAGCGCCTTCACGGTCTCCAGCTCGCTCTTTTTGGTGTTTACAATGAGTTCGTCATGGACCTGAAGGATGAGCCTGGAATGAAGGTTCTTCTCCTTCAGCGCCTCATAGACCTTCACCATGGCCATTTTCATGATATCCGCCGCACTGCCCTGGATGGGGCTGTTCATAGCAAGGCGGACCCCTGCTGCCTGAACGATCTTGTTCCTCTCATGGATCTCTGGAATATAGCGCCTTCGGTTCATGATGGTCTTCACAAAGCCCTTTTCTCTCGCCTCTTCCACAATACCGTCCAGATAGTCTTTGACCTTGGGGTATCTGGAGAAGTAGATGTCCATATATTCCTTGGCTTCTTTTCTTGTGATGCCCAGATCTCCAGCCAGGCTGAAATCGCTCATGCCATAGATGATGCCGAAGTTCACAGCCTTGGCGCTGCTTCTTTCCTTGTAGGTCACCTCTTCCAGAGGAACCCCAAAGACTTCTGAAGCCGTTTTGGTATGGATGTCGATGCCTTCATTATAGGCCTCGATCATTTTTTCATCTCCTGATATATGGGCCAGCACTCTCAGCTCAATCTGGGAGTAGTCGCAGGACACCAGCACAGACTCCTCATCATGGGGGATGAAGACCTTTCTCACGGCTCTGCCCATCTCATGTTTGATGGGGATGTTCTGAAGATTTGGCTCTGTGCTGGACAGTCTTCCGGTGGTGGCCAAAGTCTGATTGAAGGTGGAGTGGATCCTGCCGTCCTCATCAATGGCGGATTTCAGCCCTACAATGTAGGTGCTGAAAATCTTCGTCACCGTCCGGTACTGCATGATTTTTTCCACAATCTCATGTTTGTCTTTCAATGCTTCCAGAACTTCCACATTGGTGGAGTATCCGGTCTTGGTCTTCTTGATCACAGGAAGGTCCAGTTTTTCAAAAAGAATCACACCCAGCTGCTTCGGCGAGTTGATGTTGAAGGATTCTCCCGCCAGCTCATAAATTTCCGCTTCCAGGGCATCGATGTCTTTTTTAAAGGTCACATTCATCTCATCAAGAAGCTTCTCATCCACATGGAACCCTTCGATCTCCATATCCGCAAGGATGGACGTCAGCGGCAGCTCCACTTCATAAAAGAGCGGCAGAAGCTCTGTTTCTTCCATTTCCTTGTACTGCTTCTCATACAGTTCATAAAGCCTTCTGCCAAGGAAAATCTCTTTGTCTGTCCCTTCCGGTACCCGAATGTCTGGAAGAACCTTCAGCATCAGATCCTGAAGCTGAAGCTTCCCATCGGCAGGCTCCAGGAGATACGCCGCAAGGTTCGCATCAAAATGAATGCCCGCAACTAGAATGCCCAGTCTTCTTAAAACTGTAACTCCGTCTTTCATGTCAAAGGAGATTTTCTTTACGCTCTCCTCTTCCAGTAGGTCCTTTAGAAGTGCCACAGCGGACTCCTCTTTGAAAAGCTCCTCTGTATGAAGATAGAGACTGGTCTCTTTGGAGGAAAGGACCATCCACTGCATGGTTCTTTCTGAGAGCTTGGCAGCATGGTGCACAGAAAAGAGCACCGACAGCGGATCCTCTCCCAGGGTCTTTTTCAGCTCTTTCAGACCGTCTTTCAGACCTTCCGCATCTTTCACCTCCACATAGGGAATCTTTTCCAGAGGCTCTTCCTCTTTCTTTTCCTCCGGTGTAATGGAGAGCTTTGAAAGGAGGCTCTTAAACTCCAGCTCCGAGAACATTTTCCGAAGCGCATTCTCGTCATATCCGTCATCACTTCTGAACTGCTCCAGATCCAGATCAATCTGCACATCCCGGATGATGGTGGCAAGGCGCTTGGAGAAGATGGCATCTTCCTGATACTCGATTAAATTCTCCCGGACTTTCTTCATGGTGACAGACTCCACATTCTCCAGAAGGTTTTCAATGGATCCGTATTCCTTGATGAGCTTGAAGGCTGTTTTTTCTCCAATGCCAGGCACGCCTTTGATGTTGTCTGAAGGATCTCCCATGAGCCCTTTCACGTCAATGAACTGGGTGGGGGTAATCTCAAACTCTTCCATGAACTTCTTCTCATCGTAGGTTTCGACAACACTGACACCTTTTTTGGTGATGACCACTTTGGTCTTCTCCGAAGCCAGCTGCAGCGTATCCTTATCTCCAGAAAGCACATAGACTTCATCCCCATCTTCTTCTGCGAGTTTGGACAGGGTTCCGATGAGATCATCCGCCTCAAAACCGTCGATCTCCATGATGTCCACGGCCATGTAGCCGAGAATCTCTTTCAGAATGGGAAACTGGGTAGCCAGCTCTTCGGGCATTCTCTTTCTTCCCGCTTTATAGGCGTCATACTCCAGGTGCCGGAAGGTGGGTGCTTTTCTATCAAAAGCACAGACCACATAGTCCGGATTGAGATCTCCCCGGATCTTCATCATCATATTGATGAATCCGTAAATGGCTCCAGTATGCTGTCCCTTGGAGGTCATAAAGTTCGGGTTCGCATAAAAGGCACGGTTCATGATGCTGTTGCCGTCAATAATCAGTAGTCTTTTCATAAATTTCTCCTATTCTTATCTTTCTCACTTCAATGGCCGCAAGAAGCTCCTCTTTGTTGTCCCTGGAGAAAGTGTTCAGTATTTCTTTTAAAAGCTCAAAGGCCAGCACATGCTCCACCACTATGGAAAGCGGCACCACCGCTGTCACATCGCTTCTCTCATACCTGGAGTCAGAGTTCTTCCTGGTCTTGAGATCAATGGATGGGAGCTTCAGAAGAAGGCTTGGAATGGGCTTCATATAGCAGTAGACTTCCAGCTGCTCTCCGTTGGAGATGCCCCCCTCAATGCCTCCGGCATGGTTGGAGGTGCGGACGATCTTCCCATCCTCATAGGTGATGCCGTCATGGTACATGGCCCCTGTGGCGATGTAGAAGGGATTGCCTATGGATACCTGCTTGACGCCCTGTATGGACATGAGCGCGCCAGAGAGGATCCCATCCAGTCTTCTGTCATAATGCATGAAGGACCCGAGGCCTTTCATGACCCCCTCACAGGAAGCGTAGACCCATCCACCTAAGGAATCGCCGTTTTTCTTGGCGGAGTCCACCAAAGCCATGAACTCCTCCTGATGCCGCAGGACCCTCATGGGACTCTTCTCTATGAGATCATAAAGGCCATCGTCAAAGAGGTCGCAGAAGGTGTCATTGAGCCCATAGAGGGTCTGGACCTTGGACCGGATTGTAACGCCAAGTTCTTTCAGCACTTCCTTACAGACAGCGCCCACAGCCGTTCTAATGGCGGTTTCTCTGGCGGAGCTTCTTTCAATGCTGTTTCTCAGGTTTCCTGTGGCATATTTGTATTCTCCAGTAAGATCCGCATGCCCCGGTCTTGGTATGGAGACAAAGGTTTCTTCTTGGGACTTCAGACGCCAGTTCTCATAGTCTCTGTTCTGAATGAGAAGGGTCATGGGTGCACCTGTGGTTTTACCCTCTGACAGACCTGAGATGATCTCCACAGAGTCCTTCTCAATCTTCATGCGGCCTCCGCGGCCATACCCCTTCTGCCTTCTCTCCAGTTCTTTATTGATGTTCTCTATATTCACGGGAAAATTGGCTGGAAGGCCTTCCAGCACGGCGCAAAGTCCTCTTCCGTGGGATTCTCCCGCATCAAGAAATCGTAGCATCAGATCACCTCTTCTTTCAGTGTTTCTATCTTCCATTATAGCCTAGATAAGGGCATAAAAAATAGGAATCTTCCGAAAAGATTCCTAATAAACTGTGAGTTTTTGAGTAAAATATCTTTAAAATATGGTGAAATCTAAATCCTTGGAAAGACTGATGAGCATCTCAATACCTGCAATGGAGTTTCCTTTTTTGTCCAAAGCTGGTCCAAAAACACCCACGCCATAGCGGCCTGGCACTGCTCCGAGAACACCGCCGCCCACACCGGACTTTGCAGGAATCCCGCAGGCTACGGCAAACTCGCCGGAAGCATCATACATGCCACAAGTGGTCATGATGGTTTTGACGATCCTTGCATGCTCTTTCTTCACCACACGTTCTTTGGTGATGGGATGAATGCCATTGGAGGCAAGCACTGCACCAATACAGGCAATGTCCACACAGTTTCCAAGGATGGAGCACTGCATGAAATAAAGATCCAGAATATCCTCCACATCCCCTTTCATGATGCCAGTGCTTTTCATGAAGTAGGCGAGGCTTCTGTTCCGATGCCCTGTCTCTTTCTCGGACAGGTACACTTCCTGGTCAAATCGTACTTCTTCTTTTCCCATGAGCTTTCCAGAAAATTCCAGGATCCTTCTGATCTTCTCTTCCTTGGTTTCTCCTTTAATAAGAGAGGTCACCACCATGGCTCCTGCGTTGATCATGGGATTAAAGGGCTTCTCCGGGTTTTTCACCTCAAAGGACATGATGGAGTTGAAAGGATCTCCTGTGGGCTCCATGTGCACATGGGTGAAGACTTTTTCCTTCCCCAGGTCCTCCAGCGCAAGAAGCAGTGTGATCACCTTGGTGATGCTCTGCAGTGTGAAGTTCTTTTCCGCTTGGCCCCTTGTATACATATGTCCATCCAGATCCATCAGAGCAAACCCCACATCAGAGACGCTTCCTTTGGCCAGTTCCGGTATATAGGTTGCTACCTGCCCCAGAGGCGCCACATCTACTCCCTTTTGAAGTGCCTTATCCAAAAATATATCCATAAATCTATTTCCCCCCTGCGCTTTATCTCCTCTATAGTAGCACGAGAACCCTTCTTTTTGAATCCCTTGAAAGTGACCTGACAGGCCGTTTTTCTTTTTTCTGCCCCTTGATTTTCTGAAGTCTTCTGTGGTATCATCTTTAAGTAAGTTAAATTACCTATGCCGGTGTGATGGAATTGGCAGACGTGCGGGACTCAAAATCCCGTGGTAGTGATACCGTGCCGGTTCGACCCCGGCCACCGGCACCATCAACGAGAAAAACTCCAGAGCTGTATGCTTTGGAGTTTTTTCTTTGTGCTATTTCTTTAAGCCAATCACGAACTTCCTTATTTCATCTTTCTTACTCGGTGATTTCAATCTGAATTCTTTCAGGCCCTAGAATGAGACTCTCATAATATCCATCCCCCGTAATCCTGGGACCACTTAGGACTTCATAGCCCCCTTTTCTCAAGGTTTCTGTCAATACATCCACCTTTTCTTTTGACCCCACACTGAAGGCAAGATGGATGAACCCTGTTCTTAGAAGAGCATCCCCAGTCTTCTCCATTTGAGGCTTGTTCATGATTTCCAGCCTCGCGCCTTCCTGAAAGGAAAGAAAGTATGAGGTAAACCCCGTTTTGGGATTATGGTACAGTTCATTGGAAGAGGCTTCAAAATACTTCATAAAGAAGCTTCTCATCCTCTCCAGATCTTCTGTATAAAGAGCTGCATGTTCAATCTTCATAGTAGTCTCCTTCTACAACATCAGTTTTTCAAAAGCCTCAGTCCGTTAAGGATCACAAGGAGGGTGCTTCCTTCATGGAACACCACCCCGATGGGGAGATTCACCTGCTGCAGAAAATTGGACGCGATGAGCGTCAGGATCACCAGTACGGAAAAAAGCATATTCTGCTTCACAATGCGGTTCATCCTCTTGGAAAGTCTTACAGTATCCGCAATTCTAGGAAGATAATTTTTCATCAGCACCACATCCGCCGTTTCCATGGCTACATCACTGCCTTCCCCCATGGAGATGCCTACCGTGGCGGTGGCTAGAGCTGGTGCATCATTGATGCCGTCTCCCACCATGGCCACTTTCCCCAAAGTCTCTTCCAATCTTTTGATTTCATCGGCTTTCTTCTCTGGCAGGCATCCTGCCACATAGACATCAATACCCGTTTCTCTGGCAATGGCTTCTGCTGTCTTCTCATGGTCCCCTGTAAGCATGACGCTCTTGATGCCAAGTTTATGAAGCGCTTCCACGGCAAGGATTGCATCTTCCCGCACCACGTCTTTCAGTGCAATGATCCCTAAAAACTCCTTCTCATCTCTCACATAGATGACGGTCTTTCCCTCATGAGCCAGTTTATCCACGGTGTCCAGCATAAAGGGTTTTCCCTGTTCTCCATCCACAAAGGCTCTATTTCCCATTTTATAGAGCATTCCATCCATTCTGGCTTTGACACCAAATCCTGCAATGTCTTCCATTTCCGAGATGACCCCTTCAAAGGTTTTCTCCGTCTCTTTCTTCACATAACTTACCACCGCACCTGCAAGAGGATGGGTGGAATATCTTTCGATATCTCCAATCTTCACAAGAAAGTCTTCCCGGTCCACATGGCTGCAAAGAACCACATCCGTCACTTCCGGCTTTCCTTTGGTGAGGGTTCCTGTTTTGTCAAAGGCCACAGCCTTGATTTTTGATAGATTCTCCAGATGGACGCCTCCTTTGAAGAGGATACCATTTTTGGCCCCATTGGCTATGGCTGCAAGGGTCGCTGGCGTCACAGAGGCCACCAGAGCGCAAGGAGAGGCTACAACAAGCAGCACCATGGCTCTATAGAAAGACTCCTCAAAGGTCCACTGTAAGAGAACTCTTGGCAGAAACATCATGAGAACCACCGAAATCAGCACCACAGACACATAAGGCCCTTCATACTTTTCAATGGTCTGCTGGGAAGGAGACTTCTCACTCTGGGCATTTTGCACCAAGGCAATGATCTTACTGAACAGAGTTTCATCACTGGCTTTGGTCATCTCAATCTTAAGACTTCCCCGCAGATTGACAGTACTTGCATAAACCTCATCCCCAGGTCCTCTCGTCACTGGAATAGACTCTCCTGTGATGGCAGCTTCATCGATGGCACTGACACCTTCTATGATTTTTCCATCGGTTGGAATCCTTTCGCCGGGTTTCACAAGAAGCAGATCTCCTACACGGAGCATCTTCACAGAAACCGTCTCCTCCATATCATCTAAAATCCTCACAGCTTCTTCTGGCTGAAGGTTCATCAGAGCTGAAATCTCCTTATGGCTTTTGTTCATGGTATAGGTTTCTAAGGCACCACTGAGGCCAAAGATGAAGATGAGGATCGCCCCTTCCATCCAGTAGCCAATGACGGCTGAGCCTATGGCAGCCAAAATCATCAAAAGCTCCACATTAAGCCTTCTTTGCTTAAAGGTCTCAAAGAACCCCTCTTTTGCTTTATAATATCCTCCAATGGCATAGGCCAGGATGAAGATCACAGGAATGGCTCGTGATTCTTCTTTGGCAGTTAAAAGATACCACCCCAGAAGAATCAGCACACCACTGACTGCTGCATTGATCAGTTCCAGATGAGGTCTTATTTTACTCATAAAATCTTTATTTTCCGTTACCACACCGTCCATTTTTCTTTCCCCTTTCTTCCTGCCTGAATTCCCCGAAATGGCAGGGCATTTGTTCTTACCTTCATCATACTCTAGAAATAATTATCTGTAAATAGAATTGTTATAATTTAATATTCATTCTTATTAAATGAGAGCGACATTCATTCTCATTGATTCTCATTGAGAAACAATGGGAAATTCATGACTGTTGAAAACTTCTGAAGAACCGCTACAATAGAGGTAAACTCTAAAAAATACTGGAGGAAATGACATGGAACTGGATCTCATCCGCGCAGTGCAAAGTATACATACACCTTTTCTGGATGCCTTCTTTGAGGGCATCACCATCTTTGGAGAGGAGCTGTTTATGGTGCCGCTTCTGGCCATCATCTACTGGACGATCAATAAGAAATTCGGAGAAACCCTCGCTTATACCGTGTTCACAAGTCTTCTTCTGAACAATACCCTGAAAGAGATGTTCTCCTTTGAACGCCCCATTGGTGAAGAAGGCATCCGAACCCTTCGTCCTGAAACTGCCACGGGAAAATCCTTTCCCAGCGGCCACAGTCAAAATGGCGCTGCCACAGGCGGAGCCTTTATGATAGAGTTTAAAAAGAAGTGGCTCACCTTCCTCCTTGGTGTGCTGATCTTTCTCATTGGGCTCTCCAGAATCTACCTGGGCGTTCATTACCCGAAAGATGCTGTGGTGGGTATTCTTCTAGGACTCCTTACCGCTTTTCTCTGTGCAAGGCTTCTGAAAAAGATACAGCCGGAGGTGCTCTATACCTTCACTTTTCTTCTCTTTATCCCCGCTCTTTTCTTTGCAGGGTCTGAGGACTTTATCAAAAGTTTTGGCTCCTATGCCGGTTTTTTCCTGGGTATCCTTCTAGAAAAGAACTATGTGCAGTTTGAGGTAAAGGGCACACTTTTGAAGAAAGTTCTTCGAGTGCTGATTGGGATTCTTCTCATTCTCCTCATCAAAGAAGGCCTGGGGGCAGTATTCCCAGAGGAAGCTCTTTATGATCTTCTCCGCTACTTCCTGGTGACCTTCACCGCCATATTCCTCTATCCTCTCTTTTTCAAGAAATTCAATCTATAGATAGAATCCCGCAGGACAGAAGACTACATTCTTCTTATCCTACGGGATTTTTCTCTATTTTCTTGAGATTACAGCGTCTTTGCCGTATACTGAAAAAAAACATGGAGGTATGAACAAATGTGGATGACAACAGCGATCACAGATAAAACCAAATAATTCTGCCTCCCCATGCTTTGGGCAGGCAGAAAATAGACGAGGTGATTTTTTTGCTCAAAGCGCAATTAAAAACTGTGACCCTGAACTTTCCAGCCAAGGACCTTTTTCATAACATCTCCTTGGAGATCCACGACAAAGACCGCATTGGCATTTTAGGAAGAAACGGGTCCGGAAAAACAACGATCTTCAAGATCCTTCTGGGGGATCTTTCTCCAGAAAAAGGCTACGGGAAGATTCTTGTCCCCTATGGCCATCTCCATCAGCAGTCGGCTTTAGAGGAATCCACGCTGAAAAAACTGCTCGAAGAATCCCAAAGCTACGACAAGAGAGTCCTGAAACTCATGGATGCCTTCAGAATGAAGGAGCTGCTGCATACTCCATTTCAGCACATGAGTGGTGGCGAAAAGACAAAACTCGCCTTCATCCATGCCATCAAAGAGCTTCCTCCTCTGCTGCTTCTGGATGAACCTACAAACTTTCTGGATGTGGAAAGCATCAAAGCCCTGGAGGAATTTCTGAAAGAGTACGATGGTGCGGTGCTTCTCATCTCCCATGACCGGGAGTTTCTCGATCATAGTGTCTCTAAGATCTATCATCTGGAAAAAGGAAAGCTCAAAAAATATACCGGAAATTATACCGCTTTCAAGAAAAAGCGGGACGAAGACATGGCCCGTGAGAACATGGAATATGTGGAATACACCAGAAAGAAAAAAGCTCTGGAAGCTGCAGCCCAAGGAATCTCCCAAAAGGCGAACAAAATGGAGACCCTGTCTCAGAACGATTATCTTCGGGGAAGAAACAAACAGCTCCAGAAGAAAGCAAAGTCCATGCGAAAGCGCATCGAACTCTTGGAGGTGAAAGAAAAACCCACCTCGGAAAAAGAAGTGAAGCTGTCATTTCTCACTTCCGAGGAGAAAACACCCCCGGTGCTTCTTCGTGGGGAAGGTCTTGGAAAAGCCTTTGACCGGGTTCTTTTTCAGGACATCTCGTTAGAAATCAGGCGGGAGAATAAGATCGGACTTCTGGGCGAAAATGGGGCGGGTAAAACCACCTTGATGAAAATTCTTCTTGGTGAACTTTCTCATGAAGGAACGGTCACAGTCTCCCCATCGGTGAAGCTCGGGTATCTCTCTCAGGAGCTCACAGGCTTCAATGAGGAGGAAACACCACTGGAGCTTCTTCTTCCTCTGCACCCAGTAGAAAGTGACATACGAAATTTTCTGGGTGGACTGAAGATCAAAGGAGACTCTGTATTTCTTCCCATGAAGCACTTAAGCTATGGAGAGAAACTGAGGGTATCTCTTCTTCGGCTCCTTCTCACGAGATGCAACCTTCTCATCCTGGATGAGCCGACCAATTTTCTGGATCTGGAAACCAAAGAAGTCTTTGAGGAAGCCTTAAAAGACTATGAAGGCGCCATGCTTCTCATTACCCATGACCGCTATTTCATGAAGCAGGTGGCTAAAGAAATTTGGCATCTGAAAGATAAACAGCTCACACGGTTTCCAGGGACCCTCACAGAATATCTGGAAAGAGAGGAAAAGCCTAACGAGGAGGAAAACATTCTTCTTCTAAAAATGAGGCAGGCGGAGCTCTCCCATCGGATGCTGATGGCGAGGAAAGAAGAGCTCCGTACTCTTGAAGAAGAATTTTTCTCCCTGTCCAAAGTGATAAAATCGATGGAAAACAAGTAAGTAAACTGGATCATTTTCAATATGTACAAAAAGGTCCCCTTCAGTTTTATGAAGAGGACCTTTTCTTATGTTTTTTTCTAGTTGAACAGTCTTAAGATATTTCCAAGGATGATACCAACGATTCCAAAGTCAGCATCGCTGAATGTGGTATTAGCAAATCCGAGGTTTCCAAGTACTGGCATCAGCAGTACTGGCAGGAATGTGATCAGCAGTCCATTGGCAATAGATCCAAGAACAGCTCCTCTTCTTCCTCCTGTGGCGTTACCGAAGACACCTGCGGTAGCTCCTGTGAAGAAGTGAGGTACAACACCTGGAAGAATCACTGGCGCATCCAGTGCGATGAGGATAACCATACCAAGGATACCGCCCACAAAGCTGGAAAGGAATCCGATGATAACTGCGTTTGGCGCATATGGGAACACCACTGGGCAGTCCAGCGCTGGTTTTGCGTTTGGTACAATCTTGGTTGCAATTCCTTTAAAGGCAGGAACGATCTCTCCAAGAATGAGACGAACACCAGAAAGAATTACAAACACTCCACCAGCAAAGGTGATTGCTTTAAGCAGAGAGAAAATGATGAAGTTCTGTCCACCACTTAACTGACTCTGGACAAACTCAGGGCCTGCAGCCACTGCAACGACGAGGTACAGAATACCCATAGTGAGTGATATTGCGACAGAAGTATCTCTCATAAAAAGAAGCCATTTTGGAAAGTTCATTTCTTCAGTAGATTTGGACCCCTTACCTACTACTTTACCAACTTGAGCAGAGAGCCAATAGCCTAGGGCGCTGAAGTGTCCAAATCCAATCTCATCTGATCCTGTAATTTTTCGCATTGTTGGTTGAACAAGAGCCGGTGAGAGCACCATAACAAACCCTAGAATAATTGAACCACTTACAACAAGAGCAACTCCTTCTACACCTCCTGCCACAAGAATCGCAGCAATCATACAAGCCATGTAGAGTGTATGGTGTCCTGTCAGGAATATGTACTTCAGAGGGGTAAATCGAGCAATGATAATATTTGCTACCATACCAAAAGCCATAATAAGTGCGGTTTGTGTACCGTATTCCTGCAGTGCCTGAGCAACAATCGCCTCATTGTTCGGAACGATTCCAGCAATACCGAAGCCTTCCTGAAACATAATGCCAAACTGGTTCAGTGCGCCAACAACGATATCTGCACCACCACCAAGGACCAGAAAGCCCATGATGGTTTTGATGGTACCTTTGATGATTTCAGAAGCAGGCTTCTGAAGAGCGATAAGACCTACCATAGCAACTAAACCAACTAGTATTGCGGGGGTACTTAGAATGTCAAGTAAAAATTGAAGCATAATTACATCCTCCTTACAGTTAAAATCGCAGTTAAATCACATTAAGTTCTTTCAGTTTTGCTTCGAGCTTTGTTTCGAGCTCTTTCTTGTCCAGCATATTGTCGAGAGAAATCACCGGCTTTCCAATGGTTTCCAGTTCTGGTGCAATGTCTCTTGTGCCAATGTACAAATCCGCAAAGTATCCTTTTGCAGAGCCTAAGTCCGCATGATCCACAGATACGCTGGATGGTGCGCCAATAGCCTTAAGAGCCGCCTGCACATTCATTTCAATCATGAAGCTGGATCCCAGTCCACTTCCACAGCAAACAAGTATTTTCATTTTCGTTCCTCCTTTCCATTTTTTTATGAATGAAATAATGCCAGAACCTTTTGAAGGTCCTTCTCAAACTTCAGCGTGTGAAGCTTGGTATCTTCCATCAGAATGCCCATGAGCTCTCTGAGAAGTTCCAGATGAGATGTGTTGTCTGAAGCAGCCAGGGTAATCACAAGATAAACCGGGTCGTTGGTTTCATGGCCGAACTTCACACCTTCCAGAAGATTGACAATGCTCATTCCCATCTGAACCACGCCATTTTCAGGGCGTGCGTGGGATAAGACCACTCCTGGTGCGATGACCATATAGGGACCCAGCTCTTTGAAGTTCTCCAGAATCGCTTCTTCATAGCGTTCTTCAATATACCCCTTTTCCAGAAGAGGTTTTACCCCTTCATGAATCGCTTCTTTCCAGTCACTGGCTGATACGCCAGTACGGACAAAGTCTTTTGTTAATATTTTTTCAATCATAACTGATACCTTCCAATTTGTTAGATTTAAAGGTTTACATCTGTTGATATCAATATACTTGATTCGGATTTGAAATGTAACCTTCAATTGGTTCAGATTGCTTCCGCTGAAAATTGAACTTTTCAACTATTCAGATTTATTTCAGAAGATTTTTTGCTTCCTCTACAATTTTTTCCTTGTTGAGACCGTATTTTTCCATGAGGAATCTGGTTTTACCAACTTCTCCGAAGTGATCCTGAATGCCTATAGGGACAACGGAAACAGGACATTTTCTTGCGAGGACCTCTGTCACTGCACTGTAGAGCCCTCCATGGATGTTGTGGTTCTCCAGTGTCATCACTTTTCCGGTTTTCTTTGCACTCTGCACCACAATGTCCTCGTCCAGAGGTTTGATGCAGTGGATTGCAATGATTTCAGCGTCAATACCTTCAGCCTGAAGGATTTTATCCGCTTCCAACGCTTCATGCACCATCATTCCGGTGGCAATGAGAGTCAGATCTTTTCCTTCCTTGATGCATTTTCCTTTGAACAGGTCAAACTCATAGCTGTCATCAAAGACATCCGGCGTCTCCTTCCGGACCATTCTCACATAAACGACCCCTTTATAGTCATGAATCACAGGCAACGCTTTCTTCAGCTGCACCCCATCGATGAGGTCGAGGACCACTGTGCCTGGAATACTTCTCACAATACCGATATCTTCCAGGGACATATGGGTGCCACCGTTGGTCTGTGCGGTGACTCCGGCATCCGTGGCGATGATTTTGACATCCTGACGGGCATAGGAGCAGGATATGGCCAGCTGATCGGCAATTCTTCTGGAGGCAAATGCTGTGAATGTGACGATATAGGGCTTCATACCATAGGCTGACATCCCGGCAGCCATGCTCGCCATATTAGCTTCGCTGATGCCCACATCGATGGCGCGATCCGGATAAACCTTCCGAAGGCCGAAGGTGCCATTGGCTGTGGCAAGATCCGCATCCATGACCACAATCCGATCATCCGTTTTCATCATCTCTTGAAGTGTGTCTGCCAGTACTTTTCTCATTTCTGTTACAGCCATGTTCGATCGCTCCTTCCAAACAGTTCTACATTCGCTTCCTCAATTAGTTCTTTGGTCACGGGCATGCTGTGGTTTTTGAATCCCAGATCCTCAATAGACTTGACTCCTTTTCCTTTAACAGTGTTCAACACAATCATAGAGGGTTTGCCTTTCACTGTTTTTGCTTTATCCACCGTGGAGAAGATTTCCTCGTAGCAGTGTCCGTCGATGCTGTAGGTATCAAAACCGAAAGCTTCCCATTTCTTTTCCATGTTGCCCATATCCACTATATCTTCAAGGCTTCCATCCAGCTGCAGTTTGTTGTAGTCCATGAACACCACCAGGTTGTCCAGCTTGAAGTTTGCCGCTGCCAGAGCTGCTTCCCATACCTGTCCTTCTTGTGCTTCTCCATCTCCTACCATGCAGTAAACGGTCGCTCCATCTTCCTTCAGCTTGGACGCATAGGCCATTCCCACTGCACAGGAGATTCCCTGTCCCAGGGAGCCTGTGGTCATGTCCACCCCAGGAGTCCTATTCATATCTGCATGGCTGGGCAGATTGGTATTGGACTGGTTCAGGGTCAGGAGCATCTTTCTGTCAAAATAGCCCCGCTCCGCAAGCACTGCATACAGTCCTGGTCCTGCATGGCCTTTGGAAAGTACGAACCTGTCTCTATTCTCCATCTGGGGATTTTCAGGATCAATGTTCATGATTCCGTTATACAAAGCCACCATCACTTCCACTGAGGAAAAACTTCCA
The DNA here is from genome assembly GCF_900115135.1 of Proteiniclasticum ruminis. Classification (GTDB taxonomy): domain Bacteria; phylum Bacillota; class Clostridia; order Clostridiales; family Clostridiaceae; genus Proteiniclasticum; species Proteiniclasticum ruminis_A. Next base: position 185,237 of record NZ_FOVK01000002.1, on the reverse strand, counting down.
CCCACATGTCCCTGTCCGGGAACCGCAATCTGCTCAAGAATCATCATTCTGATTTCTTTCGCTTTTTCTTCCAATATCCTGTAGTTTATTGTCTGCATCATATACCTCCAATTCCTTAATCAAGTTCTTTCATGATTTCTTTCTTGTGGTTTGCGTTCATAATAGTCCGTATCTTTTCTGGCTCTGAAAGGAGCAGAGAGAGATCCCTCAATGCCTGCAGATGGTTTACCCCGTCTGAGGTAGCAAAGGTGATAACCAGACGTACAGGATCATACTCCTGTTTCCCGAACCGGATCCCTTGCCTGAGGGTCATCAGTGAGTAGTCCGTTTTAATCACTCCTTGATCAATGTCTGTATGCAGAAGGACGATTCCTGGAGCGATGACCATATACGGTCCTAAGGTCCTCAGTTTCTCTTTGATGGACTCGCTGTAGGTCTTAAGAACAGACCCCTGGTTCTCCAGAATTCTGCAGCCTTCATCCACAGCTTCCTCCCAGGTTCTCACTGGAACGGAAACTCGTATATTGCTCTCTTTCAGGTACTCCCTCAAGTCCAGCCCTTCAGTATGATTTTTGCTCTTGATTTTATCCGCGAGAATCATCATCAGTTCCAGACTGAGCTGGTCTTTATTGTGGACCTCCGCATACTTTTGAATGATCTCCATGAGACTGTCCACCGAAAGATCCTGTTTTTGATGAATCAGGGTCTTTCGTTTCTGGAGTCTTCTGTCCAGCTTCTCGAAATCACCACGCATCAGCAGTGGATTGATGGTGATGTACTCATTGGTTTCCATCCCAGGGATGGGAATCGTTGATATAATGAGATCGTAGTGACTCCTAGGATATTTCTTCACGATTCTTGCCGTGATGGTGTCCACCACTTGAATCTGATAGACTTCCTTCAACTGAGACTTCAGCATGTTGGCTGTGCCGATTCCAGTACCACATACCAGAAGTACGCGATTGGGCTGAACTTCTTCTGTGGAGTTCTGGAGCGCTGCGCCAAAATGAAGCATAATATAGGAAATCTCATGATTGCTAATGGGCTTACCGATATACTCCTCCAGTACTCTGCACACATTTTTTGTATGCTGGAACAGCTCCCGGTATTGAATGAGAATATCATCATAGAGTGGATTCTCAATGGAGAGATTGAAACGGATACGGTTGATGGCTGGTCTCAAGTGCAGGAGAAGACCATCAAGAAGCTCTCCGAACTGATGAAACTTCACACTGTAGATGCTTTCCATGGCCAGAATCATCTTTTCCACCACCGATCTCAAGCCAGTTTCCTCCTCTGAGGTCAGAGAAGGTCCCTTGCTCACTTTAGCACCGATAAGATGCAGTACTATATAATTCACTTCCGTAGCCGGGATTTCAATATGGTAGTGGTCCTCAATCTTCCTAAGAATCTTTTGGGCCAGGTCAATCTCGTAGCTGTAGATGTGCTCATCAATGGGTGCATCAATGATAAGGATTTTCCGGTCCGTCTGAATTCTTTTGATCATGATGACCAGATGGGTGATCAGACTGCCATAGGCTGTATCGCTGAGCTCCACACCACTGTCCTCCTCCAGTTCCCGAATGAGCCTGTCCAGAAAGTCCATGTCCATGTCTGAGAACAACGTTTCAAACTGCAATGTGTTGCTTTTGGAATTTCCTTTTCCGGTGGAGATGTAATTTAGAATGTCCGAAACTGTCATGATTTCAGAATTTACTTTGGACAGCGCCAGTCTTTTGTCTTTCTCCCGGCCTTCCACATAGACGCCAATTCTTGGCTTTCTCACCAGGGTGAGACCGTAGCCTTCGAAGAACTCTTCCAACTCGTTCAGTTCCTTGATCACTGTGTTCTTGGAGATATCCAGTACAGACATGAAATAGGAAATATTGATTGGCTCCTCACTTTGAAGTAGCTCTGATTTGATGAACTTTTTCCGCTCCTCTGATGAAAACACATACTGATAGGGGGTAAAGGTGGTCTTGAATTTCTTCAAGTACTCCCGCAGCTTCTCGGAGGCTGACAACCGGATCCCCTCTCCATATTTTCGTTCCACCGCATCGAATCCTTTGGATTTCAGAAAATCTTCAATTTGAAGAATCCGGTTGCGGATGGTCTTTTCACTGACCTTGAAATGTTCACTCAATTGCGATAATTTAACATATTCATCGTCGTACTCCAGAAGAAAATTCAGGATTAGAATGCATTCATTGTTGAGTTCCATAGCCTCCCCCCTTTACTCTGATTTCATTATAGGATAAAATGTAAACCTTTTGTGTTCAAAATGGCACGATTACGGTTCATTTAATTTGGTAATTTTGAACCATTAGTCGTAAAAAAGCTATATACTTTAGATGGTGCTTCAGCTACAGTTCACTTTCTTTCTCAGAACAGAATTCCATCCTAATGAAAACTCACAAGTTCCTAAGATCATAAAAAATAGGGATTCATAATGAATCCCTATCAGCATCCTATTCACTTTTTAGGCTTAAGGTCTTTTTCTTTCGAAAACCTTTCCCACTTCTCTTCGACCATGACCACCACATAGTCCGTGTCTCCGGTCAACTTAGCGTATTTTGCCTCGGGGAAAGGAAAGTTGATTTCTCCCTCTTTTGTGGGTATCAGATGGGATGAAGTCAAAGAAGAAACAGTTCTTATGCTGCTTTCATCCACTTCAATGGACAAAATTTCTCCCGTGGAAAGATACAGTTCTCTGTCCACCATAATGGCAGGGCGCCTGTCCCATTGCACAGAAGAATCATTCGGTTCCTCATTTTCTAGAACCTTATTTTTCTCATCACATCCTATAATAAAGATTCCAAACATAATCGCTAACAGAAGTATAAAGAATTTTTTCATGAGCTTCCCCCTTCGCTACTTTTCATGCACTTCCTTTTCCTTCATTCTACAGGATACTCCAGGAGAAGCTATGACCTTTCGGTTACATTGATGCTTTCCAGATTATTTCGTCTGCAAGTTAAAGAGATTCATCTCGCCTATAATCTCCATGGTGCCAAAATACACAGCGACGAAGGAAACCAGCACTGCACCAATACAGAGGATGGACCTTTCCTTGTCCCTTAACAGTGCAAGAAGCCCCGTCACCAAAGAGATGATTGAAAACAGAAACGCCAGAAGTGTCATTACAGCAAGGTTCATATGATCAAAGAATCTTCCCTCCGGTTCCACCTCCATGTCCTGTCCAAGATACGCCACAACCACCATGAGAATCACCGCCATAATCATAAAGGTGATGGCATAGATCCCTGTCTTTGTGCTGGGGTAGAAGGTCAATTTCATTTCATTCTCCTCCTTCAAAATGACATCCCTTTTCTTTTATTATAGGCTTCCTGTTCTGCACTATAAAGAGCAGGAAAGAAGACCTGGACTCCTTTCACAAAAGGTTCACAGGTCTTCTCCATGAGCTGTTCTTACTCCACTTTTTCCACGGCTTCCAATAAGGAAAGCCCAACGTCATCCACCTGAAGGGTTACCTTTCCTTCCTTCACTTCATAAAGAGTTCCCGTGTAGGCGTCTCTCAGAGTCATCCCTTCTTTGAATGATGCTTGAAGATCCAGCTCCACTTCGCCCCCTGGTCCCTGATACACAAGGACCCGGTTAAAAACTCCATCTTTGTCGTAGGTTCTGGTGAAGACAAAAGGCTCCTTAGATAGCATCTCATGGGTGCCAGCCCCCACAGAAATATTCCGGTTCCGGAAGGTTCCAAGCTTCTTAAAATGCGCAAGCACCTCTTCATCCACACTGTCCCAGTTCATGGGAGACCTGGTCCCTTGGGTTCTGTCAGAACCGCCATCCCCCATGGGCCTTGCCGTCTCATCTCCATAGAAGATCTTCACAGCACCTGGCAGCAGAAGCAGCTTTGTAGCGCCTTCAATGAGCTTTTCTCTGGGGTACAGGGTGGTGTCATGCTGGGAAAGATAGCTGAGCACGTTGAAAGGATCTTCCCCATGGAGGGTCTTGGCGTAGTTCTCATACACTCCAGACATGGAGGAAGCTCTAAATGCTGGACCATCTTTTTTAAGCCCTTGGAAGGTGAAGTTGATCACCGCATCAAAGCCATGGTCAAAGTAGTAGTCTTTCAGGACTCCATGGCCCCAGACCTCTGCCATCATGAAGAAATCCTCCGTGAAGTCTGCTCCAGGTTTTTCCGGATTCTTCTCCCGCCAGGTTTCCAGCGCTTTCTGGGCTTCTTTCCCTAGATGATCCCACCTCTCGATTTCCACATGCTTTGCGGTATCCACGCGGAAACCATCTACCCCAAACTCCTCCACAAATGCTGTAAGCCATTTAGTGATGTAGGCATAGGGTGGAAGCCCAAGATCTTTTCTAAGCTCTTTGGACGCGGGGAGAATATAAGCCTCATATTCTTTGTCCGTTTCCATGGCCCATTTTCTCTCTAAAATCGGTGGAAGACCCAGATCCTCCTCCACTTCTGTCCTCACATCAGGAAGACCCGCCAAAGACAGGGTGATTTCAGATTCTCCTGGCTCCTCATACCCCGGCAGCCCCGCCCGGACCCAGTCGCCCCAATAATTCTCAAAGGAAGCTTCACTCTCGTAGTCCACGTAGTCACTGTAATCAAAGAAGTCCATCCCTTCTTTGACTTTATAGCCCTCTGGAAGGTTCACATTGCCATACCCGTAAGTCAGCATATCCGAAAGATTGGGGTACCCCACATGGTTCATCACCACATCCATGAGGATGCGGATCCCCTGGCTGTGCGCCGTATCCACAAAGGTCCTGAACTCTTCCACTGTACCGACATTTCTGTCCATCATGGTCCAGTCCAGGGCGTAATAACCATGGAAGCCGTAGTGGGCAAAATCCCCCCGCTCTCCTCCGCCGATATAGCCGTGAATCTGCTCATAAGGTGCGGTGATCCAGATGGCGTTGACCCCCAGATCCTCAAAGTACCCTTCCTCCAGCTTCTCTGTGAGTCCTTTGATGTCCCCACCATTGAAGGTGCCGATGCTCTTTCCAAGCTCATCGGGATTCTTTCGACCATAAGAATCATTGTTCTTTTCCTCTCCATCGAGGAACCGGTCTGTCATGGCAAAATATACCGTGGCATTTTCGTAGGCGAAGGCTCCTTCGCTGGAAGTTCTATAGATGGTCTCCTCTTTCTTGCAGGCGAAAAGCCCCAAAGAAAGGACAAAAACCAGTAGTATAGGGAGGAGTTTATATTTTTTCATTTATTTTTCTCCTTTTACTTTTTTACCAGCACAGCCAGGAACGACTGCCCTGAAAGAACAAAGCTGCCACCTTCATCCACTTCCTCACCGGTATAGAGATTGGTGCCGTGAAGGTTCTTCTCCAGGGTCACCCGTCTTTCATCTGGCGCCAGATTGAAAAACACCTCCACCCGGTCCTTCTCCTCTTCTCTCGTGAAGTGGAAGGTCTTTTCCTCCACGCTCTTTAAGGTGAAGTGGCCATGGGTAAGCACTGGATTCTCTTTTCTCAAACGGATCATCGTTTTGAAGAACGTCAGAAGCGTCTCATCCTGACGGTCCTTCTCAAAGATCATGGTCTTTCTGCATAGAGGATCCTTTCCACCGGAAAGACCGATTTCATCACCGTAATACACATAGGGCACCCCCTTGTAGAGGAACTGGAAGGCTGTGGCAAGCATGAGCTTCTTCTTGTTTCCACCAGACTCCGTCAAAAATCTTGGTACGTCATGGCTGCCTAGAAGATTCAGCATCTGGGCTGTGATGTCTTCCCGATAAAGCACCTGATTCTTCAGAAGCACCTGGAAAAATTCAGAAAGGGACAGCTCTTCCCTGGCAAAGGTATCCACCATGGCATGCCGGAAGGGATAGTTCATGATGGAATCCAGCTCCGTACCATCCAGGAAGGTCTCTGCTTCATGCATAATCTCCCCGATGAGCACCGCATCTTCTTTCTCCTCTTTCACAGCCTTCCGAAGATCTTTCAGAAAATCATGGGAAAGCTCATCGCAGACATCCAGGCGATAGCCGTCGATGCCCACCTCCCGGATCCAGTACCTGGCTACCTGAAGAAAATACTCCCGGATGCCCTGGTTTTTGAGATTCACCTTGGGCATATAGGACACATGGTTTGCAAAGGTGTAGTAGTTGGCCTTAGCCAGAGACACGGGATAGGAATCAATATGGTACCAGGGTGCATACTCCGACTTTTGCCCTTTTTCCAGCACATCCTGAAAGGCGAAGAAATCATGTCCAGTATGATTGAACACCGCATCAAAGACCACCCGGATCCCTGCCTCATGACAGAGCCTCACCAGTTCTTTGGTTTCTTCCAAAGAGCCGAATCTCGGGTCAATCTCCAGATAGTCTTTGGTATTGTACTTATGATTGGAGGAGGACGTGAACAGCGGTGTGAAATAGAGAAGCGTTACACCCAGATCTTTCAGATAGGGAATCTTCTCTGTGATGCCTTTGATGTTACCGCCAAAATGATTCTTTGTGGTGGGTCTAGCCCCCCAGGGCGCTAAGGTAGCCTCCTCAATGACCTGGTCGCTGCCTTCTCCCCGGTGGAAGCGGTCAGGAAAAATCTGGTAACAGACCGCTTCCTTCAGCCAGTCTGCCCCTTTGTAGACATCTTCCGAGGCAATATAGGGGAACTGGTAGGGTCTTAAGACCCTGGGCTTTTTCTCCCACACACCACGCTCGTCCATGACGTATCTTTTCCCCTCATGGGTGCGCAGCACAAAGTAGTAGGCATAGCGGTTTCTGTGGAGAGCCAGGGCAGTGTCATAGTAAGAGAACAGTTTGTCCGCGTAAGACTTTTTCAGAGTCTTGATCTTATAGAGGGCAGGCCACTGATAGCGGTCCCTGTAGTAAACCTTCACTTCAGAAAGGTCTCCTTTGGCTGCCCGGAGCCGCACATAAAGATGCTCCTCATCCAGAGGATAGGCATAGGGCACAGTGGTCTGGTGATATAATGCATGCAGATTCATGGGCAAAAAATCTCCTTTTTTCTGTCTGTACGGTTCGTGATGCTTACAAAAAAAGGGCCATAGACATTGCTACGGCACCTTATACATTCTACTTGGCCTCTCCCTCCGTGGACTGTCTTTTGACAATCTCATAGGGGATGATAAGCTTTCTGCCCTTTACCCCCTCATTGATGGCTTTTGCCAGAAGATCCACGGAATAGTATCCAAGATCAAAGGAATTGATGTCCACACTGGTCAGTGGAATATCAGAGTACCTGGAAAGGATACTGTTGTTGAAGCTGGCGATGGCCAGATCCTTGGGAATGGAGATTCCGGCGGTCTTGAAGACCTTGGTGGCACCAAAAGCAATGAGATCATCGGTGATGATGAGAGCGTCCGGCATGGGCGTAAGGTTCAGGATATCCACCCCATAGGTGTACCCTGTTTCCTCATCAAACTTCCCTGTATAGAGCAGCGTCTCATCAAAGGGAAGGTTACTTTCCTGCAGAGCTTTCTTGTACCCTTCTATTCTTTTCATGGTCACCATCTGTCCCACTTCACCGGCGATGAGGGCAATGCGTTTTCTGCCGATCATACTGAGATAAGTGGTGAGTTCATAAGCTGCCATATAGTTGTCGTTGTCCACATGATTGACCTTTTCCTTATGGTCATAGGGAGATCCGATGAGCGAGAAGGGAAACTCAATGCTTGAAAGATACTCCTGGCACTCGTCATTGACTTTACTGCTCATGAGGATGATGCCATCCACTTTGGAGCTTCTGATGAAGGTTTTGACGATTTCCAGTTCACTTTTCCCTTCGGTGGAGCTGGAGAGGAGCACATCATAGGAAGCGGATGCCGCGCCTTTGATGATGCCTCTCAGGGCTTCTGGGAAAAAGGGATTCAGAAGAAGGTCCTCAGAACGGTTCGGCAGAATCACCCCTAAAGTACCTGTTTTTTTGGATGCCAAAGAACGGGCGATGGCATTGGGATAATATCCCAGATCGTCCATGACTTTCAATACTCTTTTTCTCGTCTCCTCACTGATTTTCGGATGATTGGAAATCACCCGGGATACCGTGGAAGGCGAAACCTTTGCCTTTAGGGCCACATCTTTGACCGTGGTCTGATTCGTCTTAATCAAGGTCTTCTCCTCTCCCTTTCCTCTAGCTGTTACATATTGATTCTGTTTCCTGTCTCTGTATCAAAGAAGTGCAGGGATCCATGGTCGATGCCAAAGGTGTAGCTGACACCTTCATGGAACTCCAAATGCCCTGGAACAGAAATGACGACTTCATCTCCCGATGGCAGGTTGGTGTAAAGAATCTTCTCTTTACCCAGCATTTCCATCACATCCACTTTCACTTCGATCTTTTCGTCTGCTTCCCCGGTGAGGAATCTTTCCGAACGGATTCCAAGGGATACCTTCTTTCCTTCAAAAGCCTTCACATTGGCCTCATCCTGGGCACTTGGGGAAGCTTTGATGGATCCATCGTTGGAGATGAATCTTCCCCCTTCAATCTTCCCTTCAAAGACGTTCATGGTTGGGGAACCGATGAATCTTGCCACAAAAAGATTGGCAGGCTTATTGTAGAACTCATCAGGCTTACCCGCCTGCTGAATCTTTCCTTCGTTCATAAGAACGATCTTTGTAGCCATGGTCATGGCTTCTGTCTGGTCATGGGTCACATAGATGGACGTGGTCTCCAGGGATTTATGAAGACGCACCAGCTCCACTCTCATATGTTCACGAAGCTTCGCATCGAGGTTTGACAAAGGCTCATCCATGAGGAACACTCTTGGTTTTCTCACCATGGCACGGCCCAGGGCAACTCTCTGTCTCTGACCGCCGGAAATATCCGATGGTTTGGAGTGGAGATAATTGGTGATCTGAAGAAGCTCTGCCGCTTCTCTTACGCGTTCATCAATGACAGTCTTTCTCTCTTTTCTCATGGCGAGGGAAAAGGCCATATTGTCATAGACAGTCATATGAGGATAGAGGGCATAGCTCTGGAACACCATGGCAATGTCTCTGTCCTTGGATGGCACTTTATTCATTCTCTTGTCATTGAAAAGAAGATCTCCCTCTGTGATGGAGTTGAGGCCTGCAATCATTCTCAACAGGGTGGTCTTTCCGCAGCCTGAGGGTCCCAGGATAACGCAGAAATCTTTATCTTCTATTTCCAGGTCGATATTTCTTAAGGTAAACTCTTCCCGGCCTTCATATTTCTTGCCGATATTTTTTAACGATACTTTCATTTACTTCTACCTCCATGTTCCTTTTATTAACCCTTCACTGAGCCCTGGGCCAGTCCTGAAATCAGCTGCTTCTGGAGCACTGCAAACAGGATGACGATCGGTACAGCGGTGAGGAGCCCTCCAGCGGCAAAAGCCGGCTGGTTCAGTGTTTCTCTATTGTTCATGAGTGTGTAGAGCCCCTGGGCCAGCGTATAGTCATTGGCATTTGTCAGGAGCACCCTTGGCAGCAGATAGTCCATGAAAGGTCCGATGAAAGACCAGAGGGCAATGATCGAAAGCATTGGCCGCACAATGGGCATAATGATGAGTCTGTACACTTTCATGTTGGAACATCCGTCGATTTTCGCCGCATCATCCAGCTCCGTGGAGATGGAATCCATATATCCTTTCAGGATAAAGGTGTTGGCGGCAATACCACCACCGGCGTAAATGAGGATCAGCATCATCTGCCTGGTAAACACTGGGGCCACCGAAGAGATGATGGAGTGCATGGTGTAGTAAGCAGTGATTCCTGCGAAGGAAGGAATGGTTTGAATCAGCATGATGGCCATGAGGCTCGCTTTTCTTCCCTTGAATCGGAATCTGGAGTAAGCGTATCCTGTGAAGGAAACGATGAGGATGGTCAGAACCGCTGTCGCGATGGCGATGACCAGTGTATTTTTCACCCATAAAAGATACTTGGTTTCTGTGAACAGGAACTCAAAGTGCTTTAGGGAGAACATATAGCTATCATCTGTGATTTTATTGAGGATCAGATATCTGCCCTGATTGCCGTTAAAAGCTGAGATGATCATCTGGGACAGAGGCCACACAATGACAAAGGCCCATCCAATCAAAATAGCGTAGCTGACAAATAGAAGCAGTTTCCCCACCACGGTGAGAGGCTGTCTGTCTGACAGATACAGTTCTTGTTTTTTCTTGAAAATGCTCATTACAGTCTCTCCTCCTTAAAGGCTTTTGAATTCTTGAATCCAATGAATGCGAAGACCATAAGTCCTAGGGAGATGGCAATGGAGATCGAGGCACCGATGGCCTGATACTGGTTGTCCATGGTCAGCTTGTAGATATAGGAAATGAGGATATCCGAAGATCCCGCCAGGTTTCCGTACTTCGATGGATTAAAGGGTCCTCCACCATTAAAGAGATAGATGATGGAGAAGTTATTGAAGTTAAAGGTATACTGGTTCACCAGCAGCGGTGCTGTCTGGAAAAGCACCATGGGTAGGGTGATTCTTCTGATCTTCTGCCAGGTGTTGGCACCGTCGATGTCCGCCGCTTCATAAAGGTCTTCTGGGATTGCCTGAAGAACCCCCGTGGAGAGAAGGAACACATAAGAGCTTCCCAGCCACCCTTGCAGCATCACCAGAATGAATCTGGACCAGAAGGTGCTGTTCTTGAAGTCAATGGCAACGCCAAAGACATTCTGCACCACCTCCGTCAGAGCTCCCTGGGTTGAGAACATGATACTGAAGAACATGATGGTGATAAAAGCAGGTACTGCCCAAGGCAGAAGATAGATCATACGAAGAATGCCTTTTCCCTTGATTCTTGGATTGTTGGCAAGAAGCGCCAGTCCAAATCCGATGAAAATGGCTAAGGTGGTGGAGGTTAACGTCCAAATCACCGTCCATCCGAAGATCTGCCAGAAAACTGACCCGGCAAGTCCTTCTCCCAGAGCGATGAGCTTATAGTTCTGGATGCCCACCCAAGGGAACTTGCTCTGATTCTTTGGATCCATTCCAGTAAAGGAAAGGAGAATCGCTGTGAAAATCGGCACCAGAACGATGAAGGAAATGACAATAAGGGCAGGTATGGACACAAGATATGGGAATCCATCCTCTTCAATGGTCTGGGTGGTCTCAAACCAGTTTCTCTCCCGGATGCCTTTCATGACGCCTTTTTCCACGCCATAAACATCTCTGAAGTTCGCCACCATGATGCCCGCTGCAAAAAGAAGGAACACGATGGCCACTATGCCCTCAATCATGAAGATGAGAGACTTGTCAATTCTTCTGGCTCCTTCCGCAAGGCTTATGAGACCCGCGATGCCTTCGCCCTGGTAGTTTCCATAGCCTAAGGCGTACGGAATGGCCACCACATAGACAAAAATGAGACCAAGAAAGAACAGAGCTGCCTTCACCGGCTGTTTGTTCAAGAGCTGTCCAAGTCCCGGAATCAGTGCACCAGCGGCTGTGTTGACATGCAGCGTTTTCATGGTTTCAGAAGGTGTGTTTCTTCTGGCATCGGCCACGTCCGCATTGAGGACTCTTTTCTGAACCTTGATGTAGTCTTTCAGTTCAAACTTCTTGCTCTTAATGAGCTCTCGTTTCATTTTGTCCGGATCTTCGTATTCTTTTACACGGACGGCATACTGATAGTTTTTCTTCAGTTCCTTCTTTCCGTTCTTCAGTGCTTTATCAGAAATCAGGCCTTCTTTTCTTTTTTCTTTCAGTTCTGAAAGTCTTTTCTCGTAGACCGCATTCTGTTCACTCTTGAACCGGGCAATTTCCCTGCCGATGGCTTCCTTGTTTTCTTCTCCATGGTAGTTCTCGGCTTTTCGCAGGTCCTCTTCCAGTTTCTTGATGTTATAGATGATGTTTGGTATGAGCTTCTGATGAATGGACGCTTCTTTATAGAAATACTCCGCATCATAAGTCAGTCCTGTGTAGTCCTTGTAGAACTCCATTTTCGCCTTGCTTTCAAAATGCAGATGCTCCAGATGCTCCACATCTTTTGACAGTCCCTTTTCAAGAGATGCTTTATGCTGCACAGCTTTCTTTTTGAGATCCTCCAGGAATCTCTTTTCTTTGTGCTGGTATTCCTTCAGTTCCTTGAGATAAGGATGATCATTTTTCTTGCTTATCAATTCTTTCAGCTGAGTTTTCAAGGATTCTTTCTCTTTTGGAGAGCCTTCCCGGATTTTATCCTGGAGCAAGGCGACTTCCTTGAGATACAGGTTCTTTCTTTCATAGGTTCGTCCAATATAGTCATAAAGGACTTTACTGTATTTCGCCACGATCTCTTCCCACCTTTACAATTTTTTACTCTTGTTCAGCTCTTCAAATAGAGAGAGAACCGTCAGTATGAGGATCAGGTATCCTGCTATCACCAGATAGTAGAACACCGAATAAAAATTCAGTTCAAAGAATGTATAAGCCAGGCCTCCCACAAGAAGCACAGACCAGATGAAAATATAGATTTTGGTCAAGGTCAGTTTCTGATAGGTCAGAAACGTCAGAAGCGCAAACCCGACTGGGATGGCAATCTTAAAAAGATATCTGAACAGCTCCACCCCTACATAATCATTGAGGGTCGGAGGATTCTCTTTTGAAAAGGTCCCAAATGCTATGGCACTTTCTTTCCATGCTTCAAAAAGTGATGCGTCTTTTACCCGCATCAGCACATCCAGTGAACTGGCAAAGATGACCAGCGCCGCTGCGGCCAGGATGATATACAACTGTTTTTTGGGAAACTTCTGATAGGTGTTCATGCTTCTTCCTTTCTATGTTCTTCACATCTGTCTTGTTTCGGACTTCTCTTTTTGTCTTTGGTTTTTTGTCCATTCACTCTTATATCATTCTACCATCAAAACATCTTATAAGGTATAGAAAGAGAGGCCTAAGCCTCTCTTTCCCCCAAAAATCTATTCTGTCTATTCTAGAAGTTCAGCATCATTGCATCGAATGCTGCCTTGATTTCCTTATAAGCTGCCTCAGCATCTGCAGGCTTTACAGATGACCAGGACAGTACTGCGTTCTTCCATGTATCCCATACAGATCCCCATTCCTGGAACAGAGGTCTTGCAGGTGCATCCTGGTAGGAAGCAAGTACGTTCTCAATGATAGCCTTTTCCTGATCGGAAAGGTCAGAGCTCAGGTATACATCAGCAGGAACGTTTTCCATGATCTTGCCAGTACCCTTGAAGAAGTCTACAGCGTAGTCTGTGTTCATCAGTTCTACGATGAATGCTTCAGCAAGCGCCATTTTTTCGTCGTCGCCTTCATTTCTGGAGTTGATGGCAAGTCCCCATCCGCCCTTCCAGTGCTTCATTGGCTTTCCAGCAACAGTAACAGTTCCGATTGGCATGATTTCCAGGTTTTCTCCAGCCTGGGTTGTGAATGTGCCAGCATCCCATGGACCGGAAATTCTAGCTACGCCTGTTCCACCAGTGGTGAATTCGGTATCCAGGATACCCCAAGCAGCTTCAGCATCCCAAAGGGAAGCGTTGGTTTCCTGTGTCTTCTTCCAGTATTCAAAAATCGCTGTAACTGTAGCCTGCTTTTCTGGAGCAAGGTCAGCCCATTCAGCGGTGAAATCGGAGAAGAGTGTGCCGTCGTCGTTCTTTCCAAGAAGCTCGATGTCGGAGGAGTTCAGAACACCTACGCCAAACCAAGCATCAAACATTGGAATCAGAAGGTTCAGACCAGCTTCGTTCATTTCGATGCTCTTGGTCAGATCAATGCCTTCTGCTTCTGCGTTTGCCTTGTTTGCATAAACAACCAGTGTTTCAATGTTCATTGGGAATGCGAGGTAGTCGCCGTCCACGTTGAAGTTTCCGCCTAGACCTGCATCATAGTTTGCAAATCCGCCGATTTTCTCTGCCATTGCCTTTGCATCCATTGGTGCAAGAGCTTCGTTCTGGTTAAGACCAGCAAGTCTGTCCGCAGGGATAGCATATACGTCAGCGATGTCTTCATTGGATGGGTCTGTGCTGTCCAGAATGTCCAGCATATCAAATGCTCCAGTAATCTTCAGCTCAACGGAAGCGTCTGGGTTCTTTTCTAGGAATCTAGCAACAGCAGCTTCATAGTAAGCCTTCCAACCTTCTTCAGCCTGAACAGTAATGGAACCTGTAAGTCCTTCTTCGCCAGGCTCTTCACCTGGGGTCTCTACAGGAGTTTCTCCTGGGGTCTCTGGGGTTTCTGGTTCATCCTTGGATCCGCATGCAGCTACTGAAAGTGACAGCATCAGCGCAAGTACGAGTGAAGTGATTTTCTTCATTTTTTATCCTCCTAATACAGTTGTATTTTGATATATTGAATCAAACCGTAACCGTTTTCTTTCAAGTGAAAAGTAAAAGGTATATCCCGGAACACAGCCTGCTTGAATGGACACAGCCGCTCTGTCTCGGTGCATACGCTTGCACAAAAACTCAAATGAAAACGCTTTACTCTTTGATTATACCCTCTTATTTTGGAAAAATCTACCCTATTTTGTGAAAAAAGAGCAGATTTTGGCAAAATCTTCGTGCTAGCGGTTGCACAGCATATATCACTTTGCCAAAATCCTTGATTCCCATAAGAAATCCACTCTTGTCACATCTCTTTGATTTTCCCTTGTTTTGTTCTAGAACACGTTAGACTTCACGGGTTGTGATGCTCTCAATATTCCAGATTTCCTTGGCATATTCCTCAATGGTTCTGTCTGAGGAGAACTTTCCTGCAGAAGCCATATTGATGAATGCTTTTCTATAGAACTCCAGCTCATTTTTAAAATCTTCGCCAACTTTCTCCTGGGCTTCCACATAAGCATCAAAGTCCTTGATGACAAAGTAGTTGTCTGGAGTATGCCAGGAAGCACCCTTCAGAAGTGAGTTCTTCAGCTCTTCAAAGGTCTCTTGAGGCTTCAGGTCAAAGGTGCCGTCGGTGAGGGCATCCACTACCTTCTGCAGTCTCTTGTTCTTCTTCAGTTCCTTCACAGGATCATAACTGTCCTTGATTTCTTCAATCTGCTCTACTGTGAGCCCGAAGATATAGTTGTTCTCAAGTCCTGCTTCTTCTACGATCTCCACATTGGCTCCATCAAAGGTACCGATGGTGGGTGCACCGTTCAGCATGAACTTCATGTTTCCAGTACCGGAAGCTTCCTTGCCAGCTGTAGAAATCTGCTCGGAGATGTCCGCTGCGGGGAAGAGCCTCTGAGCGTAAGAAACGCCGTAGTTTTCCACAAAGACCACCTTGATTTTGCCCTTAATGCTCTCATCATTGTTCACAAGTTCTGCAATGGCATTGATGAACTTGATGATGGCTTTCGCTCTGTCATATCCTGGAGCTGCTTTAGCGCCAAAGATGAAGGTTCTTGGGGTGATGTCAAAGGTCTCGTCTTCCTTCAGCCTGTTGTAGAGATACAGGATATGGAAGGCATTTAAAATCTGTCTCTTGTATTCATGAAGACGCTTGATCTGGATGTCGAAAATCGAATTCTCATCAATGTCCACGCCTTCTTTTGCAAGGATATACTCCTTCAGCTCTTTCTTCTTGCTCTTTTTGATCTCAATGAATCTTCCGATGATTTCATCATCTGATGCAAACTTCTTCAGCTCTTTCAGATTGTCAAGGTTTGTGATCCACTCCTCATTTCCAAGAAGGTCTGTGATGAACTCTGCAAGACGAGGGTTCGCTTCCACAAGCCATCTTCTCTGGGTGATTCCATTGGTCTTGTTGTTGAACCGCTCTGGGTAAAGAAGATACCATTCACGAAGCTCGGTCTCCTTCAGGATGTTTGTATGAAGCTGAGCCACTCCGTTGGTGGAATGGGTGCCATAAATGGACAGCCACGCCATCTTGATGTTGCCGTCTGCGATGATGGCAAATTCAGAAAGCTTTTCTTCGGAAACCCCTTTCTCCAGAAGCTCCTTCTTCATCATGTTGTCGATCTTCACAATGATCTTGTACACATCCGGAAGAATCTTCTTGTAAAGCTTCACGGACCACTGCTCCAGAGCTTCCTTCAGAATGGTGTGGTTGGTGTATGCGAAGGTATCCACCGCAATGGACATGGCCTTCTTGAAGCTCACGCCTTCCAGTCCCAGAAGTCTTACAAGCTCAGGTACTGCCACCGCTGGATGGGTGTCATTCAGCTGCACTGCATGAAGCTTTGCAAAGTTCTTGAAATCATTATGGTTTTTCTTATGCTCCCGGATGAGGTCCTGCAGAGAAGCGGATACAAAGAAGTACTGCTGCTTCAGTCTCAGGATCTTTCCTTTTTCCATGGAGTCATTAGGATAAAGAACCTTGGAGATGTTCTCCGCATCGTTCTTCTCCTTTACCGCTTTATCGTAGTCCTGATTGTTGAAGGCACCAAAATCAAATACATTCACTGCTTCTGACTGCCAGAGTCTTAAAGTGTTGATGGTGTCTCCCCCAAATCCGATGATGGGTGTGTCGTAAGGCACTGCCACCACAGTCTGATCCTTGAAAGTCACAAGCACTTTTTTGTCCTCTCTTCTGACAGACCAGGAATCTCCCTGGGAAAGCCATTCATCGCCTTTTTCCACCTGATATCCGTTGATGAACTGCTGCTCAAAGATACCATAGTTATAGCGGATCCCATACCCTGTGAGGGAATAGTTCAAGGTCGCAGCAGAATCCAGGAAGCAGGCAGCCAGTCTTCCAAGACCGCCATTTCCAAGTCCTGCATCACTTTCCGCCTCTTCCAGAGCATTGTAGTCGATGCCCAGACCTTCCAGCATTTCCTTCATCTCTTCGAGCTTTCTCAGATTGATGAGGTTGTTGGAAAGAGCACGCCCCATGAGAAATTCTGCAGAAAGATAGTACGCCTTTTTCTTTCCGTCAAACTTCTTCAGAGATGCCTGCCACTGGGGCAGGATGTCTTCCATGATGGCCTTGGAAAATACAGTGTACTTTTCCTTGTTGCCAAGATCTTCAAAGTTCATTCCAAATGTTGTGAGGGCATATCCCTGCATTCTCGATGTAATCAATTCTCTATTCATTCTTATCTCCCGTATAATCTAGTAAGTCCAGCGATTTTTTCCGCCAGTCCTTCCGTCAGTGCGTCTTCTTTCATTCTCCAGGTCCAGTTGTTTCCAAGGGTGGATGGAATATTCATTCTTGCTTCTTCTCCAAGGCCCAGGAAATCCTGCATCGGGATGATGCACATATCTGCCACAGAGCTGAACGCTCCACGGATGAATCCCCAGTTTATGCCTTCTTCAAAGCTCAGCTTGAGATAATTTCCGGCATGCATGAGATCTTCCGACTTCACATTTTTCACCCATCCCATGATGGTGTCATTGTCGTGGGTTCCCGTATAGACCACACAGTTGTTCTTATAGGTGTGCGGCAGATAGTCGGACTCTTCTCTAGGATCGAAGGCAAACTGCAGAATTTTCATCCCAGGATACCCCGTCTCTTCGATGAGTTCATGCACTTCCTCTGTGAGGAATCCCAAGTCCTCTGCAATGATATCAAGATCTCCCAGCTCTTCCTTGACTTTTTTAAAGAGCTTGAAGTTTGGTCCTTTGGTCCATTTTCCTTTTACTGCGTTTTCAGAACCGTTTTTGATCTCCCAGTAGGCTTCAAATCCTCTGAAATGATCAATGCGCACCACATCATAGATGAGGAAGCTTGCACGGATTCTTTCCACCCACCACTGGTATCCATCCTTTTCCATGGCTTCCCAGTCATAAATGGGATTTCCCCAAAGCTGCCCTGTTTCTGAGAAAGCATCTGGAGGACATCCAGCCACAGTCAGGGGCACAAATTTCTCATCTACCTTGAAAAGCTCTTTATGGCCCCATAGATCTGAGCTGTCTTCCGCCACATAGATGGGAATATCTCCGATGATCCGGATGTTCTTGTCGTTGGCATAGCTCTTCAGGGCTTTCCACTGCTTGAAGAAGTAATACTGGACGAACACATGGAAGTACATTTCTTTCTCATGGTTTTTTTCAAACTCCAGCACTGCTTTTGATTTGTTGTCTTTATACTCTTTCGGCCATCTGAGCCAGGAAATCCCCTGATGCTCTGCTTTAATAGCCATAAAGAGGGCAAAATCACGAAGCCAGGACGCTTCTTCCTGATAGAAGGCATCCAGTTCTTTTTTGATGCTTCTTCGGGCTCTTTTATAAGCTCTTCTTAAAAGCTCCATTTTGTTTTTGTAGAGGATCCCATAATCCACCTTCTCTGGATTGTCTCCAAGAGGAAGCAGTCCTATTTCCTCTTCTTCCAGAAAACCTTCTTTCAAAAATTCATGAAGGTCAATGAAGTAAGGATTTCCAGCAAAGGCGGAGAAGTTCTGGTAAGGGGAATCCCCGTATCCCGTGATCCCCAAGGGCAGGATCTGCCATTCCTTCTGATTGGCTCTGTCTAAAAAGTCTACGAAGTCATAGGCACCTTTTCCAAAATCTCCAATCCCATAGGGACCTGGTAAGCTGGAAATGTGCATCAGTATACCGCTGCTGCGTCTTTTCATGCCTGTTCTCATTCAGCGAAGGGTTAACCCCGCTGAACTTTTACCTCCTCGTTCCATATTTCACCTGTGCCGTCCATGAGGGTGAAATTCACCGTCTGAAGGTCTGGATGATTGCTCTTTGCTTCCACTTTCATACCGCCGGTCTCCAGTTTTCTTGCATAGAGTGTTGTTTTGTAAATCTTACCTTGTTCATATCCGAAGCTTTCGCCATCGTCGTCATAAAGCACATAGACCGCTTCTGTATCCACATAACCAAGAACCTTCAGTATTGAAAGATCCTGGTCCTTCACCGTCTGGGAAGGCATGGTGTAAGGCATCAGCCTGTTCCTTCTTAAGAAGAACTTCAGATCCTCCAGTGAATAGGATACATAATGCACCCCATCTTTCAGAAGCGTAAGGGAGGAGTCATATTTTTTGAAGTCCACCAGCACCATGTCCTCAGGAAGATACACATATCTGCCCTTGGCATTTTGCGAAACCACCGGGGCGAGCATCAGCTCTTCTCCCAGCAGCATCTGATCTTCCGCCTGCTGAGCTTCTTCTCCGAAGAACTCGAAGGCTAGAGGGGTAAACATCATCCCGCCCGTTTCATAGGTCTTCAGCATCTCAGAGTACAGATAAGGAATCAGCATGTAGCGTCTTTCGATGTGCTTCTTGTTCGCTCTTGTGAGAACATCCCCAAAGGCATAGGGTTCCTGAACCCTGGTGCCGATGGCGGAGTGGTTTCGCAGAAGCGGTGTGAACACCGACAGCTGAAGCCATCTTGTGAGAAGCTCTCCGCTGACATGACCGCCAAATCCTCCTGTGTCCGCGCCCACATAGTAGAAACCGGACATATTGAGAGAAGGCAGCATACGAAGATTTAAGGAGAGGTGACTCCACCAGGAGCTGTTGTCTCCGGTCCAGAGGCCGCCGTATCGGTGCATCCCGATGGAGGAAGCTCTTGAAATGAGGACATGTCTCTTGCCCAGGTGCTTCTTGAGTCCTAAGGATGCAGACTTTGTCATCATGTATCCGTAAAGATTATGCACTTCCTCATTGGTGAGCCTTCTGTCCCCAATTTCATGGAAGAATCTTCTGTAGTATTCCAGCTTGTTGCCGATGTTCATGAACTTGTCCCGTAAGGAGAAGAACGCATTGACATTCAGGTTCCCGCCCTGGGCAAGGATGGCTGCTTCCACCCCTTCTTGTAGAGATGTCTCATCATAGAAGATGGCGGGTTCATTCATATCGTTCCAGACCCCTTCGATGCCTGCATCTGTAAGAATCTTATATTGGTCTCCAAACCACCTTTGGGTTTCTTCTTTCAGAAAATCCGGGAAGTGCACTTTTCCTGGCCATACGGCTGCCACATAAGGCTTGCCATCTTTATCCTTCACGAAGTGGTCTCCCTTAATGCCTTCTTCATAGACAGGGTATCCTTCTTCGATCTTCACCCCTGCATCAATGATGGGAATGAGCCTTACCCCTTCTTCCTTCATCTTCAAGGCCATATCCTTGAAATTCGGGAACCTTTCCTCAGAAAGGGTGAAGTCTTTAAAGTCCTCCATGTAATCCAGATCCAGATAAATACCATCCAGGGGAATCTCTTCTTCTTTGAAGGTTTCATAAACCTTCTTCACGTCCTCTTCTGTCTGATATCCCCATCTAGACTGGAAATACCCGAGACCCCACTTAGGCGGCATATAAGGCTTACCCGCAAGCTTATGGAAACTTGCTACAATCTCTTTGATGGATGCACCTTCCAGCAGATAAATATCAAAGTCTTGTCCATGGATCTCCACCTGAAGCTCCTCCAGGGTGGTGAATCCCACATCGTACTTTACTCTTCCAGGAAAATCGATGAAAAAGCCCGTGGCCACATCATCATCTTCCAGCACAAAAAAGTTATGAGCGCCATAAAGGGTTGTCTTATCCTCATGATGCAGCGGATCGTCGGTACAGTAGGACTCGTAGATCCTTCCTCTCTTATTGATCCCTCCAAGGTTTGGTCCAAGACCGTAGACCCGGTCATTTTCTGTCAGCTTCAGTGTGAATGAGATTCTTCCGCCCTCTTCCCGCAGTTCAATGGGAAGGTTCACTTCTACTTGTGTCTTCTCTCCCTGGATAACCCCAGTCTCCACAGGGTTTCCAAATCGAAAGCCTATGACGTTGTCTGTCATCTTAAATGCTTCCATTTTGACCTCCATCTGATTCAGTGCAACCGCTTGCACTAATTTCTTAAGTCCATTATATTATAAAATCGGCGATTGTAAAGGTTATTATGAAATTTTTATAGTCTCGTATTCTCACGTGGTATTTCAACCCAGTGATATCACCACTTTTTGAAGATCTTTCTTTGTTTCCTTTGAAAAATGTTATAATGGGAAGAACAAGGAATCTGAGAAGTCATCAAAATAACATCAGACCCAAAAAGGAGCACATAGATGTATAATTTTCTGGAAATCATCGCAAAGTCAAGAAGTATCGAATCCCTGCCCTCCCTGAAGTCCATCTATAAAAAAGTGAACAAAAAAATTACAGAAGGTGCCTATGCCCAAGAGGAACTCCAAGCTGTGGATCAGGCCTTCCAGGAAGGTATCACATTCACAATTGAGGATGGTACCGAGGTTCAGCTCATCAGCGGCATCATCTGTGCCGGCCATTCCTACTATGAACAGAAGGAGACCTTCGCCTACAGAATCGGAGAGAACAAATACCAGTGTCTCACCTGCCACAGAACCTTGCGAAAGTATGAGGAGATTGAGGAAAACATCATGTTTCCCTTGGACTGGAACCTTTCTGATGCAGAGTTTTTCACAAGCAACACCTACCCCTGGAAATTTGCAAAGATCATATCTGACGCCAAAAATGTCAGTGAGCTGCCGACACTGCCAAAGCTTTTAGACGAGCTCCGTGAGATGGAGCTCCTCAATGAGTGCATTTTCGACCAGGAGAAGAAGGCACTGGAAAGCAGCTGGCAAGAAGGCATCACCATCACCATCGGGGATGGCACCAAAGTGAAGCTGGTCTTTGGAAAAAGATGTGTTCTTCACCGGTTTAATACCCCACACATCAAGTATGCCTACGCCATCGGAGACAACGAGTATCTCTGCGGCAACTGCCTCTCTAAGGGAGCAGAGCATCCGGATATGATGGCTCTTCATCCTCTGGTGGAGGAGGAGCTGCTCTTCCCCATGGACTGGACGCGCTCTGGCATCGATCTTTGGCTGGAGAATGTGGAGCGAAGAATCGATGCTCTGTCCGAGGTGAAGAAGATTTAAATACAGCAGAACTTTTCTACATAACAAGAAATACGCTGAGAGACAAATTCCATGGGGACTTGTTTCTCAGCGTATTCATTTTATACTTGTATCAATCTAGAATTTGAAAGTGACGGCTTTTTCCGTCCATGGTCCATCTCTTTCCTTTCACCAAATCTATCCCTAGAAGACCTGAGATGGATCCCGGAACACTTCCAGGAATCTCGTAGTTCATGATTTCGATATGTTCCAGAGTCACTTCCTGCCCATATACAAAGAAGGTCAGCCTGTCCGCGATGTGCACCTCTTCCTCCGACCGGGAACCAATACCTTGTACTACTGTACTGGAAGAATGAAGGCCTTGGATCCGGTTCAGCCAGGAATCATCCAGCATGGTTTCAGTATGCCCCGTATCAAAACCCATGGGGTACTTCTCCCCTTGGTAGTCTATCTGAATTTCAGGAAACCTGTCCCATTTCAGAGAATCCTCCTGAGGGCTTACACCACCAGGTTTCACCAGGACCTCTCTCTTCCTCATATCAAAAGCGAACCTTAAATTTCCAATGACATCCCATCCTAAGATGAGATCTGCTGGAAATGCATTACCTTCCGAGTCATGTCCCAAATCCAGGGACTCGTCTGGCACCACGCCTGCAGATAGATTCTCCATCCGCTCCTGCCCTAGAACCAGACTGCCTACCTCGACAGTTCTGAAATCCATCTCCTTTCCTTGGTTGTTTCCTCCCCGAAGCTGAGACTGCTCCTTAAGACCCATTTCTTTTGCAAGAGAGGATCTGATGAAAGTTATTCCGGCCCCAGTATCAAAGAATGCAATGATTCCTCGTCCATTGAGGATCACCGGCAGAAAGATCAGCCCTGCGAACTGTTCCTTGGAGAAGCCCAGCTTACAGCCACTCTTGTCTTCCTCCTCTACCTTGTTATCTCTCTCAACATGATACTTTTCCACCGTTACTCCACCCCCAGCCTGAAATATTCTTTGCTGATGAGAAGATCCGTCAGCATGATCCCTGTCCGCTCCATTTTCTTCACATTGACATTCTTCAGCGTATCTTTCTTTGTACCCATGGCATTTCTGTAGGCATTACCTACACCAATGGCGATATGGGCATTGGCTCTGAACTCTAGTATTGAAGGCGAGGTGGTATCCAGGACTCCCCTGCTTTGTAAAGCACCTTCTGTAGGCAGCAGGTTCTGGGTCCTCAGGTAAGGCACCTTTTCCTCTTTCAAGATCTTTTCCATCTGCAGAATGCTTCTAAAGGAATTCTCCTTATCCAGCTGACCGAAATAGGCCACAAGATCCACCACTTTATTTCCTTTGAGACCAGTACCCATGAGCTCCAGGTAGGAATATCCGCCATTGGCAGAAAGTTCCGTACGCCTCATATAATAATTCCCGCTGCCTTTGGTGTAGGCAGATAAAAGTGGATCGATTTCTTTATCAAAGAATAAAAACAGGATGGGTTTCTCGTAGGTTCTGCCTCCCTCCGTTATGGCCCTTGCCAGTTCCAGCGCCATGGCTACAGGAACAGTGCTCTCTACAGAAGATCCGCCATCTTTTTGATACACCCCGTCATAGGGCACCCCAATGATGAGAATCTCTCCCTGGTCTTCCATGCTTCTGCCTTCAGGAAGCAGCCATGCTTCCATGGTTCTTCCAGAATGCTTTGTATAACTTGGGATGGTGTATTCGATGATCACCTTTTGATTTCCCTTAGAAAGCTTCTCGGAAAGCTCCCCAAAGGGCATGATTTTCAGCTGATATCCGCTGTAGGTGTTGGACCTGGCTTCATGACCAGTGACGTTCTGAAATGTCGCTACAGCTTCTATTCCATCAGGGAGACCCCCTCCCTCTACGCCAAACCCGTAGGAAAAAAGCACCGTCTCATCGAGACCGGAGGTCACCACAGGCATCAGGCTCTTGTCTTCCCCCTCATAGCCTTCCTCTTGAATGAAGGTTGTCCCTTCTACCGTGACTTTCTCCCCTGGAAGACGATCCTCCATGGGCAGTGAAAGAATACTGAAATCCTCATGAACCTGATACACTTCCTTCTGTCCCTTCTCATCGGTGACAGTCACAGTGGCCTCTTTCAAAATGAGTGGGGTTCCCTCTGTGAGCACATAGTCCTTCTCCATGCCAGGCAGCACCACCGGCTCTTCCCCTTCGTAATTGTACTCCGTATTTCCCAGAAGCTCCTGTTTCTTATACGCATACCGGAGGGGCAGCTCTTCTATGCTGAACCCCAAGGACTTCATCTGGTCTTTGATATACTCTCCAGCTAGGCGGTGCCCCTCACTGCCGGAGACTCTCCCCTCATACTTTGCCGATGAGAGCTCCTCCAAATGCGCCATGGCTTTTTCCACCTGGAAATCTCCCAGGGGCTGATATCTTGGCAAAAAGAAAAGAAGAAGAGCTGAAGCTACCACAGTGAACTTTAAAACCACAGGTTTCCAGTATTTTTTAAACTGCTTCATCTCAAGAAACAGCACTCTAGGTGAAAGGACATAATAGGCTTTTCTCATATAGCTGACAAACCTGGAGTTTCTTTTCATAAACTCCAGCCGAAGCCCCTCGCCCAAGAGATTCAGTGAAAGCACTGCGAAAGAGAACACCGCCACAGGGAAGACCACCAGCCACCACTGCGCCTCCATTCTCTGCATATCTTTGGTAAGGTTCATGAGCATGGACCCCCATTCCGGCTCCAAGCTCATCTCGTACCCAGAACGGAAGGCCATGGCCTTCACCTCCCGGATGGTGCCCACAAAAATCCCAAGGACCGCCAGCTGGGCAATGAGAAAGAGTCCCTGGGCTGCTTCTTTAAAGAAGGTGCTGATGGCCACAGGCATCACATGGGGAAAGATGTTCTGCCGGATGATCTCTGGCCAGGTTTTTCCAATGGCCACCTGACCTTCGATGAACTCTTCATTCATGATCCGCTTCACCGCATCAGAAATGATCACCGCCGCTTTGGAAAAACCAAGAAGAGCGAGGATCACAGAAAACCATAGGATGGACGTATCCATCTGAAGGCTTCTGAAAAAGTTCAGCCTGAAGATCAGATAGGAGAGAATGAGGATGGGTACGGCACTGAAATAAGTGCTGAAAAAAAGAAGAAGCCTTTGAAAAAACTTCTTGCCCATGCCAGACAAGATCCCCACGGGCAGTGCCAGAAGAAGCCTGAAAAAAGCAATCATGAATCCAAGCTTCAGGGTGTTTCGGGTGCCATATACGAGTCTGGTGTACACATCCCGGCCCGCATCATCGGTGCCCATGAGATTCTCCTTATTGGGGAAAATGGGATGCATGGTGAACACATCTTTCATTTCCCCTTCCACTAGGATTTCCATGTTTTTATGGGGTTCTTCAAACATCGGATCTTTTCCTGTAAAAGTCTCCGGGGAAACATACGCAAACATCAGGATCAAAAAAAGGAGTCCACCGAGGATCAGCGGATAATTGAGCTTTTTCATATCTTCCTCCATTTCATCTATACTGCACATTCATAATTATATGCAGTATACCACTTTATACTATTAAAAAAAAGAACAATGAAATGACAATTCTCCCGATGACTCAAAAGAAAACTCCCCAGGTCTTCCAAACAGTTTTGGAGACCCAGGGAGTTTTCCTATACGATACTTAATTTGCTGAGGTGATCTCTGTCCAGATTCTGTCATAGATGCTGAGAACATCAGAAGGATCTCTGAAGATCTCTGTGTTTTCCAGCACTTCGTCAGAAGGATACGCAATGGGGCTGTTCCTGATTTCTTCAGGGAGCATTTCCACTGCTTCTGTGATCGGAGTAGAGTAGCCGATGTAATCCACATTCTGGATGGCGATGTCCGGTCTTAGCATGAAGTTTATGAACTTCTCTGCGCCGTCTTTGTTTGCGACACTCTTTGGGATCACCATATTGTCAAACCAGATGTTGGTGCCTTCCTCCGGAATGGCGTAGTCCAGGTTCGGATTTTCTTCAATCATATACATGGCATCACCAGACCATACCACCCCCAGGGCTGCATCTTCTGCAATGAGGGCATCCTTGATGTCGTCTCCCAGGTACGCATAGACGATGGATTTCTGCTTGATGAGTTCATCTCTTGCTTCTTCCAGCTCCTTCACGTCTCTTGTGTTCATGGAGTAGCCCAGTCTCAGAAGAGATACCCCGATGGTGTCTCTTTGGCTGTTCAGCATGAGGATATTGTCCTTGTACTTCTCATCCCACAGGATGTTCCAGGAAGTCACAGGATCACTCACCATGGTTTTGTTGTAAAGAATCCCGAAGGTTCCCCACATATAAGGAGCAGAGTATTCATTGCCTGGATCAAAGACAAGATCCATAAAATCCGGATCCACTTTTTCTCTGTTTGGCACATTGTCCCAGTTGATGGTGGTGAGAAGATCTTCCTTGATGGCACGCTCGATGGCGTAGTCGGAGAGGAAAATCACATCATAAGAGCTTCCACCCTGCTTCAGCTTCGTGTAGATGTCCTCGTTGTTTGCATAGGTGTCATAGTTCACCTTGATGCCGGTCTCTTCCTCAAACTGCTCCAGCACATCAAAGTTGATGTAGTCGCCAAAGTTATAGACATTGATGGTTTCCTTCTTCTCACCGC
Organism: Proteiniclasticum ruminis; assembly: GCF_900115135.1. GTDB lineage: Bacteria > Bacillota > Clostridia > Clostridiales > Clostridiaceae > Proteiniclasticum > Proteiniclasticum ruminis_A. The sequence goes on along the minus strand of NZ_FOVK01000002.1, from coordinate 158,951 downwards.
AGGCGGCAAGGGAAAGGACGGATGCGCCCACAAGGGCTGCAGCCAGTAGCTTCTTTATATTTTTCATACATGTTTCCTCCCGTAGTTTTAGAGTTTCGTCACGGCTATAAGCGTCAAATTATTAGTATTCTTCCTGCTCGTCCTCTTTCTTGCTGATTTTATTGATGATGAGAAGCAGCGCGAAAAATCCGATGAGCATGAACGTGGACAGGGCGTTGATCACAGGGTTGATGCCTCTTCTGGCCATGGAGAAGATGAGAATGCTGAGATTCTGAACCCCATGTCCTGTGGTGAAGAAGCTGATGACAAAATCATCCACAGAAAGGGTAAAGGCCAATAGAGCGCCAGTGACGATGCCTGGCATGATCTCCGGAATCACCACTTTTCTTAGTGCATACATGGGTTTCGCCCCCAAGTCCATGGCAGCTTCCGCCAGATGGATGTTCATCTGCTTCAGTTTCGGCAGCACCGCCAGCACCACGTAAGGCGTGCAGAAGGTGATGTGGGAAAGAAGAATGGTGGCAAGACCAAAATCCAGTCCCATGAAACGGTACAGCGCAATGAGAGACACCGCAATGACCACGTCAGGATTTAAGATCGGCAGATAATTAAGGTTCATCACCATCTGCTTGAAAGGCCCTTTCTTGGAAAAATGAATGCCGATGGCGGCAAAGGTGCCAAGAAGGGTAGCGACGATGGTGGTGAGCACCGCAATGATCATGGTATTGGACAGAGCCTTCATGACCTCACGGTTCCTGAAGAGATCCTCATACCACTTCAGGGTAAACCCTGAAAAGACACCTCTTGATTTGGACTCGTTAAAAGAGTACACAATGAGGATGATGATGGGCGCATAGAGAAAGAGGAAAATCAGTGCTGTATAAAGTTTTTTCAGTCCTTTTCCTACCATAGGGCACCCCTTCCTCCTTCCAGGTCTCCGCCGCTCTTATTGGAGATGGCCATGACGATGAGGATGATGATCATCAAAATGATGGACATGGCAGAACCAAAATGCCAGTCTCCGGTATAAATAAACTGCTGCTCGATGACATTACCAATGAGGGTGGTTTTGTTTCCGCCCAAAAGATTGGAAATGATAAATGTGGAGACCGCTGGTGTGAATACCATGGTGAACCCGGTCATGACACCTGGAACAGACAGCGGGAATATCACTCGCTTGAAAATGGTTCTTTTATTGGCACCCAGATCCTCTGCTGCTTCAATAAGCTTCTTGTCCATCTTCACCAGCACGGAATAGATGGGCAGAACCATGAATGGAAGGAAATTATAGACCATACCAAGAATCACCGCGCCATCGTTATAAAGGAGCTCCAGAGACTGGAATCCTAGAAAGTTCAGGAAAGTGTTGATGATGCCGTTTTTACCTAAGATGGTCAGCCAGGCGTAGGTTCTAAGAAGAAAGTTCATCCACATGGGAATGACAAAGAGAAGAATCATATTGTTTCTGGTCTTTGCTTTCTTCTGAGTGGCAATGATATAAGCAATGGGATACCCCAAGAGAAAACAGATGAAGGTGGAGACCACAGAAAGCATCAGAGATCTTCGGAGCACTCCTAGGTAGATGGGATCCAGAAATCTTCTGAAGTTTTCTAAACTTAAGGTGAAGGTTTCATAGTCATTGCTGTTGCCTGTGGTGAACGCAAAATACACCACAAGGAACAGAGGCACCAGGATGAAGATCAGCATCCACAGCACATAGGGAAAGGATACTTTCCGCATTTTCAAGAGTGATCCCCCCTCTTCATGATATGGATGGCATCCGGGAGAATCTTCATGCCGATTTCTTCTCCCACAGGCGCCATGGCAGTGCTCTGAATGAGGTAATGGAATCCTTGGCAGTTCACCACCATCTCATAATGGACACCCTTGAAGGTCACTTCTTCCACGGTTCCCGTGAGCTGTCCATCTTCTTTCTTTGTCATGATGATGTCTTCCGGACGGATGACCACTTCCACAGGTTCCATAGGACCAAAACCACCATCCACGCAAGGGAAGGTGACCCCCTGGAACTCCACTTCCAGATCCTTATGCATGATGCCGTCCACAATGTTGGATTCCCCGATGAACTTTGCCACAAAAGCATTCTTGGGTTCATTATAAATATCTACAGGAGTGCCGATCTGCTGAATGAGACCTTCGTTCATCACCACGATGGTATCGCTCATGGTGAGGGCTTCCTCCTGGTCATGGGTCACATAGATGAACGTGATGCCCACTCTCTTCTGTATATTTTTCAGTTCGATCTGCATTTCTTTGCGAAGCTTTAAATCCAGCGCTCCCAGAGGTTCGTCGAGAAGAAGCACCTTAGGTTCATTTACAAGGGCTCTTGCAATGGCGATTCTCTGCTGCTGTCCGCCAGAAAGTGAATCGATGTCTCTTTTCTCAAAGCCTGACAGGTTCACAAGCTTCAGTACTTCTGTCACTTTCTTCTCGATGACATCTTTGGGAAGCTTTTTGATTTTGAGGCCAAAAGCGATGTTCTCAAAGACATTCAGGTGGGGAAACAGGGCATACTTCTGGAATACGGTGTTCACCGCTCTCTGATAAGGCGGCACTTCAGTGATGTCTTTTCCGCTGAAAAGAACCTTCCCTTCTGTGGGGGTTTCAAAACCCGCGATGATTCTAAGGGTCGTGGTCTTGCCGCATCCCGATGGACCAAGCAGCGTCAGGAACTCATTCTCCCTGATGTAGAGGTTCATATTGTCCAGCACCGTATTTGTGCCAAACCGCTTGGTGATGTTTTTCAGATCAATCATAATATTGCTTGTCATAATTCCTGTCCCCTTTCTAGAATATCGGTGGTGTGCTCACCCAGATTACGGTGGCAGTGGTTTTCCCCTCATTGGAGAGATAATGACTTTTTCCCGGTTTCAGATAAAAGGATTCCCCTTTTTTCACTTTGTGCTTCTCCAGCCCCACGTGAAGAAGGATGCTTCCGTTCATCACATAACCGAACTCTTCCCCTTCGTGTGGGGGTACATCTTTGGTTCGTCCACCGGGTTTGATCTCCACATGGATGGGTTCCATGGCATTTTTCTGAGCATTGGGGATGATCCAGTTGACGATATTCTGAAGTTCCTCGTTTTCTTTCTCAAAGGCGTCTTCCTTGCTGAACACAATCTTCTCATCAGTGGTTTCATTGAAGAAATCCTTGAGATTGGTGCCCAGTCCTTCCAAGATGTCCACCAGGGTTGCAATGGAAGGAGAAGTGAGATCTCTCTCCAGCTGAGAGATGAATCCCTTGGTCAGTTCGCAGCGGTTTGCCAGTTCTTCCTGGGTCAGCGCGTTCTTGATTCTCAGATTTTTAATTTTTTCACCAATCTTCATAACAACCTCCAATGCAGTTTCTTGAAAAGAGATAAAACTAAACTTTTTGTTTAGTCAAGTTAAACTACCTAGACCATTATATAGAAAACTTTTTTCAAAATCAACGAGTTTTCATGAAAAACTCTGCGCAAAATTCAAAAATCTCCACACACTTCAGATACGCCTTGATATGACTCACTTCCGCAGTTGTTAATATTTCTGGAACAGCAGAGATTTTTGTTGGATTTCAGACAAATGTATCAAATAAACATACCCTGAGTTTACAATGACTAAACTAGCGCATCATTTCCAAACAGCAATTTGTCAAAAAATTTCCAGAATGATAAAATACTGTATATCAGTATATTTTGGAGGTTTTTCCCATGAAGAAAGTGAAAACCAATGCCATGCGCCTTCTGGAGGAAGCGGGCATCCCCTATACACTCCATACCTACAATATGAAGCATCCTGTCCTGACTCCTGAACTTCTTGCAAAGGATATTGACCGGGATGTCCATCTCATCTATAAAACCCTGGTGACCACAAGCCACAGTGGTCAGCACTATGTTTTCTGCCTGCCTCTCACGGAAGAGCTGGACTTAAAAAAAGCAGCCAAAGCTTCCGGAGAAAAAAGCGTGGCGCTCATTGACCAGAAAGATCTTTTGAAGCTTACAGGCTATGAGCGTGGCGGTGTAAGCCCTGTGGGTATGAAAAAACAGCTGCCTACCTTCCTCGAAGAAGGCTGTCTTCATCTTCCCTCTATCATTGTGTCTGCCGGTAAACGGGGTTTTCAGGTAGAAGTGGATCCTAAGGGCATCCTTTCTCTCATCACAGCAGAAACGGCAGATCTTCTGGCAGAAACCAAAAGCATCTTCAAATAACGTCATCGTTTCCTACTGGGAGAAAACGCTGAAAGGACATGTGGAATGAAATCTCTTCTTTCCACATGTCCTTTTTTTCTTTATTCTTACTATGAACTATATCTCTAAAGCTCGATGGATTTTTTATCACTTTTTATGCTTTCAAGAATCTGGTGGAAGACGGTCTTTGGCTGGGCACCGCTGACACCATATTTCCCATCCACCACAAAGAACGGTACTCCGGTGATGCCGAGACTGGAAGCCATCGCTCGATCTTCAGCAATATTCTCCTCATACCGGTCACTTTCAAGAACCTCCAGCACCTCTTCCTCTTTCAGTCCAACATTTTCTGTAATCTTCAGCACCTCATCTCTTTCATTCAGGGCGATGCCATCCACAAAATGAGCCCTATAGAACGCTTCCAGAAGTGCACTGTCTTTCCCTGTTTCCTTGGCAAGATAGATCAGGCGGTGAAGATCGTGGGTACTGGCACCGATGGCAGAAAAGATATTCATCGGAAGGTTTTCTCTCTTTGCCATGTCTTCCACACCACTCATACGGTTTTTTGCTTCTTCCTTTGTAAAGCCATACTTCTTTGCCAGAGCTTCCACAGAGTTCATGGACTCGGTTCTGCTGCTGTTAGGATCCAGCTCATAGCTTCGGTGGATGACTTCAATCTCCTCCCTGGCTTCTTCCTGGAACTTGGCAAAAATGTTCTTTCCTATATAACAGAATGGACAGACGATGTCTGCATAAATTTCAACTTTCATGTTCATACCTCCATGGTTTTTCTCTATTATACCCACTAATTAGATTTTACTCAATTATATTTTATGATAGAGCATAAAGTTCCTGTTAAAATTTCATAATATTCCATCATCAGAAGCAATACCTCATAGAAATATGCTACAATTGTCTTATAGAAACTCAATATTTTGAGTACCTTAGGAGGTTTTTTGATGATCAATATCGTTCTTTTCTGTTCCACCGGTCTCTCCACCACTCTTCTGGTGAAGAAAATGGAGCAAGCAGCAAAAAAGAAAGACCTGATGATCCAGGTGGCATCCTATCCTGAATCTGCTATGAAAAAGTACATCAAAGAGGCGGATGTGGTGCTGGTAGGCCCGCAGGTACGCCATGCTCTTCTGGAGATCAAAGAGGTGTGCGATGCGCACAAGGTACCTCTGGAAGCCATCTCCACCAGAGACTACGGAAGCATGGACGGGGAAAAGATCCTCTCACAGGCACTGCGTCTTTTCAGTCTCCATCATCCAGTGGAGGTTTCTGAAGATCTTCAGTGAACCAAAAGACCTCTGGGAAAAAAGCAGCTGCTTTCTTCCCAGAGGTCTTTTCTTTTTTACACTTTCTGAATGCCTTTCCATTTGGCATCTCCATGAAGAATCCCCATCAAGATGGCAATGGCATAAACAATCCTTCCACTCATAAGATAGCTGTCCATGAGCCCCACATAAAGAAGCACCGCCATGGACACAAACACACCCACATAGAGGACCTTCAGCTGAGGCTGTGCCTTATAGCTTTTTGTATAGTTATGGATCCCTCTCATCTTGAAATAAAGAATCACTGCACCTAGAAACAGTCCAAGAAGCCCCAGCTCCAGGATCACCTGAAGCACTGCATTATAAGGCTTGTTCACCTGATCCAGGTTCAGAAGCTCTGGTCTTCCTGCCATGAAGCGTCCCAAGGTATAGTCAATGGTATGAAACCCTCTGCCCAAAAAGATGGATTTCGCATTGGCCTTCAGAATCTCCAGATAAAAGGAAAACCTTCCCATCTCCTTCGACAGAAGAAAAAAGCTCCAATGTCTTCTGGTGAAAAGTGGAATCAAGGCAAAAAAGATGCCCGCAGGGACCAGTGCAATGAGGAACCGGACAGAGTACAGAAGAGACAAAAGAAGAAGTCCAAGGAACACCCCGACAATGGCAATGCGTGACCCTGTCATAAAAATGGAGATGAGAGAAACGCCCACCACAAAAAGGTAAAACCGTGACTCTTTGTTCTTGTCTTTAAAAATATAAAGGGTCAACGCAGGGAAAAGAGCCAGAAGCATGAAATACGCAAGAATCGGTCCATTCTCCATGAAGGAGGTATTGGTCTGAGGATCAAAAGGAATCCCCCGGACAATCTCGTCATAGACCACCTGGCCCACATGATAAAACCCCACAAGGAAAGCGGAGAAGAAATAGGCTCGTGTCAGCGGCACCACATGGTTTGGGCGGTTGATCTCATACTTCAGCACAAAAAACACAATAAATGCGGATAAGTAAAGAAGAATTCCAGAGAGTGTGTCTTCTGGGCTCTCAGAATAGATCAAGGAGACCATCTGAAGCACAAGGAACAAGAACGTGGAAAGACCATAGGCCAGCTTCGTATGCCGTCTGCTTCTTCGGATCTTGTCAAAAACATCTCGATTCTTATATAAATACGCAAGAAAATATCCTCCTAGCGCAATGCCTAGATAAGGAAGATACTCTATGGGAATCAGCGGGTAAAGGACAATGACAGCAAGAACAGCCTTAAAAAGCTGGCCCCGCTCAAATAGCTCCATAATAAACCTCCAGCAGTTCTAAATGACAATTATATATCTATCATACACGATTTCTGCGCATAACAAAAGAGACCTTTCGGTCTCTTTTATATTCACAATTATTCTACTGTGATAGCAGCTACTGGACAGCTTTCTACAGCTTCCTGAGCTAAATCCTCTTCACCTGCTGGAACTTCGTCCACGATAGCGTAAGCCTTTCCATCGTCATTCATATCGAACATTGATGGTGCAACACTTGGGCAAACTCCACAACCGATGCAAAGATCCTGATCTACTGATGGCTTCATATACAACACCCCTTTTATACTTTATAACCTAATTATAATTAAGATTATCACAAAGTCTATGAACAAATTGTAAACTTTTTGTACAACTTGTTAGTATTTAATACGTACAGCTCCGGAAACCGTTGACACATCTACTGTTGGTGAATTGTTAATATTTCTCTTCAAAGATCGGGTGCTCTGGTTTATTCCTTCACGATTCTCCACCGTCAGGCTTCCACTGACGCTTTCCAGGTCATAACTAAGATCCTCCAGCCCTATAAAGTCCAGTTCCACAGATCCGGAGATGGTCTCCACTTCCACTTCTTTCGTGCTGTCCAGAAACTTCAAACTGACACTGCCAGATACACTCTCCACATCCGCGCTGCTTCTTATTCCTGTGGCAGTGATTTTCCCGGATATGCTGTTTCCGGAAAGACGTCCAATGTCTCCATAGCTGATGAACTGCCCGGATACCACATCAAAGTCCACATCCTCTATGGTACCGCTCTCTACAATAAGATCTCCTGAAATATTCTCCAGTGACACCTTTTTCAGATTCAGTCCATCCACAAGGATGTCCCCAGACACATTGGAAACATCAAGGTCCCCCTGATATCCCACAGGCACTTCCAGGGAAAGGGAGATGTCATACCGGTTGAAAAAATTCAGGTTGATGTTTCCCATCCCCTTGTAAAGAGAAATCTTGAGGCTGTCCTTTTCTTCTGTGATCTCCAGGTAGCGGTTGAGATAATTCTCAGGCACCTTTCCTTCCACCAGAAGTTTTATTTCGTCCCCCTCATAGGCTTTGATCTTTACATCTCCGATGGGTACTGAAATCTCGATGTTTCTTTTATCCTCATAGGAAAAGCTCTGCTCTTCCCGCACTTCTTTCGTTTCACCAAGATTGACGTTGATGTCTCCACGCTCCAGGAGCTTGTTTATGGTTTCAGCCAGTTCACCGGTACCCACACCGGACTCATAGACGATATAGGCACCAATGCCGATGGAAACAGATGCAATGATCAGTGTGGCTACCACCACTTTTTTAAATCCGCTCATGATAAAATCCTCCAATTTCTTTATGGAAGCAGTCTTCTCAGAAGCATCAGGGCCGTCTTAAAGACCCACCGGACAATCCTGAAAAAGAGTGCTGTAAACAGTACAAAGATCGAAAGCATGGCAATGCCAAAGAAAAACAGGGCCAAAAGTGGGATCCCGAGGCCCAGGGAAGACGGAAACACAATCATCAGTATGGGGGAAGCCAAAAGAAAGAGAGCCCCCACCAGTAGGACAATGAGAAATCCTGCGAGTCCCACTACTACTGACACTAAAATGCCAAGAGCGGTGGGTCCGATGAAAATAACAAGCAGAATCAGAAGAATCAGCTTCGCTAAAGGTCCTCTGTCATTGCCTCTATAGTTTTGTCCCATGGTCTCCCTCCTTTCCTTTTCTTAAACTATACCTGTCCTGAATTAAAGACAAATTAAAAATCCATCCTCGGCACATCTTCTTTTCGTAAGACTCTCCCAGCTTTCTCCAGAGCAGTTGGAAGGAATGTAAAGGTTTTGTAGAGTATTTCCTTCAAATCATCTATAATTTTAGATAGAAACAATGGGGGGAGAATTTTATGCAAGCAACGGCAAAAACAGTACTCTACGAGATGAAAAAAGCGCTGACACTTTCCAGCTTTCAAAAGAAAGTGACGTATTTGAAGAAAGACCTTCTTCTCTTTTTAGAAGACAAGAAGTTCATCACAGGACTCCAGAAGCTTCTAGCAAAAAAAGACTATCATGGGGGGGCCCTTCTGACGCTGTTGAAGGAAACCTTTCATACGGATAGTACTGTATCAGTGGATTTATCTGCCGTCTATGACTATATGGTAGTACTGGTGGATGAGGATGCCAGAGAAAGGTCCTTCACCAAGGAGGAAGAGAACTTCATTCAGCTGTATATCGCTCTTTATGAGGCGCTTCTTAAGTTTGAAGCTCAGGACCATCCGGAGGAGTTCTATCTGAAACACAGCTTTCAGTTCCTCACAAAAAAAGAGCTGGAGGTACTGGAAGATGATGAGTACAGACGCTTTATGAAAGCGTTCAAAGAGGACCACATCTACGCCCTCATGAAGCTCTCCAGAGACCTCTATGGGTTCAACACCCTGGACCATGTGGCGGGAGTCCATGAGGTGGGCATGTTCATTGGAAGGCAGCTGAAAAACCTGGGCCTTCCCCTGGATCTGGGACGCGTTTCTGGTGCTCTTGCCGGTCATGACATCGGCAAGTACGGGGTGAAACTCTCCGAGATGAGAAGAGTTCCGTATCTTCATTACTACTACTCGGATCTCTGGTTTAAGAAACATGGCATTGACTACATCCGTAACATCGCCGTCAATCACAGCACCTGGGATCTGGAGCTTGAAAACCTCTCTTTGGAGGCTCTTATTCTCATCTACTCGGACTTCCGGGTAAAAAACAAAAACACAGACGGCGTGGAGACCATGCACATCTATCCACTGGATGAATCCTTCCATGTGATTCTTGAAAAGCTGGACAATGTGGATGATGCCAAGAAAAGACGCTATGAAAGGGTCTACGCAAAGCTTCAGGATTTTGAAAAGTACCTCACAGGCCTTGGGGTGGAAGTGGCTCTGGGAAGCCGAGAGGAAAACAGAAAAATCATCGACCAGAAAAAAGCCATCCGGGTTCTGAAAAAACCGGCCATCTGCTTTGGAGACGAAATAGTGGGCAGGCTGAAATACCATGCCATTGATCACAATATTAAGGTGATGCACCTTCTGAGAAACGAGTTCAGTATGGACACACTGCTGGAGGAAGCCCGTTCTTTAAGAGACTGGCGGGACCTTCGGGAGTATATCAGAATTCTGGAAGAGTACTCCACCTATCTCACCCAAGGTCAGAAGCTTCAGGTGGTGAGCTTTCTTCTGGAGTGTCTCATCCATCCGGAAGACGACATCCGTTTCCACAGTGCGGAGCTCCTTGGCAGCATCATGGGACTTTATGATGAGGACTACAGAAAGGAGATTCCTCTAGAGGAAGTGGCACCCTCTTCTAAAGTGTCAGGACTTCGCCTTCTTCAGGAAACCTTGAAAAAAATCCTTTATCCAGGACATAAGGTCATCGACAGCCATAAGATGCAGCTGGGCTACGCCTTTGCCAGCGTAGCCAGGACCCTCTTCAAAAACCTTCCTGAAACAAGAATTCCGGATTATACCAAAGTGGTGTCTGGTTTTTATGAAGAGGTGAATCCTAAAAAAGAAACCAGCATCTTCCTCACAGAAGCCATCCGGTACATCCCTTTCCCTCTGGAAATGAAGGAAGCTTTTTTCCGGACCATCCTCTCGGGAAACCTGGTGGGACGTCTCAGTGTTCTTGAACTTCTCAGTGCCAGCCTCACAGAGGAAACCTACAGTGAGGAGTTCACCAGCGAGCTGAAGGACCGGATCCGTAAAGTCACAAAACGGACGGATCTTACTGAAACCTTTCTTTATATGAAGCTGGCTGGACAGCTCACCATGGAGAAGGAACGGGCGCAGCTTTCAGAAAACCTCAAATCCCGGAAGAAAGAGCGGGAGGAGGTTTTCTTGTCAAACCTTAAAACAGCCACCCACTGGATCGTGAAGAGAAACAGCATCAAACTTCTTTCTTTCTATACCCTGGATGGAGATCTCATCTCCCCCATCAACACCGCACTGCACCTTTGCAACCTCCTGAAGGTTTCAGCCATGGAATCCGTTCGAAGGACCGCTGGGTCCTCCCTTCTGAATCTCATGAGAGAGCTTTCCTCCTACGAGCGCAATGAAGTGGCGGTGGAGCTTCTGCGAGCTCTGGAGATTGAAGGACACCGCTTTACCGAATACATCCCAAAACCTCTGGGCAAGGTGCTTTTGTTTCTGGAGCTGAAAGAATTTGATGAGATCATCGATGATCTTCTGATCAAAGTGAAAACTGCAAATCCTTCGGTAAAGACGCTGGTCATCAAAACTCTGGGCACCACATTAGAGTCTTTCATCCAGTTTGGCATGCGTAAAGTGAAACTCACAGAAGAAGAAAAGGTGGAAAGAATCAAAAACATGCTGAGCGTTCTTCTCTACGGTATGGCAGATTATGAGGATCTTACAGTAAGAGCCGCCTTCACCACCATCGGCAAGGTCCTCTTCGCTTCAGAGGTTCTGACCTTGGAAAGCAAGAAAGAGGTCTTCCTCTTCATCCATAAGAAACTTATTACGCTCCTGACCAACGAAGAGAACAATCTTCTTTTCCTCTGTCAGAGTGTAGGCCTCAACAACATCTACCGATTCATGAACGATTATCTCCATGAAGAAGGAGCTTTCCATCATCAGAAGCCTCAGCGCTATGCTTTTTTCCCAGGCACCTTTGATCCCTTTACCCTCTCCCACCTGTCCATTGCAAAGCTCATCCGGGATGAGGGCTATGAAGTGTATCTGGCCATTGATGAGTTCTCCTGGTCCAAAAAGACCCTTCCGAACAATGTCCGGAGAAGAATCCTTGAAATGAGTACGGCAGGAGAGCTGGGACTATATCTGTTCCCGGAGGATCTGCCCATCAACATCGCCAATGAGGAGGACATCAAAAGCCTGAAGGACATCTTCGGCGACGAGATCTACATGGTCTGCGGCTCTGATGTGGTTATGAATGCCTCCAGCTATAAGAAAGAACGCACCAAGAACAGCATCCATCGTATGAACCATCTGGTCTTTGATCGCACCAGAGTCCGCGGGGCAAGAAAGACCATCGAAGGACTGGTGGACCATGTGGTGTTCATGGATCTTCCAAAAGATCTGAAAGAAGTGAGCTCCACCAAAATCAGAACCAACATCGATGAGAACCGGGATATCTCAACGCTCATCGATCCCATGGCTCAGAACTATATTTACCTCAACGGCTTTTACCAGAAGGCGCCTGTGGAGAAATCCATGGTGAGTCTTACGTTCCTGGAGAAAAAAATCTATAGAGATCTGGAACCAGATCTCATCCACTGCGTAGAAGTGCTCTTTCCCGGCACGAAGAACCAGATGCTGAAAATGCTTCAGGAACTCTTCCAAAAGCCTTCCGGCAGGGTCCTGACCCTCACAGACCGGACGGAGAACGCGCCCATTGGTCTTAGCATTTTCCATTGGGCACGAAGTGAGCATCTAATGGAAGAGCTGAAGTCCCAGGAGTTTGCGGATAAGGTCAGAACGCTGAACCTTGGCAGAATCATGGTGCTGGATGGCCTTTATGTGAAGGCGCCAGACAAATTAAGGAACTATCACCAGATTCTACTCACTGAGACTTTATCCTTCGGCGTTTCCAGAGACTACGAGTGTGCCCTTTTCATGACCAAGAACAAATCATTAAAGGATGACCGCTTCCTGTCTCTTCTAAAGCTGTATAACTTTAAGACCCTCGATGAGCAGGAGACAGTCTATTACACCGACATGAGCACTCCACTGGCCCTGAATCTTGATATGGAAAACATCCTGAAGGATCCTTTTAGAAACAACCAGCGGGTGAAAAATGTCATCCAGGAGACCAGAGAGCGTCTTATGAGAGCCATTGGGGAGCTCTATCCAGGAAACCTCATTCTGCCCTTTGAGCCTCTTATGCTGCAGCAGGGCATCATCGGCCTTGTGCTCCAAGAGAATGGCGTTTCCATGGAGGAGTCTAAGCCCAAGGTCCTGGGACCTCATATGTGTGTTCCGTACGGGGATGTGCTGGACAGGTCTGTGGTGCCCAATACGGTGACCAAAGCTCTCCATACAGAAAAATACTTCAACAGCGATATGAAAGGCTTCAGCATCAAAGAAGTGCCCTTTTATCTCAGCTTAGAGAACCAGGTGAAAACCCTGGCTTCCTTCAAGCGGCCTGTAATTTTAGTGGACACCATCCTTCATAAGGGCTACCGGATGAATGCGCTCAGCCCCCTCTTTAAGACCCATGGTCTTGAAGTACGGAAAATCATCACCGGCATTGTTTCTGCAAAGGGCCTCGACCGGATGTCTTCCAAGGAATACGCAGTGGATGGGGTCTACTATATCCCACGGCTGAAAGCCTGGTTCAATGAGAAGGATCTTTATCCCTTCATGGGGGGAGACGCCCTCTGGAGAGGAAGCTTCCCCAAACGAAACCTCATCGACTCCATCAATCTCATCCTACCCTACACCACTCCGGTGTTCATCATGGATGCAGGAGCAAGGAATGTGTATACACTCTCCAGAATCTCACTGGAGAATGCACTCAAGGTGCTCAAGGTCATTGAGGAGGAGTTCCATAAGGTTTATGAGAGAAAGCTGACCCTATCTTCCTTAGGCCAGGTATTCACCATGCCAAGGGTACCAGACAAGGGGAAGGATGTTTCCTATGATCTTTACAAAGCTCCCTCCCATTACCTGGAGTTTGATCTGGAGGAGCTGAAGCGTCTGGAAAGACTGATACTATAAGGAGTGACTTTATTTGTTTAAAAAAGCAGAACTCATGGCAATCCTCGCACAGCAAATGCCCGCTTCTGAAATGGAAAAAAACGCATTTCTGAAGCTCCTTCCAGAGGGTCTTCTGAAGGAAACAAAAGAAATCCTCGAGGATTCCGCTAAAACAACCGAGCTTGTAGAAACCCTGAACGCAACCCTTCAGGAGAAAAAGCCTGTGTTCATGATCCTTGAAAAGGAAATGAGCCCCGGCAGATTCATTGCTTCCACTTTAGAGGAGCTTCTAGAAAGAGACACCACTGATCTTATTGTAAAGGGCAGCACTTCCCTGCCCTTTCCCGTCTACCTTCTGAAAGAAAACGACTGGAATTTCATGGAAGAGCTCATGAAGAAAGAAAAACCCTTCACCGTCTCCATTCTGGGGCTGGGTGATGTGGGTGGCACTCTTCTCATGGGTCTGCGCCTCCTGGGTCGTGATGTGCTGAAGGAGATCCGGATCTTTGATCTGGATGCGAAGAAAAGACGCAGATATTATCTGGAAATCAACGAAGTCAGTGATGGCACAGACCTTCCTCCAGTAAAAGAGGTTGGTATCGAGGAAGTTTTTGATACTGACGTCTTAGTATTCACAGTATCAGTCTATATTCCGCCTCTGGATACAACGCTTCAGGACGTACGTCTGGTGCAGTTTGACAAAAACAGGAAAATCCTCTTAAGCTATGCCAAGCAAGCGGAGCAGCACGGTTTTAAAGGCTACTACTTTATTGTTTCTGACCCCGTGGATCTGTTATGCATGAACCTTATGGAAGAAGGCGGCATTGGAAGCCATCGAATCAGAGGATTCGGTCTTGGCGTCATGGAAGCCAGAGCCCGGTTCATCGCCAGTGAAAAAGACCAGCTGAAAGAGGATCTCAGAACCTATGGTCCTCATGGAAGAGGGCTCATTGTGGTCAATTCACTGAAATACTATGATGAAGAGATTTCAAAGGAACTGACCCATCTGACAGAGCGTGAGAACTTCCGGGTGCGGGAAACAGGATTCAAGCCTTATATCGCCCCTGCCCTCTCCTCGGGCGCCATTTCCATTGTGAAGGCATTAAAGGGCGAAGAACACCTTTCTACCTTCTATAACGGAAAAGTCTTCATGGGCGCTAGAAACAGGCTCATGGGCAGCTTTACTCTGACAGAGAAAGTATCCTTCGAGCCGCTCAGACCCCTCTTGAAAGAAACAGAAGAACTGCTTCTTTCATTTTATGTAAAAAAAGGTTCCATCGAATAAGAAGGTGAACCTGAAAGGACCCCGGACATCATGTCCGGGGTCCTTGCTCTATGTAAGATTTATGAAACTTTTTTCTTGTCTTTTCTGGAAATATATCCACCTGCTATGAGGGAAATCAGTCCAAGACCATAGAAGGCACCTGAACTTGCTGCACCTGTTGCAGGTAGCGTTGGCTTTTCAGGTTTAGGTTCTTCTGGCTTAGGCTCTTCTGGCTTAGGCTCTTCTGGTGTTGGATTCTCAGATGTTGTATCTTCACCAATGTGCAGGTGTTCCAGGAAGGTATGGGAAATTTCTTCTTCTTCTCGGATCATATCTGCAATCAGATCTCTAACTGGGATATATGTATCTACAACGTCTGTCGCCTTACTGAAGTCGTAGTTGTCTCCACCAGTCAGAAGGAAGTCCAGTGTGGATACGGTATAGGTTGCATCGTCCTTCACCAGGGTTCCATCCAGAAGTCTGATGCTGGAAATTCTTTCGCCTGCTGGCTGATCTTTGTCATACCAAACTTCCACGCCATAGAACTGTCCAGGTCTGAAACTGTCCGGATGCAGACCATGCTCCAGAAGCTTCTTCAGTTCTGCACCTGTAACCTTCATGGTCACAAGAGTATTGTCGAATGGCAGAAGCTCGTACATGAGACCCATGGTGATTTCTCCTGCCTCGAAGCCTCTTCTGATTCCTCCGCCGTTGACGATGGCGATCTGAGTGTTTCCAAGCTCAGCCAGGGATTTTGCAATAAACTGTCCCATTGGGCTTAGCTGCATTGTGTCGGTGTCATGAGGCAGATCATTCTTTAAGGTTCCAAGAACTTCACCAAGAATTGGCTGAAGCTCAGTGTAGTAATTTTTAATGATAGCCGCCACAGCTTCATCTTCGGTAAGACTTGGAATCAGTTCAGTAAGGTTCGTTACAGAAGCGGTAACATCTTCCAGTACTACGTCCTCGTCGATGACGAAGTGCAGTGACACATTAGAGATGCTTCTTCCGTTATATCCGCCTTGAACGATGTCAATTCCATTGACTTCGCCGTTCACAACCTGATGGGTGTGTCCGGTAAATATCGCATCTACACCTTCTATGCCGTTTGCGTACTCTACAATTTCACCGCTGATGACGCCGTCTTTCTGGAAGGATCCCAGATGGGTTAGCGCGATGACTGCATCTACGCCCTTCACTTCACGGAGATATTTGCTCCATTTATTGGTGGCTTCTACAGGATCGGTGAAGGTGAATCCTTCTACATTGGCTGCAGAGGTCTTGAACTTGGTTTCAGGTGTTGCGATACCAATGAATCCAACCTTAACGGTCTGTCCATTGATGATCTGATCCTGAATGATGTATGGTCTCACATAGTCATCCCATTCCACTGGTTTTGCAGAGGTCAGGACATCAATGTTGGATGCCAGATAATAGTATTCTCCGTCCTTCGCCCACTGAGGAATCAGATCACTGCCCCAGTCAAACTCATGATTTCCGATGGCAGAAGCCATCAGGTTCATTTCTTTCAGGACATCGTTCACCACCGCACCATGGGTGAGGTTGGAGATTGCTGTTCCTTGGAAGTGGTCACCGGAAGACAGGAAGTAGGTCAGCGGGTTGGTAGCCATCTTGTTTTTCAGGAAGGTAGCCATTCTAGCCAGACCAGGGTTCTTGCTGCTGCCAGTACTGTCGACGTTTCCATGGAAATCATTGATGGAGAAGTAATCGAGCTTCTTATGGATATCATAAATATTCTCCGCAAAAGTGAAGTCTATTTTTTCCATAGTTCTCAACTCATCTGCAATGAGATCTCTGAGAGGAAGATATGTATCTACAACGTCTGTTGCTCCAGAGAAATTGTACTTGTCTCCACCAGTATAGACAAAGTCAAGTGTTGATACACTATAAACGGTATCATCTTCTATTGGAGTTCCGTCAAGCAAGGTCATTCTTGTAACTCTGCTCTTGTATGGAGCAGTTCCGTCATACCAGACATTAATGCCATAGAACTGTCCTGATCTGAAGTCAGGGGAATTTATTCCATGGTCGATGAGCTCTTTGAGTTTTGCGCCAGTAACTTTTAATGTAACCAAGGTATTGTCAAATGGCAATATTGAATACATATCACCCATGGTTATGGGTCCTGCTTCAAAACCTCCTCGGATTCCACCACCATTAATGATGGCAATCTGAGTCTCTCCAAGATGTGCCATGGTTTTAGCGATGAACTGGCCCATAGGAGACACCTGTCTGTTGGTGAGATCATGAGAAATCTCATTCTCTGTCACAGTAAGTTCCTCGCTGAGGATTGGTTCAAGATCTTCCTTGTATTCATTCAAGATTGCGAGAACACCGGGATCTTCTGCTAAAGAAGCCTTCATATTACGGATATTTGCTGTGGATCCAGTTACAGAAGCCAATGTTACAGTATCGTCAGCTTCTACGTTGAAGGACAAGGAAAGCTTGCTGAGGCTTCTTCCATTATACTGTCCCTGGACAATTGGAATGTTGTTAACTATGCCATTTACCACCTGATGGGTATGTCCACTGAAAATTCCATCTACAGAAACACCATTGGCGTATTCCACGATTTCTCCAGAGATGACACCATCCTTCTGGAAAGAGCCCAGATGGGTAAGTGCAATTACTGCATCTACTTTTTCAACATCTCTTAAATGTGTTGTCCATGTATTTGTTGCTTCCACTGGATCTGTAAATTCGAATCCAACCACATTCTCAGCAGCAACTTTGTAAGAGGTTTCAGGAGTAGCAATACCAATGAAGCCAACCTTAATGGTCTTGCCGTCCACAGTGACATTGTGCACATAGTAAGGCTCTACATAGTCATCCCATTCGGCTGGCTTTTTGTCCGCCTCCACTTCAATGTTAGACGCAACAAATGGGAAACCGCCGCTTTTCGCCCATAGTGGAATCCGCTCTGCACCCCAGTCAAACTCATGGTTACCCACTGCTGAAGTCAGCATCTCCATGTGTGCCAGGATATCATTGACAACTTCTCCATAAGTCAGGTTGGAAATTGGAGATCCTTGGTACTGATCTCCTGCTGACACAAAGAATGTGTTTGGATTCTTTGCTTTCTCTCCAAGCAGATAGGTTTGAATTCTTGCAATGCCAGGATTGCTGCTGCTTGCAGAATCATCCACAGTTCCATGGAAATCGTTGATAGAGATATAATCTAGAACGATGGGTTCATCTACAGCTGACACCTTCTGCATAGGTAGAACAGCAAATGAGAAAAGAAGGAGTAAGCTAACGGACAGGAATTTGGTAAAATTGCGTTTTCTCAAAAAAACACCTCCAAAATTTTTGCTAAGTTTTAGCATCTAATGCTATTATAACCTTAGAAACCGCCTGCGTTAACCGGTAAACAGCCATTTAAAGCAGGTTTAACGCATCGGTTACAAAGTGTTCTGTTTGTCGTTTACATAATAATTAATTTAGTGGATACGATTACACTTCCTCGTGTCCCTAGTTGCTTTAAGCGTTTCATGTCGATAATATTATGTCAACATATTCATGAACAACTTGTTTCTAAATTATGAACAGAGGTGAAATAGATTGAAAATAGAATTACACTGTCATACCACTTGTTCCGATGGAAGACTCACTCCGGAAGAGCTTTATCATCTGGCAAAGAAAGAAACCCTCAGCTACATGGCACTAACAGACCATGATACGGTGGATGGACACTTCCGGATGGAGGAACTCCTGAAAGAAGGATCCTTCCACTACATCCCTGGAATAGAGCTTACCACCTCCCAAAATGGAGAGAGCATCCACATCTTAGGCTATTTCAACAGTGACAGCTACAAAAACCCGGAGTTTCTTAAAGTGCTCCGAGATCTGCACGAAGCAAGAAACGAAAGAATCCGAAAATTCATCGACAATCTTAAAAAGCATTTTGATCTCACAGTGGATTATGACCATATGAGAAGGACGAACCAAGGGGTTCTCACAAGAGCAAACCTCGCCAGGGAAGTGCACCCTCTGGTACCCCATATGACCTACAACGAAGCCTTTGAGACCTATCTGGACAAGAAAAGTCCTTCCTACATCCCAAACATCAAGCTTTCTGTGGAAGACGGTATCTCTCTTCTTAAAAAGCATGGTGCAAAGGTGGTCCTTGCCCATCCTGTCATCTACAAGAAAAACACCTTGGAAGATCTTCTTTCCCATGACTTTGACGGGCTGGAGTGTTACTACTATCTGAATGACAAAGCACTGACTGAAAGGTCACTAAAGCTAGCTGAGGAGAAAAACCTGCTCATCACGGCAGGTTCTGACTACCACGGCATTCCTGGTGATGTGAAGCACGGATACCTGGGATCCATGTCCTATGATGAAAATCATCTGGCTCCATTTCTTTCCTGGTACCAGGATGGCCCCCTCTATAAGAAATAATCGAGTACGCAAAAAAACGCTCAGAGCATTTTAGCCATAGGCTGCATCTTTGAGCGTTTTAATCTATTCTTTTCTACCGTTTACTTCTCTTATAGAAGACTTGCTGCTTCCTGGTCAAGGACCACGGTAACATTAGGATGAAGTTTTAAAAGGGTTGCAGGAATCTTTGTGGTAATCACATCGCTGGCCATCTGCTGCACAGCCCAGGCCTTGTTCTTTCCAGATGCGATGAGGATGATTTTCTTGGACTTCAGAATTGCACCAACTCCCATGGTCACAGCCTTGGTTGGCACTTCTTCCTTAGATTCAAAGAATCTTGCATTGGCTTCAATGGTCTCTTCTTTCAGATCTGCCACATGGGTGTGCACCAGGAGCTCTTCTCCAGGCTCATTAAATCCGATATGCCCATTGGGTCCGATTCCCAGTACCTGAACATCCACAGAGCCCATGGAATCGATGAGTTCATCATATGCTTTCGCACCTTCTAGAAGATCTTCTGCAATACCGTTGGGTACATGGGTATTCTTCTTGTCAATGTTCACATGGTTAAAGAGGTTCACATCCATGAAGTATCGGTAGCTCTGATGATGGCTTCCATCCAGACCCACATACTCATCCAGATTAACGCTCTTCACTTCACTGAAATCAATCTCACCCTTCTTATAGAGTGCGATGAGTTCCTTGTACATGCCTTCTGGGCTGGAACCGGTGGCCAGTCCTAGAACTGCATCTTTCTTCTCTTTCAGAACATCTGCCACAAGATCTGCACTATACTTGCTGGCCTCTTCATAGGTGTCGAAAATTTTAAATTCCATATGCTTACCTCACTTTACTTTTGTTCACCTACCATCCTATCATACTTTCCGGGTAAAGTTAATGACACTCAGCGGAATTAAGAGAATGCTTGTTTTATTGAAGAAAGTATAACAAAAGGACATTTTGAAGTGAAATTAGGAAATAATTTTCAAAAATTATTAATTTCTTCATCGTTTTTGGAAATTATTTCCATATTATCTTTACTGCTTTTGGGATTGCAAAATAAATACTTCCTCATTTCTAAACTTTCTATGAAGCAGTCTCTTCCAAAGATTCTTCCACTTCCTTTTTCTCTGGGAGAATGATGGCGGTGAAAATCACCAGCGCTCCTAAGATCATCCGGAAAGTCACCACTTCTTTCAGAATCAGAATGGAGAACACCATGGCAAAAAGACTCTCCGTGGACATGATCACGGCCGCCCTGGAAGGCTTTGTGTGTTTCTGGGAGATGGTCATCATAAGGAAACAGATGGTGGTGCTGAAAACACCTAGATAAAGCACCGCCAGATATCCTCTGGGATCATGGCCCAGAATGTGGTCTCCCCGGTACAGGACACTGGCAAAGGAAAGGACAAAGGAAGTCCCCATCTGCACAAAGGTCAGTGCAATGGCATCATCCTCTTTCGCATAGGTTCCAGTGTAAAAAATATGTAAAGCAAAGGTGAAGGCACAGAGAAAACTTAGGACATCGCCGAAATTCACTGCACCAGACCACTGGAAGGAGATGAGTCCTACTCCGACCATGGCGATGGATGCCCGGACCACATCTTTTTTATTCAGCACATGCCCATGAAAAAGCACCCCAATGAAAGGGACCACCGCCACATTCACTGCTGTGAGAAAAGCATTTTTCGATGGAGTGGTCAGCTCCAGCCCCAAGGTCTGGAGAAGAAAGGATGCATACAGGAACACGCCCAGAAGCACACCATTTTTCAGTGTACGGAAAGGAATCCTCCGCATCATTTTAAAGGTCATAACCCCCAGAAGAAGTGTTGCCACAAAAAATCTTCCTGCTAAAGTCTCATAAGTTGTCAGATAGCCAAGGCCAATGGCACTGGCAATGAATCCGGATCCCCATATGATGGAGACCAATAGGAGCCCTACTTCTCCCTTCACGTTTCTCAATTCGCTCACCTTACTTTCTCGTTCTAAACTAAAGTATAGTGTATCATTTTTTCTTTCGGTTTGTCAGTGGTCTTTTGAATTTATCCAAAAGAAAAGTCTCTGAAATCCTTTAGATTCCAGAGACCTGAATTATATTTCAATTTTTACAGATTCTCATTTTTCAGTGCATCCACCGGATTGTCTTTGTGCACCTTTTCCATGGCATACCGACTGGTGGCAAACACCACAACAAACACACTGCCCACGGCAATGAAAAGGGCTGTCCAGGGCAAGAAGAACGTAAACTCAATGCCATTGCTCATGGACAGATAAATGAGGTACGTCACTCCAATGGCTACAGGAATGCCATAGAGGATGCTTTTCACACCATACAGCATGCTTTCAAAGCGCATCATCTTATCAAAGGCTTTCCTGGTCATGCCCACGGCTTTCAGCATGGCAAACTCCCGGCGTCTCAGCTGGATGTTTGTGGAAATGGTATTGAACACATTGGCGGCTGCAATGAGGGATATGAGGATGATAAATCCATAGGAGAAGATGTTCACCACAGTGATCATGGAACGTTCCTGCTCCAGGTAAGCACCATGGTTTGTAAGTCTCTGGGTGGGAAGGGAAAGACCTTCCAAAGTCTCTACCATCTCCTCGTAAGCCTCCTTATGGTTTTCAGTCTTAAAGAACAGCTCCATGGGTCTCTTTTCCTCTTCTGTCATGATGGAGCCCATCATATGGAGTGGGAAGAACAGCTTCAGCTCATGGGAATCATTGAAGTAGGCCATGGGGAGGGTTTCGATACGGTCTCCCACAGAAATCTCTTTTACCGTCAGAGCTTCAGTAAGACTCTTCAGCACTTCCTTTTCCTCCTGGTCTCTGTAGACAAGCTGTCCGTCCTTCCTCTCGCCCGTGTAGTAGATGCTGTCTCCAAAGTTCTTCAGTTCATAGAGCTCCATCATAAAGCTGCCCGATTTCAACGGTTCGAAGGTCACATATTTATTGGTGTTGTAATCATAAAAGCTTCCTTCTCCATAATAAAGTGCAGGCACTTCTCCCTCTTTGAGGTACTTCTTCTCATCGAGACCATTGTCTTTAATGAGCGCTTCATAGTTCTCCGGATCGAGGAAAGTGAGATTCACATACATCATGGACTTTCCGCTTTCTGACGTATAAGGCTTGAGCTCCATATCTTTTGTCACGTCAAAATAGCGGTCTGTTACCACTTCTTTAGGAAGAGATGCTTCGATAAAGGATTGGCTGTAGACCAGAGCTTCTTTCTCCACACCTTCCGATGTCCCGAGAAGCTCCCGGAGATCTTCCGCATTGTAATCCTCTGAGAAGATGGTATAGGTAATGTCATAGCCTTTCTCCCTCATCACCTCGCTCATGCCCCGTTCGATATAAGCCGTGAAGCTGGAGGCAGAAATGAAGAGAACGATGCTCATGAAGAGGGAGACCACCGTTGCCCGGTATTTCCGTCTGTTTCTTTTGAAGTTCTTTGCCGCCAGAAGGCCGCTGAATCCAAAAAGTCTATAGGTGACTTTTGATGTCTTCACTTTTTTCGGGTCAATGCGGATGTCATTGGAAAGCCGGATGGCATCGATGGCAGAAACACCCGCTGCTTTCTTTGCAGGGATATAGGCTGAAATCAGAACCGTCATAAGCCCCAGAAGTGATGCCACAAGAAGAGGCATCCATCCGATTCTTAGAACCAGTTCGGTTTTTACGCCAGCCTGCCAAAGATTCAAAAAGAGATGCTTCGAAAAGAAGAAGGTGAGCCCAATCCCCACAATACCAAGAAGGAGCCCCAGAGGGATACCTACAGCGCTTAACACCAGCGCTTCGAAAAACACGCTGTTCATGATCTGTTTCCGGGTTGCTCCCATGGATTTTAACAGACCATACTGCTTTGTCCGCTCGCTGATGGAAATGGAGAAGGCATTATAGATAAGAGACACAGACCCGAACATGATGATGACAGAAAGCACCGCCACCATACTGTAGAGAACAGCGTTCAGCGTGTTCTCATTGGAACTTCCGCTGTATCTTAAAAGATCATTGTTGTAGGTGATGGTCTTAGAAGGAAAGGAGGCTTCCATGAACGTATAGGTGTCTTTCATAGGGTCAATCTGAAAATACGCCTGGAAGGAATCAGGCCCTGCTCCGTCGGGCAGAGTCAGCGCCGTATACCCTGGCGCATCCTGCCGCTCAAAGGAAGGTCTTTCGTAAAACCCTACCACCTTATAAGTTCTCACTTGAAGGTCTGTAAGCTCTTCTCCCACAAGCAGCGCCATGTTCTGATAGGCCTGTTCTCCTTCATACACTCTCTGTCCTAAAGAGAGGGAAAGCACTTCCCCTTCCTTGAATCGGAGACCGCCATTATCGCCCAGATGCTCTGGAAGGAGAATCTCCTTGCTGTTTTCTGGGAGCCTGCCACTGGTCAGATGCACAGGCATGGTTTGAGAAAATCCATCTCCCATGGCCCCTACATAGATATAGGGCTTATACTCATTCCGGATCCCCTCCACCTTGGCATAACCAAGGTTCTGAAGCATCACCGTGTTCTTCACTTTTTCATGGGGTACCACTTTTTCCAGATCTTTGGCGCTGGCTTCATAGACACCGCCATGATAATCCCCCTCCTGTTCCTTCACCACCTCCAAAATATAGGTCTGAAGGCTGTACACAGAGCTTGTGACCGCTGTAAAAAGGGAAACGGATAAAATGATGCCGATGATGGTCACAAAGGTTCGGACTTTATTTTTCTTGAGATTTTCCAGGGTCACCCGGTGAAGGATATTCATTTTCTCACCACCTCATCCCGGACAATCTTTCCATCCTCGATGCTGAGGATTCTGTTGGCCTGCAGCGCGATGTTCTCATCATGGGTGATGAGGATCAGCGTCTGATTGTATTTTTTATTGGATTCCTTCAAGAGAGAGATAATCTCCTGGCTGTTCTTGGAATCCAGATTTCCAGTAGGCTCATCAGCCAGCACCACAGCCGGCGCATTCATCAGAGCTCGACCGATGGACACTCTTTGCTGCTGTCCGCCGGAAAGCTGGTTTGGCAGATGATTCTCACGCCCCTTTAGTCCCAGGGTCTCTGTAAGCTCTGTGAGCCTCTCACCGCTCACCTCTCTCCCATCCATGAGAACGGGAAGCGTCATATTCTCCGTCACATTCAACACAGGAATGAGGTTATAGAACTGGTAGATCAGCCCTACCTGTCTTCTTCGGAAGATGGCAAGCTTCTCGTCGTTCTGGGCATAGACATCCGCCCCATCCATATAGACCGTTCCGGAAGTAGGCTGGTCCACGCCACCCAGAATATGCAAAAGGGTGGATTTACCGGAGCCAGAGGGTCCGATGATGGCGACAAAGTCCCCTTTCTCCACCGAAAATGATACGTCGTCCAGGGCTTTTACCATATTGTTTCCCTCACCATAGGTTTTGGTAAGATGTTCCACTTTTAAAATTTCCATAGGTTCCTCCACTTTTCTTGATACTACCAGTATACAAACTGAACCTTACAGCTTCATGACCCGAAAGTGACACTTCTGTCACTTTCGGGTCATCTCAAGATTTATAAATTCTCAGGGTGAACTTTGCTCCACCCTCCAACGCATTCTCCGCCTTCAGGGTTCCTTTCTGCTTGGTGAGAATCATGCGGGACAGAGCAAGTCCAATGCCCACACTGTTCTCCTTGGCATTCTTCCCTTTATAGAACCGCTCAAAAAGATGCGGCAGGTCTTCTTCCGGAATACCAGGCCCCTCATCTTTTTGAACCACCTCAGTGAACAGCACATTTTCCCGGGCTTCCACAATGATCTTCTTCCCGGGCTCCATATGCTCCATGGCATTTTTGAGAAGGTTTGTCACAGCCTCTGCACTCCAGGAAAGATCGCCCAGGAAAGATGCTCCTGGCTCAAGATGAAGAACCACTTCCTGATTCCTCAGCTCCAAGGGAATCCTAAGTGGATCCAGTGCCTTTAAGAGAAGCTCCTCCACCTGGACGTTTTTTTCCTCAAAAACTGCTGTATCCGCATCCAGCTTAGCCATTTTAAGAAGAGACCCGATGAGCCAGTCAATCTGTCGAAGGTGACGCACCTCTTCCTGCAGAAGACTCCGCCTTCTATGCGCTGGAAGATCCTCTTCTTTCAGCCGCTCTGCCAGGAGAAAAAGAGTCGTCAGCGGTGTCCGCACCTGATGGGAGATGTCCTGGAGAGATTCCACCAGATGGACCTTCTCCTTTTGAAGGGCGCTCTGGTTTTCCTGAAGCTTCAGATTCATTTTGTGGATCTGAGTCCTTAAGATGGAGAGCTCTCCTTCCTCATACTGGGAGATAGGGGTGAACTGGTCCTGAAAAAGCACCTGGTCCACTTCCTTTGTGAGAAGATCGATCTTCTGATATCTTCGCTTCGTGAAGTAGAGATAAAACATCATGGAAGCAGCTCCATAGAGGGCAAGGATCAGAACGGTGTTTTCCTCGAAGAGCACATGAAAGGACAGAAATGCCAGAAGAAGGACACTTTGAAAAAGAAAAAGAAGACGGATTTCTTTGTTCCGAAAAATCCTCATCATTCTTCTCCCACCTTATAGCCAAGGCCCCGCACCGTTTTGATGATTTCCGGATTCTGAGGGTCCTCTTCTATCTTCTCCCGAAGCCTCTTGATGTACACGGTCAGGGTGTTGTCACTGACAAAGTCCCCTGCCGCATCCCAAATCTCCTCCAGAAGTTTTGTCCTTGATAAAATCATGCCTTTGTGGGACAGAAACACCAGAAGAAGACGATACTCCAAAGCCGACAAAAACACATCTTCTCCGCTCTTCTTCACCACACCTTTCACTGTATCCACAGAAAGATGCCGGATCTCCACCACACTTTGGGCTTTCCCGCTTCTTCGGAGCACATTTTTGATTCGGGAGAGAAGCTCCATGGGCCGGAAGGGCTTTTTCACATAGTCATCTGCTCCCATGTCAAAACCAGCCACCACACTGTATTCGTCACCGGATGCCGTAAGAAAGATCACCGGAAGGTCTGGCTCCTTGTCTTTGATGGCTCTGCATAAAGCAAAACCATTGCCTTCTGAAAGGGAAATATCCAGAAGACACAGATCAAAGGAATGAAGCGGCAGAAGATTCAGTGCTTCCTGCTGCCCTTTGGCATTCTCCACCCGGTAACCTTCTCTTTTCAGTATTTCTACGAGGTTCTCTACAATAGCCTTATCATCTTCCACCAGTAGAATTGTATTCATATCTGTCACCTGCGTTTCTTATGATTTTTACACTTTCTCTTACTGTACCACAGGAAGTGGTACTTCCAGCTGAAAAAGTTCTTAGAAAGTCCTGAATTTATAATTTATAAGCAATAAAAACGCCCCCTTCTTTCATTGGGAACGTAAAAAAGCAGAGGAAAAATCTCCTCTGCTTTCACCTTGACTACATGACCTTTTCTTCTTCTGTCTCCAGCGCCATACATTCTTTGCAGGTGCCCCGAAAATTGTAGATTTCCTGATCCACTTTGAACCCATGAAGATCATCAGACAGCTCATCCACATTGACCTTGATGTTCACATCAAAGATCTTGCCGCAGACATCACATTTGAAATGCCCGTGCTCCTTGGGATTATAGACATCATATCTGGCTTCATTGCTGTCAATGGGCAGCACTTCAATGAGTTTATGCTCCAGGAATAGATTCATGGTATTGTACACTGTGGCTTTGCTCAGCGTAGGAATCTCATGAATCAGCGCTTCATAAATGTCGTTTACGGATGGATGATTGTGGTGATGCATCATATATTCAAAAATTCTCTTTCGCTGATAAGAAGGCTTCACACCCTTCTCGCGAAGGTAAACATCTATGTTGTTTACAATCATCTTTTTCACCTCTATTTATAATGAATTTAATTTAGTTTAATTATAGATTAAATTCAGCACAATTACAAGTCTTCCATGACATTCAAGGTCTTAAGAGAGTCTTATTTTTCTTCCTGCTCTGCCATGAGCCTCTGGCTCACTTCTCTCATACGCTCGTCAATGACCTCAGCCGGGGAAACTTTGGAGATTCTGGAGTAGCGGTAGTTGGCCGCTGCCGCTTCGATGATGATGGAGATGTTTCTTCCGCTTCTCACAGGAACCACCAGTTTCTTCACCTTGACCCCTAGAATTTCCTCAAACTCATCCATGCCCAAACGGTCATAATCTCCGTCATCTCTCCAGTGTTCCAGATGGAGAATGAAATCAATCCTCTTGTTGGGAATCATGGTGGAAAGACCATACAGGGCGGACACATCAATGATGCCAAGTCCTCTCACCTCCATCATGCCGAAGGTGATTTCAGGACATCTGCCCCGAAGGACCCCGTCCACTGCGCGGATATCCACCGCATCATCTGCCACCAGCCTATGGCCTCTTTTCAGAAGCTCCAGGGTTGCCTCACTTTTACCGATGCCGCTGACCCCTGTGATAAAGACCCCCATACCATATATGTCTACTAAAGTGCCATGAAGCCTGGTCTCTGGTGCAATCTCGTTGGAGAGATACATGGTCAGTCTGGAAATAAAGATGGTGGAAGAAAGCTTCGTTCTAAGCACCCATCTTTTGTTTCGTCTGGCTGCGGATAAAAGCTCCTCATGGGGCTCCAGATTCCTGGTCATGATGATGCAGGGAATCTCATGGGCCATGAACTTCTCCAGTCTTTTCTCCCGGAGCGCAGGAATCAGTTCATCCAGAAAGCTCCACTCTCCCATGCCGATGACCTGAACACGGTCTTTGGAAAAATAATTGTAGAACCCTGCCAGCTGAAGACCTGGTCGGTTGATGTCATTGATGGTCATTTCACTGTTGATGGTTCCTTCCTGAAGCACCTCCAGGTCAAACTCCTTGATGAGATTTTTCACTTTAACAGACATAACGGCCTCCTACTTCTTTCCTTTGTAATAAACCCCCTGAAGACTGCCTCGCATACTCTGGCGGATCCTCTTCAGATATTCTTCGCGGTACGCCGCGCGTTCTTTCTCTTCTTCTTCTGTCAGGTCTCTTTCTCTTGTCATTGCTGTAAATTCATTGATTTTTGCCACGAGCTCGTCGTGGGGTATCTCATTGTACATTTTATTCCTCCACATATGAAAATTGCTCTGCAGTGAAGCAGAGCAATCATAATCATTTAAGTTCCCGACATGCCGTTCACCTATGAATCCATACCTGCCCTCAGCAGGTGGGTTCGCCTCAAGAAAATTATCTATCTTCTTACGTTCCTAGGAAAAGGTAGCTACCATTTAAGCCTGATATCATTCTCTCTGTTAGCAATCCCGGATCTATAATGTAGGTTGAATATATAGGCTACACGAACACTTCAGGATTTCTTGATTAACTTTATTATAGCACAAATCCTGTATTTTTCAATAAAAGCCCCGGGCCATTTTCTTAATATTCAAATAACATTAAAGCTTTACATCTCCAGTTCGTCCAGAATATCTTCCAGATCCTTATCCAGATCTCCCTTGGAGAACAGCATTGCCACTTGGATGGTGTCTGGCTCTTCCGGATCCATTTCATAGGTCAGGTACTGTGCGTCAATGCCCTCTTCATCGATGAGCTCCTCAAAGACTTCGCCAAGATTATCCACGGCAAGATCCACCAGATAGTTCATCAAATACTCTTCAGAAGCTTCTTCGTCTTCCTCATCTGTGATCTGTCCTTCTGCGTAAGCCTTGGCAGCTTCCATCTCTTCGTCGTCAAAATCATAGAAGGCTGTAGCCACGATGAGCCCTTCTTCTTCTCTGATGATGTCTACGTCTGTGAGTCCGTTGTTTTCCAGATATTCTAAAATATTGTCCTTATTCATTCTTACCACCCTCATTGTACAGTAGATTTTTGTATTCCTTCTTGACCTTCATGAACTCCTCGTCACTTTCAATGGCATTGAGTTCTTCCTGTCCTTCTTTATTCACATCCACACGGTATACATATTCATCGGCACTCTCGTCATCCAGTGGTGCCAGAATAAGATACTTCTGCTCTTCCAGATAGATTTCCGCCACGGCTTCCAGTTCTACAACGTTGCCTTCTACGTCTTTGAATTTTAATATGGTTTTATCTTCCAAGTTCAATCAACTCCTATCACATTTAGATGATACCATTTAGAGCCTCTACTATTCAAGAAATATTTGAAGAACGAAGCTTTCATACAGTCGTGCTTTCTTCCAGTCATGCTCTCTTCCTCTTCTTCTTTTCTTGCATAGGAAAAGAGGAAACTTAGAGAAAAGTTTTCTCTCATCAGTTTCCTCTTTCCTATAAAGCTTACGCCTTCTGGATGATATCCTTCACCTTCATGAGTCTTGTGATGGTACCACGTTCGTTCTCATCCAGCTTCATGCGGATGAACTTGATGGTTTCCTTCAGCTCAGGAATGGTTCTGTATTCCAGGGCATTTACTCTTCTTCTTGTCTTTTCAATTTCGTCTGCCATGAGCTGACAGGACTTTTCCACTTCCGCCAGTTCCAGAAGCTGGGGCATGATGGCATAGAGCCTGGAGATGGCATCGTCAAGCTCTGAAGACGTCTGGGCATATCCGTAAGGATAGATGCTGCCAGGATCATCCTGAAGCTTTCGGACGAAGTTCATCACAGGCACATTGACGCTCATGACGTTCTTCTGACGGATGTCCACGGTGATCTCCTCTTTGGGGATGGCCACCGCTTCTTCCAGAAACTCTGGACTCATGATGGCGGAAGAGACGAGAAACTCTTTGAACACTTCAATAAGCTCCTTCTCCACGTTCTCACGGAGCGCTTTGTTTCTTCGGATCATCTCAATGAATCTTCTCATAAGCTCATCCTGCTTGTCCTTGAGAAGCTTATGACCTCTGGAAGCAGTAACCAGTCTGGCTTTCAGCTTGGTGAGCTCCATACGGGTTGGATTCACGTTCAGTGTAGCCATGATTACTCAACTCCTTCAGCGGCCTTTGGCATATACCTCTCAATATATTCATCACGGATTCTCTTCAGCTCGTTCTTTGGCAGAATGGTGAGAAGTTCCCACCCAAGCTCTAAGGTATCGGTGATTTCTCTGTTGGTTTCATATCCTTGGCTGACATATCTCTTTTCAAAAGCGTCCGCAAAGTTCGCAAAAGCCTTGTCAGATTCAGACAGGGCAGATTCTCCAAGAATAACAGAAAGCTCTTTCGCTTCCTTACCGGTTGCGTAAGCCGCAAACAGCTGATTCATGGTGTCCGCATGGTCTTCTCTGGTCTTGCCGCGGCCGATACCCTTATCCTTCAGACGGGACAGGGATGGGAGCACGTCAATGGGTGGCTCGATGCCTCTCTTGTAGAGATCTCTTGACAGGATGATCTGACCTTCGGTGATATATCCGGTCAGGTCAGGAATCGGATGGGTCTTGTCATCTTCAGGCATGGTAAGAATTGGGATCTGGGTGATGGACCCGGCTCTTCCCTTGATTCTTCCAGCTCTTTCATAGATGGTGGAAAGGTCTGTATAAAGGTATCCAGGATATCCACGTCTTCCTGGTACTTCTTTTCTGGCAGCAGAAGTCTCACGGAGCGCTTCTGCGTAGTTTGTCAGGTCAGTCAGAATAACAAGAACCTGCATGCCCTGCTCAAAAGCAAGATACTCTGCACAGGTCAGCGCCATTCTTGGGGTTGCGATTCTTTCGATGGCAGGGTCATTGGCAAGATTCATAAAGAGCACAGCACGGTCGATGGCGCCGGTCTTTTTAAAGTCGTCAATGAAGAACTCTGCTTCTTCGAAGGTGATACCGATGGCACCAAAGACCACCGCAAACTTATCTCCCTTACCAAGCACTCTCGCCTGTCTTGCAATCTGCGCTGCAAGCTCTGCGTGAGGAAGTCCTGAACCGGAGAAAATTGGCAGCTTCTGTCCTCTTACCAGGGTATTCAGACCATCGATGGCTGAGATACCAGTCTGGATAAACTCAGACGGATAGTCTCTGGAAACTGGGTTAATAGGCACACCATTGATGTCCATACGGGCTTCCGGAATGATCTCTGGTCCACCATCTTTTGGACGGCCAAGACCGTCGAAAATACGGCCGATCATACTCTCGGAAACACCCAGTTCAAGGGGCTTTCCAAGGAATCTTACTTTTGTGCCTTTGAGGTTGATACCGGTGGAGCCTTCAAAGAGCTGAACCATGGCTTTGTCTCCATTGATTTCAAGAACTCTTCCTCTTCTTTTCTCTCCGGTCTGAAGCTCGATTTCCACAAGCTCCTCGTACTTGACGCCTTCAACGCCTTCTACAACCATCAGGGGTCCTACAACTTCTGTAACGGATCTGTATTCTTTAAGCATTTAGGATCCCTCCTTCTGCAATGAGATCATCAATAACCTTGGTCAGTTCCACTTTGATGTCCTTAATCTTTTCAATGTCTTTCTCTTCCAGATACTTGGCTCTTGCAATACGGTCTCTTACTTCAAGATTGATGAGATCATTGAGGTAAATGCCGTTCTTCAAAGCTCTCTGGCCTTCATGGTAGAAATGCAGCACAAGATCCAGCATGAGGTTCTGCTTGTCCAAAGAAGAATAGGTATCCACTTCGTGGAACGCATTCTGCTGAAGGAAGTCTTCTCGGATGGATTTTGCCGCTTCCAGCTTCAGCTGGTCTGCTTCAGAAAGAGAATCACGTCCTACCAGTCTTACGATTTCCTGGAGAGAGGATTCTTCCTGTAGAAGGGCCATGGCCTTGGTTCTGTTTGCAGAGAACTCATTATCCACATTCTTGTCCATCCAACCGTCTACTTTACTCTGATACAAGGAGTAAGAGTTCATCCAGTTGATGGCTGGGAAGTGTCTTCTGTACGCAAGGCTTGCGTCCAGTCCCCAGAACACCTTAACAATTCTTAGGGTTGCCTGGGATACAGGCTCAGAAATATCTCCTCCTGGAGGGGATACAGCACCGATGATGGTGAGGGCACCGATTCTTTCATCAGAACCGTAACACTTCACCTTACCTGCTCTTTCGTAGAATTCCGCTGCACGGGAACCAAGATACGCTGGGTATCCTTCGTCACCAGGCATTTCTTCCAGTCTTCCGGACATTTCTCTTAAAGCTTCTGCCCATCTGGAAGTGGAGTCTGCCATGATGGCTACACTGTAGCCCATGTCTCTGAAATACTCCGCAATGGTGATTCCTGTATAGATGGAAGCTTCTCTCGCTGCCACAGGCATATTGGAAGTGTTTGCAATAAGCACGGTTCTCTTCATGAGAGACTCTCCTGTCTTTGGATCCTTGATTTCAGGGAATTCCAGAAGTACGTCGGTCATCTCATTTCCACGTTCTCCGCAGCCTACATACACTACGATCTCAGAATCTGCCCACTTAGCCAGCTGATGCTGCACAACAGTCTTACCGGAACCAAAAGGTCCTGGAACTGCCGCAGTTCCTCCCTTTGTGATGGGGAAGAAGGTATCGATGACTCTCTGCCCGGTGATGAGCGGAGCATCTGGGTTGATTTTGTTCTGATATCCACGTCCACGTCTTACAGGCCACTTCTGAAGCATGGTGATTTCCTCACCGGACTCCAGTACACAGACTGTATCTAATATTGTGAACTCACCTTCCTTGATTTCCTTCACCACACCACTCTTGCCATAAGGCACCATGATCTTGTGAAGCACAACGGAAGTCTCCTGCACAGTACCCAGCACATCTCCCTGGGAGACAGCATCTCCAGGCTTCACTGCAGGTGTGAAATTCCAAAGTTTTTCTCTGTTCAGGGATGGTACAACCACTCCCTTTTCTAGGAAGTCACCCACTTGTTCCATAATCGCATTAAGAGGTCTCTGGATTCCGTCAAACATGGACTCGATAAGTCCAGGTCCCAGTTCCACTGAAAGTGGCTCTCCTGTGGTGTACACAGGTTCTCCAGGTCCGATTCCGGTGGTTTCTTCGTAAACCTGAATCGAAGCACGGTCTCCTCTCATTTCGATGATTTCACCAATGAGCTTTCTATCTGAAACTTGAACCACGTCATAGACGTTGGCTTCATCCATCCCCTCTGCTACAACAAGGGGGCCGGACACTTTAATTATTTTTCCGACTTTCATTAGAGCGCTCCTTCTATAAAATATTTGAACCGACGGCCTTCTCCACGTTCTCATTGATTCTGTTCAGGCCAATATTAAGACTACCCTGATTGCTGGGGATTAAAATCACCGCAGGCACAGGTTCTCTGTTGTACCGCTCAATGGACTCTGGGATGAGTTCAGCCGACTGTTCAGTGATAAAGACAATACCATATTTATTCTTGGCGAGAGTATCCAAGGTTTTCCTTGTTTCCTCCGCACCGATGACCGGATACACATCCACTCCAAGTGCCTTGAATGGCAGAATGGAGTCTTTGTCTCCGATGACGCCGATTTTATACATACAAATCACGCAACCTTTCCCGGATGGTCTCTGGAGAAAGCTTATTGATCTTGGAGACCATGATGATTCTAAGAGCCTTCACTTCTGCTTCCTTCGCATGAAGGTAAGAGAAGAGAGGTTCCGGTCCGAAGATCACATTTTTGGATCCTTTGTTGAGATTCATCAGCTCATTGTCTGCGATCTTTTCAAACTCACTGAGTCTTCCGGTTTTTCTGAAGGCTTCCAGACCTAGAAGAATGGGCTTTGCAAGCTTTTCATTCTTCAGCTTCACCATGATGGTGTCCAAAGAGTCATGGATGGCATAAAGCAAGGTCTCCCGCTCAATGTTTCCCCCTGGAAGAAGCACTTCCTCCAGGAACTTCAGATCCTTATCCATCTTCTTCACACGGATGAGGGTTCTGACATTGGCAAAATCCACCTGGTTTTTCACATACTCCTCAAAGAGAGGTATCTTTGTATCCTTGGCGATCTGTCCGAGATGCTCATAGTAGGATCTGTCCAGAAGGATATCAATCCTCTGGGGATCTTCAGTTTTTTCATAATCAGAAAGAACCTGAAGCAGCGCTTCTCTTATCGGTTCTTCCAGTTCCCGGTAGTCCCCGGTAGCCAAAGCTGTTTTCACTTTGCCCATGTCCCGCACTCCGTAAGGAACCAGAAGATGGGAAAGTGGTTTTCCTGAGATTTTTTCTTTGACCAGCACTTTCAGATTATGATAGTCATACTTCATGGCCAGAAGATCTTTGATGACGTTCTCCCCGGTGAGTTCATCCATCAGGTGATACACCCTTTTCATCTCAAGGGCCAGGACCTGTTCGTAGTCCTCCACTCTCTTGAGGTTTCCAAGATGCTGCTGATATTCGGTCTCACCAAGGATCTTCATCACTTCTTCCAGATCTTGGGCATCTGCCATTCTTTCCAGTCTTGCACGGGTCAGGAGCCGCTTTTCAAGAACCTTGATTCTGATCACAGCTTGGGAAAAATCCATTCTGTTCATGAAATCCCTCCTATTCCCTGAATAATGTGCTTGCTACATCTTTGACCAATTCTTCTCTGTAAAAATCCACCATATCGTTAAAGTTGTAATTGAGGGAGATTTTCTCATCCTGGATCTCAAACCCGGAAGTTACGGCGTCTTCAGACACCTTCAGGGGCAGACCCAGATTTTTCACGGCTTCTTTATATTCTTCCTTGACCTTCAGAGTTTCAGTACCCTTCAGGTGTAAGGAAGCTACGGTGTTCGTCAGAAAAGCGATGTACTCTTCCTGTGGAAGATGGGCAAGCTTTTCCTTTGCCTTTTCAAACACCTGGTCGATGACCTTTTGTTTTCCATTCAACAGTTCATTCCGGCGGTTCACTTCCGCATTCGAAACGATTCTTTCTTTCAGAAGATTGGCCTCAAATTTGGCCTTATCCAGCATCTTCTCCTTCTTCTCTTCAGCCTCTCTTACTTTCTTGGCAATGACATCTTCCTCAAAAGCCTTGGCGTCACGGAGCTGGAGGTCCGCCTGGATCTTTGCTTCTTCCAGAATCTTTTCTGTCAAATTTTCCAGATTGGACATGAACTCACTTCCTTTTTCTGTTATTTCGCTTTGACAGGCTTTCTTAGAATGTTACAGAAGAAAGCAGAATCAGAGACATAACGAATGCAAGAAGTGCGTAGGTCTCAACCATTACCGCATAGATGATACCCTTTGTGGAGTGCTCTTCGTTCTTTGCAAGAATCGCAAGACCAGCAGCTGCTACCTTCGCCTGGAACACTGCAGAGTAGTATCCTACAAATGCGATGGGAAGACATGCAAAGAGAATGTACATACCATTGGCAAAAGACATACCTGCAGAAAGGCTGCCAAGGGACATCAGACCGATAACGAATCCATACAGACCCTGGGTACCAGGAAGCAGCTGAAGCACAAGGGACTTACCGAATTTTTCTGGTTCTTCAATAACCAGTCCAGTAGCCGCTTCACCCACGATACCAACACCCTTTGCAGACCCCATACCGGATAGGATAACTGCTAAAGCAACCCCAATTACCGCAAAAATAACTCCACCATTTTCAATTAACGCTTGTCCAAAATTCATTTTGATTTCCTCCTAAAATTATTCAACATTAATATATTTTGATTTGTTTCTAAATAGTTTGAAGGGTTTTCCGCCACCATCATAGAACTTTCCGAAGAATTCCACGTAGGTCAGTCTGGATGTGTGCACATAGGCACTTAAGGCAGATAGGAACAGGTTGAAGGCTTGTCCGCCAAGAAAGACGATGACACCAGCAATCATGCCAGGAATTCCCATATCAAAGAGCATTCCTACCATCATGTTGATGGCTGTGGCGATAAATCCTCCGGATAGGCCAAGCGCCATAAGTCTTGAATAAGACACAAAATCTCCAATATAGCCGGATATGCCGTAAAGGCTGTACATGCCTCCAGCAAGCTTACCCACTGCAGTTTCATTCTCCCGTCCTCCGGTGAGAATGATGCCCACCATACCGATGACCATAACCACCAGAGAAACAGTGCCTAATACTTCAGGCAGATTTCCAAGGACCATAGTCAGAAGGAATACGATGGCTCCCATAAGGGCCATATACCAGAATCCCACATCATAGAGCGCATCCAGTGGCTTTCCATCTCTGATGGCCAGATAGGCTTTGATGCCCAGGGCATAGAACAGATGGATTCCTCCAAAGGCGATGGAGACAATAAGAAGCTTCTGATATTCCGTTGACGGATTGATCAGGGCGAATCCTGGGAAGGCAGCTCCGAAGAACGTACCGAACATCAGTCCCCAGGCAATGGTCGAGAAGCTTAGATAGAAGAGGAACCTCATCATGAGTCTCTGTCCCTTTTCAAGGTTTGCAATCTTCAGCGCCACACCTGTCAGCACCATCAGTATGATGCCATAACCCCAGTCTCCAATCATCATGCCGAAGAAGGCAAAGAAGAACGGAGCAAATAAAGGGGTTGGGTCAATACCGTCATAGGTTGGCAGAGAGTACATGGTGGTCAGAGATTCAAAAGCTTCTGCAAACTTTCCGTTCTTCAGGAGAATCGGAACGCTCACATCCTCTTTCTTGGCTTCTGCCAGCTCCAGGTAGTACGCGCCTTCCTGGGTCTTCTCCACCGCTTTTCTGAAAGCATCGGTTTTGTCTGTGGGGATATACCCTTCAATGACATTGACGCTTCCGGTTCTTAAGAAGTTGTTCTCTGCTTGGTAGCGGAGACGGAGATTCAGAAGATACTCATAGACTTCCTCAAATCTTGCCAGATGTCCTGCCATGGATTTGATTTCCGCCTGAAGCTTTTTCTTCTCTTCCTTCATCTTCTCAAGGGATTCTTTTCTCTTTTTCATATCCTCTTCCGGTGTACCGGAAACGGACAGGTTCACTGTGGTAAAGCTATGGTTCCTGAGGATTTCATTGAAGTCCTCTTTCTCCCTTTTACTGGTGAGACCTACCACATAAGCCTCATCTTTCCCTTCGCTGAGGGTTTCCAAATAAGTCTCTTCTAAAGTGCCAAGGGCTTCTTTCAGAGGCTCCATCAGTTTCTTGGGGATGGTGCCTGTGAACACCTCACTGAACTGAAAATCTCTAAAGAGTCTCACATCATAATTGAGATTTCTCCAAGGTCTCAGCTCTTCCATGGCGGCCTTTTCTTTCAACTCCTCCTGACTGATGAGATCAATCTTTCGGGTCAGTTCCCTGAACTTGTCTATGACAGGCTCATAATCAAACTGGGCGACTTTCTTTTCCAGCTCTTCAAAGGTGAAGGAGTTCTTCCCCTTGATCATGGCTTTCATTCCAGTTTCCCGGTCATCGTAGCGTTTCAGAAGATCCATGGCGAACTTGACGCTTTGGATCCTTTCCTCAACTTCACTGACTTCATAAGGAATTTCCAGGGTCTCCAGTCCTTCTTCCAGATACGCGGACTGCTCTTTCAGATCCGTGAAATGAACATATCCGAACTTCTGAAGTTCATGAAGGAGCTTCTCCCTGTCCGAGTCGAAAGTGAAGAGGCCAAAATTTGACATCTTAACGATTGCCATCTGCCTTCACAATCCTCTCTAAAATAATATTGACTGCATCTTCCAGCACTTTGCCATCCAGGGCAGACAGTTCCTCTGCCTTCGCCTTTCCACTTTCAAGGATTGGCTTGGCAACCTGCTCCCCTTCCAGTCTGGCTTTTTCACGTAAAGCCTCTGTTTCTTTCGCAGCCATGTTCATAATCTCTTTGTAACGTTCATCGGCCCGTGCTTCTGCATCACGCCGGATGTCTCTTGCTTTCTGACTTGCCTCTTTGGTGATCTCACGCGCTTTTTCTTCCGCCTGTCTCACTTTTTCCAATGCTTCTTTTGCCATTCTTTCACCCCCATTCTCTGCATGACCTGTATGCAAATCGTTCTCATACTTTATAATTTTACCATGGTATTTCTAAAACATAAAGGAACTGAATTTTGTAACAATTATCCCTTAATAGGTTATGCAATACCACATAAGAATCAGTGTACGACAATTCCCTTATTTTATCAACTGATTTTTGATGATTTTCCCAAGATTTAAATCATAAAATACGGGAGTATCACCTCTCTTCAGCTCTCCTTCCTTGATATAGAGCGGAACATCCAGACTGAAAATTTCCACATGTATTTTCATTCCCTTTTCCTTCTCCATATTCTTTTTATATGCATGATTCTTCTCGTGATTTCGATCTAGAAACTCCGGTACATACTGCTTCTTGTTGTGAAGCAGCCAGTCGTATTTGAGAAGCTCATTGAGTACAAAGGAATCTTTAGCATCCCCGCCATAAATCTTAGAAAAATCCAGAAGAATCTTGTACTGGTCCTTGAGACCGATGGATCTTCCCTGATACTCGGTGCTGATGTATTCTCCCAGAGCTTCATAGAATCTGAAGTAATCGCTTTCCCCCTCCAGCAGATACTGTAGGGTGGTTTCAAATCTTCCAGAGTTATAATACCTTTCCAGAGCGTCCTCTGTCCGATGAAGAGATCTCAGCTCCTCATAGGTCATCCAGCGGGTTTTCAGCACTTCATAGGGTGGAAATGGGCTGTAGACCATTCCAAAGGCTTCTGCATCCCTCTCCATGGGGGTGCCTTTGATGATCTTAAGAAAGCCCATCTGCAGCATATCCGGCAAAAGCGGATACACGTCATTGAAACTGTCCTTGAAGGTCTTCACCGTATCATAAGGAAGACCTGCAATCAGGTCCAAATGACTGTGGATGTTCCGGATCGCAAGGAGGTCTTCCAGTTTCGGGAGCACTTTCCGGAAGCCGATGTATCTGGAGATGGACCGGAGCACCTCATCCTCTGTGCTCTGGATCCCCACTTCAAACTGGATCCTTCCTCTCGGTGCCGTCCGTAGAAGATCCAGATGCTCTTCTTTTATAAGATCTGGAGAAATTTCAAAATGGAAGGTCACATCGGTCTCCAATGATAGGAGAAAGCGCCAGATCTCCAGCGCATCCGGATGGATGTTGAAGGTGCGGTCTATGAACTTCACGACTTGGGTCCCGGTTTCCATCACCAGAAGCACTCTTCTTTTCACTTCTTCCAGGGGCATAAAGCGAAGATCCCGTTCCGAGGAAGAGAGGCAGTAGCTGCACTGATAAGGGCAGCCTCTAGAGGCTTCCAGATACGAAAGCTTTCCCCTGAGATCCTCTTTTTCCTCATAGGGATAGGGCACCTTTGAGAGATCCATTTTTTCTCTGGACGGATTCTCAAAAATATCACCCTCCTCTTTATAGGTCAGCCCCCGGACTTCACTAAGGTTACGTCCAGATAAAAGCGCCTGAAGAAGAGAACGGTAGGTTTCCTCCCCCTCTCCTCGAATGATAAAATCCCCTTTGAACTCCTCCAGATGTTCTTGGCTCTTGTAGGAGACTTCCGGTCCACCATAGAGTATTTTCACAAAAGGCAGCACTTTTTTGAGAAGCACAGACAGATCCCGAACCATTTCCACATTCCAAATATAAACAGAGAAAGCCACGATGTCGGGCTTTCTCTGGATGATTTCTTCGAGAATGGTTTCTTTCTGCTCATTTATGGAAAATTCTGCCCGCATGGTAGTAATCGGTAGATCTTTGGTGTAGTTCTCCAAATATCTCAGACTGATGTTGGTGTGGACATATTTTGAATTGATGGCTGTCAAAAGTATTCTCATTATTCTATTTTCCTTACAAGTTTTTATAATACAGTTCGTAATAATCCAGAAGAAGACCTGCGGTTGTATTTTGGGCCACTTCGATCATTTTTCTGGAAAGAGCTTCATACATGGCATCCCGGTTTTCTATGTCCTTGAACTTCTCTGCATAGAAGTTTGCCACAATAGCATTCTCCCGGATATAATCATCCAAAGCTTCAAACCTTAGGATTCCGTGATCCACAGCGTAGTCGATCTCTGCAAAAATCTTTTTCTTGATCCAGGTCTCATAGGACTTATGGCTGTCCAGGAGCCTGTTTGTCACATGCTGAGGGACGGTCATGTCCTGGGACAGATGACAGAAGACCCCTAAATAGAACACGGATCTTTGGATATTCCCTTTTTCCAGATAGAAGAGGGATTTATCCATATATCTTCTCGCTTCTGTGAGCCCGTCAGAAAACCCATAGAGACCTTTTTTCTTCTCATTATGATAAAAGTGATTGATGGACTTGAAATCCTGGTCCGCCCAGGTGGCTCCCTCATTCAGAGCTTTGATATAGGCTTTATAAAAGTTTGCCGCATCCTCATAGCCCTCATTCTCCAGAATCACCACTGACTGGATATTGATAAAACGGTGCACCATGCATGGCGTCTTAAAGGCCATTTTCTTGAAT
The DNA here is from genome assembly GCF_900115135.1 of Proteiniclasticum ruminis. GTDB lineage: Bacteria > Bacillota > Clostridia > Clostridiales > Clostridiaceae > Proteiniclasticum > Proteiniclasticum ruminis_A. The sequence continues at coordinate 118,618 of NZ_FOVK01000002.1, read as the reverse complement.
GGGTTGGCTGCCAGCATCATGCCAGTGAGCACCTTCCCATAGGTATTCTCAAATCCTTTTTTTCTTTTTTCTTCAAAAGTTCCTTCCATTTCTATACCAACTCCTAACCTTCCAATTCTTCCGTACTGCATGGAAAAAACGACTTACTCTAATTGATAATGATTTTCAATCATCTTACTCTTATTATAAGGGTTTTCCTTAAGAAAAACAAAAAAATTAGAAGGAGCAGTCTCTATGAAATTAAGGCCTCATTCTTCGTCTCAAGCCTGAAGGTATGATTCTATAGAGTCTTGGACTGATGTCTGTGACATCCTTTTTGGTGATGCCCCCGATGAGAATCATGGCAACGCCGTAGACCGCAATACCCGCTAAGACCATGATGAGGGTCGATAGAGCTGAGTGCGCAAAGGGCAGATGCACTAGTTTAAACATCAGCGTCATGAGATAGAGCACAACGCCCATGGCAAGAGAGGATAAAGCCGGTCTCCAACCGTTCTTCAGAATCGGCATCTGGAATCCCAACACTCTTGTGAGCAGATAGTGGTTGATGACAAAGGGGATAAAAAAGTTCGCAAAATGGGAGAAGATTCCACCAAAGACATTGATTTCAGGAATCCCCACCAATAGATAATTGATGAGAATTCTGGCTCCGATACCAAAGCTCATGGCAATGGTCCCCCAGTAGAATTTACCGATTCCCTGATAAAGACTGTTCTGTATCTGGATAAAGCCCAGAAAAATCACCGTGATGGAGCCATACTTCAGTAGATGCACGCCACCGGATTCTGGATAGAGAAAAGCGAAGATTGGTTCCGCCAGCACCGTCATCCCCACAAAAGCCGGAATGGAAATCATCAGCACCATCTTGGTGGCAAAGGAGGCTTTCCGGTCGATGTCATCCTGATTCTTCAGCGCATTGGCTGAGGCGATACCCGGAAGCATCACTGCCGCCAAAGAGACAATGATGGTATTGGGCACAACCAGAAGGCTCTTGAACACCACCAGATCGCTGAACACCGCATCCAAAGCGTCCCCAAAGAATCCTGCCACCACCAAGCGGTTCTTCACGATGAACGTATCGATGATGCCGCCGATGTGCATGAGTCCTGCGGTTAGGGTAATGGGAAACGCATAGGTCCAAAGCTTTCTTAAAAGCTCTTTGCTGGTATGATGATAGGCTTCTGGAGACTGTTCACTTTTTCTTACTCTATGGAACTTTCCTTTTCTGAACTCATGGATCAGCAGAAGTACAGAAACCAGAGCGCCCACACTGGTACCTAACGTACCGCCGGCGACGCCCATGGCAGTTCCTGCCTTCATGAGAAGAAATGCACCAAGAAGAGATACCGCCACATTCACAACCTGCTCCACAATCTTAGAGAGGGCATTGGCGGTGATGAAGCTTCTTCCCAGGAAATAACCCCGGTATGCTGACAGCACTGCTGTGATGAGCACCGTTGGCGCCAAAGCCTGAATGGAAAGGGCCGCCTGAGGCGACTTTGCTATCACTGCAATGAAAGGCGCCATGAAGTAAAGAAGAAGAGATGCAAATAATCCACCCAGAATCAGAATGGTTCTGGAGAGCCTGAAGGCTTTTAACGCATCCCTGGGATTGTCCTCGGCGTAGAGCTCTGCCACAAGCTTCGCCACACCTCTTTGAATCCCTTCATTGGTCAGCACATAAATCAGGGTGAACGCTTCATAGGCAACCGCATAAATGCCATGGCCCACCTTCCCGATGATTCTGTACAAAAGAGGCATATAGACCACAGACATGATTTTCACAAGAAGCTCTGCCATGGAAAGGTAGGCAAAGCCTCTACCAGTGGATTGTTTCTTCATAAGATCCTCCGACTACAAGTCAAACTTGAACAGGTCATTCTTCACTTTCTTTAAGATTGGCGGCAGTTTTTCCGCCACCACCTTGTTGCCCAGATATTCAAGAACACCGTCCGGATTCTTGAATGTCACCTTAAAGGCATACAGGTACTGGAAATTGAGATCATATTTGTTGGAAAGGAAGTTGTTGATTTCCTTCACCCCATATTTTTTGTCTCCAATGATGGGATTTCCAAGAGACGCCAGATGAGCCCTCAGCTGATGGCTTCTGCCTGTAAGAAGATTCAGCTCCACCAAAGAGTACTGTCCAGTAGATTCCATGGTCTTCACCGTCATGGCGATTTCCTTCTTCATGGGTCCTGGAGTATCTGAGACACTGCTGACATTATTGTCTTCACGCTTCTCGATATAGGCGCGGTACTCCCCGTCAGCGATTCTTCCTTTCACGATGGCAATATAGTTCTTCACAATTCTGCCGTCCCTCATCATTTCATTGAGGGTTTTCAAGGCCTCATAATTCTTCGCATAGATGACGATCCCAGAAGTGTTTCTGTCCAGTCTGTTCACCGGAGAAGGGGAAAACGTCTTTTCCACCTTCGGGTCATAAGCACCTTTACGGAAGAGATAAGAGAGCACCTGATCGGTTAAGGTCGGGTCTTTTCCTTCCTGGTCCTTATGCACCAGGATGCCAGGCCACTTCTCCACCATGAGGATGTTGTCATCCTCAAAGGTCACTTTAAACTCCGGCTCCACATCAAAGACAACCTTCTTCTCCTCTGGAGATTTGGAGTAGAGATATTTGATTTCCAGAACATCTCCTTCCTGAAGAAACATCTTCTCTTTTCCCTTGGCGCCATTCACCCGGACATCTCCTTTCCGGAGGGCTTTGAAGATGGCGGACAGCGGCACATCTTTCAGGTATTTTCGAAGGAACTTGTCCAATCGTTGTCCTTGTTCGTTCGGTCCTATTTCTATTCTCATAATTTACTCCTAAATGTTCTATTTTTTCTTTACCCTTTATTATAGTACGAATCTGCTTCTTTTTCTCTCTTTTCCATGAATAAATCTTGGGCTGTAAATGGTCAGTTCCTCTTTTGCTCTGGTGATGGCCACGTAGAAGATTCGGCGCTCCTCTTCCAGATTCCCAAGAGATGCACTGTGCGGCATAAATCCTTCCACAGCATTGATCACATACACCTTGTCAAACTCCAGCCCCTTGACCCCATGTATGGTGGATAAGCTCACCTTGGCCTCTTTGACCTCTGGCTCTTTTTCTGAGGCGAAGAGAAGATCCAGAGGATTGTCATAATAAGCTGCCACTTCCTTCATCTCTTCCAGTTCTTCCAGAAGCGCTTCCTCATCCCGTCCCGTCTTTTCCGCGTAGCTGGACAGATACTCTCCGTAGCCCAGCACCTGCTCGATGTAGGAGATCATTCTCGTTGTCTTCATCCCTTTTAGTTTACTGAGGTCTTTCAGGAACTCTCCATGCTTCTGGAGGGTATAGTTTTTCTTCTTGGGATCCAGAAGCACTTTCTCCCGATCTTCCCCCAGGGAGATTTTTCTCAGCTCCTCCTTGGAGATATATCGGAAGGGTTTATTGGCGATCCGAAGAAATGCTTCCCGGTCTCCCTGGCAGGAGGCTCTTATAAAGTCGAGCACATCCTTGGCGATGAATCCCTTAAAGAAATTATAGGCATCTCGGGACATGAACGGAATCTTCTCTTTCCGAAGATACTCCTTTACTCTCAGGCCCTCCTGATTGGTCCTGTAAAGCACCGCGTAGCTGCCATAAGCATTTTTCTTTATTTCTGAGACCATATGCTGCAGCATGAGCTCCTGATTTTCCGGAAACACCTTCAGGATCTTCGTCTCCTCTTTCCGGCTGGAAAGAAGCTCTTTATTGTTTCTCTGGGCGTTGTGCCGGATGACTTCTCCTGCGTACTGCACGATATTCTCTTTGCTTCTGTAATTGTATTTAAGATAGAGCTTCTTCCCTTGAAACATGGGTTCAAAATCTATCATGCCTCGGGGATCTGATCCCCGGAAGGCATAGATGCACTGATCCTCATCCCCCACACAGAAAAGGCTCTGGTCTTTACTCATGAGTTCCACGATCTTCAGCTGCACCGGATCCAGATCCTGAAACTCATCGATGAGGATGTGGCTGTGCACCGCCTGAAAGCTTCTTAAAAACTTCTCTTCCGAAAGAAGCTTCAGCACTTCAATCTGCAGGTCATCAAAGTCGAGAAGATTCTTCTTTTGCCGCTCTTCCTCATACAGCTCAAAAGCTTTATGGAAGAGCTCTTCCCGGACCCCAAGATCCGGTAGAGGCAAAGACAGAAAGTTCATGACTTTATACTTGGAAATGCCTCTCAGGATGGACTCCACCACTTCATCCTCTATTTTCAGCTGTTTTTTCAGCTTGTTTTTTAGAATAAACTCCTCTTTCCCATAAATGAGATTCAGTTCTCCCCTCTGGCCTCTCAGAATTCTGTAGCAGAGTCCATGGATGGTGCCAAAGAAAGGCTTCACCGGACCTTTGGCGGAAAACCTCGTCTCCATCTCCACGGCAGAAGCCTTAGAAAAGGTCAGCACAATGATTTTTCTTGGAGCAATCTTCTCCTCTTCCAGAAGCAGTTTCAGTCTTTTCAGCATCACAGTGGTCTTCCCCGAACCGGGAGGCGCCACCACCAGCACTTTCTTCTCCTTGGTGAGGTATGCATTTTTCTGATAGGTATCCAGTTCCATCTATATCGTATTCTCCTTTACTTCACACATCCATAAACTCCTATTGTACGACAAAGCGCTTCTCTTTTCAAAAAGACTTTCCCATATCCTATTGTGTGGAGAAAAAGAAAGGTCATTCAAAGAAAAAGATCCACGAAGGATCTCTTTGTCTTTCCACTTCTTAAGTTCAGATTATAAGACCAGGAGAATTTCTTTAGCCAGCTCTGTGAGCCCAACGCGGATGTCCCCTCTGTCCCTCCAGTTTCTCGAATCCCATTTTTCTTTGGACACGTCGTCTCCACCATAAAGAATGGCACCGTATTCCACCTCTCTATAAGCTGCCACGGCCATCAGGGCAGACTGCTCCATCTCCACAAACAGGCAGCCCTCTTCCCGGCGCTTTTTAATCTTTGCTGGTGTTTCCCGATAAAATGCATCGGTGGTCCAGGTCTTCCCCGTGAGGTAGTCGATGCCGCTTTTCTTGAGATACTCAGTGATTTTTGATGCGACGTCAAGATTCGCCTCCACTTCCCTTGCCGGTGGCAGGTAATGGTAGCTGAAGCCTTCATCTCTTACCGCTGAGGTAGGGACCAGAAACTTCCCCACAGCCAGATCTTTTCTCAAAACGCCTGCGCCGCCCACAAAAAGAATCTTCTTTGCTCCCAGGGCAATGAGATCCTCCAGATACCCTCCTGCAGCAGGAGCTCCTAGGCGGCCTTCCACAAGAGTCATGTCCTGATCTTGAAATCTGTAGATTTTCAAGGGATTCTCCCCTCGGAGCACAAAGTGCAGGGAAATTTCCTCTCGCTCCAGAAGTTTTTCAATGGTTTCATGGAAAAAGCAGATGAGAAGCCTCTCAGAGATGGGCTCATATCTGTTTTTCAGAAACTCCGGACGGATCAGAGCTTCTTTGTTTTCATCAAATTCAAGGATTGGATAGTCAGAACTCAGCATAGCTACCTCCAGATGTTTTTGTTTTTTTCGTGGTTTACTCCCTCTGCTAAAAACTTAGCGGTACAGACTCGAGATGATTACCCCTGTGCCGAAAAGAAACACAGGAATGGCCCAGGCACCTTTGGGAGACTTCATTCCAAGAAAGCTGAGGATCACAGACAGAAACCCCAGAGGCACCGGAGCCACAAAAATACCGGCTATGGCAGAAAGAAGTCCAGCCACTATGAGATACAGTCCAGTATCGCTCTTCAGCTTGATTGGCTTGATTATTTCATCAAAACGGATCATCGTCAGTTCATTCCTTTCCTACATTTTCTCTATCATAGCAAAGAATTCCAAATTAATCCTGAAAAACTTCTGAAACCCTTCGTGCACCTTCTGAAAGCGGGCTGAACCCATGAAATATGCCACCTCCGGTTCTTTGTGGGTTCTTTCTCCAAAAATCTGATATAATAGGTATCATCTTATTAATATTGTTAGGGAACGGTGATTATATGGAACGGATAATCGATGTAAGAAATGGCAGAAATCTGACCATGCTGTCTGATTTCTACGAACTTACCATGGGAAATGGCTATTTTGAGAATGGCGTGCAAGATACCATTGCCTACTTTGACATGTACTTCAGAAAAATTCCAGATGGAGGAGGATTCGCTGTCATGGCTGGTGTGGACCAGCTTATTGAGTACCTCGAGAATCTCACCTTCAGCAAGGAAGACATAGAATACTTAAGAAGAAAAAACACCTTCAGTGAAGGGTTCCTATCCTATTTGGAGAACTTCAAGTTTGAGTGTGACGTCTGGGCAGTTCCAGAGGGAACCCCAGTATTTCCAAATGAGCCTTTGGTCACCGTACGGGGACCCATCATCCAGGCGCAGTTTGTGGAAACCATGGTGCTTCTCACTGTGAACCATCAGACCCTCATCGCCACCAAATCAAACCGTATTGTACGTGCAGCCGGTGGACGTAATGTTCTGGAGTTTGGTTCCAGACGTGCCCAAGGCTATGACGGAGCCATCTATGGCGCAAGGGCCGCCATTGTGGGAGGATGCACCAGCTCCTCCAACACCTTGGCGGAAATCATGTTCAATGTCCCCGCCACCGGAACCATGGCCCACAGCTGGGTACAGCTTTTTGATTCCGAGTTTGAAGCCTTCAGAAAATGGGCAGAGATCTATCCGGACAACTGCTCCCTTCTGGTGGATACCTACAATGTGCTGAAATCTGGTATTCCCAACGCCATCAAAATATTCAACGAATATGTGCTGCCCAAGGGCAAAAGGCCAAAGTCCATCCGGATCGATTCTGGAGACATTGCCTATCTAACCAAAGAATCCAGAAAAATGCTGGATGCCGCAGGATTCCATGATGTGAAAATCATTGTTTCCAATTCACTGGACGAATACATCATAAGAGATGTGCTCTCCCAGGGTGCCCCCATTGATATCTTCGGTGTGGGCGAACGACTCATCACTGCCCGAAGCGAACCCGTCTTTGGCGGTGTCTACAAACTGGTGGCTGTAGAAAAAGACGGCGTGGTGCAGCCAAAGATTAAAGTCAGTGAAAACCAGGAGAAGATCACAACCCCGCACTTCAAGAAAATTTACCGTGTTTTCTCTAAAAAGAGCAACTTAGCTGTGGCAGATCTCATCTGCGAACATGATGAAGTCCTCAATGAGGATGAACCACTGACGCTCTTTGACCCTACTTATACCTGGAAAAGAAGAACCTTCACCGAGTATTACCTGAAGCCTCTTCAGGAACAGATTTTCAAATCCGGAGAACTGATCTACAAAAGCCCCTCGGTTCTTGAAATCAGAGCCTATTCCAAGAAGGAAATTGAAAAGCTCTGGCCGGAGGTCCTCCGTCTGGAGTATCCTCATAACTACTATGTGGATCTCTCCCAAAAACTATGGGACACCAGGCAGAACCTTCTCATCGAGCAGTCCCAGCAGTACGCTGAAGATAAATACTAAAGCCAAGTACCGCATTACCCGGACCCTCCGGGTGAGCGGTACTTTTTTTTGCCTATTGCCTTCCACCTGTGCTATAATAATCCAGGTTTTATACTATTTTTAATGATTTATGGAGGATCTTACATTGAACACAAATAAAAACAACTATCAGGAGCTTCTGGTGAAATCCGCGCTCATCGCCGCTCTTTACGCAGCGCTTACCATGCTTCTTCCTTTCAGCTACCTCGGTGTGCAGTTTCGTGTGGCTGAAGTGCTGACACTTCTCGTTTTCATTGACAGACGGTATGTCTATGGGCTCACTTTTGGATGCCTCATTGCGAATCTTGGCAGTCCCCTTGGACCCATTGATGTGATTTTTGGGACCTTGGCAACACTCATCGCACTGCAGCTCATCGCAAGGACCAAGAACCTTCTTCTGGCCACCCTATGGCCAGCCATTGTGAACGGACTCATCATCGGTGCCATTTTATATTATCTCTTGGATCTTCCTTATCTTCTGTCCGCAGCTCAGGTGTTCTTTGGAGAATTTGTGGTGGTCACCCTCATCGGGTACTTCCTCTTCAAAAGAATCCTTCGGGACGAGAAGCTGGTGTCCATGCTGAAGTTCAGTTAATAGAAACCCCGGGAACCATTTTTGGTCTCCGGGGTTTTTCTATGAAATGGATACTTCTTTTCAGTTTACGAGAAGCCAGATACCGAATCCTGCAGAAGCCAGAGCAAAGAGATAGAAAAAAATCTCAGTTCCCCGATCCCCCAGCAGTTTCCGGAATACCCGGATCTTTGCCATATTCCAGATGGCTTCCGGTTTCTTCAGTGTGATGTACACCACAGCTCCTGCATAAACCAGAAGAATTAGACCTAAAAGTGCCAAACCGTCCATTATTAAACCTCCCTTCTATTATCGAAGTCCCCTTCGGATTTTCTTTTTCATGAAGAGCAGCAATGCTGCTGCAATCACAAGTATCATCCCCAAGCTTAAAAAGATATCTCCCCAAACCGCCTCTTTCAGTATGATCTCATTGATGGATTTGAAAGCCCAGTAGAAAGGAGACCAGTAGAGAAGCACATGAAGAGATTCTCTTAAGTAAATGGCCCCAAATACAGAACCTAATATGGGGAGAAAGATCATCTTCATACCGGAAATGGCTGCTAGAATATTCTCACTGTTGACGCCTATGGCAAACCCAATGATCACAGAAATCACCGCAATGGACAACGTCACTGCAGCTGCCATGAGATAATTGATGTCACCATAATCAAGGATGAGAAGAATCCCCATGACATGAATGAGTGGAATGAGAAACCCAAGAAGCGCTTTACCGGTGAGATACTGTGGCCTTGTCACAGGAGACACATTCATGGCGAGCAGTGTGTTCTCCTGCTTTTCCTCCACCAGATTGATCATAATGATCATACCGCCAAACACAGAGATAAATACAGCTAAAAGTCCACCACCAAACTGTTTGATGGGAGAAAGCTTCCATCCCACATCCGTGACAGATACTTCCACCGGTGCTTCCAGATTGCTGTTTTTTAGTCCATCCAGAAGAAGACTCACCGTCTCCTGGAGATTGATCTTTTCATTGCCTTGGGCGACGACTACAAAGTCATCTCCCTTCTTTAAAACTCCATACACATCATCCAGATCCAGCACACGTTCTACCACAGCATCCTCTGTGTCCAGCACAGTGACCTTGGCAAAACGCTCCAGATACTCCATTTCCTCGGAAGCCAGGCTTTCTGGCACAAGAAGGGTCAGTCCGCTTTCGGAGACGGATCCTGTCACAGCGTTGAGAACCACCGCAATGAGAAACGGCACCACCAGGATATAGAGGATCATAGAATCTCTCGTTCCAGACTTCAGATCTCTTTTTAGTATCTCAAAAATCTTTTTCATATCCGTCCTCCTTACACTGTGATGGTTTTCTGGTAGCGCTTCACTGAAACGAGAAATACAAGAGTCCCTATGCCCAGAAACAGCAGAGAGTTCTGAAGCACAAACCCTGTATCCGCGTCCTTAAGAAACACTTCCCGAAAGGCAAAAAGCAGCGGATATGAGGGAAGAATTCTCATAAAGAGCGGAGAGAAACTCGGCATAAAGTATGAAACTGCCCCAAAAGCAAGAATCATGATGGCTACATAAAGTGCTCCCATGGCTTTGATCACCGAATCATAAAAGCTTGCAATGAAAAGCCCCACTGCGGTACCAAAGAAGTTGGAAGCGGTCAGCAGAATCAGAAGAAGTCCATAGTGTACCTGTCCTCCTGCCACCAGCACCGTCGTAAGGAGTCCCGTGAGTAGACCCGTAAAAAGCATCACGCCTGATTTTGCAAGAAGATAGTCCCGTATGGATACCGGCGTCACCGTAAGCGCACGGATGGTCCCTTCTTCCTTGTCCATGAAAATATACGCCGCTACGATGAACAGTCCCATGAAAGCAGAGTTCAGAAGAAGAAGGATGGGCATATAGGAGATTCTGTCAGAAAGGCGTTCCGAGTTTTCCTCCAAAGTTCTCACCGCAGTGCCTGGTTCAAAGGAAGGATCCTCTTTCAGAAGCTCCAGCTTCAACACTTCCTCCAGAAGGTTTCTTACTTTGTCGCTCTCATATCCCTGAAGCACCATGTCATACTGTATTTTCCCACCGTTCAGGGTAATGGATGCCCCTTGGGCTGTCCGGTCTTCCGAAAGGGAGGCTTTCACTTCCTCGAGACTCTCCACCATCGTCACCAGGGTGGATTCATCCTTAGAAAGAGCCTCTTCGATGCCACTATTGGAAAGAGCCGGATCCAGATAAAGATAAAGCTTTCCTTGTCCATTGAAGTTCTCAGGCACCACAAAGAGCAGCACCGCTACGATGATGAGCGCCATGATGAACTCAATATAGATGTAAAAGGAGCGGTATGAAACTTTGAGATCTCTTAAAAAGGTGGCTAAGAGCTTCATACACTCAGCTCCCTTCCCGTGATCTTAATAAAGATTTCTTCCAAGGTTGCCTCTTTCGTATGCATCATCTCAATGTCCTTTCTCAGGATGATGTCATTCAGAAGCAGTCTTTCTGGCTCCTTGGAAAGATCCAAAAGTTTTTTCACTGTATCCCCATTTTCTCTGTACTCCACCTGAACCATCTTGTTTCCATGAAGAAGCTTCAGGTTTCTTGGGGAGTCCATGGCTTTGATTTCGCCATCCACAATAAACGCAACTCTGTCGCAGAGCTCATCTGCGATGAACATATTGTGGGTGGTGAGGAAAACCGTCGTCCCCTCCTGGTTCTTTTCTTTCACAATATCTTTGATGGTTCCTGCAATGGCAGGATCCAAGCCCGTGGTGGGCTCATCCAGAAACCATAAGGATGGCTGGTTGATCATGCTTCTTGCAAAGGTGAGCCGGTGCTTCATGCCCTTGGAGAATGTGCCCGCCTTCTTGTTTTTTACTTCAGAAAGCCCCACCAGCTTTAGAAGCTCTTCCGGTTCCATGGTTTCCACATCAAAGAGTTTTCTGTAGAAATCAAGATTTTCCAGCGCTGTCAGCTTCCCATACACATTGGACTGCTCGAAGGAAACACCGATGCGGTTGAACATCTTTCGGTCCGGATGATGAAGATCATAGCCAGCTACCGTCACTTTTCCTTTCTGAAGAGGCAGGAGCCCCGTGAGGACACCCTGGGTGGTGGATTTTCCGGCACCGGAAGGACCCAGAAATCCAAAGACTTCTCCTTCCTTCACCTCAAAAGAAACATCTTTCACCGCGTACTGCTCGTCTTTTGTATAAGAATAAAACAAATTTTCTACACTAATCATGGTCTCCCTCCTATCTTATGCCTTTCTCCACCATTTCAATAAACACATTCAGTTCTAATAGTATTTCCTTGCTGTACCCTGCTTCCTGATGCTTCTCGAAGAAGTACTCCACAACGGTCATCTGCATGTTCATCAGAAGCCTTGCCACAAGTGGCACGTCGATGTCAGGCCTGATTTCTCCTCTTTCTATGCCTTTCTGAAGAAGCATGCTGAAAAGCGCATCGCTTTGTCCACCGAATTTTTCCTGAAGTTTTCTTACAATACTTCCGCCATCTCGCATCATCCGATTCCCTATGGTGAGATAATCCGGATGCTCCAGGGCGAACTCAATGCCTGCCTCATAGATTTTTCTCAGCGCTTCATAAAATCCGATGTCCATGATCCTTGATATGGTGGGACCCAGATACTGAAGCTTTTTTTCTCCAATGATCTGAAGAAGATAGAAATACACATCCTCCTTATCCTCAAAATACTGGTAAAAACTGCCTTTAGATATACCGCTTCTATCCACGATGCGGTTGATGCTGGCCAAATCATAGGCATTGTCCCGAAATTCCACCATCACCTCCTGCAGGATTTTCTCCCTTTTTTCGTCGGGCAGATTGAAAAACGTCTGTTTGGGCAAGTTCATCCCTCCTTTATGACCACTCGGTCATGTGACTTCTTGGTCACATTATAGCACTGCAGATATTTCACTGTCAACTGACTTTTTCCATCCAGAACTCAAGAAAGCGAGAACAAGCACTGAAGGTTGAAAAAACCGTACAGGAAGACCGTTCCCCCTATGGTTTTCCAAGATGGAATACTGTAAAATACAATCCATAACGATGAAATGCTGGAGAAAACGGATATGAAGAAGAAACTGGAGTTTATGCTCTTCCAAAACAATCAGAACATCAAGTATTATGCGCTAAACGGAATACTGTTCACCATGGTGACGGTTTTAAGCAAAGGCTATGCCATCAAATTTCTGGACAGACTGGGAGGACAGGAGATACATTACAGCCTGTTCAATGCTCTGCCTGGTTTTGTTGCCATCTTTACGACAATACCCGGGATTCTGCTCATCCAAAGAGGACGGTCGAAACGTAAAACTCTGGGGATCTTTTTCTATATCTCAAGAATCATGCCCCTGTTTCTGGCTGCAGTTCCTTTTCTCCCCAAAAATGTGCAGCCTCTTGTTTTTGTGCTCCTTTATGGTCTCATGAATTTTCCAGAGTCCATCTCCGCCACCTCGCTTCAGGATTATACGGGAGACGTGTTTTCCCCATCAGAGCGGGCAGATGCTCTTTCCGTAAGAAACCAGCTGTCTCAGGTCTCTCAAATCACCGTGTCGATTCTCGTGGGCTTTGTCTTATCTCTTTCTTCCGTGAACCAGACGGTGATCCTTATGTACCAGGTGTTCATTGTGATGAGCTTTCTCATTGGACTCAAAGAGATTCACTACATGTACAAAATGGAGCCCAAAGAACCGGAGACAAAATCCGGCCCCATAAAGCACAGTTCTCTGAAAGAAAGCATTCAGGGTGTTTTTTCCCATAAGGAGTATGTTAGATTTCTCCTCTGCTCCCTGGTGTTCCACTTCGGCTGGCAGATGGGCTGGCCCCTTTTCAATGTCTATCAGATTAAAAATCTTGAGGCTACAGAACTGTGGCTGACCATCATCAATGTTCTGTCCAGTCTCTTTATGGTCATTTCCTTCAGCCTCTGGAACAGGCTTATCAAAAAATATGACTATAAGCTGGCCATAACCCTGGCAACTTTCGGTATGGGACTGACCCCCATTTTATATGCCTTATCCAAGAACCTCTTCGTCCTCACACTGATGCAGCCCATCACAGGATTTTTCACAGCAGGGACCACCGTGGCCATTTTAGGCTCACTGCTTCAATCATCCAGTGACAAGTTCCGGACCATGAGTGTGGCCATCCATGCCACTTTAACAAGCATCACTTTGGCGGTGGCTCCTCTTCTCGGCGCCTATATCGTCACAAGAACCAGCATCATTACCGCCCTCATCATCACATCTTTATTAAGACTCCTTGGCAGCAGTGTCTTTTTCCTGCGGTACAGAAAGGATCAGAAGAAGTCCTGATTTATTTTGAATCTCACGGATTCTTATGATATTATTAAGAACAGAATGATTGTTAAGAAAAAGGAGAACTCCATGAGCAGTATTACAAAAACCTTCAAGGACAAAGGATTAAAGCTGACGCCACAAAGAATTGCCGTCTATGAATATCTTCTTGGCACCAAAGAGCATCCGTCCGCAGAGACCATCTATTCTGCGCTCATTGACCGGTTCCCTACCATGAGTCTGGCCACTGTGTATAAATCTCTGAAGACCCTTTGTGAGGTGGATCTCATCAAAGAGCTGAACCTTGGGGAAGGAAACTTCCGCTATGACGCGCTTATGAAAGATCACGCCCATTTCCAGTGCACCAGCTGTGCCAGAGTCTTCGATCTGATGCATATTTCGGCTCACAGCCTGGAAGCTGCCGTGGAAAAAGACGAGGATTTTGATGTGTCCTCCAGCAAGCTCTATTTCTTTGGGCTGTGCAAAACCTGCAAAGAATCAAAACTATAAATTGATCTATAGAAAAAGCGTGAGAGAAGTTTTAAACTTTCCTCACGCTTTTCCATGTAAATGGGTCGGGTTATCTCGTATCAGCATTATTATAGGTGCTGATTCTTTTTTTATGCTTCTTCTGGCAAAAGATCCTTGAACACCAGATCTATGACTTGCTGCAGATTTTCTTTCGAGGTGGAGGAGTAGAGATAAAGAGGCTCTTCTTTCTCCATCTGAAGGGTTTCTCTGATGAGCTTCTCACTCTTTTTTATGTCATTTCTTTTCAGCTTGTCCAGCTTGGTGCCAATGACCACCACATCTTTCTCATAATATCTGAGATAATCCATCATGGCGATGTCATCCTGGGTGGGTTTGTGCCTGGAATCCACAAGAAGCACAAACCTCTTGAGATTCGGACTGTTCACAATATAGTCCTCAATGATTTTCCCCCAGGCGGCTTTGTCTGATTTGGAGATTTTTGCATAGCCATAGCCCGGAAGATCCACCAGCATGGCCTGTCCATTGATCAGAAAAAAGTTCACAAGCCTTGTTCGTCCAGGAGTATTGGACACCTTCGCCAGCTTTCTTCTGTTGGTCAGCGCATTGATGATGGTGGACTTTCCAACATTGGAACGCCCCACAAAGGCCACCTCCGGATGCACTGATTCCGGATACTGGTTCTGCTTCACCGCTGAGGTGATAAACTCCGCATTCTTGATTCTAATCATGAGTTTTCTCCTTTAAGGAGGGCTTTCTCCAGCACTTCATCCACCGTCTTCACCGGTATAAAGGTGAGCTTGGACAAAATGGAGGAAGGCAGCTTCTCCAGGTCGAACTTGTTCTTATCTGGGATGATGATGGTGTCAATGCCTGCTCTTGCAGCAGCCAGAGACTTCTCTTTCAGCCCGCCGATGGGAAGCACTCTGCCCGTCAAAGTCACTTCGCCGGTCATGGCAACATTATGCTTTGCTTTCTTTCCGGTCAGGGCTGAGGTCAGGGCGGTGGTCATGGTGATGCCTGCGGATGGACCGTCTTTAGGAACCGCTCCTTCAGGCACATGGATATGGATGTCCTGATCCTTGTAGAACTTGGATTCAATGCCAAGCTCTTCCCTATGGGCACGGATGTAGGAATAAGCAGCTTTCGCAGACTCTTTCATCACATCTCCCAGCTGGCCTGTGAGTTCCAGCTTTCCTGTTCCTTCCATGACAGTGACCTCTATGGGCAGAATGTCTCCGCCGAACATGGTCCAGGCGAGGCCTGTGACAACACCTACGCGGTCTTCTTTTTCTGCTCTGTCATACATGTGCTTGGGATGACCCAAGAATTTTTCCACCATCTGGGGTGTTAAGCTCACCGCATCCTTTTTCTTTTCCAGCATGTAAGCCACAGACTTTCTTGTTAAAGATGCCAGTGTTCTTTCCAGAGTTCTCACGCCAGATTCCACTGTATAACCTTCAATGATGAACTTCAGAGCGTTGTCTGAAATCTTCAGCTGGTCTTCTGTGAGATTATGCTCTTTCAGCACCTTTGGAAGCAGATGACGCCTTGCGATGTTCAGCTTCTCCTCATAGGTGTAGCCGTTGATCTCAATGACTTCCATTCTGTCCAGAAGCGGTCTTGGAATGGTGTCCAGTGTATTGGCTGTGGTGATGAACATCACCTTGGAAAGATCCATCTCCACTTCCAGATAGTGGTCACGGAAAGTACCGTTCTGCTCCGCATCCAGCACTTCCAGCAGAGCATCCGCTGGGTCTCCTCTAAAATCGTTGGCCATTTTATCAATCTCATCCAAAAGGAAGAGTGGATTCTTGCTCTTGGCCTGGCGCATGCCATAGATGATCCGTCCTGGAATACTGCCCACATAGGTTCTTCTATGTCCTCTGATTTCCGCTTCATCCCGGACTCCGCCAAGGGACATGCGGACAAAGTTTCTGTTCACTGCTCTTGCCACAGATTTGGCGATGGATGTTTTTCCCACTCCAGGTGGGCCCACGAGGCAAAGGATCGGTCCTTTCAGGGTCTGAGCCGTATTTTTCACCGCCAGATACTCAATGATGCGGTCCTTCACATCCTTCAGCCCATAATGGTCCGCTTCCAGAATCTCTCTTGCCTTTACGATATCCAGATTATCCTTGGTCTCTTTCTTCCAGGGCAAACTGATGAGCCAGTCAAGATAGGTCTTGATGATGCCGCCTTCCTGGCTGTAGCTGCCGGAGTTTCTCAGGCGGTCCAGCTCATAGAGGGCTTTCTCTTTGGCTTCTTTGGGCATTTTGGCTTTTTCAATCTTGTCCTTGTAGGCAAAGTATTCCTTGGCATCCTCATCATACTCTCCCAGCTCATCCTGAATGGCTTTCAGCTGTTCACGCAGATAATACTCTTTCTGCACCTTATCGATATTGCTCTTTACTTTGGTGCCAATTTTCTTTTCAATTTTTGCAATCTCCAGTTCCTTGTTGACAATAACCAGAAGCTTCTCCAGACGCTCTGTGACATCCAGGGCCAGCAGAAGGCTTTGCTTGTCTTCTGGTTTCAGCATCAGGTAGGAAGCTACAGTGTCCGCAAACCGTCCAGGCTCCACGATATCATCCAGGGACATCACCGCTTCCTGCGGCATATATCCTGTGTGTCTCACATAGGCATGGAGGCTTTCCTTGACACTTCTTACCAAGGCTTCCTCCTCAACACTGGAAGGCTCTTTTGCCGTTTCTTCCAGAATTTCGATGGTTGCTTTGTAAAAAGGCTCCTCTTTCAGGGTCACCAGTCTGCCACGGGAAATCCCCTCCACAAGAACCCTCACGGTATTGCCGGGAAGCTTCAAGAGCTGACGGATGACACAGAGGGTACCGATGGATAACAGATCCTCCTTGGCAGGATTCTCCAATTTACTCTCTTTTTGAGGAACCAGGAAAATCTCCTGATCTTTCATCATCGCCTCGTCTAAAGATGCAATGGATTTTTCTCTGCCCACATCAAAATGCAGGACCATATAGGGAAATATGGTGATTCCACGCAGGGGAATCATTGGAAGAGTTCTTCTCTTTCTTGCCATAATAAATTACCTCTCTCTCAAAAATGGACAAACCTTTCGGTCTGTCCACTTACTTATGCTGTTTCTTCCGTTTCCTTACGGTAGATGATTTCTGGAGCTTTTGTCTTGATGGTGTCTCCATGGATCACTACCTTTTCGATGGTCTCATCGGAAGGCACATCAAACATCACTTCTTTCATGATGTCTTCCAGAATGGAACGAAGACCTCTGGCTCCTGTATTTCTCTTAATGGCTTCTTCTGCGATGGCAAGAAGAGAAGCCTCTGTAAACTCAAGCTTCACCTGGTCCATCTCAAACAGCTTCTGATACTGCTTCACCAGGGAGTTCTTTGGCTTCAGAAGAATCTCTACGAGCGCTTCCTTATCCAAGCTGTTCAGGGTTACCACGATGGGCACTCTGCCCACAAACTCAGGGATAAGTCCAAACTTCAGAAGGTCTCCAGGGAGAATGTCCTTCAAAAGCTGTCCAACATTTTTCTCATGCTTGGACTGTATCTCTGCACCGAAACCAATGGAGGATTTCTGGGTTCTCTTTTCAATGATCTTGTCGATGCCGTCAAAGGCACCGCCGACGATGAAAAGAATATTGGTGGTATTGATCTGCAGAAGCTCCTGATGAGGATGCTTACGTCCACCCTGGGGTGGCACAGAAGCAACAGTACCTTCCAGAATCTTCAAAAGAGCCTGCTGAACCCCTTCTCCGGACACATCACGGGTGATAGACGGATTCTCGGATTTTCTGGCAATCTTGTCAATCTCATCAATATAGACGATACCACGCTCTGCCTTTTCCACATCATAGTCCGCATTCTGGATGAGCTTTAAAAGAATGTTCTCCACATCCTCACCCACATATCCGGCTTCTGTCAGGGTCGTTGCATCCGCGATGGCGAAAGGCACTTCCAGGAACCTTGCCAGGGTCTGGGCCAGAAGAGTCTTACCGGACCCCGTAGGTCCGAGAAGGAGAATATTGGACTTGGAAAGCTCCACATCACTCTTCTTCGGATAGTTGATTCTTTTGTAGTGGTTATACACCGCCACAGCCATGGATTTCTTGGCATCATCCTGACCAATGACATACTGGTCCAGATGCGCCTTGATTTCATGGGGCTTTGGGACTTTTGTAAAGTCCATTTCATTTTTTTCTGTCAGCTCTTCCTGAACGATCTCGGAGCACAGCTCGATACATTCATCACAGATATATACACCAGGTCCAGCGATGAGTCTTTTCACCTGATCCTGGCTCTTTCCGCAGAAAGAACATTTCAGTAGATTTTTATCTTCAAATTTTGCCATATGATTTCACCTCTTTAAGCTTGAACATACCAGAAAGAATTCTCTTCCCGGAGACTTCCGAAAAACATCCGGAAACCTGTCCCATATCTTTGTCTCACGCATCTACAAAATACAATGGGCGCTTTATCATGGGCTGTTCTTACCCTATTCTACCATTTCCCGGCAAAAAGCACTATTCTTTATTGGCTGCGTGCTTTTCCAGGATGCTGTCGATGAGACCATATGCGATGGCAGCTTCTGCTCCCATGAAATTGTCTCTTTCCACGTCGTTCTTAATGACCTCCAAAGGCTGTCCTGTCTTCTCTGACATGATTCTGTTCATCTTATCCTTGATCTGAAGAATTCTTCTTGCATGGATTTCGATGTCTGTAGCCTGACCCTGATATCCGCCCAAAGGCTGATGGATCATGATCTCACTGTTTGGCAGTGCAAAACGCTTTCCTTTGGCTCCTGCAGTGAGCAGGAATGCACCCATGGATGCTGCCATTCCAACACAGATGGTGGCCACATCCGGTTTGATGTAGTTCATGGTGTCAAAAATCGCCATACCGGAAGTGATGGATCCTCCTGGGCTGTTGATGTACAGATAAATGTCCTTGTCCGGATCTTCACTCTCCAGGAAAAGAAGCTGCGCCACCACAAGGTTTGCAGTGACATCATTGATTTCTCCTGACAGCATGATGATTCTGTCCTTTAACAGTCTTGAGAAAATATCGTAGGATCTTTCTCCTCTATTGGTTTGTTCTACTACCATTGGTACTAAACTCATTTCATTCCCTCCAATTTATACATTCATTTTCTTCTATTGTTATTGTAGCATACAAAAAATCCATTAAAATCAACTTAAATACAAAATTAATTAATTTGAAACAATTTAATTGTATCTCTAATTCTACAACACGTCACTGAAAAAGAAAAGAGAGATTTTGCTTTTCTCCAGAAAGAATCATTGCCAGAGAAGATTTTCCCTGGCAATGCGTCTTCTATTATCTACCGTAGATTCATGGGCGCTTTATTTATAGATTAAAGTACCCCATCCAGTCTTCTTCTTATTCGTGGTCATGCCCTTCGTGGTCATGGTCCTCGTGGTCGTGTCCGTGGTTATGGGCTGTGCTCTTTTCCACTTCAGTAAGAACAGCATGCTCTTCTAAGAGGGCAAACACCTTCGCTGTGGTCACTTCCATTTCCAGTTCTTTCTTGTTGCTGTTTAGAAGCATTTCCTTCAGCTCTTCCATCTGAGCGCCGTACATCTTAGCGATTTCTTCCGCCTTTGCTACAAGCTCTTCTTCTGTGGCTGTGATGCCTTCCTTTTCCATGATGGCTTCGATGAGCAGGTCATTCTTCACAACGTTCATGGCATTGTCTCTGAACATATCACGGATTGTGGTCTTATCCTGACCAGTCATCTGAAGATACATATCCATGGAGATGCCTTGTTGCTGGATTCTCTGTTCGAAATCTCTTACCATTCTGTCAATGCTGGTTTCCACCATGGCATTTGGCACATCAATTTCAGCCTTTTCAGCCAGTGCCTTGATGAGGTTGGAGTTCAGTTCGTTCTTTCCTCTGTTTTCCGCATCCTGGGTAAGTCCTTCACGGATGCTTGCCTTCAGCTCTTCCAGAGTTTCAAACTCAGATACTTCTGATGCGAACTCATCGTCCACTTCTGGGTATTCCTTGGACTTGATGTCCAGGATTTCCACATCAAACTCTGCATCCTTGCCCTTTACTTCTTCTGCCTGATAGTCTTCTGGGAAGGTAACCTTAACAACCTTCTTGTCTCCAGCCTTCAGACCGATGAGCTGATCTTCAAAGTCTCCGATGAACATCTTTGCACCGATGGTCAGTTCAAAGTTTTCACCCTGTCCGCCTTCAAACTGCACGCCATCCACTTTACCGTCAAAGTTGATCACAGCGATGTCATCCATTTCAACCACAGCGCCTTCACCCTTGGATTCGATTCTTCCGTTTCTTTCTACCAGGTGCTCCAGTTCATGGTCCACTTCGTTCTCTGTTACAACGTATACTGGCTTTTCAACTGCAAGACCCTTGTATTCAGGAAGGTCAAACTCTGGATATACTTCCACTTCTGCAGTGTAGATGAATTCCTTGCCTTCTTCCATCTGCTTGATGTCGATCTGTGGATAGTCAATGGCCTTCACATCCGCTTCAGCCAGTGCCTTTGGATAGCTTTCGTTCAGAAGGAAATCTGTGGCATCATCAAAAAGAACCTCCACACCATAGAACTGCTTGATCAGCGCCAGTGGAGCCTTTCCTTTTCTGAATCCCTGAACATTCAGGTTCTTCACATTCTTCTTGTAGGACTTCTGGATGGCTTCGGTAAGCTTTGCAGCCTCGAGGGTCACTTCCAGTTTCACCTTTTTAGCATCTAACTTTTCAACTGTTACGTTCATCGTATTAATATCCTCCTATACCCCGAAGGGTTTCATTTCAAACTTATAATATTATAATGGAAAAACTTCTCTATTTCAATGATTCTGAAAGTATTCTTTCAAGATCCGCTTTACTTTTTGACAAGTCCTTGATGCTGGTATAATTCTCCCGATACACTTCAATGATTCCAGGACCCTTGTAGCCCAGTTCTTCCACTTTGTTTCGAAGGGATCTGAAATCAAAATGTCCATCTCCAGGTAATAGACAGGGACTGTTCTCGTCGTGGTCATTCAGATGCAGGTTCGCCAGGTCCTCTCCATAGATCTCCAGATACTCATAGGGACTGCGCCCTGCTTTCACCGCCTGCTTCACATCCAGGGTAAACTTCAAGGGGCCCTTCACACGCTCCTTGAGCCTCTTCAGGTACTCCAGATTCCCCGACAGGCACCAGGATACATTCTCCTGAGCCAGGGAAATGCCCCGAAGCCCCGCTTCATAGACCATCTTCTCATAGACATAGACCACATCGTCAAAGGTCATCTTCGGATGTGGTTTCTTGATCAGGCCATGGAAGGTATAGACCTTTGCTCCTACTCTTTGGCCAAAATCAAGAAAATCCTGATAAATTCTGAAAAAATCATCCCGTCTCCGCTCATAGGCATCAAAGAGGTACGGCTCAAAGGCAGAACTCACGGTATGTATGGAGTTGATCCGGACATTTTCTTCATCAGCAATCTCCCGAAGAGTTTCACCATAGTCCTTTGTGAATTCAAAAAAACTGTTGGCAAAAACTTCCATGACCCGGAACCCTTCCCTGGCAAGAAGTCTCACCGCATCCTCTGTTCGTTCTTCGGGGTAGAAAATCGCTGTGGATATTCCTATTTCCAAAGGTTCATCACTTCACTTCACTCGCTTTATTATCCGATGAAAAAGAGGCAAAAGAACAATTCTTCTACTGCCCCTCTTTCTTATGGACTCACTACTTTATAATCAGGCGTCAGCACTTCTTCCACTTCTTTGATTCTGAACTTCAGCCCATTCTCTGTTCTTTCCAGAAGCTCCACATCGGTGCCCCCTACTCTTTGGAAGTTTCGATGAGATAAGGGATTCAGTTCCACAATATAGAGGAATCTTCTCTCATCAAACCAGGGGAGCTGAGACATGTAGACCACCGTATCCTCATCCAGGAATTTCGGCTGGCTTGCCCAGTCAAAACCAGGAATCTGCTCGAGGATACTCTCTTTGGATGCCGTATATCCTCTGGTGTTCTTATAGGTTCTGTAGGTGATGTCTGTGACAGCGCCTTCTGTGTCCACCAGATAGAGGTCTTGGGTGGATTCTTCCAGTACCACCAGCATTTTTCTGGAAGGTGAAAGATCCGCCTCCAGGGAAATGGTTCCATCCAGCTCCTCAAAAAGCTTTTCTCCGTTCTCTTCGATGATCTCAGCCGAAAACATCTCTCCCCCAGGCAGGGTCACCGTCACATACACAGGCTCCGGTTCCGCTGGCTCTTCAGGTTCCTCCTCTGCTGGAGTTTCCACCGGAGTGGGAACCTGCTCCAGAATCTCTTCTCTTTGTTTCTCTTCTTCAGCGATATTCTGCCGAACCCGCTCCACCATATTGGTGAGGGGTGTTCTGAACAAAAGGAACAGCGCTGCAAGAATCAGCACCAGAAGCGCTGTCCTTCTGATGAACTTTTTCCGTTTCTGTCTTTTGTGATATTTGCTGCTGAAAATGCTTGTCTTTGCCATTCCTCTTGCTCCTTATTTCTTGATCAGAATGCCGCCTTGGCCACAGCCGCAGCCGCCTTTGCTCCCGTCTTTCCTGTCTTTGCAGCAGGACTTCTTCTCTTCCTCTTGAAAATTCTCCGTGTAGTCTTCGTAGTCATAGCCGTCTTTCAGTAGATCCTCCATCAAAGCTCAAATACCTCCGTTCCTTCCACCGCACGGGCAACGAGCGCATCACTGTCCAGGGCTTTCTCGTGTTCCAGAATATACTTCAGTTTGGGCTTGGTCACAGGGTGCTTCGGCACAAAAATTGTGCAGCAGTCCTCGTAAGGGAGAATAGAGGTTTCATAGGTGCCGATCCACTCGGAGATCTCCATGATATCCACTTTGTCCATGGCCACCAGAGGTCTGAAGACAGGACGGTCTCCTGCATCATCCGAAACCACCAGGGCTTCCATGGTCTGGGAAGCCACCTGCCCGATGCTCTCCCCGGTGGTGACGCTCTGGATGTTGTATTTGTCTGCCAGAGCACAGGCACACTTCATCATGAATCTCCTCATAATGATGGTCAGCTCATTCTCCGGACACTTATCCATGATTTCCATCTGAATCTCAGTGAAAGGCATCACATGGAGATACATCTTGCCAGTGTATCCCGCCAGAATGGAGGCCAGCTCCTTCACCTTGTCTTTCGCTCTTTCCGAGGTGTAGGGATGGCTGTGGTAATACACACTGTGGATCTCTATGCCTCTTTTGGCCATGAGGAATCCTGCCACAGGAGAGTCAATTCCGCCTGAAAGCATCAGCATGGTGCTGCCGTTGATGCCATAGGGCATACCGCCGATGGCTTTTTCCTTGGACACATAGATATACGCTTCTTCACGGATCTCCACTTCCAGTGGAAAATCCGGATGCTTGATGTCCACGGTGATTCCTTCTGTATTTCTTAAGATATGCGCACCCAGAAGACCTGAAAACTCCATGGAATTCATTGGAAACTTCTTGTCCGCCCTCTTGGTGATGACTTTAAAAGTTGTGCCAGAAGCTTTTTCCAGCATGATGGAAAGGGCTGCTTCTTTGATCTTCTCAATGTCTCTTTCCGTCTTCTTCACCACGCAGACTTCATATACACCAAAGACCTTCTTCACCTTCTCCTTCACAGAAGAAAGGTTCTCTGTCTCGATGAACCATCTGTTCTGGTCTGTCTTAAAAGTATACTCTTCACCTTTTAAAACATTCTTGATATTTTCTTTTAATTTCTTCTCAAATCTTCCACGGTTCTGTCCCTTCAAAAAGATTTCAGATGCATATTTGATCAGTAGTAACTCCACGATTATGGCCTCCTCAGAAATTTCACTGCATCCCGTATTTTCTCCGCTCCATAGCGGATCTCCTCCAGGGAGGTCTCTTCCTCAAAACTCAGACGGATGCTTCCCTGAATTTCTTTTTTCTTCATCCCCATGGCCAGAAGCACATGGGAGTCCTTGGTGTCTTTGGCAGTGCAGGCAGATCCTGTGGACACATACACGCCCTGATCGCTGAGATAGTGAAGAGTCACTTCACCACGCATTCCTGGAATGGAAATCCCAAGGATATAAGGAGAACTCAGGTCCTTCTGGGAATTGAACAGGATTCCATCCACCGATGAAAGCTCTTTCACCATTTCCTCCTTCAGATTCTGCACCCTTACAAAATCTGAGAGAATGGCGTCTTTTGTTTTCAGCGCTTCAGAAAAACCCACCACACCCGGCACATTTACCGTTCCGGCCCGAAATCCCCGTTCCTGTTCTCCCCCAAGAAGAAGCCCCTGGGGTTTCTGGCCTTTTTTCACAAATACTGCCCCTACTCCTTTGGGTCCATGGACCTTATGGGAGGAAACTGTCAGATAATCCACATCAAATTCACGGACATCCACAGGATACTTCATGAATCCCTGGACAGCGTCCACATGGAACTTGGCTCTTGAAGACTTTTCCCGGATGACCTTGGAGATTTCTTTGGGATCATGATACGCCCCCATCTCATTGTTCACCATCATGATGGAGACCAGAGCTGTATTTTTAGTCAGCTTCTCTTGAAGCTCTCTAAGATCAATTTGGCCGTAGCGGCTCACCTTAAGATAATCCACCTTCACACCCATCTTCTCTGCATAGGCCATGGCCTGGAGAACACTGGGATGTTCCATGGCAGTGGTGATAAAATGCGCCCCTTCTTTTATATAGGAACGGATAATGTAGTTGTTTCCTTCCGTTGCCCCGGAGGTGAAGACCACTTCCTCAGTCCTGGCCCCCATGGACTCCGCTATTTTTTTTCTTGCGCTCTCCAGGACATCCTCCGCTTTCCGCCCGATGCCATGAATACTGTTTGGATTTCCATAAACCATCTCCATGGCTTCAGATACCGCCAAAATAGAGGATTTACGCATTTTCGTTGTGGCTGCATTATCCAAATATGCTTCCAAAGATATCACCTGTCTTTCAATTTACCTGATATACTTTATCACAATACTCATTAAAGCTCAAGGGAAAGAAGCCTATCGTAGAGTTTTGATACGAAGGGTTTTCTTTCTTCTGCCAGTTCAATAAAGCCCTGGACCATGGTATCTCCCCCGCCGCCTCTGAATCTGAATTCTTCTTTCAGACCCGACAGAAGAAGTTTTGCACTGGTTCTCTTTCCAGTGAAGACGAAAACCCGTCCGTCCTCCCGGTAAAAAACGCCGATCTTGTTTTTCTTCATCATCTCAGCACCAAGGGTTTTCAGAAAATCATCCTCTTCCTCCAGCGCCAGCACCACCACATCTTCCTGGTAGCCTTTCACCATCTCTTCCGCCAGTCTCCTGCTGAAAACTTCAGCTGTTTTTTTGTACTCTTCTTTCTCTTCCTTCAGTCTCCTGACATGAAAGGGCAGTGCATCCAAGTTCACTTCCAGCTCTTCCTTCAGCAGCGACAGAATCTCCTCCTCTTCGTCCAGGTGTCTGAAGGCTCTGTCTCCGGCCTTATAATAGATTCTGCTTCCACCCTTATAGTTCTCCACCTGAATCACTTTAAACAGCCTCAGGTCTTTTAAAGATTCCACATGTGTCCCGCCGCAGCCGCAGTAGTCCAGCTGTCCGATCTGGATGATCCGGATGTCCTCTTCCACAGAAACTGCTTTTCGAAGGGGCAGATCTTTCAGACTGTAGGCATCCCGGTAATAAGCAAGCACTTTCAGGTCCTCACGGATGAGATCGTTGACTTTTCCTTCCACTTCCTTCAATGTCTCCCAAGTGACGGAACGGTCCGTATCGATGGTGGCATGGACAGCGCCCATATGAAAGCTCACCGTATTGACCCCATGCTGATCGGAAAGAACCGCGGTAAGCACATGCTGGGCTGTGTGCTGCACACTGTAATCCCAACGCACCTTCTCCTCGATGACACAGTCCACCGGCATATGGAGTGTCAGTCCGGAATAAGCGCTGAGCTTATGATACATCTCTCCTTCTTCTACAAACACATCCAGAACCTTCTTTCCATTGATGGTTCCCTCATCGTGAGGCTGTCCGCCCCCTTCTGGATAAAACCAGGATTCCTCCAGGGTCACAAGATCGCAGTCTTCCTTCTCCCTGACACTTTTCACACGGCTCGTAAAGCGAACCTTCTCCGGATTTTTCTGATACAGTTTCAAGTTCTTCACTCCAATCACATTCTTCTTTCTCATTGTACCAAAAAAGCCCAGGGATGTTCTGAAAAATATGTGAACCCCCTGGCTCTTTCGATATCGATATGTAAGATGGGTTCTTCTTTCATTGAGGCTCCTCCTTTCAGAGCTCCTTTTAAGAAACTCTTGAAAGATGAGGAAGAAAAAAGAAATTATTAATTCGTTTTTAATGAATCCTTTTTATAATAGGACCATAGACAAAGAAGAAGATTCGTATTGAAGAAGAAAGGGGAAATTATCATGGAAAAAAGATTATATAAAAATACAGAGAGGAAGATGATCTCCGGTGTCCTGGCAGGATTTTCTGATTATCTTGGCGTAGATGTGACCATCCTCCGAGTGATCTATGTTCTGCTGAGTGTATTCACCGACGGCTTCCCAGGACTTGTCTTATACATCATCCTAGCCATTGTCATGCCAGAACGGAAAGAACAGGACAGCCACACCTACAGAAATAAGGACAATGCGTACAAGAGCTACGAGAAAAACAGCGAAAGCAAGACCTATCAGGATGTGGAGTACAAAGAGAATCCTCAGCCCGAGGACATTCAGTCCAGCTACAAAAAATCTGGTGGTGCCTACACCCCTGAAGACCGCGACCGCTAAATGATACTCTGTCTACGAAAGAACCAGGACCTCCTTTGGATGGTGCCGGTTCTTTTTTTGCGGCTTGGAAACTTTGAACCCTTAATATATTTTTCACATTGTTTTAAGATTCTGACGGTATAATGATGAATAAACAGAATATTCCAAAATACAATCTTTAGGAGGAATTCCCATGGAAGAAATGAAAAAACTGCTGCTCTCCACCATAGGCGCCGCTGCCATCAGCATCGAAAAAGCCGATGTCATGCTGCAGGAACTCATCGAGAAAGGAAAACTCAGTGTGAAAGAAGGCAAGGAGCTCCGGGAAGAGCTGCTTCGGAAAAAGAAAGAGAATGAATCTGCTCCCGTTAAGAAAGACGAGCTGCATGAGATCCTCGAAACCATGAACTATGCAGGGCAACGGGAACTGGCGGCTTTGGAGGAGCGGGTAAGAAAGCTGGAGGAGCGCCTCGACGCTATGACCAAAGAATAGAGGCTACATTTCGGACAAAAGGTGGTGCGTCAGATGGCGGAAAAGAAAAGACCTTATACCAAAAAGCGGTTCAGAGAGATCGTCCGGGTCCTTGCAACCTATGGCTTTGGACATATCCTCCATGCCAAACTGGGCAGTGAAAAACTGAAAAAGGACCCGGAGAATCTGAGGCTTGTTTTTGAGGAGCTGGGTCCAACCTTTATTAAAATCGGTCAGATTCTTTCCACAAGACCAGACATTCTACCGGTGGAATATATCACAGAACTGGCAAAGCTTCAGGACAAAGCACCGCCTTTCCCCTACGAAACCCTGTGGGAGATTTTGAAAACTGAGCTTGGTGATCCGACTGAACTCTTTCAGTCCATTGAAAAAGTTCCTTTGGCCTGCGCCTCTGTAGCCCAGGTCCATCGGGGCATCTTAAAGGACGGTACCCGGTGCATCATTAAAGTGCAGCGTCCCGATATCGAAGAAAGGCTCCTGGAAGACATCCATATTCTTATACGCATCGTGGAAACAGCCCCCAACACCCTGCGGGATGTGCTTCTTGATCCCGTGGAAGCCCTGGAGGAGATTCTGGAAACCACCAAGGTGGAACTGGACTTTCTTCATGAAATGCGGGCCATTCACAGATTTGAGAAGGAAAACGCCTCCATTTTATGCGTTGCCATTCCCAAGGTCTATGACCATCTATGCACCAAAAGAGTCATTGTGCAGGAAGAAGTCGAAGGCATCAAGATCACAGAGAAGGATACACTCCTTAAGGAAGGCTATGACCTGGAGGATATTGGCAAAAAGCTTGTGCTGTCTTATCTTTATCAGCTGTTCAACAATGGTTTTTTCCACGGAGATCCCCATCCGGGAAATCTTCTGATCCTGGAGGGAAAAATTTATTATATTGATTTTGGCATCATGGGAGCGCTATCCAAAAGAACGCAGAACGCCATCAATGACCTTCTCTTGGCCATGGTGAAAAAAGACATCTCTGCTCTCACGAATCTTGTGGTGGAGGTGGCCGATCAGAAAGGCCCCTTGAATAAAAATGTTCTCTACGAAGACATCGAATATATTGTTCATTACTATTTGCAGTCCAGTTTAAAAAACATACAGGTCTCAAGGCTTTTCATGGACCTTTTTGAAGCGGCAAGAAAAAATAATCTGAAACTGCCGAAGGAATACACCACCCTTCTGAAGTCCCTTCTGATTCTGGAAGGGGTGCTCAGTGACCTTGCACCGGATCTCAGCATCATGGAGATCGCAAAGGACTATCTCAAAGAAGACCACAAAATCAGTCTCTGGCCGGACTTCAGCCTGGATACTCTGGCCCTCAACGGATATACCCTTGTAAAAGACAGTCTGAAGATTCCCATCAGCATCCAGACCATCTTAGACAATTTCATCAGTGGACGGGGCAAAGTAAAGGTGGACATTGTGAATCTCAGCGACAAATGGGTGGACTTCAACAAGATGGTGAACCGTATGGTCTTTGCGCTCATTGTCTCTGCCATCATCATCGCATCTGCCCTCATCATCAGAACCGGTGCGGGACCAGACATCAACGGCATCAGCATTGTCGGTATGCTGGGGTTTGCACTGGCTGGCTTCTTCGGCTTATGGCTTCTCATCTCCATTCTGAAATCCGGCAATATCTGAAATGTATTTATTTCAGGAATCATCTCTCATAAAAAAGCTTCCGGGAGCCTTCCCTTCACAGGGAATCTCTCGGAAGCTTCTTGTTTATTTAAATATGTCCTTCAATTTGGATACTGAGGGCAAAGTAGCGGATGGCTTCTTCTTTCTTGTCCATCTTGTAATACACCTCAGCAAGGTTATGGTATCTCTTCGCAAGCTCCTGGGTTTTCCCTCTCTTTAACAGCATATCCAGGGAAACGCTGAGATAGGTTTCTGCCATGTTGAAATTGCCGTTTTCCGCCAGCAGGAGACCCTTGAAATAATAGGCCTTCTCCACGCATTGGGCATTTTGGTTTTCAATGGCCGCATTCACCACCAGGTCGATGTACTTGGAGGCTTCCTTGATATGTCCCTTGGTCACAAAGGTATCCATGGCATGCAGCACCAGTTCAATGTTCTCAGCCATGTTCTCTGGTCCAAGCATACGGACCGCCTCTTCCATTTCCTGATAAGAAGCGTCAATTTCTCCTCTGTTCAGAAGACGAATGGACAGCATATACTTGGCTTTTGCATGGAGAACCGGATAATCCGCCATGAAGTCTTTGATTTTCAGACTGCATTCCTTGAGATCATCTTTTGCATTGGCCATGCACATATAAAGCATGATCTGTCCTTTGAGACTTTCATCTTCAGTGACTGTAAGAAGCTCTTCCAGATAATGCAGATATTTTTTAGCCTCTTCAAACTCCTCCAGATACAGGTGGCATTTCACTGTATAGTATGGAATGAGAAGACGCTGCTCCTTTGTGATCTGATCCGGAAGCGTATAGTAGTGGCTCATGAGAAAATTCAGGAACACCAGAGCATTGTCATACTCACTCATGACATCCAGATACTTCGCCATGGTGATGCAGTACAGGTACTGTGTCTCCTGGTTGACGATATTGATGTAGGTCTTGTAGAGCTGAGAGACCTCTATGTTGAGCTCTTCCTGTTTGTTCTTCTCAATGAAATGTTCCACCAGCTGAATTCTGCCGATAAAGGCCTGATAGATGAGATGATTCTCCTCTGACACCTTAATGAGGCTTCTGATGTCCCGTTCATAGTTTTTCGTAAACATATTCTGGGCGAGACGGTGAAGCTCTTCCGTCACTTCTTCCACCAGATCCTTCTTGAGGCTCTCTTTTTCAATACCCAGTCTTTTTGCCACAAGCTCCAGGATCCACTCCTCTGCCTGCACTTTATCATTCTCAATGGTGCTCATCTTGGAAACGGAAATTTCCGATCCGCAGAGGGCTTTCAGGGTCATTCCTTTTTGTACTCTCGCTCGTCTGATCTTTTCACCAGTACTTAAAATCTCCATTAAGCTTCCACCTCTCCCTCTTTCATCATGGACATGGATTTTTCAAGAAGCTTGAAGGAGTCCACTGTCTTGCCTTTGTCCAGATAGAACTTGGCCATGAGGAGCATAATTTCCGCTTCTTCTTTCTTCAGTTTCTTTTCCTTCGCGGTATTGAGGGCGAGGATCAGATTGTTCACCGCACCTCTTGTGTTTTTAAAGAGAGACTCCACTTTGGATTTCACCCGGTACAGCTCAATGTTGCCAAGAAAATCTTCTTCCAGGATCATGCGGTCCAGTCTCTGCAGCATCTCATAAGTGGCTTCCTTCCGATTGAGATTGGCCAGGCATAACGCAAGATGAAGATAGACTTCTGTGATTTTCTTCGGATCCTTTGAGTAGATGGTTTCTGCTTTTCGGTAATGCTCCAGGGCATCTTCATAATTCTCGAAATCCTCATAAAGCTTCCCGAGGTTCAGCTCAATCTCACCCATCTCACTTTCTCCGAGAATATCATGGAAGATCTCCAGAGACATGGCGGAGTACTTGAAGGCTTCCTCAAAATTCCCTTCCACCTCATTTTTCTCTGCCAGGCGGGTGAGAAACTGTCCATAGGCTTTCTTGTCGGACATGATCTCGAATTTCTCAGTGGATTTCAACGTGTACTCTTTGCTCTTTTCCAGATTGCCGCTCTTTTTGTAGGCAATGGCCAGATAAAAATAGACCTTCGCCAGCATGATTTCATCTGTGAGCACCCCTTCCTCAAAAAGCGCTTCCGATTTATGGAAGTAGCTGATGGCCATGGGCAGAGATTCGTCCTGCATGCAGGTTTTTGCCACCAGCATGAAGTTGTCTATATAGGAGCCTTTGAAGTTGTGGGTGGAATAGATGATGTTGCACTGAAAAAGATAGTCGAATGCTTTGGTGAAGTTCTTCTTTCTGATCTCCAGCATCCCTTTCAGATAAAGGTTTTTCGCTTCTGGAAGAATCAGGTTGTACTTCTCAATGTAGCGGTCCCCTTTTTCAATGTATTTGGCTGCCTTGTCCAGTTCTTCCAGCTCGATATGCACTTCTGCCATCTGGGCAAAATACTTGCAGATTCTATCGGCCTGTGTGCTTTCTGATTCCATGAAATACTCCACAGAAACGTCCAGTGTTTCTGCAAGATAATCAAGTAGATCCATGGAAGGATTGGATTTGCTGGATTCCACAAGACTGATCTGACCTGGTGTCACACGATTCCCAGCCACATCTTTCAATGTCATGTTCAGTTCTTTTCGCCGTTTTTTGACCTTTTCCCCTAGGGATAATACTTCCATAAACATCTCTCCCACAACAAATTTTAATATTTTTATTATAACATATAATCACGCTAGAAAAAATCCAGAATATTCATTTGTGACATATTTTTTAGGAGTTTCTCAACAAAAAATGAGTGAGAGTTAACTATTAAGATAAATCACCTTGTAAATTTTCTAGGATGCCGTCCTCTGATCAAGGCATTTAGTAAAAAAAAGAAGGAACCTGTCTAATCACAGGCCCTTCCAAGGATATTCACGTCCATCCCTTTTTCTATATTTATTTAATGACAACTCGTTCCCATCCGTGTATTTCTAGAAGTTTCAAGAATGAAAAGCACTTTTCGCCAGCTCATCCGCGCGGTCATTGAACCGATCTCCACTGTGACCTTTAACCTTCATAAACTTTACAGTGATATCTTTCTTCATGTTCTGATAAAACTCATGATATCCCTGGGTCAACGTATTGTTTCTTTTCCAGGTCCCCAGAGCCCAACTTTCAATGCCCTGATAATCAAAATAAAGGATGAGCTTCTGATATCCATGTTCCTTGGCATAGCTCATGGCCTTCATAGCCCCGAGAACTTCTCCGGCGACATTTCTCATGGCGCTGTATTCTCCCTGCCTTGCTTCTTTGAAAGAGGCCACTTCCTCCCCCTGCTCCACCACCACCATGCCATAGGCATAGCGGCCCGTAGACAGCTCATAGCTCCCGTCCACGTAAATGGTTGCTTCCGAAATGGGAGAGCTTTCCAAAGAGACTTCCGCTGGTTTCTCCTGATTTTTTTCTTTGATTCTATCTGCCTGCTTCAAAGGCACCTCTTTGCCATGAAGTCTCAGAAATTCTCTGGCTTCTTCCTGGGTAGGAAAGCTTTTGAAAATGACTCCTTTTGCACCTGTAACTTCTTTTTTGCAGGCATCCCAGGAGGTGAGAATTCCTTCCTGAATAGTATGACCGTTGATCACTGCGTAATATTTCGCCACGACTCTTCCTCCGACAAAAAGGGACGGCCCGCGTCCCTTTTACTTCTTCTAATTTTATTTTGTAACTGGATCAAAAATAGGGTTCAGATCCATGGGGATGGGCGCTTCCACAAGATAAGCCTCATCCTTCAGATATGATGGTTTTCTTTTCTCTAGATTTTCATCCACAAAGCCATAGACCTGATTTAAGGTCTTGCCCGGGGTGAAGTTCAGAATGGTCTCTATGTTGTCCTTCACAAGCTTCAGTGTGGCAAGATCTCCCTGCCAGTGCTTCACGAGGATTGGCACGGGGATCTTCTTCATGATGTAGTTGGTTCCGAAGAAGAAGATGGCAATGTCATCCACTTTTCCAAGAACAGGCACTTTACTCGGGATGAAATCCACAGGCACCAAAGGATACATAAACGTGAAAGCGATGATGGCTTTATCTCTCTTAGTCACCCGCTGGTCTTTCATGAGCCGCAGTGCAAGGGCATACATATCCGGAAGGATGAATCCGTATTTTGCAAGATTCTTCCGGTCATAGGGAACCTTCTGCATGATCTTGTTTCTGAACTCCGAGTAAGAATCTTCTGTTCTCCTGATCTCCTGAAGCTTCTCATTGAAGATGCGGATCTTCTCCGCTTCCATCTCCTGCTGCTTTCTTTCCTCTGCTTCCTTGTCTTTATTGGCTTCTTTCTGCATGGCCTCGATATCTGCTTCTATGCCTTTCAGCCTCAGAGAAAGCACACCGTTCTCCATGAGAAAATGATCCACTTCCAGATGCACATGAGGCACTTTCTGAAGGGCTTTGTCTATGTTCACCAGGATGGTTTTATTCTCATACCCAAGCCCCATCTCCAGCGCTTTTTTCGCGGCCATTTTGGACGCCATATTGAGTATGAACTTTGGTATACCGATTTTCAGCACTTTCACTCTTTCAATACGCAAAGACATAATGTTCTGGAACACACTGACAATACGGATTCTGGCAAGAAAGGGAATATCCACTATTTTATGGAATGTGCCCGCTACCTCAATATAATTGTCCTCCAGAGTGAGCTTTGTAAAGGTAAGCTCAGGCACCTGAGGCTCCACCAGGGTTTTCAGATCGTACATGATATCTTCTGCACTCATGGTTGTGGTAAAAGATGTAACTCTCATAAAAGGTCTCCTTCCAAGTATTCAATCGCTTTTGAAATCTTAGTCTTATTATATCAATTTCCACAACCAAATGGCTCCAGGTCTCAAAAGATTTCAATTAACTTAACATTTATCATTAGAGAAACGGTGGTCTGTCTTCTTCTGTTTTTTCAGAGAAGAACTGCAAGATGGTAAAGGACACGAGAATTCCCGCAAGAAGCCCGCCGATATGTCCAAAGTTGTCGATGGACGAGGCGGAGAATCCTGAAAAGAGATTGATGAAAAGAAGAAGAAGAATCCTTGGAAACATTCTTCTGTTCACACCGGACTTTCCGAGAAGCGCCATCATCATCACTGCTCCCAGCAGACCAAATATGGCTCCGGATGCACCCACAGAAACATTAGGTGTGAAGAGAAAACTCATGACTCCTCCGCCCAGGGCAGAGATAAAATACACCAGCAGAAACCGCCACGTCCCCATGGCTTCCTCCACTATTTTTCCAAGTGCGAACAGCGCATACATGTTGAAAAGAATATGGGTGAAGTCCCCATGAAGGAATGCAGAGGTCAAGAGCCGGTAAAGCTCCCCCTCCACAATGAGCTCGTTGACCTTGGCCCCATACCGGATGAGCACATCAATGCGGATGTCAAAGCTTCCTGATGCCAGAGCCGTGAGAAGATACACCACCACATTGAGGCCTACCAGGGTCAAGGTCGCCTTCATGGCTTTGGCGCTGAATTTTTTTACTGTGACATTCTTCTTGGAAAGCACGGACAGGGACACATCGTCATGGCCAAAAAACTCTCCATCCCCATTGACATAGACTTCCGAGTAGTTGGGTATGTGATTTTTCAGCGGCACCGGCAAATCCTCTGTAAAGATGATGTTCAGGATATAGACCGGCATATTCTTCCCCCGGGCATGGTTCAGAAAGGCCAGATGGTTCTTCTCTTCTTCTCCGAGCCTAGAAAAAATCACCGCCAGGTATCCATTCCGGATGGTGGTATATAGGTAAAACTGCAGATCCTCTTCTGTGGAAGGAAACTCTTCCAGAAAGAATCCTTTTCCGTCAATGAGAAGATCCATGGTTTCTTTGATGACTTTCTGGATCATGACAGATCCCTCCTTCCCTGTTGAAACTTATCCTCATTCTACTAGAAAAACCATAAATTGAATATAAAAAAGACCCTTCCGAAGAAAGGTCTTTACTAATACTACTGATTGAGGTACTCCTCCAGCATGTCCAGAAGCACATTGAATCTTCTCACGGTTGCTTCCAGAGGTTCTTTGCTGGTCATGTCTACGCCTGCCACCTGTAGGGTTTCTACAGGATAGTTGCTGCCACCGGTCTTCAGGAAGCCCAGGTATCTTTCCACCGCAGGCTCTCCTTCTTTTAGGATGTGCTCCGCGAAGGCACTGGCCGCAGCATACCCTGTGGCATACTGATACACATAGAAATCTCTGTAGAAATGAGGAATCCTCGCCCATTCCATTTCGATTTCCTGATCCAGCACAATGTTTTCTCCAAAGTACTTTTTATTAAGGTCCATCCAAAGGCTGCAGAAGTCTTCTCCTGTCATAGGGGTCCCTTTCTGAATGGTCTCATGGGTGACTTTTTCAAACTCCGCAAACATCAGCTGACGGAACACTGTGGTTCGGATCTGCTCCAGTTCCTGGTTCACCAGGTACAGCTTCTTGATTGGATCCTGTTCCTTTTCGATCTGATGATGGATCAGGAGCTTCTCATTGGTGGTGGATGCTACCTCCGCCACGAACAGTGTGTAGTCTCCATACACAAAAGGCTGATGCTTTCTGGAATAATAGGAGTGGATGGAGTGACCCATCTCATGGACCAGGGTGGACACATCCCGAAGGTCCTCATGATAGTTCAGAAGGATATAGGGCTCTGTGTCATAGGCTCCAGAGGAGTATGCGCCGCTTCTCTTTCCTTTGTTCTCATAAATATCAATCCAACCATTTTCCACACCTTCTTTGAAAATGGAAAGATACTCTTCCCCTAGTGGTTTCAGTCCTTCCAGTGACAGGGCAATCCCTTCTTCAAAAGGAATCTTCTCCTCCGGCACGTCGATGACAGGCACATAAAGATCATACATATGGATCTCATCCAGCTTCAGAAGCTTCTTCTTCAGCTCCACATAACGGTGAAGAGAAGAGACGCTCTCTGAAATGGTCTCCAGAGCGTTGTCATATACCGCCACTGGAATGTTGTTGGGGCTTAAGGAAGCCTCAATGGGTCCACTGTAGTTTCGCACTTTCGCTTTCAGGTTGAACGTCTTCATATTGGAGGAAAGCATGGTGCCGATGGCATTCCTATACTTCCCATAGGTGCCGAACAGCTCCATGAACGCATTCTTTCTCAGCACTCTGTCCTTGGACTGGATGAACATGCTGTAGCTGCCTTCTGTCATAGGATGTTTGGTTCCTTCTCCATCCTCCACATCAGAAAACGTCATGTCCGCATTGGTGAACATGGAGTAGATATCATCCGGTGCGTTCAAGGAATCGGACATCGTTGCCATGAGCTCTTCTTTTTCCTTACTGAGTACATGGGGTTTCTCTTTGACGATGGACTCAATGTAGAACTTGTAGAGGGAAAGATCCTCGTCAGCCAGGTAGCCTTCGATGACGCTTTCAGGCAGTGATAACAGTTCTGGCACAAAGTAGCTCACCATGGCGCTGTACTCTGCAGCGTACTGGGCCACTTTTGATAGAATCACCTGCTGAGCCGTATTGGTGGTATCCTCGTCGCTCTTCATGTGGGCATAGGCATAGAGCTTTTCCAGAACTCTTGTGTACTTTTCAAAGTCCTTCAGATAAGAAAGAAGGCTCTCTTTTTCATGAAGCTTTTCTTTGTAGTTCATGAGCACAGGTGCTTCTTCCTTCAGTTTAGAAAGCTCTTCTTCAAAAGCCTCATTGGACGCGTAGATCTTCTCCAGCTTCCATTTGAATTTAGGGTCGATTTCATTTCTTGGTTTTACAATAGCCATAAAGTACCTCCCGAAATTAACATTCTTCCTCTATTATAAAGGAGAATATTGAGAATTTATACTGATTCCGAAAGGAACTATGAGAAACTCCAAAGATTCTGTACTGCTAAAAAAAAGAAAACTCTGGAAAAAGAAGCTTCTTTCTCCAGAGCCTGTTCTTATGAATCAGCCTTCAAAACTTTCCAGCACTTTTTTGTAGATGTCCTCCAGATTGAGAAGAAGATCTCCTTCTGCTTCCAAAGCATTGATGGTTACGGTCTTTCCTCCGGTCTCTCTTGCCAAAGTTTCAGACACCTTCGGTGAGGCTGCCTCCTCGAGGAAAATGGTGGTGATGTTCTCCGCCTTCACAAAATCAATGAGATCCTGCAGCTTCTTTGGGGTAGGCTCTCCTTCCTGGAAAGGACCCTCGATGGCCTTCTGCTGAAGTCCCATTTCTCTTGTCATATAGCCAAATGCCGCATGTCCTGTGACAAAGGCTTTTCCTTCATGCGCCTTGAATTTCTCCTGATAGGTCTCTTTCAATGTCACAGCCTCTTTCTTAAAAGCCTCAAGATTCGCCTCAAAGGTTTCTGCACCTTCCGGAACAAGCACGGTCAGCTCTTCCTTCACATGTTCTGCCATGGTGATGAGAGCATCAATGGACAGCCAGATATGAGGATCAAACTCTCCATGGTCGTGGCTGTGGTCTTCTTCTTCATGATCGTGGTCATGATCATCGCCTTCGATGGTGATGAGAGAAACGCCTTCTGAAAGATCAATGACAGAGAGATCTTTATTCCCAGAATTCTCTACCGCTTTCTCTACCCAAGGCTCCATGCCAAGGCCATTCATGAAAAGAAACTTCACTGTGGAAAGTTCTCCCATATCTTTGATGGTGGGTTCAAAATCGTGGGCTTCCGCTCCTTCTGGCACAATCTTCCAGGTGTCCACATAGTCTCCGCCGACGATTCGCACCACTTCATTGACAGGATGTATGGTGGTTGCTACTTTAAGCTTCTCGATGGTTGGTTCCTCAGGGTTCTCCACGGCTGGACCTTCTTCTGCTGGTGTTTCAGTTTTGGGCTCTGCCTGGCATCCAGCCATAAAAGCCATGACAGAAACTGCCGCAATCAGTCCGATTAATCTTTTTTTCATCTATTTATCCTCCAGTTGTTGCAAATGATTCGCATCCATGAGTATAATATACTAAGAAATATACATTGTCAACGGCTTTTTTTTGTACTATATTAAGTTGTGAACAAAAACTGGAGTGAATGAAAATGATTGAAATTAGTAACTTATCCTTCTCCTACACCGGAGAAGAGCCTTATCTCATCAAAGACCTCAATATGACTATCCCCGGTGGGCAGCTGATCTCAGTCATCGGAGAAAACGGATCCGCAAAATCCACCATGATCAAGCTGGTGGTGGGTCTTTTAAAGCCCCTGAAAGGTCAGGTGAAGATCCATGCAAAATCCGTAGGCTATGTGCCCCAGAAGATGGAGACTTTCAACAAGCAGTTTCCCATCACCGTGGAAGAGGTCTACAAAACCCACCTTCGTGCCTTAGGAATCAAAGACAACAAAAGAATTGACGAATGCCTGGAGGAAGTCTCCATGCTGGAATACAAAAAATCTCTGGTGGGGAATCTTTCTGGAGGGCAGACCCAAAGAGTGTTCATTGGACGTGCTCTTTTAGGAAACCCCGAGCTTCTCATTCTCGATGAGCCCTCCACTGGGATGGACATCAGAAGCCAGAAAGAAGTGCGGAAGATCCTCAAAGGGCTCCGGGAGAAAGGGGTCACCATTCTCACTGTTGAGCACAACATCTCCGCTGCCATCCACAACTCCGACTTCATCATCCGTATGGGGGACAATATCGGTGTCCTTTATGACATCAAAACCTACAAGAGAAATATTCAGCACGAAGACGTGGACAATATGCTGGTCTTCCGGAAGGAGGAGTTCTGATGCTTTCTTATCCATTTATGCAAAATGCCCTCATGGCAGGCGCCCTGGTGGCCATCTTAAGTCCCATCATCGGCATTTTCCTGGTGCTCCGCCGCTACTCCATGATGGGAGACACCCTGGCCCACTCGTCTCTGGCAGGAGTTGCCATCGGGATTGTAGCTGGCTTAAGCCCCACCCTCTCCTCAGTGATCTTCACAGCTCTGGCTGCTTTACTCATTGAGTTCTTAAGGGACCGCTTCAAGCGGTATGCAGAGATCCTCATGTCTGTGGTGCTGACCTTATCTGTTGGTATTGCCATTGTTCTGGTTTCCAGCGGTCAGGCAAACACCAACATCAACCAGTACCTTTTTGGCAGCATCCTCACGGTCACCCGCCAGGATCTTTATCTTGTGCTTCTTGTGGCTCTAGTCACCGTGGGAACCGTATATTATTACTATCATGAACTGATTTATACCACTTTTGATGAGGACGGTGCTCACATCATCAACATCAAGGTGAAACGGGTCAATTATATTTTTGCCCTTCTCATGGGACTGTCCATTGCGGTGTCCATCCGCATCACCGGTGTGCTCGTAATCTCTTCCCTCATTGTACTGCCCGTGGCCACCGCCATGCAGTTCAAAAAAGGCTTTAAGCATACGCTTTTTCTCAGCATTGCTGTGGGACTCATTGATGTGCTTTTAGGTCTGATTCTTTCTTATACCTTGGACAGTGCTCCCGGAGGAACCATTGCTCTTCTTTCTGTGATCACCATGGTGATTTCATTACTCATCAATCCATTCAATAAATAAAACCATGCAGCCTCCATCTAGAGTATAAAAGCTCAGATGGAGGCTATTTATATAATTCCCATCCTCTGCCCTCTGATAACTTTCTTTACACCGAAAGAAAGATTCC
Source organism: Proteiniclasticum ruminis (assembly GCF_900115135.1). Lineage (GTDB taxonomy): Bacteria > Bacillota > Clostridia > Clostridiales > Clostridiaceae > Proteiniclasticum > Proteiniclasticum ruminis_A. Next base: position 79,284 of record NZ_FOVK01000002.1, on the reverse strand, counting down.
ATATAATAGATTTACAATTTAGTAAACTGACTATATTTTAAACACTTTTATCTATGATTATACATAGCATTATTCTAACAAATGGGAGGATTTTCATGAAAAAATATTGGATCATACCTCTGGTTCTACTGATACTTTTCACACTGGTTGGATGCTCTGCCAAGAAGGCTTCCATTGAAACTGATCCTCAAACTTCCTTGTCCTCTGAACAGCAAAAAGCAGTAGAAAACAGTATAGCGTATATAAAAAACTCTGAGCTTGCCTCAAAAGACAGGATCGATAAAAGCCTGATCAAAATAGATACTGCAGAGGAAAACACCTGGCAATCTGTGTATACTGACAGCGGCAAAGCAGAAGAGAGTGCGGTGGACACTACAGACTGGATCATCACCCTTGGGGACAGATCCGGCTTTGACTTTGCAGTAATTGTTTGTGACAGCACCACCTCCGAAGTCATCGGATACATGCCCATGGAGTAGCAGGCCATTTTCTGAATTCATGACCAGAGTCACTATAGGAAAGGATGGACGTCTTTATGACATTACTGAAACAGCTGGCACCTTGGATCAATCTCTTCAGCCTTTTCTGTCTTTTTGACTGGATCAGGCTCTATCAAAGGAGAAGTGTTCCGCCCTTAGCTGAAAAATATCTGTCCGGGGAAACACTGGAAAACTTCATCAAAAGAAGAATGGCCGTACAACTGATCTTTGCGGCTGGGTTTTATTGCACTAACCTATCAAATAATCTGCCGATTTCTGATTTGTATCAGCTCATTGTCAGTCTTTCTGGATCGCTACTTCTTTTCATTGCGATATTTTTCAACATCCAGAACAACCGACGGTATTTGAATCGGTGGACCGCCAGTTTCTAAAACGGAAATGAAAAAGCACAGAACTCAAGAAAACTGAAGTTCTGTGCTTTTGTGTTTTTCTTTATTTATGCTGACGGTGAAGAACCTTATACTCAGGCAGGTCTCCCACTAAAGGTCTGAAATAGCTGAGCGCTTCTTCAGTGATATTCATGCCGTCTTCTGTCACCATGGTCAGTGGCATGTATTTCACGTGGTTTGCGATATTGGATGCATCGGTCTTGGTGTACTCCACTTCATAAGGCACATCAGAGACTCTCTTCAAGATGGAAACCACACCGGTTTCTCCTTCTTTGGCAAGGACGAGAGCTCTTTCTCCCAGGGTAAAGGCTTCTTCCACATCCACAGAAGATGCCAAGTGGAAAGCGGATCTCTGCAGGGTAGACAGTTCCAGCACCTTCACTCTGGATGTGATGCCGCTGTCCTTGATGATATTTTTCAAGGCATTACCCGCACCACCCAGCTGAGCATGACCAAAGGAGTCATGAGCATGGGCTTTGGTCGCAGCCAGGAAGGAACCATCCTTCAGTCGCACACCTTCAGAAGCCACAATATACACATGATTCTTTTCTTTATAGATTTCTTCCACTTTCTTCAGGAACTTCTCCTCATCAAAAGGCACTTCTGGAAGAAGAACGATATCGGCACATCTTTTCCCTTCATGGGTGGCCACAGCCCCAGAAGCTGCCAGCCAGCCAGCATCTCTGCCCATGGTCTCTGTGATGAAGACGCCATTATTGGAGTAGACAAGAGAATCCAGATAACTCTCCAGAACACTCACTGCAATGTATCTTGCTGCAGAACCGAAGCCTGGCGCATGGTCGATGACCTGTAAATCATTATCCACAGTCTTTGGAATGCCAATGAACTGAACTTCATGGCCTCTTTCTCTTGCGTAGGCAGAAAGCTTTCTTACGGTATCTTGGGAGTCGTTGCCCCCTGCATAGAAGAACGCCTTGATTTCATGCTTCTTGAAGATCTCAAAAAGCTTTTCGTACTCCTCTTTGCTGTCCTCATAGTTTTTCAGTTTGTATCTGCAGGACCCCAGTGCTGCAGAGGGGGTATGCTTCACCTTGTCGATGTCTTCTTGGGACAGTTCTGAAAGGTTTATGAAATCCTCTTTCAGAATGCCTTCAATGCCATGAAGCCCACCATACACATGGTCAAAATATCCCACTTCATTATTCTTTGATAACAGTCCCATCACCGATGCATTGATGACGGAAGTTGGCCCGCCGGACTGAGCCACCACACAGTTTCTCATAGTTTTCCCTCACTTTTCTACATGATATACACATATCTTAGCATAGAAACAGCGTGAAATGAACCAAGAGGGCGCCTCCCTCTAAATATTTTGATGTCCAAAGAGCTTCAAAGGGGTTCATTGAATTCTTTTGAAATCCATACTATAATGAGGACAGCCCAAACGATGAAGGAGCGATTTTTAATGAATACCATAGAAATCCTCAAGAAGCATGCCATCAAAGTCACCAAGCCCCGTATGGCCATCTATGAGCTCCTGGAGAAGGAGCATACCGGCATCGGCGCTGACTATATCTACAGCACCTTGCTGAAGGAGAACCTCTCCATCAATCTCAGCACGGTGTATCGTACGCTGGAGCTTTTTGAAGAAAAAAATCTGATACAGAAATATGATCTGGGAGAGAAGAAGTACAACTTCAGCCTCATCCGTCATGGACACCATCACATTGTGGAGTGTGACAGCTGCCATAAAGTGATCAATTTGGATTGTCCCATGAAGCAGATTGAAGATCTTATCACCAAAGAAACAGGCTTTCATCTCACCGAGCATCATCTGGAACTGAAAGGCATCTGCAGGGACTGCCTGGAGAAAAAAAAGCACTGACCCGGTTCTTTCCAAGAGACATTTTGGAAAGAGCCTTTTTTTAATGGTAATGCCTTCTGACTTATTTTTCTTAAGTGGGAGCGAGAAAAACCTTGACCATCCCCCTATAGAAACTTTAAAATAGTAACATATTAGAAAAGGCAGGTGAAGAGGCAATGGGGATACACCTCCAAGCCCGTACCATGGATCATATTGATAAAAAACTTCTGGAACTGCTGCAGGAAAACGGACGGTGCTCTCTGAAAGCTCTGGCCGATGCGGTCTATCTTTCTACGCCCGCAGTTTCCACAAGAATCAGCCGCATGGAAGAGGAAGGCATCATCACCGGGTACTCCTGCTCTGTGAATCCCCATAAACTGGGGTACAACATCAAAGCCTATATCAACCTGGAAATGACCCCAAAACAAAAAGGAGAGTTTTATCCTTTTATCGAAGCCTGCCCCAATGTGCTGGAGTGCGACTGTGTCACTGGGAAATATTCTATGCTGATTAAAGTGGCCTTCCACACCACCATGGAACTGGATGCCTTCATTGGCGCACTCCAGAGGTTTGGAAACACAGATACTCAAATTGTATTCTCCACCCCTGTGGAGCACCGCGGCATCCTCAAATACGAATAGAAGCCAGCTGCCTGAAAGGATTTTGAAGAGAATCCTTTCTTTTTTTATTTACAGGCAGTTCAATGAGCGTCAACAGAGAGGTCAATTTTTACGAGTACAATAAAAGCAGATCGTTGAATGCTTACAAAAAAAAATGGCCAACCAACCTGTTCAAGAAAGGAATGAATACACAAAATTTCTCGTGATGATTCTCACATCCACCTTCATCATGTACTGGCTCATGTATCTCAATCTCTATGAGGCCTCTCATGTGGAAATCAGCCAGACCAGACTGTTCATGGCATTGAACATGGGCTCTTTGATGGCAGTGGTCATGCTGCTGTTCATGTGGAAGATGTACGACGACAAGAAGAAAAACACCATGATCCTTGGAATCAGTGCTGTGGTCTTCTTTCTTTCTCTTTTTTTGTGAGAAGTCAGGCCACGGTGGATGAGATCAGCTGGATGAAAGCCATGATCCCCCATCACTCCAGCGCCATTCTCACCAGCGAACGTGCTGACATCAAGGATGAAAGGGTGAAAGAACTGGCAGAGGAAATCATCCGTGCCCAGGAAAGAGAAATCAAAGAAATGCAGAAACTCATCGAAGATCTTGAATAAGATCTTGCCAGAAGGACTGGTCTTCTCATCGTCTATGAGGGGACTTCTCCACAATACAATAAAAAAGGAGCAAGCCTTTTAGTAGGTTTGCTCCTTTTTTGCTGCTGCCACTCTCTTACAGATCGATTCTTCCTTTTTGCACAAACTGCTCCAGCAGAAGATTCACCATTTCTCCGTAGCTCCGCACACCAGAAACCTGTCCATTGCTTTTAAGGTAGTTGTCATTGACCTTGGTGGCCTGCTCCTGTACCTTCCCTTCATAGGGTTTATAAAAGGCACTGTAGGCTGAAAGATCCCTTTTCACGCCTTCGCTGTAGGTATCATAAAGAGTCCGGTAGGCTTCTTTATCCACCCGGTAAAGAGCATTCATGGAACTGATGAGTGCAAGCATGGTACCGGAGTAGCGGATCTCTTCCTCTTCAGAGTACAGGCTCGTGACATACGCCATATAGTTCGCCTCGTCCTCATAGGCCACTCCCCGCTGATGAGCCATTTCATGAAGCACCGTGGCTGGAAAAAGAAGATCCGGTCCTTTGGTGTTCACATTGGCTTCCCCCGTAAAAGGAAAGAAAATCCCCGTAATTCCTGTATAATTCATATATTCAGAAAGGAGGATCCCTTTTGCAGGTCCATAGGTTCCAGCATAGACTGGATGTTCCCAGGAAAAGGCCTCATAGGTTTCCAGTGCTTTCTCATATAGGATTCCTTCTTCCATACTCAGGGTGAATACGCCTTCCTCATCTTGAGGCACCCGCTCTCTCAGGCTGTTTGCCCGTTCGATAAGGGCTTGATTCATTGTTTCGAGCACTTCTTTCTCATAAAGCGTTTTCTCCAAGGAAAGGTGCGCTCTCACCGAAGGCCTCTGATAGTTGAGTCCAAAGACCATCATAAACACGATGTAGAGAATAGACAGGTAGGCTATAGTTCTTGAAAGAAGGGTCCATGCCCCTCCCTTAAAAAGCCTCACAAGAAAAAGAACAAGAAGAACTGCACCCAAGAACACATGAAAATAAACAAATGCTTCTCCTAAAGAAAAGGGAAACGGTCCTGTGATTCTGCTCAGGAGCCGGATGAGTGCGCGGTTCCATTCTGCGGGATAGACCCGCTCCAGAAGTTCGGGGTTTTTTCTTGCACCCAAGGAGGCGCCATAAATTAGAAGAGCCAGAAGGATCCATAAATATCCTTCACTGAGCAGTCCTTTTTTCTTTTTTCCTAATTTCAATGGCCTTCCTCCTTTCTTTCTTCATAATTTTAATCATTATCACACAGATATTTTAAAAATCCTTTAAAAGTCCCAAGAGAAGCACAGCTCCTCTTGGGACTTTTTTCTACTTCAGCAGGAAATCTTTTTTCAGCTCCTCTATGGCAGCCTTCAGAAACTCCTCATTGACTTTATAGATGTACCGCCCCTCCACCTGATCCAGATACGCTATTTTTGCTGTAACCAGGTTGTTCAGATGGTAGGAGATGGTTGCCGGAGACACATGAAGATTCTTTGCGATAACCTTGGTGGAAGTGACCCCTTTGGCCAGGTTCATGACCACTTCATAGCGGGTTTTGTCCCCCAGGTTCTTAAAGAGGAGGACCCGCTCCTGGATTTTATTCTCTTCCTGCTCCTTGATGGCTTCAAAAATATCATCCAGATACACCCCCCAGGAAATGAATGGATGCACATTTCCCGTATTCAGCATCAGCTGCATGGGATTGGACATGGAAATGAGTATGGGATATTCCTTCCACTCTAAAAGGCTTTCTTTCATGATGCCCCTCGATATCTCCGCCAGTCCGTCCCCTTTTGATTTTAGAAGCTTTTGGGTCAGCTCCTCTCCCTTTTTGATGATCAACGGTTTTTTCGTCTCATACAGTTCCTCAAAAATCGGATGAATTTCCAGAAGAATGTCCACCAGCTTTTCCACCATCATCCGAGGCTGGGTGGAAAAGTGAAGCAGATTCCATCTGGCATCATTGCCGATGGTGAGGTTCTGAAGAAAACCCATGACCTCTTCCGGATGGTCCACAAGCCTTGATGCCACTTCTCTGGACTTCTCCTTATTTTCTTCCGTATCGCTGTCATAATAGTCCAGTGCGAAATAGATACTGAAGAGAAGCTCCATCTCCGTGAGCTTACGTAAATGCTCCAGATACTCCTCCACCTTCTCAAAACCAATGATGGGCTGGGTCATGGAAAGGAGCGCGATGAAATCATGATCCTCCATAGATTCATAGTAGTACGGAAGAAGTCTTTCCTTATAAGGCATAAGAATCTTATGGAACTCCCGGACATTCACCTTGGCCTCTTCCGGTATGAGCTCATCATAGTTCTCATCCATCTTCTGATACACATCTTCTTTATAGTGGATGTGCTGAGGCAAGGTCAAAAGATCAAAAATATAACTTTCTTTTTCATGGAACTGATATTTCAAGAGCATCTCCTCCTGCCGCTACGCAGCGGTCTTCACTTCTTCTTTCGCAAGGAAAGGTTTCTTATAGTATAACACGCCAAGGGCCATGATGGCACCGGCAAGAAGAATGGGATACTGAGGCTTCAAGGTGTCCATTCCGATGCCCATGAGCACCTGCCCCACAGGCTGGATGATGGTCATCATGAGCCCCATCACCGTGCCCACTCTCCCCATGGCCTGTTTGGGCACCAGGGTATCAAAGAGGGTTCCTAAAGAGATGTTCGCCATGGAAACAAAGATCCCGATGATGAAGGACAGGCCAATCAGAAGCACAAAAACCATGTTTCTGTCAAAGAGTCCATCGGAAACGATCATGCCCATGGAAAGGATCACAAAGGATACCGCAAAGAAGCTGTAAATGAGAAGCTTCCCCAGGTCCACTTTCTTGGCAAATCCAGCCAATAAAAGTGGGGTCAGCACCATGGACAAGGAAAGAAGAGACGAGAACATCCCCAGCTCCACATCGCTGGCGGATAGGACTTCTCTCAGAATATAGAAGAGTCCTACGCTGAAGAGTGCCCCCAGGGAAAAATTGAGGATCATGCCCAGTCCAATGATGTTTCGCACAATTTTGAGATCTTTCATAATGGTCAAGCCCTCTTTAAAATCCTGCCAGAAAAACTCCAGACTGATTTTCTGAGGCTTCTTATGAAGTGCAGGCACTTCTATGAAGGTCTCACTGAAAGCAGAAAGGAAAAAGCTTACTGAATTTATCACAAGAATCCCCTGCATCCCAAGTACTCCATAGAGCCCCGCTGCAATCATGGGAGACAGCATGGAGAACAGATTGCTCACGATGCTTTTGAGGCTGTTGGCATCAAAGAGCTCTTCCTTCTTCACGATGCTTGGGGTCACCGCCGCCATGGCGGATCCAAAGAAAATCTCTGTGATCTCTAGAAGCACCACCAGAAGATAGATGCTGGGGACACTGAGACTGCCATTCATAAAAAAGTAGAAGGCATAGGCCCCGATGAGAAGACCATTGATGGTGTCCATGAGAACGATACTTTTTTTCCGGTCAAACCAGTCTCCAAAGACCCCAGCAAAAGGAGTCATGAGGATTCTGGGCAAGATGGAAATGGAAAGCATGGTGGAGAAAATCGTTGCAGATCCAGTCACCGCCAGCACATAAAGAGATAAAGCAAACTGCTGCATATTGCTGCCAAGAAGGGAGACGGCGTTTCCAGCCAGAAGCAGGGTGAAATTTTTATTCTTTAACAAATCTCGTTTCATGGGACCCTCCTAAATTAGTTAGATTGTTTCTTGATTACATAATACTCGCCAAATTTATTAATGTCAATAAAATAATTAGATAATCATCTAATTATTTTATGAATGTTCTATGACATGAATCAAGTCCCTCTTCTCGCTGGTTTTGCCTGTGGAAAACATTCCTTTACACCCTTTCCGCCTTTCCCGTATAATAGTGCTATTGACAAGAGGTGAATAAAAATGATTGTACTGTCTACAAGAGACATAAAACTCAGCTACGGCATCGACGTGATTTTAAAATCCGTCAGCTTCAGCATTCAGGAAGGAGACAAAGTTGCGCTCATCGGCGCCAACGGTGCTGGCAAGTCCAGCCTCTTCAAGATCCTGACCAAAGAAATCACAGAGTATGAGGGAGAGGTCTTTCTGGACCGTCAGAAGTCATTAGGATACCTTTCTCAGAACATCAATCTGGATACAGAAAAGACCATCCATGAGGAAGCACTCAGCGTTTTTCAGCATCTGATGGATATGGAAGACAGAATGCTCCATCTGGAAGAGGAAATGAAAAAACCCTATGAGGAAGCTCAGCACGAAGCCCATGAAGCGGCCATCACAGATTATGTGCACCTTCAGGAAAAGTATGATCTTCTGGGAGGCCGAACCTACAAGGGAGAGGTGCACAAAGTGCTCCGGGGCTTAGGTTTTGAAGAAGAGGAATTCTCGAAAAGAGTTTCCATTCTCTCAGGAGGACAGAAAACACGAGTGGCCCTAGCAAAACTTCTTCTCTCCAATCCGGACATCATCCTACTGGACGAACCCACAAACCATCTGGACCTTCAAGCCATCGAGTGGCTGGAGGAGTATCTGAAGAGCTATAAAGGGACGCTTCTCATCATCTCCCATGACCGATTTTTCTTAGACTCCATCACTTCTCATACCTTTGAGATGATCAGTGGTGAGATCTACACCTACAATGCTCCCTATACGAAATATCTGGAGCTGAAGGAAAAAGATTATGAAATCAAAATGAAGGCCTACCGCCACCAGCAGGAGGAAATCGCCAGACAGGAGAAAATCATCGAGCGCTACAAATCCTTCAACCGGGAGAAAAGCATCAAAGCCGCAGAGTCCAGACAGAAGATGCTGGATAAGATCGAACGGATCGAAGCCCCCCCAAAGGCCAGAAGCCCCTATAAGATCTCCTTTGACAATGAGATTGAAAGCGGCACGGACGTCCTCATTGTAGAGAATCTCAGTAAAGCCTTCGAGGACACCAAGCTTTTTGAAAACCTCTCCTTTCACATCCGAAAAGCAGAGCGCATTGCCCTCATCGGAGAAAACGGCAGAGGAAAAACCACCCTCTTCAAGATGCTGCTGGACCGGGTAAAACCAGACCAGGGAGACATCATTCTTGGAAAGAACGTGACCCTTGGCTACTATGATCAGGAGCAGAGCGATCTTCATCCGGAGAAAACCGTCATGTCGGAGCTCCATGATGAGTTTCCTCATCTCACGGAGCGTGAAGTAAGAACTTATCTTGGCAGTTTCCTCTTCCGGGGAGACGAGGTCTTTAAAGAAGTGAAAAACCTCTCCGGTGGAGAGAAATGCAGAGTGAACCTTTTAAAACTCATGCTGAAAAAATCCAATTTTCTTATCCTGGATGAACCCACAAACCATCTGGACATTCCATCAAGAGAAGCTCTGGAAGATGCTCTTCTTGATTATGACGGAACACTATTTGTCATCTCCCATGACCGTTACTTCCTGAATAAAGTGGTGCACAAGATCTTTGAACTGAAAGAAGACGGGATTGTGGAATATCTTGGCAACTACAGCTACTATACGGAAAAGAAACTGAACCCCAACCGGTTCCAGGGCATTGAGGAGAAAGAAACCAGAAACAAGACCCAATACCAGGAGGAAAAGAAAAAGAAAAAAGGACGGGAAAAGGAAGAACGGGAAAAGAAGAAGCGTCTGAAAACGCTGGAAGAGACCATTGAGAAAATGGAAGCAGAAAAAGAAGATCTCACCTTATCCTTGACCACAGAAGAAGTCTATAAAGACATCAAAAAGTCCATGGAGATTTCCAATAAAATCAAAGAAGTGGACGATAAAATCAAAGATCATTATGAGGAGTGGGAACTGCTTCTCATGGAGGAAGAGGAAGCCTAGGCTTCCCTTTTTTTGCACGAAAACTAAAACTGAAACATCATGGAGGACCCCTTATGAAGCTCATAAAAATCATCGGAAAAACCCTGCTCTTTGTCTTGTCTCTCGTCCTTGCCGTAGTATTGACCCTTCTCTTCCTGCTTCTCCTATCCTATCTGCAACAGAAAATCCTCATGCCAAAGCAGCACCTGTACTGGATCATGAAATCCCCCTACAGCTTTCTGTTCCTGTTCTTTGAAGTGGAGCTCATTGCCATTATGGGGTATATTCTGTCGAAGGACATCAAAGCTGCCTGGCATTACCTTCAGAATAAATTCGAAAGAGTCCTTCCTCACTGGAAGAGGTGGAGAAACGGCTCTCTCCTTTTAGTGAATGTTGTACTTCTCTATCTTCTTTTCATCCATGTCAGTGTGCTGACAGAGGAAGGCATCATAGACCACAGCGCCTTGAACCCCCAAGGGACTTTTCATCCTTATGAGTCCCTCTCTGCCATCGATACCGGCATCCAAGGGGAAAAGAAAAAATCCTTCACTTTCCAAGGAGAGTTCTACTACAAGGTCACCTTGGAAAACGGCAGTGTCCTCAACCTCGCAGACATGGGCGGATCCGCCACAGAAGAAGACTTCCGGTTTGTGCTGAGCCGCCTGGACAAAAGACTTCTTGATCTTGGAATTCCTAAAACTGCTTCTACTGATAATCTGTCTTATCTCTATGAAACACTAGATCCCATCTATGTGGAAGCCATTGAAGAGATGCTTACAAGAAGTGAATAACAACACAAAGCGCCTTATCAGCGCTTTTTTAATGTGATTTTTATTGACATTTCTTCCTGTTCTTTGTATTATTGTATTAATCACTTAGTACAATAATACATGTAAAGGAGGATTTCCTGTGCCATGGAATTTTGACAACAGCATTCCCATCTACCTTCAGATCATGAATGAGATCCAGCGGAAGATTTTCAGCAGTGAGCTTCATCCAGGAGATAAACTGCCATCCATCCGGGACTTAGCCAAAGAAGCGAACGTCAACCCCAATACCATGCAGAAAGCGCTTCAGGAGCTGGAAGCCCTGGGTCTTATCCAAACAGAACGGACATCCGGCAAGTTTGTCACCGAGGAAGAGGCAAAGATCCTGCAGCTGAAAGAAAGCTACATCGAAGACAAACTGAAACCCTTTCTCACAGAAATGAAGAAACTGGGCCTCGCTAAAGCCGATGTCATCGACAGAATCACAAGATGCAAGGAGGAAACCACATGAATGAACCCATGATTGAACTGAAAAATCTTACCAAGTCCTTCGGCAAAAAAAACGCCATAGATAACTTGACGTTGACCCTCCCAAAAGGGAAGATCATTGGCCTCTTGGGACCCAATGGCAGTGGTAAGTCCACCCTCTTCAAGATCCTCAACGGTCTTCTGGAGCCCACAGAAGGAGAAGTCACCATAGAAGGCACGAAGCCTTCCACCGCTACAAAAAATGTCATCTCCTACCTTCCAGAGAGAACCTATCTCAATGAGTGGATGAAAGTGTATGAGATCATGGACTTCTTCGCAGACTTTTATGAGGACTTCCAAAAAGAAAAAGCGTACAGCATGCTGGAAAAGCTCTCCATTGATCCTAAGGCTTCTCTGAAGACCTTATCCAAAGGAAACAAAGAAAAGGTTCAGCTGATCCTTGTTATGAGCAGACGTGCAAAGCTCTACTTATTGGACGAACCCATCGGTGGTGTGGATCCTGCTGCCAGGGACTTCATCTTGTCCACGATCTTAAACAACTATGAAGAAGGCTCTACCCTCATCATCTCCACCCATCTCATCAGTGACATTGAAAAAATCTTTGATGAGGTGATTCTCCTGAAAGATGGTCAGCTGTATGACTATGCTCCTGTGGAGGATTTAAGAGAAAGAAGCGGTAAATCCATTGACGAACTGTTCCGGGAGGTGTTCCGATGCTAAAAAAGCTTATGAAATACGAACTGAAGGCCACAGGCCGATATTTTCTGCCCTTGTATCTGGCCATTCTCATCCTCTCCCTCTTCATGGGGCTTCGAGGATTCGGGGGAAGCTTTCTGCCCATCCTGGATGTGCTGCTCCCAGCGGTTTTAGGCATTACCTTTGTGGGACTCATGGTCATGACTTTTATCCTGATTGTCACACGATTTGATAAGAACCTACTCGGAGACGAAGGGTATCTCATGTTCACGCTGCCTGCTAAAGCCAGCACCCTCATCTCTGCAAAGCTTCTTACCGCCATGCTGTGGCTCTTTGCCACCTTTCTGGTGTTTCTCCTGTCCATCACCTTCATCACCATCAGAGAGCTGAATCTGCCTGAACTCTTTGAAGTTTTCAGATTCATCGATGTGGATCCCCTGCTTGTAGTGCTGTTTCTGCTTGTGATGATCGTTTCGGTGGTGCAGTCGATCCTTCATATTTATGCTTCTTTAAGCATTGCACAGTCCAGAAGCATCACGAAAAACAGAATCCTGGGCGGCATCATCATCTTTATCCTCATTTCTATGGTCTTCAATGTGCTGGAAACTGCAGTGACCTTCAGCGGAGGTTTTCTTCTGCAAAACACCACCTGGTTCCAGATTCTCATAGAAGAAAACTATATGCAGGATTTCCCCGCCATGATGGAAGCATTCAAATCCATGTTCACGGTTCTTCTAGTCTATACAGGAGCCAAAGCAGTGCTCTTTTATTTCCTGACGAAGTACCATCTGGAAAAGAAACTGAATCTGGATTAAGTATAAAAACAAAAGAAAACACCGGCATCCCCTATGACAGGAAAAAGATGCACCGGTGTTTTCTTTTGTTGTCCAATGCTTTTCATCACCTCTTCACCCGAAATTTGACCTGTATCAAATTCTGAAACTTTGTTCAAATTTGATACAGGTCAAATTAATCCCCTCCTATGGGGTGTATGCTTAGCCCATAGAAACACCCCATGTTTTATAAAAGTCTTAGGAGGAAACAGATATGAGAGAAATTACAAAGAACGTATATTGGGTCGGCAAAGTGGACGACAGAAAGGTTCCCTTCCACAGACTGGTCCTGGAAAAAGGAACCAGTTACAATGCCTACCTCATCAAAGATGAGAAAACAGCCCTCATTGATACTGTGGACATACTCTTCGGAAAAGAGTTCACTGACAAAATGGCAGAGGCTATGGACCTTGCCGCTCTCGATTACATTGTCATCAATCACACAGAGCCTGACCACTCTGGCGCACTGGGCTCCATCGCAAGAAAAGCGGTGAACGCCAAGATCCTCTGCACCGCCCCCGCGGTGTATGAACTCATGGAAATGTACAAGATCGGCAAAGAACGCTTCCAGGTGGTGACAAACGGAGAAGAAATCTCCTTGGGAGAAAAGACGCTGGTCTTCTATGAGACCCCCTATCTTCATACTGAAGAAACCATGGTCACTTATCTGAAGGAAGACGAGGTGCTCTTTACCTGTGACATCTTCTCTACTCATGTGGCAGACAAGGAACATCTTCTTGTGTCTGAACTGCCTGAGGATGTTTCCATCATGGAGGACTATGACACCTATTACCAGCTCATCATGGATCCACACAGACGGTACGTGCTGCCCATGATCGACGTGGTGAAACCTCTTTCTTTGAAAATCATTGCTCCCTCCCATGGATATGTGCTGGATCAGAACCTTCCTTCTTACATCAGCGTCTATGAGAACCACGCCCTGGAATCCAAGAAAGACCTGTCTGCCCTCATCCTCTTCAACACCATGAGCGGGAACACCAAAAAAATGGCCCGAATGCTGGAAAACGAACTGGTGAAGGAAGGCATCAAAGTAGAAGCCATCAACACCGAAAAAGCGGATCTTGATGAGATCTACACGAAGATCCAGAAAGCTGACGGTATCCTCTTCGGAACCTCCACCAGATATGCAGATATCCCAGGTAATCTGGAAGTGATCCTCAAAGAGCTGAAGGATCTGGAAGTGGAAGGAAAGCCAGCTGCCGCCTTCGGTTCCTATGGATGGTCCGGAGAAGCGGTGGAAGTGGTGGAAGACTATCTAAGAGCCGCAGACTTAAGAACCCTCCGCTCTTCCGATATCATCAAATCCACAGGGATGTCTGACATTGAGTTCCCATTAAGAGTCCGTTTTAACCCTGAAAACAGTGAAAAAGAGATCAAGAAAGCTGCCGCCGTCTTTATCGACGTTCTACGATACTAGGAGGAACCCATGAACATAACCGATATGAAAATCAACGCCCTGGTGAAAGAAGACATCCGTCTCTCCAGCTTTTTCCAGGAAGAAAAAATTGACTTCTGCTGTAATGGTCACCGAATTCTTTCCGAGGTCCTCTCGGAAAAGAATCTGGACCCGAAAGAATTTACCCTAAGGCTTGAAGCCTTCCAGAAAGCACTGGACGAAAAGGGCCAGAAGGATGATTTTTTCAATCACATGGACAATGAGGAGCTCATCCACTACATCGTATCCACCCATCACAGCTTCACAAGAAGTGTTTTAAGAGAACTGGATGTTTTTACTTCAGCCATCCTGAGAGCCCATTACAGAGAGGACCCGGAACTTCTTCTTGCGGTCAATGACCTGTATGGAAGTCTCAGAAAAGAGCTTCTGGAACACCTGATCAAAGAAGAGGCAGACCTCTTTCCCCTCATCCTGGAAGGACGCTTTGAGGAAGCGAAGAAGGAAATCGAGATCACAGAAGATGAGCATGATGCCGCAGGAAACCTTCTGGCAAAACTTCGCCAGGTGACCAAGGACTATGCCCTGCCAAGCTATGCCTGCAGCACTTTTGAAGCCTGCTATCATCATCTGGAGGCCCTGGAAAGTGATCTCTTCAGACACATCTTTTTAGAAAACTCTATTCTGTTTGAACGGTTCTGACCTTTGACACCCCGAATCTCTGAATACAAGGAAAGAAGCCCTGGCAATGATGCCGGGGCTTCTTCCTTTCACCGAACTTGTTTTTCTCTGTTTAGGGGAAAACAGAATATGTCAATATAGTCAGTTTCTTTCTCTCAGGGTGAGTTTCAGGTCAATATACTCCCCATCTCTGTAGATCTTCAGTACGACTTCATCACCAGCTTCTTTGGTGTTTTTCACCTTATTGAGCTCTTCCACGGAAGTGACCTTCTGTCCGTCAAACTCGGTGATGATGTCGCCCACCATGATGGCTGCGATATAGGCTGGTGTATTGTTCTGGACTTCCATGACAAGGACACCAGGTACGATGTCATTGGCACTGGCGGTTTCCTCATCCACGCCTCGACCTGCGATACCAATGATGAGCTGTGCTTTGGAAAGGGCATCCAGACCATCGATAAGAGTATTGATCGGAATAGCAAAGCCGATGCCTTCCACGGATTCTGTGGCAATTTTTGCAGAGTTGATTCCGATGACTTCTCCACGGGCATTGATCAGTGGACCGCCGGAGTTTCCGCCGTTGATGGCTGCATCAGTCTGGATATAGGTGTACTCATTTCTTCCGATGGTCACAGCCCGCTCTGTGGCGGAGATGATACCGGAAGTGACGGTTCCTGCAAATTCCTTGGAAAGAGGGTTTCCTATGGCGATGACAGATTCCCCCACTTTCAGGCTGGAGGAGTCTCCTAAAGTCACAACACCAGGCACTTTCACATTCTCATCCATTTGAAGGACAGCCAAATCATTGCTTGCATCATAGTTCACAAGTTTTGCGGACACTTCCTGTCCATCATATAAAGTAACCTTGATTTCTTCCCCATTTTCCACCACATGATAGTTGGTGGCGATGAGTCCCTCTTCATTGAGGATAAATCCGGTACCGATGCTTTCCGAATAGCTTCCCTGTGGATTGAACCATCCAGTGGTGCCAGGCACCTGGACAGATACGGTGACCACGGCTGGCTGCACCATCTCTACAATCTGAGGAATGGTAAGCCCCTCTTCCAGAAGTTCTGGGGTGGCCACAAAGGTTGGTGTCTCATTCTTGTTCTCCAGGACCATCTGTCCCAGTTTGGAGTTCAGGAAAAAATCTGTCTCCGGAAGAATGTTGAAGGCGCCATAGACCCCGAGGCTGGTGCCAAGCAAGGTAAAAATCAGCGCAATGGCAATGAGGGAGAATCCAGAAAACTTCTTTTTTCTTCTTCTCTCTTCTACACCAGGCTCGTAGGAAGACCCGCCTCTATAAACATAGGGATCGGTTTTTTCCTTCGGCTCCACATAGAGCGGTTCTTCCTGGACTTCTTCGCTCCCACTCTTCACTTCTTCCACTTCATTTATCACTTCTTCATTTTCATGAGGTTTTTCATTGAATTCATCTTCACGGTTCATGTTTTCTTCCTCCTTGTTTCATTTGCTAACTTTATGGTACTAAGTCAATGTTACAGATTCGTGACATACAGAAAAATTTTTAACTTAATTGGCGATTCATCCCCCATCCTCTTTATGATATGATGATTGTAAATAAAGCATACGGTGTCAGGAGAATCAAAAATATATCATTCGAGGTGGTAAAATGATTGCGGTAAAAGAATTTTTCACATATGATAGCGAAGTTTTTTTATCTGGAACTGAGGTATATGAAACCTTAACTGTAGATAGTATACTGAATTTCGATACAGAACTACGAAAAGAGGGGCAAGAGGACTCCATTATATATTTCAAAATCTATTACAATATTTTGTGTTTAGAAAAAGATTTTGATAATAACAAAAATGAAATAGGATATCTCTATTATCTTTTGGGGTACTATACAGGCATGTTTTATCATCCAGCGAATGGAAAAGATATCGGATTATCATTTTTGAAGAAAGCCCTTACAATAACAAATGATGATACGGTTTTAAAAGAAGTTTTGGTGACAATTACCATGCTGGAAGGTTATCCATAAAGAAGAAAGCACCCGTTTGGGTGCTTTCTTCTTTATGCTACTTCTCATATCCTTTTCGGATGACTTTATCCACCACAGTATATAGAACAGGAGCCACATCTTTGGGCCGTTCCAGAAGGATGTCCCGGACAGAATCCTGCACATAAAAAACCGAGGCGTCCGAAGAATAGGAGAGATATTTATCCTGACTGTACCGCTCCTCTGACAGCTTTGTAGTCACCAGAGCAAAGGGTTTGTCCTCCAGCAGCATGGACTTCACTGGAAGAGGTTCTCCCTCAGTCATATACTGATACTCTGTCTTTAACGCTGCCATGAAGTCTTTGGAGAGTCTGAGATTGGCATATATGTTCTTCTCTTCTTCCGGAAGATCCACATGATCAAAGAAATCCAGAATCCCCGCATTCTGAAGAGCTCTTGGAATACCGAAAAGACCAAGCCCTTCTTTGGAAGGGAAGGATGCTGTGTGAATTCCTTCATATCTTGCCATCTCGCTGCTTCCCAGAGCTTCTCCCATGGGATTCAGAAACACGGCTCCCAGGACTTCATCCGGGTAAAGATGAAGATACTCCTGCATCACCAGGGATCCGTATTCTTCCCCCATCAGTATGAACTCCATTTTCCAGCCGAACCTTCTGAATATAAAATGAAGATCCTCTGCCACTTCTTTCGGTGTTTTATACTCTCCTTTAGTTCCGCCATAACCCGGTCTGTCATAGAAAAAGAGCCTGGCTTTCCCGTCAAAGGCTTCCACAAGCTTCTGCCTGGAAAGCTCCGATTCTCCGGCTGCACCATCTACAATCACCGTATAGTCCCCGTTGCCCACCACCTGATAGTTGTAGGTCACCTGGTTCACGGTGATGGTCTTTCCGTCAAAGGCATCCAGATGCTGCTTCGCTTCATAGTTTTCATAGAGATACCCAGCAAGGAGCGCTGCTGCCAGTAGAAAAAGAATCGCTTTTACGAGATTTTTTTTGTGGAATATTCTACGGAACCTGTATCTTTCCACACTGTTGGAGTCCTCATAAAACTTCATCCTTATGCTTCCCTCCCTAATGATAAGCCGGGAACCGCATTAAGGCTATTGTCTGATCTTTTCCCTTTTATGTACTGAAAATAGGCAGCGCTGCCGATCATGGCCGCATTGTCAGTGCAGAGGATCATCTCTGGAAAGAGTATTTCCACACCTTTTTCCTCGCCTCTTTTCTTGAGCTCCTCCCGGAGACTGGAGTTGGAAGCTACACCGCCTGCCACGGCAATCTTGTCGAGATGTTTGGTTTCTATGGTTTTCATGGCGTTTTCCACCAGCACAGAGACCACCGCTCTCTGGAAGGAAGCCGCCACATTCTCCACATGGATGTCATTTCCTTTTTGGCGTTCACTGTTGAGATAGTTGAGCACCGCTGACTTTAACCCGGAAAATGAGAAGTCCAAAGTGTCCTCATGGAATCTTGCTTTGGGGAAGGTGATGGCATAAGGGTCTCCTTTTTTGGCCGCCGCGTCAATCTTAGGACCACCAGGATAGCCCAGTCCCAAAGCTCGCGCCACCTTGTCAAAAGCCTCGCCCGCCGCATCATCTCTTGTTTCACCCATGACGGTGAACTTATCATAGTCCTCCACATGCACCACAAAGGTGTGCCCTCCAGAAACCACGAGGGAAACAAAGGGTGGTGTCAGATTTTTATATTGGATGTAGTTTGCCGCAATATGCCCTTCAATGTGGTTCACCCCAAGAAGCGGAATCCCTAGAGAGAATGCGTACCCTTTCGCAAACTGAAGCCCCACAAGCAGCGCACCCACAAGACCTGGTCCATGGGTCACTGCCACAAGGGTAAGATCCTCTTTCTTTACGCCTGCTTCAGACAGAGCCATCTCCACCACAGAGGCGATGTTCTCCACATGTTTACGTGAAGCCACTTCCGGTACGACACCTCCGAATTTCTGATGGATGGGAATCTGGGAAGAGATCACATTGGACAGCACTTCCCGTCCATTTTTCACTACACTTGCTGCGGTCTCATCACAGCTGGATTCTATGGCTAATATGTATACATCTTTCATCATCTATCTTTTATGGCAGTCCTTCTTCTCGTCTGCCTTTCCTCCTGCTTCATGATTGGTTCTTTCTTTGACCCAAGAATCTTCTCTTCTTCTCTGGCCACTTTGGGCATCAAGGACTATCCTCATTGTCACTACCTATGATATTATACATTCTTTAGCGCTTAGATACAAAAAAACTTAATTTCTCTTGAAAACTTTTTTCTTCCACCCAGTTCCATGCTATACTAACTTTAGAATACATGTTCGAAAACAGAAGTGAAGGTGAATGTCATGTCCGATTATGCCAAAGTCGTGGTCCCCGGAACCCCCATCAGTAAATCCAATTTTAAAATGGTCAGTAAAGAAGGCCGCTTTTTTCTGCCCAAAAATACGGGAAGCTACAGTGACCGCTATGATGTCTATGAGTCCACCATAGCCCTTCTGGCAAGAGCCCAGAATCCTGGTATTGTCTTCACCGACGCGCTCATTGCTGTCCTCAAGGTCTTCTACAAAAGCGAGAAAAGACATCCGGACACCAACAACATTACCAAGAGCATTTTCGACGGCATTGAGAAATCTGGCCTCATCATCAATGATGCCCAGGTCACAAGGCTTGTCATCGAAGAATATTATGACAAGGAAAATCCGCGATTTGAACTGGAGCTTTATAAGGAAAGCCAGTTCAATCTGGACTTTACGGTCTACAGAAGAGAAACACCCATTGAGGTGAAAAACTATGAACCTCCAGCGAACACCAAAGGAAAGATCTCAAATAAGCTCCCAGCCAAGAAAAAGGCGGTGGAAGAGGATCTGAAGGACAAAAAGCGCTGTGAAGTCTGCGAGAAGCCCCTCAAAAACGGCAACTTCATCAGTGGAAACGGCGGCAGAACCCTCATCTGCAAAGACTGCTTCGCGAAGCTCCGATAAGGATAAGCACTGAATCTCTAGGGAACTGGAGATTCTTTTTTTATGCTTTTCTCCTCTTGAACCTAGAAATATGGTATAATTTTAAAGATTTTGATTGATAAAGGACGTGACTGACGCCTATGCATTTTAGAAAGTACACCGCACTGTTTCTGCTCTTTCTTCTCCTGGTTTCTGCTGCAGGCTGCCGCTATCTCAAGAGTCCTACTGTCTTTACTCCGCCCGAAGAAGTGGAAGCATCTTCAAAGGATCCCGAAATCGTAAATCCATATGAATCCTTTGAAAGGTTCCGTGTGGAAGATGATGCTTCACTGCTGCCATTTGAGAAGCTGACCCTGAGATCCGGAAACGAAGAGTTTCCCCTTTCTTCAGACACATTGGACTTTCTTCAGCTGAAAGAAGGAAGGAATGAAGATTTTCTCACCCTTTGGAATGTTCCCTACGCTTCCTTATCCGTTCTTTCTGGTGTCCTTCAGTACGAATACGCTGACAGCCCAGACGGCTCCTTCCTTCTGAAAAAAGATCTTGGACAGGGGACATCCTATGTGGTTCTTAAAAAGAATGCCCGGGAAGCAAAGCTCCACTATACAGAAGGGGACCATAATTTTGAGAGTGAAATTTCTCTTCATGGAGAGACCTACCTGAAAAATGGTATCCTGTATCTGCCTGTGGCAGATCTTCTGGAGATCACAGGCCATGTGATTCATACAGAGGATACACCTCTTTACTTCTCCTATGAGAAGAGCCAAAATCTCTATCCAGCCTTGTCTTTCATGGAAACCACCGAGAAAAGAAAAGCCGAAGGATATTATGAAGCGCTCCTGAAAAAAGAGAAAGAACAGGACCTGAGCTTTATTCTCCTGGGGGATACTGCCGTTGCCACAACACTCGGTCGAAAGAACGGTTTTGACAAGCTCTGGCAGGAACATGGAGGCGGCTATTTTCTGGCAGGTCTAAAGGAAGAGTTCCAGAAAGCCGACATGGTCATTGCAAACCTGGAAAATGTCTTCACCCAGGAAACCAGAGGACAGAAAGACAAACTATACAACATGAAAGCGCCACGTATTGAATACATCGATGTGCTGCCTCTTGGGGGCATCACCCATGTGAACATCGTGAACAACCATATGGTGGATTTTCTGGAGGCAGGATTTGAGGAAAGCCTCACCCATCTGGAAGCAAATGGCATTGAATACTTCGGCACCAATGAGACCTTTACCGAGAACATTGAAATCGGCAACGTATTTGTAGAATCCTCTTCGGTTTTTGAAAAAGATGGAATTAAAGTAGGCCTTCTTGGCTATCTGGGCTTTAACACCAGCTCTGTATCAGATGAGAGAATCCAGAAGGACATTGACAGGATGCGTAACGTGGAAAAAGTCGACTACATCGTCACCTCCATCCACTGGGGTGGACAGAACACCCATGAAGTGACCTGGAAGCAGAAAGAGATGGGCAGAAAACTCATCGATATGGGGTCAGACCTGGTGTATGGACATCATCCCCATGTGCTCCAGGAAGTGGAAGTTTATCAGGGAAAACCCATTTACTACAGCTTCGGAAACTTTCTGTTTCTGGATTATAAAGGCGTAAAAGATCCCGACAGCGTTCTGGTGCATGTGACCCTGAAAAAAGACCGTTTCGGAAAACTGCACGCTGAGTTCACCCACAAACCCCTCTATTGGGCCGGACACACGTCGAGAAATCTTTATACCCCCATTCTCATGGACAATGAATCCCACATCCGAAGAGCATTGGATAAACTGAAACTTGATACTACAGCACCCATAGATTTTTCCAAAGGATCTTCGGATCCGAAATAACACCACAGAACATCTGAACTTTCGGATGTTCTTTTTTTCTGAATTCATCAACTTTCATTCAAACTTCATCTGTATATTTTGAAAAAAGAAGCAGGACTGAAAACCTTTAACCTTTCTATGGATTTCTACAGTCCAAAATGATACAATGACCCTAGTTTGTCAAGAAAATCAAGTATTACAGGAGGGATAGAATCTTGAAGAATCGCCCTGTTCTATATGTCATTTTTACTGGGTTCATCTTGTACCTTCTTTATCTTCAGGAAGGCCTGAACCTCCGGGAGGAAGGATCCATTCTTCTCCTAGCCTCAGCATTGGGTCTTACTGTGAACTATATCAGAAGCTATCGGCCGAAATTCCATAGACTGGCAGTGGTCGCTGGTTCATTTTCCCTTGTGCTTTATGCACTGCTGGTTCTCTCGAACACCTCTCCTCTTGCACCGCTTCTTTTCCTTTTCCCACTGACGCTGTCCATCCTGGGGCATGGCATCTACGGTGGTGTGATCCTCTACCTTCTCACTGGAGCGGCACTTTCCTATCACCATCAGATCTTTGGTCTCTCGGAGGAAGTGTATCTGGGAACCATGATCATCCTCGGATGTGCCCTGGTTTCGCTTCTTTATTTTTCCAGAATCCATCATCAGGTGGTGAAAAATAATGAGGAGTGGCTGCAGAAGCTTCATGCAAAGATCAACGAAATGACTCTTTTACGAGACATCACCACCTCCATGCAGAGTGTCAAGGATCTGAAAAAGCTGGATACGATTGTGCTCACAGCCATCACTGCAGGATATGGACTAGGATTCAACAGAGGTCTGCTTTTTCTTGTGGAAGAGGATACACTGGTGGGAGAGTACGCCATTGGACCTTCCAGCCGGAAAGAAGCCTACAGAATCTGGGGAGATGTGGTCATCAAGCAGTCCAATCTCCACGAAGTTCTGGACAGTCCTGAGGAAAAGGACGAAACGCTCCTGGAAGTGGTCAGTAAGGTCTCTCTGCCCTTCTCAGAAAATGAGTTCAATCCTCTCATCCGTTGCGTGCGTGAAAAAACACCGCTTCTCATCCGGCAGGGAAATCCGGAAGACTTCGGCCCCATCCTTGAAAAACTCAGTTTTGAGAATTATGCGGTGGTGCCGATGATTTCCAAGGATCAGGTGGTAGGCGTTTATCTTGTGGATAACTGCTTCAACCAGAAACCCATCCAGGATGAGGATCTGGATGCGCTCATCACCTTTTCCGGTCAGGCAGCCCTGGCTTTTGAAAACATCAGGCTTTATGACAAAATCAGAACCTTGGCCATTACAGATGAGCTCACCAGTGTCTATAACCACAGACACTATAAAGATACCATAGCGCGGTATATGGAATCCGGAATCTCTTTTATTCTCATGGTCATCGATGTGGATGACTTTAAGAGTTTCAATGAGCTTTATGGACATGCCACGGGGGACCAGGTCTTGCAAGAGGTGGGCAGAAGCCTTAAAAATGCTGTGAGGTTTGAGGGAGAAGCCTTCCGATATGGAGGGGATGAGTTTACGATCATCCTGCCGGGAAGAACCCGGGAGAAAGCCTTGGATGTAGCAAAGACAATCCAGGACTCCATTCTTTCCATGGCCCTGCATAAAGTGGACCATCCACTGACCCTCTCCATTGGCCTCGCAGCCTATCCGGAAGACACCACCTGTGAAAAGGAACTGTTCATTCTGGCCGACAGAAAACTGAAGTCTGCAAAAGAATCCGGAAAAAACACCATTCATTGGGAGGTGGTCTGATGCTTACCACAGCCTTGTCCTTTCTTCTGTTTCTCGTCCTCATCTATAAAGTGCCGATTTTCAAGAGAGATGGCGCCATCGAGCGAAACATGCTGCCGGAAGAGGCAGAGTTTTCCATTGCCTCCATGCCCTTTCGTGTGGAGCGCATTGTCTACTATGTGCCCATTCCGAATCCTACCTATGGAAAAGACCCTGATCTCAAAGAACATATGACCGTGGAGTATGTGAAAAAACAGAGCTTTGATGCCTCTCCCTTTGCTCTTCAGGTCTATTATCAGCATGGAAGTGAACGGAAGCTTCTGGCAGAGGTCTTAAGTCACCGGTTTGATGTGCCGTATCTAGATACCCTATATGGTGAAAACCTTCTTTCACATAAAGAATATGAGTACCTTCGCCTTTATAAATACAATCACCCCTCCACTATGGAGCTCCTCAGTGAAGAAGTCCAAAGAAAGCTCACAAAAGGAAACAGCAAAACATAAAAGAAGTTCCAGAAAACCTGGAACTTCTTTTATGTTTTATGCTTCATTCAGTTTTATCAAATAGGCTGCGGCAGATTTTCCTGCCCGCTCTCCTTTTTCCACAACCACAGGAAGATCATAGGAGACTTCTTCTGCATTTCCGGCCACAAACATGCCCATCTCATCCATTCCCCGACGGAACTTCTTGAACAGTCTCTTGGAAGGATCCAGGCCTACAGAAAGAAGAAGACTGTCACAGGAGATATTCTCCTCCTGCCCCTCTATGGTTTTGATGACAACCCCTTCAATACGTCCATTTTCTATGATTTGGATGATCTTGGTGTTATAGAGCATCCTGACATTGGGAAATGCATCCAGATAGGCTTTGTATCCATAATCCTCTTTAAGACTCTTGGTAGGTTCGATGATGGTGATTTCCTTTGCGCCTTCCACCAGAAGCATTTTTGCCAGATACAGGCTGTTCACATCCTGACTGTAGATGACCACATGTTTTCCTGGAAGATACCCCTCATAAACCATAAGCTTTCTAGCAGAGCCCACAGACATGATTCCAGCGGACTTGTTGGAGGAGATATTAAGCTCCCCTCTGGGCCTTTCTCTGGCCCCTGTGGCAAAAATTACGGATTTTCCAAGAACTTCCTGGACTCCTTCACTGCCGGACACATATTTGATCCGCTTGTCCCTTCTCACGTCGAGAACCAAGGTCCCCAGTTTTACTTCAATCTTCTCTTTTTTAATCTTCTCTTTGAGCTCTTCAGAAACCTCCACCCCAGTGATGCCTTCTTCGATGAACCCATGACCGACTTCGATGAGTTCATTAAGAATTCCGCCTAGAGAGTCCTCCCGATCCAGGATGAGAATCTTTTCTATTCCCTCTGCTCTGGCACTTAAGGCCGCACTCATGCCGGAAGCGCCTCCGCCGATGATGATGAGATCATATTCTGTCATGCTTTCTCCTCCTCGATTTCTACTGTTTCATATACACTATCTTACCTTTTTTCAGAGTGGTTGTCACCAGATTCATCCCGAAGTGATAGGTGAGGAAACGGTAAGAAGGTGCGTCGATGAGGATGAGGTCCGCCTCTTTCCCTTCTTCAATGGTGCCGATGCGGTCTGCCCTCTCAAGAGCTGCTGCACTGTTCAGCGTCACCGCCGTCAGGGCTTCTTCCGGCGTCATCCCCATATAAAGGGTGCCTAGGGAAAGCATCAGCGGCACGGAGAAGGAATAGCAGCTGCCTGGGTTAAAGTCTGTTCCCATGGCCACAGGAAGTCCAAGTTCAATCATATGCCTTGCCTTGGCAAACTCTTCTTTCAAAGAAAAAGCGGTGAGAGGCAGAAGCACAGGAATGACACCCGCTTCTTTCATCTTCTGGAGCCCTTCTTCATTGGCTTTCAGCAGATGGTCCGCACTGACAAGAGACAGCTCCGCCGCCAGTGCGGCTCCCCCTAAATCATTGATTTCATCTGCATGGATCTTCAGCTTCAGACCAGCTTCTCTCATTTTTTTCAGATACTCTCTGGAATCTTCCACCGTAAAAACATTCTTTTCAGTGAAAATATCGCCAAACTCTGCCAGGTTCTCCTCTTTTACCACAGGAAGCACCTCATCAGCGAGAAAATCCAGGAACTCCCGGTCTCTGCCCCGGTACTCCAACGGAATATCATGGGCACCCATAAAGGTGGAAACAATCTCGATGGGACTCGTTTCTCTGAGCTTTTTTACCACCCTCAGCTGTTTCAGTTCCGTTTCTTTATCCAGGCCATATCCGCTCTTGGCTTCCACAGTGGTGATTCCAAGTTCTGCCATATTCTTCAGGGTTTTGTCCGCCTGAGAGAGAAGCTCCTCAAAGGAGGCTTCCCTGGTTTTACGCACACTGTACTTGATGCCTCCCCCTTTTTCCATAATGGCCATATAGCTTTCACCGCGAAGCCTCATGCTGAACTCTTCTTCACGGGTACCGCCAAACACCAGATGGGTGTGGGGATCCACAAACCCAGGAAGAAGCGTCTTTCCAGATCCATCCAGAACCTCAGGATCCTTTGCCACATCCTGAAGCTCCTCTCCTCCGATCTTATGAATGATGCCGTCTTTAATGAGCACCCAGGGATGAAGAAGCTCCACAATGTTCCCCATCTCTTTTCCGCCTTTTCCCTTGTTCCCGGTGTTGGTGGCCAAAGAGGCTAGGTTTTTTATCAGTATTTCTCCCATTTCTCCCTCCTTATTCAGACAGCTTGTTTTCCAGGATCTGAGCACTGGAGAAGTTCTCAATGCCCATATAATACTCTACCGAATCAATGAGGGCCTGCTGAGGCACAAGACCGATGATCTCTGTCCCCACAACGCTGACCCCATAGCGTTTGGCTTCAAAACGTACGGTTTCGAGAGCTCTGTAAATGGAGGTCTTGGTATAGTCCGTAAGGTTCATGGACACCTGTGCAATATTTCTGTCTTTCAGGTATACGCCCATGCCTTTCACATACCGGAGGCCTCCTCCGATATGACGGACCTTCTTGGCAATGGCATCTGCGATGGCTACATCCGGTGTGTTGAGATTCACGTTGAACGCCACCAGAGGCATTCTCGCTCCTACGGCCACTGTACCAAAAGACTCGTGTGGCACCCCTGGTCCAAAATCGCTGTACCACTTGTCTTCCTTCATTTTCTCCGCCATACCTTCGAACTGTCCTTTCCGGATGGCAGCAAGATTTTCTCTGTGGGCTGCAGTGGCGCTCCGCTCATAGAGAAATACAGGTATTCCAAGGCTGCCAATGGCTTCTCCTACTTCTTTGGAAAGGGCCACAGCCTCCTCAATGGAATAGTTCTTGATGGGTATGAATGGAATCACATCACAGGCACCCATTCTTGGATGCTCTCCCATATGGTTTCGAAGATCAATCTCATCCACTGCCACTTTTACAGCCTGGATCACCGCTTCTTTCACTTTCTCTGGTTCTCCCACCAGGGTCACCACGGTACGGTTGTGGTCTTTGTCACTGGAATAGTCAAGAAGCTTCACTCCGTCTTTTCCTCTGAAGCTGTCGATGATTTTCTCGATGACTTCAGGTCTTCTTCCCTCACTGAAATTAGGCACACATTCTACGATTCTTTCCATTTACTTCTCCTCCAGCAGTTTTTCAAGAAGTTCCTCTTCCGGAATTCTTGGTATGGTAATTTTTCCTTTTTCTTCCTCATTGAACCGGATACTGGTTTCCATGGCATGGGGGTTTCTCGCCCAGGATCTTCTGGCAACGCCACCCATAACATCCCACAGCATAGCCGTCTTTAAAATCTCGTCCACTCTTTCGCTGCCATCCAGCACCATGCCAAAACCACCGTTGATGGACTTTCCAATACCAACACCGCCACCGTTATGAAGGGCCACCATGGTCATGCCTCTTGCAGCATTTCCAGCAAAGCACTGCACAGCCATATCTGCCATGATATTGCTGCCGTCCTTGATGTTGGCGGTTTCTCTGAAGGGGGAATCGGTGCCAGAAACATCATGATGGTCTCTGCCCAGCATGATGGGACCGACTTTCTTCTCCCGGACCATCTGGTTGAAGGCCAGAGCAATTTTCAGTCTTCCTTCCGCATCCTGATAGAGGATTCTGGCTTTGGTGCCCACCACCAGCTGATTTTTCTCCGCATCCCGGATCCAGTTGTAGTTGTCCAGATCCTGTGCTCTTCGATTTTTGTCGATGCAGCTCATGGCACAGGCATCCGTAGCCTTCAGATCCTCTTCTTTCCCGGAGAGGCAAACCCATCTGAAGGGTCCGTATCCATAGTCAAAGAGTTCTGGACCCATAATGTCCTCCACGTAGGACGGGAAGATGAATCCATCTTTCTCATCGGTGCCATTCTTTGCGATGTCTTTTGCTCCCGCATCGTAGACCGCTTTCATGAAAGAGTTCCCATAATCAAAGAAGTAGGTGCCTCTTTCTGAGAGCTTTTGGATGAGCTCATAATGGTGCAGAAGCGTCTCGTCCACTTTCTTTCTAAAAAGAGCTCTGTCAGTCTCCAGCAGGTGAGTTCTTTCTTCAAAGCTGATGCCTTCTGGACAGTATCCTCCATCATAAGGTGCATGACAGCTGGTCTGATCCGAAAGAAGATGAATGGTTTTATGATGCTCCACAGCATAAGACAAAAGGTCCACAATATTGCCATGAAATGCGATGGACAGCGCCTCTTTTTTCTCCATGGCTTCTTCGGCCATGCGGAAAGCTTCCTTGGGGGTCTCTGCCACTTCTTTCACCCAGCCCTGATCTGTTCTGGTCTTGATTCTCGAAGCATCCACCTCTGCTACAATAGACACAGCCCCTGCAATATCTGCTGCCTTGGGCTGAGCGCCGCTCATGCCTCCAAGGCCTGAAGACACAAAGAGGTATCCTTCCAGATTCTCCTCACCCTTCAGCCCGAGTTTCATACGTCCGGCGTTCAAAATGGTGTTGAAGGTACCATGAACGATGCCTTGAGGTCCGATATACATCATGCCTCCAGCGGTCATCTGTCCATAGTTTGCTACACCCATCTGCATAGCATAGTGCCAATGTTCCTGGGTGTCAAACATGCCCACCATCATGGCATTGGTGATGATAAGTCTTGGCGCCATGGCGTGACTTTTGAATATGCCCAAAGGATGGCCGGACTCCAGAACCAGGGTCTCATCGCTTTCCAGCACTTCCAGATAGCTTTTGATGAGCCTGTACTGCATCCAGTTCTGGCAGACCTGACCGGTCTCTCCATAGGTGACCAGCTCATAAGGATAAAGAGCCACCTCAAAATCCAGATTGTTGTCCATCATGACCTGAATGGCTTTCCCTTCTGTGCAGCGTCCTTCATAGTCCTCAAGAGGTTTTCCGTAGATTCTCCCTTCTGGACGGTACCGGTAGCCATAGATTCTTCCGTAGGTCTTCAGCTCCTCATAAAATTCCTGGGCCATGACTTCATGATGCTCTTCCGGCACATACCGCAGGGCATTCATCAGCGCTACCTTCGTTTCTTTCTTAGAAAGGGTGTATCCACGGTTCGGTGCTCTTCGGATTCCCGGCAGAAACTCCGGCTTCTTAGGCAGCGGTCCCTGTAAAACCACACCCATGGACAGTTCTCCTTGTATTTCCATCATCAAAACTTCCCTCCATTAAAACGTTTTCTATGCATACCTACATTTTAGCCCGAAACCTTTAAACTTTAAACACCTCAAAGTGAAGTTTTCAGAAGCTTTTTAGGGAAATCCGGGGATTTTCTCTCGGGAAAACAATTGTCCGTACTGCATGAAAGAACTGAGCGAAAAATAATGGATTCATAAAATCAACTGGTTTTTTTAACATGGTTTTAATTTATAGCCTTTGACAAGCACAGACAATTTATTTCAATTTATGTCAAACCGTTGATATGCCTCGATTGTTATAAAAACGTAAAATGCATCTACAGATAAAGTAAGACAATATTATTTGACAAATCATTTGACAAAAATAAAAAACCCCGCTGAAATATGCGGGGTTAAAATCCCTAATCTGCGTAATACCATTCTGCCCATCCGAGCTTGTAGTCATACTCGATATATAGTTCTTTATTGTTCTCGGTCTTGGCTGTGATTTCCAAGGTTAATTTTTCCACATCATTTATGTCCATGGTTTGAGGTCCGAAGCTATCAAAGTTTGGAGAAGTTTCTCCAGGTAGAACCGTATCATGAGAGCTTAGATAGGTCTTTTCATTTTTATCTTTTAACAGGATCGTCATGAAGTACCTGGTAATAGGATATTCTGATTTGTTTATATAAGTCGCATCCAGATATACCGTACCTATGGAGTTAGGTTCCCGGATGGATAAAATAATGGGTAGATCCTCCAGGTAAATAGGGATTTCTTCAGATTCTTCCGGTTCCGGTTCTTCCGGCTGCTCTACTTTAATTCCTGAGTTACCTTGCGGTACTGGGTTTGGTTCCATGGGCTTCGGCGCCTGGTCTTGCGGATATGCACAGCCTGTCAGTGCCAATAAAAGCAATAGTATAGCGATTTTTCTCATTGCGTGATTACCCCCTAATATTAGTATCTTTAGTATAGCAGATTAATCAAGAATAATAAGTATTTTGATTGGAGGAAAACAATGATAAAAAACTTTGAAAAACTATCCATCCAAACACAAGAAAGGGTTAAAGAAATTCACAGTCATCAAATGTCAGCATTTGGTTCAGAAAAACCTGAGTACCAGCTTAAAGAAGTATTCAAAAAGGATAATATGCTCTGTGTTCGATTCAAAAATGGTGATTGGTACCATTACTCATTGAACGATGGTACTTGGTTCTAATAAAAAAAGTAAGAGGGAGCATTCAGCTCCCTTCTTTACTTCATAAGTTCCTTAGGTACCAGTTCATTGTGTCCCGCTCGTACGAGATCTTAATTTTACTCGGGTGATCATCTACAGTACAATCACAGAGGTATTCGTACATAACGTTACCATTCCACTTGTTTATCTTCTTGTCCAACACCTTCAGAACTCTTCCCTTGTATTGCACTTCACCTGCGTTAAACCGAAACGTTACAGGTCTAGGCGGTTCACCTGGTTTTGAATAACTCATGACTTCTACTCTCATTAATTCCTGCATCTGTACTCCCCCTTTTTAAATATTATAGAACATTTGTTCTTAGGATGAAAGAGAGATATTCTTCTGGGCTATCAATTAAGACCACACCTTGATTCTCTTGGAACGCCTCTAGGACACGCGGCCTTACGCTCTGCTTTAGTATTTGGGACTTGTTGCAGCACGAAAAATAGACCAAGCCACCAAGGGTATTCAGGTCATGTTCCTTTTCACAGTAAATACATTTCATTTTCTTCACCTCCATAATCTAATTATGCGGAGAAGAGTGAAAAAGCATTCACTTAAACGAAAAAAGCTGCAAGAATCTGCAGCTTTTCATCACTAACCCTTAAACAGGTTGTTCATTTTCGATTTGATTCTGTCTCTGTCTTTCTCTTCAGCGTCTAAATCCAGTTCGATTCTTAGTTTCGAACCTTCTCTAGTTCCAGGTGGTAAGAAATCCTTTGGTAAGTTTAACAACTTCCCATCCTCCATCTCACAAATAGCAAAATTACCTTCAAGTCGGTCAATAGTGATTAACATATTTATTCCTCCTTATTTATGGATTACACCTTTTACATGGCTCATATCCTCTACCCTGTGCATCAGATAAACTAATTTCTATTTTACTCTTACTCAACGAACTACAACCATCTCTGTGATACTTCTCACCAGAATTTGTAATATAAACAACACTACCGATAGCAGGTTGTTGAGGTGCTGGTGCTGGTATAGGTTCCGGAACAGGCGCTGGTGCTGGTGTAGGAGTAGGCTCTGGTTTCGGTTCTGGAGTTGGTGCAGGTGTTGGCGCCGGAGCCGGCGATGGAGTAGGTGTAGGTGTAGGATTTGGTTTTGGTGCTGCTGCAAGTGCTTCTCCAGGGTTCTTATTCATACTAATACTATTTCCATCAGAACTTACAATGATTGTTCCTAGTAAATCCGTTCTATAGACCTTTGCTCCTACGGACTGCAGATTACTGACTACACTCTGGTTTGGATGTCCATAGCTGTTTCCGGCTCCTACAGAAATAATAGCGTGTTCAGGAGTTACTTTTTTCAAGAAACTCAGCCCTGAAGAGGTATCAGATCCATGATGTCCAACTTTAAGAACATCAACATCAATATTCGAAAGTTGGCCTTCAACTTTGGTTTCAGCATCACCCATAAATAGGAATGAATTATTTATGTATACTACTTTTATAACTGCTGACCAGTTATTTAAATCATCACCATAACTAGAAACAGGTGAAAGTATATTAGCCCGAAGTCCATCTATGTTGATAATATCAGTTCCACTTTTTGCCTTAAAAACATTTACACTCTTTAGTGCCAACGCATCAATCATATTCTCGAAAGTCTTGGTAGTATGCTCTTTCTCAGGCATGTAGAATTTACCAATCTTGAGACCATTGATTACTGATGTCATTCCACCAATATGATCTGCATGCGGATGAGTCGCTACTACATAATCTAACTGATTATATCCAAGAGATTTGACATAGTTAACTACTTGGCTACCATTCTTACTATCCCCTGCATCTATGAGTAGCGTCTGACCATTTGGTAATTCAATAAAAACCGAATCTGCTTGCCCTACATCGATATAATGAGCTTTTAGTGGTTTTGATAGTTCTGTATTAACTGGAACTGTAACAATAGGTTCTTCTGAATCTTCATTTTCTGTAGGTGTCTCTGGGCCAGAGGTACCTGTCGAATCTTCTTCACCTTCATCAGATGGCTTTTCTACTACTGGTTTTTCTATATCCTCTGGAGTTTCTGACGGTTTATCATTATCGTCATCAGCAGGTTGTTCAACTACTGCTCCGATTCCTTCCGTACCTTTGTCCGCATCCACATCGTCTTCACCACCAAATGCGCCAATAGCAATAAACGCAGCAAGTAACCAAACCCACCATCTCTTATGCAACGGTTTTTTGGTCTTAAAACTTTTCTTCACAAAATTAACCCCCATTTTTCTTTTTGCCTAAATTATACAATAAAACTACATAAAAGTAATGATGATATCACTTTGAAATATTCAAAATTATAGCCCATATTCTAAGATTCTACATTAATTGTCAGACTAAAATCCTACAGATTAAACTAATAATATGTTATAATTCTCTAAAGATAGACCCCTATCTTCCCCGCACTACGACGTGTGGGGTAAACTTTTATTGAGGAGGAAATTGTGGGAAAAACTGAAAATACAAAGTTACTACTTACGATACCAGAAAATCTTAAAGTGCAGTTACAAGCTGAAGGCAATAAGGTACATAGATCACTCAACAACTACATTCTCTGGCTGCTTGTTCACAGGCATGATTCACAGCAAAAATAAGGTGTAACCCTGCACAATTGCGTGCGGGGTTTTTTGCGCAAAAAAATAAGCCGGGGTTACCGGCTTATAGTCATTAATTAAGTCATTAATTTAGTTATTATTTACATTATTAGAATAACTCAACTTCTACACCAATATCCAATAGTAAGTCTTTATTTTTAATTAATACCCCATTAGATTTTTCCAATAATGATTCGTCATCATCAACATCCACAAAACCTATCGTGTTTTCACAAATCCTTCCTCTACTATAGAAAAAACTAATGAATCTTTTCTCGACGTCATCATTGTGAGCATACTCATCAAGTAATACAACTCCATTGTTTATGTATTTTGATAATTCATTTTCTATATCACCAAGAAATTCAAATGGAGAACTATAAGAAAGAAGAGTCACTAAAACGGAAAAGTTCGAATTTAAAACACTAACTTCGAATTTTTTCATTTCAAATACCTCCTTTATCCTAATGTTACTACATTACTTCACATGCTTCATTAATCAATTCTAAAATTTTTGTTATTATTTTAGGCGCTTTAAGATCGTCCTTTATTACTTTCGTTCCATCTATGGGATTGGTCAGCAACTTATCCCAATGAAAATATACATTACGCTCTTTTCTATATGCCGTATACATCCTTTTATACAGCCCAGTTTTTACAGAACTTCCTAGTTTCTCCTCACATTCTTTTGATAGTTTTACATGTCCATTATCAACATTGAACATAGTTAATTTATCGATATAATTTATCTCATACTTCGCAGCAATCAACTTTATAATGGACTCAAGACCACGCAGAGCATTGAAAATCAAAAAAGTCCTATCAGGTAAATCAATGTTACATTTTAACATATAGATAGCTGTATGTAAATTATTTCTTATTCCTAATCTTTGTTTTTCAACAAGCCTATCCAATTTGGGAATGTACTCATATAATTCTGTTTCTAATTTACTACTATCATAACCAGGTAAGTATGAC
Organism: Proteiniclasticum ruminis; assembly: GCF_900115135.1. Lineage (GTDB taxonomy): Bacteria > Bacillota > Clostridia > Clostridiales > Clostridiaceae > Proteiniclasticum > Proteiniclasticum ruminis_A. The sequence goes on along the minus strand of NZ_FOVK01000002.1, from coordinate 45,681 downwards.
AACATTAACTTCTTTTTAGTAGACTCACAATCGAATAAGTAAGCAATCTCTCTGATGGCTAAACTATATAAATACGAGTTCTTGCCTCTGATTTCTATTAAATTACCATCTGATTTAATGTTTATGATTTGTTCACCATATCCAAGTGCTACACAATTTGAATCGTTGATTATATGTAAATCATCAATTCCTTCGAAAATCATTTGAATAGCATCGACTACATCATTTTGACCTGGTTTATTATTCAATTTAAGGACAGTCAAGACACCTCCAGCAATATCTGGATTTGTGAGAGATTTCTCGAATTTTTTATTGTCAAACTCCTTTTTACTTATTACAGATTTTTTAACCTTATAGGTTACTATCTTCTCTATACCTTCTCTACAGATATAAGTTTCACAACATTCACAAAAATATATACTTTCATGTGGATATACTTCTTCTGCACATTCTGAACAGTAATATCGCTCAAGCACTTCTAGCATAGATAAAGACATTAACTGCTCAACATCTTCGTTTGTAACTAATAAAATAGAACCGTCTCTATCCTGAAGACTTTTACCTACATAAAACTCTGTAATAGGCTCATGAGTATAATAATCAATAATCCTTTTTGCACTATTCATAATATTTTTGAACGAAATTGCTTACTATTTCATCCATTTCCTCCTTATTTAGAAACTTCTCGAAAGATATAAACCCTTTGAACTTTTCTATTCCATATATAACCTTACATCTTGTGGTTGATATTGTATAAGCCATATGAACTGAATCACACATTTTTTCTTGTTTCAATCTCTTCTTATTATCATGATATGCACTTTTCACAAGAAGAGATTCTTCTTTACTACTTTTTTGAATTAAAGTAGTATTTTCACTATCTTTTAATGAAATATTAAATGGATAGCATTTTATCCCCTCTGTAAAATCTTCTTGTTTTTCCCAATTCAAGCAAATATATTTTTCTAATATATTCATCAAATCTTCTTCGATTTGATTGTCATATCGCTTGCTAATCTCATAATTTGCTTTAAAATTACTAATGAAAGATTTAAGATTATTCTTATCATACTCATCAATTATTTCTTTAATCTTATCAGGCAACTTCGAGCTTTCTTCTAGTATCCTGTAAACAGCACGCCGTAGCTTATCTTTATGAAAATTGTCCTGACACGTAACAATATTTAAATTTACTTTGATATACTCATTTATTTCTTTTAACAACTTAGGCTCAGTAACTTTATCTTCTGATCTGAATAATTTAGATTTATACATTCTATCATTAGGTCTAAATGATATAAATAAATGTTTTTTATTACTGTAATAAATCACTTTTATTGGCAAATAATAGTTTGCTATTGAATTTTCACTAGGACGGTAAAAGTACTGAACACCTAATCCTAGAACATATACTTCCTCAGCTTCTAAAATCTCAACTTTTCGATACACTTCATGAATCTTATTTGATCCATTAAAAGTATTATAATAGTCAATCTTCTCATTTTTATCTAAAGGTAAATGCGTTTCTAAAGTAGAAACTTGACTAAAATAAACATGCTTTGCCCCCAACTCGACAACCTCATTCAACCACTGATTGACAACGATTGCATCTAAGTTCCCTTTTAATACTTGTAGCTCAATTTCTTCAATTAAATCGGCTTTCAAGGTTAAACTTTTGAATTTTATTTTATTTGCAGATAAAAACTCTCTCAATAACGGTACTGTCACATAGTCATAAAGCGATTTTCGAAATTCAAACACCACAAACCTCCATAATAAAACATATTTATTATGATTCTACCTTTATTTGAAATCATTTACAACATTGATCGAATATATTATAGACTTTCTTTATAGAAATGTCTCCTAATTTACTTATTGCTTTTTACATATTTTCAATTGCTTAAATCATTTCAATAACTCTTTATGTATACTTCCGATATCCATTTATCATTTCCAATACGGTACCATGATCCAGACTGCTCGTATATTATAACTTTGGTTCCATGCTTCAACGCTCCAACCTTCGCCCCTCCAGGTGACTTCCGAACATTCAACCCTGCTGTGGCTGTCACGATTCCTTCCTGAAACTTAACCTCCACGGGTGCTGCAACCTTATCCAAAGATATCCAGTCAGCACTGACATAACCGGTAGGTGTTTCCCACCAACCGCCTTGGAGGCCATACAAGGTCACTGGTGCTCCTTTCTTGAGCTTCCCGAGAATTGCATTGCCCACACCTCTGCCAGCTCTTACGTTGAGCACTGTGGCCATGACGTAACCAGTAAGAGACTTCTTGAGATATGCAGTGCTGCAATACCCTTCGATATCTTTAAATCTAACCTTGGCCCAGTTTCCGGAAATCGAGAAAATCTCCACCTTCGTACCTTGTGGCATGGTGGCCAAGATCTTAAAGTTGGTGCCAGGACCATACCGCACATTGAGATTTTCGGAGCATACCTTCTCATCGATAGGCTTATCAGGTGCTGGTATTACAGGCTTGTCCATCGCTTTCTTTACATCATCACGGAACATATCCATTGTGTAGCCAAACTTCGACCACCAATGGCGTGGATCACTGTGATTGGATCCTATGCCTAGAATCCTGGCTTCATAATGGCCTATAACATGATCAATCGGGATATTAAACTCTTTACACCACTGAGCGACTTTCTTGATAGTGTTGGCCAAGACCTTCCGGAAGTAAACCTCCGAATGCTCCTTGTCCTCACACATCTCTATCTGCAGGCTGTATCCATTAGCTTTACCACCGACTCCCCACGCCCACATATTGAATGGAAGCAGCTGCCAGAACTCCAGATCATCAATAAAAGCATGTACCGCCACCATAATGGAAGACTTGTTCCACCGATTGAACCACTCCTTAGCCATGACTCCTGGAGTCGCAGTAGAGTGGATAATGATGTGTGTGGGCTTGATACTGATGTTGTTCTTCTTGTTCCACACATAACAAGCATTCAAAAGAATGAACTGTATAAACTCTTTCATGCTACTTCACCTCTTCTTTCTTCTCAATTTCAACAATCTTACTTGGTCCTTTCTTGCTTCCTTCCTTGAGCTGCACAAGATATTCTTTTAGCGGCTGAAATGCTGGCACTCCCATGGCTGTCAGGTTTTCTACCAGAGATAATCCTTCCATGGCCAGATAAAAAATGACCGCACCGTTTCTAAGTACTCCAGTTTGTCCAAGGACTTCGTCAATTATTGTAGCAAAGGCAATCATCATGAGGATACCAATCTTTTTATGGATCCCCGCAATCCCCTTAGATGAGCTTGTCTGCTTAAGAATTTTTGATAAATAGAACCCTGTACCGATATCTGAGGCCATGGCGAAGAGAAGTGCTTTCATTAACGTGTCATATCCACCCAACATCCCCGCAATCACCCCTCCAATCGCTGCAATGATTCCTCCTGTCGCCCACTCTGCCTTTGAATATCCAAATAGTTCCACGATAGCTTTCTTAATAACTTCCACTTTTTTCACTCCTTTTGTTAAATTAAATGGACCTCCGAAGAGATCCTTATATTACTATTTCTTTCCATCCTTGCGGATAAGCTGATGGTGACCAGGTATTCCCATCAATCAAGCTCTCATATACTTTGCCACTGAAAAGCACCATATCACTTTTATTGTAAGCATCATGCGCCCCGGTTGGCTGCTTCCACTCAGCAATAACTGAAGGTGGTGCTATAGCCTTATAAAGAGCCGGTGTCTGATCTGGCTGCCAGTCTTCCTGAGAAGTATGCGGCTGAAGAACTTGATACAGCTGATTATTTAGACTAAAGATGTCACCAGCTACGTAAAATGAACCTATGGCGTACTCTTTGAAATCATCTATCAGATCCAGCATCTCTTCGGTTGTAATTTCATCCCACCTGATAAGCCTAGCAAATTTCTGTCTCGTTTCTTCTGCTTTCACTTCAGACTGCAAGTCAACTAAACTTTGATCTTCAACTTTCTGCTCGAAGACAAATTTCTTGATGTCTTCAATCCCTATTGATTGCACATTCTTAATAGTTTCAAACCTTCGAAGCTGCTCTTCTGTGAGGATAATATCCTCAGATTGCATATTAGAAAACCCTTGATACGCCTCATCAGACATATCAAAGGTTTCTATTTCTTGTGTATAATTGATTTTCTTTGGAAAGATTTTCCATCCTTCCGGAGTAAAGTAGAACATAAACTTACCTCCTACACTTGTTTCGTTACAGTTACTTCAACCTCTACGGCATCCCAGATGGCATAACCGTTAATTCCTTGTACCCCGTTGTAATATGTTAGTGTTGCACCTGAAGATGTAAACAGGCTTGATGGTACTGTAGCCCATCCAGTCCATCCACCTCTTGTAGCTCCGCTCGAATATGACGCTGAATGATTGTACGGAGCAGGCATCACAGCTCCACTACTACCATGAGAACTGTTTTTTCGTCTCAAGCGCATTCTTATAGAAACATTCGACCCGCCATTCAAAAAATTATTGATTTCAGATCCGAAACGAATTCTACCGTCAAACCATCCTGTCGAGCTATCCCATCTGTTCTGCGCTGCGGATGCTCCATAATAAGTACTAACATTAGATGTGCCATGATGCAGAGAGTCAAAAGTAGCTCCGTTGAATACCTGGACAAACACTTTTGAGGCTATTGGTGGTGGAGAATATGCGCTGTTAACTCTAGCTACGGTGCCATCTGTAAAAACGAATTTATTTGTAGAGTACTCAAGGGGTCCTCCAGCTGGCGCTGAACCGCTGATATATCCTTTTGCACCCTCGACAAGCCTAAGAACTCCACTGACTACGTTACCTTTACAATTTACAACGGTTACTGAGGATGCGTTATTGGCTTGAGCCATATAATTACATCCAATAATATCAGAATTTTCAAAGTGCACGGTAGATCCGTGAGTGACGTCTGTGAGGTAATATCCACCGTTATTATTAAGGTTAAGATTGTTGATCTGCACATACTTACAGGCGGAGATCTGAAACATGTATCCTGATACATTGCCTGGATTTTTAATGACTGCACCAGCTGCACCTATGATGTAGATAGGCAATGTGTTTCCATAAAGTTCGAAGTTTCCGTTAAAAGTTACCCCTGCATTTATCCTGATGATCAGTCTTCCTCTTCCAGATAGTCCGGTTATTCTGACCGTTTCGTTTATATTACCGAAAACCTCTATGTAAATATCAGCTGAGTTGGGATAACCTGCCGGACCAATATGGATTTTATCGTTACGCGTAAATAGGGTGTTCAGGCACTCAGAGATTGACTTGTATGGATAAGCTCCTCCAACATAATAGACGCCAGTTTTGTCCGAAAAATTCAGCACGTTTGATTCTACCTTTGGGATTATTGCACCAGCTTCTCCAAATATTGCCAGTGGTGCATCTCCATCTCGCACTGTTACTCCATCATTCGCTAATTGGGAATTGATTTCCGATGTTGATTTCGATACGGTAATACCATCACGATTCATCGTGACGATTCCTTTTGTAATAGCCTTCGTATCATCTTTTGAATACTCTTCGGTAAATGTATTTACAATGGCTTCTGGAGTTATTTTTTGTTCAGCTGAATATATTCTGTTTTCAAGATTACTTCCATCTGTGGATGGATATGCTCCAACCTCTCCGGGAGATGTCGGCGTGACCTTTTCCCATGCTGAACCGGTGCTTCTCCACAACACATTTGGTACAACTCCCGTCTGAAGCCATAAACGGCCATTGGAATGTGCTGGAGCAGCAGCTTGCTTATATATTGTTGCTTCTGCTCCAACTTGGCTTGCTGAGGTAGGTGTAGCCAGTACCCATGCAGATCCAGACCACCTGGATAATCGATTTGGTGATACAGATGTGTTCAGCCATAGTTGGTCTACGGTAGGATTCGCAGGCGCCGTTGCACCAACCGTAATATCGTTATAGTCCATGATTGTAAACTGTGCAATCGCTGCTGGCATTCTATCCCCCCTAACTTACTTCTACCTGAAATGTGGCCTTCACATCTACATCCGCATCCCCTACTGAGAGAGTCTTACCTGTCTTAAAGTTAATCCCTGTACCGCCAAAGTTCGAGTCCAGTACTCCTGAAGAGTTGAGCTTGAACCATTTGTAAGTATATTTAGTTCCTGCAGCATCTACTTCTGCACCAGCTTGAAATACTTTCGCAGTAAGGGTCGTAGATCCTACCCCATTCTTAAAAACATCTCCACCCGTGGATGTTATCGTCACCTGTACTGGATCCGACTTATCTTCAAAAGTCACATTATCCTCGAATGAACTGTTGTAAGTATTGGAAGATGCATCTGTATCTTTAATCACGCATTTAAATACTGCATAGGTGGGCACAGCTGCAGGAAACACGGTCATTTGTCTTGTAGTTACTCCTGTAGTCACATTGGCCACATTAGTGAGTTTTCTCCAGTTAATTCCTCCACCTGCATCAGTCGTTTGTGCTGTATCAAACTGATACCACTGATACGTAACATTTGTAGAGTCCACGACACTGCCTCTTACAAGATCACATTCTGCGATTAGCGATGTTGTTTCATCGTTCTTAAAAACATTTCCATTAGGTGCCCATGCAATCGCATCAGTGATTCCTGACCCACTGACTACCCTTGAGAATGATATTGGTGTCTTGACGATTAGATCCAGTCCTGTGCTTGGATCTCTGTACACAATCTTGCACATGAATTCCTTACCAGGTAAACCTGCAAGCACGTTCGATTTAATGGTCAGCGCATTTGGTTTTGCTGCACCAATCGCATAACTGGCATTTGCTGAAATAAGTGTTTCTACTCCATTGGAAACGTCATACCACTGAATCGACTGAACAGCTGAACTGGTGATGATGTCATTGGCATTGCCTAGAATGAAAAGTGATGGCGTAAGGATTACATTACTTGATGCCCAATCCGGATTGTATGATCCATTATCTGGATTGAAAATCTGTGTTTTTTGTCTGTTCGAAGCTATGTATGCACTTAATGAAAGTGCATCATTATAATCAATAATTGTAAATTGACCGGTTGCTACTGCCATTTTTATACCTCCTCAAGTATCGTGACATTGAACGTTGCACGTTGATGCACATCGTCAGATGTCACAGAAATTTCTTTCTTTCCGCTAAAATTTGCGGTATTCCACAACTCATCCGCTGCAGAATCTTCAGATACCCTGGTCCACCTGAAGCGGTTCGCATCTAGTGTATCTGTAATATCTTCGGTTCCTCTATAAACCCTTGCAATGAGCATTGTATTGATCTGGTCATTTTTAAATACTCCTCCGTTGGTGGAGAAGATTTGAACAGTCCAGGACTTAATCCCATCAATGTCATCTTGTGTTGCAACTTCTTTCGCATTGATTTTCAGAGATCGAACATTAAGAACGATCTCCCCATTATCCAGGTCCCAATAACTTTCTGATGTGGAGTCTTGTATTTTTCCAGCAGTAACAACTCCAAGATTTGCACTAATAGAAGATAGATTCAAGGCATAAACAAATTTAGCCATTATCTTACCATCCATGGTAATGGCAATCTCGTAAGGTCCATTGATACCAGCACTACTATATCCCAAGCCGTTTAGATTCCATCTCCATACTTTTGTTGCGGTCGCTGGATCTTCCGTATCCATAATCAGAAGTTCTCCTGTTCTTTTGAGCACATAGCCACCAAGTGCTGTAGTCAAAAGCTCCGTGATTTGCTCTATATTGCTTTCCCAGTCTGTTTTGTACTGTTCTACTTTTCCAGCAATCAATTCCAATGTGGGCTTGATGTCGCTGAAAGTATCAATATGACTTCCAAGTTCTAATTCATCATACTCTTTCCGGATAGGAGACCACTCATAAGCCACTACCCTTGAAAGTATCTCTAGATCCTCATCCGTGTGGACTACTTTGATCTCATCTCCGAGATACACCTTTTCGAGTACCGATTTGTTCTTATATTCTTCTGTAGTGCTCAATTCCTGAAACTTCACCTGGTAACTGGCTTTTAGGTCAAACCTGCCACTTTCAAAGTCTGAGAGAACCGCCTGCCTTAGTGCCTCATAGGCATCTTCAAGCGGCAATTCTCCTTCTTTGAGGTTGTCCGGATTGCTGATTGCCCGAATGGAGGAGTACTCCACCTTCAAGGTTTTATAATCCGTCGGGTCCGCGCCAGGCTTCACCACGTACTTTTCCGGAAGAATTAATCCATCAAACCCGATAGGCATCACTCTTGTGGCCACATTGGAATCACTGATATCAGCTTCGTACGATAGTAGGTTTTTTGCATACCTGATTTCCACTGGATTGTTTTCGTAGGTTCTTCCGATTCGATTCATAAGCATCACCGTGAGCTTGTCGCGCTTCAGTTCACCTCCGAATCGAGATATTAGAGTATTATCCTTCCCATGGTTTAAAATCGCTTCTACAGCATTATAACGCACAATTCTGATGTTCTTCGTTGTGGCGATATCAGACACACCAGTAAACTCTGTGTTTTCAAGCACCCTGTTGAGGGCTGCTTGGCCATTCAGATTTACAATATTGATATCCTCAATGAGCTGCCATATGAGGCGATAAAATAAGTGATACGCGGTTACTCTCAGGTACCCGTCTTTCTTTACTATTCTGGATATAAAAAAGGGCTGCTCTCCATCCGGAACAGTAGCCCTGACTATGTTATCGTTTTTGACATCCCTGGAGTGAGGCGCATGAATTGGATACGTAAACTCAAGCTTGTAGATCCCATTCAGTTCTTCCCTTACCTTGTCCTCAAAGGCGTGTTTGTCCAGTCTTCCGATGCCATTGCTCAGAAACTGTCTTTCGCTTTTTTTATAAAGTATCAGCACTACAAATACACCTCTCTAACATCGATCTCAATTTTTGTTATTCCTCCAGTCCACGAAATATCGTTCATCCCAATCTGCAACACCGGGTATTCCCCAATCATCTTATCGTTCCTTGGGTCCACCCCTTTAAAAGCTTGCTGATTCTCACAGTCAATCTCGATGTATTCTGAGATTTCCTGAAAATGAATCACATCACTGTTGAAGGTTAGAGTCCCGTTCCCGGTTCCATATATTTTTATATACGGTTCTGACTCAATGGTTCCACTGTACAAGACTTTACCAGAAGAGTTTAGTGTAACGATTTTACTTTCTGTGAATTGGAATGGATCAGCTACGAAATTTGCTTCAAATTTCCCAAGTAAATTCAACTCATTTTCAATATCCGGAATATTGGACTCTTTAATGCGATAAAAGACGGTGTCATCGCTGAGCTGCAGTTTCTTCGCATTCAGTATCCATGCTCTGATATACCTGAGCTTGTCCTTGATTCCATCGTCTTCCAAAAGGTTCAGGGATACGCTGAAGGAAATGTCTTTGTACGCGTATTTCTTCGTCAGTGACCCATGCCTCCCTCTTATTGGAACTCTTTCCACGTCCCGCTCCGGCGATGGAATAGAGGGCGTTTCCGCAAGGCATAATCCAAAATCTGTAGAACTTTTATTGTCTATGATTAATTCAAGCATTTACGCACCTCCAATCGCGAATGACGCTTCATCGCTGCTCTTTTTCAGGGACCGGTCAATCTTTCTCACCAGTCTATCCTCATCAGCTGAGCCAGTAAGGGTGTTTGTGATGTTGAGAATGATTTGTGGTTTTGTGGATGCATTAGATGCGACTTCATTGTATTCGTTGATTCTTCTGGCCACCGCATCAGCGTATGGATCCATTTCTCTACCGGTAAGCGGTAAGACTGCTTCAGGTCCTTTTTCGGCGAAGCTATGATTTCCGAGAACAGTATAGTCAGGGATGATTCCACCTTTAAAGTTTGGTCTAGTAGCTCCATATCCACTACCCGAAGATCCGCTATATCCACTCGTTGTTCTGCTTGTGTATGTAGTTGTTTGAGTTGTATTGACTTGGGCGTTCTTTGGTGTTGGGTTCCAACCGTCCCACCATTTTTTGATGCTTCCCCAGAATCCGAGAATTTCACCTGTATCAGTATCAACCTTTTTGACTAGTCCACCATATGCATTTTCAAGCTTTTTAATTCCATCGTTTTTAGTCCCTTCAGCCGCGGCTACCACTTCATCATATTGCCTATTGGCTTCTTCTATGATTTCATCGGCCTTATCTGCATAGATTCCACCTTCAAGTGTTCTAAGCTCCTCTGCTTGCCTGACCATCTCATCCCTCTGTTCACCGGCAATTCTGATGGACTCATCCTTTTGGGTATTGAGTTCTTTTATAGTTTCTCCTACCATCTTGGCCGTTATTCTTTCATTTGAACTTGCCAATCTGTTCAGTATCACGTTCTGCTCAGCTTCATTTTTGGACATGGTTTCAACTGACAATCTTTTCATTTCTTCCATGATGGAGTTTATTTCTTGCTGTTGATTCATGGTGATTTCTCCACCCTGACGCCTGATCTCATCGTAAATTCCAACAAGCCTATCTTTTAGTTTTTCAGTTTCTTTGATTCTGTCCTGATGGCCATCATTTACGCTTTTTATAATTTCCATCTGCTCTTCGTCTGTAAGAACGGTCGTATTCGCAAAGAGCTCTTGATACTGTTCGACTACTCCGTTTTTCTGAGTTTCAGACGCTTCAATAATCAGGTTGGCCATTTCTGTAGTCTTTGTGTACATATCAGAAAGACCGGTTTCCGTTTCATTGTTAACATCAAAATACATATCGTGAAAAGTCTGCTTCACAGAGTCCGCCATATCGAAGAATGAGCCGACTTGCTCTTTTGTTTCTTCCGAGATTGTGACTGAAAGATCCTCAACTACAGTTGTGACGTTCCCGAATTCATCCGTCACTGTTTTTGTTGTGTACCCTACGTGATCAGCAAAGAGATCCACTTCTGGAATGACATCCTGATTTAGTATCTTGTAAACTCCGTATCCAGCCGCCGCTATACCAGCGACTGCTAAAACGTATGGGGCCGCCGCTGCAATCACAGTGCCAAGACCTGCAGAAAGACCCGCAAGACCTCCAGCACCCGCTGCAGCTCCAGCTGCTGTTCCGACTCCAGATGCACCTGTTGCCATTACCGCCATGGCTGGTTTAGCCACGGCTATAGCTTTGGTTATTGATCCTATTGTGGAAACAAATTTCCCTGCCACTGTAAGAACTGGCCCAAGAGCAGCCGTAAGGGCAATCACTTTAATCACCATGTTTTGAGTTTCTGGACTTGCCTCGCTAAACCGCTTCGCAAGGTCTGCAATTCTCTCTAAAGTAGGTTTCAGTGCTTCCATCACCTTAGACAGCGCGTCTAAAAGTGGACCACCAAACTCTATGGCGATATCAGTAATCTGATTCTTCAGTATCTTCACTTTGGATTCAAAGGTTTCGTATTTTTTTCTTGCTTCATCCGTGAGTGCTGTGTTCTCTTCCCAAGCTTTGGACCCGATGGAAAGAGCCTCGCTGAACACACCTGAAGCGTTTGCTGCTCTCAATAGTGAATCTCTGAGTCTGACTTCCTTGATATCCATGTCATCCAGTACTTTGATTGCAGATATTCCACGTTCTTCAGAAGACGCAAGACCTTCGATGAACATCATAAGCGCTTCTGTAGCATCTTCCTTGTATGCTTTCGCGAATTGCTTGGACGAAACACCGGCAACTTCAGCAAATTGATCTAGAGACCCTCCGCCTTTTTCAGCTGCCAGCTGCATATTGATCATCACTTTTGAGAATGCAGATCCTCCCGCTTCAGCTTCTATTCCTACGGAACTTAAAGCACCAGCTAGGGATAAGATTTCGGATTCGCTCATTCCCACCTGGGTACCTGCACCGGCAAGCCTCATGGCCATATTGACAATTTCAGCTTCCGTAGTCGCCAGGTTATTTCCTAAATCTACAATGGTAGCGCCTAACCTGCTAAAATCCTTTGGAAGCATTCCCGTGATGTTCGCAAGTCTTGCGAGGGATGTAGCAGCGTCTTGGCTACTCAGATTCGTGGAATCTCCCAGCATCAGCATGGTTTCCGTAAAGGAAAGGATATCCTCAGTCTTTATTCCAAGCTGTCCAGCCGCCTCAGCTACACCGGCGATTTCATTCGCGGATGATGGCATCTGTTTTGCCATATCTCTGATGCCTTTTTCAAGCTTCTCATAACTGTAGGTTACGGTTCCATTTGCATCCACAACTTCATCCACGGTTTTCTTTACGCCGGTAAAGGCTGTTTCAAAATCACTGGCGGCTTTTACGGATGCAGCTACCCCTCCGATAATGGGTAGTGTCACATACTGCGTCATTTTCTTTCCAGTATCCGTCATCACCTTGCCAGCGCTCTCAAGTTTTTCACCAAACCTCTTCAGCCCGTTTTCTGAATCTCGAAGAGAGTTTGTGAAATCCTGATTCTTTATCTTGGCATCCATAAGAGCATCTTCAAGCTTCTTCACCTGCTCGGAGTTTTTTCCGTACTCTTCTTTTGCAAGTTCCAACTGTCTCTCTAGGTTCATTATGGATTCTGATGTGAGGTCCACTTGCTTTCTCAGGTATTCCTTTTCCCTGGTCAATGCACTGGATTTTGATTCAAGCTCTCCGACTCGCTTATTCTCCAGATCATAAGACTTGGAAAGCTTGTCAGAAGCGTCCGTGAGCTCTTCAGAATTTTTTTCAAGTTCGTTTAATTGTGTAATTCTACGTTGGGAATTTTCTATAGAAAGTTTTTCGACGCTGGTGAGCTCTTTTATTGAGCTTTTTTGACTGTTTAGTTCCCCTGTGACATCAGTGATGGCGTTCTTGAGAAACTCTTCATTTCTCTTCGCATCAATGAGGCGGTCACTCCAGGTTTTTGTTTCCTTGGAGTTCTCGCCGGTTTGTTTTTTTGCCATCTCTAAAGCATCGGCGGTGAGCTTCGTTCTTTCCTTGGAAAGGTCCAGCTCCTTGTTTAACTTCTCCAGTTTCCCTTCAAGCTTTTCAGTTTCCGAGGCACTGTTTTTCATGGTTTCTTGCTGCAGTTTAAATTCCTTGTTCAGCGTGGAAAGCTTTCCCGTGATATCTTTTATCCCGGAATTAAACTGCGTATTCAGGACCTTATATTCAACTTGTACTTCTTTCTTTGCCATGTTTCACACCTCCCTACTCTTGGTTAAGGAAACCTTCTATCGCTAATTTATTTGTGGCGATTCTTCTGACTTCCGCGAAAGGTAGCCGCCAAACGGTCCAGGAATCAATCCTAAATAAAAAAGCGTAGATTGAATAAACATCCTCTACGCTTTCCACTTCTTTCCAATATTCCGGGATCCTCTGCCCTCCGCTCTTTACTTTTTTCTTTGAGTGACCCGTCTGAAAGAATTAGCCATAGCGCCACTTCTTTTTTGTTCTCCCTGGATAATGTCTGCGTAAACCACTGAACACATGTCCATGTCGAAAAGAACGTTTGCTTCAAACTCTTCTTTTTTCATCCCATTTGGATTCGCATTTCTGTAAGCGATATAGGGAGAATTAAGGAGATCATCATAGTTCGCTTTCGTCGGGTCCGCTTGTGTCATCACAAGATTTGAAATGAAATTTTTAGATAGAAGATTTTCCTGCTGCATCTTTTTCAGAAAATAAAGAGACAGCGACGTATCAAGCGTCACTGTCTTAATTTCTCCAGCTGCATCAGGTTTAAGGTCTAGTTCGTATAACATAAGCTCCCTCCATTACGGGGTCACGAGTTCAACAAGAGACTGATCAAAGGTCTGTGCCCATCCGGTCTTCACGGATTCATCTGTTAATTCTTTCTCATAAGCATCATAGTAGAAGTTTCCAAGCTCATCCCTCATAGCCTTAAAGTTGATGGATACCTCTGCAATTTCTTCAGCGCCATTCTCGTGAGAAAATGCGTACCCTGAAGTTATTCTCATGTTTGGATATGCCATGAACTTTTTCTGTTCATCGTACAAGTCTTCCGCCTGCCATGTGTAAATTCCTTTCTTCGGCTTAGACTTTCTACCAATAGCGTACACGCCAGGCTTGAGTCCTTCATTTGAGAATCCGTACAGATCTCTGAGAACACCAATTGGCATATGACCTGTAAATGTGACCAGCAGCGCAGTGATGATGGTTACCTCCTCTACAACTTCCCCCTCACATCTCTTGACTACAGTTCTTGTTTCTGATTCAGTGGACAAGCTTCCTAAACATCCAGTGGACTTTGCTGTTCCGTAGGTCTTTGTTGCCTCGTCGTACAGTCTTATAAATCCGTTGGTAATCCGGACTACATCATAACTTTTATCTAGTTCCATTTTTTACCCTCCTATAATTTAACGCCCTCTTCCAGGGCTTCTAAAACGATTTGCGTCAGTTTATCCATCTTGCTTTCAAGACCTTTTTCAAAAAAGCCTTGAGCAACAGGATTCTTTGCTCCTCTTCCATCATTTGGAAATACTAGGTACCCAAAGGAACCCTTATTCCGTGCAGCTCCTCCGCGCGGATAAATTCTGAACCCAAGGTTAAGGTCATCCTGTTTTAAGGAGTTGCTTTCTTTTGCGTGCTTTTTATTTCTTGATGACTTTGGCATAAAGCCAATGATGGCCATGGAGACTTCTTTCCCTCCGGAAGAGTGAAGAGCCTTGTTGATTAACTCCTCTGTCTTTTCTGGAACCTTTTGCATGGCTTTTATGAGATCATCTTGCCCCTTGGGGGTTACATCGTATTTCATATCATGCACCCCTTTACCTGCATGGAGAATTCCATCGTGACCATCATGGCTTCGATGTCGGTTCCTTGGATTTTTCCAAGTTCCTCATCGGAATCCACAAAATAAAGTGGCACGGTCTGTAAATCCTGCGCAAGAAGAGGCACGTTGATTTCTTTATATTCCTTCGTAACGAAAGATACATACACTCTTTGGAGGAGGCTTCTGCCACTCTCACCACGTGTGTATCTATTCGACATCCGGAACATGAAAAAAGAAGGGTTTTCCGCCACTTCTTCTTTCTTGATATCTGAGTCAAATACCGGAATATCCGGATAATGCTTTTTTATTACCGTAGCGATTCTTTCTTTCGTCATACATTCACCCGCTCCAGGTACAGGTACAGGAAGGTTTTCTCATTGTCTGGATCAATCCTGGTGATGTCGTACTTTTCACCTTCAAGTATTACCTTGTGATTTTTCTCTATTCCAGGAACATAATAAACCTTCACTTTCCTAGCGATGACTTTATCTATCGCCTCGTAAAGGTTGTAATCACTTTCCCGAAGAGACATGTTCTTAAAGTTCAGAATCCCTGCAATTTCAAAAGTGCTTCCGGTTCGTTTTCCGGCGGCATCTCTTGTATGCTTGTCGCATCCATAGGATAGCTGGCCTGAATTCAGTTCGTCGTGAGTATATTTATTTCTTCTTATCACGCTTGGCCACCTCCATCTGTAGTGTCAAGATTGCCGGCCGGTGTTCCTGCATAAAATACTGGCCAGATCCATTCCACTTGTAGCGCACGTAATCGAGCAGCATTTCATTGGCAAGGATTCCGACGGTGTCAGAAACATCCGATTCTGGATCAAAATCTATTTGGCCTACCCATGCTCTGATTTTCACCATGGCTTCCGCAATCATTCTTTTTATATCCTCATCTCTATGGCTAAAGGTCACATTGATTCTATCTTTTGCCATGGGAAGATACTGTATAGGTTCATTTTTCAGGGACATTTTTATCCCTCCGTTTCCTCTTCAATGAACGGCCTATTCATTCTGTTCTCGCTTGTGAGAAGCTGGTGGATTCGTTCATTCTTCGCTTTTTTACCCTCAGCCGGGTAATTGGACCCCTTTGTATAAATGTGGCCATCTACATCCTTAAAGGTTTCAATGACTTTATATGCCTGGGTCTTCTTAGCTTCAGCAGTAGGGGCGTCAACTTGACGCTCCACTGCCGGCTTAGCTGAGGATTTAGATGTGGTTTTAGCTGCCATTTCCATATCCTCCCTTTGTTATGGGGTCACAGGGTTTACGCCTGTGATGTCAAAGATCGCAAAGGAGTCATTGTCTACAGGCTTTCCGTGACCGTAAAGTCTCGCGATGTAGACTCTGTCATCCTCCAAGAATCTGTATTCATCGGATACGTCAATCTTGGTGTTCATACCAAGACCGAAGAAGTAGTTCTTCGCTTTTCCGACGATCATCTTTCCGGCTGGGACTGCTGCAGACTGTACAAGAGTAGCTCCGATGGAGGTCTTATCCAGTACATAGTTTCCTTCAGGGGTTCTGAAGGCCAGTTCGGAGAAGATGGACTGCCAGTAATCAAGTGGGTTTACCATAAAGAGGATGTCGGCAACATCAACCTTCACGGTACCGTTCTTGGTCATTGGCGCAACGATTGTTCTTCCGATGGTCGCTGGAGTTAGATCAGTGATTGCGGTTGCAGCTTTATCAGCGTATCCAGTGACTGGATCTACTGGAGCGGCAAGATTCTTCATCATACCGATTGGCTGATCAAGACCGTTACCTGCAACGACTGCGTTCTCAGCGCCCAGCTGTACGGATTCCATGAGCATTTCTCTCACGAATCTGTCAAGCCATACTGGACCAAGCTTGATCATCGCTTTGCACATGTTGACGAAAGCGGAAAGCTTATTCAGGGTGATGTTTTCAACCTTGAAAGCCATGTCCAGCTGCTTCTTGATGGAATCGCAAAGCTTACCCCACTGAGCTGCCTGAACATCCCCATTTCTCATGGACCATTCTGTAACTCCTGTAACATTTACGAACTGAATTCTAGAAAGAAGGGAGTGGTCTTTTCTGAGGTCTTCAAAGACTCTATCGAAAACAGTCTTGGGCATTGGAGTATTGGCAAAGGTGTTTCCTTCAACCGCCATGTAGAACTTCTCTTCTTCACTGGTCAGCGGTCTCAGATTGTACTCCTTGTTCATGTACAGCGCGTTCATAGAGAGGTTTTCTCTGCTCGCCATCTTTGCATCTTCGATGATGCTGTTCTGGATTTCTTTGGCGAAATCGTCCATAGAAGCGGTAAACCCTTCAGTGTCTCCGTTGGCGATAGCCGCTTGCATCTTGTTCTTGATTTCCATAAATTTCTGATTGTCTGGATGGTTCATTTTTATTCCTCCTTAAATTTGGCAAATAAATTAGCAGCCTTTCGAGCTGCTTCTTGCTTTTCTTTATTGATTCTGTGTAGTTCAAACAAGGATAATGGCTTTACTGGTTCTTCCGGCTTTGCAGATGCTTCGGGTTTTGGATCGCCTTCAGAGGCTTCGATTACCTCATCATAAAATCCTTTTTCAAGGGCTTCTTCAGCGGTCAAGTAAGTCTCATTTCCGATAAGAGCAAGCAGCTCTTCTTTCGTTCCATTAAACTTTTTCATGTATGTCTCATCTGCCGCAGCGTCGATTTTCTCAAGCATACTTGCAACTTTCCTGAGTTCGTCTGCATTTCCACGGGTCCAGGTCCATCCTTTATGGATCATCAGCATAGTGTTGGATCTTCCCTTGATAGTCTTTCCGGCCATGGCCACGATTGACGCGGCTGAAGCGGCGATACCGTCAATCTGGACATCAACATTTCCGGGGTAATCCATTAATAGATTAAAGATGGCAACACCTTCAAAGGTCATTCCACCGAAAGAATTGATGTGGATCAGCAGATCTTCGCCGTCAAGATTATCCAGCTGCTCCCTCACCTTTTTGGAGGAAATATACTGTTTGGTCTTGTCCCACACGTAATCATCTTCAATGATGTCCCCGTACAGGTAAAGCTCCGCTTTGTTATCACTCTTCTTCAGTTCCAGTCTTGGCTTGATGTCTATCTTCATGCCTGCGTTTTCCAAGGACTTCATGATCTGTTCTTTTTGATATAGTTTCATTAAGTCACCTCCCCTTTATCATGGTTACGCTCATAGTTTTTCGTGAGCGCGTAATCTTCCGCCCAGTCTTCGTCAATAGGTTCCTCGTTGATCAGCCATCTGATGTAGTTCACGTTTGCAACTCCGATTCTATATAACGCCTCAGCGCTGGAAGCAACATCCACTGGATTATGAGCTTTTATTCTAGTTGTTTTCACTGCAAGCTTTTTTCCGCTGATTATTTCTTCTTGGGTATAAAGCTTTCTGTTGAATTCGTCTTCGATGGCGTTCGCAATAGTGTTGACGCAGAAAGCAATGAAGTTATCCGTCATAGCCTCAACATCGGCCACATCACCTTTTAAAAGACCTCTCGGAATTCCAAAAGCATCCGCAACTAAATTTAAAATGTCATCAAAGAGATCCTTAACATCTCTTGTGGTGACTTCTTTTCCTTGCTGCTTGTTCTCTTGCGATTCCTGTACTTCAAGCCCTTCTTCTAGAGGTGTTGCTGAGTCTCTTTCGTCAAAGTATCCCTTGAGTCTATTCGTAAACAAATCATCAAGTATCAGATCTGCTTGCGTGGTTATCGTTCCATCTTCATTTTCTGTAACCACTTGATTAAGCTGGTTAAACATGGTCCCCATCTTGATCCATAACTTCTTTGAGTTGTTACGGTTATAATTCTTGATTGCTCCACCTATGAGCTTACCGTATTCTTCATAAACTCCATCCACGATTTCTTTTACCTTGGAGTTATTGAGCTTTATTCTCAATACTTGAGTTTCATTGTACGTTTTATCCATAAGTAGATTACCGATTTTTATATTGCTATAAATATTAGGTACAAAAGCGAATTCTTTTACATCGTAGCTATCCGCCACAACGAAACCTTTCCCGCCATCCATTTGTATAATCAGCGCCCCGTTTTTATCGTAAACTGCTTGACTGATGACTTTTTGCCAAAAGTCTGAAGAGGATTGATTCGGGTTCGGCGATACATTGAGTTGATACCAGAGATTACCCTTAAAAACTTTATCGGTTTTCTTTCCCTTCGGGTCATAGGTAATGTAATCGCACATGCTCAAAGCGTTCGCAATTTTGTTAATGCAAATTTGAATTGCATACTCCTTAAAGGCTACCTTCGTTTGAAGCGTTTCAAAGTAGCTTTTATTCGTGTGGGATGATGGGTTGTCGCCGATCCCGAAAAACCATTCTCTTATTCCTTGTAAAATACTTGCCACTCGTTCACCCCCTTTCAGCGTTAGTAGTTTCTGGTCTTAAACCTCTTTTGATATTTAACCGGTTCAGCTGGCAATTCCTCTTCTTTCACAAGAGCGTGGATGAGTGCATGGAAACCGTCGGTTTTTCTCTTTATAGGTTCAATCTTGTGATAGGTCTTGTTTCCTTTTCCATCTGTAACAACTTTTGTATTATTGACGTACCATCTCATCATCGGGTTGTCTCCCCATTTTATGAGGCCTTTCCCAAAGAGCGTGTCTATTGTAGGGGCTAATAAGTTATGAGTGGCTGGACCAGCTCTAACTTCTTCCATTGGCAGTCCAGCTTTTTGAAATCCTTCTTTCAGAAGCTTCAATCGGAATGTGTCTCCCGCAATTTTTCTGATTCTGTATTTCTTGGCCATGCTTAGGAACCAATCGATGATATACTTTTCATCGGCTATTTGGCCTGGGATGATTGTGTAAAGATTCTTCTCTTTCGCCACCGCAAGAAGATCTTGATTGTAGTTCGTGAGTCTCAAGGATTCTTCAACAATGAAGGTATGGCTTAGCCAATATCTTATAGGTCCTTTTCTAAACAAAAGGCCAACTCCAATAAAGTCTCTAACGTCCGCATAGTCAACGGCGCCGATACATTCCCACCCTTCGAGATCTGGAAGTGGTTCTGAAGCATCAATAAGCTGCTGATGTGTGGCCACAACAACAGTTGTATCCTGGAGTGGAAAGTTCAATCTCTTTGTCAAAAACTCAATCTTGGAGGTTTGGCTATCTTTCGCATCGATAAAATACTGTTCCATTTCCTGCTGCAGATTTGGAAGCCATGGAAGGTTTGGATTCGCCTTGATCCACATTTCTGGATCTTCCCATTCTTCCATACTTTCAATTCTACAAATCAGCGGAAACATTCTTCTTCTCTTTTCTTTCCCGCTGAGGATCTCCAAGGCCACTCTTTTGAAATGGTCCAGCACTCCTTCTCTCAGATATCCATCCGTGGTGATATAAAAGATTCTTGGGTTTGCTACTTTACCCAACGCGGAAGTGAAAACATTGAGGATCTTCGTGTCTTCATATTCATGGATTTCGTCGAATACAATAGCTCCAGGCCTTAACCCATCCTTTGTCTTCGCGTTAGAAGTCCAGAACTTGATAACAGCATTCAGCTTCCGGAAGGTTATTTTTTCAAGAGTTCTTGTAAATGCTGCCTGAAGCTTTCGGTGGTTTCCTATAGTCTCATGCACATCCATGAAAGATGTCTTTGCCTGCTCCTCAGAGTTGGCCACCATATCCACGTTGTATCTTTTGATTCCGTGTCGGTTGCTTGATAGGTAAAAAGAAATGTCTGATATCAGCGAATTTTTCCCGAATCCTCTACCGGAATAAATGAAAAACTCTCTGAATACAACTGATCCATCGGTATAGAAAAGCCCCGACACACACGCATGGATAAAGCGCTGTATCGGGGTTAATTTGTATGGTCTGTAAGTCTCAATAAAATCGATGCAATCATTGATTTTATCTATATCAACAATTACATCTTTTTCCTGCAGCTTTTCTTCCACAAGTGCGATAAGCTGCACCTGTTCAATGTTTACCGGCTGCTTATGATTTTTTACAATGTCAATCCAGTCGTCAAGATGAGCACATGAGCCTTTTTTATACATCTGCTCCATCCTCTGGCTTTATGGTATTGGCATTTAAGCCTAGCTTATCCAGAACGATCAGCATCTGCTTATTCACATTGACAAGCAGTGCAACGCTATCATTTTTCTTTGGGCCAGTGGCGCCCATCACAGAGACTCCATTTTTATTGATGTCATGTTCGAGCTCAATTGATGTTTTCCACATCTGCATGTATCGATTCACTAGATCAACGAATACTGGTTTCAATGCTCCTTTTTCATCAAGAGCATTCAGAAGGTACTCCTTTATGTCTTCTTCTGAGTAAGTAACTGCCGTGTCCATTTCATGGTCACGTGCCTCTTGATAGTCACGTAATAGACACTCCACTTTTTCAACGATTTCTTTCGGCGGTTTCCGCTTTGCGGATTCATAGTTTTTCCAAGTGGTCAAGCCAATCCCCAGCGTTTCCGCCATACCCTTTTGAGTGAGGTTTAACTCTTCTCTGACCTGTCTCAAATCCACCAAAACCACCCCTCTCCCTCATGATAAAATTTAAAAAATCTCCGTTGCGTCCCCCCCCTCCCGTTGCATGGTCCCCCCGATAGAAGGCCGTTTGATTCGACCCGGGGGGATTTAGAACCATTCTTCGTTCATGAAGACTGGCGTTGCATTGAGCTTCTCAGGGTGAACAATATTGTGATGGTACTTACAGAGTATCTCTACGTTACTGAGCGTCAGCGCGAGCTCAGGCTTCTCTCTGACCTCTTCCTTATGGTGGCACGCACCATACTGTCCGTGCTTGCCTTCTCGCTTGCACATCTGGCATTCATTGTTGTCTCGTATCTTAGCTTTAGATCGCAAGAACCTGTACTCTTTCCAGGTGTAGAACTTCTGAACTTCGTCGTCTTCTATGAGCTTATTAAGCTTTCGTAGCAGTTCCGGTTTCATTAAGTCCATTTAAGTACTCCTTTATCAATAGCTTCTGGATCTCCACTACTACCTCAGTATTGAGTTGTCTCGGATTGATTCCAACCTTATCCAAGAACTCACGGTTCCTTTCATAGAGCAGCACGTTTCGCATGACAGTAAAAAGAACAGCCGCGATTTCCGATGTGTTGAACCCATTGAGAATAAGCATCTCTCTGATTTTGAGTTCAATGGCATCAATATCTACATTTGCTCTATTCTTCTTGAGTTGCTCATTGATCTTCTTGTTCTGATAATAATTCACATTCTTTGGCATTGGTACCCCCTCCTAATTCATAATGTACAGAATCACACACTTCTATTCTCAACTTTCATCTTCGTACTCATGAATCCATAATAAAATTGGCAATGCTTCTTTGAGGTAAATTAGAAATGATAAACTCTTTGCTGCGTTTAGTTCATTCCCGTAACTACAATCTATTCCATGTAGAACTGAATGCCTACTAAACTTTGAATGGATTTTGCATTCATTAAATAGTGATTCAATATCGTTTGAACTTGCAGTCATGCTTACACTGAAATTATCAAATACAGTTATATTAGCTATAATCATTCTTGTAATTATATCTTCTTTATCTGTTAAATCTTTATTAAACTGACGATGAACAGCAGAACGGATATTTTCTTCGTAATTTCTCTTTGTGAAAACACTTAACCTACTGTTCAATCTAAGAATATCACGGCTAAGACCATCCAATTGAATTAATAGCAATGGGATGCTAGCATCATAATTTTTTTGCTTATATAAATCAATGGCTTTACTAAGTAGAATCTTACGATCTGGATTCAATTCTACAACTTCATTAATCTTGACTAAATCAAAGTCCGTGATGAACTTTAATAATGTACTATCAACTCTTTCAATGTATTCATTTCTTTCTATACATCCATTGTAATATGAGTTGATTAACACATGTAATTCATCGATGTATGGATTCTTATATGATACAGTCCATCCAAATTTCCTCATTTCCTCACAAACAAATATATATTTTTCAACGTCTTCCAAAGAATAATATTTATCTAGCTCAGCTAGAAAATCTCTAAACTGTTTGATGAGTCTCTGAATTGAGGCATTTACTATGTTTTGGTATCTAGCACTTACTTCGCGCATTTTTTCTCTAAATGGTTCTAACATTGCATCAAAATCTGGAATATTATACATATTGAATCCACCCTTTCATTTTGTTTAAGAATAACAAATATATAAAGAGTAAACAATATCTGAGAATTTATAGTTTTGTTTGCTTAAGTGAACCATTAACCCTCTTGTAACAGCGCTCTCTCATACAGTCTTTCACTCCATTGTAAGGATACTTGAGCTTGGTTTTACAATGCATGCAAGACAAAGCGCGTCCCTCTCTGATGGTGTACTCTATCTCTTTTATGATGCCCGTGGTTGCTTTGCCACAGTTTTTGCAGATCATTTTAATATCATTGTCAGCCATATGCTCACCCGCCTTATGCGTAACAAAAAGCCCCTACACGCTGTGCAAGGGCTTTCTGTCATATTGAAAGGAGTAATCTACTGGGAAAATCGCTTGATACCATATTATCATGAATCATTCGGACTAATTCGGACTATCCTCAAAGAATTTATCATGTATTCTTCTTGGATAAGATTCATCTGTAACCCCAATCTTGTAGGCAATTTGCTGCCACGTCATCAGGTCATAGTATCTATATTCGAATATCGTCCTAATTTTTACTGATTCGATGTTGCATATGAACTCAGCTATCTCTATCGATCTATTCATGGACTTCTCCACCCTCTTTGAGAGAAGCTCCTTAAACCTTGATATTGATGCCTGTTTCTTTTCTGCATCGAATCCCTCAATCAGTATCGGATGTTGTGTGTAAGGAAACTCTATACTGGATCCTTTCACAACATCAGCAACGTAACCCTCGTTCTTATCTTTCAATTTTTCAATCCTTGCTTGCAATCTTTTGATTTCTTTTTGTAGTTCTCGATATTCACACAGTTGCTCTTTAGTCATTCACTACCTCCAAACACAACTTACCTAATGCAGTCCAGCTCCACCGTAGCATTCGATCAGATTCTGTTTCTTTCAATTCTTCTGTTTCATCTTCATTGTTGAGTTCTGGTTCAGGCTTCTTGAATTGAGCTTTATATCTATACCTTCTTGGTATTTTCCTCTTCATTCAGCCTTCTCACCTCCACCTCATACCCTTGCTTAATAGATTGTCTTTTGTAATGTAAAGCCTCTTGAGCGTTATCGCATATGATGGAGATGTTGTTTTCCGGATCCTTGTACTTGAGCAGAAGCTTATACTTTCCCATGCTTATGATTCCTTTCCATGCGCTTAATGAGCTCCTCAGCAGTTTCTCGTGAAATATCCCTTACGAATACCGTTGTATCAGCGCCTTTACCCATATCCGCTCCCACGATAATGTCATCATTAGTGTTTTCTTTGATAACACCTGACTTCAAATTCTCATCTTCAATTATTTCCTGCAGAACAGTTCTTCTTTTTTCAAGCTTGTCTTCATAATCGTATAGTTTTCTAAGCGCTTGGAAATCAATTTCCCTTTCAACTTTTAGCTTTTCTGTACTTTCATTAGCCAGTTTTAGCTTTCGATTTACTTCATGCAGCAACCGATTTAGAACTTCAATCTTGTTATCCATTTTTCTCCCCCTTAATTTCCATCAGCGTCTAAAAGCTTGACCCAGGCTAGTGCATCTTTCAGTATTGCTTTGGCTATGAGCTGTGCTTGTTCAGAGCGCTTCTTTTCTTTAACAAGTGTTTGTTCTGTTCCATCTACCGGAAGGTAACTTCTTACCTGGTGAAGGGCGTCGATTCTTCTTTGACATCTCAGCCCGTCGAATGGATCCATGAATCTGTAACCTTGCATTCGGAGCTGGACCGCTATATCCTTCATGATGTCAATCTCCAGCTCCTCCTTATCTTTAATAACCTTTATTACCATCTACAATCTCTCCTTGTCGAACCAATCCGGTTCACTTCTTCGATCCTCTTCTTTTAGTACCTCTTTGATTTCTAAGCATCTGGAGCAGTAAAATCTATCAAGTCTAGTGTACGTATTCGAATATGTGTAGCTTATATATTTAGTCTTGTAAATTGTATCTAGGTGTCTAAAGTCATGTTCGCAGCTCACTCTTCACTCCCCCAATCAAGCTTATGGCCACAATTACCGCAATAATTATCAGTTGCTGACTTATCACAAATAGGACAATAGTCGTAATGCTCGCCATCATCTCCACCTTCACTCACTGTAGGCTTCTTCGCTACCTGCTTCTCAGTGGCTGCAATGGCGACATTTAAAGGTTCAAGCACTCTTATTCCATCCACTCTAGATGTGGCCAATGCCACTCTCATTCTTTTGAGCACATCCAGTGCTTCTTCAGGCTTCATCATGCTCCTCCAACTCATATTTCATTTCTTCTGGGACCTCTACCTTCACTTCATCACAATAGTTTCCGTGGTTTGCGTATTTTTCATTGTATTCTTCAAAACATTTTTTAAGATATTCTTTTCCTTTCTCCGGCATTTCATAATCTTCTCCCGCGAAGTCATGGTCCCACAAAGATTCCTCAATGCGGTCAACTTCAGAATCTGTATCTATCGTTATTTTCACCAGAACCAACCCGGAAACTATATCTGGACACTTTATATGCTTATCTTTTAGGATTTCAAGAAGTTCTTCTATTTCACCAGTTGCCACTTCTCCATCTAAATAAGCATTGCTAGAAAAACCAACACCATACTTTTTCATATATTCATCATGTTTCATTCTTTGCAGCCTCCTTTAATTCTTTAATTTCCTTATCCTGTCGGTTCACAGCCGATACGAGCTCATTAATTTTTTCCTGGAGTATGTTGCTATGCTCCGTAATCGTGAGTACATCTTTCCTTGAGTCGTGGAACAGCCCTGTGTTTCCGGATCTCCTCAATCGCTTTGTGATTTGTTCAATCATTCATGCACCCCCATTATTTTCACGATGATTTTCAATCGCTTTGAATTCACTCTTTCCGCCTGCTCAGTTTTGTAAAAAGACAATTCATTATTATGTGCATCGCAGTAGTCCGTGTCACTTTCGTAGCTATTTGAACACTTTTCGCACATAGGCTTATCACATCTTTTTAGAGCTGCAATTTCTATTGGAATTTCCTTTCCGTATTGATCAATAATCGTATCTTTTTTATAATTTCTAAAGTCACAGAGCTTCGTCGCTTTTTCGCCACACTTGTAACATCGGCGTTTCATTCCTGCACCTCCCGCTCCATGGCTTTCCATTTCTGGCGACTGTTTTTCCAGTTTCTGTTTCTCCATAGCCATCTAACGCAACGGACATAATACCTGATCATCTTCATTTTCTTTCCCCCTTCTTAAGCAGCTGTTGTAGCTTTCTTTTTCTTGTTTTTATTCAGTCTTACCTGATGCTTTGAAATCATGGTTTTAACCATCTTTGGTACACCCGCATTGTTAAGCCCTCTCACCTGAATCAACATGTATGTCTCCGGTTCAAGCTCCATTGTGTATAAAGGATCATGAGGTTTATCTTTCTCCCTGATAAAGAGGATGAGTCTTTCACCGGAAGCGACTCTCTCAATGTATGAACCTACACAATGATGGAGGACCTTTCCTTCTCTTGCTATCTCCTTCGCACTCATTGGAAGCCTTATCAAGTATTTTTCAGAATCAAAATTGAATTTCTCGCTGTTTGCCTTGAAGAACTCTGCAATTGATCTGTTATGAGCAGCTTGGATTTTTATATCTAGCAATGCTGAAGCTTGGTCATGGGCCTCTTTGAAATGTCTAGGAAATTGCACGAACCGGTCTCTCATATTCCAGTTAAGTTTTTCAGCCATGTCTATATAGTCCATGTAGTCTCCGAAATTAATGTCCTTGGTGTATTTGAGTACCTGGTGTACTGTAGATAATTTAGCAACTCTGAAGAAGTCTTCATATTGATGTGAATATCTGTCCGAGTACCTACTTTCAATTTCCAGAAGATGCTCATCTTGGATATGTAAATTTTCTGACTCTGAAAGCTGCAGTATTTTCAGCATATTTAAGCTTGCAGACAACTTTACAGCACGGTTGAAATTGTATTTACCAATACCAAGTACTTCTGTTGGGGTTTTCCCATGTAGATTGATTTTCGGCCACCTAGTTCTCTCATACATGTAGTACCCATCCCCGTTTATCTGAACTATTGCTGCCAGTGCTAATTTATGTAGTCCAAGCTTTGCAAGGTACTCAATCGCGGATCCTTTGAGGTAAGTGTTTAGGTAATCTTCTGGCCTGAACTGAGCATCAGAATTTATCATTTCCCACAATCCGGAATATTGGAATCTGGTCCCTTTTAGCTCCTCTTGAATGTTTCCAGGATATATTGGAGATTCGTAAGAATCGAATAATGCTCCATTATTCCACCTGACTTGATCAGTAGACTTGAAGGTCCCGTAATGGAAAATCTTATACTCATCAGTTATGATTTTGCGGTGATACTCATTCTTTGATTTATCAACCCTTGGGCCACCTGAGAAGTTTTCGTGTCGGTACCATATGCTAAATTCTCTCACGACAGCTCCTCCAGGATAACTCTGAACTAATCGAGCACGCCCTTTATCGTTTGCCAGGCTGAATTTTCCACTTGCTTTAAAGGTGATCACGCTGTTGCAGCTTGGACATTTGCCTTTTACATTATGCTTGGCTCCGCTTACCATCACATCACTTTCACAGTGAGTGCATCTGCCTTTCATGAGCTTCGCCTTTCTATACTGATAAATGATGTACCTGGACTCTTTCATGACTTCATCATCAATCCACTTATAAAAATCTTCTGGTATAGGCTTCACGTGCTCCATATAAGTATCTATTTCGTCCATTTCCTTTTTATGCACAATTGCTAGTCTTCGCTTTCTAATCTCTTCCTGGAGCTCCACCAGCTTCTCTATGGGGTCATTCTCTGTCTTCAAGTACTTTCGCATTACTTCCATGGATTCTTTGCCTGCAATGAGGGTATACCTTGGCCAGTAGTAAAACAGTCTTTCGATTCCTGATTTTCTCCACTTGTTTCCCTCAAGGACAATCCAGTCTCCCAAGGTGTGAAAGATTCTGAAGCCGAGCTCGTTTTTATTGTTGTACAAATCAAGTACCAGGATCTCCTCATGCTGGTATGCATTGACCAGGTAATATCTTTCAGAATTCAAGGTATTTAAAACTTCCGCTGCATTGATGTAGTCCTTGACTGGTATTTTCTTTAACACTTTCTTATCCACGCGAATCACCCCATCAGGTCAAACAAAGATACCTGGTTATCGATGGCTGGATCTCTATGCTTTACTTCGCTCTTTTTGGTAAGCATGCTCTTTTCTTTCTTGACTTCTACTTTTGGAGGAGCATCCACTTTTGCATAGGTCGTTTCTTCTGCAGCTTTCTTTTCTGGAGGAGCTTGAGTATCCACTCTGATGATATGATCAATCTTTAGCTCCTCTTTGCTGGACTTGTAGTAAGTATCTACAAACTGGTAAACTTCTTCATCTGTTGCGGCCGCTGCTTCTGCTCCCTTTGGAGCTTTATTCTTAATCACCGTGTAGATGTACTGTATGCAGTCTTTCAGCGACTTTTCTTCCAAATCTACCCTTGCCCTGTAGGCGTCATCGACCTCGCACATTTTGTATATGTGTATTGCGATGGCCATGGCAAAGTTCTTTCCATACCTTTGGGTTTTGATTTCCGCGATTTCCCGATTGATTTTCTCCATGATTCTCCTCCCTATATTGCTCTTGCCTCTACTCCAATGCCTTGCATGATGGCCATGAATTTATCAGCCCTGATATTTTCTCCCTTGCAGAGTTTTTTGATGTGTATCGGCTCTACTGAGCACCTCTTGGCTACCTTATCAGCCTCAATTTTGTGTCTTTTTAGAAATTCCAGGATATCCTGATGACTTTGGATGACCTCTTCATTTAGTCTGAGTTCTAGTTTCAGCTCATCTAGCATGTCCAACATGGTGTACAGTGTTCCATCTTGGTGTAGGGCCATTCTCCTCACGGTATGTCCACTCTTCAGCACCTGAGCTCCCAGATACTCATAGCAGTATCCCATTCTATTTTTCTTCTCTCTGATCCTTGCGGTGATTTCATCTAAACTCATTTGACTGGTCTCCTTTCGACTAATCTCCAATACGTGTATTCTCCATGAGTTTTATTTGCTTCTTTTACGCGCTGCAGTTCCTTATGACAGAATTCTGAATAAAGATCCTCTGTATATCGCGGAAGCGAGAAGAAATCCAAAGGCTTGCAGAAAACTTCATGTAGTTCTTGAACTGCTTCAGAGAAATCCTCTCTGCTGAATCCATCTCCATCACTTACGAAAAATCCAGAAGAAGTGATTTCACCGGCTACTACCTCACAGTACTTACATTCATTCCAGGTATAAGGCTCATCAATCTTGAGCAGTGACCTTCTATATGGATCTCCGATTTTGATATCTCTTCCGCAATAGCTGCACTTATGCTCTTTACGAGCTTTCTTGATTGCTTTTGTTCTGATTACTTCTACCATCTATTCTTCTCCTTCCAACTCTTCCAATGTTACTTTCACAAATCCCATGTCTGCATAAAGCTTTTTCATATTGAGTTCCACGATTTGAGAATCATCCCTGTATGCTATCCCGTTGAGGCTATCCAGGATGGCTTTTGCAATGTTATCCACATCAGGTTTCTTTGTGGGCCTTTCCAACTGTCGAAACATCCGCTCTCTTACCCTCTTGCTTTTACTCTTGGGTATAGTGTAGTAAGCTTCTATCGTGGCCCTTATCGGTCCATAGAGGAGCTTTTCTCCAACTCTATTTATGTACACTGATTTCACCCAGTTTTCATACATTGCGGTTTTTCCAGGTGTGTAGTTTATTCCCGCTTTAGTGGTTCTGTGTCTGCCTTTTCCTTGCGGTTCTCCCTCAATCAAAAATGTTACGATCATATCTTGTCTCCTCTGCAATAACTGCCGGTGGTCTCCATGTAGGTCTTCATTGGCTTGTAATTCTCATTAGCGTGCCTATACAAGTCCTCTCTGTGTCTCCAGCATGATATTTCATCGTAAGACTTGCCTTTATCATCACTGGAGATCACTCTGTGATTGCACTTCCTGGAGTAGCAAAACAGGCATTGATCTTTTCTCATACTCAACCTCCTTTTTTATCCCATCCAAGGAGCTGTCTTTCTAATGCATCGTAGTCATATTCCCGCTCCGTAAAGTCTTTCTTTATTTCCTTACCCTTTTTGTCGTATTTGGGCTTCTTCGCATTTCTTCCATTTGCTTTCCAGTTCTTCAGGATCCCTTCCACGTAATTTAGATTAAAGGCATTGCTGAGCGCGGCCTTTTTTATTGCGTCTGATGTCCACTCATACCCATAATGCTTTTCAAGCTCACTGAGTTTTTCAGCCTGGAAGGAACTGGCCAATCCAAAACCCGCTTTTTCAAATTGAGAAAAAATATTATCCGCATGAAGGTTATCCACAACAACAACCGACACTTCTTTTTCTTGTTGTTGTTCTTTTTCTTGTTCTTCTTCTTGTTCTTCTTTTTGTTCTTGTTCTTGTTCTTTTTGCGGATGTGTATCCATACTGTATGGATACTGTATGGATAGGGGTTTTAATTTCAAACCTTGGCTTGTGCATGTGTCATGATACAACCTCGCAAAGCCTTGATTCTTAACGATTGCAAGCTCCTTGTCTACAAGACTGAGCACCTTTGGTGAGGATGATTTGTTGTACTTGATCCAATTGAGAAGATAAACCTCATTTGTATCCTCAGAATAGAGTATTTTCTGTCTGTCTATCATGGTTTTTATCAGTATTGATACTGTATCGATACTGTATCCGAGCTGCATGGAGATCATTTTCTTGCTTATCTCATAGATGCCAATTTGATTCGTGTACGGATTCGTCATGAGGTAAAGATAGAAGTACTTCTCTTCCGGGGACCATTCGAGGAGGCACGGATCAGTCCAAAATGTTATATGGACTTGTCTATATATAGCCATTTAGCAACCCCCCTTTCATTTGTGCTCTTAAAATGGGATATCCCCATCATCTATAGGCGTCATGTCCTCGTAAGATGCTCCATATTCTTCACCGGATGTGTATGAAGCATCAGCGGATTTTTTCGCGAACTCCAGGAACTTGACCTCTTCAGCGACCAATTCCGTGACATATCTCTTCCCGCCATCTTTAGCCTCATAAGATCTTGTCTGGATTCTTCCGGATATTCCTATGAGTCTTCCTTTTTCTGTGTACTGCGCTGTACTTTCAGCGGCTTTTCCCCAGATAACTACCGGGATGAAGTCAGCTTCTTGATGGCCGTCTTTCTTAAATCTTCTCTCTACCGCCACGGTGATCTGCGTTACTGCAGTTCCATTTCCCGGTGTATACTTCAGCTCCGGGTCCTTAGTTAATCGCCCGATAATCACCACTTTATTCATCTTGATCCTCCCGTATGTCTACTTCTGTGATTTTAGATAAAAATTTAAAACCCTCTTTTGATAGGTGAAACAACCAACCTCGAGAACCATCTTGTCTGCTTAGCATCAATCCTTTGTCAGTTAAATCGATAAGAGATTGGAATCCATCACAATTCTCTGCTGTTGCAAAATAATTCCGATAAGCTTTATATTTAGGGTGCTTTCGGCCTGTGACCATACTTCTTTCGAAGCCAATAGTGTGTTTCATGTAATCAATTTGTCTGGGAGTTACAGAGTGGTCCAAGGCTTTATTCATCGGATTTTACCCCCTTGGCAATCAGGAATTTTTCATTTAAGGGTTTCATGATCGCGGTAGATTCGCCATCATTTGGAAGAATAAAGCCTAAGCTTATGAGATATTCCTCAGCCTTAATAGGTGGCATAAATGCTGTGTTTTCCCTTAAAGCGCTGTAGTTGACTCTGACTGACTTCAATGATTCTTCTTTAAATTTTTCTAGAGCTCTGTAAGCATCATCTTTTGATGGATCAAATTGATTATTATAAAAATCTTGTGAACTCATCATGTTTGCCGCCGCCATAACAAGACCTATCGGGGTTCTCCAATAGTCATGCTTAATGACACCGTCATTTGAAAAGTCTTTGATGATTGCATTAATCTTTTCCTCAACTTTGAAGAGGTCTTCTCTGATATCTTCAACCCTGTTCTTAAGATCATACTTATTCATGAGGTTCTGTTTCCTTGATTCATGCTCTGATTCAATATGTTCCTTAACGTTGCGCTGCGCTTCCTGCATCATCGCTTCGATGTACTTATTGATTTCCTTTCTTGTCATTCCCATTATTTTCCCTCCTCAATTTCCTCTTCCATTACTTCTTCCGGAAGCTCCTCCAGCTCCTTTTTACACATGGGGCATACATTGATTCTCATGGCTGAGAAATCATCCTTATCATTGCGGTAATTGATAGCCTCCGTCACAAGGAGATTACCGTGTATATACGTCTTGATGGAGATGTCTCCAAACTCTGAGATATTCATTGCCTTTCCTTTTTGGCAATATAAGCAGATTTCCATTAGATTTCCTCCAGTACCTTTCTAAATGTTTCTTTGATCCATTCGTCTGAGTATCCGTTCTCGCGGAACTGATTGATTAGCCTCATGAGCTCATCGTGAAGTGAGTTGTTTTTCATCTTCTGCCACCTCCCACTTATCCATGCTGAGGCACTCTATTTGTTTCATTTTTTTGTCTTTATCCGGGACCAGTACATAATGCTGGTCTGTCTTAAAATCAACATCAAACTCCAGGATCTCACCTGACTCTTTACACCTAAGCTTTGTTATCATTGCCCATGTACCCCTTTATATAAGCGATTGCTGCAAGGTAGATTGTTGAAACAATGAGGGCAATGATAGGTAGATAGCTTTCTGAGTCCAAGGAGCTGACAGAGAAGACCCATACAAAGACCATGATGATGTTAAAAAGACTAATCACAACTGATAGGATGTGCTCCAGGTTGATGACAACCTTTTGGACCATCTGAGCTTTCCTTCTTTGCTTTCTTCTCAGCTCCGCTTCTCGTTTGAGGCGGTTCTGCTCCATCTGATGGAGCTTGTACTTATGATCAGCGGACCTTCTGTAGTACTCTTCCATTTATTGCACCCCCAGCAGTCTCAAGATATACACAAGGATGGCCATAAAGGCGGCAAATACTGACATGCCAGCGAAGAATATCACGAAAAGAACGGTGTCCTTAAATGTCTTCTTTTTCTTCTGCATCTTCTTCTCCTTCCGAGGTGACAAATTCAATAACCTTCCTTTCGTCATTAAGCTTAAAATATCCAGAACCCAAATCTAACGTTGTCGCAGCACGCGGAATAATCACAGTGGATAGTTCACTTTCAAAGACTTCTGAAAGTGCATCGGCCACATTTGGCATGTTGCTGAAGACCAGAGACTTCTTGTAACGCTCTACAGATTTGTGTAGTTGCCAGTAGGTTTTGCAATAGAGTTTAAGATCCTCATGGATTTTCATTGCAAGCGCCTTTATAGCGTCGTCATGTTCCTTTTTATACAGTTCAAACTGTAGTAATTCTTCGTTCATTTTGTTTCCTCCGATTTTCTAAAAGATTTAGTTGCGTGATGGAGATCTGCTTTAAGGGATTCGATGTCCTTTATCAATCTCGCCATATCTTTGTTTCGAATTACTGCACGGGCATGAGGGTCAGATGTGAAATAATTTATATTTTTAGGCTCGTGAGTTTCCTCTGTGTAATCGAAGGTCCTACCAAGGACAACAATCGGTATATCTCTGGAGACTGAAAATGTAAGAACTATCCACTTCGCTTCAAGGTAAGCGTTGATATCGGTTACTGTTTGAGGATCGAGATAGAACTCTTTTACCTCTTTCACCTTATAAAGTACGTTGTTCATTTAATTAGCTACCTCCCTTATCGTTTTTAGCTTGCTTTCCAGCTCAATAATTTTTAGACTTTGTTCTTTTATGATTCGATCTTTTTTCATCAAAAGATTGTCGACA
Source organism: Proteiniclasticum ruminis (assembly GCF_900115135.1). Classification (GTDB taxonomy): domain Bacteria; phylum Bacillota; class Clostridia; order Clostridiales; family Clostridiaceae; genus Proteiniclasticum; species Proteiniclasticum ruminis_A. The sequence continues at coordinate 12,023 of NZ_FOVK01000002.1, read as the reverse complement.
CCGTCGCACTCAATTTTCTCAATGCTGGTGAGTGAAAAACGGACACCCGGTATTCCGGATAATCTTCTTATGATGCCTTCCTCTTCATATCTAGCGATGGTTCTGGCATCTACTCCCCATCGCTCGCACAGGTCTTTCACTGTAAGGACTGTTTTCATGTGTATTTTTCTCCTTTCTTTTCTCTCTCCTTTCGATATACTGGTTATAGAAAGGAGGTGAATAATATGGTTAGTGTAAAAGTCCACCTGAAATCAGGTAAACAATTTATGATTTCTAACTTTGTAGGTATCTTTGACATTTACGAAAAGGATATTGGAAATTCGATTCCCGTAAATTCAATTTCCATCAGGTTTAAAGGGGAAGCAGAGGAAGCAGTTGTCCCATCTGATCAGATCGAGTATTTTCTAATAACAGAGTCAAAATAGTTCTTAAAGGGCATAGTTGGCGCTATGCCCTTTCCCCTACAACGATTTCGATAAGCACGCCTGAAATTTTCTCAAAAAGCTTGTCTGCCTCAAGGGCAACATCTTCAAGTTCTGCCATTGTCTTCACATAAATAGTGATTTTCATTAGTTCAATTCTCCTTTCAAAAATTTATTTACGAAGTAAATTTGTCCTTTTCCGGTGACCTTTGGTGTCCTCGTGATCCTTACTGAACCATCAGGATTATTCACTGAGCTTTTTTTAATATCCATGATTTTGAGATCCATGGAATACTGACTAGGAATGTTATAGTCTTCACCGCTTTTAAGAAGATATCCCTTATCTCTCAAGACTTGGAATAGTCTTTTTTGCCCTATATCAATACCATTTTGGTTCAATAGTTTTGCTAGTTCACCAACCAGGATGCTGTTCCGGGATGATGCTACACTATCGGCAAAGAGTGCTTTTGGCTTCAGCTCCTCAATGTGTCCTTCAAGGGCTTTCTTTTCTTCCTGTTCTTGGATCCAAGCTTTGGCTCTTTCGATTGGGTCAGAAATCTGATAGGATGGGGCCTTTTCCATCAGCATCCTTTCCATTCTATTGAAGGCTTCGATGTACTTGAGCTTCCACTCCAGTGCCTTTTGTCCGGTGAATCCCATAACGAGTAGAGAAAACCCGTCACGGTTCATCAGGTATTCAGAGTAATCTCTTCCTCTCTCATTCTTGTATGAGGACTCATAGAACATCGATTTCACGGTCGAATTTTCGGCAGTGAGATTTCTTATGGTTTCAAGTACATGGCGATGCTCTTTTTCAAAGTTATCAGCAATCTGTCTGCTGCTGACCACCACCTGACCATTATTAATTATTGTTAGATTATTCATCTTAATTACCCCCTTCATATTACTTAAAGTAAAGTGATGAGCAAAAAAAATTACGCCTTTATGTCATCTATGTCAACATCGTACAGTTTAGCCAAAGCGTAAATCACCAAACCGTTATTTTTAGCGTCTTCTTGTTCCCATTTAATTACAGTTGGCCTACTCACCCCGAGCCTATCTGCAACATCTTGCTGACTCATCCCTTTGTTTACCCGCCAAGCCTTTAGGGTTATTGACTGAGAATTTTTGTTTTCCATGAAATATCACCTCCTCTGATTAATTTTATACTACATTACTTAAAGTAATATTGCAACCCATTTTGTAAAAATAATTTACTTAAAGTCATTGTAATAATAATTTACTTATAGTAAAATTAAGTTACATATAAAGGAGGTGATTAAATGAAAAGCTCAAGAGAAATACTTTCTGAAAATATTAGGTTTCAATTAGACAAGCACAGCATGGAACAGTCAGATCTGGCTGATAAGCTGGGCGTATCTCAATCATCAGTATCTCATTGGATAAATGGAAATAAATATCCGAGGATTGACACGATAGAAAAAATGGCTGAAATATTTAACGTTAGAAAGTCAGACATTACAGACGAACCTCGGTCAAGGTCAAACTCAAAACGAATACCATTGATAGGTACAATAGCCGCGGGTCAACCGATACTAGCCGAACAGAACATTGAAGATTATTTTAGTTTAGATAATAAAATCAAAGCGGATTTTTGTTTGAGAATAAAAGGTGACAGTATGATCAACGTAAATATCATGGACGGAGACATCGTGTTTATTAGAAAACAAGATGATTTAGAGGATGGCGAAATTGGTGCTGTTCTAGTAGATGATTCTGCAACTCTTAAACGTTTTTTCAGAGAGAATGGTTCTGTTATTCTTCAGTCTGAGAACTTTACTTATAAACCCATGGTTATATCAAAAGGAGAAGTTAGAATCCTCGGGAAAATGGTGGCAAGTTTAAGACAGTATAAGTAGACAACAGGGAGCAGTCGCGAAGCTCCCTCTTGTTTTATACTTTTGAAAGGAGAATAGAAGATGAACTACACGGTATCACTAAGAAAGCGTGGAAATAAATGGAGTTATCAGATATTTACTGGCAACAAGTACCACTCCAGCAAATCTGGTTTTAAAACTAAGTCAGAAGCAAAGAGAGCTGGTGATCAAGCTGCTCTTAAAATCAAAAATCCGGAGAGAAAAAAGAACACTTTTAAGGAAATTGCTGATCTTTATATTGATGATGGAACTAAGGAAGAAACCACTAAAAGAGCATATAAGAGCTGGTTGAAAAACTTTGAACCTATTTACGATGTTGAGATGCTAAAATTAACCTATGTGGATGTTGCTCCGATCATACATGATTATTATAAGGACCATAAATATAATGGCACCATGAGCCTACTACGCTTTGGAAAGAGTATTATGAACTATGCGATTCATAAGCTTGACTATGACATGAAAAATCCTTTTGAAAAAGTGACGATAGAAGAGAAAGCTTCCAAGTCAGTTAAGAAACACCAGATACTAACTGAAAGTGAAATGCTTGAACTGTTTGATAAAATAGAAAATCAGGATATAAGATTCTTGACTATGTGTTTCGGACTAGCGGGTCTGCGAATATCTGAGGCGAGGGGCCTCACCAGGAACAGCTTCAAAAGCCAGTTTATCCACATCACTCAACAGAAGCAGCTTGATAAAACTGTAAAACCTGACACTAAATCAAAAGACGGACACAGAAAAGTTCCATTGGATCCTAGGCTAAAAAATGAGCTAAAGAAAATGCCTGTGTCGCTAGATAAGAATCAGGTGATCGTACAGAAACTTTACCAAAGCAATGATGTGATTAAGGTTTATAGAAGCCTTGGTTATTCGATCACGCCTCACAGTTTAAGACATGCATACGCAACAATGGCGATACAAAAAGGTGTGGATCTGAAGACAATATCTTATTTTATCGGCGATACTTTAGAAGTAGTAATTAAGACATACGCCCATGTTAATACAGACATGATTGAGCAAGGAAGAAAAGTTTTGACAAATTCTTTGACATAGACAGTACCTATCTTGTTAAATCAACGTCTAAGATATTTTCATTTTTTAACATGGTTTTAATTTATAGCCTTTGACAAGCACAGACAATTTATTTCAATTTATGTCAAACCGTTGATATGCCTCGATTGTTATAAAA
>NZ_FOVK01000002.1:0-8501 GCF_900115135.1 Proteiniclasticum ruminis | reverse complement strand
GAAGAAAAGTTTTGACAAATTCTTTGACATAGACAGTACCTATCTTGTTAAATCAACGTCTAAGATATTTTCATTTTTTAACATGGTTTTAATTTTAACAGGATATTCTGTTAGCAAAGAAGGAGGTATGAAATCATGAGAAATAAAACATCATACTATATTGGCCTCATCCTGATTCTCATCGGTGGTGGCGCTCTTTACAACGCAATTTTCCTGAACGATCTTTTTTCCATGAGAAATATGTGGCCACTGTTCATTCTGCTCCCTGGACTGTTTCTGGAGATTGACTACTTTTCAAACTACAGGTACCGGGATGCCAGTGTGCTGATTCCTGGTGGTCTTCTGACACTCATCGGAGGATTTTTCCTGGTGAAAGAGTTTGTGCCCATTATGGATGGACTCACAAGCACCATTTTCATGGTGATTTTCGGCTTCTCTCTCCTGCAGTACTATTTGGCAAAACCAAAGGACAGAGGTATCCTAGTGATTTCCATCGCCCTGATTCTCGTTGGTTCTTTCCTCACCTACGGCAGATACCTGGGAGATTTCCCATACTGGTTCAACTTCTCCACAGTACGCGCGTTCCTGATCCTTCTCCTTGGCGTGTACCTGGTCTTCAGAACCTCCTCCAGGCCAAGAAAGCCAGATTCCACTTACCGTCCTAAAGAAGAGCCTCGAACCGGCACCAAAGAGACCAAGAATGTGAACGGATCCTATGAGGTCTATGAAAAACCGGATTCAGAAAACAAAGAGTCATAAATAGAAGAAGAGCGGAAGAACAAAAATGGCGTACCATAAATGTTCTTCCGCTCTTTATTATCTTTCTTCATCATAACTCGTCGCTCTCAGAAGAAATAATCTTCTACTCTTCTTCTTTCCAGGTCACTTCGTCAATAATGATTCCTTCAACCTTTTTTTCCTCATCATAGAAATGGGAGGCATCTCCATAAATCTTGGTCTCTTTGGTGATGATAGAATCCGCTTTCTCTTTGACCTGATCTTTTATCTTATGGATGTCCACCTTTTTCACGGCGTCTTTCACATCCTGGACCACACCATCCACTTTATCCCTCAGATCCTTCAGATCCTTCTCTTCAATGCGGACCTGCACCTTCTGAATATTCTCATCCACAAAGCGTTCTACCTGATCTCCCGCTTCCTGGCTCTTCTGTCTCATGGTTTTAATGGTTTTATAGGCAAAGGCGTCTTTCCCCATTTTCATGGCCAGAAGCCCCACGGCATCCCCTGACACATGAAGCACTTCACTGGTGATTTTTCCCAGGTTCTTCGCAAATTTCTCTCTTTTTGTATCCTTCTCTTCCATTGTTCTGCACTCCTTTAAAATGTATTTCTGGGTACAATAAACTTCACTTTTTTCTCTCCCATGACAAAATGAGCTTCCCGTCTAGCCTCCAGTTCTCCGTCAATGTTCACGAAGACAGGCTCATCACTGTAAAGATCAATCTTTTTGCCCCGAAGAAGGGTCACTTCCTCCAGTCCCATATGCTTTCCTGGAATGGCCTTTGGCAGAAACTTCATGATTTTTGCCCGGGTGATGTCTCTTACAAGAAGCACATCAAGAAGACCATCTTTATAGTCCGCCTCTGGTGCAATCTTAATGCCTCCACCATAGTACTTGGCGTTGGCGATGGCCACCATGAAGGCTTCCGTAAGGATCTCTTTGCCGTCCACCACAATCTTCAAAGAAAGATTCTGGAAATCTTTTGCCGTATCCACCACCGAAGCCAGATAAGCAAACTTATTGGGCAGGTACTTCATATTCTTCCATTTCTCCACGTTATTGACCACAGAAGCATCAAAGCCCATAGATGCGATGTTGATGAAGTATCTGCCATCTACCGAGGGCACATCAATCTCCTCCACCTGACCCAATACCGTATTCATAAGAATCCGTCTCCTGTCAAAGGTCTCTACAAGACTCTTGATGAAATCATTGCCGGAACCTCCTGGAATACATCCGAGAGATGAGCTTGAGCCCATCATGCCATTCAGCACCTCATTAAGTGTGCCATCTCCTCCCACAGCATAAATCCTGTAGTCTCCCATGGAGGAGTATTTTCTGGCAATCTGGGTTGCATGGCCTTCTTCTTTTGTGTAGACAATCTCATAGGAGATGTCCTGATATTTCAGTTTCAGCTCTTTAAAAAGTTTATGGATGGTGCCGGTCATCTTCATGGCGATGCCGTTTCCCGCCACCGGATTGACAATAAATAAATGTTTGATGTTTCCCATATGCTACCTCAATATCTTATCATTCTTAGTTTAATTGTATCTTATTCAGTGCGATTTGTTAATGAACTTCAGATTCCTTTAAGAACTGGATAAATCCTTTTCTTTCCTTCTATTATACGCTTTTTCATCACCACTGCTACAGAAAAAAGCTTCAGAAAGACAGTTCTTCCTGAAGCTTTTGGCTACGGTCTGTGATTTTGCACAAAAATGATTTTACTGCCTTCTTTGGCTGCCATATCGGTCCATCTTTTGACGAACTCGCCTCTTGCCCATTCTGCCATGATGATCTCTTCTTCTTCCTTGATTTCAATCACCTGGAGTGGTTCTTCCGTAAGTTCTCCGCCTAAAATCCGATACATCATGAGATATTTGGGTGTTCTCACCAGCATGAAGCTGTTTCCAGGTGCATTGAACGCATCCAGTGCCTGGGGTACCCTCTCCCGCACTTTAGACCAGGGAATGGTCAGCTCATCATAGGTCACAAGATTGATGTCCGCCCGCAGAGCGATGGGAACCTTTATGGAGTCATTTCCTAATTGGAATCTGGATTCCATCATCCAGTTTCCATGATGTCTTCTTAGAATGTAGCTGTCGATGAACTCCTCTGTCGCGGGGTTTGCCATAAGAGCTTCCTCCGTCTCATCGGTAGCCTGTATCAGAGAGCTTAAAAAAGCCTGCCTTCCTGACTCACCATAAAAGGTCTCAATGGGCACTGGCGTATACTCATTATACCCATCCACACCAATGGTCTTTCCTTCTGTCATCTCGCTTCTGTCATAAGAGTTTTCATCGGATGTAAGGATACTGATGTAATTGTTTCCCACAAACTCCACATCCACATACTCCGCAGGATAGTTGTACACAATCTCTTCCTTCACATTACTGGGCGTACCCGTGATGGCATAAATCTGAAGCCGTTCTTTTCCAGCTTCTTTCACAACCTCCATTTTCCAGAACTCTTTTCTTGGAAACAGGATGTTGTCAATCTCATAGACTTCCTGAATCTCGCCGTCGTTGGTGATCCAGAGGGTTCTATAGGAAGACTCTTCCGTCTCTTCGTTCCGTTCACCCCGAAGCCCCAGAAGAACGCCTGCTATGGGCTCATAATCCTGATCTTCCAGAAGCTCATTCTCCAGCTGGTTGGCTTTACCATCCACATAAGGCCCAAGCCCTTCCTGTGTAAACTCCGTCTTCACCAGGGTGATCAGATGATTGCCTTTGACAATGCCGATCTCATCCTCGTTCATACGAAAAACCTCATAGAAAGACTGTCCTTCACTGGTGATTCGCATAACTTCCATCTGATCATCCGTTAATTCAAATCTGTTGGGATCGGTCCTGAACTTCTCCACAAAATAATCGTAGGCATTCACAAGCTTAGCGATATACTGAGGGGAGTCTACCCTCTCCAGACCGATTCTTGCAGCTTCTTTTGTGAACTCTGCTGTGAAAGTCCGAAAACCTGTATCGTCCACAAACTTTCCTTCTTCCAGATGCTGCACTTTCTTAAATCGGTATTGCCCTTCCAGGGGATTGGTCACCTTCACTGGGGCCATGACGCTGGCACTGATTTCTGCAAGCCTGATTTTGCAGCCACTGAGGCAAAGGACCATCATAAAGACTGCTAAAATGATCATATTCTTTTTGACAATGTCCCTGCTCATGTTATTTCCCTCCGTTCGGAAGCCGTAACGTAACTTTTGTCCCCTCATTCAACTGACTTTCTATGATCAGTTCTCCACCATGCAAAAGAGCGATCTCATCACAGATGGACAGCCCTATACCGTTGGTGGAGTTGGAACTTTTACCTTTATAAAATTTCTCTTTTACCTTGGAGATATCCAATTCGGAAATACCGCTGCCGTCATCTTCCACAATGAACTCAATAAAGTTTCTGCTTCTATCCATGCGTAGCGTGATGTGCCCATCTTCCTTCGTAAACTTGAAGGAATTATCGATGAGATTGATGAATACCTGCTTCAATCTGTTGGGATCCACAAAGCAGGAACCCATATCGTCACCGATTTCTACCACGAAATTCTTCTTCTCCCGTTTAGCACGGTCATCGATGTTATGCTTTAAAAAGAGAAAAAGTTCTTTGATGTCTACCCAATCCTTCTCCAGTTCAATCTTACCCGACACAAACTTGGAAAAATCCAGAAGCTCATCCACCATGGACTTCAGTCTGTCACTCTCGTTGGAGATGATATCCAGCCCCTGTTGAAGAAGTTCCGTATCTGTCATAGGATCCTTCAGTGTCACCGCCCACCCTTTGATGGAGGTAAGAGGCGTTCTCAACTCATGGGACACAGAGGAGATGAAATCATTTTTCAGTTCTTCTTTCTTTCTGATTTCCTTGGCCATATAATTCAGAGTATCCGACAGTTTCCCGATCTCATCCTCGTGCATCTTTACGCTGACTACATTATAGTTGCCTGTGGCCATGATTTCTGCGGTCTTCGTCAGTTTGTCTATGGGCCTGATGAAGCGCTGTGCAATGACATTACTGATGAGAGTCGTCACTGTGACCACTGCAACACCAAAAACCGCCAGATACATTACTATGACGCCCATGGACTGCTGTACACCCCGTAAAGATGTAATGAACCTAAGCACCCCAACAATCTCTCCATTTGACACCAGAGGCATGGCTGCTGCCATGAGAGACTCCCCATTCTCCCCTCTGGTAAAGATGGTGGTTCCCTGCTGTCCATTCAGAGCCATTAGAATATCTTCTGAAGAAAGCGCTTGTTGTGGTCTGTTTCCTGTGGAGTCCAGAAGAACAACGCCATCCAGGCTGACTATTTGGACATGGCCTTCTGACTGCCTCCAAAACCCATCCTCATCATTGGCCACATTCTCTTCCAATGTGCTGTCCGCAAAATACCGTTCATAGATGTCTGTGGAAATAGACAGCTGGCTGTACAGTGTATCCCGGACATTATTGAGGAAATAGGCACGGAGAACACTGACCAGAGCCACATCTGTGATGATCAGCGTCAGTATGATGATGAGAAGATAGCTCAGTGAGAGCCTGGACCTGAGACTTTTAAACAGCTTCATGTATTGTAATTCCTACTTTCAAAATTAAACTTTTCTCCATCTGTATCCGGTGCCCCAGACTGTTTCAATATATTTGGGATCAGAAGCGTTGTCCTCCACCTTTGCGCGGAGTCTTCTCATGTTCACATCCACGATCTTGGGATCTCCAATGAAGTCATATCCCCACACCAGGTTCAGCAGCTCATCTCTTGAGAATGCTTTCCCCTCATTTTCAAGAAAAATCTTCATGATGGCAAACTCTTTTGGCGTCAGCTCCACATACTCATCATTTTTCTTCAAGGTCTGGGAATACTTATCCAGTGTGAACACCTGACTCTTCAGCAGGTGGTCATCCTCTTTGATGTTCTTTCCCTCCTCCAGTCTGCGGATCAGTGCTTTGGTCCTCAGAATGAACTCTGTTGGATTAAAGGGTTTAACCACATAGTCATCGGCTCCCCGTTCTAACCCTTCAATCTTGTCCATATCCTGACCTTTGGCTGTAAGCATGATGATCCCGATTTCCGGATGGGAGGATCGGATTCTTCTGCATACTTCAAAGCCGTCAATCCCTGGAAGCATCACATCCAGAATGGCTACCTGAGGCCTCTCCAGCTCTGTAAGACGCAGGGCATCCTCTCCAGTGCCAGCCTCAATGACGGTGAACCCGTTTCTTTCAAAATTAATTTTTAAAAATGCGCGAATACTTGCTTCATCTTCACAGAGAAGTATTTTCATCCTAATTCCTCCTTGAGTGCCTCATTTTAAAGGACACTTGCATTATTTCAAAATGGCGAATTTATATCCTTGGGCTTTCAGATCATCAATGATTTTAGGTAAAGACTCCACAGTCATTCCTTTGTTCTCTGCATCGTGCATCAGGATTACTATGACATCCTTCATTTTCGTATAAATCAGGGATTCCTGCACAAAGTTTGCCAGCGCTTCAGGATCCTTCGGCCTTCTGGAGGTGGGTTCTGAATCTCCATTCATCGAATTCCAGTCAATGTATTCGATGCCGTTCTCTGCAAGAAACGCATCCGCCTCTTCCGTACCTTTCCAGCTCATATGGCCTCCTGGATAACGGAACACATGGGACTTAAAGTTCTCTTTGCCTGTCACCTCTCGGATCTTATCCTGAAGCCTGTCAAGCTCTTCTTTCACATACTCCTTATCCACAGTCTTCCCAGGATAAAGCCTGTCGTACACATGGGTATAGCTATGAAGAGCCACTCCATGGCCTTCAGACAGAATACGGTTCAGGATGACCCCTGAATCTACAGTATTCTCGAGACTGGTGCCAATGGTAAAGAAGGTGGCAACTGCTTCCTTCTCTTTCAGCACATCCAGAATCTTTCCAGTATTGGTTGGGCTTGGTCCGTCATCAAAGGTCAGAAATGCAAGTTTCTCTCCGGTATAGGGCTCCATACTGGTGATCCAGTTCCTGACATCCTTGGTGCTGTATGCATAGTCTTTCGCTGCATAAATGTGGTTGGAATCTTCTACAAGATCGGAAGGATCAATCTGAACGACCACTTCCTCCACTGGAGTTTCAACAGGTTCCGGTTCAGCGATGACTGGTTTCTGGGAGGTGAAATGCTCTTCTCCAATGAGTTTGTAGATGACAACACCGATGGCTGCTCCGATCACCAGAATAAAGATCAGAAGTAATGGCCAGATTCTTGGTTTTCTTGTCCCTCTATAGTATCCATTACTGTTGCTTTTATTGAATATATCGTTTTTTCCCACTCTTTTTCCTCCAAATATATAGTTCCATTTTACGTTCAATTCTTTTTCATTTTGTTACAAAGTAGCTTCATTTTGTCTGAGATTCTGTTTGCTCTTCAGCTGAAAAACCTCTCTTCTTCCATTATAGCCTATGTGGATTTTTCTGCTAGGAAATCCCAAAAATTCACAGGAAAAAGAATACTCCTGCACCACAGAATATGGTTTAGGAGTATTGTGTGCTTTATTTCCGTTTGTAGGATAAATCACTGAATTTTCTCAGGCGAACCTGACCCTCTTTTTCTATGTTCATCTGACTTACTCCGCCAGAGAATCCCTGAAACCTCAGTTGATTCATGGTTTCCAACGGCAGTCCCAGAAGCATAGGATGAAGAATGCTGAGCGTATCACCGTGGGATACCAGAAAAACAGTTCTTTCTTCATTTTTCAGCACTTCATTGTAGAATTTTTCCAGTCTTCTCCAGAGATCTTGGCGGGATTCTGCATCGCTGAACATACGGTCCTCTACTTTTTCTTCTTGCATTTCCATATGTTTTCTCATCCAAAGGACCGATTTTCCAACGGCAGCCCCAAGATTCCTTTCTCTCAGCTCTTCCCTGAGATCTGGAACAAGACCAAAATAGCCCCCAATGAGATCGGCGGTCTGTTTTGCCCGTTTCAGATCAGAAGAATAAAGGACTGCCTTCTCTGAGGAAAGCTCTGCAAAAAGATTTTCTCCGATGAGGTCCGCCTCTCGTTTTCCCTTTTCTGTCAGATCCCAGTCTGTCCACGAGCCCACCATCCCGTTGGTATGATGAACCGATTCTGTATGCTGTATGGTTATGATTTTTCCCATTAACTTCCTCCCTGCTCTGTGCATGTGGATGAAAATGCCAATAGATCTATTATATAGGACACTTTATTTTTAAACAACAAAAAAGCCCTAAGCTTACGCTTAGAGCAGTGTAACTGGCGACGACCTACTTTCCCACAGGGCTTCCCCTGCAGTATCATGGGCTCCTTGAGGCTTAACCGTCGTGTTCGGAATGGGAACGGGTGTAACCCTCAGAGATATAGACACCAGATATGTGGTTTTAGAAAGATCTGCATCTTTCAAAACTGCATACAGAGATTGTAAAGAATTTAAGTTGTTCTTTTTTGATTAAGCCCTCGATCTATTAGTATGAGTAAGCTGAATACATTACTGCACTTACACCTCTCACCTATCAACCTCGTGTTCTTCAAGGGATCTTACTGACTTACGTCATGGGAAATCTTATCTTAGGGTAGGCTTCACGCTTAGATGCTTTCAGCGTTTATCCTGTCCCAACTTAGCTACCCAGCTATGCTCCTGGCGGAACAACTGGTGCACCAGAGGTTGGTCCATCCCGGTCCTCTCGTACTAAGGACAGCTCCCTTCAAATTTCCTACGCCCGCGACGGATAGGGACCGAACTGTCTCACGACGTTCTGAACCCAGCTCGC
>NZ_FOVK01000018.1 GCF_900115135.1 Proteiniclasticum ruminis | reverse complement strand
TTTTGCTGATGAATGTCAAGCTTTTCTTTAAAAAAATCTGCAAAAAAATCAGCGCATGTTTCCATACGCTGATTTTCTTAACTTAATGACATTGTGTAAGAGGTTCCTCTTTTTCATCTAAGAATCAGTGAATGTGCAGCTCTAGAGAGTTTTTCATAAGGATTACTGCTTTTCGTGATTCTCCCTCTGGGCATATCTTTTTAAAGCTACAGCGATGAGGATGCCAGAAATAAAGAGAACAGAGCCAATGAGAATGAAGACAGAGCCCATGACAGACACGGGGTTTCTTGTGGCAAACTCTATGAATACTGGATCTTGACCAAATAGATCATCACCAGGAGAGCCGAACAGTCCAAACATCCTTTTTGTCATGAATCGTGCGAGAAAGCCCAATCCTGCGATGGCCGCTCCGGAAAATGCCACATAGAGCCCAACAATCCATCCGTATCTCTTGATCATCTTTGCCATGATGCTCGGCAGGTTCTCCACCCAGGAGGGCATGGAGGAAGCAGCAGACGGCTGAGGAGAGGAGGATGTGCTGCGTTTCACCTCTATGCCGTTATCAGAAAGGAGCCAGTCCGTGGTGACCCCAAAGAGATCTGCCATCAGTTTCAGTTTTGAGATTTCAGGATCCGCATCGCCGTTTTCCCATTTGCTCACAGCCTGACGGGAAACCCCTAGTTTTTCTGCCAGGGCTTCCTGAGAGTAGCCTTCTTTTTTTCTAAGATAGAATATCTTTTCATTCAGTTTCATAGATCCACCTCTTTTTCTTTGATATCTTCAGTATAGTGGACTTTTGGTTGCGAAACCAGAAAGAAGGGCTTGAATTTTCGCAACCAATGGTTGCGTATGACCCAATAACATTACTAAAGCAGCAAATGAAGAGCATTATAAGAACTCCTCATAATGATTCGAGATACGAAGCGCTGGGGGGCGGCCCGTCATGCACACATTAACAAACAGATAAAATTTCAGAACTCTTCATGATTAACCTTTACAAATAAAACAAATGGTGTTATTGTTAATTTATTAACTTGTTACTAGTTTACAAGTAACAAGTTACAATAGGTTTTTACGTGAGATAATGTTTTCATGAAGATAAATTAGAGAGAAGAAGAATATAGTACATTTTAGTTATATATTTTTTTATTATGAAATGTTTGATAATAAACAAACAAGATGAGGTGTAAAATGGTTACGATCGGAATTGATATTGGCTCTACCACATCCAAGTGCGTAGTAATGCAAGATGGGAAGAGGATTCTTGGTTCGGCACTGATCATAGGTGGTGCAGGAACTCAAAAACCAGAAATGGCATATGAACTGGCCATGGAAAATGCAAGGATCAAGGAACAGGATATTGGACTTATCATATCCACAGGGTATGGCCGATCAACATTCGAGAAATCAGATGAGAATTTAAGCGAGCTGACCTGCCATGCAAAAGGTGTATATTTCACCTCACCAGGTGCACGTACCATCATTGATATTGGTGGACAAGATGTAAAAGTAATGTCTTTGAACGCCAATGGCAAAATGAAGAGTTTTCTGATGAATGACAAATGCGCAGCGGGAACAGGAAGGTTTTTGGATGTTATGGCGGGGATCCTACAGGTTTCCATTGAAGACTTAGAAGTATTGGCCTCGAAGTCCCATCAGCCGGCATCGATATCCAGTACATGTACTGTATTTGCAGAGTCTGAAGTAATATCCCAAATGGCAAGAGGAATTAAACTGGAGGATATTGCTAGAGGAATCTGTGAATCGGTAGCAAAAAGAGTTGCTGCTTTATCCCAAAGGATTGGCATAGAGGAACAAGTATATATGAGTGGAGGTGTTGCAAAAAACGGTGGTGTTAGAAATGCTCTTGAAAGATCACTGAACAAACCAGTGCTCTATCATGAAGACGCACAATACATGGGGGCGATAGGGGCTGCATTATCAGCGTATGAGCGGTTATCTATGTGAAAAAGGAGGTAAAAATGTCAGAGATTAAAAAAGAAAGAAAACCATTGGATCCCAATTCAGCTAAATTCAAGCTCAATGAGATCATCGTCAGGCACTATGAGGAAGCACATGAAGCTAAAAAAAATGGAGAAAAAATAGGTTGGTGCGCAAGTAATTTCCCACAAGAGATTTTTCAGACGTTAGGCATTAAGGTGGTCTATCCAGAAAATCAGGCTGCAGCGATTGCAGCCAGAGGTGCAGGAGAAAAGATGTGCAGCTATGCAGAAGGTCAGGGGTACAGCAATGATATATGTGCTTATGCGAGAATAAGCTTGGCATATATGGATATCAAAGACGCACCGGAGCAGAATATGCCTCAACCAGATTTTGTTTTATGCTGCAATAATATCTGCAACTGCATGATCAAATGGTATGAAAATATTGCCAAGGAACTGAATATCCCGATGATCCTTATTGATATTCCATTCAATCCGGACTATGGAGTGAGCGATGATCAGGTAGCGTATGTAAAAACACAAATAGAGGAAGCAATCACAAGACTTGAGGACATTACTGGGAAAAAGTGGTCTGAAGATAGGTTTAAAGAGATTATGGCAATATCCAACAGAACCTCAAGAGCTTGGCTTGAAGCAACATCCTATACAAAATTCAAACCCTCTCCACTGAGCGGATTTGATCTTCTGAATCACATGGCTGTAGCAGTATGTGCAAGAGGAACCGTTGAAGCCGCAGAAGCTTTTGAGCGTTTGACAGAAGAGTATAAAGAAGCGGTTGAGGCTGGATCCAGCACATTTAGAGCGGAGGAAAAGCATAGAATCATGTTTGAAGGAATCGCATGCTGGCCTCATCTAAGAACAACCTTTACAGGTCTCAAATCAAGAGGGATAAATATGGTAGCAACCATTTACGCCGATGCGTTTGGTTTTATCTATGATGATTTTGATGGTCTCATTAGAGCCTACTGCAACGTTCCAAATGCCATGAACCTGGAACATGCTAAAGATGTACGAGTCAGTATTGTAAAGAAAACAAATGCTGAAGGTATGCTGGTTCATACGAACCGCTCGTGTAAACTCTGGAGTGGATTCATGTATGAGATGAGCAGACAGATTGGAGAAGAGTGTGAAATTCCAGTCACTTCATTTGATGGAGATCAGGCAGATCCTAGAAATTTCTCGGAAGCCCAGTATGAAACACGAGTTCAGGGACTTACAGAAATCATGGAAATGAATAAGGAGGTTCACTAAGATGGAGCAGTTAGACATTCTTATGAAAAAGTTCCAGGATGTTTCTGAACACCCTGAAGTACAAATGAAGTCGTATCTTTCCCAAGGCAAAAAGGTGGTTGGATGTGCACCGGTGTATACACCTGAGGAGATTCTCCATTCCATGAATATCGTACCTTTTGGATTATGGGGGGCTGATATTGAAATTGAAAAAGCAAAGAGTTACTTTCCAGCGTTTATATGCAGTATTACACAGTCAATTTTAGAACTTGGGATGAATGGTTCTTATGAGGGGATGAGCGCAATTCTGATTCCATCCCTCTGTGATTCATTGAAATGTCTGGGGGAAAACTGGAAATATGCAGTGCCCCATATTCCGTTTATACCGATGGTATATCCTCAAAACCGAAACAGCCGTGGGGCTAAGATGTATACTCATTCAAATTATAGCCGTGTCATAGAGGATCTTGAAAAAATCACTGGAGAAAAGTTCTCTCAAGAGTCCTTGGCAAAATCCATGGGAATCTATAATGAGCACAATAGGCTCATGCGGGAATTGGATGAATGTCTCTCAGATAGACCGGTACTGACGGCAGTGGAGAGAAGTGCGGTATACAAGAGTGCATACTTTATGGATAAGGAAATCCATAGCCAGTGGATTCAAGAATTGCTGTCCTTATTGAAACAGTCAGACAGAAGTCCTAAGAACGCCATGCGTATCATCACGACAGGTATTATATCCGATAACAAGACCTTCCTTTCCTTGTTAGACCAATATGGCATTGCGGTGGTTGGCGATGATATGGCCAGCGAATCCCGTCAGTATCGTGTTGATTCCGAAAGAAAGGACCTACCTTTACTTGATCTTTCAGAAAAATTCACACGGATGGGGCATTGTTCTGTGCTCTTCGACGAAGAAAAGAAAAGAGCAGACCTCATTGTTTCCATGGCCATCGAAAGAAAAGCTGATGCGGTTTTAGTGGTTATGACAAAGTTCTGTGATCCTGAGGAGTTTGATTATGTCATTATAAAGAAAGCTTGTGAAAAGGCTGGAATCCGATGTCATATGATTGAGCAGGACCGCCAGATGTCAACATTTGAACAGACGCATACCTCACTTCAAACTCTTGTAGAAACCAATAATATACTTACGGAGGTTTAAAATGAAACTCATTGACAAAAAGAATATGTCAGTTACTATCGGTGTGGCTTTTGTCTGGTTTACAACTCAGTTTGGCGGCGGATTCGCATCAGGCGCACAACTTTTTCAGTATTTTATTGCGTTTGGGATCTGGACCCTCATAACACCAATCATTGCGCAGTGTCTTAGTGCAGTGTATCAGTGGTATGCATTGCGTTTTGCGCATAGAAACAAGACCTATGATTATAGAAGCTTCAATAACCGCTTTTATGGAAAATTTGCTCCTGTGTTCTCGAATCTATATGAAGTAGTTTATTTTGTGCTTCTCTGTATTGCTCCTTCTGTGGCATTTGCCACTGGCGGTGCTACCATGGCAGCTCTCACCGGGATTCCCTATATCATCTGTACTTTAATCATTGGGGTATTTATATTCTTCGTGGCTATATATGGAACAGATATTGTGAGAAAAGCCGCCGCTACATTATCTGTTTTAATCGTTGTGGGTCTTCTCATTGTTTATATTCCAAATATCATTGCACAGTGGGGAAGTATTACAGAAACCATAAAGGTTATGGCAGATAATCCAGCTCCAGCAGGCCCAGCACTATGGAAATCTTTCCTTTATTTCTCATTCCAGCTGGCTTCTATCGGACTTTTTGTGCAGCATGCAAAGCCTTTCACCTCTGATGATGATGCGAAAAAAAGCATGATCTATGGACTCATTGTTAATATAGGAATCATTTCATTGTGTACAGTAGGAATGCTTGCTATTGCCACAAATCCCGAGTTAGGAAATGTTTCCGTTCCGATACTGCTTCTTGTGAAAAATGGTGTAGGTAGCACATTCATGTTGCCAATTATCTCGTTGCTTATTGTACTGGGGGCTGTATCAACAGCTGTCAATATGATTGCTGGAGTTGTTAATAGAGTAACCAGTCAGTTTTCCAAGGAAGAAGCTGTATCAGCTGATTCTAATAAACCTTCAAAACTAGGGGTAATCACTACGTTTGTATTTGTGGTCATGGCGTTCGGTATTGCTCAATTCGGGCTGATACCACTAGTTGCAAAAGGATATGGCTATCTCGGCTATATTACCATTGCAGTAGTAGTTATTCCTTTCACGATCCATATGGTAATGAGCTTACTTGGTTTATTGAACAAAAGTGAAGTGTTGGAAGACAAAACAGAAAAAATAGCACGATAATTGGCATAAATGACGTAAAGGAGAAAGCAGGTAAAGATGGAATTGATAGATTGTACTATAGGAATTTATCTGAAAGATCAGGCCAGACGATATGGTATGAATGTAGGGTTAAACTTTATGGAGCATACGTATCTTTGGCGTGAGATCGACGAAATTTCGGATCAAGTGGCACTTTATTTTATCGATAAAGCATATACCAGAGGAGATCTGGTATCCATATGGTCAATAAACTGTGACGAATACATCTTCTGCTTTTTAGGACTGATGAAAGCGGGCTTGGTTCCTGTCCTTTATAACAGTCATTACCGCTATGAAGAAATTGAAGATTTACTGCAGGATCATCCTGTGGCTGCTCTGTTGTATGGTGACCTGCCTGGAGAAATCCAGGCAGGACAACTTCTAAAAGAGATAGACAATGAATTCCTTTCCCAAAAGAATACACTTTCCTTACAAGATGTGGTTGCCGAAGCCAGGAATAGGATAAATGTGGAACGGCAGAAAACAGATGAAAAGAGGAAGCTTTCTGAGAGAATGAATGAAGTCAAAACAGAGGATACCGCAGTGATTCTTTTTACTTCGGGAACAACCAGCAAACCCAAGGGTGTGATGCTGTCTCATAGAAGCATTCTAAATAATGGAACAGAAATTGCCAGAAAAATGGAATGGAATGAAAAAGACAACCTCTGTGTGGCAGTACCGTTATTTCATTGTTTTGGCATCACAGCGTGTTTGATGGCTTCCCTTTATGCAGGATGTACCATGACGCTTTTATCTCAAGCAAAAACAGTCAAGATATTGGACGCGGTAGAGGAGAAAAAATGTACTGTTTTAAATGGTGTGCCCTCGATGTTTTTGGCACTCTTCCATAGAAAAGAGGAAGAGAGAGAGGTCCTGAAAACTATACGCTCTGGGGTTGTGGCGGGTTCTGCCATATCAGAGAAAGAGTATGAATTGATTGCAAGCATTGTGCCCAATGCAAGATTACATACTTCTTATGGCCAGACAGAGTCCTCTCCATGCATTACCATTGCTCGAGTAGAGGATTCCATCTTAAAGAAATCACAAACATGTGGACAGAAAATTGACCATGTGGAGCTCCGGATCTACGACGGGAGACTCAAAAAAGAAATGAAACCATATGAAGTGGGAGAAGTTCAGACAAGAGGGTACCATGTGATGAAAGGGTATCACAATATGCCATTAGAAACTGAAAAGACCATTCTGAAAGACGGATGGCTGAGAACAGGGGATCTTGGGTATGTGGATCAGGAAGGATATCTTTATATCACAGGACGAATGAAAGAAATGATCATTCGAGGTGGAGAAAACATATCACCAAAGGAAATTGAAGGTGTACTCATGGAGTATGGCGGTATCCGGGACTGCAAAGTTCTAGGAGTAGCCAGCGAAGTGCTCCAGGAAGATATCGCAGCCTGTGTGGTGGAAGAAAGGGAAGGCATGCTTTGTTTAGAAGATTTAAGAGTATATCTAAGCAAAAGACTTGCTCAGTACAAAGTGCCGAAATTCCTCTTTCTCATGAAAGCCTTACCGTATAATGGCAGTGGAAAAGTCATGATGTGCCACCTGAAACAGCAGGTGGAAGAGAAAGTTGGATCCCTTTCTGAATGTGAGGGGCATATGAAAAGAATTACATTATAAATTCAAAAAACGATGTATAAAACAGGGAGGCAAATGGATGTACATAACAGAAAAACATGAAATGATCAGAAAACTTGTTCGGACTTTTGCGGAGAAAGAGCTCACAAATGAAATTCTTGATCAAATAGAGGATGAAGGAACCTTTCCAGAAGAAATTCTACAGAAGATGGCAAAAGCAGGATTCTTTGGTGTGAAGATTCCTCAAGCCATGGGTGGTGCTGGTGGAGATCATAGAGCCTATGTGCTGGTTGTAGAAGAAATTGCAAGAGTCAGCGGCGTAGCAAGTGTCTATGTTTCTTCCCCCAACTCGTTATCAGGAGGGCCTCTTTATATGGATGGGACCGAAGAGCAGAAGGAAAACTACCTGGGACCCATCATCAGAGGAGAGAAGAAACTTTGTTTTGCTTTAACAGAGCCCGGTGCGGGATCAGATGCGGGAAGTATGAGTTCAACCGCAGTGCGTGAGGGTGAGTACTATATATTAAACGGAAGAAAAACATTCATCACCATGGCACCGTTGTCAGACTATGCGGTGGTTTACGCCAAGACAGATGCAAGTAAAGGGACAAGGGGGATCAGTGCCTTTATTGTCGATATGACTTTACCAGGGGTGTCTTGCGGAAAAGCAGAAAACAAAATGGGACTTAAAGGTTGTGCAACCAGCGATATCGTTTTGGAAAATGTCAGGATTCATAAGTCGAATCTTTTGGGAGAAGAAGGAAAAGGATTTACGAATGCAATGAAGACACTAGACACAGGAAGAATTGGGGTAGCAGCACAATCCATTGGCGTTGCCCAAGGTGCGTTAGATGAGGCGTTGCGCTATTCGAAAGAAAGGAAGCAGTTCAACAGAAGAATTGCTGATTTTCAGGCTATATCCTTTATGCTTGCGGAAATGGCGACAAAGCTTGAAGCGGCAAAGCTTCTAACTTATAAAGCTGCATATCTGATGGATGAAAAGAAACCTGCATCAATGGCAGCATCAATGGCTAAGTTTTATGCGTCCGAAGTCTGTAATGAAATATGTGCCAAAGCACTGCAGATTCACGGTGGCTATGGGTACATAAAAGATTACAAGATTGAAAGAATGTATCGAGACTGTCGTGTATTCACCATTTATGAAGGAACTTCCCAAGTTCAGCAGATGGTAATCTCGAATCAGCTGTTAAAACATTAGGAGGGATAGTATGAGACTGATTGTATGTGTAAAACAAGTGCCAGATACCAATGAAGTTAAAATTGATCCTAAAACAGGGACCATGATTCGAGAAGGAGTCCCAAGTATACTGAATCCTGACGATGTGAGTGCTTTGGAAGAAGCACTTAGAATCAAAGAAGAACATGATGGATCTGAAGTTGTGGTTATAACCATGGGGCCGCCCCAGGCGAAAAACATGCTAAGAGAATGCTTGGCCATGGGAGCAGACAGTGCTTATCTTCTTAGTGATAGAGCATTTGGAGGTGCAGATACCTGTGCCACCAGCACTACTCTTGCCGCCGGAATCCGGAAAATAGGTGGAGGAGATATCATTTTTGCAGGTCGCCAGGCGATCGATGGAGATACTGCACAGGTAGGCCCTCAAGTGGCCCAAAGACTGAATATTCCAGTGGTCACCTATGTGCAGAAGGTGACTGTGGAGGAGAAGCGCTGCATTGTTGAAAGACAGCTTGAAGACGGATATGAACTGATTGAAACAAAGATGCCTTGCTTGCTGACTTGTGTTCAAGAACTCAATAAACCAAGATATATGAGCATCGGTGGCATTGTAGATGCTTTTGAGAAGGAGATTACGGTACTGACTCATAAAGAATTGAATCTTACTTCAGAAGACTGCGGGCTCTATGCGTCCCCAACCAAAGTATATCGATCCTTTACTCCTGAAATGAAAGGAAAAGGAGAGATGATCGCTGGTGGAAGCGTATCTGAAATGTCGAAAATTCTTGTGAACAAATTACAGGAGAAGCATGTGCTTTAGGAGGAGGATTCAATATGGCTGTTAAAGTAATCAATGATCTGTGCAGAGGATGTACGATCTGTGTGAAGAAATGTCCCTTTGATGCCATTGCTATGGAAGGAAAACTAGCGGTGATTGGGGAAGCTTGCACCAACTGTGGTGTGTGCGTCTCAGCGTGTCCTTTTAAAGCGATTATGCAAGAAGAGATGGAAAAAGAAAAAGAGGATCTGTCATTATATCAGGATGTTTGGGTATTTGCAGAGCAAAGAGAGTCAAAGGTTATGCCTGTCGTATATGAGCTTCTTGGCGAAGGAAGGAAATTGGCAGAAAAGAGACAATCAAAGCTTTGTGCACTCCTATGTGGATACCAGATGTCACATCAGGTTGAGGATCTCATTGCCCATGGAGCAGATGTGGTTTATGTGGCGGATCATGAAGAGCTTAGAACCTATACCACTGATGGATATTCTAAAGTTTTTCATGAAGCCATTAAAAAGTATAAGCCTGAAATTGTGCTTTTGGGAGCGACCCATATTGGCCGCGATCTAGGTCCAAGCATTGCAGTGAAATCCAGTACAGGACTAACCGCAGATTGCACAAGTCTTGAGATTGATCCGGAAGATGGAAAACTCCGACAAACAAGACCAGCCTTTGGTGGAAATCTCATGGCTACGATAATTTGCCCAGACACCAGGCCTCAAATGTCCACAGTGAGACCCGGAGTGATGGACAAAGCTCTTTATGATCCTGAGCGTGAAGGAGAAGTCATCCGTCTTGATGTATCGTTTCAACCGGATGAAATCAGAACCAAGGTCCTTAAGACAGTGAAGAGCTTAGCAAAACAAGTGTCTTTAAGTGATGCAGATATTATCGTTGCTGGTGGTATGGGCATAGGAAACAAGGAAGGGTTTAAGCTCCTGGAAGAGCTTGCAGAAAAACTGGGAGGAACGGTTGCGGCTTCGAGAGCGTGTGTTGATGCAGGGTGGATTGAGCATCAGTATCAGGTCGGGCAGACCGGCACAACTGTAAAGCCGACACTGTATTTTGCTTTTGGGATTTCAGGCGCCATTCAGCATATTGCAGGGATGAAAGATTCTGATTATATCATTGCCGTCAATAAGAACCAGGATGCACCAATTTTTGAAGTGGCTGATTATGGAATCGTTGGTGATCTGTACCAAGTAATCCCAGGATTGTTAGATGAAATTGAAAGAATAGCTTTGTAAGGTAGCATGAATATGAGTTATGAAAGCTATCTGATCAGACTTTCACGATATACACTGGGCTTATTCTCACTGGCAATAGGGGTCACTTTATCGATCAAGTCGCAGCTGGGAGTATCCCCGGTGAATTCACTGCCTTATGTAGTCAGTAAAGTAATGAATTTGGAACTTGGACTGGTCACTACACTGGTTTTTACAGTGTACGTGCTGATGCAGATTCTTCTGCTGAGAAAAGACTTTAAAATCTATAATTTAGCGCAGATTCTAGTTGCATCGGTCTTTGGTTATTTTGTTACGATTACCAATCACCTGTTTCAATGGATTTCAACCCCACAGTTTTTTGCAGGCAGAATCCTGCTGCTGGTGCTCAGTATTCTCATTGTTGCCTTTGGGCTTTTTCAGTACTTGAAAGCAGAGCTTATGGCGCAACCAGCAGAAGGACTGGTCCTAGGGATATCCAAAATCAGCAAATATCCTGTCGCAACAGTCAAACTTTATTTTGACTGCACCGTTGTACTGCTGTCTACGCTGATATCCTATCTTAGTTTTGGGAAGATTGTAGGCGTAGGAATAGGAACCGTGATTTCTGCATTTATGATAGGAAAGACGCTGCACTTGATGCATGAGTTCAGCGCTCAGTATGAAACAAGAAAACTAAAAACATTAGAACTTAGGAGGAACAGCAATGGATGAAATGAACAAACCCCTTAAAGGTGTCAAGGTCGTTGAGCTGGCAAATTTTATTGCAGCTGCCACCGCCGGTAGATTTATGGCAGATTTAGGTGCGGATGTGATCAAGATCGAATCATCAAAGGGAGACCCGCTGAGATTTACCGCGCCATCGGAGGGAAGACCTCTTGATATGTATGAAAATACCACATGGGAGCTGGAAAATGCGAATAAGAGATGCATTTCCATCAATATGAAGGACCCGGCAGGTAAAGAAGTGTTTTTCAAACTGTTGGATGATGCCGATGTTCTCATTACCAACTGGCGAGTACAAGCATTGGAAAGAGCTCATTTAGACTATGAGACACTCAAGAAGAAGTATCCTAAGCTGGTATATGCCATTTGCACAGGTTATGGAGAGATGGGGCCGGATAAGGATCTTCCTGGCTTTGACTTTACAGCATATTTTGCTCGTGGAGGATATTTGGATTCCTTGAGACAAAAGGGTACCATTCCCATGAATGTGGTCCCAGGAATTGGAGATCATAATGTGGGAATGAACTTGGCAGCAGGAATTTTAGCTGCGCTCTATAAAGCGAAGACCACAGGAAAAGGGGAGAAAGTATCAACAAGTCTTTTCCAAAGCGCGGTATTTAATATGGGTATGATGGTTCAGGCAGCTCAGTATAAAGATATTGGCAAGCCTTATCCGATTTCTGTAAGAGAATCCGCTAACCCGTTTAATGCTGCGTGGAGAACGAAAGATGACCGGTTTATCCAGACTTGTATGCCAGATTATAATACATATTACAACCGATTTATGACGGTACTGGGCAGGGAAGATTTAGTGGATGAAGAAAAATACTATCCAGTTCAGAATCTACAGAGAAATGGCCTGGGGCATGAAGTCTACGATATCTGTATGAAAGCCATGGGGGAGCAGGATGTTCCTAGTTGGCGAGAAAAATTGACTGCAGCGGATATCCCATTCAGTGTAGCTCAATCCTGGGAAGAAATTCTTGAGGACGAGCAAGCATGGGCAAATGACTGTTTCTATCGGATGAAGTATGAGAACGGCAATGAGCGCACGCTGGTAAGACCGCCAGTGAACTTCCATGAAATGGGAAGTGCACCTTATAACAGGGGACCACTCATTGGTGAGCACGGACATGAAATTCTGAAAGAACTTGGATATTCAGCGGAAGAAATCGCTGAAATGGAAAAAAATAATGCGCTCTTTGTTTGGCGGAAAAATAAAGAATAACCACAGAGTTTTTGTATGATATAGGGTTCGTGAACAATTCTGAATCAAAATCATGCAACATGAAAAGTCATAGAGCATCAGCATATTTCAATGCATGATACCTATGACTTTTTTGCTTTTTATATAACATATCGATTTCATAGAATAATGTTGATTCATAAGAGTAGAAGAGATTCTTCAGGCGCTTATTTCAGCAAATATAAACCAATGGAAACATCAGAAATATTCAGGATACTTCAGCTTCATTTCTTCGATAAACTCTGTTTTTTGTATGCTCATTAAGTGTGTCGTTACGATTTTTTTGCAAGCCGGAAAATCCCTATCAAGAAGTGTCTGGAAAATTTCTTTATGCTGGTTCACGATCAGGTTGATCTTACTGCATGCAGTAACTTCGAAGTTACGCCAACGTTGCAAATGGATCGAATGATCTGACAGGACTTCCATTAATGTGCCAAGACCCACGCTGTTTAAAATAAGCTTATGAAAATCATCGTCAATTTTCTGGAAAGTATTCTCATATTCTTGAATATCTATATTCTTCTCTTGTTCTTTTATGTTGTTTTCCAGCTTATGAATCAGTTCTTCAGACAAGCCCTTGTCGATAAGCTTTTCAAAGGCATCCAGTTCAATCAGGTATCGAATATACATGATCTGATTGATAAGTTCCAAGTTAAAAGGGCTAATAAAGGTTCCAATTTGCGGTAAGCGAGTTACAAGTTTCATCTGTTCAAGCTTAGAAAAGATGGTTCTTATTGTGCTTCTTGAAACATTATAGTATTCTGCCATTTCATTCTCACTGATCATTGAACCGGGTTTTAAATCTAGAACTCGAATGCGTCTGCTTAAATCCTGAAGCAAATCTTCTGCTGATATGGATGAGTATCTCATATTTATAGTCTCCTAAAAGGAACCGGATAAGCTGTTCCTATATATATTATCATTGTAATGACAATTATATCATATTTTATGGGATAATGAAGAAAGAAGGAGCTTGTAAAAGCTGAACTAGGTTTACAAGTAAGTTGCCTAGATTTAATCAAACAAAGTCAGAAGGAGTATGAAGATGAGGATTTACTATGACGATATGCTGGAAACCTTCCAGAAGATTTTACTGAAGAGAGGTTTTTCAGAGGAAAGAGCCTATGAAGCCGCAGAGAATTTTGCGAAAACAAGTCTTGATGGCGTCTACAGCCACGGGGTCAATCGCTTCCCAAGGATCATCAGCCAGATTGACACTGGCATCATAGAGGTGGAGAAAGAAGCCGTCTGTGAGATGTCCTTTGGGGCTATGGAGAGGTGGGACGGACAGCTTGGCATTGGAAATCTCAATGCCAAGAGAGCCATGAAAAGAGCCTGTGAACTGGCCGATCAGTTTGGCATTGGACTGGTGGCTTTAAGAAACACCAACCACTGGCTGCGAGGTGGCGCATTCGGATGGCAGGCGGCAGAGGAAGGGTATATCGGTATCTGCTGGACCAATACCATGCCCAATATGCCAGCTTATGGCGGGAAAGATCTCCGTATTGGAAACAATCCCTTTATCATGGCGGTTCCAGGAAAAGATGGAGCTCATATTGTGGTGGATATGGCGCTCTCCCAGTTCTCCTACGGGAAAATGGAGACCTTGAAGCTTGCAGGAAAAGAGCTTCCGGTTCCAGGGGGGTATGATAAAGAGGGGAATCTCACAAAGGATCCTGGTAAGATCCTCGAAAGCTCCCAGGTGCTTCCCATTGGCTTCTGGAAAGGCAGCGGATTTTCGTTGGTTCTTGATATGATCGCTTCCATCTTAGCTGGCGGCGACAGTGTTTCTGAGATTCCCAGCGATTCTATGAAAGAAAAAGGACTGTCTCAGATTCTTTTGGCCATAGATCCCAGAAAGTTCTCCAGTATGAAAGAGATAGAAAAAATGACAGAACGTATTATTTCCTTCACCAAGGATTCGGAACCTTTGAGAGAAGGAGGGGCAGTATACTATCCAGGGGAGTCCACCATAAAGCGACGGGAGGAAAACCTTAGAATGGGGATTCCCGTAGAGGAAGAAATCTGGAGAATCATTGAGTCTCTATGAAAAAAAGGTCAGCTGTGCGTACAGCTGGCCTTTTATAATCGCAAAAAAATCACATAATGTGATTTAGTGGTATGTCACAACAAAATATATTGCGTAATGTGAATATTAGGTTTAGGATGATATCAAAGAACACGATACGTGAATATATTGAGAGGAGAGAATCGTATGAAACCCATCACTTTAAAGAAATTGAGAAATTTTAACCTGATCATGGGGGTGCTTCATTTTGTGCAGGGTGTGGCGATGCTTTTTCTGGCCACCACAGTGATTCAGCAGATTGCAGAGTTTTCACCGGTGATCACGCAGAACTTCCTGGCATTCAACACAGAAACCATGAGCCTGGAGCTTCAGTCCAAAGAACTATTCCAGCTGCCCTTCGGCATCCTTGTGGCTTCATTTCTTCTGATTTCCGCTGCAGCTCACTTTCTCATTTCTCTTCCAAAGAAGCTCAATGAAAAGTATGGAAAAGATCTGGAAATGGGCATCAATCAGTTCAGATGGTTTGAGTATTCCCTGAGTTCCTCTATTATGATTGTGCTCATCGCAACACTTTTTGGAATTTATGACATTGCTTCCCTGGTGCTGATCTTCATTGTCAATGCATCCATGAATCTCTTTGGGCTTGTCATGGAGCAGCTGAACGCAGGACGTAAAAAGGACAAAGTTATCTGGGGACCCTTTATCTGGGGATCCATTGCAGGAATCGCACCATGGATAGCCATTCTTCTCTATATGTTTGGCACCGGCAATTTCAGCGATGTGCCATGGTTCGTATGGGCCATCATCGGAACCTACTTTGTAGCTTTCAATACCTTCCCGGTGAACATGGTACTTCAGTATAAAGGCATCGGTAAGTGGAAAGACTACATCTATGGAGAAAGAGTCTATATCATTTTAAGCCTGGTGGCGAAATCCATCCTGGCCTGGCTGGTTCTCTTCGGAGCCATGCAGCCATAACGCAATCATCACATCTCTCTCTTTATACTCCCTGAGGTCAGTTTGACTTCAGGGATATTTTTTGCCAGAAGTTCTAAAATGAACTGAACCGAAATGTTCATATAATCTTTAGAAGTTTTGTGGTCAAAGTATCCCTCGGATAGGATAAACTGAGAGATAAGAAAAACGCTATGTGCCAACAAATATCCATAAGTATTTTGCCACAGGATGAGAGGGCATCAAAGCTTAACTATGTAAACGAAGGAGACGATACTATGTCAAATCATGAATACTATATGAAAGAAGCCATAAAACTATCCGCATCGGCCATGGAGCACGGAAACGAGCCCTTTGGAGCGGTTCTTGTGAAAGACGGGGAGATTGTCTGCACCTATGAAAATCAGATTCATACCATGACAAATCCGACGCTTCATGGAGAAACAGGACTCATCAGCAAGTTCTGTCAGGAAACGGGGATCACAGACCTGTCAGAATATACCCTGTATTCCAGCTGTGAACCTTGTTTCATGTGCAGCGGAGCCATGGTTTGGGCAAAGCTCGGAGAACTTTACTATGCTGCAAGCAATATGGATTTAGAAGAGATCTTAGGTGGGGAAGGTTCCAAATGTTCGGAGATCGTCTTTCGCCATTCCCACCATAAACCAAAGGTGACAGCAGGTGTTTTGAGGGAAGAAAGTCTGGAGATACTGAGAGAGTATTTTGGAAAATAGCAGCAGCTCTAATCTAAACCATAAGAAAATGAACATAAACCATAAGAAAGAAGCTTATCCAAGTGAGACGGATAAGCTTCTTTTATTAGCTTTTATAGATCATGGATTATCCGCTACTTATGGATTCGAAGATCCATGAGCAGTTCATCGAAGTAGTTGCCCCGTATGAGGAAATAGTCTTTATGGACACCAGTCTTTTTAAAACCCAGCTTCTCATACAGCACAATTGCAGATTCGTTGTCCGCTTTGACGCCAAGGCTCACAGTGCGGATGGTGCCTGAGTTTCTTGCAAAGGTGAGAAGCTCTTCCATCACATGACGGCCTATACCCTTCTGCCAGTGAGCTTTTTTCACAGAGAGAGCAATCTCGGCATTATGGGCAATTCTTTTTCTTGGCAAGCTGCTGATCTGTGCCACGGAAACAATCTCAGAATCCAAAAGGCCCAGGAGCATCAGGGTACCAGGCTGGCTTTCAAGACTCTTGAGATAGGAAATCTCCTGCTCTACAGTCAGTGGAAACTCATTTTCACCAAAGAGAAGATTGTCGCTTTCGCCACCCACTTGGTTCAGGTAGGAGAGGATACTCGTTGCATCTTGTTCTTCAGGTTTTCGGATGGTGAGTAGTTCTCCGTTTTTTAGTGGAAGCTCTTTCGGGTCGTGGTGGTTCTTAGCCGCACTCATTTCATCCTCTCCTAAAATGGTCCAGCTCTTTTCGCAAGAACTCGGAATCCTTGTAGATGGCTCTGCCAATGCCGATGAGATCGGACTCCTCATTGACAAGTATTTTTTCAGCGGCAAGAAGATCTGTGATTCCTCCCGTCAGAAGGACAGGAATATGGAGGTTCTTTTTCAGCTCTCCTGTGAGATCCCGGAAATAGCCTTGTGTGTTTTCATGGGGATTGGTATAGCCTGCAAACCCTCCGGAGACATCCAGAAGATCGAGTCCCTCTCTTTCCAGAATCTTTGCGGTTTCCATAGAATCCTGGATGGTGGTGCCTCCTTCCTGATAATCTGAAGCCCCAAGTCTCAGAAAGACGGGGTAGGATTCGCCAACAGCCTCGCGGAGAGCCTTCAGCACTTCCAGGTGGATTCTTCTTCTGTTCTCAAGAGAGCCGCCATAGCCATCGGTTCTTTTATTGGTCAGAGGAGAGTAGAACTGATTGAGAAGATATCCGTGGGCAGAATGGATTTCCACTGCATCAAAGCCTGCTTCTTTGGCTCTTCTTGCGGCAGCACTGAAATCAGAAATCACTTTCTTTATGTCCTCTTTCGTCATCACCCGCACTTCCTTCTCCGGATGACTGGACACCCCAAAGGGAACCACAGATGCGTCGCTGGGCCTTGCATACATTCCGGCATGATTGATCTGAAGGCAGGAGAATGCTCCATTTCTTCTAAGAAGATCCGAAAGAGCCCGAAGACCCTCCACATGAAGGTCCTTGGAGGCGGAAAGCTGATTTTTATTGGCACGGCCTTCTTCAGAAATGAAGCTGTGCTCCACGATCACAAGACCCAGGTTCTGGTCTCGTGTTTTTTCATCATAATAGCTTAGGATCTCATCACTCATGGCACCATCAGCCTTCGCCTTGGCTGTGGCCATGGGCGGCAGTGCCAGCCTGTTCTTCAGGGTGAATTTTTGCGTGGAGAGGGGAGTGAGAATTAAACTCATAAGTAACATCCTTTCATTGGGGCGTTTTCTTCATCCATATAGATATGTTAAAGGTTCTGTGGACATCCTGCATAATATCAGTATACGGAAAAACACCGGTTTTGTATTGTTTTTTTGGCACGATTTCATCCTCTTTAATAGCTCTATACAGCAGAGAAGCTGCAGAACACTTAGACGTCCATACCCGGAAAAGCAGAAGTTTTCATCTTATGGAGCTTATGGGAGAATTCGTGGATCATATCAGGATAGCTGAAATCCTCCACCCCAAAATGAACTTCATCTTTCATGATTTTTCTGTATTGATGGGCGGTCAAGTGAAAAAGATCCTTCATGATGGCATTGAGATACTTCTGATCACTGAACCCACAGGATCGGACAATCTCTTTCACCGGCAAGTCCGTATTTTTTAAAGAAGCAATGGCCTTTTCCAGCCGGATCTTATGGAGATACTCCTGAAAGGAAATACCCAGAATCTCCTTGATAAAGTGGGAGAGTCTTGTAGGACTGATTCCAGTAAGGCTTCCTAAAATAGCCAAGGTGATTTTTTCATGGTAATGCTCTTCTATATACGTGCTGATTTTCTGAAATCGGAGAAGATACTCGTCATAGTTCTTCTTTTTGATGTCGAGATATTTCTGCTGAAGACGAACGGAGTACAGGTCAAAGACATACATATTATAAAATCCCATGAGCTTGTAGCGGATATTCACAGTGGACCCGCCAGACTTCATCAGCAGAATGAGCTGAGACATGATGAGGGGCACCTCATGATATTTGTGTGCCAGTTCATCAAAGGTAAAGACTCTGTTTTGAAAGGGGAGACGTTCGAAATAGAGATTCAAATCTTCCAGATACTTTCTCTTGAACCGGAAAGAAGCCGAATAGGTAGGCCCCTCGGACCTCATGGCGTGTCTTTGATTCACATAAAAAATAAATACGGTATCCGGCAGAAGAAGGTACTCCTTACCTTCACACCATACGGTGGCTTCGCCGTCCAAAAGCCAGACAAACTCAATCTCGTCATGGGCCGTTTCTTCATGATTCATGCTGGCGTTGAAATAGCATTCAAAAGGCAGATTGTAGACTTCAAACACATCTTTACAGTTCTGATCCATGGGAACCTCACAGTCATTCCATACTTTAGCTCATCTTATCATACTGTTAAAAATATGACAATTAGGCTGAGTAAACTCGGTCTTTATGTATTGTAGGAATCAATAGAATCTTATATTGTTAATTCAGTAACAATATAAGGGGGAGTATCATGCCATTATTAAGTATTTTCGTTTCCATGGTCTTCTACATGCTCTTTCTGTTTCTCTTTCTGGAATACTCCAGAGAAAAGCAGCAGTTCTACAAGTGGTTTTCGATCATTGCCTTGTGCTCTTTTCCTCTTTGGTTTCTCAACATCGACTCCTGGTTCCGATGGGTGAAAACCATCAGCATCCTGATTCCACTGGTGTTTTTCAATTACATCAGGATCTCCAACGACGGGCATCATGAAAAAAGCTTTATGAGGCTGAAAGAGAAGTGGCCCATGTGGATTCTCTACGCCATCCTCATGCTGAACATCATTGAAGCCATGCTTCAGGATGCCTCTTCAGGATACTATTTCAATGCGGCATGTGGACTGATGCTCTGTGTGACAATACCTTTGCCAACGAAGCACTGGAGAGTGGGTAAAAATGATGGGAAGAACACTTTTGCGGAAATTCTCGCAGATCTGCCTCTTGCCTGGTGTCTGCTCTATGTGACCTGGAATGCTGCCTTTGTGTATGGGGAGAACATTGCCTATTTTGCCTCCAGTCTCTGCATCCTGCTTGTGCCACAGATCTGGATGTTCTTTAAAAAACGCGTAGATTTATGGCTCATGGCAAGAGTGTATACTCTGGCAGTTCATCTTCTGATTCGAGCCTCTTACGATATCTTCACTCCAGTGATGGACTCCAGTGCCTGGTTCAGTGCAGATTTTCTGAGGATTTGGGGGATCGTGAATTTTGCCCTTCATCTCGCCTATGTTTTGTACGTGTTTTCCAAATCACGGAAGAAAGAGACTGTTCTGAAATACTCTGAAAAATACTATGCCTATGAATAACAAAGATAGAAGGGGGAAAGTATGTTGACCACTCAGATCAATTTACTGAAATTCGTAAATAAAGTATCCATGACAAAAATGGGCTCCAAAAACGGAGTCACCGAAACAGATCCCAGATTCAAGCTTCTGGAGAAGATTGTCACAGAAGAAATGGCGGAGGTAGCTCTGGCCCTGGAGTACCGGGTTCACTTAACTGCAGAGGAGATTGCCAGAAAGTGCAAGAAGCCACTGGAACGAACCAAGGAGCTCCTTTGGGAGCTGGCCATGGCAGGGGTTGCTACGGTGAAACGGGAAGGGGAGGAGGATACCTACTGGTATGAGACCTGGGTACCCGGAATCTTTGAAATGGTCGTGAACAACAAAGAGAATACAGCAAAGTATCCGGAAATCGGGAAAGCTTTCGATGATTATGGACTCATGAGAAATCCTATCGCTGCTGGAAATTTCCCCGTGGGGCTGGGTCTCATGAGGGTAATCCCCATTGAGTCTTCCATCGATGGATCCTCCAGAAGAGCTTCCTCTGAAGAGGTATCCAAATATATCAATGAAGCCCGTGTTCTATCCGTGTCAGACTGCTCCTGCCGAACTTCAAGAGAAGAGCTCAATCAGGGGTGCGGACATCTGAAAGAGGATATGTGCATTCAGCTGGGTGACGCAGCAGAATACTACATCCGGACGGGGCGGGCACGGGAAGTGACCAAAGAAGAGGCTTTTGAGATCATCCGAAAAGCAGAGCGGGACGGTCTTATGCACTCTATCCCCAATACGGAAGGAGACGGCCACACCCATGCCATCTGCAACTGCTGCGGCTGCAGCTGCTATGCGCTCAGGGCAGCCAGTATGTACAATAACCCCGATATGGTGCGCTCCAACTATGTAAGCACCATTGACGAGACCAAATGTGTGGGATGCGGAGAATGTGTGGAGGTCTGTCCCACCAATGCCATTAGACTGGGGCATAAACTGTGTGTCAAAGATGAGGTGAAGGTATCCCCTCGAACAGAGTACCCCCGGGATACGGAGTGGGGACCGGACAAATGGAATCCAGAGTACCGGACCAATAGAAAAGAAACACTGGAAACGGGCACCGCTCCATGTAAAACGGACTGCCCGGCACATATTTCCATACCCGGCTATATCAAGCTGGCTTCCCAAGGGCGGTTTGAGGAAGCCCTTGCCATGATCAAGAAGGACAATCCTTTTCCTGCTGTATGCGGACGTATCTGTCCGGCCCTTTGTGAAAATGCCTGTACGCGAAGTGGTCTTGATGCATCTGTTGCCATAGATGACATCAAAAAATTCATCGCAGAACGGGATCTACATAGTGACCAGCGCTTCATCCCGGAGATCAAAAAAAGCTATGACAAGAAGATTGCAGTCTTAGGAGGAGGACCCTCCGGTCTCAGCTGCGCGTATTATCTGGCGGTGGAAGGCTATCAGGTGAGTGTTTTTGAAAAAGAACAGGAGATGGGCGGGATGCTGCGGCACGGTATCCCAGCGTTCAGGCTCCAGAAAGATGTCATAAAAGCTGAAATCGAGATCTTAAAAACATTGGGCGTCGAGTTCATCACCGGCGTAGAGGTGGGGAAGGACATCACTATAAAGGAGCTTCGGGAGAAGGGCTTCCAGGCGTTTTATGTGGCCATTGGCGCTCAGAAAGGAAAGAAGCTGTCTCTGGAGGGAGAAGATGCACCTAATGTGACTTCAGGCGTGGATTTCTTAAGAGAAGTATCTCAAAAGGAACCAGCAGCTCCTCTTGGAAAAACCGTAGTCATCGGGGGTGGGAATGTGGCCATTGATGTGGCGAGAACGGCCTCCCGGCTCCATCATGAAGGGGTTCAGATGTTCTGTCTGGAGGAGCGGGACTCGATGCCTGCTTTAAAAGATGAGGTGCACGAAGCTTTAGAAGAAGGCATTGCCATTATGAACAGCTACGGTCCCAAACGCATTCTGACTGAAAACGGAAAGGCTTATGCCATTGAGTTTATGCGGTGTTTACGTACTTTGGATGAAAATGGAAAGTTTAATCCGCTGTTCGATCCAAAGGACTGCATCACCGTTGAAGCGGATACCATTCTTCTTTCTGTAGGACAACAGATCCATTGGGGAGATATGTTTAAGGGGCTGGAAATCGAGATTCATCCAAATGGCACCATCGCTGTGGATCCACAGACTCTCCAGTCCAGCATCAAGGACATTTTTGCAGGGGGAGATGCAGCCACAGGACCCAAGTACGCCATCCATGCCATTGCCCATGGCAAAGAGGCGGCCATTTCCATTCACCGATTTGTCCATAGAGGCCAGAGCCTTGTCTATGGACGAAGCAACAAAGTTTTCGTATCCGTGGATAAGGATGCTGTGGATTTCAGCGGCTATGATACCGTAAGCAGAGAACGGGTATATACGGTAAGAGAAGAGACTGAGACATTCGGGTTCAGTGATCCAAGAGGCATCTTAACGCCAGAACAAATTAGGAATGAGACCATGCGCTGCCTGTCCTGTGGGATTTCTGTGGTGGATCCGTTTCTTTGTGTAGGCTGTGGTGCATGCTCCACCAGATGCAAGTTTGATGCGATTAAAATGGAAAAAGTCTATGATGCCGTTGGAGTGGATTTTCCAGAACTGAAACCGCTGATAGTGAAAAATGTCCTCAAAAGAAAAGTACGGATTGCGAAAAAGAAAGTCATGAGGAAAATTTTAGGCTAAAAAGCACCAGTGATAAAGAGTAGAGAAGATGGGGTACTCCCATCTTCCAGCTCTAAAATCTGATGTTCTGAAGAGAAGAAGACAAGGAGTATCTTTAAGTGAGGATACTCTTCTTTTTGTACACAAGTTTTGGTATGTTTTGGATTCATGTCGAAAAAAAGGGACAGCTGGTGTATTTTTGTTATTTTAAATATAGTATTATAATAATTAAAATAAAACAAGAAAATAAGGCTGATTTATAAATAGTGTATTCATAGAGTTTTTATTCAGTTGTGTATAAAAGATCAAGTTCATATAAGAACTCTGTTATGCTGTTGGATTGAATAAGCGTTTCCCGAAGTATATGCAACAATTCACAGAATAATTTGTTATTTTATGCGAATCTGATTAGTTTATTCCTTGAAACAGAACATTCATAATATTCATTGACAACCTTATAGTCAGTTGATAAATTTAAATTAGCATTAAAAAATTTAAAAAATGGAAGTTGGTGAATATATGGGAAAGAATAGAAAGAAGAGACTGCATGTTCTATATTTTCTGGTGCCCTGTCTGCTGCTGTTTGTTCTTTTCACTTCCGCCACGTACCTAGTTGTTCGGAACCGGGTGAAGAATCAGTATGAGACCTTTGAGAATTCTTCAGAAAATCTTGCCAGAAGTTACAAAGCGACCATAGAAAACTCTTCAGAAGCGTACCGTATGTTCAAAGAAATCCTTGGTCAAAAAATGAGAGCCGCAGCAGAATCGGTGCTCTTTTACAATGGAGTCACAGATGAGGAGAATCTGAAGGTTCTTGGAGAGAAGCTGCAGCTGGATGCCATTTATCTGTATAATCCGGAAGGAACTCTTGTGAGTAGCATGGATGGACAGTTTGTGGGGTGGAGCCCTTCGCCGGGTCATCCTGTGGAGAGATACCAAAAAAGTGGAGACTATTATCTGGAGGAAAACATCCGTCAGGATACAGAATCGAAACTTCATTATAAATATGTTTATATCAGAAGAGCAGATGGATACTTCTATCAGCTGGGGGTCCTTGCGGAGAGCATCAATGGCTTCATGGCCCAGTTTGAATCCCAGGCTCTTTTGGATCAGATCTATGACGAACATAAACCCTATCTTGTGCTTTTATTAGACCGGGATGAGACCGTCCAGGCTTCCAGTGAGGGTTCTTATATTGGAAAGAAGTATGGAGAGCTTTCACTTCAGATGAATACGGAAACTGTCTACAGAACTGGAAGAACAGAAATACAGGGCATACCTGTGTTTCTTACAGTGACTCCGGTGGCAGCAGAGGAGGAACAAGGCCTTCTTCTTCTGGCCTGGGATCTTCGTGGGATGGATCTTGAAGTGGAAAAGATCATCTTTATCGGGGTTCTCATATTCATTGTAATCTTTCTTATTGTCACAGGGACGCTCTACTATGCATTCAAGAAGAGCAAGAAGCTCTATGAGATTGCATATTATGAGGAAAGAACAGGGCTTCCCAATGAGCAGTTCTTCAGAGAGTATGTGAATAAAGAAATCCACAATCATCGGCTCCAGGGGAAAGATTTCATTCTGCTTCATCTGGAAAACCTTGCCATACTCGGCCACACCTATGGATATGAATACGGGGAACTTCTTCTGAAGGAAGTTTCAGAGAGGATCCGGACCCAAATGGGGACAGACCAGGAGCTGTTCTTTCTGGATGGGGAGTACCTGGGCATATTCTGTGAAACCTTAAGCCAGGAAGGCAACAGAGGGTTTCTAAGAAATCTGCAGAACCTCTTTTCTCAGGATTTCTCCACGGGAGATGAAAGAGACAGGCTGCAGGTGAGGATAGGTGTTGTGCCTGATATTGGGCAGTTCAGAAGCTCTGCAGCGCTCCTGAAAGCAGCGGCCATTGCCGCTAGAAAGAATACTCAGCATGATGTGGAGAGCATTCCGTATTTTGACGAGAAAATGGAGGAGCATGCGGAAAGGGAAAGAAGCATCTTGAGAAATCTCAGACTGCTCCTTGAGGAGAAAGACTTAAAAAGTGACATCTTTTTCCTGCATTTTCAACCAAAGATCAGTCTGGAAACTGAAAGAATCATGGGTTTTGAGGCATTGGCACGATTCAGGATTCCAGTCTATGGTATGATTCCCCCGTTGGAGTTTATTGAAATCGCAGAAAGAAACCATCTGATCTATGATCTGGGGCTTCTCATTCTGAAAAAAGCCTGCGGTTTTTTGAAAGAGCTGGATCAAGCGGGCAAGAAAGGCTTAACTGTGGCCGTCAATATTTCAGTGCTGCAGCTATTAAGAAAAGAATTTACATCCCATGTGGAAGAAGTGCTGAAAGAGTATGAAACGGACCCGGAGATGCTGGAGTTTGAGATTACAGAATCCATCCTTTCTGACAATTTTGATCTCATCAATCTGAAGCTGAGACAGATCAGAAAGAAAGGAATTAAAGTAT
The DNA here is from genome assembly GCF_900115135.1 of Proteiniclasticum ruminis. GTDB lineage: Bacteria > Bacillota > Clostridia > Clostridiales > Clostridiaceae > Proteiniclasticum > Proteiniclasticum ruminis_A. The sequence goes on along the minus strand of NZ_FOVK01000018.1, from coordinate 9,147 downwards.
CCATGGATGATTTCGGCACAGGATTCTCCTCCCTTGCAAGACTTCGTGAACTATCCATAGATGCCGTGAAGCTGGACAGGCATTTCATCAGCAGAATCAAAGAGAATGAAAAACCTTCCTATATCTCCATAGACATCATTTCCATGGCCCATCGTGTGGGGCTCATGGTGGTGGCTGAAGGCGTGGAAACAGAAGAGCAGCTGGAGTTTCTGAAGAAGCATCAGTGCGATTACGCCCAAGGCTATTACATCAGTATGCCTCTGGAGAAGGAGAAAGCTCTGGAGATGCTCGCAAAAGAAAGACCAGGGAATGGTTTCAGAGAACTGTCCTCTTAGCATAAAGAAAGATGAGTAAAACCCTGGTGGAAGCCGGGGTTTTATTCATGTTCCAGGGAAAAAGGGAGAGGCTACTTCAGGAACAACGTCTATTGGATTTGGAGTATAATGGGTAGTGAAAGAATAAAAAGAGGGAGGGAGCAGTATGAGTGAAGGAACCTGTGGTCATGGATGCAGCCATGGACTCAGCGAGAAAAGCTGCATCAGCAGGGTGCCCATCTTCAATCACCTGGAGGAAGATAAAATGGAAGAAATCTCTGCGCTCATCGAAAGCCTGTCTTACCGTAAAGGGGAGCTGGTGTATCAGGCGGGAGAATCTTCTGATGCCCTTTATATCATCAGCCAGGGCAGGGTGAAGATCTACAGACTTTCAGAGCAGGGGAAAGAGCAGCTTTTAAGGATTCTTCAGCCAGGAGATTTTACAGGGGAGCTGGCGCTGTTTAATGAAAAGGTCCATGACTCCTATGGAGAAGCTTTGGAAGACACAAGAATCTGCAGCATCCGGAGAGAGGATCTTCAAAGACTGCTTCTGAAGTATCCTACCATCTCCATGGAAATCCTCAGTGAGTTCTCGAAGCGTCTGGATGCCCAGGAAAGGCAGACAGCAGCCATTGCCACTGAAAAAGTGGAGACAAGGATTGCACTGTATCTTCTGAGTCTCATGGAGGAAAATCAGAAGGAACTCGTCACGCTTCCCATGATGAAGAAGGATTTGGCATCACTTCTTGGGACGACTCCTGAAACCATCAGCAGAAAACTTGTAGAGTTCGAGGAGAAAGGTCTCATGGTTTCTCTTCCGCAAAACCGTATCCGGATTCTCCAGAAAGAGGCCTTGAAGAACCTCTGATGTACACAGGGTGGCGACTGGTGTTCAAGCTGTGAGAATGATTTATAGCATCGGGTGAAAAAGTTTGGGATTCCGGTGGTTTTCATTCTGTTTCAAGGAAAATCCGGTGGAACTTTCCTCTCTTCGCCGTTATAATGGGAAGTAACAAAGGGGAAATATCGGGGGATAATTTTATGTATGAACATGCTTTTCTGGAAGTTCTCGATCGGGAACTTGTTGTTGCTCTGGGGTGTACAGAGCCCATTGCCATCGCGCTGGCTTCTGCTGTTGCCAGCAAGCATCTGAAAGAGCCACTGGAGTTTCTTGAGGTCTATGCCAGTGGAAACATCATCAAAAACGCTATGGGTGTGTCCATTCCTGGGACAGGGAAAACTGGAATGAATCTGGCTGCAGCCCTGGGGTCTTTGGGGGATGCGGACAGAAAACTTGAAGTGCTCTCTGGCATCAGTGAAGACAATATTCTGGAAGCCACCCGCATGATCTCTGCAGGCAGGATCAGAATCAAGAAGGCAGATACACTGAAAAAACTTTATATTGAAGTGTGTGCAACGTCTTTACATGGCTACTCAAAAGTCATCATCGAAGACAGGCATACCAACATCACACATATTGAAGCCGATGGTGAGGTGCTTTTTGATCTCAAAGAGCAGGTTCTTCAGAAAGAGGAAGAGTACAGCTTCATGAATATGGAGACGATTCTGGAGTTCATTGAGAGCGTCCCAGTGGATAAACTGGGGAAAGTGGAAGAAAGCATCCGGATCAACAAGAAAATTGGAGAAGAGGGAATCCGTAGAGAGTATGGACTGAAGGTTGGCAAAACACTCTTTGAAGCCATGCAGAAGGGTCACCAGTCCAATGATCCCATCAATTATGCCATGGCACTGACTTCAGGAGGTTCTGATGCGAGAATGGCTGGTTCATCGTTAAGCGTCATGAGTAACTCCGGAAGCGGCAATCAGGGGATCACAGCGACTCTTCCTGTCATTGCATTCTGGGAGAAAATGAATCTGTCAGAAGAGCTTCTTCTGCGCTCCGTGGCTCTCAGCCATCTCATCACCATCTATATGAAAACCAAGTTCGGCAGGCTGTCGGCGCTGTGCGGAGCAACCATTGCCGCCACAGGAGCCAGCTGCGGGATTACGTATCTTCTTAGCGGGAAGAAAAAAGAAATCCATGGTGCCATCCAAAATATGCTGGGGAACGTCACAGGAATGATCTGTGATGGAGCCAAAGGAGGCTGCGCCTTAAAAGTGGCCACCTGCACCAGTGCAGCTTGCATGTCTTCCACCTTGGCCTTAAGCGGCATCGCCATTGGGTGTCAGGAGGGAATCATCGAGGAAGATGCGGAGAAAACCATTGAAAATCTGGGGATTCTCAGCTGTGAAGGCGGACAAGAAGCGGACCGGATCATTCTTGGCATCATGCTGGATAAGGAAAATAAACGAAAAACCACATAAGATCACTACGGCTTAAGCTTCTTTCTGGAGTGCTTTGGCCGTTTTTTTTTGAGAATAATCAGAGAAAGTCAGATATCTTCATTATTTTGTTAAGACTGACACAAAGAGTATGATAAAATGATAGAAAGAGGTGAAGAGATTATATGCGTAAAAGAACTTTTATGATCGTTTTAATTTTATTTTTTTTCTTAAGCAGCATACCTGTATGGGCAAACTCAGCTCCGGTCTATTGGGAAGCATCACCATCTTCCAATGTGATGATTGTGGAGGATAATTCTCCCATCACGGTTCTGAAAGAGAATCTGACCTTTGATTTCAGTGAGAACCTGTTAGAGGATTATTCCATCGTGGCCAAAGTTACAGCAGAGTATACCATGAAGAATACCTCAGAGAATGAGATCACCTCGTCCATGGTATTTCCTTATTTCGGGAATTTTTCTGGAAGCAGAAAACCAGGTGGACAAGTGCTTATAGATGGAAGCCCTGTGCCGTATACCCTTTATTATGGTGATTCCTATCGGAAGGAAGATCAGGAAGAGGATAAGCTTGATCTGAAAGCTGCTTTGGAAGAGGTGGAGACTGGCAGTTATGAGCCTAAGAATTTCAGTTTGGATGAACCTGGTGTCCTCTATCAGGTAACCTTTAAAAACTTGAAGAAAGATCATTTTACAGGAAAGGTGTCTTTCCCGCTAGAGGGAGCTGAAAAGGTATTTGCAAAGAATCTCAACAGTTACGGGTATTCAGGGGACTCTTATGATATCGGCACTTCAGTCCGGTATCAGGACACCATGGAAATATTTTTCCTGGGAGAGGCGCTGGATCTGATGCCAGAGGCTCACACCTTTGAAGGAAAAGAGCTTACAGAGAATGAGGATTATACGGTGGAGATCACAAAAAAAAGCATGCTCTTTCAGGATTATTATGAAGAGATGGTTGCAGATAGTGAGTATCTGGGATATTTTGTCATAAACAATCAGACGGAGAGGAATTTTTTCCTGAAGAATCTGGATGATGCCTTTGGTGCAGCAAGACTTGTGACGGAGGACGATCTGGCACAGTTTCTCTACGAGGAGCGGCTTATTTTCCTTTACTATGAAACACCTTTTCAGGCGGGAGAGGAAAAGACCATCTCCATCTCTTATGAGGCTGGAGGAGCCATGGACCGCCGCAGTTCGAAAGATCCAACCTATACTTTTGAATACCTTTTGAGTCCGGCAGGATACTTCAAAGATTTCAAAAATCTTATCCTTCGTGTGCTGCCCTCTGAAGGATACCCTTTTGTGATTTCCTCCAGTTTACCTTTGGATAAAAAAGAGAGCGGTGAATATGTTGGCGTCTTTGACACCCTTCCAGAGAAGGAGCTCACTTTTACCATGTATCGGGAAGAGAAAATCACCTTGGTGGACCGCACTGAAGGATTTCTTTCAAGAAATCTCTACGCGTTTCTGTTTTCTGGTGCAGTCTTTCTAGTGTTCCTGGCCGCTTTAGTCGTCGGGCTTGGGATTCGGGGACTCATCCGGTTCAAGCGTCACAACAGGTAAGATGGTAAAGAATCACCACCCAGGAAAAAACCAGCCAGGTGAAGTGATACATGAGCTTATAGTAATAAAAATTGAGAAGACATAAAGGAGAGAACAATGAAGCTTTATATGAAACAGAAGGTGTTTTCCTTCGCAGACAGGTTCTACATCAAAGATGAGGAAGGAAGAGACCGCTACTATGTGGAAGGGGAGCTGTTCTCCTGGGGGAAAAAACTTCATGTCTATGATGAGAACGGTCAGGAGGCTGCTTTTATCCAACAGAAAGTATGGAGTTTTCTGCCTAGATTCTATGTGTACATAGATGGTGAGGAAGTGGCTGAAATCGTCAAGGAGCTGACCTTTTTCAAACCTTCCTACAGCATTGAGGGACTCAACTGGAGTGTGTCCGGTGACTTTTGGGATCATGAATACGAGATTTACGAAGGAAATGACTTTGTGGTATCCATTTCTAAAGAGTGGTTCACCTGGGGGGACAGCTACGTCATAGATATTGCAGACCATGTGGATGAAAGGTATGCACTGGCGGTGGTATTGGCCATCGATGCAGTGATCGCGCAAGCCAGTGCAGCAGCTTCCAGCTGATAAGGAACGAGGAGTGAATCCAAATGAAGAAAAAAAGGATCGTAGAATGTCTCTGCCTTTTGACGTTGCTGCTCTTTTCCGGATGCAGCGGTCCAAACCAGATGGAACCATCTGGTGAACTGCCCAAACCTCCTTCTTCACTTCCACTGGAAAAAGAGGGAGAAGAGATTGTAGAGGGCATCACCATGAAGCTTGTGGAAGGTACGGTGTCCCCTCAAGGCTTGGAACTGGAATTTCTGAACACAACAGACAGAGAAGCTCTTTTTGGGGAGGATTTCATACTTCGAAAACTTGTTCAGAATCAGTATGAGGATCTTCCGGTGGTCATTGAAGGGGACTATGGGTTTGAAGATATCGGATATGGGCTTCCCAAGGGAGAAAAGGTCCTTCATGAGGTGGAATGGGTCTGGCTGTATGGAGATCTTGAAGAAGGGATCTACCAGCTGGAGAAGAAAATCATTCTGCGTAAAGAGGATAGTGGTATTGAACTTCTACCCTACTATGTTGTTTTTCAAATCGGGAAGTGAGTGGCTGAGAAATCGAAATGAAGCAAAAGAAGGTAATTGACGAAGGTTCCGAAGGGTGTGAACTATAGTGAAAGGTGGATGGATCATGTCTTCCAATATAAAATCAGCGTATTTTTCATTTCTATTAGGCGGAATCAGTCTGGTTGCAGCAGCTGAGGAAGTCTTCTATGACGGGTGGATTCTCATGGTGGCGCTGCTTTTGATTAGCGCAGGAGTCGCCCTCTATGATGGATTCCATAGGATGAAGATCGAAAAAAAGTTCAGAAAACTGTACTTAATAGAAGATGTAGAGGAAAAATCTGTGTTTCACGAGGCGGATTTAGACACACTCCTGCTGTATCGTATTCTAATCATGGTGGTGGCGATGCTAACCGCAGCAGCATGTGTGTTGAGCTTCATTGTTGTAAGGTTTCATTATGTGTCACTGTTTCTAGCCTTCTATATGATCCGTATGTATGACTATTTGCATCAGATTTCAAAGGTCATAGAAGAGAAGAAATGGGCGAATTTTCTCCTGGAGTATAAGAATCGGGGATATGAATAAAAGGCAAACAGCTTCAAAGGCTTCAGAGAAATCTGAAGCCTTTTTTGTCTGAATTTTGGACAGAAATATACTTGTGGTATACAATAGGGGTAACAACATTGTTAAGAATATGTAAGGCTAGGTGTGTATCATGAATGTGGATGTTCTTTTAGAAAGAGCACTTTCTGAAGTCAAGTTATTGAAGGAAGAGGAGATTTTCCTTGTGAAAGACCTCTTTAAAGGATATGAATGGAACAGGATTCCAGTGAAGGACAGGCTTCTACTGGGAACACTTTTTCTTCATGAAGTTCATAAAGAAAAGGTTCCGGTTCTTGCGGTGGAGAAGACTTCTTCCCATCAGCAGAGATACCAGAGAATATCCGGCTGAATGTAACCCGGCCAGCTGCCTGAGAAGGCAAATCTGACTAGAGAAAGGATGACGGTTTTGTATGTAATTAGATCTAAATTCATGGAGGTGCTGACCTCTGTGCTGCCCATCACGGTGATGGTGCTTCTTCTTCACTTTACGCTGACGCCCATGGAAGGACCCATGATCTGGCGGTTTCTTCTTGGGGCAGTCCTCATCATGGTGGGGCTTACTTTATTTCTCATCGGTGTCGATATTGGGGTCACACCTCTTGGGGATTACACAGGAACAGCTCTTGCGAAATCCAATAAGTTGTGGATTGTTCTCATGGCAGGAGCAGTGTTGGGATTTTTCATTTCCATTGCAGAGCCAGGGCTCCTGGTTCTGGCCAATCAGGTGGACTTTGTCACATCAGGGCAGATCTCTGCAAACAGCATTCTCATCATTGTGTCCATAGGACTTGCCGTGATGCTGGCCCTGGGGTTTCTTCGTATTTTCTATAATATCCCATTATACAAAGTGCTGATGGTGCTGTATATTCTCATTTTTGGACTTGCGATCTTCACTTCCAAAGAGTTTTTGGCCATTTCCTTCGATGCCTCCGGAGCTACCACTGGAATTCTTGCAGTTCCTTTTATACTCTCTTTGTCTGTAGGAATCTCGAAACTGAAAAAAGACAGCAAAGCTTCGGAAAAAGACAGCTTTGGACTGGTGGCCATTGCTTCCACCGGAGCCATCATTGGGGTGATGATTCTGGATTTGGTTAAAAGGACGTCGTCTTTCAGTGCAGAGCTGGAAACAGCAACAGGATTTTCATACTCCGTGCTGGGAGCTTTTGTATCCTTGGTGCCGGATATGGTTTTTGAGAGTGTCATTGCGCTGTCACCGCTGCTTGTGATCTTGCTCCTCCTTCAGAAAGTGGTGTTCAAGCTTCAGAAGAGAGAACTGCGTAAAATGGTCAATGGATTCATCTATGCGTTCCTTGGGCTTGTGATCTTTCTTATCGGCGTCAATGGAGGATTTATGGATGTTGGCACAACCATTGGCACAAAGCTTGCTCTCATGGAGAACAAGGGCTACATTGTTGTCATCGGGTTTATCCTGGGGGTTGTGACCATCCTGGCAGAGCCTGCAGTATATGTTCTGACCCATCAGATTGAAGAGGTCACCAGTGGTTATGTGAAAAGAATTGCGGTGCTTGTGCCCTTGTCTCTTGGTGTGGGGGCTGCAGTGGCGTTGTCAGTTGTGAGAATCCTGGTACCTGGGATTCAGCTGATGCACTACCTGGTTCCAGGGTATATCATTTCTCTGGGGCTGATGTTTATTGTGCCGAAGCTTTTTGTGGGCATTGCCTTTGATGCAGGAGGTGTGGCCACAGGACCGATGACTGCCACATTTATCCTTGCTTTTGTGCAGGGTGCAGCCAATGCTTTTGAAGGTGCAGATCTTCTGGTGGACGGGTTCGGGATGATCGCCATGGTGGCCATGGCGCCAATCATCACATTGCAGCTCTTAGGGCTGGTGTTCCAGAGTAAAGCAAAGAAGAAGGGAGCTGTGAAGAAAAATGAAGTTCATAAATGATATCCTCGGCTATGAGCTGATCTATGTCATTGTAGATTATGGAAGAGGGAGCAAGGTGCTCCAAACGGCAAAGAAACTTGGAGTTTCAGGTGGTACTGTGTTTCATGGAAAAGGAACGGTGAACAGTCAGCTGCTCAAGTTCCTTTCCCTCTATGAGGAACGGAAAGAAATCATCCTTCTGGGCGCTGAGGAGAACCTTGCAAGGAAGGTCATGGAGAAGCTCCATAAGAAATTCTGTTTTGAGAAGCCTCATCATGGGATCATGTTCTCAACAAGAGCCTTTGATGTATACGGGTCCAGTTGCAATGTACGCCATAACGGAGTAGAAAGTGAGGAGAAGAAATCAATGTATCAGATAATCATGACAGTGGTGAACCGTGGTTTGGCGGAGGATGTGCTGGATGCAGCCCAAGAGAAAGGATCCAAGGGAGGCACCATCATCAATGCAAGAGGATCAGGAATACACGAAACCATGAAACTCTTCAACATGGATATTGAGCCGGAAAAGGAAATGGTGATGATTCTCACAAAGAAAGAGGAGATGAAAGAAATCGTGGAAAACATCCGTAAAAAACTTTCCATTGATGAACCGGGCAACGGCATCATCTTTGTACAGGATGTGGTAGAGACCTACGGTATATTCGAGTAACAGATGCTGGGCACGAAAAAAGGGATTCGCTGGGAACAATGTCATTAAGTTAATTAAACCAAATAGAAGACTGGATTCTGGATTTCCTGTAAATCAGAGTCCAGTCTTCTATTTTTACTGAAATAAGTAGACTTCAGTATTTTTCTGCATAGCAAACAGGCGGGTTCACCCCGCCGGATTTTGACTTTACCGGGATTTACGCTATTCTATAATTAAAGCTGACAAAAGTCCTGAACTTGATCTGACGCGGGAAAGCTCGTTCTCTCCGGATGGGGAGAATGTACTTTTGGATCAGCTTGCAGATGTCTAAGAAAGCATTGTTCTCCTTGAAATAATGTTTGCAAATGCTGATGGCTTTCGAAAAATTGACTTGATAGTCATGTTTTCGGTCCTTCTTCTGAATCACTACGTACGAGGTAATGATTGAACAGAAGTTGTACATCGTCATTTTTGCAAAGATTTCTTGAGCAATGCTTTCTTTCTTTTTGGAATGCAAATGTGTTAAGGCCAAAGTGTGTTTGAGCTCACGGAACGAAGTTTCAATCCCCCAACGAAGATAGTATAGCGATTTGATCTCCTTCGGTGGGAAGACATCTCCCTCCAGATTCGTGATAAAGCATTGGTATGATCCATCGTCCAACTGCACTTTGACCGCACGGAACGAAATCGGATAGTATGGTGTGTTCTCGTCAAGAAAATCGAAAGTTACACTTGTGGGTAAGAACTTATAGCGATCCG
>NZ_FOVK01000003.1 GCF_900115135.1 Proteiniclasticum ruminis | reverse complement strand
TAATCTTCCTTTCGGAAGGCTATCCCCCACTTTGAGGCAGGTTACCCACGTGTTACTCACCCGTCCGCCGCTAAGAACGCTTCTATGTAAACATATCCGCATTCTCCGCTCGACTTGCATGTGTTAGGCACGCCGCCAGCGTTCGTCCTGAGCCAGGATCAAACTCTCAATTTAAAAGTTTGAACTAGCTATTCATTACACTAGCTTCTGAACTTCATTTTCATGAAGTTCGCACTTTCTTTTCAGAAAGTGGTTTTTTTTGATTTCTCAAAAAGAATTACTTTGGTTTTTTACCTATATTCTGTTTAATTTTCAAAGAACTGTTTCAGCTCCTCAAAGGCCTCTCAATAAAAGAAGCACTTGGAAAGCGCTGACTTAGATATATTACCATAAGTAAAAAATGATTACAATGGCAAATTCAATAATTTTCCACAAAAACGGGCTCGGTTTCTGATTTGTCCACAGCCTCAAGAGCAATATTCTGTGGATTTTCTTTTCTTCTTTGTGGATGATTTACTTTCCATAGAAGAAAAGTCCGGATATTCCTTGATTCTTCCACAAGGTTTCCCGGACTTTCCACAATGTTCTTTTGATGTTACAGATATTTCCCTGTGACAGATTTCGGGTTCACTTTGATTTCCTTTGGTGTTCCTTCTGCCAAAATGTTGCCGCCATTTATGCCACCTTCAGGTCCCAGATCAATGATCCAGTCACAAGCTTCCATCACTTGGGTATTGTGCTCTACAAGAACCACTGTATTTCCTGCATCCACCATTTTTTCCAGAAGAAGCAGAAAATGCTCCACATCTTTCATGTGCAGGCCCACGGTGGGTTCGTCGATGAGATAGAGATTGTTGGCGCTTTTCTGCTCTAAGAGCTCCTTCGCAAGTTTCAGTCTTTGACCCTCACCTCCGGACAATGTGGTGAGTGTCTGCCCCAGCTCCAGGTATCCAAGTCCCACATCTTCCAGAAGAGACAGAATCTTTTTCATGGGTCTGATTTTTTGAAAGAGGATGTAGGCTTCCTCCACAGGAAGCTTCAGCACATCGTGAATGCTTCGCCCTTCATACTCCACAGAGAGCACATGGTCCTGAAACTGCTTGCCGCCGCACTCAGGACATACAATCTCTATGTTTTCAAAAAACAGCATATTGCTTTCTATATAACCAAGCCCTTCACAGCGTTCACATCTGCCCCCCTTGGTATTGAATGAAAAATCATTGGCCTTCAGCCCTTTCTCCTTGGCATCCTGAAGACTCGAAAAGAGCTTGCGCACTTCGCTGAAGATGCCTGAAAAAGTCGCCACATTAGAGCGCTTCATTCTGGTGAGGGGAGACTGCTCCACTAAAATGATCCGATCCATTTCTTTCGTGCCACGGACGATGTTCTCCTTGGCATCCGAGGCAGAGTCCCCTTGCCCCAGGACTTCAAACACCAGAGTGGACTTCCCTGAACCTGAAACACCCGTGATGGCTGTCATGACTCCTTTCGGAATCTTCACATGGATGCCCTTCAAATTGAACTTGGTTGCGTTCTCTATTTCCAGGTAGCCCTTACTATGTTCTCTGTACCTTTTTTCTTTAAATCCACTGAGGTCTCTCAGATACCCCCCAGTTAAGGAATCTCTGTTTTCTTTCAGCTCCTCCACTGTACCTGCTGCCACAACTTCTCCGCCCTGATTTCCAGCAAGAGGACCCATGTCTACAATGTGTTCTGCTTCCCTCATCACATCCATATCATGTTCAATGGCAATGACTGTATTTCCATGGTCTCTCACACCTTTGAGAATATGGATGATTCCTTCTGTATCCTTTGGATGCAGACCCATGGTGGGTTCATCCATGAGATAGATGATTCCGCTGATGGTGGCATCCAGTATAGAGGCTAGTTTCATCCTCTGGGCTTCTCCGCCTGAAAGCGTCATGGTCTGACGTTCCATCTGGAGATACCCGATGCCCGCATGCAGAAGTCTTCTTATTTTTGTTTCCATATCCAAAAGAAATACTTCCACCATATTCTTCCTGGAATCCGCAATGGTTTCTTTGATCTTCGTTATCCACTGATAGAGCTCTTCCAGAGAATAGGAGGAGATCTCTGTGATGGTTTTCCCTTCCACAGTCACCGCAGATGAACGGGCATTCAGTTTGTTTCCATTACACAGTTCACACGTTCCCCGTTCAAAAAACTGTTCCAGCTGCGGGGTCACCGTTCCTTTATCCTGTAGTCTTCTCCAAAGGGTCGTCAGAATCCCCTCAAATCTTCCGTCGGCAACCTTCTTTGGCAGGGGAATGTCTTTATAGAACCCTTTGGCTTCTTCACTCTCTGCACCATGAAAGAGAAGGATCTTTTCCCCTTCGCTGTACTCAGACACAGGTCTGTTCCCTGTAGGCTGTTCTCCATAGTAACGGAAAGCGGCGTTGACCGAGTTCACCTGATACTCCTTATAGCCATGATCCCAGTAGGTGACGGCGCCTTCTTCCAGAGAAAGCTCCTCATGGATGACCCCTCGATGATGGATTTTCAGCACTTCCCCCAGCCCCTGGCATTTCGGGCAGGCTCCTTCCCTTGTATTATATGAGAAATGGCTCCTGGTGAACTTTTCCATTTTCTTTCCGCAAAGAGGACAGTCCATATAGACCGTAAATCCTCCAGATACCTTAACCAGCCTCTCCTCTGCTTCCGAAGAATCTATCTCACTTCCGCAGTGAGGACAGTTCCTCCTATGAAGCTTTTCGAAGATCATTCGAAGATCTGTATAGAGATTGGTCACAGTACCCACGGTGGATCTTGGATTTTTATGATAGGCATCTTGGGACACCCGAATGGCGGGAGAAGCGTTCAAGATCTCTTCCACCTTAGGTTTCTTGATTCCCTGATACCCCATGGCCTCCAGATATTGCCTCTGACATTCCTGGTAGATCACATCCATGGCCAGGGTGCTTTTCCCCGAACCTGAGACACCCGTGAACACAATCAGCTTATTCTTTGGAAGGTCCAGATGAATGCCCTTGAGATTTCCCTCTGTGGCATTTCGGATCTTCATTACATTTTGAGGTTCCACGCTGCTCTCCCCTTTACTTCTTATTTTTTCCATTGTACCGTCTTCTTTCCTCACTGAAAAGGAAAACTAGAGAAGGATCTGGTTCTTTTCCCCGATTCCTCTCTAGTCTTTCTCTCTGTTCTTCTATGCTGCCTTTTTCAGGTTTTTCTTTCTCTCCAGAAGCATCACTGCAATAAGTCCAGCACCTAGGAAAAGCGCTGCCCACAGATACATCGGATTACCTGATTCGTCCCCTTCGGGAACAGGGTTGCTGTTTCCCGCACTTTTTGAAAGCACAAGCAGTGTTCTGCCTGGAACTTCAACTTCTTCTTTTTCTGTCCGAAGCACCTCGGTGCCTGCATTCTCACCATCCACATAAACTTCGTAGGTTCCCTCAGGCAGAGCATAGTTTCTCACTTCCGCATTGGCGTTCATGAGCACCAGAATTTCACTGAAGGAATCCCCCACAGCTTCTCCTTCTATCTTGTATCCCACCATATTCCTGTCAGGCATTTCCAGGAAGGAAAGATTCGCTCTCACCATTTCTGCTTCAGCCATACGGAAGGCGGGGTGCTCTTTTCTGAATGCAATGAGACCCTTCATGTATTCCACATTCTCCTGATATTCCGCCTTTCTTGCCCAGACAAAGCGGTTGATCTCATCTGGTGCATTATAGCTGTTATGATTGCCATCCTTGGTTCTTAAAAACTCACTTCCTGCATGAAGGAAGGGGATTCCCTGAGAGGTCATAACCATGGCATTGGCCATGCGATGCATCTTCTGCCGCTCTTCTTCACTTTCGTCAGGATTGGAGATGGCCAGTTTGTCCCAAAGAGTCAGATTGTCATGGGCTTCCACGTAAGTGATGGTCTGACTGGGTTCCTTCGCCCAGAACCCTTTGGAGTACTTCACGTTCTGATAATCCACCCCAGGATGGTCAATGGAAGCCACAACACCAAACTTTATACTTTCTTCCAAAGCTTCCCCACCATTCACAAATCCTCGGTCTTCATCGGTGAATACATGGCCTTTGATCCCATCACGGATGTCATCAGAAAACGCCGCAATGCCCTCCATTCTCCAGGTGTTTCTCTTTAAAGCCTTTTCCTTGTCAGGTAGAGGGGAGTCCCCCCCAGTCCATCCTTCTCCATAAATGAGAATCGTCGGATCCACTTCGTTCAGGGCTTCTCTTACGGCTTTCATGGTTTCTATATCATGAAGCGCCATAAGATCAAACCGGAACCCATCCACTTTGTATTCCGTTGCCCAGTACACCACGGAGTCCACAATATACTTTCTCATCATGGACCGTTCGGATGCCGTCTCATTCCCAGTTCCGCTGCCGTTGGAAAAGCTTCCGTCCTCATTCATTCGGTAATAGTATCCAGGAACGATCTTTGAGAAGTCGGAATCCCCTGACGCTCCGGTGTGGTTGTAGACCACATCCATCACCACACGGATGTCCTTTTCATGGAGCGCTGCCACCATTTCTTTGAACTCCCTGATTCTCACTTCTCCCTCATAAGGGTTGGTGGAGTAGGATCCTTCTGGCACATTGAAATGCTGGGGGTCATATCCCCAGTTGAAGTTATTCTCCGCAAGCTTTGTCTCATCAATACTTCTGAAGTCAAAAGATGGCAGAAGATGAAGGTGGGTAATGCCCAGCTCCACCAGATGATCCAGCCCTGTTGATACGCCACCTGGTCCTTTGGTTCCGTTTTCCGTAAGGCCCAAGAACTTTCCTTTATGCTCGATACCCGAATCCTCCGAAATTGACAGGTCCCGGACATGAAGCTCGTAGATCACAGCATCTGTATACTCTTTATACTCCGGCTTTTCTGTCTCCTGAAATCCTTCCGGATTGGTACGGGCAAGGTCGATGACCATGGCTCTTTGGCCATTGACGCCCACGGCTCTTGCATAGGGATCCACCGCTTCCTGTGTGAGCCCAAGATTTTCAACAGAGTAGGTGTAATAAATGCCATCCAGGTCTCCGGAAACCACAGTTTCGTATACGCCCTGTTCTTTCTTCTCCATTGTTACCTGGTCAAAAGCCTCCACCGTATCCCCTTTCTGGAAGAGATTCAGTGTCACATTGGAAGCTGTTGGCGCCCAGAGCCTGAAGATGGTTTGTTCCTTCTCATGCAGCGCACCCAGTTCTCCATCATAATGATAGGCTTTTTCAAAGGCACTGGTAGAGAATACACCGCTCATAAGAATCTCTTTTTCTCCATAGCCTTCTTTCACCACCTGATAGGATTTACCTAGTTCCAGTGGCTCTTTCAGCAGAATCTCAAAGGAGCTCGACGTCTCCGGTCTGCCTCCTTCGCTGAAATAGATGGCTTCAATTTCCAGCTCTTCTTCTCCAGATACAATTTTGAGACCTTCCTCCCTGTCATGGAGAAGCGTCATAGGTACAGACAGGTTCACTTTGATCTTGTTTACCGTGGTAGGCTCTGATTTCAGGATTTTTGGGGAAAGATCCACCTCTTCCAATGCATAATAAAGGGTTGCGTCTTTCTCCAGAAGATACAGGTTAAGGACCCCTTCCTTTGCTTTTGAGAGCGGAATAAACCGGTCCATGTCCACATCCTTGGCTTCCCATTCCCCTTTACGGATAATGATGCCAAGCTCTTCTGCATCTCCAGAGACCACTGGAATCTCAGCTACAGCTCCATACTCATCCGTGGATGTAAATTCATAGGCTGCACCTTCTCCACCTTTTGGCCAGATCCATAGGTTCCAACCCTCATAGTTCTCATCAAACCTTCTGTAGTGAACCTTCAGGGTCAGTTCTCCTGGAAGGGCAGGAGTTTCAATTTCTTTCACAGGTTCTTCTGTATAAATCGTCTCGTCCCCTTCCACCAGCCAGATCTCAGCTTCATTCCCGGAGACTTCCATAAACCGGTCCTTGTCCACATCCTTCTCTTCCCAGTTCTCTTTTCGCACAATGAATCCGAAGGATCCGGAATCGCTGCTCTTTGTCACTTCTAGGATCTTTCCGAAGTCATCTTCCCCCGTGAAATCCAGCTGCTCTCCCTGCCCCCCTTGGGCCCACAGCCATAGATTCCAGCCCTCATAATCCTGGTTCTTTCTCTGATAGTGGACGGTAAGCTTCACTTCATTGTCCGCTCTTGTATCCATCACATCTCCCAGCGAAAGTATCGGGGACAGCAGCAGTAACATCAGAAGAAGCATGCTGGTCCTTCTGAGCATCTTATTTTTTCTCATCATTTTCCCTTCCTTTTCTTATGATTCTTTCTAAAACAGTTTAAAAAAATTATATCATGCAAACGTGTGCACAACAAGGAAACGTTTGCATGACGGCATTAAAAAGACTCCGCTGTAAAGCGAAGTCTTTTGCGTTCTATTATAAAATTAGTCTCCGAAAGCGATGCCGATGGCTTTTGCCATTTCAACCAGCTCACCGTTTGGATTCACATTCTTGGACTTTCTGCCAATAACATTCTCCAGGGAATCATAGGACATGGTGTCTCCCCTCAGGGTTACCATATTACCAAACTTTCCTTCCACTGCGAGTTTTACTGCAGCTACACCATAACGTGTGGAGAGGATTCTGTCAGAAGAAGATGGGCTTCCACCTCTTTGCAGATGTCCCAGAATGGTAGCTCTTGCTTCATTGCCACAGATTTTTTCTAGGTCATGAGCAACCTTCAGGCCAATACCACCCAGTCTGATTGGGTCTGGTGAGTCTGCAATGACTTCACGTACCACCACTTCGCCATCAATAGGCTTTGCTCCTTCTCCAACCACAATGACAGAGAAGTTCTTGCCCTGTTTCTTTCTTTCTTCAATCTTTTCAGCAACCTTATGGATATCATAAGGAATTTCAGGCAGAAGAATCGCATCTGCACCACCAGCAATACCTGCATGAAGCGCAATCCATCCAGCGTATCTTCCCATGACTTCCAGAACCATGATTCTGTGATGGGACATGGCTGTGGTATGGAGTCTGTCCAGTGCTTCTGTCGCTACACCCACCGCAGTATTGAAACCGAAGGTTGTGTCAGTGGATGCCAGGTCGTTGTCGATGGTCTTTGGAATGGCAATGACCTTCACACCTTTTCTTGCAAAATCTCTTGCAGAGGTCAGTGTACCGTCTCCACCTATGATAAACATCACATCGATATCCAGCTTCTTCAGGTTCTCAACCCCAACATCTGAAACATCCTTGTACACCATCTCACCATTCTCTTCCACCAGATAATGGAACAGATTGTCCTTATTGGAGCTGTAGAGCATGGTGCCGCCCTTGTGAAGAAGACCTGAAATGGAGTCCCCATCCAGTTTCACCCAGTCATTCTCATAAAGACCCTTATACCCGTTACGGATCCCGATGACTTCCCATCCATACTGGCTGATGGCTGTTTTGGTGACCGCTCTGATGACCGGATTCAGTCCTGGGCAGTCCCCACCACCCGTCATAATTCCAATTCTTTTAATGTTCGTTTTCATAAGATTTACCCTCCTGCTTGCCAAACGGCAAATTAGTACCCGATTCTTTTGTTGCTGTGTCCTTTACAATTCTACCCCAAAGTTGCCATTGTTACAATTATCACGACAGATTTTTAGAAATTGTTCACGAGTTCTACAAACCGGTCTCCGCGGACTTCAAAGTTCTTGAACGCATCAAAACTTGCACAAGCCGGAGAGAGCAGCGAAAAGTCCCCCGGTTCGCTGATTTCCTTCAGTTTCAGCACTGCATCCTCAAAGTTCTCCGCAAAGAACAGCGGGATCTTGACACCATTGTTCTTTTCAGCCTCCATAAATGCCTGATGGATTTTCTCTTTTGTGGCCCCCACCAGTACTGCCGCTTTCACATACAAAGGCGCTTTTTCTGCTAAGGGCGAAAAGTCCAGCTGTTTGTCGTAACCGCCCAAAATAAGATTCACTTTCTTTTCAAAAGATGAGATGGTGGCCAGAGTTCTTGTGGGGCTGGAGGCAATGGAGTCGTTGTAGTATCTGACACCATTCAGTTCCCTGATAAACTGGCATCGGTGTTTTACCCCTTCAAACCTTTCTGCCACTTCTTTCATCACTGGTACAGGCACCCATTTTTCCACCGCCAGGAATGCCGCCAGGAAATTCTCCGCATTATGGACGCCCTTCACCTTCATCTCGGAGAGGCTAACCACAGGCTCATGATGAAGATACAAAATGCCGTCTTCGAAATACGCATCCGTGTTCTTCTCTCTGCTGGAGAACGTCCTCATCTCCCCTGCTGCCAGTGGTTTAAAACTGCGGGTCACTTCATTGTCCTCATTGAGAATGAGCAGGTCTCCTTTTTTCTGGAATCTGAAGATGTTCTTCTTAGCTTCTGCATACTCTTCCATATCCTTATGGACATCCAGATGATTTGGCGTCAGGTTCGTGACAATGGCAGTTTCTGGAGAAACGCTCATGGTCATGAGCTGGAAGCTTGACAGCTCCAGCACCACAAAATCCTGTTCGGTGATTTCCTCCACCTTTGTGAAGAGAGGCGTTCCAATGTTCCCGCCTACATAAACGGAGTGCCCTGCGGCTTTTAAAAGCTCTCCCACTACAGTAGTCGTGGTGGTCTTCCCGTCACTTCCTGTGATGCCGATGGTTCTTCCTTTGGTGTATTTCAGAAATTCTTCCATTTCTGAGGTCACCACTGCTCCTTCTTTTTCTGCTTCCAGAAGGGCCGGATGGTCCGGTCTCATTCCGGGGGTTTTGAAGATCACATGAAGACCTGTGAGATGGTTAAGATAGTCCTCTCCCAGATGGAGCATCACCTGATCTTTCATTTCTCTCACAAGGGGTGACAGATTCTCCAATGGACTTCTATCAAATCCATAAACTCTGGCCCCCATCTTCAGGAGAAATTCCATGAGAGGGACATTACTGACCCCAAGACCTACAACCCCAACTTTTTTGTCTCTGATAAAGTTTTTGAATGCACTAAAATCCTTTTTCATAACTACTTCCTTGTTTTTTTATTCGCTTCCTGTTTCTCTGAAAAATCACGGTCTTTCTGATGTTTGTAAAGAACCCTTTGCGCATGAGCAGCTAGAGAGAACCCAATGATCAGAGGAAAAATAAGAAGCCTTCCAAAATAGATACTGACAAATAAGATGAGAAGCGCTGCCGCGCCTCTTAATGCGCTCTGAAAGAGCTTCTTGCTCATCTCCTTCAAATGATCCTTCAGTGTGCCCTTTTCCTCCGCTATGAGCGGTACCAGCCCAAGTAGAAACATCAGGACAAAAACCAACAGTATGTCCACAGCTCTTCTCATAGCGCTTTGGTCTATGATGCTGAAAAAGAGACTGTTGTAGAGCATGAACGCTGTGAAAAAAGAGCCCAGTGTTCCAAGCACCATGGTTTTTTTGAACTGCTTTCTATACCCTTCGAAAAACCGTTTATAAATGCTTCTCTTGTCTTCTCCTGTTCCTCTTAATGCCACATAAAGCGCCGTATAGGCAGGGTATAGCGGAATCATCACCACTGCCATGAGAAGATAGTAGACGGCCAGATTATCCGGTTCTGCAAACAAAAGAAAAACCAGTATATGGATATTCACAAGAATAAACAGCGCATTGCCCATGATGCCATCATAGACCTGATCCACAGATTTCTTCACCTGAGAAAGAGCAAGCTCCTGATCCCGTTCTTTTTTATTGTCCTTCATGTTTCCTCCTGTACTTCCTGTATTCAACTATTATTCTACAGTCTTTTACTGAAACTGCAAATTATTTCAGTCATGAAAAAAAGAAGAGGGCAGTGGTTGCCTTCTTCTCCTTTTTGCGGTTAAAATACCAGTTTCTTCTCAATATAGTCAATGAGATCAAAGACGGACAGACGGATCTGCTCCATGGTGTCTCTGTCTCTTACGGTCACGGTCTGATCTTCCAGAGTATCAAAGTCGATGGTGATGCAGTAGGGTGTACCGATCTCATCTTGTCTTCTGTATCTCTTTCCAATACTTCCCGCATCGTCATACTCACACTGGAAATGCTTGGACAGCTGTGCATAGACTTCCATGGCTTTCTCAGAAAGCTTCTTTGAAAGAGGCAGAATTGCTGCTTTTACCGGTGCGATGGCAGGATGGAACTTCAGAACGGTTCTTACATCTCCGCCTTCCAGCTCTTCCTCTTCATAAGCGTCGGACAAGAAGGAAAGGAACAGTCTGTCCACACCTACAGAGGGTTCTACACAGTAAGGCACATACTTTTCATTGGTCACAGGATCCATATACATCATATCGGTCTTTGCATGGGTGGCATGCTGCATGAGATCATAATCCGTTCTGTCTGCAATGCCCCAAAGCTCTCCCCATCCGAAGGGGAATCTGTATTCGATGTCTGCGGTGCCTACACTGTAGAAGGAAAGCTCCTCCGGTGCATGATCTCTCATTCTGAGGTTTTCTTCGGTGAGCCCCAGATCCGTCAAAAACTCCATGCAGTACTTCTTCCAGAATGCAAACCACTCCAGATCAGTACCAGGCTTACAGAAGAACTCCAGCTCCATCTGCTCGAACTCTCTGGTTCTGAAGATGAAGTTACCAGGGGTGATCTCATTTCTGAAGGACTTACCGATCTGTCCAATACCAAATGGCACTTTCTTACGGGTTGTTCTTGCGATGTTCTTGAAATTCACAAAAATACCTTGAGCTGTTTCAGGACGAAGATAAATTTCTGTCTTGGATTCATCGGTGATACCAAGATAGGTTTTGAACATCAGATTGAACTTTCTGATGTCTGTGAAGTTTTTCTTCCCGCACTTTGGACACACAATGCCGTGCTCGTCTATGTAAGCTTTCAGCTCCGCTTCTGTCTTTCCATCTGCAGAAGCATACTCTACGCCCTGCTCTGTCATGTGGTCTTCCACCAGCTTGTCTGCTCTAAAACGAGCCTTACACTCTTTACAGTCCATAAGCGGATCGGAGAAGCTGTCCACATGTCCAGAAGCTTTCCATACCTCAGGGTTCATGAGAATCGCTGAATCCAGTCCCACATTATAGGGGCTTTCCTGGATGAATCTCTTCCACCAGGCCTTCTTGATGTTGTTCTTCAGTTCTACCCCCAAAGGACCATAGTCCCAGGAGTTCGAAAGTCCTCCGTACAGTTCAGAGCCAGGGTAGACAAATCCTCTTCCCTTGCTGAGTGCTACAATTTTATCCATTGTTTTTTCCATGGTGATTCCTCCTTGAAATTAAATTTTGAAACCAAAAAGAGCTTATACCGTGAAGGGACGGATAATTCCGCGGTTCCACCCTTCTTGGCATAAGCCCTGCTCTTACAAACACATTCTGCTCCAAAGCGCCCTTCTTCCTTCTGACTTGAATCCTTGCACCCACCGGATTCTCTCTAAAAGTTCAGAAAGGAATACTCCTCTTTCTCATCACAGATATTTAGATAAAAAAAATGGCTCCGCGAAGAGGACTCGAACCTCCAACCTATCGGTTAACAGCCGAGTGCTCCACCATTGAGCTATCGCGGAACGTCATTACAAAGACTATTATACCAAGCCCAAAAAATAATGCAAGGCTTTATTTTAAAAATTTTCAAGGAGTTTCTTTCTCCAGATTTCCAGCCGAACTTTCCTTCAGGATGATTTTCTCTCCACAAAAGAAGTGCATTATACCCCATGAGAGAGGGTTGTGATTCCACAAAATGAAAATTATGCTTGACTCTTCTCTCAAAATTCCTATAATAAATATAAACAAGTGTTGATGAGACGAGTACACGATTGAAAAAGTTCAGAGAGCCGGGGAAAGGTGTGAGCCCGGTCTTCAGGAGATCAGTGGAAAAACAGCTCGGAGCTGCCGGAAGAAATCTTAGTAGACCCGGCCGGGACTTCCCGTTACAGAAGTCGGATATCGGCGTTTACCATGCCCGTATCTTAAAAGTGAGCTGAAGCAATTTAGCTAAACTGGGTGGTACCGCGGAAGACCTTTCCTTTCGTCCCAATTGTAGGGATGGAAAGGAATTTTTTATTTTACGGGAGGAAACCACCATGTACCAAAGCACACTGACCATCAAAGAAACCCAGAAAGCCATCAAGCTCATCAAGGTCTTTTTTGAGCGGGAGCTCTCAGAGCGTCTTCATCTGACTCGCGTCTCCGCACCACTGTTTATCGAAAAAGGGAACGGTCTGAATGACGATCTGAACGGCATCGAGCGCCCTGTCTCTTTTGATATCCTTCATACTGGAAAAGAAGTGGAGATTGTACAGTCCCTGGCCAAATGGAAAAGAAAAGCCCTCATGGACTATGAGTTCACTTTAGGAGAAGGCCTCTATACCAACATGAACGCCATCCGGCGCGATGAAACCTTAGACGCCATCCACAGCATCTATGTGGACCAGTGGGACTGGGAAAAAATCATCGGAGAAGGAGAGAGAACCCTGGATACCCTAAAAGATACGGTTTCCATCATCTACTCCATCTTTAAGGACGCAGAAATACTGCTCTACAAGACCTATCCCCATCTGAAGCCACAGCTGCCTGATTCTCTTTCCTTCATCACTTCAGAAGAGCTTCTGCAAAAATATCCAGATCTTACATCCAAGGAACGGGAGCGGGCTTACGCAAAAGAAACAGGAGCATTTTTTCTCATTGGCATTGGAGACCTTCTCTCCAGTGGAAAGCGTCATGACGGAAGAGCTCCGGACTATGATGACTGGTCTCTAAACGGAGATCTTATCTTCTACAACGAAGTGCATGACGATGCTCTGGAGCTGTCTTCCATGGGCATCCGTGTCGATAGAAAAGCCCTTCTTTATCAGCTGGAAGCAGCAAAAAAAGAAGACCGCAAAGAACTCACCTACCATAGTCTCCTTCTGGAAGGAAAACTTCCCCAGACCATCGGCGGTGGCATCGGGCAGTCTCGAATCTGTCAGTTCCTCTTAAGAAAATATCACATTGGTGAAGTGCAGAGCAGCATCTGGCCAGAGGATATGAGGCTGGATCTTATGAAACAGAACATCCATCTTCTATAAGTTTCAGTGCAAATCAAAACCGGAAGCCTTCCTTGTTAGGGAAATAAGCTTCCGGTTATTTTTAAATCCTAATCCTGTGGCTTCATGGTTGGGAAGAGTATGATGTCTCTGATGGAATGGGCATCCGTCAGGAACATGATGATTCTGTCCACACCGATTCCAAGTCCACCTGTTGGAGGCATACCTGTCTCTAGGGCGCTCATGAACTCTTCATCGATCATGTAAGCTTCATCGTCTCCCAGTTCTCTTTCCTTGGCCTGCTGGCTGAAACGCTCTCTCTGAACAATAGGGTCATTCAGCTCTGAGTAGGCATTACAGATCTCACGTCCAAAGATGAATCCTTCGAAACGTTCGGTATACTCTGCATTTCCTCTCTTCTTCTTGGTCAGCGGAGAAATCTCTACTGGATAGTCACAGATGAAGGTCGGCTGAATGAGCTTGTCCTCACAGAATCTTTCAAACATGGCATTTAAGACATCTCCCTTGGAGGTGTGCTTGATGTCATACTTGAAGTCATCCTGCATGTGGAACTTCTTCGCCGCCTCATGGGCTTCTTCTAAGGTAATGGTGTTGAAGTCAATACCGGTTTCTTCCTTGACAATGTCTGCCATGGTGACTCTTCTCCATGGTGGGGTCAGGTCGATTTCTGTTCCTTCATAGTTGACCTTCATGGAACCATTGACCTTCATGGCAACAGAAGACACCAGATCCTCTGTGAGATCCATCATATCATTATAATCGCTGTAAGCTTCATAAAGCTCAATCATGGTAAACTCTGGATTGTGCTTGTAGTCAATTCCTTCATTTCTGAAGTTCTTGCCCATATCATACACCTTCTCAAATCCACCGACGATGAGTCTCTTAAGATAAAGCTCTGTGGCGATTCTTAAGTACATGTCGATGTCCAGCGCATTGTGGTGGGTGACGAAAGGTCTTGCAGCAGCACCACCGGCGATGGGGGAGAGAATTGGTGTTTCCACCTCCAGATATCCTCGGTCATCCAGGTAATTTCTGATGGCAGAAATGATTCTGGTTCTCTTGATCATCTTTTCCTTCACATCAGGATTCACAATAAGATCCACTTCTCTTTGTCTGTATCTGATATCCGGATCCACAAGGCCATGCCACTTGTCTGGCAGCGGCTTCAGCGCCTTGGAAATGAGCTCAAAGCTCTTGACTTCCAGGGACACTTCTCCAGTCTTTGTGATAAATACATTTCCTTCTACACTGATCCAGTCCCCAAGATCAAGAGTCTTGAAGAACTTCAGCTTTTCTTCTCCCACGTTGTCCAGCTTCACATAAAGCTGCAGCTTTCCTTCACGGTCGTGGATATCGGAGAACCCTGCTTTTCCCTGTACTCTCTTTCTCATGAGTCTTCCGGCGGTCTTGATATGAACACCTTCCAGGGTCTCATGGTTTTCCTTGATTTCCTTGGAACTGTGGGTCACTTCCACCTTATACACATCAAAAGGATCTTTACCTTCCTCCTGTAGCGCCTTCAGCTTCTCGCGTCTTTGCAGCTCCTGCTCTGACAGCTTCTCTTCCTGTTCTATGATCTGGTTCTCTTCGTTTGTCAAAATTCTACACCTGCTCTCTTCCGATTTCTAAAATCTTAAACTTGCTCATGCCATTGGGCACCTGGACCACCACTTCATCATCCACTTTATGTCCAAGAAGGGCGCTGCCCACTGGAGACTCATTGGAAATTTTGAAGTTCATGGGATCTGCTTCTGTGGATCCAACAATGGAATAGGTCACTTCCTCTTCAAAGTCATAGTCATAAACAGTCACTCTTGAACCAATGCCCACCACATCAGAGGAGATATCGCTCTCATCGATGACTGATGCATTGCGGAGTGTATTTTCCAGCTGAACAATCTTTCCTTCCACGAAAGCCTGTTCATTCTTTGCTTCATCGTATTCGGAGTTTTCGCTGAGATCCCCATAACCCAGGGCTACCTTGATCTTTTCAGTGATTTCTTTACGTTTCACTGTCTTTAGATATTCCAGCTCGCTCTCAAGCTTTTTGACCCCTTCATAGGTCATGATAAATTTCTTTGCTTCGCTCATTTTAAATCCCCTTCTGTTATATTTGATTTTCTATTATAGTGACATTCCCCTTCCCTGTCAATGATTTTAGCCATTTTGGAGAAGCTCGTCTTTGTAGGTTGCAAGGAGTTCCAGCACCTTTATAGGGTCGGTCTCCTGATTGATAGCATTCTTCACTTCCGTATTTCTTGGCAGTCCTTTCACATACCATCCGATATGTTTTCTCATCTCACGGACTGCTTTGTGCTCCCCTTCATAGGATAAAGTATTTTTATAGTGGAGCATCAGAATATCCATTCTTTCTTTAAATCCTGGGCGTTCATAGGGCTTACCCTCTAGCGCAGCATTGATTTCCTCAAAAATCCATGGATTCCCCAAAGCTCCTCTGGCTACCATGATGCCGTCACATCCTGTTTCAAGGACTTCTAAGGCATCTTCTCCTGTGAAGATATCTCCATTGCCGATGACAGGAATGGTGAGTGCTTCCTTGATTTTCCGGATGATTTCACGGTCAGACTCGCCGGAGTAATACTGCTCCCTGAATCTTCCGTGGACTGTGACAAGATCTGCGCCTGCGTCTTCCATCCTTTTGGCAAAGTCCAACGCTGTCTCGTCCTCCATCTTAAACCCTCTTCTGAACTTGCAGGTGACGGGTTTTGAAGTGGCTTTCTTCACCTCACGGAGTATCCCCGCCGCTTTTTCCGGATCCAGCATAAGCGCGGAACCCTCCCCGTTTTTCACAAGCTTCGGTGCAGGACATCCCATGTTGATGTCAAGAAGGACGATGTCCTCATTTTCATCCAATACTCTGGCTGTCTCTGCCATGATGTCCTTCTCGCTGCCAAAAAGCTGCACTGCGATGGGTTTTTCCTTAGGTGAGATCCTCAGAAGCTCTTTTGTGTTCTGGCTTCCGTAATGAAGCGCTTTGGCACTGACCATCTCTGAGTATACCATAGAACAGCCCATGGATATGGCGATTTCCCGGAAAGAAATATCTGTGACGCCTGCCATAGGCGCCAGAAAGACTTTACTCTCAAGGATCTTATTTCTTATTTTTATCATAGATCAGTTTCAACCCTTCCAGGGTAAGATTAGGTTCCAGGGCATCGATACAGTCGGTGCTCTGTTTCATGAGTCTGGAGAATCCTCCGGTGGCCACCACAAATGGCTCCTCTTCTCCATCTTCCATCATTTCGATCTTCATGAGCTTTACCAGACGCTCCACAAGGCCGATATACCCGTGTACAAGACCGGACTGCATGGAAACCACAGTATTCTTTCCAATGACCTTTTCAGGCTTCAGAAGCTCAATACGGGGCAGCTTTGCTGCTTTCTCAAAGAGAGCATCTGCGGAAATCTTGATGCCTGGAGAGATAATTCCTCCTGCATAGGTTCCATCTTTTTTCACGGAGCAGAACGTGGTTGCTGTACCAAAATCAATGATGATGAGACTCTTTTTGTATTTTGCGGAAGCGGCTACAGCGTTTACTATTCTGTCTGCTCCTACTTCCTTCGGATTGTCTGTTTTCACATTGATGCCTGTTTTCACGCCAGCGCCCACCACAATCGGTGTCACTTTGAACACCTTGCGCACCATATTCTCTAACGAGTACATGACATTCGGCACAACAGAGGAGATGATGACTCCTTCTATGGCACTGGGTTCCAGATTGTTCAGCCGAAAAAGGCTGATGACATCAATGGAGATTTCATCGGATGTTTTCATGCTGTTGGTGGATAGTCTGAAATCAGAAATAATCTTTTTACCGTCATGGACACCCATGACGATGTTGGTATTTCCTACGTCAATTAACAGGATCATAAGACAACTCCCCATGTAATTTTAAAAGCAGCTGAAAAGCTGCTTTTCCCAAACTTGTTTATGGCAATAATATTTTTAACACTATAATTATAGTAAAAAACGCCTTTTTGTCAAGCTCATTTGCATCTTTTCTCTTGATTCACAAGGAGACACTCCTACGCAAAGCTCTATTTTTCAGAGGTTGAATCACAGCAAATCACAAGATTCTTTTACTATGTTTTGATACATACTCTTCTGTTGCAGGAACTAGATGCACAATCGTTCCATTGGCGATTACACCAACTCTGTTTCCCGAAAACTCTGTGTAGTCAAAATCTACTCCAATTACTGCATTGCCTCCACGAATCACCGCTTGCGCTTTCAGCTGCATAAATGCAGCTTTTTTGGCATCCTGAAGCTTTCTTTCGAATCCAGTTGACCTCAATCCAAAAAAGTCAGCAAAATCGCCACTGAACTCTGAGAAAAAACCCGTTCCCAAGACTACTTCAGATGTAACAATATCGACATACTCTTCCACTAAAAAGCCGTCAATATGATTTGTTGTTGTGAGAATAACTTGTTCAGCTTTCTCCATGATGATTTCTGTCGCACAGTGGCTACAGTACTCCTTATTTAATATAATCCTATAATCATCTGTCAGATCACTGATTTCTTTTTTGCAAGAACTACATATAATACTCAAACTATTCATCTCCAATGCGTTTATTACTATTATGTACTATAGTATCATATTTTCACTTAGATCTTACTAAGAGCCTTTTATAGCTCCGATCCACAAGAATCGCTCCTAAAGGTGCTGTGAGCACAATGGAGACCACAGCCACCGTCAGGATGATTTCACCCGATGGGAGCCCCATGGCAAGAGGCAGCCCTCCAATGGCTGCTTGAACTGTAGCCTTGGGAAGATACGCCATGGCCGAGAAGGCCCTTTCCTTCCTTGTGAGCGGTGTTTTCAGAAGACTGAGGAATACCCCTAGAATTCTAAAAAGAAGCGCCAGAAGGACCAGAAGGACCGCTGGCAGACCTGCAGTGAGCACAAGGCTCAAGTTGACAGAGGCGCCCACAAGGACAAAGAGCAGAAGCTCCGCTGCTACCCAAAGCTTGGAAAACTTCCCTGAAAGCCTCTTTGCCACCTCATACTTCTTTTCCTGAAGCAAGATCCCCATGGCCATGACAGCTAAAAGTCCCGAGAATCCAACGATTCCCTGGAGCATCTCTTCCAAAGAGACCAGAAGAAAGGCCATAGAAAGGATCACCAGAACCTTACCGGTATCTCTTATATGGAACCGCGTAAATACCCATGAAAGAAACAGTCCCACGAAACCTCCCGTAACGACACCTAAAACAATCGCCACCGGAATACTGAGAAACTCACCTAGATGCATTTCTCCCGTGAGGGCAAATCCAGTGAAAGCGGTGAAAAGAACAATGACAAAGACATCATCCACAGAGGCCCCCGCCATGATCATCTGAGGGATCTTCTGATCTCTTCCGTATCCGTTCTCCATCAGCTTCAGCATCCTTGGCACAATCACCGCCGGAGATACCGCAGCCACCACCGTGCCTAGGATCAGCGCATCCAGGATACCCAGCCCCAAAAACTTCGGTGCCAGAAGCGTCACGCCTAAGATTTCAAATACTGCAGGGACAAAGCAGAGAAGCATTGCGGGTCTTCCCACCTTTCTCAGATCCTTAAGATCCAAGTTGAGTCCTGCCCTAGTGAGTATGATGATGAGTGCGATCTTTCTCAGTTCAGAAGAAATTCCAAGGATGCTCCCATCAATGTAATTCAGCATATACGGTCCAAGAAGCACCCCTGTCAGCAACATGCCAAGGAGCTTCGGAAGACCAAGCTTCTCAAAAACATTACCAAGAAACATCCCCAGAAGAAAGATCAGCGCCAAAGAAAATAACATAATACACTCTCCATTCTTAAGTAAGGGCATAAAAAAAGCCAATGCCCCTACGATTTTCGTCGTAGAAGTCATCAGCATACTTGCGGTTTTGGCAGTTTTTGCCATGGAAGCACTTCATTTCCAGAAGTCTATCTTAGTACACTTCATTCCATAGAGTCAAGGCTATTTTCTGTATTTCCTTATTATTTCAATCATCTGCTGATACTCCCGCTCCATATCAGAAACAAGCTTCATCTGATTTCGGGCTCTGTGAAGATTATGCTCCGGATAGGAGATCTTATAGTAGATGTCTCCCTCCAGATAATCCTTCAGAAATCTCATGCCACATTCATAGGTCATGATTTTCGCTGCAAAAGGCAGATATTCAATCTCAAGGTCCGTCAGAAACTCTCCCTGGCTGAAGTAGCCACGTACATAGGCTTCAAAAAGCGACAGGTCAAAATGCACCTTGCTGAGATCTATCTCATCCTCCAAGGCTGTGGTGGCTCCAGACCGGATGGCATCTCCAAAATCATAAAGAGACACCCCTGGCATCACGGTATCAAGGTCCACAAGGCACACTGCTTCTCTGGTCTCATCATCAATCATGACATTGTTGTATTTCGTGTCATTATGGGTCACACGCACCGGAAGTCTTCCTTCCCGAAGAAGTCCGTTGATGATCTTCGTGTCCTTCTCTCTCTCCAGAAAAAACTCAATCTCCTCCGCACACTCTACTGCGCGGTTTACCGGATTCTCCAGCACGGTATGCTGGAAGTCCAAAAATCGCTTTTCTGTGTTGTGAAAATCTTTGATGGTCTCATGGAGTGTCTGTCCATCAAACTCCCCAAGAAGCTTCTGAAACTTTCCTAGGGCCTGACCGGATTTATAGAAATCCTCTGGCCCCCCCACAATTTCGTAGGACCTCGCTCCTTCAATGAAGCGATAACATCTGTAGAACTCTCCTTCATAAAATACATGGTGAGCTCCTTCTTTTGTATGGACCACTTGGAGCACTTCTTTATCCACATCTCCACCGGCTTTTTCCACACATTCTTTCAGATACTCTGTGACTTTTACAATATTGTCCATGAGCGCCACAGGATCCTTGAATATGGAGCGGTTGATCCTCTGGAGAATATAGCGTTTTTCCTGGTCTTTATCCATATGAACACTGACGCGATAGGTATCATTGATGTGCCCTTTTCCGTATCGGATGATTTCTTTGATTTCTCCTCCCTCCGAAAATGGAAGAAAAATCTTCTTTAGTTCCTCTCTCATACTTCCTCCCACAAATTTCGGGGATACTGCCCCTTTTGGACTTTCTCAAGAAGTCCTTCTGCTACATATTGTTTGTCTTCAGAGTAGGTCATCCCCAGCCAGGTCTCCTTGCTTTCTCTCACAAGAACCTCCAGCTCTTTCCCATTCACCAGGGCCTGTATGGCTTCCGGAAGAAGAAACTCTTTTTTCAGTTCTTGTCCTGAGGTTTTCAGAAACGCTGCGAACTCTTTCTCCAGCTGGCTGAAAATGGTCGGATGAAATCCCCATACATTCATGGAAACCGGCTGGCTGGGAAGCACTTTCAGATCCGCCCATTCCTGGGAACAGATTTCTTCTCCTTCATAGGAAAGATCCTTGATCTCCCGCACATGAAGAAGCATGCCGTCTTCTTTGGCAGTAACCAGTCCCCGGGATACACTGCCGAACCTGCTCATGGTTTTCTCCAGCTCATAAGCAACCAGCGCCCCTTGCTTCTCATTCAGGGTATCCAGAATCCTGGACATCTTCTCGAAGGTTTCTTCTCCGTAAAAATCATCCGCATTGATGACCATAAAGGGGCCGCTGATTTCGTGGCGTGCCGCATATACCGCCTGTCCTGTTCCCCAAGGTTTTTTTCGTTCTGAAGACAGAACAGCCCCATCGGTCCCCTCAGGCACATCTTCTTTCTCCTGATAGGCATAGGCAATCTTCCCATAAGGTTTCATTTTGTCCGCAAAAGCTTCTTCAAAGAGATGCTGATTCTCCTTGCGGATCATCAGCACAACTTTTGTGAATCCATGTCTGAACGCATCAAACATGGAGTACTCCAGAATGCACTCTCCGGACGGACCTACAGGAGTCAGCTGCTTCAGGCCGCCAAACCTTGAGCCCATGCCCGCAGCCATAACCAGCAGCGTTTTTTCTCTCTTTTGTCTGTTCATCCTTCTCCTCCTTAGCGTTGTGCCGCGTTATAAAGATAAAGATCGCCAAGAAGAAGGCCAAGGCCGAGGATCATGATCCCCAGACCTCCCGGCCCTTGTGTTCTATGACCTGCAAAGAGGAGTACCAGTCCTGCCAGGAAAACTCCTGTCATAAGAATCGTCTTACTCTTCATTTTTCTCCATCTCCATCCATCTGATTTCCTGAGGCGCTAAAACCGTCATGGTCTTTCTGCCCTTTTCATCATAGACTGCAGTTTTTTGCTCTGAATCTGTGTTGTTCACCAGAGCATATCTTCCAATCTCCGGATATCCATGCACTTCCACATAAATATTCTCGGCAAAAAGCTTATGGAGCTCTTCTTCCTTATGGGCCGCATAATACATGCACCTGTGAAGGAGCCTTGCATTCTCAAAATTGAAGGGAAGTCCTGCAATATAGATGCCTCTTCCTTTCCCGAAGTCATGGGCGGAAAGCTCCACCTGACCGTCATGGTAGCTGAGAATCTCGGTGTCTTTGCCTAAAGCATAAATATTTTTCATGCCTTCACCAAAGTCCAGTGGGGATTCTATCCCCTCTGTGATGAAATGCTTCTCCTTGGCTGTGTGGAAGTATTTGTCTGTGCTGAGACTGAAGCCCAGCTCTTTGTCCACGCCAAGAATGTCTGCCAGCTGGAAGTATCGGCCGCCATGATGCACCGCAGAAGGTTCTCCCACCCCGATGAATCCACCGCCTTCGTAGACCCATCTTCTGATGGTGGTGACAAGCTTCTCATCGAGCCACTCCTCTCCACCAGAAAATGCAGTCCCTGCATCCCCTGCATTGAGAAGCACATCCACATCCTGTGGCACGCCATTGGTTTTCACATCTTCGAAAGACAGGAAGGATACTTCCACGCTGTCTCCACTTAAGGCTTCCAAAATACCCAAGTAGGAATAGATCTGCTTGTACCACAGTGCATGGGCTACCATATGGGTCTGCCAGGACCTGAGGGTACCCCAGGAATTAAGCACCGCTACTTTGAGGCCTGTGTATGGTTTTTTTCCTTTAATGTTGTCGTAGATTTCTCTGAATTCATCTGTGACCTTTTCGATATAATCCACAAAGCTCGGGAACTGATAGGCAAGAGAAAGGTATCCGCCGTATCCGATCCGGTCCACAGGCTTTCTCATGATGGCACGTCTGGCCATTCTCCAGTTTTCTTTCGCCTCGATGGTAGGGTCATTGCCTTCTCTGAACGTATCCGGGAAGAAGTAAGGAAGGAATCTGCCCTCCGTATACTTTACCCCGGGAATTTCTGAAATCATCCGAAGGGTTGCGCCTCCACCTACGGAACCGACCACAGCATCCAAGCCAATTTCCGGGAAGTACTTGCCGTAGGGCTCTGTGCCGATCCAGTTGTCTCCCAGGAACATCATGGCTTCTTTTCCGTGCCTGTGCACCTCATCCACCAGTTTTTTCGCCTGCTTCGCCACATAAGCGCTCTGGAAGTCAATGAAATCCAGATACTCCTTTGTGGGCACACGGAAAGCTGTATTATAGTATCCCTTGTCCACAATATGCTCTGGGCGCAGTCTGTAGCCTTTTTCCTTGGCAAAGGCTTCTAAAGCATCTACAGAAACGCTGGCGCTGTATCCAAACCAGTCCACAAACTTCTCTTTTCCAAGATCATTGAACACCAAAGTGAAATGATAGAAGAAGGTGGTGAATCTTACAACGTCTGTCCTTGGATTCTCTTTCATCCACTGGCTCATATAGCTATGGATATATTCATTGGAGTGCTTCTTTCTCACATCAAAGGGAATATCATGCTCTTTGTCTCCCCAGTTGTTGGTGATATGGTTGTACATCTGGGTGGGATCCCAGATGGCTTTCACCAGGAAAGACACGGTGTACTCATGGTAAGGTGCGATGTCTTTTAACACCACTTCATCACTTTCAGTCCATACCTCCCAGTTCTCCACAGGCACCACGGTGCCCAGTGTCCGGTCCATGACCTCCCAGTAGATCTTTGGGTCATGATCGTAATCCGGCATCACCTGCTGGCGGAAATATCCGTCCATAAAAGAAATGCGGAGAGTGGTGTCCACCGCTAAAGTATGGCGGCTCATAAGATAAAGAGACTGGGTCTCCTCCATATGGTTTCTTGAAAAATCATTATGTCCTCTGCTGACAAAATAAGTGGTATAGATTTTGGCATCCAGGCTTTTCAGGTCTTCCGATAGCTTTGTGCCGTCACTGTCTCTGATGGCATCTGCGCCCCAGCGCTCCATCATTTCCTTGGTTTCTTCTAAAAACCCCGTTTCACTTGGCAAGGTCACGCGACCTTTAGTTTTACTCATATTATCCTTTCACTCCTCCAACAGTCATTCCTTCAGTTAGTTTCTTTTGTACAAGCACATAGAGAATCAAGGTCGGCAGCATCACCAGCACAAGACCGGCATACATTGGACCATAGTTAGCCGCGCCTCTTTGAGACTGCATCAGATTGATGAGCCCCACCGGCAGCGTTTTGGTGCTGCTGGGCATCAGCGTCAGGGCGATGATGTATTCATTCCAGAATGCCAGGAAGTTGAAGAGAATCACTGTGATGATGCTGGGTTTCGCCATGGGAATCATAATGGAAACCATAGTTTTGAAATGGCTGGCTCCATCCACACTGGCCGCTTCTTCAAACTCTTTGGGAATGGTTCTGAAATAATTGGACAGAAGATATACGGTAAAAGGGATGGCTGTGGCCGCATACACAAGGGCCAGCACAAACCTGTTGTCCAAAAAGAATCCTCTGTCAAAGCGTCCCCGAAGCGCGATGTCCCAGTCGAGGAGCATCAGAAAAATCGGTACGACGATGTAGTTCACGTTGACGAAAATTCCAGCCTGGAAAATACCCGAAAGAATTTTACGTCCTTTAAATTCAAATCTTGCGAGAGCATAGGCACAGGGAATAGAGACCAGAAGAAGAATTCCGATGGCCAGTGCCGTCACCACAATGGAGTTTGTGAAGTACTCTCCCATATTGGCAATCTCCACTGCTTCTTTAAAGTTCTCCCAGCGGATGGCCTTGGGCAAGCTCCAGGGATTTCCGTAAAACTCCTGATTGTCCTTGACGGAAGCCATAAAAACCCAGAGAACCGGAACGATGATGCTGACAGCAAGAGCAATCAGCGCACTATAGATGAAGAGCTTATACAGATTGATTTTGTTCTTTTTCATCCGATCCTCCTATTTAATACTGGTACTGTTCCCGTTTCGTCAGCTTGTTCACCAGCAGTGACAAGAGGAACGAAAAGAGGAAGATCACCACACCAATGGACATACCATATCCGTAACTGGAATTGGTATACGCCTGGTTGTACATATAATTTAAAATTACATTGGAAGCACCATCAGGTCCTCCGGAAGTCATCACCTTCACAAAGAGAAAACTCAGATTGATGGAGCTGATGACATAAAAAGTCAGGGTTGTCCTTACCGTATCCCACACAAGGGGCAAAGTGATACTGAAAAACTGCTTCACTTTTCCAGCACCTTCAATATCCGCTGCTTCGTAAAGATGGACCGGGATGCTGCTCATACTGGCCATGTACATGACCATGTAATAGCCCACTGCCTGCCAGATCATGGCCACAATGATGGCATAGAGCACAATTTTCTGATTGCCCAGCCACTGGATGTTCTGAAATCCCTCTCCCTGAATGCTTCTTAAAAGACCATTGAGAAGACCCATACTGGGGTCATAGATGGCTGAGAAGATGGAGGAAATCACCACCACGGACAGGATATTCGGTATATAGAACACGATTCTGAAGAAGTTCTGCCCTTTAATCTTTTCGCGCACAAGAATAGAGGCGAAGATCATGGCTACAGAAAGCGTCACCATAGTGACAAGGACAATGATCATCAGGGTGTTCTGCAGTGACCGTATAAAATTGGTGTCTTTTGTGAGAAGAAGAAAATTATTCAGTCCTACGAAGGTCTTGTTTCTCGAGAGACCTCCCCATTTGTATAAAGACATGATGAAGACATTCAGCGTAGGATACGCCATAAATACAAGAACAAGAATCAAGGCCGGCGCAATGCAGGCAGCGATGAATCTTTTCTTTGCTCTGTCTTTCATTCATATCACTCCTTTCAAAAATGAACGGTGGAAGAGTTTTCTTCCACCGTAATCATCCGTAAAATCAACTCATTAGTTGTTCATTGCAGCACTGATTTTGGTCACTGCATCCACAACTTCCTGATGCCATGTATCCACTGTCTTGTCTCCTGTGGCTACAGAATTGATGGTGCCAAAGAGAATTCCGGTGCTGCTTACAAGATCTACACCTTCCACTGCTGGTGCAGACTGGAACCCGCCCATGGCTGCCTTTGCTCCATCGTCATATACAGAATAGTAAAGCTTGTTTGGATCTTCATCCGTCATAAAGGAAGAAGCTGTCGTCACAGGCATAACTGCACCGGACTTCTCATAGATGATCTTTGCTGCTTCATCTGAGTACATATAAGCAATGAACTCTTTGGCAAGATCTGCTTCCTTGGCTCCTTCAGGAATGTACATCTGTTCAAAGAATGTATAGGAGTAACGGTCTCCGCCCTTTTCCACTGCTGGCAGTGCGGTGAATCCCCACTCGAAGCCTTCTGCTCTTGGTGCTTTTTCCATTTCTCCAGGCAGCCAGGTACCGTTTGGAATAAACAGAGCTTTGTTGTCAAGAATCAGCTGCTGGTTCTTGGTAAATCCTTCATTGTTTGCCTGAGCCACTGTGTCAGGATGATTGTAGGAAACAAGTTCACCAACGATGGCGAACACTTCTTTCATGGTATCGCTGTTCCAGGTCTCCACATCAAAGGTCATAGCCTTGTTGAAGAAGTCAGCACCACCTACCTCATTGACCAGTGCATAGAAGAAGGCATCAAAGTATCCTGTGGTAGGATAGGTGAACAGGGAGCTACCATTGGCTTTTGCAGTCTCATTCAGCGCAAAAAGCTCTTCAAAGGTTTCTGGAAGGTCATAGGTCTTTCCTTCGCCCACCAGGCCGCTGTTATAGAACAGTCCTGTTGGTCCATAGAAAAGCGGTGCCAGATAAGTCTTTCCATCCCCATAAGGATTGGTGATTAAAGTATCGGTAAAGCCTGGGATGATTTTTTCAGAAACGGTAACCTCTTCTCCAGGAACCTTCATGGAGAGCACATCTGTGATATCCATGACAGCATTCTCTTTGATGAGGGTTTCTGTCATCATGCCTTCACGGCCTACGGAGATATACATAAGGTCTGGCACATTCATGGCCTGGATCTGAGGTCTCAGAACATCTTCGATGTTCTTCTCCAGTGTCAGTTCTACGGTAACACCTGGATTGTTTTCTTCAAACTTCTCTGCAACGGCCATCCAATGCTCTTTTCCGTATCCTCCGTCAAGACCCGCAATTTTCAGGGTTCTTTCTTCTGTTTCCTCAGGAGTTTCTGCTGGTGTTTCTGGACCTCCTGGAGTGACAGGATCATCTTCAGCTTTCTGACCGCAGGCTGAAAGGCCAACGACCAGGGTAATGGACATAAGAAGTGCTAAAATTTTCTTCATGGGACCCTCCTAGTTAATCATTGCTCTACGCAACTTGTTATCTTTAGTATAAATTTCGGTAAACGTTTTTAGTATCATTATCTTGTGATGAATTGTCATTATATTGCTATATCAGAAAATTTGTTTATAATGAGGTAAAAGGATTACATTCTAAGTGGAAAGGAGCGCTCATCTTGTCCAATATCGTCTATAAAATCATCAACCACAACAATGAACGGATTTCCGCCAGCCTCATCTATGTCTCAAAGGCCCGTTATGAGAAAGACTGGCATTCCACCATGCACAGCCATCCTTTCACAGAGCTCTTTTATGTGGTGAAGGGATCCGGGAACTTTCTCATTGAAGACAAAACCTTCCACGTGGTGGAGGATGACCTGGTCATTGTCAATGCCAATGTGGTCCATACGGAGTCTTCCAAGGATGCAAACCCTCTGGAATATATCGTGCTGGGCATAGACGGACTTTCCTTGTCTCTTTACGAAACGGGGCGTCCACAGGAAGACAGCTTCTACAGTTTCCACAATTACCGAAAACACCGGGAAGAAATCCTCACTGTATTTCAATCCCTCATCAGTGAAGTGGAAAAGAAGGAAGACGCTTATGAAGTCATCTGTCAGAACTACCTGAATATCCTGCTCCTCAATCTGGTCCGAAGAACCAAATCCGCCTTGAGGCTGGCTCCTCAAAAGAATACCACCAAGGAATGCACCTATATCAAAAACTACATTGATATCCACTATTCAGAGCCCATCACCCTGGATACCTTAGCCAATGAAACCTATCTGGACAAGTATTATCTGGTCCATGTGTTCAAAAAACATTTCGATACCACACCCATCCATTATCTCATAGATAAAAGAATTGAGGAATCCAAACATCTCCTGGAAACCACCCATCATACGGTTTCCCAGATTTCAAACATTGTAGGTTTCAATTCCCAGTCCTATTTCACTCAAACCTTCCGGAAGAAGATGGGGTGCACTCCGGCTGAATACAGAAAAAGAGAGCGAAAATCTTCCTTCCATTCAAAAGAGCGGTGATTCCTAAAAATCACCGCTCTTACTGTCTTGCCGCTTAGAACAGACCTACAATATTTCCTTCTTCATCAATGTCCATGAGATTTGCCGCAGGTACCTTTGGCAGGCCCGGCATGGTCATGATGTCTCCGGTGAGGCATACGATAAAGCCCGCACCATTACTGAGCTTCACTTCATTCACCTTCACTTCGAAGTTCTTTGGTGCACCCAGAAGCTTCGGATTATCGGACAAAGAGTACTGGGTCTTGGCCATGCAGATGGGCTTCTTATGGAGTCCCATGGCTTCAATCTCTTTAATGGTTTTCTCAGCCTGTGCGCTGTACGCCACAGAGCTTCCACCATAAATCTCCTTGACGATGGTCTCTATTTTTTCTTTGATGGATTTGTCCACATCATACAGTGGTTTATAGGTTCCGGATTTCTCAGCAACTTCCACAACTTTATGCGCAAGAGCTTCTCCGCCTTCTCCACCCTTTTCCCACACTTCTGTAAGAGCCACATTCACGTGGATGTTGTTGAGGAACTCTTCAATGAACTGCAGCTCCTCTACGGAATCGGACATGAAGCGGTTGATGGCAACCACAGGCTCCAGATTGAACTTTCTGATGTTCTCGATCTGCTTCTCCAGGTTCACAATACCCTTTTTCAGCGCATCCACATTTGGTGTGGAAAGATCTGCTTTCAGAACACCTCCATGATGTTTCAGGGCTCTTACCGTGGCTACAATGACCACAGCACTTGGGTTCAGTCCGCCAAATCTGCACTTGATGTCCAGGAACTTCTCTGCACCAAGGTCCGCCCCAAATCCAGCTTCTGTTACCACATAGTCCCCAAGCTTCAATGCCGTCTGGGTAGCTAAGATGCTGTTGCAGCCATGAGCAATGTTTGCAAAAGGTCCGCCATGGATGATGGCCGGTGTGTTCTCAAGTGTCTGAACAAGGTTTGGCATGATGGCATCTTTCATGAGAAGCGCCATGGCTCCCTGAACCTTCAGGTCTTTGGCAAATACAGGTTCTCCCTGCAGATTGTATCCGATCATGATCTCGCCCATTCTTTCTTTCAGGTCTTCCAAAGAAGTGGCAAGACATAGAATGGCCATGACTTCAGAAGCAACGGTGATCATAAATCCGTCTTCTCTTGGGAATCCGTTTGGCTTTCCGCCAAGTCCTACATTCACCTGTCTTAAGGATCTGTCATTCATATCCATGACTCTCTTGAAGAGAATTCTTCGGATATCCAGATTCAGCGCATTTCCCTGATGAATATGGTTGTCGATGGCTGCTGCCAAGAGGTTGTTCGTTGTCGTAATGGCGTGCATGTCTCCTGTGAAATGAAGATTGATGTCTTCCATCGGAACAACCTGGCTGTATCCGCCACCTGCTGCTCCACCCTTTACGCCAAAAACAGGACCTAAAGATGGCTCACGCAGCGCAATGACTGTCTTCTTGCCGATTCTGTTCAGCGCCTGGCCAAGTCCTACGGTCACGGTAGATTTTCCTTCCCCTGCCGGAGTTGGATTGATGGCTGTGACAAGAATCAGCTTGGCATCTTCCTTGTCCTTGTTTCTCTTTAACACCTCAAGAGAAATCTTGGCTTTATACTTGCCATAAAAGTCCAGGTCATCCTCAGAAAGACCTATCTTCCCTGCCACATCTCTGATGTGGAGCATGGTGGATTCTTGAGCGATTTGAATATCGGTTTTCAACAATATGTACCTCCCAGTTCTATATATTAATTTAAGAGTTATGCAATTTATCCATGAACTTCTGCCGGTTCACAAGAACTCTCTCATGATGCGCTTCTCCCAGAAGATGTTCCTTTTCAAAAGCCAGGAGATGAAACTTCACTTTCTTCCCTGAAACCTCCGTGATCTTTACCTTCAGCAGCACTTCTGCACCAACAAGGCTTGCTCTCAAGTGTTTCATTTCCATGGAAATGCCCACCGTTGTCTCTTCCGAAGATAGATATGGAATGAGGGATTCCTTCGCCCCATACTCCATGAAAGCAATGAGTCCAGGTGTGCCGTATACAGGCAGATCTCCGGATCCTAACACCTCAGCGGTGTCTTTTTCTTCTACTGATCGTATGAATTCCTTTTCCAGTCCAATGAGTTTTTCGATGACAATTCCCCTCCAATCTATTTAATTATAGCATCCCTTCTCCATTCCCGAAACATGGAAAGGTGAAGTTTCTGTAATCATTTACATCTCTTCCCAAAAGAAAAGGCAGCTTCACTGCCTTTTCTAACTGTTCTGTTTCAGTTTGAACTACACCTGTTTCTAAGCCTCTGTCAGAGGATTGCCAGAAAAGTCATCTTCTTTGGCATCTTCTTTAGAGGTCTCTTTCTCAACTTTTTTTACAGAGTCATCCTTCTTCTCCAAAGGCAGCTCCGCATGGGTGCGTTTGGTGATGTTCCCTGTGGTGAAGAGTTCTTCAAATTCTTCTGCTTCAATCTTCTCAAATTCCAGAAGTTTTTCAGCAAGCAGATGGAGCTTGTCGATGTTCTCCTTCAGAATCTCTTCTGCTCTCTTATAAGCTGTATCCACCAGCTCTTTCACTTCGTCGTCAATGAGCTCTCCCATCTTCTCAGAGAAGTTCTTGGACTTGGAGAAATCACGTCCAAGGAACACTTCCTGATCCTCTCCAAAAGAAATGGTGCCCACCTTTTCACTCATACCATATTCAGTGACCATGGCTCTTGCGATTCTGGAAACGCGGTCGATGTCATTTTTGGCTCCTGTGGAAATATCCTTCAGAACCAGGGACTCCGCCACACGTCCACCCAAAAGCGCAACCATGCTGTCCAGCATTCTGGATTTACTCATATAAGAACGGTCTTCCGTCGGCATATGCATGGTGTATCCGCCTGCCATCCCTCTTGGAATGATGCTGATCTGATGCACTGGATCCATATTGGGAAGCACTCTGCCAATGATGGCATGTCCTGCCTCATGATACGCAGTGAGTCTTCTTTCGTGGTCTGAAACCACTCTGGATTTCTTTTCTGTTCCAGCGATGACCCTGGTGATGGCTTCATCCAGTTCACGCATGGTGATGAACTTTTTATTGGCACGCACAGCAAGAAGTGCCGCTTCATTGGTTAGATTCTCTAGATCCGCCCCTGTAAATCCGCTGGTCATTTTCGCCAGAACTTCCAGGTTCACATC
Source organism: Proteiniclasticum ruminis (assembly GCF_900115135.1). Lineage (GTDB taxonomy): Bacteria > Bacillota > Clostridia > Clostridiales > Clostridiaceae > Proteiniclasticum > Proteiniclasticum ruminis_A. Next base: position 193,164 of record NZ_FOVK01000003.1, on the reverse strand, counting down.
TTCTCCAAGAGGCTTCTTGCGTACATGAACCTTGAGGATCTCTTCTCTGCCCTTGGCATCGGGATACCCAACCGCAATCTGTCTGTCAAAACGGCCTGGTCTAAGGAGGGCATTGTCAAGAATGTCCGGTCTGTTGGTGGCTGCCACCATGATGATGCCTTCATTGATACCAAAGCCATCCATCTCTACCAGAAGCTGGTTCAGCGTCTGTTCTCTTTCATCATGACCTCCGCCAAGACCTGCGCCTCTTTTTCTGCCCACAGCATCAATTTCATCGATGAAGATGATACAAGGTGCATTTTTCTTAGCCTGTTCAAACATGTCACGCACTCGGGAAGCACCGACACCCACAAACATTTCAACAAAGTCTGAACCTGAAATACTGAAGAACGGTACCCCAGCTTCTCCGGCTGCTGCCTTTGCAAGAAGGGTTTTACCGGTTCCAGGAGGTCCTACCAAAAGGATGCCTTTAGGAATTCTAGCGCCAACTTCAAGATACTTCTTAGGGTTTCTTAAAAACTCCACCACTTCCTGAAGCTCATATTTTTCTTCTTCTGCACCAGCCACATCTTTAAATGTGACGGTTTTATTGTCGGGGTTTGCCATTTTAGCTCTGCTCTTGCCAAAATTCATGGCATTCCGGTTGCTGGAGCCCATATTCTGGTTCTGCTTGTTCATAAAGAAGATGAAGAACACCACACCACCCAATAGAAGCAGCGGTGTAATCACCGTCCAGATGGAGAAATCAGATCTTGGGGCGTACCGTTCCACAACGGCCTCGTTATTGTTCTCATTTAAAAACTGAGCCAGTCTCTCTGGTGCGGCTACTGTTGTGAAAATGGTGTCATCGGTCATTACGCCACGGATGGTCATTCCATCAGAAGCGACATTGATCTCTTTTACCTTATTTTCAGAATAAGCCGTGGTGAACTCATTGAATGATATGGAATTTTTTTGCGCATCCAAATCGCTGAAATAGATCATAGCAATGACAAGCAGCATGATCACAGCGATGAAGCTGAAAAGATTTGGTCCTCTTTTAGTCGTATTCATCGTATTATCAGGTAAACTGAATTACCCGCTCCTTTCCTCTGTTACTTAGTATTATGAAGCAGAAGCCTCAATTAAATTGTATGCTACTTATTATACTCCATAAACCTTAAACTTAACATTATTTTTTTACCTATTTTTTGTAAACTTCATCCTTGAGAGAAGCTACATATGGAAGATTTCTGTACTTTTCCGCATAGTCGATGCCGTAGCCGATGATAAACTCATCGGGCACTTCAAATCCTACATAGGTCACAGGGATATCTCTTACTCTTCTTTCCTTTTTATTGAGCAGACACACGATGTCCGTTCCTGCTGCTTTTCTTGCTTTCAGATATTCTACAAGGTAGCTAAGGGTGAGCCCCGTATCTATGATATCTTCTACGATGAGGATGTGTTTTCCGGTGACATCTTCATCCAGATCCTTGATGATCTTCACGACACCTGAGCTTTCCGCACCAGAGCCATAGCTGGATACTTCCATGAACTCAATATTGCAGGGTATGGTGATTTCTTTCATAAGGTCTGTCATAAACACCACAGAGCCCTTGAGAATCCCCACAAGAACAAGTTCCTTGCCTTCATAGTCTTTACTGATTTTCGCCCCCAGTTCTTTACATTTTTCTGCCAGTTCTTCCCGGCTGATCAGAATATCCTTCACATCATTTGCAATCATTTCATTTCCTCCTCAAATATCCCGATTTCCAGGATTCTCTCTGTTTTCTCTCGTACTTTATAATCTTCGCTGATCATCATGTGACCGATGTAGATGATGTCTTTATCATACTGGAACACCAGAAGCTCTTCCCGGTCCTCCCTACTGACCTTTCTGTCAATGAGAATGTTCTTCAGCTTCCGGTATCCATTCATGCCGAAAGGCCTCATCCGGTCCCCTTCATCTCTGTGTCTCACAAGGATTTCTCCACGGATGAGATCTCCATTGAAGAACCGGAGCTGTTTGTCTTTTTTCATTTCTTCCCGTTCAATATAACGGAGTGTGATTTTTTGGCCTTTCACATGATAGGTTCCTGGTATACTCAGCACTTCGTGCAGCATAGTATTTTCCCTTTCTGTCTGTTCTTTTTTTATTTCAATCAGAAGGTCTCCATAGTCATTTCTTCCCTGTACTCCTTCTTTGATATCCAGTTTCTTTCCCGTCTCCTTCATAAACAGCTGAAGAAGATCTCTGATATGAACCTCTTCAATATCCCTGAGATTTCCTTTGACCTTTTGGACTGCGTCCATAAGAAGCCTGGAGGAAATAGCATAAGGAAGATCCTTCACCTCTTTAGAAAGCCGAACCTTCTCACCAGCTCCATGGAAGAAAAGCTCTTTTGCCTTCTCCACTTCCCCTTCGATGAACTTCAGATCTTCCACAAGAAGCCCTGTCATCCTGGAGATGCTTTCTGAAACGTCTGCATTGAAGTGCTTTTCAAGATAAGGCAGCACTTCATTTCTCATCCGGTTTCTCTGATACTCCACTTCATCATTGGTATGGTCATGACGGTATGAAATCTGATTCTTTTCAAGATACGCCAAAAGTTCGCTCTTCTTATAGGAAAGCAGTGGTCTCACATAACGGCCACGAAGGGAAGATATCCCCGTAAGGCCTTTTAATCCCGTGCCTCTCATAAGATTCAGAAGAACCGTCTCCACCTGATCATCCAGATGATGGGCCGTGGCACATTTTGAAAATCCCTCTTCCTTCATAACTTCCTCAAAGAAGGCATACCGGAGTGTTCTTCCGGCCATTTCAAAGGAAATTTTCTCCGCTTTCGCATAGGCGCCCACATCTACTTTTCTGGAGTAAAATGGAACTTTTTTTTCTTCGCAAAAACTTCTGCAGAAAGCCTCATCGGTATCCGCATTCTCTCTAAATCCATGATTGAGATGTACAGCTCCTAGGCTTAATCTAAAAGACTCTCTCAGTTCCAGAAGAAGGCTTAAAAGTGCGACAGAATCTATCCCACCCGAAAAGGCAACAAGTATCCTGTCTCCTTGTCCAATGATTTCTTCTTTCATGAGTGTATCCCGAAATTTATTTAACAGCATTTCATACTCCCAAGGACTTATTTTGCTACTCTTACTAGTTTACCTTCTTTTTTCTTTCATATCAATTGAAAAGGCAAGGATTTCTCCCTGCCTCTCTTTCTCAGTTCATCAAAAAATATCTTCCGGCAGATTGAGATCCACCACTGTGTCCGCTTTCTGGGACGGATCCTCGTGGATGTCTTTCATGCCCCGCATGGTGTTCAGAGATTTACAGCTCTGACATTCATAGCCTCCCTCTACAGGAATGAAATAAGTGATTTTTTCACAGTTCACGCAATATGCATCTTTTGCTTCCAACATGATCACCATCCCCTTTCCAGTCTATTTGTACCTCTATTATACAAACATCATCTGTGACTCACATGAAGACTTTAGAAAAAAACTGTGAACATTATGAATTCCGGGCACACCCTATCCTACATACCGTTTGCTGGAGCTGCTAAGAAATCAGACTTAAGAGCGATTCACCTTTTAGCTCCTCTTTACTCCAGGGTATCATGACAAAACGTCCTTTCATTTCCTCATAAACCAAGTTCGCCCATTTTCGTTCCTCTTTCTGTTTTTCTCTGACAAAAAGGGAAGGATCGGAAAGCTGCTGCAGCGTCTGATTGAGAATCCAGCTGTCCACATGGATTCCTGCTCTACTGAGGTCTTCTTTCAGCCTCTTCGCTTCATAGAAAGGAGTGGGTTCAGGAAGTGATACAATGAACACTTTGGTCTCTTCCTTATTCCTGAGTCTTGGCAGAAGTGTTCTCACCGCTTCCGGAATATCCCCTTGGCTTCTTTCCACTTCTTTATGGTAACTTTCTGTGCTGTCCAAAAGGAGCAAAGTATGCCCCGTTGGTGCAGTATCAATAATCAGAAGCTCTTCGCCGCTTCCATGAACGATCTCTGCAAACTTCCTGAAAATGGCAATCTCTTGCGTACAGGGACTTCGAAGGTCTTCTTCTATATATGCAAGATCTTCTTCAGAAGCACCTTCCGCTTTTTTCAGGACCTCTTCTTTATAGTGTCTAAGTTCCTGTTCCTCATCAATAAAGGATACTTTCAGATTTTCCGATTCATGAACCGTTTCCGTCAGATGGTTTGCTGGATCTGTTGTTGTCAGATGCACCTTCACTCCCTTTTCCGCAAAGAACATCGCCATGGCCGAGGCGATGGTGGTTTTTCCAACGCCTCCTTTCCCCATGGTAAAGAGAACTCTAGTACCGTCTTTCTGGATTTCTTCCAGCAACTGCTGGAAATCCATAGAAGAATGAGCTTCATATTCTTCGTTCACATATCTTCCTGAAGTGCTTGTAAGCATTCTTCTGATGTTTTCTACAGAATCCATGGCATACGACCTTAGGGGAATATAGAACGTCTCAATACTCTCAAGTTCTTCTGGTCTCTCATTCAAAGCTTTCTCCTGCTTGATCTTCATCATTTCCAGGACTCCTTGAGGATTTTCTTCTGTGATGATGCCATTGACGAGAAGAAGCTGATTTCTAACACCAAGCTCCTTCAGCTCTTTCGATGCTCGGGAAGCTTCTTGAAGAGGAGATCTGTCTGGCCTTGTCACCAGCACCATCCTCGTCTTTTTCTTGTCCTTTAATACTTCTACTGCTTCTTTATAGACCTCTCTGCTTTCTGTGAGCCCTGACAGCTGCCCCAGGCAGGAGGCTCCTGAGGTATTCTGATCCAGAAAACTGGTCCAGGCAGAGGGCAGTTCCAGCATTCTGAGTGTATGACCCGTGGGTGCTGTATCAAATAAAATATGATCAAACTCCTCCTGAATCATTTTATCTGCTAGTAGTGTAGTGAACTCATTAAAAGCTGCCACTTCCACGGTGCAGGATCCTGAAAGCTGCTCCTCCATATTCTGTATGGCTACCTCCGGTAAGATGCCCCGGTATGGAGCCACTACAGATTCCTTGTACTTTTCCGCAGAAACAATCGGATCGAGATTCATCAGGTACAGATTTTTCACACTCTCAACTTCTGTCTTCTCATTGGAAGCTTTCAGCTCAAAAAGGTCCTGAAGATTTGAAGCGGGATCCGTACTTACCAGAAGAACCTTCTTTCCCATCTCTGCCAAAGCCACCGCTGAAGCTGAAGCAGCCGAAGTTTTTCCCACTCCCCCCTTACCCGTGAAAAAAACATACTGATAAGACTGCAGATCTTTCGGATTGTATATGCTCATAACGTCACCCTACAGGGTCAGCAGCTTGTCATTGCTGCCTTCAAGTTCTTCTGTTTGAAGTCCGGTCCATGTGGAAAGCTCCTCTGTGCTTGGATACTCTCCTGTCTTCACAATCTTTCCATTCATGAGTGTAACGGGAAGCACGCTCATTCCTTTTTCCTTCATGAGCTCCGTCAAACCTGGATTCTTCGCAAACTCCATGGGATGCATAGAGAGATTGTAACGTCTTGCTCCAAATCCTTTTTTATTCAGGCCCCGGATCACGGTGGTGATTCTTAGAAGCTCCGGATCCACGGAGGGACCACAGACGCCAGATTCACAGCACAATGCTTTTTCATAGATTTTGATTTCGCAGTTTTCACTCATATTAAACAATCCTTTCTTCATTCATAAACAGCAGCACATTGTCTTTCAGAGACTCGCAATTATAGTTTTTCACTCTATATTCTTGAAGCCTCTTCCGATCCTCCTCATATATCTTCTCCCCTTTCAGAGATTCAATCATAGAGGAAATAAACGGGTAGGATTTCAAAGTCTCCTTCTTCAACCTGTAGTAACTGTACTTGGCGTCCTTCCTGTAATCTGTCACCAGAGCTTCATTCAGCTTAGCCAAGTGCCTCGAAACATTGGACTGGCTCATGGAAAGGATCCCTTCCAGTTCGCAGGCACACAGTTCTCCGTCTGACAAGAGATGTAATATTCTCAACCGGTTTTGGTCTCCCAAAGCTTTAGTGATCTTTAACACATCCAGATTCTTTCGCCTCCTTCATATTATCATATTCAAATATAATCATATGACAAAGCGCGTAGGATGGCAACCTTTCTTCAAAATTCTCGTGGAGATTCCTTCACAATCCCTTGAATGTTTTTATCCCTTAGGCTATAATTAGTAATGTTCATCGGGGTGTAGCGCAGATGGTAGCGTGCTAGACTGGGGGTCTAGAGGTCGCAAGTTCAAGTCTTGTCACTCCGACCATAAGAGCTTTTTCCATAATATTGGGAGAAAGCTCTTTTTTCTTGCGTTTCATTAGATTCATTGAATAAAAAAGAACCAGACGCCTTCATTTTGAAATGAAGAAATCCGGTTCTTTCTTTAAAAATCTAAGCGCCTCCAAACATCACAAGGCTTGCTGCCATGACCATCATGCCAGAGATAAGGCCATAAATGGCAATATGGTGTTCCCCATATTTCTCAGCTGTGGGCAGCAGCTCATCAAGAGAGATATAGACCATGATCCCTGCCACAATGGCAAAGACAATACCAAACATGGATTCCGAAAGATAATTCCTCAGCAGAAAATAACCGATGATGGCACCTACAGGCTCAGAAAGCCCTGACAGAAAAGAGTACTTGAATGCCCTTCTTCTGCTGCCAGTGGCATGATAAATGGGCACAGATACTGCAATCCCTTCTGGGATGTTATGGATGGCAATGGCCACGGCAATACTGATTCCCATGGCCGGGTCTTCCAGGGCACCAATAAAAGTGGCGAGCCCTTCCGGAAAATTATGGATGGCTATGGCCAGAGCCGAAAACATCCCCATTCTCATAAGACTATGGTTTTCTCTGGCTTTCTTTGCCTCTTCGAGATCTTCAATATCTCTCATTTCGTGAGGATTCTCGGCCTTTGGCACCAGTTTGTCGATGAGGGCGATGATAAAGATCCCTCCAAAAAATGCCAAGGTAGTATAAAGATACCCTTTCTCAGATCCGTGAACAGCCTGCAGAGAATCTTTTGCTTTTACGAAAATCTCAATCATAGAGACATAAATCATGACTCCTGCAGAAAAACCAAGAGCCGCGGACAAGAATTTTTTGTTGGTCTGTTTCGTATAAAAGGCCATAAGGCTTCCTACACCCGTTGCTAGACCTGCAAATACTGTGAGCATAAAAGCAAACAGTATACTGCTTACGTCATATTCCACATAGATCACCTCATTATTTAGATACTTTTCATCTAGTGTACCAAAAGTAGCTCTCCATTTATAGTCAAATGATGTAAAAAGGCAGATTCCTTCGCTGATGGAAGGAGTCTGCCTTTTAAACCTTTATTATAGAAGCTTTAGCCTTATATCCTCTTCAGATTCTTCTCCACTTCTTCCACGGTCTGGCAGTATAAATCTGCTCCCGTTTCTGTAGCCACATTCCCAATATTGAGAAAAGCTCTTCCGCCAATAATAATGGTGGGAGTCTTGGTCCCAAACTTCTGTTTAATGACATCGATCAGGAGCTTTGCCGAATCAATATGATAGGGCATGGTGACGGAAAGAATGATGGCATAAGGCTTTTTGTCCTTGATGGCCTGGACGATATTGTCCGTAGGAATCATATTACCAAGATACATGACATTGTGTCCATTGGACTCGAGAAGATCTCCTACCATTTTCAGACCGATATGATGCTGCTCCGCTCCTGGTGTCAGAAGAAGGATCGGTCTTTCTCCATCTCCTTCCTGAAACTTTCTTCTTTTCACCAGTGCCATATTCTCCAATGAGATCTCTGCTATAAAATGCTCTTTCCAGATGGGCATTTCACCTTTCTCCCAGAGTTCTCCTGTTTCTTTTAGAGAACGCTCAATGTAGTCATGATAGATAACTTTGGATGGGACGCCTTTTTTCAGCAGATGGAGAAGAATCTTCCGGACCATCTTCTTATCCCCTTCCATGAGACTTTTCATATAAAGCTCATAGGGATAATCTTTTGTATCCTCGGCTCCTTTGCTTTCCACTTCTTTTTTTACCAGCTGGTCATCCCTGCCTAGAAGATAATCCACCGATACTTTATAAAGGTCGGCAATTTCCGATACCTTACTGAGATCCGGAACTCTTGTGCCATTCTCGTAGTTCGCGATGGTGGTCTGTCCGATGCCCAAAGCAGCTGCGGCATCCTTCTGGGTCATGCCGTACTTTTTTCTTAGATCTTTAATACGAGATGAAAACTCTTTGCTCATGCTTTCTGGTACACCGAAACCCTTGTGTACCAACCCTCCTTTCTGTTTGTTCCAACACACAATACGTGTTAATTATTGCATTCTTTCTTATTTAATTACATTAAATCACGTTTTGTGATAGACTGCAAGTTATTCAATTCAATTGTTTGCAATATTTCATTACGTGGTATATTATTGTTGTAAGAAATAACTAATTGAACAAGAGGTGTGTTATGAATCAGCATTTAGAAGAATTTACCCATCTACTGGAACAAGAGAACAGAAATGAAGCCCTGCACTATATCCTAACCCTTCTAAAGCAGGGAACCTTCAGTCTTATGGAAGTTTATGAAGAGATCCTTGCTCCCTCCTTAAATACAATGAAGAGTACAGGAAACGAAGAGCAGGATATTTGGAAAGAACATGTCAGAACCTCCATCATCCGCACCATTGTAGAAAACTGCTTCCCCTATGTAATGAAAGAACGGGAAGAAAAATACGGTGTCACCAGTCATAAAACGGTAGCTGTGGTTTGTCCTCAGGACGAACATCACGAACTGGGTGCAAGAATGATCACAGACTACTTCACCATGCTTGGCTACAACGCAGTCTTTGTGGGCAGCAACACTCCGAAGGAAGTCTTTGTGGCTGGACTGAAATCCCAAAAACTGGACTACATCGCTTTAAGCATCACCAATCCCTATCACCTGGTTTCTGCAAGAAACACCATCGCAAAGATCCGGGAAGCAAGTAAAGAGACCAAAATCATCGCAGGAGGCTACGCCATCTCAAAACTTGGCGAGAAGAGAGAAAGCCTTGGTGCAGACTATTATATGACAACATTCCATGATATTATTTCCATCTCTGGAGGGGACATAAAATGAAACTAGCATTTCAAATCGCAACCCGATTTTTAAAATCCAGTAAAGGACAGACCATACTTATTGCCCTTGGCATCGCCATTGGTGTTTCCGTTCAGATTTTCATCGGATCCCTGATCCAGGGTCTTCAGAAATCTCTGGTGGATACCACCATCGGCAACCAGCCTCAAATCACCTTAACCTCGAATAATGAAGAAAAACTCATCGCAGATTATGATGAAATCGTCGAAAGAATTTCTGAGAATGAGGAAGAAGTCATCAATCTCTCCGTGGCTGCAGACGGTCCCGCACTGATTTCAAAAGATGACGAGACCTACAGCATCCTGCTTCGAGGTTTCAACATTGAAGATGCGGACAAAATCTTCAACATCAAAGAAAGCCTTGTGGATGGTACTCTCCCTGAAAATGAAGGCGAAGTGCTCATCGGTGTGGATCTTAAAGAAGAGGCCGGCATCTCCATCGGAGATGAGATTGAGCTTCTGGCAAACTTTGGCGATACAGCCACCGTTACCGTCACCGGATTCTTCAACTTAGGGGTCGCTTCCTTAAACAAGTCCTGGACCATTACAAATCTTGAAACGGCTCAGAATATCTTCTCCTATGACGATCAGGTCACCAGCATCAACATGCAGCTGAAAGATGTCTTTCTAGCAGATACGGTAGCTGATTCCATCAACGAGAGAGAAACCTCCGAGACCTTAGTAGTAGATAACTGGAAAGCTCAGAATGAAGAGCTTTTAAGCGGTCTCAACGGCCAAAGTGTATCCAGCATTATGATCCAAGTCTTCGTCATGATCTCTGTGCTTCTTGGTATTGCAAGTATCCTGGCCATCACTGTGGTGCAGAAATCCAAGCAGATCGGTATCCTGAAAGCCATGGGTATTAAAGATAAAGACTCCAGTCTCATTTTTCTCTTCCAGGGTCTCCTTCTGGGGGTACTTGGCGCAATACTGGGTGTAGCTCTGGGTCTTCTTCTGGCCTTCACCTTCACGAAGTTTGCTCTGAATCCTGATGGAACCCCTGTAGTTCCACTGTTTATCGACCCCATCTTCATTACATTCTCAGCAGTGATCGCTGTGGCAGCCTCTGTCATCGCCGCCCTTATCCCTGCAAGAACTTCCAGTAAATTAAGTCCAATTGAGGTGATCAGAAATGCTTAATAATGTGATTGAACTAAGAAATATCAACAAAATATACGGCGCTGCAGTGAAGACCCAGGTGCTCCATGATGTGAGCCTTGAGATCAGAGAAGGGACTTTCAACTCCATCATCGGACAATCCGGTTCTGGAAAAAGCACCTTGCTGAATATTGTCGGTACACTGGATAAACCCTCCAATGGAGAAGTGTACATCGGTGGAAAAAGGACAGACCAGATGAACAAGGAAGAGCTGGCGGTTCTTCGAAATGAGACCATGGGATTCATTTTCCAGTTCCACTACCTGCTCCCGGAATTCACTGCTTTTGAAAATGTGCTGATGCCCTATAAGATCCTGCATGGGAAAGTGACAAAGGAAGCGGAAGACCGAGCCAACGAACTGATGAACCTTGTAGGCCTTGAAAAAGTAAAGAACAACCTGGCCACCAACATGTCAGGTGGGCAGCAGCAGAGAACAGCCATTGCAAGGGCCCTCATGAACAATCCCAAGATCATTCTTGCAGATGAGCCCACAGGAAATCTTGATTCTGACACCACGGAAACCATCTATAATCTGTTAAGAGACATCAACAAGAAATTTAACACTACCTTTGTGATCATCACCCATGATCGAAGAATTGCAGAAAAAGCAGACCGTATCATCGAAATCAAAGACGGACGCATTGGTATGGACGTCTAACACAAAAAAGGAAAGGAAGAATGTTCATGATAGAAAAGGAGCGGATAAAACACCTCAATCACATCAAAGAATCAGAAGGTGACTATGTGCTGTACTGGATGCAGGCATCACAGAGGCTACATTACAACCACGCCTTCCAGTATGCTCTCTTGGAATCAGAGCGTCTTTCTCTTCCACTGGTGGTTTACTTTGGCCTCATGGACCATTTTCCCGATGCAGCCCTTCGCCACTATCAGTTCATGGTGGAAGGACTTCTGGAAGTGAAAAGTGCACTGTCCAAAAAAGGGATCCGCTTTGTGGTGGTCCATAACTCTCCTGAGATAGGTGCACGGAAGCTTTCTGAGAACGCTGCAGTTCTTGTGACAGACAGAGGATATCTTCGGATTGAGCGGGACTTTAGAAACCGGATCAAAGAGAAGGTTTCTTGTCCTTTCATTCAAGTGGAGACCAATGTGGTGGTACCTGTGGATACAGTTTCCCAGAAAGAAGAGTATGCCGCTGCAACCATTCGAAGAAAAATCGAGCGCCTGCTTCCAGAGTTCACACATCCCATGGAGCTTGGGCCTTATGAGGTTCCCATGTATTCGGATGCATTGCCCGTAGAGGAAATGCTCTTTGAGAATCTAGCCGAAATCCTGCATGATCTGGATCTGGACCGGGGAGTTTTGCCTGTCTCTCACTATTTTCGGGGTGGATACTCTGAAGCTAAGAAGCATCTCAAGAAATTCCTGGAGGAAAAATATTCTAATTTTGCTTCTTTAAGAAATGATCCTGCTGTCGATGTCGCATCGAACCTTTCTCCCTACCTTCACTTCGGTCAGATTTCTCCCCTGGAGATCTATCTTTCACTACCTCTGGATCTTTCAGAAAACAGAGCCTCTATGGTGGATGAACTCATTGTAAGGAGGGAGCTCGCCATGAATTTTGTGGAGCATAATCCCCAATATGACACCTTCGGGTCCATCTCTTCCTTTGCAAGGGACACGCTTCTCATCCACAAGAATGATCCTCGGTCTTATCTTTACACAAAGAAGGAGCTGGAAGAGTCTAAAACCCACGATCCTTACTGGAATGCAGCTCAAAGTGAACTGGTGTTAAAAGGAAAAATGCATGGCTATATGAGGATGTACTGGGGGAAAAAAGTAATCGAATGGACCGCATCTCCAGAAGAAGCCTATGACATTCTTGTATATCTCAACAACAGATACAGTCTGGATGGCCGGGACCCCAATGGCTATGCAGGAATCGCCTGGTGCTTTGGAAAACACGACCGTGCATGGAAAGAGCGTGAGATCTTTGGAAAGGTGCGGTATATGAACGACAAAGGCCTTGAGAGGAAATTCAGTATCGGTACGTATGTGAAAAATGTGGATGCGCTGAAACAGGGAGAGGATTCGAATGGATAAAATCAATGTCATCGTTCATGAAAAAGCGCTTCTCGGTATCACAGAGCGTGATTATGAACTTCATAAAACGAAACTTTCTTCGGAAGGATTAGAGGGCATCTCGATTCTTGTCCTGAAGAAAAGTGATAAAGCACTGCCCCCCTTTGTTCTGGGTGCCCCTCAGAACTTCAAAGATGTCTATTTTTCACCATTTACTGTGCTGGAGGATCCACTGAAGCTTTGGGACCTTAAAAGAAGGCTCCTTGCTTACCAGTGGATGAAAAGTGTTCCACTGCCCCACCGTCAGAGCCTTTTTGAAAGCTGGTACATCCTGAAGTTTCTTTGTCAGGAGCTTAAGAATGTAGACGCAAGGCAGCTGGGACGTGACATTGCCGCTCTTCAGTCTGACGCCGGAGTCGAGACTCTGGAAAGGTACCGTCTGAAGATCCTGTCCCTTCTCCAATATCCTTCCACTCCGGAGAAAATCCGTGGAAGTCTTTGGAAAAACTACACCAATCAGCTGAAGAAGACCCAACACCCTCTTCCTGAGATCAACGATCCTAAAGATGGTGTCTTTGAAGAAACCTTGGTCCATGAACTTCATCTTCTGGAAGAAGAAGCCATAAAAAAGCATATTTTCTTTGGCACATCTCCGGTCCTCTATGAGAAAAAAAGCTCGTAAAATCAGTCCAAGCTTGAAAATATAATAGATTGTTCAACCTTAGCGCCCATGAATCAAGTACAATAATAGTAACAATAGACAGGAGGTATCATCATGCAGTTTTTAAAAGTCTATGCCCTGACCTTAGTCATTTTCTTTCTAGTGGACATCGTCTGGCTGGGTGTCATTTCCAAAAAGCTCTATAAAGAGTATCTTGGTCATCTCATGGCACCAAATGTCAACTGGGCCGCAGCACTGGTCTTTTATTTTCTCTTCATTGCAGGACTTGTTTTCTTTGTCATTATGCCTGCCATCGAAAAAGGAGATCTCATGTACGCCATCACCGTTGGTGCCTTCTTTGGACTCATCACCTACGGCACTTATGATCTTACCAATCTAGCCACCTTAAGAGACTGGCCACTGAACATCACCATCATCGATCTTGTCTGGGGTACCTTCCTAAACGCTGCAACCTCAGGCATCACCTACTTTGTAGCCACCAGCCTTTTAAAAATGTAACAGTCAAAGGAGAAATCTTTATGAGTATTCAGTATCTGGACAGCGAAAAACTTTACTATTCTTTTCTCTCCGGGGCTCAGGAAGTCATCCGGAACAAAAGAATCCTAAATGAAATCAATGTGTTTCCCGTCTCTGATGGAGACACAGGAAGCAACCTCGCCCACACGATGCATTCTATTCTTCAGGAAGCCCAGATGAAACCCACTGTGAAAGACACCATGAACTCCATCGCGGATGCAGCCCTTACCGGTGCCCGTGGAAACTCTGGTATCATCATGGCTCAGTACATCAACGGGATTTTCATGAGCCTTCCCAAAGAAGAATCCATCACCATGTCCGGATTCTCAGAAATGGTCAACGGTGCCGTTCCTCATGCTTATCATGCCATTGCGAATCCCGTGGAAGGCACCATCATTACGGTGATCAAGGATTGGGCTTCGGCCATTCACCGGTACAAAGACCATGCAAAAGACTTTCATGAGCTCCTTTCTTCTTCCGTCAACGATGCCATGACTTCTCTAAAACATACACCGGAGAAACTGAAGGTATTAGAAGACGCAAAGGTCGTGGATTCAGGAGCCAAGGGATTTGTGTACTTTCTCGAAGGGTTTGCCTCTTTCTTAAGTACAGGACTCTTCAAATCCGATCAGAATCTTTCTCAGGAGACCATAGATTTCACAGAGTATCCTGGTCATGACCATGACGAGATCCACGAAAGATACTGCACGGAAGCGCTGATCTCTGGTGAAAATCTTGACTTGGATGCACTTCGGGAAGAGCTCTCTTTTCTTGGAGATTCTCTCATCGTTGCAGGGAATCCCAATAAAGTGAAGATCCACATTCACACCAATTCTCCAGTGGATTTCTTCCAAAAACTGAAAACAAAAGGGACCATACTGCAGCAGAAAGCCGATGATATGATCCGTCAGAATGAAGCGGCCTATAAGAGAAAATATCCCATCGCACTGGTCACCGACTCCATCGCGGATCTTCCTCTTTCCTATCTGGATGAGGAGCAGGTTCATATGCTGCCCCTGAACCTTGTGTTTGAAGGGACAACTTATCTGGACAAAGTCACCATGACACCAGATGTGTTCTATCCTCTGCTGGATGGAGCCACTGAATATCCAAAATCAGCTCAGCCCAATCCAAAGACTGTGGAAGCCTTTTTAGGCAGTATCGCCGCACATTATGACGAAATCCTTGTGATTACAGTGGCAAAAGTTCAGAGCGGCACCCACAATGTTTTTGAAAAGGCGGCCGAAAAACTGAAAAAAGAAGGCAAGAAAATCTATGTGGTGGATTCCAAGCAGAACTCCGCCGCCGAGGGTCTTCTTGTGATGAAAGCTTCAGAACTGATCAAAGAAGGAAAGCCCTTTGAAAAGATCGTCGAGACCATCGAAGCTTTACGGGATCAAACAAAAATCCTCGTCAGCGTCAACACCTTGAAGTATATGGTGCGATCCGGCAGACTCAGTAAAGTCACAGGATTTGCCGGAAAGATGATGAATCTTAAACCTGTGGTGTCTCTGGACGCGGAAGGAAAAGGTTCCATCGCCGCCAAGGCTTTCAGTGAAAAAGCAAACACACAGAAAATCATAGACATTATGAAAAATGATCATAAAGAAAGCGCAATCACACGCTACAGTATTGTCCACGCCAACGACGAAAAGCGGGCTTTGGCCATGAAGGCCAAATGTCAGGAGTATTTGGGATTTGAACCCCTATACATCATGAACATATCTACCATTGTAGGCATGAGTGCCGGTGTAGGTTCTGTAGCTTTATCATACATGCGCGAGAAAGGAGATCTTCTATGAATCCATATGTAGGCACAGCATTGATGCTGTTGGTATTTTTTACTTTACTCTTTATTCTTGCACAGTACCTGGAGAACAACGCCATCGTAGACAGTTTCTGGGGTCCTTCATTTCTTTTGATTGCACTTTTTACCCTGATCACCGCAGAAAATCCAGGACTTCGTCAGAATCTCTTAACCGCAGTCGTGGCCCTTTGGTCCCTTCGGCTCTTTTATTACATCACCCTCCGAAACTGGAACAAGCCTGAGGATTACCGCTATGTAAACATGAGAAAAAGATGGGGAACCAAACTGCCAAGGCTGAAGGCCTACGCCAATGTATTCCTTCTTCAGGGAGTCCTTTCCTACCTGGTAGGTCTTCCTCTTATCAGAGGAAACAGCTCTGATGTCTCTTCTCTGAGTCTTTTGAACTATGTAGGGATTGCCCTCTTCGCCATCGGATTTTTCTTCGAGGCCGTGGGGGATGCTCAGCTGAAAAACTTCAAAAAAGATCCTGGGAATAAAGGCAAACTCATGACCACCGGGCTCTGGTCTCTGACCAGACACCCGAATTATTTTGGGGAATCCGCCATGTGGTTCGGTTTCTACCTGATTTCCTACTCAGGTCTGAAAGATCTCCCCTTTGTCTTCAGCCCCGTCCTCATGACCCTTCTTCTCCTCTTTGTTTCTGGAGTTCCACTTCTGGAAAAGAAATATAAAGACAGAGAAGACTTTAAAGCCTATGCCAGAAGAACCAGCAAGTTCTTCCCTTTGCCCCCAAAAAAAGTGTCCTAAAGCTAACGACAGCCATAGGCTAGAAACCTATGGCTGTTTTATTATTTGCTTTCTGTTAGATTGCATTCATCACAAAGATTCTATTTCAGTAGGCGTAAGAAACCTCTATAATAAGAAGTGGAGGTGGAATGATGAAACTGCTAAATTCCATGCATTTGAAACTGATTGCCCTGATCACCATGATCATTGACCATACAGGCGCTATATTCTTTAGTGGACAAGACCTCTATCGGATCATCGGCCGTCTTGCATTTCCCATATACTGTTTTCTTCTGGTGGAGGGCTTCTTTCACACAAAGAGCAGAGAAAAGTATGCAGCAAGGCTTTTCATTTTCGCCCTGATCTCAGAGCTCCCCTTTGATTATGCGTTCTTCGGCGGTCTGAATGGCAGCCATCAGAATATATTCTTTACTCTGTTTCTTGGGCTTTCGGGAATTTGGATATCAGAAAATTTCCGTCATAAAAATCCTCTGGTTTCTATAGCGGGCTTTGTTGGGGCCGCAGCTTTGGCGTCACTTCTCAACACCGACTACACCATTCTCGGCATTCTCTATATTCTCATTTTCTACTTTGCAAGGAGCATGCCTCATGGTCTGAAAGAGCTCTATATACTGCTGGCAATCGGTACTGCAACCTCTTTCCTCTCAGGTTCTATTCAGATGTACGCCATTTTCGCTGTGATTCCAATCATGCTCTATAATGGTAAACCAGGCCTAAGAAGCAGACTGGTCCAATACGGATTCTATGCGGCTTATCCTGTACATCTTATGATTCTTTACCTGATACAAATTTCTATGAACTGAAATCTCTATAAAGAAAAGGAGAAGGATCCATTCTATTAATAAATCCTTCTCCTTATTTCTAATTCTTGGATTTCTTATTGAGGAACATGCCTGCTTCCAGGATATCCATGACTTTTTCTACTACTTCATCCAGATTGTCATCCTTGTCTTCATCGAACATGACATACTTCAGCCCAATGAAGTTTGAAACCCCCATGAGGAAATAGCTGAGGATTGTAGTGTCCACATCCACAACTTCTCCTTTTTCCTGGGCTTTCACAAGACCTGTGGCATATCGTCCCGCGAAGTCCTCATAGTACTCAATAAACAGTGTCTTATCGATATAGAGTGACTCCCAGATGATATTGTAGACATGTTTATGGTCTCTGATATACACCAAAAACGCCTTCAGACCTATTTTTTCCGCTTCGAATCTGGTATGGCTTGGCTTGATATCCAAAGCAATGGCTTTTCTGATATCATGGCTGTAACTTAAAAGCAGAAATTTATACAGACTGTACTTGTCCTTAAAATAAATATAGAAGGTGCCCAGAGCAATATTGGCTTCGTTGGTAATATCGATGATGGAAGTTGCATGATAGCCCTTCTCAAAAAACAGCTCCTCCGCCGCACGGACGATATTATCTAAAGTCTTCTGTCCTCTTTTGGTTTTTGGTAAATTTACAAACTCTTCCAATGTATCTCCTAACTGCCAGTCTTACTCTTCGGCTCTTTGACTGGTCTCTTCAAATTATATCATTTCGATTTTATCACAACAGGAACAATTATGAAACACTATCATTCTCAAAAGATTATAGTACTGTCATTTCTAAATCGGAAGCATTGATATAACCTAGAGTCAGTGCGGTAAAAAGTGCTGGTCTTTCATACATGGATCCGTGCCCTGTCTTTGGCAGCATCACATAATCAGAGTTCACAAGAAGCTTGTGAAGGGCTTCCTGTTCCTCTTTCGGTGTGATGAAGTCATTCTCGCTGCTCACAATGAGTGTTCTGGTTCTGACATCTTTCAGATCTTCCGTCACATCGTGGGTCTCTGCGCTTCTTGTCAGGCGCACCATGGAGTCCATGAAATTCTTGTCACTGAAGACTGTCGCCGTAAGAAGCTTTTTCCGGTTCTCCATCCATTCCCTGTTCCGGTTGTAGAATTCAGGGGAATAAATGACAGGAATGGTTGTGAGATAGTAATCCAGTGCATTGTCTCTGCTTAAGTTCCACGCATCTCCGATGTCCTTCAGCCAAGGGCTGGTTCTGTGGGAAGTGTTGAACAGCACAAGTCTGTCTACCAATGACTCATATTTTGTGATGAACCTTAAAGCAACTTCCCCGCCATAGGAGATTCCTAAGAGGTTCACTCTTTCATAGTTCAGCTCTTTTATGAGTGCATGAAGCACTTCCACTTGAAGATCCTGGGTGTACTCTTCTACTACTTTATCGGACTGTCCCTGATCCAGAAAATCCAAAAGGATCAATCTGTTGTTTGCGCTGAAGGCTTCTTTGAAGATGCCCCAGCTTTTTGTGGACATCATGATGCCATTAAGGAGAATCAGGGGTTTTCCTTCACCATGGGTTTCATAATATACGTTTTTCCCCTGAAATTCAAAATATGCCATTTTTTCACCTACTTATCAAAAATCAGGCCCAGCTCATGTGCTTCCTTGAGGATTTCGTCTCTGAAATCAGGGTGTGCAATGGCAATGAGTCTTTCGATTCTTTCGCGGACATTGGTACCACGCAGATGAGCGATGCCATATTCTGTGACGACCATATCCACATCGTTTCTGGAAAGGGTCACAATGGCTCCTGGCTTCAGGAATGGCACGATCTTGGACTTCTCTTCTCTTTCACCAGTTACTGGATTTTTCACCATGGCTGTGGAATAAAGGGCAATGAAGCTTCGGCCATTCTTGGCATTCTGAGCCCCTACGGCAGTGTCCGACTGTCCACCTGTACCAGAAAACTGGATATGTCCAATGGACTCCGAGCACACTTGGCCGGTGAGATCCACTTCCAAGGCGGTGTTGATGGAAACCATGTTGTCATTGAGTCCAATGACGGCAGGATCATTGACATACTTTCCGTTGAGGATCATGACAGAAGGATTGTTGTTGATGAAGTCGTACAGCTTCTGATTGCCCAGGGCAAAGGTTGCCACATGCTTGCCTTTATGAAGGGTCTTCTTCTTCCCTGTCACCGCACCACATTCAATAAGATCCACCATCCCAGAAGTCATCATCTCCGTATGGATTCCAAGATCTTTCTTTCCCTTCAGGGCAGATGCCACAGCGTTGGGGATACCGCCGATGCCCAGCTGCAGCGTATCACCATCGTGGATGAGATCTGCAATATAAGCACCGATTTTCAGATCTTTCTCATTGGGTATTGTATCTGGCAGTGAAGGCACTTTATAATCCGCTTCAATGAAATAATCGATATCTGTATAATGAATCTCCACATCTCCAAAGGTTCTTGGATAATTGGGGTTGATCTCCAGAATCACAATGCCTGCATTCTCAATCATCTGGGACTCATAGGTGTTGGAAGTGGATAGAGAGATGAATCCATGCTCATCGGGCATGGAAGCGGTACCGACAAAAATATCAGGCTTCACATGGTCCAGTCTCTTCCATCCCGCCAGATGAAGATGATTTGGAATAAAAGATACATTTCCATTTTTGAATGCTCTACGTAGAGGTGGAGAGAAGAACCATCCGTCGATGTTGAATGCATCCACATATTCTTCTTTCAGAAATTCCCCACTGGCCATGGAAAGACAGTTGGTGATGGTGACATTCTTCACTCTGTCTGCGATGGTGTGGATGCTGTTCATAATAAGCTGCGCTTCTCCCGCACCAAGACCGGTGACTACATTCATATCAGATTGGATCATAGCAAGTGCCTGTTCCAGGCTGATGACTTTTTCTTTATAGGACATAATTAGGCGCCTCCTGATTTATTTTTTAAAAAAGGGCAGGTCTTCACCTGCCCTTTAAGACCACTATGTATTCCCTTTGATACAGGTTTCCTATTACTAGAATAGGATATTTTTAACTTTGATGATAGGGGATTTTAAAATGTTTGCATCGTATAGGAAATCATATCGTCTGTGTGACTTTACTCTATTTTCCTAGAAGGGAATCCATGGACTGAAGTCCGTCTACTGGTACCCAGCCTGGTGCATTTTCTACCAGACCAACCTTGGACAAGTTCATTTCCTGTGTACCTGCTCTCAGACCGTCTGCATAGTTGATTTCTCCACCAAATGGGTTCTTGATTGGAGCGCTTTCCAGTGCATCCATATACTTGTCCCATGTAACAGTTCCTTCTACTCTCTTGAGACCTTCGACGAAGAAGTGTCCAGCGATCCATCCAGTCATGGCATATACGTTTGTGGCGTAGTCTGGAGCCCATTCAGCAAATGCTGCCAGGCTGTCTGCATTTTCAACCAGGTCAACCCAACCAAGTCCGTATACATCAAACTTGCCGTTGATTTCGTTGATGACAGCTTCAGAGATGACTGGGGATACATTCACGTAGGTTGTGATAACGTCTTTGTTTACGTTCTGAGCAGCCAGTTCCTTTACAATGGTAGGAATGGTTGCCTGAATAGCAGCACCGATGACGAAGTCCACATTAGCGTTCTTGATGGAAGTCACTGCGGAGGAAACGTCTGTTGCACCCGCAGCTACCTGCTCAGCAACAACTTCAATGTTCAGTTCCTTAGCCTTTGCTTCAACACCAGCAAATAGATCCTTACCAGCGTCGTCGTTGGTGTAGATCACACCAATCTTCTTCGCTTCGAAGTCACCTACTGCTCTAGCTACCATGATCTGACCTTCAGTCTGGTAGATTGGCTGTACTGGGAAAATACCTCTGTCTTTGCCTTCAGCCTTGTCATTGTAAAGCTGACCGATACCTGTTGCAAAATAAACTGCAGGAATTCCGTATTCCTTTACGTCTTCGATGGTAGCACCAACTACTGGTGTTCCGAAGTGTCCAACAAGAGCAAAGATCTTATCATCTTCTACCAGTGTGGAAAGAGCAGCCTTACCCTTCACTGGATCAAATTCATCGTCGATGTGCTTGAACTCGATCTTTCTTCCATCTACTCCGCCTTCTTCATTGATCATCTTGAAGTAAGCTTCGATACCTGCGTTGAATGGTACACCAACAGGAGCATAGTTACCGGATGTGGCAGCAGAGTTACCAACGATGATTCTATCATCGAATACACCCTGTGCGGCTTCTTCCTCTTCTGGAGTCTCAGTTCCTGGAGTCTCAGTTCCTGGAGTCTCAGTTCCTGGGGTTTCTGGGGTCTCTTCCTTTGCGCCACAAGCTGCAAAAGATGCAACTATTGCTAGGGATGCCAGCATAGCAACGATTTTTTTCATGTAGTGTTCCTCCTTAAATTACAATGATGATTCATTGTTTTAAACTTAATAATGGTAACTTAGGTTGGTATGTTGTGTTGTTTAGGGTCTGGTATGTTGTATGTTGTTTTATTTAAGTACAGAAGTACCTTAAATATAAAGATTAGTGTTTGCCCAGATAGGCTTCCACAAGTTTAGGATCATTGGCAAGATCGCTGGCTTTCCCATGAGTGTTCACAAGGCCCAGCTCAATGACATACCCGTAATCTGCAATTTTCAGTGTCTGTGCAGCATTCTGCTCCACGATGATGACAGTGGTTCCCTCTTCTTTGATCTCCTTCACGATTTTCATGATGTCCTGCACAATAAGGGGTGCAAGACCTAGGGAAGGTTCATCCAGAAGAAGCACTTTCGGACTGCTCATAAGAGCTCTGCCGATGGCCAGCATCTGCTGTTCTCCTCCGGATAAAGTGGAGGATACTTGGCTCTTTCTTTCCTTCAGCACTGGGAAGTATCTGTATACTCTGTCAAAATTCCTCTGGATGGTTGCTTTGTCCTTTACAGTAAAAGCACCAGCTTTCAGGTTTTCTTCAACAGTAAGATCTCTAAATACCGCTCTTCCCTCAGGCGACATGGAAATACCAAGTCTTGCGATCTTTTCAGGCTCCATCTTCGTGATGTCCTGCCCATAGAGCTCTATGGATCCACCTTCACTTTCGATGATTCCGGATATTTTCTTGAGAGTCGTGGTCTTCCCTGCTCCATTGGCTCCGAGAATCGCCACTACATCTCCCTCATATACCGTAAGGTCAATGCCTTTCAGTGCTTGAATGGCACCATAGCTCACTTTGAGATTTTTGATCTGTAATGCTATTTTCTTATCACTCATACTACTCCACTCCTAAATATGCTGACTGGACAGCAGGATTTTGCTGTATCTCCTTAGGGGTGCCAATGGTCAGGAGTTTTCCGAAGTTGATGGCGCAAATGCGGTCACAGATATCCATCACAAGTCTCATATCATGTTCCACCAGAAGGATGGCACAGTTGAATTCATCTCTGATCTTCTTGATCAGTTTAGCAAGTTCCAGGGTTTCGCTGTCATTAAGTCCTGCAGCAGGTTCATCGAGAATGATGAGTTTAGGCCTTGCCATAAGAGTTCTCGCCATCTCGACCTTCTTCAGGATTCCGTATGGCTGACCTCCGACGAGCATGTCCTTTCTGTCGAGAATACCTAAGTTCTCAAGGATTTTTTCAGCCTCTTCCCTGTACTGCTTCTCTTCTTTTCTCGCCTTTGGCAGTCTCAGCGCCTGGGAGAATGTATTCGCCTTGAAGTCGATATGACCTCCGATGAGCACATTGTCGATGATGCTGAGCTCTCTGATGAGCTCTACATTCTGGAAGGTTCTGACCAGTCCCAGCTTAATGATTTCATGTACAGGCTTTGTCGTCAGTTCTGTGACCTGATCGCCGTGCCCTTTAAACAGGATTTCTCCTGTATTCGGCTTATAGAACTGTGTGATGCAGTTGAACACTGTGGTCTTTCCTGCTCCATTAGGTCCAATCAGCCCAAAGATTTCTTTTTCTTTGATATCGAAAGAAAGATTGTCAACAGCTTTCAGTCCGCCAAAGGCAATGGAAAGTCCCTCGACATTCAGTACACGGTTCTCCATTTTACTCATCTTTCTTTCCTCCTTTTTTCAGTTTTCCGAAGAGCTTCTTGATGTCATAACCAATCCCTACCAGTCCGTTCGGATAGAAGATGATGACCACGATGATCAGAAGGCCATTCAGTACGTAGGACAGATTCTCAAAATAAGGAATCTGCTTCAGGAAGAGGTCTGGTACAGCAAAGACGATGAATGCGCCAAGTACTGTTCCGTAGATAGACCTTAAACCGCCTATGATAATGATGGCCAGGAAGTCCAAGGAAAGCTTCAAAATCCAGGTGCTTGGATAGGAGAATTTGATGAAGTGCACATAGAGCACTCCTGCAATACTCGCAAATACAGTAGCCAGTGCGAATGCGATGAGTCTGTGGGTAAGAAGATTCACACCCATGGCCTGAGCTGCTGCTTCAGAACCTCTCATGGCATTCAAAGCACGTCCAAGCTTTCCGTTCATCATGTTATAAGTAAGGATCATCACGATAACCAGGACTATAACAATGAAGTAATACGTCGTAGTTCGATCCAACTCAAATCCATCAAATCCAGGTATGAATCCTAAGAGAGTTGGGTAATTTGCTGACTTACCACTGAATCCGCCAGTGAATGGCACCAGCTCTTCAAAGGTCTTTCTGAGAACCTCTGAAACAGCCAGGGTTGCGATGGCTAAGTACAGTCCTTCAATCTTCAGAGATACCAGTCCTACCAGTATTCCGAGAAGTGTAGGAATCAGCACCGCCAGGATAAACGCCGCTTCAAAAGGGAGTTCCAGATCTATGGTCAGGTAAGCAGAGATATAGGAAGCCAGTCCCATAAATCCAGCAGTACCTAGAGAGATCAGTCCGGACCATCCCAGAAGGATATTGAGCCCAAGAGCTGCAATGGCATAAATGAGTGTCCCACCGATGGTGGTGATGTATCCATTCTTCAGGACTCCTGCTTCCGCCAGAGGTGGAACCAGGGCCAGGACAGCACCAAATAGAATCAGGCCTAGAATCGGATATTTCTTTAAAATGTTTTTCTCTTTCGTCATACTCTTCATCCTACACCTTCTTCACAATCTTCTTCCCGATGAGTCCATATGGTCTGAAGACAATGAACACCAGGATCAGAATATAGAGAATCTGTCCGCCCCAAACAGAGGACACATAAAACAGCAAGAGGTTTCTTACGATACCCATGATATACGCACCTATAACAGGTCCGTGGAAAGTCTGGAATCCGCCAAGAACACAGGCAACTAGGGCTGTGATCTGCACTTCATCCATGAGATTCAGTGTAACTGAGGTCATCGGCGCGGTCATGACACCAGCTATGACACCCAGAACTCCCGCAACTCCCCAGGCAGCCATGGTAACGTTCTTTGTAGGAACCCCCATGAGCCTTGCCACATATTCATTGGAAGCTGTGGTTCTGATGGCAAGTCCCCATTTTGTCTTCTGCAGGATATAAAACATCAGAAGCATGATGGCCAGGCCTAAGGCAATGTTGAACAATCCGTTATAGGAGATGGATGCTCCAAGGAAGGATAGATCTCCTGATTCAATGAGTCTTGGCAGTCTTAGCGGATCCACCCCAAAGAAGATGGGTGCAAGTCCAAGGACAATCATGATGAGGCCTAACGTTATAATCTGCTTTGCCACCGGAGACACATTTTTCGTATGTCTTAAAATCAGCACATCGATGAGGAATCCCATGAGAATAGCACTTAAGATTCCACCGATGACCGCCAGCCATAACGGCAGTCCGAACTTATTGAAAAGGAAGGTCACCACAAAGGTATTGAACATGGCCACAGCTCCCTGTGCAAAGTTCGTGGTATAGGAGGTTCTGTAGATGATGATGATACCTAACGCAGCAAGTGCATAGATGCTTCCTGTTTCCAAACTTCTAAGAATAATTTGTATGAAAGTACTCAATTAGCTTTCACCCCATTTAATGACATTGGCAGCCCACACATAGCCGATCCCTGCCGCAACCATGCTTACAACGCTTCCGTCCTGAACCTTTCCTTCCTGGAGAGCCAGGTGCAGAGACAAAATCTGATCCACCTGTCCGATATGTCCATAATCTTCCAGATAGATGGACTGGTCTTCCGTAAGCCCCAGTTCATTCAGCATGGCCACGTGGCCGGATCTCTTCATATGAAGAATTGCCAGATAGTCAATATCCTTTCTTTCAAGATCTGATTTTCTTAATGATTCGTCGATGCATTTGTACCAGTTGGGCATTGACACCTCATTCAGTCTGTCTTTCATTTTCTTGGCGTCCATAAGCCGAAGACTCTTATAGGCCTCGTCTCTGTTTTCTGGAGTGATCGGATTGCAAGTGCCTCCAATCTCCACTCCGGCAGTTCGGGCTAAAGATCCATCTGCAATGATGTGGGACCCCAGAAGAAGATTCTTGCCATAATTTTTCTTGAGGATGATGGCTCCGCCACCTGCTCCCAGATTGAACATCATAGACATGTTTTTGTCGCTGTAATCTACAAAGTCTCCATTTCTGTATCCGCCTGCAATGAGGATGGTGTTGATGGAGTCATCGTTCATGAGCATATCCTTTGCAATCTTCATGGTAGACACAGTGGTGCAGCATCTGTTGGCAAGATCTATGCCCCAGGCATTCACTGCGCCGATTCTGTCCTGGATATACAGCGCTGATGTCGTCAATGGATACTCTTTCCATTCTTCTCCTACGCAGAGAATCACATCAATATCCAGAGGATCGGTGCCAGTATTTTTCAGTGCATCCAGCGCTGCCAGCGCACCCATTTCCTGTGTACCGTCCTGTGCTCCAGGGATCGGTTTCTTTCTGATGCCAAGTTTGTCCACCACAGCCTCTTCAGACCAGACACCCATGGTTTTCTCAGAGATTTCCTTCCCTGTCATAAAGGATTCTGGAATATAGATCCCAGTTCCTACAATTCCTACATTCGTCATGCTAAACCTCCTTACAGTCTCATGCCTCCGTTGACAGACAGATTGTGACCTGTTACGTAAGAAGATTCATCTGAAGCCAGGAACAGTGCAGCATTTGCAATTTCCTCAGGCTGAGCCAGTCTTCCAAGCATGGTCTGTGCAGCAAATTTGTCCAGAAGATCCTGTGGAACAGTCTTCAGGATATCTGTCATGGTGTAGCCAGGAGAGATGGCATTGACTCTGACCTGTGCACCCTTCATAGCAAACTCCTTTGCCCAGGTCTTTGTCATTCCAATGACACCTGCTTTTGTTGCAGCATAGTTTGCCTGTCCGATGTTTCCGAATTCTCCTACAACAGAAGAAATGTTGATGATGGAACCCTTGCCGTTTGCCTGCATCTGCGGTCCTACGTGTCTTGTGAGGTTGAATACACCCTTCAGATTCACGTCTATCACCAGATCCCACATCTCGTCGGTCATCTTTCTTGTGAGGGCATCTCTTGTGATTCCTGCGTTGTTCACAAGAATATCAATCTTACCATATTTTTCAGTGACGTACTCTACAAATGCCTTACAAGCTTCACCGTCTGCAACATTCAGCTTGTACCCTTCCACATTTGGATTCTCATAGGCCAGATCGCCCATGTCCGCTGCAATGACCTTTGCGCCTTCACGCACAAAAAGCTCTGCCATCGCCTGTCCAAGTCCACGAGCACCACCAGTAATTACTGCAACTTTGTCCTGTAATCTCATTTTTCTACCTCCATTATTTCACCTATTTCATATCGTTATATTTGACCCATCACTGTGCATAAACAGAGAATCAAATACCAAGATATGAAACATGAATCAATCTTCATGTTCAGAATAAATGATAAGGTTTGCAAAGTCAATCAATTTAACAAAACAAAGACATAATTAATTATCCGTT
This sequence comes from Proteiniclasticum ruminis, assembly GCF_900115135.1. Classification (GTDB taxonomy): domain Bacteria; phylum Bacillota; class Clostridia; order Clostridiales; family Clostridiaceae; genus Proteiniclasticum; species Proteiniclasticum ruminis_A. The sequence continues at coordinate 166,390 of NZ_FOVK01000003.1, read as the reverse complement.
TAAAAATAGTGAACAGTTCTAGAATTTCTTTAATAAAATAAGCTTTTATCTGATAAATCGTTGATTTATATGTAAACAAATGAAAAGGTTGTCATTTGCGATTCTCCTGATTTGATATTTTATTATCATAAATTGTAATGTATTAATACACATTTTTAACCTTGAAAGCCATGTTGTTTTCGTGTTTCCAGCACATGCAATCATCCGCAAGGAGTATACAGATCCTAGGGAATAAATGGTATTTATTGTGATGATATTGCCAACGTTCCGATGTTCGTCCATGAACTGCATTCTTTTTGTTATTTCATCTACAAGTTAATTTTTGTCAGGATTGACAGAAATGTTCGCTTTCACCATAGAGCACACCAACAACATCCTGTATAATGAAAATGGTTGTATCAATTTCAGAAAGGCTTGTTTCCTTGTTTTCAGGTTCAAAAATCCACACTCGTTAAATTAATAACATAATTTTCACCAAATCTATTGTTTTTTTCAAACGATGGCATATAATAGAATTAAACATGAAAGGTTCATCATGTTAAACAATTACATGAGAATCATTCGTTATTAAATTATCATATGGAGGTTATTATGAAAGGAAAAACCATTCACGATATGAGAATTGGTGATCAGGAATCCTACGAAAGAACCGTCACAGAAACAGATGTTGTTCTATTTGGCGGTATTTCCGGTGATCTGAATCCCGCACATTTCAATGAATCCTATGCGAAAGAAACCATGTTCAAGGGAAGAATTGTCCATGGCATGCTCACCGCCTCTTATTTTTCTACCGTTCTTGGCACCCTTCTTCCAGGACCTGGCACCATTTATCTTGGACAGGACTTGAAATTCACGAAGCCAGTGCGGTTTCAGGATACCATTAAGGCTGTGGTGACAGTATCAGAGATCCTGGAAGAGAAAAACATCGTCAAACTGGACACCATTGCATACAACCAGCATGGAGACGTTGTGGTGAAAGGCACCGCTACCGTCATGCCACCAAAATAGGAGGACCATATGAATTTTGAACTAAACAAGAAACAAGCCCTATCCCTGAAATTATTCAAAGAATTCTCCCTGAATGAAGTGAAACCCTTGGCTCAGGAAGTTGATGAGCTGGAGCGGTTCCCTGTGGAAACTGTAGAGAAAATGGCAAAAATAGGAATGCTGGGCATACCAGTACCGGAGAATTATGGGGGCTCCGGTGGTGACAACCTGACCTATATCATGGCCGTGGAAGAGCTTTCCAAGCATTGCGCCACCACAGGCGTCATTGTATCCGCTCACACCTCTTTGGCCTGTGCTCCTCTTCTGGCCTTCGGTACAGAAGAGCAAAAAGAAAAATATCTGCTTCCTTTGGCTTCCGGTGATAAACTTGGCGCATTTGGCCTTACAGAACCCAATGCAGGTTCCGATGCAGCCATGCAGCAGACCACCGCAGTGCGGGAAGGAGATTTCTATAGAATCAACGGCTCTAAGATATTCATCACCAATGGCGGATATGCGGATACCTTCATCGTCTTTGCCATGACCGACAAGCAAAAAGGAACCCGAGGCATCTCTGCCTTCATTGTAGAAAAAGGCATGGAAGGTTTTTCCATCGGAAAGACAGAACATAAACTGGGCATCAAAGGAAGCTCCACCACTGAGCTGATTTTTACAGATCTCATGCTGCCTGCCGAGAACCTTTTGGGACAAGAAGGAAAAGGATTCGGCATCGCCATGAAGACTCTGGATGGTGGTAGAATCGGTATCGCAGCGCAGGCTCTGGGTATCGCCCAGGGTGCCCTGGATGAAGCCATCAAGTACATCAAAGAACGTAAACAGTTCGGAAAACCCCTTTCTGCTTTCCAGAACTCACAGTTCCAGATCGCAGACCTTCAGACAAAAATTGATGCTGCAAGACTTCTTACCTACCGTGCTGCGGTTCTGAAGGACGAAGGGAAGCCTTATTCCACAGAAGCTGCCATGGCAAAGCTTTACGCCTCTGATATTTCTATGGAGAGCACAAGAATCTCCCTTCAGCTTCTGGGCGGTTACGGTTATACCAGAGAATATCCTCTGGAAAGAATGTTCCGTGACGCGAAAATCACTGAGATCTACGAAGGCACATCTGAAGTTCAGAAGATGGTCATCGCAGCATCTTTACTGAAGTAAAGGAGAGAAATGATGAATATTGTAGTACTTTTAAAGCAAGTTCCAGATACCACAGAAATGAAGATAGACAAGGAAAAGGGCACGCTCATCAGAACCGGCGTCCCCACCATCACCAATCCAGATGATCTGGCAGGTCTTGAAGCAGCCCTTCAGATCAAGGACAGACAAGGCGCTAAAGTGACTTGCGTCACCATGGGACCTCCACAGGCAGAATCTATGCTGAGAGAACTTTACGCCCTCGGCGCGGATGAGTGTGTGCTCATCAGTGATGGAAAGTTTGGCGGTGCAGACACCTGGGCAACTTCCAATACCTTGGGCGCCTACCTTGCTACGATTCCTTATGATCTAATTATCGCAGGCAGACAGGCCATCGATGGCGACACCGCCCAGGTAGGTCCTCAAACCGCCGAAAAGCTGAACCTGCCACAGATTACCTATGTGGATGAGATTCTCACCATCTCAGAAGAGAAGATCAGAGTACGCAAAGCGCTGGAAAACCGATATGAAATCCTGGAGTCTGAGATGCCTTGCCTCATCACCACACTCAGTTCCATCGCCAAACCACGCTATATGCATGTACGTGAAATCATGAAGGCTTTTGATAAACCGGTGACGGTCATCACCAATGAGCATTTGAATCTGGAACAGAAAGACATCGGCCTCAAGGGCTCCCCCACAAAAGTAAAGAAGACCTTCACCAAAGAAGTCCATAAAAATTCAGATGTGCTGACTTTAGAGCCAAAACTGGCAGCGGCGAAAATTCTGGACGTGCTTCTTGAGAACCAGTTTATCGGAAAGTAGGAGGAAGTAGAATGAACATACAGGACTATAAAGATCTTTATGTATTCATCGAACATGAAGAGAATAAAATACACGAAGCAAGTTTAGAGCTTCTCGGAGAAGCCAGGAGACTGAAAGAAGACAGACCATCCCTCAACTATCAGGTGGTTGCCGTTCTTCTCGGAGAAGTGAGTGAGGATCTTCTTTCAGAGCTTGCCGCCCGGGGTGCAGATGAGACCGTATATCTCCACCATAAAAAACTGAATGAATACAGTACACTCCAGTATACCCATCTTCTCCATCAGATGATTGAGGCAAGAAAACCCGATATCTTCCTGATTCCTGCAACGGTTTTAGGCAGAGACCTGGCACCGAGACTTGCTGCCAGATGTGATACAGGTCTTACAGCAGATGCAACAAAGCTGGAGTTTGATCCAGAAAATCCAGACTCCTCCCTCCTTTATGTCACAAGACCAGCCTTTGGCGGAAATCTCTTTGGCACCATCATCAATGAGACCAAAAGACCTCAGATGACCACCATTAGACCTGGCGTCATGGATAAAATGCAGAGGAATCCCGCTCTCACCGGAAAAGTGTCCATGCAGGATGTAAGCCTTGATGGACTGAAAGATCCTGTGAGCATTCTGGAAGTGTTGAAGAAGGACCACATGGCCGTGGACATTGCCAAGGCAGATATCCTCATCTCAGGCGGAAGAGGCGTTGGCGACAGATTCGACCTTCTGCGGGAATGTGCGGATATGATTGGCGCTGAAGTGGCAGGTTCCAGAGCTGCTGTAGATGAAGGACGAATTGAAAAGGACTACCAGGTAGGACAGACCGGAAAAACTGTAAAACCTAAAGTCTATATTGCCTGCGGCATTTCTGGCGCTGTACAGCACCTGGCAGGTATGGAGAAATCAGACTACATCATCGCCATCAATAAAGATCCGGATGCGCCGATCTTCCAAGTAGCAAACATCGGACTTGTCGGAAATGCGTTGGAAATCCTTCCGCTCCTCACAAAAGAAATCAGAAACTATCGGGAAAGGCCTTCATAGGCCTTTTCTTTCCTTTGCAGAAGTGTTTCACTGCATGCTCTTTTTTCCGTAACTGTTTACAAAACTGTCGCACTTGCGATAGAATACCCATAAATAACCCATGAAAGGACGGTTTAGCAGTAATGAAGACTTATCCAAAGAAAGACATTCAGACTACAAGACTAAAAATCTCCTACCTGGAAGCAGGAAATTTTGAGAAAGAACCACTCCTTCTTCTCCATGGAAACACCTCTTCCAGTCTCTTTTATGTGCCTACCGTGGAGATTCTGGAAGAGCATTTCCATATTTACGCTCCAGACTTACGAGGCTATGGCCATACAGAGAAGCTTCCCATTGATTCCACCCAGGGGATGAAAACCTGGTCTGAAGACATCCGAAGCTTTGTGGATGCTCTCTCCATCAAAAACCCCCATATCATCGGCTGGTCCATGGGCGGCGGGGTTGCCATGCAGTATACGCTGGACTATGCGGATGAAGTAAGAAGTCTTGGTCTGATCAACCCATTGTCCCCTTACGGATTCTCTGGCACAAAAGATGCAGAGGGAACCATCACCACAGCATCCCATGCTGGCACCGGCGGTGGCTTTGTGAATCCGCAGTTTGTAGAAAATCTCAGAACGAAAAATAAGGATCTTAATGACCCCACTTCCGCTCCAAATGTATTGAAGGGTCTCTTCGCTCCCACCTTTACCCTGTCAGAAGAAATGAAGGATACCTTTGTGGACTCCATGTTTCTCATGGAGATTGGGGAAGGGTTCTATCCTGGCAGTTCTCAGCCCGCCCCAGAGTGGCCCTTCTTAGGTCCTGGCACAACAGGCATCGGCAACACTATGAGCCCAAAATATGTCAACTTGTCCAGCATCAAAAACCTGCCCGTAAAACCCCCTGTAATCTGGTTTAGAGGCGTTCAGGATAAGATTGTCTCTGATCAGTCCTACAGTGATGTGGGATTCCTTGGGCAGCTGGGCATTCTGCCAGGCTGGCCTGGACTAGAGGTCTATCCTCCACAGCCTATGGTTTCCCAGACAAGAAGCGTCTTTGAGGAGTATCAGAAAAATGGCGGCCGCTTTGTAGAGGCTGTATTTGAAAACTCGGGTCACAGCCCTCAGATTGAGGAACCGGAGAAATTCGTCACAGCATACCTCACATTTTTAGGAAAATAGTTTATTTTTTAGAATACTCCACGGGCGTATATGATATACTGATTTTTGAAGAAAAAATGCATCCTCCACTTATGGAACCTGATGCTTATGAAAGAGGTATATAATGGAACTGAAAGAAATTCTAAGAGCCATGCTCTTTATCACCGCTGCTGTTTCCTTCGGCATCTCTATTCTCAGCTTTTTCACGTACATGAAACTGAAAAAGGTACCGAAGAAAGAACGAAATCTCATGGAGTTTCAGAAGGTGAACCAGTATGTGAAACTGGGCCAGGTCTCCCTGGGCATTGCCACCACAGCTCTTTTAGCAGCTCTTTGGCTGTCATAATCAAACAATAAAAAAGAACGTAGTAAGGATTTCGTCCTGCTGCGTTCTTTTTCTATCTTCTTAATAGAGGTCTTTTTTTAGTTTTTTCTCCATGGGCACAAAGGAAATGCCATAAATCTCCTGGACCTCCTCTTTCAACGTAAAACCCAGGGCTTCATAAAAGGGCACTGAAGACAGCGTGGCATTGAGCCTGATGACTTCTCCCTCCTCCATCCGGCTTATCAGAATCTCCTCATAGAAAGTATAGAGGGCTTTCCCAATGCCTTTACCTCTTCTTTTTACGTAGAGATGCGTAAGAAAGAACCCTTCTGCACAAAGAACGCCAACAAGATCCAGTTCCTCATCAAAGGCCCCCAGAAAAACAGTCTTCTCATCGGACAGAATTTGCAGAAAAGCATCTCTGGTCTGCATGTTCAGAAAGCTGTCCACGGCACGTTGAGAAAGTCCTCTTGACTCCGTTTGAAGAAACACTTCACGAATCAGAAGAAGCGCTTTCTCCACTTCATGACCATGAAGCAATCTCACGTTCATCGATACCTACCTCCAAAAAGTTCAAAAGCAGGCTCTTTTCATAAAGCCTGCCTGAAATGCGATTTGATTCATCAGCTCTCCTTGGTCCATGACTTGGGCACAAGAAGCGCAATGATGGTGAAATGCTCCAGTCTGCCCAAAAGCATCACCAAAGAGAGAAATATTTTTGTAAAGTCCGAGTAGTGTGCAAAGGTCAGTGTAGGTCCCACAGAACCAAACCCAGGGCCGATGTTATTCAGCGTTGCAGCCACCGCTGACATAGAACTCTCCATGGTGCCTCCTTCGAGAGAAACCACAAGAGATCCTACAACGAAAATCACCAGGTGTATGGCTGTGAAACTGTTGATCCTCGCAATGATCTCATTGGAGACAATTTTGCCGCCCACCTTGATGGGAATCAGTGCCCGAGGATGAAAAATCTTTGACACCTCTCTTTTGATGAGTTTCAGAACAATCATAATTCGGATGACTTTCATTCCCCCGGCGGTAGATCCAGCAGATCCTCCCACAAACATCAGGAAAAAGAGAATCATTTTGCTGAAGGTGGGCCATAAGTCAAAGTCCACTGTGCTGAATCCTGTGGTGGTCATGATGGATGAAACCTGGAAAAAAGATTCCCGGAGCCTCACCAGAGCATCTCCACCAAAGGTCATAAAAAGATTCCATGCAATCAGCACCACGGAACTTCCCACAAAAAAGAGATACAGCCGAAGCTCACGGTCCTGAAGAAAGTCTTTGTATTTCTTTCGGAAGAACAGGAAGTACAGCGAGAAATTCACGCCGGACAGCACCATGAAGATGCCTGTCACCACCTGAACATAAGGGCTGTAGCTTGCCAGACTGTCATTTCTCGGACCGAAACCTCCCGTACCCACTGTACCGAAGGTAATGACAAAGGCGTCCAGAAGAGTTACCCCTCCGAGTAGTAGAAACAGCACCTGCATCGCAGTCAGAAGAATATAGGAGACATAAAGAACCCTTGCAGTATCTTTCATACGGGGCACAATTTTCCCTGCCACTGGCCCTGGGGACTCCGCTTTGAAAATCTGGAGGCTTCCCACGCCAAGGGCTGGAAGAATCGCCAGGGTAAACACTAGGATCCCCATTCCACCGATCCAGTGGGTCATGGAGCGCCAGAAGAGGATGCCTTTATCGAGGCCATCCACATTGGCAATGACAGACGCCCCTGTAGTGGTAAATCCAGAGACGATTTCAAACACGGCATCAATATAAGTGGGGACACTGCCCGATGTCCATAAAGGGATGGCACCGAACAGGGAGATCATTACCCATCCCAAGGCAACAATGACGATGCCGTCCTTTGCCCGGATATGATGATCATTTTTTCGTCTTAACTTTGCCATGAGGATACCGAGTATCACCATGACCACAATGGTCCAGATGAAGGGATGATGAGCATCCCCGCCATAAGCATAAGAAATAAAGATAGAAGGGGACATGAGAAGGGCTTCAATCAGCAGAATACTCCCTAGCACCTTTATCACGATTCCATAGTTCACTAAATAGTCCTCTCTTTCCTGGAATAAACAGTTTCTTTAAGTTCTCTGTGTCCTCCGCCAAGGAGAAGACAACGATCCGGTCATTGGGATGAATCACAGAGGACCCCTTAGGAATAATCACTTCACCATTGTGCACAATGGCACCAATGATGAGCCCCTTGGGCAGGTGCAGATCCTTCAGCGGTTTCCCCAGGTACGGCATATCCGGTGTCGCAATGATCTCTGTCACTTCTCCATCCCCCCCCAGGAGCAGAGAAACAGAAAGGACTTTTCCACCACGCACAAACTTCAGAATATTGGATGTAGTGATGTTCACAGGATTCAGCGCTGCGTCAATATCCAGTTTATCGATGATTTTGGTATAATTTCTTCGGCTCACCTTCGCGATGCATTTTTTAACACCATACTGTTTTGCCATAAGAGCCATGAGAAGATTCTGCTCGTCATACCCGGTGGAGCCGATGAACGCATCCATCTGGTCAATGTTCTCTTCCTCCAGTATGTTCACATCCGTTCCATCCCCATGAATGATCAGCACGTGCTCCAACGTTTCCGCAAGTTTCAGCGCACGGACTCTGTCCTGCTCAATGAGGGTAACACCAACACGGGCTTTCGAAAGCTCTTTTGCCAGGTAGTATCCCACATTACCGCCACCGATGATCATCACATTATCCACATGAGTGTCCGGAGTGATCAGTTTATGCTTTTTGCTGAGCTTCAGAAGATCCTCTTCTTTTCCAATAATATGGACCACATCATCCGCTGCAATCTCTGTATTTCCGTTTGGAATGATCAGTTCGCCCTCTCTTGAAATCGCTGTGATGATGAGCTTGTCAAAATCTTCCAGCTCAAAAAGTTTTTTGCCAACAAAAGTGCTCTTATAGGAGCACTTGAAATCAATCATCTTCACGCGGCCATCTGCAAAATCACCGGAATAGAACATGATATTTTTAAGCAGATACTTTGAAATGGACGTTGCAGTGGCAAGATCCGGATTCATGATAAGATCTATCCCCAGTTCATGACGTACGAAAGTAAGCTGCTCTGTATATTCCGGATTTCTGATTCTTGCAATGGTCTGATTACAGCCCAGCTTTTTTGCAAAGGTGCAGATGACCGCATTGGTCTCATCATTCTCTGTACAGGCAACAATAATATCATATTCCTCTATATTCATTTCCTTCAGCATGGTGATGCTGATTCCGCTGGCCACAACGGTCAGTACATCCAAATGCTCATTGATCTTCTCAATGACTTTTGCATCACTGTCTACCAGAGTAACATCCATATTTTCTACGGTCATAGCTTCAGCAAGCTTTACGCCAAGCTTACCCGCGCCTACGATCATTACTTTCATAACTCCTCCAATAACGTTTATTAGAGATATTGTAACATAAGAATGGAGAAAACATTCAAAAAATACCGATCATTTTCGTGACCGGTATTTTCGATTCTTAAATAATATGAATCTACTATGTTTTATTCTATAGGAAGCTCAATTCTTGTCAATAAATCTTCTGCACTCTTTACATCCATGGGAGAGTTATAGTAGATCTCATAAGCCATCCCCTTCGCCTTGTACCCATGGAGACTGATATATGCATTCATTTCATCATAAACTGCATTCATTTTCTCATAGTTACCTTTGTACATGCAGGACACCATTTTCCCCTGAACGATCTCGGAAGGGCACAAATCTCCTTCACCAGGTAGCACATCTTCTACAGGAAAACCAATCTCCACATCCAAATGCTCCATATCCAGATTATAGTAGCAGACAAAAGGGGGCCCCGCGGGGTTCACATCCATCTCTTTCAAAAACAGCATAATTCTCTCATAGGTTTCACCGATGAGCTGTGGAAGCTTACTTAGGGAAGAAATTGTTCGGACACTCATGACAGGCTGAAAGTGCTGCTCTCTTACTTCGATGGCATAGCGTGTTTCTGTCATTATAATCCCTCCTATATGAATCGGATATAGTTTATCACAAAATCTTTTCTCTTTCGTGAAGATTCTGTCAAGAAGTGTTCATAACATGAAAAAACAGCCTAACACCGTTAGACTGTAATTAATGGTAGCGGGGGCAGGACTTGAACCTGCGACCTTCGGGTTATGAGCCCGACGAGCTGCCAACTGCTCCACCCCGCGATATTCAATAACTTGGTGCTGAAGACCGGAATCGAACCGGTACGGTGTCGCCACCGCAGGATTTTAAGTCCTGTGCGTCTGCCAGTTTCGCCACTCCAGCGTATAAATAAAAATGGTAGCGGAAATAGGACTTGAACCTACGACCCTTCGGGTATGAACCGAATGCTCTAGCCAGCTGAGCTATTCCGCCACATTTGATGCCGCCTTATCTTCGCGACAAAATTAATTATATAGCATGGTAAATGCCTTGTCAACAGCAAAAGTAAAAAATAATGCCCAGAAATCTGGGCATTAAAGCGTCTTCAGCGAAATGTATTGAGAGCCATCACTTAGCTTCTTCTGCTCTTTGTTCTGACTTCCTGTTTCTTTTTGTAATCAGACATCACTTCTTCACTTTCCTTCATGAATTTGGACATGATGTCTTCAAAATTATTGGAAGCCGGCTTCTTTTTTTCAGGCGCACTCCACTCCACCTCAGCTGGTCTGCTGCTTCTCTTAGGAGCAATCTGGACACCCTGTTTGATGGATAAGCTGATTTTGCCGTTATCATCAATTCCTAAAACTTTGACCTGTACCTTGTCGCCTTCTTTGATAAATTCTTTGATATCCTTCACGTAGGTGTCAGCCACCTCGGATATGTGCACGAGCCCGGTTTTACCGCTCAGATCAATAAAAGCGCCAAAGTTCGTGATATTTACGACAGTTCCTTCTACAATGTTTCCTACCTCTAAGGTCATGTTAATAAGAATCCTCCTTAAAATTAAAAAAATATATGTACAAACCCGATCAGTTGCCTGACGAGTCAATTACCGGTACTTCTCCTGGTCTTAAAAGACCAAGTCTCGTTCTGGCACTCCTTATAGTATAATCTTCAGTGCCTATGCTGTCCACTATATTTGCCAGTTTTTCATTCTCTTCCATGACCTTTTCCAGCTTAACGGATTCTTCTTTCATATTTTCCCTGATATGTGCCATCATCACCTGCTGTTTATACACAGTCAAGGAGATGACCCCCACAAAAAGGATCAGAAGCAATCTGATTAGAACTTTCCCCCACCTCATGGCAATCCTCCTAGCGTCGGAAAGGATTTTTACTCCTCTTCGTCTGTATCTTCTTCCCCTTCCAGGATTTCGTACATCTTGGAAGCATCGTCTTTTCTTACATGTTCTGCAATGTTCAGGATCTTTGCTTTGATGCTCTTATCCTTATACGCAATTTCAATGATGTCTCCTTCTTTGACCTCTGTGCCTGCTTTTGCAATCTTGCCGTTGATGGATACTCTTTTTCCATCACAGGCTTCCTTTGCCACAGTCCTTCTTTTTATAATTCTGGATACCTTCAGATATTTATCTAGTCTCAATATGATCACCTCTGTCGTCACAATGCTTGAAATATTTTTATAAGTTCATCCATTGTGTATATTATATATTTTGATGGAACTAATGTGAAGCAAAACTTTGATATTTCAGTAACTTAGACCACTATATAGAATAAAAAAAATAAGAGGGCAGAAGAAATTCTTCTACCCTTCCTATCATGACTACTTATTTCTTCTTCTTAGGAGCAGCCTTCTTCTTCTTAGGAACTACGTTTACTTTTTCCTTGAAGTCTTTACCAGGCTTGAAAACTGGAACCTTGGATGCAGGAATCTTAATCTCTTCCTTGGTTCTTGGGTTTCTTCCAACTCTTTCTTTTCTTTCTCTTACTTCGAAGGTACCAAATCCAACGAGTTGAACTTTTTCACCCTTCTCAAGAGTTCCTACCACAGTGTCAAGAAAAGCCTTCAGGAAAGCCTCAGAGTCTTTCTTGGTAAAACTGGTAGATTCAGCCAATGCAGCGATTAATTCAGCTTTGTTCACAATAAATTCCTCCTTAATATTGTTTAATAATGGAATCTACTGTTATTATTCTACAGAAAACTCTGAAACCCTTTATTTTAAAGCGTTTTTTTTAGAATTTTTCTTCTTTTTTTGCTTTTTCCCAGTATTCATCCAATTCTTTCAGCGGAAGATCCTGAAAGACCCTCTGATCAGCCTCTAGGAGCTCCTCCATCCGGGTAATTCTTCTAATGAACTTATCGGATGTTTCATTGATGGTGATTTCAGGATCCGCCTGAAGGAACCTTGAAAGATTCACCACCGCAAACAGAAGATCTCCCAGTTCTTTTTTCACATGTTTCTCATCCTGATCCTTCAATGCCTGTCTGATTTCGAGAAGCTCTTCCTCCACTTTCAGGAACACATCTTTGATGTCATCCCAGTCAAATCCGTATTTCCGTGCTTTTTTCTGAATTTTTTCAGCTCTGGACAGGCCTGGGTAATATTTCGATATAGCCCGGAGGGAATCACTTAAAGTCTCCTCCCCTTTTTCTTTCTTCTTCAAGGCCTCCCACTGGATCAGCACCTCATCTGAAGTCATATCCCTGTCTTTCTGGAACACATGGGGATGACGGTAGATCATTTTTTCAGAAACCACCTTCACCACTTCGTGAACGTTGAACTCTCCTTCCTCTTCTGAGATGGCACTGTGGAGCAGCACCTGCAGCATCACATCTCCAAGCTCTTCCCGGAGCGCATCAAAGTCTTCAAGATCAATGGCTTCTAAAGCCTCATAACTCTCCTCAATGAGATAGGGCTTCAAGGACTCATGGGTCTGCTCTTTGTCCCAGGGACATCCATTATCCTTATCCCGTAACCTCTTCACAATGTTCATGAAGTCATAGAAGCTGTATTTTCCTTCCATGGGCGGCACATAGACACTGGTGAGATCATCTGCATCCCTTTGGCGGTCCAGCTCATACAGAGGGATCCTTCTGATGACTTCCTCCTCCGTGCCCGCAGCACGGATATAGAAGATTTCATCCTCATCATTCAAAAATGCATTCAGAGCAATCTTTACTCTGCTGGCAATATAGGGAGAAAACACCTGAGTGATGAGCGTTCCTTTGTGATAGTCCGGCACCTCATCTTCAATCCCCAGAGCATCCACAATACGGAATCCATTGATGGGATCCACTTCCAAAGCTTCAAAAACTGCATCCACAAAGCTCACTGCTGGATGGATTTTATAGGGAATGCCTTTCTCCTTGCATTTTTCTATAAGGAGAAGGACAGACTTCTCCGCCACCAGCGGATGTCCTGGAACCCCATAGACAAAGGTTTCCTTCTCCCCTTTACTGCTCAGAAGGTCTGCTATGGTGCTGTACACCTCATCAAAAGTCTCCGATTTTTCGTAGACTGAATCAAACGCTTCATAGGAAATCCCTTCCTCCACCAGATAAGAGACCGTGGGATGTTTTTCTGTTCTCAGAAATACCTCATTGCTTTTCAGCGCTTTTAACGCGCCCAGAGTCAGTGCATCGCTCTGTCCTGGCCCAAGACCAACAATATGAATCATAATTTCACCTCAACTACTATACTTAGCTATATTATAGCACAGCCCGGGGAGTGGACTGAAAAAGAAAAAACCCGGGATTTCTCCCGGGCACAAAATCTCATTAACGGATTTTATCCTCATACACTTTGACGTTCAGCTCTTTCTTCCATTCTTCCATGGTGGAAAGGTACTTCTCGCTCTTCTTGTTTGCAGTGAGTGTGGAAGTGATGCTTTCCTTCACATCCTCCAATGGCTTCTGCACTTCTTCTGCTTGAATACCATCCACTTTGATGATATGGTATCCTGCTGTGGACTTCACAACATCAGAGATTTCATCTTCCTTCAGCTTCTTCACATGGTCCATGAAATCAGCATAAAGCTCTGTGTTCTCATAGCCATAGTATCCAAGAAGTCCGCCGGCCTCTGCAGAAAGGTCTTTTCCGTATTCTTCTGCCATCTCAGCAAAATCTTTGCCGTCTTCCTTGATGAGCTTCAGGACTTCTTCGCCCTTAGCTTTAGCTTCATCATCATTACCGAAGTAAATATGATAGATATTAGCACCTGCTGGTGTCACATAGTTCTTCTTGTTGTCTTCATAGTATTTTTCGATGTCTTCGTCAGAGACGGTCACATCTGCCATGATGCTCTCATAATACTTGCTTCTGACAATGTCTTCCTGTACAAAAGTCTTATAGGTCTCTTCATTGAATCCAGCTTCTTCCAGAGCTGCCAGATACTTTTCATCATCGCCATAGGTCTTCTTCACCTGGTCAATTCTTTCTGTCACTGCCTTGGTGATCTCTTCTGTATCAGTCTCCATACCGGATTCTGCAATCTTCTTGTCCAGAATTCTCATCTCCACAAGACTGTTCAGAATGTCCACCTTCAGATCCTTGATGACCTGCTTTCCTTCTTCCTGTTCGAGAATTTCTTCTCCATACTGTACCTTCAGGCTGTCGATGTAGGACTTTGCTTCTGTATCCACATCTTTCTGAGTGATCTCCACATCTCCTACTTTTGCAAGGACAGTGGCATCAATGGATTCCTGTGTTTCCTCCACAAGGCCGCATCCCGCTAGGACTGCAGTCAATACGGAAGCCGCAAGGACCGTAACTACTTTTTTCTTTAAAGTGATCAAGTTTTTTCCCTCTCTTTTACTCTCGATTTCAGTTCCAGACTCATCATATCTTTTCTTTGTTACAATGGTGTGACACATTTCATAATTATATAGTCTTTAAGCCACTTTTGCAACTTTTAGAGCGCACTGAGCTCTTTCATCATTTTTGTCAGGAACATGATGGTTTCATCCCGGTCTTTTTCCAGGTTTTTCACTGAAAAACCGGGGGTGCTTCGGATAAATTCCACACGTTTGCTGTATTTTTTCATCAGATGTGATACTTTTTCTTCTGTGAGCTTTTCAGAGCTGACAAAAGTCACCAGGATATCTTTCATGCGGTCCTTGAGTTCAAGAACCCCTGCTCTATTGGCATAGAACTTCAGACGGGCGATATCCATGAGATTGTAGAGTGAATCCGGAATGTCGCTGAACCTGTCCAGCAGCTCTTCCTTGATGTCTTCATAGTCTTCCTCACTCTCCATGGATGCAATTCTTTTGTAGACTTCGATCTTATGCATCTCATCGCTGATATAGCTGGAAGGTATATAGGCATCCACACGGATGTCGATGGTGGTATCGACTTTTTCCTCTTGAATCTCCCCTGTGAGCATTTTTATGGCGGTATCCAGCATTTTCACATAAAGATCATATCCTACCACAGACATCTGACCATGCTGGGCTTTCCCCATAAGATTGCCCGCGCCTCTGATCTCCAGATCCCGCATGGCAATTTTAAAGCCGGACCCAAGTTCTGTGAAATCCTTCAGCGCTCTTAGCCTCTTTTCCGCAATCTCTGTAAGCACCTTGTCCTTCTTATAGGTCAGATAGGCATAAGCGATTCTGTTGGTTCTGCCTACTCTTCCACGGAGCTGGTAAAGCTGGGAAAGTCCGAGCTTATCCGCATGGTCCACAATGATGGTATTGACGTTCTGAATGTCCATTCCTGTTTCAATGATGGTGGTGCTGATGAGGACATCGGTATGTCCGTCCATGAAATTCTTCATGGCATTCTCCAGCTCTCTTTCATTCATCTGACCATGAGCCACATCAAATATCACTTCAGGAACAAGCTTCTGAAGATAACTGTGCATCACATGAATGTCATCCACTCTGTTGTGGACAAAGTACACTTGTCCGCTTCTGGCCTTTTCTCTTAAGATGGCATCACGGACCAGCTGCTCATTAAACTCCACCACATACGTCTGAATGGGATACCGTTCTTCCGGAGGTGTTTCAATCGATGAGATGTCCCGGATTCCGGATAAAGACATATGAAGCGTTCTTGGGATTGGTGTTGCAGATAAAGTTAAAACGTCCACATTTTTCTTGGCGGATTTCAATTTTTCCTTATGGGCTACACCAAACCTCTGCTCCTCATCCACAATGAGAAGCCCCAGATCTTTAAACTGCAGATCTTTTGAAAGGATCTTATGGGTTCCGATGATGATGTCCACATTTCCTTCCTTTACCCGCCGCATGGTTTCCTTCTGTTCTTTTGGACCCCTGAACCTGGAGATCATATCAATCTTAATGGGGAATCCCTTAAAACGATTCCTAAAAGAGTGATAATGCTGCTCCGCAAGGATGGTGGTAGGGACCAGCACCGCCACCTGTTTTGAGTCCATCACCGCTTTAAACGCAGCTCTCATGGCCACTTCTGTTTTTCCATAACCTACGTCTCCACAAAGAAGACGGTCCATGACCCGCTCCCGTTCCATATCTCTTTTGATTTCCTCTGAGGAGCGCAGCTGATCTTCTGTCTCATCATAGGCAAACTCATCCTCAAACTGTCTTTGCCATTCGGTGTCTGGTGTGAATGGATAGCCTTTGACCTTTTCCCGCTCTGCATAGAGCTTCACCAGGTCCTCCGCAATCTCATCCACCGAGCGTTTTACCTTGGCCTTGGCTTTGCTCCACTCCTGACCGCCCAGCTTGTTGATTTTTGGCTGTTTCCCTTCCGTACCGATGTAGCGCTGGATCATATCCAGCTGCTCCACAGGAATGAAGAGCTTGTCGTTCTTGTCATAGGAGATTTCTATGTAGTCCCGGACAAGACCCGAGGACTCCAACTGCTTGATGCCAAGAAAAACGCCAATACCATGATTCACATGAACCACGTAATCGCCCTTTCTCAGCTCAGTGAAGCTTTGGATCTTTGAAAGACCTTTGCCCTTTTTCGGAGATTTCCGTTTCTTTCTTTTGGCTTCGCCAAAGACTTCCTTGTCCGAAATCAGAGAAAGCCTGATATCTGGAAACTCAAATCCACGGAGCTGGTTTCCGAAGGTTATGATAACATCAGAATAATCCAGGGTGCTTAAAGTATCCTTATAGACAGACTCAATGTCCTTGTCTCTCAATATATCTACAAGTCTTTCTCCTCTAGGTCTTGTACCCGCAAGGATCACCACTTTGTATCCTCTTCGTTTTCTGTCTTTGATGTCATCAATGAGAAGATCCAGCTGTCCCTGATAATTGTAGATGGTAATCTGATTGAAGTTCACAAGGCTTCTTGGGGGCAAAAAACGCTCCGTCTTCTGGAACTGGTTCAGTGTGATTACATCTTTATTTTTCAGGGTCTCCAGCAGCAGATCTTTCTCCAGCATGAGGCTGCCTTGGGAAGGCATGATCTCTCCACGGTGAAGAAATGCATCATAATCCTCCTGAAACTCCTGATAAACAGACTCCAGCTTTCCTAAAGAATGGGCTGTATCATCCACAATGATTTTGGCCTCTCCCATGAAATCAAAAAAGCTGGAGGGCTTTTCAAAAAAGAAGGGCAAATAGGCATCGATGTTTTCAAAGAACACGCCTTCCTTGAGGTATTCCAGATTGCTCGACACATGACCCTTCAGCTTTTCAAAGGCTTCGTTGTCATATCCCTTGCGCTTCTTCTTATCCTTCAGGATGTCCTGAAACTCTTTTTCAATACGCTCCGCGCCTTCTTTCATCCGCTCCTCTGTGAGAATGAGCTCTTTTGCTGGGAAGATCTCAAAGGATGGCACCTGCTCGATGCTTCTCTGGTTTTCCGGATGAAAGGTTCTGATGGAATCAATCTCATCTCCAAAAAGCTCCACACGGTAGGGCTGGGCGCTGTCAGGTGGGAAGACATCCAGGATGCCCCCCCTCAGTGCATATTCTCCTTTGCCTTCCACAAGCTCCACTCTAACATATCCGGCGCTTTGAAGTTTTTTGCCTACTTCTTTGAGATTGATCTCCATCCCCTTTTCCAGGGAAAAGTGATAGGCTCTGAAATACTCATACGGCGCATACTTTGCAGTCAGCGCATCAATGGTGGTGACAACGATTTTCTTCTTGCCGTTCTGCAGGGCTTTCATGACCTTTAAACGCTCCCACCGGAGGTCTCCCGAAATGGCATCGATGTTATAAAACACCAGATCCTTTGCCGGGAAATAATACACCTCATTCTCATATAGAAGAAGATCTTCATAAAGATTCTTCGCATCCATATCCTTGGATGTGAAGATGAAAATGCTGTCTTTTTCTTTTCCGAAGAGTGTAGAAATAAGGTATGCCCTTGCAGACTCTGATACACCAAATACGCCTACTGGGAACTTCTTCTCTTTGATGCTTTTACGGAGCTCTTTGAACGAACCATCCTCATAAAGCCTCTGTCTTAGTCCTTCTAATCTCACATCATTCACCTACTCCGCTCTAAACCCGTTATACTCACTGATGGCTGAATCGATCCCATGATCGAGGATCGCATGCACTGCATCCACTGCTGCAGAGATGGTTTTCTCCATCTTCTCTTCTTCCTCCTCCTGGAACTTTCCGAGCACATGATGGACTAGATCATGCTTCGGGGCCCCAACGCCCACTTTAATTCTGGGGAAGTCTTCTGAAGCCAGGTGAAGGATGGTGCTTTTGATGCCATTGTGCCCACCTGCACTTCCTTTTTTACGGATTCTCAGTTTCCCTACATCAAGGCTCACATCATCAAAAATCACCAGTACTTCTTCATTGGGAATCTTATAAAAATCGGCCGCTTCCACGATGCTCTCCCCAGAGAGATTCATAAAAGTCTGCGGTTTCAGAAGAATCACTTTCTTTGTGCCAATTCTTCCTTCTGCCACCTTGCCTCTGAATTTATTTTTATCAAACTGAACATTCAGCTTCTTTGCCAGTTCATCCAGGACCATAAATCCTGCATTGTGTCTGGTCTTCTCATATTCTTTTCCTGGATTGCCTAGGCCAACGATCAAGTGCATCACCCAGCTCCTCCTTTATCACGCTAAAAAACGGTTCTTTTTCATATCCTATACATTATACTATTTTATCCACTTTTTGTTTACAAAAACCTTACTCCAGGAATCTGAGGTTCTACATTGAACACCTGCAGCAGTCAGGTTCATAAAAAAAAAGAGAACTTCACGTCCTCTTTAGTCCACACTGGTCCCGTATAGGGTGGCTTCCACTTCAATGATTTCTGAAACCCTCCTGAAACGAATTTTTACAACATCCCCCACTTTTCTGGTTTTGATGTACTCTTCTATGGTGGTGCTGGTTTCGATGGGCAGATTGTCTATGCTTAGAATGATGTCGGTAGGTCTTAGACCCGCACGGTCAGCAGTGCCTTCTGGTGCGATTCTCTGCACATAGAATCCGCTCTCTTCTCCTTCCACTTCAGGGATCAGATCTCCATAGACCCCAATGAAGGGAACCAGGTCTTCTCCTGAATTGATAAGGGACCTTGCAATATTTCTTGCCTCATTGGCCGTGATGGCTGCGCCAAGACCGCTTCTTGATGAGCTGGAAAGCCTCAAGCTGTTGAAGCCCACCACTTCTCCGTTCATATTAAGAAGCACTCCTCCGCTGTTGCCCGGCGTTACTTTGGCATCTGTTTCGATGCCGAACACCTTCACATCCCGGTTGTCATAAGAGAGGATGGGATACGCTTTATTCACCGTGGACACCACCCCAAAGGTCAATGTCCCCCGATCACTGTCTCCGAAGGGATTGCCCATGGCGATGACCGACTGGGCCACTTTCACTGTACTGGAATCGGAAAACTTCGGCGGTCTTAAACCTAACCCTTCTACTTGAAGCACAGCCAGCCCGGAAGCGGTATCTCTCCCGACAACCTCAGCCTGATAGATTCTGTCATTGTCACGGTCTGTTCTGATAAAAATTTCTGAATCCGTGAGACTTGTCACATCATAGGGCACAAGTATGTACCCTTCAGAGTTTATCACAACGCCGGTATAGACGCCCTCATAACTGTCTCCGTAGAAGAGCTCCGGATTAGTGGCTACACCCACCAGAGAAAGGGACACATCCTTATAGATCTCCCGGATCCGGGTTCGGTCGTAAAAGGCATTCCCGAAATTATCCAGAGACTTCCGGATCATCTGGGAAAAGTTGCTGTTGTCATCAATGACCGGAGGATTCTCCTGAATTTTTCTGGACACATAGGTTGCTGTGGTCACTGAGGTCACAATGACCACAATGAACAGCGTAATCAGTTGGAAGGCTCCATTCTTGATTCTTGATTTCTGGTCCAAACGGTAACGGATCTCTCCAGATTTCGCATGGTCCTTCTGTCCGTTATTCTCTATTTTATTGTCTCTGTCCAGACTGTTTTTATCTTCCATGTTCTACACTCCTAGGTCATACTGAGGGTAAACGTGAACTGAACCCCTTGCGGTTTGTTCTCCACCCAGATATCTTCACCAAACTGCGTGATGATGTTTCTAACAATAGGAAGTCCAAGTCCTGTGGATACTTTATTGGTCCTGGATTTATCCCCTTTGTAGAATCGGTCCCAGATATTTTTGATATCGTGGTCCGGAATGGCGTTTCCATCATTATACACACTGACAAGAACCTTCTTTCCTTTGGTTCTGGTCTGTACTCTGATGTTCCCGTTATCCGGGCAATGCTTGATGGAGTTATCGATGAGGTTCGTCATGACTTGGATGAGGCGGTCTCTATCCCCTGCGGCATAAAGGTGGTCTCCCTCCAAGGTGACATTCACTTTAAGCGCTTTATCATCAATCTTTGTTTCAAACCGGGTGATGCACACCTTCACAATCTCATTGATGTCCAGCTCAGTCAGCTTGAAGGAGAATTTTCCCGATTCCATGGCAGAAAGATCAAGCAGATCATTCACAAGACGTGTGAGCCTCTGGATCTCATCATAGACAATCTTCAGGTAATACTTCTCCTTGTCCATGGGGATGATCCCATCCAGAATCCCTGCGATGAACCCACGGATAGATGTGATGGGAGAGCGCAGCTCATGGGATATATTGGACAGGAAGTCACGACGGTTCTTGTCCGTTTCCTCGAGAGACTCCGCCATGGAGTTGAAAGACTCTGAAAGCTGGCCGATTTCATCAGAAGAAGTCACAAGAACTCTTTGCGTCACTTCACCCTTCGAAATCTTCCTGGCGATGGTGTTCAGTTCTGCCAGAGGCCTGAACAGCATCCTTTGGGCAAGATAATAAATGAATATAATCGACAAAATCACAGCAAGCGCTGTGATACTCCAAATTCTGAGATAGATTTCACGTAGAGGTGCCTCTATGGACTGCAGGGGTGTGTACACCACAATCGCTCCCTGATAAACGCCATTGTTCTGAATGGGCTTGATATAAAGAGACATCTCCTCTTTCGTGATGGGGTTCATCTCCCCATTGATTTCAATAGAATTGCCCTCTACCAGCCGGTCCCTGTCAGGAAAACTGAATCTTGTGAACATGAGACTTTCATAAGCCTCGTTGGTCACGAAGAAAATATACCCGGAAGCGTCCACCAGGAGAATATCCCCTTTTTCAACACCTTTCACGAGAGACAGGTTTCGCATGAGCTCCGTATCATCTATTTCCTTATTAAGATATAAAGGGACACTGGAGGAGGCAAGAATTGCTGTCTCCTCCAGGTCCGCCCTGTTCTTTTCCAGAAAATAACTTTGGAACCATAGTGAAAGAACAACAGCTATCAGAACATACCCTACAGTTACAACCATGGCAAAGGTTGCAACGAGTTTTGTTACAAGAGAACTGTTTTTCATAGTTATTACTCCCTACTATTTGACTTCGAACTTATAGCCAACGCCCCATACGGTCTCCAGCTGCCAGTTCGGTCCGCCATGAAGCTTCTCACGAAGACGCTTGATGTGCACGTCCACTGTTCTGGAATCTCCTGGATAGTCATATCCCCATACTTCACAGAGAAGCTGCTCTCTGGTGAATACACGGTTCTTGTTGGAAGCCAGGTGATAAAGAAGTTCAAACTCCTTCGGTGGCATTTTTACATCCTGGCCTTTATAGACCACATTGTAGGAATTGACATCGATGTTCAGTTCTGGGAAATTGAGCACTTCTTTTCCGCCGCCGTCTGTGTTGAATCTTCTCATGACTGCTTTTACTCTGGCCACAACTTCCTTTGGCTCAAAAGGCTTCACCATATAGTCATCCGCTCCCAGTTCAAGGCCCAGAACCTTGTCAAAGGTATCTCCCTTTGCTGTGAGCATGATGACAGGCGTGTCATAGTCTTTTCTGATCCATTTGAGAACATCCACACCATCTATATAAGGCAGCATGATATCCAGAAGCACCAGATCCGGTTTGTAATCCACAAACACTTCCTGGGCTGCTTTTCCATCTGCTGCTACACGGATATCATATCCTGAGCTTTGGAGATACATTTTAAGGACTTCGCTGATGTTTTCATCGTCATCGACTACCAGAATTTTACCAATTTTACCTTCCATGTTACATTCCCCTTTCTCGTTTAGATTCAGCTCATGTGAATCAATCTATCTCTATGATAGTATAAAAACGGCTTAAAATCTCGCTCTTCATAATTATTTCATGTTATCCCCCTGATTATTAACAGATTATACTTATTCTAATGTATTAACATTCAAAGGGCATCCTTTATCACTGTCATGAACATCCGGTTCATGAGGATATCCATATTCTGATTTTTACATATTTTCACCTCATTTTAATGTGGAATACACATGAATACGATATAATAGTTGAAAAATTAACATACTGAGGTGAGCCTAATGATAATTGAAGTGTCCAATCTGAAAAAAAGCTATGGTCCTCTCGTGGCAGTGAACAACCTCTCTTTTCATATTGAAGAAGGCGAAGTCTTTGGACTTCTCGGCCCCAATGGCAGTGGAAAAACAACAGCCATCAACTGTATGCTGTCTCTACTGGACTTTGAGGAAGGGAGCATCCGGATTTTTGGCAAGGAGATGCAGCCCGATGCTTATGATCTCAAAAAGGACATCGGCGTTGTCATGCAGGAAGTGGCCGTTTTCCATGAGCTCACGGTGTACGAGAATATCGATTACTTCTGCGGTCTTTATGTCTCGGACAAATTAGAAAGAAAAAAACTGGTGGAAGAGGCACTGGACTTCACAGGACTTCAGGAGTTCAGAAAGTTTTTGCCAAAAAAGCTTTCCGGAGGACTTCTCCGCAGACTGAACATCGCCTGCGGTATTGCCCATAAGCCAAAGCTCATTTTTCTCGATGAACCCACCGTGGCTGTAGACCCTCAAAGCAGAAACAGTATTCTGGAAGGGATTTTGAAACTGAACAAGGAAGGCTCCACCATCGTCTACACCTCCCACTATATGGAGGAGGTGGAAACCATCTGTTCCAGAATCATGATCATCGATAAAGGAGAAGCCATTGCTACAGGTACCAAGGAAGAGCTGAAATCCATGATCCATCTGGGCAGTAAAATATCCTTTGACGCCTCCACCATCGAGGAGGCTCAGCTGGAAAAGCTTGCCTCTCTTCCCCACGTGACAGAAGTGAAGAAAAACGGAACCTTTGTGACCCTTAGAGCCTCTGAGGAAAATGGAACACTTGAGAGCATTCTGGCATTTTTAAAAGCGGAGCAGATCCCCTACAACAATATCCATTCAGAGATGCCCACTCTAAACGACGTGTTCCTGGAAATCACCGGAAAAGAACTCCGGGATTGAGGTGATGAAAATGTTTATGCATGTTTATAAATACAGGCTGAAAAAGCTTCTCCGGACAAAGGAGATGATTTTCTGGACCCTTGCCTTCCCCATTCTCCTCTCTGTGTTTTTCCATCTGGCTTTCCAGAACCTGGACCGCGCAGAAGCCTTTGACCCCATCGCCACCGCTGTGGTGGCAGATGCAGCCTATCAGGAAAACAGCTTCTTTCAAGAGGTGCTAAAGGAAGTTTCCAGCGGCCAAGAGCCCCTTTTGACATACCGCGAGGTAACCTTGGAAGAAGCGGAAGAGCTCCTTGGAAGTGGAGACATCTACGGTTATTTTCTGGTGGGAGATCCCATCGCCATGACCGTAAAAACCTCCGGCCTCTCCCAGAATATCCTGCGTCTTTTCCTGGACCAGGTGAACCAGCGCTTCTCGATGATCAAAAGCGTCTCTATGATTAACCCTGAATCCATGGAGAGCTTCGTGAAAGCTTTGGGGGAGTCCGTGACCTATACCATTGAAAAAGAAAAGAGCACAGCGCCACCCAGCCAGATCCTCAATTACTTCTATTCCCTTATCGCCATGGCTTGTATGTACGGCGCATTCTTCGGCAGCGATGAAATCACAGACATCGAAGCAAACATCAGCATGCGAGCAGCAAGAATCCAGGTGGCTCCTGTACACAAGCTGAAGGCTTTTGCGGCCAGCTCACTGGCATCCTACACTGTGCTTCTTGTGAACACCTCCATTCTCCTTCTGTTTCTTGCCTATGTCCTTGGCATCGACTTTGGAGATCGGGCTTTTTACATTGTGCTCACAGCCTATGCAGGCACCCTCACAGGCATCACTTTTGGCTCCTTCATCAGCAGCCTGGTGAAGAAAAACGAGAACATGAAAGCTGCAGTCATTGTGGCTGTGACCATGGGGGGCTCTTTCCTGGCTGGTATGATGTACGCTCAGATGAAGTACATTGTTTATGATAAAGCCCCGGTGCTTGCCTACCTGAACCCAGTAAACCTCATCACGGATTCTTTCTACTCTCTCTACTATTTCACAGACATGGGCAGATACTTCCAGAACCTCGCACTTCTTGTTGTGATGACCATCGTCTTTGGACTGGGCACTTATCTATCTTTAAGGAGGCGCCGCTATGCAAGTATTTAACGTCAGCATGAAAGTATTAAAGAGAAATGCGCCTTCCATCCTCATCTATCTTGGAATCTTCCTGGGTCTTTCCCTGCTCTTTGCCTCAAACTCCTCAGAGCAGGAAGCAGAGTATGCTTCCTTTGAAACGGTGAAAACTCCAGTGGCTCTCTTCCTGGAAGAGGATACCCCTCTGACAAGGAGTTTTGAAGAGTATCTACAGGAGAATGCCTATCTGGTAACAGTGAAAGATGAGGAAAAAACTCTGGCAGATGCCCTGTATTTCCGCATTGTCACCTACGTCATCAGAATCCCGGAAGGGTTCACGGATAGTTTTCTAAATGGAGAACCTCTCCCCATTGTAAAAGAGACACTGCCCGATGCCATCACCAACATCTACACGGATCTTTCCATAGAGAATTTTTTCAACACCGCAAGAGTCTATCGAGAAAGCCTGCCGGATGCCTCTCTTCCGGAAGTGCTGGAAAAGACAGTATCCACCCTTTCTGTGAAAACACCCGTAAAGGTGGAAACCTATGGTGGAGAAAAGCCCAGCAGCTATACGAGATTCTACTATAACTACATGTCCTATTCCATGGTGTCGATCCTGGTGCTAGGCACCAGCATCATCATGCTTCTTTGGAGAGATCTCCCTCTACGAAGGCGCACAGAAATCTCTCCTTTGAAAAAGTCTTCCATACAGCTCCAGAAAGTGCTGTCCTTAGGGGTCTTTACGCTGCTGACCTTTATGCTTCTCAATGTTTTTTACTTTCTGGTGAACAGAAATGCGGTACTGGATGACAAAACACTGCTGCACATGGGTAATTCCTTCATCCTGGCCTTCACTTCCATGGGGATGAGCTTTCTTGTAGGTACCCTGCTGAAAAGCAGAAACGCCATCACGGCTGTCAGCAATGTGGTTTCTCTGGGGCCTTCATTCATCAGTGGTGTATTTGTGCCTCAGGCGCTTCTTGGAGAAGGGGTGCTCACCTTGGCAAGGGTCACACCAACCTACTATTATGTCACAGCCAATGAGCTCATCGCCACTCTTGGTTCCACCATGAATCCGGACATTTATATCCATATGCTGGTTCTGGCAGCCTTTGGTGTTTTGTTCTTTCTTCTGGCTTTCTACTTTGGTCAGAGACATAAAATCGCCCGATCGGTCTAGAAAATTTATACTACAAGCCCCTGCGGCACAAGAGTGATATGCTCCTTTTAAGAGAGACAGTGAAAAAGAAAAACACTGTTCATCATGAAGGGAGCATTTATTATGGCACACACAACAAAGGCATCGCCAGAAGAATAAGTAATGCTCGTATAGAAGTACTTGGAGGGAGAGATATCTTCAACAGAAGCAAGTGAGATTGCAAGAGTAGATTATGCATCCTTTAGGGACTGGGTATGTATCCACAGATTATTATTTACCAGTATTCGGACGAGCCTCTTCAGCCAACCTGAAGACTTGTCCACAAAGAAATATATCCTTGAGAGTATGGATCTGGGAAGAGTGGACATATCAATCCCAGCAGCCTTCTTGAGCACGGTATATACACCAATCAAACCACCCACCAGAGCGTCCGCTCTGTGATAGAACCAGCTTCTAATTTTGTGGATGGTGGATTCTTCTAGGGGAACCTCCTGAGTATCCTTCTCGATGATCTTCTCCAGGATCTCAGCTGCATGTATTTATAAGGAACTAGGATATCAGGTAATTCGTGGTGGATCTTCCTGCAAACGTTGTTAGGACATCTCATTCTTCGAACAACAAGGGTTTGTCTACTTCCAGTAGCTTCTATCGAGTACCGCCTTCTAGACCCTATTATTTCAAGTTCTCCCATACAGATTGGGCATACACTTTTCTCCATACTCCTAACCAAAAACACTCTTTTCACTATTCCATTCAAATTTAAAGTTTGTTATAATTACGATGCTATTAAGTTAGTAAGGGACTCTTCCAAACACTCTGGGTAACATGAGGTGGAAGGGTCTCTTTCTATTTCTCCTTAAGTATTCTTAAGGACAGTGCATTCGTCTATTAACGGACAAACAACTCCGTCATATTTATGTCATTTCACGAGAGCAAAAACACCATTCTCTTTGCATAAAGCGTTTCTCATCTTAATTTTCGAACAAAAAAGCGACCAAGATTATACGCTTAATCGCTCTAATTGGGTTTGGTTTACTCTTATGTATTAAGTTGGACTTCTAATCCTATTCATGTCTTCCTCCTGTGTTTGGCATACAAAAAGACGATAGAGGTTTATTTCTATCGTCTTTTTATTCAAATATATTTGAACGTTCTAGTCTCACAATCAATAAATATAACAATTAAAACCCTTCAGAACTAATGATTAAAGTACTCGTTTAGTGCATCCATTCTGTCCACTTCTGATTCTTCCCTAGCACTTTCTTCTTGAATCATTTTTTCCGCATACAACTTTTGAGCTACACAATAAATAGGACTATCTAATTTTTTTTTGATTTCAAAATTTCCTAATAATTCAGTATAAAACTCTTCTACATCAGAATCAAATAAAATACATCCAACCTGGTTATTATCTTCAACACAATTACATAGTTGCTCTATTTGGTCATCTGTCCAACCAGAATACTTTCTCAGCATTGCGATAATTCCGTGTGTTTCTTGGAAATTATGACTTTCTTTTAAAGCACTTATTAATTCTTGTTTTTTTACTTCCGTTTCTAATTTAATATTTTCAGTATGCTCATTTAGAAAACCAACCAAAGAAGAATAAAAGTAAACATCTCCATGCTTCTTAAATTTCCATTCATTTTTTAAAAATGGATTGAATGTTCTTTCATCAATTATAGATCTGTAATCTTTATCTGAACTTATAATATAAATATCCTCATTATCAGGTACATTCTTCAGTAAACATTCCCAATTAATTGCATCTCCATATTTATTATCTTTACCAGGAGGATTACCTTTTTTGTATCGCATATATGCTAATTCAACAATATCATGGCATTCAATAAGATTATCCTCATTAAAAAAAGCTTGTATAGTCAGATCTGCTGGAAGTTCATTTTTTATGATGTCTGCATCTATTTTATTTTTCCACGCCTTGTATTTTTGGATAATACTTTTCATTTCATTACAAAAAAAATGATATTCCTCATATCCTTTTGCGAACGCAGGGAACTGAGGTGCTTTAATTGTAAAATCACCAAGTGCACTCTTTATCTTATTTTCTCTATTTCTAATAATTTCATCATATACTTGTCTAGTTAATATCAAATTTATACTGTCACCAATATATGATTTTAATTTTTCAAATTGCGATAAATCATTATCAGTAAAGTGATACAATGACAACCATATATTTGTATCAATAAACAAATTTTTCATTTTAAATCATCTCCAATATACATTTTACCTTTACCATACTTATTCCATTAATGAAAAAAACTAATCAATAAATCATATACTAGTGTATCTTTAGATAATATCTTAATAATTTTTATTAACTTAATCCGCCTTATGTAATTATACCGTATTTGTAAGTAATATAACAGATAGAAATACAAAAATCTTGTAAATACTCTCTTTAGCTGACTTTCTCCATTAACTGCGTAAGAATTGTTATTTTTGAAATTAGGTTCATTTTATGAAGTTATCTTTTCCACTTGGACATCAGAATCAATCTTTTCTGATTTACCTCCATAACCTTTATATTCTATGAGTATAAGGTGATAGTCAGAGTTTTCTTCTTGTATATAGTAGATTTTGCGTCAGGTCGATTGTGGCCTCCTCCTCTATTCTTTGTAAAATAATATATAAGAACCTTATCTATCTCTGAACTTAGAGCATCTTGTTCTAACTTGTTATTAAGTCCGTATGATTTCAGCCATGAGTTACCTAAGCCTGCTGTAGCTGGTTCTATGGATTTTTCCATCTCAAATATATCCTCTTCATAATATTAGAAATCCGCACCTTTTGTAGTACTTTCTGGATTAATATTCCAAAGTCCCTTCTCATTTTCTCTTGCTTCTCTGGCAAACTCTATGAATGTTTCTGCGTACTTTGAATCTGGTTGGGATGTATAAGGCTGGCCATAACTTTCCAGGAGCAGATGAGCATTGAACATATACTTTGTGATGGTTTCCTTCGTGATTTCCTTTATATTGTTGCCGGCTTCTTTTCCATAGGGTTCTGTTGTGGTTGAGGATTCTGGAGTGTTTACACCGATGATCCTCATTTTTTCTCCATCGTTAATTCAAAAGCATCTCTATCTACTACTCTTAGAATAGTCGCTCTCAAGAAATCTCCGTTATTGGTTTCTTCAGAAATCGATTCTTGAGGTTTTTTGATTTTCCAGTACATCAAACATGTAAATACTTCTGATGAAGAATTTTCTTCACTACGGCCTTTGCTGCATCTAAAATCTCATTCTTGTTGCTAGCTTTGTAGATGAAGACGGATACGACGATGAAAATAATTGCGATTATAGTCCGAATATCGATTTACACTGAATATTGACCCTTTTTTGACGTTGTAAGTTGTTCCTTCACAAGATGATATTATCCTTAGAATGTTGCTATTAGCATTCTAAGGAGGACAAGCAGGTGAAGGAAATTCAAGATTGGTATCAGTCAAAAGAATGTACTATAAGGGGATATCTAAGAAACAGATCTCAAGAGAACTGAAGGTGTCAAAGAATACGGTTAAAAGACTCTTGTACTGCAGAAACCTCGGTATCCTAACGCCATTTGAGAAGCATGAACTGGATATGGCAGCATAAGAAAAACCGCAAATCATAGGATGTCGAACCAACCTAAATTTGCGGAAATCCAGTGCGCAAGCACTCTAAATACTTTTATTTTATTTCACTGCCCTCTTGACGGATAGCAGATCAGAGCAAGGGGCTTTTTCTATGGTTCAAAATTAAATTCTTAGTCAAACAGTTTCGACAGTGGCACATCGTCGGTGATTCTCTTGATGGCCTCTGCAAACAGTGGAGCCACAGACAAACAGGTGAACTTTTCCATGTCATCTCTCTTAGGCTGTGCGATGGTATCCAGCATCACCAGTTCCTTGATGGCACTCTGGTTGATTCTGTCAATGGCAGGTCCGGAAAGAACCCCATGGGTGCAGGCAGCATATACTTCCACAGCGCCAAGGTCCATCAGCGCATTGGCGGCATTGGAGATGGTTCCAGCGGTATCAATCATATCGTCAATGAGGATACAGGTTTTGCCCTTGATATCTCCAATGATGTTCATGATTTCAGATACATTGGCCTTTGGTCTTCTCTTGTCGATGATGGCCATAGGTGCATGAAGTCTTTCTGCTAGTTTTCTCGTTCTTGTAACAGACCCCAGGTCTGGGGATACGATGACCACATCAGGATTCTCCATGAATCCTTTCTTGATGAAGTAATCTGCGATGATTGGCATACCCAGAAGGTGATCCAGCGGAATATTGAAATACCCTTGAATCTGTGCCGCATGAAGGTCCATGGTCAGCACCCGGTCTGCACCTGCGGTGGTCAAAAGGTCTGCAACTAGCTTTGCGGTAATTGGATCTCTGGACTTTGCCTTACGGTCCTGTCTTGCATAACCGTAGTAAGGAACCACTGCATTGATTCTACCTGCAGATGCTCTCTTGAAGGCATCAATCATGATGAGAAGTTCCATGAGATTGTCATTCACAGGATTGTTGGTGGACTGAACGATAAATACATCGCATCCTCGAACGGTTTCATTGGTCTCCACGAAAATCTCACCATCGGAGAAAGTGCCTACCTTGTTGTCTCCAAGTTTTACCCCCAGGATATCTGCAATCTGCTTGGCAAGCTCTGGATGGGAGCTCCCTGCAAACACCTTGAAATTGCTGTACTGCTTTAACATTCTTTTATCCTCCTAATATTTACCGCTTTCTTTTCTTTTCTGAACCCAGCCTTCTTTATTGACCTGTTTTGCTCTTCCGATGCCAAGGCCTTCCTTTGGGACATCCTCTGTGATGGTGGAACCCGCTGCTGTAAAAGCACCTTCATGCACGGTCACAGGAGCCACCAGGTTTGTGTTGCATCCGATAAACGCATGGTCTTCCACCACGGTCTTGTATTTGTTCTTGCCGTCATAGTTCACCACAACGGTACCACAGCCAAAGTTCACATGCTCTCCTACCTCTGCATCACCAATATAGGTCAGGTGGGAAATCTTCGTTCCGTTGCCGATGGTGGATTTCTTGATCTCCACAAAATCTCCGACCTTGACGTGCTCTCCTATGACGGAATCCGGTCTGATATAAGCGAATGGTCCTACTGTAGTTTTCTTTCCGACTTTAGAACACAGGATCACGGAAGAGGCAATGGTCACCTCATCTTCAATCACTGAATCCTCAATGCGGTTGTTTGGATGAAGAAGAACCCCTTTGCCAAGGATGGTCTTCCCTTCCAGTGTATTGTTCGGATAAATGATGGTGTCATTTCCGATGACGACATCCGCACCAATGTAGGTTGTCAGGGGATCGATGAGAGTTACCCCGTTTTCCATGTGGAACTCATTGATTCTCTTTCTTAGGATGGCTTCTGCTTCTGCAAGCTGAGCTCTGGAGTTCACGCCTCGAGTTTCATCAAACTCTGTGATGACCGCGCCAACTTTCAGATTCTTTCCTTTCATGATCTCAATGACATCTGTCAGGTAGTATTCCCCTTGGGCATTGTCATTCTTAAGAAGTAGAAGAGCCTCCTGAAGCGCCTTGGCATCAAAAAGATACATGCCTGCATTGATTTCTTTAAGCTTCAGCTCTTCCTCACTGCAGTCCTTATGCTCAATGATCTTCTCCACGTCATTTCCTGAACGCTGGATTCTACCGTAGCCTGATGGATTCTCAATCACCGACGTCAGAAGGGTTGCGCTGTAGCCTCCCTCTTCGTGGCTCTTCAGCATTTCCTTTACCGTCTCTTCCCGAACCAGTGGCGCATCTCCTGTGAATATGGCAACGGTTCCTTCTTTATCCTGAAGAAAGTCCTTTGCGCACAGCACAGCATGTCCTGTACCAAGCTGCTCTTCCTGAACAGAGTAGCTCACATTTCTAGAGGAGGTTTTATCCATCACCTGCTCTTTGCTTCTGCCAACAATGACATTGACATCCTCAAATCCTGCATTCCTCATGATGTCAATCACGTGATTGACCATTTCCTTGCCGCAGACCTTATGAAGAACTTTCGAAGTCTCAGACTTCATTCTTTTCCCTTCACCAGCAGCAAGGATAAGTGCATATTTACCCATACTTCACCTCTTATTATATTCACCGACATGACAATGAGCTTTTGGCAGATTATACCAAAAGCCATACATTTTCTATTTTATTATAGAGTAGGTTCGTGTTTATTTCAACCAATCTCAGGGCATTCCACAAGAAGCACAGCATAAATGCATTAGTAGTCAAAAATAATGGCAATCCCTTCAAAAAAGTAAGGAAATAGATACAATCACCTATGAATTATCAATAAGATCCCGAAGGAACAGAGAAAACGAAAAATAACCCCGCAGGGTTATTTTCAAAGGTTAATCGATGGCAATGGGTTCATCCACGATGGGCTCCTCTTCCAGTCTTACCTTCTCATACTCTTTAAGAATGGAGGACTGAAGAGCTTCTCTTGTTTGTGTGTTGATGGGATGAGCGATATCCTTAAATTCTCCATCAGGTGTCTTTCTCGATGGCATAGCGATAAAGAGACCGTTCTGGCCTTCGATGACTTTGATGTCATGGACCACAAACTCGTTGTCAAAGGTGACTGAGACAATGGCTTTCATTTTGCCGTCCGCAGCGATTTTTCTGATTCGTACATCTGTAATGTTCATAAAGAACCTCCTTCGTTTGTCTTTTTCTTTACTGTCCTTGAAATCCGTTTTTGAATATTCAGAATTTAAGGATTATACCTCATTATAAACTGTAATGGATTACACACGCAACAGGAAAATGAAAATTGCGAAAATTATAGAAAAGCCATGACACTTGGGGGTATTTCATTTCCAATCTCATGATTTCCCTGTCTTTTTTTGCGTTTTTTCTAACAAACATTACTATAATAACAGATTCTCAGCTAGGTGCCTCTTTTTTGCTAAGTTATCAGACACCACAATTCCCATTTCACCCCGAAATCTTGTACAATAGACCCATACCACAATATATTTCAGGAGATTTCAAGCATGAATAAGATAAAACTCATATGCATCGATGTGGACGGAACGCTCTACAACGATGATAAAAATATCCCAGAAGAAAATATCAGAGCGATTCAGAAAGCCCATGAGGAAGGCATTCAGATCGCCATCACCACCGGAAGAATGTTCAATTACGGGAAGCTCTATGGCAGCCTTCTTGGGATTCCCACTCTCACCATCGCTTCCAATGGGGCTTTTGTGAAGTACAACGATCAGATTTTGAACCATCAGAGCATTTCCTCAACAGATCTTCCATTTTTGACATCTGCAGTGAAAGACTCGGGTCTTTTTGCCCATTATAACGCTTGGAACACACTTCTTTGCGAGGGAGACCTGGGCGATGGCAATGGGTATGTGAAAGCCAACGGACTGCTGCCAGACGGAGACCGGATTGAAATGATTGTCACAGAAGATCTGGAAAAGTCCCTGAGAGACACAGGAAACATCTTAAAAGCCATCGTCTTTTCAAAAGGGGATCAGGAAGCCCTCCTGAAACTTCGAAAAGTCTTTGAAAACCATCCAACGCTGCAGACGGTGTCCTCATCCAAGCACAACCTGGAAATCTTTAGAAAAGATGTGAGTAAGGCTGTGGGCATTGAGAAGCTCATGGAGCATCTTGGCATCCGTCAGGAGGAAGTCATGGCCATTGGAGATGAGGAAAATGATCTGCCCATGATTTCCTTTGCCGGTCTTGGCATTGCCATGGGAAATGCCTCCCAGGCCGTAAAAGAAGCTGCATCATACATTACAGCCACCAACAATGAGGCTGGTGTGGCAAAAGCCATTGAGAAATTTTGTCTATAAGAGTTTTTACTGAAGAAACACATTAAAGGATAAAAATAAATAAAAAGGAGCTTCTGCTATGGCCTATCTATGGACCACCATCCACGTGATCAATCTGAAAGAATCCATGTCATTCTATGAAAAAGTTCTAGGGCTAAAACCTGAACGGGAGTTTTCGCCCTCACCACACATGCACATTGCCTTCCTTGGAAATGGAGAGACCAAGATCGAGCTCATTGAAGCTTCTGATGCACCTTCTCCAAACTATGGACAGGACTTATCCTTGGGTTTTTCCGTGTCCTCTGTAGAAGAAATGATCCATTTTCTTGAAAAAGAAGGGATTCCTATTCTATCCGGACCTCTTTCTCCCAATCCCGGTATCCGGTTTCTCTACATTCTGGATCCCAACGGGCTGAAGATTCAGCTGGTGGAGCAGCTGGACAGCTAGTCCAATTGTTTCTGCCTGTTCTATTTCCCCCATCAAAATCAAAAGGACTCCTTAACCCTAAGGAATCCTTTTTTTGTGTCTATAACTTACTTACCATCTTATGCTCGATGGTAAATTCAATCTCCCGATCTCCATAGTGCTCCGTATGAAGAAAGACTTTGCCATGATTTCCTGAGCCCTTGGTTCTGACGTAGAAAGCGCCCTGCCCACCCGAAAGGGAGAAGAGCTTCGGTCCAAGAATCTCCACAGCTCCTTCTGTTTTAAGAAGGACAGGTTCACTGGAATAAGAAAGCACATCTTCATGCTCGTCCAGAAGCTGTATGGAAATCATGGCCACATCGTAGGTTTCTTCCACTGTAAGAATATTTTTCTGTGGTTCAACAACCATTCTATGCTCTCTTCTTTGCCCTCTTGTGACAGTCTTCACCTCTTCACCGTCTTTATATCCCTTAAAGGTATAGGTAAGTCCTTCCTGCCCCCATCCTGCATAGTACTTACTGAAAAGCCT
Organism: Proteiniclasticum ruminis; assembly: GCF_900115135.1. Classification (GTDB taxonomy): domain Bacteria; phylum Bacillota; class Clostridia; order Clostridiales; family Clostridiaceae; genus Proteiniclasticum; species Proteiniclasticum ruminis_A. The sequence goes on along the minus strand of NZ_FOVK01000003.1, from coordinate 132,180 downwards.
CACTGCATCTTCCATGCTCAACTTGTATTTTAGAAGGATCATCCCCATGGTTGCCTTGTCGAAGAGGGGAAGATTGAGCCCGTGGACTGCGGCGGATTTTAAAACCTTTTTGACTCTTTCTGCATCCCTTCTTGAAAACCTCTCCTCTTCTTCGAGAAGTCCGCCAATGAAGTCCTCCATGACAATGGGCGTATGCTTCAGCCCCTGGCCTTTTTGCTTCTCGTACTTTTTTACAAACTTCCCATTCTTATAAAGCTCCACATAGTCACAGTTGGTGAATGCATACACCCTGCCCAAGCTGCCGCCATCATGATCCCCAATATTCATGGAGGAGGAAACCATGAGAACCGGTTCATCCTCTTTCTGACTGCTGTAGACATAGGCTGCCAGCTTCTTTTGTCGGAACGCATCCAGAACGCCATGATGACAGATCCGATCTCCGCTGCCAAAATCACCATGGGTGTTGTAGTCTGTCATGCACCATCCGATGGCCCCGGAAATCTTGGTGCTCTCCATCATCACCGAAAGGACTTTACTGTGGCGCAGCGCATGAGATACCCGTCTGTCCTCAGGATCACTGCTTTTAGTCGGAAACATATGCCCATTGAATTCTGTCACAAGATAAGGCGCTTTACGGGGGAGAACTTCTGTGGGATCACTGAGACCTCTGTTCTCTCCGCTGTGGATAAAGTCATTATAGGTGTAGACATCCTCCAGAAGCTCGCTCTTCTGGAAATTCCTGACGCCACCGGTGGGTCTCGTCTCATCATAAAGGTGGGCGATCTTGTTCATTTCTGTGTAAAAGGTGGTGTCATCCTGGGATTCATTGATCCTGACGCCCCAGATAACGATGGATGGATGATTCCTGTCTCTTTTGATCATTTTTTTTAGATTATACTTGCTGATTTCCTTGAACTGCTCATCTCCTATGTGCTGCCATCCTGGAATCTCTTCAAACACAAGGAGCCCCAATCTGTCGCAGGCATCCAGGAACCATTTGGACTGAGGGTAATGGGAGGTTCTCACCAGATGGACACCAAGGTCCTTCTTCAGAATCTCTGCATCCAGCTCCTGCATGGATTTGGGCATGGCGTATCCCACATAGGGATAGCTCTGATGCCGGTTCAAGCCTCTTAATTTCAGCTTTTCTCCATTGAGATAGAATCCATCTTCTTTAAAAAGCGCCTCGCGGAATCCAATCTTCACAATCCTTTCATCTAAAAGCTCTCCCTCTTCTCCCAGAAGGGACACCTGCACAAGATAAAGCTTCGGAGTGTCCAAGGACCAAAGAGACGCATTTTTCACCTTCAGCGTGTGTCTCATTTTCTGATTTTCCACAGTTCTGATTCCTGAGCTCATGGCCTCTCCCAAGCTTCTTTTCTCTTCGTCCTCGAAGAGCTTGTAGACAAGAGTGCCTTTATGGTTTCCAGAAAGCCTGGTCTCAATGATGAGATCCTTCTCCTCTTTCAGCACCTGCTGACCGAAAGCAAAAACATCCTCAATGAAATAGTTTGGAAGCACATGAAGATGAACTTCTCTATAAATACCGCCAAAGGTCAGGAAATCCACCACATTGCCAAAGGGTGGTATATATGGAAGCTCTCTGGAGTCCACCAGAACCTCGATGGTGTTTTTTTCTCCAAACCGAAGCTCCCCGGAGATTTCTTTTGCAAAAGGCACAAAAGGACTTTCGCTGTGGAAGCTTCTCTTCCCATTGATGTAGATCACCGCCATATTGGCGACTCCTTCGAACTCCAGAAAGATTTTCTTTCCCATGAACTGCTCCGGAACGTCTACGGTTTTCTCATAAAGATAAACTCCCTGATAGGAATGCTCGTCAAAATAATGAAGGGGCAGCATTTTCACTGTATGGGGTATATCCACGTTTTCTTTCTCCAGTTTTTCTTTCTCCACCTGGAAATTCTGCTCATTTCTGATTTCACCATAAAATGTCCATCCTTCATTGAGATGAAACAGCTCTCTCATATAATATCCTCCCTGTCGTTCCTTGTCTTCAGTGAAGCAACACCCACTGAATTTTTCATTGGTTTCACTTTTTTTGTAAAACAAAGGACCCTTCGTCAGAAAGAGAGCCCTTTATTGTCCTCCACAGTGCCCAGGAGTCCTATATTCTCACGATCTGCCATCACAGAAAGGAACTCCTTGGGTGTGATCCCATATTCATTTTTGAAAGCCCTGAAAAAATTGGAGTAATCGCCAAACCCGCAGTTCTCATAAACGGAGGTGATGGGCTGGCCTTCCAGGATGAGCCCCTTGGCTTTAATAAGCCTTTTCTGCACCACATATCGGTACAGTGTTGTTCCTGTGTACTTTTTGAACTCTCTGGAAAGATGATACTTGCTGATATAGAAATGGGAAGCCAGATCATCCATGGAAATCTCTTCCTCCAGATGTTCATTGATATAACTGATCACAGAATCAATGAGCTGATTTTTTTTGATCTGAGGCGGAAGTGTCTCCTCTTCCTCAAAGGACATACGGTTCAGTTCCACCATCAGTTCCATAAGAAGCGCCTTCGGCAGCAGATCCTCTCCAAACCCCCGATGGGTTTCCTCCGCATGGAGCTTATCCAGAATCCCTCTTAGCAGCTGCTGGTTTTCCATACTCATGCGAAGAAGCGTTTTCTTGTTCTTGTCCAGAAAACATCTTGTTAGATCCGTCTTTCGGCTGGACAAGGATTTCAGATACTCTTTGTTGATCCAGAGCACATACCGCTCATAGTTCTTTTCTGTTTCTCCGATGACTGCCTGATGAAGCTCTTTATGATTCACAAGAATGATATCCCCGGGAAACAGATGGTAGTTGCGCCCTTCAATCTGGTACTCCACCTCACCGCTGACAAAATAATACACCTCGAAAAAATCATGATGGTGCAGAGAGACATTTTTGAACTGCTTGTGCTTATAGTAAAAAAGCTCATAGTCCGTTCGCTCCATATGTTGTCTTGTGGAATAATCATTGTTTCTCTTCGCCATGATTTTAACTCCCTTATCGTAGTACTTCCATCTTAATCTATAATGAGCAATATTTGCAAGTCCCATAGCAAGTATCATCATCTTCAGAAAACTCCTTTTTGTGGTACTATGGAAGAAAGAAAGCGATTTCTTATGGAATTCATGTTTGTGAACAAAGCTTAAACAGTTTGTAAATCCTCCTTGGAATTTACAGGGTTCTTTGTTTCAGACAGACAGGCATTTGACAGAATGGCCCCATAAATAATAATGTACAGGAGTTGAATGGAATGAAATTATCTTTCCGATGGTACGGAGAAGACGATCCAGTGAAGATCGGCTACATCCGACAAATCCCCAATATGTATAGCGTTGTGACCGCCGTGTATGACGTTCCCGTAGGCGAAGTATGGTCTGTGGAAAGCATCGAAAAACTCAAAAAGACCACAGAAGACAATGGTCTTCACTTTGACGTCATCGAGAGCGTACCTGTTCACGAGGACATCAAACTGGGACTTCCCACCCGTGAGAAGTTCATCGAAAACTACAAAGAAAACATCAGAAGACTCGGCAACGCAGGCGTTAAGGTAATCTGCTACAACTTTATGCCGATATTCGACTGGACAAGAACTCAGCTGGATTATGTTCTTCCAGATGGTTCCACCGCTCTCGTGTATTTCAAGAAGCAGCTGGAAAAAATGGATCCGCTTACTGGTGAGCTTTCTCTCCCAGGATGGGATGCAAGCTACACCAAGAAGGATCTCAACGACCTCTTCGAAAAATACAAGAGTGTGGATGAAGAGAAGCTCTTCGAAAACCTGGAGTATTTCCTGAAGGCGATCATTCCTGTAGCAGAAGAGGCGGGGGTCAAAATGGCCATCCATCCGGATGATCCACCATACTCCATCTTCGGACTGCCAAGAATCATCACCGGTGAAGAAAACCTGGACCGCTTCCTGAAACTTGTGGACAGCGAATACAATGGACTCACCTTCTGTACTGGATCCTTCGGTTCCAGCAACAAAAATGATGTTGTGGCTATGGTAGACAAGTATGCGGCCATGGGCAGAATCCACTTCATGCACATCCGTAACGTAAAGCTCTATGAAGACGACAGCTTTGAAGAAAGTGCCCATTATTCCCCATGCGGATCCCTGGATATCGTCGCCATCATGAAGGCCCTTCATAAGAACGGTTTCGATGGCTATCTGAGACCAGACCATGGAAGAATGATCTGGGGCGAAACCGGACGTCCAGGCTATGGACTCTACGACAGAGCACTGGGTGCCTCTTATATGACAGGCATCTGGGAAACCCTTGATAAACTGAAGTAATTTCTAAAAACCCTTCCCATACAAAAGGAGCATTCCACCCGGAATGCTCCTTTTCATTTTCAATGTTTCAATTATGGCCTTTTGGATGCTTCTACGCTGATGTTACCTTCTTCATCCACACCTCTGTAATCTACTAAAGAAACATACCCCGTAGGCATCTTCTTCACCACTTCCTTGTTGTCCACGAGAACGCCTATGCCCACCAGTTCTGAGTCGAACTCATTTAAGAGATCAGAGATGCCATGGACGGTGCCCCCAGCTCTCAGGAAGTCGTCAATGAAAAGACACTTGGAGGAGGACTTCAATGTTCTCTTGGCAAGTCCCATGTTTCCAAGCCTTCCTGTGGTTCCGGACACATAGTTGATGGTGACGCTGGTTCCTTCTGTCACTTTGGAGTTCTTTCTTGCCACGATAAGCGGTACGCCTAAGTACCGAGCTACTTCATAGGCAAGAGGGATTCCCTTTGTTTCCACGGTGATTACATAGTCTGCCTTCACTTTGGCAAACTTAGAGGCCAGGATGATGCCTGCCTTGTGCACAATGGCAGGGTCCAGCATGATGTCCGTGATGTAAAGAAAATTACCAGGAACAATCCTTGATTTATCCCTCAGAGTCTCACAGATGGACTCTTGAAAGGCCTCTTCCTCTTCTTTGCTCATTCGGGCCAGATAACGGACTCCACCAGTTGCCCCGGCAATGGTTTCTACTTTACCCATTTCCATGGCTTCCAGAATCTCACGGATCACAAGAATATCCTCACTGATGGTAGATTTCGCAGCATTGAGCATTTCTGAAAAATAATTGAGACTCATAATTTTATTGGGATTTTCGATTAGAATCTTGGTGATTGCACTGATTCGGCTGTTCCTCGAATACTTCTGCATGAACGGACCTCCTACTTAACTATTCTCATTCTATATTTTAGCTTAAAATCGAATGTTTTTCAACACATACAACACGAATATTCGTATCAATACCGGGTGTTTTTTTAATATTCTTCACTTCATTCCGATTAAAAAGCACTTTCTGGCTCCACTTTTTTGGTATATGATAGGTAAGGAAGGAAGTGTAGAAAAAATGTTGTTTGATTTAAAAGAATATGAGAATAAGAAGGTTCATTTTATCGGAATCGGCGGAGTCAGCATGAGCGGTCTTGCAGCCATCCTTCTGAACAATCAGGTAAAGGTCACGGGCTCTGATTTTAAAGAATCCAAAAACACAGAGAAACTGAAAGAAAGAGGCGCCATTATTTTTTATGGCCATCATAAAGAAAACATCACAGACCAGGACATCGTCGTCTATACAGCTGCCATACGGGAGGACAACGAGGAGCTGAAAGAAGCACGGGCCAAAGGCATCAAAACCTATGACCGGGCAGAGTTCTTAGGTCATCTCATCAAGAACTTCACCAATTCCATCGCGGTGACCGGAACCCATGGAAAGACCTCCACCACCTCCATGCTCTCCGCCATTTCCCTGGCGGATGAAAAAGATCCCACCATTCTAGTGGGGGCAAATCTTCCACTCATTGGTGGAAACTACCGCATTGGAGACAGTGATTTCTTTATTACGGAGGCCTGCGAGTATAAAGCATCCTTCATGCAGTTCCCAGGAAAAGTTGCCCTGATCCTCAATGTGGAAGCAGATCACCTGGATTACTACAGAGATCTTCAGCACATCTTGGATACTTTTAAAGAATATATCACCGTCATGCCTAAAGGAGGAACCGTTGTTGCCAACGCCGATGATCCGAACATGGACTACATCCTTCAGGATGCTGAAGTAGAAGTCCTTACCTTCGGGATTCATAAAGGCAGACTGAAAGCTGAAAACATCCAGTTTGATGAGATGGGAAGAGCTTCCTTTGACGTGGTCCTTGAAGGAATACTTCTTTTGCCCATCCATCTGAAGGTCCCAGGTGAGTTCAACATCTATAATGCACTCGGTGCCATTGGCGCGTCCCTTTCTTCGGGAATCTCTATGGAAGGGATCAAAAAAGGACTGGAAGGGTATGAAGGGGTAGATAAAAGATTCCAGCACCTCTACACCAAGAACGGCATCATCGTTCTGGATGATTACGCCCATCATCCTGGGGAGATCAAAAACGCCCTGGATACTGTGCTGAAGATGAAGCACAATAAAATCCACGTGGTGTTCCAGTCCCATACCTACACCAGAACAAAAGCTCTGTTCCAGGAGTTCTCGGAGTGCTTTGATGACATGGATACGCTTCTCCTTCTGCCGATCTTTGCAGCAAGGGAACCAGATACTGGCCTTGTCTCCTCCGAAGAGCTGGGAGATGCCATCCGAGCGAGAAAAACGGTGAAAACCATCAATGTAAAAGAGTTTGACGAAGCAGCGAGGCACCTGAAAGAAGTTGCCGAGCCAGGGGACATCATCCTCACCATGGGGGCCGGTGAGTCTGTAAAAGTGGCAGAAGCTCTGGAACCCTTACTTCTTGACTAACAAGATATCGGAGGTGCGTATGATGAAGATTCATTGCCGAAGGCTGGAACTTGAAGAATCCGGACGCATCCGGGAAATCAACGCTTCCCAATATATCAGGCGTGCCTACCGGGAAGTGGATGGAATCCGGCAGCTGGTGGATATAAGTTATCAGGATCCTGATTTTCCGGAAGGTTTTGAAAATCATCTGGAAAGACTTCAGAACACCATAAAATCCGGTGGTTTTGCCTGTGGCGCTTTTCACGAGGATGGCACTTTGGTTGGATTCATCACAGTGGATCCGGAAGTTTTCGGCTCCACTTCAAGATATGTATTATTGGATCAGCTTTTCATTTCTCTCCCCCACCGGGGAAAAGGAATCGGCACCATGCTCCTTCATCATGCGAAAGAGGCTGCATCCTCTTGGGGCGCAGAAAAACTCTATATCTGCGCAGGATCCGCCGAGGAAACCATTGCCTACTATTTCGCCCAAGGTGCCGTGGAAGCATCAGAAATCAATCCGGTGCTCTATGAAAATGATCCCCGGGATTTCCAGCTGGAGCTTTCTCTTTAGTCAGACACCTCCGGGCCGAATACAACGCCAGAGCTTTTCACCCCTTGTCAGTCAAGGGGTTTTGTTATATACTTAGGAAAGCACAAATGCGAAGATGGGAAGAGTACAAAAGGAAACCTCTTGTAGAGAGCCGGGAATGGTGGAAGCCTGGCAGTAAGGACCTTTTCGAAAAACGACCCGTAGCATCCCTTTGGAAGGAAGAGTACAGAGGGACGGACCTGCCGTTATCGGATAAAGTTGACAGGGCACAGCTCTGTAAATTGGGTGGTACCGCGAGATCCTCGTCCCTTTGTGGAGACGATGGTCTTTTTTTATATACAAAAACAAAACAAAGAAAATAAAGGAGTGAAGTCCCATGGTAAAAGTAAAAGAACTTTATAGAAATGCACAGGACTATGAAGGTCAGTCTGTCCGTCTCAGCGGCTGGATCCGAACCTCCAGAGTGTCCAAATCTTTTGGTTTTATTGAACTGAATGATGGAGGATTCTTTAAGAACGCACAGATTGTTTTTGACGAGTCTCTGGAGAACTTTCAGGAAGTAGCCAAATACCACATTGCCACCGCCATCACTGTGGAGGGTACCGTTGTGTATACCCCTGACGCAAAGCAGCCTTTTGAAATCAAGGCCAGCGAGATCCTTCTGGAGGGAGCTTCTTCCTCGGATTTCCCACTGCAGAAAAAGCGTCACACCTTCGAATACTTAAGAACCATCGCCCATTTAAGACCAAGAGGAAACACCTACTCTGCTGTATTTAGAGTCAGAAGCCTGGCTGCCTTTGCCATCCACAAATTCTTCCAGGAAAGAGGGTTTGTCTATGTGCACACCCCCATCATCACAGGAAGCGATGCAGAAGGTGCTGGAGAAATGTTCCATGTATCCACATTGGATCCAAAGAACCCTCCTCTGACCGAAGCTGGAGACGTGGACTATACCGAAGACTTCTTCGGAAAGATGGCAAACCTTACAGTATCCGGCCAGCTGAACGCTGAAGCCTATGCCATGGCCTTTAAGGATGTCTATACCTTCGGACCTACCTTCCGTGCAGAAAACTCCAACACCGCAAGACATGCTGCAGAGTTCTGGATGATCGAACCTGAGATCGCCTTTGCGGATCTTAAGGACAACATGAAGCTTGCAGAGGATATGCTGAAATATGTCATCTCCTATGTCATGGAAGAAGCGCCAGAAGAAATGGCTTTCTTCAACCAGTTTGTGGATAAGACCCTTCTGGAGAGACTGAACTTTATTGTAAACTCAGAATTCAAAAGAGTGACCTACACCGAAGCCGTGGAGCTTCTGGAAAAGTCCGGCAAGAAATTTGAATATCCTGTCAAGTGGGGCAGCGATCTTCAGACTGAGCACGAAAGATATCTCACAGAAGAGATCTTCAAAATGCCAATCTTTGTCACCGACTATCCAAAGGAAATCAAAGCCTTCTACATGAGACAGAATGAAGATGGAAAAACTGTAGCCGCCATGGACTGCCTCGTTCCTGGCGTTGGTGAAATCATCGGTGGTTCCCAGAGAGAGGAACGCATGGATGTCCTGATGGATCGAATCAAGGAGCTGGGTCTACATGAGGAGGATTACTGGTGGTATCTGGAGCTCAGAAAATATGGCGGCACAAAGCATGCTGGTTATGGACTGGGCTTTGAACGCCTCATCATGTACATCACCGGCATGACAAACATCCGAGATGTCATCCCCTTCCCAAGAACCACAGGAAATGCAGAATTCTAAGAAGAGCCTTCGGGCTCTTTTTCTTTCGCTTTTCAATTCTAAATTTTCCGTTAAATTGTCTTAATTTTCAATATATTAGTGGTAAAATAGAAGTAACAACCATAGACAAAGGGGGACATACTGATGTTTAAAAATCTACTTGTCATCAAAGAACAGCTTCCTTATGACCATCACGTACTTCAGTTTGCAAAGTCTCTGAAATTTCTGGGTGCAGAGGAGATTACCCTTGCCAGCCATCTGCTTCCCCATCCAGAAAAGAGACATGATAAATATGATCCGGAGGTGGTCACAAAGGATCTGGAAGAGCTGAAAGAAATGGGCTATACCTTGGAATCCATGGACCTCGAAGGACTTCCCGTAGAAAAAGTTCACGACCTTGTAGAGTATATGGAGCCCTATGACTCCCTCATCCTTGCTGGCGCAAAAGTGTCTTCAATCGGTAAGAGGATTTTTGATTCAGAGTTTGCTTACGAACTCATTCAGATGCCAAGTAAACCCATCCTTCTGGTCAGAGTGAAAGAAGAAGAGGACGGAAGTTTCACCTCCATCCCACAGGATGGCTTGAACGAAATGAGCCACGTGCTCTTCCCCACTGACTTTTCAGAAAATGCCTACCATGCATTCACCTATCTGGAGAAAATGGTGGAGAAAGGCCTGAAAAAAGTCACTCTGATGCACATTCAGGATATCGCAAAAATCAGCCCTTATCTGGACTATCGGATCATTGAATTCAACCAGATTGATCGGGACCGGCTGGATGCTTTACGAAAACGCTTGGAAGAAAAAGGCGACGTGGAAGTGGATGTAGTCCTTGAAATCGGCAGACCTTTTAGAGAAATCAGCCGTGCCATCGATGAAAAGCACTTTGATCTGGTTATCTTAGGAAGACAGGGCAAAGGCATCATGATGGACCTATTCATCGGCAGCAACAGCAACAACCTGGCAAGACGTGCAAAAACCTCCGTGCTCCTCATTCCAAGAGCGGATGAAAAGTAGCATCTGGCCGTATAAAAATTCAAAGGATCCGGTGAACTCTTCACCGGATCCTTTTACTGTCATTTATTTCAAATAGAGTTCTTTGGGATAGCTGTTCAGTACTTCGCAGCCATCTTCTGTCACTAGGACAAGATCCTCAATACGGACACCAAACTTCCCTTCCAAATAAATCCCTGGTTCCACAGAGAAAATCATCCCTGGTTCCAGAAGGCTGTCATTGGCTGAGGATACATCTCCTGTTTCATGGACCTCAATGCCAATGGAATGGCCTGTACGGTGGGTAAAATAAGGTCCATATCCTTTCTCCTCGATGACACTTCGGGCAGCTCTGTCAATGTCACTGAATCTTGCGCCCGGTTTCACCAAAGAGATGGCTTTCTTATTGGCTTCCAGCACCGTTTCAAAGACTTCTTTCTCTTTTTCTCCCGCTTCCCCAAAGAAAATGGTTCTGGTCATATCCGAGCAGTAATTGTTTTTTCTGCATCCGATGTCAAGAATCACCGCATCCCCATGCTTCAGAAGTCTTCCTCCGTTCTCATGATGCGGATTGGCGCCATTTTTATCAAAAGCGATGATGGGTGTGAAAGAAAACCCTTCTGCGCCAAGATCAAAATAGATCTTCTTCAAAAGGTCTTCCGCTTCCAGCTCGGACATATTCTCTTCTAAGGATTCGATGAGCATATGCATGGCTTCATCATTGAGTTTGGAGGCTGCTCTCATGAGCTTCTTCTCCTCCTCATCTTTAACTGCTCTGATTTGATCTAGCAGAATGGATGAGTTCTCTACATCACTGGTACCCATGGTTTTCATGAGGCCAATGAGAAATCCCGATGGCCAGTTCTTGTCCACTCCGGTGGTCTTCCCCTTCTCCAAATGCTCTGATAACATACCGATGGCATCAGAGGTATCCTTCAGCCATACAAAATCAAGCTCCTCTGATTCCTTTTCCGGAAACAGTTCATTGATGAAAAGACAAGGTTTTCCCTCTTCCTTCACCAGGAGGACCAGGAGTCTTTCTCCTGCCTCAATCCATCTGCCGGTGAGATAGAAGATGGACGCTGCATCTGTCACCAGCACCTGGGACAGGGTATGCTCTTTCATCTTTCCTCTCAACGCTTCCAGTCTGTTCTGATACATGAAATCACCTCCAAATATTCTCCGTAAAGATCCGACTTAGCAGCCGCCTTTGTTCTCACCCTTCACATAGTAGTAGAGTGTCTTCACAGGCATACCCGTTGCTCCCTTAGGCAGGTATCCTCTGGCACTTTCAATGTCTGAGGTGCCTGCGATGTCCAGATGCACCCATGGCTTCCCTTCTACGAACTCTTCGATGAAGGCTGCCGCTGTGCTGGCTCCACCCCATCTTCCACCGGTGTTCTTCAGATCTCCACGGTCTCCTTTGATGAGATTTTTATACTCTTTGGACAGTGGAAGCTGCCAAAGGGGTTCTCCCGCTTCCTTTGCTGCTGTCTTGATTTTATCAAGAAGCTCCTCATTGTTGGTGAAGGCACCCGTATTGAATGCTCCCAGCGCAACCACGCAAGCTCCGGTCAGCGTCGCCACATCCACAACTTCTACTACATTTTCATGCGTGATGGCATAGTATACAGCATCCGCCAGGGTCAGTCTTCCTTCGGCATCTGTACTGTGGATCTCAATGGTCTTCCCCAGCATACTGCCCACAACATCTCCAGGCACATAGGCATCCCCAGAAATCACATTGTCTGTGGCAAGAACCACCGCAGTGACATTCTTTTCCAGCTTGTTCAGTGCGATGGCCTTCATGGCACCGATCACCGCACCGGAACCACCCATATCCCCATTCATGGTATACATGGAAGGACCTGGCTTGATGGAGTAACCGCCTGTATCAAAGGTGACACCTTTGCCTACAAGGCCCAGTGGCGCTTCATCCTGGCCACCCTTGTAGCGCATGATGATTCCTCTTGGTTCATTGGTGGAACCTTTGGCAACGGCCAGGAATGCTTTCATATTGAGAGCCTCGCAGGCTGCTCTGTCTAAGATCTCCACTTCCACACCAAGGGGCTCCAAAGCCTCCTTTGCTCTTTTGGCCAGTTCTACTGGAGTCAGGGTGATGGCAGGCTCATTGATGAGATTCCTTGTGAGGAACACACCATCCATGAGATGCTCCATTTCCTTTAATCCTGGCAGCACCTTCTCTTCCTTTCCTTCCAAGAGTCCAAAGGAGACTTCCTCCAGATGGAACTCCTGCTTCTTGGAAAGATATTTGTCAAATCTGTATTCTGCATGGTAAAGACCTTCCGCAAAAGCTTTGGTGGACTTTTTATAGCACAGCTTCGCATGTTTCTTCAGTGATACAGAAGCTTTCTTCACTTTCAGCTTGGACAGCTCCTTTGCTCCCTTAAAAGCTGCAAGTCTCAGAATCTCTTCGTCAACCTTTTCTTCTTCTCCCAGTCCCAGGAACACCAGAGTTTTATCATCAGAAAGATTCACATAACTGTAAACCTCCCCTTCTTCTCCCTTGAAAAGATTCTTTCCCTTCAACTGGTCTACGATGTCTCCATAGGCATCTGAAGCCAGGTCCTTAGAAACCAGAATCAGTTCTGCATCATATTGATTTCCGATGGTTATTTTCATGTATTGTACCCCTTTCAAATTTGATTTCTATTCTCTATTTTACAATAAGCGCATGAGAAAAAGTATCAAAAACTGAAAAACTGCTCATGGAATACAAATCTCTGTACTTCAAAGCACTTTTCCTGTGAGGTTTTTTCCCTTGCTGTTCACGGCTTCTTCATTGATTGGGATGGTTTCAGGTGTTATACTTTAGGAAAAGAACATTCTTTTGGAGGAAACTATGCAAAAAATCGCAATATTTACAGACAGCGCTTGTGACCTGACCGATGCGGAACTGAACGAATACGGCATCCGGTTCCTTCCGCTACAGATTATTTATAATGACAGTTCCTACAGAGACCGCGTGGAGATCAGTGCCGATGAAGTGTATGGCAATTTGGAAAAAGAAGTGCCAAAAACCAGCCTGCCCACGGGCACAGATATTGACGCCCTTTTCCTGGAGCTTAAGAAAGAAGGCTATACCCATGCCATTGGCGTCATGATCTCCGGGGGTCTTTCCGGTACTGCAAATTCTGTAAAACTCATGGCGGAGGAGTATCCAGAAATTGAAACTTATATATACGACACCAAAAATCTGTCCATCTCAGAAGGGATCATGGCATTGAAGGCTGCTAAAATGGTCAAAGACGGCCTCTCCTTTGAGGAAATCAAAGAAGCTCTGCCAGAGGAGAAAAAGAGCGTGGACACCTACTACTGCCTGGCCACCTTGGAGTATCTCATAAAAGGCGGAAGAATCGGCAAGGTTTCCGGGACCATCGGACAGATGCTGAACATCAAGCCCATCATTTATGTCAACGAAGAAGGCGTCTACGTAACCTTAGATAAAGCAAGGGGAACCAAGCAGGCTTACATGAAGCTTGTGAGCATCCTGAAAGAAAACCTTGAGAAGACCAAGTGTAAAGTTTATGTCATGCATGGCGGCGCGAAAAAAGAAGCCCAGGACATGGTGGAGAGAATCAAGGACCTTCCTGGCATTCTGTCCCTGGAGTTCAGACAGATTTCTCCTGCCCTTGGTGTGCATACAGGACGTGGACTCATCGGTATCGCTGTGGAGCGAATATTCGGTTAGGTCACTTCTTGACAAATAATAACAGTAATACTACAATAGAGCCATGGCTAGGGGTGCTTTCAACAAGCTGAGAGACAATATCATTGTCAACCCTGTTACCTGATCTGGTTAGTACCAGCGTAGGGAAGCGGATAAACGAATGTTTTAACTGCCTTACCCTAAAAAGTAAGGCAGTTTTTGTTTTTATCCTAGCCTTCGAAAAAAAGGAGGTATAATCATGTCCAATCTGCTCGAAAGCGTAAAAGAAGCGCTTCAGTCCCTTGTCACAAATCCCACGTCCATCGGTGCCCTGGTGATTCTTTTCGCCCTCATCGTCTTTGTGATGGTGGTGAAAAAGGTGAAACTGACTCCACTGCTCATGGCTCAGATCAGTCTTTCTGTGGCCATTTGCGCGGTGCTGAACGCATTCCCTCTCTTCAAGATGCCCCAGGGAGGAAGTGTAACTCTGGCTTCAACTCTTCCCATCGTCATCATGGCCTTTGCCCATGGTCCTGAAGTGGGAATGCTCACAGGATTTCTTTTTGGTGTCGTGAACCTTTTCCTGGGGCCTTACATCATTCATCCGCTGCAGACACTCCTTGACTATCCGCTGCCCTTCATGCTGGTTGGTGCTTCCGGATACTTCAAGCAGCGACACCTTGGAAGCATTGCGGGGCAGGTGCTGAGACTTCTCATGCATGTGCTGTCCGGCGTCATTTTCTTTGCTTCCTATGCCCCAGCTGGCCAGCAGGAGGGCCTCGGACTTTGGCTCTACTCCATCAGCTACAACGGAAGCTTCGTTCTTCTGGAAACAGTGATTCTTCTCGTCATCATCACGGTACTACCCTGGGAGAGATTCATGAAAACCTTGGGGAGCCGGAGGCAATTCACGCTGAAGAAACCTGAGACCCATGCACTATAGACCGTTACCTTTGGGAGCCTCGAGCTCCCTTTTTTTGTTCTTAAAAAGAAAAGACCATCCGGATTTTCTCCAGATGGTCTTTTCTTCTATAGGAATGGAATGGTCTTTTTCTTCACTGCTTTATTTCTTGCATATATTTCCTGCTCATCATTTCGGAACGCTTCCATGATGACGTCATACTCTGGATTTGTTGCAGCGAATCTTTCCGCCTGACCTGCCTCCAGATGCTCACTGAAATCAGGGTTTATGGGAAGCTCCGCAAGAAGGGGAAGTCCCATTTTTTCCGCCTGGCTTTCTGCGGTGTTTCTTGTGAACACATTCATCTTTTCCCCACAGTGGTTGCACTTGATGTAGGACAGGTTCTGAATCACTCCCTTTACAGGAATCTCCAGTTTCTCTGCCATGTTCACCACTTTCTGCACAATCATGGAAACCATGTTCTGTGGAGTGGACACCATGACAAGGTAATCCACAGGGAACTGCTCCATGATGGTCATGGCTACATCTCCGGTTCCTGGCGGCATATCAATGAGAAGATAATCCAGTTCACCCCAGTCCGTATCTGTGAAGAGCTGCATGAGGACATTGCCAAGCACTGGACCTTTCCATAGAAGAGGTTCCTCCTCTTCTATCATAAAGTTCATGGAAATGGTCTTGATGCCTAGACCTGTTTCCACTGGAACAAACTTGAACACATTCTCCACATCTGTAGGTGCATATCCAGTTCTTTCCTTCTCCAGACCAAAAAATCTTGGCATGGATGGACCTGTGATGTCTCCGTCCAAGACGCCCACCTTATAGCCAAGCTTTCTCAGCTGAACTGCAAGCACTCCTGTGACGGTGGATTTTCCAACACCGCCTTTTCCGCTGATGACACCCACCACATGTTTGATCTTCCCATACTTAGGTTTGATCAAGTCACATTTCATGTCTTTGAGACATTTATTCTTTACTGCGCAAGTTGCACATTTAATCATAAGAACCTCCCTAGAATCCCTCCGGTTTAGTATCTGACAGAATCGTTTCCCATCCTGTCATTTCATTGGCATACTTTCCATAAACGTAGTACACCTTCGATGTATGGTCGCTTTCCACCTTTGTCGTCACTTCTGCTTTGTAAACGATGGTGGTATACCCTTGGGTCTTGACCTCCAAAACCACATCTGCTTTCTCTCCATGGGAAAGAATCACAGCGCCTTCTTTCAGGGCTTTCTCCCTGAAATCTTCGATGTCTCTGGAAAGCTGGTACTTTAGCGTCTCCACATCATTATAGAATTTTATGCCAATACTCTTCCCATTATACTCTTCTTTCACCATTTTGATAAGGTCCAGAAAAGACCCATAATAAATGTCCTCGAAGAACTTTGGCTTCCGGATGGCATAGAGGTTTTGAATGAGGTGGTTGTCGATACGGTCCGTCACGATGTACTTCTCATCCTCACTATAGAAATTGGCTTTCTTCTGATTGGACATACCGGCCACATAACTGTAGTACCGCACATTCCCGTCCAAATCATGGATTTCAAAGATATAGTCCGGCTCATGACTGATGATCTCATCTGCATGCTTCGCGGAAGAGAGGCTCTCATAAAGACCGTTGATGGTGCTTTTATCCGTGACGATGAACCGGAACCCCTTATCTCTTGTGCTTTGAATGATGATGGTGGAAATATCCGGGGACTTTAAGTATTCAAAATCCGTATTCTTGAACCCATACTTCACTTTCAGATCTTCCAGTCTGCCACATCCCGCAAAAAGAAGCAGTACGAGGAGCAGACTGAAAAAAACCGTCAGCCGTTTCCTCCTCTTCATTTCACTCTCTCCTTTATGACATTGGAAAGCTCTGCGAATTTCTCCACTGACAAGGTTTCCCCTCTGGCTTTCAGATCAATTCCCGCTGCCTCCAGCACCTCTTCAATGAACTCCCGGGTATATCCCATGGACTTCAGATTGTTAGAGAGGGTTTTTCTTCTCATGGTGAACACCATCCGTACGATTTTGAAGAAAAGCTCTTCATCTTTCACATAAGCTCTTGGCTTTTCAAGCTTTGTCAGACGGATTACAGTGGAATCCACTTTAGGTCTTGGCATAAAAGATTCCGGCGGTACATTACGTACAATTTTTGTATCACAATAATACTGGACCAACACCGATAAGCTGCCATAGTCTTTGGTTCCTGGCACAGCATCCATTCTCTCTGCCACTTCCTTCTGGATCATGATGGTCAAAGAGGAAAAAGCCACCTTGTCATTTAAAATCTTCGTGATGATGGGCGTTGTCACATAGTACGGAAGATTTGCCACGAGTTTGATTTCTTTTCCTGGATAAACAGCGTCCAGCTGCACCTTCGTAGCATCGCCATGGATGAGATGAAAATTCTCATAGTCTTTCAGCTCTTCCTTTAGAATGGGCAGAAGCTTGTCATCTAGTTCTATGGCCGTCACGGAAGCTGCCTCTTTCAGCAGTTCCCTCGTAAGGGTTCCCACCCCAGGACCGATTTCAATGACGTAATCCTCTTTTGTCACTCCGGCACCTTTGACGATATCTCTAACAATGTTCTGGTCCACAAGAAAGTTCTGACCCAGACTCTTGGTGAACCTGAACTGATATTTCTCTACTAGTTCTCTTGTATTACTCATCCCTAAACTCCTCAAAATTATTCACAACCGCTTCCATAAACTCTTCTTTTGAAATCCTGAAAGAATTCAGTTTCGATAAGAAGGAACTGGAATTTCCATATCCTATGCCCAGTGCCTTTCCTAAAATCTGTCTTCTGTTTTTGGAGTCTTGCGCACCCGTCAGCTTGAAATACTGCATATCCCGTATGCTGAAGGTAATGACAGCATCTTCCATCACCGCTTTCGCTTTGGAGAGGGCTCTTAAGATCGCTTCAGGGGCAGCATTTTCCACACCGATGTCTCCATCTTTATAGCCTTCCTCCCGCATGATATAGGCATGCTTGGCCTCTGGCACTCTTTTGGCAATCATCCTCCTGATTCTTTCTCCTGCGTGATCCGGATCTGTCAGGATGATGACCCCGGTTCTTCTGGAAGCTTCTTTGATCTTGTCCATGGAGGCTTTATTGATGCCATATCCGCTGACAGAAATCACCTCTGCATCCACAGCCTTTTTCACCGCCGACACATCATCTTTTCCTTCAACCACAATTACTTCTTTAATCATTGTTTTTACTCACCTTCAAAATTTCTACCCTTTATTATAACAGATAATCTGAAACTTCCCAAAAAAAGGACCAAGAAGCATACTACTTCTCAGTCCTTTTGGAATGTCTTTGATGGAATTACTCCAGAATGTAAATGGTTACGGTTCTTCGTCCCCAACGGTAGGCTTCTGCAGTGCTGTTCACATAGATGTCGATCTTGTTGCCTTTAATGGCTCCACCTACATCTTCTGCGATGGCATATCCGTAGTTTTCTACATATACTTTTGTTCCCAGCGGAATGACATTTCTGTCTACCGCGATGGTGGACCAGCCGCTCGGATTTCTTACAGGTTTTGTACCTGTTGCTGTAATGCCATGTCCCGCATAGGCTGTGGCTTCAACTCTAAACGCCTTGGAGTAGTTTAAAGAGCTTGGTATGGCTGAGCCTCTGGATGCATTGATAGAAGATGCCGATGGCTTCTTTCCATATACTGTGGTATTCTTTGTGCCCACATGAACAATCTTGTCTACAGCCTCTTTCAGCACTTCAGTGGATAGAACTTCTTCTGATACCTGAACGCCGTCTTCAAAGGTCAGCTTCTTGGTGACAACACGCTCACCCTTGACGCCTTCCTGCTTCACAACAGTCTTTCCTTTGTCTATGGTGCTGTCCTTCTTCTCTTGAACAGTAAATGCAATACTCTGGTTTTCCTCTACCACTTCAGTGGTGACACGGATGATGGTGATGGCCATCCCGTTTGCTATGGCATCTTCCATAGAAGAAGAAACTTTGTCGAGCTCATTGACTACCACTTCTTCAGCAGTAAAAAATGCACCTACAGTCTTTTCTGGAGTCAGATATGTAACTTCCTGTCCATCCGCGATGAGGGTCACACCAACAGCACGGTCAATGTTGACCTTCATGCCGCTTGTTACTTCATCTTCCAGGGATGCGGATACTTTATCCTTCTCCATTAAAGCAATATTCTCAGTTTCAAAAAAAGCACCAACGGTTTTCTCTGGGGTCAGATATGAGGTGACAGTCCCGTCAATAGAAACCTGCACAGGAACTGCGCGGTCAATCTGGATCATATCTTTCTTTCCTAGGGTTTCGTTTGTATTTTTGCTTAATTTGTCTTTCTCAGCAATGGTGATTCCATTTTCTTCTAAAACTTCCTCAACAGTGTCTTTAAATGTTGATACTACTTGCTCTTTTCCATCGATAACAATTGTAATGTTCTTCATCATACTGTCTACAGCAATGACCACTGTCATAATTACAGCGGCTGCAAACAGGGCAATGAATACACTCTTTGAAAAATATCTTTTCATATTACCCTCCTTTGAGCTACGGACCTATTATATCCGCGCCTCAAATCGGTGTCAAAAAATAGCGATAATCATTGACGCTCAATGACTATCGCTATTAAATATTCTAAATATGAATAAATTGTTAACAGGATTCTTCACAAGTCCCAGTCTTAAATCTTGAAAAGTTTTCTCATGTTCTTTTCTGTTGCCAAAAGCACTTCTTCTTTTGTCATATTTTTGATCTCGGCGATCTTTTCTGCAACCCCATGAAGGTAATCAGAACGGTTTCTTTTTCCTCTATAAGGAACCGGAGCCATATAAGGGGCATCGGTTTCAATGAGAAGCCTTTCCAGTGGAATTTCTGCTACCACATCTGGCAGCTTTCTGGCATTTTTAAATGTCACTACGCCAGATATCCCCAGATACCCTCCAATCTTTACGATCTCTCTTGCCATCTCCACGCTTCCAGAATAGGAATGAAATACAGAAGTGACCTCTTTGTATTCCTTGGCCATGGAAAGCACATCCTCATGTGCTTCACGGTCATGCAAAATGATAGGAATTCCAAGGGTTTTCGCTATCTCATACTGAGCTCTTAAAGTTTTTTTCTGTACTTCTTTGGGTGGATTGGACTCCCAGTAGTAATCAAGACCTACTTCACCCACTGCAACAAATTTATCTCTCTTCAAAATCTCCAGAAGCTCTTTCTCCACTTCTTCATTATACTCATCAGCATGCTCCGGATGGATCCCCACAGCACCATAAATATAGTCATGATTTTCCACCAAGTCCACCGTCTTTTGGACAGAGGCATAGTCGGAGCTCATATTTAAAATGGCCCCTACACCATTTTCCTTCATTTCTTTTAGAAGCTGTTCCCGATCTTCATCAAATTGCTCATCGTCATAGTGTGCATGGGAATCAAAAATCTTCTCCATAACCTTCCTCCTGCTTCTCACTTGTGAAGTGAAAACTTTACATTCATGTACAAATTGTAAACATATTAAGCGAATGTTCATCATTTGTACATAATTGTAAAAACCCATTGATTCTCAAGGACTTTTCCACTTGTAAAGGACTCTTCACAGCTATTAATTTTCTAAAACGTCTCTATTTCGTAAGTTTTTTGTCATAATTGGCCCCTTTTTCGCACCGTTTTTTTACTTTTCTTGGTCTGATACACTGTAAAAGGAGTCCTTTTTCAGTGTACCATGAATTATTGTGCACATCAAAATCAAAAGCTGAAATTCACATCTCTCATTTCAACATTCACCCACAGTCTCTCCTCTATATACAACCCTATTTCATGAAAAAGGAGGCTCTGCACATCTCTTCAACGTGCAGAACCTCCCTTCCTTATATATGTAGTGATGGGATTTAGCTGACTACTGTTCCTTCTTCCATTTCTTTATCCAGTGAAACAATGGATAGCGCATCCTCATCAGAGGCTGCCAGAATCATTCCTTGAGAAAGTTCTCCTCTTAGCTTCACAGGTTTCAGATTTGCTACCAGGACCACTTTTTTACCAATGAGATTCTTTGGCTCGTAGTGCTCTGCGATGCCGGATACCACTTGGCGGATCTCATTTCCAAGGTCCACTTTGAGCTTCAGAAGCTTCTTGGCTCCCTTGATCGGTTCGCATTCCAGCACTTTTACCACACGAAGATCAAGCTTTGCAAAATCATCAATAGTAATCTCTTCCTTTAAAGGCTTCACATCTTTCTTGGGTGCTTGAGAAGCATTCAGTGCATCCAGCTCTTCCAGCTTCTTCTCCACATCTATCCTAGGGAAGATGATTTCCCCCTTGGCTACGGAAACGCCCGCCTTGGTTCCACCAAAGCTCTTCACACTTTCAAAGGAGATATCTTCTGCGCCAATCTGCTCTTTGACCTTCTGCGCTGTGGTAGGCAGGAACGGCTCCACAAGAGCTGCGACAATTCTTAATGTCTCCACCAGATTGTACAGTACACCCCCAAGTCTTGCTTTCTTTTCTTCATCCCTTGCAAGAATCCAAGGTGTGGTTTCATCAATGTACTTATTCGCTCTGCCAATGAGGGTCCAGATATGGCTCAGCGCTTCTGGAATCTTCAGTGTATCGATGGCTTCTCCAACGAGCACACTGGTCTTTTCTGCAAGCTGCACCAGATCCTTGTCAAAGTCTCCTTCGTCACATCTTTCTGGAATAACTCCTTCAAAATACTTGTCCACCATGGAGACACTTCTGGACAGAAGGTTTCCAAGATCATTGGCAAGGTCGGAGTTGATTTTCTTGATGAAGGTTTCATTGTTGAAAAGTCCGTCGCTGCCAAAAGGAATCTCTCTTAATAAGAAGTAACGCACCGCATCCACACCAAAATGCTCTACAAGAACCACTGGGTCCACCACATTTCCTTTGGATTTGGACATCTTTCCACCATCCACCAGGAGCCAACCGTGGCCAAACACCTGCTTGGGGAGTTCGATATCTAAAGCCATGAGCATGATGGGCCAGTAAATGGTATGGAATCTTAGGATGTCCTTACCAATGAGATGCACATCGGCAGGCCAGTACTTCTTATATAAAGTGTCATCATTTAAACCATATCCCAAAGCAGTGATGTAGTTGGAAAGCGCATCGATCCATACATAAACCACATGGCCCTCATCGAAGGTCACTGGAATGCCCCAGTCGAAACTGGTTCTGGATACACAAAGATCCTGAAGACCCGGTCTTAAGAAGTTGTTGAGCATTTCATTCTTCCGGGATTCTGGCTGAATGAAATGAGGATGATCCTCTATGTGCTTGATGAGCCTGTCAGCATACTTGCTCATTTTAAAGAAGTAGGCTTCTTCCTTAGCCTTTTCTACTGCTCGTCCGCAGTCTGGGCACTTGCCATCCTTCAGCTGTGAATCTGTCCAGAAGGATTCATCCGGTGTGCAGTACCATCCTTCGTAAACGCTCTTATAAATGTCTCCCTGGTCATAGAGCTTCTTGAAAATATCCTGCACCACTTTGATATGATCTGCATCGGTGGTTCTGATGAACTTATCATAGCTGATGTCCATGAGTTTCCACAGATCTTTGATGCCTGCAACAATATGGTCCACATACTCTTTAGGGGTCACGCCTTTGTCTTCTGCCAGTCTTTGGATTTTCTGGCCATGCTCATCACTTCCTGTGAGGAACATCACATCAAAGCCGTCTTTTCTCTTGTACCTTGCCAGGGCATCGGCTGCCACTGTGGTATAAGTATTTCCGATATGCAGGTTCGCTGATGGATAGTAAATGGGGGTTGTAATGTAATAGGTTTTCTTCATGAATCCTTCCTCCTAAATCAGTTCAATGTTACAAATAAAAAAGTCTCTATGATCTGAATCCAGATCATAGAGACGTGTTTTACAACGTGTTACCACTCTACTTTGCAGCCGCTTCACAGCAGACTGCCTCAAAAGGTGACTCCTTATCACCCTGCCCTTTAACGGTGGCATCCGTGCATCCTGATTATTCAGATGCAAGACTCCAAGGCCATCTTCCAGAATTTCCTCTTTACCTCTCTTTCACCAAACCGGAGGCTCTCTGAAAAGCATTCATTCTGTACTCTTCTCTTCTTCGTCTATATATCGTACTTTATTCTAGCAAAGAAGATGAAAATATGCAATGATTCCTTCTTTTTTGTTCTTTCTCCTGGCAGAACCTCATAGAACCTAGCAAATCCTCTGCTGTTCAAGGAAAAACCAGTGTGTTCTTTTGAAGGAGCATCTCCGATTCAAGGTTTTATCAAGCTTTATCAAGCTTTGATGAATTTTTATCTCCTTTCCTATAGATATTTTCTCGTTCCTGTTATATAATATAATTTGTTTGGGGGCGTAGCTCAGCTGGGAGAGTGCCACACTGGCAGTGTGGAAGTCGTGGGTTCGAGTCCCATCGTCTCCACCATTATTTTTTTCACCGTCAGGAAATAAATCCTTGACAAAACCCTATGAACACTGATATAACAGTATAGTAGGTTTTAAACAGAATATGCAGATATGGCGGAATTGGCAGACGCGCTAGCTTCAGGTGCTAGTGGGGGAAACTTCGTGCAGGTTCGACTCCTGTTATCTGCACCACAAAGAATGATCTTTTCTATGGAAGAGATCATTCTTTTTTTGCTTTTCATTTCTACTGTAGCTTTTAACAATGATATACTGATATAAAAGAGAGAAGAAAGGAGCCGCATTTGATGAACTATAAAATCAGTCATTATATTTTCCTGGCAGGGCTTTTTCTCGGGGTTATTTTCTATACCTTGGCTGCATCCATAGGCGAAGGAAATGAAGGGCTAGGAAGAATCCTAAGCTACCTTTCCATAGGTACGCTTCTACTGGGACTTCTTCAATATGTGCTCTATTACCGCTGCCCTCACTGCAAGAAACCCCTCATCAGCAGCAAAGGAAGAATTCCAGTTGCCTGTCCTCACTGTAAGAAAGAGCTGTAAAAAAAGACAAGAGCTTGAAACAAGCTCTTGTCTTTTTTCTTTCATAATTTATCTGGCTGCGAGAAACGCTTCCACTTCTTCTGGACGTATTGGAATGTCCTTGGAGAGATTCTCCATGGCGTCTTTGGTGATCAGGATGTCATTTTCCAGCCGGATGCCAATGCCTTCCTCTTCAATATAGAGACCAGGCTCCACTGTAATGACCATACCTTCTTCCAGGAGACCTTCCCGTCTTCCCACATCATGGGTATCCAGTCCCAGGAAATGGGAGGTATTGTGGTAATAGTACTTTCTCACCTCTTCGTCCTTTTCGATGAGTCCCAGAGCTTTCAGTTCTTTTGCATAGATCTCATGAACCAGTTCATTGATTCTTGCATAAGGAACACCTGGTTTTAAAATCTTCAGCACTTCATCATGGGCTTTCAGGACGATATCATAGAACACCCTCTGCCTTTCGGTGAACTTACCACTGACAGGGAAGGTTCTTGAAATATCAGCACTATAGTAGCCATACTGAGCGCCAAGGTCCAGAAGCATCAAATCGTTCTCCTTCACTTCTGCGTCATTGGCCACATAATGAAGCACTGTAGCATTTTGCCCCGCAGCACAGATGGTGGTGAAGGCAAAGTCCTTCACGCCATGACTCTTCAGCGTGAAATTGAAATGAGCCTCCAGCTGATATTCTTTCATGCCAGGCTTGGCATTTCTCATGAGATTTCCAATTCCTTCTTTAGTAATCTCAATGGCCTTCTTCATGAGGGCTATTTCTTCTTCTGTCTTATATACTCTCAGCTTGCAGATTTCGTTATAGATGTTCTTCACACGCACCTGAGGATACTTGGCTGTAATTTCTTTTGCAAACAGCACACCCTTTGTATCTGGGCTTCCATAACCGTCTTTCTCAAGGTCCAGATAGATCCTGGAAAGATCATCTTTAAAAATACTCTGATTGAGGAAACCTTCAAAGGTATCGAGGAATCTTACTTCCTCCACACCAGATACTTCCTTTGCTTTTTCTTCAGATATGGTTTCTCCCACCCATTTCACCAGGACCGGATCTCTTCTTTTGATAAAAAGAAGCTCTTCCACTTTTCCTGGGGTTTTTCTCAGGGCTAAGATTACATGCTCCTCTTCTATACCTGTCATATAATAGAAATTTCTGTTTGGTGTGAAGTCATAGGCTGCATCCGCCGACTTCTTAGGGGCTTCCCCTGCAAAAAGAAGCAGCAGTGACCCTTCTTTCATTCCATCCGCAATGCGGCTTCGGTTGTTCTTATGAAAATCTTTCATGACATCCTCCTCAAATATACGATAGTCTTCTTTCTTGATTGTATCACAGCTGAAAAAATCTAAAACCCAGAAAATACTGAAATCTGATATATTTCACTAAAAACTAGTACTGAACCCGTACGAATATAAGAGTACTGTTCATCCTGATTTCTCCTTCTCAATTAATTGGGCTAAACTTAATCGCGCCTGTGTTATTTCTTGTGAAAATATTGAAAAAGTCTTCAGGATTACATACAATGAAAGTAGGCAAAGTAGGTTGATGTGCGTTAAGTGCCAGATGGACGGGAAGTTGCCACTGGACGAAAAACTGCTTTACCAGTTTACGGTACATCATCCGCATTCCGTTGCCACACAAGGAGTCTTCTCTTTATGTGGTGAATCACCAATAATAAGGGAGGTCATTTTTTTGGAAAAAATGATGCACACAGTCAAGTTGTCCGCACAGGAGATGAGAAAAACCTCCGTGGTTACCATCGGTGGAGTCCTCATCGCCATCAGCGTCGTCTTATCTTTCTTTAAAGTCCCACTGGGTCCGACCCTGCAGATCAGTTTCGCCTCGCTGCCCATAGCCGCCGGGGGAATGCTCTTTGGTCCATTTGTAGGCGCTGTCATCGGTTTTGTCAGCGATCTTCTCGGATTCATCGTGAGACCAAATGGGTTCTTCTTCCCAGGATTTACCCTGAACGCCATTCTCATCGGTGTTTTCTACGGGTTCTTTTTCTACAAAAGAAAGGTAACGCTTCTGAACGTTATTCTAAGTTCCTTACTGGTGACCCTTGTCATCAACCTGGGACTTACAACTCTTTGGCTCAGCATGATGTATGGAGATGCTTTCATTGTGCTTCTCGGTGCACGCGTCCTGAAAAACGTTCTGCTGTTCCCCATCGACACAGCGCTTCTTTTCATGATTTTAAAGATCATGGAGGATCTGCGGCATCGCTTCAAGATCAGTTAGCTCCTGAGCACACCACTTACCCAATGACGATTTCTAAAGCAGTTCAATTTTTTGAACTGCTTTTTTGTTTCATCAATCTTTCAGGAAGTCTTCAGGTTTTTATCACTAGATATCTCCCCCTATATGTTATACTCTTTTTAATAATACTATTGAATCTTTTATACTATGCATCTTCAAAACTATATTGCCATAGAGGAGAGGTGTTCCATGAAAAACAATATCCTCAGTAAACTGTTCAAAAAGCTTGCTGCCGCTGCAGCCATCCTTTTGGGTTTCGTTCTCCTTCTATCTCTTGCTGGTTCCTATGGACGATATCGAACTAAGGAAAATACTAGGGAATTAGTCATAGAACATCTTGAGTTTCTCAATGAAAGCATTGAAAACGAGGAATACGAGAGAATTCTTGAGCTTGAAGGTGTGCAGAAACAAAATTTCTGGAAGAATGATGAGGAGAGCCTCATTATAGAGTATTTCTGCAAGGGTGCAGGCATAGCCTCAGCTGGGACCTATGCTGGATTTTACTACACCAGTGAAGATCAGCCAGTAGGTTTTGATGGCACTGCGTTAAACTTCACCAAAACGAAGAACGGTGGGTGGAGATGGGAAGAAGAGAATGGCGACAACTATGAGTATACAGAAAGAATCTCAGCCCATTGGTACTACTATGAAGCCGGATTCTAACTCTTATCCCATCGCCATTCTGTAGCCTCATATAGAACAACTGAAAAAGCACAGCAAAAAAGAGCACCCTCGTGCTCTTTTTTAGTTTCATTATTCCACTGCCACCAGCTGAACAGTGATGATATACTCTTCTTTCTCAAAAATATCCAGAAGCTCTTTCACACCAATGTTCATTTCCTGAGTATCGATGGTGAGATTCATGCTTGCCGCATTATTGATGGGAATATCCTGGTTGATGGTGATGATATTTGCATTGAACTGACGGAGGGTCTCCAAAATCTTGGAGAGAACGCCCGCCTCGTGGCTGATCAGGAAAGAAAATGTCGCTTTTCTTCCTTTGCTTCCTTCTGAAAGAAGAAAGACATGATCTTTATATTTATAGTACGCACTTCTAGAAATGCCTACTGCCTTTACCCCTTCACTGATGTCTTTCACTTTTCCGGTATGAATCAGTGTCTTCACTTCCAGTACCTTTGTGAAAATCTCAGGCAGGATTCTGCTGTTGACTACATAGAGCTCATCGCCCATAAATTCACCTTCTTTCATCTTCCCTTACCTGTCCTTGATATTAAGCTTGATACGAAGCTTTTCCAGCATATCCTTGGTCATGGCTGCCAAGTCATACTCTGTCTTGAAGCCCCATTCCTCAATGGCTGCTGTGAAGTCAATGTTGTCCGGCCAGTTGTTTGCGATGCCTTGTCTCACTGGATCCACCTGATAGGTCATGGTAAATTCAGGAATATGTTTTTTGATTTCCGCTGCAATCATCTCTGGATCAAAGGACATGGCGGAAATATTAAATGCATTTCTATGGATCAGCTTCTTAGGATCTGCTTCCATGAGCTGGATGATGGCATTGAGCGCGTC
Source organism: Proteiniclasticum ruminis (assembly GCF_900115135.1). GTDB lineage: Bacteria > Bacillota > Clostridia > Clostridiales > Clostridiaceae > Proteiniclasticum > Proteiniclasticum ruminis_A. Next base: position 104,805 of record NZ_FOVK01000003.1, on the reverse strand, counting down.
GGGCATGTACATCATATCCATGAAGGTTCCTTTGTCTATATAGGATTCATAAGAACCTTTCTTCAGCGCATCATAATAGATGTCCACTGCGTAATCTGTGGTTCCGCCTCCTGGAGGTGTCACATAACCGATGAGTCCCGGGAATCTTACCCCTCTTGTGTCCACCCCAAACTTCTGGAAATAATAATCACAAAGAAGCTCTCCTGAAACCTTTGTCACACCATAAATGGTCGTTGGTCTCTGGATGGTATCCTGTGGCGTATCCTTCTTTGGTGTGCTTGGTCCAAAGGCTCCGATGGAGCTTGGTGTGAAAAAGCTCGTATTGTTTTCTCTTGCTACTTCCAGCGCGTTCACCAGTCCACCCATATTGATGTCCCAGGCAAACTTTGGATTTCTTTCTGCAGTGGCAGAAAGAAGTGCTGCCAGATGGATGATGGTATCCACCTTTTCATTCTTCACAATTTCCGCCATTTTCTGTCCATCCAGAACATCTAGCAGCTCATAAGGACCTTCTAGCAATGGTGAACCCTCTTCCGGTCTTCTGATGTCTGTACCAATAACGTTATTTGCTCCGTAATGGTCTCTTAAAACAGTGGTCAGTTCTGATCCCAGCTGGCCCATGGCACCTGTGATGAGTATTTTTTTCATAGTAGCTCTCCCTTATATTACGCCTAATTCTTTTCCAATTTTTTCATAGATTCTCACTGCTTCCAGAAGCATTTCTTTGGTATGCTGGGCTGTTGGCATATTTCTCACTCTACCGGTACCCATGGGCACGGTTGGGAAGACGATGGATTTGGCATAAACCCCTTCTTCAATGAGTCTTCTGGAGAACTTCTGAGTCAGTGTCTCATCTCCAATGATTACAGGTGTAATTGGTGTCGCAGATGCTCCAATGTTGAAGCCCAGGTTCTTCAGTTCTTTCTTCAGGAAATCTCCGTTTTCCCATAGCTTCTGATGAAGACTTGGATCTTCTTCCATAATTCTGATGGCTTCAATACAAGCCGCTGCATTGGCTGGGGTAAGAGATGTGGAGAACAGGAAAGGTCTTGCGCGAACCTTCAGCCAGTCAATAAGATCCTTGGTTCCTGCCACATATCCACCAACGACGCCAATGGCTTTGGACAGTGTCCCCATCTGGAAGTCGATGTTCTTGGCATGACCGAAATGCTTCACTGTCCCAGCACCTTTTCCCATGACGCCTGATCCATGAGCATCATCGATATAGGAAATGATATCCAGCTCCTTACATACTTCTACAATGCCATCGATGTTTGCCACATCCCCATCCATGGAGAAGACGCCATCACTGATGTACATGATTTTCTCATAAAGTCCGGAAGCAATGGCTTCCTTTGCTTTCGCACGAAGATCTTCCATATCCTGATGCTTCACACGGATGATCTTTGCACCGGATAGTCTGCATCCATCTATGATGGACGCATGGTTGAGTTCGTCAGATAAGATGGCATCCTTCTTTGTCATCACCGCAGAGATTGCCCCCATATTGCAGTTGAACCCAGATTGGAAGGCAATGGCCGCTTCCGTTCCTTTAAATCTTGCAAGGGTCTTTTCCAGCTCATCATGAATGTCCATGGTACCATTGATGGTTCTTACCGCACCTGCACCTACACCATATCTGTCTGTAGCTTCTTTCGCCGCCTTCTTCAAACGCTCATCGTTTGCCAGTCCAAGATAGTTGTTGGAAGAAAGATTAATCAGTTCTCTTCCTCTAATTTTTATCTTGGGTCCATTGGCCCCTTCCAGAATATCAATCTCATTATACAGTCCTTTGCTCTTCAGATCGTCCAGGTTCTCTGATAAGAACTTTTCTAACGCTTTACTCATTTCGACCTCCTGTGTACTTCGTGTATTTACAAATAGTTTTATTTGTCCGTATACTCAATTATAACAGAGGGGAATCAGTTAGAAAACCCTCCCCGTAAAATTGATTACTTTATAAGAAATCCTTTACATTCATCGATAATCTGATAAAAGAAAAAAGTCTACCCATACAATGTGATAGACTTTCTACTTATCCAGTTTATGAAGTTCTGACTGAATCTTGATGATCTGCTGCAGCTCTTTCACGGACAGATCCACTTCTTTATTTCTGTGAAGAATACCATGACAGTTATCACAGACGGGGATAAAATCTTTCTCCAGATCCAGCTCCTCCAGACCCTTGTCTTCACTGCCGATCTGATGGATCTGGATATATCCTTTGGCCACATCCCCATAGATATGCTCAAAGTTAAAACCGCAGATGCCACAGCTGACCCCATGGATTTTGAGAACCTTCAGCCGGACGTCTGGATCCAGCTCATAGCGGGCCTTTACTCCATAGATGAATTTGTCCTCGTGGAGCATATACTCCTTGGCATCCTTCTCCACTTCCTCCGGAAATATCACATCGGCTCGGAAGGTGAGCCGGTCCACCTTCTCCAAACGGAGAAGTGGTGCATTCTCTTCCCGGATGTCGTACCCGTAGCTTTCATAAATATATTTCGATGCGGTATTTCTCAGCTCTCTTGTAAGCTCTTTACCCCACCGGAGCTTCCCTCGGAGTCTCTTGTAGTCATCCAGATACAGCACTCCGTAATAAAGGGAATGATGATAGGTGATTTCTATATCCCACCGGTCATGCTTCTCCATCTCATGAAAATGAAAAAAGTCCCGAAGATAATTGGGAATGCGGATTTCTCCATAGGTAAGAAGAGACTTGTCTATTCTTTTAATGATAATATTTTCATTGATGATCTCAAAAGAATGTACTGTTTTTTCCAACCGCTCCCTCACCTCCATGGATAAAAATTAGCCCAACATTTTTCTGGTGTCTTCTGTATGAACTTCATGAGAATCTAGATTCAAATCTTCATGTTCATTCCAAAACCCTCATGGGAGAACTTTTCCAGACACCTTAAAACTGTTTGAAATTTCCCATTGGTCTAATTTTCAGTATATTATCTATTATAGGGGAAGGAGCATAATTTCTCTACCCACTTGAAAATCTTTTTTCCTTAGCCCCATAATCTTTATTGCATAAAATGCATCTTAGTGCTAACATAGGGAAGAATTATTCCTAAGGGAGGAACTCGTGTGAACTTAAATGAAGTAATGAAGTTTGTAGAAAGTGAATATATCATCATCAACAATACCCCCTGCGAACTCTGCGGTGGTAACTTTCTCACTGAATCGGTGGGTCTTCGCTTTGACAGCGGAAAGCCTGAAAATATCACCCTATGTATCTGTGAAGACTGTGGACATGAAAGAGAATTCTCTTTCAGAGCTCCTTTCATACATCCCATGAGTGGGGAACAGCAAGAAGAATTAAACTAGAGGTGCAGAATGAAAAAAGAAATACTGGATGCAATCAACGAAGACATCGAAGCAGCATTAACTGATGTAAGCGAAATGGAAGCCATTTTGACAGAGGAAAGTGCAGAAGAAAAAATCAAAGAGAAATTCAGGATGCTTTCTCACAAAGTATCCAATCTGGAATCCCTGCTGAAAAAAGAAGGTATACTGGAATAGTAAAAACAGGATGCTTATGGTATCCTGTTTTTTAAGCTGTAGTGATTATCGACAAAAGGACAGGTGAAGCTATGCTGCTAGAAACTGGATGCAAGTGCAGCTGTGACAGCTGCAAGAGAAATGGGGTCTCCTGCGTAGATCAGATTACTCTTTTTGACTCCCTTACTTTTGAACAAAAGAGACTGATTTTAAGCAAATCAGTCCATAAAACCTTTGATAAAGGAGAACTCATCTTCTCTCCTGGAGACCCCGGGGACAATCTCTATATCATCAACCTGGGCGAAGTGAAAATCTATAAGCTGTCCAGCCAGGGGAGACAGCAGATTCTCCACGTTCTTGGACCCGGAAGCTTTTTAGGTGAACATGCTCTTTTTGACAGTCAGCCCATCCTAAATACAGCAGAAGCCATGAAACGGACCAATCTCTGCATCTTAAAAGGACAGGACATCAAGGAACTGATTCTATCTCATCCGGAAATGGGACTGAAGATCCTGGAGCAGTATGCCAAGAAAAATGTGCAGATTCTGGATATCGTAGAATCCATCGGGCTCTATGATGTGGAGCAGCGCATTGCCAAGTATCTTCTGGATCTCTCTACAGAATTTTCCATGAAAGCCTTCAAGCTTCCTTTCAGTAAAGGAACTCTTGCCAGCATCATTGGCACTTCCCAGGAGACTTTAAGCCGTAAGCTTTCTGCTCTTCAGGATGAAGGAATTCTGTCTCTTCAAGGGCAGAGAAACATCAACATTCTGGACCAAGAACGGTTGAAAGCCATACTGGACCGAGAATAACTCTCCTCAAATCAGCGAAGACCATGCAAAAAATGCATGGTCTTTTATTATGTGACTGGAACTCAATTTTCATAAAGAATAATCCATCAAAATCAAGTATACTATATGTATACAGATGGAACACGGGTACCCTTACACGTACCTTTGAAACCAGATAAAGATATCCATGCTTCAAGAACCTGGTACATGATAAAAGGGGGGATACCATGATTTTTATGGCATTTATACTCCTTCTACTAGGACCCGTCATGTTTTTCAAGACAGATTGGTTTTGGAGACTCACCGAATCCTGGAAGTCAGAGAAAGTCTCTGGTCCATCGGAGCTCTATGACATCAATATCAAATTTGGAGGGATCATGTGCTTCCTCGTCGGTTTGGCAGGTGTGATCACGGAGCTGTTTTTTAGATAAGAAATAATACTGGATAACACAAAAGGGATTTGCTGCAAATCCCTTTTGTTATGCTTTCATTTAATATTTTTGGTAATTTGTGCCTGGATATTAGAGCCCGCTATAAAAGCACGCCCACGAGGTCATACTCCAGCGCCTCTATGATTTTCACGTCCACAAAAGATCCTACCATCAGGTCCTTCTGCGTTTTGATGATGATCATGCCATCCACTTCCGGTGCCATTTCGAAGTTTCTGCCATAATAGCCGTCTTCTCCCATGCCCTCCACAAGGACTTCATAGGTCTTGCCTACTTTACGTTCCAGAATTCTTCTGCTGACTTCCTGCTGCCTTTCCATGATGAGATTTCTTCTGCGTTCCTTTACATCTTTACGGATCTGCTCCTTCATGAGTGCCGCTGCAGTCCCCTCTTCCTTGGAATAGGTGAATACGCCCAGCTTGTCAAACTCAATCTCGTCCACAAAGTCATAGAGCTCTTTGAACTCCTCATCGGTCTCTCCCGGGAATCCCACGATAAGAGATGTTCTCAGCACCAGATCCGGAATTTCATGTCTCAGGGTTCTTAAGAGAGAAAGAAGATCCTCTTTTTTAGTCCTCCTGGCCATTCTCTTCAGAACACCATCACTGATGTGCTGAATGGGAAGATCCAGATACTTCACAACCTTCTCATTGGTCTTCAGCTCTTCAATGAGCTCCTCGGTGAACTCTTCCGGATACAGGTACAGCACACGGATCCACTTGATCCCTTCGATTTCCTTCAGCCTTCTTAAAAGCTCCGGCAGTGCTTTTTTACCATAAAGATCTGTTCCGTATCTTGTGGTGTCCTGTGCCACCACAATAACTTCCTGAACGCCCCCTTTGGCAAGGGTCTTCGCTTCTTCCAGGATCTTCTCCATGGGTCTGCTTCGATAGGTTCCACGAATTTTTGGAATGATACAGTAGGTGCAGTGATTGCTGCAGCCTTCTGAAATTCTTAAATACGCCGTCTGGCCAAATCCAGTGGTGAGGATTCTTTCTCCTTCATTAATCCCAGAATCGAGATAATCCACTGCCATGATCCGCTCACGGGTCTTGATGAATTTTTCCACATACTGGTCCAGGAAGCCATAGTTGTTTACCCCAAGAATGATATCCAGCTCCGGCATGAGCTTTAACAGCTCTTCCCCATAGCGCTGGGTGAGGCACCCAGTAGCCATGAGAAGCTTGCAGTTATAGTCTTTCTTATATTCTGCCATCTCCAGGATGGTGTCAATGGACTCCTGCTTGCTGCTTTCAATAAAGCCGCAGGTGTTCACGATGATGATGTCTGCTTCCTTGGGCTCTTCGGTGATCTCATAGGTGTTTTTCAGCATGCCCAGCATGATTTCTGAATCCACCCGGTTCTTGTCACAGCCAAGGCTCACAAGCCCTAATTTATATTTTTCCATAGTATTCTCCCTTATCCCATACGTTTCCACTTTTTTACAACGTTACTATTATATCTTTAATTGGAAACCGTGCCAAGAGCATCACAACATATGAAAAAACTTAGCCCACCTAGGATTTATCCATTCTCTTTGGAAGAGTCACATCCATTTTCCCATCTCTTCTTCAATGAAGGACAAAGCTTCTTTCATTTCTTCCTTCATATACTTGTCTTTATGCCAGATCAGGTGGAAGGTTCTTATGAAAGGTTCCCCTTCCATCTCTATTTCCCGGAGCAGCCCCAGCTTGATGGAAGGCTCCACGATAAAATGGGACAGCACGGCCACCCCCAGATTCTCTCTTGCGGCAGAGACCAAGGACTCATTGGTGCTGCTCTCCATGAGCACTGTGGGCTCCCCAATCATTTTCCTGAACCGCTCATCCAATAGATCTCTTCCAGCGCTTCCTTTCTCTCTTAACAGCAGCGGTTCTTCGGTAAGCTCCTGCCATGAAAAAATCCTATGGGGATCCAGATGATACTTGGGAGAACAGACTGGCACCAGCCGGTCCCTTAAAATCACTTTACTGTCTATGGACGAGTCTAATGAAGGAATTTCAATGATGCCCACATCCAGAAGATTCTCCTTGATTTTCCTTATGATGCTTTGGGAGTTTTCCACCTGCACCGAGAACTTGATGCTGCTGCCCTTCTCTTGAAGCAGCCTCACCACTTGGGGAAGAATATACGTGCCGATGGTCAGACTGGATCCAATCCTCAGATGGAGGGTTTTTTCATGGTCTTTCATGGCTTCCTCCAGAGATTCTTTCTCATGGATCATACGCCGCGCATGATAAAGAAAAGTTTCTCCTGCTTCTGTGAGCAGTGTTTTTTTCCCGAAACGCTCAAAGAGCTGAACCCCATAAAGGTCCTCCAGCTGCTTTATGGTCCTTGAAACACTGGGCTGAGCCAAATACAGTTTTTCAGAAGCTTTGGTGAAACCGCCCCTCTCCGCCACAGCAAGAAAAATTTCCAGATCCCGTACTTTCATTTTCTCACCTCTATAACAATTTCGTTATGATTATTCATAAATTATACTATTTCACTTATAACCCTACAAGAGGTATCATGGAAGAAACAAAAAAGAGGAGGGATTCTCATGAAAGAACCCCAAAATTTATATAGAACTCTGTTCACCTCAACCTTTATGCTCAGCGCTTTTACCTTTGGCGGAGGTTATGTCATCGTCCCCCTCATGAGAAAGAAATTTGTAGAAAAGCTGAAGTGGATCGATGATGAAGAAATGCTCAACATGATCTCCATCGCCCAGTCTTCTCCTGGAGCCCTTGCTGTAAACACCTCTGTGATTCTGGGGTACAAGCTGAAAGGCATCAAAGGAGCTCTCGTTACTGTACTTGGCACCATTCTTCCCCCACTTCTTCTGCTTTCCCTGATTTCACTTTTTTATGCTTCCTTCCGGGACAACGCGCTGGTTTCCTCAGTCCTTTCCACCATGCAGGCAGGGGTGGCCGCCATCATCCTGCATGTGGTGTATACCATGACCAGAAGCATCCTGACATCGAAAAACCTGACCTCTGCCTTGATTCTTTTCACAAGCTTTCTCCTGGTGATTCTGTTTCAAGTACCCATTCTGCCTGTACTCATTCTCTCTGCACTGGCTGGCTTTCTCCCAGATCTCTCCATGATAAAGGAAGGTGAATCCCATGATGCTGTATCTTGAACTGTTCCTCAGTTTTGCCCAAATCGGCCTCTTCAGTTTTGGTGGAGGTATGGCAGCCCTTCCCCTCATTGAAAACCAGGCGGTTCGGGTGAAGGGATGGCTGGCTCTTTCTGAATTTGTGGATCTCATCACCATTGCAGAAATGACTCCCGGTCCCATTTCCGTAAATTCTGCCACATTTGTGGGCACCAAGGTGGCGGGACCTTTGGGGGCAGTTTTTGCAACCCTTGGCGTGATTTTCCCCTCCGTTGTCCTTGTGCTTGTCCTTGCTTCTCTCTATCACAAATACAGAGATCTGCCTGTGCTTGCAAAGGTGCTCCGTGGACTTCGCCCTGCTACCGCAGCACTGATCGGTGCAGCAGGCTTTGCCATTGTAAAAGTCGCTCTGAAGCAGACACCAGAGAATGCCCTAAGCCTTCAGAACTTCAATGGGTTTTCTTTCCTGCTTCTTAGCGCATCCTTTTTCCTCCTGGTCCGCTACAAAAAAAGTCCGCTGTTCATCATCGGGCTCACAGGTCTCATCGGAGGGGTTTCCTACTTTCTCTTCTCCTGATGGCATGAAAGCATCCTATTTTTTTCAGCATAGCAAAGCACCCTATAGATGGTCTCCCATTACATAGAGTGCTTTGTTTTTCTCTTCTCATGATTCCTTTTCGGAACTGTTTTTTCCTATTTTTAGCTTGTTTTCTTTTGGCAGCTGCACCTCAATCATGGTGCCGCCTTCTTTTCGCCGTTCTGCTCTTATGGTGCCACCATGACAGTCGGTGATCCATTTGGCGATGGAAAGACCGAGACCTGTGCCGCCATTGTTTCTGTTTCGCGCTTTATCCTCCCGGAAGAATCGGGTAAAGACTTTGTCAAGATTCTCTTCCTTGATGCCTACCCCATTGTCCAATACCCGAATGATGCCTTTGTCCTTGGAGGAGGTGATGGAAAGCTCAATGATTCCTTCATCCTTGGTGTATTTTAACGCATTGTCCATGAGAATGATCAGAAGCTGATGAAGATTCTCATAGTTTCCTTCAATAATCACTTCTTCTTTTGGTGTATAGACAAACTTCTTGTTCTGAATGGCTGCAAACTCCCCATAAATAATGGCAATGTCATCGCCAAGCTTCCGAAGGTCAAATTTCTCCATCTTGTCCAGGGTCGCTCCCGCATCTGCCCGAGTAAGGATCATGAGATTAGAAACCATTCTGGAGATTCTTCTGCTCTCCCGAAGGGCAGGCTCAATATACTCATACCGGTCAATGATTTTCTCCTCGGGATTCCTAAGAAGTCCCTCGAGTCTGCTCTGAATCACCGCAATGGGGGTTCTCAGCTCATGGGAAGCATCCTGGAGAAAAGCTCGCTCTTTCTCAATGGACTCTTTCATGGGCTTGATGGTCCTGTTGGCCAGCACATAGCTGATCATGATGGACGCAAAAATAATGAGAATACTTCCATTCACAAGGATGCTCTTTAAGCTGTTCAGAACCCTAATATCCGAATCGATGTTATAAAGCACCTGCACGTCCCGGACTTCTTCCCCCAGCATCAGCTGGAACCTGGTGGTCCTATAGTGGCCCCCTTTATAGGCAACGGTTTTCACTTCATCCAGTGGAAATGCCTCAAACATCTTTAAAGACTCTTCATAAAACTCCGATACAGGAAATCTCATATCAAGCTTTCCATCTTCTTCTCGGACAATGGTGATGGTCTTAGGATTCAGCGGCAGTGCCACATGAAGGTCATTGTCATATACCCTTACAATTGCATTTTTAAAAAGCTGCAGATCAGTGTCCACTTTCTTCATCTGATTATGGGACACAAATATAAAGATACTCATGGAGAAAAGGCAGATGATCACAAAAAATATGGACGCATACGTCAGAAGAATCCTAAGCTTTTTCTTCTTCATCAGGCTCTTCCTCCACAGAGAACATGTATCCTAAACCTCTCACTGTCTTGATGGGCAAGGAATATCCATAGTTTTTTAAAGCTTTGCGGAGATTAGACACATACACCTCCACCACACTGACCATGGTGTCCGAATCAAAGCCCCAGATTCTGTCAAAGATCTGTTCTTTGGTCAGGATGGTGTCCTTATTGGAGATGAGATATTCCAGAAGATCATACTGCTTCCCTTGAAGAAAAATCTCCTTCTCTCTTAAGAATACTCTCTTGGTCTTTCTCTCTAAAGTGAGGTCCCGGTACTTAATGGTGGCAATATCCAGAAGCCTTCCGCTTCTTCTGAGGACCGCTTCCACTCTTGCCAGAAGCTCTTCTCTGAAAAATGGTTTCACGATGTAGTCATCGGCTCCAAGCTTCAGTCCTTTGATCTTGTCCTCCAGTCCGTCCTTGGCGGTGATCATGATCACCGGCGTGGAGATGCCTTGCTTTCTTAACGCTTCCAGCACCTCATAGCCATTCATTTCGGGCATCATGATGTCCAGAAGAATCAGATCATAGATATCTTTTTCCGCCTCATAGAGGCCTTCTTCGCCATCCTTGGCCAGGTCCACAGAGAAACTGTCCTTCAGATAGTCTTTGATGGATTCTGCCAAGAGCTTATCATCTTCAATGATGAGCATTTTCATTTTACTTTCACCTCTATATCCTTCCTGTCTCCACAAAATGCAAAGATTTTCAGAAACCTCATGTTATAATGGATTATATCCTTTCATAATTAAACTTCTCTTAAAGGAGGCTCGCGCCATGGATTATCTCATCATACTGCTGGCTGTCATTGCTGTGGTGACGGTGCTGAAGATCGTGAAATCAGCATTTAAGTTTGTACTCACCGCCATCATCATTCTTCTTGCACTTTACTATATGGATATGCAAGGATTCATCGATCTGGGCCCGTTCCTGGATGCTATAGGCATCTGAGATATGAGAATCTAAAAGAGGACAGAATGCTTTACGCTTTCTCTCCTCTTTTTTCATCCCTATAATTTCCTCAGCACATCCTGTAAGGTTTTGGTTGCCTCATGAAGCTTCAAGAGGTCTTCCTCTGACATTTCTGAAAGCCTCTCACCAAGCTTTTCTTTAGCTTTTTCATGAAGCATATGGATGAACGCTTCTCCATCTTCTGTGATTTCCACCACCAGCTTTCTTCTGTCTTTCTGCGCTTCTTTCCTTGCAATGAGCTTTTCTTCCAGCAGCCTGTCCACAATAGGCGTAAGGTTCGGCTTCGACACCTCCATGATCTTGGCCAGCTCACTCATGGTTTTTTCTCCCATCTTTTTCAGAAAGAACAGCACTTTGATATGGCTGGGCGGAAGATCTGAGATCTTTGCCATGTTCTGAAAGTTCATGAGCTTGCTGTGCATCAGCATATTCACATGAAATATATATTCTCCTGTTTCACAGATGATCTCTTGCCTGTCCAACTGCCCATCTCCTTTTTTTCTTCTATACTCTATTATAAAGAAAAAATGTAAGACTTCAAGGTTTATTTATGAATTCATAATTATTATTGACTTATAACTTTCTCTAAAATATAATGAGTAAGATACAAAAAGAAGCAACAAACAAAAGCCAAAGGAGTGACCCAATTCATGCTGAAACTCATGCAGTTCCTAAAAAAATACAGCGTGCATATACTGATCATCATTGCACTCCTCTTTGCTCAGGCTTCCCTAGAGCTCTCGCTTCCAGACTATATGTCCAGAATCGTCAACGTGGGAATCCAGCAGGGAGGGATTGAAAAAACTTATCCTGAAGTCTTATCTGGAGAGCAGCGAGAGATTTTAACTCTACTCATGTCTCCTGATGATCTGACCTCTTTCAATGAAGACTATACAATCTATGATGGCGGAGATGCCTCATTAGAGAAGCTTTACCCTAATCTGACCCCAGGCTCAGACTACGTGCTGGCAGAGGGAGAAACCTCCGAAGACAGCCTGTCCTACCTGACCCCATACCTGGTCATGGCTTCCGGCCTCCAGGGAGAAGCAGGAGATGACAATCCTTTTGCCGGGGATGCCTTCGCAAACCTTCCAGAAGGCATGACGCCTCTGGATGCGCTGAAGATGATGCCAGAAGCCCAAAGATCTGAGATCCTCGCCAAAATCACAAGCGCTCTAGATGCTCTGCCAAAAAGCATCCAGGACCAGACTGCAACACAGTTTGTCAAAGGAGAATATGAAACCCTGGGAAGAGACATCGGAAAAATCCAAACAAGCTACGTGATCACCGCTGGACTTCAGATGGTGGGCCTTGCGCTTCTTGCCATGGTGGTCGCTGTCCTGGTGGCGTATATTTCCAGTAAGGTTTCTGCCTACCTTGGCAGAGATCTGAGACTGTCTCTCTTTAAGAAAGTAGCTTCCTTCAGCAATGAAGAGTACAACGAATTTTCCACAGCCTCTCTCATCACAAGAAGCACCAATGACATCCAGCAGGTGCAGATGTTCACCGTCATGCTTCTGAGAATGGTGTTCTTTGCTCCAATCCTTGGTATCGGCGGTATCATCAAAGCTCTAAGAACCAATCAGTCCATGGCTTGGGTCATCGCTGTTGGCGTTCTAGGCATTCTGATCCTTGTGGTCACCATGTTTACCGTAGCCCTGCCCAAGTTCAAATCCCTCCAGAAACTGGTGGATAAAGTGAATATGGTGGTCCGAGACTCCCTGGTGGGCCTCATGGTCATCCGTGCTTTTAACACAGAACGTCATGAAGAGAAAAAATTTGAGGAAGCCAATGAGAACCTCACCAAAACAAACCTCTTCATTTCCAGAATGATGTCACTTATGCAGCCTCTCATGATGCTCATCATGAATGCCCTGGGTATTCTCATCGTCTGGGTAGGCTCTTATGAAGTGGACCTGGGTAATATGCAAGTGGGAGATATGATGGCGTATATCCAATACACCATGCAGATTATGATGTCCTTCCTGATGCTTTCCATGGTCTCCATCATTCTGCCAAGAGCTTCCGTTTCTATGAACAGAATCGGAGAAGTTCTCGATAAAGACCTCAGCATCACAGACCCTCTCCAGCCCATGGCCATGGAGAAAGGTATGAAGGGAGAGATTGAATTCAAGAATGTCTCCTTCAAATATCCAGGAGCAGAAGATTATGTACTGAAGAACATCACCTTCTCTGCAAAACCAGGAGAGACCACTGCCTTCATTGGTTCCACCGGTTCAGGAAAATCCACGCTGGTGAATCTGATTCCAAGATTCTATGACGCCACCGAAGGAGAAATTCTTCTAAATGGAGTCAACATCAAAGATCTGATGCTGAAGGATCTGAGATCAAGAATCGCCTATGTGCCACAAAAGGGAATTCTGTTCTCTGGTACTGCAGAGTCCAACATCAAATACAGTGATGCAAATCTTTCAGATGAAGCCATGAAAAAGGCTGCAAGAATTGCCCAGGCGGAAGACTTCATCCTGGACAAAGAGGATGGCTACCAGTTTGGTATTGCACAGGGAGGCGCCAATGTCTCCGGTGGACAAAGACAAAGACTTTCCATCGCCAGAGCTCTGGCAACAGATGCGGAAGCCATCATCTTTGATGACAGTTTCTCCGCACTGGACTATAAGACAGATTCAGCCTTAAGAGCGCAGCTGAAAAAAGAAGTGAACAACACGGTGCTCATCGTCGCTCAGAGAATCAGCACCATCAAAACCGCAGAAAAGATTATCGTATTGAACGAAGGAAAAATTGCCGGACAAGGCACCCACGAGGAGCTCATGAGAAGCTGCAGTGTCTATCAGGAAATTGCTTCCTCACAGATGACAAAGGAGGAGCTGGCATAATGCAAGATGAAAAAAGAAATACTCAAATGAAAGCTCCCCGAGGACCTGGAGGTCCTGGCATGGGCCATGGAATGCCCATGGGAGATAAACCGAAAGACTTCAAGAAGACCTTCAGAAAGCTGAAAGACTTCCTGAAGCCCTACTTCCTGCCCCTTATTTTAGTGGTATGGTTTGCCATCGGCAGCACCATTTTTGGCATCACCGGACCTAAGATTCTTGGTAATGTCACCACAAAGATCTTTGAGGGACTTTTGAGCAAGATCACCGGAGGTCCTGGTATTGATTTTGAAGGCATCCAAAGAACACTGCTGCTCCTTTTGGGCGTCTATGTCATATCCAGCATACTGGGCTTTATCCAGAGCTATATTGTGGCAGGCGTTGCGCAGAAAGTCTCCTATAACTTAAGAAAATCCATCGAAGAGAAAATCAACAGGCTGCCTCTTAGTTATTTTGACAAGAACAGCCATGGAGATGTCCTCTCCCGCATGACCAATGATGTGGATACGGTGTCTCAGAGCCTGAATCAATCTCTGTCTCAGATCATCACCTCCGTCACCACCATCTTGGGTATACTGGTGATGATGATTTCCATCTCTGTACCAATGACCCTCATTGCACTGCTCATTCTGCCCATCAGCATGGGGCTCATGGTCACCATCATCAAGAGAAGCCAGCGCTTTTTCAAACAGCAGCAGGAACTTCTTGGTAAAGCCAATGGATATGTGGAGGAAGCCTTTGGCGGACACATCATCCTGAAAGCCTTCAACCGGGAGGAAAAAGCAGTATCCGAGTTCACGGAGATCAATGAGGACCTGAAGGATTCCGCTTGGAAATCCCAGTTCTTCTCTGGACTCACTCAGCCGGTCATGATGTTTGTGGGTAACCTCGGATATGTGTTTGTTTCCATCTTAGGTGGGTACCTGGCCATCCTCAAAGCCATTTCCGTCGGAGACATTCTTGCTTTTATCCAGTACATCCGACGTTTCACTCAGCCCATAGCTCAGGTGGCTCAGATTTCCAACGTTCTGCAGTCTACTGTGGCAGCATCAGAAAGAATCTTCGCCTTCCTGGAAGAAGAGGAAATTACAGAAGACGGCACTTTATCGCTCCGTCAGGAGGATGTGAAAGGTGAAGTCACCTTCCGCAATGTGCAGTTCGGATATAAAGAGAATGAACTCATCATCAAGAACTTCAGTCTTCATGTGGAGCCTGGCCAAAGGGTCGCCATCGTCGGCCCAACAGGTGCAGGTAAGACAACCCTCGTGAAGCTTCTGATGAGATATTATGAGCTGAACAGCGGTTCCATCGAAGTGGACGGCACAGACATCAAGAACCTGAAAAGAAGAGATCTGAGAGACTCCATCGGTATGGTGCTTCAGGACACCTGGCTCTTCTCCGGCACCATCATGGAAAATCTACGCTATGGAAAACTGGATGCATCAGATGAAGAAGTCGTGAGAGCCTCCAAAGCCTCCTATGTGCATCATTTTGTAAAAACACTGCCCAACGGCTATGATATGGAGATTAATGAGGAAGCCACCAACATCAGCCAGGGCCAGAAACAGCTTCTGACCATTGCCAGAGTCTTCCTGAAAGACCCTGCCATCCTGATTCTCGATGAAGCCACAAGCTCTGTGGATACTCGTACAGAAGTGCTCATTCAGGAAAGTATGGAAAAGCTCATGAAGGGCAGAACCAGCTTCATCATCGCCCACAGACTGTCCACCATCCGTAATGCCGATGTGATCCTCGTCATGAACGAAGGGGACATTGTGGAAACCGGCACCCATGAAGAGCTCCTCGCGAAGAAGGGCTTCTATGAGAAACTCTACAATTCACAGTTTGAAGGCTGATAAGCTCCACTAAGAACTAAGACCACGATGAAAACCGTCCTTTTCCACTCAAAGTGGGAGGACGGTTTTTTTATTGACAAATCCCATTTCATTCTTCAATATGAAGATAGGAAAAGATATAATTTTGTTATTATTTATCACAGCAAGCAACTTATCCCCACATATTGCAACTCATCCAATTTTCCTTGAAGCTCAATCTCTTTCAGGAATATACTGAGCACATAGAAAAACTTGGAGGTATAAATTATGTTTTATGTGGTATTGATCCTGTTGGTTCTTTTGGAAACCGCTCTCTTCTATTTCAGCCTGAAGCAGAAGAACAGGCTGTTTCAGGAAAAGTGTATTGCCTACTCTGCTTTCACATTGATTCTGGTCCTGCTTTTTGGAACAAAGATTCTCCCCTACAGCTTCCGGTTCACCCCACTGATGCTTTGGCTCACCGGAAGACTCCTCGTAAATGGAGTCCTTCTCCTGAAAAAAAAGAAGCGACCTTTTAAAAAAGTAAAAGCTGGGATGTACTACACCACTGCAGTCCTCACACTTCTCCTTTCCCTGGTTCCGCTTCTTTTATTCCCGCCTTTTGAACCCATCCAGGCAAGCGGATCCTATCAAGTGGAGACTAAAAAATTTACGTATACAGATCAGAGCCGGATGGATCCTTTCAGTGATGAGAAAATGCCTCGAAACGTCACCGTAGATTTTTACTACCCCAAAACGGATCAAGGGAAGTTCCCTCTCATTGTGTTTTCTCATGGTGCTTTCGGATTCAGCGGCAGCAACTTCTTCACCTTCCAGGAACTGGCTTCCCATGGATATGTTGTTGGAAGCATCAGCCACACCTCCCATGCCTTCTTCACGGTGGATACAAAAAGAACCCTCACACTGGCTGATCAGGATTTCCTTCAAAAAGCCGTGGAAATCAACGGACTGAAAGACACCAGCCGGGAAGAGGAGGTCTTCCACATCACAAAGGAATGGATGAACCTCCGAACAGAAGATATCCATTTTCTTCTGGATACCATCCTCGGTGAAACCAGAAGCATTGCTCCAGGCCTTCCCTTCTCCCTCCTTAACATTGAAGCCATCGGACTCTTCGGTCACTCTCTGGGAGGTGCATCCTCCGCAGAGACGGCCAGAGAAAGAAATGACGTGGATGCGGTGATCGTTCTGGACGGCACCATGCTGGGCGAAGAAGTGGACTTTGAAGATGGACGTGTGGTTCTTAATGATACTCCCTACCCAGTACCCCTTCTGAATGTATGCGCGGAAGATCACTACGAAGGTGCCATAGAAACCCAAGGAGAAGAATATGATAACTTTTATGCTTCTGCCCATGCCTTGGATGCTCGAGAGACGGTTTTCAGAGGAACAGGACATCTGAACTTCACAGACCTCCCCCTATTCTCCCCCATCCTTGCTGAAAAACTGGGCATTGGCACCGCGGATGCAAGGTCCGCCATCGTCACCATGAATGAAATTGTGCTGGAATTTTTCAACAGCTATCTGAAAAATGAGGGTGCGCCTCAGATTGAAAAGGAATATTTGGATGAAAGTACAAGTGCGGAAAATTAATGAGAAAGATCAGGAACAGCTTATCATTGAATGTGTGGAAGTCACAAAAGAGGTAGAAGAGATCAAATCCTTTGTCCTCTCAAAGGGCACGACACTCACAGGAATTCTTGAGGAAAGGATATTCACCTTTCCTCTTTCTGCTGTCTACTATTTTGAAGCGGTGGATGAACGGGTTTTCGCTTACACCAAAAACCACAGCTACGAGATGAAGGTGCGGCTTTATCAGGTAGAAGACCTCTACAAAGAACACCATTTCATCCGGTGTGGAAAGTCCTTTGTCATCAATCTCCTGAAACTTCAGAGCATCAGTCCGGCCCTCAATGGCCGCTTCACAGCGCATATGAAAAACGGAGAAAAAATCATAGTTTCCAGGCAGTATGTGCCCTCTCTAAAAAAAGCAGTACTTGGAGGTACGTTCTAATGGACTTTAAAACATTTCTCATAAAACGGATCATGATGAGTTTTTTCATCACCGTGACCCTCATTACTTTAGCCATGGCCATCGTCGGGCGGATCTTTGAGCCCGATATGACCTTTGGCTATGAAGCGTTTTTCTCTCCTCTTATTTTCGGAGCCATCGCTTCCTTTCCTATGCTGGTCTTCTACAGTAAAAAAGACCAGAGCATCAAAGAAGTCCTTCTGAGGTCACTTCTACATTTTTTACTCCTAGAGATCCTCATCCTCTCAAACCTGTATGTTTTTGGAATTCTCACATCTCCCTCCATGGCTTTTTCTCTTGCACTGACAATCTTCATCATCAATCTGGCAGTACATCTTGTGTCCTACGTCCATGACAAACGAGTGGCTGAGGAATTCAACAGTGCGCTCAAGCATCTTCAGAAAAAGATACAGGATACAGAACCTTAGATGGCTCAAAATGGAAAAAAGGAACAGCTTCATCCGATGCTGTTCCTTTTTTGTTCTATGAAATTATTCCTCAGAGATTCTTAAAGGCTTGCTCCAAGCTTTTTCTCCACATTCTCTTCAATCTGATCTTTTCTCTCTTCACGGTACTGCAATTCATCCCGATGGAGATTCTTCATTTCGGCAATGAGAACCACTGCGGTTACTGCGGTGGCGATGAAGTCCGCAATAGGCACTGCAGTCCAGATACCCATGAGGCCGAAGAAATTCGGCAGAATGAGAATCAGCGGAATGAGCAGTATCACCTGTCTCAGCATGGACAGGATAAAGGACTTCTGAGCCTTTCCGATGGCCTGGAAGAAGTTTGCACTGATGATCTGTGTTCCAATCACTGGCATCATGATCATAAACCTCTTGATGCCCTCCACACCCATGGTCCTGATTTCAGGATCCTTGGAGATGAAGTTGATGAATACCTCAGGCATGGTCTGGACAAAGATAAATCCAACGACACAAACTGCCGTTGCAGAAATCAGTCCCACATTCAGCGCTTCCCGGACTCTTCTGAAATTCTTCGCTCCATAGTTGAACCCAATGATGGGCTGGAGACCCTGATTCATTCCAAAAATTGGCATAAAGAAAAGTGTCACCACGGAGTTGATGGCTGCATAGGCACCAATGGCCAGAGAACCACCGTAAGTGGAAAGGCTCTGATTCATGAGAATTCCCACAACGCTTCCTGCCACCTGCATGGCAAAAGGTGAGGCGCCGATGGACATGATCTTCAGCACCAGTGAATTGGAATAGCGGATATACTCTTTCCTTAGTTTCAGCATGCTCTTCCCAGTGACAAAATAGGACATGGTCCATACAAAGCTCGCAAACTGAGCGATGATGGTGGCCCAAGCAGCACCAGCTACACCCATGTTGAATCCGTAAATGAGAATTGGGTCCAGCACTGTATTGGTGATGGCACCCACCAGCATGGTATACATGGCAATCTTCGCATTTCCTTCTGCACGGATGATGTTGTTGAGTCCAAAGGCGATGGTATTGAAAATGTTTCCGTATAAGATGATCCTTAGATAATCCTTGGCGTATACTCGTATGGTATCATCTGCACCATAAAGATTGACAATCTGCTCCAAAAAGATCAGACCAAAAACCGTAATGGCAACGCCAGCTGCTGCCAGCATGAAAAATCCTACACCAAAAATTTTCTCTGCGTCGTCTTTCTTGTTCTGTCCCAGCTTGATAGAAATATTCGCTCCGGAACCTATACCAAAGAGCATACCAAATCCCATGATGATAAAGGTGATGGGCAGTACGACACCAATACCGCTGATGGCAAGTCCACCAACCAAAGGAATATTACCAATAAAAATTCTGTCCACAATATTGTACAGGGACTGGACAATCATCCCTAAAATAGCTGGAATTGAAAACCTCAAGAACAGCTTGAAGATTTTCTCCTCTCTCATCAGCTTTGCACGATCTCCCATAATATGAATCCTCCTCGGCCTTACGGCAAACTGCAACGCTAAAATATGTCTCACAGTTTTATTTTTTTATTTAATCATTGTACCTTATTAGGCATACCCATTATGATATTACTTTTATCCGGTTCTGTAAAGTCATTTTTTCACTGAAAGAGATACAGATTTGAAAAATCTGTACTGCTTCTGAAAAAAAGGAAAAGACACACAATCATCATTGTGTATCTTAACCCTTTTCTTCTATGATCTGTCTGAATGAGCGAGTCTGCTGGCAGCTGCCGCAGCAAGTGCTGCAACAATATCATCCAGGAAGGTATTCACATGGATGCCATGCTTTTCCTCATCCAGTTTTTTGATGATCCCAATTTTTTCTTTATCCAAATAACCAAAGTTTGTGAGTCCGATGCTTCCATAGACATTGACGATGGAAAGAGGCAGGATTTCATCAATTCCATAAAGCCCTTCATCACTTTCCACGATTTCCTGCAAAGGTTCCGGCAGAAGCTTTTTCTCTGCAATCTCATCAATGGCGATGCCCGTCAGCACCGCATGGATGATCTCACGCTTCCGAAGAACTGCTTTGAGATTTTCCACACACATTTCTTTGGTGAGGCCTTCATAGTATTTCTCCTGAAGGATCATGACGATATCTGCGATATCTTCTAAGGTAACGCCACGCCTTTCCAGAGTCTTAACGGTCATCTCATGGAGCTCCTCCATGTTGTATTTATAAGCCATGGCACTCTCCTTCCTACTTCTTTACAGAGTCTCTTTCCACTAAGTAGTACTGAAGTACGTACTGGTTGTCTTCCAGAGGCTTGTTGTTTACAGCTTTGATGAGCATTCTCATGCCAACAGAACCCATGTCATACATTGGCTGTGCAATGGTGGTGAGCTTTGGATAGAATACCGCTGCCATGTTTACGTCATTGAATCCCATGACATCCACATCTTCGGGACATCTTAAACCCTTGTCTCTTAATGCATTGATGGCACCCATGGCTGCTTCATCAGAAGCGCAGAACACCGCATCAATTTCATTGTTTTCCAAGATCACATTGATTCCGTTATATCCGTCTGCAGGTTTCAAGTCTCCAAAGTACACAAGGCCTGGGTCCACTTCCATGCCGCTGTCCTTGAGAGCCTTCTCATATCCGTTATAACGCTTGGATACCGCATTGTTTCGGTCTTTCTTGAGTCCGATATAAGCAACTTTCTTATTGCCTTTATCGATGAGATATTTGGTGGCGTCATAGGCAGCCTTCTTGTTGTCGATGGTGACGCTTGGCAGCTTTCCACCTGAAATCTTCGTTTCTACAAGAACGGTCTTCAGCTCCAGCTCATCAATAAGATCCAGAATCTCTCCTTCCAGGGAAGAACTCATATAAAGCATCCCGTCTACCATTTTTTCCTTCAGCACACGGATGTACTCTTTTTCTTTTTCAAGATCAGAATCCGAGTTGCAAAGAATGATGTTGTAATCATAAATATTCGCTACGTCTTCTGCACCTCTGACGACTTCAGGATAGAACTGGTTAGATACATCCGGAACGAGAATTCCGATGGTCTTTGTCTTTTGTGTCTTCAAGCTTCTTGCCACGATATTCGGTCTGTAGCTCAGCTTTTTAATGGCGTCCTGCACCTTTTTCTTTGTATCCTCATTGACTACATCCACATTGTTTAATACTCGAGATACGGTGGCGATGGAGACGCCCGCTTCTCTTGCAACATCCTTAATTGAAGCTGCCATTTTACCCACTCCTCATCTATTCATTTTCATTGATTTACATTTCACTTTCAGATTCACTTTGCGAATTTACCGGTTTCGTAAACCTTTCCAATTCTATTGTAATATAGATTTCATGAAATAATTTTGAATTTTTCATGAAAATGTAAACCAATACTGATTTTACATTTAATGATACTATCATATCACCTTCCACTCCATTATGTAAAGGTTTCATGAAAATAATTTACATAATATCCTGTATTTTCATTGTGCAAAAAACCAGCTGCCTGTTAAACAGCTGGTTTTCTTGAAAATCCTTAGATTACTTCACAACTTCTACTGCAATCTGAAGTGCTTCTCCATTGATGTTGAACTCCTCATAGGCATGTTCTTCACCATAGTGGAGCTCTTCTGTCAGGGTCTCCTTCTTCAGATGGTCTTCAAACTTCTTCATGATGCTTTCCAGTCTTTCATTGCCGGAAACATACAGCCTGATTTTATCTGCCACTTCAAAGCCCGTTTCTTTACGGAGATTCTGAACCTTGGAGATGATTTCTCTCACATCCCCTTCTTCCTTCAGTTCAGGTGTCACATTGGTGTCCAAAATAACACCCAGTTCACCCTGACCTGCAAAGGCATAACCAGGCAGACCCTGCATGGTCACCAGTAGATTCTCGGCATTGAGGATGATTTCTTCCCCATCAATGTCCACAGGCACTTCCTGACCGCCATTGATCTTGGATGCCAGATCCATCTGGTTCATGGCACCGATGGCCGCTCTGATCTTTGGAATCATCTTGCCGTAAGTCTTTCCAAGAACTGGAAGATTTGGCTTGATCTCGAAATTCACGTACTGGGACAGATCTGCACCTAGTACAACTTCCTTGATGTTCAGCTCTTCCTTGATGATGTCTCCATAGTACTCTGGAAGCTCCTTTTCAGAAATCAGCATCTGGGACAGCGGCTGACGGTTCTTCATATTGGAGGTGTTTCTTGCACTTCTTCCTAAAGCCACCAGACTGTAGGCAAGTCCCATCTCCTTCTCAAGATTCTCATGGATGAGACTTTCGTCTGCTTCAGGGAATCTGGTGAAGTGGATGGATTCTTCTGCTGTTTTGTCCAGATTCACCACCAGGTTCTGGTACATGCTTTCAGCAAGGTATGGGATAAATGGTGCTGCCGTCTTCACTAGAGTCACCAGCACATGGTACAGGGTGGTGTAGGCACTGATCTTGTCCTCTGACAGTTCATCAGACCAGAATCTTGCTCTGTTTCTTCTGACGTACCAGTTGGACAGGCTGTCTGTGAACTCTTCAATGGACAGCGCCGCCTGGGTGATTCTGTAGCCATCCAGGTCTTCCGTCACCTTCTTCACGAGAGAGTTCAGCTTGGAGAGGATCCATTTGTCCATAACATTGTCTGATACATGGTTCTTGTACTCCAGCGGGTTGAACTGATCCAGATCCGCATACAGCACATAGAAGGAGTATACATTATAAAGGGTCAGCAGGAACTTTCTCTGGCTTTCTGCCACATCATCTTCAGAGAATCTTGTGGGCAGCCATGGCATGGATGCTGTATAGAAATGCCATCTGGTGGCATCTGCTCCCTGCTCGTTGATGACCTTCATCGGATCTACAACATTGCCCTTATGCTTGGACATCTTGATGCCCTTCTTGTCCAGAACATGGCCCATAACAATGACATTCTCAAACGGACTTCTGTCAAAGATGGCTGTGGAAATGGCGAGAAGAGTATAGAACCAGCCTCTGGTCTGATCCACTGCTTCAGAGATGAACTGTGCAGGGAAGTTCTCCTCAAACATTTCCTTGTTTTCAAAAGGATAGTGCCACTGGGCAAAAGGCATGGAACCTGAATCAAACCAGGCATCAATAACCTCATGGGTTCTCTTCATGTCCCCGCCGCACTTTTCACAGGTCAGGTGCACTTCATCGATGTATGGCTTATGGAGCTCGATGTTTTCCGGCACATGCTTGCCCTTTTTCTTCAGCTCTTCGATGGAACCGATGCATTCCTTATGGCCGCATTCGCACTCCCAGATTGGCAGTGGGGTTCCCCAGTATCTGTCTCTTGAAATGCCCCAGTCGATGACGTTCTCCAGGAACTTGCCCATTCTACCGGTTCTTACATTATCTGGATACCAGTTGACGCTGTTGGAGTTTTCCAGAAGTTTGTCTCTTAAGGAGCTCATTCTCACAAACCAGCTGTCTTTTGGATAGTAAAGAAGCGGTGTGTCACATCTCCAGCAGTGTGGGTAGGAGTGAGTATACTTCTCAGTATGGAACAGCTTGTTTTCCTGTTCCAGCCAGTCCAGGATGGCTTTGTCTGCCTTTCGGACATCCATGCCCTTGAAAGGCTCCACTTCATCCACAAACTTTCCTTCTTCATTGACTAAATGGATGAATGGGATGTTGTTCTTCATGCCCACCATATAGTCGTCTTCACCATAGGCTGGAGCGGTATGTACCACACCGGTACCGTCAGACAAGGTGACAAAGTCCCCATGAATGACAAAGAACGCTCTCTTCTCTGGTGTATGGAAAGGCATCAGCTGCTCGTAATCGGTGTTTACCAGCTCTTCGCCCAGGAATTCTCGGACGATCTCATATTCTTTTCCTTCCAGAACTTTTTCGCAAAGCTCCTTGGCCAGGATGAGGATCTCCTCTCCCACTTTCGCTTCCACATAAGTAAAGCTCTTATTTACAGCCAGTGCCGCATTGGATGGCAGTGTCCATGGGGTTGTGGTCCAGGCCAGAATGTACTTGTTTTCTGTGCCCTTCACCTTGAACTTTGCAATGGCGGTGGAGTCTTTGACATCCTTATACCCCTGCGCAACTTCATGGGAAGACAGACCTGTTCCACATCTTGGGCAGTAAGGCATAACCTTGAAGCCCTTATAGAGAAGATCCTTCTCCCACATGGTCTTCAGCGCCCACCACTCAGATTCGATATAATCATTTTTATAAGTGATGTAAGGATCTTCCATATCTACCCAGAAACCGATCTTCTCAGACATTTCCTTCCACATGCTGGTGTACTTGAATACACTTTCCTTACATTCATTGATGAAGTTTTCTACGCCATACTCTTCAATGCCTTCTTTTCCATTGATGCCCAGTTTCTTCTCGATTTCCAGCTCCACTGGAAGACCATGGGTGTCCCATCCAGCTTTTCTCAGAACCTTGTACCCTTTCATCACTTTGTATCTTGGAATAAGATCCTTGATGACTCTTGTGAGCACGTGTCCTACGTGTGGTTTTCCATTGGCCGTTGGAGGGCCATCAAAGAAAGTGAACACTTCCCCATCCTGATTCAGTTTGTAGTTTTTTTCTACGATGTCTTTCTCATGCCACAGTTCACGGATTTCATCTTCCATGGAAACAAAAGATTTTCCCGCTTCTACTTTTTTGTACATGCTCTCAACAACTCCTTCTTTCCCTAATAAATAAAAAAGACCTGCCCAAATAGGGCGAGGTCTCGCTATACCACCTAAATATAAATCTTCAGATACAGGAAGAAACATTTCTTCTGATATATCCTATTTCCGTAACGTGAAATCACGTATCTTCTTACTACATCGTTCAGAAGATCCGCTCCCAGGTGATTTTCTCATCTTTCCGCTTCAGGTTTTGCACCAACCAACCTTTCTCTATAAGCGATGAATAGAAGATACTCTTCCTGATCACAGCGTTTGACCACATAATTATAGTATATGCCTTATACCTTGTCAAACAACTTATTTGACTGTTTAGCCCACCATGAGCACGAAGCTTAGGATGGATTTTTACGTCCGATATATGCTTTCATGGAAACCACATTTTTGTTCTCCATCTTTTTCTTTGGATGTTGGTCAAAGGAATGGCCTAAATAGCTCCATCGGGCCACTTTGTTCACATAATCCATGAATCTCTTACGGATGTCTTTGATGCTCTCCTTCTGGCTCAGGGTGATACCGCTGAAGAACTCCTCCACAATGACCTCCGGATGAGGATGCTTTCTCGCCAGGTCCATGGTGAAGTTCAGGAACATCAGAAGAATCACTTCTTCCGGCACCTGATAGAAAAGGTCCTCTGTAAGCTCTTCCGAAACCTCGGCTTCTTCCATGGATAGATAAAGATCCATGAACTCCTCCTCATTTTCTATAAAGTCCGGATCTCCTGCCTGAAGGAGTTCTTCTCTCGTGAGGGGACGATAGCCATAGAGCTTTTCTTTCATTGAAATCTCGGTTAAGTCATAAAAGTCCTGATAATCCGCAGCCAAAATATACTCTGTTTCGCCAATGTCCACAGACTCATAGAGTCCATCCAGGGTCAGCTTGTAGGACAGCACCCGATTGAAGAATGTGAAATCCATATTGCCGTGATTGGTATGAACCAGCTCAAAAAGCTTCTCTAGCGGCAAAGCACCATAGTAATACAGTGCACCCTCCACCATACGGGCTGCTTCATCCAGATACCCCGCAAAACTTCTTCTTTCCGGTTCCAGATAGGATTCGAATACAGAAAGGAACTCTTCACTGACAAACACGTCCGCTAGCTCACTTTCCACATCAGATTTTGACGTCACGATGCAAAGATCCATGAGTCTGTCCACTGCATCCATGAGTTCATGGTTTTCTTCATTCATATCTACGGTGATCATACCGTTTGCTTTCTTTATGGTATTCAGTAGTGCAAGGTCTTCCTGGGAGAGCATATAGAAGGCTTCTGCTGGATAGGATTTCTGAGCGTTCTCCAGCTTCTCTATGAGGTCTTCCTGGGTCTCCTCTTCTCTATACTCCTCATCAAAATGGTCCAGTGCAATGGCAAGGTCCTCCATTTCACAGTTTAACAAAAGTTCTCTTATGGTCTTATATCTAAAATTCATCTGTTTCTCCTTTGACTTTTAATGACTCCTTTATTATGAGGAATCCGTCTTCTTTCTATTCATTATAACGGATAGTTGTGAAAACGTAGAGAAGATTCTTGAAAAAGGCAAAAAGAAAACCGCCAGGGAGGATTTCCTCTCCGGCGGCGCTTCACTATCTGATTTCCACCTTGATCCGGTCCGACTCTTCAGGAAGCTCCAGAAAAAGAGCCAAAAGCGCTTCTCCATAGGATCCCAGGTTTTCCAGGATGCAGTCTTTATGGAGAATAATAATGTCCGTGTCTTTTCCAAGGGTGGTGAGAAGATCCCACAAAGCATCCAAGTTCTTTCCGTAATAATCCGGGAAATTAAATTTCCGTTTGAGATACGCATGGGTCACTTCTTTTGAGATCATTCTTTTTCCGTTCAAATGCACTTTTTTCATGGTACTGCTCCTTCCGCATCATAGAGCTGCACAAAAGACTCATAATGGTCTCCCGTATAATAAATGAGTCCATCGCTGGAATAAACAATCCTCTTCTCATTCCGGTATCCGCCTGCATAATCGATGTCGCACTCATACCACTTTCTGCCGCTGGCACTAGGGAGAAGCCCTTCCCGGTTTCCGAACCGGTCTCCTCCGATGCTCATCTTTTCTGTCACTTCCCAGAGATTCCCTTCACTGGCTTCCCAGCCAAGATCTTCCGCTTCCCTTTTTGTCAGGTAATTTCCTGGAAGCTTCCCGAAGGTATGAAGATAAAGGGCCACCTCTTCTTTGCTGGTATAGAATCCCTCTTCTGTAATTTCCTTCACACTGGTTTCCGGGTGTTCTTCCTCCTCCGGAGACTCCACACCTGGAGACTCACCAGGGTTTTCTTCAGATACCCCCGGTGTATTTACCTCTTCCTCCACCACAGCATCAAGGATGCTGCATCCTGCAAAAAGCGTAGACAGCAGAAAGACCAGTAAGAAGGATAGACTTTTTCTGTGAATCCACTTCATTACTCCCAGTCTCCTTCCTTGTAGCCATCAATGAGCCCTTTGATTTTCAGGCCGCATCGTCTTCCTCTGCATTCTCCTGTCATGGCTCCTGTAGCTTCACTGACCTTCATCACCGTATCTGCCCCTTTTCTTATGGCATCCTTGATTTTCCTTCTGGGAATGGCTCTGCAGATGCAGACCTTGGTGATGTTGTCCATGATTTGTTCCTGTTTTTGATCATCCATCTATTTTCACCTGATTTCCTGTTTTTCTTCATTATAACTTTTTCTGTCCGCCACTACTACCTCTGAAATTATTCATAGGATTGTCATCCTGGCTTCATTGAGTTTTTTTCAGAATAATGGCATAATTAAACTAAGTTTTCCAAACATCGGAGGTGTTTTCAAATGGAAGATAAAATTCTCGTCATTACCCACAGCATTCTGGACCAGGGCATGCTCCCCGCTGAGAAAAGATTTGGCATGGGACCTTTGCCTGTGGTAAAAGATCTGATGGATTTATCTGTGAATCTTGTGGCTGTGCCCAATGTGGAAAAGCAGTATGCACTGTTCCAGAAGGATCAGATCCAGCGGAATACAGGTGTGGAAGAAGACTATGAAAAATACATCAAAAGAAGCCTTGCCCCCCTGGTCAATGAGGTTATGGAAAGGGTTAAAAATGGAAGCACTTTTCTTGGTGTGCTTTCCTATCAAGGAGATGAAACCCAGCGGGTGGAGCCAGAGACTTCTCCCATCATGATTGAACTGTTCCGGCTTTTTGACAGAAACTGCATGCTGACTCCTTATTTTGAGATCAGCGATAAAATCTCACAGGAAGAGATGGAACTTGTCATCTCAGACATTGTCCTCTCTCTTGGGATCTGATTTATGAGACATCTTGTGGTTAAAAATCATATTATCAATGAAGCCAACCTCATTGAAGTCAAGAAAGATGACCGGGTTCTCCGCCTGGAAGAGTACATTGGAAATCCTGTTTGGAAAAACTGGGTCTACTGCCTTTCCCATGACACACTAGCAGAAGGCTGGATTCCAAGAGCGTATCTGAAAGACATTGGAGATGAGTCTATACTTCTGGAAGATTACTGTTCCAAGGAACTAGCCGTCACCGTAGGAGATGTGGTGGAGCTTGTGAAATTCATCAACAGCTGGGCTTATTGTATTCATGAAAAAAGCGGCAATGCCGGCTGGCTGCCCCTGGAGAGTCTTGAACCGATTTTTATGTAAAAATGTAGGATACCTGAAAAAATCAGGTATCCTTTTTTTAGAACCGTTTATAGGTTTTTTGAAGATAGAACTCTTCACTGAAATTCATAAGTTTGTCTCCCTGAAAAGTAAGCTTCACAATATAGGGCATAAAATCGATGATTCTGAAAAAATCCTCCACCTGGAAGGCTGGATTGTAGTGATTGAGAATCATACTTAACGCCGTGCCATGGGTGCCCACAACCACGGTTCTCCCTGATGCTTTTTGGAGAATTTCAGTTAAAGCTTCCAGGTTTCTTTTCTGAACCATGGCAAGAGACTCTCCTTCTTCCTCATGGAAATGGAAATCTTCCCAGCGCTTCCTGATCATCTCTTTGGTGTTCTCACTTTTCCCGTTTTCCCGCTCTCTCAGTCCGAAGTGCTCCTCTATCCCCATCCCCTTTTCCTCTGCGCTGCCTCGGATGGTGTCTTTACTCCGAAGATACGGACTGGAATAGTAGGCATGCACTTCTTTTTCTTTGAAAAATTCTGTGACTTTCTTAGCATCTTCGTGACCTTCTAGGGTCAGAGGTCTTGTCCGGTCTTCTTTATGACCATGCACAGGCTCTGCATGCCTGACAAAGTATACCGTCGTGACCTTGTTTTCTGTATTGTTCAAACTTCTCAGCTCCTTCAAAATATCTGTCTCTCTCTCAATCCACCGGAAATGAAGGTCTTCGCCTTTCTGAAGCACTTTTTCATTGCTTGAAATGGCCTCCTCCAGGGATACCCAAACGGGAGTGAACTGAAGATCCAGCTCATACCCTTCCAGTGCTTGGACGCCTTGCTCTCCGGATATGCTGCAGAGAAAATAATAAGATTCCATCTCAAAGGTGGTATCATCCAAAAATTCATCTTTCTTCCGTTCCAGCACTTTCCCCAGATACGTTCCTACTTGAAAGAGTCTGAATCCAGTCTCTTCCATCACTTCTCGTCGAAGTGCCTCTGTATCTTCTTCCTCTTTCTTGACTCCACCACCCGGAAACTTATAGTCTCCATTTTTAGTCTGAAGCATCAGAAGCTTGCCATTTTTCATGATCACCGCACGTACCGCTTTTCTATAGGTTTTTTGTCTATAAAGCGGCAGGTTTTGAGGTTCGTAGAGACGCTTAAAAAACATAGGCTCCTCCTTAACATGATTCCATACTACACAACATTCTCACTGAGACGGATGACACCATTTTTATATTCGGGCACCACTTCCAGAAGGTCTTTCTGGAAGCAGTAGGCAAGATCCTCTTCAAGCTGAAGATTCTCGAGCACTTTATAATGCTTCGCCTCTTTCACATAACTGATTAGGTCCGGATGACTTTCATAGATGAAAAGTGAGGTCCTGGCAATATCTGTCAGCTCATAGGGCTTCTCCTTCAGCATCTCATGGATCAGCGCTCCTGTGGTGATGAAATCGTCCATACTGAACTGTCCGTTGGTTCCGGAGTTCACCACGATGATGTCCGTGTCCTCCCTTACAGCTTCCTTTGCCACAGCTGTAGCATTCAGAAGAGCTCCGATGAGCACTCTTTTGGCCGCACTGCTTCTGGTGATGGCCAGAGTCCCATTGGTGGTGGTCAGAATCACATTCTTATCATGGATGGCCGTATGGGTATATTCCAGAGGGGAGTTAGACAGATCAAACCCTTCAATCTTCTGGGCCTTTCTTTCACCGCCCAGAACCACCTGCTCCAGTTTTTTCTTTGTGAGAAGAGCCTCCTCCACAGACTGGACAGGAACCACGCTTTTTGCACCATTTTTCAGCGCCGTGATGATCACAGAGGTGGCTCTCAAGACATCCACCACCACTACAGCAGTACCTTTCACCTGTTCTGGGCTGACTTCTTTTCCCGTCAGAATCACATCAATCTTCATTCTTTTCTCCTGTTCCAAGCATTTCTGCTTCTTTTGTTTCTTTTTTTCTATAGTTTTTCCCCTGATAGAGATCATGGTCCACAAAGTACTGGTCAATGGCATTGAGCACTTCCCATTTCTTCAAGGACCACAGAGGTCCAATGAGAAGATCTCTGGGCGCATCTCCAGTGGTCCTGTGAATCACCACAGACTCCGGAAGCATGGCAATGGACTCCGCCACCAGGGATACGTACTCTTCCATGGAGAGAAACGTAAGCTTTCCCCGTTCATAAAGGTGCACCATGGGGGTATCCTTCATGAGATGAAGAAGATGGAACTTCACCCCTTGTATATCCTTTGCAGCCAGATAGCGCACCGTTTCTTTCATATCTTCGAGGCTCTCACCGGGAAGCCCAAAAATCACGTGGACCACCACATCTATGCCACTACTTCTCAGCTTCGACAGAGCCTCCTCAAACACCGGCAGATCATACCCTCGGTTGATTTTTCTGCCCGTCTCATCCGATACCGTCTGAAGCCCCAGTTCCACAAAGGTGTAGACTTCATCCCGGAATTCCTCCAGCACTTCCAGCACAGGTTCTCCCAGACAGTCTGGTCTTGTGGCAATGGAAAGCGCCACCACCCCTTCCTTGCTGATGGCTTCCCGGTATTTCTCCCGAAGCACTTCCGGCTCTGCATAGGTATTGGTATAAGCCTGAAAATAGGCGATATACTTTCCGCTGTGCCATTTTTTCTCCATCATGCAGCGGATATCCTCAAACTGCCTTGTGATGCTGAAATTTCTGTCCCCGGCAAAATCACCGGACCCCCGCTCGCTGCAGAAAATGCACCCTGTGCCATGGATGGTTCCATCACGGTTTGGGCAGGAGAATCCTGCATCCAGACTGATTTTATATACTTTATCCTGAAACTTCTCCCTTAAGAAGGCGTTCAGGCTGTGATATCTTTTGTTTTCCCAAGTTTTCATTCTGCACCATGTCTTTCTTCTTTCTATCTGAAACAAACATCTACTTAAAATTATACATCCTTTTCGCTCAAAAAAAAGAAAAACAGCACCTGCCGGCATAAGGCTTGGTACTGTTCACAATTCTAGCTAGGACTATTCAAAAGAAAAATACGCTTTGATCCCTTCTACCATACCTTCCACAAGTTTTGCCTGATAGGCTTCCTCGGAAAGAAGCACATCCTCCTCGCGGTTGGACATATATCCCATTTCAATGATGGTGGCAGGGGATTTTGACCAGTTGAGACTGGCCATATGGTCCATGGGCACTGCACCCACAGGATTCGCTCCTGTCTTCTCTACCATGGCATCATGAAGAAGCTCTGAAAGCCTTCGGCTTTCGTCACTAAGATGAGAAACAAATGGGTTGTCCTTGGATGGATAGATGGTGAGAATTCCCTGCTTCCTGCTGTTCTCACTTCCATTGGCATGGATGGAGATATAAAGATCTGCTCCCCAGGCGTTGGCCATTTCTGCCCGTTCCTTGTTGCTGATGGAAACCTCATGGGATGAACGGACCATTTTCACCAGGAATCCTTCCTCCAGCAGTCTCTTTTCCAGTTTCTCTGCCATGAGAAGATTCAGCTCATACTCGTAAATACCCGTGGCCACACCTCTGGTTCCAGAGGTTACACGGTTTTTGGTCTCACTGCTGCCAGGACCCAAAGGCTCCTGATTCTTATCCTGCACCTTCTGGTGCCCCGCATTGAGGACAATCAGCTTCTTGGGTTCTTCCGGTTTGTTCTTCTCTTCCAGAATGGTTTCATGAAGGACCAGAATGTCAGAATCTTCCCCTCTTAGCCTTTCATATTCTTTCAGAAGAGCCAGGGCCTCATCAAAGGCCTCTTTTTCCAGAAGCGTTTTTCCTTTGGAGAGAAACTCCTTTTTCATATCCTCCAGAAGAGCCTCTTTCAGGAGCACACCTTTTTCATCCTCCTGATGGACCCCTTCCAGAGATTTCAGCACCTCCTGGTAGTTTTCCTCCTCAAGGTAGGCTTCCGCTTTTTTCAGTGCATTTCTAGACGCCTCCAGAGTAATGGCATACTCCAGCTTCTCCATGAGGGTGATGCTGTCACTGTTTTCCTTATATAGAGCCTCAAAAAACTCTACCGCTTCCCCATACTTCTCCGCCTGAAGGAGCACTTCTCCTTCTTTCATTTTTGTGTTGAATGCCTCTCTGCTGCTGGATTTGCATCCAGTAAAGAGCACACTGAGGGACAGGAGTAAGACCATGAGGAAAATCCTTTGTTTTCTTTTCATGACAATGTTTCCTTTCACCCCTTCTAGACCCTTTCAATATCACGATGCTGGGTCACTGCTGGGAATCCTTTTTCTTTGAGATACTCTGCAGTCCTTCTGGCAAAGGATACAGAGCGGTGCTTACCGCCGGTGCACCCATACGCAATGACCAGCTGGCTCTTGCCCTCTTCTGTATAGAGAGGAATCAGGTACTCAATGAGATCAATGAGTTTCAGAAACAGACTCTCTGCCTGTTCTGTCTCCATGACATAATGAAACACCTCATCCTGTAGTCCTGTCTTCTCCCGAAGCTCTGGAACATAGTAGGGATTTGGCAGATACCGCAGATCAAAAACAAGATCCGCGTCGTTGGGAATTCCGTATTTGTATCCGAAAGACACCGTTTTGATCTGCATTCTGTGATTCCCTTCCACAGAAAAGAGATTATTCACTTCCTTCTTCAGCTTCTGGCTGGAAAGAAAGGTGGTATCCAAGATATAGTCTGCACGGCTTCGGATGGTTTCAAAGGAAGTCCGCTCCAGATCAATGGCTTTTTCCAGAGAGGTCAGCTCACTATCCATCAGCGGATGCTTCCTTCTGGTTTCCTTATACCGGTTCAGGAGCACCTCATCGGATGCATCCAAAAATAAGAGCTTATAGCGGATTTTATTCTCATCCAGAAGATTGATCTCCTCGTTGAGACTGGTGAAGACATTTTTGCTTCTGGCATCCACCACCAGCGCAATTCTGTCATTTTTTCCTTTTGTGCCGATACTGAGCTGCGCAAACTGCAATAGGAACTGTGGCGGCAGATTATCCACACAGAAAAAACCCAGATCCTCCATAGCATTCACCGCAACTGATTTTCCAGCGCCGGACATTCCTGTGACGATGACAAGCTCCATGACGCACCCCCTGTTTCTGTTTTACATATCGATGTCGTTGACCCTTGTTATTTTGAGTCTTCCTTCTTTCTGATTTTTTCCCCTTCATAGAAATCCTTGGCGATATTCTTATAGCCCATTTCCTTCAGAACGCGGACCACGACACCTCGGATTTCATAGGTTGATGTAATGCCTTCTTCCCCTCGGACCTTACGGATGGTTTTCTCCACCTGATGGGAGATGAGATCCAGCTCCTTCTCGGTCACCTGGATTTCCGAATCTCTGGCGCTGTTGGCCACAGACACTTTGATGCGTTCCAGATCAAAATCAATAATTCTGCCGTCTCTTTTTACCACTTTCAGCATGATACTCCCACCTTTTATTATATTCTTGCCTTTATTATACTATAATCCTTGAAAATTATAAGGTTCTACAGGATTTTTACCCGGAAAAACCGGAAGATCCTCTTTATGGCCCATGAGATTATGAACCTGTCTTAAACATTCTAAGCAAACTATAAACCCTTAGATAATATACTTTAAATAATCTGTTTATTCCGCCATTTATTCTCCAGTGTGATGTATAATAATAGTTGTCGGATGTCGGATATACGTTTGTATGAGGAGTGAGTGATTATGAGTAATACAGTATATCAAGTATCAAATCGAAGTGGTGTAAAAGCCAAAAAACTCAGAAGAGATGGGATCGTCCCAGGTGTTGTCTATGGAAGAGAATTCAAGGACTCCATCCCTTTGGAGATGAGTCTGTCAGAAGCCAACAAGCTTTTGAAGGAAAACACAAAGACATCTATTGTAAAACTGGAAGGTCTTGAAAAAGCTGTCACCGCCATTGTGAAGGAAGTCCAAAGAAATGGTGCCACCTTCCTGCCGGAACACATTGATTTTCAGGCCATCTCATTAAGAGAAGTCATTTCAGTGACCGTTCCTCTCCATATACTCGGTGAGGAAAGCCTGACCCACAGAAGACTTCTGTTCCAGCCGAATGTGCAGGAACTGATTCTGAAGGGCCCTGCAGAAGATCTGCCTGAAAAGCTGGAAATCGACGTCACAGGGCTGAACTTTGAAGATAAAGTGCACCTCAGTGCCCTCTCGATCCCTGAAGGAATTGAAGTAGAAGCCGAAGAAGATGTGCTGCTCGGAGTCGTTCTCTCCGCTCAGATGGCAGAAGTGGATGAAGATGCAGAAGAACCTGCAGAAGACAGCGCTGAGCCCAAGGTCATCGGTGAGGAAGAATAGCAACCTAGCTTATAGAGACTGTTCCCCTGCGGAACAGTCTTTTTCTGTGAAATGCATACTTTACATACCTTTCGTTCATGTTTCTTTCAAATTCTGTTCAATAATTTATTGTATAATAAGAACACTCATAGGAGAGGTCTTTCCTTATCCTAAAATGTCAGAATATTACGATTAATTTAGGAGGTATACTATGGCGTACATCGTTGCAGAAAGATTCCCGCATCCTATCATTGAAAACGGAGAGCCCCCTTTTGTTTCCATCTACATGCCTACCAGCAGACTGACCACTGAAACAAAGGATAATGAAATCCGCTTCAAGAATCTGCTGAAAAAAGCAGAAGATCTACTCGCTAAAAATTATCCCGGAAAAGCGGGAGAGGAGATATTAAGTGATTTAAAGACCCTTCTTGAGGATAAACCATTCTGGAGCTACCAGCTGGATGGTCTTGGCGTTCTGGCCAAAAGAGACGAGATGGTTGTGTACAAGCTTCAGCGTGACGTGAAAGAATATGTGGAAGTCTCGAAAAACTTTTATGTAAAACCTCTTTTGAATGCCTATCAGACCGATGACAGCTACCAGATACTGGCCCTCTACAAAACGAACTTCACGCTCTTTGAAGGAAACCGCTACGGCATCAGAGAAGTGGAGCTTCCTAAGGAAGAGCAGAAATCCCTGAAAGACGTGGTGGGCAGCTTTTATGAGGAAAACAGAACCCACGGCGTATCCTTGGGCACCAGTGGTAAAACCATGTTTGGCGGAGGCGGAGACAACCGGGATGAGGAAGCCGTGGACCAGGAGAAGTATTTCCGCTGGGTGGACCGTTATATCCATGAGAATCACTCCAAGCGCACCGATCTTCCGCTGATTCTCGCTGCACTGCCAGAGTACCATGCAGAGTTTCAAAAACTCAGCCATAACCAGTATCTTCTGAAAGACGGCATTAAAAAAGATCCCCAGACTGTCACACCAGAGGAGTTCATCTCCTTTGCCTGGAACCTGCTTTCTCAAAAATATACCGAGAACATCAGAAAGCTCCATGAAAAATATGAGTTCAATAAATCCAGAGAACTGGCTTCCGAGGATCTTAGTGAGATCGCACGGGCTGCAGCTACCGCCCGGGTGGATACACTCATTGTAAATCTCGATGCCACTGTGCCTGGAAGCATCAACAAAGATCTTGGTCACCTCAGCCATGAGGATACGGGCACCGATCTTCTCAACGATCTGGCTCTTCTTGCACTGGAGCAGAAAGCAAAAGTCATCGTGGTCTCAAACGGGGAGATTCCTTTAGAGACAGGCGTTAAATCCATCTTCCGTTATCCGGAGCCAAATAGAGCATAGTCTTTTCGGCAGCGGTGAATGAAAATTTCCTGCTGCCGAGTTTTCTTTACTCGTGAAAACGATGCCCTATGATATACTGACCTTGAAGAAAGTAGTTTCATATTTGGAGGTAAATTTTATGAAGTTATTTGTGACAGATTTGGATGGCACTCTTCTGGCTTCCGATCATACCCTTTCCCCCTACAGCCTTGCATCCCTGAACAGCGCCATGGAGAATGGTCTCCCTGTGTGCATTGCCACTGGAAGATCCTATTCTGACATTCTGGAGATCATCAAGGATTTTAAAATCAGACCTTATATCATTTCCAGCAATGGAGCCAGTATCTACGACAATAACGGGAAGAAAATCTACTCCATCTCCATTCCAAAAGATCAGGTGAAAGACATCATCCAGTATCTTCAGGGGCAAAACCTGGAGTACGAGGTGGCGGATGATGATTATACCTATATCACAAAGGAGAGTCTTGCGATTCTCCATAAAGAACTGGAGGATGTTGGAGCATTGGATTCTGCCAAAAAGAAAGAACTGGAGCAGGATATTCTGGGTCTTGTCTTATCTCAAGGAAACCTGAAAGTGGTGGAGGATATGGAGACTTTATTAAACTCCATTGACAGCGGAAACAGTGTGTCTTCCATCAGTGCGTACCTCAATAAAATACACAAAGCGATGGAGTATTTTACCATGGATAAGAGAATCCGGACCTTCAGCTCCTGGAAATATAATTTTGAGATGACCAGCAGCAAAACCAGTAAAGGCATCGCCCTGACCCATCTTTGTGAGATCCTTCAGATAGATCTTCAGGATGTGGCAGCCATTGGAGACAACTATAATGACCTTTCCATGATCAAAGTGGCCGGCATCAAGGGAGCCATGGGAAATGGCGTAGAACATATCAAAGCCATGGCAGATTACCTGGCCCCCACCAACGATGAAGATGGAGCAGTGAAGTTTTTACAGCACTTAACCGAAAAAGAATAAGGAGTCGATTGTTATGCGTGAATTAGGCGAATTCTTAGGTTGGTTTACCGTGGTTTTTTTCTCTCTTTCCTTTCTCAACCCTGTTGTGAAATATGTGCAGAAAACCTTTGGTAAGACCCTTCTTAAAAAAGAAACCCTCAAAAAACCCTGGCAGATGTTCATGAAATTCATAGTGAAAAACCATAGACTCTTTGGCCTCATAGCAGCCCTGGGCGCTGTTGGACACTTCCTTGTCCAGTACAGCCGTTGGGGATTTGTTCTTAGTGGTGTCGTTCCGGCAGTACTGATGCTCCTTCAGGGAGCCCTTGGGTATCTGGTTTCCAAGGCGAAGAAAGAAACCAAGAAAACGCTGCTTCTCGTTCATAAAATCATCGCAGTGCTGATGGTTCTTGCCATAGGTACGCATCTCATTCAGATGGGGTAGCTGCATCCTGAACGAAATAACCAAATATGATGATTGCATCAGGTTCCCCTTTGGATTATAATGGGCTCAAATTATCATCCAAAGGGGGCTATTTTTATGTCATTTTTCGAACTAGATGGAATGAAGCTTTATTTTGAGCTGCGGGGAAATCCAGAGGGAAAGGAGACCATTCTTTTTCTCAATGGCGTCATGGCATCCACAAACAGCTGGTACGTGCTGTCAAAACCTTTTGAGGACTCAGGTTACCGGGTGCTTCTCCATGACTTCAAGGGGCAGCTGAAGTCCGGCAAACCACAAGGACCCTATACGTTCAAAGAGCATGCGGATGAAGCCGTAAAGCTCATGGATCATCTAGGCATCCAAAAAGCACACCTGGTGGGCACTTCTTATGGGGGAGAAGTGGCCATGAGGCTTTCCATGCATCATCCTGAGAGAGTGCAAAGTATGGTGGTCATCGACTCCACCAGCGAGAAAACCGCCGTGGGCAGCTCCTTTGTCTCCTCCTGGAAAGCACCAGCTCTAACAGGCGATGGGGAGTCCTTTTTCAACACCCTGATGCCTTCCATCTACGGAGAAAAGTTCATCAAAGAGAACAAAGAGTTCCTGTCCCAAAGGGCAAAAGCCACCAAGGGCATCGGACAGGACTATCTTTCCGGGCAGGTGACTCTATATGACAGCTTTCTTCAGGATGTACAGATGTCAAAAGAAGAGCTTCAGTCCATCAAAGCCCCTTCTCTCATTGTTTGCGGAGAACAGGACATCCTGAAAACACCGGAGGAGTCCCTCCGGATCCACCACCATATTTCCGGATCGGAGTATGTGACACTTCCGGAGTGCGGTCATGTATCCATCTTCGAAAAACCCAAGGAAGTGACAACACTCCTTCTTGGCTTCATCCTGAAAAACACTGTAAAATAAACTGCTGCCACATCCATGAAAAGCATCCATCCTAGAGGTTTCTCAATAGGTATGGATGCTTTTTCCGTGGTATTAAAATCTTCGTAAATTTCACAGATACAAAGAGAAAACTATTTCATACTTAAATTGTTTCAATTTAACAGTTAATTTACCTCAATTAATGAGGGATTCTTTATTATTTCTTTGTCTGTCAAAATGTATCTCTTTTGACAAAGAAAAATCAGAAGCGTAACATAGAAAACGTCGTTTTAGGAAAGAAAGGAGACTTTATGCAATTATTAATTCTTATTTTGAAAGATCTGGACTGTATCCAAACCCTCATCACCTCCCTGGCAGAAGCCGGTGTGAAAGGCGGTACCCTTCTGGAAGGAAAGGGTATGGCCAACATCCTCATGAAGCAGGAAGAAGTGCCGATTTTCGGTATGCTGAGACATCTCATGAATGATACCATTGAAGAAAAGAGCCATGTACTGCTTTTCGTCCTTCAGGAAGAGCAGGTGCTTGCAACGAAATCCACCATCAAGCGTATCACTGGAGACCTCAACAAACCTGGCGCAGGGATCATGTTCTCTATTCCCATCACTTCTGTGGAAGGGCTGGGTGAATAAGCATGGAAAACAGTCTTTTTATACATTTGGGCATCGCTCTGATTCTGGCTCTTCTTTCCAGCAAGGTGGTAAAGAAGATGCACCTTCCAAACGTCACAGGATATCTTCTCATGGGCATCCTGGCAGGACCCTTTGTTTTGGGCATCCTTTCAGAAGAGTCTGTGGCGAGCTTTCATTCTGTCTCTGAGTTTGCGCTGGGCTTCATCGCCTTTTCCATTGGGGCAGAATTTAAACTCAGTTATCTGAAGAAAGCGGGCAAAGCCCCCATCATCATTGCCATCCTGGAAGCCCTGCTTGCAGTGATTTTTGTAGACGTCGCACTCATTGCCACAGGGCATAACCTTCAGTTTTCACTCATGCTGGGTGCCATTGCCGCAGCAACTGCTCCAGCAGCTACCCTCATGGTGGTAAGACAGTATAAGGCCAAAGGCCCTGTAACAGAAACCCTTATGCCCGTGGTTGCCATTGATGACGCCATCGCTCTGATGCTTTTCGGCATCTCCCTGGCAGTAGTAAAAGCTCTTGGGGCCACAGGCACCAGCCCACTTTGGCTGACCCTTGTGACACCGGTTCTTGAAATTATTCTCGCTCTATTGCTCGGTGCTGCCATGGGTGTTCTTCTGACCCTTCTTGTCAAATGGTTCTCCAATAAGGGAAACCGGCTTTCCATCGCCATCGCGATGATTGCACTGACGGTAGGTCTTTCCAAGATGTTCGGGCTTTCTGAACTTCTTTCCGCCATGGCCATGAGCGCTCTATTTGTGAATCTCTCCAAGGATTCTGAAGCCATCTTCAGTATGGTGGACGGGTTTACGCCTCCCATCTTTATGCTGTTTTTCTTCTTCTCTGGAGCAGACCTCAACATCGGTATTCTCCCCTCTGTTGGCGTAACAGGCCTCATCTATGTGCTCGTTCGGGTTCTAGGCAAGGTTTTTGGCGCAACCCTGGGTGCTACCCTATGTCATTCTCCTGAACCTGTAAAGAAGTATCTCGGATTCACCTTGATTCCTCAAGCTGGTGTAGCCATCGGTCTTGCAACTCTTTCGCTCACGGTGGTGCCGGAGTTTGGACAAACCATCAAGGTCATCATTCTCGCTGGCACAGTGATCTATGAACTGGTAGGTCCTGTGGCCACGAAGATTGCTCTGACCAAGGCTGGCGACATTGAACCTGCCATGAAAAAGAAACTGAATCCAGCTCTATAACAAAGAAGACCTGACAGATTTTGTCAGGTCTTCTTTTTATCTCTATGTTTTATCGTGATATGCTGTGAAGCTCCCGGAGCACATACTCCTCATCTTCTTTATTCTTCACGCTTTTTACTGCTTCCCTAGCCAGAGAAATCCACTTTATCATGTCTTCCTTTTCAGAAAGTACTGCACTTGCCCTAGCCAAAGCTTCAAAGGCAAACACCAAATCGAAATCTCCATGGGATCCTTCCTTACAGAACTGAAGGCTTTTCTCGCCATGATACAGTGCTTCTTTACCGTGACCAAGAACACTGTACACCCTTGAAATCTGCCACTCTCCCCTGGCCCATTCCAGTGTAGTACCCACAAAGCCCCAATGATACCTGGAGGCATGAGCTTGATGGATCATCTGAAGATCCTCTTCTTCGGTGCGGTTTTCCTTCTCGAGAAGGTCCCAGGCGCCATTGAAAGCCTCTACCGCAAGTTTCCTATGGATAGTGCACATCTCTTCATCCATACTACTCACTTGTAAGCTCCAGGAACTTCTCAATATCTCTTTCCACAATCTTCAAAGAGTCTCTGAAGAAGCCTGGCTTTGTGACATCAATGTCCATGAGCTCTGCCACTTCTTTGATGCTTTTCTTTCCAGTCACAGAGAGCAGCGCATCATACTCTGGCACGAAGGATTCTCCACGGTTCAGGTAGATGGCGTACAGACCCTTGGAGAATAAGAGTCCAAAGGCATAAGGGAAGTTGTAGAAATTTCTGCCCGCAGAGTAGTAGTGGGTCTTATTGAGCCACATGTAGGGATGCAGAACTTCCTCATCCAGTCCATCCCCATAGGCTTCCTTCTGGGCTTCCAGCATAAAGGCGTTGAGCTCTTTCACGGAAAGAGGATGGTCTTTTCTTGTTTCAAAAAGCTTGGTTTCAAAGAGGTATCTGGAATAGATGTCCACGATGACCTGGGTGGCATCAGAGATGCTCTGCTCCAGAATGGTCACAGCCTCCGCATCACTCATTTCCTTCAGCGCTGCCTGAACCACGATGGTCTCACAGAAGATGGACGCAGTCTCTGCAATGGGCATAGGATAGCTGCTGTTTAAGATGGTTTCCTCTTTCAGATTAAACCCATGATAGCCATGGCCCAGTTCATGGGCAAGGGTCGTCATGTTGCTGAAGCTTCCGTCAAAGTTTGAGAGAATTCTTGATTCTCCGATGACATGAAGATTGGAGCA
Organism: Proteiniclasticum ruminis; assembly: GCF_900115135.1. GTDB lineage: Bacteria > Bacillota > Clostridia > Clostridiales > Clostridiaceae > Proteiniclasticum > Proteiniclasticum ruminis_A. Next base: position 63,614 of record NZ_FOVK01000003.1, on the reverse strand, counting down.
GAAGGCGCCGCCTCTTTTTCCTTCCCGAGGCTCCACATCCAGCCAGTTCTTCTCATAGGCTTCCTTAGCATACTGTCCGAGTTTCGGGCTGAAGGTGCTGAAATTTTTCACGATGTAGTCCATGGCTTCCTCATAAGTGAACTGCATCTGGCTTTCACCCATGGGAGCAAAAAGGTCGTAGAAGGGCAGTCCCTTCTGATGTCCAAGAAGCGCTGCTTTTCTCTTAAGATATTTTCTGAAGCTTGGCAGAGCCTCTCTTATGGCGTCAAACATGGCGTCCAGAGTTTCCTTCTCCATACGGGACTGGAAAAGAGTTTCATGAAGGGGTGTCTCAAAGCCTCGCAGCTCTGACACCGTGAGCACTTCTCCTTTGATGCCGTTCAGGGCTGCGGCAGAGGACTCCTCCACTTTTTTGTAGGCAGCAAGTTCTGCCTCATAGGCAGCTTTTCTCACGGCAGGATCCTTGTCATAAGCAAGGTTTCTTACAGCAGGAAGGGGCAGTGACACGTTCTCTCCTTCCTTTTCCATCTCCACCAGAAGTGTCGAAGTAAGGATGTTCTGCAGATTGGTCCAGGCTTTGGAGCCAGTATTGGACATCTTCGCAAGGAGCATTTCTTCCGCATCACTTAAGAGATACTGCCCTTCCTTTTTCGCTTCTTCTAAAATAAATCTGTGCTCCGTCAAGAAGGCGCTTTCACTGACAATTTCTTCCAGATTCTCAAGTTTTTGCACGAACCTCTTAAAGAGAACTTCTGCCTTCGTAATGGCAGAAAGCTTCATGGCAATTCTTGAAAAATGTTCTCTGGCTGCTTCATTTCTCGCGTCCGTTGACATGGTGAGGTTTGCAAATCCCATGACCCTTGACACGAGATTTGACATCTCCATCTCATACTGAAGGTAGGTCTCAAGTTTCTCCTTGGCCCTCTCCACCTCTTGAAACTCTTTCTCTGCGTAGGCATTCACTTCTTCAATGAGGGTGAGGATCCTTTTTGAATCCCTTAAAAATTCAGGGGATTCAAAGCTCTCATACAGTTCTTTCAGACTCCATTTCATTCTAGTTCCACCTTTCTTTGTTCCATTTCGTTATTCCGATTATAACACCCACTTCAGAGAAACTGAAAAGAGAGCCGTGTTTTCTGTACGGCTCTCCAAGATTCTGTGTTATTGGGTATAAATCGTTCTTTTCTGCAGCTCTTCCAAGGAAAGCTCCACAATCACCGCCAGAAGGGTCACTGGAATGGATCCCATGAGGATGAGGATCATATCAAAGGTCCTAACGCCGTTGACCACAAGAACCCCAAGGCCACCAGCCCCTGCTGCCGCCGCTAAGGTTGCGGCGCTGATGTTGATTACCGTAGAAGTTCGGATGCCCCCTAAAATCGCATTCATGGCCAAAGGAATCTTCACTTTTCTATAAATCTCCACTTCACTCATGCCCATGCCCTTTGCAGCCTCCACGACACTTTCCGGCACTTCCTCAATCCCCACCACCACATTGTAGACAATGGGCATCAGAGCATACAGATACAGAGCAATGAGTGCGCCCTTGAGGCCATAGCCCACCACAGGCACCACCAGAGCCAGGAGCGCTGCCGAAGGAAAGGTCTGTCCAAGGCTCACCAGTTTCAGAAGAGAATCCTTAAAAGGTGCTCCCACTTTCGTGGTGAGAAAGATGCCCAGAAAGATGCCTGAGGATATGGCCAAGGCACTGGAAATCACAACCATTTCCATATGCTCGATAAAAAGCTGAGATAGTGGCGTTCTGGATCCTTCTGGAAACTTGGAGAGGAAATATCTTCCGAGAAACCCCTCAAACTCTTTGGGAAAGACGAGAAGAAGCAGAAGAAGGACACTGAGAAGAAGTGCGGCATAGACTCTACTCCTCTTCATGGCTCCACCTCCTGATAACCTCCATGATGGCTGCCAGCGTGATGCTGCCGCCGCCAATGGGAAGTCTTCCTACGCCAAGAAGCATCATGGTGGAGAGCGCTTCTTTCAGGGTGGTCTCCTCGGGAAGAGGTTCTCCTGGAAGGGGCTTCTCTTCCCTGAAATCCATGGCTTTGAATCTGGTGAGAAGACTTAAAGTCCCTTCTTTGCCAAAGAAATCCTCCACAAAGGGGTCCTTAGGTCTTAGAATCACCTCTTCTGGTGTTCCTTCCTGAACGATGTTCCCCTCTTTCATGAGGCAGAGCCGGTCCGCAAGCAGCAGAGCCTCTTCCACGTCATGGGTCACAAAAATAACGGTTTTTCCAAGTTTCTTCTGAATTTCCCGGAACTCTTTCTGAAGCCTCACCCTGCTGATGGGATCCACCGCCCCAAAAGGCTCATCCATGAGAAGAATATGAGGATCTGCCGCCAGGGCTCTTGCTACACCCACTCTCTGGGCTTCTCCCCCAGATAGTTCCTTTGGAAGTTTCTTGCCATATACTTCCGGAGACAGTCCCACAAGCCTCAGCATCTCCTCTCCTCTTTTTCGGATGTCCTCTTCCTTCCATTTGAGAAGCCGGGGCACCGTTGCGATGTTCTCCTCCACAGACATATGGGGAAAAAGCCCAGTGCTCTGGATGACATACCCCATTTTCTTCCGAAGGGACTCCACTTTGAAGGCGTCCACAGGTTCTCCTTCCACAAAGATCTCTCCCGAGGTGCGGTCGATCATCTTGTTGATGAGCCGAAGAGTCGTGGATTTTCCACAGCCCGAAGGACCTAGAAGCACATAAAGCTCTCCTTCTTTGACTTCTAGAGAGATGCCTTTCACCGCCTCATATCCTTCATAATTTTTCACAACATTTTGCAGTTTAATCATAATTCATCCCTCCTCAATCTCTTCACCAGCGCTTTCAAGGTGCTGTCCAGCGAAAGGGTCATGACCACAATGGGGATGACCCCAAGAAGCACAAGATCCGGAGATCCTTCTGCAAGGCCCAGGAACACAAAGCTTCCAAGACCTCCGCCCCCCACAAGGCCAGCCAGTACTGCGCCTCCCAAGGTCTGGACCATGGCGATGCGAAGACCTGTCAGAATGATGGGCAGCGCCAGAGGAAAAAGGATCCGGCGGAATATTTCAGACCTGTTCATGCCCATGCCTCTGGCCGCTTCGATGACACTCTGATCCACGGTGGAAAATCCCACCAAGGTGTTTCTGCCGATGGGCAAGAGCGTATAAAGCGTGAGGGCAACAAAGGCCGGTGCCCATCCGATGCCGCTGACCCCAAGGGCTTTAAAAAAGGGAAGTCTTCCCAGGGCAGCCAAAGGAACCAAAAGAACACCAAAAAGAGACAGACTGGGAATGGTTTCCAGAATGGACAGCGGCACCATGACAAAAGACTCCAGCTTTTTTCTGCGGTAGGCCAGATACCCCAGGGGAACTGCAAGGAGCAACCCTGCCAGCACAGAGCCCATGGAAAGGAACAGGTGCTCCGTGAAGCTTGTGAAAAACTGGGCTCTTTTATTTTCAAACTCTTTCATGATGGAAAACACCTGAAACTGTCCAGACGTAAGAAGAAAGACCATCACTGCACCGCTGAGAAGAAGTCCCATATAGATGAGATACTGCCTTCTGGGTTTTTTCGACAGCCCATGTCCTACGAGAAGATACACCATGAGAAGAATCCCGTAGAAGCCAGCGGAAAAGGTCAGCCTCATGGTGGGCGCATCTTTCGCCATATCCAGGGAGACCCTGCCCAGGACAAAAAGAATCCCTGCGAACAGAACCGGGGAAAGGATACCGGAAACCACGGCCTTACTTCCCGAAAAATCATAGGAAAGCAGCATCAGCACAAGAAAGCCCATGACAAAAATCATCATGGGCAACCCGGAAAGCTCAAAGAGTCTGAACTTTTCTCCCGGCGCAATACGGTTGGGTTTCACTTCGGATATATTTAGTAAAAGCAGTGCCAGCAGACCTAAAAAGCTGTACACCAATTGGGGATAATCCAGTTTCTTCTTCAAAAGCAGCACCTTCCATCTCGTCTGTTATGGCAGCAGTTTATTTTCAGTGAGGAACTCCTTTGCCACATCCTTGGGGGATTTTCCATCCACGATGACGGCTTTGTTCATTTCCTGCAGATTTTCTTTGGTCAGGAGCGCAAATACTTCCTCCACGATTTCTTTCACTTCCGGATACTTGTCGAGGACTTCTTTCCGGATGATGGCAGAGGGCTCATAGACCGGCGGAATGGACTTTGGATCTTCAATGATTCTAAGGGCCAGATCCACCAGGGATCCATCTGTAGCATAGGCAAGAGCCACATTGACACCATCTGTTCCACTGGCCAGTGCCTTCAGAGTCTCTGCGGTGTTTCCATGGGGAAGTAGAATCAGCTGGCTTGGCTGCAGCTTGAATCCATAGGCTTTTTCCAGTCCCAGAAGTCCCTGCTCTTTTTCAGCGAAGAGCTGAGAAGTGATAAGCTTCACTTCCCCACCTTCATTGACATATCTTGCAAAATCTTCCATGGTGGCAATCCCATTCTCTTCCGCAAAGTCTTCCTTCACCGCCAGAGCTTCTGTATTGTTTGCTTTGGCTGGAGCCATCCAGATGAGACTGTTCTCTTCTTCATCATAGGCTTGTATGGCTTCATAGCCCTTCACCGCATCCACCCAGACCGAAGGGTCAATGCCTTCTGAGTAGAACTGTCCGTTTCCTGTATAGTCGATGCCTAGATCGAGTTCTCCTTGCAGAAGCGCATTTCTGTGCACATCCGGTGTTCCGAACTGCACTTTGTCTTCTATGAGATATCCCTTGTTTTCCAGGGCCAGAAGCAGCATATTGCCAAGGATTCCTCCTTCTGTATCCACAAAGGAGCCCAAAGTGATGGCATCCTCCGGATTCTTCACCTCTTCTCCAGTTTCAGGAGATGCACAGGCGGAAAGTATACCAAGAGCCAGGGTCAGAGACAACAGCAGTCCTATTTTCTTTCTCATATCTATCTTCCTTTCGTTCTTTCATTGTAGCGTAATCTTATCATACTTCTTTGTACTTACTATTATATCTTCTCCTTTACGACCAAATGTAATATTCCGTGAAGAATAAGGGAACAATGCATGAACTTTTTACGATGAGATTTCAATGTGCATAAATAGAAGGATTCACCTTGTGCATAACCTGCTAAAAAAGAATAGTTATCCATAGAAAAGGGTTTTTTATCCACAATCTGTGGATAAGCTGTGACGGAATCTTCTGACAATGCTCTTTTGTACTCTGAATCAGTGTAAAGAAAAAGAGCAGATCCCCGATGGTTTTCCACAGGTCCTGCTCCTCGTTTGTTGATAATTATAATGCTCTTTCTAATTTATGAAATTTTACCAAAGGAAGCACATCTTTTACGGGCACCTTTCTGACCTCTTCTTTTTCTCTGAAGCTCTGAAGCTCCACGGACCCATTGTTGAGGTTTTTGACTCTCCTCAAAAGGTTCTTTCCCTGTACAGAGACCAGCATAAAACTGGTTCCTTGAATGTCCTTTGCTTCCACACCAAAAAGAAGATCTCCCTTCCTGATGCCATAGCCTTTCAGATCCTCACTTCCTGATTTCACAAGAAGCACCTTGTCCATGGGAAACCCTTCAATCTTCTTGCTTTCCACCACATATCCCTTATGGGAGATGGGGCTTTTCATGGATTCTTCAAACACTGGCACATTTTTGATGTTTTCGCCAAAGGCCTGGTTCCAAAGCTCATTCACCGGTGTTTTGGGTGCCACATAGACTTCTTTCTTGATGATTTCTTTGGTTCTTGCCACAGACTCCGTCTGAGCCGCTTCCTCCAGGGATCCAAGACCCATGGTGCTGATGTTCTTGTCGAACACCTTGCTGAAGCGTTTCAGAAGATCCTCGTTGACGACCTTTCTGCCTTGCTCCACTTCATTCACAAAGCTTTCAGAAACACCCAGCTTTTTTGCCACCTGTTTCAAGGTCATATTGGCATCCAGCCTGTTTTTCTTCAGCTCTTCGCCTACTCTTGCCATTTTATTTTCACCCCAGTTTTTCCTGATACTGCGCCCGGCGTTCTTTTTCAATCTGACGGTTCTCTTCCCGTTCTTCCAGGAGATGCTCAATCATATAGTCAAAACGCCAGCTGATGTTGGTTTTTGTGATGAGGGCCATGATGGACCCAAACACATACTCTTTTCTGATTTTCGTGATCAGCTCTTTTAAATGATCGTCCGCTTCAAAGCCGCAGAAGATCATGATTTTCACAACGCCTAAAGGCTCTCCCACATGAGGAACTTCTTTGTTTTCAATAAGCTCTCCCAGTGTGCCTCCAGCATTTCCCTGATGGATTTCATGAAGATGAAGCCCTTCTCCTCGAAGATGGGCCATCTCCGTTTCACTCAGTCCATAAACCAGTATTTTTTTATTCTCTGACATTGTACTCTCCTACAAGTTATTTAACACACACTTGAAAGATGCTACAGAACCTCTGGTGCTCCCAGGTCTTCTGCATGTTCTACTGTGACTTTTTCCATAATCTGGTCCACTCTTGGCATATCTCTGTAGTCTCTGTCCACTCTGGCAATTTCCAGGGCATTCTCAAGACCTTCAATGACTGCGCCAAATCCTGCGTACTGTCCGTCCAGATGTGGGGCATCTGCCACCATAAGGAAGAACTGGCTTCCTGCGGAATCATTGTGCTGGCTTCTTGCCATGGAAATAACACCTTTCGTATGCTTCAGATCGTTCTGGAAACCATTGGCCCGGAACTCCCCTTTGATTCTGTGCCCTGGTCCGCCAATGCCGATGCCTTCTGGGCATCCACCCTGGATCATAAAGCCTGGGATGACTCTGTGGAACTTCAGTCCGTCATAAAACCCCTTGTTCACCAGAGACACAAAGTTCTTTACGGTATTTGGCGCCAGATCTTTGTACAGCTCTATTTTAATTTCTTTTCCAGTTGCAAGCTTAATGGTTACGATTGGATTCATGTATAAAACACTCCTTTTTAATTACATTGCCCCTCTATTATACCAAGAGTTCCAAAGAAAAGAAAAATATTCTTCCCTATTGACGTGAACACCTGTTTGTATTATACTTTAAACAGAACAAAGGTTCGTAGTGTCATCATCACTATCCGGCAGGAACATCTTCCCATGGGACTGCCCAGCTGAAGAGAATGTCAATCGTTCTTTTCCCTTTTTATCATCTCATAACCCCATATGGGGGTTTTTTTTTGAGTAAAATAAAATTACAGCCTTGACATCCGGATCTAAAAGACTTAGAATCAATCATAAATCAAACAGCAAAGGCTTTGATGGGAAAGAGTAATAAAAGTATGGCACTTAAAGAGAGTTTCCGGTGTGGTGTGAGGAAATAGGTCAGCTTCTATGAATACGTCCCTGAGCCAGGCACCGAAATGCGTAAAGAGTAGGCTGCCTCGGAAGACTGCACCCGTTACCGTGCTAGGGTATGAATGTACCCGATAAGTTTTCTCATGGCAACATGAGAGATAAATTAAGGTGGTACCATGGAGCTTATGTCTTCATCCTTTCAGAGAGAATCTGAAGGGATGGAGATTTTTTATTTTTGGCCAAAATAAAGAAAAGCCAGCAGTACAGAAGTATGGAGAAAAAAAGAAGCACAGAAGCACAGGCAGTATGGAAGCATGGAAAAGAACAGAAGGTTACGGAGCACGGAGAAAAAAAGTTAGGAGAATGATCGTATGGAAAACTTGGAACAACTGGACTCGATTCTGGCACTCATTGAAAAAGGGGCAGAGGAAGTCATCGGCATGGAAGAACTGAAGGAAAAACTGAAGCATGGAAAAAAACTGAAGGTGAAACTGGGGCTGGACCCCAGTGCACCGGACATTCATCTGGGACATACGGTGGTTCTCCGTAAACTGAAAGCATTTCAGGATCTGGGTCATGAGGTGCATATCATCATTGGAGATTTTACAGGAAGAATCGGAGATCCCACGGGAAAATCAAAATCCCGGGTGGAGCTCTCCAAAGAAAAGGTGCTGGAAAACGCAAAAACCTACACGGATCAGATTTTTAAGATACTGGATCCAGATAAAACTGTGGTCCACTTCAACAGCACTTGGCTGGAGAAGATGGATCTTCAAGAAACCCTTCTCCTTATGAAAACCACCACCGTGGCAAGAATGATGGAGCGGGAGGATTTCAAAAAGCGGTTTGAATCGGGTTTCCCCATTGGCCTCAATGAGTTTGTCTATCCCCTTCTTCAAGGATACGACTCCCTCATGATAAAAGCGGATGTGGAGCTTGGGGGAACCGATCAGACCTTCAATCTTCTCATGGGAAGGACTCTGCAGAAATCCAGAGGCCAGTCTCCTCAGACGGTGCTCATGATGCCTCTTTTAGAAGGTCTGGATGGTGTGGAGAAGATGAGTAAAAGCCTCGGAAACTATGTGGGCATTGACGAGGAACCTAAAGTGATGTTTCAGAAAATCATGACGCTGCCGGACAGCCTCATCCTGAAATACTTCACCTTAGTGACAGATCTCACACCAGAAGAACTCTTGCATATAGAGAACACCCTAAAAGAGGAGAACCCCAAAAATGTGAAGCTTCAGCTTTCAAGACTTCTCACAGGACTCTATCATGGGGAAGAAGCTGCCAAGGAGGCGGAAGTCTATTTCACCACCGTGTTCACCAAGGAAGAGATTCCTGAGAATCTGCCGGAGCTTCTCTGGGAACCCTCCAGTATGCCTTTGGCAGTTCTACTGAGAGAAAGAGGCTATGTGGAGAGCCAGAATGCATTCAAAAGGCTGCTGGCGCAAAAGGGACTTGCTGTGAATGGAGAAAAAATCTCCAAAGAAGAGGAACTGCCAGCAGAAGGAAGCTTCACCCTTTCCATTGGAAAGCGGACCCATGTGAAAATCATACCTGCGTAAATTGTAAAAGAGCCTCTCTTTTGCTAGAATGAATCTAGTAAACAGTATGAAAACATGCTACTCAGGAGGCGCTTTTATGGCAAGTACAGCACCCATTGGCTTTTTCGATTCCGGTGTCGGCGGCATCAGTGTTCTAAAGAAAGCCATGGATATTTTACCCCAAGAAGATTTTGTCTATTTCGGGGATTCCTTGAATGCTCCCTATGGTGATAAAGATCTGGCTACCATCAAAAAGCTCTCTTTTCAGGTGGTGGAAAAACTCATGGAGTATTCCATCAAAGCCTTGGTCGTGGCCTGCAACACCGCCACCAGTGCTGCCATAGAAGATCTCAGACAGTCTTATCCAGATCTTCCTGTCATTGGTATTGAACCAGCCCTGAAGGTTGCGGTGGACCATACGGAAACAGGCAATATCCTCGTCCTGGCCACGAAAAGAACCCTGGAGGAAAAGAAGTTCAAAAATCTTCTGGACCGCTATAAAGAAAGCCGCAGCGTAGAGACACTTCCTCTGCCAGGCCTTGTGGAAATCATTGAAGAAGGTGGGGACTACCAGGAGAAAAGCTATCTTTTTCTGGAAGAAGCGCTGAAAAGCGTGGAAAAGGAAATGAGCGCTGTGGTCCTTGGCTGTACCCACTATCCCTTCATCAAGCCTTCTTTAAGAAGAATCTACGGAAAGGACGTCCTCATCGTGGATGGCAGTGAAGGCACCGCAAGGCATCTGAAGGAAGTGCTCCTAGAGAGGGATCTGCTCACAGATAAAGAGGAAAAAGGAACCCTCCTGGTGCTGAACTCCAGCCCTGAGGAAAAGTTTCAGGAGCTGTCCTTCAGGCTTCTTGAAGAGAGCAGTGACCAGTGAACTAGAAGGAAAGTAAAAGCCTAAGCATCAAACTGAAAGATGCTTAGGCTTTTTGTTTCGTTTATTCCAGAATGAAGAGGTTCAACGCTTCATCCTTTGTATACATGCCCAGTCTTTCCATCTCCTGAATGGCATAGTTGTCGATGGAACGCTTGGCTGTGTTCTTGATTTTTGTATCGATGAGCTTCACCTCATCCTTGTTCTTTTCTGTCACCTTCAGCTCATAGTCCCGTCCGCTGAGAAGTTTGTAGTGATAGTACAGAACATTATTTTCTCCTTCCTGCTTGGTGGAAGCGTGCACTTCCGTCACATCCAGGTACGTGGATTCTCTGTTGGCAAAGATGCTTCTGTCGATGAGCTTCGTCTCTGTGAAATCCACATAGCGGAAATAACTTGTAAAGCCAATGAAGGCGATGAGGATGCTGACAAGAATCGCAATGCCCTTCTGCTGCCCGGTGAGCTTTCCACGCTTATTAAACAGAGAAATGCTGGCGATGATCAGTAAGATCAGGGCTGCCGCAATCATGGCTGTGCCTACAGGAGGGATGAGCATTCCACCCTTGGGCACGAAAATAAGAGAATCCTCTGCACGGAACACGGATCTTCTGATGGTTTCAGAGAGCAGCACCAGAATCAGCACCAAGGCTGCCACCAGGGCATACATCTGACCTTTCTTCGGCTTCTTGAAGGCCATGGACTTTTCTTCTTTCTTCACCAGAACCTGATCCGGCTCCACCACATTCTTTTTCTTTTCTTCCTGAAGATCCTTGGCCAGTTTCTTATCTGCCTGAACTTCCTCTTCTTTCAAAGGAAGGGGCGCTTCAAACTTTTCCTGACCTAAGGTTACTTTTTCTTTTTCATCTTTGTTTTTTCCATTCGTCATAGGACACCTCCCGCTTCTATTATGGCAAGTTCTTGCCGATGGATGCTTTGTAGACAGAGAGCCACTCTTCTGAAGTAAACTTGATTTTCAGCGCATCCACAGCATTTTTGATGCGGTCCAGTTTCCCGGAGCCCACAATAGGAAGAATCTTCGCCGGATGGCTCAGAAGGAAGGCATAAGCTAAAGTATCCAGTCTCTCTTCGCCATACTTTTCACCAATGGAGAGCAGTGTGTTCTTCACATTTCTGATTCTCTCAGAGTCTCCTGTGAAAAGATCTCCCCCTGCCAGGGGCGACCAGGCCATGGGATAGAGTCCTCTTGTCATGAGGCTGTCCATGGTGCCATCTTCAAAGACCTGGAGATGAAGCGGTGAAATCTCCACCTGATTGGTCACCAGAGGATACGGCACATAGGAGCTGAGAAGCTCAAACTGAGACGGTTTAAAATTCGATACCCCAAAGTTTCTTACTTTTCCAGACTCATAGAGTTCTCTAAAAGCTTCTGCCACCTCAGCAGGATCCATAAACGGTGAAGGCCTGTGGATGAGTAGAAGATCCAGATGGTCTGTGCCCATATTCTTCAGGGATCTTTCCGCTGACTGGATGATGTGCTTTCTGGACTGGTCATAGTGATGGCTCTTATACTGGGGCCGGTTCTCACAAGGAAACACAATACCGCATTTGGTCACCAGGGTGAGTTTTTCCCGCAGGCTCTTGTCCAGCTTCAGTGCATCTCCAAAGGCTTCCTCGCAGGAAAATCCTCCATAGATGTCTGCCGTGTCAATGGTGCTCACACCAAGCTCCAGCACTTCCTTGGTAAAGGAAAGAAGCTCCTCCGGTGTCATCTTCCAGTCCATCAGCCGCCAGTGGCCGTGGATGACCCGGTCCATATTCATGGTATCTGAAATTCTTACTGAATCCATATGATCTCCTCCTGATTTTTCAGTCTTTTCTTCATTATATCCTGTTTTTTCCTGTTGTTACAAAGATTTTGAAAACTTCTTCCGGATCTCCCCTCATTTCCTCAGGCTCTCTTCACAGGAAAGTGATGCAAATAGAAAACTTTTCCTGAACCTTTCCTTCTCATATAGAAAAAGAACTGATGGCATAGTATGATTGAAATAAAGCAGAGTACACATAGAAAGGAAGTGCTGACCATGGATGAAAAAAAGAAACCCGACGAGCTGAAATATGATGAAGCCTCTTCTCATTTTGAAGCAGAGAACCTCAATAAATATGATGAGCTGGAGCTGAAAGAAAAGAACCTGGTCATCAGTGAGTTTGAAAAAGAGTATGTGGATCCCATCACAGAAGAAGTGAAAAACGCCAAAGATCTACCAGGGTATGATGAAGAAGAGATCAAAAAGCACAATCCCGATGAACTTCTGAAAAAAGAAACAGAGAGCTAAAATGGAAACCGGAGACCACGTGGTCTCCGGTTCTTTCTCTTATAAACTGGTGATTTCTTTAAAGAGCTCCATGGCCGCATCTCTAGGACCGCTCTTTTCTTTGCCGGGTACCCCCAGCTGTGTGTAGATTTCTCCCACTTTGATGTTGTAGGAGAAGAGCTTGTCAAAGTAGTAATCAAGAAGCTTGTCCGTTTCTTCCTGCTTCTGATAGGGCCCGAAGGGATTGGCGAAGTAGGACTCCACAAGACCATTCTCCTGGGTGGTGCCTTTGGCCATTCTCTTTCCAGAGCGGAAGACTTCTTTGGCCTCCTCCTGGTCCTTAAAGAATATAATGCCCGGCTCTCCAGCTTCCAGCACTTTATAGTTGTTTGCATACAGGAAGAGATCCACTTTGTATCCTTTGATGATTTCCTTATACGTAGCCACAGGCATTACAAGTCTGGCATTGGTTTTGTCCGGGTTCATGAAGATGGACCGGTCAATTTCCTTGAAGGCGTAGCCCTGATCCAGATCATCCAGTCTTACGAAGGCGCCGATTTCAGTGCCGTAGCCCACGATGGTGCCATCTTCATGGGCGAAAATACCCATATCGTCAAAGACAATGGTCATATCACTGATGTGGTCCTCAGAAAGGCTTCGGAGCGCTTCTAAGGATTCTGATTTTCCTGCTCCCGAATCTCCAAGGATCACCACATTGGCAGACTTTCCATTTTTCATGTTGATGTTCACCATGGCGCCATGGATGGGCAGATTGCCGCGCTTGATCATGAGAAGATTATGAAGGGTGAGACTCATTTTCTTCATATAGCCAAAGTAGTCAATTTCATCACTGTAGGGAACAAAACCTGTCATGATGCCATTTTTATGGTCGTCATAAAATACGTTGCCGATGGACTCGTCTGTGTTTTTTCCTCCAAACACATAGACAATATCTGGTATTCTGCCAACATATTCCTCTTCTCTTGCCATCTCGAAAAGATTGGACAAAGAGATGCCATGAGCCATGAGGTCTCTATGGAAATAGAGGAAGGCCACCAGTTTTCCGATCTTTGCAGGATAACAGAAGAAGTGGTCCTTATTGAGGTAGCAGTCCTCGATGGGGTTCACAAAAGTCTCTTTAAAGTACCCGCTTCTGGTATTCTTCTTCGGATAGGAGATGAAGGGGGAGTCCATGAGAATGGTGTTGATGAAGGGAATATCGCTGAGGATCTCATATCCCTTTGGAATGGGCCAGATGATCTCCTGCAGGATGACTCCTGCATTGACACCGGCTGGAACCTGTCTGTAGACATTGGGTTCAATGCCCAGCACATTCTTCTCCACCTTCCTGTAGAGCTCCAGAATAAGGTTTGTGAACTTGTTGTTGGCTTCAATGAAGCTGGTTTCCGCAAGTCCTTCTGTATTTTTTCTGTTCTGGATGATGGAGTAGCGCTCCAGTCTTCTCCAGAATCCGTAAAAGTCCTCTATGAAGGCAACAAACCAGTCCGGATCTTCCAGAAGAGGGCTGTAATCTGCCCGAAGTTTTTTCACTTCCTCTGCTCTAAAAATAGTAAGAAGCTTCATCACTTGAACCAGTCGCTCGGTGAGGTCTCTGATGGAGGTTTCCTCATAGAGAGACATGAGCTGCTTGTAATTTTTGGTATTTCTCCTGGCGATGGATTCCAGATAAGTCTCCGTCACCCTTCTGAAGGAATCTGATTCCAAGATTTTTTCGATGGTATCACAGTACTTGGCTGAAAAGTTGATCATTGCTTTGCCGCTGCTGAGTGAAAATTCTTTTTTCATGGGAGATGCTCCTTTTCTTCTGTATCGTCGGACATGGTAATTTATCCTATGTTACATAGTATACAACAGATTTTTTGATTTTACCTCATAAACAGATGTATTTATCAAAAATTTCACGTTCATTTTTATCTTGTTTTAATTTATTCTTCGTATGATAAGTGCAACAGAAAAGAGAGGTGATCTTATATGAACCAGAAAAAGCCCCTGACCAAATCTTCCCAGAACCGTTGGCTCTTCGGAGTTCTTGGCGGGTTTGCCGAGTACTTCAATATGGATGCCACCCTATTGAGAGTCGGATTTCTTCTGTTTTCCCTTCTCCCTGGGCCATCCATCATTCTCTATATCATCTGCGCCGTCATCATGCCAAAGGATGATACTCCATATGCCTGATATTTCATGGCATTTTAATCTTTCATCCTGTTAAAAAACCTTCTTCCCACAAGGGGAGGAAGGTTTTTCTGTTTCTTCATTTCACGAACATTACACTTTGCTGTTCATCTCCCGGACCCGTCTGATCCTCTCCTCTTCCTCCAGGATTTTTCCATCATCGTCCACCGTCACATGATATCCTTCATGGATTTCTGTCCTGAAGTTTCCTTTGGCCACACTGAACCCTTTCAGCCCTGGTGCATCCAAAAGCCCTTCTCTGATGGCCAGATAAATCACTTCGGGATCCACAAGGGGATCTTCTACATCTTTCAGCTTGCTGATTTCTCCCAGAAGATACCGTACTTCTTTTTTCAAAAATTCCAGTCTCTCTTTAAACCGTCTGTCTTCATGGATATTCTCCAGAAGCCCTTTGTCGGCGATTTCCATGGATTTTTTTACCATACGGACGCTTTCCAGGATTTCCACGCTGGTGGCCCTTTTCACCGCTTCGGAGTAAGACACCACATGGACAATATCCGGTTTCAGGAAGGTGCCATAGAACATGGTGGAGGATATGAGGCCCTTGGCCTGGTCCATATCCGCAGGATAGGCAAGAAGTCCGGTTCTCACCATACGGTAGATTGTAAAGTTCTCGTCCTCTTCCTCACCCATGAGATCGATCTTCGCCTGCATCTTTGCCAGGTCCATGAGAGGCGAAATGGAAGGTGGATTTGCCAGCATGTACTGCATCACCATCTCCTTCACACCCAGGTGCTTCGCCACTTTGGCGGTGATGACGCTGATGGCCACTTCAATGACATCAGAGCAGTATCTTAAGGCCCACTGATGGGATTCATTCATTTCCACTGGGACCCCCAGCTCAGCATTATAAGCAATGGCCTCCATGTTTTCACGGATGGCCCGAAGAAGCTCTCTGTCAGAGCGCCTGTCCAGCTGACTGTACCAGGTGAGTGGAATGGCCGCCCAGGCATTGTTCAGCGTATCCTTCAGAATTTTCGAGAAAGGATAAAGATCTCTGGTGCCCGAGTAGCAGCGCATCATGGGATAGTTTCCACGTCTGGTGGCTTCATACATCCATCTTAAATGCTCCTCATTTCTGATGGGTACCCCTCCTGCACCGTCTTCTCCTTTTGGCATCAGCTCCTGCTGGAAATAATGCTCCTGAGCATTCTGGTCCGGCGCTAAAGAGATCACATCCAGAAGCCTGCTTTCTGCAAGGATCTTGATGTGCTCGTAGGTATCTTCTAAGGTTTCCAGTCCGATGTGGTGACGGATGATGGGAAAAGGCTTTTTCCAGGCGATACGCTCTCCCAGGGTTTGAGGTGGGATCTCTTCTTCTGACTGCTCCTTCTCCATATTCCGAAGATAGATGACGCTTTCTGAAATGTCCTCACTGCCGTCAAAGACTTTCCGGATGTAGGAGAATTTTCTCGCGGCTTTGGCCGTCTCCACGGTGCCTCCGAAAATAAAAATGATTTCCTCAAAGCCCTGCTCACCAATGATCCCTTCCAGTTCTTTCAAAAGATAATAAGCGCCCTCTTCCGAAAGACGGTAGCTTAGTGCCACCACGTGGGGTTTGAACTCGATGATTCCACCAACCAGTTCCTTGATGGGCACTGCTGAACCCATATATTCCACCTGATAGCCCTCTTTTCTTGCCAGCACACTGAAATTATAGATGCCTGCCGCATGGACACAATTGCCGATGGAGGCCACAATCATCTTGTTCTTCAAATATCATCCTCTCCTTTTTTATTCTCTTCTTCGATGTCCTCCACTCTGACACCTCTCATGAGGTCCTTATAGTCAAAATGGAGTTTTTCTGCAGTTCTACCGGTTTCTCTGAAATTCTCTCCCAGCAGCGCATTGGCCAAATCGATGACAAGTCCTGTATAGCGCATGGAAAGTCCCAGATCTTTCCCCATACTCTCCAGAGGAACCAGCCCAAAGGGGATGTCCTCGTAGATATAGCGGTAATTGAGATTTGCAGGCGCAAAGATCTCACCATAGGAAGGATTGTTCTGGATGCACTCATAAAGACTTGTGCATTCCAGACCATAGGAATGAGCCAGCCACTCTTTGGCCGAAATCACAGGATGCTTCAGAAGCTTTGCCACTTCCTGACGCTCCTTGTCGATGTTTTCAATAAAATCAGCCACGGTTCTGGAAATGCCTTCCCGATAATAGCGGAACTTATGTCCAGACTCTACCCAGCCCGTATTAAGGAGCATGGGCGCACAGTGAAAGATCATGCCCACATTTCCAATGGAGGTCTCTACCATACTTTCTGCTGGAACATAGAACCTATTGAGTTCATCTGGAAGCCTTGTCAAAATTTCAGGAAGATCGATGCCGGCAAAGGTGGATATGAGGACATCTTTCTTCAGCGCTATGATGTTTACCTTTCTCGGGGTGACTTTTCTGCAGGTGTAGATGATGGTCTGGGTTTCCAGGATATCCACCTGATGAAAATTACCGTGCTTCAGAAGCTCATCTTTAAAATCTACAGCTCCAAAGGTTCTGCCTGGATTCAGCACCACGATATGCCCATCCGTCAGATGCGGCGCCATGAGCCTTGCCAGGTCATGGTGAGATGTGGCGGGTGTCGTGACAAAAACCGCTTTGGCCTCCCGAATCACGTCCCCCATATCCGTTGTGACCATCTCCAGAGGAAAAGTACCAACCAAAGCGCCTGTAGCTTCCACTGTTTTTTCTTCCACCAGTTCTTCTATATGCTCACCGCTGCGGTTCCATAAATAGACTTTATTTCCTGTAAAACTCATATGGGCTGCCATGGCAAGGCCTGAGTTGCCAGATCCGATGATTGCCACTTTCATCTTTTTTCCCTCCCTTATTCTGACCGTGTTTTTGTCATTATTGAGCTTTTGTTCATATTTTGTTGACATTTTATCTATAGTTAATGGTTTTCACTTCAAAAGTGTTTGTACTTCATTATACTTTATGAGGACTTCACTAAACCTTAAATTTTCGTGAGTTTACATATTTTTAGCTTTTGTACCGATTTTTTCACATAGTAAAACCCTCCACCTGGAAGAAGCCTGAGCTGCCTTTGATGGAGGGAATCTATTTAGAAAGGGTCTATTTCAGTTTATGGTCTCCAATGAGACGGTTCAGATAGGAAATCATGATTTCCGCTGTGGTGATGTTGGTGGCAAAGGGAATCTTATGCACATCACAAAGACGGAGCAGAGCCTGCACATCCGGTTCATGGGGCTGGGCGGTCAATGGGTCTCTCAGGAAGATGACAAAATGAATCTGTCCCGCTGCAATGAGGGCTCCAATCTGCTGGTCTCCGCCAATGGGACCGGACTGCAGCCTGTTTACAGGAAGTCCTGTTTCATCAATGAGTCTTTTTCCGGTGGTTCCTGTGGCATATAACGTAAACTTGCTGAGAATCTCCCGGTGCTTCTGGGCAAAAAGCACCATATCGTCTTTCATGTTGTCATGGGCTATGAGGGCTCCATTCATCTTTCTTCTCTCCTTTAAACTGCAAATGTCTTCATCACTCTGATTATAGCACAGAGAAGACCGTTCTTTTCAGGGAAAAACTGTTCTGGTCCCTCAGAAGATTTACAATATTTTCATCTATCTCTTTTCTATTTGGGTATAATGGAAGTATCGAAGAAAAAGCAGTAAGGAGGCTATTTTATGTCAAATATTCCAATATGGAAACTGAATAACGGGATTGACATCCCCAGCGTTGGCTTTGGTGTTTTTAAAGTAAAAGAAGGGGACGAAGTCTACACTTCTGTACTTGAAGCATTAAAAGCAGGCTATCGGCTCATCGACACCGCGGCCATCTACGGCAATGAGGAAGGTGTCGGAAGAGCTTTAAAAGACAGCGGTATTCCAAGAGAAGAGATTTTCCTCACCACAAAGCTCTGGAACTCCGACCAGGGGTATGAAAGCGCATTTAGAGCCTTTGAAGTGAGCCTGGAGAAACTTGGCACAGACTACGTGGATCTTTATCTTGTACACTGGCCAGGAAAAGACAAATATGTGGAGTCCTATAAAGCCCTGGAGAAGCTTCTTCAGGAGAAAAAGGTCCGAGCCATCGGTGTCTGCAACTTCCACATCCATCATCTGGAGAAGCTGATGGCAGAAACCAAGATCATTCCTGCCATGAACCAGATTGAGCTGCATCCTCTCATGAACCAGAAGGCCATCAGAGACTACTGCAGAGACAGAGGCATTCAGGTGGAAGCCTGGGGACCTCTTATGCAGGGTAAAGAAGATCTGGCAGCCCCTGTACTTGTGGCTCTTTCTGAAAAATACGGAAAGTCCCCAGCTCAGATCATCTTGAGATGGCATTTCCAGAATGGAGTTCTGGCCATTCCAAAATCCGTCACTCCATCCAGAATCAAGGAAAACATCAGCATCTTTGATTTTGAGCTGTCACAGGAAGATATGGCGCAGATCGACGGCATGAATGAGAACAAGAGACTCAGTGCAGATCCCGACACCATGATGAACGGCTTTGAATAGCCTTTTAAAACACTGATACCGTAAGAATTGAAGAAGGTGCATCCCAAACATTAGGGATGCACCTTCTTTTGCGGTACGGAATCTTTTTTAAAATTAGGAAGCAAAGGTCTCCATATAGAACTTCTTGATTTCTTCCTTCAGCTGGTTCTTGGCTTCCACATAGGCCTCTTCCCCCTGATCCTTCAGGTTTGTGATAAAGTCCCATTCGACGACCTTGTCTGCAAACACCAGAGGGCATCCGCCTTCATCGCAGCCCACGATGAGCGCATAATCCAGATCAAAGTCCATATCAAACAGTGTTTTCAGCGTCAGGTTCTCTGTGGAGATGCCGTCTTCAGAAAGCACCTTGGTGACCATAGGGTCTAAGGTTTCCCCTTCCAGGCTTCCCACTGCAGAAATCTCTGCGTCTTTGAAGAATTCTCTTCCGATGGCTGCTGCCATCTGTGCGCGTGCACTGCTTCCATTACAAACAAATGCCATTTTCATTGTCCATTCTCTCCTTCTCTGTTTCCTTTTCTTCTTTCTCTGATTTTATCATAGAAAGAGTTCCATCTCCACTATTCTAGAAGTCACTTGGATCGTCAAACATCATGGCGTCATCATCGTAATAGTCCAGGTAGGAATGCTTTTCCCCTTTTTTGTCTCTCCAGCCCACCACGGAGTCCATCTGGATGTTCTCCTGGGATCTGAAGATGCACTTGTCCACATCTTTGTTCTGGGCTTTGAGATTCTTGATGAGTTCGCGGATCTCGTAGCGCTTGTTGCCGATCTTCTTCGCAGCCACCATGCAGGCACAGTTGAGAGGCCAGATACCGGCACTCTGAATCCAGTTTTTGATGTTGTCCTCTTCAATGAGATACATGGGACGGATGATCTCCATATTTTCAAAGTTCTGCGCCTTCAACTTCGGCAGCATGGACTTGAAGGTTCCACCATAGATGACGTTCAGCATCACGGTCTCGATGACATCATTGAAATGATGGCCAAGGGCCAGCTTGTTGCAGCCAAGGCTCTGGGCATACTCATAAAGGGATCCTCTTCTCATTCGGGCACACATGTAGCAGGGATAATCCTGTGCAATCTTGTCTATGACATTGAAAATACCGGACTCATAGATCTTCACGGGAATCTCCAGGAATTTGCAGTTTTCCTCCAGAAGTTTTCGGATCTCCTTGTGGTACCCTGGGTCCATGGCGATGAACTCCACTTCAAAGTCCACCTTCTTGTGCTTTTTCAGTTCCTGAAAAAGCTTCGCTAAAATGAGGCTGTCCTTTCCACCAGAGATGGCCACGGCCACCTTGTCTCCCTCTTCCACGAGATTGTAGTCATTGATGGCTTTGATGAACTTCCCCCACACATTTTTCTTATAGGTGGTGGTGAGGCTTCTCTCAATCTCCTGCAGCGTCTTCCGCTCGCTGAAAGGAACGAGAATCTCACAACCTTCTCCTGCTATACTCATATCTATCTACACCTCTTATTAAAATCATTCATTGGAATACAGTGTTAAATTATAGCACAAAATCTTCCCCTGCAATAGTTTATTTTATAAAAAACCATGTGGCTCAAGGGGTAAAGGTCTTCACCCCCGGTGAAAAATGTCCTTTTTCGTTAAAAATATATTAAAACCCGCTCAAGTCACAAAAACAGGACTATAATGATATCAATAGTAAAAGATGGAGGAAAAAAATATGATTATCACAACAACCAATGCTGTCGATGGAAAGAGAATCATTGCTTATAAAGGAATTGTCTTTGGCGAAGTCATCTCCGGTGTCAATTTCATCAAGGATTTCACCGCTGGTCTTTCCGACCTCTTTGGCGGAAGAAGCAAAACCTATGAAAGCGAGCTCATCGATGCCAGAATCAATGCGTTAAGAGAACTGGAAGAAAGAGCCTACAGCCTGGGCGCCAATGCCGTGGTAGGTGTGAAGATCGATTATGAGACCTTGGGTCAGTCCAACGGAATGCTCATGGTCACCGCTTCAGGCACCGCTGTGGTTGTAGAATAACTAAGAAGCTGAATCCCTGCAAAGAGAAAGAAGGAGTTTGTCCATGACCATGGAGACTCCTTCTTTTTTGCTTTTCAAGATGCTAATATCCTAAATGAAGATCCACTACATTCTGAAGCTTCTCTCCTTGTCTAAAACGCTTGATATTTTCTGCCATGAGCTCTACAGCCCGTCTGTTTGTCCCATCGCTGAAGCCTCCAAGATGGGGGGTGAGGAGCACATTCTCAAGATCCCACAGTGGACTCTCTTCCGGCAGCGGCTCTTTGTGGAATACATCAAGACCTGCTCCACGGATTCTGCCTTCTGCCAGCGCCCTGATGAGAGCTTCCTCCTCCACCAGTGGACCTCTTCCTAGGTTTATGAGCACTGCTTCTTTCTTCATTCTCTGGAATGCCTCTTCTCCCACCATACCTCTGGTGTCTTTGGTGAGGGGTGCCAGGATGACAATATAATCTGCCGTTTCCATGGCCGAAAGCATGTGCTCTAAAGGCAGCACCTGGTCAAAATCCTGCAGCTCCTCTGGCGTTCTTTTCAGTCCCACCACAGTCATATCAAAGGCTTTGGCTTTCTTCGCCAGAAGCTGTCCGATGCTTCCTGCCCCTACAATGAGAAGTTCTTTTCCCCGAAGCTCTGTGAGCCGGTACTCATGAGACCAGCGCCTTTCTTTCTGATGCCTTATGGCGGGCAGAAAGTCCCTGGAAAACGCCAGGATCATGCCCATGATGTGGTCTGTCATCTGTGGGGCGTGAACCCCACGGGTATTGGTTAAGACGATTTCATTCTCCTTCAGATAAGAAAGAGGATGGGTGTTGACCCCAGCGGAAAAGGACTGCACCCATTTGAGGTTTTTCATGGGCATCAGATCTTCCGCTTTATACCTGAAAGGAGGAATCACGGCTTCCACCTTCTCATAAAAACTTTCCGCGTCTGACATCTTTTCAAGGTCTACAATCTCTTCAGAAGAGAGTTCCCTGAGAAGATCCGCTTCTTCTTGGGACAGGACCGATCTTGGCATACAGTTGATGATCATCTTCATTTCCCTCCAGAACTTTTCTACTATTTTAACATAGTTTCTCTGACTTTCCTCAAAACTTTCCCCTAGTTATTCCATTCTTCATATACCCGCAAAAAAAGTTCACAGTTTTTCCATAAAGTAGCCTATAATAGTAATAATTCATAGATTACCGGAGGATACTTTACAATGCAGAGTAAAAAATCGGGCTATCTGGCAGCGGTCAGCATGTCCCTCATCGTTGGTTTTTCTTTTTACTTCAGTAAGATTGCCCTTTCCTTTGCTTCCCCTTTGGAGGTCCTGGCCCACAGGTTCACCGCAGCGGCAGCTTTTTCTGCGGTGCTTCTTCTTTTGAAGGTGCTGCCCTTAAAAATCACCCGGGAGGACTTCCTGAAGTTTCTTCCCTTTTCCATTTTCTATCCCATTCTATTTTTCCTATTGCAGATCATTGGACTCACCAGTGTGCAGAGTTCCCTGGCCTCCATCATCCAGGCAACCACACCGCTCTTCACCATGGTCCTGGCTGCCCTGCTCTTAAAAGAGAAGGTGGACCAGAAGAAAATCTTTTTTCTTCTCCTCTCCCTCTCAGGGATCCTCTACATTTCCTTTCATAAGGGCATCAGCTTCGAAGCCTCCAGTGTACTGGGATATGCCTTTCTTCTCTTCTCCAGTTTTTCTTCTGCTGCGAATTTCATTCTTGTGAGAAAATATGCAAGAAGCCTTGGATATCTGAAGATCACGGTCATGGCCGTCTTTGCCGGTTTCATCTTTTTCAATGGTGCTCTGTTTATCCGAATGGGACTGGGACCCTCTTTGGGCTCCTACAAGATGGCTTTGGGCACCTATCGCTACCTTTTTCCCATTCTCTTTCTTGGGATTCCCTCCACGCTCTTTTCCTCCATGCTGACAAACTTCTCCCTCACAAAGCTGGAGGCTTCCACCATGAGCGTCTTCCATCATCTGGGCACCTTCGTGTCCATTTTTGCCGGAGTAGTACTCTTAAATGAGACGCTGTTTTTCTATGAGATCATCGGCAGCCTTCTGATTCTTCTTGGGGTCCTCGGCATTACCTTATCCGGCAGAAAGTAGCACTGTCTGCTTGGTTTTCTTTCTCCTATATCCTTCAATTCTTCTCCATCAACTACTATAAAAGGAGCATCATACTATGAGAGAAATTATACGAACCGATATTCATGAAGACTGGGCCCATGCCGGCATTGTGGAAGCAGGGGATTTCGCTTTCATCGGCTACTGCGTGGGGAACATCGGGCAGCCCATTGAAGCCCAGATACAGGGAGCCTTCGATCACCTTGAAAGCCGCTTGAAGACCATTGGTCTCACATTGGAATCCGTGGTGAAAATAGACTGTCTTTTCCGGGATGTCTGGAACATCCCTGTCATGGAAAGAATCATCAAAGAAAGGTTCCACGGTAAATACCCTGCACGAAAGTCCATTCAGACAGAGTTTGCCCATCGGGGCGGCGAAGAAGGTCTTCTATTCCAGCTGGATGACGTGGCTTTCAAAGGGTGACATCCCATAAAGAATCAGCACAAAAAAAGAGTAGAGCACTGCATTCTGGATGCGTCTTCCAGAGTGCAGTCTCTACTCTTGCTTTTTTAGTTAAAACTGATCCGCGATGGTCTGCAGGATCACATAGGAGGACATGGCGCCAGGATCTTCATGACCGATGGAACGTTCTCCCAGATAGGAAGCTCTTCCTTTGGTCGCAATGATGGTCTTGGTGTATTCCACGCCTTTCCCCGCTGCTTCTACTGCCGCATCGAGTGCTTCTCTTGTGGAGGAACCGTTTGAAATGGCTGCCTTCAAAGCTTCCAGCGCTGGCTCCAGAGCATCCACCATGGTTTTCTCTCCCACAGTCGCTTTGCCTCTGGCCTTTACGCCATCAAGACCTGCTTCCAGCATCGCCTGAAAATCTTCCAGAGTGATGTCTTCCTTGCCGGCAACGGCTTTGCCCGCATTCATAAATGCAGTTCCATAAAGAGGACCTGCAGCACCGCCCACCTTGGAGATCAGGGCCATGCCCACTGCCTTCATCACATCTGATGGTGTAGCCATCTCAGAAGCTTCCAGCTTCTCCTTTGCCGCACCAAATCCCTTCGCCATATTGAGGCCATGGTCTCCATCGCCGATGGCGGCATCCAGCTGTGTCAGAAACAGTTTCTTTTCTTCAATCACCTGACCTACGGCCAGGATGACTTCCTTTACCTTTTGTGCATTTGCCATAATACGTGTCCTCCTTGCAGTAAATTATAGAGACTTCAGAGCTGGTGTATCTGCTGGAGCATCAAAGAGTTCCTTCAGTTCATCATCCAGTTTGAGAAGAGTCACAGAGAATCCAGCCATTTCAAGGGATGTCATATATTCTCCCACCATGGACTTGTATACTTTGATTCCTTTTTCTGCTAAGATCTCATGAACTCTCTTGTTGACAATATAGAGCTCCATGAGTGGTGTGGAAGCAAGGCCATTGACAAGAACAACCACTTCGCTGCCGGTATAGTCGATGTCTGCCAGGATCTTTCCTACCAGATGGTCTACCATCTCATCTGCGCTCTTCAGGCTTTCTCTGTGGGTTCCTGGCTCGCCGTGGATACCCATACCTACTTCCATTTCATCCTCACCTAAAGTGAAGTTTGGTTTTCCAGCTGCTGGCACAATACATGGTGACAGTGCAAGACCCATGGATCTTACATTCTTGATGACTTTTTCAGCCACAGCTTTTACTTCTGGAAGCTCTGCGCCTGTTTCAGCCTTTGCGCCTGCAATCTTATGAACAAGAACGGTACCTGCGATTCCTCTTCTTCCTGTGGTCCAGGTGGAGTCCTCTACAGCTACGTCATCATTGACCACTACATAATCTACTTTCAGATCTTCTGCTTCTGCCATTTCCTTGGCCATTTCAAAGTTCATGATGTCTCCGGTGTAGTTCTTCACGATGAGAAGACATCCCTTAGGGCCTGTGACGGCTTTCACAGCTTCAAATACCTGGTCTGGAGTTGGGGAGGTGAAAACTGCTCCGGCTACTGCGCCGTCCAGCATTCCTTTTCCTACGAATCCGCCATGAGATGGCTCATGTCCAGATCCTCCACCACTTACAAGGGCTACTTTTCCTTCCACTGGGGAATTCTTTCTCACAAGGACTTCAAACCCATCCAGTTTTCTTACGTGGTCTGGATGTGCGTACACCATACCCATCAGCAGTTCGTCGACGACATTGTTTGGATTGTTGATTACTTTTTTCATGTTACCCTCCTTGGATATTTGTAAACCTTTACTTCAAAGTGCAAATAAAACTAGACAGTCTTCCCATCTAGTATTTGAACCCTATACGTACATTGTGAAACCATTGATGAACAAAGTCAATTCTCTTTAGGTAAATATTTCATTAATATTTAGCATAATTAACCAATTGTTTTCAGGTATCACTCCACTAGACAATGGGTTTTGCTGTTTTCCTTCTGCAGATGTTCATTTCTCGAACATGACAGATTGTGATGTCTTTGTTTTATCTATTGAAAAACCGCTCGGTGAAGTGGATATTTTTCTGTGAATTTTATGTCTCTTTCGTGAGATGATAACTTGCTTGAAGAAGCTGCTTCACTTCCTTCGTCGCTACAGTGCCATCCAGGAGGATAGAGATCCAGTGGTTCTTATTCATATGGTATGCAAGATAGATTCCTGGCTGGCTTCTCAGGACAGGAGTAAGTTCAGGGTCGCACTTCACATTAAGCACATCCACAGGAAGATCCTGAGACAGACCAAGCTTACTTCCTGGTACTTTCAGGAGAAGCCCAAACCACTTTCTGCTCCTTTTATGACGAAACACTGCATGCTCAGGACTTTTGAGAAATGGATAGTCCGGCAGCACTTCATACTCTTCCCTGATATAGTCCAGCACTTGTTTCCGATTCATCTGGCCCTATCCTCCTTTAAGCTCTCCGCTGTTCTTTCTTGCCGTATCCATCTGCATCAATATTCTCTCCATTCCTTTGACAGCAGCTTTCTTTCACCTATGCCATCAGCCAAGGAAAAAATCAAGAATGACCTCTACCGCCTCTTTCAGATATCCGCCCAAAAATATGGCAGCCAAGAGCGACCATGTGGCAAAAAGAACCACTAGAAAGCCCAAGGTCCCATCAAACTTGTAGTAGACTTCTATTGCCACAAAAGCAACAAAAAGCCAGAAAAACAGAAGGGATAATTTTCTTTTCATCAGCGCATCTTTCCTCCATGATCTTGGTTGTGATCTCTTCCTTCTTTTTGGTTTTACCAACAGCATTTCTTTCTATGCGTTCAGATTAGGGGTTCCTCCATCTCTTTATGTACAGATTCCATGAGAAACCGGAAAACCCGCTTCAGCAGTACTATACTTCTATTATACCGGAATCTCAGGCAGCAGTTCATTTTTCAATTGGATTTCAGACAAAAGTAAAAAAAAGAAAGAACCTAAAACCCATCGTGGATTTGAGATCCTTTCTTAAAACTTATCTTCTTCTCTTCTGAGCAGCTACTTCAAACTTCGCTTTTCTGCCTGAAAGTTTCTTGCCATTGAGATTCTCGACGATTTCACGTTCTGCACCCTGCAATACATCCACAAAGCTGAACTTTGTCATGATGTCGACGGTGCCAATGCTGTCTGGCTTTAACTTTGTATTGTAGGTGATGAAGTCAATGAGCTTCTTTGGTGTGAGCTTATCCATGGACCCTACGGTGACAAAGAGTCTTACGTACTTCTTTGGTGCTTCCAGCACATTCACTTTATAGTCAAAGCTCAGCTCATCCTTATAGAGGGAATGCATAAGAGCCGCTGCGATGTCTTCCACATTGAAGGTCTCTTTCAGCTCTTCGATGATGGGATAGAATCTCTCGTAGCCCTTTTGTGACAGCTCTGCCACAACCTTATCCTTGAAACGGTCATTCTTTGCCTTGAAGATGTCTTCTACGGTTGGAATATCACGCTTCACGATCTTGCTCTTTGTGACCTTTTCAATCTGTCTCAGGAATCCGATTTCTCTTCCACTGACTAAAGAGTAGGCAATTCCTTCTCTCTTGGCACGTCCGGTTCTTCCGATTCTATGTACATAGGATTCAATGTCCTGTGGCAGGTCATAGTTCACTACGTGGGACAGGTTGTCGATGTCAATTCCTCTTGCAGCCACATCCGTTGCCACCAGGAACTTCAGCTTACGTTCTTTGAACTTCTTAAGCGTTGCAATTCTTACATTCTGTGTCATATCGCCATGCATACCTGCAGCGTTATAGCCTCTTTCTCCAAGACTTGTGACCAGGTCATCCACGCCACGCTTGGTTCTGCAGAACACAAGTACAGATTCCATATCTTCGGTATCCATGATTCTGCACAAAGTTTCCAGACGGTACTGTTCACGCACTTCATAATAGTACTGTGATACGGTGGAAACGGTCATGGAGTTTACCGCAATCTTGATGTGCACACGGTCTTCACTCATGTACTTCTTGGAAAGTCTCTTGTATTCATCTGGCATGGTCGCTGAGAACAGCATGGTCTGCTTTTCCGCGCTGGTTCCTGCCATGATCTTTTCGATGTCTTCCACAAAGCCCATGTTGAGCATTTCATCTGCTTCATCCAGCACCAGGAAATCCACATCCTGAAGCTTCAGTACTTTACGTTCCATGAGGTCAATGACTCTACCAGGCGTTCCTACAACGATGTCTACGCCTCTTCTTAGGGTTCTGATCTGATTGTCAATGCTGGAACCGCCGTATACAGCCAAGTGCTTGAATCCAGTGAATTTTGCAATTCTCTCGATTTCTTCGCTGACCTGCATCGCCAGTTCTCTTGTGGGTGCCAAAATGATGGCACTGACACTGCTCTTCTTCTCCATCATGCTGAGCATTGGTGCTGAGAAGGCCAGAGTCTTTCCGGTTCCGGTCTGGGCCTGTCCAATGACATCTTTGCCTTCCAGAATGATTGGAATAACTTCTCTTTGGATGTCAGAAGGCACCTCGTAACCCATGGCTGCGATTCCTTTTTCCACCGCTTCACTTAATCCCAACTGAACAAATTTAATTTCTTCCATATATACCTCTTTTCCTTTAGATTTTCTTTTTCTGTGCTGACTCCATAAAAAAACCTCGCAGTTTGTGCGCTGCAAGGTGTTGATAATCGAAACTTCTTTAAAATTTATGTACTATCCTAAACCACTGATGTATTATAGCACTAAAATCCTCGAATGGCAATGAGTTTTGAAAAAGACTTCCGGGGAAGTTCGCCCCAAAATGCCCCAGTGAACTCCCGCTTACTTGAGGATCCCAAAGGTGAATCCGGCTTCAAGAAACTCATCGATGAGATGGTCCAGATACTCCGGTGTGGTTTTTTGCACATCATGCATGAGAATCACCGCAACCTTTCGGTCTCCATTGTCCCGAAAAGTCTTCATGGCATATGCTCCCATGGCTTCAGAGGTAGCGGGTCTTCTGTTTTTAGGCTCCGCATCCCCAGACATGGAGTTCCAGTCAATGTCCACAATCCCTTCAGCAAGAAGTGCATTCTGCGCTTCTTCCATATTCTTCCAGCTCATGGAGCCTCCCGGGAATCGGAAGACATGGGTATCAAAGCTCTCTCCCAGATGTCCCCGTATAGAAGTCCTTGTTTTCTCATACTCTTCCAGGATCCGGTCCGGTCTTGCGGATCTTCCCGGATAAAGATAGCTGTAATCATGGCTGTAGCTGTGCACTGCAATACCGTGGCCTTCCTCAATATACCTCTGAAGAAGCAAAGGGGTTCCATTCTTATCCACATTATCTCCCAGAAGGAAAAAGGTTCCCGGAACGCCGTGCCTTTTCAGGACATCCAAGACTTTCTCCGTGTTCTTATGAGGACCGTCATCAAAGGTGAGAAATGCCAGGTTCTTTTCGCCTTCAAAGTCTTTCCTTCCCCGCATCCATGCTTTCACATCTCTTGTGTCATACGCATAGGCAGAAGCTTCATAGGAATGGTTGGAGCCTTCCTTGAGCCTTTTCAGGTCCTTCACTTCCGGCGCAGTTTTTTCTGCCGGGATTTTTTCAGCAGGTCTTTTGGGGGTGAACTCCTTCACTTCTGGCAGCTCTTCGCTTTTGGGAGCTTCCCCTGGATTTCCCGCTTCCGGTAGAGGAGCCTTCACAAAAGAGTCCCCCGCCTCTTGAAGCTTCGGCAGAAGCGTATTTCTCAGAAAGAAGCCTCCTGCTCCCAGCACCAGAGCAACGCCTACACTGGAAAAGAAGATTTTTCTTCTCCGTCTCTTTTTTCTCAGTTTTTCTCTTTGATTGAAATTTTGTCTTTTATAGATATAATCTTCCATGTCCTTCACCGTTCTCTTTCTATCCCATTTGTAAACCTATAAGAAATGGGCTCCAGAAGCCTTATTTCAGCTTCACTGCCCCTCTTCCTGGCACTAGTCTAACACCCGTGTATAAAACTTAGGTTACATAAAGGTGGCAATCCGTTTACAAAATATGAAAAACCTAAAGTGAGGAAACACAAGGAGCTCTGCCTATTATTTTCAGAAAGGTTTACAAAAGAGTCATGGGATCCCTGGTTTTTTTTGCTATGATAGGATGTAGAGAAAACCAAGAAGAAAGGAATGAACCAATGTGAAAGATTATAAAGGATATATCGGCTCCTACACAAGAAAAGAAAGCCGTGGTGTGCGTGCCTTCCACTTTAATGAGGAGGAGTTTGTCATTGAAGACTTTTATGAGGTAGAAGACCCTTCTTACCTGGCTCTCAGCTCTGACATGAATATCCTCTACGGGTCCATGAGAGACGGCAGCAGTCATGGCGTCTTTTCCATGAACCTCACCACAGGCATCGTGGATAAAGTGCTTTTTGAAAAAGAAAATACCCCTTGCCACATCTCCACCTTTGAAGACAGACTGCTTGCCTCCAACTACCACCAGGGTCTTCTGGATCTGTATGCTCTGGAAGAAGGCATGGTGAGAAGAAGGCTGGACCAGGCTGCCCATGAAGGCTCCGGTCCCAATGAGAAGCGCCAGGAAGGACCTCATGTGCATTTTGCCATGAAAAATCCCCACCAATCTGAAGTGCTCGTGTGCGACTTAGGCACCGACAAAGTGTACCGCTATGAAGCTTCTGATGAGCTTAAAAAAGTCGGCGAACTACTTCTCCCCAATGGATCCGGACCAAGACACATCGCTTTTTCTAAAAAGCATCCCTATCTTTATGTCTTCACCGAGCTCTCCTCCGAGATTTTTGTCTATGACTTCAAGGACGGCGACTATCAGCTGAAACAAGTGGTGAAGACTCTACCGGAGGATTTTCAGGGCGAGAACACTGGCGCGGCCATCCGGCTCTCTCCGGACGAGAAGCACCTTTATGTCTCCAACCGCGGACATGACTCCATTTCCGCCTTCAAGATCAAGGAAAACCATCAGCTGGAGAAAATCGGCACCTATCAGACAGAAGGGGAACACCCGAGAGATTTCAACCTCAGCCCCGATGGATGCTTCCTTTTGGTGGCCCATATGATCACAAACGATCTCAGTCTCTTCAGAATAGATAAGCAAAATGGTGAGCTGACGCTTCTAAAGAAAGGCATCCGAACACCAGAACCCATCTCCATCGTCTTTTTGGAGAAGGAATCTTAGATTTTCCAGGGTTCCGAAAGAGCAAATGAAATATATCCTAGAAAAAGATGCACCCTCTCGTAAGAAAGGATGCATCTTTTCACTTATATGGAATATATAGGGATCGAGCTAAAGCGCGGGGACGCTGTAGCCTTTAGGCAATAGCAGTAAGTACGAAGGAGAGCATAAAGAGTACAGTGATGACATAAAGAATCGGATGTACTTCTTTACCCTTCTTCTGAAGAATCTTGGAGATGGCATAGAACAGGAATCCAAAGGCGATACCATTGGTGATGGAGTAGGAGAATGGCATGAAGGCGATGACCATGAATGCAGGAACTGCAACGGCCAGGTCGTGCCAGTCAATGTTCTTCAGACCTTCAGACATGAAGATACCTACTACAATCAGTGCAGGAGCAGTCGCTGCGCCTGGAACCATCAGTGCGATGGGGGAAAGGAAGAGAGAGATGAGGAACAGTACCCCTGTGGTTACAGAAGCAAGTCCTGTCTTTGCTCCCTGAGCGATACCCGCAGCACTTTCCACATAGGTGGTTGCATTGGAAGTACCAAGCAGTGCACCAATGGAGGTGGCAGTCGCATCTGCAAAGAGGGCCTTTTCCATCTTTGTGCTCATTCCCTTGGAGTTTTCGATGGAGTTTGCATCTTCTTCTGTGAAGATCCCTGCTTTTCTACCAGCACCCAGGAAAGTTCCGATGGTGTCAAAGGTATCGGTGAGGGAGAATGCAAAGACGGTGGTCAAGGTGATAAACAGCTTGTCCGCTGCGAAAATGCCTTTGAAATCCAGCGCAAAGAGTGTTGGGGATAAGCTAGGCACTTTGAACATGTCTGCAGACAGTTCTGG
Organism: Proteiniclasticum ruminis; assembly: GCF_900115135.1. GTDB lineage: Bacteria > Bacillota > Clostridia > Clostridiales > Clostridiaceae > Proteiniclasticum > Proteiniclasticum ruminis_A. Next base: position 32,427 of record NZ_FOVK01000003.1, on the reverse strand, counting down.
AACATGGGTAACCCCAAAGAAAATACCAAGGACTGTGGTGGACACGATACCAATAAGAATTGCACTTCTAACTTTCAGAAGAAGAAGCACTACAGTGATGATGAGTCCAATTAAAGCAACCTGAGCGGTTGGATTTGTAAAATCAGTCAGAGCGGGGATGATGTCTGCGAACATTCCGCTGCCATCTCCGTTGTCGGTGATTCTGGATACAGTTTCTGCAGTAAATGTCAAGAATCCTGCCTGCTTGATGCCAAGGTAAGCAATGAAAAGACCGATACCACCGCTGATGGCATACTGAAGGGATTCAGGAATCGCCTTCACGATCATCTTACGGATTTTAGTCACGGTGATGAAAATGTTGATCAGTCCACAGATGAATACCAGTGCCAGAGCTTGCTGCCAGGAGTATCCAAGAACAAAAACAACGGTAAAAGTGAAGAATGCATTCAGTCCCATACCAGGAGCCACTGCAAAAGGAACATTTGCAACAAATGCCATGATGAAGGTTCCGATGGCTGCGGATAGAATGGTTGCGGTAAATACTGCACCCTGATCCATTCCAGTCAGTGCCAGAATCTGTGGGTTGACGAAAATAATGTAGGCCATGGTCAGGAATGTGGTGAAGCCACCCAGCACTTCGGTTTTTACATCTGTGCCGTTTTCCTTCAGCTTAAAGAGTTTTTCCATTTTACACCTCGTATGAATATTTAGTATGATTACTTCTCTATTCTATCCGAACATTAAGGAATAAGCAATATTTTTTATTCGTGATTTTGAACTCTTCACAGTTTTGAGAATGGAAACGGTTTTCTTTGGTCTTTTCTGCTTTTTTAGTGGATTTCTTCCTCAATATCCGTATTTATCCATATGATATCCACAGCTGTGCATAACATCATTCGGTCTTTTATCCTGGATCCCGGGTACTTTTATGGTAGGAGGTATACGTACATCCGATGTCCTTTTCCCATATATTTCGTATTTTATTTTCCTTTTTATTCGTAAAAAGACCCCCGGGATTCTTCCCGGGGGTCTCTTTATATGCTGTTTTCAGCTTTCTTATACTTTGTAAATGGTGGAAGCGGTGTTGCCACCCTCTCCACTCCAGTTGTGGTGGAAGAACTCACCTTCTGGGCGGTCTACTCTTTCATACATATGAGCCCCAAAGTAGTCTCTTTGGGCCTGAAGAAGATTCGCTGGCAGGTTTTCTGTGTGATACCCGTCATAGTAAGACAGGGCCGAGCTCATGGCTGGCATGGCGATGCCGTTCCGGATGCCAAGAATCACCATCTCTCTTAAGCCCTTCACGGTTTCTTCCAGTTCAGTTCTGAAGAAAGGCGCCACCATGAGGTTCTTCAGCTCCACATTCTCTTCATAAGCTGCCCGGATGTCATTCAGAAACGCCGATCGGATGATGCAGCCGCCTCTCCAGATGGAGGCGATTTCTCCCAGCTTCAGTTCCCATCGGTAGTGATCCGATGCCGCCTTCATGAGGGAGAACCCCTGGGCATAGGAGATGATCTTTGCCGCATACAGGGCTTTTTCCAGAAGATCCACTGTGTCCTTCTTCTCCGCAAGACTTCTTGGTTTTTCCACCCCCTTGGCCGCTGCCACTCTTTCCGACTTCATGGAGGAAAGGATTCTCGCATAAACCGCTTCTGTAATGAGGGTCACAGGTTCTCCTTCTTCCAGGGCAGAGATCACTGTCCATTTTCCGGTTCCCTTCTGCATGGCTTTATCCAGGATGTAGTTCACAATATACTCTCCGGTTTCATCTTTCTCATTGAGAATCTCGGAGGTGATTTCCACCAGGTAGCTCTCCAGTCTTCCTGCATTCCAGGTGGAGAAGATCTTTGCCATCTCCTCATTGTCTGCACCCACCACATCCCGTAGGATGGCATAGACTTCAGAGATCAGCTGCATGTCTCCATATTCAATGCCGTTGTGTACGGTTTTCACATAATGGCCAGAGCCTCCGTTTCCGATCCAGGTGGTGCAGGGCTCCTCTCCATTTGTGCCAGCCTTGGCGGCAATGGCCATGAAAATGTCCTTCACGCCTGCCCAGGCTTCTTTGTTTCCGCCGGGCATCATGGAAGGTCCATAGAGAGCGCCCAGCTCTCCGCCAGAAACACCGGAACCGATATAATAGATGCCTTTTTCCTCCAGGTACTGAACTCTTCTTTCGGTGTCCTCATAGTTGGAGTTTCCTCCATCAATGAGGGTGTCTCCTGGTTCCAGATAAGGCAGGAAGTTCTCAATGGTAAGATCCACCGTTTCTCCAGCCTTGATCATCAGCATGACCTTTCTGGGCTTCTCTAAAGAAGCGGCAAACTCTTCGATGGAATAGGCGGGAATAAACTTCCCTTCCTTTCCCTTTCCTTCCATGAACTCCCGGATGACTTCCACGCTTCGGTTGCCAATGGTCACCGGATACCCTTTAGACTCTATATTTCTCGCCAGGTTTTCTCCCATGACACGAAACCCATAAATTCCTATTGCACCTTTCATTTCCTAACCTCCAAGGGGCAGATTCCCGCCCAAATCAATTTGATACAAGTTAATCTCTTTCTTCTTATTATCATGGTTTCACTGTTTTTTTTCAAGGGGCAACGGAAACTTCGTGAAAAAAGTAAAAGGGAGCAGAAAAGATTCCTGCTCCAGATGAAATGATTGCTTCTATTCTTCTGTATCTTTCAGTAGGTCCACATAGCTGATTTCCAGGCCTTTGGCGATTCTTTTCAGTGTTTTAATGGACGGATTTGTTCTTCCGATTTCCATGTCTGAAAGATATGTATTTGATATTCCTACAATGTCTCCAAGTTCTTTTTGTGTCAGATTCTTCTTTTTTCGGTATTTGCGTATATTATCTCCGATAGTGACCACTCCTCCACCCCCTATAAGATTATTATACGTTCAAACCGAAATAATTCAATGGATTTTACGTCCTTGACGTAATTTATCTTTCCTGTAACTTCTTCCCTGTTTTTCATTGTAAAATAAACGTAAAATACCAAAATTTACGGAATTTGGAGGATCTTATGAGCATTGGTGAAAAACTGAAAGCAGCCAGGAAACAAAAGAGACTTACTTTGAAAGAAGTCGCCAGTGTCACAAACCTTTCCATCTCCTATATCAGCGATATAGAGCACGGGAAGAGTTTGCCCCCCATCGATACCCTGACAAGCCTCTGCAAAGCGCTGGACATTTCCATGTACAGCTTTTTCAAGGAGGAGGAGCCCATGTTTCTCCGGGAGACCACCCTGCAGGGCGAGCTGACAGAACTTCTCCGGGATTTTCCGGACTGGAGCCCTGAAGATAAAGAAGAGCTCATCCGCTACCTGAAAGCGAAGAAAGTGGTCAGAGAAGGAGAATCCTAAGAAAGCAGAGAAAACAGAAGATAAAACTAAAAGATGGAGCAGCCAATTTAGGCTAAAATGTACCCTATAGAGTAGACACCTGAAAAAAGGTATCTACTTTGTAGGGTATTTTGTTATACTCAGAGAAATATCAGAAAAAGATTCAGGAGGAGAGCAGATGAGCAATAAACTGTTTACGCAGGAAGAGATAGAAGATCTATCCCAGAACCCACATGTCCTATCAGTCAGTACCAAAGGTATCACCTATACCGATAATTTCAAAGAGATCTTCATCGCATCATATTCCAACGGTAAGCTTCCCAGGGAGATCTTCGAAGCCCACGGATTTAGGATAGAGGTCCTTGGCATCAAGCGGATCCAGGCCGCTCAATCACGTTGGACCAAGGCGTATCAGATCGATGGGATTATAGGACTTAAGGATAGTAGAAAGGGAAACTCCGGAAGACCTATTACAAGAAATCTGACTTTGGAAGAAAAGAATGCTCGGCTTAAGGCCGAAATCCATATGCTTAGGGCTGAGAACGAACTGTTAAAAAACATCGACAGAGCCGAAAGGGGGCTGAGAAAGAAGCGTTAGAGCTTAGCGCAGAAGATAAGTACCACCTGATCAGACAGGTCATCACGAAGTACAAGCTGAAAAACATGCTCTCCTATCTGTGCAGCCTCACCGGAACCTCGCGTTCCGGATATTACCGGTACTTCTCGGAGAAAGGCGAAGAATCCCGTAGAAAGCGCGAAGAACGTGAGGAAGAACTTAGAAAAACTATTCAGAAAGCATACGACTTCAAGAAGCGAAAGAAAGGTGCAAAACAGATCAAGATGACCCTTGCAGGCCAGTTTGATATCGTCATGAACCTCAAGCGCATCCGCAGAATTATGAAGAAATACAATATCGTCTGCCCATACCGCAAGCCCAGTCCTATCAGGAAAGCCTTGAAGGCGACACTGGAACATACCGTGGTCCCTAACCGACTGAATCGAAATTTCAGACAAGGGATTCCTGGAATGGTCCTGTTAACTGACATCACCTACGTACCACATCATTCAGGACGATGGGCTTACCTATCGACAATTAAAGACGCTTCTACCAGTGAAATACTCGCTCACAACCTATCCTCCAGCCTGGAGATGCCCTTGGTCACCGATACCTTGAAGAAGCTCATGGCGACGGGGATAGCCTTTCCTGAAGGAGCGTTCATCCATTCGGACCAAGGCTCCCACTACACCAGCCCGATCTTCCAGAACATGGTGAAGTCAATAGGACTCGGTCAATCGATGTCCCGCAGAGGAAACTGCTGGGATAATGCACCTCAGGAGTCTTTCTATGGGCACTTTAAAGACGAAGCAGAACTCCGCACCTGCCAAACCTCTGATGCGCTCGAGGAAGAAATTGATGACTACATAGATTACTACAACAATTTCAGGTACCAGTGGAACTTAAAAAAGATGACCCCCGCACAATACAGGGATCATCTTCTCGGTCAACTATAGCTATACTTTTTTCCAACTGTCCTTTACAAAGGGTACAATTTAGGCCGCCCCATCTTTTTTCTGTTTCCAGAAGGTTTCTTTGTCATACTCAGAAAGAGTCTCTGAAAACTTCTTCTTAATTTCCAAAAGCCGCTGAAGATCCCTTATATACTGATAAAGACTGGACCGGTTCTCAAACTCTTCTCTGGTTTTGGGCAGGTCCTGGCTTCTGAAAATCTCCAGATAATCACAAAGATCATCCATGAGCTCCTTTGCTGTATTGATCTCATGGAACTGATCACTGACCAGCTCTGAAAGAGAGGCCACCAGACGGTTCTGCTCATAGTACCTTGTCACGTGGTTCAGATGATCGCTCATGATTTTCAGCACTTCATACTGCTTGATCCGCATTTCCATATACCGGACATAATACACAAAGCTTTCGGAGAGGTAGTTGGAGGCAAGCCTCTGGGCTTTGTCCATGCCTCTTTTCAGCGTTGCATCCAGTCTCTGTAAAAGAGCTTCCGCCTCCCCATCCTTCTTCTGGGTGAGGATGCTTCTGGAGAAGCTGAGAAGAATGGCACGGAAGAGCTCTTCCACTTCCTTCTGGGCAGCCCGGATGTCTTTTTCCACACTGGGCATATAGGTATTGAGAAGAAGGGCAATGCCTGCGCCTATGATGAGAATGCCGTACTCATTGAGGATCCAGGAAAAAGCCACAGACTCCTCCACCAGCAGATGGGTCACAAGGACGGTGCTGGGCACAATGCCCTCGTTGAGGTTTAATGCCGCTGCCGTGGGGATGAAGAGGAGAAGGTAAATCCCAAAGCTCCAGGCAGAGTAGCCAAAGAGAAGGAAAACCACCACCGCCACAGCCAGGGCAAGGGTGGTGGAGCCCAGTCTCCGAAGAGCGATTTCTATGGATTTTCTCTTGGTGCTCTGGACGCTGAGCACCGTGATGACGCCTGCTGAAACCGCGTAGGAGAGTCCCACATACTGAGCGATGAGGACTGCCAGGGTTGCGCCTATGGCCGTTTTAAAGGTTCTATATCCTACATATTTACGGAGCTTCATGTTCATCCAGCCTTTGCATTTTTTTCAGAAGAGTGATGAGGGTTTTCTTTTCGTCCTCGCTGAGGCCCTCCATGGACTCTTTCATAATGGAAAGATGCTTCGGGAACACCTCTTCCATGACATCTTTTCCTTTTTCTGTGAGGCTCAGCTGATAAGACCTTCTGTCTCCAGGAGTGGCTTTTTTCACCACATAGTCTTCCTTAAGAAGGTTTTGTATGACCACAGTCATATTGCCTCCACTGGTTAAAATCTTCTCTGTGATCTCGCAGACCCTCATGTCTCCTTTGTGATATAAAACCTCCAGTACCATAAATTGCGAGGGGGTCAGTCCAGAGTCCTTCATATTCTTCATGGTCTCCTTATGGACCATGGAAAGGCTCCGGCTGAGTGAGATCAGCAGTTTCAGATTGAGATCGTGTTCTTTGCCATAACTTTTTTTCTTTACTTCCATACCTTTACTATAATCGAAATCCTGCCCCATTTCAATTGTACCCAATCAAATAGACGAGATTCTTTTTCCCCCTCTCTACAGTCCTGGTTTCTCCATAGAAAAAAGTGCTGTCTCCAGCACCTTTTCCTGTAGTCAAATGAATTATTTGAGGTTCTCTGCAGCATGCTGTCCTGCGATTCTTCCGCTGGTCAGCGCGAACTGCACTGCGGATCCGGACATGTACACCTGATTGTAGAGAATTTTGTTGGCATTTTCTCCTGTGGCGTAGAGGTTTTCGATGATGCTTCCGTCTTCTTTCAGCACCTGGAAGGAATCATTGGTCTTCACTCCGCCAAAGGTCCCCATGGTCACGGGATAGAACTTAATGGCATAGTAGGGAGCTTTTTCCACGGATACCAGATAGTCCTTGGACTTGCCCATGGCATCCACACCAGACTTCACGCCGTCATTGAAGGTCTTCATGGTTTCTTCCAAAGTTTCCACTGGGACCTTCATATTCTCAGCCAGTTCCTTGAAGGTTTCACCCTTCACCACTTCCTCAGAAGGCATGGCCGCTTCTAAAGCCTTCACAAGATCGGCATTGGCTTCTGTGGAATCCACCAGGAGCCAGGTGCCCTTTTCTTCAATGAGCTTGTTGGTGGCGATGGAGTAGTGCACTTCCTCGTTCATGAATCTTTCACCCTGGTAGTTCACATAAAGCCTTGTCCAGTCCATGCCCAGGGCTTGGGTCCCTGGAATCTTGCTGCCGATGCCAAGGCCAATGACCCAGGGCTCTTCATAAAGCGCCGCCCCGAGCTTTTCTGCCATGACGATGCCGTCTCCGGTGCTTCCTGCAGAAGCCCAGCTAAGAGCTGAGGTTCCTTTGGCTTCTGGCACAAATCTCTCCAGAAGCTCTTCACTCTTGGCAAAGCCTCCTGCTGCAAGGATCACTTTATCCGCATGGACAATGAGTTTACCGTTCTTGTCTTTTGCTTCCACACCAATGACTTTTCCATTTTCATCCACCAGGATGTCCACCACTTCGGTTTCTGTTCTGATTTCTACGCCTTCACCGGTGATGAAGTTCTTGATGTTGTTCGTCAGGGTTGTTCCACCTTTGGTGGTGGCGTCGCTCTTAGCAAAATGAAGTCTTCTCACTGGATCCAGTCCAAAGCCCATGATGGCAGAGTATTCATGCTTCACCGTATCCACCAGCCATTCGGTGGTGACTACAGCGGCATCCATGAACCGGTCCACAAAGTCGTAATCTGGATACATCCCTTCTTTATTGGACGCGTCCTGGCGCTCTTTCCAAAGCTCCATCCAGGATTCCTTGGAGTCTTCAATGCCTTCGGCTCTTTGGAACTTGGTGTCTGTGGCGGAAATCCCTCCACCAGACAGTGCAGTGGATCCTCCTGTGGCAGCAAGTTTTTCCAGCACGATGACTTTGGCGCCATGCTCTTCTGCCGATGCGGCTGCTACGAGTCCAGCACCGCCGCCACCGACTACCACCACGTCTGTGGTGATCTCAGTGACCTTGGTTTCTTCTTCCTTGTCTGTGGCTGCTTTCAGCTTTTCTGCATCTCCACCTGCTTTTATAATGCAAGCTTCTACTGCGGCCAGAATGGCCTTGGATGTTACCGTGGCTCCCGCAATTGTATCCACAGCCAGCGTCTGTCCATCCACAATCTCCGCAGGGATTCTTTCGAGGGGTGTGTCGCTGATCCCTGCAGATTCTTTGTGGGACAGCACCTTTACGGATACGATGGCATCCTTGGACAGTTCCACAGAGACCGTCAGGTCTCCATTATGTCCCTGGACGGTTTCTTCATAGGTGCCTGCTGTATAAAGTCCCTTTTCTTCTTCTTTTGGCGCATCGCTTTTCTGGCATCCCGCAAAGCTCATGATCATAAAGACCAGTAGAAGCCCTGCATACCATTTCAGATTTCTCTTTTTCACTTCTGTTTCCTCCCGCATTTTGTTTGATATTTTTCAAACTTATATATTTATGATAAATTATTGTCTTTTGTCCATGTCAACAGGAAGATTCAGCGGATTTTCCATAAAATAACAAAAACCATGGTCTTGACCCCATGGTTTTCCTGATGATTCATTCTTCTCTTATATAGCTTCTAAAACAACGCTTCTCTTACTCTTTCTTCCATGAACCACCTTCTGATAAAGAGGTTTTCCAGAGAGGAAGGCATCTTCCGGATTCTCTTGATAAGCTGGCCCCAGCGCAGACTCTTTTATCCTCTGAAGACCTTGCGCCTTCATCTTCTCTGAAAGATAATTCTCCTCATATCCTTTTCCTTCCGGGCGAAGTTCTGACTTTTTCACCTCAGCATAAAGAGACGCCCCCACGTAGTCTCCTTCCTCTTTCAAAAGAGGAAGCACTGGAGTAAGAAGACACTTTCCCGTTTCTTTCTCAAAGTTTCGTACCATACCAAAATCCACCACAAGATCCACACTCTGATTTTTCAGTGGAAGCTGGTCATAGTCGCAGCAGAGAAAGAGAAACTTCTCATGCTTTGCATAGCATTCTAGATTCCGTTTCAGCTGAAGAATTCTCTCTAAGTCATAGTCCACCAGAATATAGGTGGTTTCCTCCCGAAGCTCTTTCAGATACTGCTGAAGGAAAAAGCCCACACAGTTGTTCAGCTCCATCATATAAGGAAGGGGCTTCTTCACCTCTTCGATGCGCTCCATCATAAGGCCCATGGTCTGATAGAGATGATTGATGTAGGTATGGCTAGATTTTTGAAGAAACTCCTCTTTGGTCTGCATTTTCCTGCCACAGTTCATCTTTGTCCGGACAGAAGGCTCATAGACAAAGACCCCTGCACTGACCTTGGCCACATAGCCACAGCCGCACAAAAAGTCCCCTTCCACCACCATATGATCCACCAGATCGCCTCTTTTTAGAGGAAGCTTTTCCCCGCAGGCGGGACAGGCAAGGATGGAGAGGGCTTCTAAAGGAATCCCCAGCACCCGGTCCTTCTTCTCTTCCTTTTCCACTTCGTCGATGCGTTCATGAAGGATCCTCTCCAGGCTTTCGGCTTTTTTCCGCATGGCAAAAGCCTCTTCCTGCTGAGCTCTTAAATGCCTCAGATACTTCTGTCTGTAGAGAGCTGAGTCCTCACCGCTGAGCCTTTTAAGGGTCATGAGCTCCAGTATGGCACTGAGGGAAAACTGAAGTCCTTTCAGCATTTTGATGGTCTCCAGATCTTCTCCGTCAGAAGAAGTGAAGTAATACTGCTCCCCCCGCTTATGGGCCACTAGTAGCCCCTTTTCCAGGTAAAAACGCACTGCATCCTGCGTCACCTGATGTTTTTTAGAAAATGCCCCAATTCTCATCTCTTTCCCCCACTGTATCTGTTCGTCTAGAAATATATCATTTCTATTCTACCTTACTGTGAAAGATGTGACAATTCAAAGGTGAACCCTTTTAGATGGATCCTTCCTCAGATTCCACTTTCTGTTTTCTTTGACAAAATTAAACAATGCCATTCTTTTGATACGTTTCCTCTTCTCTCCTAAAGTACGCTAAAGCTATGAACCTGTGTGCGTATGAAGATCCCATACAGTAACAGAGAAAACCACGAATGTGCAGTGAGGTGAACATAGATGAAAGGAAAGATCCTTCTTCTGGAAGATGAACTGAGAATTGCGGAAGCCATAGCCTATGGCCTGGAAAAAGAAGGTCTCACGGTAAGGATGCTTCATACAGGACAAGGCGCTCTAAAAGCCATCGAGGACTTTCAGCCCGATGTGCTGCTTCTCGATGTGATGCTGCCGGGTATGGACGGTTTTGAGATCCTCAAAAGGCTTTCCTATGAGAAGTCTTTCGGAGTCCTCATGCTCACCGCCAAGGGAGAAATCATTGACAAGGTGCTGGGGCTGGAGCTGGGCGCCGATGACTATATGACAAAACCCTTTGACATGAGAGAGCTTCTCGCCAGAGTAAAATCTCTATTAAGGCGGGTGGAGGAAATAAAGAGTCAGGAAAAGGATCCTTCCTTCATTGAAATCCGGGGTGTCAAGTTCTACCCTGAGGAGCGGAAAGTCTATGCAGGAGAGAATCTTCTAGAGCTCACACCTAAGGAGTATGATCTTCTTTCTACCCTCTTTCTTCATCCGGACCGGGTGTATGAAAGGGAGCAGCTGCTGGACCTCATCTGGGGCATGGACTACATTGGCGGCACCAGGACCGTGGACCTTCATGTGGGAAGGCTCCGGAAGAAACTGGGTCCTCATTTTTCTGATGTCATTGAAACCAAGCACGGTGTGGGGTATAAGGTTTCAGGTGGCAGCTTATGAGAAGCAGCATCAAAATGAAATTCAGCTTGTTTCTCCTGATTCTACTTCTCCTCACGGTCCTTCTTCTTCGGATCTTCATTCTGGAGGGCATCCGGGAGAATCAGAAAAGAGAGTATGAAAGCTATCTGAAGCAGCAGACGGATCTTTCCGAAGCTTATCTTCGGCAAAGCTTTCTCTCCAGTGAGGAGCTTCTGCCTGAAGTGTTTCTGAAAAAAACTGCTGCGGAGCTTACAGAGAATCTTTCAAGCTATACCGGTCAGGAAACGGCTCTCTTTTCCTTAGAGGGCACCTTGCTCAGTCCCAGAAAGGAGACGTTGAATGAGGAAACCCTGAAGGAGCTTCTGCCTTTGGCTTTGGAAGGAAAGACTCTGTACCGGGCAAAGGGGGATGATCTTTTCTACCTGACCCCTTTAAGGCTTCAGAATCAGCGGGTGGGGATCCTGGCCTTCTATTATTCCTTACGGAATGAAAACAGCTTCTATGAAAGCACCGCCAGCCGCTTTCTCTATGTGGGCGCCCTGGTGTTTCTTGTATCGTTTCTTGCAGCGTATCTCTATTTCAGATCCTATGCTACAGACATTGTAAAACTGAATGAGGCTGTGGAAAAGATAGAGACTGGATCCTATGACTTTACCGTTTCCAGAAGAAACGATGAGATCGGCTCTCTCAGCCAGGGAGTCTATCATATGGGACAAAAGATCAAAGCCACACTAAAAGACATGCAGGAGGAAGAAAAGAAGCTTACAGAAGCGGTGGAGAAACTGGAAGTCCTGGGGAAACAGCAAAAAGAATTCATCGGCGCTGTCACCCATGAGTTCAAAACCCCGCTGACCTCTGTCCGGGCGTACCTGGATCTTCTTTCCATGTATCCGGAAGATCCTGTGCTTCTACAGAAGGCCCTTCCTGCCATAGAAGAGGAGACCAGAAGGCTCTATGACATGGTGGAGAAAACCCTGGAACTTTCAAAGCTGGAGCATTATGAGCCTCATACCGCCCTCTCCCCTTTGAAGCTCTCTGTGCTTGTGGAGGAGGTTCTCCACAGCCTGAAGGGAAAAATTGAGAAGTATGATCTCACGCTTAGTAAAGAGGTGGAAGAAGTGGAAATCCTAGGTGACCGGGAAGCTCTCCTCATTGTTCTCATGAATCTACTGGACAATGCCATCAAATACAATAAGCCCCAAGGAAAGATCTTCCTCCGGATTTATCCAGAAGAGCATTTGGGCATCCTTCAGCTGGAGGATACGGGCATCGGCATCCCCATGGATCTCTCCCAGAGGATCTTTGATCCCTTCTACACCGTAGACAAAAACCGCTCCCGGGAAACTGGCGGAGTGGGCCTTGGTCTTTCTCTTGCCAAGAAGTACACGGAGCTTCAGGGCGGCACCCTGACGCTTCTTACTTCCTCAGAAGAGGGTACCGCCTTTAAGCTTTCTTTCCCTTTGGCGCCGGAATCCGATGGATGACCCTTTGTTCATTTATTGTTTTCATTTGAGTGAACCATGGATACAATCGGATATTCTATAGAAACATCCGGCGGGTATGATGAGGGTAATCAAAAAAGGAGGTACCAATCATGAAAAGAAAAAATATCGCACTTACACTACTTGCAGCAATGGTACTGACAGCTGTTACCGGTTGTGCCAGCGGAAAAACGCCTGATGCTTCTCCAGGGGAGAAGCCAGGGGAAGATATCGTGATCATCGGAGAAGAAGGAGAAGAAACGCCAGAAGAAATTTCGGTGAAATCCATTGAAGCCCTGAAGGGCATGGAAATCACTGGTTGGCTCAACGAACATACCGTGATTCTTTCCAAGGAGAATACGGACCTTCCGAAACTTTCACTGGAGGATCTCAAGGACTTCCATCCTAGAAGCCTCTACACCTATGACTTGAACACGACAGAATTCACTCTTTTCCAAGGTCAGAAAGACTTCAATCTTTGGGGAGGCGAACTTTCAAAAGATAGGAAGAGCCTCTTCTATTATGAGTACACTTTAGGAGATCCGGCTTACTTCGTGATGCTAGTGGCATCCACAAATGGAGCAGGCACCCTTATTGAGGAAGCTATGAGCGGAGAATGGACATCAGAGAACGTACTCATCGGACCATCCTATAAAGGTGGGGTCTATCTGAAGTCTCCTGCAGGAGCTGTGGAGCACATTGCGGAGCTGAAGGAGATGAATGTGGTTCATGCGGTGCAGATTAAAGATGCCGTAATCTTTGTGGAAATCAGCTCTACTTCTCTTAAGAAGTTTGATCTGAATACGAGAGAGATTGCCACCCTTCCTCTGGAAAATGTCTACAGTATTCTTCCTTCTCCAAGCGGCACCCATTTCACAGCCATTGTCAGCGATGGCGCGAAAAGCACTTTGGTCTTAAGTGATGCTGATGCTTCCACCAGAACCGTTTTGGCTGAAGGCATTTCCATCAGTGCAGTGGCCTGGTCCGAGGATCAGCGGATGATTTCCTACTATCTGAAGAAGGACGTCAATGGTGCATCCAATGAAGGACTCTATGTGTATGATCTTCTTTCCGGCACCACCACCGTGGTGGCTGTGGATGGAGAAATCCAGAGAAGCGTCTTCAGCCCCTCTGGAGAACAGCTTTCTTACACCAAGTACACAGGTACTGGTGCTGACAGCACCATTCTCACACTGACCCTTCCTGCAAAGAAGTAAACTTATCTCTATAGTAGGAGGAGCATCAGACACTCCATTAAGCGCATTTTCTTACAAGACGAACCTTTCGGGGTTCTTCTTTTTTCATTACACCAGGCTCTTCCACGGACTCCTTCCAGAACTTACCGCGGATGAATTTCCTGCTGTTTTCTGGTATGATTTTGGTAAATGGTGTCCAAGTTTTACATTCTAGCCCTTAAGGGGGTCAATATTCAATGTGAATCCTGGGCAAATCTACTTCCATGCACACACACTGGAGGCTTTATGCTTAGTATTATGATCGTTACCTCAAAAACTGTGCTTCCCTCTTATTATGAGAGTGCGTCCAAAGAGTATATAAAAAGACTGAAGAGATACTGCACGCTATCTCTTCAGCCTTATGATGAATCTATTTCTTTAGAAAATCTCCTCTCCGGATACCATACCATTCAGGTCTCTACCAAAGGACTGCCTAAAGATTCTGTGGAGTTTTCCGAGCATCTTCAGGAGCTGTCTCTTGGTGGCAGTTCTAAGGTTGCATTTCTACTGGATGTTCCGTTTGATTCGGATGATTCAATGAGGTTGTCTTCGCTGTCCTTAAGTCCTGAGCTTTCTTTTGTCTGTATGCTAGAGCAGCTTTATCGGGCGTTTCGGATTTGGAATCATGAGCCGTATCATAAGTAAATATGGTTAAGAATTATCCCCTACTTCAATAGAGGGTCTTAATTTAAGGGAATGAATTATGATACTCAGAATATTCAAAGCACTCTCTTTCTATCATCTATTACAACACTATGGAGTTTCAACTGGTGGGACTATGCTATCTATTGAATCACTCTCTGCAGGTAAATCGATCCACTCAATCTTATACTCAATATTAAGGTACTTTCCTAGATTCATCACATATCCTTCTAAGAGCATCTTCACTCTATCCCTTGCACTTTTCATTAGTGAGGTATCCTGCATTGCCGTATCAAGCATATTTTGTTCGGCCTCAGCAAACGCTATGCTCTCATCTTGAGCAGTAACTTTGGCAGATCCATCCTCAACTATAAATGCATCTTCAGTGAGTGATTTAGGGTCTACTTCATGATCTAGAATCTTAGCTGCTGGCAAATAGATTTTAACATCAGTATTATTAACCTCTATCATCAGCTTTGAAGCATCAATCCCTAACTCCACTACTCCATTATATTCTATCCAAAAACGTTTATCTTTCTTCCAGAACAAAAACCCAGATACATCTTCCTCTTCGAATTTCGCTACATTATTGTAATAACATTCCATCACTGCAAGTTCGGCAATAGCTCTCATTTGTGATGCCTCTAAGACATCCTTAGACTTCTCAGGCACACCACATGAAGTCAGCACGAGTGTGCAAAGTATGAGAACAGTTCTCTTAGCTAACTTGTGAACTCTCATCATTTTTCTCCTCCAACAACAACTTCAAAACTGTACTTACTGTCTAATGAAGATAGAAATGGTCTTACAAGCGCTACCATTACATTCTTAGCATTCTCTTCTGCAAGCTGAAACATATCTGTATTTTGATTACTTTCAACTATTGCGTCGTCTATACATGCCTGATATGCTTCTGCGCTAACAGAACTGTTGTTAATCTTCTTATTCTGGAAAATATAATCAAGTGTAGTGATATCCACGATGGGGTCTAACATTTTCATCTCTGGCAATATTAATGTTATTGCTTTACTTTGGTCATCTATCTCAATGATACAATCTTTAGGGTCAAATCCTGCATTCACTTTTGCATTATATGATACATAATAATCAATTTTTTCAGGATTCTTTTTGTTGTAAATTTCTGCAACTCCATTATATACAGCTTGATAAATTGAAAGCTCTTCGATATGAATGATCTCTTCTAATGTTGAACGTGTTACGATTTCCGCTTTCTTCTCCTCTTTTCCAAGAAGTTTGGGGCCGATGATTAGACTAGCAGCTATAACCAGAACCGCTACTATTACAATAATGATTTTGCTTCTTTTCCCATTCATAATAACTCTCCTTCTTATTACTTATTAAGTCAGTGACATTTCCAATATTAGTCAACCCTTTTGAATTTTCCAAGTCAATTTGACTATTACCTCCTCTAATAATGGGTCTGTTATTTTTGCGGGTTTAAATACTCTCATATCTCTATTTATCCAAGTGCGAAATCCCAGAACTCAAAAATGGTTTTTTTGAAGATACCACTATGCCTAATATCAAATTAAGAATACAAAAACCATGACTTTCTATTTTTCATGTTGTCCAAGAAAATATTCATAGCAATTTAGAGATTTCTAATGAAGTACTTAAAGGATCACTTTTCAAATCCACAGAGTGAACAAACACCTGATATTCTCCTTGAACATCTTTAAGCACAATTGTCTGTTTAATAGGTTGAACTTCATCAAATGATGGGTAGATTAGTGCAACTTTATCCACCCCATAGATTCTTGAATATGCATATACCTGATACAAATCAGAACTATTAATATTTTTATACGTTCCATTTTCATAACCAGGATTTTTATACTTCGCATCTACGACAACAGCTGTTTTACCGTCTTTTTCCAGTATAATATCCGGTCTAACCATCATCAAAGAATCTCCCGAATCAGAATATGCAAATCGATGTTTATTCTGATACCGTACCTGATATTTACCGTTTTCTTGAAAGAGCTTATAAAGATACTGTTCAAACAGCTCGTTAACGGGTACCAAAAAGGAGAATACAGACTCCTCCCCTTCATAATTCTGTGGTTGAAGGTTCAGAAAGAACATCCTCCCCATTTCGTAAACTGTTTTAAAGTCTTTGTTTAGCCTGGTAAATCTTACAGAGTTCAGAAGATTTAGGGACAGATCAATTTTTCTAGCATCTTCAAGAAAAAGCAGGGCTTTCTTAAGTTTCGCTCTTATTGCCTTACTCTTTGAAACGCTTAATAATCTCAGTATTACTGTTTTTACTACATTATTAATGACATTGTCCTGTTCAAAACTCTGATAGCTGATGAAATGTTTGTCTTTTCTAATGAGATTCTCTCTAATCGTCTCGGGTACTTTTATTTTCCCTCTAATAATTGAGGAGTTCTCATCAATCTCAATATACTCTCGATGCATTCTTGATGAATATGTCCAAAAAACTTTATCAGCAAAAATCTCAATAAATATCTCTAAGAGATCCTGTTCCAATAACTTGGAATCAATCTTTTCTGGCAGCTGTAGCACCTTATTAAATGATGAATACCTGATCATTTTATATAGAACAGCCATGGATTCTTTTATCTCTTCATCGTTTGAAATCCCGCTTTTCTCATAGATTTTAGGCAATATCTGTACACATGTATTCCCCTTAGAGATAAACCCCACATAATGCATAATCTGCAAGGAACCATCCATATCCAATCTAAGATTACGCTTTCCAATGATAGAGCGCATTTGATCAAGATCATGAATTTGTTCCTGACTCAATGATACTTTCGTTGCACGGTCCTCAAATATCGTTATTACTGAGTTTTTCATCCTTGGAATTCCTTCCCATAAATATCCATAAGAGCACTCTCAAACTCTGAGATGCCATTGTTATTGGGGGCTAGGCTTAGAAGGGCAATTTCGCCTGTCTTTTTATTGATAAACTTGCTTCCTACAATATCCTCCACTTGAGAAATATCATTGTAAAAATACTCCATTAGGAGAGGCATGATCTTGTAATACCAAACATAGTGAAGGTCTTCTTTTGTAATTAAATCTTCCCCCATAAAATAGCTGTGTCCGATTCTGTGATCGCGGTCTATCTTTTCTACAATTCTCTGGTTGAGTGCAGTAAGAAGTTTAGATGGTGAGACATTGCCTCCAACAGTGGGTGACACACTTTCTATGAGTTTAGGATCTGGGTTCACTTCCACAAACGCAAATCTTCTTCTGAGTGCTGTGTCAAGAAGAGCAATAGATCTATCACTTGTATTCATTGTCCCGATAATATAGAGATTCTTTGGTAGTGTAAACTCTTGTGATGAGTAGGGTAAATGACATGAAAGCACTTCCCGTTTGTCTTTCTCGATCAAAGTGATGAGCTCACCAAATATCTTTGCAATATTCCCTCTGTTGATCTCATCGATAATCAAATAATAAGGCTTTACAGGTGTCTCCACATCATCCTCATCTTCAATAAGCTTAAGTGCATCTGCAGCGGAGATTTTTAGCTCGTATAAGGACGATAATGTCATCTGCTTTTCCTGATTGAGATTATAAATATCCACCGGATTCTTCTCAAAGTTACCGATCCACTCTACTTTCCTTCGATGTCTGTATTTAATACCGTCATCCACATAAAGATAGTCGGATACTACCACGCCAATGAGTCTAATGGTTCTAAGAGAATTGAATATAAAGACAAGATCTCCTATTTGCATTTTACTTCGAAGAGTTTTGAGCATCCCCGATGGATCTGCACCATCAATAACTTCATCGGTCCATTCTTCAATACTCTCAGTTGGAGCAGATCCAATGGCAATCTGGTTCAAATCCCTCAGTCTATCATATACATCTTCTTCAATATTTTTTCTTCCCAGTGAAACTTTCCATACTTTACTCTCTCCTGTAGTGTGAGCTAAAGCTTCTTTCTGGAAACTTTGCTTCTTCTCTTCTACTCTGCAATCTTCCGCAAGTCTTTTCAGTACTCCTGGTTTGATATCGTACCTGATATTTCCTGCCTCATCTGTAACCGGACGAAGTCCTTCTACAAACTCTTCATAAGAAAAGGCTTGATGGAAAGTAATAAACCTTAGTCTACCTTCATCTTTCACCTGATGAAACGACGACTTGTATCCTAACTTCTCTTCAAACGCTTCAATAATTTTCATAGCCCCATAGGTCTTTCCAGTACCAGGTGGTCCATAAAGTATGATGTTAGGATTAAGCTCTAAGAGCTTCGCATAGGTCTCATACTCTGAAAGGTCATTTGACTCATCAGGATCAACCACATCAGCTGGAGTCTTTACTCCAGTTTTTGGTTTTACATAGGTCTTTTTTCTGCCCACAATGACATTATCGTAGAGAGCTACCGCATTATCAGCAATAAAATACTTTTCTGATTCAAGAGCACCTATAAGGCTGAGGATGTATTTATACTTTTTAGGTGAATTGTCTTTCGATGGTTTTGCATAATCCAGAAGCTCATGGAGTGTGTATTCCGATTTTCCATGTTCGATTTTATCTTGATAAAGAGTCCATGTTGCTTCATGCCTTTCAAAGGATTTACCGTTATATTCAAGAATATCTTTAATTCTGCCCTCTTTCAGACTGCTGATTATAATACAGATATCCTGCGGCTTCACAAATGTTAGTGAGTTCATCGCTTCCTCAAGAACAATAATGAACTTTCTCTGTGAATTCTCGAAATCAATGTCAGGGATCTCAGGACAGTTTTCTTCAAGACTGATTTCAAAAAAGCCCAATCCTTTTGTGGATTTTACTGTTTTGTTCCAAAGGTTCATATCAGGAATAAAATATTTGCAGTTGGTGATATTGCCAGCGTAGGTAAGATCCTTCGGATATGTTTTTACCACATCAAAGGTTGCATGAATGGATCCTTGCTTTTCTTCAAAGTCCTTGAATTTAAGCAGTTTCCCCACAAAAGTGCCGTGACTTGGTAATACATAATCCCCCTCACTTAGAGTACTGAATACCCCCATATCCTTTTTATCGTCAATTTTATAGTAGTTGTTTTCATACTGAGTTTTAACAGTGAATTTTCCAATAAATAATTTCTGCATTCTACTTACTTTTCCCCTTTACCTTATGAATGATTAATCTATGTCTCTCTAAGCCATTTGAGTTTACACGCACTCGCATTCTACTCTTCCAAAAAATCAATATTCTCCATAGGGAGATACACTTCTCCAACATCTTCCATCATTTCAATCATTATTCCCCTGCCATTTTTATACTGCACCACATTATCTGATTGGGTGCTATATGCACCTAAATCGATATATCTTTCATCCTCAGCTGTTATCATCACAACATAATAATCCTCGTCGTTGACTGGTGAAGAAAAAGTAATTTCAGGATTTACTACATCTACATAATCCTTAATTTCATCATGAACTTGATGAAGCACCTGAAAAATCTCTATAATATCTTCTAAACTGTATACTAATTTTCTTTCTTCGAACTTATTATTTGCATTACGATTATACCTTGTTATAACTAAATCGCTTATTTCTATACCCTCATCAACTTCATAAACACCATCGAAATAAGAATTTATATCTTGTCTTGTTGTGAGGATAGTAGTTATTTCCTTTATACGATTATACTTCTCACGGCTTATTATTTTGTCAAATTCATACCAAAAATAAAAACGCTCAAGATTGAAGACGGTTCCTTCCATGACTTCTTCAATATCCCCAGGGGCTACCATTCCATGATAAAGCTTCCCATTTCTCTTTTCAAAAACATAAAGATTTGCAGTTTCATCGGTCAACTCTTTGCACTTATATACCACATACTCAGAGAGTTTATCACTTAGTAATGCAGAAATTCTCTCAATTCCGAAGGGATAGAAATAAAATGCCATAGCATCATACTCCATATTGAGAGTAATATTCTCATATTCTCTCATGTTCTGAAGAGCATATTCAGCTACTTCTTTAGTCCTGCAATTACCGCGTATTTCTGTCTTATACTCTTTAGTTCCACTCTTCTCTTTATTAATCAAAATGTGTAAGTCGTCTAGATATACATCAATAGACAGTTCTCCGAGACTTTCAATCCTAACCCCATTCATTAAATCCATAATATATCTTTGTACAGATTCTAAAAAAGCTAGTGTGTTCAAATTTTCATTTTTCACCTTTATAATTTCGGAGTTAAATCTATAGTACGACATACTTTATCTCCTTCTTCACGTAATTTTATGTGCTATTCCAAACTGCTTCTCCAAAGAACATAAGTAACTTATACTCAAGTATCCTCTTTAAAAAAGCGTTAAAATCTCAGATTGAACAACCATTCCTGTCCCCATATCCAGTTCATACCGAGTTGTTGGATACGCCATCCAGTACATCCTATTTAGTTCTCTTTCATGAAAAAACTTACTCAGAAAGCCTTCCAGTCCCTCTTCATCATCATTCCACATGATTTTCCGCGGTCCGTCCATCTCCCCTTCATGATCTTTCCATACCATGACCGGTTCAGAGTCAATGTAGTTTCTTAGCTCAGCAAACACGGCCTCTTTTCCACTGGCATCTGCTGCATGATACCTCTCATAGTAATCTTCAAGGATTGGATTGTCCTCAAAAGGAATCCATGATGCAGAATCTCCATTGCCATACTTGATGTTTTTGACAGCAACACTATTAAGGTTGTTTAACGTTGGATACTCACTCATCAGCACTTCCTTACAAGAATTGAAATATTCGTCCAAATCCTCCTGCTTGAAGACAATGTCGTCCTCAAAGAACTCCTCCTCATCTGCATGATAAAACTCATCCACATAAAGTCTCTCATAAAGAATGCCCATCAGTTCCTCTATATCCTTAATCTGGGAAATTCTCTTTTTTTCATTGTCGCCATAATAAAACCCTTCTTCATCACTAGGTATATGCAGCTCTATTCCAGATGCTTCTTCTGGATGTACCAGGAACTGGATGGTTTGAGTATCTCCTTCTAATGGAATACAGTCAATCTCCACAATATAACTGGCACTGGATGAGTTCGTCACAAAATCTGTTCGGTATTTCATTTCTAAACCCCCTCGATGCTTCGCATTTGATCATTACAGAGTACAATCTCAGGCATCAGTGGACACCCTCCGAGACATAAGGATTTCTTGGAGCAAAGCTTACAGGAACTCTTTAAGATCCTTCTAAACTTCTCAAAAGCATTGCTGTTCCAGGCTTCTTCAATGGTCATTTCTCTAAGGTCAACACTATACTTTCCCCTAACATCAAAACTGCAGGGCACCATGTTCATCTCTGCACTGATATAGCAGCTGAAGCGTCCTCCTTCACAGGTGTCCAGTGATTCTGGAACAATTCTTTTGCATCTCTGAATCGCTCCAGGCACTGTGCAGCTGTCCATCCCCACTTTGAAAGGATGAGGATGCTCGATGAGTCTAAAAAACTCATCAAGCTTAGAATCATAAGCATCTAGCACGTTTTCTCCAGTGCCTTGCCCTGCCGGTTTATGAAGAAGAAAGATTACAGCGTTGATTCCTTTGGGGAAATCACTATTCTTCAGTCTTACGACGGCTTCCTCTATCGTATGCTTTCCTAGTACATAGTGGACATTGGTCTTTACCCCAGCGTCTAGTAATGTATCAATGGCTTTTATGGTATAAGGACTGCGGTACCAGCTTACAGCAACAGCACCGCAGTATTTCTTTGAAAGCTTCGCAATCCTTTCATTCATACCATATCCAGAGGTAGTATAGTTTGGCACCAAACGATTCTCAACAGAAATTCTAAGAATCTCTTCAAAAGCCTCATGCTGATCTGGATCCCCTCTGCCGCCTAATGCCAGCTGATTGCATCGTCCTCGGCTTTGCTCAGCAATATTTCTGAAATTATCCACAGACATGTTGGCTTTCTCCACAAAAAGTCCATTTTGATAACACTCTATGCCTGCCTTTATACATAGGCCTGTCTTTCCATGAACGCAATGCCCCATGATGCCAACATCGATGAGATGAGGATAGGAAGCCATAAAGGGATCTTCTCCTGTGTCTTTTCCTTTTTCATCCAAAATACCCGTTCGAACATAGGCTCCGGATTTGGTATTGAATGCTGTTTTGAATTGGTACTTTGTATCGTGAATGATGTACTTCAAGATCTATCCATCCTTCTCATTACTTTTCTAACAGTAGAAATAGTTTTAAACCAGCTTCTCCTCATCCTCATCAAGCTCTACCAACGCAGCAAAGTAGTTCATATGCACCTTACTCATTTTCATCTGATAATCCTTGTTGTCCAGAACCACATCCACAAGGTAGTAATCCCCGCCAAAGCTATCCACTGACTCAGCAAAGGTGTCGCCTTCCAGAACTTTCTGAGCCTCATCTAAAAGTTTGCTGAAATCTCTATTGCCACTATACTTTGCCATGGTATAGCAGTTGGGGCATAACCCGAGAATATTGAATGGTCTATCGTAAAACCATGCACCTTCTTTTCTCTCCTGAATATGATAGACGCTGATCCACTTCTTCCCAGAATCAAAGATAATCTGATTTCCACAGACCTGGCATCTACAGTCATATTCAGCTTCTAGGAATGCCTTGGGTTCAATACTGTCTCTGTCGATCAGCTTTTCATCCTCATCCAGTTCTTTGCCCTTATAAACTTTTCTTTTCTTCTTGATAATACTTAGTTTTTTCTTGTACACTTCAGGTCCTTCCTCCAGTGAGGATGCTATTTTCTCCACAAGGGTTTCTCGTATTTTCTCCTCTTCGTCTGGATCAGGTCCCAACCTCCAGTTGGCAAGACCTTTTTCTTCACTGCTTGAAGCACTTCCAGCAAGTTTGTCCTTCATAGTAGAAACCAGAGTGTTCACATTCTGGATTACCGCGATGTCTTCTTTCTTCGCTGTTTTATCTCTAAAATCATTTCTCTCTTTATCCTTCACCACTTCTTGTTCAGTGTATCCATTGAAGTCATCTGCTCCATTTTTTGAGTTTTCATGCTTCTCCGACTCATCACTTTTTTGAGCCTCTCGAGCACTATTTTCATAAGCTCTTTGTTCTCTTTCTATAGCTCTTTTGATTTCCAGAAGATCCCGTTCGATATTCCTTTTTGGTGCGAACTCCACCATCAGAAGAACATACATGATAATTTCGTATTCATTTGATGTTTTCTTCAAAACAATTTTCTTTTCAGATGAATAAACATATGGCAGCTTCACTTCATAAGAAATCCCTGAGCCTTTCTCCTCTCTATAAGCAGATGTTCCTAGTATCACATGAGAAAGCACTTTATTGATACCACCAAACAGTTTCAGCTTACTGTCTAGCCTTGCAATCTCCTTTTTCTCAAAAAGCTCCACATAGCTCTGAAGAACTTGCTCACTCTTCTCATAAAAACCACTGCTGAGGACTTCTTTTTCATTGATTTGAAGATTGCCAAAACTATCAGGCAGGATGAATCCTATTTCTCCTGCTGCCTTATACAGAAGACTCTTATCTGATTTAATCAGTTCTTCAGGAATCAGAATGCTTCGGATATGGTTTCGTTCGAAGGTCTGATGAAGATCTACATCACCAAGAACTAGAATTGGTGTGATCTTGTCTTCCACCATAGAGCTGAATTCTTCTATGATGGTCATCTTCTCATTGGCCTTATAGCCACCCCACTCCTGAATAAGGCTCATAAATCCTTTCAGAGTTGCATCACTGCATACCGTATCCTGAACCATTGCCAAGACAAAGCCCTTATAAGATTCTATGGTGCCTCCTTTTGTAAGGCCATAGCGCTCTCCGAGCTTTTTACCTGCTTCTCCATACTGTTCTTCAATCAGCGGCTCTTCATTCAAACTGATTTTCCCAAGCTTGAATCTGCTCAGATTGATCATTCTACCTGTATTTTTATTGAGTATCCGGATTTCATCATGGGCAATATTGAGGTCTATCAGGTGCGAAATGAAATCAATGATGTCCTCATGCCGATTCTCACTTATATCTTTCCATAATACATCCAGATGATGATATGTGATATGAGGCACCTCCAGAGTCTCCAGATACAGACTCTCATAGGAAAGCTGAGGATAATGAGCCTCTTCTCGGTGAACACCATTTAGGTAATCATAAAGATAATGGAGTCTCTTATCCTTAAGAATTGGAAGTATAAACGCGTCTGAAGAGCGTACTATTTTCCCATCAGATTTAATCAGAGGTATCTCCGATTTATCTACACCCGACCAATCATTCTCCTTAATCTGTACACATCTTTTCTCATTTCGCATATATTTGACCAGGAAATACCCTGGAAATGCTGTCCCCTTGTAATAATAGGAGTAGTCATTGATTTCATTTTTCTTAAAGTTTTCCAACCATAGAGAATACAAGTATCTTTCATACTCTTTTGTAACTTCACCTTGGCTTAAGATTTTCCTGTCCACTTCATCAAGCTCAACTCTCTCCACTGTGACTCTGTTTGATGAGGTATAATCATTTTTGATTCTCTGTCTCCATAAATCATACCTGGCTCGGTCTTCTCTCCTAAAAATGACAACGTCCTTGTATTCTTCTTTTTTAAAATGGAATATAGGTTTATGTCTGATTCCACATTCTAGGAGAAAATCATGGAACAGTACCCGATCCTCTTCTATTCTTGTCCGGTAGTGGGGAAGGATAAGAATCTCTTGAAGTCCAAAATGATCATAAATACTTTCCGTAGCTGAAATCCGCACAAACGTTGGAATCAGAAGGTTTTTCAGCTGATGAGGATGCCCATCCTGCCCATAAAGCCAAACATCATCCATCCCTTCGAAGAGTTTCTTGCTGAATCTTGGTGAAGTAATTTTATTTTTATAATAGTCAAAAAGAGCAAAAAACTTTTTAAACCTATCTTCTGGAGTAAACATAGCCGTACTTTTTAAGTCAGGAACGATGAAATCTGAAAGCACAATTTCGTCAGAAAGTTCTTGGATTCCGAGCTTCTTAAGCAGTGAAAGAAGCGTTTCTGAGAGTCTCATATCCAGCTTTTCATCCTCCGAAAGCGCTTCAAACTCTTCTTCTGAATACTTAGTATTCTTGAGGTAAGACCGGTCTATCAACAATGCGTTTCCTGATAAGATGCTTTTGTCTTCTCTAAGCACATAATAAATCCCCTCATCAGCGCTTACATCAGAGAACCCCTTTCCTTCTAGCGGAAAGATTTTCAGTGTTCTGATGGAGTCAATTTTGCGCTCCATATAACTTTCTCCAGGATTTTTTACCACGGCGTGTTTATTATCAAGAAGCTCGATGATGAACTCATAAAGACTCAAGAGTTTTTCTTTATCTCTCAATAACTCAGAAGGAAGGCCAATATCCGTCAACGCACTCAGAATCTTTGAATCCGTTGCCATGGTAACACCATAGCTTCCAAGTTTTTTTCGAAGTTGTGGATGGCTATACCACTCTGGATGAAGGATATATTTCTTCAGATAGTTATCGAACTCTTCTACCAAAAATGGGTATTCCAGAAACAGATTGTTTAGATAATCAGGAAACCCCATAATGTAGTCTGGCTTTCTCCAGAAAGACTCTTCTCCAAGAACTCTAACCCAAGGCTGATCTCGAAGTACCTTTCTAGCCTTTCCAAAAACCTGCTGCAGCTGATCGTTTCCATCCATGGTAGGGATCAGTCTATAAAGCTTCTCCACGGAATCCACCGTCTTGGACCAGTGGGTAATCGCTCTGGCAATGATACTTGGCAGTTCTTCAAGCAAATGTACATTCCATGGATTGTTTTGTGGATCATGCAGTCTTTCTCTGTCTGCCTTTGTAACTCCATCTACTTGCATATATACAGGAATCGGAAGAGAAACCGATGTAGGCAGGTAGCAGAAGAGTCTGCCCTGCTCCTCTAGCTTCGTCTCACTCATGGCAGCTGCAAGCACCACTTTTCTGTCCACACTGCCAAGACTGTTCCCAATCTTTTCCCATCTGGAAGATACAAGTTCTTGACTGAAATGAACATTCTCGCTGTAAAGCAGGAACTCTCTTTCTTCCCCAGTACTAAGAAGGCGAAGAGTCAATCTATCTCCTCTACGGTCTGCTGGGATAATCTCAACTCCATTTTCCTCATAACTTCCTTCACGTTTATCAATGAGAAGGAACTTCGAGATTTTCTGAAGGTAGATGAAGGTTTCTGCTTCTCCGCTGATATATCTTTGCAGTTCCTTGTGAATCTCTTCTGTCACATGAGGATCCGTAAAGCGGATGACCTGCCTTGTACCTGATATCGCTTCAGAACCTTCAACAGCTATAGGTACAATACATTGATCCTTTCCAAGAATAAAATGCCAGGGCCCGCTTTGAATCTCTACCGTTTCAGCCAGGGCAAAGACTGACTTGAATCCGATTCCTTTTTCTCCGATAAAGCTTGATGCATTGTTCTTCTTTGTCTTTTTGGTGGATGCACCCGTATCAGTAATACTAATGATGTCTTCCACGGTAAAACCTGTTTCGTTATAAAACAGCTCCAGACCTTCATCCGTAATATAGAAATGAATTTCTGGAATTTGATCCCCGTACTCTGCATCATCCGCATTCTGAATAAGCTCCATAAGAAAGTGCTTACGATCCTCATAAGTGGTATCACTGAGGATCGTCAAGGAGTTTCTATACCCTTCAATCGCCCAGTCCATTTTTTCTCGTACCACACGAAGCTTCTTTATTGCTTCTGTACCAGGTGTGCTGCGCCGTACATCTTCTAGCACCTTCTTTTTGGCATCTTCTAAATTAATGTTAAACTCCAATATCACTCATCTCCAATCATAAGCAGTGCAATCCCCACCAATGAAACGCTAAGTATCAGGTCATTTTTCTCCTGAAGCTTGTCAATTCTATCCATTGTTCTCTTCTCATCCTTTTCTATTTGTCCATTGACCATGCGTATGAATTCCTCACTTGGACTTCTTCCTGTCCGTTGCGCTGTTCTGATGTGATTATCCAGCCTCTTCTTCAATCTTTCCAGCCGCACTTCATTACCTTTTCTTAAGGAATTCACTTTACTCTCTATGATATATTTGTTCTGTTTCCTTAGCTCTTCCAGCTTTAGCTCCATTTGACGTTCAAGAGCATTACGTGCACTATCCATGTAAGCCTCTAGTGCATAAGGCTCCACTTCAATGGCACTTTTCCCATATGCTTTTTGTCCCAGTATCCTCATAAACGCTGTATAATCAACTTTCTGCACTTCTTCTGATTCTAGGTCTAGAGGAACTGCTGAAAGATTCAGCTCTTTCCTGAAGCCATCAAATTCCACTTCAAAGATTGGAACCAGATACTTTGACTCACGAAGTTCAAAGTCAGCGCTTGTGCCCTTAATCTGAAACACTTTCAGGATTCTTTCATTCTCTTCCATATACTTCAGAATAAATTTCATCCAGTGCCCTGTAGGAGGTAAAAATACAGCGCCAGGTTTTTCCAGTGACTTTTGTCCATTAAACACCACAGGAACCTTCTTCATTCTCTTTAAGAGTGGATGCAGCTCCTCCAATGCATTGGCGCTGCCAGGAAGTTTGGAATATTCTTCAATATCCACAGCTAATGAAGGACTTATTGTAATCTCACAGAAATCCTCTTCCAGCTCTGTAAAAGTACATCCTTCCTGATCTTCAAGAAATACCTTTGTAAGTCTCATGGAATCTACAGGTTTCACAAAATCTGTTGTCGTCATGTTGGCAATGGTATCAGATATTTTATCTTCCCCCAGCAGCTCTGATCTTCCGGTTTCAAATTTCATATTCTCAATTTTTGCTTGGGCGAGGGCATTTTCAATTTCTCTGGTTCTTTTCTCTATCTGCTCTTCCGTTAGTGAGTTTTCAAAGATTCCTTTCTGAAGATCCGCCAGTTGCTGTCCAATGATGGGTTCCATAAATCCAACACTGTCTTCAATGAGCTGAATTCTATCATAGAGAAGATGATATATTTTCTCATCCACCGTATCTTTAAGGTACATATTGGCTATGATGACTTTATCAGCCAATTGCCCGAAACGATCCAGTCTTCCGATACGCTGTTCCACTTTCATGGGATTATAAGGCATGTCATAGTTGATCATCGCCTGACAGAACTGGAAGTCCAGTCCTTCTCCGCCTACTTCACTCGACAAAAGCACATCTAATTCCTTGTTTTTAAAACGCTCCATGATCTCATATCGCCCTTCTACACCATTGGTTGTGGTCAGTGGCACTTCTCCTGAAATAATTTCGGCACGATAGCCCATCTTTTGGAGTCTTTCCTTTAGGTATTTAAGGGTTCTTCTAAAGAAAGAGAACACGATGATCTGCTTATTTTCCAGTTCATCCATCATCCGAGTTACAAGTTCCTCAAACTTATCCATTTTGGTATCTTCATCTGCAAGTTTTTCGCTTTCAGAGATAAGCTCTAGGAAGATTTTCTTCAGCGCAGGGCTTAAGTTCTGAGATACGACCTCATCTTCATCTTCCTCATCAAAAGGATCATCCTCAACAATCTGATCATACGCCACTGCCCACTTCAGATAATCATTCATCGCTGGTATGGAACTCGTAAGCATTCTCATGGGCATATTTGTAATAAAACCTAGTGCAATGGGGTTCCCGCCTCTTTGGAGATAGGCTTCCTGAACTGCATCTATTGTTTTAAGATAGAACGCGTACTCTCTTTCAGTGAGTTCAACGGGAACTTTTATGACTTCTCTCGTGACGCGATGGGACATCGATTCTCTTTTGAGAGTTCTTGTGAAGGAGCTGTCTAATGGACTAAGAGAAGTGAGCACTCGGTCATAATAAGCCACTTCTTCACTGCTAAGGGGCTCATCATGTGTAATCATTCTATGTTCAAGTTCCACTATGCCCTCATGGCTTCTAATGACTTTACCTATGCCCTCAGAAGCCATGGCTTGGATCTCACGAAGCACTTCAGCCTTCGTTTCGGGATCTCTCATGGAGATGAGTCTCCTGATCTTATTCAAAGATTTCACTGGTGCAATAAGCGCTTCAAAGGTCTGCTTGTCGGGAAACAGTGCAGGGTTCAGGATCGTCATTTGATTGAAGAGATCTTCATCTCTCAGGTTCAGGGGCGTGGCACTGAGCATCACCATCATCTGCGTAAGCATACTTATGAGATGACCCACCTGATTGCTTTCCGTACCACTATTTCTCATGTGATGGGCTTCATCTACGATGACCAGCGACCAGATTGGCTCTAATCTTTCTGAAGCCATTTTCTCTAAGTATTTCATGAACTTTTCTGTTCTTAAAAGCTGAATACTGACAATCCCCCATGGATTCTGCATGTGTTTGCTTTCATTGAATATCTTGAACATATTCTCCAGACTTCTGCTGTCGTGAAGGTGGAACTTCAAATTAAAACGCTCTTCCATCTCCTTTATCCATTTGGGACCGAGTACATTGGGACATACAATAAGAACCGGTTGATTGCGATCAATGCGCCCTCTGGCTAAAAGCTCCATAAGCAGTATTCCAGTTTCGATGGTTTTACCAACACCTACTTCATCTGCAATGAATAGCCGTTCTTCGGAACTTGGAGAAATAAACTTCAGAAGGGGTTTGAACTGGTAAGGATTGAAAAGCGTTCTGCTGCCAAGATAACTGTATAAATTTCCTTCTATTGGTTTTTTCAGTCTGAACCAAGTTTCAAAAAGCGCAAGATCATCGCCATCACCAAATAACTTTGCTTCTATACTCTCTATGATTTCATTCTCAGTATCTACATGCGGTTCAAGATATTTTTCAGCGTAAACTCTGGATGCTCCGTCAATCATCAACTTGTATGCATATTCTGAACGTCCTTCAATCACTTTATTGATTGTGCCAATCTTGCCTGAAGTCACCAGTTTCACATTCTGTCCAATTTCAAATCTTGGTTCCATCACTAATCAATAACTCCTTTCATTTCCCCTATCTGCTTCATTTGTATTAAAATGGAAGTTCTATACTACAGGACATACCTCCAAGTATTTTCATCTTTAGATCAAATACAGAAACACCCATTTCATCTTCAGAAAAAACGAGTTCTCTTGCTTTCTCCAATAATGGTACGTCCTATTCTCGTCCCTATAACTAATCTTCTCCCTGATGATTGATCATCCTACTTCGTAAGGCTTCTGGATCGAGAATCTCAATTATCCCTTTAGAAAGAAGTATGAGTTTTTGCTCCTGTAAATAGCTTAGAATTTCCGAATGAAGATGTCCCATATAGTATTCAAAATGAACTTTAGGAATACCTAAGTTTTCCCCTCCCTGGATTTCATAAAGATTCACCAGACCTTCAATCACTGCTTGCTTCTCTGTCTTACCTGAATATTGATTTATTATAGGTTCGATGCCGTATTCTTCCATAAAATCCGCCTCAGTAATCAGTTGGATATTCCAACCACTTTCCTTTAATTCCAAGGCTTTTTTATATTTAACTGTTTCTATCGAATTGAATATCAGCACTTGAGACTTTTTGTTTATGGTGTCCTTAATGATACCCTGTTTCTTCAAAATGAACTGAGCGACTTCCTTCCTGTAGTTGCAATCTGTGAGTACAAATATTATGTCTTTAAAATCAACCATACCAATTCTGTTAGAGCAGTAAGGTTTGTTATTCTCATCTACTAGCACTTCATCATTTTTAATATTTGGTGTTAAGTAATCAACAAGCCGATCCTCACGCTTTCCGAATATATTCTCAAAAGTCTGATACAATTGGCTAATCTTGCTGTGATAAGGTCTTACTTTCTTAGATTCAGGACCATAATATCCTAGAACAACGCCTTCCCCTTCATGTGTAATCATAATTTCTCTAAAAGAATCTTTTTCTCCGGACATTTCAAAAATGAGATTCAGATTCACTGCTTTTACCTTTTCTGGAGCTGTAGTGACAATTTTCTGCAGATACTCCTTTAATACCATTAGCTCTTCATAGGTGAGCCTATAGAACATTCCGAGATCATGGATTTCAAACTCTATTAATTTACTATGCTGCTTTCGTTCTAATTCCAGTCCAAAGGTATTCCTCAGTTCACTCTCTAGACTTAGGATTTCTTTTACTTCCTTTTCATTTACTGTACTGGAGAAACAAAAATATACATTACACACATCCACATTCCAAAGCTTTTTCTGAAACGGAAGAGGTGTCTCCACAGGAGCTATAACACCACTTATTATATTTCCTTCAGACTCATCATATTGATAGATGTGATGTTCAGAATCAAGGTATTCATTGGCCAGGTACTTAACCTTGTGGTTATAACTGCCCTCGAGTAATGAAGCCATCCTATCTACGCCATAAGGATGACCATAAAAAAAGTCACCACTATAGCTCATTTCGATATTAAGATCTCTATAGAATTCAAGATCTTGAATAATATGAATGATTTTGTCAGGATCTTTAGATTTAAGGTCAAACTCAAGCTCCTCACCTTGAAAGCTATCATCAGGTAAGCCTAACTTTAGAATCAACTCATCGCATCGTAAATCAAGTTCAAATCCATCTAGAGACTCAATCTTAACGTTATTGAAAATATCCCGGAGATATTCTTTAACTCCATGAACGACCTTCTTTATCTTCTCATCATCGTTACAAATCACTATTGTTTCCGTAACTCTTCTTCTGTAAGACATAATTCCACCTCCTCAAATCCCAATAGGTCTATCATTGCTTCAAACAAATGAATCAACAGACAAGTTCTCTTCACATCATTCTGCGGGTAATAGACGTAAACTTAAAATGAACTCCCAAATCGGTTTGATATACTTACTCTATCAAATCCAATATCCACTTTTCAGTACAGTTGGTTTTGTTCTAAAAGAGAAAAATACTATTATTAACTTTTTTTAAAGTCACTCTAGTTTATAATGAGCAGCGTTATCTATGTAGTAAGGCTAAGGCATTTACACTTTTCGTAAACGAATACATTGAATTCAAAAAAATTGAGTGCGTATATGCATTGTTAGATACCCACTCTCTTCAATCATCTGTCTCGTATTTCCGTCAAAATCTGTTCCTATCATTTATATTGAGGCATAAGAAAAACTCCTGCTGATTCCAGGCTAAGAATCAGTAAGTGTTAATGACTTTTTATAATGTCCAGAAACTGACGGTGTTTACTGTCCATAAATTGCTGGTAGAAATGGCAAGCTTGATAGGCTTGCCATTTGTTTTAGCTTAATTCTCCATTGATTACGATCTTTACCATATGGTCATCGATAATTCTTTTCCCATTCTGGTATCCATAGATGAGAGAACTGGTACATACCTTGTTTACGAGTCTGGAAGAGCCTCCTGAGAACCGGTAAATTATCTCAATCGCCTCATCCGTAAAGATATCTCGGTCGGTTCCTGCGTAATTTAGGTGACACCTCAAGTACTCGCGTACTTGGGAATGATCCATAGGTTGTATCTT
>NZ_FOVK01000009.1 GCF_900115135.1 Proteiniclasticum ruminis | reverse complement strand
TCAGCTATACGCTGAAACGATCCACGCAAGAGTTTAAAGAACTGGCCTTGAATCCCGATGGATGGAAAGTGACTTCTGAAAACGAAGAGAGCGGCGAAGTTCTGACCATGGAGAAAGTGGTGGAACAAACACTGGAATACAAGACAGAAGGTCTAGCGCTGGACGCACCGGAGGGTGCGGAAGAAGGCGTGAAAAAGAAGCGTGGACGACCTAAAAAGTATCAACACCATGCTGTTCCGGTGAAGATCCATCTGACATGGAGCGCCAAAAGAGCGTCGAAAGACCGCGGTGATCGGCAACGAATGCTTGAAAAACTGATAAAAAAAATGGATAAGCCTTATCAGCTGAAAGCAGCGGTGAAAAGAGGGGTAAACCAGTTCTTGGAGATGGAACTGGAGACAGAAAACTGGAAAATCAGCGAGGAGAAAATTAAAGAATCTGAAAAATATGATGGATATTATGCTATCATCACGAACAACCTAGAGTTATCAACCCTTGAAGTAGTTGAAATCTATCGTGGTTTGTGGAGAATCGAAGAGAGTTTCAGAATCATGAAGACAGATTTACAGGCAACTCCTGCTTTTGTTTGGACCGATAAACATATCGAAGGACACTTTGCATTGTGCTTTTTAGCCTTAACTACTATGAGATATCTGCAGTATAAGATTACAGATCACACTGGAGCGCAAGTATCCGCTGCAAATCTCATGGAAGCTTTGTCAGGACCTACCGTTATTACACAGGGGACTTATCCCAATATTACCGTAACCCCGATCAATATAAACCAGACATACCTGGACATCAGCAAGATCCTCGGCATGTCAGCACTTAGACAGAACATGACTTTGACTCAGTTTCGGAGTGCAACAAAATTGAATTTAGTGAAGAATCTAGAATAAGTGTACAAAAAAACCGCTGGAAACAAGGTGAAAGCCTTGTGTTTCCAACGGTTTTCTTAATATTAAGTTCTAAAGTCAGGAGAAACTTCGGGAGAAAAGCAGGGATCTTTGTATCGATGAAAATCAGGCTTCGATATCAATCACTAAAATGAGCAGGACTTCCAAGCAAATGAATAATATCCTGCAAAACTGAATAACCATACAAAATTGACTTGCAAAATTTTCTGATATTTTAATAATGTGACACTGTACTTCACTAAAAATTTGATAATTATTAATAAAATTGTTGAATTATAAACAAAGTCGCTGTATAATCGTCATAATTCATAATGATTCGTATTGGATAATACGAACATTAATATGATGAAGGGGGAAAGAAATATGTTGAAAAAAGCCATGTCACTTTTAATTGCATCCCTGATGGTGATTTCCATGGTTGGCTGCCGTAGCGGAGAAGCTCCAGAAGAGACTCCAGGCGGAGAAACACCGGTGGAAGAACCAGGCGAAGAGACACCTGAAGAACCAAGCGGAGAAGCTGAAGACTATAAGATCGGTATCATCACCGGTACAGTGTCCCAAGGAGAGGAAGAATACCAGGCTGCTCAGAATATGCTGAAGAAGTATGGAGACAAGATAGTCACTGCCACGTATCCTGACAACTTCTCCTCAGAAACTGAAACGACCATCGCAAACGTTGTTTCTCTAGCATCTGATCCAGCAGTAAAAGCCATTGTGTTTGTACAGGCGGTTCCTGGTGCAGCGGCTGCCATCGACAAGGTACGTGAAACGCGTCCTGATATGCTGTTTGTCTCTGGTGTAGCAGCAGAAGACCCAGCCACCATCGCATCCAAATCAGACATCGTTATGCTGGTGGATGAAATCTCCATGGGCAGATCCATTCCTCAGAAAGCCGCTGAAATGGGGGCTAAGACTTTTATCCATTATTCCTTTGCCCGTCATCTTTCTTATGCGACCATCGCAGCCCGCCGTGAGCTGATGATTGATGAATGCAAGAAACTTGGCATCGAGTTCGTTGATGTCAATGCACCAGACCCAACAGGAGATGCTGGTGTATCCGGAGCTCAGCAGTTTATTCTGGAAGACGTTCCACGTCAGATCCAGCAGTATGGAAAAGACACCGCGTTCTTCTCCACCAACTGTGCTATGCAGGAACCACTCATCCGTTCCATTCTGGAACAGGGTGCAATTTACCCACAGCAGTGCTGTCCAAGCCCATACCATGGCTACCCAGCAGCACTCAACGTGAATGTATCCGGTCATGAAGGCGATGTAGACTATATGCTTTCCTCCATTGACGAAGTGCTTACTGAATATGGCCAGGAAAACAGAATGTCCACATGGAGCGTTCCAATCAACATGCTGATGGTAGAAGCTGGCGTAGATTATGCTATTGAATTCTTAGAAGGCAGAACCAGCGGTAGAGTAGATGAACCAGCTCTTACAAAAATCGTCAACAGAATCGCAGGTGGAGAAGGTTCCGCTCAGATTACGCACTTTGATGAAGGTGGCGTGAAGCTGGACAACTACTACATGATTCTCTGTGATTTCTACGATTTCGGAGACAACTAAAACTCAGTAAGTTATCAGACTGATTACATAAAGAGTCGCCGGCTTCAAGCGACAAGCCGGCGACTCTTTTTCGATAACAGAAATAAAGATACAACTTCAAGGGGGGATTCTATTTGGACACGAATTATCTTCTCCATATGGACAATATCTCAAAAGAGTATTATGGCAATAAAGTGCTGAAAAATGTAAGTCTTGCTATAAAGCCTGGAGAGATTCATGCACTCATGGGTGAAAATGGAGCGGGGAAGTCCACACTCATGAACATTCTTTTTGGCATGCCGGTGATTCACCAGACGGGTGGATTTGAAGGAACCGTAAAAATTGACGGGCAGGCCGTTTCCATCGATGCGCCCCACCACGCCATGAATTTTGGCATTGGTATGGTGCATCAGGAGTTTATGCTCATTCCGGGATTTACCGTAACAGAGAACATCAAAGTTGGACGAGAAATCACCAATCCTACTTTTTTGAGCCGTGTTCTGGGGAAAAACCTTGAAACTTTGGATACAGAGCAGATGAGAAAGGATGCGAAAAAAGCACTGTCAGATATTGGTCTCAATATCGAAGAATACGTAAAAGTCGCGGGTCTACCCATCGGTTATATGCAGTTTGTGGAAATTGCCCGTGAGATTGACAAGACCGGAATCAAGCTTCTTGTGTTTGATGAGCCTACTGCGGTGCTTACAGAAAGCGAGGCAGAAAGACTTCTTGAAATTATGAAACTCATCTCCAGCAAGGGCATTGCAATTATATTTATTACCCACAGACTGGACGAAGTCATGGCCGTGGCTGACAGCCTGACGGTGCTTAGAGATGGTGAGTTTGTGGCCAGAAAAGAAGTGAAGGACTCCAATGTGGTGGAGATTGCAGAGCTTATGATCGGTCGTAAAGTGGAAAAACTGGTGGATGGACTTGAGGATGAAAAAAGAGAAGTGGATCCCAAGAAGATCGCCCTGTCTTTAAGAGACTTTCATGTGATGATGCCTGGAGAAATGGTGAGAGGGATTGACCTTGATGTCTTCGAAGGGGAGATTTTTGGCATCGGGGGTCTGGCAGGACAGGGGAAAATCGGTATACCCAATGGAATTATGGGGCTGTATGAGACAGAAGGGGCTGTAACTTTTTTTCAGGAGATGCTGGAGCTGGATAAGCTTGGCAATGCCCTTCTACATGGAATTGCCTGTGTTTCTGAAGACCGTAGAGGGGTGGGTCTTTTACTGGAAGAGTCCATTGAGGAAAACATCGCCTTCTCTGCCATGCAGGTAAAGGAAAATTTCCTGAAGAAAATCGGACCGCTGAAACTTTTTGATCAGAAAAAAGCCAGAGACCATGCCAAGGAGATGATCAGGCTTCTGGATATCCGCTGTACTGGACCCAAGCAGCCCGTAGGGGCGCTATCTGGTGGAAATCAGCAGAAGGTTTGTCTTGCCAGAGCACTGACCATGTCACCAAAGCTTCTCATTGTATCAGAACCTACACGAGGGATTGACATTGGCGCAAAAAAACTGGTGCTGGAGTATCTTATGAGGCTCAATCGTGAACAGGGCATCACCATCATGATGGTCAGTTCTGAGCTTGTGGAGCTTCGGTCTTTATGTGACCGTATCGCCATTGTTTCAGACGGTAAAATCGTGACCATACTGAAACCTGATGACAAAGATGCGGAGTTTGGTCTTGCCATGGCGGGATCCAGGAAAGAAGGTGCGAAACATGCGTGAAAAACTGCATAAGATTTATGATAACATCGGGCTTCCAAGAATCATCATCATCAGTTTCTTCCTGTTTATGCTGATCATTGCCCTGCCATTGGGGCTTAATGTGCAGAGTCTCCTGGGGGATGCCATAAGACGTTGGGCTATGTACGGAATTCTGGTGCTTGCCATGGTGCCTGCGGTTCAGTCCGGTATTGGACTGAATTTTGGTATTTCTCTGGGAATTGTGGCTGGACTCATTGGTGCCACCTTTACCATTGAAATAGGCGTCGGCAACCCATTTCTTAGTATATTCCTGGCACTGTCCATCGCCATAGCCCTGGGAAGTCTCTTTGGCATCGGTTATGGACTCCTTCTCAACCGTGTGAAGGGCTCTGAAATGACCGTATCCACCTATGTGGGATTCTCTGTCATTGCCTTTATGAATATGGTATGGCTTTCTCTTCCTTATAAGAATGGAGATCTGATCTGGCCGCTGGGGGGCCAAGGCATGAGAAACACCATCAGTCTTTCCAGCAGTTTCGGTCATGTGTTCAACAATATTCTGGATTTCAGTTTTGGCATCAAAGATGGCGCATTCTACGCGACACCTGGGGATGACAAGTTCGGCCTTTATATTCCAACAGGACTGATTCTTTTCTTCCTGTTCTCCTGTTTCCTGGTATGGCTGTTTATGAGAAGCAAGGCTGGCATGGCCATGAGCGCTGCCGGTGCCAATGAGCAGTTCACAAAAGCATCCGGTATCAATGTGAACAAGATGAGGATTCTTGGTACCGCTATATCTACAGCTCTGGCTGCGGTAGGAATCATTATTTATGCCCAAAGCTATGGATTTCTCCAGCTTTATAATGCACCTCTTATGATGGGATTCCATTCCGTTGCTGCCGTGCTTATCGGCGGAGCAAGTATCAAGAGAGCGAAAATCTCCCATGTGCTCATCGGTGCGTTTCTGTTTCAGGGAATTCTCGCGGTGGCACTTCCTGTGGCCAATAAGATTCTTCCAGAAGGAAATCTGTCGGATGTCATCCGAATCATCATTTCCAATGGAATCATTCTCTATGCGTTATCGAAGACCAAGGGAGGTGCAAAATAATGACCATGAAGAATAAAGTGATGCACTTTCTCAATGAAAACAAGGTAGTTCTCCTCTTTGTACTTCTATGTATCGGTGCCATCATCGCCTCAAAGAATCCATTGACCTTCGTTGCGGGAGAGCTGTTCACAAGAATCGGCCGTAATGGATTTATGGTACTGGCGCTTCTCATTCCTGTCCTGGCGGGTATGGGGCTGAATTTTGGTATCACCATTGGTGCCATCGCAGCACAGATTGCTGTATTCTGGGTGGTGTACTGGGGATTCAAAGGGATTGAAGGGTTTATTCTCAGTCTTCTTATGGCAACACCTGTGGCCATTTTATTTGGCTATCTCGTTGGAAAGCTGTTCAATCAGATGAAAGGCGCTGAAATGATTGCAGGTATGGTTCTGGGATTCTTTGCCGATGGACTGTATCAGCTCTTTTTCCTGTATGTCATTGGTGGCATCATTCCTGTGAATAATCCTACCTTGATCATCTCAGGAGGGATTGGCGTCAAAAATACCATCGACCTGGCGGGAAACCTCAAGTATTCCCTGGATACGGTATCCATGCTGAAGCTCATCGAGATTCTGTTTTTCGTCTCTGTGGGGCTGCTTCTTCTTAAAATGATTTTCAATAAAGTGAAGAAGACCGGTGCACCAGTTCTGAAAGACATCCTGACCCTAGCGGTTTTATTGGGCATATACGGACTGACCTTTATCCCTTCGGTGGAAAAATTCCTGTCCACGGACAGGCTTCTTCTCCTGGACGGCGTCACCATAGGGGTGATCGCCTTAGCCATCTTGCAGCTCTACAAGATGGTGGACGCAAAGTTCATCTCCAAGAAAGAGAGTTTCAATTTCAAGGAACCAGTGGCGATGCTGATTGTTTTAGGCATCACCTATGCACTGACTTATGTGAAGGCCATTGAGACCATACTGCTTTATGTCAAGATTCCTGTGACCACCTACTTTGTCATTGTGCTTCTATGTATTTTCAACAATATGCTCCTGAAGACAAGACTTGGCCAGAATATGAGAACTGTAGGCCAGAGCAGAGTGGTTGCCAATGCTGCCGGTATAAATGTGGATCGGACAAGAATCATCGCTATGGTGATTTCTACAGTACTGGCTTGCTGGGGACAGCTGATATATCTCCAGAACATCGGTACCTTCTCCACCTATGGAGCCCATACTCAGGTGGGACAGTTTGCCATCGCCGCTCTTCTTGTAGGCGGTGCTTCTGTACAAAAAGCCACGAATAAACAAGCCATCTTGGGGGTAATCCTGTTCCATACACTGTTCATTGTGGCACCCCAGGCGGGAAAAGAGCTTTTCAACAATGCTCAGCTGGGTGAATACTTCCGTGTGTTTGTGGCCTATGGCGTAATCGCGGTATCTCTTGCCATGCACGCCTGGAAGGGGAAGGTCAAACCAAAGATCGAAGCGCCTCCCACACCACCAGCTTCTGATCCAGCCCTTGAAAAAGCATAGAACTTGGAAAAGAGTCTGCATGCAGGCTCTTTTTTTCTTGGATAATTAAGTGAGGATACGGAGTTATGTTCTTTTTTCTCTGAAAACTTAAGATATTGTTTAGAAAAGGGGCTGATAGGCTGTGCTACACTGAAGAAAAGAACAGGAGAGGTGAGCTTTTGTGGGGAAAAAAATCATCATAGGTCTTTTAGGTCTCCTACTGATTGCGGTAACAGCTTTAACCATATTCTTTTATACGGACCACAGATACAGTTATGTCATCAGAACCTACCGGGCTCTTTCAGAGGTTCAGTCCATGGAAATCGCCTATAAAAGCAGAATGGGTCTGGGAGAGAATCAGTTGGGCATCCACGGCACTGCATCCATGACCTTTGCACCGAAAGCATCTTTTATTGAAGTGTATACAGAACTTCCCTTTCTAGGGTCCCAGAAGATCATGGATATTTATACCGAAGAGAAGGAGGTTTATCATAAATTCAATCTGGCATTTCTGCCTTGGCAAAGGGGCATTCCCATGCTTTCAGAGGATGCCTTCAATCCTTCTAATCTCACTGAACTGTCTCCAAAAGCGGAGCTAATTCCGATTCTTCGTTTTCTTTCTTCCCTAGAGAAAGAGGAGGATGAGGAGAAACTTACCTACTATACTACGGACTTCTTCACGCCGGAAGAGTTTAAAAAAATCCTATCTGAAACACTGAAACTGGAGGGCATGAACACAGAAGACTGGAACATCACGTCCTACAGGATCTCAGCAGTTTTTGACAAGGAAGAAAAACTGCTGAAGGAGGTTCGGGTGGAGTTTACGAATCAGGTGCGGAATCTGTCCATGGACAATGAGTTCTCTTTGGAGATTCTTTCTGTGAACTCCGTGGAGACCATTGAAAAACCCCAGGGACTTCCTGAGGAATAAGGAGAAAATGGTATATAATGGATAGAGACTATACGTAAAGAGAGGAGTTGCAATTTTGAAATACGACATACTTTTATTTGACGCAGACGATACACTATTTGATTTTAAAAAGTCTGAGAAGGAAGCTTTTCTCAGCACGCTGAAGGATTATGGTCTGGAGGAGCACAAGTCGGTTTATTTTGACACTTATCATGAGATCAACACAAAAATATGGAAAGAATTTGAGGAAGGAAAAATCACCCAAAGTGTTCTGAAGATTGAGCGCTTCCAGAGACTGAAGGAAGCGCTTTGTGGAGATTTTCAGGCCGAGGATTTCGCGGAGCGCTATATGGATCATCTGGCAGAGGCTTCTTTCCCTTATGAGGAGTCCCATGAGCTTCTTCAAAAGCTTTCGGGCAAAGTCCGGATGGGCATCATCACCAACGGACTGAAAAAAGTCCAGAGAAAAAGGATCAGACAATCGGTCCTCAGCCACTACTTTGAAGCTATTGTCATTTCTGAAGAGGTACAGGTCTCCAAGCCCGATGAGAGGATCTTTGAGCTGACCCTGGATCTCCTGGGTGAAGCACCAAAGGATAGAATCCTCATGGTGGGAGACAGTTTGGGGTCGGATATTCTAGGGGGCATACGCTTTGGTATCGATACCTGCTGGTTCAATCCGAGAAGTAAAATCAATAAAGGAGAGATTGTGCCCACTTATGAGATCGCTCATCTTCATGAGATTCTGAACCTGTTGTAGGATGGAACCTCCTTAGTACCGGTGGTTCTCCCGCTGCCCTTTTCTTTGCTTTAGTAGTGCTCATCTGCCTTGGGTGTTCCTTTGCTCTACTGAAAGGATGAGGAGAATGGAAGGCATTCGGTCATTATTCAAGAGTGGTTTCACGAAAGAGTCCCGGAGAATGGAGTTTCTCGTCCACTATGACAAAGCCATGAGATTTCTGCCCCGAGCCCGGACCATTTATGATGTGGAAACCACCTTTGGTACGGTACGTGTTTATTATTATGCCAGTAAAGGGAGCGAGGAGAAGGTGCCCCTTATTCTGCTCCATGGACATTATGCATCCACCATCATGTGGCAGCCGAATCTTCTCCCTTTGTCTGAGAGAACGCCGGTATATTCTGTGGACCTTTTGGGAGAACCAGGAAGAAGCAGATTAAGTAAACCTCTCTGGAAAGACAAAGATCATGCCGCTTGGCTGAAGGAAGTCATGGGAAAGCTTGAAATATCTTCTGCCATCCTCATGGGATCATCCATGGGAGGGTATTATGCGGTGAACTTTGCGAGGTATTACCCCGAAATGACGGAAGGCCTCATCCTTCTGGATCCGGTCTTTGTATTTTCTGGAGTATCCGCCCATACAGTGAAAGAGTTTGTGAGAATGGGCTTCAGCAAAGATAAAATGATCCCCTTTCTTCTGAACCGGAAAGACTTTCCCTTCAAAGACACCTTGGGAAAATCCATCACTCTGGGTCTGAAGTACTTTCGGTTCAGATCCCCGGTGCCTAGAAGAATCCCGGAGAAAGATCTTAGGAATCTGAAGCTTCCGGTGCTGGCTCTTATGGCTGGAAACAGTCTTCTTCATGATGCGGAAAAAGCCTTCCAGTATGGAAGAAAAGTTGTGCCCTCCATTGAAATGGAGTACTGGAAAAATGCAAGCCATGCCTTGAGCTTTACAGAAAGTGATGAAGTCAATGAAAGGATACTGTCCTTTCTACTGGCCCACTTTGACCTCTAAAAACACTCTTTTTTCATATGCTTGTCTGTGGTATGCTTAATATAAAGATTCAGAATAGTTTGTGAATGCATGGAGGTGTCATATGCGAGTAGTTCTTTTGGGTCCCCCTGGTGCTGGGAAAGGCACACAGGCAAAAATCATTTCTAAGGTTCTTTCTGTACCTCATATCTCCACCGGAGATATTTTCATGAAAAATATCCGGGAAGAGACAGAACTTGGCATCAAAGCGAAGGAGTACATCCACAAAGGCCTTCTGGTGCCAGATGAGGTGACCATCGGGCTTGTTGAAAACAGACTGGAAGAAGAGGATGCTGGGGAAGGGTATCTTCTGGATGGATTTCCAAGAACGCTTTCTCAGGGAGAAGCGCTTTTAAAACATCTGGAGTCTTCCCATAAGATGCTGGATGCGGTTGTGTTTTTGGATGTCCCCCATGAGGAGCTGCTGCTCCGTATGGAAGGAAGAAGAGTCTGCAGCAGCT
Source organism: Proteiniclasticum ruminis (assembly GCF_900115135.1). GTDB lineage: Bacteria > Bacillota > Clostridia > Clostridiales > Clostridiaceae > Proteiniclasticum > Proteiniclasticum ruminis_A. Next base: position 91,341 of record NZ_FOVK01000009.1, on the reverse strand, counting down.
GCGGCGCAAGCTACCATCTGACATTCAATCCACCCAGGGAGATGGAGGTCTGTGATCTTTGCAGTGGCCATCTTATCATCAGAAAAGATGACACCGAAGAAGCGGTGAAGGAAAGGCTTCGGGTGTATGAGTCTGAAACAAAACCTCTCGTTCATTTCTTCGAACTGAAAGGACTGCTGAGAAGAGTGGATGGCACAAAAGAGATTGATGAAGTCACAGAAGATGTTCTGGAGGCACTTCAGATCAAAGTATGAGGAAAAGATGACTTCAATGAATGAACCGGAAAGACTTTGTTAATATCTCATGATATCGTGGAATCTGTAGAGATCTTTATGTTACCATAGGGTTACAGTAGTACTTCATCCGGAAGAAGTTACAATGATAGCATAAAAGAACATAGGAGGATATGTTATGTCAGATATGAAAGATAAGTTTGATATTGAAAAAGACAGAGTGAAAGGGAAGTTCAACGAGGCCGTTGGAGAAGCCACAGATGATGAGGCTCAGGAGCTGAAAGGAAAGCTTCAACAGAAGAAAGCGGATCTTCGTGAAGATTTTGAGGAAGCCAAGGATAAGGTTTCAGAGAAAATCAATGATATCCTGGACCGCGATGATAAAAACAGATAAATGAGGTTTTAGAAAAGTCCTTCGGGGCTTTTCTTTTTTTGCTGATAAAGAAAAAATGATGATCTGAAGAAGAAGCAGGAGGGAGAAGAAAGAAGCCATGGTGAGAAAAAGTACAGAGTATTTCTGTCATGCATGAAAGTCAGATACACGAAGATTCATTGCGGATTTTTCGTTAGAATGTTCGTGTAAAAAAGAAATAAATAATTATTTATCATAAAATTGAAAAAATGAAAAACATGTGACGAAAGAGTGACAAAGGCTTCTAGAATCATTGAGAATTGTCAGAATATGTAGTAAGATGATGAAGAAAATCGTTTACAAAATAATTTTGTAGAGACACTTCAGCCAGTACGGGAGTTTTGGTTGAAGTTTTTTTGACTCTCAAAATACTTTTGTCGATGAATGAAAATCCAAGGAGGAACTTATGAAAAGACAAAGAACCAGAAAAATCTCTATTCTAATGATTCTGCTGATATTTGCTTTCGGCTTGCTGCCTGGAGGAAAGATATCTGCAGAAGCGGTAGACGTAACAAGTTCAGCTTCTCTTCTTTCCATTGATGTTGCAAGAAGTCGGGCCGCTACTGATGAGGTTACCGTTAAGGGGATTGTAACCTTTGTAGAAGGCAGGAACATCACCATCCAAGATGAGACTGCTGGGATTGTAGCAAGAATTCCCGTGGCTGATGCATCTATCCTTCTTGGTATGGAGCTTACCGTTAAAGGGAAAAGAGCCACATTTAATGGCTTAGAACAAATCAATGTTGAGACTGGCAATTATTATAAAGGTGAAGTAAAAGCACAGCCAGAACCAAAAGAAATGACAATGGAAGATCTTGCCAATGCCGAAAAGATTGAGGCAGTAGAGTCTCAGAGAATCTTTGTGCAAGGTGCCACCATTGGTGCGATCAACACCACTGGAAACACCACCCTCACGAAAGACGGCAAGAGTGTCAATATCTATAAAGTTCCCGCTCTTTCAGGAATTACAGAGGGAGACGTTGTTGACGTCACAGCAGTGGTGGGACAGTTCACAAACTACCAGTTGAGAGTAGTTCTTCCTGAGGATGTGAAACTTGTAAAAACGGTGGATTTTATTTCTATTCAGGAGGCAAGAGCACTTCCTAAAGATGAAATCGCAACCATCAAAGCCATCGTGACCATGATTGATTCTAGAAACATCATCGTACAGGATGCCACAGGCGCCATGGTACTCTTTGTCACAGATGCAGATGCGGCAAAGCTCAAGCTTGGCATGGAAGTTGTAGCCACAGGAAAAAGGGGCATGTACAACAATATGGAGCAGCTTTCTGTTGCAAGTGGCGCGGTGACACCTGGGTTTGTCAAAGCACTTCCTGCACCTGTGCTCCTCACCATGAGCGATCTTCAGAATAAAGAAAAGATGGAGTCTTTAGAATCCCATCGAATTGTTGCTCGAGGAGTCACTTTGGGAGAAACAAATGGCAATTACACACCGATCTCAAGAGACTCGATGACTTTCAACATCTTTAAGATGCCCGCACTTGAAAATATTACATCCGGAGATACCGTTGAAGTCATCGGCGTGGTGGGGCAGTATAAAGACACCTATCAGCTTCGAGTTGCGGATAAATCCCATGTGAAGCTGTTTGAAGTCATTCCGGATCCAGTCAGTGAGGAAGATCTGACAGGAGCCACTTCACTTCAGGATGTGTACGCCTTACCTGCAAATCAGGTTGTGACAACAGTTGGACAGATTGCTTATATTTATAATGGAAATACGATTTTACTACAGGATGTCATTCAGGATGAGGTAGTTGGACTGCAAGTCTATGAATACACGAGAATTGATGAGTTTGTCATTGGAGATGTGGTAAAAATCACAGGAACCACTGGAGCTTTTGGTGGGGTGGCACAAGTTTCCAAGATTACGGACATCCAGGTGCTGGGGAAGAAAGATCTTTTCGAGCCTCAGGAAGTTAAAGTAAAAGAGCTTCTGGATAATGGAAGAGCCTATCTTTCAGAATATATTGTAATCAAAGACGCTGTGCTTGGAAAATTTGTAGAGAATGGAAGCACACCGATTACAGATGGCACTGGAACCATCAATATCTACAAAGGACCCGCATATCCTTCAGGCGTGAAAGAAGGAGACACCGTAAATGTCTATGCTGCTTCATCTATGCATTATGAAACAGTTCAGTTAAGAATGAATGCCAGCAGTGACTTCCAGGTAGTGAAGGATGAAGTTGGACCAGAATTTGTACTGCCAGAATATCTGCCAGCTAAGGCCGGTAGAGACTATCTGGTTTCAGCCACAGTGGTGGATAATGTTTCAGTAAAAAGTGTGTCGGTAGGTGTTGAAATCAATGGAGTCACTTCCGAACCACTGACCATGGTACCTGATGCGACCACAGGCATCTATCAGGTATTGCTTCCAGGAACCATGCTGGTAGGCACAAATAAAATGACACTGCATTTTGCAGCTGAAGATGTCAATGGCAACAAAACCATGAAAAGTGCTGAAATCGCTGTAGAAGACAAGCCAGTGATTCTTTCGGTATCTCCTGGAGCAAACGAATCCACAGGAGAAAACAAGAAACCTGTGATTGCGGTAGAATTTGAAAATGCAGGAGAAAACCCTTCCGTAATGCTGATCCTAGGCAAAGATGCGCCAGTAAAGATGACCGTTTCAGGGAATAAAGCAACCTATGCGGTTCAGGAAGCCATGGAAGATGGAAGAGTTCAGGCTTCAATAGTGATTACCAGGGAAGATGAAATTTCTTCAGAACCTTATGCTTGGAGCTTCTATATTGGCGAACCACTTTATAATTTTTACTTCGGACAGCTGCATGCGCATACAAATTATTCGGATGGTTTAGGCACTCCGGATCAAGCATTGGAGTATGCCAAAAATGCAGCACAAGTGGACTTTTTGGCTCTGACAGACCATAGCAATTACTTTGATACCACTTCAAAACTGGGCACTTTTGATGATGCCAGTTCAGGAAGCCCGTCAGAAGTCAATGCAGCCATGAGCAAGTGGGCTTATTACAAGTCTCTATTCCAAAAACACCAGACAGAAGATTTTCTGCCTATTTATGGATTTGAAATGACTTGGAGCGGTCAGTACGGCCACATTAACACATTCAACTCCAATGGATTTGTCAGCAGAAACAATTCTGTTCTCAGTGCCCGTGGAGGAGCTGGTTTGAAGGCATACTATGAACTGCTGAAAGACCAGGATGGAACGTTCTCCCAGTTTAATCATCCAGGTCCAACCTTTGGAACCTTCGAAGACTTTGCGCATTATGACAAGCTTGTAGATGATAAAATCAACCTGATTGAAGTTGGAAATGGAGAAGGACCTGTACGTGGTTCTGGATATTTCCCAAGCTATCAGTACTATGCACAAGCTCTTGACAAAGGATGGCATGTGGCGCCTTCCAATGGGCAAGATAATCATAAAGGCAAGTGGGGGGATGCCAATACCACAAGAACGGTAGTCATTGCAGATGCTTTAACCCTTCCCTCCTTCCAGGAGTCCATTGAGAACTTGATGGTATATTCCACGGAAGACAACAACTTTGAAATTTTCTATACAGCAAATGACATGCCCATGGGTACAAGATTCGAGGAAGATTTGGAAGAACTGGATATCCTTGTAGAGTTCAGCGATCCAGATGCAGTGGATGTCATTGGTAAAGTCAGTATCATGGTAAATGGTGGCCTGGTGGTTCATGAAGAACGTATCAACACCAACACAGGAAAAATGGAAGTAACCCTACCCAATGAGTATTCCTACTATTACATCATGGTGGAACAAGGGGATGGAGACATCGCAGTAACTGCACCTGTGTGGACCGGAGCTGTGACTCAGGTTGGAATCAATGATCTTTCGAAAGATACTGCCATGGATGTGAAAGGTGAAACCACAAAACTTCTCACTCATATGTACAATTATGAAGAAAAAGATTTCCAGATCACAAAAATGGAATATCTGGTGGATGGAGCACCTTATAAGACCCTGACAACAGGTCTTCCAGTGATTGCTAAAGGAACAACCAGTACAGTAGAATTTAACTTTGTGCCGGAAAAACTCGGAAAACAGACCATAACCATGAATATGGAAGGGACGCTGGATGGACTTACCATGGCGTTCACAAGATCCATTACCTTGAATGTCTATGATAACAAAAATGTTGTAGATATCTTAGTAGATGCAGCCCATGACAATTTCTATGTTTCTGGAGACTATGCAAATAATGACACCTACTTTACCCAGGTTGCTGGAGAGAAGGGTGCCCGGGTGAAACGCGTCAATGATGTGATTACTCCCGAGATACTGGAAGGTATTGAACTATTAATGCTTACAGTGCCATATAAAGGATTTGGCAGAGAGCTGAAGAACTACACACAGTCAGAGATTGATGCCATCAGAACCTTTGCACAGAATGGTGGAAACATCATTTTATCCTCAAAATCCGATCGTGGAAATCCTGGTGGGGATGCCAATGCGGCCGCTATCTCCAATAGAATCCTAGAAGCCATTGGCGCCAAGGCTAGAATTGCGGACGGAATTGTTGTGGATAACGAGAAGAAGTCCAATGAAGCCTACAGACTGGTATTTAAAGATGAGGAAAACTTCAATGATGATACGATGTTTGGAAAAGGCATCTTAACTCAAACCACTAAAACATTCAATGCGTATAACTCCGCTCCTGTCCTATTGAACGGTGCAACTCCAATCATTACAGGATATGAAAGCACCTGGGGCGCAAATTATACAGAAAATTTTACAGGATCTGCGTATATTCCGGACTATGAGAAGGATAAGGTAGTCGTAGAGAAGGGCGAAGTAGCTCTGGTTTCCGAAGAAATACTTCCTGGTGGAGGATTCCTTCTGGCATCGGGTGTAACCTTCTTCTCAAACTTTGAAGTCACGGTAGAAATGCTCATTGAAGAGTCTGTGAGAAACGCAAATTTCCAGATTCTCAATAATGTCATTGATGAGATCAAACCAGAGCCTGAAATCGTCAGCATCAAGGAAGTACAGGAAGCCGAAGAAGGTCTTCAGTTCACGATTAAAGGAAGATTAACTTCCAATGTCAGCGGATTTGACCGATCTACAGCCTTCTTTGACAGTGCATATATTCAAGATGAAACAGGTGGAATCAATATCTTCCCCATCGATGGAAATTATGAAGCGGGAACCATGATTCAGATTACAGGTATTACTTCTTCCTATCAGGGAGAACATCAGCTGAACATTGAGTCCATGCAGGTGATAGAAGAGCCGGTGGTGAAAGTAGAGCCTACGCTGATGACCACAAAAGAGGTTCCAGATCATTTAGGTCTCTTGGTTGCAGTGGAAGGACTTGTTCGGAAGATCACATCCAAAGAAGGTGTGGTGGAGTCCATTATGGTAGAAGACCGCAGCGGTGCAGCCATTAGAGTCTTCATTGATGGATATATTGGAACCTCGGTAGAGATGCCAAACATCGAAGAAGGGGATTTCGTTCATGCCATTGGTCTTTCCTCCATCGATCCTGAAGGCAACAGAATTCGAGTAAGAGACCGAAGTGAGATTAAACTGGTGCAAAAAGCAACCAGCAAAACGGCACTAGAAAACATCATCAAAGAAGCTGAAGAAAAAGACCTGACCAAGATGACAGAAGCAAGTGTATTGATACTTAAAAATGCTGTTGAAGCAGGCATGAATCTTTTAGACGATGTTTATGCAAGACAAGAGGAAGTTGATGAGGCTGTGACAGACATTGAAGATGGCATCAAGCAGCTCACTGAGAAAGAACAGTCATCTGAGACCATCAAGAATGAAACAGAGAAAGTCTTGGAAGCTCTTGCAAAAACCCCAGTAAAGGGTACGTTGATTGTGGATGCACGAGAGAACAAAAAGATCGACAAGGCCATTTTTGAAGCATTGAAGGGGCAGGATAAGACCATAGTCTTTGAAACGGAAAATGCGGTATGGTCTTTCAATGGAAAAGACATCAAGACTGTGAAAGACATCGACTTAGGAATAACCATAGCGCCTATCGCAAGCTGCACATCTAAAAATGCAGCTGCCATTAAAAAGGCGGTAAAAGGGGAAGATGTTCTAGTCATCAGCTTCAGAGACAATGGAGTCTTGCCAGGAAAAGCAGTAGTGAGAATAAAGCTTGATGAGCAATGGCTTAAGGGCAAAGACAAAAATAATCTGTATGCCTATTACTACAATGCGGCATCCAAAAAAGTGGAAACCGTTGCTAAAAAAATAAAGGTAGATGCAGAGGGGTATGTAGAACTTACCATCACTCATAACAGTGATTACTTTATTGCAGACAAAGATCTCCAGGCAGCAGGCGTACTGCCCAAAACTGGATCTGAAAATGCCATGAAGACTACATTGCCACTGGGCATGATCTTTATCGGAGCGGGTGCAATGCTATTTCTGTTTGAGAAAAAGAAACTGGTAAAGAACGCCTAAGAAGAGAGGAGGAGCTGTGATTGGCTCCTCCTTTATTTCGGTAATCGAATCAGAGCTCGTTCTTTCAATGAGGAGCAGTTCATCATGCTTCTTTTGTGCTGATATTGAAAGAAAGTGTATTTCTTCGTAGTTTCATTGAAAATCCCCCATGATATAATGAGAACTGAATGAAAAATCAGGGGGAATTGATATGGAACGTAAAAACATCTGGCTGAAGTATGATAAGACAGAAGAAGAAGCTCTGGAGAACCTTTCCAAGGAGTATATGAGCTATCTGGATGGTGGTAAGACGGAAAGAGAAGTGGTAAAGGTTTCAGAGGAGATGGCAAGAGAGAAGGGCTATAGGTCCCTTGCTGAAGTCCTTGCAGAAGGAAGAACTCTACAAGCGGGCGATAAAGTCTATGCCACCTGGATGAAGAAAGCCATTGCGCTTTTCCATATTGGAACACAGCCCATGGAAAAAGGGATGAATATTTTAGGAGCCCATGTGGATTCTCCTAGACTGGACGTGAAGCAGAATCCGCTGTACGAGGACTCAGACTTTGCGTATCTGGACACCCATTACTATGGCGGCATCAAGAAGTACCAGTGGGTGACCATTCCATTGGCCATCCATGGCGTGGTGGTGAAGAAGGACGGAAGCGTTGTGGATGTGGTCGTTGGAGAAGAGGAAAAGGATCCAGTGGTATTCATTTCTGATCTTCTCATCCATCTTTCCAGGGAACAGCTGGAGAAGAAAGCGGCAAAAGTGATTGAAGGGGATGATCTGAACATCATCATCGGCAATAAACCGGTGAAGGGTGAAGAAAAAGAGTCTGTAAAGAAGGCAGTGTTGAATCTCCTTTCTGACAAATACGGAATGATAGAAGAGGATTTCCTTTCTGCAGAGCTGGAAGTGGTTCCTGCAGGGAAAGCAAGAGAAGCAGGACTGGACCGAAGCATGATCATGGCCTATGGTCATGATGACAGAGTCTGTGCGTTCACTTCACTTGTCGCCATGCTGGAGATGGAATCTGTTGAAAGAACCGCCTGCACCCTGCTGGTGGATAAAGAGGAAATCGGCAGTGTGGGGGCTACAGGTATGCAGTCCAGATTCTTTGAAAATACAGTTGCGGAGCTTTTGGAAGCCATGGGAGAATACAAGGATCTGACACTCAGAAGAACCCTGTCAAACTCCAGAATGCTTTCTTCTGATGTCAGTGCAGCCTATGATCCAACCTATCCTCAGGCTTTTGAAAAGAAGAATTCCGCATTCCTTTCCAAGGGAATGGTCTTCAACAAGTTTACAGGTTCAGGCGGAAAAGGCGGATCCAATGATGCCAATCCAGAGTATATGGCGGACCTGAGAAGGATCCTTGACGAAAACAACGTATCTTTCCAGACTGCAGAGCTTGGAAAAGTAGATGTGGGTGGCGGTGGCACCATTGCCTATATCCTAGCCCATTATGGTATGGAAGTCATCGACTGTGGCGTAGCCGTGCTGAACATGCATGCCCCTTGGGAAGTAGTCAGTAAAGCGGATGTTTATGAGACCAAGAAGGGCTATGTAGCGTTCCTTCAAAACTAGCAATCGGATGAAAGAAGCCCAAGTGAAAAAGGGCTTCTTTTTCACTTGGATATCTTCCTCTAGATGTGTTAAATTAGGGAAGGAAGAAATGAGATCTTAGTGAAAGAAATGGAGAACAAAATGCAAAAAAAAGACATATTGGAAATCAAGAAAAGGTATAAGAAAGAACAGGCGACCTTCACCAAGATGGCGGGATGCTATGTCAATGGAGAAAAAGCCATTGTCACCAAGTTCCGGGAGACCTTCCTGAATCTTGAGGATGATGAATTTCATAAGTATCTGGAGATTGCGAAAAAGGTCTTGAGCGGCAGCATCGGTAATAATATTTTAGATCTGAGCTTTGATTCGGAAAAGAAAGAAGAAGGACATCAGGAGTTCTATATGAATCTTAAAAAGAGCAGACTTCTGAAGGATGATGTGCTGGATGAACTCTATCAGAGAATCATTGACACCTATGAGTATGTGGGAAACTTTATCATTCTTCTTTTCCATGATGTATATGATGTCATCACCAAGACAGAAGACAATCTCAAAGTGGATGAATCGGAAGAAGTCTATGAGTATGTCCTCTGTGCTGTGTGTCCTGTTTCTTTATCTGATGCCGGCCTCAGCTATATGGAGGATGAGAATAAGATCAAAGCGCGTCATCGGGACTGGGTGGTGGATATGCCTAAACATGGCTTTGTCTATCCTGCGTTTATTGACCGGAGCCAAGATATTGACCGGGTGATGTATTATACCAAGAATCCAAAGGATCCCCATATTGAGTTCATGGAAGAGATTTTGGGCTGCAAGATGAAAGAAACAGCGACACTTCAGAAAGAGTCGTTCCAGGCCATGGTGAAGGGGACCCTGGAAGATGGAAAAGAGGATGCAGAAACCCTGTTCATGGAGATCCAGGACCAGCTGCATGGAAGGCTTCTTGAATTTAAGGACACCTACAGCGATGCGGATGTGGAACCTATGATACTCCGCCAGGATGAGGTGGAGGATCTTCTTCGTGACAGTGGAGTTCCGGATAAGTACACTGAGGAGATTGCCAAATCCTATGAGAGTTATTATGGGGTGGACCTGCCGCTTGCGGAAAGCCTATTGGATGCCAAAGTGCTCAAGGAGAAAGAGCAGAGAAGAAAGGAAGAGCATCTTCGGAAAGAAGTCACCATTTTAAAAGAGGAACTGGAAAAGGCTAAAGTGGACGCGCCAGAAGAAGAGTTCCCAGTGGTGGTGAAAGTGAAGGAGGATAAAATCTCTTCCATCCGAAAAGAGATCATTGACGGGAAAAAGTGCCTGGTGATTCCTTTGGAGGATCATGAAGGTGCTATGATCAATGGAGAGAAAGAGCGCTTTCTCTAAGAATGGGCAGTAGAAGAGAATGAGAAATGGAGAGATCTGAAAGGTTTTGGCCTTTGCAGGATCTCTCTTTTTGTTATACACAGGACCCAAGTCCAGTCTGTGGAATCATGCAAAAATCATGTGGATAAAGATTTTATTTACACGAAACAAAAAAAGAAGCATTCCCAGAGGAATACTTCTTATGATGATGGATCCTTATTTCAGGTTTCCAGGAGCAGCCTTCAGGATTCTTCCGGAAGTTACCTTGTTTGGGGATACTGCAGGTCTTACGATACGCATGGGTGCTCACCTCCTTTCAAAAGGGTATAGGTATTATTATAATAGACTGTTCTTCCAAACGAGCTTCAGAACTTTCTTGATGTTATTTTTCTCTGATGGGCAAGGTCTGTCACCTGTTAGGGCTCTATACCAGGGGCAGTGGTTCCCCTGACACGCAGGTCTGTAGAAACAGTTCTGGCAGACAGGATCCGTCTCTTCTCCTGAGGTCACCCAGGAAATAAGTTTGTCGTAATCAAGATTCATGGTGCCGTCGGCGTTTAGTGTTCCCACATGATTGATCTCAGCATCCAGTGCTGTGGTGCATTTGTAGAGCTGGCCGTTGGCTCCAATGACGAAGGCATTGGGCTTTGCGGCATAGCAGACGGAGCCCGCAGGGTTCATGATACCGCCAATCATACTGCTCATATGGAGCTTCTCATCAATGGCGTTCTCAGTGAACTGCCACATTTTTTCATTGGCTGTGATATGGGAACAGATGGGAATGTCCTCATCATGCTCTCCACCCCATCTGCCTACAGGTCGGAAGAGAATCCCGAAACGTGGATCTCCTGCAAACTGCTCCTTCAGGTACTGGGTGAGTTCTTCCGTCTCCTTCAGGTTGTCTTCATCGAAGTTCACACGGATGGAAAGATCAAAGTTTTCAGTGCTTTCTTTGGCAGACTTCAGATTCTCCATGATTTCACTGAAGGTTTTTCCACCACCAATGAGGAACCGTCTCTTGTCATGGACCGCTTCCACACCATCTATGGTGATCATGAACTGCCGGACATCCATGGACAGCAGTTTATGGAACACTTCCGTTGTCAGGAAGTAGCCGTTGGTGGAAATGTCTGCTGAATAAGATACGTTGTGATCTCTTGCTTCTTCCTGGAAGACTGTTGTCAGCTCCTCCATGAGATCAAGCTCCAGGAGCGGCTCTCCGCCGAACCAGCTGATATGGAGTGTGTTCAGCGTTTTTATTCTCTCTCGTACCAGAGCCTTTACACCAGCTGTGGTATTCTCATCCATCCTGCCTCGGACAAAGGATTCGTAGCAGTAAGTGCATCTGAAGTTGCAGGCCTCGGTAGGCATGAGAATGAGATGCAGCATATCGGTGCGATGCAGGGACTGATGAAGAAATTCTGCTCTCTTTTTTTCATCAGCACTTTCCTTCACAAGAAAGCCATGGTCAATGAGGGCTTCTTTCACTGGGGAGCTTTCTAAGCCTGGCTGGTTTTTCAGGTAGCCCATGACTTCTTCTTTTTCATCCTTAGAGAAGTCCGCAAGAGCTCCAGTATAGCTGTTGAAAAGGATGAGACCATCCTCTTCTGTATTTGTCAGCGCATTAAATCTCGATGCTTTAAAGTTTTTTTCCATTGTATCCTCCTGATTTGTGGGCGAAGGGTCTTTTGTTCTCTCGATGGTCCAATCATATATTGTCAAATTTTAACATACTTTGCATAATAAAATCTATTTTATCACAGAATTGATGAGACTAAAAGATGAGAGAAAATTGGTAAAATATAATAGAAAGTTCTCCACTAAATGAATTTCATCTACTTCATTTAGTGTCATTTTTCATCACTTATGGTTTGTGAGGTTATTTCCTCTTCTGCTTAGTGCTCATAGCTTAGATTGATTTATAAAAACCCCCCGGAAGCTTTATCAGGCTCCAGGGGGGGGTTGTCTGTAGGGACATATTTAGATGGATAGAATGCTTCTCAGGACATTTCTGCTGTGAATGAGGCTAAGAAGCTCCTCCGGTGAACAGATGGTCATCTCCAGATGCTGGAAGAAAAAATGGATTTTCCGGGCATATTTCGCCAGGGAAAAATCCTGCTGAAACATAAAATCACTGGGTGCTTTCCCTTCATACACATGCTTCAGGTAGAGGAACGTGAGGTATTTCACATCCATGAGAATGGCATCTTCAATCCAGAAGTCCACCTGGGGAAGATCTACGCCGGTCTCCATGAGCTTTGTATAGTAGGGAAGACCGTCTTCGGTGGATTCCCAGAAGTCAACGTACACGTAATCAAACTGCTCTAGAAAGTCCTCGGTAAAATAGTCAAAGGCATCTCCATGGATGATGTTTACGGATTTTCCTTCTGGAAATTGAGGCAGAATATGCTTTTGAAAGAGCTGTATCACATCTTCATTGAATTCTACAATGGTTACCTCAGTAACTTCTTCTTTTCTGAGCCACATGTAGACGATGAGGCCGATGCCAAGGCCAAAGGTGAGGCATTTGCCGTGACCCTTCCTGATGCCTTCTTCCATGCTGGTGAACTCACTGACGGCTGGAGCCATCCAAATAGTGTGGCCTTCATGAAGAGCTGGCATCCGGATGTCTTCTTCGAAGTATCCCAGAGGATGATAGTGAAAAAGGTGTCTGCCCAGCGGTTTCATGAAATCTGTATTCATGAGCCTTCTTTTTGGAATGACAGTTTCTTTGTAGGAAACTGTTTCGGTTTGTATCTCTTTGAGCTGGATATTTCTAAAATAGGGATGATTCTTAAGTAGCTTTGGAGAGATCTTCAGGGAGTGCTGAGGGACTCCATACTGTGAAAAAAGAAAGAGCACGTCTTTCTCCTCTTTTTCTGTCAAAGGCTTTTCCATATAAGGCAAGAGCTTTCTAAGGAATTCCTGCATGCTGACCATGGAGAGGGACAGGTCGTGAAAACATCGGGTAAGAGCAGGGGATTTATCAAAAGTAATCATAAGTTCTCCTTTAGGACAATATCTTTTTATGGAAGCAGTGAAGTCTTTTCTTCTGGAATCCAAAGCTTGTGTAGAGCTTTTCCGCAGGGTTTCCCTGGACCACCCACAGGGCGGCTTCCTTATGATGGGTTCGTATATTTTTTACACCCGCCGCAAGGAGGGCTCTCCCATATCCTTTTCCTTCTTCTTCAGGCGCTACCGCCAGTTTGTCTATCTCATGGCCGTCCAGAAAGATGCAGCCTTTTATGATGCTCTCTTCTTCCAGAACAAAGATAGAGGTTCTATTTTCCAGATACTTTTCTTTTTCTTCTCTACTTTTTGGTGCCTCTTTCAGTGGAAGACCCACCTGTTTCCGCATTTTTTGAAATGCACGGTGAAGGATGTCACGAACAGCCTCATAGTCTTGATCTTCATAGAGACGGATCCGTTGATCAGATAAGACAGCATCAGCACCTTGGAAGGTCATGAGACTGGACCGGAACTGGAGAGGATAGCCGTTATTCACTACAAAAGAGGAAGGCTTCGGATTTTCCTGAAAATCACAATAGACTTCCTTCACAGCACTGGAGCGCATGCTTTTTTCCAGCTCCAGAAGTAGCTTTGTACCGACGCCTCGTTCTCTATAGGATGTTCCCACATAAAGGGTGAAGCTTGTGGCCTCATTTTTTCCAGTAAAGACTGCAGCGCCTACGATGGCACCTTTTTCCATGGCAAGCAGGCCGCAATCCGGGAACTCTTCGAGGCACCCAAGGAGATCTTCTCTGACGAAGGGGTCTTCTATAAGCATTCTGACTTCATTTATCTTGTCGGGCGTATAGGGGATGATTGTGCACATCATGTCTCTTCCTCCAGTGGTGTTTTCTTTATTCTACCACGTTTTGAGAGGCTCAATAGCGCCGAATAATTTGCTTCTGGAAGAAAAGCTGCAACCTCTCTCCTAAAAACCGGTAGAGACTTCTGCATTGACGTGTCAGGAAATTAATTTCATGCAATTGATTCTATGGTATACTACAAAGAAGAGAAAACCGGCCAGGGGAAAGACATCATCTTTTTCCTGGCTCTATTTATGAACAAAATGTTAATTTGAGCATGGTATGCAATAAAAGCCCATGCAGCGCAGTTAATGGTATAGGAGGAGTCGAGATGATACTTTTCACTTTTGTGCTACAAGAGAATACCCCCAAAGAAGAAGGGGACTCCCTGGCAGTGGATGAAAGTCTGTTTCAAAGGATCGGTGCCGGTGACACTGATGCTCTGGATGAACTGTATCATCTCACCGAAAGAGCGCTTTATGCGTTTTGTGTCTCCCTCACCAGGGACCATGAGCTGTCAAAAGAGATCATGCAGGAAACCTATCTGAAGATTCTTTCTGCCGCCCATCTTTATAAGCCCATGGGGAAGCCCTTGGCATGGATGTTCACCATTGCGAAGAACATCTACTACACAGAGTATAAAAAAAGAAACCGGGTTCAGCTGGAGGATACGTCCCTTCTTGGAAATGACAAGAGATTCTCCTATGTGACAGACCTGGAGGACCGGATGGTGCTGGAACATGTGCTGGCGCATCTCACAGAAGAGGAGCGGGAAATCATTCTTTTATATGCGGTATCAGGGATGAAACATAAGGAGATATCCGAAAGCCTTGGGATGAAGCTTTCCACGGTGCTTTCCAAGTATCACCGGGGGCTGAAAAAGCTGAGAACTTATTTGGAGGAGGGAAGATCATGAAGGATAGTCAGATTGAGAAGCGACTGAAGAATATTATAGAAACGGCACCGCTTGATCTTCTGGAAGAGATCAAAGGAAAACCTGTGGTTAAAATGCTTCGGCATGATGAGATCACCCGTCAGGAGACAAAAAGACCATTTGTGAAATCCATGATTCCACTCGCCACCGCAGCCATACTGCTTCTTATGTTCGGCAGCTGGTATCGCACCTACCAGGTGGTGGACAGTGAAATCTATCTGGATGTGAATCCAAGCATAGAACTGAAAACAAACAAGAAGAATGAAGTGATTGGGCTTCGAGCTTCTAATGTGGAGGGAGAAGTTCTACTTCAGGATATAGACTACAGTGGAAAATCCTATGAGGACGTGACGGAGATGATTCTGGAGGAACTTATTGAAGAAGGATATCTGAGAAGCCAAGAAGAAGTGATGCTTCTTTCGGTGTTCAGCAGGAATGAGATGAAGGAAGAGGAGAAGCTTAACAGACTGGATGATCTCATTCATGCCTATCTGAAAAACAGGGAAATTGTTCCGATACTTCTCAATCAGCGCCTAGAAAAGACCAGCGCCATAGAGAACTATGCGAAAGAATATGGCATATCCATCAGCAAAATGACGTTCATCAGAAATCTGATGATTCTTCAGGAAGGACTTCTGGTAGAGGATCTGGTGAAGATGTCACTGGAAGAGCTGGTGCTTCTCTCGAAAAATCTGGAGCTAGATCTGGGCAGGATCATTGAGAGTGAGGACCTTTCAGAAGTGGAGCATCTGGAACCGGAGGAGAAGGAAAACCCCGATGAAAACCCCTCCGGAGGAGAAGGAAGAAACAGAATCACCCTACAGGAAGCCAGAAGAATTGCTTTGGAAAGAACTGGCGGAAGAATTGTGGAAGAAGATCTGGATGAGGACAGTTATGAGTTTGAAATCCACACAGACGCGGAAAAGCATGAGCTGGAGATTGATGCATTCACGGGAAGGATTCTAGACCATGACAGAGAGGCTTTGGATGAAGAGGACGACAGTGACGATGACGGTGAAGATGATACAGAGGATGAAGAAGTTGACGATAGGGATGATGAAGAAGTTGAAGATGACGATGAGGATTAATTTTAAATCGATGCAATAAAATGAGAAGATCCTCTGTTATATAGATATAAGACAAAAAAACAGGAGGTTTTACCCATGATGAAATCAAGAAAAATGATACTGATGCTTCCACTGCTTACGATCGCGCTAGTGGCTGGACTCTTTTACTATCTTACGGCACCTTCTTTCCGTATGACCATGGATGTGAACCCAAGCATTGAAGTGGTGACCAACCGGCTGGAGCAAGTGGTTGAAGTGAGAGCGCTTAATGAAGACGCAGAAAAACTTCTGACAGGATTCACAAATGACACAAGATCTCTGGAAGCGACTGTAAGTGAGCTGGTGGATCTTATGATTCTTGGAGGGTTTATTGACGGCGGTACAGATAATGTGGTGATGATCAGTGTAAGAGATCTTGCAGCCAACGAGGAGAAGGTACTAAAAGTCAATGAGATGATCCGAGCTTACCTGGAAAACAAGCAGATTGAAGCCACAGTTTTAGCTGGAAACTTCAAAGATTCAGTAGAACAGAACCTCACAGGCAGAGAAGCTGCTGTGGGAAGACTGAATGAGCTTGGTGTTTCCCTAGGCCTGGCTGAACTGGAGAATATGACGCTGAAAGAACTTTTGGAATATTACAGAGCCCAGGATCTTGATCAGGAGGAGATCTTCCAGGTTCTATCCTCGTATACTTACAACAGTGACCAGCCAAAGGAAGGCATGATCTCCTTTGAAGAAGCAAAAAGCATCGCACTGGGAAGGTATCCAGGAGAGCTTCTGAAGATGGAGCTGGATGATGAGGAGTATGAGATGAAAGTTCTCTATCATGGGGTGAAGCATGAGATTGAGATCCATGCCTTCACTGGAGCAGTGACAGAAGTTGAAGTGGATGACGACGATGATGACGATGATAGAGGAACAAATACACCACAGAAATCAAGAATCACTTTGGAAGAGGCAAGACAGATCGCTTTGGGCAGAATCAATGGAACCATTGTAGAAGAAGAAAGAGACGATGACAGCTATGATTTTGACATCCGCTATGATGGGAAAAAGTATGAAATCGAAGTCCATGCTTTTACTGGAGTGGTGAAAGAAGTTGAAGTGGATGACGATGACGATGATAGAGGAACAAGCACACCGCAGAAATCAAGAATCACCTTGGAAGAGGCAAGAAGGATCGCTTTGGGCAGAATCAATGGAACCATTGTAGAAGAAGAAAGAGACGATGACAGCTATGATTTTGACATCCGCTATGATGGGAAAAAATATGAAGTCGAAGTTCATGCCTTCACGGGAGCGGTGAAAGAAGTTGAAGTGGATGATAACGATGATGACGATGATAGAGGAACAGGCACACCGCAGAAATCAAGGATTACTTTGGAGGAAGCAAGACGAATTGCCCTAGAGAGAGTCAATGGAACCATCGTAGATGAGGACACGGATGAGGACAGTTATGATTTTGAAATTCATCATGAGGGAAAAGAATATGAGATTGAAATCAATGCCTATACTGGACTCATCACAGAGTTTGAAGTGGATGAAAAAGACTGATAAAAAAGAGAAGAAAGAAGAGCTGCAGCGCTTATTTGCTGCAGCTCTTCTATTTTTGAGGAAATCAGTCCCACTGATCCGGAAAGGGGATTTTTGGAAGCTCTGGGAAAAGAGCAGTATATTCTTCCACCTTTTCCTTGGGCAAGTCTTCAAAAACCGGAGATTCGTAGAATTTGCCAAATATATTTTTCAGGGAGTCTTTTGAAAGCTCCAGTGCCATGAAGGCATCAAAGTTTTTCCCGTCCTTTGTGGTGATGCCATAATGGTCGCAGGTCTTAAAACCAAGACGTGGATAGTAATCCGGTTCACCAAAAATAATGATTCCCTGATGGCCTTTTTCTTTGGCCAGTTGTGCTGTTTCTGTAAGAAGAGCCTCTCCGATGCCCCTTCCCTGCCAAAGAGGATCTACGCAAAGTGGACCGAAGGTAAGCACTTCCTGTTCTATATTTTCATCCTTCACAAAGGATTTCGTATAAAATATGGCACCGACAATTTCCCCGTCTACCAGTGCAATTCTTGAAAGCTCTGGGATATAGTCCCTATGCTGCCGAATTTTATGGACCAGATAATGCTCATCACATCCCAGATGATGTTTGTTCCAGAAGGCTCTTTGGGTCATGGCTTCCACTTGGTGATGGTCTTCCGGGTTCTCCTCTCGGATGAGAATGTCCTCTTTTTTCAGCTTTTTTCTTTTTTCTGGGAACCAGCCCAGTTCCAGCCGTACTTCTTTTCTTTGAAGATCCTCATTGCTGTAGGCGCAGGAGTCAAAACCGATGAGGGTAAATCCTTCCTTCAGATAGAAGGTGATGGCAGGGACATTGGAAGATTGGGTCTCCAGAATCAGAGCTCTTCTTTTCTCTCTTCTGGTCTGTTCTTTTGCAATGGCCATGAGGTGGTGTCCCAGACCTTTTCTACGATAGGTCTCCTCCACAAAAAGCTCAGAAATACGCAGTCTGTTGGACCAGTTCTCTGAGGCAGTTTCTAGAGCTGCCACCAGTCTCTCTCCGTCCAGGTATCCCCATGCATAAGGATCTTCTCGATACTCTTCATAGAGCTTATCCGGATACCCCTTTTCATCAGATCGGCTGATAAAAGGCGCTTTCAGGGGTTCTTTGGTGAGAGAAATCTCAAAACCTACGCTGCTTTGCAAGATCTTTACATCATAATACTCCGTACTGATATAATCCAAGGGAAGTTCTGTTCCTTTCCATTGTTCCTTTTTGAGATGTGATAAAGTCAAGTTCATAAATATCCCCCCTACATATGATATTAAAGAAAAAGAGGAACCAGTCTGCGCTGCAAGACCCTGCTTTCCTCTTTACCTGTGTACAATATCGATACTGTGTTAGCCTAAATGTTCCTTGTATTTCTTGTACTGATTGAAATCTCTAAGCTTCAGATAAACCCATCTTTTTAAGCTCAGATCTCTATTGTAGTAAAGTGAGTGACATACTTTTCCTTCTTTTACAAGCCGTTTGATCTTCTTGACCTTTTCTTCATCTTTCATGTATTTGTACACAACACCAAGTGGAACCACATGCCAGAAATATTCATCTTTCACAAACTTCAATGGAAGCTCTTTATGAAGCACATAGTCCTCCACAATATACTTCGCCAGATTATCTCCGCCACCGGTGACCCGGTAGTGACTTCGACCCTGACGGATATTGATTTCAAACATCTTGTAGGTGCCGTCACGATAATCATATTTCAGGTCACAGTCTGCAAGACCCTCATAACCGATATCTTCGAGGAAAACCTGGATTTTTTTCATCAGTTCCTCATTGTAATCCACTAAGGTTGCAGCGTTGCTGCCGATTCCCTTGGGTGTATGCTCCTCCAGAAGAACATTGCCAAAGTTCATCAGCTTCACTTTATGGTCACTGCCTACATAGACTTGCAGATCATACATGGCGGAATCATCCCCGGGGATTCTTTCCTGGATGATCATATTATCCTCATAGCCATGTCCATAGATGGTTTTCAGGGTATCTTTCAAGTCTGTCATATTGTCAATGAAGTAGACCTTATGCTGACCTTCAAAGGAATTTTTATTATAGCTTACAGAATCGGAAGGCTTCAGCACCACTGGGAAGTCGAAATCCAGGGTGAAATCCAGATTCATTTCCTTCTTATAGACAAGGGTCTTGGCATAATCTAAATGATACTTGCTGCATAGGCTGTAGAAGGTTTCCTTCAGGACGATGTTGTCGAGTACTTCCTTATCGGAGTAAGGGACGATATACATCCCTTTCAGCGCCTCTTTGTTTTCAACAATAAGCCTCACGTAATGGTCTGCACATCCAATGAGAATGAGGGTTTTATCTTTGTTTTTTTCGTGGATTTTTTTCATGGTATCCAAAAATACTTGGGTATCATCTAACTCTTTCTCTTCCCAGTATCTTAGGATTTTTGAGTTCATCACTGGACCAGAAGGATGTCTCGCCACCATGAGGGATTGAACGTTATACTCTTCATGAAAAGCTCTCGCCATACTATATACATTAATATCACTTGCCAATAGAACAGGGAGAAGATCTAAATTTTCCATTCTTCAAATAACCTCGTATTCTTTCTATTCCCAATATAATTGAGAATACCATTTTATCGGTCCTTATTCAATTTATCAAAGGGGAAGGCTACGGTGTGGAGAATGCACTACTATGGATGAAAATGCGTTTTATATAGTCCATAGATTCCATATAGGACAATATATAGAGAAAAATATAAAGGAATCGCCGATAGTTCTTGACTGTAATCTTTGATTATAGTTTAAAATAGAAGTAATACAAGGGGGGAGAGCTAATGCAAATTAAGGAAGTGGAAGAAAAAACTGGGTTGGAGAGATCCAGTATCCGGTTTTATGAGAGTGAGGGACTCATTCATCCAAAGAGACTGGAGAACGGATACCGGGAGTATGGGGAAGAAGACCTGGAAGCACTCTATAAGATTAAACTCTTTCGAAGTCTTCATATGACGGTGGAAGAAATCAAAGGAATATTCTCTGGAGCATCTTCAATCAGGGAAACTTTGGAAGAGCGAATCCGTACTCTTGAAAATGAAGAGGGGCAGATTCACTACGCCAAAGAAGTATGTATGGTTATGAAAAATGAAGTGGACAGCCTGGAGAAGCTTGACGGGCTAAAGTACCTTCATCTCCTGGAGGAGAAGGAAAAAGAAACGGGACGTCCCTATTATCCAGAAAAGGAAGACAGGACTCCACAGATTTATGCACCATGGCGAAGATTTTTTGCAAGAATCCTGGATCTTGCTTTCTATACACTGCTCATCACCATTGTGAGGGTGTTTGTATTCCATGATTTTCTGAGAAACCACAATAGGTTTGATAATATCGTGGATACGATTCTTGGAACAGTTCTCATGCTTCTTATAGAGCCACTGCTTCTTTCAAAACTTGGAACAACACCAGGAAAAGCCATATGGGGTTTGGTGGTCCGCCGGGAAGATGGAGAGTATCCAAGTTATCGGGAGGCGTTCACAAGAACTTTAGGCGTGCTTTATTATGGCTTGGCGTTTAATATTACGTTTTTGGAGCTGTACACACTCTACAAATCTTATAAACGGGCGGATGAGAAAGAGCAGCAGCCGTGGGAGCTGGGATTCTCCTACAGACTGAAGGATGAAAGGAATTTAAGGCCGGTGCTTTTTGTGGCTGCTTATGGTTTTTACCTTCTGAGTATCTTCTTTTTCATGGGATATCAGACGCTGCCACCCCATCGGGGAGAACTTACTCTAACAGAGTTTTCCGAGAACTACCGCTACTATGTAGCATACTTCGACAAGGAACCTGTAGAACAGCTCAATGAGCATGGAGACTGGGAAGAGGTGGAGCAGGATGGTTATGTCATTGAAGTGCCGAATTACTCCATTAGACCAGAATTTCAGTTTGAAGTGGACGGAGAGTACTTAAGAACTTTTTATTTTGAGACCAGTATTGGAGATGTGGATGATTTCATTGCAACCAATGGTAACTATATGGGCCTTGCTTATCTTTCCGCAGCAGGAGCCCAGGAAAAAGGAAGATTTTTCTCTTCTTTGAAACCTGAAGATGTGATGAAGGAGATTTATGAAAAGACCATGGAGGATTTTACCATGACACATAAAGGCGTGGTAGCAGACTCTACAGTGGACTACAGAGGATATACAGGTGGGGGAGGCTTCATCATACCCCAGGAAACCTCCACGGATCGTTACTATAAACATTCCTATAAGATCACACTGCCATAGACTATGCAGAAAAACTCTAGAGATTCACAAAATCTGTAGAGTTTTTTGTTATACTGAAATAAAAAACGTGAGGTGCATCATGAGAACAGCAGAGGAATGGATCAAAGAACTGAATTTAGAGCCCCATCCGGAAGGTGGATTTTATAGACAAACAGACAGATCTGAAGAAAAATATGGAAAAGAAGAGGCAAATCTGCCCCTGTATACCAACATCTATTTTCTTCTCACAAAGGAGAGTCCGTCCCATTTTCATCAGCTGGTGTCGGATGAGCTCTGGTTTTACCATGGAGGAAATCCATTGACGGTACATTCTATTCTAAGAGATGGCACCTATGAGAAAACAGTATTGGGACTGGAAACTGGAATGGTGCCGCACCATACGGTGAAAGCAGGTGAGATCTTCGGGTCATCTGTAGAAGAAGGGTATGCCTTAGTCAGCTGCACCGTGGTGCCTGGATTTGATTTTAAAGACTTTAGGCTGTTCACGAAGAAGGAACTGCTTGCTGATTATCCAAAGCATCAGGAAATCATTGAGAAACTTGCTTACGATGTGCTGCCGGAGTAGATAAACAAGGAAGTGGAGGAAGATGAATACTTTTCAAGAGTTTCTGGAAACGGTGGAAGAAGGTGAAAAAAGGCAACGGCTGGTATCGATTATTTCCTACATCCGGAAGGAGTTTCCAGAGCTTCAGGAAGAAGTGAAGTGGAAACAGCCCATGTTTACCGACCATGGCACCTTTATCATCGGCTTCAGTGTGTCCAAGGGTCATATTTCGGTGGGACCGGAGAGAGCCTGCCTTCAGAAGTTTCAGGACGATATTCTAAAGGCACAGTATCCACTATTGAAAGAGCTTTTTCAGATTCCGTGGAAACAACCTGTGGACTTTGAGCTTCTTCATAAGATGATTGCCTATAACATCGAAGACAAGAAAGAACATTCAGGGTTCTGGAGATAGGTCAAAGTAAAGAAGGGTTTCTCATTGGGTGAGAGGCTCTTTTTTAGTTGGAACTCTTGACATTCAGGTATATTCTCCGCTACTATTATGTTACACGATATATCGCGTAACATAATAGTAGGAGTTGAGACGGGAAATGAGCAGCACACCTATGACCGAAGCCACATTCTATATCCTTCTATCTCTCATTCATCCCAGCCATGGCTATGGCATGATGCAAAGCATCAAAGAGCTTTCCAAGGGAAGGCTTCTCATGGGTCCAGGTACACTCTATGGCGTGCTCACCCGGATGAATAAAGAAGGTCTCATCGGTCTTGTGGAAGAAGAAGGAAGGAAAAAAACCTACCATATCACAGCCCTTGGCATAGAAGCCCTGAAAGAAGAATACCAGCGCCTGAAAAATCAGGTGGATGATGGAAAAATACTGGAGGATCTCACATGAAGAAGAAGTACTATTTTCATCCAAGTTCCTATTCTTTATCTGAAATTGAAGAGTTCTATGAGAAAAAGGCAGAGAACGGTCTGCTTCTAGAGAAAAGAGGAAACTATTTAAGCAAATTCCGAAAGGAAGAGCCAAAGAATCTCAGCTACCGGGTAGAAGTCATCGACTATGATAAATTAAATGAACACAAGATACCGGAAGAGCAGGTCGCCATCTATGAAGAATGCGGCTGGACCCATGTATGTGGGCACCGTCATATTCAGATCTTTTCAGCAGACAAGAGTACAGATCCTCCAGAGCTTTACTACCAGCCGGAAGATCAGATCGAATCCATTAAGATACTGAGTAAAACTGATTTTATGGCATTTATCAGTATGTTGACATCATGGTCACTGTTCCTCTTTATCAACTTTCAAGTATTTAGTGGAGGGAGTTTTAGCCAGTTCCTGAAGAATGTGGGCTCCTTATATTTTCGGTTTCTCATGGAGAAACCACCGCTGGCGATACTCTATGTGCTGATCCTTGTGAACGGGATTGGACGCTACCTCTTTGGCATCTCCAGCAGCCAGTACTATATTTCCAGGTTAAAGAAAGGGATACCCCTTCGAAAAATCAAGCCTTATGGAAAAGAGCTAAAGCCATTTAAAAAAGGAGCAACCATGGTAGTTTTGATCGGACTGCTTCTTATGAGCGCTCCAGAGATCCTCACATATGAAAAACGGGAAGATCCCAGTGAAGCAGCAGGACCTTATGTGACACTTTCAGACTTTGATGTCAAAAAAGCACCTCCTGATGAGAACTCCATTCTGGGAGAGGATTACTACAGAAAGAAAAAGACTATCTGGGGAGAAATTATTAAGACTCAGGAAAGCAGCAATCAGTTTTACAAAGATATTACTTTTATTCAGGAAGTCTATGAGATCAAGAATGATAAACTCCGAGGGATGCTGGTAGAGGTACTGATTAATGAAAGCCTTCTTGGTAAATATGACGAAGACTATGTTGAGCGGAGTGTAGCTGGACTGGATGAGGTTTATGTGAAAAACAGCTATGACATGGTCGTGGTAAAAGATGAGTTAGTTTTAAATATTACAACCTTTTCTGAAAACCAGTTGTCACAGGAAGAGTTTCTCCATAAGCTCTCGGAGATTCTAAACAGTAAAGAACGGTCTTTTGGTAAATCATAAAGAGAGAATACAAGAGCGAAAACGCTAAGGACGGACAGAATAACTCTGGAGGGCTCATATGAAAAAGAAAAAGAAGTACTATTTTCATCCAAGTACCTTTTCTCTTACTGAAACGGAAGAGTTCTATGAGAGAAAGGCTAAGAAAGGCATGATTCTTGAAAAGAGAGGCCATTATCTCAGCAGATTCCGAAAAGAAGAACCAAAGAACCTTAGCTACCGGGTGGAGATCGTGGACGATAAAAGGCTGGAAGATGGAAAGATTCCAGAGGAACAGATCCTTGTTTATGAGGAATGCGGCTGGACCCATGTATGCGGAAAGCGTCAGATTCAGATTTTTTCTGCAGACAAGAATACAGATCCACCAGAACTCTATACGCAGCCTGAAGATCAGATAGAGTCTATGAAGATATTGAGAAAAAGTTTTCTGAAGGAATTTCTGACGTTGATTGTCACATATGCTATTCTCTTTGCGATACAGATGGCTGGATATCCCAAAAGAAGTGCTGGAGCATATCTCAGATATATTTCAGATAGATTCTATGAAGCGCTTATTGAAATGCCTGCATTTGCATTTCTTGTATTTGGATCGATTGCACTCGGGATCGGGTATTATGCTATAGGAATGATCAGCAGTCAGTACCTGATCTCGAAATTAAGAAAAGGCGTACCGCTTAGGATGATCACCACTTTTGAAAATTTGGTTCGAGTCTGTAAAAAAGGTATTGTTGCAGTATTTGTTTCAGGAGTTCTGATTTTAGGGCTCATTGAAGGTTCCACCTCAGTAAGAGGAGATAGTCCCAGCTCTTTTGAAGGGCCCTTCATAACCCTTGAGGAGCTTCATGAAGGAGAATTTCATGAGGAAGAAACATCCGATGCCTATGAGGGAAAGTATAGAAGCAGGAAGACCATTTTTGGCAAAGTGATAAAAACAAAGGAGTTCAGTAATGGAACTCAAGGATACATCTATCTTGATCAAGAGGTATATCTTATCAAAAGTCAAAGGATTCGAGATCGATTTCTGGAATCGCTGAAAGCCAGTTTATACTACGGAACAGTTGTCAGTGATTTTGAAGCAGTGATTGTCGATGGACTAGATGAAGTCTATGTTAGGAATCAATGGGAAATTGTTGCAGTCAAAGGAGACCTGGTTCTTCGCGTGTTCTATCATACAGATATGGAGCCTTCAAGGGAATCGATTCTGCTGAAGATCTCAGAAAGTCTCAACGATACGTCAGTTTCTAGAAATGAATAGTGGAGTACAAAGGGAAGCGGGTGCTTCCCTTTTGTATCTTTTAGAGGAGAATCTGTACCGGAGAGAAGTCCAGTACGCCGGGAAAACATGGTATATTGAACTATATCAGAAAGAATGAGATATCAGCACAGTGGGTTTTGTACCAGTGTAAGGGAGGGGATAAAGATGGCGGAAACAGAACAAATAAACATGGCGAAAAAAACATCCAAGACGGAGATGATCTTACATGGTCCCATGTACTCCGTGCTTCTTATGATCTCTTTTCCACTCATAGTGAACAATCTCATCATGACGCTCTACAATATGGCCGATGCCTACTTTGTGGGGCAGCTTGGCACCACGGAATTTGCAGCGGTGTCTTTTGTGAATCCCGTGATGTTTCTTTTTCAGGCCATCGGTATGGGGGTTCAGATTGCGGGAACCTCGATCCTCGCGCAGCTCATCGGCCGAAACAAACAGAAGGAAGCAAAAGAGTACGCTTATCATGTGATTCTCTTTAGTGGGTTTATTGGACTGATTCTCGGAGGACTAGGCTATATCTCATCACCCTATATCATTCAGTTCATGGGTGGTGAAGGCCGATTTGGAGCTCTTTCCACAGAGTATCTGAAAATCATTTTCCTGGGTGTGCCTCCGCATATCCTTTTTATGGGATTCATGGCCATCATGAATGCTCAAGGGAACACAAAATCATCCACCATCGTCAACAGCATCGCAGCGGTGGTGAATATCATCCTGGATCCATTTTTCATTTTTTCAGAAATACCCCTATTAGGAATCCGTGGACTTGGCATGGGGGTAGGAGGGGCCGCAGCTGCTACCTCTATTGCTCATGTGGTGCTCATGTTTCTTGGTTACTATATGATGAGAAAAACATCCAAGGCTTTTTCAGTGTCCTTCAAGAATATCCCCTTGGAAACAAAGAAACTGAAGAGGATTATGAAAGTGGGACTTCCCAGTGCAACGGGGCAGTCTGGAGCAGCATTTGGGTTTATCTTGCTCAATACCTTCATCGCATCTTACGGCACTTCTCTTCTGGCGGCGTTTGCCCTGATCAACCGCATCAACAACATCATCATGATGCCGGCCATGGGCATTGGTTCAGGGCTTACCTCCATCGTGGGACAGAATATGGGGGCGAAGAATCCGGAGCGGGTCAAGGAAGGATTCTGGAAAGCGGTGAAGCTTTCTCTTCTCATCAGTCTCGTGGGCAGTGCCCTCATTTATGTCTTCAGAACAGAGCTGATTTACTTTTTCACTCCAACAGCAGAAGAGCTCATGGTGTCCCAAAGCTTGGAGTATCTTATTTATATCCTGCCGACCATACCGCTCATGGGTCTTTTCTCTATTTTCCAGGGACTCTTCCAGGGAGCGGGGCATACAAACTACTCCATGTTCATGGCCATCGGAAGGCTTTGGCTTGTGAGAATCCCATTGATTCTGATCTTCAACCAGTTCACTGGTTTAGGTCAAAGAGGTGTCTGGATTGCCATGAATGTCTCCAATATCCTGGTGGTGCTTTATGGGTACTATATCTATCAGTCCAACCGATGGACAAGAGAAGTGCTCTAACCGGGCTTTCACATGAAAATAGAAAACCATCCTGATTCCAGTTGGAGTTCAGGATGGTTTTTTCAATGCCTAAAAGATTACCTGGCACCTGGAAGATGCCATCTTCTGAGGCCAAAGCTGACGAACTCAGAGGTGTAAAGCATGCTTCTGTCCTTGTCCCAAAGATATGTTTTTTTCACTTCTGATGGGAGTTTCAGCGCTTCAAGATCCACATAAGAGATGGAGCCAGTCAGTGGAAACTGGTTTTCTTCAAAAAACATTTGAAGATTTTTCTCGTCTTTCCATACTATGGGCTCTCGAACTGGATAGACTCCTTGCTTCTCATGATACTCCAGGAAAGCAGAGTGCACCATCTGATACTCCAGCTCATATCGATCATAGGCTTTCTTCTGATAGGTCATGACAAAAAACAGAGAATTTCCCACCAGAAGGAGCAGAAGAAATGTGAAGAGTATGGATAAGGAACTCTGTTTTTTCCGCCTCACTTCAAAGATTGTTTCGAATCTATCTAGTAATTTTGACATATAATCCCCCCCATAATCATAATATATCAAAATAACTGCAAAAAAACTTACAATTGGTAATTTGTGATAAAATTATGAATTTATTATGAAAGCGATTCCCTAAAAACCTACAAATAAACTGAATATTAAGAAATGAATTGCTGTAGGCTAGTGAATTCAAGCATTCTAAAATTTTGGTCATCAAAGTATAATTATCAATTCCTAACACACAAATTACCATTTTGTTAAAATGCTCTTATTTTCAGTTCAATATAATCAGTCATAATGCCAAAAATCTCAAAAGTATCACTTGATAACGTTATGATTTGTGAATATAATGTTCCTATGATTTAGGATTAAATCAGGATAAAAGAAAAGGGGGAACCTTAATGAACAAGAAACGTATTTCATTGCTCGTCAGTATGATCTTGGTTATGGCATTCACCGTAGTGGGATGTTCCGGCGGATCTGAAACACCTCCAGAGGGAGAGACACCTGGCACAGAAGAGCCGGGAGAAGAGCCTGGCGAAGAAGAACCAGGAGAAACTGCAAAGGACACACTCATCGTAGGTATGGGTGCTGATGCGAAGTCTCTTGATCCTCATGCAACCAACGACCAGCCTTCCTCCAGAGTTTCAAAACAGATTTATGAGACTCTAATCAATCAGAATGAAAAAATGGAACTGGAGCCAGGTCTTGCAGAGTCCTGGGATCAGGTAGATGAACTGACCTTTGAATTCAAACTGAAGCAAGGGGTTAAGTTCCATAATGGCGAAGAGCTGACAGCAGATGATGTGAAGTTCACACTTCTGAGAGCTCTGGAATCCACACACATTGGTCATATCGTTGGGGCTATTGATGGCGAGAAGATTGAAGTTGTTGATCCTTATACCATCAGAATCTCCACAAAAGAACCATTTGCTCCACTGCTTGCGCATCTGGCGCACACTGCAACAGGAATTCTCAATGAGAAGGCTGTTACTGAAGGTGGAGAAGACTATGGCCAGAAGCCTGTGGGAACTGGACCATTCAAGTTTGCCAACTGGGTAACCGGAGACAAGATCGAACTGGACAGAAATGATGAATACCATGGTGAAAAAGCCAAGGTAGCTCACGTTGTATTCAGAAACATCGCAGACAATACCACAAGAACCATCGAACTGGAGTCTGGCGGAGTGGACATCGCTTATGATGTGCAGCCTACCGATGTGACCAGAGTCGAAGAGAATGGCGACCTCACACTGTTAAGAGATATGAACCTTTCCACCACATACATCGGATTCAATGCAAACAAAGCTCCGTTTGACAACGTCAAGGTCAGACAGGCGATCAACTATGCACTGGATATGAAGACCATCGTTGATGTAGTGTATGCAGGTGTTGGTGCTCCTTCCAAGGGTCCATTAGGTCCTAACGTTTGGGCGTCCAATCAGGAACTGGATGAATATGGATTTGACATCGAAAAAGCGAAGTCCCTCATGGCTGAAGCTGGATATGCAGATGGATTCAAAACCACCATCTGGACCAATGACAACCAGCAGAGAATGGATATCGCTGAAATCGTTCAGAATCAGCTGAAGGAAATTGGAATTGAAGCAGAAGTTAAGGTTATTGAATGGGGTGCTTACCTGGACGGTACTGCCAATGGAGAACATGACATGTTCATCCTTGGATGGGTAACTGTTACTGGTGATCCGGACTACGGTCTGTACGCACTGTTCCACAGCTCACAGCATGGTGCAGCTGGAAACAGAACTTTCTACAGCAATGCCAGAGTAGATGAACTTCTTGATACTGCTCGTGGAACTGCAGATCCTGCAGCAAGAGAAGCAGCATACAAAGAAGCTCAGGAAATCATCAGAGACGAAGCTCCATGGATCTTCACATGGACTGGAGAAGACCTTACAGGTACTAGAGCAAACGTTAAGGGCTTCACACAGCATCCAGCCGGTCATCATAAGCTTGCGGGTGTATACTTCGAATAATTCAAGATTAATTTAAAAGCATACAGAGAGTATAGGGTCATAGTACTATGGCCCTATCTTGATGTTAATACACAAGGGGGAAATTTTATGTACAAGTATATTCTCCGACGTCTGGTGATGCTGATTCCCGTTATGATAGGCGTATCATTCATTGTATTTACAATGATGTACTTTACTCCAGGAGATCCTGCAAGAATCATGCTGGGAGAATCTGCGCCAGAGGTTGAGGTGCAGAGGTTAAGAGATGAACTGGGACTCAATGACAATTTCTTTGTGCAATATGGAAGATATGTCAAAAATGCGGTGGTACATCAGGATCTTGGTCGTTCCTACATCACCAACCGTCCCGTATTTGATGAAATAGCCGCACGATTTCCCAACACGTTGAAACTGGCGGCATTGGGGGTTCTAGTCGCTGTACTCATAGGAGTGCCCGTGGGAATTATCTCGGCCACGCGGCAGTATTCTCTCTTTGATAACGCATCCATGGTCTTTGCGTTGGTCGGTGTATCCATGCCGAACTTCTGGCAGGGGCTGCTGCTGATTCTATTATTTTCTATACAGCTGGCATGGCTTCCCTCTTCTGGATTTGATACGTGGAAGCACATGATTCTTCCTGCGGTCACCCTGGGAACCAGCTCTGCTGCAATCATTACACGTATGACCCGTTCCAGTATGCTGGAGGTCATTAGACAGGACTACATCCGAACGGCTCGTGCCAAGGGGCAGAAAGAGTCGGTCGTTATTAATAGACACGCGCTGAAGAACGCACTCATTCCAGTTATCACAGTTATTGGTCTTCAGTTCGGTTACCTTCTAGGTGGTGCGGTACTTACAGAATCCATCTTCGGTATCACTGGGGTAGGAAGACTAATGGTAGATGCCATCAAATCAAGAGATATGCTTCTTGTGCAAGGAGGCGTACTTTTCATTGCCGTGGTATTCAGTATCGTGAATCTTGGTGTGGATATTCTTTATGCATATCTTGATCCAAGAATCAAGTCACAGTATAAGTAGGGGGATGGTTCTATGGCGGAAAACACTATAGTGAAAAAGAAGAAAAAGTCCGGCCCATGGCGTGAAGTCTGGCGCAGACTGAAACAAAACAAAGCCGCAATGCTGGGACTTCTCGTAATGGTGATCCTGATTCTAGCAGCAGTTTTTGCAGATTATGTGGCACCCTATGGCTATGATGACCAGGATCTTATGCGCAGATTCCAGACACCAAACAAGGACCATTGGTTCGGTACAGACAATTTCGGACGTGATATCTTTTCAAGGATCGTCTATGGAGCTCAGGTCTCCTTGAAGGTTGGGCTGATTGCTGTGGGTATCGCAATGTTTATAGGTGGTGCCTTGGGTGCTGTCGCAGGCTTTTATGGTGGCAAGATTGATAATGTCATCATGAGATTCATTGATATTCTTCTAGCGGTCCCTTCCATTTTGCTGGCCATTTCCATTGTGGCGGCTTTAGGGCCTGAACTTCGGAATGTTATGATTGCGGTAGGTATTGGTTCTATTCCTTCTTATGGGCGAATTGTAAGAGCTTCGGTATTATCCCTTCGGGACCAAGAGTTCATCGAAGCGGCAAGAGCAGTGGGTGCAGATGATACCAGACTGATTTTAAAGCACATCATTCCAAACTCCATGGCACCACTGATTGTTCAGGCAACCATAGGAGTGGCCAATGCGATTCTTTCTGCAGCGGGACTTGGATTTATCGGGCTAGGCATCCAGCCGCCTCTTGCGGAATGGGGAGCAATGCTGAACAGCGGACGTCAGTATATCAGAGACTATCCACATCTCACGGCTTTCCCTGGTCTTGCAATTATGATTACCATCTTTGCGCTGAACCTTCTTGGGGATGGGCTTAGAGATGCGCTGGATCCAAGACTGAAGAATTAGCGTGCGCTAGGAGGCGAAAGTAATGGAAAAGAAAAAATTACTGGAAATTAAAGATCTGGCCATACACTACATCACCGTTGATGGCGTGGTGAAGGCTGTTCAGGATATGTATCTGGAAATCAATGAAGGAGAAACGTTGGGTCTTGTGGGGGAAACTGGAGCTGGAAAGACCACCACAGCTTTAGGCATCATGCAGCTTGTTCCGGATCCACCGGGAAAGATCATTTCCGGGGAAGTGATTTTTGAGGGGAGCAATCTCATTGGAAAAACACAAGGTGAACTGAGAAGAATCAGAGGGAATGAGATTTCCATGATTTTCCAGGATCCTATGACCTCTCTCAATCCTGTCATGACAGTAGGAGAACAGATCGCTGAAGTTATAAGGCTTCATCAGAATCTCTCTACTCAGGAAGCACTCAATAAAGCTAATGAAATGCTTCTGAAAGTAGGGATTCCTGCAGAAAGAGCCAAGGAATACCCCCATCAGTTCAGCGGTGGCATGAGGCAGAGAGTGGTCATTGCCATTGCCCTTGCGTGTAATCCGAAGCTTCTCATCGCAGATGAGCCCACAACAGCCCTCGATGTGACCATTCAGGCCCAGGTGCTGGAACTTATGAAGAAGCTGAAAACTGAGCTGAACACATCGATGATCATGATCACCCATGACTTGGGAATCGTGGCAGAAGTGTGCGATAAAGTAGCCATCATGTATGCCGGCAATGTCATTGAGTACACGGACAAGGTGCAGCTTTTCACAAGTCCGAAACATCCTTACACCGTGGGACTGTTCAATTCGATTCCTGACATCGAAAGTGATATGGATAGATTGAAGCCAATTAAAGGCCTGATGCCAGACCCAACAAATCTTCCGTCTGGTTGTCCGTTCCATCCAAGGTGCGATAAGGCAATGCCCATCTGTTCTCAGAGAGTGCCTAAGAACACAGAAGTGGCACCGGGACATTTTGTGAAATGTCTCCTTTATGAAGAAGGAGTGGAAAAGTAATGGATGAGGTAAAGGCTATGAATAAAGAAAAACTGCTAGAGGTGAGAAACCTCAAAAAGTATTTTGAAACGAAGAAAGGCCTTCTTCACGCCGTGGATGATGTGAATTTCTTCATCAACAAGGGAGAAACCTTAGGAGTGGTGGGAGAGTCCGGATGCGGAAAATCCACCACAGGACGTGTGGTCTTGAGGCTGCTGGAAGCCACAGACGGAGAGATTCTTTTTGAAGGTCAGGACATCCGCACATTCAACAAGCAGCAGATGAGAAATATGAGAAAAGAGATGCAGATCGTGTTCCAGGATCCCTTTGCTTCTCTGAATCCCAGAATGAGCATAGCAGAGATCATCTCGGAGCCTCTTATAGTCAACAAGGTCTTCAAGGATAAGAAGGAACGAATCAATCGAGTGAAAGAACTGATGGATACTGTTGGTCTTGCAGAAAGACTCACCAATGCTTATCCTCATGAGCTGGATGGCGGAAGAAGACAGAGAATCGGTATTGCCAGAGCTTTGGCATTAAAACCAAAGTTCATTGTTCAGGATGAGCCGGTTTCTGCCCTTGACGTATCCATCCAGGCGCAGATTCTCAATCTCATGGGCGATCTTCAGAAGGAGTTTGACCTCACCTATATGTTTATCTCCCACGATCTTAGTGTGGTGAAGCATGTCAGTGACCGGATTGCGGTCATGTATCTTGGTAAGATCGTGGAGCTGTCTGAGTACAATGTGATGTTTAGAGACCCGCTTCATCCGTATACTCAGGCACTGCTTTCTGCGATTCCTGTGCCAAGAATCGATGTAAAAAGAGAGCGTATACTTCTGGAAGGAGATGTGCCATCTCCCATCAATCCTCCAGAAGGCTGCCGCTTCTATGGACGTTGCAGACATCGTCAGGCCATGTGTAAAGATGTGACTCCAGAGCTTCGTGAAGTGGCTCCGGAACGATTTGTGGCTTGTCATTTTGCAGGAAATCTGAAACCTGCATCCGAATAAAATCTCCTTATAGCTATAGAAGGATCCGGTAACGCTAAGGCTACCGGATCCTTCCCTTTTCATACTATTTTTCTTTGGCGGCATGAAATCTTTGTCGATAAAAGTTCGGTTCCGTTTCGTGGAGTGGCTTCATGTGATTGTGCGTCGGTTCAAAGCCTTCGAACGTGACTTTATTCTCGGTTAGAACACCCAGGGAGTTGAGTGTAAAGGAGTTATAGTAGTCAAAGTCCATCCTGTTCACCAGTTCATCGGCTTTTCTTCTGGTGTCTAGAAGGTTCCAGTCCGGCTCCATGAGAGACAGACTGATGAGGCTCATGAGATCTCCATAAGGATAGACAAAGAAGTCTGTATCCCTGACGTCCACATCAAAGGACACTTCAGTGACGAATCCGCCATTCATGGTAAAACCCAGTGCTGGAGGCTGAGTGACATGATTGGGGAGATAGTAGTCTATGAAATTGTAGGGATCCTCCCAAGCGCCTGAGCGTTTCAAGGATTCTCCGTGAAGATCCATCTGGTAGATTTTTTTGTAATGTGCGAAGTTTTCCGTGAACTCTTCCACAGTGAGATTCCCACGGTTTGGCGGCATGAAATAAAGATACTGAAGAAGGATCAAGATGCCGACAAGGATGAGGGATGAGGCGCTGTATAGAACATATCTCAAGCCTTTTCGGTCTCTGACTCGATAGGAAATCCCCTCGTCCCAGGGTTCCTCTTCTCCCTGAACACATCTATTGTAGGAGATGATGTGGGTAAAAAGTGTTACAACAGGGATCAGAAAACCCATCCCTTCCAGGAGAACCAGGTAGGTTCGATGAAATGCTTCGTGGTACTTCAATGGAACATCTCTGCTTTTTTCGAGGGTCATACCTAGAAGCTTCTTTCCTGGCGTGGTCCTGTAGACCGAGAGAAAAAGAGGCTCCACAAAAAGCATGAGGAGCATCACTGCGCCTTGATCGAGGATTCTCATTGGCGTGGTTCTGCTTAGAAGATCGATTCTGAACAATAGATAGAGAAGCAGATACCAGAACACAGAGTAAAGAAGATAATCAAAAGCTCTGGCAAAGAATCTTCTCAGTGGCTCATAGACTTTAGGCAGCTCATCTTCTTCTGTGGAAGCGTAAAATGCCATGGCTCCATGATTTGAGAGGTTGTCCTTAAGATAGGCTTCCGGGTGAAAGTCATCAAAGGTGCCTTGATCTTCCAGGATGCGTGACACGATTCTGGAAGAAGCCAGATTTTTCTCCTGGTTCCATTGGAGCAGTGCTTGCTGCTTCTCCATCACTTCAGGCAGAGTGAGGCTGCCGCTCTTCAGTTTTTTGAGATCTTCAATGGATACTTGAAGGTGTCTGAGAAGTTTTATTTTTTCAATCATCTCCACATCGGTTTCATCGTAGATCCGATATCCGTTATCTGTTCTTTGGGGGACTAAAAGACCTTCCTTTTCGTAATAGTACAAAGTGGCCCGATCAGTCTGGGTGCGTTTTTCCACATCTTTTATCTTCATGAAGCCAATCCTTTCTGTATGTTTTCTTCATTATAAGGTATGAAGCAGCTTTAGAGTCAATATGAGAAGTGATAAAGTTGAGATTATTCTTGAATTTTACCTTTTGTGGGGAGGTGCCGCCGGAAGAGTGCAGCTCGTAATGTACCCACAACTCTGTAATGTCGAATTATATATTTTTTGCTGAATAAAAGAAATTAAATTAAAATACATATAAGAATAAATGTATAAAATGTTAAGGAGAAGAAATCCATATGATGATTGTTAATTTTCGGAATTGTCTGCTTAAAGCGTTGTAATTGGCCAATAATACTGATAAAATCCAACTATAGAATACAATATATGATAGAAATACTAGGAATTAGATTTGATTTATTTTAAACATATTTGTATAATTTCGAGAATTGATATGAATTACTAGTTATTATTCTGAATTTTCAAAGGTCTCATAATCAATTATAGCAAGAGACAACGTTCCTGTTTCTTTTTCAACGCAAATTGCGTGAAAGGATGTGCAGAAGAATGGCAGCCTACAAAATGCGTCGTGGGCGGGTGCTGAAAGGACTTTCGGCACTGATTGCATTTCTCATGGTGATGACGCTGAACTTCAGTACGAAAATTGTGTATCCTGCAGATTTTGATGGTAGCGTTACCTTAGAAGGATTTAATGTGGACACAAAGGATTGGGATGGAGACTGGACGACGGGTAACCTTGGTAAATCCTATGCGGAAGGAGAGTATTTCCCAGGTAGAGCGAAGATTTCCAATTTCCAGAGCCTTTACCCAGGATTCCAGAACTTTCCGGATCTCACCATCTGGTATAGTGCTGCGTATCCCATTGGTGGCGGTGGCGAGTGGGGTATGTTTGTGGACCTGGTGAAGGGCATTCAGGTTGGTACAGATGAGCTTGGTTTTGCAGAAGGATGGCCCATGGCTGACGGTAATGCTTATCCACTGGGCACAGCAGAAAACGTGAACATCGCTCAGAACCATCCGGGAGAAAATACCTGGGACGGGTATGAACTGCTGAACCTTCCAAATTCTCAGATGAACCGCTCTGCTATATCTGGAACCATCGGTGAAGTTGGTAGTATTTACGATCAAAGAAGATCGTTTATCGTTACGGCTGAAGATATTATGAATGCATTGGAGGCCCAGGGAAAGGATCCTGACACCGTAGATTCGTTCTACATCTATTTTGAGCTTCACCTGGCCAGAACCTCCATTTTCTCGAGAGATCTTCAGAAAGCCTATGCCAGCGGTGCACCTGCAGGCTGGGGTGGCTATATCTATGATACTCTGGACTTTGATCCTATTGGTTATGGTTCAGGACCTGAGACAGGTTCCAGCGGACACTTTGGTATGCTGGATGTGAAAGGAAGCAGAGATGTACAGC
Source organism: Proteiniclasticum ruminis (assembly GCF_900115135.1). Taxonomy (GTDB): domain Bacteria; phylum Bacillota; class Clostridia; order Clostridiales; family Clostridiaceae; genus Proteiniclasticum; species Proteiniclasticum ruminis_A. Next base: position 55,040 of record NZ_FOVK01000009.1, on the reverse strand, counting down.
TTCCAGATGCACCTGAGACCTATCGTACTGTAACAGGTAAAAAGTTCCTGGATGCCAACAACAACGGAATGTTTGATGTGGGTGAGTCTGGTCTGCCAAACTGGACCATCAAGCTCATAGGTAAAATCGAAGACATTCTGGTACCGCTGGAGACCAAAACTGATGCCAATGGTGTCTATACTTTCGAAGGTCTTTCCTATGGATCGGAGCTTCTCGTTTATGAGATGATGGAACCAAACTATATGCAGACCTATCCAAATAAAGTGGAGTCCCTTCCGATCGGTGCGGTATCCTATAAGGAAGACGTTCTTGGTGAGGTCAGATGGAGATGGAGGATTCCATCCATGCTGATGCCGGATCAAGGATCAACCATTATATCCGGAGTGGATTTTGGTAACTTCCTGCCTGATCCGAAGATTGAAGTGACAAAAACTGGAGACGAACTGTCGAAGATCGGAGACACCATCAAGTTTACCGTTACAGTGAAGAATACTGGTAATGTGCCACTGAATCTTGTAAGCATTTCTGATGACAAGTTTGGTCCACTGGACGCAGGATCTATTGCCAATGGATTTGGACCAAGCTTAGCAGTCGGTGCAACAGAGAGTCATGAGTTTGAGATGATCATTCCTGAAACCGAAGACGATCCATTTATAAATAAGGTGACAGCTGTTTATAAGTATATGGAAGTGGAGGCTAAGGGAGAAGCTACTCATGAAACAAATCTTTTCAAACCAAGCTACACCATTGAAAAGAAAGTTGATAAAGCAAAAGCAGTTCCTGGAGAAACAGTGCACTATACAGTAACCGTGAAGAATACAAGCTCACTGGACACTCCGGAGACAACCTTCGTTCTCACAGATGAACTGCTGGGCTTCAAGGATGCTACAGCGAAAACTTTCAAGCTCCTTCCTGGTCAATCTAAGACCTTTGATGGAGATGAGATGAACTATGTGATTCCAGAGGATTCGGAAAGAGGATCTGTCATAAAGAATGAAGCTTCCTATGTAACCTCTTTTGAGAACTTCCCGAATGTTTATGACGGCAGCGCATCAGCAGAAACAACGGTGGTTTATCCGATCATTAAGATCACAAAGGATGGAGACCCGCTGTCTAAGATTGGGGATGAAGTCACCTACTCCTTTGAAGTGGAAAATATCGGAGATGTGCCTCTGGAACTGGTGAAAGTGTATGACGATAGCTTTAAGTATGACCTGACTGCCCTCTTTACCAAGAAGACTTTTGCTGTGGGCGAGAAGGAAAAGGTCACACAGAAGTTTACGATTCCATCAGACGCAGCAGATCCATTTATCAACAGCGTCACAGCCACATTTAAATATGTCAATGGTTTATTCACAAAAGAAGTATCCAACAGCGATACTCATACTGTGGAGCTGTTCCAGCCTGGCATCACCATTGAGAAGACTGCGGATAAAGACGTTTCCATGATTGGCGACACCATCAACTATAAGATCATTGTAAAGAACACCAGCTCCATGGATGCACCAAATCTCATCTATTCTGTTGTGGATGATCATGCTGGAAATGTTGTGACCGATGCGGAGTTTGCATCTGGTGAATCTAAAGAGTACACCTATACCTACATAATTAAACCTGAAGATGTGAGCCCAGTGAAGAACAAGGCTTCTGTCACCGCATCGCCGAAGGGATTCCCGAACATCCTGGATGCATCGGATTCTCATGAAGTGAAGCTCTTTGTACCGGATATCACCATTGAGAAGACAGCAGATACGGAAATCTCTAAGGTGGGCGACACCATCAACTACACCATTACCGTGAAGAATCTGACAAAAGAAGACTTTGCACCAGACATGAAAGTCCATGTGACGGATCCAATGCTGGGCCTTGATGAGACCTTTGAACTTGCCTCCGGCATGACAAAGACCTTTAAGGTTCCATATGTGGTCAAAGCCGCTGACGATCCTGACTACATGACAAAGTATGGATGGACAGAACTGAAGAATACAGTGAAACTTACTGCAAGTCCAATGGGCTTTGAGCTTCTTTCTAAGTTTGAACTGGAAGACAGCGTATCGGTAGATCTTGTACATCCTCATATCAAGCTGGAGAAGAGTGTCAATACCTCCATGGCTCATGTGGGCGATACCCTGACCTACACGGTGAAGATCACAAATACGGGAGACATTGATCTTGTGAATGTGGTTGTGAAAGATACTCTGGCAGGTACTCTAAGTGGATTTACTGGCTCCTTAGCCATAGGCGCTTCTGAAGAAGTACAGTATACGAGACTGCTGACCACAGCGGATATCGGCATGCTGGAAAATACAGCGTCTGTTCTTGCCAATCCTGCAGGACTTCCCAATGAGATCAGAGACAGTGACACAGAGATTGTGGAAGTCAGACAGAGGCTCTATATGGAGACCGGATGGGCCTTTGGTGGAGACTATGCCATCCCAATCAATACTTTAGTTGGCAATGCTAAATGGGGATGGACCAATGGACCACTGCCTGAAGGCAGCTACATCTTCCCAATCTATACAGGAGCAGGCCAGAATGATGTCACCAAGGGACTTCTTGCAGGCAAACTGTATGTAGAGTACCACGACAAGCTGGTATCCTTACGATACGAGATGGAGCCTGGATTCTCCCTGAAGAAGATTCACCTCTATGTAGGAGAAACACCTCTGCCAGTGAAGAAGACCGGAAAGACATCGGTATACACAGCAGATCCTGGACAGTTCCCATATAAGCCAGTCATCACAGACCAGACCACAAGCTTCACCTATGAGATTACGTTAAAGAAAGCTGGTCCAATCTACATCGCAGCGCATTCTGAGACCTATGTTCCTTTCTGGGAGATGAATGCTTTCTATAATACAACCAAGTACTAGACATCTTCCAGTGACAGAAAAATAAAGTAAAAAGGAGATTCCATGGCCTATGCCAGAATCTCCTAAGGACATAAAAACAGGAACCATCCCTTTTGGGTGGTTCCTTTCTTTGTTGTGCTATTTTGCTTTGTTTCGGGTCTGCACATCGAAAACCACAGCAAGAATGAGGATGGCACCACGGATGATGTACTGGTACGATGCCCCTACATTCAGGAGGTTCATACCGCTGGTCAGTGAAGCCATAACCAGGGCTCCGATGATGGAGCCTGTGACCTTTCCTACGCCACCTGCCGCGGAAACACCGCCCACATAAGCAGAGGCGATGGCATCCAGTTCAAATCCTGTTCCAGCGGTGACCGTTGCAGACTGGAGCCTTGCGGTGTATAGAATACCGGAAAGGGCAGCCAACATGCTCATGGAGGAGAAGACGAAAAGGGTGACCTTTTTCACGTCGATACCGCTAAGTTTTGCCGCCTCATCATTGCCGCCCACTGCATAGATGTGTCTTCCCAGAACGGTCTTTGTGGTGAGGAAATGATAAAGAGCCACCACGATGAGGACAATGACAACGGTCCAGGAAAGACCGTTATAGTCCGAGAGGATATAGGTCACATAGGCGATGAGCGCGGATACAAACACCAGCTTGATGTAGAAGATCTTGATGGGCACCACTTCAAATTGATATTTCAGCTTATTTTTCCGGTTCTTGAACTGGGCCAGAATGAAGAAAACGATGAAAAGTGCGCCGATGACTAAGGTCAATGTGTGAAAGCCCGGAAGGAGCTTCACGGGGTCCGGGATATAACCGACTCCGATGTTGTTGAAGGTTTTATTCGGGATGATAATGGTTCCGGTTTTTGCTGTGACCTGGAGAAGAGCTCCTCTAAAAATCAGCATGCCTGCCAGGGAAACCACAAAGGCTGGAAGCTGAAGCTTTGCGACCATGAAGCCATTGAAGAGTCCGATGAGGATACCCAGAAAGAGAATGATGGGAATCACAAGGAGCACAGGCAGATCCCAGGAAGTCATGAGCATTGCTGCCACAGCCCCTAGAAATCCTGCCACATATCCCACAGACAGATCAATATGCTTGATGATGAGGATGAGGGTCATGCCGACTGCAAGGACGGCGATGTAGCCCATGGAGTTTATGAGGTTGCTGATGTTTCGGGGAGACATGAACACGCCATCACTGAGGATGGAGAATACGAGCATAATGGCAAAAAGGGCAATGAACATGCCGTATTCACGGATATTTTTCTTGAGCATGGTTTTGAGATCGTTAAGCAGTTCCATTTTTTCTTCCTCCTCTTTGTTCTCAGACTGTGGCAAGTTCCATGATTTTATCCTGGGTGGCGTCTTCCACAGTCAGTTCGCCTGTGATTTTGCCTTCTGCAACCACGTAGACGCGGTCGCTCATACCGAGGATTTCCGGAAGCTCGGAGGAAATCATGATGATGCTCATGCCTTCTTTGACCAGGCTGTTGATGATGGTGTAGATCTCAAACTTGGCGCCTACATCGATGCCTCGGGTGGGCTCATCCAGAATGAGAACCTTGGGTTTTGTGTTCAGCCATTTGCCCAGGGAAACCTTCTGCTGGTTTCCACCGCTTAAGTTTCTTGTGAGCTGCTCCACCGAAGGGGTTTTGATGCCAAGGGATTTCCGGTAGGATTCTCCTACGGTGATTTCTTCATTGTCATTGACAATGCCGCTGGAGGAGATGCCCTTGAGATTGGCCAGGCTGATGTTGTTCTTAATATCCTGAAGAAGGATCAGTCCTTCCTTTTTTCGGTCTTCAGTGACATAGGCGATGCCTTTTTTGATGGCATCTTTCGGATGATGGAAGGTATGCTTCTCACCGTCGACAAAGATGTCTCCCTCCATTTTAAATCCTTTTGGGTTCCCGAAAATGCAGGAGGCAAGCTCTGTCCGTCCTGCGCCGATGAGTCCGGCGATGCCCACCACTTCTCCTTTTTTCGCATGTATGCTGACGTTTTTCAGCACCTTTTTGCCGTTTTTAGGATCTACAGCGCTGAGGTTTCTCACTTCCAGAAGCGTTTCTCCCAGATTCTTCTCCAGCCTTTTGGGGAAGATGTCATCAATGGCTCTGCCCACCATGTTTCGGATGAGGACTGGTTCAGAGATTTCTCCCTTCTCTTTGGACAGGGAGCAGATGGTCTTGCCATCCCGAAGGACGGTGACGGTATCCGCGATGTATATGACTTCCTTCAGCTTATGGCTGATCATGATGGAGGTGACGCCTTCTTTTTTCAGTTCCAGAAGAAGCTCCAGAAGGTTTGCGGAGTCGTCGTCGTTTAGCGCTGCCGTGGGCTCATCTAGGATGATGAGGCTCACTTCTTTGCTGAAGGCCTTGGCGATTTCTATGAGCTGCTGCTTGCCGACGCCCAGTTCCTTGATTTTCGTTTCGGGGTTTATGTTGAGTCTTACTTTTTTCAGCATTTCTTTGGACATTTTGATGGTCTCGTTCCAGTCAATGAATCTGCCTTTTCTGATTTCGTGGCCCAGATAGATGTTTTCATAGACAGAAAGCTCAGGAATCAAGGCGAGCTCCTGATAGATGATGGCAATGCCTGCTTTTTCGCTGTCATGGATGCCCTGATACTTTTGAACCTGACCATTGAGGATGATATCTCCATCGTAGGATCCATAAGGCCATACGCCGGAGAGCACCTTCATCAGGGTGGATTTACCGGCACCGTTTTCCCCAACAAGGCAGTGGATCTCTCCACGTCTTACTTTGAAATTCACATCATCCAGGGCTTTTACCCCCGGGAAGACTTTGGTGATGTTTTTCATTTCCAGAATATAATCTGTCTGAAGAGCAGTTTCCATATTTTCCCTCTCCTCTGTTTGCGGATGCCCGGAAAAGACCAAAGTTTTTCCAGGTCTCGTATATCATAAATAGTGAAAGCCAAAATGGCTTTCACTATCTGATGGTACTTTATTTTTTTGGTGGCTGAGCTGCTATTCCAGTCCAGTAAACTCGGATGCTTCATAATATCCGGAGTCAATGAGGGCTGCCTTCACATTTTCCTGATCCACAGTAATAACTTCAGTCTGCTTTGCAGGAACTTCTTTGTTCTTGTTGTCATAGGCGCCTGTGGTTCCAGGAGTTTCACCTTTTAGAATGGAAACAGCCATGTCAATGGAGTCTTTTACAAGAGTTCTCACGTCTTTAAATACGGTCATGGACTGTTTTCCGTCGATGATGTACTGAACGGAAGCTTTTTCAGCATCCTGTCCTGTTACAACAAAGCTTGTCACATCAGTGTCTGTGGCAAAGGTGTCTGCAATGGATCTTGCGGTTCCATCGTTTGGTGCCAGGATAAATACATCGCCCTTGTCTGCAGCAGATGCGGCAGTCAGGTGAGATTCAGCCTTGTTCTTTGCTTCATTGAAATCCCAGTTGGTGGTGATCTGTCCGATGATCTTGGACATTTCATCACGGGTCAGCTCAGCTTTGTCCTGAAGTGCGACAGCTTCTGGGGAGTTCTTGATGACAAAGGTGCCATCCTTGACTTTAGGCTGAAGAACGCTCCATGCGCCTTCAAAGAACAGGAATGCATTGTTGTCTGTTGCTGCACCGGCATAGAGATAGAGTGGATTGTCTTTGCCGGAAGCTTTGTCAATGAGATACTGACCTTGGGCCGCACCAACAGCAACGGAGTCAAATGTCACATAGTAATCTACAGCGTCTGTACCCGTTATGAGTCGGTCATAAGAGATGACTTTGACGCCTTCAGCAGCGGCAGCTTCAGCAGCAGCGGCAGCGGCATCTCCATCGTGTGGGCAGATGATCAGTACTTTGATTCCCTTGGTCAGAAGTGATTCCACATTTTCTTTTTCCTTCGCAGAGGATCCTTGGCTGAAGAGAATTTCTACAGAATAGTCTGTATCTGCGAGAGCTTCCTTGAATCTGGTCTCATCCTGTACCCAGCGGGGCTCATCTTTTGTAGGAAGAACGATCCCGATATCCACACTGCCATCGCCATTTCCTTCAGTATCGCCAGAGGAACAGGCTACGGAAAACAGCATCATCGCGGAAAGCACTGCGGATAAGATGACAAGTTTACGGTTCTTTTTCATTCTTTTACCCCTCTCTTTTTTTGACAGCAAAAACTGCCGGTTCTGTATAAGCGCTGCTAACTTCACTGAATTTTCAGCCAATTTAAAGCGAAGTTCAGCCCTTTTCAGAGTCGGAGAATAGCTGTCGAAATTTAACAAGCCTATGAAGGTTTGTTCGTATTTAGTTTAACGAATCAGGTAAACGTTGTCAATCTTGTTCGTACAGGATTAAGAATTATTGGAAAAATGAAGATTTAGGTTGGATTAAACTTTAGTATCTGAAAAAAAGGGGTCGATTTTCTTGTTATTGATATTGACGTACTGTCATCCAACTGAAGGCTTGGGACGAGATCTGATGACAGAGTTGTATTTTCATTTTGTTCTTTTCGAAGTAAGATACAAATAATGAGATTCAGAAGGAATGAGAAATACTAGAAGTTCTGATGAATCACTGAACAGAGAAAACCGAAGGGAGAGAAGAGCATGACAAGACTGTTTGTCTATGGGACACTGATGAGAGGATATAGAAATCATGAGGCATATCTTTCTGGAAGCAGATATCTTGGAGAGGCTCAGCTGAGAGGCTATGCACTATATCACCTGGGGAGCTATCCTGGGATCAAAGAAGAGAAGGACGGTACAGTCTTAGGTGAGATCTATGAAGTCGACAGTGAAACTTTGCAGCGGATTCATCACCTGGAAGAAGAAGGGCATCTTTACAGCTACCGGGAAGTTTCCGTATGGCAGGAGGGCTCCATGCTCTATACTGTGGGCACCTATGTGTATCTTCATGAAGTGGAGAAGGAGAGTAAAGTGGCACTGACAGATCAGCCCTGGGTCCCCAAGGAAGAACTCATCTGGTACGTTTCCTATGGGTCCAACATGCTCTTTGAGCGGTTTAGGTATTATCTGGAGGGCGGACGCTTCCGAGGGCTTGGGAGACATCAGAAAGAATGTACGGACAGAAGGCTCCCAAGAAGAAAGAAGAAGGTCACCATACCCTTTGACATGTACTATGGTGGACGATCAGGCTCCTGGGAAGGAAAAGGCGTCTCTTTTCTGGATACCACTAAGCCTGGAGAAGCCTATGGCGTGGCCTATCTTGTGACAAAAACCCAGTATGAGCATATCCTACGGGAAGAAAATGGTGGAAATGAACCGGACGAAGACACATCCTGGTACGGTCTTCCAGTGAAGCTGAAGGATATCGAGGGCATTCCTGCCATAACCTTCACCAGTAAAAGAGTGAAGGCAAAAAATGATGCGGGAGCACTTTATAAAAGCGTGCTTTTGGAAGGGCTGCTGGAAAATTATCCCAATGTGGAGAAGACTCTTCTGGAGGAGTACGTGGAAGATCGGAACGTATTGAGATAAGTCTTTCCACGCGGTTCTCCAGGAACAGTTCAGGAATCGAGAAATAGTATAAAATTGAATAATAATATATTTTTATTGTTATTCAATAAAAATGATGATAAAATAGCTCTGAGTTTACAGTGGAGTGAGATCTTCTGTAAATACCTTACAGCAGAGTGTGATTAGAATGAAAAAGATGAATACATGGTACAGATGGTACTTAAAAGGTTTTCTGGTGCTTTTGACGGTTGTGATTGTGGGGGTCTCTTTGATGCTTCTGTTCTCTCTTTTGGAAGAGCCTGTGAATCCACGCTATGCGGGCTTACTGTATCCTCTCATTGGCGGGCTGTACCTGTCCATCCTGCCCGTGATTTATCTCCTTCAGCTCATGTTGAGCTTGCTGAAGGAAAGAGTGGATGAAGTGGGGAAGAACAGGCAAAGAGTATGGAGAAAAGCCAGGGCAGCTGCCATGGTCTTTAGTATGATTTTTGTGCTGATGCTGCCCTTTACTTACCGTCTGGCAGACTATGACGATGCACCTGGACTCATTCTATTCTTCAGTTTACCCATCTTATTTGGGGGAGCGGCTTATGCGCTTTTCAGTCTCTTTTTAGAGAAGGAACAAGAGCATTCATAGATTGTTTGGTGTTTCCTCATAGTTTCTCTATGCTTCTTTGTTATGATGATAAAAAACAAAGAAGGAGGTCCTAAGGTTATGGCAGTTGTGAAAGTCATTGAGCTTCTAGCGGAATCTAAAGATGGCTGGGAAGCCGCAACAAGAGATGCAGTGAAGGAAGCTTCAAAAACCGTGAAGAACATCAAGTCTGTGTATGTGAAAGAAATGCAGGCTGTGGTAGAGGGCGATGAAATTACTACGTATAGAGTGAATGTCAAAATATCTTTCCTCGTAGACTGAATAAAAGAGCTGCAGCAAAAGCTGTGGCTTTTTTTGGCTCTGTTTGTGAATAGTGTTGAAATTCACAGATTGTAAAAGGGATTCGATTGAATCCCTTTGTGTCGTAATATATAAAATTTGCATAGTAATTTTACATCAGAGTTAGCCTATTTTATACGTTGAAACATCGGATGACTTTCTATAAATTGAACTAAATCCCAAAGATTTCCGTATAAATCTTTGAAAACTGCTACAGTTCCGTATGATTGTTCTTTGGGTTCTCTAACAAATTCAATTTCTTTTGCTATCATTTCATTATAGTCTCGCCAAAAGTCATCTGTTCCAAGAAACAAGAAAACTCTTCCTCCTGCTTGGTTTCCAACAAAAGATTCTTGTTCTGGCTTTGAAGCTCTTGCAAGTAATATTGTAGTTCCAGATGAACCTGGCGGTGATATGACTACCCAACGCTTATCTTGTTCTGGTTGATAGGTATCTTCGATTAAGTTAAAATGAAGTTTCTTTGTGTAAAATTCAATGGCTTCATCATAATCTTTTACAACCAAAGCAATATGTACAACAGATTGTATCATTTCTTAATCCTTCTTTCTTTGTAAAATACATAGTCATGCGTTATAACAACTTAATCTATATTGATATTATACTAAATTTTCAAATGACATTCCATTTTCAACACAGATTTCAAACAGATCCTTTTTTTGTATTTTGGAGAAAATTGACTGTGGATCCCTGATGTTTCCCTAATATTGAAGCGGGAGGATCTGTGATAAGATAGAAAGAAAAGTTATGGCATAAAGCAAAGGGGAAATGAGAATGGAAAAGAAAATCGCCCTGGTGACCGGCGCCAATTCAGGTATGGGCATGGCTTCTGCCAGAATGCTGGCAAGAAAAGGATATTTTGTGCTGATGCTGGTCCGCAGTGAAAAAAGAGGAAACGAAGCCTTCAATATGCTGAATGAAGAGCAGCCAGGCTGCTTTCAGCTGATTCTCTGCGATCTGTCGGATCTTCAGTCCGTCCGAAGGGCGGCTGCATCTATTGGAGAAACCTATGAGAAAATAGACGTGATGCTGAATAACGCTGGGGTCATCACCACCCAAAGAGAGCTCACGAAAGAAGGACTGGAGATGCAGTTTGGCGTGAACCATGTGGGACACTTTCTTCTGACCATGCTTCTTCTACAGAAGCTTCAAAAAGGTAGCCGAATTATCCAAGTGGCTTCCGGTGCCCATAAATGGGGAGATATTTATTTTGAGGATCTGTCTCTTGAAAAAAGTTTTCGTCCTTTCAAGGCCTATGGACAGTCGAAGCTTGCCAATGTGCTCTTTGCCAAAGAGCTTTCAAAGAAGCTTACGCCATATGGTATTGCGGTGAACAGCTGCCATCCTGGTGCTGTCGCCACCAACATGGGCGTGAACCGGGAGACTGGGTTTGGGAGAGGCATCACAAAGCTTCTGAAGCCATTTTTCAGAAGCCCTGAGGATGGGGCAGCCACTGCGGTGTATCTGGCCACAGACCCTTCTGTGGAAGGAATCACTGGAGAGTACTTCTACAATGGAAAATCGGCAAAGGTCTCCACAAAAGCCCGGAATGAAGAACTTTCAAGGAAGCTTTTTCAGTGGACAGAGGACTTCACGGGAGTCTTTTTCAAGGATATAGAAGAGAAACTAAAATAAAGTAAGGAGCACTCCGGTGCTTAACGGATAGAAAGAAAGGTGCGGTATATGAAGGAAGCAACAACAGGAAACCAAAAAATAGAGATAGACATCATTGCAAGAATTGAGACGGATTTTCCCTCAAAGTTCGGCATTCCAAGACAGGGTGGTCTTGTGGAGGATTTAGAAGGGAGAATCGTCTTTGAACCGGGCTACAGAACAGAAGATGCAGTGAAAGGCATGGAGAACTTCACCCACCTGTGGCTCATCTGGCAGTTCTCAGAAGCTGTGGAGGGAGGATGGACACCGACGGTAAGGCCCCCAAGGCTTGGAGGAAACAAGAGACTGGGTGTATTTGCCACAAGATCTCCTTTTAGGCCAAACCATCTGGGTCTGTCTGCTGTAAAGCTGAAAGGGGTGGAGATGGATCCTGTGAAAGGGCCGGTTCTTCTGGTGCAAGGGGCAGATCTTATGAATGGAACCCCCATTGTGGACATCAAGCCCTATCTGCCTTATTCAGACAGCCATGAGGAAGCCCGGTGCGGGATCTTTGAAGTGGAAAAACCAAAGCTTTCTGTGGATATTCCAAAAGAACTTGTGGATAAAATCATTCCAGAAAAGTATGCAGCCCTGGTTTCGGTGCTGAAAGAAGACCCAAGGCCTTCGTATCAGAACGATCCGGAAAGAGTCTATGGCCTGAGCTTCGGGGGAATGAATGTCAGGTTCCGTGTGGAAGATCTTGATCTCACCGTGCTTTCTGTAGAGATCCTATGATAGAATAGGAAGGATATTTTATTATTTTATAGAAAGAGGAAATACTTTGAACAAGAAAAACAATACTTCAACGTACATCATTGTCGGCACCATGCTCTTTGGCATGTTTTTCGGTGCAGGAAACCTGATTTTTCCCATTCAGATGGGACAAAGTGCAGGGACAGAGTTCTTTGGTGCTTTAGCTGGATTTCTCACTACTGCCATCGGTCTTCCATTTTTAGGCATTCTGGCCATGGGGCTTTCTGGCGCCAGTGGTCTGAAAGAACTGGCGGATAAGGTGCATCCAGTGTTCTCCCTGATTTTTTCCGTAGCTCTATATCTCACCATCGGACCACTCTTTGCCATTCCAAGAACGGCTACGGTTCCTTTTGTGGTGGGGTTTGAGCCCTATCTCAAAGAAGGACAGTCTGGCCTTTTTCTGTTCCTGTTCAGTCTGCTGTTTTTCTCCCTGGTGTACTACTACGCCTTAAAACCTGGAAAAATAGTGGATTATATCGGAAAATATCTGACACCGCTGTTTCTTCTCTTTCTCTTTTTCCTGATTCTCACGAGCCTTCTGAAGCCCATGGGGAGTTTTCAAAGCCCCTTGGGGACTTATGTGAAGGAAAGCTTTGTCACCGGGTTCAAGGAAGGATACAACACCATGGATGCTCTGGCCTCTCTTGCCTTTGGCATCGTGGTCATCCAGGCTCTAAAAGGAAGAGGCATCACCTCTCAAAAGGATATGGCCAAAGCCACGCTGATTTCAGGTATCTTTGCCATGGCGCTCATGGCGCTCCTCTATGGGCTCATTGTCTATATGGGGGCATCCAGTGTAGGGATTCTTGGTACCTTTGAAAATGGCGGCCAGGTTTTTTCCGCCGTGGCGAAGCATTATTTTGGGGATTATGGCGCGGTGCTTCTTGCAGCCATCATTGTACTGGCCTGCCTCAAAACCAGCATCGGTCTCATCATTTCCTGCAGTGAGTTTTTCAAGGAGACCTTCGGGAGATTCTCTTATAAAACCTATGTGAGGATCCTTACGCTGGTGTCTCTCCTTGTGGCAAACTTTGGCCTCACGAAGATCATCCAGCTGGCAGTGCCGGTGCTTATGACCATCTATCCCGTAGCCATTGTACTGATCCTTCTTAGTCTTTTGTCGGGAATCCTGCCCCTGAAAAGGCCAGTGTTTCTCATGGCGATTCTTCTCACCTTTGCTGTCAGCATCCTGGATGGGTATGTGTCGCTTCTGCAGTTTATGCCTTCCGTTTCCGTGGGCTTCTTTAGCAGCATTCTGGAGTTTTATAAAAATTATCTGCCCCTTTACGATCTTGGTCTTGGGTGGATTCTTCCGGCGGCTCTTGGCGCTTTCGTGGGCGCTTTGTATGCGCAGCTTCGAAAGTCTCATTAATAATAAAATGTGTAGGAGCTTCGGGAAACCGGAGCTTTTTTCATTGTAGAGCGCAGCTCCTTCTGCTATGATTTTCTCACCAAATGAAAAGAAGTCCTGTGAAAAGATACTTTGACACCTCATCTTCAAGTATTTTTTCGCCCTTGTGACTTTTTTTCAGTCTCCAGGGTATTCCTAATAAAGAGAGAAGGGAGGAAGGAACTTGCAAAGAGAAGACCACCATGAACCCGGGATTCAGACGGTCATTCTGAACCAGTACGATAGAGTGTTTAAACTGGCCTATGCCAGAACAAAAAACCGCCATGACGCCGAGGATGTGACACAGGAAGTGTTCCTGCGCTATGTTCGGACGCGGCCGGTATTTGAGAACGCAGACCATGAGAAAGCATGGTTTTTGCGGGTCACCATGAACTGCAGCAGCAGCCTCCATTCCCTTCTCTCCAAAGTGCAGAAGATGCCTCTTCAGGATCAGGACGGATATGTATCCTCCCCTGAGGAAGATGTGCTGAAAGAAGTGCTTCATCATCTGCCCCAAAAGTACCGCACGGTGCTGCATCTTCATTATTATGAGGACCTGAAAATTAAAGATGTGGCAAAGCTTCTTGGCCTGAAAGAGTCTGCGGTGAAAATGCAGCTCACAAGAGGCAGAAAGCTGTTACAAGAAGAACTGGAAAAGGAGGATGGTTATGTCTAGGGAAGAGTACAGGAATCTCTGGAAAAACGTAGAGCCCAGGAAAAAACATCAGGATGAACTGATGGAAAAACTGACAAATAAAGAAGATGAGGTGTTCACCATGGATCAAAAGAAAAACAGAAAACCCTTGTATGGAACCGTGGCCGCTTTTGCCCTGCTGGCCGTGATTCTCGTTGGAAACAGCTTAGCTGGAAAGAATCCTGGAACAGGGACCCCAAGTGGGGAACCTGGGATCATAAAATACAGCGATCTTCTCTTTGAAGAGCCTGTCCTTGTGGAAGCGCCAGAACCGATGGAAGGACAAAGTGGAAAGATCATGCCCTTTACGGAAGAGCTTCTTACGGAAAGCGCGGTCTTCATCAAAGGAACCGTCACGGACATTGACTTTCAAAATGATCAGGTCCTTTATACAGTGCTGGTCAGTAAAGTCTATGGGCCCTCGGAAGGTGTGGAAGAAGGAAAGAGCATCACCGTCACGAATGATCTTTATACCTATACCTCTTTGGCAGGCAGTGTGGAGAAGCTCCAGGTGGATAGAACATATCTAGTTCCGCTGACGCTTAGAGAAGAAGAGGGGCAGGAAATCTATTCCGTGCTTTACCCCTTTGCCCCTCAGATTCAGATGACCAAGGATGGAAAGTTTCTGTATCCAGATCATTACACTTCTCTGGATAAAGAAGAGGCCAAGGTGGTGGAGATGGATACGGAGGAAGGCTATGGCTATTATGGCACCATGAAGCTTCGGGATGATGACCTCTTTGAGAAGGAACTGGAGAAGCTGGCAGAAACATATTTAAGCCAACCTTAAAATGAACATAGAGACATAAGGAAAGAGCCCCCACATCGCGTAAGTCTTGATGTGAGGGCTCTAATTCTTGTCTTTAGTTTATGTTGACGTATCTCAGCAGTTCCCAGCCGGATGCAATCTGGCGCTCCACATCTTTTGGAGCGGTGCTGCCATAGGAGTTTCTTCTCTCTATGGAGCCTTCCATGGAAAGATCTGGAAGGGACATGCCGGCAAGGCGCTGATCTATGAGAAGGAGAGATTCCTCTGTCAGGTCCTCCAAAGTTAGATCATGCTCTTCACAGTACTTTACGGCTTTTCCCACCAGCTCGTGACAGGTTCTGAAGGGGATGCCCTGAAGCACCAGATGTTCAGCCAGATCCGTAGCCTGAAGGAAGCCTTTTTCCATGTGCTTTTTCATATCCGGTGCTTTGAACACTGTGTTTTCAAGCATTTCCGTGAAGATCATGGCGGAGGTCTTGATGGTTTTCACCGTATCAAAGAGCGCTTCCTTGTCTTCCTGCAGGTCTTTGTTGAAGGCCATGGGAAGACCTTTCAGCACCGTGAGAAGCCCCATGAGGTGACCATAGACACGGCCTGTCTTTCCGCGGATGAGTTCAGGAATATCCGGGTTCTTCTTTTGAGGCATGATGCTGCTGCCGGTGCAGAAGCCGTCATCGATCTCGATGAAGCTGAACTCCTGGGCATTCCACAGGATAAATTCTTCCGATATCCGGCTGAGATGGGCCATGAATAGAGAAGAAAAGCTCAGAAACTCTACGATGAAGTCTCTGTCTGATACAGTGTCCATGGCGTTTTCAGTGACGGTCTTAAACCCAAGGAGCTTAGCGGTATAGTGGCGGTCAATGGGGATGGTGGTTCCTGCCAAAGCGCAGGCACCCAAAGGATTCTCGTCGGTTCTTTCATAGCATCCCTGAAGCCTCATGAGATCTCTTTTGAACTGCTGGAAGTAGGCCATGAGATGAAAGCCTACGGTGACAGGCTGCGCATGCTGCAGGTGTGTGAAGCCAGGCATGAGAATCTCTTTGGTGGCTTCTGCCTGATGAAGGAGGGTTTCAAGAAGTCCTTTGAGAATCTCAAAAATTTCCTCCATCTCTTCCTTCAGATACAGTCTCACATCCAGGATCACCTGGTCGTTGCGGCTTCTGGCGGTATGGAGCTTTCTTCCGGTGTCTCCAATGTCTTTGATGAGCTGGCTTTCGATGGCCATGTGGATGTCCTCATCTTTGTAGGTGAAGAGGAGCTCTCCCGAGGCGATTTTCTTTTCGATATCAGAGAGTCCCTTGACGATGGCTTCCAGTTCATGGGGGCTTAGATGCCCCATCTTCTGAAGCATCGTGGCATGGGCAATGCTGCCTCTGATGTCCTGTCTGTAGAGGGTTTTGTCAAAGGTGATGGAAGCGTTGAACTCCTCCACCATCTGGTTCATTTCTTTTTTGAAGCGGCTGCTCCATAGATTTTTCAAGTTTCTTTTCCTCCTTCAGTTTCACTAGGCTGCGTGCAGTTTTTTCTCTTCGTGGATGCGTACCCCTTTATACTTGGACCCTGCGATATACAGCACGGTGACAAGAATCAGCGATAAGACCACAGAAAGTGCGCTGCCAGTTACTCCTGCAAAGAGATATCCGATGAGTGCAGCTGTTCCGTTCAGGAGCGCGTAAGGCAGCTGTGTTTTCACATGGTCCACGTGATCGCAGCCTGCCCCGGAAGACGCCAGGATGGTGGTGTCAGAGATGGGGGAGCAGTGGTCTCCAAACATTCCTCCGGAAAGGACAGCACCGATGGAGGCATAAAGTGGTGCGCCCAAAGCTGTAGCCATGGGAATCACAAGTGGCATTAAGATGGCATAGGTGCCCCAGGAGCTTCCAGTGGCAAAGGAGAGGACTGCGCCAAGGAGAAAGGTCACAGCGGGAACCAGAAATGCAGGAAGAGATCCGCTGGCAATGCTGACAATGTAGCTTGATGTTCCGAGCTCTTTGCTCACGGCGCTCAAGGACCAGGCGAGAACGAGAATCACAGCTACGTTCATCATCTTCGCCATACCACCCAGATAGATGGAGAAGGTTTCTTCAAAGCTTTTCACCTTGTGGTAGACCATCATGAGGATCAGCACCGCGGAAGCCAGAAGGTATCCAGTGCTCAGTGCACTTCTAAAAGCGCTTCCAGGCACCTGCTTGAAGGGGAATCCCAAAGGAGCCAGGATGCCAAAAAGAGTGACAAAAAGAACCAGAAGTGGAAGAAACACCAGAGAGGATTTACTTTCTTTCACCTCCATCTGATCTGTTTTTCGCATGGGCTTTGAGGTGGACCAGTACTTCTCACCGGTTTCCTGGACCCTTTTCTCAGCTTTCGCCATGGCGCCGAACTCATAGCCGCTGAAGGCGATGAGGGGGACCAAGAAAACTGCGAGAATGGAGTAGATATTGAAGGGGATGGACTTGATGAAGGCTGTCCAGTCAGATTCAGTAACGCCCAGGAGCTCATACTCTTTCTGGATGAGGCCCATGATGTAGACTCCCCAGCCGATGAAAGGCACAAGGACCGCCACAGGAGATGCCGTGGAGTCGATGATGTAGGCCAGCTTCTCCTTGGAAACCTTCAGCTTGTCAAAGAGTGGTTCGAAGATGGGGCCCACGATGAGGGGGGTGCCAAGATCAGAGAAGAAGATGATGATGCCGCCGATCCAAGCCGCTAGCTGGACTTTCGCTCGGGTCTTTATGACCTGGGAGGCTTTGGCAGCAAAAGCCAGGGCTCCGCCGGACTTTTCCATGAGGGCGATGAATCCTCCGATGAAGACCAGAAGAACCAGAACCCCTGCATTATAGGAATCCTGAAGCTGAGCGAAGAAGTAGGTGCCGATCATTTCTGTCAGCGCAGTGACGGGAGAGAAGTTCACCAGAATGAGTACCCCGGTGAACACACTGACAAAGAGAGCCAGTACGACGTTTTTATATTTGATGGCAATGGTGACTGCAAGAATCACTGGGACTAAAGATAGAAAACCGAAATTTGGCATGTTGATCATTCCTCCATTATTTAGCTTTGATTGATATTGATGTTGAGCCTTCTGATGAAGGAGATGGTACTTGCCATGTCTCCGGGTCCTCCTTTGAATTAGAATATTTATGCATAAAATGCACTATTTATACATAATATCCGGGCAAGGGTAAGAAGTCAAGAGGTAAAAATGGCTTAAAATAAGGTTATACGTTTTCAGGGCAATAAAAAACATGCATAGATTTTATTCATCTATGCATGTTGGTGATGATTTAATAGTCTCGTTCCACGTGGATGGTGAGCGTATGATCTTTAAAAGTCCCGGCTCCACAATCCACCAGAGAGCCCAAAAGATGCAGTTCCTGTCTTTTGCTGGAAGCCCCCAGAAGGCTCCAGTAATATTCCTCGTATTCAGGCTTTCGTGGTTCATTGAGAAGCTTGATCAGCTGGGGAAGATCCTGGGGTTCCACATCTGTGGAGCCTCTCACTGTAATGATGAGTTTCTTTTCATCAGAGAAAAAGGAGATGTCGAGTTTTTCCACCCCGTGGTGCAGAAAATATCCAAGAACTTCCTCCAGAATTTTTACAGAGCGCAGTTTGTTGTCCATTACAGATCTTCCTCCCACGTATACTTATTGATGTTCAGTGCATCCAGGATCGGCACCAGGATGGCTGCGACAAATCCACCGGAGAATCCGTTGTTGTAGAGGTTCATACCGCCGTGAAGATCCCCTACATTCATCACAACAGCCATATGGATGAATCCTGCCAGAAGTCCAGGGAGGATGCCATAAGCACCGGCAATGGGTGCAAGATTTGTGGCAAAAAGAGCGGCCAGGAGAGAACTGATGGAGGACACTTCCCAATGGAACACAAAATTGGATAGGTAGACCCCTGCCATGACTGGAATCACATTTTTCACATGTTTTCCAAATGCGCCAAATCCAACCACGGTGAAGATCCCTCCGAAGACAGGTCCGTTGAGGGTTCCGCCAGCAAGGTACAGGTATCCCAAGGACAAAAAGCCCAGAAGACCCATGTTGAGAACGGTGACGGAAAAACCATCCGATGCAGTGAAATCTGACACCAGCTGTCCTGGCTTTTTAAAGAGATGCAGGAGCCTCTTGGGCCAGTTTCTGTCATGGCTGACGCCAAAAAGAACCATGGCTGAAAAAAGCAGGAGAAGATACACCATAAGATAAGGGGAGGATTCTTTTAATAGCAGGACCTCCCGGTTGTTCTCCAAGGCAAAGGCACGCATGATGCTCATAAACAGCATACCCACAATGCCGCTGGTAAAGCCCATGTTGTAGAGACTGTATCCTTGGTGAAAGCGGATGAACTGGCTGGCAAGGGGCGGGATAATGAATCCAGCAAGGAGACCTGCGGCGATTCCTAAGAAGACACTGCCCGCATGAGGAAGCACAAACCCAAATGAAATCTGGCTTACGATGGGGCCAACGGCAGTGCCGAAGAAAGCGGGCAGGATGAACTTCCCAAAGGGCTCTTTCCGGTATTTCGCATGGAGAAAGACACCGGTCACAATGGGAATGCTGTTGTATAGATTTTTACCAAAGAACGCGAAGCCCCCAATGGTGAGAAGAGAAGCCATGAGCGGTCCACTCACAAGGGTTCCGCTCCGTTTGGCCACCCGGGTATAAAGCAGCATCATGAGCGCGCTGTTGACAAAAGCAGCGCCAATGTTTCCAACCTCCATGAAATCGGACAATAGAACGCTGGGGGACAGCTGGATCCGAAGAAGTCCCTCGAAGATCTCTTTAGGAGAGTTAAAAAAGAAACCTGTGAGAAGACTGAAGAGGGCAATGGCATAAAGAAACAGTTCCCGGGTTTTTTGTGGAATATCAGGAATGTCCTGAGAAGCTTTATTCCTTGACTGTATTTTTTTTCGTGGTAGAGCAGTTGTTGTTGCCACGTAAGATTCTCCTTCTTTGCATAAATTTTCCTTAGTATATCAAATCATCTGGCTTTCGCAAAGAAAAAGAATCGGTGTAAAAGAAAAATTCATAAATTCATAATGGGCTGAGTTGCGGATAGATACGAATCCCAAACGGAAAGGGATCCAAAAGGACTGACCTGAAAAGACTTTTGTTTCCCTTGGTTTTCAGCTCGTGGTAAAATGAGTGCAAAGAACAGCAAAAAAAGGAGAGGAGGATCAGCATGAGTTTTAATTTCGATCAGAACCGGCATGTGGCGAATCGGGTGGGGCAGGAAGTGGAAATCAAAGAGCAGGCAAGAAAAGAGAAGAACCGGATGGAGCTTCCCGATGAGGAAAAAAGGGACAAGGAAGACTTTTCCTATAAAGCCCAGCGCAAAAAGCGTCTTTACCGGAACCTCACTGGGATTGTAGCAATTCTTCTCATCCTCTATGTGGTGTACTGGTTTGCCATGAGACTTTTCTAGTTTCAAGTAATAACGGAGGTATAGTATGACACACAAGATCTTCAGTATGAGCTTTGGAAGAATCTATCCCATGTATGTGGCCAAGGCGGAGAAAAAAGGAAGAACAAAAGAAGAAGTGGATGAAATCATCCTCTGGATGACAGGGTATGATGAGGAAGGGCTTCAAGAAGTGCTGAGGGAAGAGAAAACGGTGGAGCGCTTTTTTCAGGAAGCACCAAAGCTTCATCCCAATAGAACCCTCATTAAAGGAGTCATCTGTGGTGTGCGGGTGGAGGAGATTGAAGATCCCCTCATGAGAGAAGTCCGATACTTGGATAAACTCATCGATGAACTGGCCAAAGGAAAGGCCATGGAGAAAATTCTAAGAGAGGCGTAAGTCATTTTTTTGGAAAAGATGAAATGAACCTATAGATAAAGATAGAGCAGAGAGTTTTGAGGTAGATACACCTAAGACTCTCTGCTCTATTTCATTTATTCACCCAGCCGGGCTTTTTCTAAAGCGGCAATATCCAGCTTCTTCATCTCAAGAAGGGCTTCTGTTACTCTTTTCACTTCCTCTTTTGATCCTGTGACAAAGATGTCGTCAAAGTCCTCTGGAACAATCTGCCAGGAAAGCCCGTATTTGTCTTTGATCCATCCACACTGCTCCGCTTCTTTCACAAAGGAAAGGTGGTCCCAGAAGTAATCAATCTCTTCCTGGTCTTTGCAGTTCACAATGAAAGAGAGGGCTTCTGTAAAGATCTCTTCTCCTTCCATGGCATGATCCATGGCGGTGAAAAGCATCTTCTGCAGGGAGAACTGCAGATAGTTCACCTTGGCTTTAGCGCTAGAGGCCTCTCCCTCCTGATAGAAACTGACAAAGTCCACGGAGCTTTCTGGAAAGACCGATGCATAGAAGTTTCCGGCTTCCTCTGCCTTGCCGCAGACGTCTTTCGCAAACAGCAGACAGGGCAGGATTTTTTGAGAGATGGGCTCTGCTTCCACCAAGGAGAGCTGCCAGGAAAGGCCAAACCGGTCCTGGATCCATCCATAATAAGGGGAGAAGGGATAGCTGTTCAGTTCCATGAGAACTTCTCCACCCTCTGCAAAGGCTTTCCACAACCGGTCCACCTCTTCTTTTTCTTTGCACTGGACCATAAAGGACACAGACGGATTGAATTTGAAGTAGGGACCACCGCTGATGGCGGCAAATTCCTGACCGGCTAACGTGAAATAGTGAAGGGGCGCATCTCCGGAAGGCGTGTCTTCGATGACAATATCCCGGAGCATTCTGGAGTCTTCAAAAAGGCTCATATAGAAAGTGACAGCTTCTTTCGCTTCCTGGTCAAACCACAGATGGGGCACGATATTTTTCATGGGCTGCTCCTCCTCATTTTTCATAGGTTGCTTACACTGTATAAAAGAGAAGAAAGATGTTCAATATCAGAACGGAAACGAAACAGCAAACGTTTCATGAACGGTTGTGGAAATCACGAACAAAGCATGATGCATCGGGAATCAGAAGCTTCTTTCCCTGGCTGGTTTCCATAGAGAAGGAAGATCCTCTTCTTGGATGGGGAGAAGATCCTCATACCGGGAAAGCACATCCTCTAGAGGTAAAATCCCCGGGATATTTTCTCCGCCAAGAGTTTCCTGGAAAAAGGACAGGAGAAGCGCCTTCTGGATTTCAGAGGACTTTTCTGGTCCCAGTTTTCCAGAAAAACCGATGTAGGGAGAAATGGGGGAGTACATGTAAGCCATGGAGAAGTCCACATGGTTGGTCTCTCTCATCTCAAATAAAGAAGCTTCACTGCTTGCGGATAAAAGGGTCCTGAGATAAAGATTGTTGGGTCCTTCAGACCACTGGCTGCTTCTTACAAAAAGCGCCGGAATGGAGAGTCCTTGGGAAAGAGCTTCTCCTCCTAAAGGCTCCAGCCAGGCATCCAGACCCAGAAGGGCAGAAATTCTACGGTCTTTCTGAGCGGCATAGACATCGCCGCCGCCACCAGTAGAATGTCCAAGGACGCCCACGGAGCTGAGGTTCATGGCATGGAAGAAGGGATCCTTCTCGTCTTTCTTCCGGGTTAGATCCTCCAGAACACTAAGAACATCTTCACCATAGGTGCTCATAAGAAGGGAAGAGGCCTTCTGGAAGGCTTCCGCAGAGACTCGGCTGGGGAGGGCTTCTTTTTTCAGGAGAGCAGTGGAACCATCCTTCAGTGGTACGGCCTGGGAGCCGTAGGTATGGTCAATGGATAGGGCGATGAATCCATATGACGCCAGATGTTCGGCGAAATCCGTATGAAGCTGCCGGAAACCCTGCCATCCATGAGAAATGAGTACTACAGGATAGGGGTTTTCCTTCGGAAGCAAAGGGGCATTCAGGTAGGCGTTGGCGTAGATCTCTGCCGTATGGTCCAAAAGGAAAGAGGGAAACCGGAAGCTTTCCGCTAAAGTCCGGGTCAGAGTTTTCCCTTCGGTGATCCATTTTGCTTTTTCGTATCCGTCCGTTTCTTCTGCAGGGTACCAGATCTGGTAGGCAATCTGCCGGTGATCTTCTGAATCCTCTGTATAAGGCTCATCCCGGGTGGTGTCTTCCAGAAGATAGATCTTTGTGCCAACCTTGTAGGGTCCTTCCGGCTCTTTGATCTTCATCTTTGGGAACGCGGCGGAAAAGAGGAGAAAAAGAACAAGGAGGGTTCCACCCAGAAAAAGGAAAACACGATGTGTGCTTTTTCCTGGATGAAAAGCACCAAAGGCTTCCAGAAGAAAGAAACCAAGAGACAGCAAAAAGAGCGCGTACAGAGGATAGAACTGCCACCGGGGTTTTCCAAGGAGAAGAAATAGTATAGGAAGCAGAAGCAGAATGCTGAAATGAATCGGATGGGTTTTTATCTGTTTAAAGAGATCCATGGTGCCTCTCCTCCTTCTGATTGGTTTTCAGGATACGCTTCGTGTCGATGCCATGGGTTTTCAGAAAATCAAGAATCTCCCGGAGATCCTCTTTGGGCAGGGCTTTCTCTCTTGCAAGAATCCAGAGACTCTCCTTGCTTTTTCCGACGACAACAGCGTAGCGGTAGTCCTCTGCAATCTTGATGACGTTATACTCCCCTTTGAAGGGCCAGAAAAACTGTACATAAAGAGCGCCGGGTTCCTTTTCCTTCCGTATCCAGGCTTTGCCGCGGATGCCAACTTTCCTGCCGTTTCTGTAGCCTGTATTGTGCACCCGAAGAATACCCTTTTCATCCAGATGATACCGGGCGGTGACGTGTGTCAGCTGTCTCTGTTCTCTTTGCGGCAGCTTTCCGATTTCATACCAGAGTCCGAGATATTTTTCTAGATTTAATTCCTTTACAGTGGGGATGGGTGTTTCTTGTTTTTTCCAGAACATAAACTTCAACCTCATTCCAATGGATGATTTCTTTTTCTCATGGTATCACAAAAACATATACTGCTCCATAAAACGCCTTTTCTATGACAGACTGAAGGGGAAGGCAGAGGAAACTCTGGAAAGGACAAAACGCACCGGGTGGATGCGCCTATATAGTGGCATCTACCGAGTGCGTTTTCGATCGTATTATCGTAAATACTGTCCATAGGAGCGGAAAAGATCTGTCACTTCATTGAGGTAATCATAGTACTCCCGATCTGAAAGTGGTGTGCCTTCCAGCTCATTGAGTCTTCTGAAGTATCTGGGTGCTTTTTCTTTCTCCAAAATCACATCGCTGGCCACATAAAGAAGCTCAATGAGTTCTCGACTCTCCCCGAAAGTCGCGAGAAGGTCCTCTGCGATGCGGATGGTTTCGCTGAAAGCGTTCAGCTGGCAGTAAGCATTGGCCAGGCCAAACCCTGCATCATAGGTTGCTTCTTTCAGAAGGGCGGCCTGATAGTAAAGGACCGCTTCCTTATAGTGCTCTTCCTCATAGTGGTCATCAGCAGTTTTCAGTAAATCTTCATAGGAAACCAAAGAAAGATTTTCCATAGGCAGTGCTTCTTTCAGGTTATCAAGGATGCCGATGGCCACCTTGGGACCTTCATACTCCCGGATATAGCTCTGGACCTTTGGAATGAACTCGGTCCTTCCGTACTCGGATTTTGCATACCAGATGTTGGATTTGGACGCACCTTTTTGCGGCGTGGAGGATTTGGATCTTTTGATGGAAAAGGTCCGGTGGTCCTCTGGCAGAAGAGTGCAGTCGGTGGCGTTTGCCTTGAAGTTAAAATACAGGTAGTCCTCCTCATATAGGGGAAGACTCACCATTTCCCGATAAACTGTGGCATTCTCATACCATCCCACGATACGGGATTCCTCTTCACTTAGGGCAGCGGTGAACACCACAGTGACCCCCTGAAGCTCTTTGGCGCCCTGAGAGACGCTCCGGAAGTGCTTATCCAGTAAAATGTCCCCTCCGGTGCGTACATAACCATAGCAGTTTCCGTTGAAGTCCCGGAAGTTGTCTTTTTCAAACACATCGGAAGGATCTTTGAGAAGATGGCCCCCATGCTTTGGCTGGTCCTCCCTGGTGATGCCGTTGTAGTATTTCATCCAGCTGATATTACAAAATATATAGTCCATAAATTTCTCCCTTTTCATTTTTTTCACTGTTTTCAAGTGTACCACAAAGAGATTGGCAAATGCGCAGTTGCATCATATTTTTTAGGCTATGTTTGAGAGTAGTGTTGAAACTTAGGCATTGTAAAAGGCATTCCACTGAATCCTTTTGTTTCGCAATTGATAAAATCTACGAATTAGATTTATCATTGATAAGCCATGCAATTGCAATAAAATAACCGATTATTGGCGAAATTCCATAACCCATTACTGGAACAGGAAAATTACCAAATAGTGTAGAAATCAAAATAATTATAAAGTATACTCCAATACAAATTGAGGGCAACTTAGCACTTTGCGGTGGAAATAAGAAAAATGGCAATGGTAGCATTGCAAGAGAGATGATTCCTAAAACAAACCATACAACCCCCATACTAGCTACCATCTTAACTATTTCTTCAACATAGGGTACTGGAGGTAAACTATCTAAATACAACCACGAAAGGATTAGAATTATAGAAAACACGCCTGAAACACCTAAGCGATAACAACTCTTACTTGTTTTATTAAACAAAATAATTCCCATCGAAATCATAAAAGCAGTAGTTTGAGAAGCATCAGGTTGTAAAGCGAGTAGGATAGACACACTCATAGTTATTATAGTTATAGTCATCCAATTTGATTTTTTTGAAATTTTCCATAACCCTATAATTAAAAGAGGCAACACTATGCTTGCTACGTAGAACCTAATTGGACCAATAGATACCCATCTATGGACACCTTCCAATCCTACATCTAAAAAAGTTAATAACAAGAGTAGAATAGCTAATGGGACAATATAAATGCGGCCTATTATTTTATTTTTTCGCCATGAAAATTCTGAAAAAAGCATCACAATTAATGAAGCAAGAATATTTTGAATCCAAATAATCGTTGAAACTCCATTCATATACATTGCAACCGTTCCGATCACAATTGCAGGAAGTGGTATAAGGTATATTTTTTTCATTTAAACTCCTTGATAGATGAATTCTAATGCGCAAAATCTAAAAAATATAGTTATATCTGACTATAGATTGATATTCTACTGAATCTTCACGTAACATTCCATCTTCAACACCGGTTTCAACCATAGCCTTCTTTTATGAATGAAACCCAGGTGTCATGAAGGGAAAAAGCAGCTTCAGTGCTTTTTCCGTTGTCTGACTTAGTGGGATTCAGGCAGTGTGTAGTATTTTGCGTCTTCTATGCCATCCAGGTAGAGAAATTTATTTACGGTGACTTTAATGATGCAGGCATCTTTCAATTTGGAAAAAACTGAAAGATCAGGATGTTTTTCTGTAAGAAGGTTAAAAAGAGCATTTTCCTCTTCTTGATCCGCTATTATGAAGGCCTTTCCATAAACGGTGAGCGCCCGGACACTGCTGTAACTAGTCTTACTATTCTCCCGGGTATCAATGAGGAGGCTGACTTCAGGGTTTTCTACAACATTTGTATGTTTCAGACTCCCTTTTCGGGTCACCATGTAGAGCGTGTTTCCTTCTTCATTGGAAAGATACAGCATCAGTGAACTGTTGGGCAGATTATTTTTGGATGTGGAGAGAACACAGAAATGATTATCCTTGACCATTTGGATACAGCTTTCTTTAGACATAACATCACCTCATGTAATTTTAATCATTATACCATCTCAAGAAGAATTCGGAATGAATAACAGGAAGAGAATTAGAAAAAGCCATCCTTTGTGATGAGGAAGATCTGTCTTTTGGAACGAGGACAGAGAGGAGAGAGTAAAGTCCTCAAAATATCGTTAATATATTCACAAGAAATCCGTGAATTCTTCATTTTTCTTTGGACGAAAGTCAGAGAAAAGGCAAAGAAGTAAAATGTCCTGATCAGGAACATGTCTTCTCTATAAAGATTTATTAAAAGTATAATTTTCTGATTATTCAAATAGATATCTGTGTAAACATTTATGTAAACGTAATTATGCAGTACAGACAGAAATATACAACAGCATCGTGCAAACATGTGTATTCAGCGAGAGGACAAAATATTAGTCTTTTTGCAAGATTTTATACAATTCAGATTGTTTTGAGATTATCAGGTTATTATCAAGAATTACATATTATTGACAAAATGTTAATAGAGGAATAATATTGGTATCAATAACACAGGGTTCCTACTGTTTTTTGGGAATCCTGATGGCAGAAGGAGGGGTTTAAGTGCTTCGGTATGTAGTAAAGCGTGTGGGTCTTGCGGTGCTTACGGTATTCATCATCACAGCCATCACATTTTTCACCATGAATGCAATCCCTGGTGGACCGTTTTCCAAGGAAAAGGCACCCAGTGAAGCGGTGAAGGCGGTGCTGGAAGCCCGCTTTAATCTGGATAAATCCGTACCTGAACAGTATGTTCTCTATCTTGGAAATATTCTGGAAGGTGATTTTGGGGTATCGATCAAGACGGGAAGAGACATTGCACTGACCATCACAGAGTCCTTTTCCATCTCAGCAAGGCTAGGCG
The DNA here is from genome assembly GCF_900115135.1 of Proteiniclasticum ruminis. Taxonomy (GTDB): domain Bacteria; phylum Bacillota; class Clostridia; order Clostridiales; family Clostridiaceae; genus Proteiniclasticum; species Proteiniclasticum ruminis_A. The sequence goes on along the minus strand of NZ_FOVK01000009.1, from coordinate 28,023 downwards.
GTATGGCTGTCGTGGTGGCTCTTACAGTGGGGCTTGTCATGGGAAGCCTTGCAGCGCTCACCAGAAATAAGCTCCCGGACCGGCTGATCATTTTCTTCTCCACCTTGTCCACAGCAGTCCCAAGTTTTGTGCTGGCGACGCTTCTGCTTCTGGTCTTTTCCATCCAATTGGGATGGATCCAAGTCTGGAGTGCAGAATCCACCAACTACATTCTTCCAGTCATCGCGCTTTCGCTCTATCCCATGGCCTATATCACGAGACTGACGAAAAGCAGCATGCTGGATGCACTGGGACAGGATTACATCAGAACCGCTAAGGCCAAGGGCGTAGCCCAGTGGAAGATTATTTTCAAGCATGCCCTCAGAAATGCGCTGATTCCAATCATCACCTATGTAGGCCCTATGACAGCTTATATTCTTACGGGAAGTCTGGTGGTGGAATCTGTATTTACCATCGGAGGACTTGGATCAAAATTTGTCAGTGGAATCACCAATAGGGATTATCCCATGATCATGGCCACCACCATTTTCCTGGCTACCCTCATGGTCATCGCCAATCTCATCAGTGACCTTGTATATAAACTGGTTGATCCAAGAATCAGCTTTGACTAGGAGGTATGTTTTATGCAAAGAGCAGAACGCGAGAATATCAAAAACAGCTTCAGTCTGCAGCTGGATCACCATGCATTTGAGCTGGCTACAGAGGAAGAGAAGCTTCAGCAGGAGGTCATGGGAGAATCCACCACGTTCTTCAAGGACGGCATGAGAAAGCTCATGAGAAACCCTTTGGCGGTGTTCAGTCTGGCGGTTCTATCCATCATTCTTCTGACCATCATCGTGGCACCTCATGTGGTGCCCTACAAGTATTCTGAGATCATTTCCGTGGACGGCAAGAGAGACAGAGGGGCAAAAAATCTCAAACCCTTTGAGTATTCAGAGCTGGAGCAGGAGTATATCGACAACGGTGGAGAAGTGTTTCCCCATATTTTCGGTACCGATGCCCTCTCTAGAGATTACTTCATCCGTGTGGTCTATGGCACAAGAGTATCTTTGAGTGTAGGTCTTTTCGCCAGTCTCATTGTGCTGGTCATTGGACTTTTATATGGCAGCATTTCCGGTTATGTCGGTGGACGGGCGGATCTCATCATGATGAGAATCGTCGACATCATCTATTCTCTGCCTGATATGCTGATCATCATCTTGCTCTCCGTGGTTCTGGACCAGGTGCTTCAAAGCGCCGGGGGAGGGATCGTGGACCGGCTGGGCAGCAATATGATCAGTATCTTCCTGGTCTTTGGACTTCTTTACTGGGTGGGGATGGCAAGGCTTGTCAGAGGACAGATTCTCTCCATCAAGAAGAACGAGTATGTGCTGGCTGCCAAAACTTCTGGTGCAAAAGCATCGAGAATCATCCGGAAGCATATCCTGCCCAACAGCATCAGTGTCATTATAATTTCTACTGCACTGCAGATTCCTTCCGCAATCTTCACGGAAAGCTTTCTGAGCTTTGTGGGTCTTGGGGTTCAGGCGCCGATGCCTTCGCTGGGGTCTTTGGCCAATGCCGCCAGAGAAGGTCTTCAGAGTTATCCCTATAAGCTTCTTTTCCCAGCCACCATCATCTGTCTCATCGTTTTGTCTCTGAACCTTTTGGGCGATGGTATGAGAGATGCGTTCGATCCTAAGTTAAGGAAGTGATGATATGAGTGAGTATTTATTGGAGGTCAAGAACCTCCACACCTCATTTTTCACCGATGCCGGTGAAGTCCAGGCAGTCAATGGCGTCTCCTTCAACCTGGAAAAGGGAAAGATCCTGGGGATCGTTGGAGAATCCGGTTCCGGGAAAAGCGTCACGGCTTATTCCATCATGAGTATCCTGGCGGATACGGGGAAGGTGACAGAAGGAGAAATCTATTATAAAGGTGAAAATGTTCTGGAGTTTGACAAGAAGAGAATCCATAACTTCAGAGGAAAGAATGTCAGCATTATCTTTCAAGACCCCATGACAAGTCTCAATCCGGTGTTCACCATCGGGAATCAGCTGGAAGAGGCAATTCTCCTCCACACCGGACGAAGCAAGAAGGAAGCCAAGGAGCATGCAGTGAAGATGCTGGAGCTGGTGGGGGTGAATGAACCTGGTAAGCGAGTGAAGCAGTATCCGTATGAGCTTTCCGGAGGGATGCGGCAAAGAGTCATGATTGCCATGGCCCTGGCCTGTGAACCGGATGTCCTCATTGCAGATGAACCTACCACTGCCCTGGATGTGACCATCCAGGCACAGATTCTGGAACTGATGCAAGAGCTTCAGGAGAAGCTAGGCATGGCCATCATCCTGGTGACCCATGATCTGGGCGTCATTGCAGAAATGTGTGATGAGATCATCGTCATGTATGGCGGCCGGGTCTGTGAAAGAGGTACGGCAGATGATATCTTCTACAGTCCTTCCCATGAATATACCAAAGGGCTTCTGAACTCCATTCCGAATATCAGAAGCGTGAAAGAAAGACTGAAACCCATCGCGGGCACACCCATAAATCTTCTCAACATGCCTTCGGGCTGTGCTTTTGCGAGCAGATGCGACAAAGCCATGAAGATCTGTCTCAAGGAAGTTCCAGAAGAGCTTCACTTAGGCGGTGTACATGCAGCAGCCTGCTGGCTCAACGTGAAGAAAATGCTGGAAAGCAGGAAGGAGGAGGAACATGGAAGAGAAGTATCTCATTGAAGTGGAAAATCTCAAACAGTATTTTCCCATCAGCATGGGCTTTTTCAAAACACAGATGCTGAAAGCTGTGGATGATGTCTCCTTCAAAATAAAACCCGGTGAAACCCTGGGCCTTGTGGGAGAGTCCGGATGCGGAAAGACCACCGTGGGCAGATCCATCGTGCGGCTTTATGAGCCCACGGCAGGAAGTGTCTACTTTGATGGGGAGCTGGTGAGTAAAGACAACATCACGGCCATGAGAAGAAACATGCAGATGGTGTTCCAGGACCCCTATTCCTCCCTCAATCCAAGAATGACGGTGGAAGACATCATCGGAGAACCCTTTGATGTGCATAAACTCTACAGCAACAAGCGGGAGAGAAGAGAGAAGATCTTGAATCTTATGGAGCTTGTGGGGCTGAATGCAGAGCATGCCGCCCGGTACGCCCACGAGTTTTCCGGAGGACAACGACAAAGAATTGGCATCGCTAGAGCCCTTGCGGTGGAGCCGAAGTTCATCGTCTGCGATGAGCCGGTGTCAGCCCTTGACGTATCCATCCAGGCCCAGGTGCTCAATATGTTTGAGGATCTCCAGAGTAAGCTTGGTGTGGCCTATCTCTTCATTGCCCATGATCTTCTTGTGGTCCATCATCTGGCAAACCGTATTGCGGTGATGTATCTTGGGAAAATCGTGGAGATTGCCGATGCAGATGAACTGAACAGTCATCCAGTGCATCCGTATACCTTGTCGCTGCTGTCCGCTGTGCCCATCCCGGATCCTAAGATTGCCAGGGAAAAGAAGAGAATTGTGCTGGAAGGGGATGTGCCCAGTCCACTAAAGATGCCCAGCGGCTGCTCTTTCAGAACCAGATGCCGCTATGCAACGGCAAAGTGTGCAGAGGAAATGCCGCCCCTTCTCGATAGAGGTGGAGAACATTTTGTTGCCTGCTGGAATGTGTAGAAGAACCGATCCTTGAGGTAATTGTGAGGACCTCTCAGAGGCTTGTTTGACAGATCTCTGGGAACACTCAGAAAAATATTACGGTAGTTCAAAAAAAAGGAGGAAATTACTATGAAAAAGCCCCTAGCGTTGTTGCTTGCTGCGCTCATGTCCTTGTCGGTGCTTGTTGCCTGCGGAGAGAAAGAGGAAACTCCTGAGACCCCAGAAACTCCTGTTGAGACTCCTGGGGAAGAAGAACCTGCAGAAGATGTGGTGGATGCTCTGGATTGGGCAGAATATGATGCCCTCATTAAAGAGATCAAATCCAGCACAGACTTTGTTGCCCGTGAAGCGCTGATGCATAAAGCAGAAGATATGCTCATGGAGACCTTCGCTTTAGTGCCTATCTATTATTACAATGATATTTATCTGCAGAAACCGGATGTGACAGGTATTTACTCCAATCCATACGGAACCAAGTACTTCATGTACGGTGCTGCACCCAATAATGTGCTGAAGCTTCAGCTGGCCAGTGAACCAGACAAACTGGATCCTGCACTGAACAGTACGGTGGATGGTGCAACTCTTGCAGCCAATACCTTTGTTGGACTTTACACCTATGATGACAAAGGAAATCTGGCACCTGCTCTTGCCGAAAGCTACACAGAGTCGGAAGATGGCCTTACCTATGTGTTCACTCTGAAAGACGGCCTCAAGTGGAGCGACGGTTCAGAGCTCAATGCCAAGGATTTTGAGTATGCATGGAAAAGAGCTGCAGATCCAGCAACCGCTGCAGACTACAGCTACATGTTCAACTCCATCGCTGGTTTTGATGACAACAACCTTCAGGTGACCGCTTCTGAAGATGGAAAGACCCTGACTGTTGTGTTATCTGCTCCTACTGCTTACTTCCTGGATCTTGTGGCCTTCCCAACCTATCTGCCTGTAAAGAAAGATGTTGTGGAAGCTCCTGCAGATTATGCGACCAATCCTGGCGCATGGGCTCTGGAAGCTGGTTTTGTGTCTAATGGTGCTTATACACTGCAGACCTGGAACCACAATGAAAGTATGGTCTATGTGAAGAATCCAAACTACTACAACGCAGACAAGGTGAAGATTGAAAAACTGGAATTCATGCTGAGTGATGACGATGCGGCGATCTACGCAGCATACAAGTCCGGAGACCTTCAGTTCATAGACACCGTTCCTACAGACGAAATCGCAGGACTTCTCAGCAGCGAAGAATTTAACATCGTGGATCAGCTGGGAACCTATTATGTGACCTTCAACGTAAAGAGCAAGCTCTTTGAAGGCAAGACTCCTGCACAGGCTAATGCCATGAGAAAAGCCATCGCACTTCTCATCGACAGAGGATACATTGCTGAAAATATTGGACAGACAGGCCAGCAGCCAGCCAACGCCTTCATCCCTGCAAAGATGATGGATGGACATGGCGGTGAGTTCAAGACCAACGATGCAGACTACACCTATCCAGACGAAGCAACCGCTGGATACTTTGACCCAGAATATTCCGATGCAGGTGTTGAAGAAGCTCTGGCTCTCTTAGAAGAAGCAGGATTCACCATCACTGCAGATGGAATGCTGGATGCATCCACACCACTCAGCTTTGAGTATGTGACCAATGAGTCCTCCGCACATGTAGCCATTGCAGAAGCAATTCAGCAGGACCTGGCTGTTGTGGGTATCGATATGACCATCAAGACTCTGGAGTGGAGCGTATTCCTAAACGAGAGAAAAGCTGGTAACTTTGATGTAGCTAGAAACGGATGGATCGCAGACTTCAACGACCCTATCAACATGCTTGAAATGTGGACATCTGACTCGGGCAACAATGATGCTCAGTTTGGTAAATAAATCTCCTTGAATGAAAGGGGGTCAGCACTTGGTGCTGACCCTTCTTTCTTTCCATTTATTATGTTTTAAATGTGTAAGTGTGTAAGATAGGCTGATGGAAACAGAGCCTGAAGACTAGGATTATTTTCCAAAGCGTTTCCGGTAGCCGCATTTTCTGCAGAGCTCTTCCACGGCGGTTCGTCTTGTGAACCCTTCTGCCAGGTTCTTTGCTCTTTCTGAAGAGAGAATGGAAGAAAAGGACTGCTCTTTTATATTTCCAAGGTTTATGATGCCTTCTCCATCCAGGCAGCAGGGCACCACAGTGCCATCGGTGAGGATTCCCACCTGGTCTTTCAGGCCATAGCAGAATCCTTCTCCATCATCTTCCTCTTCGGTTAAGGCCGGCCACTGGAACTCATGGTCCTGATTGATGTAGATCCCGTTTGCAAGTTTCAGGCCACGTCCTGGCTGTACTTTCTCTTCAATCGGATGGTCCAAATGGAACTCCTTTTCGATGATTTCCAGAAGGGCTCTGTTTTTTCGGTGGGAGAGACGTAGAAGATCTTCTCTATCAATGTTCCAGAACCTCAAGGAAACCATGGGGCGTCCTTTTTCGGAAGCCTCTTTGGCGAAGTCCAGAATGCTTCTCATGTAGGAGTCCTTGTCACGTTCTCCCTCATTTCCATCCAGGCTGTGGAGGGAGAAGTTCATCTGCCTTAGTGCAGGTTTACGGAGGAGCATCTCCTGGTGCTTGGAAAGCAGGGTGGCGTTGGTGGTGAGATTCACCTGGATGTCATTCTCCATGCAGAGATCCAGAAGCTTTTCAAGCTCCGGATGAAGGAGAGGTTCTCCTTTCACGTGGAGATAGAGATGGTCGGTGTAGGGTCTGACTTCATGAAGCCTTCTCTCAAACTCCTTCACAGACAGGAAGCTTTTGGGGCGCTTCGTTTCTGGGCAGAAGCTGCAGGAGAGATTGCAGGTGCTGGTGATTTCCATATAGATTTTCTTATATTTAGGCACGTTCATTCTCCATCCATTACATTTAATCATCTGAATTGATTTTAGCATGGAATTGGAGTTTCCACACTAAGCTTCAGCGAACTCATCCTATAGAAGTGTACAGGACTCAAGAAGGCAATATGGGTCTGCGGGGGCGTGTGGTATTAGAATTGTGCGGTAAGTCAGAAGAATAGTGGGAGAATCCTTTCATAGACAAAGAGAAGCAGATAAGATAGGTGGGCTCTTACGAAAGCTCTCTTAAAAGATGTACATGAATACTCAAAAAGATATTGCATAGTTTTAAAATTTGTGTTATTATAAAGTTTTATTAAAAATAGGCACGAACGATGATTTAGTGCTATAATGTATTTAGGAAGAACCATCGATTAAAGTATGAATAGGAAATGGGGAGAAGATGACAAAAACTTCTTTCTTGATTTCGGAAATAAGATGGGTGGAAAAGCCCTTTTTTAATTCAGTAAACTGAATGAACGTTCATTCAGTTTATAGTTCAACATCTAGTATTGATAAGAGTACCTTCACATTCCGTTGGCAAGGTACAGGTTGATTATTCAGAATATTTCGCATACTTGTCACGTGAGATGCGGAGGAGATACCATGAATAAAAAGGAGCTGATTCGTCTTTCTGCCACCAAGATTATTGCAGAAGAGGGATTCTACAAGACTAAGGTTCAAGATATTGCAGATGATGCGGAGATTGCTGTTGGAACCGTATATATCTATTTTAAGAATAAAGACGATATTCTGGACTATATATTTGAGTCGCAGCACACCAAGATGATTGAGTTTATAGAGAAACAGGAGAAACAGGAGATCTCTCCTTTGGAAAAGATCAAGAGAATTCTGAGGTACCATTTTACGGAAATGGAGAACAATCCTGATTTGGCCAAAGTGTTATCTCAGGAAGGTACAGGACCACTCAAGAATAAAGAGAGCGAAATGAAAGACGACTCCCTTGGGGTTCCGGATATCTTTCAAAGAATGCTGGAGGAGTCTAAAGAAATCAGAGAAATCCGGGATATCGACGCTGAGATGTTTGGCTATGTGATTTTCTTTGTAGGTCGCGAAACAGCCTATTTGCTCCAAATAAAGGGAAAAAAAGACAGATACTACAAGGCCTTTGAGGAGCTTCTCACATTCATTGTGAATGGAATCAAAGTCTGACATAGCACTTTCTGATGCGATCACATGAAAAAAAGGAGGAATAAGGATGGAAAATAGAACAAGACAAACCGAAATTAGAGAGACAAAAAAAGAAAGCCATTTGGCGCAAACCGTGGCCAGCTTGCTTTTTGGAACCGTAGAATTACTTTTGCTGTTTCGACTGGTATTTAAGCTGTTGGGAGCAAATCCAGAGAACCCAATTGTTCAGGGGGTCTATGAGATTTCACAGTATATTGTTGGGTTATTTGAAGGGATTTTCTCTGATATCTCCATGTTTGCGATTGGAAACACTGCAGTCTTTGAACCAGCATCGGCCATTGCCATGGTTACAGTGGCCTTTGTAGCCTGGGGCGTGCTGAAACTACTGAAGCCACGTCAAAGCCAGCGCTATGAGAAAAACCAATATGAAGACCCTAAATAGCATGGAGTCTTCTGCCTCGGTAAGGAGGAATCTCATGGGGCAGTATGATGAAAAGGCGGACTTAGAAGACATGCGTTCTTTGCCTATGAGCGGGAAGCGTTTTAGAAAATATCGGATCGCACTTGCTGAACTCTTGTTCACAAATAAAATGGAGGATGAACAATGGATAATTTCAAAAGAAGAATAGAGCGTACATTTAAAGATACAAAGAAATCTGCAGAAAAAATCAAGGATAAGACCGACGATAGAATTGACGAAATCAAAGGTAGAGCAAAAGAAGAGATCAGAGATGTGAAGGAGAGCGTAATAGACAACATTCGGGATGTAAAAGATCAGAGACGGGCTGAAATGATCAGAGATAAAGCAGAGGATAAAGCGGAGAAACTAATAAAAAAAGCGGAGAAGACAGCAGATAATCTTCTGAAGAAAACTGATTTTTAGGTCAAAGAATCGGTATCCTGATTAAAACAGTTTTCACGTCAGCGAAAGGGCCAGATTTGGAAAATTTGAGCAATGAATCGGCGCAGCTGTTATATCAAAAAGAGCTCGCAAAATAAAAGGTTGCGTTCATCTGCGACACCGGATGAAAAATCTTCACAAGAAAGGAGAATTTACTATGAACTCCAATAGAGCATGGGGATTACTTGGTACTGTTCTGGTTGTGGTATTGATCATTTGGATCGTTCAAAGAATACTGTAGTTGCAGCAAGTTATAAAGACCCTTCGCTGATTTCAGGGATCATTGAATCGTATAAAGTTCTAAAGATCTGAGCAGTTCAAGGGTGAGCAGCACTAAACACATCGGAACCGGATTGAATGGATGAAGTAAAGGATAAAGCGAAGTTCGCCTTATCCTTTTTTTTGGTGTACGCAGGATGGAAAATGGCGAAGTGATGAACCCCTCAGGTGGCCGATACAAAATACTTGAAAAGGGTAGAATAAAATGTTTCAGAGATGAACTTGAAATAAGTGTACAAAAAAACGTTGAAAACATGATGAAATCTCTCTGCTTCCAACGTATTTCTATTCATAAGTTCTAAAAAGTCAAAAAGAGTATTTCTATGTCTTTTTCATTCAGGAAAAGCGTTCTTGGATGAAGGTTTTGATGGCCTCATAGAGATGGGAGATGGAAGGTTTTGTCATGAGGGTTCCAGTGAGGCAGATGGGGCTCTTTTTCTGATGCTCCAAAAGCTGCCGATAGAAGTCCTCCGTGAGATTATGGGTTTTCAGGTGGGGGAAGATATACCACTGCTTGGCCATGATGAGATGCTTCACTTCAATCCCGGTCCTTATAAGATCCTCTGTGATGTTCTCCGCTAAGTTTTTAGTAAGGTGTCCATAGGTGTAAGCCACCAGGATGGTTTTCTCTTTGTCTTTATAGACATTGAAAAACTGAAGACACTCTTTCTTTCCTGCATTGGCTTTGTAGTAGGTGGTGACGATGTTTTTGTTCTCCACTTCATAGGTGCAGGTGACGTAAGGGTTTGTATCAATCTTTTTCATGAGATCATTGTAGAGATCATCTTTCAGCACATCCTTGGGAAGCTTCGTGGTCACCAGCACCTGATCATAAAGTTCTGTATGAAAGGCTGTGTCGATCCGCACTTTATCTGAGACAGGTTCCACCTGGATCACTTCAGCCCCATACCGGATGTCTTTCAGATGCTCACTGAGCTTTTCCATGAGGCGCTGCATTCCTTCATCCACAAACAGAAGCTTGTCTCCCCGGATGATGGCTTTGATGGTCTGGGGATCAAAGGTGTGGAGAGCATAGTAGGCTGGAACCTCCTCAATGGCCCCAAAGCCGTAGGCAGAAAGATGCGGTGCGATGACTTGTCTCATCATGGGAAGGTCATGCATCGTCAGAAAGTCACAAAGAGGCATCTTCAGATGCCCGAATTCTCCATAAAAAGGAGAGGACTTCTCGGAAAAGTGCGTGCTATAAAGCGCCTCATACCTGGGGAGCTCTTCTATGAGCTTTACCACTTCCTTATGACTCAGCTGCTCCACTTTCTGGTGGTTCTCATCGAGGAAGTTTCTGTAGGTGAACCTCTCGGTATAGGAAATGTCGAGCTCAAGAAGCAGCTCTTTCAGATGGGGAGAAAAAGCTGCTGCGGTTCCGATTTCCACCGTAAGGCCATGGCAGTACAGCGTTCTGAGATGGCCTCCCAGAAGATTTTCTTTTTCATAAACAGTAACGTGGATGTCTTTTTTTTGTAGAAGGTACGCGGCCAGAAGGCCGCTGAATCCTCCACCGATGACAGCGATGTGCATAGATTGTACTCCTTAATAGTCCCGGTCCATATAGGCCCATAGTGGAAGAATGGTTCCCACCCCGATGGATCTTCTGTGAAATTCCAGAGGGGAGAGAAAGAGGTCTTCATAGAGCATCTGATGGGACAGATTATAGCGTCTGATTTCTCTTTGGAGGGCGATCTTCAGGGAAGACAGAGGTTCTGACTGGGAGAGCCTTGGCATCAGGGCCGATAGACAGACTTTCGTGTAACTTTCCCGAAGGGAGAGGATTTCTTTTGGCAGAGCATCGCTTTTCAGAAAATGGAGCTCAGGATCAAATCCGCTGGCATGAAGGATCTCATGGACCTTTTCTTCGAAGAGGTTCCTGTTTTTACACTGAAGCTGGGCATCTTCTAAGAAAACCAGATATTTTGTCTGAAAGCCCAGGTTCTGGGCCACAGGCAGCGCTGCTGCTGTGAGAAGATCCTCGAAGCAGTCCATGGAAAGTGTTTCATAAAGCCGGGAACAGGCGATCCTGCTTTGGTAGTCGATGATGCTGTAGATATAGAGCGGTTTTCCATCCTGCCAGTATCCGCAGGCAGTCAGAAAGAAAAACCAGCACTCTCCACTTTTGGAAGCCTCATAGGGAAGGGTTCCTGAAGTGGACTTTGGCAGCTTCTTTCTGGAAAAAGCCATGCGCTGCTCCCGTCTTGAGAGATTGTGGCGTTTCATGATGTTGTACACCGCAGACTCACTCAGAGGGACATCAATCTCCTCCAACAGGTACTTGATTTCCCTTGGACCCAGAGCAGGATAGGTCCGGATGAGGGTGAGCACCTTCTCCTCCAGAGCCTTAGGTGTCCGGTTTTTGGGAGACGTAAGGGCTTTCCTTGTCCTCAGCCCCTCCATGCCCTTGGTTTCATAGCGGTGGAGCCACCGGTAATAGAGGGTCCGGGAGATGCCATATTTCTCACAGGTGGCAGTGATGCCATATTTCTGACCTTCTGCCAGGATGTTCTGCTTCTCTTTGGAATCCATTTGTACCCCCCATTTCTGCTATACATGATTTACTAAAACTTTAACATAATACAAGGCTTTATACAATGTAGAAAGAAAATTTTACTTTGGACTGGTGTGTACACTTCAGTGAATATTCCCTATTTACAAGGACTCTCCATCCATTGTAAACACATAGGTAAAGTAAATTATTGTTAATTTTAAGACAAAAAGGGCGGTTGTTACTGGAAAATCAGATTGTTATAATCATGTCAAATAAAGGGTTGAGGTGTAGAAATGAGTGAGCTGAAAGTCTTTTCCATCAAGAAGAATATCTATGAGGACAACAAGAAAGTGGCAGAGGAAACCAGAGGATTTTTAAGAGAAAATGGAGCCTTCATGGTGAATGTCATGTCTTCTCCCGGCAGCGGAAAAACCACCACGCTGGTGAGTACGGTGAAAGCGCTGAAAGAGGAGATGACCATCGGGGTCATTGAAGCGGATGTGGACTCCGATGTGGACGCAAAAACCGTTCAGGAGGCAGGTGCTAGAGCCGTGCAGATGCACACAGACGGACTGTGCCACATTGACGCCACCATGGCGAGAGCTGGGGTGGATGCCCTGGAAGTTTCGGATCTGGATCTGGTGTTTCTGGAGAACATTGGAAACCTCATCTGTCCTGTGGGCTACGACACTGGCGCCATGAAGAACATCGCCATATTAAGCGTACCGGAGGGAGACGACAAGCCTCTCAAGTATCCCATGATCTTCGCCAAGGTGGATGCGCTTCTCATCAGCAAGATGGATGTGATGCCCTACTTTGATTTTGACATGGAAGCGCTGAAGGAAAGAGTGTATCACCTGAACAAGGACATTGAGATCTTCCCTCTCTCGGCTAAGACCGGAGAAGGAATGGAAGCCTGGACAAACTGGATCAGAAAGCAAATGGGAAGGATGTAGAACATGGCAAAAAAACAGGAAAAAACAAATTTCAACAAGTCCAAAAACTTTAACTTTGCTCTGAACTGGGCAGATGTGGACGGCAGAGAGTACCGACAGGAGATTGTGGACCTGGCGAACAAGATCGGCAGAACCAAAGCGGGAACCAGCCGGGAGGCCATTCCTTTTGGTCCGGAGTATTATGCTCTGGCACCCATCCTTTCTCCCTATGAGGCAAAGATCGCCCTTCATGTGTCTTTTAGAGACAAAAAGAGTGCAGAAGAGATCGCAGCGGCCGCCGGAGAGCCTTTGGAAAAAGTGAAAGAAGCTCTGCAGCATCTGGCCTGGACCGGGGTGACCTTCTGGAACACCGTGGATGGGGTGGATGTGTACTGGCATGACATCTTTGTGCCTGGACATCTGGAGATGATCAACAACAACAAAGAACTGGTGGCAAAATATCCGGAAGTGGCAGAGGCCTTCTACTTCTTCGGCAGCAAGAAAGGACCCATGGCCGCAGGCATTATGCCCATTGGCGGTGGCCCCATGAGAGTGCTGCCCATCGAGCGTGCCATTGACGGAAACTCCAAGAAGGCCAGCTACGAGGAAATCTCCAAGCATCTCAACGAAGCCCATATCTTCTCTGTGTCCGACTGCTCCTGCAGAACCTCCAGAGAAGCCATGCATGAAGGCTGCGGACATCTGAAGGAAGAGATGTGCATTCAGCTGGACCATGCGGCGGAGTACTACATCAAAACCGGAAGAGGCCGGGAGATCACAAGAGAAGAAGCTTTTGAGATCATCCGAAAGGCAGAGGACAACGGACTCATGCACTCCGTGCCGAACCTGGATACGCCTGGCCATACCCATGCCATCTGCAACTGCTGTGGATGTGGCTGCTATGCCATGAGACTGGCCAATGAGTACTTAAACAATGACATCGTGCGTTCCAACTACAAGTCTGTGGTGGACGAGTCCAAATGCGTTGCCTGCGGAGAGTGTGTGGATGTATGCCCCACCAACGCCATCAGGCTTGGACAGAAGCTTTGCGCAAAGACGCCTCTCGATGAGAAGATCACAAAAGTAACCCCTCGAAATACTGAGTGGCAAGAGGACAAGTGGAACAGCGATTACCGGGTGAACCGGAAGAACACCTTAGACTCCGGAACAGCCCCTTGTATCACCAAGTGCCCAGCCCATATCCCGGTGCAGGGGTATATCAAGCTGGCTGCCCAGGGGAAATACACTGAAGCATTAGAACTCATCAAAAAGCACAACCCCCTGCCAGCAGTCTGTGGCAGAGTCTGCCCAAGACTTTGTGAGGAGGACTGCACAAGAAGCGCTTATGATGAAGCGGTGGCGGTGGATGACATCAAGAAGTTCATTGCAGAGAAGGACCTGGAAGCAGGTACCCGCTATGTGCCAAAGAAGCGTCATGACTACAGCGACAAGAAAGTGGCCATCATCGGATCCGGCCCATCGGGACTCACCTGTGCCTATGATCTGGCTATGGACGGCTACGATGTGACGGTGTTTGAAAAGGAAAAGAGACTGGGCGGTATGCTCACCTTAGGCATTCCTTCCTACCGTCTGGAAAAAGATGTGGTGGATGCGGAGATTGAAGTCATCAAGGGTCTGGGCGTGAAGTTTGAGACCGGTGTAGAAGTGGGCAAGGATGTGACGATCGCGCAGCTGAGAGAAAGAGGCTTCCATGCCTTCTACGTTGCCATTGGGGCTTCCTTAGGAAGAAACCTGGGTCTTCAGGGAGAAGAGCTTAAAGACGTGATGCACGGCGTAGAGTTCCTGAAAAAGATCAACCTTGGAGAAAATCCAGGGGTATCCGGCAAGGTCGTTGTCATCGGCGGTGGCAATGTGGCCATCGATGTGGCCAGAAGTTCCATCCGGCTCAGCGATGTAGAGAGCGCTGCTCTTTACTGCCTGGAGCCAAGAGACGCCATGCCAGCCCACGAGGAAGAAGTGGAGGAAGCTCTGTCTGAAGAGGTCTCCATCCACAACAGTTGGGGTCCTGTGCGCATTCTTCATGACGGCGTGAAGGTCACGGGCGTGGAGTTCAAAAAATGCATCTCCATCTTTGATGCTTCGGGAAGATTTGCCCCTGCCTATGATGAGACGGACACCATTATGGTTCCGTGTGACCATGTGCTCTTATCTGTGGGTCAGACCTATGGATATGGGGATCTTCTCCAAGGAGAGGATGTTCTTCTCACAGAGCGTCAGACCATCAAGGTGAATCCTGTGACGCTTCAGTCCTCCAAGGCAGACATCTTCGCCGGCGGCGATGTGGCCAGCGGACCAAGACTTGCCATCGATGCCATTGCAGCAGGTAAAGAAGCGGCCATCTCCATCCACAGATTTGTCCAGAAAGGACAGTCCCTGGTCTTTGGACGGGACAACCACTCCTACATCATGCTGGATAAGAGCAATCTCAAGGAGATTGTGGACTATGATGGCACAGAGCGTCAGAGAACTGCTGCAGTTTCTGGCAGAGTAGCCAGAGATACTTTCAAGGATTTAAGAGGGGTCCTCACAGAAGAGCAGATTAAAAAAGAGTCCTCAAGATGCCTTGGCTGTGGTGCCAGCAAAGTGGATGAGTATCTTTGTGTAGGCTGTGGCGCCTGCACCTTACGATGCAAATTCGGTGCCATCAGTCTGGAAAGAGTCCACGATGTCAAGGGCTTTGAGCTGGACAAACTGCCAAAGTCTGTGATGAAAAATGCCATTACAAGAAAAGCGAAGATTACACTGAACAAGATCAATCCGTTCAGTGAAACCAGATGATGGGGTGTTTGTATGCATGAGCTTGGTATTGTCTATGAAGTGATCCGTGTGGTGGACAGCTTTGTCCTGGAAAACCAGCTATCCAAGGTGGATAAGATTGTGCTGGAAATCGGCCAGCTTTCCCAGGCCATTCCAAGATTCATCGAGGAATGCTATCCGGCAGCGGTGAGCGGCACCGCCTATGAAGAGACAAAGCTTGAAATCCTCACTTTACCGGCCATGGCCAAGTGCCATGGCTGTGGGGAAGATTTTAACATTGTCACCCACCGCCGCATCTGTCCTTCCTGCGGGGGGAGTGCTTATACACTTCTCTCCGGTCAGGAGTTCAACATCAAAGAAGTCGTTGCGTATTAGTGAAAGGAGCTTATCATGGGATTTTTATACGAAGGTTTAAATGTACAGAGTTTCCTGGCCCTGGTGGTTTTTATCGCCGCATTCCTTTTCTTAAATGAGATCAGCAGAAGATCTAAAACCGTATCGGTGCTGATGTTTGTCCTGCTTCCAGTGCTTCTGGCCATAGGGATCTTTTATGGCCCCTTGGGTTCTCCCACTGGAAAAACCTGGTTCGGATGGGTGAAGGTGGTATCCGCCCTCATCGGTGTCTATGGATTCCTTCTCATCCGCTTTACAAAGCTTGGCACAAAGAAGTTTGCTGCAGTTTTTCCAGCAGCCATCCTCTCCATCAACATTGCAGAGGCCGTATTCAGAGAGCTGGAGATCTTTGTCACCTATAAGACCCTGACGGTGGACGCAGGCGGCATAGTGGTTCAGGGCGGTCCCTGGAACATTCTAAATGCCATTGCCGGAGTTTTCACCATCATCACCCTCACAGGATTTGTGGGCATCCGGGTGTCCAAGGACAAATCCAGAGACATGATCTGGCCGGATATGACCTGGCCTTATGTCATCGGCTATACTCTATGGAATTATGCCTATGTTTATAACTGTATCTCCACCCGGTCCCTCTATGCGGGATTTGGTATTTTAACCGCCGCAGTCATTGCGGAGTATTTCTTCAAGCGGGGCGCATGGCTGCAGCATAGAGCACAGATTCTGTCTCTTTATGCCATGTTCTCTCTGTCAGTGGACTTCCAGACGGCTTCCTTTTTCAAGGTGATCCCTACCTACAGCACCGGAGCCCTCATGAGTCTTAGTGTTCTGTCCTTTGTGTTCAACCTGGGTGTATTCTTCTTTATGGTGTACACCGTGAGGCAGAGAAAGGTGAACCCTATCAAGCAGGAGCTTTATGTGCATACCGATGCCTACAAGAAGACCTTAACCGCCAACGGACTGTAGAAAACATCATAGAGAAAGTTAGAAGGTTTCCCCTGAAACCTTGCAGTGTAGAGATATCGTGGATGAAGCAGGCACCTTATACAGGTGCCTTTCTTCTGACATGAAGTGGCAGAAGCAGACAAAAAGCAGACCAAATCGTCTGGTATATAGGAGAACAGTATGAAGAAAAAGTTAAAAAGCATCCTACTGATGGGGCTTGCCTTGAGTGTCCTCACAAGCTTTACTGGATGTGGAGAAAAAGAAACAGTGGAGAAGGACGTGCTGGATGCGCCAGCTTCGTCCAAGACGAGAATCATCACCGATGCGGTGGGAAGAGAAGTGGAGATTCCAGTGGATGTGGAAACCATCATCTGCCTGGGCTCAGGAGCCCCAAGACTTGCGGCGTATCTTCAGGCCATGGATATGGTGGTGGGCAGCGAAGCCTACCTTTCTGAAGGGGTCAACATTAGACGAGACTATAACCCCATCCACCGGGAGGATCTTTTAAAGCTTCCCGTGGTAGGCGAAGGAGGCGGCAGTGGACAGAACAACGGATTCTCTGAAGAGATCATCCTGGTTTCCCCGGATGTCATCATCGCAGGCTTTGATTATGAGGCAGCAGAGGAGCTTCAGGCTCAGACAGGAATTCCCGTGGTTTCAGTCCGGCACAGCACCGGCCTTTCCCCGGAGTCTTTTTACAAGGCTATGAGAGTCTTTGGAGAGGTCATAAAGAAGGAAGACCGAGCAGAGGAGATCCTAAGCTATATGGACACAATGCTTTCAGATCTTACGGCGCGTACGGAGAATGTGCCGGAAGAAGAGAAGCTTCGGGCCTATGCAGGAGCCGTGACCTTTAACGGCAGACGGGGCTTTTCAGGCACCTACTCCAAGTTCGGCATCTTTGATGCCCTCCATGCGAAAAATGTGGCGGAGGATGCTGCCATAGAGGGCTTTTATGAGGCGGATCTTGAAAAGATCATGACCTGGGACCCCCAGGTGATTTTCCTCGATCCTGGGAATCTCGATCTTGTGACGAAGGAGTATCAGGACCATCCGGAGTATTTTGAAAATCTGCGGGCGGTAAAAGAGGGACAGGTCTATACCATGCCGTCTTTCAACAATGCAGGCACCAATTTCACCTATGCCTTTCTCAATGCTTACCATGCCGGAAAGATTCTTTATCCGGAAGAGTTTCAGGATGTGAACCTGGAAGAGAAGGCAGAAGAGATCTTCATGAAGTTTCTGGGGGTCAATCTCTATGAAGAGATGGTGGCAGGTGGCCTATATTATGGAACCATTCAGCTGGGAGAGTAGAAAATGAAGACAGTACGGAGAGAAGAGAATACCAGAACAGGCTATCAGCGCTATACCAGAAGAAAAGCGCTCTTTCTTCTGGGTCTTCTTCTCACGGCTATTTTTATGGCTCTTTTGTCACTCTCTGTGGGGTCTTCCGGGATGCCGCTGAAGGATGTGGTAAATACTCTTCTTGGAAGAAGCGGCGATGCATCCATGAGGACCATCCTCTTTCAGGTTCGTATGCCCAGGGTCCTGACGGCGGTGGTGGTGGGCATGGCCTTGGCCCTTGCAGGCTGCGTCATGCAGAGTGTTCTTCGGAACCCCTTGGCCTCTGCGTCCACCTTGGGGGTTTCCCAAGGGGCTTCCTTTGGTGCTGCTGTGGCCATTGTCTATTTTCATGCGGGGAGCAAGGCTTCTGGAAACGCTCTTTCCAGCATCACCTTCACCAATCCTTATATCATTGTGATTTTGGCTTTTTTAGGAGGAATGACTACCACGGTGCTGATTTTATTTCTCTCCAAGGTCCGTGGGGTCTCCCCCACGGTGATGATCCTTGTGGGCGTTGCCCTCAGTGCCATGTTCAGCGGTGCCACCACCCTCATCCAGTACTTCAGTGACGACGAGATGGTGGCGTCCATAGTCTACTGGACCTTTGGTAGCCTTGGCCGGGCAGGAAGCGAAGAGATTGCGCTCATTTTCATCACGTCCCTCTTGTCTTTTTTCTACTTTTTTTACAACCGATGGAACTACAATGCCATGGAAAGCGGTGTTCAGACGGCGAAGAGTCTGGGGGTTCCTGTGGACCGGCTGATTCTTGTGAGCATGTTTCTGGCCACCCTGATCTCTGCCACGGCCATAGCCTTTGTGGGCACCATCAGCTTCATCGGTCTCATTGCTCCCCATATGGTCCGGAAGGTTGTGGGCAGTGATTACCGCTTCCTCCTTCCAGGCTCTGCCCTTCTTGGCAGCGCGCTGATGCTCTTTGCAGATCTTCTCTCAAGGACCGTGAGAACGCCTGCGGTGCTCCCCATCGGGGCCATCACATCCTTTTTGGGCGCGCCTCTTTTTCTCTACCTGATTCTGAAGAAAGGAAAGCGGAGGTGAATGTAGTTTGATTCAAGTGGATAAGATTTCTTTTTCCTACGGAAAAACTGAGATTCTGAAAGATGTGAGTTTTCGTATGGGAAAAGGAGAGTTTGTGGCCATTTTGGGCAATAATGGCGCAGGAAAAAGCACCCTTCTCTCCTGCCTCTGCAAAATCCGGGTACCCAGCCATGGAAGTGTGTATGTGGAGGGGAAAAGCATGCTGCCTTTATCTTCAGCGGAGCGGGCAAGGCAGATGGCTTTTGTTGCTCAGAAGAATGAGATTCATGAAATGACGGTGTTTGATGCGGTGCTTCTTGGCAGAAAACCCCACATGAAGTGGGGGGTCTCAGAGGAAGATCTTCTTCTTTGCGAGGAGACTTTGGAAAAGGTAGGCCTTTCTCCCTTTTCCCTTCGGTACATTCATGAGCTTTCCGGAGGAGAGGTCCAGAAGGTGATGATTGCCAGGGCTCTTCTTCAGAATCCAAAACTTCTTCTTCTGGATGAGCCCACCAGCAGTCTGGATCCGAAAAACCAGGTGGAAATGATGGGGCTCGTGAGAGAGATTACGAAGGAAAGAGGCATTGGCAGCCTTGTGGTGATCCATGACATCAATTTAGCCCTTCGGTACTGCGACCGGTTTTTGTTTCTGAAAGACGGAAAGGTTCATGCCTATGGAGAGGCTTCCATCGTGACGCCGAAGATCATGAAAGAGGTCTATGGGGTGGAGTCAGAAATCATCAGTGCCTTTGGCAGAAAAACAGTACTTATAGGATAAAGGCATAGGAAGGCGTCTTCCTATGCCTTTGTCTTTTCTGATATGACATATTAAAGGGACTTAGAGCATATCCAGGGTGACGCTTTTTTTCGGGGCTGGGAAAGCCTCATTCAGATGTGTAAGGCCTTCTTCCATGAGGCTCACAAGCATCTGATGAAGAACAGGATAAACAGGATAGCCTTTCGGGTACTCGTTTTTGCAATGAACAGAAAAACCTCCTTGATTCTGCAGGTAAAGTGAAAAACACATATATAGTCAGAAAAAAACAAAAATATGACATAAATTCCTGATAAATTTGAACCATAGAAACAATCTCAACAACAAACAAATTTAGGAGGAAAAGAAAATGAAAAACAAAAGAAACATCATTGCAGCAGGTGCTCTGTCTCTAGCCATGGGAGTGACTTCCATGACCGTGTTCGCAGCCGCAAAGTACGACTCACCACAGGAGGCTTTAGCGGGTATGACAGGAAAGTCTGTGGAGGAAATTGCTGAACTGAAGACAGCCGAAAATACCTATGGCTCCATTGCGGTTGATGCAGGCGTACTGGATGAATTCAAAGCAGAACTTTTTGAGCAGAAGAGAGAAGTCGTTGAGGAAAGAGTGACAGAAGGCAGGATTTCTCAGGAAAATGCAGATGCTCTGATGGAAAGAATTCAGGAACATCAGGCAGACTGTGATGGCGAAGGCAATCCTGGTGATAGACCGATGGCAGGTGCTGGACTTCAGTTCGGAAATGGAGCTCAAAATGGGCAAGGATATGGAAGCGGCCTAAAGAATGGTGAAGGTCTTGGTAACGGCGGAGGCAATGGGTTCGGACGTAACAGATAACAGTTCATCCCTTCAAGCAAAAAGCAGTCAGAGTTTTTAAACTTTGACTGCTTTTTACGATGTATGCGAAAAGAGTAAGATGAATATGTACTTACTTTTGAAAGCCTTATTAGTAATGAATAACAAGATGCTCAGTGCCTCACAGGGGATTTTGGCATCCTAGATCTCCCACTGGGCTTTTTTCAGATCCACCTGATTTTCACTTTTAAATGGCACGTCCTCTTCGAGTAGAAGCTCTTTCTGCTCTGGAAAGCTGGGAGCCAGGCGTCCCTCATGATTCACCACCCGGTGACAGGGATAGCTTCCGTAGTATTCGGATCTTTTTAGGACACTGCCCACAAGCCTTGCGTTCTTTTCTCTTCCGATGAGACGGGCAATCTGGCCATAGGTGGCTACGTTACCTGGCGGGATCTCTTCTACCACGGAAAGAATCTCGTAGATGAGGTTTTCATTGAGAATGGTACTCATGGCTGTTCTCCTTTTTTGGGGTTCTTCTATAGATTCTGAAGCCAGGTCTCTACAAGGTCAATCCAGTTCTGGCATTCTTTCTGATCGCAGGTGTGAGCAACGTTATCGGTGATGTGGTTTGCTAAGGAAAGTCCATGTCCGCCTTTTTCATAAAGGTGAAACTCCACCGGGATCTTCTTTTTCATCAGTGCCTGGACAAAGACCAAGGAATTTTCTGCTGGAACCGTATCATCTTCAAAGGTGCTCCAGAGAAAGGTTCTAGGGGTATGGAATCCTACATGGTTTTCCAGGGAAACCTTCTCCAGGAACTCTTTTTCCTGCCAGTTGTCTCCTAGGAGGTTTCGGATGCTTCCTTCATGGCGGTGGGGTTCGTATGCGGTGATGACAGGGTAGCCTAGGATGAGGCCGTTTGGACGGAGATTCTCCAAACTCGCCCCGGTGCTTTCTGACAGCATTGGGGAGTTCCAGTAGACTCCATAGCTTGCAGCCAGGTGGCCTCCTGCAGAAAAGCCCATAACAACAATCCTATTCTCATCTATGTGCCACTCTTCAGCTTTTCCTCTTAAGAGCGTAATGCTGCTGGCCACTTCTCTTAAAGCCACAGGAAAGCGGGCTGGTGCCACAGAGTATCGAAGCACCGCTGCGTGATGGCCCATGGACATGATCTTGAGGGCAACGGCTTCCGCTTCTCTGTCGGAGGTTCTATGATAGCCTCCACCGGGGCAGATGAGGACTAATGCTCTTTTCTTTACGGGTATCTCGGGAGAGTACTCCCAGAGATAGGTGGTAAGTCTGGCGTACTCCTGGGAGCCCTCTTGTGTGATCTTCATGGTTTCGTGTATCATGCTGCTTCTTCTCCTTCGGATGGACTGCTTCTTTAAGATAAATTGTAGCATCCTGGGAGGGGACTTACAATTTACTCTGAAAGAAGGAGAAAAGAATAGAAATTTCATTGAGTTATAGCTTTGAATATATTAGGATATAGATAGAGATAATATATTCTGAATTTACTGAAGTTTGAGATTGATATCCCTATGTGAAATGGAGAGGTGTACGTGTATGAAGAGAAGATGGATCTATAGCAGTTTGTTTTTGATCTTTCTGGTTCTGGGAGCTGTTATAGCCTATGTCCTTCCTTACGAAAAAGAGATAGAAAGTACGCTGAGCGGCATAGAAAGAAGCTTCAGTGCAGGCGAGGATGCGGTCATGGAGGTAACCATCCGCGGAACGGCCAAGTACCGCTACTTTACGATGAAAGAGTTTGAGGGGGAATTTACTTTTTCAGACAGTTCTCATCGATGGAATGGCAAACACGTTCTCATTCATTTTCATCATGAAGAGGGTGACGTCAGTCTCTACGAGAAGGGAAATCAGCTGAACTCTATGCAGCATGGGGATATGTTTCTACAAAGAATTTCGAGGAAATTGTGATGCTTTTTCATGAGGAAGGGAGTCAGCCAAGAATAGATGAGTTCTTTGTAGCCCCAGCTCAGAATCGGGAAGAGAGTGTGGAGCTTTCTGAAAAGCTCAGTGAAGGTACCTGGTTTTCAGAGGTGGACTGGAATCGATAAGAATTAAATGGATGTTCGTTTTTTAAAGAAGATAGATCGAAGTATGAAATAATCAGTGGTTTGAGTTATCTTCACTGGATGTCTTTGTTTGTAATGCTAGTGGAGAAGGAGTGGTCTATTTGAAGTTAATCAGTGAAAGTGTTGCAGGGATCTTTAGTAGCAACAAGGAACTTTATTATGCGGCATCAGATGATTATGGAAACAGAGAGTACAGAAGATATCGTGGTGAGATTGAGGAAATCACTGAAGAAGAATATTTTAAAGCCTTCAATGGGGATCTTTATGAACCCATGGTGGATAGGTTTGGTGACAGGAGTACTTCAAGGTGTTGGGACCAAGATGGTTCTCTCTATGTGTGCTATTATCAGGAATCTGTCATCTACAAATTTGATAGAAGTGGGTCCCTTATGAGGAAATATGAAGAGATGGGACAAGTTGATACGATTTATGACATTGCTGTGTATGGGAACTCCATATGGTGTGCTTACCCTACATCCCACACTGTAAAAAGATTCTCTTTGGATGATGGAAGTTTGGAAGTTTCAATTTCTGATGGAGAAATTGGTATGGATCGAGGAAGCCTATTCTGTTATCCAGAAAGTCTTACTCTACTGGGAAATATGCTCTATGTTTCGGATAGGGGGAATGAGAGGGTATGCAGGATCAATCTGGATACTTTAGAGGTTGAGACCTATCTAGAATTGGATGGTCCTGTATTTCAGTATGAATGTGTTGGGGATGAAGAGTTTGTTCAAATCAGTAATGAACTTTATTTGGTATGAGTTTCTTTTATAGTTTGAACCGAAAACTTTATAGAGAGCGTATTTGTCTATAAGGACTGTGTGGATGGTTAGTGTATGGAATAGTCTTCAAGATTATATTTCAGCATCCATTATTTGTGAGGAGGGCAAATATATGCATAATGAGGAAAAAAAGGACAATCTAAGATTGCTTCTAGAAAAAGATACTTCGAATGAGAGTCATTATTACTATTGTTTGCAGCGGTTTGGTGATCTTAATGGTGACTATAGAAGCTTATTATCGACAGACCCGATTAATGTAGATATAGAACTATTGAGACTTCCAGATGCAAACTATGAGCTATGTGTTGCATTATTAATTATGTTACTGCGTGAAAGTCATTGGATTGAAGGGTCATTTGAAAGAAGGTATAGAAATGGTGAAGTTCAACAAATAATAAGTAAAATGATTACATTACTCTGATAATTCCATGTTAAAGTAAAGATAATATGAACATAAAAAATACTGGAGGGAAAAAATTGGAAACAAAACAGTATGATTGGGTAGATCTTTACAAAGAGTTCTCACATCTTCTATTAGGCTTTAGGAGACAAAGAGAGGAGCTTATCACTAAAGTTGAGAAGATTTTTAAAGATACAGGAATCAGTATGCCGACATTGGATAAAGATAACCAAATTACAGATATAGACCCATTTACAATATTTGGTTTGTTTAACAAGAGTTCGATGAAAGAGTCAAACCGTTTGAAAATAATTGAATCAGTTGCAGAAACGTTTGGAGTACAAGCAGATATTCCAACGTCTTTTGACAGTGTTCCAGTATTAAATAACCAAAATGCTACTTTTTATGACTATGTTGGTGAACGTGGGGAGAGTGATATTGAAGAATTGTGGGATTTGTTTGAAACTGCTATGAAGTATGCTGATAATCCTACAGAAGGAAATCGAAAAGTGCTATCGAAGTATTTTGATCTCGTGATCAATAAAAAAGGAAATGGCAATAGTAAAGTTACTATGGCACTTTACTGGATTGCTCCGGATTCTTTCCTCAATCTTGACCAACGTAACTCTTGGTATATATACGAATCAGGGAAAATACCTGGTAAAGTCGTATCCTCTTTACCTAAAATTGAAAGTAAAATTCCTTCTGCGAAGTATTTTGAAATAATTAATATACTTCTGAGCTACCTTAATAGTGGTGAGTGCAGTTTAAAGGATTTTAAAGAGCTATCATTTGAAGCATGGAGATATTCTGAGGAAGTGAATCAAAAAATAAAAGATGATAAGACTACTCGTGATGAGAAAGGCGCTGGCTTAGCAGACGAAGATGTAGATACTGTTCATTATTGGATCTACTCACCCGGGGATGGTGCGGTTAAGTGGGAAGATTTTTATCGGCAAAATGTTATGGGAATAGGGTGGAGCAGGATTGGAGATTTAACTCAATATACAAGCAAAGACGAAATGAAGGTTGCCATGAAGGAGAAAATTGACCCATCAAAACCATATAGAAATGCTGCCCACGCTACTTGGCAGTTTGCAAATGAGATGAAGCCAGGTGATATTGTTTTTGTGAAAAAGGGAATGCATCAGCTTATTGGTCGAGGTATAGTAAAATCGGATTACTTTTTTGATTCTTCAATTGATAGTGACTATTCTAATTTTCGAGAGATGAATTGGACAGATAATTACATAGATGAGCCTAAGGATCACCCAGGACAAGCAGTCATGAAAACTTTGACGGATATCACATCATACACAGATTATGTGGAAAAATTAATTACACTATTTGAAAAGGATGAAGATAATGATGAAGTTGAGGTTCCCGATATTTCCTACCCTCTTTATGATAAAAAGAGGTTTCTTGATGAAGTATATATGGATGAAGACAAATACAATACACTTGTAGGACTTGTAAAAACAAAGAAAAACGTTATTCTTCAAGGTGCACCGGGGGTAGGTAAGACATATGCGGCCAAGCGCTTAGCCTATTCAATGATGGGGGTTAAAGATCAGGAACGTGTGATGATGATTCAATTTCACCAGAGCTATAGCTACGAAGATTTTATTGAAGGGTTTCGTCCTACTTCTGCAGGAGAAGGATTTGAAATTAAGAAGGGCTCCTTCTATAACTTTTGTAAAAAGGCAGCAGATGATCTGGACAATGATTACTTCTTCATTATTGATGAGATAAACAGAGGAAACCTGAGTAAAATATTCGGTGAACTTTTTATGCTTATTGAGAACGATAAACGTGGGAATGCACTGCAGCTCTTATATTCTGATGAGAAGTTCTCAGTACCCAAGAATCTCCATATCATTGGTATGATGAATACTGCAGATAGAAGTTTGGCTATGCTTGATTATGCACTTCGCAGACGGTTTGCATTCTTTGAAATGAAGCCAGGATTTGAATCTGAAGGTTTTAGAAACTACCGTATGAGCTTAAATAGCAAGGAATTTAATAATCTTATAAACACCATTGATAATTTGAATGGTGTTATTACAGCTGATGAGTCTCTCGGTGAAGGGTTCTGTATAGGCCATAGCTACTTTTGTGAGCTAAGAGAGATCAGTAATTCGATGCTTTCGAATATTGTTGAGTACGAGCTCATCCCATTACTGAAGGAATACTGGTTTGACGAACCGCTGAAAATTAAAGATTGGACAAATTATTTAAGGGGTGCTATTAAGTGATACCCGTACAGAATATATATTATATGCTATCTTATGCTTTCCAAGTGCTGAATGAGCAGGGATATAAAAATGTATCTACCGAAAAATTTAGTAATGTTACAGAACTATGTGCAGCAATTTTGACAAAAGGTATTTCTCTGCAATTAAAGAGAGGTCTTGGAAGAGAATACATAGGGGAATCTGATGCTTTATCTTCTATTCGAGGAAAGATTGATATTTCTGAATCGATAAAAACTCGGACTATGTTAAGAAAGCAATTGGTTTGTGTGTATGAAGATTTTTCCGTGAACTCTTATATGAATCGAGTTATAAAATCCACAGCCGAGCTTCTACTACGCTCGGATATTTCCCCGAAAAGAAAAAAGGAATTACGTAAACACCTTGTGTTTTTTAGTGATGTTGAGATACTTAATGTTTACAACATAAACTGGAATTTTATTTACAACAAAAATAATCAGACGTATCAAATGCTTATTTCAATATGTCATCTAATAATAAATAGTCTACTGCAGACCACCTCTAGTGGAACAAAAAAGCTTATGGATTTTCTTGATGAACAGCATATGTCCCGACTGTATGAGAAATTTATTCTAGAGTATTACAAAAAAGAATATCCTGAAGTTAATGCAAGAGCATCCCAGATTCCTTGGCAGTTGGATGATGAGATAAATGATATGCTTCCCATTATGCAGACTGATATCATGCTTACTAAAGATGAGAAGACACTGATCATTGATGCAAAGTATTATTCAAATACGACGCGAGCACGATATGATGTTCGTAAGCTTCATTCTGGGAATCTATACCAGATATTCACGTATGTTAAGAATAAAGAGAGACAATTAAGAGATCAACCACATGAAGTGTCAGGTATGTTACTTTATGCAAAGACAGATGAAACTGTACAACCAAATAGTACATATAGGATGAGCGGCAATAGTATAAGTGTCAAAACTCTAGATCTGGGTTGTGATTTTTTTGAAATTACGACTCAACTCAATTCAATTATTAAAGAGTACTTCGGGATTAATGAAATTGGTTAGTTTGATAGAATAAGTACTTCACTTATGATATTCTTCAACGTAACAGGGATAAGTGAGGTTTTCTAGAGAAAGCTTGGGGATCGCACTTATAAAGTAATGAGAGGTTAGGAGAAAATGAATACTGAGGACAAGAAAAAAGGTAGGCAGTTCAAATGATGAACTGTCTACCTTTAATATTTTGATTAGCCGAGTAACTGAAGTACTCCCTGTGGCATCTGGTTAGCCTGAGCCAGCATAGCCGTAGAAGCCTGGTTCAGGATGTTGTTCTTTGTGAACTCCATCATTTCCTTAGCCATGTCTACGTCTCTGATTCTGGATTCAGCAGCTGAGAGGTTCTCAGATGTTGCTGTCAGGTTGTTGATGGTGTGGTCCAGTCTGTTCTGAACAGCACCAAGCTTGGATCTTTCTGCAGATACGGATGTAATAGCATTATCGATTGTTGTGATGGCCGCATCGGCATCAGCCTGTGTAGATACATTAATTCCCTTATCTCTATTATAGGTGGCATCAAGTGTTGTGCTTGTGGTTGTATTAGCAGGAGCAGCTGCGATTGCTGTGCCTGCTGCAAATCCAGTTGCTTTCTCAACGATAAGTCCTTCAATTGTGCTTAATGCATCAGCTATGGCTCCATGAGTATCAGCTATTGTACCAGGAGTACCTGCTCCCTGTTTCAATGTAACTGTGATTTCATCACCAGATCTTGTAGCTGTTGTTTCTGTGACAGCATCATTTCCAGCTGCTGCAAACTTGATTGTAAGGGCTGTATCACCATTAACTGCTCTTACGTTTAAGTTTGCGACACCGGTAACAGCTGTAGCTGATCCAACTTTGCCTTCTACTCCGAGTGCATTTGAGCCCATATCAGCAATGGAAACTTCCATTGCTTGGCCTTCATTGGCACCAATGTGAAGCTTTTTGCTTGCAAAGTCTCCTGTAAGAAGCTTCTGAGTATTAAACTCAGTGTTTTCGGAGATTCTTGTGATTTCCTGGGAAAGCTGATTCATTTCTTTTTGAATCTCATCTCTGTCGGAGTTTGTATTGGTATCATTGGAGCTCTGTACAGCAAGTTCTCTCATTCTGTTCAGAATGGAGTGTGTTTCGTTAAGAGCACCTTCTGCTGTCTGGATCAGAGAAATTCCGTCCTGTGCATTTCT
>NZ_FOVK01000027.1 GCF_900115135.1 Proteiniclasticum ruminis | reverse complement strand
GGTTGATTAGCTCAGCTGGTAGAGCATGCGACTCTTAATCGTAGGGCCCAGGGTTCGAACCCCTGATCGACCACCATTTGAATCCGGTAGATTTACCGGATTTTTTTATTTGTTTTTTTTGAGGCAAGTGCATCCGCATGAGCCTCTTCTTTTATTATAAGGGAGAACTTTGAATATTGTCTTAACGTTTTCAATCTCCTGAAAAGATTTTTGAGGGAATGGAGAAAAGCCCTGGAAATGTTTCTTTTCTAGGATGTGGAAGCACTCTGATGTATAATGAAGAAAACAGAAGCATTGGAGTGAAAAACGATGAGAGATGAAAGACTTGAAAAATTAGCGGAGCTTTTGGTGAAGTACTCCACGAAGGTGACACCTGGTGACTTTGTGTACATTCGCTGTGACGAAGTGGCAACCCCTTGGGCGAAGGCTGTGGCAAGGGAAGCGGTGAAAGCGGGAGGTCATGTGGAGGTAGTTCTGACTTCAGATGAAATTCAGGAAGTGATCTTGAAAGAGTCCACAGAAGAGCAGCTTCGGGAAGGGAATCTTCTCAATGAGACACTTCTTGCCAAAGCGGATGTCTGGCTGACTGCATGGGGATCCAGGAACCCGAAGTTTGGGACCAACATCCATCCGGATCAGGTGAAATTCTCCTCTATTGGGGCTAAAGGATGGAGAAAACTTTATTCAGAACGTATGGGAGATGGATCTTTAAGATGGTGCGGCACTCAGTTTCCGGCCATGGGAGATGCCCAGGAAGCAGGTATGAGCTTGGAAGAGTATGAGGATTTTGTCTACGGTGCAGGACTTTTATACGAACAGGATCCTGTGGCGGAGTGGACCAAAATCTCCAAAGAACAGGACCGCTGGATTGCTTATCTCAATACTAAGAAGGAAATCAGAATTGTTTCTGAAGAGACCGATGTCACGGCGAGTGTCGATGGCAGAGTCTGGATCAACTGTGATGGTCAGGTGAATTTTCCAGATGGAGAGATCTTCACTTCGCCGGTGGAAGATTCCGTGAATGGGCATGTTTATTTTGAGTTCCCGCTGATTTATGCAGGAAAAGAAATTCAAGGAATCAGACTGGAGATTGAGAAAGGCAGAATTGTCAAAGCTTCTGCTGAAAAAGGAGAAGAGCTTCTCATGACCATCCTTGATACAGATGAAGGCGCGAGAACCTTCGGAGAGCTGGCCATCGGAACCAATTATGGCATTAAGAACATCACGAAGAATATCCTCTTTGATGAGAAAATCGGCGGAACTTTCCATATGGCCATTGGAGACTCTTTCCCGGAAGCTGGAGGACAGAACAGAAGTGTCATTCACTGGGATATGATTGGAGAGCTTCGTAAAACGGGACGAATTTATGCCGATGGAGAACTCTTCCACGAAAATGGACAATTCATAAAGGAAGTGCTGGAACGTTTCGAGAAGAGTCTATAGAAAAGTCGAACAAAAGAAAGGAGGAGTTTACGTGATTAAAGAGCTGAATGCAAAATCTGTTCAGGGGGAGATCACTGTACCACCGTCAAAGTCCTATGCCCATAGAGCACTGATCGCCTTGGCGCTTTCTGGGGGGAAGGGGGTTGTCCGTCCTGTGGATCTATCCATGGATATTATGGCGACGCTGAAATGTCTGGAAGATTTGGGTGTGGATTTCTTTATTCGTGAAAAGGAAGTGCACATGGATGCCAGAGGATTTGGCAACAGGCGGGACCGTGTGCTGAAACCGGAAGAGTCTGGGTCAACCCTTCGATTTTTCATTCCCATCACCCTGCTTTTTGATGAAGTATATGAGTTCAGAGGAAGCACCAATCTTATGAAGAGGCCACTGACTGTATATGAAGAGCTTTTTCAGGAACTGGATGTGACGCTTTACAGGGACAGTATGGAAAGCCTTGTGGTGAAAGGAAAGCTAGTACCTGGGCATTTCTCCATGAGAGGGGATGTGAGCTCTCAGTTTATTTCCGGGATGCTCTTTGTTTTGCCGCTGCTGGATGGTGACAGCACGCTGACAATAACTGGAAACCTCGAAAGTGCAGGCTATGTAGCCATGACCCTCCGTGTTATGGAAGATTTTGGGGTGTTTGTGGAGCGGGAAGGAAATACTTTCTTCGTGAAAGGGAATCAGGCCTATGCAGCTAGAGATTATGAAGTGGAGGGAGACTACTCTCAAGGAGCTTTCTTTATGGCGGCAGCAGCTCTTGCTGGTGAGGTGGACATTAAGGGGCTTACTCATGATTCTGTTCAAGGGGATCGGGAGATTGTAAGAATTCTTGAGAAAATGGGCGTCGATATAGTTCGCACAGAAAATGGATACAAAGTGAGAAAATCTGATCTTCAGGGGATTGATGCGGAGATTTCTGATATTCCGGATCTGACACCTGTTCTTGGAGTGCTTTTAGCACTTTCAAATGGAGGCGGAAAGCTTAAAAACTGCAGAAGGCTCCGTTATAAGGAGTCCAACCGCATCGAGTCCACCATTGAGCTGATCCGTTCCTTGGGCGGGCAGGCAGATCTGGATGGTGAAGATATCGTCATAGAAGGCTGCGAGATGCTTCGGGGAGGCACCGTTGACACCTATCATGATCATCGTATTGTCATGGCCAGTGCGGTAGCTTCCTTAAGGTGCAAAGAGACAGTAAAAATCCTAGGGTATGAAGCAGTAAACAAATCGTATCCAGAGTTTTTCAGTGATTTCTCTACGCTGACCAAAATGGAAGAGGCGAAATAGGTAAAAGCATATGAGAGCAGCGTAAAGATTAGTATAAATTTACTCTTGCTGTATGGGATTCCATGTGCTATACTTCTTTAGAAGAAATCTTTAACAAGGTCCAGAGAGGCCAAGAAGATGGTAAGCATGAATCAAAGAATACGTAGGCTTATTATACCTCTTGTCTGTTTGGACAAGAGGTTTTTTTATGCAATTATATTTTATTAATGGGTACAGGGATACCCAATAAGGAGGAAAACATGACAACAATCACGGCAAAAAACAAACTGGAAGTTGAAACGGAACAGAAATTTTTCGAGGTGACTTCAGGAAAAGACATCATACTTGCACTCCAGCATCTTATTGCGATGTTTGGTGCGACAGTTCTGGTTCCGATGCTCACAGGGATGAATCCATCTATAGCGCTTCTAACAGCGGGTATCGGTACGCTGATATTCCATTTTGTCACAGGTGGAACAGTTCCGGTATTTCTAGGGTCTTCCTTTGCGTTCATCGCGGTGATCAATAGCGTGAAAGAAGCAAATGGTGGGGATTATGCTTATGCCCAAGGTGGAATTATAGTGGCAGGTCTTCTGTATGTGCTGGCTTCCTTCATTATGAAAAAAGTGAAGTATGAGAGTCTGAAAAAGATTCTTCCTTCCTATGTTGTTGGACCTATGATTATGGTCATCGGACTTACTCTGCTGCCCACTGCATATGGCATGGCACAAGGAAATCTGATTATTGCAGCTGTCACTCTTCTTACAGCTCTTGCGCTGAATCTCTTTGGAAAAGGCATGCTGAAGCAGCTTTCCATCATCATCGCGGTAGCGGTAGGATATATTGTTTCCCTGGCTTTATCCCAAGTGGACATTTCCATCATTACAAGTGCACAGTTATTCCAGGTACCAACCTTTACCTTTCCTAAGTTCAACCTGGATGCAGTTTTAACCATCGCACCTGTGGTTCTTGCAGTATTTATGGAGCATGTAGGGGATATTACAACAAATGGTCAAGTAGTAGGAAAAGATTTCATCAAAAATCCTGGATTACATAAGACACTTCTGGGTGACGGCTTGGCAACAGCGTTTGCAGCACTCATTGGTGGACCAGCGAACACAACCTATGGCGAAAACACAGGTGTGTTGGCAATCACAAAGAATTATAATCCTGCAATCCTGAGACTGGCTGCAGTATTTGCCATCGTTCTGGCTTTCGTTGGAAAGCTTGGAGGAACTCTTAGAAGTATTCCAACCCCAGTCATGGGTGGAATCAGCGTCATTTTGTTCTCCATGATTGCTCTGATTGGTGTGAAGACTTTGAAATCAGCTTTCGAACAGAAAGAAGTGAAAGTAGAGGCTAGAACAGTGATTACAGCTTTGGCTATCGTGGTTATCGGTCTGGCACCAACTTATCTTCCATCCGAAATGGCTTCCTTCTTCTCCATCCGACTGACAGAGAACATCGCCTTAAGCGGTCTGAGTCTGGCGGCCGTCGTTGGAATCATACTGAACAGTCTGTTCAGTCTTGTGAAGAGAGCATAATAGATAGATACTGGCTCGGCGCTTTCCTTTGAAAGCACCGAGTTTTATTTTTTTGTGAAAATCATACTGATATGAAGCGATATACCGCGAACTTTGGTATAATCAGTAAAAACGGTAGAGTGGGTGGAAAAATGAAATTGAGTCGTCTTTTGGAAGATTATCCTTTCACGATAGATGAAGGAGAGGATCTTCTGGACTTAGAGATCACATCGGTGACCAATGATTCAAGAAAAATAGAACAGGGTGGATTGTTTGTTGCCATCAAAGGGTATTTGATGGATGGTCACGATTATATCGGTAAAGCGTCAGAAAAAGGCGCAGCAGCAGCTGTTGTCAGTGAGTTCCGAAAGGATGTTAAGATTCCTCAGATCAGGGTAGAGAATCCAAGAGAGGCTCTCTCAAGACTTTCTGCGAAGCTTTTGGGATATCCCACCAAAAATCTTAAGGTCATTGGTATCACAGCGACCAACGGGAAAACCACGACAAGCTATATGTTGGACCACATTTATCTTGAAGCAGGATACAAGACTGGTCTTATCGGCAGTGTTATGATAAAAAGCGGTGACGAATTTGTGCATTCAGAGCTGACTACACCAGAGAGCAGTGAT
This sequence comes from Proteiniclasticum ruminis, assembly GCF_900115135.1. GTDB lineage: Bacteria > Bacillota > Clostridia > Clostridiales > Clostridiaceae > Proteiniclasticum > Proteiniclasticum ruminis_A. The sequence goes on along the minus strand of NZ_FOVK01000027.1, from coordinate 3,140 downwards.
CTTCAGAAGATTTTTCTGAAGATGGCAGAGGATCGGGTGGAGAAAGCTGTAATGGAAGTGTCATCCTCTGCATTGGAGCTTTACCGAGTCAATGATGTGGATTTTGATATTGTTGCGTTCAATAATTTCAGCAGAGAACATATCGATCAGCATGGTAGTCTTGAAAAGTATTATGAAGCAAAGTCGTCCTTAATACGTAAGGCAAAAAGTTCTGCGGTGGCTGTGCTCAACATGGATGATGAGAACACGATTTCTATGAAGGAACATACCAAAGCGAGAGTCATCACTTTCTCCACAAAAGATCCATCAGCTACACTCTTCTGTAAAAATCTTGATTTGTCATCCGGTAGAGGAAGGTTCACATTAGTTGTCCAAGAGGGATTTGAAGGGCTGAACGGGTGGGTACCACAAGGAGAATATCCGGTGTCGCTGAAAGTTCCAGGGTTCCACTCTGTGGTGAATGCTCTTTCAGCCATGGCCATAGCCATGGCTGATGGAGTGGATGCCAAAGTGTGTGTGAAGGCTATGGAAACATTTGGTGGAGTGGAGAGAAGATTCCAGTATATTTATGATGGTGATTTTATCATCATTGATGATCATTTTGCCAATACCAGCAACATCGATATGACTCTGGAAAGTCTTGTGAAGCTTGAGTATGAGAAACTGCATCTGGTCTATGCGATCCGGGGGAATAGAGGTCCTGTTGTCAACCGTGAAAATCTGGAGACGCTTCTGAAGTGGAAAGAAAAGCTTCATCTGGATGAAATCATTGGTACAAAGAGCGTAGAATTTGTGACGGATAAGGATCGGGTGACGAAAGAAGAAATCAGAACCTATGAAAGTATGCTGGAGCATTCTGGTCTGGAGGTTCATCTATATGAAGAGCTTAGACCGGCTATTGCGTATGCCATTGATAAAGCGCAGAAAGGGGATGTGATTCTTCTGGCTGGTTCTCAAGGGATGGATCACGGCGCAAGGATTGCATTAGAATATATTTATCGTAAAGGAATAGAAGAGGATAGAGAGAGCCTGTTTTCCGTGCTGAGAGACCGGGTTTCTGATATGTCCTGACAGAGGAGTTGAAGGGGAAGCGGCAAGCTTCTTTAGAGTATGAGAGATAAGATATTAGGAATCATAGGGGGCATGGGGCCAGAAGCCAGTGCTCAGATTTATATGAAGATGATCAAAGCGACTAAAGTGATGAGGGATCAGGATCATTTCAGGATTATCATTGACAGCAACCCTAAAATACCGGATCGCACACGTGCAATTCTTGGGTTGGGAGAAAGTCCAGTGCCTGAAATCATCAAGACGGCCAATAATTTACTGAAGATGGGGGTTGAGCTTGCTTGCATACCTTGTATCACGTCGCATTATTTTTATAAGGAGATTGTTGAGGGAACGGAGCTTAAGATACTCCATGCACTGGAGGAGCTAAACATATATATCCATAAAAACTATCCGGGAGTCAAAAAAGTGGGAGTTCTGGCAACCACTGGGACAAAGTCCACAAGAATCTTCAATCAGTTTCTCCAGAATGTGGAAATCGTGTATCCGGATGAGGATGTGCAGGAACAGCTTGTGATGGAGGCGATCTATGGCGAGGGTACTGGTATTAAATCCGGTGTTACCACTGGCAGACCAGTGGAACTTCTGGAAAAGGCAGGAGAACATGTGATTTCCAAAGGGGCGGAGATTGTTATTCTAGGATGTACAGAAATTGGTCTGGTGCTCAGGAAGAATTCTCTATCAAGACCGAGTATTGACCCCATGGATGTCATTGCAGAAACGATGATAGAAAAAGGACAGGAATGAGAAAACCCCACTGGTTCTACGAATAGAATCGGTGGGGTTCTCTCTGTTAAGCCCAAGGGGATGTTTCGATCTCTTCTCCGCCCAGTTCCTGGTTCAGGAATCTAGCAACTGTGAATAAGTAATCGGAGAGTCTGTTCAAAAATTTATAACACTGTGGAAACGGATCCACATTCTCCTCTAACAGATAGCGAACGAATTGTCTTTCGCATCTTCTGGATACGGAGCGTACTACGTGAGCGTAAGTAGCTTCTTTTGCGCCTGAGAAAAGGATGAATTTGGTTTGAGGTGGCATAAGAGCTGTAAGTTCGTCGATTTTCGCTTCCAGCAGTGCTGGATGTGTTTCGTTGAATCTAACAATGGTAAATCCTGAAGAGATCTCTGTTCCTAAGTTATACAGTCCGTTTTGTATGAAACGGATGAATTCCATCAGCTCCTGCTTTTTCTCAAAGTCTTTTCCTTCTTCTATAAGAGAGTTCAGATATCCAAGTGAAGCATTCACTTCATCGATCTGTCCGTTCAGTTCTATTAGTGAAGATGATTTGGGGATTCTTTTTCCACCGAGGGTTCCAGTGGTGCCTTGATCCCCTGTTTTTGTTACTATTCCCATAATTACCTCCAACAAGTTTTATTATCTCTATTATAATGAACTGGAGAGGGCTTGTGTCGAAAACAATGTAAAATAAATGAGAATAATCATGAAGTGTGCTACTTGTTTCTTTGGTGATTTGTTGTATAATTACAAGTACTTCAAAGTGTTCTTTTGTTGGGTTTCGACAGATAAAGGGTACTTTGCTGTGAAGAACAAGGTGAGTTTTGAAAAAACAGCGGAAAATATCAGCGAGCAACTCAATTGAGTTCCAAGGAGTATCGACAGAGCTTCAGAAAATATGAACATTTTCGCAAAAAAATCAAAAAAACCTGTTGACACTAATTTGCCTGAATGATATTATATAGAAGTCGCCTGATGAAAGCGACGAAAACAAACAAACATAGTTCTTTGAAAATTAAACAGAATATAGGTAAAAAACCAAAGTAATTCTTTTTGAGAAATCAAAAAAAACCACTTTCTGAAAAGAAAGTGCGAACTTCATGAAAATGGAGTTCAGAAGCTAGTGTAATGAATAGCTAGTTCAAACTTTTAAATTGAGAGTTTGATCCTGGCTCAGGACGAACGCTGGCGGCGTGCCTAACACATGCAAGTCGAGCGGAGAATGCGGATATGTTTACATAGAAGCGTTCTTAGCGGCGGACGGGTGAGTAACACGTGGGTAACCTGCCTCAAAGTGGGGGATAGCCTTCCGAAAGGAAGATTAATACCGCATAAG
>NZ_FOVK01000007.1 GCF_900115135.1 Proteiniclasticum ruminis | reverse complement strand
ATTTCCCATGACGTAAGTCAGTAAGATCCCTTGAAGAACACGAGGTTGATAGGTGAGAGGTGTAAGTGCAGTAATGTATTCAGCTTACTCATACTAATAGATCGAGGGCTTAATCAAAAAAAAGAACAACTTAAATTCTTTACAGTCTCTGTATGCAGTTTTGAAAGATGCAGATCTTTCTAAAACTACATATCTGGTGTCTATATCTCTGAGGGTTACACCCGTTCCCATTCCGAACACGACGGTTAAGCCTCAAGGAGCCCATGATACTGCAGGGGAAGCCCTGTGGGAAAGTAGGTCGTCGCCAGTTACACTGCTCTAAGCGTAAGCTTAGGGCTTTTTTGTTGTCTGAAAAAAGAGTAGAATAAGAAAAAAGAACCACCGCGCAGCAGGAACTGCAGGGTGATCCTTTAAAAATTATTTCTTGAATTCCCAGTAGCATCTCTTTGGTGAGACGATGACGGATTCTTCTTTCAGCTTCTTCATGATCTTGTCGACTTCTTTACGGTCAACACCTGTACCTTCTACAACTTTACCTGCATTTACAGGCTCAGCAGCGTTTTTGAAAAAGTCTAGTACAACATTGTAGTTATCCATAACACTCTACCTCCAGATTTTATATAGTATAATTATAGCATTAGAAAGAGCTCCGATGAAGGAAAAATGAAAGATTATTGATTATATTTATCAAGGAAAAACTCATAAAAAAGAGGAAAAGAGGTAAAAAAATGGGAAGATATGAAAGTCCGGAATATAGAGTAAAAGAGAAAGAAGGAGCCTTCGAGATTCGAGAATATCAGGAGTATTATGTGGTGAAGTATAAGGAAAATGAAGATCCGATGAATTCTGGAGGATTTCAGACATTATTCCGGTATATTTCTAAGAATAATGAAAAAGAGGCCAAGATCAGCATGACAGTTCCAGTGATCGAGAAAAAAGAAGAAGAGGTCTACACCATGGCCTTTGTCCTTCCGAAAGAACATCTTCATGATATTCCTCTGCCAAAGGACAAGAGACTTTCTATAGAAAAGATCGAGGAGGGGTATTATGCAGCCATCACCTTTTCTGGTGTATCCTCCGGGAAAGTCGAGAAAGAACAGGAGACTCGATTGAAGGAGTGGATCAGCAAGAAAGGGTATGAAGTTTCTGGAGAGACTCGTGTGGCATACTATAATCCCCCTTTCATCCCAGGACTTTTTAGGCGGAATGAGATCTGGATTCCGGTGAGAAGAAGCAAAGAGTAGTTTTTTGATAATTATTTATCAAAAAACACTTCTATCTATTGTTGAAATGGATGGGGTAAATAGAAATAAATAGAAGTTTCATACGCGTCCAAATGATATATTTTTAACAATAAGTATGATATGATGAAATTGGTGAGAAACGAGAAAAGTTCTTCTTTCGAACCGTAATTTGAAACCCTGTACTGACCCTGAAGTTACGTACTGAAGGAGAAGGCGTGTGAAAGAATGAATGGAAGTTCTGCGCCTTTTTGGCGCATTTTTTTATGGAGGGAATTATGGAAGAAAGAGTAGCACTCATAGGTATTGTAGTAGAAAAATACGATTCTGCAGAAAGAATGAACCAGATACTACATGAGTATGGAGAGTACATCATCGGCAGGATGGGGATTCCGTATAAAGAAAAGTCTATGAATATCATTTCTGTGGCGGTGGATGCTCCTATGGACATCATCAGCACCTTATCTGGAAAACTCGGAATGCTTGATGGCGTATCCACGAAAACCATTTATGCCAAGAGCAAGAGGGAAAAATAGATGAACAACCTGGAACGGCTGATAAAACTAGAAAACAATCTGATACTTTCAGAAACAGATCTTCGGATTCTTCTGGATACTTTTACTAAAGAGGACCTCTCCTATGCTATGAATCGGGCAAGAAAGGTCCGGGAAAAGGTTTTTGGCAATGAAGTCTATATACGTGGGCTTATAGAGCTCACAAGCTACTGCGTTTGCGACTGTCTCTACTGCGGAATCCGCAGGGAAAACAAAAATGCAGAGCGGTACAGACTCACAAAAGAAGAAGTCTTATCCTGCTGCAGAACAGGCCATGAACTAGGCTTTAGAACCTTTGTGATACAAGGGGGAGAAGATCCCTACTATTCAGATGAGGTCATGACGGAGATTGTATCATCCATCCGAAAAACCTATCCCGATTGTGCCATTACGCTTTCTCTAGGGGAGAGATCGAAAGAAAGCTATAAGAAGCTCTATGATGCTGGTGCGGACCGGTATCTCCTTCGGCATGAAACTGCAGATGAAGAGCATTATGGAAAGCTTCATCCAAAGGGAGAACACCTGCGGGTGAGAATGAAGCATTTATGGGATCTCAAAGAGATCGGCTATCAGGTAGGTACAGGATTTATGGTGGGTTCTCCTTTTCAAGACAGCAGCACATTGGTGAAAGATCTTTTATTCTTAAAAGAACTGAATCCAGAAATGGTAGGAATAGGACCTTTTGTGCCCCATCATGAATCAGTGTTCAAAGACTTTGAGCATGGTTCCCTGGACCTTACACTGATGCTCTTGTCCATCATCCGCCTGATGATGCCAGATGCACTGATACCATCAACGACTTCTCTTGGAACCATTCACCCTAGAGGAAGGGAGTTTGGCATGGAGGCAGGGGCCAATGTCGTAATGCCCAATCTATCCCCCACAGATGTGAGAAAGAAGTACCTTCTATATGACAATAAGGCTTTTACCGGATGTGAAGCAGCAGAAAGTCTTTCACTTTTGGAAAAGTCCATGGACAGTCTTGGATTCCAGGTGGTGGTTCATAGAGGGGACTCCAGAAGGGCAAAGATAAGGAATTAGTGAAGGAATACAGAAAAATGAATATGAAGGATGTGCAAGGAACATGTATGATGTGAAATCGAAAAAAGCAGAGGAGTTCATCAGTCACGATGAAATCCTAAAAACCTTATCCTATGCAGAAGAAAACAGGGAAAATAGAGCACTGATTGAATCCATAATAGAAAAAGCAAGGCTGGGCAACGGTCTATCCCATAGAGAAGCTGCGGTGCTTCTAGACTGCAAATTTGAAGATCTCAATGAGAAAATCTACAAGCTGGCGGAAGAAATCAAGGAAAGATTTTACGGAAACAGGATTGTCATGTTCGCACCACTTTATCTTTCCAACTACTGTGTCAATGGATGTGTGTACTGTCCGTATCACCTCCAAAACAAACATATTGCCAGAAAAAAACTCACCCAGGAGGAGATCCGGCGGGAGGTCATGGCTCTTCAGGATATGGGGCATAAGAGACTGGCACTGGAGACTGGCGAAGACCCCATCAACAGTCCCATCGAATATGTTCTTGAGAGCATTAAAACCATTTATGATGTGAAGCACAAGAATGGTGCCATCAGAAGAGTGAACGTCAATATTGCGGCCACCAGTGTGGAAAACTATAGAAAGCTCCATGAAGCAGGGATAGGTACGTATATTCTCTTCCAGGAGACCTATCATAAGGAAAGCTATGAAATGCTCCATCCCACTGGCCCCAAACACAACTATACCTATCATACAGAAGCCATGGACCGGGCCATGGAGGGAGGAATTGATGATGTAGGGATTGGGGTCCTCTTTGGTCTGGAACGCTACAGATACGAGCTTACAGGCCTTCTCATGCATGCAGAGCATCTGGAGGCTGCTTATGGCGTAGGGCCTCATACCATCAGTGTGCCAAGGATCCGGCATGCGGATGACATCGATGCGGAGTCTTTCAGTAATGGCATTGATGATGAGACCTTTGCGAAAATCGTTGCCTGTATCCGTATTGCAGTTCCTTATACAGGAATGATCATCTCAACAAGAGAAAGCCAGGCATGCAGAGAAAAGGTGCTGAAGCTTGGTGTATCACAAATCAGTGGTGGTTCCAGGACCAGTGTGGGTGGATATGACAAACTGGAGCTGGAAGACCATAAATCGGAACAGTTTGATGTAAGCGACAAAAGGTCTCTGGATGAGATTGTCCACTGGCTTATGGAAATGGGTCATGTGCCAAGTTTCTGTACGGCCTGCTACAGGGAAGGAAGAACAGGAGACCGATTCATGATGCTTTTGAAGAGCGGACAGATCATCAACTGCTGCCATCCGAACGCACTGATCACTCTGAAAGAATATCTCATGGATTATGCCAGTGAGGAAACAAGGGCATTAGGTGAAAAAATGATTGCAAAAGAGCTGGAAAAAGTCACCAATCCAAGAGTGAAGGAACGTGCTGCACAGAACCTTTTGGATATTAATGAAGGAAAACGGGACTTCAGATTTTAGGAGAAATGAGTTATGGGATTACACGAAACACCTAGAGGCGAAAGAATCCATATCGGTCTTTTTGGAAAGACCAATGCAGGCAAGTCAAGCCTTATGAATGCCATCACAGGCCAGAACCTAGCGGTGGTATCTGAAGAAAAAGGCACCACGACAGATCCAGTACTGAAATCCATGGAGCTTCTTCCACTGGGGCCAGTGGTGCTCATGGATACTCCAGGTCTTGATGATGAAAGTATTCTTGGAAAAGAACGGATAAAGCAAACCTATAGAATCCTTGAAAAAACCGACTGTGCTCTAGTCATCTATCAGCCAGGAGAAGAAGATGATTTGAAACTGAAAGAGCTCATAAAGCACCTAGAGAATAAGAACGTACCGTTTCTCAAGGTGATGAATAAAAAAGATCTTCTCACAGAAACCCTTCAGACGTACGAAACATTCATACCTGTCAGCATCTATGATGAAAGCAGTATCTATGCGCTGAAAGAGGCCATTGGTAAAAAGCTTTCTTTGAAAAAGCAGGAGAAATATATCATTCGAGACTTTCTTCAGCCGAAGGATCTTGTGGTTCTGGTGGTCCCTGTAGACTCCGCTGCGCCAAAAGGAAGGCTCATCCTTCCACAGCAGATGGTGCTAAGAGAAATTCTGGACCATCACGGAAAAATCATGGTGGTTCAGGTAGAAGAACTGGAAGAGACCATGCGGATTTTTCAGTCTCATATTCGGCTTGTCATTACTGACAGTCAGGCATTTCAGGAAGTGAAAGAAATGGTGCCAAGGGATGTGGCACTGACAAGCTTTTCTATCCTTATGGCAAGATACAAGGGAGATCTTCAAAAAGCAGTGGCTGGAGCAAGGGTGCTGAAGGATTTGCAAGAGGGCAGCAGAATCCTCATTTCAGAAGGCTGCAGCCATCATAAGCAGTGTGATGATATTGGAACAGTGAAGCTTCCAAAGTGGATTCAGGCTTATACAGGTAAAGAGTTTGAGTTTCATCATACCAATGGGCAGGAGTTTGATCTCTATGCAAAGCCTTGCGATCTGGTCGTTCATTGTGGGGGATGTATGCTTTCTGAAAGAGAAATGAAAAGCAGAATTGCATCTGCTGAATCCGTTGAAGTACCGGTAACAAACTACGGAATCCTCATCGCCCAGATGAATGGAATTCTTGAGCGGAGCATTGAATTTTTAGGGACTCCTTAAGGGTGAACCCTCATATCTATTGGCTTTGAAGGGTTTTCATTATGTCTGGAATTATGCGGAAAATCTTTGGAAGTATTATCAAAAAATCTATTGACAGTCCTTAGACTAAGACTTATAATAATGATTGTTCTCAAAAATTGTGCTAAATTTTTGGAAATCAATACGTTGAGGCTAAGGATTGTCAAAACGTTTTGTATAGTAAATTTACGGCTTGCCGTAATTTACGTAAATCTGGTGTCTATATCTGTTAGGGCTACACCCGTTCCCATTCCGAACACGACGGTTAAGCCTAATGGAGCCCATGATACTGCAGGGGAAGCCCTGTGGGAAAGTAGGTTGTCGCCAGTTATTGGATCTTTAGCTCAGTTGGTTAGAGCAACCGGCTCATAACCGGTCGGCCCGGGGTTCGAGTCCCTGAAGGTCCACCATTTACGGGGGTATAGCTCAGCTGGGAGAGCACCTGCCTTGCACGCAGGGGGTCAAGAGTTCGAGTCTCTTTATCTCCACCATTAAAAAGTCCGAATGTGATGAACTCATATTCGGACTTTTTTCTTATATTCATTTTTTAGTAGATTCCTATTCTCCCATGATATGCAGCTTCACGGTACGGTCCCGGGGGCCATCAAACTCACAGAAGAAGATTCCCTGCCAGATTCCCATTTCAATTATACCATCACTGACAATCAGACTGAGGCTGGAGCCTAGATTGATAGATTTAAGATGGGCATGGGAGTTTCCTTCCATATGCTTGAATTTTGCATCATCTGGAAAGGCTTTATCCAGACCGTAAATGAGATCCGTCAGCACATCTTTGTCCGCATTTTCATTGATGCAGAGTCCAGCCGTGGTGTGAGGAGAGAATACCGTAAGGATGCCTTCCTTAATACCCGATTCCTCAGCGGCTTTTCGGACTTCATCTGTGATTTCATAAAACTGCTGTCTGCTTTTTGTTTTCACTGGAATTTGTTTCTTAAAGACTTTCATAAAGCACCTCCGAAATGTAGAATCATAGCTTTTTCTTTTATTATACCCCAAGTGCTGTTTCTTAGGGACTTTTTGAGAAGGGAACCTCATGAATATTCTCTGAACTTAAGGTTTTTATGCGGATTTTTAGCTTATAATATTAGTGTAAGGTATAGTAATTCTTATTCGAAGCTGGTATATGGAGTATGTATGCGAAAAAGAGTGGTTCAGTTTTTTAAAAATATCCTCTATATCTTTATGAAGTCAGATGAAGAGTTTGTAAAGAGTATACTCACGGAGAGAGAACAGAAGCTTTTTAGAACACTGAAAAAATCAGAACAGATCCACAGTGAGCTGGTGACAAAAACCTTCCTGAAAATTGTCAATGGGAAAGCTTCAGAGGACCACATAAAAGCAGTGCTTCTGCATGACATCGGAAAAGTAGAAAGACCCCTTAATCTCATAGAGAAGAGTGTGGCGGTGCTTGTACATAAAGCGGGACTTACCGGTGTATCATTTATACAGGATAGGCCTTTTATGATGTCCTATCTTCATCATGCAGAGCGGGGTGCAGACCTTCTACTTTCTCGAGGAATATTTCAGAAAGACAGCATGGAGGAGCAGCTCATAAGAACACATCACGAAACCACTGAAACTCTTAAAAAAACCTACAAGAAAGATCCTGAGTTTATAAGGATACACAAACTTCTAAAAGAGGCAGATGACTGCAATTAGAACTTAAGAACATTATATGGAGGAAAAGCTATGAAAATCGACATCAAACCAAACTTTAATTTTCGTTTTAAAAATGTGTTCAAGGGAAAGAAGAATCTTTATTTGGTTCTAGGCTTTCTCCTGCTTTTCTTCATTCTACTTTTTAACTCTACGCATCTCATCGCTACGCTTCAGTGGTTTGGAGAGGTGGGTTATACGAGGACCTATCTGACCAGGGCCTTTTCTGTAGCAGGGCTCACCATACCCATTTTCTTGGTTTTTTATCTTGTTTCAATCTTTTACTATAAAAGCATTGCCAAAAAATATGATCAGGTTTCTTATCCGCCGAAGACCACAGAGCAGATTAAAATAAGAAACCGATTTGTGTACATCGCTGTTGCTGTTTTTTTCGGTATTGTTTCCTATGGACTGGCCAAGGACAACTGGTATCTGATTCTTCAGTTCATCAACGGCGTGGATTTTAATGCCGTGGATCCTGTCTTTGGGAAAGACATTTCATTCTATGTTTTTAGAATGCCGTTATACCAGTTTTTGGTTTCCATGGCTCTTTCTGTGGTGGTTTTGCTGATCCTTCTTACGGTGATTATTTATCTCATCATAGCAGCCAAAAGTTCATTCAATAGAATGAATTTTAGAAATCTCCGAGGGATTCTTCATGTACTGAAAAATGGCTTCATCCAGTTTGCTGGAAAAGCCCTTGCCATGCTCATTTCTCTCTATATGCTGCTTCTTGCTGTGAGTTATTATCTGGATTCTTTCCTGGTGATGTTCAATGAGTCTGGAGTGGTGTATGGACCTGGCTATACAGATATAAATGTGAATGTGCCGATCTTAAGGATCATGGCAGTCATTTCCGCGGTATCAGCTCTTGTGGTAGCTTATGCAGTTCAGAAGCGAAAGATCAGTCTCATCGGGTATTCAATCCTGCTGATTTTTGGACTAAGCATTCTAAGAGTGGTTGCCTATGTAGGCGTAGAAGGCCTCATTGTCAATCCAAATCAGCTGGAGCGGGAAAGACCTTATATTCTCAACAACATCAATATGACTAGGCAGGCTTTTGGAATTCAGGATGTGGAAATCAGGCAGTTTGAAGCAAACCAGAATATTACGCCTCAGGAAGTGACAGAAAACAGAAATGTGGTAGACAGCATCAAGGTGAACTCCTACAGGCATACGTTGGATTTCATCAAGCAGGCACAGGTCATCCGTTCTTACTATGATTTCAATGACGTGGATGTGGACCGGTATATGATCAATGGAGAAAAGAAGCAGGTGTTTCTGGCTCCGAGAGAGATCGACCGCAGCGTCATCTCCCCAGCCACCTGGCAGAATATCCATCTCTTTTATACCCATGGTTACGGCGTGGTTCTATCGGATTCCAGCACCGTGACTTCCCAGGGACAGCCTGATTTTCTCATGAAGGATATCCCAACCACAAATCTCACGGACATTTCCGTGGAGAATCCAAGAATTTACTTTGGTGAGATGGTTTCAGATTATATCATTACAGGAGCTAGAACCGACGAATTTGACCATCCAAGAGGCGGAGAGAATGAAACCTACCGCTATACTGGAAGTGCTGGCATCGAGCTCAGTTTCCTGAACAGGATTCTATACGCCATAGAGGAAAAAGAACCGAAGATCCTGATTTCTTCACTTATCGACGGCAATTCGAAAATTGTTAGAAAAAGAAATATCGTAGACCGCGTAAGAACCATTGCGCCGTTTCTACACTATGATGAAGATCCCTACATAGTTCTTGCGGACGATCAGGTCTACTGGATGATGGATGGGTATACCACCACAGACAGATATCCCAATGCCAGAACCTATGGAGGCATCAACTACATCAGAAATTCTGTGAAAGTAACCATCAATGCCTATACTGGAGAAGTCAACTTCTATCTGTCCGATGAGAATGATCCCATTGCCATCACCTACAATAAGATTTTTGGAGACCTCTTTAAGAATCTCGATGAAATGCCCGAGGTGCTGAGAGATCACATCAAATATCCAGAGGATCTCTTTGCCATTCAGACCACAGTACTGGAAGAGTATCATGTGACAGACCCTGGCATCTTCTACAATGGAGAAGACATCTGGCAGAAATCTGCTGTGACTTCATCCAATTCTCAGGAAAAAGTTCAGCAGGATCCCTATTCTCTCTTTACCTCCTTCGGAGATGAGGATGATCTGGAGCTGGTGTTCACGGAGTACTATACAGTAAAGGGCAAGGAAAACATGGTGGCCATCGTCAATGTGCGTATGGAGAAAGACCACTATGGCCAGTTGGTGGAGTACAAGTTCCCACCACAAAAGACTGTATCCAGTCCATATCTTTTCAGAAACAAGCTCAATCAGGATCCGGAGATCTCTAAGGAGCTGTCCCTTCTTGACAGCGGGGGTTCAAAGGTGGAGTTTGGAGATATGGTCATAACGCCCATTGAGGACAGTCTTCTCTATGTGGTGCCCATCTATCTCGTGGCTGAAGGGGAGAATTCTATACCAGAAGTGAAGAGATTTATCGTATCCAATGACGATCAGATTGTCATTTCAGATACCTTTAATAATGCCATTGGAAAACTCTTCAGCATGAATCTGGAAGAGCCTTCAGAAGGCCCAGAGGGGCCAGTGGATGAGACATTAGCCAGAAGGGCCAATGACCTCTTTACAGAGGCAATCACAGCCCAGAGAGCTGGAAACTGGGCAGAATATGGTCGGCTTATGGAAGAGCTCCAGAAAGTCCTGGAAGAAATGCTGAACTGATATGTAAGGGGAGAAATCATATGGATTATGATGTAATTATTCTTGGAGGAGGACTGGTGGGTTGTGCCATGGCCTATGAGCTGTGCAAATACAATCTCAACATCGGACTCATCGAAAAGAACTTTGATATTGCGGAAGATGTGGCTCTTTTCAACTCCTCTTTGATTCTTGACGGAAAAGATATTGAAGAGGACCATATCTATCAGCTGATCCGAAGAAGCAATCAGAAACTCGACGCGCTGTCGGAGGAGCTGGATGTGTTTTATGAAAAAGTGCCTTCTTTCACCATCTATCCCTCTGAAGAGGAAGCGGTGAGGATCTACGACCGTGCAGTTAAAAGGGGGATTCAGGGGATTTCACTTTTGACGGGTAAAGAAGCTTCAAAAATGAATCACCACATCAAGGAAGAGGACAGAAATGTCATCTACTCCATGAATACAGGAGTAATCTCGCCCTATGACTATGCCACGGCCATGGCGGAGATTGCTTATGACAATGGGGTGAGCTTCCGTCTGGAAGAGGAGGTCCTTGATATCCATAACCAGCCCAGGGGTGGCATCAAGGTGACCACCAATAAAAACAAGTACACAGCTAGAGTTGTTATAAGAACCACCTTTGGAGACCATTACTCCATCAAAAAGGATGAAGAGATGGTGGGACCCCATGATATCATTGAACATATGCTGGTGGAAAAAGATTTCCAAAATGAGATCAAGCATATCATCAAAGAGTACAAGGCAAATGGAGAAGTCATCAGTCTAGTCCCCACATCCACCAACAAGCTTCTGGCAAGCCTTAAAACAAGCACATCCAAAGAGTTCTCCCAGATGAAGAAAGAAGTGGAGAGTGTCATTGGACCGTTTCCTCCCGAGAGAGTAGACATCATCAATGAAAGCCGCAACTGGACAGAACCGATCCAGATTGACCAGGAATTTGAGGCAGAGGGATATATCCATATCCAGGCAAAAAACTATGCGGTGGACAATGTCCTGTCAGCCATTACCGAGGATGCGCTCCATATGGTTCTGAAGCATTTTAAAGCAAAGCCCAACAGTGACTATGAAAGCAAGCGAAGAAAATACTACCGATTCCGAGAGATGGAGGATGAAGAAAGAAATGAGATCATCTCCATCGATCCGAAATATGGGAAAATGATCTGTCTCTGCTCCAATGTCACGGAGGGAGAGATTGTCGACTCCATCCGAAGACCCATGGGGGCAAGAACCGTGGAAGGAGTAAGGAGAAGAACAGGCATTGTTTTTGGCAGATGCCAAGGTTCTTACTGCTTGACAAAGATCATCGGGATCTTGGCCAGAGAACTTCACAAGAGCCCATTGGAGATCATGAACGACAAGAAAAATTCTCAAGTGGTCTTTGCCAGAATCAAGGAATTTGATGGCCGCTAGAAGGAGAACACCATGAAAAAAGAGTATTACACAAGCATCATCAGGATTAAAGGGTCCAAGACACATCATATGGTTCCTGTGAAGAGCGACCAGCCCATGGAGCGGGACATCTTTATTGAGGTGTCGAAGGTTCTTTCAAGAATCTATGTGGGCGTTCCCTTGGAGCGTGGAGACATCATCTGCAGCAATATCCTCAACACGGGAGTCAACATCATTGTGACGAAAACCATTGAGAGTTGACCTTTTCCAGGGGAAGGGATATAATGAATTGAATTAAACCGTTGATAAGGCTAGTACAGTAATGTCACTTTTTAGAGAGCAGATGGTCATGTGCAAATCTGCAGGGGGCATTTTTGGAATCCACCTTGGAGGGACTGGTAATGCAGTACGGAGAAGACCGTTATCTTTTTGAAGGATAAAGCGCATCGCTTTATTGAAGTAGGGTGGCACCACGAGTCAGATCGTCCCTTGGGAATTGATCTGGCTCTTTTTTATTATAAAAAATTAAAAAATGGAGGAATTGTTATGCTGGATATTAAGAGAATCCGAGAAAATCCTGAAGAAATCAAGAAGCTCATGAGCAATAGAGGAGAGAGCCTTGATCTCTCCGATATAGACAAAGTTGTTTCCCTGGATGAGGAAAGAAGAGAAACCCTGGTGGAAGTGGAAACAGCAAAGGCTAGAAAAAACCAGGTATCAGCGGAAATCCCTAAAAAGAAGAAAGCTGGAGAAGATGTCACCGAGATCATGGCAGAAATGAAGGAGCTTGGAGAAACCATCAAGAACCTGGATAACAGAGTGCGTGAAATTGATGAGGCCATTGAGTTCATTATGCTGCGTCTGCCTAATATTCCAAACAGCCAAGTGCCAGATGGAGACACCGATGAAGACAATATCGAAATCAGAAAGTGGGGAGAGCCCAGAAGTTTCAGCTTTGAGGCTAAAGCACACTGGGACCTGGGAACAAACCTCAATATTCTGGATTTCGAAAGAGCTGGAAAGATCACCGGTTCAAGATTCACTTTCCTGAAAGGCTATGGATCAAGACTGGAAAGAGCCATCATCAACTACTTCCTGGATACCCATACAGATCATGGCTATGAAGAGGTGATGCCTCCATTTATGGTCAACAGACAGTCCATGACAGGTACTGGCCAGCTGCCGAAGTTTGAGGAAGATGCCTTTAAGCTTACAGAAAATGACTACTTCCTGATTCCGACGGCAGAAGTTCCTGTGACCAATATGTACCGCAATGAGACCTTCTCAGGAGAAGAGCTCCCAATAAAGCATGTGGCATACTCTGCCTGTTTCAGAGCAGAAGCAGGTTCTGCTGGTAGAGACACGAGAGGCCTCATCCGTCAGCATCAGTTCAATAAGGTGGAGCTTGTGAAGTTCACAAAGCCAGAAGATTCCTATGAAGAGCTGAATAAGCTTGTGGAAGACGCAGAAAGAGTGCTTCAGGGATTAGGTCTGCCTTATAGAGTGGTAAGAATCTGCAAAGGTGATTTAGGATTCACTGCAGCACTAAAGTATGATATCGAGGTCTGGATGCCAAGCTACAACAGGTATGTAGAAATCTCCAGCTGTTCTAATTTTGAAGATTTCCAGTCCAGAAGAATCAATATCAAGTACAAGGAAACTGCAAAAGACAAGCCTCAGTTTGTGCATACACTGAATGGCTCAGGTGTTGCCATTGGTAGAACCATGGCGGCAATCCTTGAGAACTTCCAGAATGAGGATGGAACTGTGACCATTCCAGAATCCCTAAGACCTTATCTTAAGGGTGAAGAGCTCATCAAGTAAATGAAGTCTGAGAGGCTGTGTTTTTCTTAACGCAGCCGCTCATTTTTTCATTGACACTCAAATCTATAATTGCTATAATAACTAATGTCGCTAGATCGTGGAGAGATGGTCGAGTTGGTTTAAGGCACCGGTCTTGAAAACCGGCGTACCTTTGCGGGTACCGTGGGTTCGAATCCCACTCTCTCCGCCATATGATATTTAGAGAAAAAGAAAATCCTTGAGGCACAAAGCTTTCAAGGATTTTCTTTTTGGTTTTTTTTAACAGTTCTCCGTATCCACGACACTGTACTACTGTAAAGCAGGAGAAGAACTCGTGAGAGATCATGACAGGAAGAAACAGACATCATCGGGAATGTGACCCTAGCAGCATTAGGGCTGAATATGAACAAACTGCATCAGAAGATTCTACACAACCAAACAGATATGATTGAGTATAAAAAAGTAGCTTTGGCCAGTGCCATCTCTGCAGCTTGGATAGACTAATTAACAAACCCACTGGAATAGTGTGTATGTTTTTGAGTTTTTGTAAACCTATGAATATCAATAATCAAGCAAAAAGCCGTCACAAAACTCTATCTAGTTTTGTGACGGCACCTTTATTTTATACGCTATTACTTTCCGTGAAATGCATTCAGATACATTTCCTTGATCTCAGAAATAAGAGGGTATCTTGGATTTGCACCAGTACACTGATCGTCAAAGGCCAGGTGTGACATTTCATCCAAGGACTCCAAGAATTTGCTTTCAGATATTCCCATGGATTCAATGTTTTTTGGCATTTCCAGCTGATCTTTCAGATTGTCTAATGCATTCAGGAGAAGCTCCACTTTTTCCTCATCCGTGGTTCCACCTAACTGAAGATAATCGGCAATTCTTGCATAACGGTAGGTGATATTTGGATACTTGTACTGAGGGAAGGCAGCCATTTTGGTTGGGCTTTCCTCTGCATTAAACTTAACCACCTCGTTGATGAGCAGCGCGTTGGCAAGTCCATGAGGAATATGATGGAAAGCTCCCAGCTTATGGGCCATGGAATGACATACCCCAAGGAATGCGTTGGCAAAAGCCATACCAGCCATGGTGGAAGCATGAGCCATCTTCTCACGTGCCTTTTCATTGGTTTGTCCTTCTGTATAGCATAGAGGCAGATACTTGAAGATCAAACGGATGGCTTCTAAAGCAAGACCGTTGGTATACTCAGACGCCAGCACTGAAACATAGGCTTCTATGGCATGAACCAGAGCATCAAACCCGGAAGCGGCTGTGAGTCCTTTAGGGATGTTCATCATAAGCTCTGTGTCAATGATGGCCATGTGCGGCGTCAGTTCATAATCTGCTAAAGGATACTTGATCCCTGTGACTTCATCGGTGATGACTGCAAATGGAGTCACCTCAGAACCCGTACCGGAAGTGGTAGGCACTGCAATGAAAGTGGCCTTCTCACCCAGCTTAGGGAATGGATAGATTCTCTTTCTGATGTCCATGAATCTCATGGCAAGATCTTCAAACCGCACTTCTGGATGCTCATATAGGGTCCACATGATTTTGGCTGCATCCATGGGAGAGCCTCCACCTAGTGCGATGATGACGTCAGGCTGATAGCTGAGCATTTCTTCAGCGCCTTTTCTAGCGGTTCTTAAGGTTGGATCTGGTTCTACGTCCATGAAGATCTTGAAATCAACCCCTTGTTCCTCCAGCACTTTTATCATCTGATTGCAGTACCCTAGGTTGTAGAGAACTTTATCTGTTACGATATAGGCCTTCTTCTTTTTCTGTTCACCTAGTTCCCGAAGAGCTACCTCCAAGGCACCATATTTAAAATAGATTTTTTGGGGAACTCTGAACCACAGCATATTCTCTCTCCTCTCAGCGACGGTTTTGATATTCAGAAGGTGCTTTACTCCGACATTCTCACTGACAGAGTTTCCGCCCCAGCTTCCGCATCCCAGCGTTAGAGAAGGTGCAAGTCTGAAATTGTAAATGTCTCCGATGGCTCCCTGGGAGGAAGGCATATTGATGATGGTTCTTCCGGTTTTCATGCGTCTTCCAAAAGCATCCATACGATCCTTGGAACGGATCTGATCGGTGTAGAGCACCGAGGTGTGTCCAAACCCACCCAGCTTCACTAGAGCATCTGCCTGGTCAAGAGCATCCTCGAAGGTGGACGCACGGTACATACCAAGGACAGGAGACAGTTTTTCGTGAGCGAAAGGTTCTTCCTCTGTGATTTCTTCCACTTCACCGATGAGCACCTTGCTGTTTTCAGGGATATCAAGACCTGCAAGAGCAGCAATTTTATAAGCGCTCTGGCCTACGATATCGGCATTGAGAGCACCATTTTTAAGAATGATTTTTCTCACTGCCTCGGTTTCTTCAGAGCTCAAAAGATAGGCACCACGGTCTGTAAGTTCCTTCTTCACTTCATCATACACATCGTCCACAACAATGATGGACTGTTCGGAAGCACAGATGACTCCGTTATCAAAGGTCTTGGAAAGAAGGATGGAGCTTACGGCCATTTTGATGTGAGCAGTCTCATCGATGATGGCAGGTGTGTTTCCAGCACCTACGCCGATGGCAGGCTTACCTGAAGAGTAAGCTGCTTTCACCATGCCAGGACCTCCTGTGGCAAGAATGATATCAGAAGAGGACATGACAGTCTGTGTCATGGCCAGAGACGGAGCATCAATCCATCGGATGATGCCTTCGGGAGCACCAGCTTTCACTGCAGCATCAAGAATGACCTTTGCTGCCGCGATGGTGGAGTTCTTAGCTCTAGGATGTGGGGAGAAGATGATGGCATTCCTTGTTTTTAACGCCAAAAGAGCTTTGAAAATGGTGGTTGAAGTAGGATTCGTTGTTGGGATAACGGCAGCGACCACGCCAATGGGTTCAGCCACTTTCTGGATACCAAAGGAAAGATCCTCTTCGATGATGCCGCAGGTTTTATCGTTTCTGTACTGGTTATAAATATATTCAGAGGCAAAGTGATTCTTGATTACCTTATCTTCTACTATGCCCATACCGGTTTCTTCTACAGCCATTTTGGCCAGGGGGATTCTATGATTGTTGGCGGCCAGCGCAGCCTGTCTGAAAATCTCATCCACTTGTTCCTGGGTGTAGGTTGCGTAGCTTTGCTGCTGCTTTCTGAGATCCTCCATGGCAATCTGGAGTTCTTCTACGGTGGTGATTGGTGTCATTACATCCACATCCTTTGTTAAATTATTGACAATATAAGAATACCACCAGAAAACAGTACCGTCAATGGAATTCCTTATAATTATGTTAAAATAATATCAATATTATGATAAAAATAAAATTAAACGGTTTCATTTTAATAAATATAGTAATAACGCTGAAATATTCAGCAAATAGGAACCAATTCATGAAGAGGATTATTTGCGTATAAATTGATTTTTCTACAGGTTTTACTGCTAATTATGTTAAATAATTAACCAATGAGAGGGATTTCATATTTTATCAATGATTCAGGGCTGGTGTTTCTATTATGGAAATAATTGAGGAGATCTTTTTTGGGTTGAGGTTCAGGCGGTTTCCATAAAAACAAGGAGAAGTGTTTCTCGAAGACGCTATAAAAAACAAATATGGAGAGAAAGTGATGAAGTTAGTTTAAAAACTCTGTGATTTTTTTGAGACGAGATTGATTTTCAGGAGGGAGGTTCTATATAATGTGCTCTCGTGCAGAGGTTGCACTATGAAAAATGAAAATTTCGGAGGAAATGAAAATGAGCCATATAGATCAGATCATTCATCTAATGGATGAAGCAAAGAAAAAGAACCCCCTGGTGGACTTTCTTATTAATTATGTGACTGCCAATGAGCTGACCAGTATCACATCTTATTTCGGAGGAACTCCTGTCATGACAGATGATCCTATCGATGCGGCTGAGGTGGTGGAGTATGCGAAGGTAGATGCTTTGGTATTCAACATCGGAACCGTAACCAACAAACAGGTCAATGCTATGATCGAGGCTGGAAAGAAGGCTACAGAGCTTGATATTCCAATCATTCTGGATCCTGTTGCAGCGGGTGCAACGCCATTCCGTTCCGCATCCATCAGAAGAATGCTGGAGGAGCTGAAGATTTCTGTCATCAAAGGAAATCTTGCAGAAGTGAAGGCATGCCTTGGCGTGGAGACCACTTCCAAGGGCGTAGACTCCAATGAGGATGAAAGCGAAGCGGAAAAGTATGTGGTTGCTCTGGCGAAAAAATACAACTGTGTGGTTGCCATGACTGGCATTGAAGATGTCATCAGCGACGGCACAAGGGTTGTACGTATCAAGAACGGCTCCAAGAACCTTCCTAAGGTCATCGGAACCGGATGCACCATCGGCGCTCTTGTGGGCACTTTCAGCGGTGTTACGAAGGATTACTTCTACAGCGCCATGACTGGTGTCATCATCATGGGGATTGCTGGTGAGATTGCAGATACCATGGTAGAAAAAGGCGAAGGATACTATACCTACAAGCATCATCTTCTGGATACTCTTTCCATTCTCAGCAATGAGGCTGTAAGAGAAAGAGCGAATATTGTAGATGTTGCAGCGGAAGAGATTGCGGTATAAGGAGTTTTAAATGAATCTGAGAAATCATGTAGAGAAGCTCTACGCACAGAAATTCGAGGAGAAATATCCTCTGGTCTGTTTTCTGACCAATTATGTGACCGTACTGGATTTGGTGGATATGTGTATTCATTCCGGAGGTTCACCGGTGCTGACGGATGAAATCTCGGAAGCTCATGAAATGGTGGAATATTCTAAGTCCCAAGCGGTGGTCATGAACTTTGGCACCATCAACAGGGAGTATCTGGACATTATGACTTTGACAGGAAAAACTGCCAATAGAGTCCATGTGCCAGTGATTCTGGACCCTGCAGCCATCACTGCTTCTTCCTTCAGAAAGTATGCCATCGAGCATCTTCTGAAAGAGGTAAAGGTGGATATTCTCAAAGGAAACCTTGGTGAAATCAAGTTTATTCTAGGATACGACACAAAAAACAAGGGCATCGATTCTTTTGAGGATGAAGATGGAGCCGAGAAGTACTGCATCGAGCTTGCAGAGAAGCTGGGTACAGTGGTGGTGATGACAGGAAAAACAGATATCATCACCGATGGAAAGAGAATGGCCAAAGTATCCAATGGAGATGCCAAACTGAAGAAAATCTGCGGAGCGGGATCTTCTGTTGCGGCCATCATGGCGACCTATTCAGGTCTCACAGAGGACTATTTCTTAAGTGCCACGGTTGGGTGCGCTGTCATGGGCGTAGCCTCTGAGATGGCAGAAGAAAGAATGAAGGAAAGAGAAGGCATCCGCACCTTCAAGACCTATGTTCATGATGCGGTTTCAATGATGGAAACGAAGGAACTCATGGACAGGCTGAATCTTATGGAAATTGAGTTAGATTAGAAGAAGAGCATGCTGCGATCCGGTTCATCTGGTTTACAGCATGCTTTTTTCTTCAGACCATTGCAAAATTTTTCTGAATCCCTTAAGATATATAGGTATCGATGATACGGGTTTGCTACTATGGCTCAGTCGGTAGAGCAGCTGATTCGTAATCAGCAGGTCGCCGGTTCGATTCCGGCTAGTAGCTCCAAACTAGTAATTGCAATGATTTTGATGATTCAAGTCATTGCTTTTTTTATTAGGAAAAAAAGTAAATCAGCTGATTTAAAATATTAAGGAGTGATGTTTTAATGAAGAAGATTTGCAGTAGAAACGCCAGAGGAGTTATTAGCATTGAGGAGCTATATAATGAGTTATAAGTTCCAGAATAATCAGGAAAGTAAGAAAGGCTACAATAACTAGTTATAATAAGAATACAAAGAATTTTAAGTTGTGGCTTGATAGTGAAGGTATTAAAGATGTTAGCGAAATTGGTAAACATACGATTTTGATTACATGCTTTACTTGCAGGAGAACATGAAGAATCAAGCAAGTATTAACTCGTATCAAAGGGCTGTGAAAGCGTTGCTATATTTTGCGATGGAGGAAGAGCAAGGATATATAGAGTATTTTAGGTTCAAATTACCTAAAGAAGATTGTGCTGTTGGAAGCATTTATACAGAAAGTGAAATAAAAAAATTACTGAAGAAACTGAACTTTAAAACATGCTATGATGGCGAATATAAGATATGGGTTGTTGTAAACTACATGTTAGAAACAGGTAATAGACTATCAACAGTAAGAAATATAAAAGTAAATAATGTTTATTTTGAAAAGAATATCATCATGTTAAATCATACAAAGAATAGAGATGCCCAGTTCATACCGTTAACGAATCCTCTTAGTAAGTTACTTAAGAAATATATTTGTGATTTTGGATTGAAGGAAGAGGATTTTCTCTTTCCAACAGTAATGGGTAAGGCTTAGTTGTCATGCCCATAAAACAACGCTACTGGACTGGCGCTCATATTTTTGAGTTTTTGTAAACCTATGAATATCAATAATCAAGCAAAAGGAGCCGTCACAAAACTAGATCTAGTTTTGTGACGGTTTCTTTTTAGCACCTTAAAATTAGAGTATAGGTTTTTTCGGTTAGTATTTCAGTGTGTAATTATTCACTTCTCAAAGCTTCTACTGGATCTTTATTGGCAGCAGATGAAGAAGGAATTAAACCTGAAACATAGGCTAAGAACATGCTAATGCCAATTAAAACGCCTACTGCTGTAGGTTCTAAATTTGCGATGTTTGGAATATTAAATTGATTATAGACGATAATATTTGCAATAATGCTGATTCCATAAGTGACTAATATCCCAAAAGTCCCAGCAACAAAACCAATGATTAACGTCTCGGCATTAAATACCCGTCGAATATCTTTTTTACTTGCGCCAATTGCTCGCAAAATCCCAATTTCTTTGATTCGCTCCAGTACGGATACATAAGTAATTACACCAATCATAATTGATGAAACCACCAATGATATTGAAACAAAGGCCACGAGAGCATATGAAATCGTATCAATAATCGTTGTCACAGAGGATAAGATTGCAGAGATTAAGTCAGTATAATTAACAACTTTATCCACTTCGCCTGCATTTATCTTTTCTGTATTATAGTCTTCGATGAATTTCACAACACTTTCTTTGGTGGTAAAATCTTTTGGATATAAATTAATTGAAGTAGGATCATCCAAATCACGATAACCTAGGAGATTTAAGTTCGAACTTTGGCTAATTTGTTCACGTTGGCCAAAACTACTAATCAGATTAAAGAATTCATCTTCCTCAATGTTAAATTGGAAAGCATCTGTCAATGCGTTGGTATCAAAATTTACAGCATTTTGAATATTACCAGCTAAGTTCCCAATTTCTGCTTGGAACTGTCTAGTAACATCAGCTTGCACCTTACCGAGTAATTGATTGAAGCTGGTACTGATGTAGGTTGTAAAGTAATTCTGTACAATATCAATTAAGGTTTGCGTAATATTTGCATCGCTGTTAATCTTTTCGAAGTCTTGAATCAGCTGAGCTTGTACTTCTTCACTTTCAATGTAAACTTCAAAGTTAGCAACCCAGTCCTCGAGTTCTGTAACTTGCTGCTCATTTTGAGTCGCTACAAAGTCTTGGAGTACTGACACTAAAATGACTTGGATCTCTTCTACAGGTACATCAACTTGTGTTGCAATACTCTCAGCAAGCACATCTAATTGTAAAGCAGGTAAGTCCGACGCATCCACATTGATATTGAAATTGGAGAAGTTAATATTAAGTGCCGACTGATCAAAGCTAAAGGCGTTTTGAATCATTTCTTGATCCACAGTAATGAAATCTTCTAAGTTGAAGAGTTCACTTGGAGCGAATTCTTGTTCATCATCGAAACGTTTCCCAGTAAAGACATTTAATTCTTTGTCTTCTATCTGTTGCTGCACGATATCATAGCGGGCAGCTTCTGTAATTAAATACTGAGTTAGTTCACTAGAATAGTGGAGTCCTGAAGAGAGGACAGGGTTATTTGTATCCGGATTAGCTCTTACGATTCCAACAACCTCTAACTCCAGGGCTGATTCAATCACAGCATCCATATATTTCTTATCCTCTGACCGATCAACCCAAAGGTCAAAACTGTCATCATAAGTGTACTTTTCAGCTGGATTCACTAATTTAAAGGTCACATCCATTATTTCCTGAAAATTAATTTTATCTTTCTTATCTTCTTCCACTTCGATATTTTCGTCATTTACGAAATTCTCAAACATATTTTTTAAATCTTCTCGATCTTTGAGACCTAATGCGTACATGGTTGTATCAGTGAGTGAACCGCTATCTGTTAAGACAACCACGATTTCATTGATTTCTGTGGCCCATTTCCCTTCAAGGACATCGTATTGGTCTTCAAATAGTGAAATATCACCAGGGAGTTCGTTAAAGTTTTGCCTTCCAAAACTACCTGCCCCTGAGATTAAATCCAGTCCAGCCGGACTACCAAAATTAAATTGAGAAAGAACTGTATCAGGATTTACTTGTCGAACAGCATCAGCTTCATTCTCTAAATAAATTTGGGGTGTAATCCCATATTTGTATTGAATGTTTTTAACGTAGGGATCAATTTCGCTTTGATTCGTTTCTAAATGTTCTTTAAAGCTTCTTAAATCATTTTTATTTTGAAAGGAAAAAAGTGACGTCACCGTATTTAAAATGGGAACTTCATCTACTGGTCTTTCAACTTCTTGGGTTTGCCCATCTACAGCAGGCTCTGGAATGGTTTCAGAAGTTCCTTCTGTTGTGTTTTCGTCAGCATTTTCTTCGCCACCTAAAAAACTTGTGATATCAATCCCTGAAGAGTCGATACTTAGAGGGAAAGCGCTCATTGTTTCTTCCTCAACGCTATCAATATAATTATTGATGCCACTGGCTAAAGCGAGTATGGAAGCTATTCCAAGAATTCCGATGGAGCCTGCGATGGCTGTGATAATTGTTCGACCATTTTTTGTCAGCAAGTTACTAACAGAAAGTGAAACCGCTGTTAAAAAAGACATTTTCGTCTTTGTGGCTTTAGCCACTAAGGATGCATCCTTAGTCTTAATTGTATGAGGATTTGTATCGCCGATGATTATTCCATCTTTAAGCTGGATAATACGATTAGTATACTTATCTGCCAGCTCTGGGTTATGGGTAACCATGATGATGAGTCTATCTTTTGCAATTTCAACTAAGAGGTCCATCACCTGGTCAGCAGTTGTACTATCAAGTGCACCTGTGGGTTCATCCGCTAGTATGATTTCCGGGTCATTGATCAAGGCTCGTGCGATGGCCACTCTTTGCATTTGTCCACCAGATAACTGTGTCGGTCTCTTGTGGATATGGTCGCCTAGACCCACTTCTTCCAATGCTTCAATGGCCCGTTTTCTCCGCTCATTTGCCGATACCCCACTTAATGTCAGGGCTAGCTCCACGTTTGCTAAAGCAGTTTGATGGGGTATGAGGTTGTAACTTTGAAAAATAAAACCGACACGACTGTTTCGATATGCATCCCAATCAGCAGACTTATATTTCTTAGTAGAAATGCCTTCAATGATTAAGTCACCTTCATCATAACGGTCAAGTCCTCCAATAATATTTAACATGGTGGTTTTACCAGACCCCGATGCTCCTAATATTGAAACAAACTCATTTTCTCTAAATGATACGGAAACTTTATTTAAGGCATTCTGGGCAAAATCTTTTGTACGATAGGATTTTCTTATATTTTTAAGCTCTAACATCTCTACACCTTTCTTTTTTTTTCTATATTGGAGCGGATTACGGGTCTATGGAACGAGAAACCGTTAGGAGATAAATCTACTTACATAGATTTTATTCCATAGCTGGACTACTTTTCCTTATTAAGCAATAGTTGTTAGCATTCTATATCCAGCTTGTGTCATTGTAAAAAAATGCATGACTTCATTTGATGTTAAGCCAACAAATACAGATGTCAATTCAAGTGGTAACTACTCTAAGGTTCTAAATTCATTTTATATTTTATTTCATAAGATAATTGTAACTTCAAAGACTTACTAAAAGCTTAATTTAAAGAATTTTCTTATAATTTCCCTTTGCTCCTTAAGATTTAGGTCCAGATGCATCACATTCTTGACACACGATCACTCTCATAGGTTCCATTGCTCTTATCATAGATTACCTTGATCTCATCAGTATACATCTTTTCCTTCTTCCTTCCGTTTCTTCCAGTCACAGTATCCACTGCGAGAAAGTTTCATGAATCCATATGGATTTACCGTTACATATCCTAATGGGTTACGAGAAGTGATACTAAGATATAACAAGTAAAGTTTCTGATTCGTAATCAGCAGGTCGCCGGTTCGATTCTGGCTAGTAGCTCCAAAGAAAAAACGTCAGTGAATGATCACTGGCGTTTTTTTACAGGTCAGAGGGCCCTTAGTATGGTAGTAGAGACCTTGCCATCCACTGAAGCCTCAAAGAGTAGCGCTTCTCAGTACCCGTAGTGAAAGAAAATGGCCTAAGATCGAGAGTTTTCAACAGGTACTCATCCTGCTCCAGTTCCTTTTTCAGATAGTAGGTCAGATCAGAGCCCTTGGCTGACATCCCGTAGATGAAACCATCCTGTGGGCTCTTGGTGAAGATCTTTATAGTTTTATTTGTGAGGGGATCCATGGAGTAAATGGAGGCGTGGTCATGAAAATAGATGATGTTCTGCGCTTTTAGGAGTGTGCTGTAATTTTTGGCATAGTGGCCCATCACATCCGCTATCGGAGACCACAATCTGGTCAGGCGATTTCCATAACGGAAAACACCTCTCTCAAAATTATAGTAGAGTAGAGCGCCATCTCCATCGATTCCGATCCATTCCTGTTCTGTTGGAATCAAACCTGTTTGGATGGCTTTATATGAGGATTCATCATACTTAGTGTCTGTGGCTGGAAAAGGAGAGGTCCAGTTTTTATGAACGGGCTCTAAGTTTTTCATGGCGTCATCACTCAGAAGAAAGAACCTGTGATTCACTCTGCCTGGCTCATCGGGCTGGGGATCTCCCCAGGTGGCATCCACATGATAGTACTGTCCGTTCAAATGGATCAGGTTCCAGGCGTGATTCATCTCTTTTGAATAGATGTAGTGGGTCTCGATTCCGAGATAATCCCTCATGATGAGCGTATATGCGGATGCATACCCTTGGCAGACTGCTTGGTTTTCTAAAAACACACCATAGACAGTATAAAGAGAGTCCTTTTCGCCTGCGGTATAACTGGTTTCCAGAATCAGCTTGTCATAGACATAGAGCGCTTTCTCGAAGTCGGTCCAGGTTTCCTTAAGATCTGAAAGAAACAGGGTGATCTTTTCCGCCAGTTCTTTCTCCATGGCCGGGATCATGGACTTTGGATAATAGTAATCCAGGTTCAATTGAATCACCTCATTGTGCTCACTGATCAGAGCTGAGGTGCTGTAGCTGAGATAGAAAAAATGAGGTGTCTCATTATAGAGCCTGTAGTAGATTTCGAAGGCTTGGCTGCTGGTGAGATGAAACTCCTCCAAGGATACGGTATCTTCATAGGCCGCTACGGCTTGGAGAAACCGGGTTTTGATTTTCTGATACTCAGACTCTCCATAGGATGAAGAGGTTCTCCTGGAGGCTTCAGCAGACAAGACGTGTCTAGAAAAGATATCCTCCGGGGAGATATCTTCAGTGTACGCGGGATCTGATTCCATCAGTTTCTCTGGTCTCTCAGGATTATTGAATGACAGCGGAAGAGTCATAAAACCTAAGAGGATAAAAAGGATTGCTTTGCGAAGTACTACCTTCATGGCAGATCTCCTTTATAGTGTTTAATAATTTATTATACAGTTGAAGAGAATAGAATAGCTACAAGAAAAAAACGTCATGGATTTTAAGGAATCATAAATATTCACAACTGAATAATTTATGAATACAACTATTTTTATTTTAATTTAAAATTAATATCTTCTATTGTTTATTGATCGTTAAATATTTGACATCAAACGACATAAAACGTAAAATTTTCTTACAAGATATAATATGTTTCCATTCCAATAATAAACAGTAGGCGGGATTGTATGAAAGCAGAAAAGAAAAGAGTTGTTGGAGTCATTGGAACTGTTCTCATTATAGCTGCTGCGCTTCTTGTTTCTGATGCAGGTACTCTTTCTACGGCATCTGTCCGAGGTTTCGCCATCCTTGCCGCTGCTCTTCTGATGCTCATTACAGAACCCATCCCCGCTGGAATTGTTGAGCCGCTTCTTTTGGTTTTGCTTCCGCTTCTTGGTGTGGTTACTTTTGATCAGTCCCTGAAAAATGCCATGACCACGCTCTTTCTTTTTCTCATGGCCTGTTATGGCATCTCTATGGTTTTACTGAAATCCTCAATCCCAGAAAGGCTTGCAGTTTTTCTCCTGGCAAAGTCCCAGGGCCGACCCCTTTATGTGGTGGGTGCCTTTATGCTGGGCACTGCGCTCATTTCCTCTGTGGTTTCCAACGTGCCCTGCGCCGTCATAATGACAGGACTTGCTGCCAGAGTGCTTCACGCCATGGGAGAGGATATGGAAAAGAGCCCTTTGGGAAAAGCAATGATGATGTCTGTGCCTTTTGGCGCTGTTTTTGGAGGGATGATGACTCCCGCCGGAAGCTCACTGAATGTATTGGCCATTACTTTGGTGGAGGAAGCCACGGGACAGAAGGTCTTATTTACAGAATGGATGCTGCTGGGGATTCCTTTGGCCTTGGTCCTTATTTTCCTCTCTGTGCCTATTCTGACTCTGTTTTTTAAGGTGAAGCCTTTGGAAGGTGGAGTCATGGAAAAAGTCCTGAAGGAGATGCACAATCACGAGAAGCTCTCGAACTATGACAAAAATGCACTGATGATTCTTCTTGTAACGTTTGTTCTCTGGGTGATGACCTCCTGGGTCCCCAGGCTTAATGTGACGATGGTTTCTGTATTGACACTCACGGTCTTTTTTCTTCCGGGCTTGGATATGCTCACGTGGAAGGAATATTCTAGGGAATGTGGATGGGATACCATTCTCATCTGCAGCGCCATATTGTCCGTAGGTGCTGCTCTAGTGGAAACAGGGGTGACTGCTTTTCTTGTGACGGTCATATCGCCATATTTCACCAATACAGTGCTCCCGGTTTTTCTCCTAATCATTGCCCTGCTGGTGAACTGGACACATCTTCTCATACCCACTGCATCGGCCATTGTGGTTCTTTATGCTTCAAGCTTTGCGGTTCTTTCAGCATCCTATGGATATGATCCCAGAATGATCAGCTTCATTGTGGCAGCCATGGCCAGCTGTGTTCTCCTGATTCCTTTTGATCCTGTGGTCATGGTTTCCTATACCAAAGGATCCTATAAGATGAAAGAGCTCTTTACAGCGGGAACCATTGTATCCACCATCTGGGCCCTACTCCTTGCTCTTTGGATTCCGTTTGCTTTTCTGTTTATCTAGGGGGATACACGTTTATGGAAGATCTGTTTTCACTCTCCATGGCACAATACACACTGATTTTAGGGATGATTTCCCAGACTGATTTCAAGAATCTATCGAAACTGAACACGCTGACCTGTGCCTTCGAATGGAAAGGGGGCACAGTGGAGAGGCTTCAGATGATCGGGAATGATCTTGTTTCGAGAAATGACTGTTTCCGCCTGGTGCCTGTATACCGTTTTCCGTGGCACTGGCGGCAATACATCCGGTCTTTTCAGCCGGAGAAGTTTGAAGTAGTCCCCTTTTATACAGAAGAAGAGTATGAGAGCTGGCTTCAAAATGAAAAGGACCGGGGGATCCGGCTTCTGAAAGATCAGCTCTACTCCATCAAAGTGCTGAGAAGAGCTTCGGGGGATTTGACTTTATGGATTCAGATGCATCACTTTCTCACCGATGGCTACAGCATGAAGCTTCTGGCGAAAGAAATCCGTATGCTGAACCGGTGCTATGAGGAGAATCTGCCGGTGCCAGCTACAAGCAGCGGCTCCTACAGAGAGTTTGTAGAGAAAGAGAAAGAGTACCGACAAAGCAAAGCATTTAAAGAAGATCAGACCTACTGGAAAGAAAAGCTCAGAATGAGACGGAATTTCTCATTTCCAGGGGGGAAAAGATCCATGAAGATTGACTGCGATTCAAAATCTATTCTTCTAAGGGGAGACCTGTATGAAGGACTCACTACACTTCAGAAAGAGCTGCAGGTTTCTATGCCAAGTCTCTTGGAGTCTATGGCTGCGCTGCTTATATATAGGATTCAAAGGAATACCACCTTCACCTTCGGTACATTGAACTATGGAAGAATGGATGGCAGAAGCAGGCAGACCATGGGATGCATGATGAACTCTCCACCGCTTCTCATTGCAGTGAACCCGGAGGAAACATTTGAGTCCTTTGCGAAAAGAAACTACGAGGAGAATCTGGAGATGCTCCGACATATAAGGTTCAGCACACTGGATGTGACCCCTTTATCTTATGGGCTATGCCTTTCCCATGGTCTCAACTTCAACTTCAATTGGATTCTTTTCTCTTATATGGATTATGAAGCGGTGTTCCAGGAAAGCTATCCCAAGGGAAGAATGTTCTGGTCCAATACCAATGTCTCTCAGTTTTATGCAGCAATATTTGATATGCCGAAAAACAAAGAGATCTCTTTTGAACTCCGGTATCAGAAAAAAAGATTCCAGGAGGAGGACATCAAAAATCTTCTGGTATCTTATCGTTACCTGATCCGGGATGTGCTGGATCATTCAGGCTGCCTGCTGAAGGAGTTTCTCGAGGACAAGGAGGAGATGGGTTATGATCTTAGAGATGCTGAAAAAAAGAGCTCAGTCCAGTGACCTATGCGCCGTAGATATCAATGGAAACAAGATGACTTTTCGTTTGCTCCAGGAGCATTCGGATGCCCTGGCTTCCTACTTTTTAAAAACTCTGGAGCCAAAGGCAAAGGTCATGATCATCGGAGATAAGGAGAACGAGTATCTCACGGTGATGTTTGCCTGCCTGAAATCGGGAAGAGCTTATGTGCCTATTACATCATCCTTACCAAAAGAAAGAGCGCTTTTTATCTTGAAGGATTCAGAAGCTTCCTTGGTGATCTCATTTTCGGAGGAAGATCTGAGCCAAGACGAAGTCCCTGTGATAAAAGAATCAGAACTTCTGGAGATTATATATGAGTACAGGAAGGAGAAGGTTTCAGAAGAGTCCTGGCTTTCATATGGAGAAATGATGGCGCTGCTTTATACTTCCGGAAGTACCGGAAATCCGAAAGGCGTGATGAATGCGCTGGGGGATCTGGAAAATCTTTTTCTTGCACCGGAGGAGTATTATATTGGGGGACATCAAGAAAAGGTCATGAACAACTTTTCCTATATGTTTTCAGCCCATATGCAGCATATCTATCGAACCATGATTCTCATGGGATCAACGCTTTATGCGGTCCCATCAGAGTATCAGAAAGACCCTGGGAAGCTTCTGGATCTCTATCTTAAGATTCAACCGGAGTATCTGGGACTCATTGCCACATCCTGCAGTATGCTTCTGATGGATGAGAGGTTTTCTGCGCTCTATCTTCCGAAGGTGAAGTCCATCGCCTTAGCAGGAGAGGTCTGCGGAAAAGAGCTTGTGAAGGAAGTGTTTAGAAGGTTTCCGAAGATCACAGTGAAGATTCAGTATGCCTCGACAGAGCTGACCACGGTAGCCATTGGCTGCATACTGACAAAGGAAGCAGTAGAAGAACTTACGGAAGAGAGGATTCCTCTTGGAAAAGCAGTTCCTTCTATAGAGGCAGTGCTTGTTGATGAAGAAGGAAATCCGGTGCTTGAGGGAGAAAAAGGCGAACTGGTTATCCTCTCCAGTAGACTCTGTGATGGTTATTACAAACTGGCGGAGGAAACGAACCGAGCCTTTTTTGTGACAGATTCTGGGAGGAGAGGATTTCGGACCAAAGATCTTATGATGAATAAAGAAGGGCTATATTATTATCTTGGAAGATTGGACAACAGAGTCAAAATTGGCGGGAACCGCGTGGAGCTGGAGGAAGTGGAGAGGGCACTCAATGAGGAAGAATGGATACATCAGAGCGTGGTTAGGCCTGTTGTGGATCAGGAAGGTACGGTGAAGTTTCTTGTGGCCTATGTGACCCTTACTTCAAATGATAAGAACCGGTCGAAGCTGTTTCTGGACATCAGGAAAGGGCTGAAGGAGAGGCTTCCTTCGTATATGATTCCACAGAAAATCATAGAAATGGATGTCTTTCCCAAAAACAGCAGTGGGAAAATTGACCGATATGCCATGAGGCTTCATCATGAGAAGTTATATTCTTAAGGTAAGTAAATAGCGAGGGGTGAAGAAAGTGGAACGAAATGAAATCGTAACTGATGCACTGCTTGAGATTTTTGGGTTGGATATAATGGAGCTGGAAGAGGATATGGATCTACTGGATAACGGGCTTCTGGATTCGCTGTCCATGGTGAATCTGATTATGTATCTTGAGGTTCGGCTGGGTAGAAGAATCGATCGAAAGGATTTCTGCATGGAGGATCTGAGAAGCGTATCCAGAATGAGAGCTTTTTTATCAAGTCTTCAGTGAGTCTTGATAGGATGCCCCTGCCTCATGTAGGGCATTTCAGAGTAGAAAAACACCTGATTTCGAACTAGTTGAAATCAGGTGTTTTAGTATGGATTCATTTTATAATTATTTCTCTCCAAGTTTCATGGAGATGTAAAAACCTATGGCCAATGCTATGGCTGCAGCTAGGATCATAAGGGGCGTCACTGATGCCAAAGAGATCTCATGAAAGATTGCCACAGGTGAGGCTGCTACAAGACCGATGATTCCTGCATAAGTGATGGAAGGAAACCTCTCAAAGAGCCACTCAATGAGCTTTGCCACAAGTCCTATGCCAAGGAGCACTCCAATACCAAAGGGCAGGAGCGGCAGAAAGTTGTCTAATGTGGACTGAAGATTTAAAGAAAGGACACCTCTTATGAATGAAGAGAGGGTTTCTAAAATTCTGTTGTAATAACCCAGGAGTATGAGCACAAGAGAACCGCTGACCCCAGGAATCACCATGGTGGCGGCAGCGATGATTCCTACCACGAAGAGCAGGAACAGGGAAATGGGATCCAGTGAAAATGGACCGGATACTCCATCGGAGGTTTTCGTGAAGGTCATGAAGACAATGGTCCCAGCCATGATGATAAAGGACAGGACTTCTGGCCATGAAACTTTATAGGATTTTGCTTTATTCCATAGTGTTGGTACTCCACCTAGTATGAGTCCCAGGAAAAGACATGCGGTGGCAAGAGGATATGTCGCCATGGCGCCTTCAATCACAAAGGAGAGAAGACCAATGCCAATCCCTGCTCCGATGACATAAGGAGCTAAGGTTTTTGCACTTTTTCTCCAGTCTTTTCTCACATGATTCACGGCACCGATGAGCTCATCATATGCCCCCACGGACACAGCCATGGTCCCTCCACTGACACCAGGAATGATATTGGCGATGCCGATGAATAATCCTTTTATGATCGTAAGTATACTGCTGTTTATTTTCATAGTATTTTCCTCGTTTTATATCATCTATTCTTTCAAATATGTATCTTTGCGTTTAAAAAACACGTATATAGTATAACATCTTCCATTTATCTTTTGGTTGAAGAATTTATGAAATTTGGACATAGAAATAGTTTTCAGATATGAAGACAGGATCTGTTTTCCATGGCGGTGCCCTATAGAAAATGATGCAGGACCCTATATGGTCCAGCACTGAAAGATTATGAGAGAAAAGAAGTTTGCATTGTAACGGAGAATTGCATATAATGAAGGGATGCTTTTTTGATGCAAAAATGGAAGGTAATATTGAGCTGCATGAAGCAGCTATAGGAGATAGAAATAAATGGAATTTAAAGACATAAAAATGGATGAGGAGATTTTAAGGGCGGTCAATACTCTGGGATTTCTGAAGCTTACGGAAATTCAGGAAAAAGTGGCGCCACTGGCTCTGGCAGGTGAGAACATTCTGGGCGCCTCTTCCACAGGAAGCGGAAAGACCATAGCCTTTCTCATGCCAGTTCTCGAGAGAACAGACTGGGAAGAGCAGAAGGCCAATACGCTAATTCTGGCGCCATCCAGAGAGCTGGCCATTCAGATCAAAAATGAATATGATGCATTGGGCAGATACAAGAAGCTCCGCTGTGTGGCTCTTTACGGCAAGCAGCCTATGAAAGAGCAGCTTCTGGATATGAAGAGCAGATATCAGGCCATCAGCGGGACTCCCGGAAGAGTGCTGGATCATTTAAAAAGAGGAACCATAGACCGTGAACGGATCGATACCCTCATCATTGATGAGGTGGATGAGCTTCTGGATAAGGGATTCCATGATGAAATGATGGAAATCATTGGGCATCTGCCTGGTGTCAAGCAGACCATGATGTTTTCAGCAACCATCACAGAAGAGGTCAAATCCTTGGCAGAATCTGTGGCGCCCATGTATAAGACCATTGTGGCCACCACCGATGAAGAGCTGAAAATCACAGAAACCCATTATAAAGTGGAAGAAAAGGATAAGTTCAAAGCCCTTCTGTCGCTTCTATATGGAAGAAAACCCCAGGGGATGATCATCTTCGTCAACACCAAAGAGCAGTGCGGAAAGCTCCACAAAAAGCTGGAGGAGGCCAATGTGGATGCCCTGAAAATCCATGGAGGCATGCTTCAGAAAGACCGGGAGCTGGCCATGAAAAGATTCAAGCAGAAGGAAGTCCCCTACATGGTTGCCACAGATGTGGCGGCACGAGGGATTGATGTGTCCTTTCTTGAGATTTCCCTGAGTTATGACTTTCCGGTGGAAAAAGAAAGCTATGTGCATCGAAAGGGCAGAGTGGGCAGGCATTTCAAAGAAGGGCAGGCCATCTACTTTGTCACTGAATATGATGAGAGAAAAGTCCGGGAAGTGGAGGACTTTGTAGGCTACACATTTGAAGAGCCATTAGAAATGGATTATAAGCCTTTCCGGGAAGAAAAGGATGCGTTCCGGGAGTTTCAGAAGAATCTCAGAAGGTCCAGACCCAAGAAAAAAAGTACTCATGCGGATATTACAAAGCTCTATATCAATGGAGGAAAGAAGAAAAAAATCAGAGCCATTGATATTGTGGGAACCCTATGCTCCATAGAGGGGATTTCTAAAGAGGATATTGGAATCATCACCGTGGAAGACCAAGGATCCTATATTGATATTCTCAACGCGAAAGGAACCCTAGCCTTAAAAGGACTTCAGGAGAGAAAAATCAAAGGGAAGGCTCTAAAAGTCGAACTTGCGAAAAAACTATAGATTTTTTGTATACAGAAAGGGCAGGATTTTATTACCTGCCCCTTCTTTTTTTATAAAACTGCGGTTCTTTTGACATTCATATATATCATCAGCGGTGAAACAATACTTTCACATAATGTTATCGTGTTTTTATTATTATCTTTCATGAAGTATGATATACTTAGGTATGAGAATTTTTAGAATATTATAAATGGCCTGAGGTGAAAGAAATGGAAGTACACGAGAACGAAAGAAGAGAACTGTTGAAAGAAAAAAGAATGATGGAGATCAAAGCGTTAAAGCGGCTTCTCAGCCAGCATGACGAGTTTTTCAATTTCATCAATCTCCATGATGTTTGGTACAGATGGATTGCCGGACGATATTCGGTCACCAGCATCGATAGTATGGGAGAGACCCTCATTGAATATCTTTGCAAGTTCTGCAGGGAACATGGAATTTTGGATCATAAAGATATGAGCTCCCAAAGAATCCTGGTTCTGGACTATAAGGGTGTAGAACTGATGCTTCGCAAAACAGACGGGAAAGATGAGTTTTCAGCCATATCTCTTGTGGATGTTCCACACAACTTCAAAGTCATTTCATGGGACCGTTTCTACAGCTTTTTGGAAAAGGAGCTGTTTCTCTGGATGGAAGATCCGGAGTCCTTGGAAAAAGAAATATCAATAGAAGATCTTACATATTTAAAAGAATAGGAAATGATAGAAAGAAAAGACCTGGCGTGCCAGGTCTTTTCTCATATCAGATCTCGGTTTGCTGCAACTCTTCATCAAAGGCAATGAAAGTCTGCTGATTTGTGTCAAAAAGGCCTTTGTCGGTGATTTTCAACGTGGGGATCACCGGGAGTGTAAGGAAGGATAGGGTCAGGAAGGGGTTGAAGTCCAGCTCATCAAAGAGCATCTTCTCCATCTCTCGGACTTTTTGAAGCTTTTCTGTGATTTCCTCTAAGGGCGCACTGGACATGAGACCTCCGATTTCAAGGGGGAGCTCCGCCAGTATTTTTTTGTTCTCCACAAGAACCAGTCCACCTCCGATTTCTTCGATCCTTTGGACGGCCAGGAGAAGATCCTCATCATGGACGCCCAATGCCACCAGATTATGGGAATCGTGGGCGATGGTGGTGGCCACTGCGCCGCTTTTCATTTTAAATCCTTTGACGATACCTTTTCCCATGTTGCCGTGGTTTCCATGACGTTCCATGACAAAGAGCTTTGCCAGATCTGCTGTGGGTCCTATGGCCACTTCCTGATTTACT
This sequence comes from Proteiniclasticum ruminis, assembly GCF_900115135.1. Taxonomy (GTDB): domain Bacteria; phylum Bacillota; class Clostridia; order Clostridiales; family Clostridiaceae; genus Proteiniclasticum; species Proteiniclasticum ruminis_A. The sequence goes on along the minus strand of NZ_FOVK01000007.1, from coordinate 96,158 downwards.
GGTGTTTCCATCACCAGATGGTTTGTGAGAAGGCTGTTGGAAAGTATTTCAATCACATGGAGAACCCCTGTGCCTGATACCATGGAAAGATCGTCCAGAGTCAGTTTTTTTAGTGTGACTGTGCGGGGAAGAGCGGGCAATGGATGGTTTTCATAAGAGAAGATCACCTCTTCTTCTTGAAACACACAGTGGCCCTTCTGATACACAGAGTGAATGTGGAAACTTTCCAGATTCTTAAGGACCACAAAATCCGCCTGGTATCCTGGAGCCACAGCGCCAAGGTCCTGCAGGTGATAGCACGTGGCTGGATTTAAGGTGGCCATTTTTATTGCATCTATGGGATCCAGTCCGGATGCGATGGCTTTCCGGATCATGGTATCAATGCTGCCGTTTTCGTAAAGATCATCAATATAGATGTCATCGGTGCAGAAAGTAAAGCGGTGATGGTTGTTTTTGGTTACCACCGGCAAAAGCGTATCAAAATTCTTTGCCACGGAGCCTTCTCTGATATGGACATAGAATCCTTTAGAAAGCCTGTCTTTGGCTTCTTCTACGGTAGTGCATTCGTGATCTGTTGAAATGCCCGCCACACGGTAAAGATTATTGTCCATGGCACTGAGACCTGCCCCGTGTCCATCGAGAGTTTTGCGGTGCTTTTTTGCATCCATAAGTTTTTGAAGCACATCATCTCTTGTGGTCTTCACCCCCGTAAGATCCATCATTTCTGCAAGTCCTGACACACGGTGATCCTCATAATAAGGAGCCAGGTCCTCAGCGCGAAGGATCGCACCTGATGTTTCGTGGATGGTTGCGGGAACACAGGAGGGCAGCATCATCTGAAAGGTTACAGGAAGATTTTTTGAGGACTCCAGCATAAAATCCAAACCCTTGGTGCCAAGAACGTTTCCGATTTCATGGGGATCCATGATGACGGTTGTGATGCCATGCCTGATGGCAGCTTTTGAAAACTCCTTTGGGGTAGCCAACGTGGACTCAATATGGATATGAGAATCGATGAGACCGGGCACCACTGTTTTCCCCTTCAAGTCCACCACGTGATCGGATTTATAGCTTTCACCAAAACCCACAATCATCCCATCTGTCACTGCAAATGTAACATCTTCCAGAACTCCGCTGAACACGCTGAGCACTTTTCCACCTGTAAACACAGTATCACAAGGGATGCTGGCATCAGCACTTCTGAGAAGGTTACGAAACTTGTTTTTATTCAAGAATTCCACCACCTGTCTTTAATTATCTGATTTTTATTACTATAGGGGAAAGGAGATCGGTTTGTCAATGATGAAAAAAATGAACTGGCCGGGAAGCCAGTTCAACTATATAGGAGTGTTAGAGATATGCGTCGTTAGCTTTCTTTAGGCTGGAACTTTTTGAACCACTCATCAATCTCTGTCAGTCTTCGGACTCTATGCTTAGGTTTTCCAGAGCGGCTGAGTTCGTGGTTCTCACCCCGGAACATGCAAAGTCTTGATTCCACGCCATGATATTTGAGTGCGGTGAACATCTGGAGGCCTTCCGTGAGCCAGCATCTGTAGTCTTCTTCTGAATGAATGAACAGGGTCGGTGTTTTCACCTGATCTGCATATTTCAGCGGAGACTGGTCCCACATCTTCTCATGGTTTTCCCATGGAGAAGAAGCAGTCTGATCATCAGCAAAGTAGTATCCGATGTCTGTGGTGTTGAACATGGAGATCCAGTTGGAGATGCTTCTTTGAGAAGCTGCTGCCTTGAATCTGTGGGTATGTCCGATGATCCAATTGGTCATGAAGCCTCCGTAAGAACCACCAGTGACAAACAGATTCGATGAATCCATGTCCTCATAGGTTTCCAGAGCGAGGTCTGTGAAGTTCATGAGATCTTCGTAATCAATGGCACCGTAGAGCCCTCTGATGTCAGAGAAGTCATTTCCTTTTCCATCACTTCCTCTTGGATTACAGAAGATGACAAAGTATCCTTCACTGGCAAAATATTGAAGCTCATGATAGAAGACTGAGCCATAGACCGTTTTGGGTCCACCATGGATTTCAAGAAGTACAGGATACTTCTTTCCTTTCTCGTAATCAGCAGGTTTTAGAACAAAACCATCGATGGTTCTGCCATCCTCTAAAGGATAGGATAAGGTTTCAGGGATAGAAAGTTTCAGTTCTTCATGGATCCAATCATTAAAGGTTGTGATCTGCCTGGAGGTGCCGTCTTCTAAAGCATAAAGTGCCTGAAGAGAAGTATTCTTCATGCCGATATAGAGAAGATGTCCTTCTTCTATGCTGAAGGAGTCCACAGAACCTTCCTCTGCCAGCACTTCTGTAAGTTCTCCCTCTCCGTTCACCTTCATGAGATGAGAATCTGTTCCCTTTGTTGTTGTGAAGTAGAGCTCTCCGTTATAAACACCGCGCTGCTTTCCTCCGCCGTATCGTGCGTCACTGCCTACAGAGCTGTAAAGGGACATATCCAGGTCTTTCGTCAGCAGTGTCAGCTCTCCTTTTTCCAGATCATATTTGTAGAACTTCCCGTTTTCATTGATGCCCAGATACTTCATATCCGTTGCGGTGAGAATCAGTGTTGTGTCACTTAGAAAATCAGCATAGGACAGGGAAAGTCCTTTGGTTTCTAGAGGCAGCACATTGGCACCGTCAAAAATGGACAGCTCATTATAGAGGGGCATCTTATCTGTGAATGTGGAGGAAAGGATCACAGCATGGCTTTTGTCCCTGCTGAGTTTAATCAGTTCCACATCGGTGAATTCTGAAGAGAGATACTTCTGGAAATTTCCTTCACTGTCAAATAAAGCGAGCCTGTTTCTTTTTCTGGATGTGAAACCTCCCCCGTTGGACCAGTAAGGAATCTCTTCGAGGACTTCATAATCTTTTTCCTCTTTGAGCCTCTTCAGCTCTTCAGAGAGCTCTTTCTCGTCCAGGCTCAGCTGATCCTTGGCATTGTTGTCAAAATAGACAGATGCGAGAATCATGCCGTTTTTAAGAAACTCATAGCTGGAGACTCTCTTATTAAAACGGATGAATTTATCCGCTTCACCACCATGAATATGTATTTTATAGACCTGGGTGAATTCTTTGAGGGACTCACTGTCTTCCTTATCTTTATCATCCCGGATGGTGGAAAACACAATCTCTTCTTCGTTCAGCCATTTGAAGGAAGACTCTTTGTTGAACGCAGTCAGTTTTCTTACTGCGTTTTTTTCCGCATCGTAGAGATGCAGGTTGGAAAGATATTTGTTGCCTTCCAGGTCCACCTTGTGCACCGCAAATGCAGCAAATTTACCGCCTGGGGCATGGTCTATCCCAGACAGAAAGGTATAATTTTTGAACTCATCTAGTGTAATCTTTCTCATATACTCCTCCAGAAATCATTAGTTATCCTTATCTTACCGTAAAATTGACAGAAGGTTTTGAAAGGATGGGAACTTCTGTATTTTCGTTTCATATTCTGTATTTCATTTTCAGAAAAAAAGGCAGAAAAAAAATCCTGCCGGGGGAACAGCAGGATTTTTCATCATAGGCCAGTTAAAATATATATCAATTTGAGGGGTTACTTATTTTGCTTCGCTGTAAAGTTTTGCAACTTCGTCCCAGTTCACTACGTTGAACCAGTTTTCGATGTATTCAGGTCTTCTGTTCTGATACTTCAGATAGTATGCATGCTCCCATACGTCAAGTCCCAGGATTGGGGTAAGTCCGTCTGTAATTGGATTGTCCTGGTTTGGTGTGGATACTACATCAAGCTTTCCATCCTTTACTACCAGCCATGCCCAACCTGATCCAAATCTTGTTGCGCCAGCCTTTGCGAATACGCTCTTAAATTCATCAAAGCTTCCGAACTTCTCATTGATTGCTGTCAGGAGTTCTCCTTCTGGAGCCTGTCCTTCTGCCTTCTTCATCATCTTCCAGAACATGGAGTGATTGAGGTGTCCGCCACCATTATTTCTTACAGCGCCTCTGATGTCTTCTGGAACTGCATTAAGATCTGCAACGAGATCCTTGATGTCCTTTTCCTGTAGCTCTGGATATTTTTCAAGAGCTGCATTCAGATTGTTCACATAAGCCTGATGATGCTTGCTGTAATGGATCTCCATGGTCTGAGCATCCACATAAGGCTCCAGTGCACTGTACTCATAAGGTAGTTTTGGTAATTCATGTTTCATTCTTTCATTCCTCCAATTTTGTTTTCAACGATTACTTTTATTATCTAGAAAACTCCCTGTAGTGGGAGCGGTTATTAACTGTATGCCTTTACTATAAACTAACCGAACACAAAATTCAATAGCATACAATTAAATTTACGGTCAATCTGTATATTGTTCATTTATTTGTAACAAAGTTCATGAATCCTTTGACTTCTGTGGGGTTGTAGGAGGAGTATCAAAAGAAAAAGAGAAGCCTTTGGAGCTTCTCACAGATGATTGTTGAAGTTGCGGATCTTGTCATCCAGTTTTTTCTTGTTTTCCAGAAAACTGTTTTTGAGTTTGCTGAATATCTCGTTGTTCTTTAAGGCGGTGAGGTTTGGAAAGGCATTGAAGATTCGCTTGTTCTGATAGCGGCCTTTCTGAAACAGAGCTTTTACCCGATCGGTATACAGCACCGTGCCTTCCAGTTTACTTTGAAGGATCTGCCGAAGTTCATCCAATTTCAGCTCACCTTCTTTCACCAGTCTGTCAAACTCATCCCGAACAGCGCTGATGCGAAGATGAAGGAGAAGAAGATGCCTGACGGTGATGAAAAGATCGATGAGAAGGATGAGGAAAAGCGTAATGGAGAGGGTGGCTTTTGAACTGGAGGATAAGGTGCCAATCATGGACTCCACAAAAGGATGGAGAAACCTTATGATGAACACGGATAACGTAGCAAAAACCAAAGCTCCAGTGAGATAAACCCGGCCATGGATATTAAAAGGACGTCCGGAATAATCCCACCACCTGGCGTGGAAGAGTTTTTCCAGAAGAACAGCAGTAAAATACTCCACGACACTGGTCAGAACCATACTGGACAGAAAAAGCGGAAGAAGGCTGGTCTCTTTTCCGTAGAAAACCAGTACAATCAGCAGCGCGCCAAATCCATAGACAGGACAGACGGGGCCGTTGAGAAACCCTCTGTTCACAAGCTTTTTTCCAGTGATGGAACATAAAATGGATTCATAAAGCCAACCTAGAAAACTATAAATGATGAAATAGAGAAAATAAGTAATCAAAGACACATACATCACGTCCTTATTGAGTGTTCTCTATTTCAAGTATAGCTGATTTTCTAAAAGATAGGTTAAAAACTAACGCAGCTGAATCTTTTTGTCCGCAACCTTTTCGATGAAGTCCTCGTCGTGGGAGACGATGAGAATCGCATGATCTTTTTTGATTTTCTGAAGTATATCCAAAAGAAGCATTTTATTCTCCTGGTCCAGACTGCTGGTGGGTTCATCAAAACACAGAAGAAGAGGTTTCAAAAGAAGAGCCCTGATGATGGCGATTCTTTGCTTCTGGCCCCCTGAGAGTTCGGAGGGGTATGCAAACTTCTTATCGAGCAGGCCAAAATCCTGCAGATACCTGTCGGCCATGGAAAGCAGTTCCTTATCTTCATATAGTTTATGATAGCGTGGCGCCATCACCAGATTCTCCAGCACATTTTTGTGCTGAAAGAGAGAGGAAGACTGAAAGACCAGGCCCACTTGAGTCCTGTTTTTTTCTGTGAGTGTTTCTCCATTGAGCATAAAAGATCCGCTGTCAATGCTCTCCAGCTGAACAATACACTTCAAGAGGGTTGATTTTCCGATTCCTGAAGGGCCTAGAATCGCAGCAATCTCATTTTTGTCCACTTCAAAGGACAGGTTTTCCAGCACGGTGAGATCGCCATAGGTTTTTTTGATGTTTTTTGCCTCGAATATCATAAAGTGACCCTCCTCATTCGTTTTTCAAGTTTCTTGAGCCCTTTTTCCAAGAAGAAGCTTAAGGTGAAATAAATCAGCCCTACAATGAGGAAAGGTGTACCAGAAACATAGATATTGGCCAGAGTTCTTGAGACCTTGATCAGCTCACTGAGTCCGAGAGCATAGATCAGCGCAGTATCCTTCAGGAGCACCAGCACTTCATTGGCTAAAGATGGAAAACTGTTTCGGATCCCCAAAGGCAGAAGAATCCGGAAGAAGGTATATCTTCTGCTGAATCCAAGAACAAAAGCCACGTCCTTCTGGTCTTTCGGAATGCTCTCCATCCCACCCCGAAGAATTTCAGCAATATAGCCGGTGTAGTTGAAGGTGAACCCTAGAAGCGCCGCATTCATTCTGCTGAGTGTGATGCCGAAGTAAGGCAGACCGAAATAGATGAAAATCAGCTGAAGGAGAAGCGGAGTTCCTCGCACCACGGAGATATAGAAGGACAAAAGAGGCTTCAGAGGCTTCAGGGTATAAAGATATGCCACGAGAAGTCCAAGAAGTCCGGATGTGACCATGGTGGTTATGAAGTAGAAGAGGGTCTGGGAAAGACCCTCCAAAAGCAAAGGATAACTGGTTGTAATCATGTCAATCATTGATATACACCTTTTTGATTTCATCGAAGGTTCCATCTTCTATGAGTTCTGCGAGAGTTTCATTGGTCTTTTCAAGAAGAGTCTTATCAGATTTTCTAAAGCCGATTCCATACTCTTCTTCTCCAAAATTATCTTCAAGAATTCTGTAGTCTTCTATGTTCTTGCTGAGAAGAACGTATCTTGCAAAGACCTCATCCAGAACAATGGCGTCGCTTCTTCCAGCTTCCAGATCAAGAAACAGGTCCAGATTGGAGTCGAAAGTAATGAGCTCACCATTTTTCAGGTTCTCATAGATGTCAGTCTCCTTTGAAACTGCATCATAGGCACTGGACTCTTTCTGTACAGAGACGGCCTTTCCTTTGAGATCTTCTTTGGAGTTGATATCGGAGCTGGCCAGGGTGATGATGATTTGCGTGTTCTCCATATAGGGAGTGGAGAAGTTGACCTTTTCCTTGCGGGCATCGGTGATGGTGTATCCATTGAAAATCACATCAATGTTTCCGCTGTTCAGTTCGCTTTCTTTCAAAGACCAGTCAATGGGCTGGAACTTAGGAGTAAGACCGATTCTTGTGAAGATTTCTCTAGCCAGATCCACATCGAACCCAACGAGTTCACCTTGAGGATTTCTGAACCCCATGGGTACAAAAGTATCGTCAAGACCTACAATAATTTCACCTTTCTCCATCATGGCATCAAAGGTATCCTCGTTTTTTGTGCCACCTGCACAACCTGCGAGAAGTAAGAGTCCGAGTAGAATTGGGATTAGTTTTTTCATGATAGTTTCCTCCTTTTTTTGATTTAACTTCTTTGAAAGAAAAAAAGTCCTTAGTCAAAATTGACTAAGGACGATATCTCTTCGTGGTTCCACCTTATTTCATCAAACACCTCACGGCGCCTGACCTCATCGAGTACAATCATACTCTAGTCTTGGTAACGGATGACAAGGATTCCCGGCACCCACTACTCTTTCTTTAGAAATTTTGCAGGTACAGCTCAAAGATGTGTTCCCAAATGCGCCACTGTTTTTTCACACCAACCAAAAACTCTCTGATAGCTTTGCATAAGATACTATTTCTTTTCAACGCAGTTAAATTATTGTTGTCATCTTACAACGCCTAAAAAAATAATGCAAGTTTTTTATTTTTAATTATCATTTTAAAAAATCAAAAGGTTTTCAGGGAGCATCATAGCGGTAATTCCTGCATGAAAAATCACAAATTAGTATGTTTTATTGAATCGTGCGGTATTTGGTACTGTAAGATATAAAATTTCTGTGTCCAAAACCTGGAAGCAGACCAACAGAAAAGCTCTGAGTTGCTGGAATGCTTGCATTCCAATGAGAGACAGGTGTTTTCCATCAGCGGCGCACCTAATCTGACAGAAAACCGCAAATTGACGGAAATTTCTCATTATGATACTGTAAAGCCAAAGTGAATATTATTTTTTAGGAGGGAGTAAAATGTCTGCACGTATACTGATGGTTGGAAGTGTCATGATGGATCTGATTTTACGCTGTGAAAGAGCGCCTAAACCAAGTGAAAGTGTTCTGGGCCACGATTACAGCAATGCACCTGGTGGTAAAGGCAGTAATGCTGCTGTTGCAGCAAGAAGAGCAGGAGCAGAGGTTGCCTGCTATTCAACGGTTGGAAAAGATGCAAATGGACAGTATCTGCTGGACAAATGGAAGGAAGCGGGAATTAAAACAGACCATGTCATTGAAAGAGAAGGAGCCAACACTGGATTTGTTGCCATTACTCTGGAAGACAGTGGCCAGAACAGACTGATCATTTTCCCGGGTGCCAATATGAAAACACCTCCAGATCAGCTGGAAGAGGCATTTCAAGATCCCTTTGACGCAGTGCTTCTGCAGTTTGAGATTCCTTTCGAAACAAACAAGAGAGCAATAGAAATTGCCAATGAGAAGGGCATTATCACGGTTCTTGATGCAGGTCCTGCACAAAAGTACGACCTGGAAGGTCTCCCACCAGTAACGATTCTTTCTCCTAATGAGACGGAAACAGAAGCATTGGTTGGAATTTACCCCAAGGACCATGAAAGTGCACGAGAGGCGGCAAAGCTTCTAAAAGAAAGAAATGGAGCGAAGTATATTGTGCTGAAGATGGGCGCTAATGGATCCTACCTCTATGGAGAAGAATATGATGAAATCGTCCCTCCATTCAAGATCAATGCCGTAGATCCAACTGCTGCAGGAGATGCTTTCACAGGTGTCCTGGCGAAAGCCTTCGTGGAAACAAAGGATCTTAGAGAGGCGGCTATGGTTGCCAATGCTGCTGGAGCTCTTACCTGCACAAAGCTGGGCGCACAGCCATCACTTCCTACGAAGGAAGAAATTGAAGCTTTCTTAAGTGCTCAGAGCTAAACTGAAAATCTGAAAGCCACCTGAAGGAGTGATTTACTGCTCCATACAGGTGGCTTTTTTATAGATATATAGACGAGTTTGCACAGCAGGTAAGTCCTAAGGCTGGCGGATCGTAACCACACGAAGTGTTTGTTATTTTTCCAATTTAAGGAAAATTCTGTACCCGTGTATCAGTTCATCTTTGAGACGTCCATATTCTTTCCAGCCATTTTTTTTATAAAAAGAAATGCCCCTATGATTTTTATCAAAACATTCTAAATGGAGCTCATTATATAAAGCAAGTTTCTCTGGAATGATCTGATTGCAAAAATATTGAGCGGCACCTGTACCATGATAGTAAGGATCAATCATAAAACCTTGCAGCTGATTCTCATGCCAAGTCATAATACCAATGATTTTTTCATCAAGAAGAAGCAGTGTGGAATTCTTTAGCCCTTTTCTTATATCTGAATCACAATTTCCGCTATTAATATACCAGTCGACAACTTCATCGCCAAGGTATGAACGAGTATAGTGATCTGCTATGATTCTTGATAAGTTTATCATATCTGATTCATCTTTTTCAGTTGCTGGTCTAATACTGTAATGATCACTCATCTATTTTCTCCAGTTCATAACGTTGAAAGTAAAAGATAATTTCACTAAAACTATCAGATAAAATAATTAAAGTCATGTATTAGTTTCAAACTAATACATGACTTTAATATGGCGGAGAACGAGGGATTTGAACCCTCGCGCCGGTTACCCGACCTACGCCCTTAGCAGGGGCGCCTCTTCGGCCTCTTGAGTAGTTCTCCACAACCGAAGTAATCTAATATTCAATTACCACAAAACACATTATAGCAAGGCGAAGGACCAACTGTCAATAGAAATTGGGCATTCTGTATTTCGGACATGCATCTGAGATGCCTCTCTGAGATGAATCAGTTAGAGGGTGAGAAGTGGGAAGGGTCACGTCCTGATTAAAATGTATTCCAATCAGGTGTATTTGTGTACGTATTTTGGGATACCTCTTATAGTATAATGGACTAAATGATAAAAATGAGAAAGGGGTGGTTTTGTGAGTTTTAAACTGATCTACGGACGTGGAGGAAGTGGCAAAACCCGAGAAATATACGAGGAAATCAAGAGAAGAAGGAAAGAGGTCCCTGAAAGAAGCATGATTCTTCTGGTGCCGGATCAGTATACATTCCGTGCAGAGCAGAAGCTATTGAAAGAACTGGGCAAGGAAAATGTGTTTCACGTCACTGTCTACAGTTTTTCTACCATGATCCGCAAAATACTTCAGAACGCAGGTGGGGCTACCCATAATCTGATTTCAGATCTGGGAAAGAGTATGCTCATGACAAAGACTTTGACGGATGTGGAAGAAGACCTTGTTCTTTTCCGGAACGTGGCAAGAAAACCTGGATTTGTGGAACTGGCTAAGAATCTTGCGGATGAGATGAAACGTAACAATCTGGATCCAGAAAAACTGAGAGAAGCTGTGGTGTCATCGGGAGATGCAGAACTCATTCAGAAGTTTGGTGATATCCTTCTTTTTTTTGAAACTTACGAGAAAGAAGTCCATAAAGGTCATGTGGATTCCATGGATGAAATGACCTTTGCTGGAGAGCGGATGGACAAGGCTGATTTTCTGAAGAATGCAGAGGTGTTCATTGATGAGTTCAATGATTTTTCTCTTGTACAGCTGAGTTTCATTGAGCATCTTATGAGGAATGTGAAGCGGGTTGTGATGACGCTGACCATGGATAAGGATGGAGAAACGGGAGATGTATTCCAGATTACAAAAGATACGGAAGATAAACTCTTTCAGGCTGCTGAAAGAGCTCAGGTCTCCATCGAAAAGCCCCTGATTCTTGTAGAGGAAGTACCGTTGAGATTCAGGGAGAATCAGGAGCTGGCTCATCTGGAGCGGGAGTATTTCAGATATCCCAATAAAACCTACAAAGAGGTGCCTCGGTCTCTTTCCATCTACAAAGCCCAGAACAGCTATGATGAGGTGGAAAAGATCGCACTGGACATCCGTAGAAGAGTCCGGGAGGATGATACGCTGAGATACCGTGATTTAGCGATTCTTTGCAGAAATATTGATGCGTATGAGAGTATACTGATCTCCGTTTTCCGTGAACATGAGATTCCAGTATTTCTGGATAAAAGAAGGGAAATGGATGGAAGTCCTATTTCTCAATATATTTTGGCTTTGGTGGATATTGCCAAAGAAGGGTTCACCTACGATGCCCTGTTCAAGCTGCTTAAAACTGGCCTCTCTCATTTGGAGAAAGAAGAAGTGGACCTTTTGGAAAACTACGTTCTTGCGAATGGAATAAAGGGTGGAACCTATGAAAAACCTTTTGTTTATCCATACCCGAATATTGTGCCCGAGGAGATGAAGGCGGAGTATCTGCAAAAGACCAACGAAATCAGAGAAAAAATAGCTTCTGTGTATCAGCCTTTGCGAGTTCAGCTGGAGAATGCATCCACCGCAGAGGGGATTTCCGCCGCACTTTATGAGCATCTAGAGGAGCATGGTGTCTTGAGCCGCTCCCTGGGTTTTGTTTCATCCCTTAAGGATTTGGAAGTTCTGAAAGAGCATGAAGAGACCCTCAAAGGACTTATCACCATCTTTGACGATCTGGTGGAGGTGCTCGGAAACGAAAAATTGTCGTTGGAAGTATATGGAGACATTCTTCAGCAAGCCATGGTCAGCCATAAAATTGCCCTCATTCCGCTGACGTTGGACCAGGTGATCCTTGGAGATGTGGCCAGAGTAAAAAGTGATAACATCAGAGGTCTGTATATTCTTGGAGTGAACGATGGAGTTTTCCCCAAAACGGTCTCAGATGAAGGAATCATTACGGACCATGATCTGGAGAAACTGAAGGCGGAAGGTCTGAATTTTCTTGTGGATTCAAAGCTGCGTTCTGTATACGAGCAGTTTTTAGTGTACACTGCATTTTCTATTCCGAGAGACTTTTTAGCCATTTCCTATCCGGGGTCGGATCTGGACGGAAAGTCCCAAAGACCATCCCTGGTCATTGGGCGTATGAAAAAGCTCTTTCCAAAACTCGTGGAGAATGCGTATGTGAATCCAATGGACAGAAAAAGTGGAACGCTGGAGGAAGTGGAAAGTAAAGTGGCTACCTTCAATGAACTCATTAAAGAGATGAGAAGAAACTACCAAGGGGATGAAGTGAATCCTCTTTGGGGTGAAGTGTATCAGTGGTTTCAAGATCATGAGAAGTTCAGCAGGCGTCTGAAGATCTCAAGAGAAGGCCTTTCCTACACCAATGTAACAGAGAAGCTTTCCAGAACCTCTGTAAAAGAACTCTATGGCGAGCAGCTGTACCTGAGCGTTTCAAGGCTTGAGCGTTATACGTCCTGTCCCTTTGCGTATTATATCCAATACGGACTGAAAGCAAAAGATAGAGTCATGCATGAGGTGACAGCACCAGATGTGGGTACCCTGATGCATGAAGTCATCGATCAGTTTACGGAGGATCTGAGGGGCATGGAGAGGGATCTGTCTACCGTGGACAAGACCTATATCAGAAGTGCTGTGGATCGTCTGGTTGATGAAGCGATAGAAAAAACAAATGCGATCTACAAGAGTTCTCCCCGATACAAACATATGGGGGAAAAAGTGAAGAAAATCATCAACCGCTCAGTAGAAACCATTACGGCTCAGATTGCTAAGGGGAAATTTGTGCCCATGTTCAATGAACTTGGATTCGGAAAAGACGGAGAAAAGCTGCCGGCATTATCCATCGAAATTCCTGATACTGGAGAGGATGCACTGCTGCGGGGAAGAATTGACCGAATCGATGTCATGGAAATGGACGGAAAAGCCTATATCAGAATCATTGACTATAAGTCTTCTGCGAAAGATGTTTCCCTCCAGGATGTATTCTATGGTCTTCAGCTGCAGCTGCTGGTTTACCTGGATGTTGTTCTTAGAAACTGGGAGAGTCTGCAGTCCCAAAAGGCGGTGCCAGGTGCGGTTCTTTATTTCAAAATGGATAACCCGGTGATTTCCGGAAATGTCAGAATGACCGATGAGGAAATTGAAAGAAAGGTTTTGGAGAACTTAAGACTCAAGGGTCTTCTTCTTAAAGATGCCAAAGTGATCCGATCCATGGATGAGGATATTGATACATTCTCACTGGTGGTACCGGCAAAGATCAATAAAGAGGGAGAAGTGGTTTCTTCCTCCAACAGGAAAGAGAAGAATGAGGAGATCATTCTTACAGAGCAGGAGTTTGGTGTGCTACGTGAGTACGTCTTGGAAACCATTGGAAGAATTCTGAAAGAGCTCTTCGATGGCAATATTTCCATCCAGCCTTATAAGGATAAGGATAAGATTCCATGCACCTATTGCACCTATAAGAGTATTTGTCAGTTTGATGGAAAAATAAAAGCGAATCATTACAGAAATCTGAAGGCGCTGACCATTGAAGAACTATGGGAGAAAATGAAGAAAGGGGAGAATGCCGTTGAGTAACCAGTGGACGAAAGAACAGCTCAGTGCCATTGAAACAAGAAATACAAATCTTCTTGTTTCTGCAGCGGCCGGCTCGGGGAAGACGGCGGTTCTAGTAGAGCGAATCATTCAAAGAATCACCAAGGATCAGGTGGATATTGATGCGCTTCTTGTGATGACTTTTACCAATGCAGCTGCCGCGGAAATGAGAGAAAGAATCGGAGAAGCGGTGATCAAAGCTTTGGAAGAAGATTCAGGTAACAGAAATCTTGAAAAGCAGCTGACCTTATTAAACAGAAGCAGCATCATGACCATTCATTCCTTTTGTCTGGAAGTGATTCGAAGCCATTTTCATGAAATCGGACTGGACCCTGGATTCAGAATTGCAGATGAAACAGAAGGGGCCATCATGAGAGAAGAAGCTCTGGAAGAGGCTCTGGAAGAATCCTATGAGATCGGCAGCAAAGAGTTTATTTCTCTTGTGGATGCCTATGGCGGCAAACGGGATGACAAAGAACTTGGAGATCTGGTTCTTACTCTTTATCATTTCATCATGAGCCATCCGTGGCCTCATCAGTGGCTGGAAGAGAAAGTTTCTTTGTTTGATGTGTCAGGGAAATCTTTCACAGAGATCCCTTTGGTGGCAGAGTTCATGGAAGAACTCCAGGAAACCCTTAAGCCTTATCTGAACCATATTGATAAAGGCATTTCTTTAACAGTAGACGACGCGCTGCTTTTTCCCTATGCTGAAACCCTGCGGGAGGACAGGATCCTTCTGGAAGAACTGCTCTCCATGCTGAAGACTAAACCTTCTTTCAATGAAATCAAGGATCATCTCGAGGGATTGAAATGGTCCACACTGAAACGTGGAAAGAAAGGGTATGATAAAGTCCTGGCTGATATGGTCAAAGGCCTTCGCGATGAAGTGAAAGATGCCGTTAAAGGTCTGAAAGCGAATTACTTTGCGGAAACGGAAGAAGAGCATCTGGCGATGCTGAAGGTCATCTACCCTCATCTTCAAGCGCTGAAGTCCCTTACTGAACTTTTCATGAAGAAGTACAGCCGGAAGAAGCGTGAGAAGAGTCTTTTGGATTTTTCAGACCTGGAGCATCTGGCGCTGAAGATTCTGACTGTGGAAGAAAACGGCAGGGTAGGACCTTCTGATGTGGCCAAATTTTACAAAGAGAAGTATGAAGATGTGCTGGTGGATGAGTATCAGGACTCCAATGAAGTTCAGGAAGTGCTGATCACCATGGTCTCCCGCAAAGAGGAAGAGAGACCCAATGTGTTTATGGTGGGTGACGTGAAACAGAGTATCTACCGCTTCCGTCAGGCGAAACCTGAGCTTTTCATGGATAAGTATAAAAACTACAGCGAAGATGGAAATGAGAGAGGCAAGAAGATTCTGCTTTACAAGAACTTCAGAAGCCAGAACAATATCCTTTCTCTGGTGAATTATATTTTTGAAGGACTCATGAGCGAGAAGGTTGGAGAGCTGGAATACACGAAGGAAGAAGCGCTTATCTATGGAGCGACCTATTACGAGGAAGCAGAGGGAGATGAGCCTGCGGTCAATGAAGCAGAACCTGTGGAACTGCTGCTTCTGGAGGAGAAGAGTGCTCAGGAGGATTCAGAAGAGGACACAGAGGAGGAAGGGGAACTGGATTTATCCGCATATAAATCCATTGAAGTGGAAGCGCGGCTTGTGGCAGGCAGAATCAATGAGCTTATCAAAAGCGGATTTCTCGTTTTCGATAAAGAAATCAAGGGTAAAAGACCAGTGACCTACCGGGATATTGTGATACTCATGAGAGCGACATCCAGAACGGCCAATATCTTTTTGGAGGCACTGCATGAGAATAACATTCCTTCTTACAGTGACAGCTCAACGGGATATTTTGACACCATTGAGATCAGAACCATGCTTTCGCTTTTGAAGGTGATTGATAATCCCTTACAGGATATTCCGCTTCTTTCCGTATTAAGAAGTCCACTGTTTTCCTTCAGCGAGGAAGAACTTGTGGAAATCAGAAAAGTTCATAAAGATGAATTCTTGTTCCATAATCTAAATAAAGGAACTTTTGAAAGAGAGCTTTCAGAAAAAGTGAATGATTTTATGGAAAAGTTGGAGCTTTACCGGCTGAAGTCCCGGTTCATGAAGCTGGATGAGTTTATTTGGTACCTCTATACGGATACATCCTATCTGGATTATGTGTCTGCCATGCCAGATGGATTGGAGAGGCAAGCGAATCTGAAGCTGCTGTTTCAACGCGCCAGGCAGTTTGAAGAAACAACCCTGAAAGGGCTCTTCAACTTCATCCGATTCATCGATAAGCTTAAGAAGAGCTCAGGGGACTATGGTGCTGCGAAGATGCTGGGAGAAAATGAGAATCTGGTGAGAATCATGTCCATTCATAAATCGAAGGGGCTTGAATTTCCGGTAGTCTTTTTGGTGCACACATCAAAAAGATTCAACAAGATGGATCTGAATAAGTCTATGATTCTTCATGAGTCTTTAGGATTTGGTCCAAGTTATGTGGATATGGAAAGAAATATCAAAAACACAACATTTATCAGAGAGAGAATCAAAAGAAAAAGACTCCTGGAAAGTCTCTCAGAAGAGATGAGAATACTTTATGTAGCACTCACAAGAGCAAAGGAGAAGCTCATTATTACAGGTCAAGTCAAGAATCTTGAAAAGAGCATGGAAAAATGGACCACGCTATCTCAGGGAGAAGCATTCAGACTGTCTTCCGAAAAAGTGGAAAAAGGGTCTTCCTATCTGGACTGGATGATGAGTATCTTCTTGAAACATCATCAGCTTTCGGAAAACAGAGCGGATGGAGAGAGATACCCCTTTGGGAAGGATGTGGCGTTACAGCTCATCGTTCATACGAAGGAAGGTGTAATGCTTGACCAGATTGAGGAGGAAGGAACAGAAGAAGGGGTTTTCACCCTGCATGAGACCAGAGATCCTGCATCAGCATTTCTTGTACAGCAAAGGCTTGCTTTTCAATACAAGTATGAGAAAGATACAAACAGAGGATCAAAGATTTCGGTGACTGAGCTAAAGAAGCTGAGGGCTCTTGGCGAAGAGACGGAGAACACACAGCCCATCATCAAAGAGGAGTTTTTGGAAAGACCTCGATTTCTGATGAAGGAAACAGGATTGAAGGCCACCGAAAGAGGAACCGCGTTTCATAAAGCCATGCAGTATATCTCACTGCAAAGTGTCTCCCTGGAAGAAATCAAAAATGATCTTCAAAGTCTTATCCTTCGAGAACTTATGACAGCAGAAGAAGTCTCCGCGGTGAACCCTTGGAAGATTCTTCAATTCCTTGAAAGTGGTCTTGGAAAAAGAATGCAAAAGGCTGAACTTGACGGGAATCTGTATAGAGAACAGAAATTCATATTATATTTCGACGAGAGTGAAGTTATGGTAGTTGGGGTCATAGACAGCTATTTCCGAGAAAATGATGAGCTCGTCATTGTGGACTACAAGACGGACCGTGTTATAGAAAAAGAGGCTGCTAAGGTGCTGACCGACCGGTATAAAGAACAGCTGGACTATTACAGTGAGGCGTTATCATCCATAACTGGTCTAAAAGTAAAAGAGAGTTATCTCTACTCCGTCGAAAATTCTAAAGAAATATGTATAAACTAAAAACATTTTCTTTAATATTTTTTTAATTTGAAGTATAATAAGATTATAATTTATCACGCAATAAAGATAGGGGTGTTTTTATATGGCTGTTGGTAAAGATAAAACTCGGATACTGCTGACTCTGCCTCAGGATCTAAAAGAAGAACTAACTTCTGAGGCTAAAGGCGATAATCGCTCACTCAATAATTACATATTGAATTTGCTGATTAGTTCCGAGAAACGAACCGAAAGCGAAAGAGACTAAGGAAAATCCAGAGCGGGAGCGACTTCCCGACTCTGGATTTTCCTTTGTTTTTCCTTGCTTTCAAGGGTTAGTTCAATGTTTAACAAAACCTATGAAAACACCTTAAACGATTAAGGTGTTTCAACGTGATATTTAAGTGATTTTCTCTAATCCCATTAGAACAAAGTGTATGACTGTACGTACACGCATGCACAATGGGTGCGAAAATTGTGAAATTTACTGATAATTTTTATAGAATTATAATTAAATCATAAAAATAGAGAAAATACATAAAATGGGATATCAGTGAATAAGTTCAACAGATTTGCATAAAAAGTCTTCGAAAAGAAAACAGCTATGTAGATTCTGTCTCTGGAAGATTTACCCAATATCGGACTGGCATGGATCGTTTTTGTTGAGTGGGATTTTCCCTGGCGGAAATAGTGATATTTTTAAAATAGGTTTGCCATGCTTCCGTGGTAGTATCCCTCTGAAAGAGTTTTTCGTTCAGGGCTAAATTTTTCTGGATGATCCATCTGCCATCTTGACATAACAGGGCTTCCTTCTTTCCCTCATCGTAGATAATGAAGTTCATATCACCGAATCTTTCAGCAAAATGGTCTGCGATAAAGGGGAGGATATAGTGATCTGGACTGATTTTCGCCATGAAAACCGATCCGAACTGATTGAATCGGACAAATCCCATGAAACGGTGGCTTTCTAAAGATACCTGCCGAGAAAGCTTCGTGACTTCCATGATGAAAGAGTCCTGATACCGAAAGGCATTTTTAGGATTCTCAAAGCATTTGATGATGAATTTCAGAATCATCGTTGGAGCATGAACAGAACTGTGGTTCAATCCGTAGGTGATGATATCCAAAGCTTCTTCGGAGAACTTCTCACGCATGGATCTTCGGACTCTTTTAAATTCTTCTTCCATAAACTGGATTTTCACAGGATGATCAATGAGATTGGGTGTAAACTGTTCTTCCCGAAAGAGAACAGGTGGAAGTTTATCAACATATACTTTGTAAACGGCAACGAGAAGCTCTTCCATTGAACCGTCAAACAACATGACATTCATCATAATCCACCTGCCAAAGAGTTTTTGATGATGGTCTTTTCCAGAAGAAGCTTTTTGATTTTTTCTTTATCGGTGAATACTCGGTTTTCTTCAGAACCATGGAGTCCCAGGGATTCATCGATTTCTCCAAACAAGTTCATCTGAATCTGATCTTTCTTCTCACTGATGGCTTCATATATGAGATCTGGCCTGAGAGAGAAGTTTCCGTAGTATTTTCCGGAAATCAGAATAAAATGCTTGGCCCTTGAGATCACTGCACCCATTTTTTTGAGACCATCATAGGTGATGGGAGAAAGTTTTCTAGCCCGAAGAATCCGCTTGGCAGAGGTGAGTCCGATTCCTGGTATGCGTAGAAGCATTTCATAACTGACCCGATTGATCTCCATGGGGAAGAGAGCCATATTGGAGAGAGCCCATTGGGTTTTTGGATCCACATTCATATCAAAATTCTCTCCCTCTGACAATAGTTCCTCTGCAGAGAACCGGTAGAACCGGAGCAGCCAGTCTGCCTGATAAATTCTATGTTCCCGGAGAAGGGGAGGGTGGGAAAGCTTCGGCATAAGCGCATGGGTACTCACAGGCACATAGGCGGAGTAATAGACTCTTTTTAGCTGAAAGCTCTGATAGAGATTCTGGCTGAGTGAAAGGATTTTACCGTCGCTGGCTGGGGTAGCACCAATGATGAGCTGAGTGCTTTGCCCTGCTGGTACAAAGTCCTCAGTTCTATGCAGGATTCTCCTTTCCTCGTTATTTGCCAGGATATTCGTGGCGATTTGTTTCATAGGTTTCAGAATTTCAATTCTGTTTTTCTGAGGCGTGATGCTTTTATAGCTTTCTTCCTCAGGCAGCTCAATATTGACACTGACCCTGTCCGCATAAAGCCCGGCCTCATGGATGAGATGTGGACTGGCCCCAGGTATAAGTTTGATATGAATATATCCGTTGAATCGTTCCCGCTGCCGAAGGGTTTTTATAATGCGAATCATTCTTTCCATGGTATGATCGGGGCTCATAATCACCCCTGAACTTAGAAAAAGACCTTCGATGTAGTTCCGCCTGTAGAATCCCATGGTCAGCTGAACCAGTTCTTCCGGTTCAAAGGCGGCGCGTTCCACATCATTGGAGATCCGGTTCTGGCAATAGGCACAGTCATAGATACAGTAATTGGTCATAAGAATTTTCAATAGGGAGATGCACCTTCCGTCCGAAGTGAAACTATGACATATACCCGCAGCAGCAGCGTTACCGACACCACCAGGAACCGCAGAGCGGCTGCTTCCACTGGAGGAACAGGATACATCATATTTTGCTGAATCTGCAAGAATTCTAATTTTTTCCAGAAGTTCCATAGAGATTCCTCCTTACATTTGAGTAAATTATAGCACATACGTTCTTTTTCGGCAATAAAAAAGCAACATATGTTCTTTTTTGGTGCAAAAAAAGGATGAGCAACTCATCCTAAATGAAAGTGAATAATTTCAGGAAAAATGGAATAATAAAAATGAAGACTGCAGAAGAGAGTGCGGTCATAAAGGAAGAGTAAGAAGGATCCCCTCCATAACGACCTACTGCAATGGAGATGTTCTGCATCACAGGAAGACCTGCACAGACAATAAACACTTTGATGAGCTCCACAGGCATTTGAAAAGCCTTCAGAAGAAGCAGACTGATGACGGGAGACAGAATAAACCTCATGCTGAGGATGAGTACTGAGGCTACTGGACTTCCAGCGTTCCTAAGACTCAAGTCTCCTATGACACTTCCCATGAAAAGGAGAGATAGAGGCGTCAGGAGTATTTTCAGATACTCGATGCTGCTGAAGAGATAAGTGGGGACCGCTACGTTATAGTATAGGAGCACCATACCTGCGATGAACCCAAGGATAGGAGGATTGAGGATTTTTAGGATATTTTTGCTGCTGAAGGCACTTCCGTTGCTTTTTACGATCTGATTGATGCCAAGGGTCCAAAAAGTCAGCGTGTTGGCGATATAGTACAGCATTAGATATGGAACAGCAGAGTCCCCGAATATTCCTGTAATGAGCGGCAGTCCTACAAAAATTGTATTGGAGAAGGTAGCCATGGACACAAATGCACCCTGCTCCACTCCTTTCAGTGATAAGGCCTTTGATACGCCCCAGGCAATGATGTTCATCAGAACCATGGTCAACATGGCAAGGAGGATGCCAAGGTAAGATTCTTTGAAAAACGACAAGGAAAAATTGGTCAGTGTGATGTGAATCATCAGGGCAGGAGTACAGAAGTTCACGAGTAGAACAGAGATAAATTTATCTGTTCTTTTATCAGTGACTTTGGTTTTTTTCAGGATAAAACCCAGCACACCCAGAATCAGCATGGTTAAAACGGTATTTGTAACATTAGTTGTCATCGGTTAATCTCCTTAGAAGCATATTCAAGTAATTGTTCTTTATGATTGTCATCAGGATTTTTCAGGACCTTCTCCAGAAGCACATCCAGGATCCGGCCTACTTCCTGGCCTTCACGGATACCAAGAGCAAGAATATCCTTTCCGTTCACAGCAAGATCTCTTACGGTGAGAGGATCCCCACGGTTTACGATGTGTTCAATTCTATTTCTGAAGCTATTGATTTCAAAGAGTTTTTCATCGCTTCCTTCTGGCTTGCCAATGAAATCAGCAATCTTAAGATCTATGAGAGCGTTGAGATTCTCCGCTCCCAGTTTGTTTACAAATTTTTTCAGCTTCACTTCATTCTTCATATCGGTACTGGTCATATGGAAGAAAACCAGGGTTTCAACTTTCCGGATGGTTTTATGGTCATATTTCAGCCGCATCAATACTTCATGGGCGATGTCTCTTGACCGCTTCTCATGGCCGTAGAAATGTCCGATGCCCTTCTCATCCATGGTGAAAGTGGAAGGTTTGCCGCTGTCATGGAAAAGAGCAGCAAGACGTACTGGAAGATCCGCAGGCACATGGCTCAAAACCTCCAGGGTATGTCCCAGAACATCCTTGTCATGATGAGGATTATGTTGAAGAAATCCAGACATGGTCATGAGTTCGGGCAGAACATACTTCATGATTCCCAGATCAAAGAGCATGCGGATTCCCCGGGCAGGATTCTTTGAAAGAAGAATATTGTTCAGCTCTTCACGGATCCTCTCCTCGCTGATGAACCGGAGGCCATCCATGGTTTCCACCATGGCCTTCAGGGTGTTTTCTTCTATGTTGAAATTCAAGGTGGTGGAGAGCCTCACAGCCCTCAAGATGCGAAGAGCATCCTCTTTAAAACGAAGAATAGGATTTCCTACTGCCCGGACAATCTTACGATGGATGTCCTCAGTCCCATTGAAAGGATCAATAATACCTTTTTCGGGATTAAAAGCAATGGCGTTTATGGTAATGTCTCTTCTTCTCAGATCTTCAACCAAATCATCCACAAAGATGACATTCTTCGGGTACCTGTGGGCTTCATACTCACCGTCCATTCGGTAGGTGGTCACATCAAAAGCACCGTCATGGGTATGGACTTCCACAGTACCGTGCTTCAAACCGGTGGGGACGGTTTTTTTAAATAGGGCCATGACTTCCTCAGGTGTGGCAGAAGTGGTCACATCATAGTCTTTAGGCGTGATCCCTATGAGGACATCACGAATACAGCCCCCCACGACATAACCCTCATGGCCATTCGTGCTGAGCTCTTTCAGTATGTATCGGACGCCTTTTGGCAGGTTGATGTCCATGTTGCCGCCTACCTTTCATGGATAAAGATTTGGTAAGATTCTTTCGTTTTCAGCCAGTCTTTCGTGTATACTTAAATTATACCCTATTTTTTATTGAAGGAGAAAGAAATGGAATTTAGCAGCAAGAAAATCCGCGATTTAGCTGTGGGCGATCGTGTGGATTGTTATTTTATCATTAAAAGAGTAGATTTGAAGACAACAAACTCAAACGACAAAAAGTATCTGGACTTTATATTTGGAGATAAAACGGGAGAGATCTCAGGGAAGCTTTGGGAAGTTCCTCAAGATATTGAAACATATTTTACAGAAGGGGATCTGGTGAAGGTTCGGGGAACCGTGACTAGCTATATGAACAACAACCAGTTCAAAGTGGACAGAATCAGAAAAGCTTCAGAAGAAGATGGTGTGATACCAGAGGATTTCGTGGAATCCGCTCCACTTAAGAACACCGATATGCTCCGGGACATCGAAGGATATCTTCAAAGGATTGCTGATCAGGATATTCACCAGGTGGTGCGTATGGCCCTTGAAGAAAAGAAGGATAAGCTGATGTTTTATCCGGCGGCAAAAAGGAATCATCATGCCATAAGATCCGGTCTCCTTTACCACGTCCTGACCATGCTGAAACTTGGAGATCAGATTTCAAAGGTGTATCCAGCTGTGAATACAGACCTTCTCTTTGCGGGGATCATTCTTCATGATCTTGAAAAAAT
This sequence comes from Proteiniclasticum ruminis, assembly GCF_900115135.1. Taxonomy (GTDB): domain Bacteria; phylum Bacillota; class Clostridia; order Clostridiales; family Clostridiaceae; genus Proteiniclasticum; species Proteiniclasticum ruminis_A. Next base: position 73,344 of record NZ_FOVK01000007.1, on the reverse strand, counting down.
CAATGAGATGGATTCTTCTGAGCTTGGCATCGTGAAGGAGTACACTTTGGAAGGAAATCTTCTGGGCCATATCAGCCTTGGGGTCAAAAATGTGGACAGAATCTGTGATCGTCTGAATACCCCGGAAGAAAAAAGAATGCTTCTGCAGCATATGATTCTTTCTCATCACTATGAGCCTGAATATGGAAGTCCCGTGAAACCGATGTTTCTCGAAGCGGAGCTTCTTCACCATATAGATATGATCGATGCTCGGGTGTTTGATTTCACTTTAGCGGTTCGGGATCTGGAGCCTGGCGGCATATCTGAGAATATTTTCTCCCTGGACAGAAGGCGCATCTATAAGCCGACGTTCTAGACCAGAAAACAGGAATCTGTCATATTGAAACAAGAATATATTAGAAAGAGGGATTAAAATGAGTGTTGTAGACAAGCTGATTAAGTATGTGAAGTATGAAACCACTTCAGACGAAAACAGTGTAACTGTACCATCCACCGAAGGACAGAGAGTCCTGGTGGAAGAGCTGAAGAGAGAACTGCAGGCATTGGGGCTGGAGACTGCTTTGGATGAGAACGGGTATCTTTTCGGGTATTTAAGAAACAATACCGGAAAAAATCTGAAGAAGCTTGGCCTGCTGGCTCATGTGGACACCTCACCGGATATGAGCGGAAAAAATGTGAATCCTCGGATTCTTCCCTATGAAGGTGGAGATATTGTGCTGAACGAGGAGCTTCAGATTGTCATGAAAGAATCTGATTTTCCTCAGCTGAAAGACTATGTGGGAGAAAACCTTCTGGTGACAGATGGAACTACTCTTCTTGGGGCAGACGATAAAGCAGGAGTAGCAGAAATCATGGAAGTTCTGGAATATCTGTTCCAGAATCCTGAAGTTCCACATGGAGATCTTCATGTGGCATTCACACCGGATGAAGAGATTGGCCGTGGTCCACATCATTTTGATGTGGAAGCCTTTGGCGCGGAGATTGCCTATACCATGGATGGTGGGCCTGTGGGCGAGCTGGAGTATGAGAACTTCAACGCGGCTTCAGCCAAGGTGACGGTGAAGGGCAGAAATGTGCATCCTGGAACTGCAAAAGACAAGATGAAGAATTCTATCTTTGTGGCCATGGAATATGCGGATTCGTTCGACCGGAAGGACACACCTGAACATACGGAAGGGTATGAAGGATTCTTCCACCTGAATGATATAGAAGGGGATGTGGAGGAGACTTCTTTGTACTACATCATCCGTGATTTCTTTGAGGATACCTTCGAAGGAAGAAAGGTGCAGATGATGGAAGCTGCATCTGCACTCAATGAGAAATATGGAGAGGGAACTGTTACTGTAGAAATCAAAGATCAGTATAAGAACATGAGAACCATGGTAGAGCCTCATATGTATCTCATTGAACATGCAAAAAAGGCCATGGAGATGGCTGGCGTAAAACCTATTATAAAGCCCATCCGCGGAGGCACCGATGGAGCTCAGCTTTCTTATATGGGACTTCCCTGTCCGAACCTTTTTACAGGTGGAGAAAATTATCACGGAAGATTTGAATTTATTTCTGTAGAATCCATGGAAAAAGCGGTGACGGTTCTGAAGAACCTCGTCAGCATATACGCAGAAGAAGTATAAGTTCAGAAAATAAAGAACCCCTGGTGTTCCAACATATTCCGTTGGAGCTCCAGGGCTTTTTCTATGATTTTTTTATGGTTTCTTCGCGGTCTTTTCCAAAAAAGACCATATTGATGACATTGGCGCCGGTATGGGCACCGATGACCATACCCAGTGGAACCACGGTGACGTCTTCGGAAAGCTTCTTTTCCAGAATGAGATTCCGAAGAAGAGCTGCATCTTCTTCACAGTTTCCATGTGCAATGAGCACGTCTTTTGTGAGATCTTCTGTTCTTCCTTTTTCCAGATAATCAGCCAGTGCATGGATGGATTTCTTTCTTCCTTTGATCTTATCAATGTTCAGAAGCTTTCCTTCTTTGCTCATATAGAGGATGGGCTTGATGGAGAGCATGGTGCCCATGGTAGCTGAAAAACCGGATATTCTTCCGCCCCGCTTCAGGTGGTTGAGATCGTCCACAGTAAAAATATGATTGATGTGATACTTCAAGGTTTCCAGTTTCTGTGCAATCTCTGCTGGGGCATAGCCTTCTCTTTTGAGCTCTGCTGCTTTTAGCACCAGAAGACCAAAGCCTGCGGAAGCACACATGGAATCAACGAGAAGAATTTCTCTATCCGGAAACTCTTCCTGAAGCATACCCTTTGCAACATTAGAAGCGCTGAAGGTGCCACTGAGAGAGGAGGAGAATCCTACATAGAGGATGTCCATGCCTTTTTCCAGGTAAGGCTTGAAATAGTCATAAAAACGGTTAGGCGTGATCTGGCTTGTGGTGGGGGTAGCGCCTTCTTTTAAAGAGGTATAGTAACTGCTTATGTCGACACTTTTCCAGTTGTCCTCCACATACTCTTTCCCGTTATAATTTACAATAAGACCGATGACATCCACGTCATTTTGCTCCAGTAGTTCAAAGGGTAGGTCACATGCGGAATCAGTTAAAATCTTAAATTTATTCATCGCTGTTATCTCTGGATTTCTTGTTTCCAGAAGTCCTCCTTTATGATGTAATATAATTGCTTTGCCATACCATAAAAATCGATATCGCTTCTTTCAATATACCACAAAACGCTCCCGTTCATCGTTAAAATATTTCAAAGAAGGATTCCCTGAGAAAATCGTGCTAGAATAGAATCAAAAAGAAACGAGGGAAAAAGAGTGCATTTCGAAGAACATGAGATCATTGATCTTTTGAAATATCTGAGGACCGCAAAGGACCAGACAGAAGAGCTTCTGACAGCCATGATAGACATTGAGGTCTATGGTGAAGTGGACCATGATGGGATGCCTGTGGTGAATTCCGTGGAGCTTCAAGAGGATTTGAAGAAGATGAATGAGTACATCCTAAGGATTGAAAAAGAACTGAAAGAGAGAAAGAAGCCATAAAGGAAAAAATCTACAGCAGAAGATCAGACTCTTCTGTTGTAGATTTTTTTTACGTGTTCCCGTTTCCTGTACATGATGAAATAGATGGCGAGCATATTGATGCTCATGAGGCCAATGATCACATGGCGCTCGGGGTAGATTTCTCCGAGAAAACCAGCCAGAAGCTGTCCTAAGATGTTACCAGCGGATACAATCATCTGGAATGTTCCGTTGAAGCGTCCTCTTTTATCATCCGGCACATAAGACTGGGTGGCAGATATCCTGATGTTAAAGGAGGTGACACCCATGATCCCGATGAGGAAGAAGCTTACTGCCATGAGCACCACTGGGAAGTAGAGCTGGAACGCTTCCAGAAAGGCAATGCTCGTATACACACATAGGGCAATCAGAAATTTCTTGGGTACCGGATAGTGGTATTTATAATGGATCATTCCACCAATGAGCCGCCCTAGAACACCGAAACTGCTGATGATGGTGTAAAGGGTGACGGAGTTTACCAGTGGGATGTTGGAAAAAAGCTCTGGATTGTTCTTGAAGAACGGAAGGTGAAGCACATGGAGGCCGCCTCCAGCAAACATGGTGATGCAGAAGTAGATGGTGATGACCAGAAGTCCCTTTTCTGCACGCATATAATCCAGACCTTCTTTGAAGTCAGTCTTGTAGGAGATAAGAGAAAAGCCTTTTTTAGCATCTTCTGTATTTTCTTTGATGTGGTTCTCTTTATATCCGATTTGCGTTTCAAAGATCGCAGCCAGGAAAAAAGTGACTGCATTGAACGCAAAAAGTGGAGCCGCTGATCCTGAGTTCTCATAAACAATGGAAGCTATGGGGAGCATCAGGCTTGCAAGGGGATAAATCATACTGGAAATGGAGTATGCCTTGGAAAAATTCCCTTCCGAAACAAGATTGGGATAAAAGCTTTCATAGGCTACTGAATAGATACCGTCAATGGTTCCGATGAGAAGCACGATGAATAGAAACACAGGGTAATTGAACCACTTCACATAAAGCAAAAAGAACATAATCACATAAATGAAGGCGGACATAAAATCCAATGTGTAGATCATTTTCTTTCTGGAGAACCGGTCCAGATAGGGGCCTGCAAAAAGTGGGGCTACGATTTTCGGCAGGTTATAAACCACCATAAAAAGTGAGAATAAGAGCGTGGAGTCTGTCAAATCCAGCACCAGAAGTCCAATGGCAAAACCAGCCACAGAATTTCCCAGCATGGAGATGATGGACCCGATGGTGATGATTTTAAAGTCCTTAGTCCATAATTTATTCAATATACTTCTTCCTTTTTCATATCATTCTACTAGAGAGTATTCTACCACAGGGGGACCTTCTTCTTGCTCATTTAAAGTACAGGAAATGATGTTTAGAAAACAGATTTAGGGAAACAAAAAAATCCATGAAGATTAACTTCATGGATTCTATGGTGCAGTGAGAGGGATTCGAACCCCCGGCCGACCGGTTCGTAGCCGGTTACTCTATCCAGCTGAGCTACCACTGCATGACTCAATTATAATACCATAACTGAGCCTTCTTTTCAAACAGTTCTATTGAAAATATTCACGAAGGATCTGAAGAACCTGGTTTATCCTCTCTCTTGTGACATAGTAGTGGGTCACAAAGCGGAAAACACCCTCATCACTGCCATTCATGAGAATCCCGTGCTCTTTCATATGTGCTACAAGATCTGATTCCTGGAAACCTTCTTTATCGATGGTGAAGAAAATCATATTGATCTTGATCTCATCGAGCCGTACAGAGATTCCAGGGATTTTATGAAGCTCTTCACCGAAATATCTGGCGTTTTCATGATCCTCATTCAGTCTATGCCTCATGTCCAGAGCCTCCAGACCTGCAGCGGCGAGAATACCCACCTGTCTCATGCCTCCCCCTAAAATCTTTCGGTTTTTCCTGGCCTTGGCAATGAATTCTTTTGAACCCGAAACCACAGAGCCCACAGGTGCGCACAGACCTTTTGAAAGACAGAGGGAAATGCTGTCTGCATACTGGGCGATTTCTTTTGCATCCACCTTAAGATGTGCTGCCGCATTAAAGAGCCTTGCGCCATCCAGATGAACGGGAATCTCATAGGCCTTTGCTATTTCAGAGATGCTCTTAAGATTTTCCAGTGAGGCGACGTTTCCGGTGGAGTGCGCTGTTTCCACGCAAATGAGTCCGGTTTTTGGGAAATGAATGTCTTCTCCTTTTCGTACAGCTTTCTGCACTTCTTTCGGATCCAGTTCTCCCAGATCGTCCTTCAGCGTCCTGGTCTGGACGTTTGAAATCAGGGCCACAGAGCCTGCCTCATGGGCAATGATATGGGAGTTCTCACCAAGAATGATTTCATTGGTTCTTTCGGTATGAGTCAAGATGGAGAGCTGGTTGCCAAAGACACCAGAAGGCACAAAAAGAGCGGCTTCCTTTCCAAGGATCCGTGCTGTTTCTTCTTCCAGTTTTATAACAGTCTCATCATCTCCGTAGACATCATCCCCCACAGGGGCTGATGCCATGAGCTGACGCATTTTTTCGGTGGGATGGGTGACAGTATCGCTTCTCAAATCAATGAATTTCACTAGGAACCTCCTAAAATTCTATTTTGGATCATTTTGATAAACAGATTGGCAATGGCGAGTTTCGGGCTTGTTACAGCTAAGGCTGTGATTGCTGGAGGGTCCAGCTCCCTGAAAACAGCTCTTTCCTTCCATGGGATTTTGTCTTCTCCCTGGACCATTTCCTGGATTTTACTGAAGATCGCATCCAGAAGCTCGCCCTGATGTCTGTATACTTTAAGCGGGCTGATTTCAAGGGCTTCCGCAGTGATCTCCAGCGCTGCCTGAGCCAGAGAATAGTCTGTAAAGAGCAGTTTCTGATATTTTTCCAAGGTTTTATTCAGGAAAAATGGATGAATGGTTTCTTTGAGGGTTTTGACTTCTTCCGCATTGAGAGAGGAAAGAAGAGCGAAATCATCCAGATGTTCAAAGTAATAGGTAGCACCATAAAGCTTTTTGAAGGCACGGAGTGTGTCCAGATAACCGTAGGTCATATTATTCCGGATGGTTTCCGGATCTGGAAAGAGAATGGATCCCAAAGGATTGTCTGACTCGATCTCGATGAGCTGATAAGGTCCGCTGAGGTTTCGGCGGTCTCCAAAAGTATGGAGATTCACTGCGATGATCTCTGTATATCCCCTATCGTAAAGTGGCCGTACGGGAATGTTGTCGAAAACAGCTCCATCAATATAAGCATCCCCATCAATGAGAAGCCTCTGGAAACTGGGGTGGTTTGCGCTGGCTGCCACATAATCGATGAGTTTTCCCTGGGGGATCTCCTCTTTAAAGAGCACCACAGGTTTCCGGGCAGTCAGATTGTACGTCACAATGCCCAGATCCGTGGGATGATTCCGAATGGTCTCCTCATCAAGAATCTCATGGAGAAGGGAAAGAAGAATCTCAAAGTCCAAGCCCCGTTGCCGGATCACTTCAGGGACCAGCTGTGACTCAAATTTAATGAGAGAATCTCTATTGAGAGACATCCAGATTTCTTCCATCAGCGTAAAATCATTCATCAGATAAGCCGCAGCATTGATGGCGCCTATGGATGTGCCAGTAATGGCACCAATCTCTATGTTCAGTTCTTGTAAGGCTTTCAGGACTCCGATTTCATAAGAACCTCGGGAGCCACCTCCGCCCAGGGCCAGTCCATACATAAGCAATCCCACCTTTTAGTTCAATTCTAGCCTTAACTTCTATCAGAAAGAAAAAAAGTAAATGAACAGTTCTTTAAATTTTTCTTTTTCCGATGGTCTCTCCAAAGAGTACTCGAGTTTCTATTCCCTGATGAGAATGGTCCAGTATATCCTGGTCCACCGTCACTGTATCTTTTGCAAAAAATAAAATGACAGTGGAACCGCCGAACTTGAAGTACCCTTTTTCAGCACCTTTCTCCACAGGGACAGCGGGCGTATAGGTCTCAATGATGCTGCCCACATTGGTAGCGCCCACTTCCACATAAAGAACAGGGCCAAAGTGCGTACTCTCAAAAAGTGTCAGAGCCCGCTTGTTTTCAATGTACAGCCTCGGTATGGATTTCAGTGCCACAGGATTCACCGAGTAGTATAGCCCATCGATAGACGTCGTCTCTTTTGGCGTACCGCTGTCCATAAAATGAAACCTGTGATAATCCAGAGGATTGAGCCTGAACACAAGGACTGTCCCACCGTCGAAAAGATCTGCAAGGTCTTTGTCTTTTAAGAGGTCCTCCAGTTCATACGTAAGCCCCTTCACCTGGAGGACGGCATCTTTTCTGAGATCTTCAAACACAAGAAGCCTGGCATCTGCAGGGCTGATGAGGATGTCACCAGCTGCATCAAAGGGCCGTGCAGTTTTTTTCAGTTTTCGGGCGAAGAACTCATTAAAGGACTGGAACGAAGAAAGGGGATTAAGAAGCTCTGAAGACTTCACTCCATTGTTTTCCACGAAGGAGGGGATCAATTTCTTGGACCATCTGGTGTCCATGAGTTTACCGTAAAATGCAGAAAAGAACTTTCTTTTCACAAAGAACAGAAGAGGTTTTCCGTAGGGTTTTTCATAGAGAAGAGACAGAAACTGACCCCCCAGCACGTTCTCTTCTTCCAGTTTTTTTGTTGTTCTGTTATATAGCTGAATCATTTCGAAGCTCCTTGAAGAAATTTTTGATGAGCTTTTGTGATGCATCATCGTGAAGGAATACGCAGTCCACATGATGATAGTATGGGGGCAGATCATTAATGGAAAGTACACTGCCAAAAGCACCTTCCCGGGGCTCAATGGCGCCGATGACCACCTTTCTGATTTTGGATTTCTTAATGGCTGCTGCGCACATGAGGCAGGGCTCCAGGGTCACATACAGGGTGCAGCCGCTAAGGCGCCAGTTCTTCAGGGACTTGGCCGCATCCCTGATGGCGTGGAGTTCAGCATGGCAGGAAGGGTCATGGTCTTTTTCCATGGTGTTATGTCCACGTCCGATGACCTGACCATCTTTTACAATGACGCAACCCACGGGCACTTCCCTGAGGCTGTAGGACTTTTGGGCTTCTTTTAATGCTTCTTCATAAAAGGGATCCATCCTGCTGCTCCTTTCCTTTTGTATAGTTCTTATTGTAGTGTATCTTCTGCGTCTGGTCTAGAAAAAACCGGCATTCATAAAATGCCGGTTCTGATGTTCTTATGCTCTGTTTTCAGTTATGCTCTGTTTTCAGTTATGGTGTGTTTCTTCTGGCCACATCGATGAACTTGAATTTATCCGGACAGTGTCTGGATTGGGTAAACTGAAACAGTTTTCCGTTCACAAGGTAGACCAGTGTATTGACCACAGCGACCATGTCATAATCATAAAGGTCCAATAAAAGACGGTCTTCAGCAGTGGCTTTTTCCATGACAATTTCCTTTTGCGCAAAGCCGATCTTAAGACCCAGATTCTGCTCCAGATACTCATAGATTGAGTTGGAAGAGATTTCTTCTGTCAGCTCTGGAACCACATCCTGATAAAAATAATCTTTATCCAGTATGACTCTCCTGCCATTTATGGTCCTTACCCGGATTACCTCCCAAATGGAGTGGATCTCCTGAGCATCCAAGGCTTTTGTGGGAAAGGTGGCAGATTTCTGAATCTGAAGCCGGATGACTTCTGTCGAATAACTGGTCATTCCAGTTTTTGCTGCCATTTCCTTGAAGCTGATGAGCCCTGCCACAGGGAAATCAAATTTGTTCATCTCCAGGACAAAAGAGCCTTTTCCCTTGATCTTTCTGATGTAATTGTTCGTGACAAGAAGACTGAGCGATTTTCTCACCGTATCTCTTGACAGGTCATACTCATCCATCAGTTCTTTTTCGGAAGGAAGCTGTTCTCCTGGTTTCAAGCGTCCATCTTCAATATCCTTCTGTATTTTATTGTACAATACGGAATACTTTGCCATACATATCACCCAATCCATCATACCACTTCAGGTATTAAGGCTCAACGCCAATTATCACAGATTCATAGGGTCTCAGACAGATTTTTTCGTCTTTTATGCAGAGTTCTTTGTAGTTCGAAAGTAAAAGACGTACTTTCTTTTCATCCACTGGAGGAAAACCATGGCTTTTGAGAGAGAATGCTTCTTCCTGGTCGTAGAAATTGTTCAGCACCAGCACCTTTTTCTCACCCAGGGCTCTTACATAGCAGAAGAGAGATGGATGGTCTTTCTCGAGGATCTCATAGGAGCCTTCCTGAATAACTGGGTTTGTTTTTCTAAGCTTTATCAGCTTCTGATAATAAGAGAAGATGGAGTCTGATTCGTTCAGGTCTTTCTCTGCACTGACGGAAGGACCCTTCGCAAAAGGAATCCAAGGAGTGCCGTGAGTAAAACCTCGTCCTTCTTCGTCGTTCCACAGTACAGGGGTTCTACCGTTGTCCCTTGACTTTGCCTGGAGAATCTCCAGGATCCGCTCTTCAGGAAGCCCTTCTTTTCGGAGGATTTCATAGTAGTTGGTGCTTTCCACATCCCGGTACTCATGAATGGAAGTGAAATAGGCATTGGTCATGCCGAATTCCTCTCCCTGGTAAATATAGGGAATGCCCCGGAGCATATGGATGGAGGTGGCCAGCATTTTTGCGGATTCTTTATGGTACTTCTTGTCATGACCAAATCTTGAAACCACTCTGGGCTGGTCATGATTGTTGTAGAAGAGGGCCATATTTCCCTGATGCTCCTGCATCCCGGTCTGCCAGTGGTCGAAGATATCTTTCAGCTCCTGAAAATCAAAGGGCTTCAGCGACCACTTGTCTCCTTTCTCATAATCCACTTTGAGATGATGGAAATTGAATACCATGCTGAGCTCCTTCTCGGAAGGGTTCGAATATCTCACACAGTTTTCCAGAGACGTGGAAGACATCTCACCAACGGTCAAAGAGTCTTCTTTCTGGCCAAAACTATTCCGGTTCAGCTCTTTCAGATACTGATGGATTTTTGGGCCATCGGTATAGAATCTTCTGCCATCACCCAGCGCATCATTTTCAAACAGATCCGGTTTGGAAATGAGATTCACCACATCAAACCGGAATCCACTGACACCTTTGTTCAGCCAGAAGTTCACAATATCATATAGCTCTTTCCGGACTTCCTCATTTTCCCAGTTGAGATCTGCCTGGGTCTTGTCGAAGAGATGGAGATAGTACTCATCAAACTGAGGCACATATTCCCAGGCGTTCCCGCCGAATTTAGACTCCCAGTTTGTGGGGGGAGCACCGTCTGCCCCTTTTTTGAAGATATAGTAGTCTTTATATTTTGGATTTCCCTGGAGAGCCCTCTGAAACCACTCATGGGCGGTGGAGGTGTGGTTGAAAACCATGTCCAGCATAATACCCATGCCTCGTTTTTTCGCTTCCTTTATCAGGTTTTCCAGATCCTCCATGGTGCCGAAGGACGGATCGATTTTTCTGTAGTCTGCCACATCGTAGCCGTTGTCATTCATGGGGGAGACAAATACAGGAGTGAGCCAGAGGTAATCTACCCCCAGCTTCTCCAGATAGCTCAGTCTGCTGGTGATCCCAGCGATATCGCCAAGACCATCGCCATTGGAATCCATAAAGGATTTCACATAAATCTGATAGATGACCTTGTCGTTAAAATTCATCAAGAGAGTTCACTCCTTTTATTCTTTAGAAATACTTCAGTTTCAGGTCCATTCCTTTGCCTTTGAGAATGCCCTTCTTGTCGAAGATGATGGTCAGCACAAAAGGCACCACGATGGCAATGAGCATGGCAATCACAAACATCAGCATGTACTTTGGCTGAATGGATAAGAATCCAGGAATACCACCGACACCGATGGAGTTTGCCATTACGCCGGAACTGACAGAAACGATGGCAGCCAGAGCCGATCCAATCATGGCAGCAACAAAGGGATAGATGTATTTTATGTTGATACCGAACATGGCAGGTTCTGTAACACCCATGTAGCAGGATATGGCTGCAGGGATGGAAATCTGCTGCTCTTCTTTATTTCCTTTATGCAGGAAGATGATGGCAAGAACTGCAGAGCCTTGGGCGATGTTCGAAAGAGCAATCATCGGCCAGAGGTTGGTTCCCCCAAACTCGTTCATGAGCTGAAGGTCGATGGCATTGGTCATATGATGGAGTCCTGTGATGACCAGTGGCGCATAGAGGAATCCGAACACGCTGGCGAAAAGCCATCCAAAGGCGGAGGTGAGCCCACCATAGACTACGGATGAAATAGCATCTCCGATGACCCAGCCGATGGGACCGAGCACTACGTGTGCAAGAAGAACCGTTGGAATGAGCGCAAAGAAAGGAACAAGAATCATGGAAAGATATTCAGGTACAATTTTCTTGAAGAATTTCTCCAGATACACCAGGGTGAACCCGGCCAGCATGGCGGGAATGACCTGGGCTTGGTACCCGATCATATCGATCTGGAAGAATCCGAAGTCCCATTGAGGAATCTCTGCACCACCAGCAACGCCATAAGCGTTCAGAAGCTGTGGAGATACCAGGGTAATACCTAATACAATACCTAGAATCTGAGTGGTACCGAATTTTCTTGCTACGGACCAGGTAATACCTACAGGCAGGAAGTGGAAAATGGCTTCACCGATGATCCACAGGAAGTGATTGACTCCTGCCCAGAACTGATACTGGGATACGATGGTGTCTTGACCATTATTAAGAATGGGCACTGCTTCCAGAAAATTTCTAAAACCTAAAATAAGACCGCCGACTACCAGAGCAGGAATGAGAGGGGCAAATATTTCAGCTAGGTTTGCAAGGAGTCTCTGTGCCAGGTTCATATTGCCCTTAGCTGCTTGTTTCGCTGCATCTTTTGACACGCCTTCCACGCCGGATACCGCTGCAAAATCGTTATAGAAGTTTGCGACATCATTGCCGACGATCACTTGGAACTGTCCAGCCTGGGTGAAGCTTCCCTTTACACTTTTCAGGGCTTCAATCCCTTTGATGTCCGCTTTGGATGGATCCACCAGAACAAATCTCATTCTGGTCACGCAGTGTGAGACTGCCGAAATGTTTTCTTTGCCACCGATGAGTTCGAGCATTTTTTTAGCATCTTCAGTGTACTTTCCCATTGTAATCCTCCTTATTTTTAACTTATACGTACAAGTTGAGTCACTTCGAATATAACCTGTACGTATAAGTTTGTCAATACGTTTACATCAAAAAACTAGAAAGTTCAAAAAACCTTTACAGCTCAAATGAAAAGGAAGCCGATGAGGCTTCCTTTTGTCTCTAGAATTCAGTTTGTTTGGGCTTTAGGATCATACGGATTTTTTTGATTCTGTTTTTGTCCACTTCATCCACCACAAAGCGGATTCCATCTGTTTCAATGACTTCTCCACTGGCGGGGAAAGTACCGAGGATTCCGATGAGATAACCTCCGATGGAGTCAAACTCCTCTGATTCAATATCGGTTCCGATGAGATCGTTGAGTTCATCCAAACGGTAGGATCCGGATACCATATATTCATTCTTCCGGATGGTTTCGATGTCTGTTTCTTTATCGTCATCATATTCATCATCAATCTCACCGACAATCTCCTCCAGAAGATCTTCGATGGTGACGACTCCTACCGTACCGCCATACTCATCCAGTATGATGGAGATATGGGTGCGGGTCTTTTTCAGTTCTTTGAACAGATCTGTGATTCTTTTGAACTCATAAGCAAAGTAAGGTTCTCTGATATAGTCCTCCAGCTTAAAGCCTCGTTTCTCTGCCTCGGTGAGGAACAGAAGATCCTTCACGTTGAGAATACCGATGATGTCATCAATGTCCTCCCGGTACACCGGAAACCTCGAAAACTGCTCATCCTTCACAATTTCCAGAACTTCTTCGTAGGTGGCATCCACATCCAGAGCAGTGATGTCCACTCGCTGAACCATGATGTCCCGGACCTGAAGGTCTCCAAAGTCAAAGATATTATGAAGCATTTCCTTTTCTTCCTGTTCAAAAACCCCTTCTTCGCTGCCCACATCCACCATGGTTTTCAGCTCTTCTTCTGTGACCAGAGGATGACTCTGGCTGATATCTCCACCAAAGAGTCTGATGATCCAAGAGGAGATGCTGTAGAAAATAATGACGAAAGGGGTAAGAAGGGTCATGAGGATACCCACTGGTTTAGAGAACATCATGGATACTTTTTCTGCATGTTGTGTAGCAAATGATTTTGGTGTGATCTCACCGAATATGATGATGACAATGGTCAAAATTGAGGTGGCAATACCAGTGGCACTGATGCCGTACAAATCAATGGCAACAAGAGTTGCCAGAGAGGAGGCAAAAATATTCACGATATTGTTACCGATGAGCAGTGCGCTGATGAGCTTGGATGGATTTTCAATCAGTCTCAGCGCTCTTTTTGCACTTTTACTCCCTTCTTCTGCCATATGTCTTAACTTCAGACGGTTTGCTGCAGTAAAAGCAGTTTCAGCAGAGGAAAAGAATCCAGATGAAATCACAAGAATCACCAATAAAATAATCTGCCACGAACTCGGGTCCAAAAAAATCAACTCCTAATTTTTTAAAATTTGATATACTAGTTCTTAATAACACATTATAGCAAAAACCGATGAAAAATAAAAATGGTCTTTGTACCGCAGTCATCAAGAACTGTACGTGTTCAAGATCATTCAAGTTTTGTAAAGGAGGAAGAGCTCTTGATTTATATTGTCATGGGACCTTCAGGTTCAGGAAAAACACTGGTGGGGGAGTACCTGAAGGAAAAAGGCATGAACGAACTGGTTTCCCATACCACAAGACTTCCCCGTCCTGGTGAAGTCCAGGGCGTTTCTTACCATTTTGTGGATGAAGGAACTTTTCAGCAGACCAAGAAGGTAGAAGCAAGTGCCTATGGGGGGAACTGGTATGGGGTATCTGAAAAAGAAGTGGAAGAAAAAACAAAGCTGGGTGATGTGTTTGCGGTGATTGAGATCCATGGAGCACTTGCTTTCAAGAAGATGTACGGGGAAAAGGTGAAAATTTTTTATATCGCCAGCGGTCCAAGGGATCTTCGAAGAAGAATGACCCATAGGGGAGATCCCAAGGAGAGCATCCGGAAGCGGATGCTGATTTACAGAAAAAATGGTGAAGCCTTTCAGGACCGACACGCTGATGCGGTGCTGGTGAACAAAAGCTCGAAAAAGCAGCTTTTCTGTCAGGTGGAGTACTATCTTGCAGCCACAAAGAACCGAAAAAAACCAAAGACGGACCGTACCGTTTATCCAAGCAGACGAAAGCTGTTCTCATAATGTTTATGGGCCGTTTTGTGAATGTTTAACCTTCGTTAACAAAAAAGCAGAAAAATTTTGCTAAGATGGGAACAAGAAACGGAGGTGAGCCCCTTGGGATGGGTTGCATATATATCAGGAATACTGCTGAGCTCTGTAGAGGCTTCCTCTCAGATGGCGCTTGCTTCTGAGGAACTGAAGCAAGCTTCTTTCAGCTCCCAGGAAGTGTATGTTCAGGCTTTGCTCGCCGCACTCAGCACACTCCTTGTCATGGGGGTCCTCTGGATGATTATTTTCAGACCAAAATTCAAAAGTTCACAAGAGTAGTTTAAAGACAAGTTAATAAATCCTCTGTAGAATAGAACCTGAGCAATCAGGTTTTTTAATTTTGTGTAATAAGAACCAGTGGTAAAATAAGGTACAGGTGAAGAGAGTGGAAGACCGTCTGAAGTTTCATGGGAATGAGCGGGTGAAAAGAATACAGGAAGTACGAAAGAGGAACCGCCGCAAACGCAGATTGTGGGTGGGGCTTCTCGTGATGGCATTTTTGGTTGCGGCAATTTTTATGATGGACCAGAAGGGCCTATTTGAGCTTTTCTTTGATCATCGGGTACAGTACGAGGGGAGCAGCGAGTATGTGGAAGTTCTCAGTGAAGACGGAGCAGTTTCAAGAAATGCTCTCATCACCCTCTCGCAAACACTGATCAATCATCCCTATTCCTTGGGACAGGAGTCGCTGAACCTCGGGAAACCAGAAGGACCCTTAGGCTCCGCTGCATTTGTGGACTGGGTATATTATAACCTCAGTGGAAAAGCACTCAGTGCGGGCAGCAGCAGTGCAGGTCCTCTGGCAACAAAGATCTGGGAGAACTCCACTTCCATCATGGAGAACGAGCTTCAGCCCGGGGATTTAGGCTTTACCATCATTCCTGAGGGCAGCAAAGTGAATGCGATCGGGATCTATCTGGGAGAGATTGAGGGGGATAAAGTCTTTATCCATGCAGGAGGCGTTCAATATAAAGCAGAAGGGCTTCCGGAAGGAAGGATCGTGATCTCATTTAATAATGTTCTGAAGAGAAACAATAGAGATCTCAACGGACATAAATTTTCTCCATCCGCGCCCTCCACTCAATTTGTTTATTATAGAAGACCCAATGTGACCTTTATAGAATAAGAAAAGAGGTGGAATAAAATGTACAAAAAAAGAGATCTTATGGCAAAGATCATTGCGGCAGTAATCCTTCTGGGTATGCTGGGCTCTGTCTTTGCAGCGATTCTAGTATAGTAATGGAAATAGAAATAACCCTATGAGAAAATGAGAGCTTCATTTTCTCATAGGGTTATTTTGTTTGGATCAGTCCAGGTCCCTGGGATACACAAGACCGATCTGACTTCTTGCTTCGTCCATGATTTCATGGACTGTCAGTGCCAAGGCCTTGTTGCTCACTGGGGAGAAGGATGCCCCCCTTCGGATGGTTTCCGAAAACTCCAGTGCCTCATAGGCCATATCCTCTTCGTAGGTTTCAGGCCGGAAGACTTCTTTTTCTCCGGACCGTCTGATGAGAGTCAGTTCTGTAGGACTTCCAATACGGTCGATGAGGATACTGCCTTTTTCCCCTTGGATTTCGGAAGGCAGGTAAGAATGACTGATCTTGGAGTGCAGGATCACCGCTTCCATATCTTTATAGGACAGTAAAATGGAACCGGAGCCATCCACCCCTCCTTCCGGAAGGATTGTGGCCTGGGCGGAAATCTTCTCAGGTCTTCCAAAAAGATCCACTGCAATGTAGAGAGGATAGATCCCAATATCCAGAAGAGAACCATTGGAAAACTCCTTCTGAAAGGTGTTCACAAATTCACCAGCTTTATGCCTGTCATATCGGGAAGAGTACTGGCAGTAGTTGCCGATGTATTTCCGAACCTGTCCAATTTCTGGCAGCAGCTTTTTCAGGAGCACATAGGCTGGCATGGTCAGTGATTTCATGGCTTCCATGAAGACCAGATGATTTTTTTCAGCAAGGTCTAGCACTTCCTGCAGCTCTTTTTTGTTGGATGCGGCAGCCTTTTCCACCAGCACATGCTTTCCATGTGTTAGAAAGACTTTTGCCTGTGGGCTGTGCATGGCATTGGGGCTTGCAATATAAGCAGCGTCAATGAGCGGAGAGGAGGCCATTTCCTCTAAAGAGGTAAAGACCGGGACATTCAGATCCATAGAATGAAGAAACTTCTGGGCTTTTTCTTCATCCCGGGAGTAGAGGGCAGTAAGCTCCATAACCCCGCTTTTGTGTGCGCCTTTGATAAAGGCTTCGGTGATGAAACCTGTGCCAACAGTACCAAAACGTATCATAGAACTCAGTCCTTTCGATGTAAGATTGACAATAAACTAAACAAAGGGTTCAAAGGTCATTCATGAGGCATTCAGATTTCCATGCTAGAATGATAGGAGAGGTGAGAATATTGAGTACAGTCGTAAAAATCAACTATCTTCTGGAGATACCGATGAATGATCTGTTCAAAGAAGGATTCTTCAGGTTTCTGAAAGAGCATCATATCCAGGAGGAAGAGATCAAACCCTATCAGATGGAACGCTACCTGAAGTATGCTACGGAAGATGTGCTGAATACCCTGCGGGAAACCTACACGGACTTTCAAGGGAAATTCAGTGTGGATATCCGAAATGATAAAATCACCGGGATTTTCTTTGACAAAGCCCATGTGAACCAGGAAGAGGACGAGCCCTTAAGAAGAGCTCTTTTCGACCGGTTCAGCGAGCTTTTGGGTCATGATGATCTTAGGGTAGACATCAACCTCAGCTGCAATTTAGGCAATTAAGTTTCCTTAAGAAGCTTCAACAGAGCGGATTTGAAGAGTTCATCATCTTCAGCCGTTCTTTTTTTGTGCTTTGTGTAAATTTTCTTGGTCTGCCTCATTTTCTGGTTCACATGCCTGGCATCCAGAAGTCTCATGATATTGTGGTCCGTGATGAGGAGCCCGTTCTGAGTCAGAATCTTGCATTGTTTGGATAAAGCAAGGGCTGCAAGGCCATAGTCCTGGGTAATCAGTAGATCCTCCTTTTTCAGATGGTTGGCGATGTAGAAATCCGCTGCATCCCGGGAGATATCTACGGTGACAATCTCTGCATACTCGCTTTGAAGCTCATGGGCGTAATTTTTCACGACAGTAACAGGGAGGCTCATTTTTTGTGCCAGACGAATGGTTTCATTTACCACAGGACATCCATCCGCATCAATAAAGATTCGCATAATGTTCTCCTTTTGTTTAGATTGAGAAAAAGCGCGGAGAGTTCCTCCACGCTTCTCATTAGTAGCTGCCGGCTCCAGTACCCCTGTCCAGAAGGTCATTATAGGCCACCTGCATCAGGGCTAGGGAAACAAGACTCAGCTGGAATACGGCCAAAAGCAGGTAGATGATGCCTTCATTTCTTCCACCAGCCTTTTCAATCCGCTGACCCATTCGGTAGTTCCAGATGAGAAAGTAAATTCCGCAGGTGAGAATGCTCAGCAGGAGCACAGAAAGTCCGTCTTCCTCCTCCCCATTCATTCTCTGCACATCGTTGTTCAGAGAAACGGTCCAGATGATGGAATAGATTCCACAGGTAAGAATACTGAAAATAATAGCAGTGACGACATTTCTTTTCAAATTAAAACACCTTCCCCAATAAATTTATTATTCGTCCCCACAAAGAGTGCCTATGATAGAGCATGGGCTCTGTATGTGGGAAATAAACAATCATACGGTATATGTATACAAGAAGAAAAAGGATAAAGAGGCCAACCATCAGTTTCTTTTTCTGGAACAGAAACGCATAGAAGAGAACGGGCACCAGAAAAAACAAAGGATGGTACAGAAGTGCACTGCTTAAATCCCCGTGAAAGAGTGCAAGATAAGACCTGGTCATCCCGCAGGTTGGACATGGAACCCCGGTGGTGTTATAGATGAGACAGATGCTTCCAGTCCCATAGGATTCTGAAAGAAAGCTCATTCCGGTGAAGAATCCAAGAAGCAGCAGAAACATCACTGCATGTTTTTTGGAACCCACCGTTTTCTTCCAGGAATCAGGAATTCTTCTCATGATGCATATTCTCAAAATAGGTAAAGAGAGCGCTGTGGTCCATTTCACCAAGACCTTCCTTGCTGAGAGTCTCATACAGGGAAGAGGTGAGATCTGTAATGGGCATATGGAGTCCCAGTTTTCCTCCGGTAATCTGTGCGTTTTTCAGGTCCTTGATATGAAGATCAATCTTAAAGCCAGGTTTGTAGTCTTTCTTTAGAATCTTCGGAGATTTTGTTTCAAGAACAGCAGAACCTGCAGATCCTCCCCGGATGGCATCCAGCACTTTCGTAAGGTCTGTACCGGACTCTTTGCACAGCATCAGCGCTTCGGAAAGGATGGCAATATTTCCGGCCACAATCATATTGTTTGTGAGCTTTGCGGTGTTTCCGCTGCCAAGAGGTCCCACCAGGACATAGGAGCTGCCCATGGCCTTAAACAGCGGCAGGGCTCTTTGAAAGGCGCTTTTTTCACCGCCTGCCATGATGGCCAAGGTTCCGGCAATGGCGCCGAGATCGCCTCCGGACACTGGGGCATCCAGCATATCGATTCCCTTTTCTTTCAGAGCACTGCCCACTTCTTTGGAAACCTCCGGCAGGATAGAGCTCATATCGATATAAAGAAGTCCTTTTTTCGCGTAGTTCACGACCCCTTCTTCGCCGATCATGACAGATTTGACATCTGGAGAGTCGGGAAGCATTGTGATGAGGGCGTCCACTCCTACAGCCGCATCTCCATGGGATATGGCCTCTTCTGCACCTAACGCCACAAGTTCCTTCACGGCGCCCTTAGATCTGTTGTAGACCTTGAGGCTGTGACCTGCCTTCATGAGATTCATCGCCATGGGTTTTCCCATGATACCAAGCCCAATAAAACCAACTTTCACTGTTACACACTCCTTTGTCTTTTTTACTATGAAAATAGTATAACATAGCCTATGGAATATTTTCAGGAAAGAATTTTGTCACTTTGATGTTACGGCATTGTAACCCATGGATGGAAGAGGACACCGTATAATACATCTTGTATCTTGAAGAATAATAAATATTGGAGGATCTTATGAAAAAGAGATTACTGGGACTGGTTTTAGCCAGTATAATGGTACTTGGGCTGACAGCCTGCGGAGAAAAAACAGAAGAAACACCTGGAAACGAAGAAGTGAATGTGAAGGTGGAGGAAATCACCCAGAAGGTCACAGAAAAATTGGAGTATGGCTCTATGATCAAACTGGACGCTGAAACCCTGCAGCAGTTTTATGGACTGGATGCATCCATTCTGGAAGAATATGATGCCAATGTGCCTATGATGAACGTCACGACACAGGAACATTCCGTGTTCAAAGTGAAAGATGTGAAAGACATGGAAAAAGTCATGGCTGCCATTGAAAAAAGAGCGGGAGATGTTCAGAAGAGCTTTGAGCAGTATCTTCCCGACCAGTATGAGAACGCTAAGAACTATTATGCGGAATCCAACGGCAAGTATGCTATTTTCATCATCCATGAAAATTCAGCGGACGCAAAAGAAATCTTCCAGGATTTCTTCAAATAAAATATAGAGAATGAATGAAGAAAAAAGCTTATATGGGAGTATAAGCTTTTTTTCACAGAAATGAGGAGCTCCTGATGGTTTTTTCCAGTATCACTTTTATCTTTTACTTTCTGCCCATCACCCTACTGCTTTACTACACTGTACCGAAGAGAGCCAGAAATGGGCTGCTGCTTCTGGTCAGTCTCATCTTCTATGGTTTTGGCGAACCCATCTACATTACCATGATGATTCTTTCCATCCTTATTGATTACACCAATGGACTGATGATTGAGAAGTTCCGAGAAAATAAGGTGCTGACCAGATTCTTTCTCATAGTGTCCATAACTTTAAATTTGGGGCTTTTGGGCTTTTTTAAGTATGGAGATTTTTTCCTGACCAACATGAATGCTGTGTTCGGATGGGAGATCCCGCTTTTGAGAGTCGCTCTTCCTGTGGGCATCTCTTTCTTCACGTTCCAGACCATGTCTTACAGTATTGATGTCTACCGTGGCAACACGAAAGCCCAGAAGAATCTCATCACCTTTGGCGCTTATGTGTCCATGTTTCCCCAGCTCATTGCAGGTCCCATTGTCATTTACAAAGATGTGGAGAAGCAGCTCATGAACCGCGAGATTACAGAGCGTACGCTGAGAGAAGGGATTGAACGGTTTATCTTTGGACTTGGTAAAAAGGTTCTTCTTGCAAACAGCATCGGGCTGCTATGGGAAGAGGTGAGGTCACTTCCCGTGGGGGATCTGACCTTTGTCACGTCCTGGCTTGGTGCAGCAGCCTTTATATTTCAGATCTATTTTGATTTCAGCGGCTATTCCGACATGGCTATTGGCCTTGGAAAGATCTTTGGGTTTGATTTTCTGGAGAACTTCAATTATCCTCTTACGTCCCAGAGCATCACAGAGTTTTGGCGCAGATGGCATATGAGCCTTGGCAGCTGGTTCCGGGAATACGTCTATATCCCCTTGGGCGGAAATCGGAAAGGGAAGGTGAAGACTCTTAGAAACATCGCCATCGTTTGGCTCCTGACAGGGTTCTGGCACGGCGCTGCCTGGAACTATCTGCTGTGGGGGGCAATTTTTGCGGTTGTTCTTCTTTTTGAGAAGACCTTTCTTCTGGAGGTGCTGTCCAAAACAAACTCCGCAGTAAGGCGCATCTATACCCTGACCATTCTGGGGCTCAGTTTTGCGGTGTTTGCCCTGGAGGACCTTTCTCACCTTTTCGGGTACCTGAAAGCGATGCTTTTCCAGAACGCTTTCAGCGACAGCCTGTTTCCATTTTATGTGTCCCGATACAGTCTGTTGTTATTACTGCTTGCTGTGGCCTCAACCCCATACCCTTACAGAGCCTACCGGAGACTCAAGATGAAAAAAGAAAGCCATGTGATTTTTGCAGCACTGGAAGGCGTTCTTTTTATTCTTTGTCTGGCATACATCGTGGATGGCGCATATAATCCCTTCCTTTATTTCAGATTTTAGGAGATTGCTATGATAAAAAACAAAAGAATCTATCTCATCATTCTGTTGGGCCTTCTGTTTCTGCCTCTTCTAAGCAATGTGCTGCTGGAGAAAAGGATATTCTCGGATCTTGAAAACAGATATCTGACCTCCACAGTGAAGATCGATAAAGACCTTCTGAAATCCGGAGTACTGGCAGAGCGGCTGGAAGCCTTTGTGCAGGACCAGTTTCCGCTGAGGGAGAGTTTCATCAATCTGAAGTCGGATCTTGAGGTCCTGCTTCAGAAAAAAGAGAATAATGGCATCTACTACGGGAAAGATGGATACCTTTTTGGGAAGGCAAAAAACTATCAGGAAACCATCTTCAAGAAGAATCTGGATGCACTGATTGCTGTAAGCGATGAAAGCAGTCTGCCCGTTGGCATCTTCATTGTTCCTCCCTCCCAGCTGGTGCTGACAGAACATCTTCCCAGGTATTACACCCCCTTGAAGGAGGGAAAGTATTACGAAGAGATCATGAAGATACTGAAGCCTACAGGAGCACCCCATGGCATAGAGGTGCTGTCGCCTCATCGGGGGGAAGGGATATATTTCAGAACAGATCACCACTGGACTCAGCGGGGAGCCTATGAAGGGTACAAAGCGCTCATGGAGAGCATGGATCTTCAGCCTGTAAAGCTTGCGTCCTATGAACCTGTTCTGGTGGAAGGATTCCAAGGGACGTTCTATTCCAAGTTCAGAGGAAACATCGCAGGCAGCGAACCCTTTATCTATTATGAAGCAGAGGCAGCTGATCTGAAGGTGTATTATCCGGCCACAGAAGTCCAGGAGGACCGGATCATCTTTGAGGAGAGGCTCAGTACCAGAGATAAATATGCGGCGTACTTAAACGGAAATGATCCCCTCATCGAAATCAGAAATGAGGATGCGCTCTATGACGAAAAGGTGCTGGTGCTCAAAGACAGCAATGCCAATGCCATGTCGCCATTTCTCGTGGACACCTTCAAGGAAGTCCATTATCTGGATCTTCGCTACTTCAATCTGCCTCTTTCTGAGTATCTGGAAGAGAATGGATTTGACCGGGTGCTTTGTATCTATGGTATGGACAGCGTGGGTGAAGATGAAAATCTCATAAAACTAGCAAAATAGAAAGAATACGCTGCACAGTGATAAACACTAGTGTGACAGAAGAGCTTGGCCTGCGCTGAGCTCTTTTTTACTTCAGTTTTTTATGTATGAAATAGGGCTTGACAGAATCTATCAAATTGGGTACAATTATCTCGAATCAAAGATAAATGAATTGAAGATAAAAAGGGGGGGATCCGTATGGGCATAGAGACCAGAAAAGAGGAGGAGATATCCTTGAAACTCTTTGTTGTTCTCACAAGAACCCTGGATGCCATCAAGAAAAGTGTGGAGAAAGACATACGACGTTATGGACTGAACACCACGGAGTTTGCAGTGCTGGAGTTCATCTACAGCAAAGGAGAGCAGCCCATCCAGAAGATTGGAGAGAAGGTTCTTATTTCCAGCAGCAGCATCACTTATGTGGTGGATAAGCTGGAGAAGAAGAATTTCTTAAAGCGAGTGCCTTCACCTGAGGACCGCAGAATTACCTTTGCGTCGATCACGGAGGAAGGAAAGAGGTTCATGGATGATATATTTCCCCAGCATCAGGAAACCATTGCAAGAATCATGGGAGGTCTTCCGCTGGAAGAGAAGGAAGTGCTGTTAACCCAACTGAAAAAGCTGGGATTTCATGCAAAAGAAGCATAAAAAATTTACCACAATATCTCGAATTAGAGATATACGAGTTTGAATTAATGGAGTGAGCACTATGAAAAAAACAAAAGGAATCCATCACATCACCGCCATCGTGGGAGATCCCAGGGAGAATCTTCACTTTTATGAGACGGTTCTGGGCCTAATGCTGGTGAAACAGACGGTGAACTTTGATGATCCTGGTACATATCATCTTTATTTTGGCAATGAGACAGCAGATCCAGGCACCATCATCACTTTTTTCCCTTGGCCTGGTGCCAGAAAGGGAAAAAGAGGTGGCGGACAGGTAGGTACCACTGTCTATGCGGTGCCAGAAGGTTCCTTGTCCTTTTGGGAGAAGAGATTGAGAGGCTTTGGCATCTCATTTCAGTATACGGAGCGTTTGGGAGAACGGTACCTTGGGTTTGAAGATGTCCATGGACTCCATCTGGAGTTTACAGAAAGAAAGCTGCCTCAGAGATCACAGGATGAAAGTGTTGGGATCCTAGGGTTTTCAGGTGCAGTGCTTTTATCCGTAGTCCCAGAGAAGACCATAAGAGCGCTTACAGAAACCATGGGTTATGAAAAAATACAAGAAGATGAGACCTATGTGAGGCTTCGCAGCGAGGCGGATCTGGGAAACATCATCGATGTGGATAAGAGACGCTATGAACGGGGTGAGTTTTCTGTGGGGACAGTGCATCACATCGCCTTTCGATCCCAGGACGACGAGGACCATCTTTCCTGGCAAAGTCATGTGGCAGATAAGGGGCATTATGTGACCGAAGTGAAGGACAGAAACTACTTCAACGCCATCTATTTTAGAGAAGGTGGAGGAATCCTATTTGAGATTGCCACAGATACCGCTGGTTTTTCAGTGGATGAACCTCTTTCCTCTCTGGGCGAGACTCTGAAACTGCCAGTACAGTATGAGAAAAGAAGAGAAGAGCTCACGAAACACCTCATACCGCTGAGAGAGAAGGTGACAAAATGATTGAAAAAGACTTGAGCACTCTATCGGAGCGGGAGGTATACAAGCTATTCACAGGCACCATAGTGCCTAGGCCCATTGCTTTTGTGACTTCCCTATCGGAGAAAGGAGTGCTTAACGGAGCACCTTTCAGCTATTTCAGTATTGTATCCACGGTACCGCCTTTGATTTCTCTTTCCATTCAAAGAAAAAACGGAGTTATGAAGGATACGGCCAGAAATATTCTGTGCCAGAAAGAGTTTGTGGTTCATGGTGTGGATAAGACGAATCTCACTGCAGTGAATGGGAGCGCCGCTTCTCTGCCGCCGGAAGAAAGCGAGATCGAGAAAACAGGTCTCAGCATCAAGAAGAGCAGGAAAATTTCCGTGCCAGGAGTTTCGGAGGCCAAGGTCCGGATGGAATGTATACTCTATGACCATCTGGAGATAAAAGAAGATAGAAAAACCACTGCGGATCTTCTTCTTGGTAAAGTGGTTTATGCGCATCTTTCCGAGGAGATCCATGACGAAGGAAGAATCCGAATGGATGCGTATGATCCTGTGGCGAGGCTTGCAGGAGCAAACTACAGCACTTTGGGAGAGACGATCCATTTGGAAAGACCAGAGTAAAGAATAATATGACAATATGTGATAAAAATGATAATTTGGAGGAATGAACAATGAATCAGTTAAAAGGAATACACCACGTCACCGCCATCACCAGCAGCGCAGAAAAAATCTATGAGTTTTTCACCTATACTCTAGGACTTAGGTTGGTGAAAAAAACCGTGAATCAGGATGACATCCAGACCTACCATCTGTTTTTTGCAGACGATAAGGGGAGTGCAGGAACAGATATGACGTTCTTTGATTTCCCAGGGATTTCCAAAGGAACCCACGGAACAAATGAGATCGCGAGGACCTCTTTTAGAGTTCCGACTGACGAGGCTCTGAAGTATTGGGCAAGCAGGTTTAGCAGGCTGAAGGTTTCTCATGAAGGGATCACAGAGTTCTTCGGAAAGAAAGTCCTCTATTTCTCAGATTTTGACGATCAGAAGTATATGCTCATTTCTGATGAGAAGAATGAAGGAGTTCCATCAGGAACACCCTGGGAAAAAGGGCCCATTCCACTGGAGTATGCCATCACAGGACTTGGTCCGATCTTTATCAGAATTCCAGAGTACAGCTATTTCAAGCAGATTCTGGAGCAGGTCTACATGATGAGAGAGATTGCTGCTGAAGAGGCTTTCCATCTCTTTGAAATGGGTGAAGGTGGAAATGGAGCCAGCGTCATTGTGGAAGAGGATAAAAAATCCGGTTTTGCAAGACAAGGCTATGGTACGGTACACCATGTGGCCTTCCGGGTAGAGGATAAAAAAGAGCTGGAGCAATGGATTGAACGGTATCAGGGATTTGGACTGAGAAACTCCGGATTTGTGGAGAGATTCTATTTTGGTTCCCTCTATGCCAGTGTGGACCGTGGGATCCTCTTTGAGCTTGCCACAGACGGACCTGGGTTCTTGCAGGATGAGCCTTATGAAACCGTAGGAGAAAAGCTGTCGCTTCCACCTTACTTTGAGGGGCAGAGAGAAGAGATTGAGCGTCTTGTAAGGCCGCTGGATACTGTGAGAAGCACCAAAACCTTTGAAAAAGAATATGAGAAGATGTAGTTAATAAGGCTTAAGAAAAGGAGGATGGTACGTTCATCCTTCTTCTTTTTTGGGGATCTTCTTCTTGTTTTTCCATTTATTGTGAAAAAGGCAGAGATTAGATTATACTGAAAGAAAATAGTGAGGATGTGATACATTGGAAGACTTGTGGAGCAGTTTGAAAAAAGGACTGACCTTCCTTTCACTTGCGCTTTTTCTTCTTTTTCTTTTGGTCCTTTTCAATGAAACGGGAGCACTTTACCGGAATGCATACAGCATACACCCTTATATCGGGTACACTGCTTTGGTCCTTGTGATCCTGCTCTTTGGGATCCTTTTGGGCGTTCCACTTTCTCTCTTTCTTTCTTTAAGAAGGAAACCTCAGTTTCCGGAAAGTACTGAAGGGGAAGAATACAGAAGATATCTTCTTCATCTGAAAGAAAGGATGAGAAAAAATCCAGCACTTCTCGAATCCGGGTTTGTCTTTGGAGAGGAAAATCAGATCGTGGAGGATGTCATAAGAGCTCAGGGCATCTTGAGACTGGAGGCTGATAAAAAAATACGGGAAGGGGCATCCTCCGTATTTCTGACCACTGCCATCTCCCAGAATGGGTCTTTAGACGGTCTTTTCATGATGGTAAGCCTCACGAAAATGATCTACCAGGTGGCTAGGATCTACTACCAGAAGCCGACAGCAAGAGAACTTATTTATCTTTACAGCAATGTTTTCGGCACGGTGATGCTGGCAAGATCCATTGAGGATCTAGATCTACTGGATGAGCAGCTGGAGCCTGTCCTTGCAGGGATCCTAGGCGGAAGCCTGGGAAGCCTTCTGCCTGGCACGGTCTATGTGACCAATCTTTTGGTGAATTCTATTACGGAAGGATCCATGAACACTTTTCTTTATCTTCGGGTGGGCGCCATGGCGAAAAAATATTCAGAGAGCCTTGTGAAAGCAGATAAGAAAGAGGTGCGCAGAAGCGCTACCCTGGAAGCGGTGTCTCTCATGGGCAGTATTGTAAGAGAAAATTCAGGGAAAGTTGTCAAAGCCTTCGCGAAGGCAGCCAAGGGAAGCGCAAAAAAGATTTTCCGCGGGAATCGGGAAACAGAATAGACATAGAAGCATCGGAAGACCGGTGCTTTTTCTTTGGAGAAAAGTGAACCTGTGATAGAATGAAAGAAATGAAAGAATTTGCTCGTTTATGCGTGAATGAGGAGAAAATATTTTGGAATTTTCGATGAAAACGTATTGACTAATCATAAACACGCATATAAAATAATCGTAACGAGCATAATCAATCACAAATAATAATAAACGAGCAAAGGATGGAAGATTATGTTTGCAGAAGAAAGACAAAACAAGATTGTGCAGATGGTAGAGAATGGAAGAAGTGTTAAGGTGCTGGAGCTGGCAGAACGTTTTGAGGTATCTGAATCCACCATCAGAAGAGATCTTCAGGAACTGGAAGAGAAGAATCTTCTGAAAAGAACCCATGGAGGAGCCGTAGGTGTTCAGAGAAAAAGCTATGAGCAGAGCTTTCAGGAAAAGAAAGAAGCACACTTTACCGAGAAAGAACGCATTGGAGAATTGGCAGCTTCCCTATTGGAAGATGGGGACAGCGTAATCCTGGATACAGGAACCACAACCCTAGAGATTGCAAAAAGAATCCACCATAAGAAACTCACCGTCATCACCAACGGACTGGATATTGCAGAAGAACTCAGCGGGATAGAAGGCATTGAACTGATTCTGACTGGTGGTGTGTTAAGAGGAAACACCAGAGCCATGGTGGGCACCCTGGCAGAAAATATGCTGAGAGGTTTCAAAGCAGATATGGCATTTATCGGAGCCAATGGAATCACTTTAGAGGAAGGCATCACGACGCCGAACTTTGTAGAGGCCATGACCAAGAAGAGCATGGTTTCATCTGCGACAAGAGTGTATGCAGTGCTGGATGCATCAAAATTTCAGCAGGTGAGTCTGGCTGTCATCGCTCCACTGAAAGAAATCACTGCAGTCATCACAGCAGGAGACCTGGAAGAGGAGCTGGCTGCACTTTATGAAAGTCAAGGGATAGAAATCAGAAGATAAGAAGGAGGCGCCATAAAATGATCATTACCGTAACCTTGAATCCGGCTCTGGACAAGACTCTGGTGCTGAAGAAAGTATCCATGGGAGAGGTCAATCGGGTGGACACCACAAGAAATGACATGGGGGGAAAGGGCATCAATGTTTCAAAGGTTCTGAAGGAGCTGGGGATGATCTCAGCTGCTACAGGTTTTCTTGGGGGCATCCTGGAGGAGATCTTCAGAAAAGAACTGAAGAGCATTGGCATCACAGATGAGTTTCAGAGCGTCACCGGAAGTACAAGAACGAATATCAAGGTGGTTGACGAAGAGAGAAAAGAATACACAGATTTCAATGAGCCTGGTCCAGAGATTCTTCCTGAAGAGCTCTCTGACTTTTATGAAAGATACCATGCTCTGGTGAAAGAAGGAGACCTGGTGGTGCTCTCTGGTGGAGTCAGCCAGGGTGTACCGAAAGAGATCTATGGAATCCTTACCAAAATGGCCAAAGAAAAAGGAGCACGTGTCCTTGTGGATGCAGAAGGAGAAGCTCTGGTTCAGGCCATTCAGGAAATACCGTTTTTGGTAAAGCCTAATGAGAAAGAACTGGCGGGAATTGTTGGAAAAGAATCATTGAGTGTGGATGAGATGATCCAGGAAGGAAAAAAGCTGGTGCAAAAAGGAATTCAGCTGGTGCTGATATCCAGAGGAGCAGAAGGCAGTATTTTACTTACAGGTGCTCATACATATGTGGCAGAGGGCTTGAAGGTTCCTGTGAGAAGTACAGTAGGAGCTGGAGATGCCATGGTGGCGGCACTGACCTTTGGGCTGGAAATGAACATGAGTCCCAAAGAGATGCTGACCTTTGCCCAGGCCAGTGGAGCAGCAGCGGTGATGAAAGAAGGAACCCAGGCTGCGACAAAAGAAGAAATTTATGCACATCTAAAAGAGGCAGAGAGAAAAATAAAGGAGTGGAACAAATGAATACAAAAGAGATGTTTTCGAAAAACCGTGTCACATTTGATCTGAAAGCCAAAGATAAGATGGGAGCCATTGATGAGCTCATCGCCCTTTTGGCAGCTGACGGAAAAGTATCTGATCCTGAAAGGTTCAAAGAAGCTGTCCTAAAGAGAGAAGAAGAGTTCTCCACCGGGATCGGTATGGGCATTGCCATTCCCCATGGGAAAAGTGATGCTGTTCTCGAACCTGCCATGGTTTTCGGTAAGAGCAAAGCAGGGGTAGACTATGAGAGCATGGATGACAAACCTGCCCATCTCTTTTTTCTCATTGCAGTTCCAGTGGAGTCCAGTGACCTTCATCTGCGGGCACTCAGTGAAATCTCCAGGAATCTCATGCATTCAGATGTTCGGGAAAAGCTCATGAAGGCTGAAAGTTTTGAGGAGTTTATCTCTGTCTTCGGTTCCTAATTGCACTTATATATATATTTTTGAGGAGGAGAAACGATGAAACTAGTTGCTGTAACATCCTGTCCTACAGGAATTGCCCACACCTATATGGCTGCAGAGGCTCTTCAGATTGCTGCTAAAGAGATGGGGCATGAAATCAAGGTGGAGACCCAGGGTTCTGTAGGAGCAGAAAATGTCATCACAGAAAAGGATCTTAGAGAGGCGGACGCAGTGATTCTGGCCGTGGACACCAATGTGGACAAGGACAGATTTCAAGGAATGCCTATGGTGGAAGCGTCTGTGAAAGATGCGATCAAAGATGCAAAAGGTCTTATTACCAGGGCACTGGAGGCACAACCTTCTGATGCTGACGTGAGTGAGTATCAGTCCAGTGGAGCGGAGAAGAAAAAGACTGGTGTGTACAAACATCTCATGACAGGTGTTTCCTTTATGATTCCCTTTGTTGTGGCTGGAGGACTGCTCATTGCCTTCTCCTTTGCCTTTGGTATTCATGCAGCTGACGAAGAAGAAACCCTTGCCTGGGCACTGATGCAGATTGGTGGATCCGCCTTTGGCCTTATGGTCCCAATTCTTGCCGGATACATTGCATACTCCATAGCCGACAGACCTGGTATTGTTCCTGGTATGGTGGGCGGAATGATTGCCAATACGGTGCAGTCCGGATTCTTGGGAGGTCTCATCGCTGGGTTCATCGCAGGATACACGGTCGTTCTTCTAAAAAAAGCAATACGACTTCCAAAGAGTTTTGAAGGTCTTATGCCTGTACTTATCTTACCTGTTCTCTCCACACTTTTTGTAGGGCTCGTCATGATCTTTATTCTAGGAGGCCCTGTGAAGTCCATCAATGATGGCTTACTCTCCTGGCTCAATGGCATGAGTGGTACCAATAAAATCCTTTTAGGGGGAATCATTGGTGTGATGATGGCTGCGGACATGGGTGGGCCCATCAATAAGGCGGCCTATGCCTTTGGAGCTGCGACCATAGCTCAGGGACAGCCTTCTGAGGTCATGGCGGCTGTTATGGCAGCCGGTATGGTGCCACCACTGGCCATCGCGCTTTCTACGGTCATTGCAAAGAACAAGTATACCCAGGAAGAACGACAGGCCGGTAAAGTGAACTGGGCTTTGGGTGCATCTTTTATTACAGAAGGGGCCATCCCCTTTGCGGCAGCGGACCCCATCCGTGTGATTCCTTCCTTAATGGCAGGGTCAGCCGTTGCAGGTGCACTGTCGATGATATTCAGCGCTACCCTTGCCGTACCTCATGGTGGGATCTTTGTACTTCCAATACCTAATGCTGTCGGGAACCTTCCCATGTATATGGTGGCGATAGCAGCTGGTTCTGTGGTAGGTGGTCTTCTGCTTACAGTACTCAAGAAAAAAGTTTCATAGTTCTATGGAAGGTCTGTTCTCATGATTTGAGAACAGACCTTTTTCATTTGGTTTGAATGTCTAAGAGATAGAAAATACATGGCTTCAAATGTGAACACGCGTGTATAAAACATCTATTTTGTATGTGCTACATGGATTTAAGAGGCCTATTCACTTCGTTGTATTGACGGAATATGATACCTGGATATTAAATTTTTCACAAAACAATGGGAGTGATGCCACAAAAATAAGTATTGCTATAGATGGGGTTTCCTTGGTATAATGTTTTGTCGGTTGAGATAGACTTATAAATATTTCAAGAAACACTATAACATTATGTGATGTACTCTTAACATTTCATGATATCTATAGTATAATGAATTACGGGAAATAGATTTCACTGAAATGGACGAAATCAATAATTATATAAAGGAGAATGCGTGATGAAAAATAAGGATGAAAAGACAAAGATTCTGTTCACTATGCCTGTGGAACTGAAAGAAGAACTGGCTAAGGAAGCAGAAAAAGATTTCAGATCTCTGAACAACTATATTCTTTGGGTACTTCTGAACAGAAATAAGTAAGAAGAGATGAAAGAGCTGAAAAGAAGTGTATCTTCTTTTTGGCTCTTTTTTTTAGCTGTCTGAGTGAATCTTCAGTATCCTTAAGCAAAATCATGGAAAAGTACGGTATAATTTATATATTATGTGTTTGGAGGCCGATCAGAGTGAAAATCGACTGGAACAGAAAATATTCAACCATAGCTGTCTATGCCTTTCTTGTCATCGCATCCTCAATTCTCTTTTTTCTCATTATGTCGGGACTGGATGGATTCCTGAATGCCATAGGCCGTTATATGTCTATTCTTTATCCGTTTATCTATGGGTTTGTCATTGCCTATGTCATCAATTTTCTAGTGGTATTTGCAGATAAATGGCTGAGTAAAACAGCTCTTGGCAAGCCGGAGCTCCGTAGAAGGAAAGAAGTTCTTTCACTGATTCTAGGATACTTTGCAGCCGCTGCTTTTATTGCGCTGTTTCTGGCATTCATTCTGCCACAGCTTGTGGCGAGTATTACAGGTCTTGTCATGGAACTGCCGAAATATATCACGAACATCAGTAATCTCATTGAGGATCTCAATGAGCGATATACCCTGGATCCAAGAGTGGTTACGTTCCTGCAGCAGCGCTGGGATGAGCTGAGCGTATCGCTCAACAATCTTGTGAAAGAGATCCTCCCTGCAACGGTGGGATTCATCAGAAGCACGGCCACTTCCATCTGGAATGTGTTCCTGGGTATTGTGGTATCCCTGTATCTTCTCAGTGACAAAAGAAAGTTCCTAGCCACAGGCAAGAAAGTCCTGTACGGCGTTCTTGCACCAAGACATGCGGAAAAGACCATAAAGCTTCTCACACGAACCCAAACGATTTTCAGTAAGTTTCTTGTGGGCAAAGTCCTGGATTCTCTTATCATCGGAATCATTGCGTTTGTCTGTCTGAGCCTCTTTAAGATGCCTTATACAGAGCTTGTGAGCTTCATCATCGGTGTCACCAATATCATTCCATTTTTTGGACCTTTCATTGGAGCCATTCCATCCTTCATCATCATACTGTTTGTCTCTCCTGTGAAAGCCCTGTGGTTCCTTCTGTTCATTTTCCTTCTGCAGCAGCTGGATGGGAATTACATCGGACCGAAGATTCTGGGAGAGTCCCTTGGCATCTCCTCCTTCTGGATTCTATTCTCTATTCTCGTGGCTGGAAAGTTTTTAGGGGTCATGGGTCTCATTGTGGGTGTGCCCATATTTGTGCTGGTATACTCCATTGTAAAGGAATATGTGGAACTGAAGCTGGAGGCGAAGGGGCTGCCGGTAAATACAGCCCAGTATGGAGAACCGGGAGTTCTGACGGAGGAGAAAAACAGCAAGGATCTGAATAAAGAAGAGTAAGAGATTCGGAAACATTTACATGAATGATTGACAATGGGATTCCCTCTTCTGTAGAATCAGTGTATTGAAAAGGAGGTGAGGTCTATGAAGAGTTATCTGGTCAAAAAGACATTCAACAACAATGCGGTTCTGGTGAGCCTTGGTCAGAACGAGTATATCCTCATTGGGAAGGGTATTGGATTCAACAAGAAAAAAGGGTCCATTCTTTTGGAGTCGAATCTCATCGAGAATGTGTTCATCCAGGTGGATGAGACCAATAAGAATCAGTACGAGCACCTCCTAGAAACCACTGACGAGAAGATTGTAAGGATTGTGGAAGAGATTGTGTCTATGGCTGAGAAGGAGCTTGGAGAAACGCTCCATGTGAACATCCATTTCGGGCTCATCGATCACATCAACTTTGCTCTATCAAGGATCCGGGAAGGCATAGAAATTGTGAATCCGTTTCTCCTGGAGACCAGGATGCTATACAAAAAGGAGTTTGCCATTGCGGAAAAAGCGGTGGAAATTCTGAAAGAGCAGATGAATATTGAGATTCCTGAAAGTGAAATAGGTTTTATCACGTTCCACATCCATGGCGGACGGATGGGTGGGAAAAAGTCCGACTCTTTGTCCTATGTGAAGGCCATCAGCCAAGTGGTTCCATACATTGAGGATAAGCTGGGACTCACTTTAGAAGAGAACTCCTTTGACAGCGTCAGACTGGTTTCACATCTTCGGGGCCTCATTGAGCGCTGTGTAAAAAATGAAACCATTGAGAATCTTCTCTTGGACAAAATGAAAAAAGATTTTCCCTTCGAGTATAAAATTTCGGAAAATATAGGCTTGCTTTTGAAGAAAAATATTGGTATAGTAGTTCCTGAAAACGAAATCGGGTATATCGCCCTGCACTTATATAAATTAAATCATAGCAAAAAATAGTTCCGTGTAACTGATTCGATCAGGCATGAGTTGATACAAAGAAAGAAGACCAAAGTTTATTTGGCCTTTGCTTTCTGTATGAGCTCATGCCTTTTTTATTCCCGGCGATACACCGTTTTCAAAACAAAAGGAGGAAAATCTAATGAAAACCAAGAAAAAATCCGGCGGATTCTTTGCGATCTTGCAGAAAGTCGGAAAATCACTGATGCTTCCTGTGTCTGTACTGCCAGCGGCAGGACTCATGGTCGCACTGTCCCGTATCATCGAGCAGCTGGCGGGTGCGGAAACTTTAGCAAACAGTCCTGTTCTGGATGTGTTTGTGAAGGTGCTTTTCAGCGGCGGCCTTATTGTATTTGAAAACCTGCCCCTTATTTTTGCCGTTGGTGTAGCCATAGGGTTCACAGCTGGAGAAGCTGTTTCTGGTCTTGCAGCTGTTGTAGGATATGTGGTGCTGATTAAAGTGCTGGATATCATGTCTGCAGCGCAGAACCTTGTAGACCCAATCAACATGGGAGTCTTCAGCGGAATCATCATTGGTATCATTGCTGCGAAAATCTACCAGAGATACTTCAAAACGAAACTTCATCCTGTACTTGGCTTCTTTGAAGGCAAAAGACTGGTGCCCATCATCATGGTCGTAGTTTCCATTCTTCTCGGCGTTGCCCTGGGATTTGTATGGCCTCCCATCCAAAATGGAATCAATGCCCTAGGACAGATGGCGATAGATGCAGAAATCTTTGGATTCCGTTTAGGTGGTGCAATTTATGCCTTTGGTAACAGAGCGCTGATTCCAACAGGACTGCATCATGTGTTTAAGACCCCGTTCACTACACAGTTTGGAACTTATGTGGCAGCAGATGGACAGACTTATGTGGGAGAAATTGCCAGATTCTTTGCTGGAGACCCTACTGCAGGAGCCATCACAGCGGCTGAATATCCCCTGAAGATCTTCGGTCTGCCAGCTGCTGCTCTTGCCATCTACCTGAGAGCACTGCCTAAGAACAAAAAGGCCATCGGAGGTGTGATGCTGACTGCAGCCCTCACTTCCATCATTACGGGTATCACAGAACCCATTGAGTTTGCCTTCATGTTTGTTGCTCCAGTGCTTTACATCGCGCACATCTCCTTGGCCTTTGTGGGTGGACTTCTGATGAACCTCTTTGGTGTAAGACTCACAGAAACCTTCACCTCATCTCTCATTGACTATGTGGTCAGCATTACCACAGGAAATGCGGGAAATCCATGGATGCTTCTTCCTGTAGGTCTTGTCATTGGAGCGCTTTACTTCGCAGCGTTCTACTTCCTCATCAAGAAGCTGGATCTGAAGACTCCTGGCAGAGACACCGACGAAATTCAGAAAGAAGCAGTTCCTGTCACAGAGAAAGCAGTGGAAGTTTTGAAGGCTTTAGGAAGTGCTAATAACATCAAAGCCATTGATGCTTGTATCACAAGGCTCAGACTGGAAGTTTTTGACACCAAGAAAGTAGACAAGAACCGTCTCAAGGCCCTGGGATCCCCAGGAGTTCTGGAAGTGGGACAGAGCGGAATTCAGGTCATTTTTGGCACAGAAGCTGAAGCGCTGAAAGATGAGATCAAAGTCATCATGGAAAATCCTGATTCAGTGACAGTGGTAGGTGTTGAGAGCAAGGCAAAAGAAGGCGTTGCAGGAAGTTCTGTCACAGAGACGATCATGGCTTCTCCAGTGAAAGGAAAGGTGCTGGATCTTTCTGAAGTTCCAGATGCTCTTTTTGCAGAAAAGATGATCGGTGACGGCTTCGCCATAGATCCACAGGAGGGGACCGTTGTTTCACCGGTCCGTGGAGAGATTGCCCATATTTTTGACACCAATCATGCATTGGCTTTCATCACAGAAAGCGGACTGGAAGTTCTTCTTCATATCGGTATTGATACGGTAAAAATGGAAGGACGAGGG
The DNA here is from genome assembly GCF_900115135.1 of Proteiniclasticum ruminis. GTDB lineage: Bacteria > Bacillota > Clostridia > Clostridiales > Clostridiaceae > Proteiniclasticum > Proteiniclasticum ruminis_A. The sequence goes on along the minus strand of NZ_FOVK01000007.1, from coordinate 37,934 downwards.
TTCAAGAGATTGGCTGAGATTGGACAGAAAGTGGAGATCGGGACACCTCTTATGGAGGTGGACTGGGCACTTGTAAGACAGGAAGCCAAGTCCAGTATCACGGAAGTGGTGGTGACAAACATGGATCAGGTGCATGAGATGAAAGTCATTGCTTCTGGACTTGTGGATCCTTCCCAGGATGTGCTCATCGTAAAATAGATGTTTTCAGGGAGTTCTCAAATGAGGACTCTCTTTTCTTTTTAGTAAACAGTATTTAAAAAGTATTCAAAGAAGAATCTGCTTCATGAATGGTCTGTGAAGCCGTTTATAGTCCTTTTACCGAATCTTTGCCGTCTGTTGATGAAATGGTCATCCTACGTTTTCACTCCTTCTCTATAGTTATGACTAACACTATATTGAGAAATGCAGGAGGTAAGAAATGAATAAAATTGCAGGCATATTTGATACAAAAGATCGGGCGCTGAAAGCCGTGAAGAGGTTGAAAGAATCAGGATTTCAAGATCATGAAATCTCAGTGCTTCTCAAAGAAGGAGAATGGATTGATCCTTTGAAAAAGGAAATTCCCGGTGGTGTCATTGAAGAGTTGCCCATGGGAGACAGAGGAGAGGAAGATACAAGTACAGAAGAATTTTTCCTTGGTATGGGCGCCATTGCAGCACCTCTAGGAGGTCCTGTTCTTGCGGCGGGACCCATTGCGAATGCCATGAATCAGTATGCAAAAGGAAGAAGTCTTGATTTACGGGAGGTGCTGGAGCAGTATGAAGTGGATGAGGATTATACGGAGCTCTATCTGGAACGTCTTGAGAAAGGACATGTTATGGTTCTTGTGGATGAGGATGAAGTCCGCAAGGAAAAAGCGGTTTTAAGCTTTTATGAGGAGGAAGACTATGAGAAGGATGGTATCCGAAGAGGAGATCCGGGTCTTGATCTTCATGAAAAAGAAGTGGATCCCGAGGATCCACTAAAAGACCCACGTAGACTTTTATAGAATCACAGGCAAAAAGAAAAGCTCCCGGATTTTTCCAGGAGCTTTCTTCATTATGAAGCTTCAAAAATAGAAGGATAATGTTTTTTGAACCAATCGAGAATGGCCTCCAGAAGTACTTTAATGACTCCTGCCAGAGGTACAGCCACGAGAAGTCCCACAAGGCCCCAAAGGGCACCACCTACAAGCAGCACAAAGATGATCAGGGCTGGATGAAGACCAACACTGTGACCGACAATCTTTGGTGAAATGAGGTTTCCTTCCAGCTGCTGAATGATGAGGAAAGCGGCAATGACCCAAAGGGCTTTCCAAGGGTCGGTGGTTAAAGCAATGAAGACCGCAGGAACTGCACCCAGGAAAGGTCCGATATAGGGAATAAGATCTCCTATGCCAGCCAGCATACCAAGGATAAGCCAGTACTCAACGCCTAAAATCAGTAAGGCGATGGAGCTGAGCACTCCAATGAAAAATGCAACCAGAAGCTGTCCCCGGATGAAGCCCCCAAGAACTCCATCAATCTTCTCTGAGAGTGGGAACACCCAGCTTCTCCATCTAGGAAGCACCATCTTTTTAGCACCCTTTGCAATCTTATCGCCATCTTTCATGAAATAGAACATGATTACAGGAATGGTCACCAGATGGACAAGACTGGAAGCAAAGGAACCGATCTTCGAGAAAAGAGTGCCGGAAGAGCGGAAGAGCCAGTCGGTAATAGCTTCTACCTCAATATTCAGATACTCCAGGACGCCTTCAAAGGTTGTTGGCATATTGGGATTTGTGCCGATACTTTTTTCATACCAGGCCATGAACTTTTCATACCAGTTCTGGCTAAGGTCAGGCAGCATGGAAACCAGGCTGTTCACTTCTTTTACAATCATCGGGAAGAAGACCAGCGAGAATCCTACTACGGCTAGAATGATACCGATAAAAATGATGGCTGTGGAGAGGGTTCTCGACAGCTTCAGCGTCATGAGCTTCTTGACCAGCGGATTGAAGGCATAGGCAAGAACACCGGCCACTACAAAAGGGACGATGATGGGGATGAGAAGATCCTGATTGTTTAGGATCCACCAGAGCACACCAATTCCCAATAAGACAAAAAAGGTTAATTTCAGCTGCGGGATACCATACCGGAGCTTCTTTTTGTCGTCTACCTGCTTGTTGCCGATTTGAAAGAGGTAATAGATGATGAGAGCTATGAGAATCAGTATACCAAGCTTGATGAGGGTTTCTAAAGCGCTTCCAGCACCTGATAAGGTGAGAAGAAGTGCCGGGGGATTTTCATGCATAGGACCACACTCCATTTCTAACATTCTATATAAGTTCTATCAACTGTAACACAGGAAGTTTAAATTCACATGAATTTTTTGAAAAGTGAAAGGAACCTGAGTGAAGATCAGGTTCCCGAACTGTCTATTTGACATAGAGGGTGGTGCCAATAAAGAGCGGCAGGTAACTTTCTGTATCAAAAACGATATAGAAGAAAGGCCTGTCCAGGAACACCGTTTTTGGAAGATCAATTGCCGCAGATTTTTCATTTACTTCCACCACTGTGGCAGCACCAGCTTTTGTGCCTCTTTCATGAACTTCAATTTTTGCTTTGTGCAGGACTCTGTTGATATAGAGATTTCCACCTGCAGAACCCAGTCCGGATAGATCCGCAAGATCTTCATCAAAAGCGTGTTCCATCCCCATGCTCTTTAAAATATCGGACATTTCCACTGAATACTCTGTGGTGAACTTTGGCATCATGGTCTGAACAGAAGTTTCTATGGGGTTCTCCAGAATCTCACGCAGTTTATCTGGTGTGAGCCCTGAAAGATAGGCGGAGAGATGAAGGTCCTCTGGTGGCAAGATCGCTGCAAAGGCGTAGTTTCCATCTGCATACTTCTTGATGAATCCTTTTGCATCTCCATCTTCCAGGTAGAGCTGCTCTTGTGAATACATCATATCGGCATTCTGGAGAGTTCCGTCATCCGCATGAAAAGATTCTTGACGCACCTCATTTTCTTTATAGATGTTTTCCCACTCTGCATCAAAAGAGAGCGCATTGATGAGGTACATGACGGTGTCGCTGGAAATCTCATCAAGAATCTCTGGGATTTCTCCGTCTGTACGCTCTCGAACCCAACTGTTGATGTCCTTCACTGTGCTGTTATCAAAAGGGGATCGGTAGATTCCGGCATCATAGTAGTTTACTGTGGTCTGAAGAAACTCAGGGCGGATCTGAAACCGGTCTCCATCCCGAAACCATATGGAGTTGGCCATATGGACCTTCAGCTTGTCCTTTTGAGGAAGCTTTGATGTATAGAGGTACAGCAGCTGATTAAGTGATTCCCGATCCATCCCAAAAACTTCCTCCATCTGGGAAAGCGTATCGCCTTTCGCTCCATTGGCGGTCATACCAAGGGAAGTCAGTACGGATAGAGGCGAAATCAGTGTGTTTTCACATAGAAGATTCTTAGTAAAGAGATTGAAGGAGAAGGTCAGCGCTGGCATCGTCGCTTCTTTAGTGAACGAGCTGCTTTTCTCCACCGTTTCTTTTTTCAGATCATCGAGGAGGTTTCCGCCTTCAGCCGAAACGGCTTTTTTGCAGCCAGCAAAGGATAATACGAGACATATACTGAGCAGTAGTCCAAGTGATTGGGGCATCCTGTTTTTTTTCATAAGATATTCCTCCTGCTTCTCTTTTTCATTCATCATACACCACTCATACATGAATGGGTTACAACAGAGTGAAAGTTCAGGTGGTAATAGTTTTTATTTATCGTTAGGTGTTTTTTTGAAAATGTAATAAAACCATAATAATTCTGTGAAATCCAGTACGCATCTTTATTCTATAGTATATGTAGCGATGGAGACAAAAGGAGTGGATATCATGTATGGAGACATGGAGGAAATAAGGGTCATGAGGTTTGTCAGGTCCTATCATATTCTAGGGATCTTTGTGATTGTGATGATTGCTGGACCGCTTCATTTTGCCTATGAATGGTCTGGAGATAACTTTCTAGTGAGTCTTGTTGCTCCTGTAAACGAGAGCATCTGGGAGCATCTGAAAATGGTCTATTGGCCAACGGTGCTCTGGTGGGCAGCTGGCTATCTGATGTACAAAGAAAGAAAGAAGCTTTCCTTCAGAAGATGGCATCAGGCCATGGCCATCAGTGTGATCTTTGGTGTTTCTATTATTGTGGTCTGGTATTATGTGTGGGCTGGTGCCTTTGAAGTGGAAGCTTCCTGGGTGAACTTCTCCTCTATGGTGAGCATTCCCATTGCTCAGCTTCTGGCCATTCATGTCTATAGAGTTTCCAAGCCACGATGGATTTATGCAGCTACGGGAATATTCATTGTAATCTCGCTGTCTCTCATGATGGGATATTTCACGTATTATCCCCCAAACTTGCCCATCTTCATCTCGCCTTAAAAAGAGTTCGGATGCGTTCCATCAGAAGGAAAAAGGAGTGTATGACCGGACATGTTCCATCCCGATTTTCTTAATTCTATCTTAATATTTTGAGTATCAAAGTATACCTCTGTATAATGGGAATGAATCGAATTATGGGAGGAAACAACTATTGGAACTTTTAAATCATCTAAAAATCGGGAATCTATTGCCTAAGTGGCCTATTATACAAGGTGGTATGGGGATAGGGATATCACTTTCTTCACTGGCGGGAGCAGTGGCGAAAGAAGGTGGCATCGGCATCATCTCGGGAGTCCAGATTGGCTATCGGGAAGAGGATTTTTTAAAGAATAATCTCGAAGCCAATAAAAGAGCGTTAAGGGCAGAAATCAGAAAATCAAGAGACATTGCACCTGAGGGAATCATCGGCGTGAATCTTCTGGCTGCCATGACTACTTATGATGAACTTATTAAAACTGCTGTGGAGGAAGGCATTGATCTCATTGTCACTGGAGCGGGTCTTCCACTGGAGCTTCCAGAAATGGTCAAAGGGACAAAAACAAAGATTGCCCCAGTGGTGTCTTCCGGAAAAGCAGCAAAGCTGATTTCGAAGGTTTATGATAAGAAGTTCGGGATTCCTGCGGATCTTTTCATCGTGGAGGGTCCAATGGCAGGGGGACACTTAGGGTTCAAGAAGGAAGTCATGGAAAGTGGAAGCTATATGGATCTGAAGGACATCCTGAAAGAGGTCCTAGAAGAACTGAAGCCTTTTGAAGAAAAATACCAGGTGAAGATTCCTGTGGTTGTGGCCGGAGGTATTTATGACGGCAAAGATATTGCAGAGTACCTGAAACTCGGTGCATCAGGCGTACAGATGGGGACCCGGTTTGTAGCAACAGAGGAATGCGACGCGGATCTTGAGTTCAAAATGGCTTATGTGAATGCAAAAAAGGAAGACATCAGACTGGTGAACAGTCCAGTAGGCATGCCAGGAAGAGCCATCAGAAATACTTTTACCGATAAACTGGACGCAGGCAGGATACCTGTAAAAAGATGCTATAACTGCCTGATACCCTGTGATCCAAAGACTACTCCCTACTGCATTTCAGACGCGCTCATGCACTCAGTTCATGGAGAAGAAGGCCTTGTTTTTGCAGGTGCTAATGCCTATCGGGTGTCTGAAATTTTATCAGTGAGAGAGCTCATGAGGCAACTGGTCGTGGAAACCATAGATGAGATGAAGAAATATGTTTAATAGTTACGTGATAGAATGAAATTCAAGTGACAATCAAATATTGATATAAAGATTGAGTTTTAAATGTCTGAATTTCTACATTATTTTAAAAATAATACAATAAAATTAAAATTATTAGACAATAAATGTTCATAAGTATATTAAAGAAGAATAGAACATTGACTTTTATAATAAATTAAAGTATAATTAAAATAATAAAAAGAACTCGTGGTTAAAAATTAAATCAACAGGTACATGCAGCTAAAGTCGCTTTTTACGAAAGGCGACTTTTTTTATCTTGAAAATCCTAAGGAGGTAGTCCGATTGATCAGACTTGATATAGACTATAGAGTTATCCTAGGTGCTTTGGTTCTGGTGGTTTTGGTTTTTCTTGGCGTATTGTACAGAATTAGAAAAGTAAGGAATATAAAGATCAGAGATGCCTCCCTCAGCGTTGAGGAACTGGTGGAACATGCAAAAAGCATGTCATTGGAGCATTCCGTGGTACCACAAAGAAGCAAACGGAGCTGGCCTATTTCCCGAATGAATGACAATTTTAAATACATCCAACAGACTTATATGGAACTGAATGCGGAAGTGACTAAAAAAACCTCAGTACCTCCTGCTGCTGAGTGGCTGCTTGATAATTTTTATGTGCTGGAAGAACAGGTGAATGGACTTCGAAGAAACATGTCTAAGAAAAGCTATTTTGAGCTTCCGGTCTTAAGAAAAGGTCCATATCAAAATGTTACACGAATCTCAGTACTTATGATGGAGCTGGTCAGCCATACACAAGGCCGTATCGAGGAGGAGGTCCTGCTCCAGTATTTGGACGCATATCAGTCTCATAATGTGCTTTTGGAACGTGAGATTTATGCAATGCCAGTTATGTTAAAGTTAGCACTCCTGGAAAATATCAGGATGATATGTGAGGATATCATAGAAACAAAAAAGCAGTGGAATCTTGCAGATGAAATGGTTGAGGAGTGGGCTTTATTGGACCATACGACCTCCGACGAAATCAGCGCGTTATTTGAGAAAGGCAACAAAGCCGTCAGCAGTATGATAGAGACACCTAATTCCTCTTTTGTGGAACATCTCTTCTATAGACTGAGAAGATCTGGAAAAAGCTATTCTGATGTCCTGCGTTATATAGATGGGGTTCTAGGGAGGTTTGATACTTCAGCAGAACTCTTAGCCCAGAAGGAACACAATGCTCAGGCAATCAGTACGGTGGGGATTGGAAATTGCATTATAAGTCTCAAGTACCTTTCAGGGATGAACTGGACAGAGTTATTTGATGCTGCCAGCAATCTGGAAAAAATACTAGCGCAGGATCCTGATGGCACATATAGTCTTATGGATATTCAATCACGTTTCTATTACAAGAATAAGGTGGAGCATATAGCTAAAATGTTTGGGGTTTCTGAGCTTTATATTGGAAAAGAAGCGCTGTACCTGGCCAGAAGAGCCTTCTCTTCTGAAAATCCTGCCAGTGCTGATTCCGAGAACATGAATCATACCTGGCATATTGGATATTATATCATTGGGGATGGGCTGTCTTTACTGGAAGAAAGGCAGGAAAGAGAAATTAAATACTTCACCAGAATCAGAAGAAGGTTTGTAGCGAACCAGGGTGCGATTTATATGCTCTCTATTGTATCGTTCACAATTCTATTGACACTGATGGCAGTCTCATACTCGAGGACCTATGCAGATTCCAATGATATTTTAATCATGGTTCTCACAGCGATTGCGGTCATTATTCCAGTTTCTGATATCGTCATATCCATAGCCAACTGGATTGTGAACAGAGTAAAAAAGCCTGCAGTATTCCCAAGACTTGAGCTTAAAGAAGGAGTTCCAGATAGTATGCGGACCATAGTCGTAATTCCAGCAATCATCCCCGATAGGAAGAGGGTGCGGGAGCTTATGGAGAATATGGAGAACCACTATCTCGGAAACAGGGAAAAGAACGTATTTTTTGCATTAATTGGTGCGTTCAAAGACTCTGATTATGAGACCATCGATAGTGATGAAAGCATCATAGAGGAAGCGTCATTAAGAATAATGGAGCTGAACAGCAAATACTCAAATGGTGAGAAAGATATTTTTTACTTCTATAATAGAGATAGGATATTGAACGAAATAGATCAAACCTGGACGGGCTGGGAAAGAAAAAGAGGTGCTTTGATGGAGTTTAATGAACTCCTTCTTGGCTCTACAGAGACAAGTTTTTCCTATAGTTCCAATAAATTTCTTCCAGACAATGATATCAGATACGTCATCACACTTGATGCGGATACGGTTCTTCCTTTAGGTATGGCAAAAAAAATGATTGGAACAATGGCACATCCACTGAACAGTCCAGTGATTGACAAAGAAAAAGGCATTGTTACCAAAGGGTATGGCTTGATGCAGCCGAGAATATCTTTTGATAGTGACAGCTCAAACAGATCTGTTTTTTCAAGGATCTATACAGGTCAAGAAGGGTTGGATCCATACGCCAGTGCCATATCTGATGTTTATCAGGATCTGTTTGGTGAAGGAATATTTACCGGAAAGGGCATCTATGATCTTAGAGTGTTCCAGAAGGTATTAAAGGGAACTTTACCTGAAAATGCAATACTGAGTCATGACCTTCTGGAAGGATCCTTTGTTAGAGCGGCTTTGGTCTCAGATCTTGAACTGATAGACTCATATCCATCAAAATATAATTCTTTCATGGCAAGACTGCACAGATGGATCAGAGGAGACTGGCAGCTGGTACCATGGCTTTTCCGAAGTTTACATACAATGGATCATTCAACCATATCCAATCCTTTATCAGTAGTTTCAAAATGGAAAATCATAGATAATCTGAGAAGAAGCCTGATGGCTCCTTCGGTGATGTTTCTTTTCATTGTTGGATTCACTTTACTCCCAGGATCTGGTGTTTTTTGGTTCAGTCTTGGTATTCTGGCTTTGGGTACACCTCTGGGGCTTTCACTCATGGCTAGAATCTTCAGAGAGGGTCTCAGACCTGATACCATCAAAAGATATTTACCAGGATTTTTTGGTATAAAAGCATCCGTATTTCAGTTTTTACTCAGCATCATGTTACTCCCGTATCAAGCAGTGAAGGCAGTAAATGCTATCACAGTAACACTTGCAAGAGTGTTTTTCACCAAGAAAAATCTGCTCGAATGGGTCACATCCTCAGATGCGGACAAAGCGCAGCCGAATTCCCTGGAAAGCTATATAAGATCCATGGGGGCAAGCGCAGCTTCCGGATTGATCATAGTAATACTTACTTATTATTTCAAGCCTGAAAATCTCTTTTTAAGTTCATTATTAGCAGTGGTCTGGCTCAGTTCACCTGTTATTGCTTACCTCATCAGCAGGGATGAAAATAATAAATTAACCAGACTGAACAATGAGGCTTTACTGGAACTGAGAAAAACTTCTAGAAAAACCTGGAGATATTTCGAGGAGTTTTCCAATGCAGGAAACCATGATCTGGCTCCGGATAATTTTCAGGAAGAACCCTATCGAGGCATTGCCCATAAAACATCTCCAACGAATATCGGATTGGGGCTGATGGCTTCACTTACGGCAAGAGACATGGGCTATATAGGCCTCAAGGAAGCAATAGAGAGGATTTCTAAAACCATCACCACCATAGAGAAAATGGAGAAATGGAATGGACACCTATACAACTGGTACGATACGAGAACTCTAAAACCCATGAGACCCATGTATGTATCTACTGTTGATAGTGGAAATCTGGTTTGTTATCTGATCACATTAATAGAAGGACTTCAGGATTACATGGAAAAGCCTCTCCTTGATTCATCATTTGCGCGTGGGATCACAGATACCGTCATAGCGGGAATGGAAGAGCATAGAGAACTTCCTCAGGCATTACTGACCATAAGCTCTTTTGAAAAGCAGGAAATCATTGACCCGACGGCTTGGTTCAGAGCACTTAAGAGATTCACTGAGATTTCACATCAATCTGAATCATCCCGAAAGGAGTGGGCATTGAAGCTTCGGCATCAGGGAGACTCACTGCTGAAGGAAATGGAGCTGTTCATGCCTTGGTCCATGACCTCATCCCTATCGAATAGTCAAGTTACCCATGTTGAAATGAATCCAGTTTTTGTGAAGCTTATGGTTCTCATTGGAACCAATACCCCATTACATGACCTTCCTGAACTTGGGGAACGCATAGTGGGTTGTTGTGATCTGTTGCTGGATGAATTTGCTGAAAGTGATTTGGAATCAATGGAAGGAATTCTTGATTGGTTGAATGAAGTAAAGGAGGCAGCAATAAAATCCATTCAGTTTACCACGGAATTCATAGAACACTATGAAAAGCTGATCTTAAGAATATCAGAGCTATCCGAAGGTACAATGTTCAAGTCCCTATACAGCGAGCGAAGGCATTTGTTCTATATTGGATACAATGTGGAAGAGATGAAGTTGACGAACTCCTATTATGATCTTCTTGCTTCTGAAGCAAGACAGACGAGCTATTTAGCCATAGCAAGAGGTGAGGTGCCACCCAAGCATTGGTTTATGCTTGGGAGATCCCTTACGGTGGTCGACCGGTTCAAAGGCCTTGTCTCATGGAGTGGTACGATGTTTGAGTATCTGATGCCACTGCTTATCATGCGCAGCTACAAAAATACTCTGCTGGATGAAACCTATTCTTTTGCTGTAAAAAGTCAGATAAAGTACGGAAAACAGAGACAAGTACCTTGGGGCAGTTCAGAATCTGCATTTGGCGTCATTGACATCAATCTGGATTATCAGTATAAAGCCATCGGTGTACCATGGCTTGGGTTAAAAAGAGGTTTGGCTGAAGATAATGTCATTGCACCTTATGCTACAGTCCTTGCACTCTTGGTTTTCCCTGAAGAGGCATATAAGAATTTAACTCATTTAAAGGCAGAAGGGATGGAAGGAAGCTACGGGTATTATGAAGCTGTGGATTATACACTTGATCATCTTGAACCGGGATCCCATAAAAAAATCATCAGGAGTTATATGGCCCATCACCAAGGGATGAGTCTCATAGCACTTAATAATTATCTCAACGATGACATTATGCAGAAGAGGTTTGGTGAAAATCCTTTTGTGAAGTCAGCCAGACTGCTTCTGCAGGAAAAGGTCCCTCAAAACTTTATTTTCACAAAAGGAAGCAAAGAGAAAATCCCAGTATCAAAGGTGAAAATATACAATGAGGAGATTTCATGCAGAAAGTTTAGCTCACCAGATTTTGATTTGCCGAAGGTCCATATCCTTTCTAATGGAAACTATTTTGTTGGACTTACGGATCAGGGCACTGGATACAGCAGGACAAAGGACGTTGATATTTCAAGGTGGAGAGAAGATCCGATCACAGAAAACTATGGTGCTTTCTTCTATTTAAAAAATGTTGAAACAGATCAGATCTGGTCTTCAGCCTATGCGCCTCTAAACAAAACACCTGAGAAATATGAGGTGATTTTCACTTCGGATAAGGCTTCTTATAAAAGAACTGATGGAGAGATTGAAACGTTGACGGAGGTTGTTGTGGGATCTGGAGATAACGCTGAGGTCAGAAGGCTGAAACTAAAGAACAATGGAGGTTCTCCATGTATCATTCAGCTCACCAGCTACGTTGAACTTGTAGGTGCATCACACGGCAGTGATGTTGCACACCCTGCCTTCAGCAACCTTTTCATCAGAACAGAATATGATCATGAGCATAAGGTGCTTCTGGCAAACAGAAGAAGAAGGAGCGAACAGGACAGAAAACTTTGGATTGCCAGTATACCAGTAATAGAAGGAGAAACTGTCAGTGAGATCGAGTACGAAACAGATAGACTGAAGTTTATAGGAAGAAATCATCACACAGGAAACCCAGAAGTCATAGAAAGAGGAAAGCCTCTTTCCAATACGGTGGGATCTGTTTTGGATCCGATCTTCAGTTTAAGGACCAGTATTCGCATCAAACCGGGAGAGATCGCCAGAATCTTCTTCGTTACTGTTACTGCAGAGAGCAGGGAAGCTTTGATGGAACTGGTAGTAAAATACGGTAACGCTGAAGCTTGTGATGCTTCCTTCAGATTCGCACTGACAAGAAGTCAGGTGGAAGCGAAGTATCTTAACATAAAAGCCCATGATATGGAGCTTTATCAGGATATGATCTCAGACATTCTCTTTATCAGTCCTAGGCGAAGAGTTTATGAAGAAAAGATCAAGAGCAGTCATTTGGGACAGCCGACATTTTGGCGATATGGTATCTCCGGAGATAGGCCTATGGTATTACTTACAATGGACAAAACCGATGATGTGGAGCTTCTCCATGAGCTCTTGAAGGCTCACGAGTATTGGAGAGTAAAGGATCTTAAAGTGGATCTGGTCATTTTATGCAAAGAAGAATACAGTTATATCAATCCTCTTTACGCTCTGATTACAGAAGCTGTCTATAGTACACAGACTCAGGATTTTATGAATCTTCATCGGGATGTTTTTATATTGAAATCCAGTGATATGACATCGGAGGAGATTGATTTTTTCTATGCTAACGCCAGGATGATCTTTGAAGGAAGTCGAGGGAAGATGAGAAAGCAGTACAGTTCTTTTATTATGAAGGCATTAGGAGAGAAAAGTACAAGTACAAGTGAACTTGGTAACCGTACTGAGGTGAGAAATGCTAGAAAGTCTCAAAATGAAATACCCATGCTGGTTTCGAATTTAGAAACTGAAGAACACAAGGAGCTTCTATTTTACAATGGACTTGGAGGCTTTGGAGAGAATGGGAAAAGCTATGTGATTAGGCTTGAACATGGAAAGAGGACTCCTTTGCCGTGGGTCAATGTGATTGCAAACCCAAACTTTGGATTTATCGTGTCGGAGTCTGGTGGAGGATACACGTGGAGTGATAACAGCAGAGAATTTAAAATTTCAAAGTGGTCTAACGACGCAGTCGGTGATGAGCCATCAGAGATCTTTTATATAGGGGATGAGTCTGGAAACCTATGGTCTGGGGCATCACTCCCCATAAGGGAAGAAGAGCCGTATACCATAGAACATGGGTTTGGATATTCAAAGTTTCTGCACAAAAGCCACGGATTAGATCAAGAGCTTGTACAATTTGTCCCTGTGAATGATCCTGTAAAAATCAGCATGTTTCGTTTTCAAAATGAAAATCTGACACCTAAAATCATTACCGTGACTTTTTACATGAAGCCTTTACTAGGTGTAAGCACAGAGGAAACAGAGATGCATCTGGTCAGCTCTCAGGCATCGGGTGGTTCCCTTCTAATTGAAAACCCTTATAACAGAGAGTTCGCAGGTAAAGTTTGCTTTATTGACACCTCTGATGAGGATAGGACCGTTACTGGAGACAGAAAGGGGTTCTTTGGAAGAGGAGGCATGTTATCACCAGATGCTTTGGTGAGTCCTGGACTCAGTGGAGAAACAGGTGCAGGCTTTAACCCTTGTGGTGCCATGCAGATACAAATAAGGTTGGAACCTAAGGAAACGAAGGAATTTGTTTTTGTTATGGGTATCGGCAACAATCGGGAACAAGCTGATGAACTTGCTGTCAAATACAAGAATTTACTGAATGCAAAGGAGGCTTTGGACCAGGTGAAGCGCTTCTGGCATGAAAAGCTCGGTGCTATTGAAGTCTCGACACCAGACAGCGCCACGAACATTATGCTGAACGGATGGCTTCAGTATCAGGTGATCTCTTGCAGGTTATATGCTCGCTCTGGATTTTATCAAGCTGGCGGCGCATATGGTTTCAGAGATCAGCTTCAAGACACACTGGCTTTGGCGGCAACTTGGCCAGCTATAGCAAAGGAACAGATTATTAAACATGCAGGACATCAGTTTGAAGAGGGGGACGTACTGCATTGGTGGCATGAACCTTCTGGTAAAGGGACCAGAACACGGATATCAGATGATTTTCTATGGCTTCCCTATGTAACTGCAGAATATATCAGTATTACGGGAGACTTTGGGATATTGGATAGTATGGCACCCTATCTGGAGGAAGATCCTTTAGAGGATCATGAGAATGAACGATATTGCCAGCCGCGAATATCCACAGATAAATATTCTCTGTATGATCATTGTTTAAGAGCACTGAAAAATGCCATGAGGTTCGGAGTGCATAAGTTGCCCCTCATGCGAGGCGGTGACTGGAACGATGGCATGAATAACATAGGAATAGACGGGAAAGGAGAAAGTGTATGGCTTGGATGGTTTCTTTTTGATACGCTTCAGAAATTTATACCAATCGCAAGGAAAATGGGGGATGCTCTAATTGCAGACGAATTCACGCACATTGCGGCGGACTTGAAGGATGCTATAGAAAGCAGCGCCTGGGACGGCAGCTGGTACCTCAGAGCGTTCTTTGATGATGGCACGCCGTTAGGTTCTGCGATCAACACTGAATGTAAGATAGATTCACTGGCTCAAACATGGTCCGTGCTTTCTGGAGCTGGCGATAGGGATAGATCAGTAAAAGCAATGCAATCTCTTGAAAATTATCTGGTCATGGAAAACGAAGGGGTTGTGAAGCTATTGACACCTCCTTTTGACAGTGGAAACAGCAATCCAGGCTATATTAAAGGATATCTTCCTGGGATAAGGGAGAATGGTGGTCAATACACCCATGCAGCTGCATGGACAGTGGCGGCGTTCGCTAGGTTAGGAGAAGGCGAGAAAGCGTGGAATCTGTTTAAGCTTCTCAATCCAATCCATCATACCCGAACTGAGGAAGGACTGATGACATATAAGACGGAGCCGTATGTGATGGCTGCAGATGTATACAGTGAGTATCCTCATGTGGGACGAGGCGGATGGACCTGGTATACAGGATCTGCGGGGTGGATGTATAAAGCTGGTCTGGAGAATATACTTGGTATTTACAGACAAGGTGACAAACTGATTTTCAGTCCCAGCATACCCGGAAAGTGGCTTGAGTATTGTGTGCGTTATAGGTATCACCAAACGATATATGAGATTAAATTCAAAAATCCGAACGGTTTACAGACTGGAGTTTGTGAAATCTATGTGGATGGCAACCTAGAAACTGAGAACTATATTACGCTAATGGATGATGGATTTACTCATGAAGTGGAAGTGCTCATGAATGGTGCATTACAAACATAATAATGGATGGCTATAGAACGTAAAGGGGCGCTGTATAATCATTGCTTGTGCAATGGAGTATACAGCGCCCCTGTTTTTTATGGGTGTAATATTCCTTGAATGGTGAAAATAAAATGGTACCCTCAGCGGGAATCGAACCCACAACTAGCCCTTAGGAGGGGCTTGTTATATCCATTTAACTATGAAGGCTTGAACAATAGTTATTGTAATATATTCGGGGTTTGAAGTCAATGAAGGGAGACAAGGAGATTGTGGGTGTCTATGGTCGTAGCATCACAACCTCATAGCCCTATCTCCCTACTATGATCCAAAAACCTTTAATATAGGTCTCACGTAAAGATTTCTAGAGTTTCTCTACTTTTAGGTCGGTAGCGTTTAGGACATCTGCTGGAATCTCCCCAAGAACTTCAATAATCTGAAATACAATGTCACTGCCATGGAGTTCATACTGAAGGAGCTTTCCCTTCACCTTGTTTCGGAAAACAGAATAGGCAGCAAGATCCTCCCCTTCTGAAATTCTATAAATCTGCTTTTCTTTCAAAGGTTCTCTTTCTCTCTCAGAGGGTTCTTTCTCTAGAATTCGTTTCTCCAAAAGAAAACTCAGGTTTTTCTCGAGCAGAAGACCAATGAGGCTATGGGCTTGTCCTTTTTTCAGAACATCCAGGTTTACTATGAGCTTGTATTGAGGATAGAGGCTCATCAATGAGAGAATCTTCTTTTTCTGAAGATCCGATGCAGGTTCATTATGCCATTCTCTCATGAAAATTTACCACCACCTTATGGTTTTTGCCAAAGCTCCTTTGGTACCGCTGTAAAATCCGGGAAAGAAGGATCTGGTTCCCCTATGTAGATATCCCCTGTGTCTCTCTCCACAAAGAAGTATTCTGGAGACGAGAGTTCTTTGTTTCTTACTTCAAAAGCATAAAACATGGCTTCTTCTTCCGTACCAGGTTTTAAGAATCCGATTCCGTTCTGCAGTATGATCTCATTTCCAGGGAAGGTTTCTTCCATGAGCTTCAATGCGGACTCAAAGCTGTGGACCCGCACATACTCTGGCAGGTTCACTTCAAGGGCATGGGTGCTGTTGGGATTTACGGAATCTTTGATATAGAGATAGATTGGGTTTCCGACGTCGTACAGCTCTGCATAGAGCTGTAGTGTTTTGGATTCTTTTGGCTGCAGGACCATAGACTGAAGAAAACTTTCAGGCATCACATACTTCTTCTCACCACGTAAAAGCTCTTCATCCGCCTCATAAAAAGTATACCAGTAAATGGAAGGATATGCTTCATTGATGTCCAGAATATGCCCCAAAGTCTCATAGAGCTCCAGAGGTTCTTCCCCAAGATTTTCCGCGTTTATAGTGAGAAAGACGAAGGTGCCATCGGTCACAGAATCAAATATGGTGGATTCATAATTTGGATCCTCATTTTTGAGGATATTGGTGACATACACATCCTGCACCTTTACTTTGAGCTGATCCACTGTCACCTCCGCTCCTGCGTCATAGACCGCCAAAGCTGATTCAGCAGCAGGATTGACATATTCAAAGACCATCTCTTTTTCAGAGGCGGTATCTCGCAGAGTCTCCTTGATGGAAAAAGAACTGAAATCCATGGAAAGAAGACAAAGCCAGGAATCATGGGACAGTATGGAAATCACCGGCAATTCTTCCAAGACTTCTTTACTGCTGCCATCCAGGTTCATTTTTTTCAGCTCCAGCATGGATGCTTTTTCGGTGGTATTGCCATAGTAGATGACATCATTGGAGATGTGGAAGGATGAGAGCTTTTCCTCCGTAAGGCGTTTCAGGTCTTTCCCGTCCCGATCCATCACAAAGAGCTGATTTTTATCCTCAGACCCATCCATAAAGTAGAGTTTATCCCCATAAAGAATAAAATTTATGACCGATCCATCATGAAGCTTCACAGGATCTTTGCCATCTTGATCTGAAACGAAGAGACTGTGGTCCTCCTGGCGGATGTAATAGAGCCTATTTCCGGAAACAAAAAACTGCTGGATTTTGTCACCAAGAATTCTGGTCACCTCTTCACCACTCCTCTTCATCCGATGGAGTGTATAGGTTTTTTCCGGATCGGTTTCTTCGCCCATGGAGATGAAATAAAGGAAGTCGCCGCTGCACTGGAGACTCAACGCCTTCTCATCCGAGAGCACCGCGCGCTCCCTTCCGTCTTTCTTCATCGTCACAATGGCATTATTTTCTGTTCCGCTGAGAAAGTACAAAAGGTCTCCGGAAATGTTAAGAGAATAAGCAATTTCATCACTGACAGGGATGAGACCATCACCGCTCTGATCCATCTTGTAGAGCTTGTTTTGGTCACCGAAATGATTGAAGTAGATGGTATCTCCGTCACCGACCAGAATGCCGCCGTTCGCTAGATTGCCGCTGGTATTTCCGGAAAGGACAGTGCTTTTCTGAGAGGTGCCACAGCTGAAGAGAATCACAGAGAAACAAAGGAAGAGAGCGGCTTTCTGCATTTTTCTGAACCTCATTTCAAACACTTCTTCTCATATTATTTTTAAGGAGTCTTCCTGCCTTCAGTGTAGCACCTTCTTGTGAAATAACCAGAATATATATCTGAATATTGTGAAAATAAATCTGAAGAAAACAAAAAGGACCCGGAAGATTCCGGATCCAGTGATAGCAAGAGTTTATGCGTTTCTTGCCCGCTTCTTGGTGACATAGATCATAATGACGCCAAAGAAGATGGCCACCAGAGATATGAGCTGAGCCTGTCTCATGCCGAGAAACATCAGACTGTCTGTTCTTAAGCCTTCAATATAGAAGCGGCCGATGGAGTAAAGAATCATGTAGGCATAGAGAATGATGCCGTGCTCCTTTTCTTTCTTTTTACCGAACCAGATCATCAGCACGATAAAAACCAGCACATTCCAGATGGATTCATAGAGGAATGTGGGATGATAATAGGTGCCGTTAATGAGCATACCGTTTTGGATAAATTCCGGGAACTTTGAAATAAACGCTTCTGTCACAGGGCCACCATGAGCTTCCTGGTTCATGAAGTTTCCCCATCTGCCAATGGCTTGGGCAAGAATGATGGCAGGCGCTGCCGCATCAGCCATATCGAGTATTTGTGCCATGTTCTTCTTTTTGATGAGTTTATAAATGAATACACCTAAAGCTGCTCCGATGAGCCCACCGTGGATGGCAAGACCACCGCTTCGGAAATCCAGCATTTCCATAAAAGAATCATACTGGTCCAGCTCAAAGATGACATAATACACTCTGGCTCCAATAAGGGCTAAAGGAAATGCGTAAAGGAAAGCATCAGTGACATCATCAAAGCTGACTTTTCCGGCACTTCTTTTGGCATTGAAGTAAACAACAACGAAGGCGACAAGAACGCCTATGGTAATGAGCACACCGTACCACATGATCGGTGTACCAAATAATCTGAATGCAACTGGATCCATAATAGGTACCTCTTTCATTTTAAATTTTTCTCCATTATATCACAGGAAACCTAAGTTTTCTTTAACTCAAATCAGACAAGATTGCCCACGAAAGCACCACCCTCATAAATGGGGACAGTCCACGGGTGCTTTGCAGCTTCCGTAAATGTGAATTAAACAAATTGTCATATCTACAGATGGAATTTTGTTATAATATAGGTACAGAGACAATTTGAGACGAGAGGGAGGAGTACTGATGAAAAAGAATATGCTGAAGATTGTTGCCATCTTGATGTCCCTGACACTGTTGGCTGCATGTGGCAATAAAGAAAATGGATCTGCTGGAGTGAATGAGGATACAGTAAAGCAGCTGGAGGAGAAGATCGTTTCTCTGGAAGCGGACAATGCGGCGCTGAAGGAAGAGAATGAAGCATTGAAGGTGGAGATTGAAGAGCTGAAAGCTTCCGGTTCTGGAGAACTTATTGAAGAAGAGGAAGAGGAGCTTCCTGTTTTTGGGGCCGAAGAAGACGGCACCATGACTCAAGTAATCAGTGTTGTCGTGAAGACGGATGAGCCTCTTTTAACCAAAATGCAGATGCTTGGGGATAAGCTTGGAGAGGAAGTCTTTGGTGGACTGACCATGAAGGCTCTGGAAATCAAGGAAGAGGATGGAAAAAACATCCTTTATGTGGACCTTATTGAAGGATCTGGAGAAGTGGGTGCCAAGAGCTGGATTTATGATTACTTCCAGGGTTCCACTGGCGGAAATATGACAGAAACAGCCTTAACTGAAACCTTCCTTCAGAGAGAATATGCTGGAGTTTGGGTGGATGGTGTTCATTTCACTTTAGATGGTGAGAAGATCGAATTTGATCATGTACCGAATCTTTCGGATACGATTCTAAGATAAGAGACTGAAAATGAAAGGAGTTTTGGAGCACATGCTGGACATGTGGTTCCAAAACTCCTTTTGTTATTCTTTTTCCAGTTCCAGGATTCTATTGTGCATGTCCTTGGACAGGGGGTACTTTGGAGAGTTCTCATCTCCAGTGTCCTGGTTTTCGATGATCAGAACTTCTGCATCCTCGCAGAGCGTATGGGTATGCCATACCCCCTTCTTCACATTATAGACCTCATGCAGTCTCATCTCGGTCTTCACGATATCACCTGGGATTTCTTCGCAGCCTGCGGTGTACAGGGCGCATTTGCCACTCAGCAGCACAAATACTTCATCGGTATAGAGGTGCTTCTGCAGATGGTTGAGGTTTTCCGGAAGAAGATCTTCACAGGGTCTTAAAACTGCGACTCTCCAGGACTCAAAATCCACAAGAGGATGGTATCCGGAAGGGGGAAAAGGTACAATTTCGATATCTTTCATGAGTATTCAGCCTCCATTTTATATCAGTTCAAGATCCATAGAATTCATGAAGGGCTTTTTTAGAAAGTGCCTCAAGATCCGCTTTCCTAAACTTTAGTATGCCTTCATGAGATAAATCCGGTTCTCTTTTATCAAGCCAAATCCGCCTAGGATTCTCTTAGAGGATGTTTCGTAGGCAGGTAACTTCTTTTACTTTGTAATTAAGAAGAGATAGGGCTTTTCTTATCTATTTAATCTTAAAGGACTTTACGGAGAATGGCAATAGAGTGGATGCTTTCCCTTCCCAGAACCCATCTGAAGCCAGCAGCGGAGAATGGAGATAAGGCAAGCTTTAAAAATGAGGGACCTCAATGTGATAGAGGTACCTCGTTTATTGATCAGTTTTACAGATTTTGCTTTTTAAGAAATCGGCTTCGGAAAAAGAAAACGCCAGCTGGAATCATGGAGATGAGAAAGACAATCCCCATTAGATAAATGAAGTTCCCTTCAAGAAATTCCATATTGCCCACAAAGAATCCGATCATGACATAGAGAACAGTCCACATGGCATTTCCAATGAACATGAAGAAGGAGATATCCAGGAAATTTACATTCGTAAAGCCAGCGATGAAAGGAGTAAGAGTTCTGGCAACGGGGATAAATCTCGAAATGAGAAAGGCCCTTCTACCCTTATGGGTGAAGAAATGATGAACCTTGTCAAAATTCTCTTTGTTGATGAACTTAAAAAGAGAACGGTCTTCAAAACGACTTCGATGGTACTTTTCCCCCAGATACTTACCAATCTTGTAGTTCAGCATATCACCAAGGAGAGTAGCCACATAGAAGCCCACCAGCAGCGCAACCACATTGAGGTCATCTGTTGAGGCAAAGGCGCCAGCGCCCACAAGCAAAGAGTCCCCAGGCAAAATGGCCAGAATCACTGCACCTGTTTCCAGAAAAATAATGAAAAACAGAATCAGGTAAGCGCCTATGCCAAAGTAGTCAATGAGATCCGTAATATGTGTATCCAGTTTTGTGAAAAAACTGATGAGTTCTGAAATCTCCATGGGATTCTCCTTTTTTCTTTAGTATCCTCATTGTACTGGAAAAAACCTTTTCAGTGGTGACCTTTTGCTTAAAAATGTTTGTCCATTTTCTAAATGTTTCAACATGTGATAGAGCACAGTGCAGGAAAACCAGGAAATCTCCTTCTCCTGTGGAACATAGACCAGATATGTGCACAGGGGGGTTACAAAAGAGGCTTTAATTTGTTATTCTATAATTAGATGAATAAAAAGGTTTACATTGCATAAACGGTATATCACATAGTTAATAATGATATTAATTCATAACAATACATAAATATAAATTGAAATCATCGTGGAGTTCCTGTGAACTCCACATTCTTAACTGATGTGCAATGAAATCCTGCATGAGGGAGGAATAATCATGGAAAAAATCAGAGTGGTACAGTGGGGCCTCGGTAATATGGGCAGAGGTATGGTGGAGATGCTTTTTGACAAGGAAGGTATTGAAGTGGTAGGTGCCATTGAAAAAAGAGTGGAAGAAACCACAGATTTAGGTGTTTTTTTAGGCAATGAAAAGCTGGGCATTCCGGTGATGAACGATCCGGACGCGCTTCTTGATCTGGTGAAGCCGGATCTTTGTATCTTGGCCATTCATTCTTTTGTGAAAGGTGTGGTGGAAGAAATCAGGCTTCTCACAAAGAAGAACATACAGGTGGTGACCATCGCGGAGGAAATGGCTTTTCCTTTTGTGACAGAACCGGAGCTTTCCAAAGAAATTGATGAAATGGCAAAAAGAGCGGGTGTCACAGTGCTGGGGACCGGCGTCAATCCCGGATTTGTGCTGGATACTTTGATCCTTCAGCTTTCCTTAGGGGTACGAAGAGTGGACCACATCTATGCAAGACGCGTGAATGATCTGTCTCCTTTTGGAAAGACTGTCATGGAAGAGCAAGGGGTAGGTCTCAGCAGAGAAGCCTTCCTTCAAGGAGTAGAGGATGGTTCTGTATATGGACATGTGGGATTCTTGCAGTCCATTCCTATGATCGCAAAGTCCATAGGCCTGACCTATGATGAGATCGTGCAGTCCAGAGAGCCCATCATGACCACCGTGGACCGAAAGACCAAAGATGTGTTTGTCAAAGCAGGCATGGTGGCAGGATGCAACCATACAGCCGTAGCCCTGAAAGACGGAAAACCTGTGATTACGCTAGAGCATCCTCAGCAGGTGCGTCCAGATCTTGAGCACATCGAAACAGGAGACTACATTGAGATCCACGGAGATCCTGATGTGTCCATGGTGATCAAACCAGAAGTGCCAGGGGGCATCGGCACCATTGCAGCAGCAGTCAATGTGATTCCCCATGTGCTGAACGCCAGAAGCGGACTTCTCACCATGGCGGATCTGCCTGTGACCCATGCCATCATGGATGATTTCACAAACCATTTGAGATAGAAAGAAGGAAATGGATATGAAAAAAGGAACATGGGTGGAAATCCATGACATCATTCTAAAGCCGGAAGAGCGTACAGGCATGATTCCGGAAGAAACGAAGAAAGTGCCTCTGGAGATGCGGATGAAAGGGTATCTTCTGGAGGACGCAAAGGAAGGAGAGCGGGTGCAGATTGAAACCCTCACGGGAAGAGTCGTAGAAGGTACGCTTCTATCAGAGAATCCCACCTATACCCATACCTACGGAGAGACCTTCATACCGGAGCTTCTTGCCATCGGCAGAGACTTAAGAAAAATGCTGGAGGTGGATCATGAGTAGAGACATGAGCTATGAAGCGGTCATGGGCCGAAAAAATGAGATCATGAAAAAAGCGTTGGGCGTGGACTATGAAAAGTATGAGCTTTCCCAGCTGGCTTTTGACTATGATGCCATGATGGAAGATGTGGATGTATCTATAGAGGAAGTGAGAAAAATTCAGGAAGAAGTTTCAGTAGGGCATACGCCACTGGTGGAGCTGAAGAATCTCACGGCCTTGGCGAGAAAATTCTCCAAAGAAGGCTATGGGGCAAGAATTTTCATAAAAGATGAAGCCGCCAACCCATCGGGCAGCTACAAAGACCGAAGAGCCTCTTTGTCCGTCTATATGGCAAAGAAGCTGGGCTATAAGGGCGTAGTCACGGCTACTTCTGGAAATTATGGCGCTGCTGTGGCATCCCAGGCAGCAAAGCTTGGCCTGAAATGCATTGTGGTTCAGGAATGTTATGACTCCCAAGGCATCGGTCAGCCGGAGATCCTGGAGAAAAGAAGAAAATGTGAGGCTTTGGGCGCGGAAGTACTATCTCTTACCGTGGGACCGGAACTTTTCTATACCTTCCTCTCTATATTAGAAGAGACAGGATATTTCAATGCTTCTTTATACTCCTCCTTCGGGATCCGTGGGGTGGAAACCCTGGGCTATGAGATTGCGGAAGAAGTTTATGAAAAGTACGGAAAATATCCGGAAGTGGTTCTGGCCACCCATGCCGGGGGAGGAAACCTCACGGGAACTGCCAGAGGATTAAAGGCCGCAGGGGCAAAGGAAACCAAGGTTGTAGGCGTCAGTGTGGACCTCACGGGTCTTCATATGGCTTCGGATGTGGATTTTAACAAAAAATCCTTCACCACAGGCCATACAGGATTTGGGATGCCTTTCACCACCTTCCCGGACCGGTCTGATGTGCCAAGAAGCGCAGCAAGACCCCTCCGCTATATGGATGAATATTATCTGGTGAAGCAGGGCGAGGTGTTCTATATGACAGAAGCATTGGCCCAGCTGGAAGGAATAGAGCGTGGTCCTGCAGGGAATACTTCTCTCACGGCAGCCTTTGCCATGGCGAGAGAATTGAAGGACACCGATATTCTGGTGGTGCAGGAGACGGAATACACCGGAGCTGGAAAGCATCCTCTTTCTCAGCTCTCCTTTGCCAAGGAGCGTGGGATAGACCTCTTTTTCGGAAATCCCGAGGATGAGGTGCCTGGAAAGAATATCATCCTGCCCAGGGGTCCGGAAGACATTCTCCTGCGACCTGTCAGTATGGAAAAACTAAAAAAATCCCTTATTAAAAATTATGTGGCGGCAAAGAAAATAAATCTTGTGACAGAACTGGATATTTTCTATCTCATGGAAGAGACCAGGACTTCCTATGAGTTTGTCAAGCTGGAGCTTCAGCTGCTTGGATGCACCCTGGTAATCTAGCATAAAGATAGGAGAAAAATATATGGCAATGAAAAGAACCGATGACTATATGGAGAGGAGAAAACATTTGGAAGGACTTAGTGATGAGGAGCTGAAAAAACGGTTTTTCTCACTGGCGGAGCAGATTGTGGACCCCATGATCGAACTTTCCAAGAAAAGCACCACCCCTTCCGTGGAGCGGTCTGTGCTTCTTAGAATGGGGTTCTCCAGCCTGGAGGCCATGGATCTTGTGAACCACGTACTGGATCTCGGACTCATGGGAAAAGGTGCAGGAAATGTGGTGCTGAAGGTGTCTGAGAGACTGAAAAGAGACTATCTTTCTGTAGGCAGAGAAATGGCAGAAGGAAAGCATCTGGATCTGGCAAAAGAAGTGTTCAAGGGGGACAGAAGATGAAGCTTGTGAAGAATGAGAAGCTCCAAGTGGAAGAAATTCTGAAGGATCTTCAGCACTATGCACCCAAAAGACGGGGCTGGCACTGGAGAGAACCTGTGGAAAATCTTAAGATGGGCGAGTTCACCTATCAGGAAATGAGTAAGCCTCTTGCGCAAAGTGAGAGCCTGCCCTCTGCAAAGTATTTCGGAAACATCGACCCCCAGCCAAGACCAGTGATTACAACAGAAATCGCCTCCGGCCGTTTTGAGGATGACATCCGAAGAATGAGAATGGCAGCCTGGCATGGAGCGGACCACATCATGGTCATCCGTACTGCCGGTCAGAGCCACTATGATGGTCTCATCGAAGGAACCCCCCAGGGCATTGGCGGGATTCCCATCACCAGAAAGCAGGTAAGAGCTCAGAGAAAAGCGTTGGATCTCATTGAAGAGGAAGTGGGAAGAGAAATCAACTACCATTCCTATGTGTCTGGTGTGGCAGGTCCTGAGATTGCCGTGATGTTCGCAGAAGAAGGGGTCAATGGCGCTCATCAGGATCCTCAGTACAACGTGCTCTATAGAAACATCAATATGATCCGGTCCTTCGTGGATGCGGGATATGCAAAGTCCGTCATGGCCTTTGCCGATATGGCCCAGATTGATGGTGCCCATAACGCCAACGCCACGGCAAGAGAAGCCTATAAGGTGCTTCCTGAGCTCATGGTGCAGCATGGCCTGAATTCCGTGTTTTCCGTGAAGTCAGGAATGAAGAAAGAGAACATCTGCCTCAGCACCGTGCCACCCACAGCGCCTCCGGCCCCTTCCCTGACATTGGATCTGCCCTATGCAGTGGCCCTTCGGGAATTTTTTTCCGAGTACCGCATGAGAGCGCAGCAGAATACAAAATATATGGAATCTGACACCAGAGAAGCCACGGTGACTCATGTGCTGAATCTTCTCATTTCAGAGCTCACCGGCGCAGACATCCAGTCCACCATCACACCGGATGAGGGAAGAAATGTGCCCTGGAACTACAACAATATCGCGGCCATCTCTACTGCCAAGCAGGCCTTCCAGGGAATGGACGGACTGTTATCCATGGTGGAGCTGAAAAAAGAAGGGTTCCTGCCGGAGAAGGTCCGGGAAATCAAGGAAAGAGCAGTGCTTTTCATGGAAGAGATCCTGGAGGCCGGCGGATATTTTAAAGCCGTGGAAGATGGATTCTTTGTGGATTCCGGATACTATCCCGAGAGAAATGGAGACGGCATTGTGAGAAAGATGGATGGAGGCCTTGCGGCGGACACCGTCTTTGAAAAAGAGGAAGACTATTTTGCCCCAGTCAGCGCCTTCTTCGGATACAACCATGTGCCGGAAGGCCTTGAAAAACCCTCCGATGCCATCGGTGGGGACACCTTGGAGATCCGTGAGAAGATTGTTTATATTGATGAACTGGACCCAGAGGACAATGTGGAGAAGAGACTGGAAGAGAACAGAAAGTACTTTACGAGAGAACACATAAAACCAGAAGTGGAATGGGCTGGAGATGGTGTAATCTTGCAGACCATGATGCTCCCTGTGGATGAAATGACCGCAGAGGCCGCTGCTGTTGAGATCGGCAAGAAAATGGGGCTGCTGGATGTGGAAGTGGTTCATAAGGAAGTGCTCCAGGAAGCAGAGGGCACATTAGTGGAAATCAAGGGAAGAGTTCCCTTCTCGTTGAATGCCAAAGACCTGACCATCCAGAAGAAACCAGAGATCTTAAGTGATGAGGAGATCCGAAAGGACATTGAAGCGTATCCCATGAAGATTGTAGCCGGAACCTTGGGGAACGATGAGCATTCTGTGGGGCTTCGTGAAATCATAGACATCAAACATGGCGGCATTGAGAAGTACGGCATTGAAAGCATCTATCTTGGCACCTCTGTGCCCGTGGAAAAACTGGTGGATGCGGCCATAGAGTCCAATGCAGAGGCCATCCTCGCCAGCACCATCATCAGCCATGACAACATACATTATAAAAATCTCAAGAAACTCTGTGACACGGCTGTAGAAAAGGGTGTCCGGGACAAACTCATCATTCTGGGCGGAGGCACCCAGATCATTCAGGAGCTGGCTGTGGAGTCTGGCCTTGATATGGGCTTTGGACGAGGCACCAAAGGTGCCCATGTGGCTACGTTCCTGGTGAAAAAGAGAAGAGAGATGCGTGGAGAAGAGTAAAGAAAAAGGAGGAGGAAGTAGATGCATGTAGATGTACTGGTGGCAGAAATCGGCAGCACCACCACGGTGGTGAATGCTTTTCACAACATCCATACAGAGGAGCCTTCTTTTCTTGGACAAGGACAAGGGGTTACCACGGTGGAGGAAGGGGATGTCACCATCGGACTTCTCTCTGCCTTGGAGGACCTGAAAAAAAACCTGAGCGTGGAAGATCTGACTTATGATAAATTTCTCGCCACCTCCAGTGCGGCGGGAGGCCTCAAGATGAGTGTCCATGGACTGGTCCATGACATGACCGTGAAGGCTTCCAAAGAAGCAGCCCTGGGTGCAGGAGCCATTGTGAGACTCGTTACCTCAGGAAGGCTGAAGCCATCAGATCTTCGCAGGATTGAGGAGCTGAAGCCCAGCATTCTCATGATTGCAGGAGGCCTGGACCACGGAGAGCGGGACACAGCCCTTTATAACGCAGAAAAGATTGCACAGCTGCCTCTTGCCATGCCCATCGTCTATGCAGGCAATGTGGACAACCAGGAGGACATCATGGAGCTGTTCAAAGGGTATCCAGGGAAAGTCTATATCACAGATAATGTATATCCTCAAGTAGATGTGCTGTCTGTGGAGCCTGCAAGAAAGGTCATCCAGGAGGTTTTCGAGGAGCATATCATCCATGCCAAAGGGATGGACAAGGTTCACGAGCTGGTATCCGGCAGAATCTTGCCAACTCCAGGAGCGGTGATGGAAAGCGCCAAGGTCCTCAAAGAGGTGTTAGGCGATGTGATGATCATTGATGTGGGCGGAGCCACCACGGATGTCCATTCTGTGACTCAGGGCTCTGAAGAGATCTCAAGAATCCTGCTGGCGCCGGAACCTGAGGCCAAGAGAACCGTGGAAGGGGATCTGGGCGTCTATGTGAACCGGAAAAATCTTATGGAGAGAATCGGCATGGATAAGCTTAAGATGGAGCTTTCTGTGGAAGAAGAGGACTTTATGAATCTTCCTCCCATCCCCAAAACAGAAAAAGAGAAGCGGATTATCCTCCGCCTGACAGAAGAAGCGGTATACACCTCTGTGGATCGCCATGCAGGTGCTGTGAGAAATCTTTTTGGTGAATCCTCCGGAAGAAAATCTGTGGCGGAAGGAAAAGATCTCACGGAGATCAAGTACATCATTGGGACTGGCGGTGCACTGACTAGACTTCCGGGAACAGAAAAAATTCTGGCTGGAATTCATGAACAGGGAAGAGGGCAGAAACTCTTTCCAAAGAAGGAAGCGGAAGTGCTTCTGGATCGAGACTATCTTCTGGCATCACTGGGTGTCCTTTCTTTGGAATACAAAGAAAGTGCGAGAAAACTCATGCTGAAGAGTCTTGGCCTTAATGGAAGGGAGAATGCATAACATGTACCCATGTATGGAAATACACTTAAAGAAGATAGAAAGCAATGCAAGAAAAGTCCATGAGATCTTCAAGCCCTATGGAATCAGCATCATGGCTGTGACCAAAGGCTTCACCGCAGAGCCCAGAATAGCCGAGGCTATGCTTCGCGGGGGACTGGAGTACATCGCCGATGCCAGAATCAAGAATCTGAAGAAACTGAAGAATCTTCCGAGGCAGAAAGTGCTTCTTCGGCTGCCCATGATGAGTGAAGCGGAAGATGTGGTGCGTTACAGCGACTACAGTCTGAACTCCGAAATAGAGACACTGAAAGCCCTGGGAGATGCAGCGAAAAAACTGGGCACCATCCATAAAGTCATCATCATGGTAGATCTTGGAGACTACAGAGAAGGCATCCGCTCCCAGAAAGTAGGGCTTTTTGTAAAGGAAGCCGTAGAGATCGAGGGTGTGGAGATTCGGGGATTCGGCGTGAATCTCACCTGTTTTGGCGGCGTTATTCCGGAACAGACCACCCTGCAGAGACTGGTGGACATTTCAGAAGAGATGCGCATGAAGTATGAGCTGACCCTAGACATCATTTCTGGAGGAAGCTCTTCCAGTGTGTATCTGGTGGAAGAGGAAAATGGATTCCCGGATGGCATCAACAATTTAAGGCTGGGTGAAGTGATTCTTTTAGGAAAAGAAACAGCATTTGGCAGAAGGTTTGATGGCCTCTGCGAGGATGCCTTCATTCTGAAGACCCAAATCATTGAGCTGAAGGATAAACCTTCCGTACCCAAGGGGAAAATCGGCAGAGACGCTTTTGGCAATGTGCCGAAGCATGAGGACCGGGGCATCATCAGAAGAGCCATCGTGGCCCTTGGCAAGCAGGATGTGGATCCTTCCGGACTGATCCCCATGAATGAGAATCTCAGCATCCTTGGAGCAAGCTCAGATCACCTCATTCTGGATCTTTCCAAAGATCCTACGGGTTATCAGGTAGGAGACATTGTAAAGTTTTACGTGAAATATGGCGGTATGCTGAATGCCATGACTTCGCCTTATGTGGACAAGGTGTATATAGAGGATGATCAATTGGACGAAGACGAGGAACTTCTTCTGGTGGAAGACATCTGAGCTTCGAGAAAGAATGAGATTCCCATGGGTTCCAATGTGAATCTCGAAAAAATAAAAGAATCAATTCAGTAGAGTGAAAATGATTACAAGGTTATATTCAGAGTTTTTTTTCACAGGATTCTCTTTTCTATGAATTTAAAAATGTACTGTTTTTGGACAACAAAATTTGGTTTACCAATATTTTTTTAGATGACATAATGAGAGTAGAAAGCCATGAACAAAGTATGAAAATAAAAGGAGCGATCACATTGTCAAGAATTTTCAATTTCTCCGCAGGTCCATCCATGCTGCCCGTTTCCGTACTGGAAAAAGCAGCCAGTGAGATGCTTGATTACAACAACTCCGGTATGTCTGTCATGGAAATGAGCCATAGAAGCAAAGTCTATGACAAAATCATCAAGGACACAGAAAGAAAGCTCAGAGAAGTTATGGGCATTCCAGACAACTACAAGGTGCTCTTTCTTCAGGGAGGCGCGACGCTCCAGTTCTCCATGATTCCGATGAATCTTATGACCAAGAACAGGAAAGCGGATTACATCGTATCTGGAAGCTTCTCCGGAAAAGCGTATAAGGAAGCACAGAAGTATGGAGAGGCTCACCTGGCAGCCACAAGTAAGGCGGACAATTTCAGTCATATTCCAACCCAAGAAGAACTGAATCTTTCTCCAGATGCGGACTATCTCCACATCTGTGAAAACAACACCATTTTTGGCACCACTTATAACTACTTGCCAGAAACCAATGGAGTGCCCATCGTTTCCGATATGTCCTCCTGCATCCTGTCAAAACCAGTAGATGTGGAAAAGTATGGTGTCATCTATGCGGGCGCTCAGAAAAACATGGGACCAGCGGGTCTTACCGTGGTCATCATCCGTGAGGATCTTGTGGGAGAACCTCTGGACAAGACCCCAGTAATGATGAGATTTGACGAAATGGTAGCCAATGACTCCATGTACAACACACCACCAACCTATGCCATCTATATTCTAGGACTTGTTCTGGATTGGGTGGAATCCATGGGTGGTCTTACCGGTATGGAAGCACACAATACAAAGAAAGCAGCACTGCTTTATGATTACCTGGATCAGAGCAAACTCTTCAAGACCAATGTGGTGAAGGAGAACCGTTCTCTGATGAACGTGACCTTTATGACAGGAAATGAGGAGCTGGATGCGAAGTTCGTGAAGGAAAGCGCAGAAAGAGGATTCTCAAATCTCAAGGGTCACCGCTCTGTTGGTGGCATGAGAGCCTCCATCTACAATGCGATGCCAATGGAAGGTGTAGAAGCCCTGGTTGCATTCATGAAGGAGTTTGAAGAAAAGAACGCGTAAACAGATTAGATAATAGGGGGGATATCATCATGATAAGAATATTAGCTGCAGACGGCATGGAAGCCAGTGCCATCAAAAATTTGGAGGAATCCGGTTTTGGAGTGGTCAATGAGCATTACGAACTGCCTGAACTCATGGAAAAGATCAAGGAATTTGATGTGGTTGTGGTCAGATCCGCAACAAAGATCAGAGAACCTCTCATCGATGAAGCGCTGAAGACCGGAAGACTGAAGCTTGTCATCCGTGGCGGGGTAGGCGTGGACAACATTGATGTGAAATACGCGGAGGAAAAGGGCATTTCTGTAAGAAACACACCCAACGCTTCCAGTGCATCTGTGGCAGAACTTGCCATAGGACATATGTTCAACATTGCAAGACATATCCACAGTGCCAATGTGACCATGAGAGAAGGAAAATGGAACAAGAAGCACTATGAAGGCATTGAACTTTCTGGTAAAACATTAGGGCTCATCGGCTTTGGCAGAATCGCCAAAGAGGTGGCCAAAAGAGCAGATGCCCTTGGCATGAAGGTCATTTACACCAACAGAAGCGGACACAAGCCTGAGAATGATCCATTCCGCTATGTGACCATGGAAGAGCTTTATAAAGAAGCAGACTTTATTTCCCTCCATATGCCAAAGCTTGCGGACAGACCTTATCTCATCGGCAAGGAAGAAATCGAAAAGATGAAGGACGGCGTGTATCTTGTGAATACAGCCAGAGGCGGACTCATTGATGAAGAAGCCCTTTGTGATGCTTTAGACCGTGGTAAAGTCACAGCGGCAGCCGTGGATGTGTTCAAGGAAGAACCTACAAAGAACGAGAGAATCTATACCCATGAAAAGATTTCTCTGACCCCACATACAGGAGCATCTACCGTAGAAGCACAGCTGCGCATTGGTGAGGAGATCATCTCCATCATCAAGACATTCTTTGCATAGAGAAGGAGAGAAAAAATGGCGATAGTAAGACCTTTTCGTGCAGTAAGACCCCATGAGACTTTAGCAGACAAGGTAGCTGCACTGCCCTATGATGTAATGAACTCTGAAGAAGCGAGAGAGATGGTGAAAGACAATCCTTACAGCTTTCTCCATGTGGACAAGTCAGAAGTGGATCTTCCTCCTTCCATTGATCTTTATGACCAGAGAGTCTACGACAAGGCTAGAGAGAACATTGTGAAGTTCATCGAAGATGGCACTCTTGTACAAGAGGCAGATAAAGCCCTGTATATCTACACCTTGGTCATGGATGGACATCCCCAGACTGGACTGGTTTCCCTTGCATCCATTGATGACTACCAGAACAATGTCATTAAAAAGCATGAGTTCACCAGAGCAGAAAAAGAAGCCGACCGAATCCGTCACGTGGATGTGACCAACTTCCATACGGGACCGATTTTTCTGACCTATGTGTACCAGGAGGAAATCACAAGAATCATCGAAGACTATAAGAAAAACCATGAGCCACTGTACGATTTCGTCGCAGAAGATGGTGTAACGCATACCGCCTGGGCGATTCTTGATGAAAATATCATTGAAGAGCTGAAAAAGAGATTTGAAAAAGTAGAATCACTCTATATCGCCGATGGCCATCACCGTGCGGCTTCTGCTGTCCGGGTGGGCATGATGCGAAGAGAGAAGAATAAAGATTTTACTGGAGAAGAGGAGTTCAACTACTTCCTGTCTGTGATTTTCCCAAGCAATGAACTGAGAATCATGGATTACAACCGTGTTGTGAAGGATCTCAATGGCTGCGACAGTGAGCAGTTTATGGAAGCTGTAAAAAAAGACTTCACCGTCACAGCATATGAAGGAGAAGGGCCTTACAGACCAGAGAGGAAGCACACCTTTGGTATGTATCTGGACGGCAGATGGTATAAGCTGGAAGCCAAAGAGCATATCATTTTCGATGAGGATCCTTTAAAAAGGCTGGACTGTAAAATCCTTCAGGATCATCTGCTGCATCCAGTTTTAGGGATCGAAGATCCAAGAGTAGACAAGAGAATTGATTTTGTAGGTGGAATCCGGGGGCTGAAAGAACTGGAAAGAAGAGTGGAGAAAGACATGAAAGTAGCCTTCTCCATGTATCCAACCACCATCATGGACCTCATATCCATCTCCGATGCAGGGATGGTTATGCCGCCAAAATCCACCTGGTTTGAGCCTAAACTGAGAAGTGGTCTGTTCCTTCATGATCTGGAATAGATAAAATAAAAGCTGAAGTCCAGGGCTGTGATCTCACAGCCCTGAGATTTTGGCCATATCTTATTTCAGAACAGTTCTTCCATGGGGGATGAAGTTCCTGTGAAAAAATCCATTTTAACTATTGACTTCAGTAGTCTTTTCCTTTAAAATTAACTTTGTTGCTTATGGAATACGTGAGCAATTGATATGTGGAGAGGTGGCCGAGTGGTCGAAGGCGCACGCCTGGAAAGTGTGTATCGGGGAAACTCGATCATGGGTTCAAATCCCATCCTCTCCGCCATTACCGTGCTAGACGGGGAGTTAGCGGTGCCCTGTAACCTGCAATCCGCTACAGCAGGGTGTAATCCCTAACCGAGGCTTGATCTTTCAGGGTCTGACCCTTAAAAGTGACGTTGATAAGTGGATCCCACGCAATGGATGTCTATGAACCTCGTCAGGACCGGAAGGTAGCAGCGATAAATAGAATTATTCGTGTGCCGTGGCAAATCTGCTTTGAGTTTACTGTTCGGGTAACGCTTGAACGGTTACTGTCAGAGTTGGGTGCACGGTTTTAAATGAAAAATAGAACCCTTTGCTTAGTGATAAGCAAAGGGCTTTTTGTTATAGAACTTCCAATGGAGAAGAGGAACCTTGAAACTCATAACAGGCCAGTTTCTTGATCTGGAAGAGATAGTATTTGATTCTCTCCAGGGTGGAGAGGATCTCCAGATAGACAAGAGAAGCCTCAATGGAGCACTGGTCTTTCTCCAGCCTCATAATATGATCGTTATTTGCTTTGGCCAGGAGTTCGTCAAAGTGGATCCATGATTCTGTAGCCAGTGGGAGATCACAAGGAACATCCTTAGAAAGGTGAAGGGCGGTTTCCTCATAGAGTCCCTGAAGTGAAAGGGAGAGGTTTTCCACCTCACTCATGGCATCCGGGGTGAAGTAGCACTCCTTTTCCAGTCTTTCCACTGCCAAAACCTCCAGATGATCCGTGAGACTACCCATACGCTCGAGATATTTTGCTCCTTTTATGATGCCTGGAATCATGATGGACTGAGTTTCCGTCAGAGAACGTTTATAGAGTTCCATCATGTAGAGGGTCAGCTCTTTCTGAGTTCGAGTGATTTCTTTCCGGATGGGCGATGTATCAGAAATGCTCCTATCGCTGGTGATGTGGTTTAGTGCTTTTACGTTGTTATCCGTTACTTTTTGAAGAGTCAGTGTAAGTTCTCTAATACTGGCACCAAGAGATGCCACAGGGGTATCCAGGAGCAGAGGATCGAGGATGGTCTGAACTTTCCCTTCGTCTGAAGTGCGTTCTTTCACAAGGAACATCAGAAGCTGCACAAAGTACTTATTCAGTGGAAGAAAAATCAGCGCCACGATGATGTTGAATATCGTATGGGAGTTTGCGATCATCACCTGAATGCTATCAGATCCTTGGATGTTCACAGTAAAATACTCGATGAAAGAGACGAAAGGATTGAGGAAGGGCAATGCGATGAGAACACCAATGAGATTGTGAAGCGCATGTCCCCAAGCGGTTCTTTTTGCATTGATGTTTCCTTTTAACGAGGCGATGAGGGCTGTGATGGAAGTGCCGATGTTGTCCCCCAGCATCAGGATGATGGCTGTTCTAAGGTCAATGAGTCCAGAGTTTCCAAGGAGGATCACAATCCCTACAGTGGCTGCACTGCTGTGGACAAGTGCCGTGGTTACAGTGCCTAAAAGGATGCCGAAAACAACATTGGATGCATAGTGTTCAAAAAAATCTCTGATGAGCTTACTTTGCTCCATATAAGGAATCCCTTCATTAAGGATTCTAAGACCCAGAAGAAGAAAGCCTATGCCCATGAAAGCCTGCCCCAGACTCTTCAGCTTCACCTTATGAGCAGAGACGTAAAGAATATAGCCGATGCCTAAAATTGGAAGTGAAAGAGTGATGATGTTGAAACTGAAGCTCAAAGCCATGAACTGTGCTGTGATGGTAGTTCCGATGTTTGCGCCATAGATGATACCAATGGCTTGGGAAAGTCTCATAATACCAGAATTGACAAACCCTACACTGAGGACAGATATAGCCGTACTGCTTTGAACAGCAGCGGTGAGGAAAATTCCTGCTAAAAAAGCTTTCCAAAGTTTTCCGGTGAATTTTTCAAGGATCTTTTTCATCATAGAACTGGACATGTTTTCCAGGCCTTCTCCCATGAGATCCACTCCATACATCAATAGAGCGGTACCTCCGACGATACCAAAAAGAAAGTCCATCATAGAATCCCATCCTTTTTCATAGTAAAAGCAGTTTGTTCTATTCAGCACAAACATACCACTAAATGACTGAATATTCAATCTTGCGAAAAAGTAACAAGTGGAAACAGGAGATTCTTCAGTTACTTTTCCTGATTCTATGAAAATTATTTGGAACTCATGTATAATAGTAAAGGAAGTATTTGGAAAGCAGGTGAGAAAAGTCATGGCATATACAGCGCTCTATCGCGAATGGAGACCAAGGGTTTTTCGGGATGTCATTGGTCAGGAACATATCACAACGACACTGAAAAACGAGATCAGAACCAGCCGAGTAGGTCATGCCTATCTTTTCAGCGGAACCAGAGGAACAGGTAAAACCACCTGTGCGAAAATCATGGCCAAAGCACTGAACTGCCTGGATCTTCATGAAGGAGAACCATGCAATAAATGTGCCATGTGTGTGAAAATAGATCAAGGGCTTTCTCTTGATGTGGTGGAGCAGGATGCTGCCACCAACAATAAAGTGGATGACATCAGAGATCTTGTGGATGAAGTGCAGTACCCTCCTCATGAAGGGAAATATAAAGTCTACATCCTTGATGAAGTGCATATGCTCTCTACGGGAGCGGTGAATGCCTTCCTGAAGACATTGGAAGAGCCTCCGGAACATGTGGTCTTTATTCTGGCAACCACAGATCCACAGAAACTGCCTGTAACCATACTTTCCCGTTGTCAGCGTTTTGATTTCAAGAGGATCAAGTACACTGAAATCGCAAAAAGGCTGAGAGAGATTGCAAAAGATAAGGGCATCTATGCAGAAGACAGATCCCTGGATCTTATTGCCAGAATCTCCGATGGCGCCATGAGAGATGCTCTCTCCAT
Source organism: Proteiniclasticum ruminis (assembly GCF_900115135.1). Lineage (GTDB taxonomy): Bacteria > Bacillota > Clostridia > Clostridiales > Clostridiaceae > Proteiniclasticum > Proteiniclasticum ruminis_A. The sequence continues at coordinate 2,403 of NZ_FOVK01000007.1, read as the reverse complement.
CATGGACCAGGCCATCAGCATGGGTGATGGAAAGCTTGAGTATACAGACGTGCTGGATATGCTGGGTCTTTCAGGGCAGGAGAATCTTTTTAAGCTGTCAGAGGCGATGCTCAGTAAAGATGTGAAAGAATCCATCAGGATTCTGGATGAAGTGGTGGATGGAGGAAAAGATCCTTACAGCTTCACCAAGGACCTTATTCTTCATTTCAGAAACATTCTGCTGGCGAAAATCATGCCGAATCCTGAAGAAGTCATTGATCTGTCGAAAGAAGACATTGAGATCATCAAAAGGCAGGGAGACATCGCTTCCAATGAAGTGATCACGAGAATCATCAGACTTCTCCAAAAAGCCGAAGAACAGGCGAAATTCAGCAAACAGTCCAGGATCTATCTGGAACTTGCCATCATCAGCCTTACAAAGAATGAACTGGATATTTCTTCAGAATCCATGCTGGGAAGGCTTTCCGTCATTGAGGATTTCTTAAGAAGAGGAGATTTCAATAAAGTCAAGGCGGAATCTTCAGAGCAGGCAGGGTCTCCCCGGGGACAAAGCCCTGCATCTGTAAAACCAGCATCGCCATCAGCTCTGGAGAAAAAAGAAGAGCTTAAAGTGATGAAAACAGCAGTGAGAATTGAAGAAGAGATTTTCAATGATGACTGTAAAGTGACGCTGGATATGGTGAAGAGAAACTGGAAAGAGATCATGGAAGCGCTGAAAGCCAGAAGACAGATGATCGTCCAGGCATCCATCATCGTCGGGCAGCCGGTGAAATGTGACCGAGGCGTCATTGAAGTACGATTCGGCAAGGAATACGGATTCAGCAAAAAGCGTCTGGAAAAGAAAGAGAACAAAGAGATTTTGGAAGATGCCGCAGCGACCATCTTAGGTGAACCGGTGAAGTTCCGATTTACAGTGGAAGGGGAACGGGAAGAAAGAGCCTCAACCCAGGAAGATGGGGATTTTGAAGAGAATCTCAAAAAACTTGGCATCAATATTGTAGAGGAATAGCGGCCTTGAAACTGAGGCAGAGTTATTGTAAAGTAAGTAAAGAAAAGAGATTGTAGGAGGTATTATTATGGCAAAGGGATTCCCAGGTATGGGAGGCAATATGAACAACCTGCTGAAGCAGGCGCAGAAGATGCAGAAGGACATGGAAAAGAACCAGAAAGAACTGGAGTCTAAGATCTATGAGGCATCTGCTGGCGGCGGAGCAGTATCCGTAAAACTTACAGGCAAGAAGAGACTGGAGTCTGTGACCATTGATAAGGATGTTGTGGATCCAGATGATGTGGAAATGCTGCAGGATCTTGTGCTTTCTGCTGTGAATGCTGCAATGCAGATGGCGGATGAGGACGCTGAGAAAGTGATGGGCAAGCTCACAGGCGGCATGCCAGGATTATTTTAACAAACAGGATGAGGGTGCATGTAAGGTGCATCCTTCTTTTTAGGAGGAATATTCATGGATTTTTATCCAGTGGCCATTGAGAAGCTCATTGAAGAGTTTGCAAAGCTTCCCAGTATTGGCAGCAAGACAGCGCAGAGACTGACGCTGCATATTTTGAATCTCCCAGAGGATGAAGTCCGTGAGTTTGCAGATGCTCTGGTGAAAGCTCGAGGAACTGTGAAGTACTGCGGGATCTGCGGAAACTATACAGAGAAGGATCCTTGTGCCATCTGTGGGAATCCCAACAGAGACCATAACGTCATCTGTGTGGTGGAACAGCCCAAGGACATCATGGCCATCGAAAGAGTCCGTGACTTCAACGGTGTATACCATGTGCTTCATGGAAGCATCTCTCCCATGGCAGGGAGAGGACCTGAGGACATCAAAATCAAAGAGCTGGTACGAAGAATGTCCGGAGAAATCCAGGAGGTTATTGTGGCCACCAATGCAACCATAGAAGGGGAAGCTACGGCCATGTATATTTCCAGAGTGCTGAAGCCCCTGGATGTGAAAGTGACTAGAATCGCTTCGGGTATGCCAGTAGGAAGTGATCTGGAGTATGCGGATGAAGTGACCTTGGCTAAATCCTTTGAGGGCAGAAAAGAGATTAAGTAATCGAAGAAATTCTGATAATTTAAAATAAAGTCATACCAAAAATTTAAACACCCCACTTAAGAGTGAAGCAGCAATAACTGCCTCGCTCTTTTTTTACCCCTTCCTTTCCCCATTCTTCTCCTTCTCCCAAGCCTCTATCCATTGATACAAGCTCATTTCCCACCCTTTTCCCATACATCTATCCGAAATTGTCTCTTATCCTATCATTTCCCGAACTGATGCGTGCTACGAATCTGCTCAAAGTATTGATTTAACTGTGTTTAGACAGTTAAACTCCTGAAGAAAAATCGGGTAAACGAATAAAACTAGGAGAAATGTGTGAGTGAATGAGTGGGATAAATAT
>NZ_FOVK01000005.1 GCF_900115135.1 Proteiniclasticum ruminis | reverse complement strand
AACCTTCTTGTAGCCAGTTGTCCAGAATTATGATAGATTGCCATATGCTTACCGCTAAAGCCCTTTTCTTGGAGATTCTCCTGTAGAGTACTCCTTTTGATACTTCCCGGTGATACTAATCCATCCCATTCAAGAATTCTAATAATCTCGGACACGCTGCGGCTGGGGACTTCTTTCCGTAGTCTTATCGCTTCATCAAGAATTTCAGGAGAAATCACTCGGGAGGATTCACTGGATTTGGATTTAGGAATCAGACCGTTGAATCCCTTTTTCTGGTAATCAGAGAGATAGCGACGTATTGTCCGTTCAGAAAGTCCTGTCTCACGACAGATTCTTTCTTTGATGAGTCTGGCCTCTCCACGATCAAGTCCGTGGGAAAGAAGAGGTGCTATCAGCATAGCCCTCTGGGTTGCAATATCTTGAGCTTTTTCTTTGTCTTTCATGTCATACCTCCATTTTTTATTGGTTATGACATGATTTTATGAGAGTTCTTTCTGGACACCTACACGAACTGGGTATGTATCCAATGATTATTATTTACCAATATTCGGACAAGCCTCTTCAGCCAACCTGAAGACTTATCCACAAAGAAATGTATCCTTGAGAGTATGGATCTGGGAAGGGTGGACAGATCAACCCCAGAACCCTTATTGAGCACGGTATATACACCAATCAAACCACCAACCAGAGCGTCCGCTCTGTGATAGAACCAGTTTCTAATTCTCTGGATGGTGGATTCTTCTAAGGGAACCTCCTGAGTATCCTTCTCGATGATCTTCTCCAAGATCTCAGCTGCATGTATTTTATAAGGAACTAGGATGTCAGGCAATTCGTGGTGGATTTTCCTGCAAACGTTGTTAAGACATCTCATTCTTCGCACGATAAGGGTTTGTCTGCTTCCTGTACCTTCTATCACATAACGCCTTCTAGACCCTATAACTTCAAGTTTCCCCATACAGATTGGGCATACACTTTTCTCCATACTCCTAACAAAAAACGCTCTTTTCGCTATTCCATTCCAATTCAAAGTTTGTTATAATTACCATGCTATTAAGTTAGTAAGGGACCCTTCCAAACACTCTGGGCAAACATGAGGTGGAAGGGTCTCTTTCTATTTCTCCTTAAGTATTCTTAAGGACAGTATATCCGTCTATTCACGGACAAACAACTCCGTCATATTTATGTCATTTCACGAGAGCAAAAACATTATAGGTTAATAAGATTCTGAAAAGATCCTCTTCTTCAAAGGATTTGATTCCACTAATCTCCATAATTCGGTTAAGTCGGTGAATCATGGAGTTTCTATGGATAAAAAGTTTCTTCGCTGTTTCTGATAAATTGTACTGCGTATTAATATATAAGAGCAGCGAGATGCATAGGAAGAGTTGTGGTCTTTATCATATTGCAGCAGATTCTGAATGCCCCCATGAGCATAGTCAGAAAGAGGTGTTTTCAGTTGAAGTTCACGGATGAGATAAAGATCATAGTATTCATCATAGGAATAAATCGGAGATTTAGGTGAGAGTTTTTTGCCGTAGGTGAAGGCGTAAGCTGCCTGCTCATGGGCTGTCCTTAGTTTTCTCAAATGGTCAAAGGGAAAACTGACACCACAACACAGGTCATTGGTAGTGAGAAGCGTTCTTAGCGTCTCCCAAAAAGGGCTCAACTCTTCTTGGTCACGGAAACTTACAAGAATGAGAACTGATTTGTTGATGTAGACACGCTGAACCTGGCTTGAATATGTAGAAAGGTAAGAACATACGTATTCTATCTTGTAATGAGTATATATACTGGCCTCTATAGGAATGTAGAGCAGGTAAAAATTTGGATGGGGATACCACTTGGAAGCTCGCAATCGGTGTTCAATCTCATCCTCTTCCATGGCTGTATCCTGAATAAGATCAATGAAAAGATTTTCAAGCAATGTTCCCGTCAGTTTTGAAACTGCAGGGTTCTTTGAAAGTTCCACAGACAATACTGAAGAGAGGATGCTTGTTAGAAGTATATCTTCTTCAGTAAGAGGGTGGTTGACCTCAAAAACACCAACATAACCAACGGCTTTATCAGCGATGCAAATCTTGCCAAGAATACGATTCATATTCTTCCCAATACCATCCGATATGAGAATGGGCTGATCACTTGTAAGAACCCGATCAATGATTTGTTCTTTATTAAACTTCTCAATTACCTCCAAAGAGGACATGCCATGAACGATAATATCATGCCATACAGGATCATCTACTTCAGTATCTCTAGAATAATCTAGTAGACGGAAGGATGAGTCTGATACGGAAAGAGGATTACCCAGAATTTTCGAAGCCACCTGAACTAAATTACTCATTCCTCTCCCTGATACCAGGGCTTCATATAGCCGCAATGATTTTTCCTGAATTGAAGATTTTGCTGAACTTTCTTTATGATTCATCCCTATACTCCTCAAGCGAAATAATAAAACTGTGCATAATGCACAGTTTTGTTAATATTATATCATATGTTCATCACGATGCTAAGGTGAGAACTAGATGGTATGATTATTAGCAGTGATAAAAAAATAACAAATCTAGGGGGAGAGATGAAGTTTTATGAACTAAAAGAGCATTGAACGATGGATGAGTACCATGCAAGTCATATTAGTAACGAAGAAAAGGAATCAAGTAAAAATGATCTATGAACATTAGGAGGCTGACATGAAAAAGACTATTACAAGACTGATTGCTATATCCTTAATCCTTGGGATGTTCTCGGGCTGCTCTAAAGAAGGAGCAGAGGAGACACCTGTGGTGGAGTCACCAGGTCAAGTGGAGCAGAAACTCAAAACATCAACAGGAGAAGATGCGCCAGATTACAGTGAGACGCTTACCACAGATGTTCTTGTTTTGGGTGGTGGTGGAGCAGGGATTACCAGTGCACTTACAGCTTCCGAAAATGGAAGTAAGGTCATACTGGTAGAAAAAATCGCATACCTTGGGGGTGCCACCATTATTTCTGGTGGGATTGTTCCTGCAGCAGGAACAAAACAGCAGAAAGAAGCTGGAATAGTTGACAATAACGAATTATTCGTTCGGGATATTTTTAGGCCAAGCTCTTACAGTGTTCGGAAAGATCTGGTGTATACCATAGCGGAAAATGCCAAAGGGGTCATCGAATGGCTGGAAGAACAAGGAGTTGTCATGAGCCTGATTACAAATAATCTGTTCTATGGTCAGTCCAACTACCGAATGCATATTGCGGAAGGTAGTGGAGCTGGTATGACTCAGAAGCTTATTTCAAATCTAAATGATGACGAAAACATTGAAGTGATGCTTAATTCTCCAGCAGTGGAACTTGCTATAGAAGATGGTGCTGTGGTGGGTGCATTTATCCATAAAAATAACAGTGAAACCATCCTCATTCGTGCAGAAAATACAATTTTAGCCACCAGTGGCTTTGCCGCCAATAAAGAAATGCTGGAAGAGTATATTCCGGAAATGGTCGATGCGTATCCGCTGGTAGCTCCTGGAGCAACAGGAGAGGGAATTCTTTGGGGTCAGAACCTTGGAGCGGAAGTAGCCAATATGAAAGCTTACCAAGGCCATGGAGTGTTCAGTGAAGAACTGGGAAGATCAGTAGATCTTAATATTCTATACCGTGGCGGAATTCTAGTGAATATGAATGGTCATAGATTTACAAATGAACATAAAGGCTATTCAGAGCTTTCACCAGAAGTGCTGGCTCAAGACACAAATAATGTATATATGATCTTCAACAAGGCAAATGCGGAACAGACCAGTCAGTTTCAGGATTATGTTGATGCAGGGATTATAACAGAGGCCAACAGCATAGATGAGCTGTCAGCTAAGCTGAATTTAGATCAGAAGAAAGTTGCAGCATCTGTGGAAGACTTTTTGAATGGCATAAAGACTGGGCAAGATAGCTTGAACAGAACTTTATTTCCGGAACATTTTGATGGACCTTATTATGCATTGAAAATCACAGCTGACTTAAGGCATACACAAGGAGGGCTGGTGACCGATGTAGTGGGCCAGGTCTTAAAATCAGATGGAACACTTATAAAAGGACTCTATGCGGCTGGTGGAGTGATGGAAGGATTCTCAGATACTGCAGGCCCTGGTTATATGTCTGGTAATGGATTGTTACAAGCTTTTGTTTTTGGAAGGCTTGCTGGTAAACAAGCAGCCACTACTAAAAGAGATGAAGCGAAAGTTGTGGTAATGGAATTTGAGAAAGAGGTTTCAGAAGAAAAACCTTCAGACACAGAAACACCGGACGGCGATACTGTTTTTAAAGATGGTGTCTACGAAGGTACTGGAAAAGGATACCATGGAGACATAAAAGTGAAGGTTCTAGTTGAGAACAGTAAAATTAAAAATGTGGAGATTCTTGAGCAGTCAGAAACGGAAACCATTTTTAAAGCTGCAGAGAAACCGATTATTGATTCTATTGTAGCCAACAACACGTATTCTGTTGATGCTGTTACCGGATCAACAAAGTCCAGTAAAGGCATAATGATGGCAGTTGAAAATGCCTTAGAATCAGCGAAATAGGCAGCAACATATTCTATGTGGATTAAGTTTTATCGACGAGTAACGTATTAAAAACAGTGTAATAGAGGTACGCAAGAGCAGTTTGCTAAAGAATTGCTCTTGTGTGCTTTTTATTTTGAATAACTTACCGACGATATACTACGATATTTGATGTTCCTATGAGGATACTGTTTTACAAAGTCATCATTTGATGTCATATTTTGCCTATTGATAGCTATAATGAAGAACTGAAGTTAGGAAAGTGATGAGTCAGATACCTATCTTCCTATGTATGAAGGTATCAACCGATTCATTCAGTAGAACTTAAAAACTGAAACTGGTTCGTGGCAACCTACAACATAGTCATAACAATCGTTCACGATTTGTGAAAAGCACTACATAATGATTGATAACTATCTATAAGGTGTGTTATGCTTATAGAGGAATTGCATAACATTGCATAAAATTGTAATTTATAAATAAGAGTATATACGTTAAGCGTTGAGGGCTAAGAATGATCATTTATATTCTCCTGGCATTTCTTATCGCCAGAATGAAAGGCTACAGCATAAAACCTATCCTGAGAGACAGATCGCTCTACCCATTATTTGTGGCAGAAATTCTGTATCTTATGTTGCAGACTTCTGTGTTCCTTGGATACTACAGATTCATTCCTTATGCAGGAACTTTTAAAACCCTATATCTTTACACACTCATCGTTCCCATTGTGGTGCATAGGCTCTATAAAGCAGGATTTTTAGGATCTATCATGCTCACTGTGGGCTCTTTTTTAAACAGATTCGTCATGAGTCAAAATGGCGGGAAAATGCCTGTCTATGCTACGCTTTCCAAGTATACAGGGTACTTTGATGAAAAGGTCCTGGGGACCATAGATCAAGTGCATATTCTAGGAACCGAACAAACGAAATATAAAATCCTGACAGATTTCATTGATGTGGGATACAGTATCCTAAGCATTGGAGATATACTTATACACGCATTCATTTTTATCGTGGTCTATGACACAATAAAATCATACCATAGCAGTAAAACAAATCAGACTGGAAAAGAAAGGGAAACAACTTTATGGAACAACTTGAGCTAATTCTTATTAAATATATCTTAGGCTTCGGACTTCAGAGCTTTCTACTTGTCCTTGGCATCTATACCTTCAATAAAGAAAAGTTTCACCTTAAAAATTACTTGATTACATCCCTTGTTGTGACTTTAGTCACCTTCATTATGAAACTTCTGCCTATTTCTGTAGGAGTTCAGACCATTATGAACATGCTTTTTTTGTACCTCATCTGCGTTACTTATCTGAAGATGCATCCATACATTACCATACGTTCTACATCGTTTTGTGTGGTATTGATTTTGCTCTCAGAAATGATAGTTACTGCTGTAACAGTGATGTTTATCGGACAGGATAAGTTTCAAATGATTATTCGAGATACTTTCCAGAGGAACTATATCGGAACATTTGCAAATATTGTATTTGCCGTTATAATTGCAGTATTCTTCTTTATGTTCCATCGAAAGGGTGAGTACCATAGAAGCATTGGCAACTAGAATCGCTGAAGTAATTACTTTAAGACTCAGTTTGGAAAAAGAAAAACAATCAGTAATACGATACGGTCTCATAGGAATGCTTCAAATACTTACACTTTTTTTTATGACTGTTATCATGGGGCTACTAACAAAGACCCTTTATGAGAGCATAGTAGTCTTTCTTGCTGTAGGATTCATCAGAAAATCAACTGGTGGTGCCCATGCTAAAACCATGGGTGGTTGCAATAGTGTAAGCATTCTGTCTATCGCTATCCTAGCAATTACCTCTAGATATTTTTTGGGCGTACCCATAGATTTGATTATGAATATTGGAATCACAACAATAGTGTTTTTGATTTCATTTTATATTTTTTATCTAAGAGTACCAGTAGATAGCCCGAATAAACCCATCGTGAATCCTGAGAAAATCAGAAGACTAAGACGAGAAAGTTTTGGGAAACTGATATTGCTTATGATACTCACCATTATCGCTTTTTTAGCAGCGACCGAAGTAGAGAGACTCTACAGTATTGCTAGTAGTTTAAGGGTGGCTGTTTTGTGGCAAACCTTTACCCTGACAAACAGGGGCGGAGCCGTTCTAGCAACAGCAGATACAATGGTGGGGGAATTTTTTAATCAAGTACAACAAAGGGTACGAAGGGGTCATTAAATTGCGGTCCAATATTATGATATAGGATATTACATGGAAAGGGGGAAAGAACATGAAGAAAAAAAATCTATGGACACTTCTAGCTGCCATTGCGACTGTATTTGCCACCACCATGGCAACTTCAGCATGCATTTATTATTTCTATCAGCCTGAAGAGCCAGAGTCACTAAAAGATCTGTAACAGAAAACGTGAAAAGACTTGTTTACACAAGTCTTTTCATCATTTATATAGAGAAAGCGGGGGAGAACCATGTGGAATATAATTCCATCCTTGAGCAGCAGGAAACGAGAACAGATCAGAATTATGTTCTTTACCGTGAAAATTCTTGCTCTATTCTTCAGTGCCATTCCCATACTGGAGTATTTTAATAAAAAATATCAGGGTTATGACATTTACAATATTTATTACATAGGGATGACATTCATTATTTTTAGTATCATTATGTTATTTCTTATGTTTATTTTTAATAAGAAGAAACACGAAAAAGAATATTATATATTAGAAATCATTATTTTCACAATAGTATTTATTTTTTCTATCTATATTAGCGGTGCCAATGTAAGCGAAAATAAGTACATTTTTTTGTTCCTTATTATTTCTTATACAATAGAACATGGTATGAAGATTGGGATTATAATGGCTGCCATCTCCACAGGAGTCATAGCCTTTATGGATCTATTCCTTGGTGATAATACAGGTGTGAATATACAGTTTGAAAATGATTTAGCGCTTTTTGCCATGTTCTTTTTAGTAGCGTGGACCATCGGATATTATTCAAAGTTGGAACAGAGGCATATCCGAGAACTTACAAATTTTGCCAATATTGACGGACTTACTGGGGCTTATAACCATAGGTACTTTTATGAGGTTTTAGAAAAACTATTTGAAAAAAGTAGAATTGACGAGACACCACTGTCCCTGGTGATGCTGGATCTGGATAACTTCAAGACCTATAACGATGTTTATGGTCATGCCCAGGGAGATGCCTTCCTGAAAGAAATCGCAGGGGTACTAAAAGAAACCATCAGAGAGACAGATCTACATTGCCGCTATGGTGGAGACGAGTTCTGCGTCATCCTGCCGGATACGGACAAGGAAGAAGCCTGCAAGATGGCAGACAGATTACGGGAAGCCATCTGCAATTATGACTACCATGGCAAAGAAAACATGAACAACCAGATGATGACCGCCTCCATAGGCGTCTCCACCAGCAGCATGCAGATGGAACGACATATGAGCCTCATTGAGAATGCGGACATGGCTCTTTATCGGGCAAAGTTCTTAAGAAGAAACAAGGTGGAAGTCTATTCCTCCATCTTTGACCACATCATGGAAAAAGAACCCAATGAGGACCTCTTGGAGGAAATGAAGCCTCTAAAAACCCTCATGACGGTGATTAACTCCAGAGACACCTACACCTTCAATCATGTGGAACGGGTCTTCCACTATTCAAGGATTGTGGCAGACCATATGAAGCTTTCTCCAGAAGACAAGAGAAGTCTCCTTTTTGGGGCATATCTCCATGATCTTGGTAAGATCAATACGTCTAAGGAAACCCTCATCACCAATCAGAGGCTCACCGATGCCCAGTGGGAAGAACTGAAGAAGCATCCCCAGGACAGTGCGGACATCCTCAGTCAGATCCGTGGATTTGAGAAAATCGTACCCATTGTACTTCAGCATCATGAGAAGTATGACGGCACGGGCTATCCGAAAGGGCTGAAGGGAGAGGAAATCCATCCTCTGGCAAGGATTCTCACCATCGTGGATTCCTTCGACGCCATGACCAACCAAAGACCGTACCAGAAGGCCAAAACCTTCCAGGAGGCTTTTGAAGAAATCAAACGCTGCAAGGGCACCCACTTTGATCCCTATATGGCGGATCAGTTCATGGAAGCGCTGAAAGAAATGTAGGAAGATCCTAGAGGATGATAAGAAGGCGTAAAGGAATCTTTATACCATAATGCAGAAAGAAGCACTGATAGAGAATGAACTGCTCCCTGTCAGTGCTTTTAATCTGCATATAAGCCCTATAAAATGGAAAATCTGGCTCTAAGGAAATTTTCCTGAGGCACCAAAAGAATAGAAATCGATAAAGAAGAAAATATTACAGCAATAAAGTGCATTGCATATCGGAAGTCTTAATGTTATAGTATCTGTAGATTCAGGTTTTAGTATACTAGATGGAAAAAAGAAATGAATCTACACAAAAAAATATCAGGCACAGATAAAAGGAAGTCCGGTGAAACCGGCACAGGCTTGCCCCTACTGTATGCGGGTACGAATGATGACCATTGTTCTTTCAAAGAATGAGAAGGTCTCAGAGTAGAATGATCCGTAAGTCAGGATACTTTTATCAACGTGCTGATTAGGTTATTCTTGGGTAAGAGAATGAGACGATTTGAGATGCAGCAGCGTTTCCGTTCTCTACGGTACGCTGTTTTTATTTTTAGAATAATCTGACGTTTTAAGATCCATTAAAAGGCAAAAGAAAAACTGTACAGATGAAATGTTTGGTCGACGCCCATCTGTACAGTACCCGCAAAAACAAGCATTCAAGGAATGCTCTCTTTCTTGCGCCTTAAATTATACCTAAAAGGAGGTCGGGAATCAAGTGCGAGAACAGAAGGATGAACAGAAGAAGAAACGGCCCTCCAAGGCCAGAAAAAACAGCATCTATAACGGAGTAATGATTCTGATTCTAGTGGCCATTGTATTTTCCGCAGCCATGTTCGTCGGAAATATCCGCGGATGGTTCACAGAAGGCGGAAGCATTCTGGTGACAGGAAAATCAGGTCTTGCCCATGTGGAGAGAAAGGGCATCGCCTACAGTCTCCAAGAAGGAACTATTCTAAAAGAAGGGGACCGTCTGAAAACCCTGGATGGGGCCAGTGTCCACCTTGAGATTCCAGGCCAAGGAGAAGCGGTGCTCCATGAGGATACCACCCTAATGATCCAGGAAGAAAAAGAAAACACGCTAGGACTCCAGGTCATGAACGGAGAAGTGTTTTTTCATACGAACACCAAAGATAATAAATCACTTTCAGTCTTTGCAAAGGAAGAAGAACTGTCCTCTGCTACAGGAGTCTTCTCTGTCAGTGTCCGTCAGGGGACAAGCACCGTTTATGTCTATGGTGGTGAGGTAATACACTGCAGAATAGAGGAAGAAACCCTTCTTCAGAAGGGAGACATGCTCACCATCCTGAAAACTGAAAAAGAAGAGAACCTTTATGAGAAAAGAAGGCTTACGGAAGAGACTCTTTCAGACTTCATTCTGCGTCAGCTGCAGAAAGACTATGAAGGAAAAGATCTGTTCCTCACAAAGGAGGAGGCAGAAAGAATCCTAGGGAAGAGGCAGGAAACAGTAAGCCTTGTGCTGGAAGAGCAAATAAATCAAGAAACCCTCTCCAAGAAAGAGGAGGGAGACAAAGAACCGGGGAAGAGTCCGGAAGAAGAAGTGAATGAAACCCAGGCTGGAGGAGAAAAAGCACCTTCCGAAAGCCAGGAAAAAAATCCTTCAAAGGAACCTCAAGATGAGAAAAAGGAACCAGGAATCGCATCAGGTAACATAGAAGCGCAGCCAGGAAAGACCAAAGAGACAGAAAAGGAAAAGAAAGAAGAACAGCCCACGGAGATTGTGCCACCGGTGGCTGAACCAGAAAAACCTCAGAAACCTGCGGCCAAAGTTCTGAAAGCTACCATCTCCATCCGGGTGGACAGCATTTTGGACAATATGAAAGATCTCACCCCAGGGAAAGAACAGTACGTGCCTCAAAATGGGGTTCTGTTAAAAGCCACCACGGTGGAATTCACCCAAGGGGAAACAGTGTTTGATGTGCTGAAAAGAGTGGCAAAGGCCGCGAACATGCAGCTGGAATATGCCTATACGCCGCTATATAAGAGCTACTACGTGGAAGGCATCCAGCATCTCTATGAATTTGATGTGGGTTCTGAATCCGGATGGATGTATCAGGTGAACGGATGGTTCCCCAATTACGGAAGTTCAGCCTACAAGCTGAAAGACGGGGATGTCATCCTCTGGGCCTACACCTGTAAAGGACTGGGCGCAGACATAGGCGGATCTGTACTGTAGAGGAAAGTAAAAAGAGCAAAATAACAGCAAGAAGAAACAAGAAGGAACAAGAAGGAGCGTTATTTCAATGAAATTAAAAAACAGATGGATCTCCTCCCTACTACTACTCCTCATGATGATCAATCTGCTGCCGGTTTCGGTAAAAGCAGAAGAAGCACTGGGCTTTGTCAAGGTCATCGTCGAGAACACCACCTTCCTGGAGGAAGTGGAGGGCACTCCGCCCGCCTGGACAGGAGTACTCATAGAAGAGAATGTGCCCCTGGAAGACGAGTCCACCATGATGAGCCTTGTGGCCGATGCCCTGAAATCAAAAGACTATGAAATAATAGGGGCAGAGTATAACTACATCTCCTCCATCCATGGACTGGAAGCCTTCCATGGGGGCAGCATGAGCGGCTGGATGGGGACACTGAACGACTGGTTCACAGACCGGGGATTTGGAGAGTTCACCGTGAAAAATGGAGAACTGAAAAATGGAGACGAGATCCGAATCCAATATACGAAAAACTGGGGAGAAGACCTGGGGATGAACTGGTCCAGCTCGGACCAGAGCCTAAAAACCATCCAGTTCAATGAGGGCACCCTAAGCCCAGCCTTTGACAGCGGTGTGACGGCGTATACCCTGACCCTGCCAAAATCTCTTCAAAAGCTTCGGGTAACACCCACCGCTGCGAACAAGAATTTTAAAGTGGAAGCGTTTTTAGAAGATGAGGGGTACCGACGAAACGACGACATCCCTGTGGCCTTTGGGAAAGACCTCCGTCTTACCGTAGGCGGAGAGACCGGTAAAGTCTACACCTTCTTACTGGTTCCAGGAAATGAGGTGCCAGTAAGAAAAGAGAATGTGCAGGAGAAAGCCGAAGGTTTCCTCACCCTAGGAAAGACCCTGGAGATGAACCTGTCTGATTTCTTCACCGATGAAGATGGAGACGATCTGACCTATACCGTGTCCATAGACGGAGAGAAAGAAATAGAAGCCCTGAATGCCTTTTTGTTCACCCCGGAAGAAGAAAAGACCTATGAACTGGTTTTCCGTGCCCATGATGGGGAAGCATACTCTAAAGACACGTATACCCTGATCCTTCAGGTGTCGAAAGAGAAGGAAAGCCTTCTGCAGTCTCTTCTCATCCACACTTCCTACAGCCCCACTGATGCCACGGTGCTTCTGAAAAATCCTGGCGAAGCCTATAAAACAGAAGCGGTCTTTCAGAAGGAAGAGAAAAGCTATACCCTAGCTGCCCAGACCGATGGGGTGACCCAGCTGAGATTCCGGGCAATGCCGGAAGAAGGCAGTGCAAAAGTGATCCTTTACTATGGGGAAGGACAAAGTAAAGACATCACCTGGAAAAGCGGATCCTCCAAATGGGCGGATGTGCTGGTGCCAGGAAAGAACGAGTTCCGGCTGGAAGTGCAGCCGGAAGAAGGATCAGAGAAGAAAGCCGGTGTGTACTACTTTTCAGTAGATGTTCTGCCCACCCTTACAGATCTTCGCCTCTTGGAAGGAAAGACCCCTTACGATCTGGACAAGGCTTTTAGTCCAACAGAAAAAGAGTATACGGTGATCCTTCCAGAGGATCTAGACACTGTGAAGATTGAGGCTGAACCAGCCAAGAGCGGCTATGTGATGACATATGACGGAGAAGCGTCCAGCATAGTGGATCTTCGCGGAAAAGACAAAATCACCGTTTCGGTGTCCACCTCAGACGAAAAAGATGCTTTGTCAGAAACCTATACCCTGAACCTTCAACGGGCACAGCGAAAAGCAGTGCAGTTTGAGGTTTCACCAGAAGATGCTCTGGTGAAAGTCTATGATGAAGAAGGAAGAGCCGTGGAACCGGATGAAACCGGAACCTACAGAGGACTCTTTGGCGTGAAGTCCTATACCTACAGCATCACAAAATATGGCTATATCACAAAGCAAGGTCCAATTCCTGCCGAAGGCGGAGTCCTTACAGCTTCCTTGGAGAAAGTCACTGGAAATAAGCTCCCTGAAGTGGATGCCTACTGGAAAAATTTCAGAGGCAGCGACAGCAACATGGCCATCACAGATGTGAAACTGCCCATTGATACAGAAAACATCAACCTCAAGTGGAACAAGAAGCTTGGCAGCGGCTGGAGTGCAGCACCCAGTGTGCAGATCATTGTGGATAATGCCCTGATCGTCATGGCAGGCACGGTGATCTACAAGCTGGATTTAAGAACCGGTGAAATTCTCGCCCAAGGGGACATGGTGGGTTCTCCAAGTTTTGGGTATACTCCCCCCACCTATGCAGAAGGGATGATTTTTGCACCACTTGGCAATGGCACCATCCAGGCGTTTAACGCCAAGACCCTGGAATCTGTCTGGGTCTACAAGGATGCGCTGGGGGGCCAGTCCTTGAGCGCCATTGCTTATGAGGATGGATACATTTATACAGGATTCTGGAACGGAGAAACAAGGGATGCAAATTTTGTCAGCATCAGTGTCACCGATGAGGATCCAGAAAATACAAAGGAAGCAAAAGAAGCCAGCTGGAAATACACCCATAAGGGTGGCTTCTACTGGGCCGGAGCAGTGGTGGTAGGAGATACCGTCATTGTGGGATCTGATGATGGAACCAGCGGATTTGGCGGCACATCCACCTTATTTGCCTTCCACCAGTTCACCGGTGAAGTGATTTCAGCCCTGGAAATTGTTGGCGATCAGAGATCTGCCATCGCTTATGAGAAAGAAAGCGGCAGGGTGTATTTCACCACGAAAAATGGGTATCTCTACCGGGCAGACGTGGATCCTGTCACGGGCGTTCTCTCAAACCTTCATGGGATAAACCATAACGCCCAGTCCACCGCAACCCCTGTGGTCTACAAGAACCGTGTGTATGTGGGGGTAGGTTCAGGCATCAGCGCTACAGGCTCCTCAGGGAACCTTCTGGTGGCGGATGCAGAAAGCCTGGAAATGATCTATGCAGTGGGACTGAAAGGCTATCCTCAGAACGCAGTGCTTCTCACCACGGCTTATGAGAAAGAGACAGGATTCATCTATCTCTACTCCACCTACAACGCCCTGCCTGGTGGTATATCCATGATCAAAGCCGATCCTAACGCCACCTCCGGGGAAGACGCAGAACTCATCGAGCTCTATGATGCGGCAGGCTTTGCCCAGTACAATTTAACAGGCATCATTCATGATGCCCGTGGAACCCTGTTCTATAAAAATGACTCTGGAAATGTTCTGGCTGTGGGGGTGCCTGAAGCTCTGGGGGTCATAAAGCTCATCGACGCCATCGGCGACGTGACACTTGACTCCAAGGATGCGCTGATCATTGCAAGAAATGCCTATGAGGCCATGTACGAGGAAGAAAAAGCCCAGGTCACAAACTATGAGGTTCTTGTTCAAAAAGAGAAGACCTATAGAGAACTGATCCTCCATCATGTCCACGGACTCATTGAAAAGATCGGAGCGGTGAGCCTTCAGAGTGAGCCACAGATCCTTCTTGCACGAGTAGCCTATGACAGCCTGACAGAAGCTGAAAAAGAAGGGATCAAAACCCTTGATGTTCTTCTGGATGCAGAAAGAAGCCTTGGGCTTCTGAAAAATCAGATCCAGAGGGTGATAGAGCTCATCGATGACATTGGCGACGTGACCCTTTTGAAAGAAGAAACCATCAGATCCGCAAGAAGATCTTATGAAGCTCTCACCATGGAGCAGAAAGAGCAAGTGCATAATGTGGACTGGCTCCTTTATGCAGAAGAAAAACTGTTGTATCTGCAATCTGAGGAAGCGGACAAAACTGCCGCAGGGAAGGTGATGGACCTCATCCGCAGCATCGGCGCTGTGAGTGAAAAGAGCAAAGAGGCTCTTGTTGAGGCAAGAAACGCCTATGAGGCCCTCACCCTAAGGCAGAAAAGTCTCGTGACAAACCTAAAAGTTCTTCAGGAAGCAGAAGCTTTCTACGAATTCCTTCTGAACGAACCAGAAGAAGACAAGGAAGAAGAGAAAAATGAAGATCAAGAAGTGCCGAAAGAGGAAGGGAAGAATCCACAGGAGGGACCATCCAAGGAAGAAAAACCTGATAAAGCGCCATCCACGGGAGGAGGAGTCCCTCTAGAAGAGGAAAAAGACGATGCAGTCAAGGAGGAGAGCTCAGTTTCTGAGGATGCGGAAGAAGAAGAAACTCTAGAACGCGTCAGAAACATGATCCGCAGTCTGAAAGTGGAGTCTGACGGCTTGACTGACCTGAAGGCCCTTTTTGAAGCATACAGCGCCTATGAATCTCTTTCTGAGGAAGAGAAGAAGGAAGTGGAAAATGCAGAGAATCTTAAGGCCTATACAGAAGCTTATAAAAAGCACCATCATCAGGACCCTGAGACCCAGATAAAGGTCCAGGGACTGCCCTGGTATGTGAAAATCCAGGTAGAGGTGCACTCTTTGGAAGAAGAGTCCCTGAAAAGATTTAAAGAAGAAGCCGCGGCCCACAAGATCCTTGGCATCTTCAACCTATCCATGCTCAATGCCCTGACAAAGGAGGAGTACATCCCAGAGGAAGCTCTGGAGGTCCGTATCCCGCGTCAAGAAGGCCATGAGGGACAGATTCTCATCCTCCACGAAAAAAAGGATGGAACCTTTGAATATCTGGAGGCGGTCCTGAAAGACAAAGAACTGGTTTTCAAGACAGAAAGCTTCTCCGTCTTTGGGGTCCTTGGACTGGAAGCCGGAGAGGCCTTAGAAGCGGCAGAAGTGGAGAAAAGCAGCGCCACCTTGTGGCTGGTGCTGGGGGTACTTCTGGCAGGGGCCTTGGTAGGAGTAACTGTCATGAGAAAGAAAAACACCAAGAGGGAATCCTGATTCCAGGCTGCCCCAAGAGAAAGAAGGTAAAGGGGAGATGTTTTCCTTTACCTTCCTTTTTGAAAGGAGATTACATGCATAGAGACAGACTGTTTTCTCATCATCCTTATGTAGGGGGGTTATATTTTTTGGGAGTCTTAGGCTTTGGCATGTTTTATACAAAGCCTATGTTCCTTCTTTTGTCTGGAGGTCTGTCCACGCTCTACTACAGATCATTAAAGGGAGACCAGGCGTGGAAACGTATTTCAGGTCTTCTTCTGGCAGCCCTGGTGATTTCTCTTGTGAATCCGTTTTTTTCAGAATTTGGTGAGAGGGTTCTATTCACTTACCTTGGCGGCAGAAAGTATACGGCGGAAGCACTGGTTTATGGGCTTTTTACCGGAGGCCTCTTCTACACGATGATGATGTGGTTTGGCAGTTATCATCTCTTTATGACCAGTGATCGCTATGCGTATCTCTTTCGAAACATGGCCCCTTCCATGTCCCTTCTGCTGGTGATGATCGAAAGGCTCCTGCCACTTCTTCATAAGAAGTACAAAGCCATGGAGACTGCCCGCAGCGTCATGGGGAGGGAGAAGAAGGAAGAAACCCTCCTGGAAAAGATACGGGAAAGGGCAGTGCTCTTCAGCGCTCTTCTTGGATGGACCCTAGAAGGATCCATCAGCACAGCAGATTCCATGATCAGCAGGGGATATGGACTGCCTGGACGAAGGAGTTTTTCATTGTATACGCTGAAGAAGGAAGACTGGATTCTCCTGATCTATATGGCCTTTCTTATTCTGATGCTGATGCTCGCTCTTTTTCTTGGAGACCAAGGAGGAGGAAGAACAGCCTTTATAGAAGATATGGGACCCTTTTTCCGTTCTATGCTTACGCCAGGAGTCTATGGGCTCTTTCTGGCTACCCCACTCATTTTAAACCTGTTGGAGGAGATCAAATGGTTCATTTTGAAATCAGAAATTTAAGTTTTGCCTATCCCGAGACCAAGAAGAAGATCCTGAAGGACCTTCAGGTGACCATCCGGAAAGGGGAATTTGTTACTCTTTGTGGGAGAAGCGGCAGTGGAAAAACCACCCTTCTCCGTCACTTGAAAAGCGTTTTGAGTCCCGTGGGAAAAAGAGAGGGGCAGGTGCTTTATAAAGGAAGAGATTTGGAAAAATGGGATCTTTCAAATCAGGCAGGTGAAATCGGATTTGTCCTGCAAAACCCGGATCATCAGCTTGTCACAGACAAAGTGTGGCATGAACTGGCCTTTGGTCTGGAGAGCCTAGGCATGGAGGAGAACGCCATGAGAGGACGGGTGGCGGAGATGGCAAACTACTTTGGCATCCATCACTGGTTCCACAAAAAAGTGACAGATCTTTCAGGAGGAGAAAAACAGCTTCTTAATCTTGCCTCCATCATGGCCATGCAGCCGGAGGTCCTCATTTTAGATGAACCGACTTCACAGCTGGACCCCATTGCAGCGGCAGACTTCATCGATACCCTCCGGAAGATCAATGAAGACTTAGGCACCACCGTGATTCTTTCAGAGCATCGTCTGGAACAGCTTTTTGCCCTTTCAGACCGGATTCTTGTGATGGAGGAGGGGGCACTCATCGCCGATGATAACCCGAAGCGTGTGGGGAAAAAGATCCAAAAGACCCATCCGGAGATCTTCACCTCCTTCCCAACCCCCATGCAGATCTTTGAAGACCTGGAGGAAGAAGGCGACAGCCCGCTGACAGTGAAAGAAGGAAGACAGTGGCTTTTAAAGAAAGCCGATGGAATCCATGAAGAAAAACACTTGGTTGCGCCTTCTTATGAGGAGGCTCCAGAGGCACTAAGACTGAAGGAAGTGTGGTTCCGTTATGAGAAAGACAGTGCCGATGTGCTTAAAGGACTCAGCCTAAGCGTTCCGGAGAGAAGCCTATTTGCCGTCATGGGCGGAAACGGCTCTGGAAAAACAACCATGCTGAAGATTCTCAGCGGGGTAAAACGGCCCTACAGAGGGAAAGTGGAGATTGGCGGAAAACGCATTGAAAAATACAAAGGGGGTGCACTCTATGAGCATACCCTGGCTTTTCTGCCCCAGGATCCCCAGACCCTTTTTGTCCGGAAAACCGTGGAGGAAGACCTCTTGGAAATACTGCCCAAGAACATGGGGGAAGAGGAAAAAAGAAGGCGCATCGAAGACTTGGCAAGAAAAACTGAAATCACGGATCTTCTTTCTGCCCATCCTTACGATCTGTCTGGAGGAGAACAGCAACGGGCAGCCCTTTGTAAACTTCTCCTTACAGAGCCAAAGCTGCTGCTTCTGGATGAACCCACCAAAGGCATTGACACCTATTTCAAAAAGAAGCTTGCATCCATTTTACGAAGACTGATGGTAGAAGGCATGACTGTTCTTCTGGTATCCCACGATGTGGAGTTTTGTGCAAGCTATGCAGACCACGTTGCCTTCTTTTTCGACGGGCAGATTCTCACCCAGAATACGCCCCGGAACTTCTTTTCTGCCCATGCCTACTATACCACCACAGCACACCGGATGAGCCGGGGCATCTTTCAGCAGGCCATCACCAAAGAGGATGTGCTGGACCTTTTAAGAAGTGCCCCTTTGGAAGGAGGAGTAAAAATATGAGAAAAAGTACATGGAGTAAAAGAACAAAGCTGTCCTTCGTCCTTATTCTTCTGGCCATGCCCCTGGTGATCTATATGGGGATGAACCTTGCAGACCGCAAGTATTACGTGGTCAGCGTGCTTCTCATTGGCCTTTCCATGTTTCCCTTCCTGTACAGATTTGAAAAGAGAAAACCCCAGGCGCGAGAACTGCTGATCCTCTCTGTGCTATCGGCCATGGCCGTGATCAGCAGGACCGTCTTCATCTTTGTGCCCTTTTTTAAGCCCATGGCGGCAGTCGTCATCATCACGGGCATTTCCTTTGGACCGGAGGCCGGCTTCCTATGTGGGGTCCTCAGCAGCTTTGTCTCTAACTTCATTTTTGGACAGGGACCCTGGACGCCCTATCAGATGTTTGCCTTTGGGATGGCGGGATTTCTTTCCGGATTCTTCTATAGGACAGGACTTTTAAAGAGAGATCGAAGCTCCCTGGCCATTCATGGTGCATTTACTATACTTCTGGTGGTGGGGCCTCTTTTGGATCTCTCCGCACTCTTTACCTCCGTTTCTTCCATCACCTGGAAAAATGCTGGAATTTTTATCCTATCAGGCGTTACGGTGAACACCATCCATGCCTTGGCCACGGCGGTGTTTCTATTCCTTCTTTCCGGGCCGATCTTTGAGAAGATTGATCGGATGAAGCTGAAATATGGCCTTCTTGAGGAGACAAACCATGAGATTTGATGCGTATCACCCGATGATCAGTGCACTGTATTTTCTATTTCTCCTTTCCTTTGTAATGTTCATAGAGCATCCGGTGTATCTTGTGATTTCCTTTCTGACCGGCCTTATTTATGCCACAAAGCTGAAAGGAAAAAGTGCGCTTCTTTTTGGCTTGCTGCTTCTTCCTGGCGTAGGGGTTTATGCCTATTATTATTCTAGATACAACCATTTTGGCGTGACGAATCTGAGAGAAACAGCCATTGGTAATATGATCACCTTGGAGTCCATCCTCTATGGAGGCCTGCGTGGGCTGAAAGCGTCTAGTCTCCTTTTATGGCTTCTTTGTGTCCACGAGATTTTCACCACGGACAAAATCGTCTATCTTCTTGGAAGAATCAGTCCAAAGCTCTCCCTTTACTTCGCCATTTTGTTACGCACCGCACCGAAAACCGTCACCACAGCCCACCGCATCCAAAGCGGACAGGAGGCCATGGGCAGAGGAATTCGCCAAGGAAACTTCTACAAGAGGGTACGGAATCTTCTTCGGGTGGGATCCATACTGCTTACCTTTATGACTGAAAGCTTTGTGGAAACAGCAGATTCCATGAGAAGTAGAGGTTATGGCCTCAGGGGAAGAACCGCATTCTCTCTGTACCGGTTTGACAACCGCGACCGGGCAGTGGTGGTCACTCTTTTCCTAGGAGGCACCCTCCTGGGAAGTGCCTGTCTTCTGGATCAGATGGTTGCACTCTATGACCCTGAGATCATCCTCAATCCCATCACGGGGGTCAGTGTTCTTTTTTATGTCATCTACACATTTTTAGCACTCCTTCCCATGCTTCTTCAGTGTTTGGGAGAGTGGTCCTTTGAGAAGAACCGCAAGATGCTTCCGGAGAGAGGATAAGAAAAGGCTTTCTGTTTTTTATCGCTTTCTCATATCAATTTTATCGTCACTTGGAGTTTTTAAAAGGATGCACCTATGTGAGGCAGTCGCCTCATCTTGAAGGCATCCTTTCTCTTTTCTTAGGATGTATGACGGAAGATTCTCCAAGATGTGAAAGGGAGAAGGAAAATCAAAAATGATTCCGATGCACTCGTCAAGAACACAGGAGCCCGATATAATAAAGGAAAGGAGATTTTTACTATCCATACGATAGAAGTCATTTTATGAAAAGATGATATTGAATGAAACTTTATGAAAGAAGGGAAGAAAGCATGAAACCGAAAGCATACCTGGAAACAATAGATGATCTTGAGGCATGGGGAAAGCAACTGGAAGGAAAGACCAAAGAAGAACTGATTGAGTTCATCCTCATTAAAGCCATGGGAGACCCGAAGTTTCAAAGAGAAGTCTATTATCGGCTGTTTCCTGAAGTGATGAGTACGGAAGAGTATCTCTCGGGGTATCTCTCCTACATGGAAGAAGAAAGAGGGGAGGAGAATCCTTCTCTGGATGACATGATCTATTTTACGGAAGATCTTCTGGAAAAGGCAGAGGATGAGATGAGCTTACTTCTTCAGGTGAAAGTCTACACCTCTATCATCCGGGCGCTGAATGATGCTCTGGAAGATGGGATAGAAAGAGACCAGAAGCAAGAGGATCTCATCATAACCCTCATGGATGAATGTCTTACTTTCATGGAAGAAGTGATGGAAGAAAAAACAGACGATATGAGTGTGGAAGAGATTCTAGAAGTAAGGGACGCCCTGGTTTCCATGGAAAGGAAGTATAAGCCCGTGGATGGGGAAAACCGCATAGAAGAAGCCTTGCAGATTCTTACCGACCTCACCATAGAGAGAACAAAGATCAATGAGAAAGAGGGCTATATAAGAGGGGCGGCGTACTACGCAGGTGTAGATGAAAGGACTCTTCAGCATGATGCTGAAGAAAGAGCGAAGAGAAAAAAAGAAAAAGCACGAAAGAAAGAAGTAAGTGACTACGTCATCGCCCTCTGCAATCTCTATGGCATGGTCCATAAAAAGAAAGTGGTGGACATCTATAATATGCAAAACACCGAAAAGATTACGCTAAAAGAGGTGGAAAGCATTCAGGAAAAACTGCCTAAGGAAATAGAGGAGGCCTGGATCGATGTGCATCAAGGATACTTTGTTTCAATGTCCATCTTAGAGCATCGGGAGTTTCTCTACTACATCCGGGAAAAGGGATCAAAGCCCTACTATATTCCAGAGAAACAAGAACTTCTGAACTATGTGAGCGGCCTGTATTTTGAAAAAACCAAGGAGTATCATCAGTTTGTGCTGACGCTGAAGAAGGATTTTGGGGTGGATCAGGAGAGAGCGGAGGATATGGCTCATGAGGTGGTGGCCGATTGCCAGGTGGATTACGGCATGGATCAGATACTAGAACACCTGGAGGAGATGGGCCTGGTCTTCGAAGAAGAAAAAGAAATTCAGAAGATGGTGAAGCTCATCATAAACCTAAAGAACAATACCAGAATCTGGGAGAATAATGGATATACCCCTGAAGAACTGTTCCATTTGGAAGAAAAAGACAGGCTGAAGCCAGCCCCTTTACTGTCCACCGCCTATCTGCCAACAGACAGAAACATAGGAAAGAAGAAATAAGAAAGAAATGGAGCATAGAACTCTTGAGTTTGAGGAGTTCTAAGAACAAAAAAATAGAAAAGAGACCAGCCAAATCATGTGAAGAGTCCATCATAGCAGCCTATGGTGGTCTTTTTTTGTCTGAAAAAAGAAGAGAAGAAATCAAGAATTACCATTCAAGGCGTAAAAATAGCATTTCACGCCATGGAGATTCATAACCCTTTACCGGATGCTATAGTAAGCAGAGTAAGGAATCATCTTCGCCATAGGTGATATGTTAAAACTTTATCCCAAAAGGTGATACTTGTTAAATCAATGCTATATCGAAGGAAGGATGAACATGAAAAAAAGAGAAAAAACAAAAAAGCAGATGATCTCTCTGGGGTTATCTGTCATGGTCCTCACCTCTTATTTGCCCCTCACCCATGCAGCGGAAGCTCAGGAGGTTACATCACAAAAAGAATCTAAAACCCTCATGAATGCTTCTCTTCTGGATGCAGGCGTAGAAGGAGTCGGCACCGGTGGGACAGGACCTAGAAGCCTCTCAAATGCAATGGGAGATGTTTTCTTAGGCAATGATTTCATTGAAATTGGTATTTCAAGGGCAGGGTCTTATGGGACAAGTTGGGATGCTCCAATCAGTGGGACGAAATACTTTCATCCAGATGCTGATTGGAGTTCTAGAATCGGTTTGCGATCTGATGGAGATGGTTGGGAAAAAGGAAATGCACCAACCACAAGAGACTTTTTTCTACCAGGAACCATAGATGAGGGATTCATGGTGGGATGGGCTGGAAGCAAAGAAGGAGAGACGACCTTGAAATCCAGCGTTTCTACCATCGGTGCTGGCGGTGTCATGGGATATGCTCCAGTCTATTCCCTAGATAAGAGCACATTGTCTCACCTTCAGGCTGAAAATAAAGGAATCATCGCAGGTGCGCTGGAATACACGCAAAATATCATCTTTGGACAAGAGGACAAACGGTTCACCACAGTGATCACCATGAAGAACACCACAGGAGAAACCCTCAATAATGCCAGCTATATCAGGAAGTTTGATCCGGATCAGAATCCTTTAAGCCATGAAACAGACAATTACTTCTTTAAAGACGGTACAGGAGGCATCTGGGCCGTTGCATCCTCCTCCCGGATCGACGCCCCAAGTCCTGTAGCGCCAGACGAGCATAAGGCGGTCCTTCAGCAGGTGGAGAACCCCTTCATTTTCTACACCAGCGACCATCGGGCTCAGGTCATCAGCTGCGGAGTTGGTACATACACCTACTCAGAAATTATGTATCGCGGAGAAGATTTGTATGGAAGACATGAGTATAACGATGTAGGAATGGGACTGGAGTTTATTTTCTCTGAGATTAAACCCGGTGAAACCGTCACCTTCAGCTATGAGTCTTCTCTGGACCCGGACATCGAAAGTGCTCAGGAAGCCATTGAAAACCTGGCGGTGTTCATCTCTAAGCAGCCTGTCTCCAGAACCTATGCCGTAGGCCAGGTGGAGGGAAAACTCGTGGTTCAGGGAAATGCCGTGGTGGATGGAGAAGTTTCAGAAAGCGGTTCTCTTTCCTACCAGTGGTACCAGAATGAAGAGAACTCCTTAGAGGGAGCAACTCTGATTCCAGGGGCTACAGAGAACAGTTATGATCTGCCAAAGGATCTCCCTATAGGAACAGAAATCTACTATTTCTGTAGAGTCACGGCGGAAAAAGACGGTGTCCTTGCAAAAGTTGATTCCGGCATTGCTAAAATCAGCGTGGTGGCAGAAGATACCAGCATCCATGAAGTGAGATTTATAGAAAACACCACAAATCTCGTTCGTAATATGCCTGGAAAGCAGACCGTGAAAAATGAAGACCAGCCCATGAAACCACTGGATCCTGCCAGTGAAGGACTGGAATTCATGGGATGGTATACAGAAAGCACCGGTGGAGACCTCTTTGATTTTACAAAAGGGATCACAAGTCCCACCGCAGTCTTTGCCCAGTGGCTTCCCGTGGACACGATAAAACCGGAGATCACAGAAGTTACAGGAAACCCTGAAACCTGGATGAATAAGAATGCCCTCATCACATTCAAAGCCACAGACAACAGAGGCATTGAAAAAGTGACGCTATCTAAAGATGGAGAAGATGAAGTTACATTAAGCAGTGAGACATCAGAGTATTCCTTTACAGCAGAAGAAAACGGAAGGTATGTCATAACCGTGACAGATGTCAAAGGAAATGCAGCGACGAAAGAAATCATTGTCAGCAAGATTGATAAAATAGGACCTGTTATAGAAAGCATGGTAAGAACTCCCGCGAACTGGACCAATGGAACTGTGCAGGTCATGGTCTTCGCAAAGGATGCGGAAAGTGGACTGTCTCCTCTGGCCTACAGCTTTGATGGAGGAATAACCTATCAAGCAGAACCCAGTAAGACCCTTAACGTAAATGATAGATTAGGGATCAGGGTAAAGGATGCTTCCGGAAATGAATCCAGTGTAGTATCCATCAGCGTGGACAACATTGATAAAAAAGCACCGGTGATTTTAGACGCCACAGGAAACCTTACGGGGTGGACAAAAGAGGTGCTTCTTAGCGTCAGCGCAGAAGACAAAGAAAGCGGTCTGTCTCCCATGGCATACAGTTTTGATGGCGGAAAAACCTGGAAGAATACAAACGAGAAAACCGTCACTGAAAATGGAAAAGTGGAGATTCTGGTGAAGGATCTTGCCGGAAATCTTTCTTTACTCAAAACCGTTGACATTCAGAACATAGACGATCAAGCACCTAGTATCAGTGGAATCAAGAAAACCCCTGACACCTGGACAAAAGATCAGGTTCTTGTGGAAGTCAGCGCAGAAGATGAAGAAAGCGGTCTTGCAGCGGACGCCTACAGCTTTGACGGAGGAAAAACCTGGCAAAAAGAAGCCGCAAAATCTGTATCCGTAAACGAAGTGCTTGAAATTCAAGTGAAGGACCAGATGGGAAATATCTCGGAGATGCAAAGAGTGGCTGTGGAAAACATCGACAAAACAAAACCTGAGATTTTAACAGTGAGCGGAAATCCCACAGCATGGACAAAAGAGGAAGTGCTCCTTACCGTCAATGCACAAGACATGGAAAGCGGACTTGCGGTAGAAGCTTACAGCTTCGATGGCGGAAAAACCTTCCAGAAAGAAAACTATAAGCTCTTCAGTAAAAATGAAGCCGTAGAAATCCTGGTCAAAGATCTTGTAGGAAACCTCTCAGAGGTAAAGGTCACAGAAATCACAAAGATCGATCAGGCGAAGCCTGTGGTGGTGGGTGCCCTTCTAAAACCAGAAACCTGGACCAACGGATCTGTGACCATAGAAGTCACAGGAAGCGATACAGGAAGTGGCCTTGCAGTAGAAGCCTACAGCTTCAATGGCGGAAAAACCTGGCAGAAGGAAAACGAGAAAATCTTCACTGAAAATGGAAAAGTGGAGATCCTGGTGAAAGACATGGCAGGAAATGTCTCCTTGCTCAAAATCGTCGACATCAAAAACTTGGATCATAAAGCACCTGTTGTCAGTGAAATCAAGAAGGCCCCTGACACCTGGACAAAAGACCAGGTTCTTGTGGAAGTCAAGGCAGAAGATGAAGAAAGCGGCCTTGCGGCGGACGCCTACAGCTTCGACGGAGGAAGAACCTGGCAGAAAGAAGCCATAAAATCTGTATCCGTAAACGAAGTCCTTGAAATTCAAGTGAAGGATCAGGTGGGAAATATCACGGAGATTCAAATAGTGGCTGTGGAAAACATCGATAAAACAAAGCCTGAGATTCTAGAGGTGACCGGAAATCCCACAGCATGGACAAAAGAAGAAGTACTCCTTACCGTCAATGCAGAAGACAAGGAAAGCGGCCTTGCGGTAGAAGCCTACAGCTTCGACGGAGGAAAAACCTTCCAGAAAGAAAACTATAAAACCTTCAGTAAGAATGCAGCCGTAGAAGTCGTGGTGAAAGATCTTGCTGGAAATCTCTCAGAGGTGAACATCACGGAGATCACAAAGATCGATCAGGCGAAGCCTGTGGTGGTGGGTGCCCTTCTAAAACCAGAAACCTGGACCAACGGAACTGTGACCATAGAAGTCATAGGAAACGATACAGGAAGTGGCCTTGCGGTAGAAGCATACAGCTTCGATGGCGGAAAAACCTGGCAGAAAGAAAACGAGAAAACCTTCACTGAAAATGAGAAAGTGGAAATCCTGGTGAAAGACCTGGCTGGGAATATTTCAGAAGTGTACCATACTGAGGTGAAAAGCATTGACAAAGTAGCCCCCACTGGGACCATCATCCTTCAGGAGACTCCATGGAAGAGCATGCTGAGAGTACTCACATTGAACCTGCTCTTTAAGGACAACCTGGAAGTGAAGGTAGAAGCAGAAGATGAGCTAAGTGGCGTGGAAAAGGTAGAGGTATATCGTGCATTCAAGAAGCTCACAGAGGAAGAACTTAAAGACGTATCCTGGAGCGATTATACCGGGGCCATTTCTGTGAAGGCTGCAGACAAGGATCAGTTCATCTATTATGCAAAGATCACCGATGAAGCCGGAAACAGCGTGGTGATCCACTCCGAAGAGGCCGTATTTGACACACAGGCTCCAGTCATTCTACATCTAAAAGATGGGGGAGAGTACTACACATCCCAAAGGCTCATGGTCACCGATGATCATTTAGGTGAAATCCGCGTCAATGGAGAAGTGGTGCAGAGTGGGACAGTTCTTGAAGGAAATAAAGAGGCTGTCTATAAGATCGAGGCCATGGATGAAGCTGGAAACATCACGGTCTATGAGATCCTCATGAAGCCTGTGACAGCACTGACAGAAGAGACAGAGAACCTCAAGAAGGACACCGTGAAGAAAGAGGATGAAAAAACCATCAAAGAAGCCTTGGAAGACCTTTCCGCTTTAGATCTCACTGATGCAACAGCGGAAGAAAAGAAGCAGGTGGAAGATCAGATAGAAAATCTTCAGGAACTTCTTCTTGAGATCGAGAAGATTAAGGCAGAAAACAAACTTCCAGAAACAGGAAGCAGAAAAGATGCTCCTCTATGGATGGGACTTGCTGCCATAGCCCTGGGTGGATTCGTGCTCTCTGAAGCCGATAAGAAAAGACAGAAAGCAGAAAGACAAGAATAAAGAAAAAGCAGCGACAAGACAGCACTGGAACATAGAGACTCTGTTCCGGTGCTGTTTTTCTTTTCTATCTCCTATAGGCAATTATGCGGTAGTTATAACTGCACGAGTATTGTGAATAACTGCAGAAACTGTAGAGGAATCATAAAAACAGAAGAAGTATAGGAGAGAAAATAAGAGGTTCATCTAACTTGAAAGTAATATTATTCTTTACTAATTGCAACTATTTGAGTTAAAACTCTTGAATATATATCTATAAATTAAAAAATGGGGTATATTTTAATTAAGGATATTATTTGGGGTGATATTAATGAAAAAATACAAAACTTTAAGAGTAATGAAATATGAAAGTGTTGAAAAAGCCAGAATGGAATACGAAAAGAGAATTAATGATTATTGTACGTATAAGACCGGGGTGGAGATAAACCCAATGCTAAGAGGTTTAAGGCAATCTAAATCCTATGAAGTATTTGTCGTAAATAATATTGAGCTGGATATGATGCAGGAAACAATAGAAGAGAATGCAGCTATAATTAATAATATGCTTAGAAAGGTTCCTGCTGTTGGCAGAAAGCAATATTTTCACACTGTGTTGATTGAAGAAATTCAAAGCACAAATGAAATAGAAGGAGTGAGAAGTACAAGAAAAGAAATAGATGATGCAATAGTCTCAATACAAAACAATGATACAAAAAATGAAAGATTTACAGGCATTGTAAAATCATATCAGTCACTATTTTATGATCAATTTTCACCTATAAAAGATGTTAAGGAAATCAGATTTATTTATGATCAGATGGTAGAAGATGAAATTGATCAAGAAAACAAGCTGGATGGTGAATTATTTAGGGCTGGACCAGTAGTGATTCAAGGGGATAAAAATCAAGTACTACATCGTGGAGATTCTCATGAGTCTAGTATCATAGAAAATTTAGGATTGTTTCTTGACCTCATGAACTCTGAAAGCTATCCATATTTAATAAAAATTATGATAGGTCATTATTTTTTTGAATACATACACCCTTTCTATGATGGAAACGGTAGAGTTGGCAGATATATTGCTTGTAAGTATTTGGCACAAAAATTAGATCCTTTGACTGCTATTAGTTTCTCTTTCATGATTAGCAGTAAAAAAAACAAATACTACGAAGCTTTTGCAGAAACATCTGATCCCAATAATTATGGAGAAGCTACTATGTTCGTTTTTCAAATGCTTAAGATTGTAAGAGAAGGGCAGAAGCGCCTCATTGAAGATCTAGCTAAGAAAATTCAGTTATTGAATAAAGCAAAATATGTACTAGGTGAGCTTAATATAAATAAAGATGATAAAGGCGTTCTCTATTTACTGTTTCAATCGTGGTCATTTGAAAAACCAATTTTTGATATGCAAATTAGTAAACAATTGAAGATATCAGATTATAGAACCAGAAAATCCTTGGCAAATCTGATAGAACTGAATTACATTGAAAAAATAAGTAAAAGGCCATCCAGACACAGGATAACAAAAGAAACCCAACAGAGAATAGTGGATGCTCCTACAGAATGAAGACCCGGATGATACATCAAACTTTTTCATAACATGATTTTCTGATTTTAAACTACTGTTATTGTTTTCATGCCACTTTACAGGCAGAAACATACCGATAATTCATTAGTTTTAAGGATAAGTCATACAAAAGTTCTAATAGCTTCATCAGATCACTCGAAAGGGTGGTCTTTTCTATTACACTTGTAATCCCATGACCTTATATTGCCATTTATAGACTGAGACCTCCATGAGATCTCTGCATTTCAGGAATCATGAGCATTGTAAGTAGGAATACTGATGATTCGTTCAGAAATAATCACCAATAAAAGCAAAAATGATAAGAATTTCTGAAAACTAAAATGAAAAATAAAAGAAAAATACAAAAACCATACGAATATTTCAATGTAAATGTTTTCTGAATATTGTAACAAATACTTCCTGGTGATATAGTAAGTTATACTCAAAAAAAGAAAGAAGGAGTGTGTGTTAAACATGGAAGCATTGAAACTCATCGGTGTTCTTGTAGTGGTCCTGGGATTCGCCCTCAAGAAAGACACCATCGCTACTGTTGTGGTGGCCGGCGTAGTCACGGGCCTTGTGGCTGGGATGACGCCCATGGAGATTCTGGAGGTTCTCGGAAACTCTTTTATCACCCAAAGAACCGCAACTTTATTTGTACTGACCTTGCCAGTCATTGGCATCAGTGAGCGGTATGGTCTAAAAGACAAAGCCGTGGACTTCATCGGCAGCATCAAAGGGGCTACCACAGGCAAGGTCCTCTCCATTTATCAGACCATCAGAGCCGCAGCTGCAGCTTTTTCTGTAAGACTGGGCGGACATCCACAGTTCATCAGACCCTTGGTGAACCCCATGGCTCAAGCTGCCGCCATCGCCAAATATGGTGAAGTGGACGAGAAGACAGAAGACGAGATCAAAGGAGCAGCCGCCGCATCAGAGAACTATGGAAACTTCTTTGCACAGAACGTCTTCATGGGTGCATCAGGAACACTTCTCATCGTCAGCACCATGGTGGAGCAAGGATATGCGGAAGTGACAGCGCTTAACATTGCCATGTGGTCCATTCCCGTGGCTGTGATCTCTGTGGTTTTAGGCATCATTAAAAATGCACTGCTTGATAAAAAGCTCAAAGCAAAACTCAGCAAGAAGGAGGAGAAGTAGATGGACACCAATACCCTCATCGGCGAATTTTTCTATATCATCATCGGCATTATATTTATACTCTGCGGTGTGTACGCATTAAAAGACAAAGCGCTGAAGACAAGAATCCCCACAGCGCTCTTCTGGTTCATCTTAGCCTTCACTTTCATTGTGGGACCTCATATCCCCAGATGGATCACAGGTCTTTGTATTCTGGTCATTGCAGGACTCACCTCCATGAACCAGGTGAAGCAGCCGAAATCTGATGTCCCTACAGAGGAATTCACCCGAAAAAGCGCCGACAGGATCGGCAACAAGATCTTTATCCCAGCGGTATCTCTTGCTGTGGTTGCCGTTGGTGTAGCCTATGTTCTGGTGGAACTGGAACTTTCTACAAACCATGCCATCGGTATTTCTGCTGCCATCGCTCTTGTGATCACCTTCTTCATCACCAAAGCGCCTGTGAAGTATG
The DNA here is from genome assembly GCF_900115135.1 of Proteiniclasticum ruminis. Taxonomy (GTDB): domain Bacteria; phylum Bacillota; class Clostridia; order Clostridiales; family Clostridiaceae; genus Proteiniclasticum; species Proteiniclasticum ruminis_A. The sequence continues at coordinate 168,941 of NZ_FOVK01000005.1, read as the reverse complement.
CACAGGTGGACGGAACAAGGCTCATGATGAATGTGGGACCCGTGGGAATTCTGCCTCAGCTCTTGGCAGCTCTGGGTGCTCTTTTTACAGCAGCGGGTGTTGGCACCGTCATTGCCAATGGCGTTGCCACGGTGATTCCCGATGGAAGCAGATTCATCGGTGTTGTAGCCTACTGTCTGGGAATGGCACTCTTTACCATCATCATGGGCAATGGCTTTGCTGCGTTCTCTGTCATTACCGTTGGGATCGGAATTCCTTTTGTGATTCTTCAGGGAGCAAATCCTATTGTAGTGGGAGCACTTGGACTGACTGCAGGATACTGTGGAACCCTATTAACCCCTATGGCGGCAAACTTCAACATCATGCCTGCAGCGCTTCTGGAAACCAAGGACAAATATTCTATTATCAAGTCCCAGGCACCTATGGCTGCAGTGATGCTTCTGGTGCATATCTTCCTCATGTACTTCTTTGCTTTCTAAAGAGAAGAATACGATAGGAGTTCATAGGGACTTCAAAAAATAATGATACGATAAACAAAAGAAAGAAAAGGAGGTTTTCATCTGATGAAAATACTAGTCACAGCTTTTGATCCTTTTGGTGGAGAATCCATCAATCCGGCTTTGGAAGCAGTGAAACTGATGAAAGACAACATTGACGGAGCAGAGATTGTGAAGCTTGAGATTCCCACTGTATTTAGAAAGTCCATAGATAAAGTAGCAGAAGCTATTGTAAAAGAGGATCCAGATGTGGTGCTGTCCATCGGACAGGCTGGCGGAAGGTTTGAAGTGACCCCTGAAAGGGTAGCCATCAACGTGGATGATGCGAGAATCCCCGATAATGAAGGGAATCAGCCCATCGATGTGCCCATCTATGAGGATGGGGCACCGGCTTACTTTACGACACTTCCTGTGAAAGCCATGGTGGAGGCCATAAGATCTGCAGGTCTTCCATCGTCTCTTTCAAACTCTGCAGGCACCTTTGTCTGCAACCATATTATGTATGGGGTGCTGTATCAGATTGAAAAGATGGGAAAGAATATCCGTGCAGGATTCATCCATGTGCCCTTTATCCCGGAGCAGGTGGCAAGAAGGCCAGCACCAGCACCATGCATGTCCATGGTGGATATCGCAAAAGCATTGGAAGCTGCGGTTTCGGCCATTGTGAAGTATGATAAGGATATTGTGGCTGTGGGTGGAAAGATTGATTAAGCTCCTTTAGGAAACAGACGTGAGTAAAGGAAAATCGTAGTTCTAGTAAAACAGGTACTTTAGATACAGATCAACAGAACAGGAGAGTCCTATAGATTGTATGAAAAAGCCTTTGGCTTATAGATCAGTCTTATCGGACTCTTTTTTAATTGTCTCCGTAATCCTTTCCATTGATAAAATTAGCAAGTAATGAACGAAGACAAATCCCAATAGCCGTCTGCATTCAATAAGCATCTTGACAACTATCAATTGATAGTTATAATGAAGATAACAGGAGGTGCTTTGTGGACAATAGGATTATATCTTCAGAAGAAGAAGTTCGAATATTTCTAAAAGAACTGAAGGAAGTACTATCAAACCCTATGTTTGTTGTTAGCCGCGATTTAGATATCATGATGAAAAAGAAAAGTGAATCTCCGATAGATCCGTATACTACTGCAAACACATTGTTGGAACTGGAGTTTGATAGTTATGATGTTTATAGTCAGCTCTTAGCACTTGATGTTCGTGAATATTTGGAGACCATCATTGATAACAAAGATCCTGAACTGCCACCTTTTTTTGCTTTTGGCAAAGTGATCCAAAAGAAAGATGTGTACATTAAAGTCAAAATTAGAGATAGTATGAAACGAAAGGTTTTCTGTGTTTCATTTCATTTTGCGAGATATCCATTTCCACAAAGCCGACCATTTGAATAGAAGGGTCCTCATTTCTATAAGAAAGAGGTGTAAAGAATGAAAAAAGAATACGGGAGTAAAATCATAAAAATGGATTGCCCAATATGTAATAAAGTACATGAGTTAGAGATAAAGACTAGAGAAACCCAAGGATTCATTAAAGGTGAAGTGGTAGAGTATGAGGAGAATTATTTCGAATGCCCAGACACGGAAAGTGAAGAAAATGAGTTTATTTCTGCGTCTATGATGGATGAGAATTTACTTAGAGCCAGAGACGCCTATCGAACAAAAAAAGCTTTGCTTACTTCTTATGAAATCGCTGAAATTCGGAGGTTCTATGAACTCACACAGAATGAGTTTTCCAGCCTGTTAGGATGGGGTGAAGTGACGGTCACAAGATATGAGAGTAAAAGCATACAGGATGAAACCTACGATCATCTAATGCGGATGACCAGGGAAGATCCGCTATTTGCTTTAGAGAGTCTTACAAGACATAAAGAAAAGTTTTCAAAAGAGAAATATGAAAGAATTCGAAGCAGTATCATCTCAAAAGTTCAGGATTTAGGAACACAGTTTCTGAAGAAAAAAGAAATACAGTCCATCTATGTTGGCTTTCACAGTGAAAGTGCATACAATGGATATAAAGTACTTGATATTGAAAAAGTTAATGACGTGATGGGGTATTTTGCCCAAAACACCAATAGACTCTATAAAGTGAAGCTAATGAAGCTTTTGTGGTACGCAGATGTGCTGCATTATAGAAGGCACGGGAAGGCAATGATGGGACTAGTCTACCAGCATAAAACCCACGGAGCACTCCCCTTGGCTTACAATGAGATCATCTCTTTGCCTTCGGTGAAGGTGCAGGAAGAGATGTGTTATGAGGATATAGGCTATAAGATTCTACCGGTGGAAGAGATTGACTTAGCTAAGTTTACGCCTGAAGAACTGGACATTCTTCAGATGTTATCCCATAAGTTCAAAGACCTTCGAGCAAAAGAAATAGTGGATTACATGCATGAAGAACATGCCTACAAGGAAACGCAGCCGAACCAAATCATTTCCTACGAGGTTGCCAAAGAATTAAATGAGCTTGAGTAATGTCAGCAGCAAGTCTATCACGATGTGATGGGCTTGTTTTTTTGTGTCAATCTAACGAGATAAGGGGCTGAAAACAAAAGAAGTGCCTACAAAAGACACTTCTAACTAGATCGCGATTGAACTGTATACATCAAAACAAGTACTTAAATGATTAGCATAAATCATCTAAGAAACGGATGCAATAACTTTTTCTCACTGAAATCAGCTGCTTAAAATCCCGTCTCCATTTTGGTGTGAGAAGTAATTAAGTGGGGGGATTCTTTCTTTTCATGGTACTATCACGCTTAATCAGCTTTGGTGACAACATAGGTACTTCTTCGGCGGAAGATGGATCGTCAATATACTCAATAATAAACCGAACTGCCAGTTTTCCTGCTTTTCCTATGGGCTGACGTATCGTGGTAAGGGGAACTTCCAGCATTTCCGAGAAGACGATATCATCATATCCGACCAAAGAAACGTCTTCTGGTATCTTCTTTTTCATTTGCTTTAAAGCTTTGTATGCACCAAAGGCCATAAGGTCATTGAATGCAAACACTGCTGTGAACTCTTGCTGCTTGAGTTCAGTAATCCCGTGAACCCCACCGCTCATCTGATAATTACCGTGGTAAATAAGGCTCTGGTCAAAAACAATTCCATGCTTTTCCAATGCATCCTTGTATCCTGAGAGTCTTGCCTGTGTATCCATTAGGTTCATTGGACCAGTGATGCATGCAATTTTAGAATGGCCTAGAGAAATGAGGTGCTCCGTAGCTAGGAATCCGCCAAGCCTGTTGTCAATCTTCGCTGCATGAACATTTTTCAAGTCATAAGTTCGGTCAATCATAATAAACGGTAATTTATAGATCTGTAGTAGCTCATGAACTTCCTGAAATTTTTCTAGTGTGGTGTCAGAAGCCATACAGTAGATGACACCGTCCACATTTTTACTGGCAAGCACATCGATGTATTCGAGATCTCTATGATGCTGATCTCCAGTATTGCAAAGGATCATAGTCCAGCCCATTTTGTGGCATTCATCTTCTACCTCCTTAGCCAGCATAGAGAAGAAGCTGTTCCGAATATCAGGTATCAGGAGGCCTAATGTTTTTGTCTTTTTCTTTACCAGGCTGATTGCAATCTGGTTTGGTCTATAGTTCATATCCTTTGCAGTTTTCTGAACCAGTTCTTTGGTTCTCTCTGGTATTTTATCTGCTTTCTGATTGAGCACCAATGAGACAGTGGTCACAGAGAGGCCCGTAGCCTGTGCAATATCTTTAATTGTTGTTGCCATAAGAATCACCTTGCCAATCTATAGTACTTATTAAGAATTACTCTTCACGTTTACCTTACCATTTTTCGTGATACTTCCATTATACTTTAATAAAGATGAAGTGGATGAAATTGTTTACAAAATCACAATATAACCATATTTCTGCTAATTTTTAGATTGTTGGAATATATCCTTGAAAAAATGAAATTTGCTGTTCGGTAAAGTTGTTCAATGTTATCATTTTCATAATTTCAAAAATGTTGCTTGACATGATATGGAGAATACGATTACAATAAACACAAGTTAGTAAAACGCTTTACCTAAGCATACAAGAGAATTGATGCAAATTCAATTTATTTTTTTGGGGTGGTAAAACGTTTTACCAATTGGGAGAAAATTTAGGAGGAAACGAACATGAAAAAAATTCTATCACTAGTTGTATCTCTAGTTTTGACCATGGGTGTACTAGCAGGTTGCGGAGAAAAAAGTGAGACTCCTTCAGGCGATGGGGACAAGCTAAAAGTAGCTCTGGTATATTCCGGGTTCCTCGGTGACAAATCTTTTAATGACTCTGCACATGAAGGTGCCATGAGAGCAGTCGAGGAGTTTGGCATCGAACTTAAAGAAATGGAAAGTAAAGAACCAACTGAATGGGAATCAAACTTTGTAGCTATGGCAGCAGATGGTTATGATCTGGTTATCGCTGTTTCTACACAATTTGAAGAAATTGTGACCAAACATGCGCCAGAATTCCCAGAAACGAAGTTTGCACTGATTGATGGCGTCGTAAAAGGAGATAATGTTGTTTCCTCTACCTTCGCACAGAATGAAGGATCCTTCTTAGCTGGTGCAGCTGCAGCTATGTTCACAACTAAAACCGATATTGAAGGCGTAAACCCAGAGAAAATCATCGGATGGGTTGGCGGAATGGATATCCCAGTTCTTTCTGATTTCTTTACCGGTTATGAGCAAGGAGCAAAGTACATTGATCCAGAAGTGCAGATTCTTCAGTCTTTTGCAGGATCTTTCAATGATCCTCTAAAAGGTAAAGAACTTACAGTAGCACAATACAGCCAGGGTGCAGACATCGTTATGAATGTAGCTTCTGGTACAGGAAATGGAATTCTTGAAGGGGCAAAGGATGAAGGCAAGTATGCCATCGGTGTTGACCTGAATCAGGATGATGTGTATCCAGGAAGCATTCTTACTTCTATGCTGAAGAGAGTAGACGTTGCAACTTACATGGTTATTGAATCCGTCATCAACGGAACCTATAAAGGGAATGTGACAAACTATCTTGATATCTCTAATGGTGGAGTAAGCCTTACAGACATGAGTGTTATGAAAGAAGCTCTTGGAGATAAGTTCCCACAGGACATTCTGGATAAAATCAAGGAACTTGAAGAAAAAGTGAAGAACGGCGAAATTAAAGTAGAATCTTTCGAGGGATTCGGTAGAAAGTAGAGAATTTTAAAGCGATTGGTGTGCAACCCACACCAATCGTCTTCATTAAAGGAGGAAGGAGGAATCTTATGGAACCCTATATCATTGAGATGGTGGACATCAAGAAGAACTTTGAGTTTGTCAAAGCCATTCAGGATGGACAGTTCAATCTAAAAGCAGGAGAAATCCATTCTCTCATAGGAGAAAATGGTGCAGGAAAATCCACCATGATGAAAATCATATATGGGATGTATCCTCATGACGGTGGTGTGATCAAATTAAGAGGAAAGCTATTTGAGAAGATCACTCCAAAGCTGGCAATTATGGAAGGCATTGGGATGGTACACCAGGAGTTCATGCTCGTAGATGAACTTACAGTTTTAGAGAACATCATTTTGGGATTTGAACCCAAAAAAGGCGTTACGATTGATTTTAATAAAGCAAGAGAAGAAATTCAGCACTATATTGACAATTATAAAATGGACATTCAGCTGAACAAAAAAATCAATCAGATTTCTGTAGGAGAAGCTCAAAGAGTAGAAATTATTAAAACCCTTTATAGAGGGGCTGAAGTGCTCATTCTGGATGAGCCTACAGCGGTGTTAACTCCACAGGAAACTACAAAGTTCTTTGAGATTCTTAAAAATTTGAGAGATGGTGGAAAGTCCATCGTGTTCATCTCCCATAAACTGAATGAGGTTATGGATATTTCTGACCGTATTACAGTTATGAGACAAGGTAAATATGAAGGCACCATAACACCTGAGGAAACATCACCAGAAGATCTTGCCAGAAGAATGGTAGGAAGAGATGTATTTTTAAGAATCGAAAAGGAAGAAGTGAAAACTGGGAAGACGATATTAGAAATCAAGAATCTCTGGACCTCAGGGGACAAAGAGATTTCTAAAATCAAAGGAATTGATCTGCATGTAAAAGAAGGAGAGATTCTTGGGATCGCAGGCATTGATGGAAATGGTCAAAGCGAGTTCATCGAAGCCATTGCAGGCTTAAGAAAAGTGGAGAAAGGACAAATTCTGCTGGACGGAAAAGACATAACAAACTTTTCTCCTTTAAAAGCAAGAAAAGCTGGTTTAACCCATATACCTGAAGACAGAAATCTTCGTGGACTGAACCGATCCATGTCCATCATGGATAATATGATTGCCCTCAAGGTAGATGAGAAACCCTTCGCTAAAGGAATTGCTCAGGATAAGAAAGAAATCAGAAGTTTTTCTGAAAAGCTTATCGAACGGTATGATGTAAGACCAAGTGCACCAGAGAATATCACGCAAGCCCTATCAGGAGGTAATGCTCAGAAGATTGTTGTTGCCCGTGAAGTAGAAGAGGAAGGAAAACTTCTTATTGCCGCTCAACCTACCAGAGGCGTTGACATCGGTGCCATCGAATCCATAAGACGAATTCTGAATGAAGTAAAATCAAGAGGAACAGGAATTCTCTTAGTGTCAGCGGACCTTGAAGAAGTACTGTCACTGTCTGACCGTGTAGCAGTAATGTACGAAGGGGAAATTATGGCTGTATTTTCCAGTAAAGAAGCGAACAGAGATAACGTTGGGCTGGCTATGATGGGCGGTACGAAAGAATCACTAGAGAAAATGGGAGGAGATCTGAATGAAGCTTAAAAATAAATATTTCAATCTGTTTCTCACCTCTTTGGTGTCTCTAGTCATTGGTGCTTTCATCATGATTGCGTTGGGGCATAATCCCATTGAAGCATACTATTACCTGTTCCGCGGTGCCTTCGTTGGCAAACTGAATTTAGGTACGACGCTTCAGAAATTTCTTCCACTTCTTATGACCTCAATGGCATTTGCTATTGCAGCAAGAACAGGCGCGTTTAATGTTGGTGTGGAAGGCAGTATGTACTTGGGTGCCATTATGGCAGCTTTTGTAGGGTACACACTGACGGATCTTCCAGGAGTGCTCATCATCCTCATTGCCATTGTTTCCGCAGGTGTAGTTGGAGCTCTCTGGACAGCGATTCCAGCTTCATTGAAGGTATATCTTGGTGTGAATGAAGTTTGTAGCACAATTCTACTTAATTATGTGGCCATCAATATTACTTCCTACTTAGTCAATGGACCTATGAGTGCGAAAACAGGCGTGCCTCAGACACCTACAGTAGCAGCTTCAGCAAAGCTGACTCAGTTTCTTAAGCCAAGTCAGGCGCATACGGGTCTTTTCATAGGAATTCTCATGGTTGTTTTTATCATATGGTTACTGAACAGATCCACAGTAGGATACAAGTTTACCAGTATCGGTCTTAATCCAAAGCATGCAGAGTATATCGGGATAGATCCCAAAAAGGGAATCATGGCCGCTATGCTACTAAGTGGGGTTTTTGGCGGAGTTACTGGAGGACTGGAAGTCCTTGGCACTTATGGATATTTCTTGGGTGGATTTTCAGCAGGAATTGCCTTTGACGGTATGCTGGCTTCACTCATCGTAAAGAATGACATCAAGATGGTTCCATTCATGGCCTTCTTCCTGGCTGCACTGAAGTCAGGAGCACTAGGAATGGAAAGATACACGGGAGTACCGAAGTCTATAGTTGATATGATTATAGCCATCTTCATCATTTTTGCCACCATGGAAACATTGTTCGCATTTCTGGAGAAAAGAAAAAAGAAAGCAACACTAGAAAGAGTAGAAGGGTAGGGAGGAAAACATGGATATATTATCAATTTTTGATTTATCACTGGTATATGCGACAATTCGTGCTTCAACTCCTATTCTCTTCGCAGCTCTTGCCGCAACCATAACACAGCAGGGAAACATCACTAACATCGGTACGGAAGGAATTATGCTGATGTCTGCGTTCATGGCGGTATGGGTCAGCGTCAGTACGGGAAGCTGGGTTTTGGCAATTCTTGTATCTGTCATTGCCGGTGTTGCAACAGCTATGATCATGGCAGTTGCGCATATCAAATATGATGCAGATATTACGGCCATTGGTGTTGGAGTCAATACGTTAGCACTTGCAGCGACTAAATTCGGAATTCAGCAGTTTCTTGGAACTACAGGAAGCTTCACAAGCCCTGACATCAAAGCGATTCCAAGAATTCATATTCCTTTTTTGGAAAAGTCTGAAGTGCTGAATGTGCTGTTCAACAACTGGTCTCTTATGGAAATACTAGGGATTGTTTCTGTATTTGTACTTTACTTTATACTGTACCGCACCGTGTGGGGTCTACGATTGAGATCCGTTGGCCGATTCCCTCTTGCTGCAGAGACAGCAGGTATAAAAGTAAATCAGATGAAATACAGCGTAATGGCCATATCTGGAATCTTTGGAGGAATTGCTGGAGCACATCTTTCCATTGGGTATTCACAGATGTTTATTGAAAACATGACCAACGGAAGAGGGTTTATGGGAGTCGCTGCCATGTTTTTTGGAGGAGCAAATCCTCTTCTGGCCTGGGTAGGCGCACTTCTCTTCGGATTTGTAGACAGCGTAGGCGGAAGACTTCAAGCCTACGGATGGCCATCCCAATTTGTGCTCATGCTTCCCTATGTCATCACTGTTGCGGTCCTTTCCATATCTCTTTATCAGAAGAAGAGAAAGGATGCAAAATCAAAGAGCTCACTGAGCCTTAGTAAAGCAGAAAACTAATACATAATAAAGGAGATTCGAAATGAAAGAAAACGTAAGAAAGATTATTCTAGACTGTGATCCAGGACATGATGATGCTGTAGCCATCATCATGGCTGCAAAACATCCCATGATTGATTTACTTGGTATTACCATCGTAGCTGGGAATCAGACGTTGGAAAAAACCACCAGAAATGGTCTGAATGTAGTTCAGAAGCTAGGTTTAGATGTGCCTGTATATGCAGGGTGTGGTATCCCAATGGTTCGCGACAGACAAATCATAGCAGATGATATTCATGGAGAAACAGGACTTGATGGTCCAGTTTTCGATCCTTTAACAAGAGAAGCTGAAAAAGAACATGCTGTAGATTTCATCATCAGGACCCTGATGGAATCAGATGGAGATGTGACACTTGTTCCAACAGGTCCACTGACAAACATCGCCATGGCCATGAGAAGAGAACCAAGAATTGTGGATAAGATTCAAGAGATTGTTCTTATGGGAGGAGCATATCAGTTAGGAAACGTAACTCCAGCAGGTGAGTTCAATATCGTGGCGGATGCAGAAGCTGCCTATGTAGTATTCAATTCTGGAAGACCCGTTGTGATGATGGGCTTGGATCTTACAAGACAAGCACTTTGCTACCCCGAGATTGTAGAAAGAATGAGAAGTATTGGTAATCCAGCATCTGAACTTTTTGCGGATCTTATGACATTTTTTGGGAAAACCCAGAAGGCGGTCTTTGGATGGGAAGGTGGTCCACTACACGACCCAACTTGCATCGCTTATCTCATCAATCCAGATTGCATAGAAGTAAAAGATATGTATACAGAAGTAGAAATAAGAAGTGAAAGATGTTATGGAAGAACCCTTTGTGATTACTTCGGCATTACAGGCAAAGAACCAAACTCGAAAGTTGCTGTAAAGCTGGATAAAGAAGGTTTCTGGAATACCGTGGAGGAATGTCTTAAGCTCTATAACTAATCGAGGTGATTGTATTGAGTAAGTTACGAGAGACTCTAGAAAAAAACAAAGCACTATATGTAGATAAACTCATGGATCTTGTGAGAATTGATACCCATGATATCGGTCATGGTATTTTTGGTGGTTTAGAAAAGGAAGGTCAGGAGTATTTTATATCACTTCTAAAAGAAATGGGTGCGGATGAGATTGAAACACACCCTGTGACAGAAGCACTCATCTCAGAATCTATAGAAAAGTATCAGGAAGGTAATCCTGGACATAATTATGAAAACCGCTTTAATGTATACGGCACATTTAAAGGTAATGGAGGAAAATCCATTCTCTTCAACAGCCATATGGATACCATGCCAGCGCAAAAAGAGTTATGGAGAAGAGATCCCCATGAACCCTATGTGGAAAATGGTAAAATGTATGGACTGGGCGTATGTGACATGAAAAGTGGACTGATGGCCAGCACCATGGCTGTTCATCTGTTAAAAGATGCAGGATATGATCTCCCCGGAGACGTTCTCATTACATCCGTCATTGACGAAGAAGGTGGCGGAAATGGTTCCATTGCAGCTGTGATGCATGGTATTAGAGCGGATGCTGCAGTAGTGTGTGAACCCTCAGACAATGAGCTCATTGCTGCTCATATGGGCTTTGTATTCTTTGAAGTGGAAGTTTCAGGGATTGCAGTCCATTCAGGCACTAAGTGGAATGGTGTGAATGCCATTCATAAAGCCATGAAGCTGGTTGACGCCATTGACGAACTGGAACATAACTGGTTATTGACCTATAAGCATCCTCTGCTTCCTCCACCCAATTCCAATGTGGGAGTGATGGAAGGTGGAACAGCTGGATCAACAGTTCCAGATCGTTGTATCTTTAGAACCTGCGTCCATTATCTGCCAGAAGTTATGACGAGAGATCAGGTCATCAAAGAGTATACTGGCGCCATCCTCGAGCGTTGTCAGGGAGACAGTTGGCTGAAGAATCATCCTCCTAAAATATCGATCTATCAGGCAGGCGGTTCTTTTGAAATGGATTTGTCCCACGAGTTTGTATCCAGCTTCAAAGAATCCTTCAAATCAGTAAAAAATGAAGAGGTCAAGATAGTTGGTTCTCCATCAGGATGCGATTCGAGACTATGGAAAAACATCGCTAAGATGCCGACACTGCAGTATGGACCTGGAACACTTGCTCAGTGTCATGCAGTGGATGAACACATTGATCTGGACCAGTACTTTGATGCAATCCTTGTCTATGCAGAACTGATTCTGAACTGGGGAAATAATAAGTAGAACTAAAGGAGAAGAATAGAATGAATAAGAGAGTACTAATTGCAGGAGAGTCCTGGGTGAGTTACACCACACACATCAAGGGATTCGATACTTTTTATACATCCAATTATGAAGAAGGCGTAAAATATATCAGAAGCGCCATTGAAAAAGCAGGGTATGAGGTAGATTACCTTCCTAATCATGAGGCATCTTCCAAATTCCCAACTACTATGGAAGAAATCAAGAAGTATGATGCAGTCATCCTGTCAGATATTGGATCCAATACGTTGCTGCTTCCACACAATACCTTCACAAAGAGTGAAACGACACCAAACAGAACAGCTTTAATCAGAGACTATGTTCTTGAGGGTGGAAGTTTCTTAATGGTGGGAGGCTACATGTCCTTTACAGGTATCGATGCAAAAACAAGATACGGAATGACAGAGGTGAAGGATATTCTCCCAGTAAAGTGTCTGGATGTAGACGATAGAGTAGAGCGTCCAGAAGGGATTGTTCCACAAAAAGTGAAAGATCATGAAGCAATAAGGAATTTACCTGAAGAGTGGCCACACTTCCTTGGGTACAATAAGACCCTTCCTATAGAAGGAGCTGAGGTGCTGGTTGAAATCGGAGGAGATCCTTTGATCGCAGTGGGAAGCTTTGGCAAAGGAAAGTCTTCAGTATTCACATCTGACTGTGCACCACACTGGGGACCTCCAGCCTTCGTCAACTGGACTCATTATGATGAACTTTGGAAAGGGCTTCTGGACTATATGACTTCCAAGTAGGAGGTGTATTTTGAAAGGACTTACAGAAAAAGAAAAACTCGAATCAAAGCAGTTCCTCTATGAGGTACTAAAGATTCCTACTGTGAATCCTCCGGGAAAAGAGGCAGTGCTTGCAAAGTATCTGGCAAGATACGGAGCAGAGTATGGGTTGATGTCTGATGTGCTTTTAGAGACATCTGAAAGGGCAAATGTTCGCATAAGTCTACCAGGGAGAAAGAAAGAAGTAAGGCTGATATTAAATGGTCATTTGGATACGGTACCTGTAGGGGACGTATCCAAATGGAATACCAATCCTTATGTTCCTGAGGAGATAGATGGAAGAGTTTATTGCCGTGGAGCCAGTGACATGAAGGGTGGACTCTGTGCCATGATCTATGCGATGCAGCTGCTTAAAGCAGAAAACTTTATACCCGAAGAAACCATTCACTTTTATGGAACCTTTGATGAGGAGTCTGATGGACTTGGGGCATCACAAATAGCGGAAGAGATTGCAGCCGAGAAGGATGCCGTTCTTTACATCTCGGAACCCACAGGAAATACCATATCGATTGCTTCAAAAGGAGCGATTTGGCTGGAAGTGAGATCCGCTGGAAAAACTGCGCATGGAGCATACAGTGATGAGGGAATCAATGCCATTGAAAGCCTCATAGATTTCGTCACTGAACTCAAAAAGCTTCTTCCTCCTGGAAAGAACCTTTTTTTAGGAGAGAATACATGCCAACTGACCACGATGAAAGGCGGAATTAAGACCAATGTGATTCCTGATTCTGCGGAAGCAAATCTAGATATCAGACTGATTCCTGAGACGGACAGTGTTCAGTTTCTTAGAGATCTGGAGAAACTTCAAGAGAAGTTCAACAGCATTCATAAAGGTAAGATCACGGTGAAAATTCTAAATCATCGAGAGTCAGTTTCAGTAGATAAAGTAGATGATGCAGTTCTACTTCTTCAGAAGGCTCACGAGAATGCTTTTGGAGAAGAGGCATTGTTCAGTGGCACAAATTTCTTCAGCGATGCCTCTATCATCCGAAAAAATAGAAAGATTCCAACAGTGTTGTATGGTCCTGGAGAAATGAGAGAAGCTCATATTCCAAATGAGTCACTGGAACTCGAAAAATATTATCAGGCGATTAGAACATATTATGAACTCATGAAAAACTACAAGAGATGGGAGGAAAATATTTGAAAATCTTAAATTTCGGCTCCCTCAATATCGACTATGTATATCAGGTGGAACATCTGGTTCGCCCTGGTGAAACCCTCTCCTCCGTTGATAGAAAGGTATTTGCTGGCGGAAAAGGATTAAATCAGTCCATTGCCATGGCAAGAGCAGGAGCAAAAGTATATCATGCAGGAGTAGTTGGAGAAGAAGGGGTATTCCTTACTGAGATTTTACGTCGGAACGATGTTGATACAGAGTATATAGAGAAAGAGATTGGCCAATCCACAGGACATGCAGTAATTTTAGTAGACCAACAGGGTCAGAACAGTATCATCCTTTATGGTGGAACAAATCAAAGACAAAACAGATCCCATATCGAAAAAATACTGAATGGGTTTGATAAAGGGGATTATTTGGTACTGCAAAATGAGATCAATGAGCTTAGTTTTATCATGGACAAGGCTTATGAGAGAGGGATGAAAGTGATCCTCAATCCGTCTCCCATGAATGAAAAAATACAGAGTCTTGATCTTAATAAAGTGTCCATGCTGATTCTGAATGAAGTAGAAGGAAGAGATCTGTCAGGAGAAGAGGATCCGCAGGAGATCCTAAAGGTGCTTTCTGAGACGTATCCATCTATGACAATCATTCTAACGGTAGGTGTTAACGGTGCATATTATAAAAGTGGAGAAGAAAGCGTATTCCAATCCGCTTATAAGGTTCAGGCAGTAGATACAACGGGTGCAGGAGATACTTTTACAGGATATCTTATTGCAGCGCTTTCTAGAGGAGAAACGGTTGAAAACTCTATGAATCTTGCTGCGAAAGCATCCGCCATATCTGTTACAAGAAATGGTGCAGAAGCATCGATTCCAATTATCGCAGAAGTTTTGGACTATACATTCGATTAAAGTTATTTCGAAAGTCTTATGGCTGAGCCAACAAGACACCCCTCAATATCTGGTGAGTTTTGCAAGCGATTCACCAGTATGGCTGGTCCAGACTAAATTCTTAGTCTGGACCAGCTTTTAATATGTGAATGTAGGATATTCTTAATAGAGTCCGTGAAAGAATCAAGGCGGGTACAGTGCAGGTGAACAGTGTAAATGGATCTTTAGGAATAAAAATTCCTATTACATTTATTAGGAGGACTCCAACCAAACTAATAACACCCTTGAAGCTGGGGCCAAAGTAAAAGCAGCCGAGCTGGGTGCAACACTCATTACTTTAGACTCTCAGGATGATTCAGCCACTGAAATGTCCAACGTGGAAGACCTCATCAACCAGAAGGTAGACCTGATCCTCATTAACCCTACAGATTCAGATGCGGTAAAGAGTGCAGTGGAAGCTGCCAATGCTGCGGACATTCCCGTGATTACTCTGGACAGAGGCGCCAACGGTGGAGAAGTAGTAGCGCATATTGCTTCTGACAACGTAGCTGGTGGTGTTCTTGCTGGAGAGTTTATCGTAGAGCAGCTGGGTGGAGAAGGTAAGGTTGTAGAACTGGAAGGTATCCCAGGTGCTTCTGCTGCAAGAGACAGAGGCGAAGGGTTCAACAAGGCTTTGGAAGGAACAAATATTGAAGTAGTAGCCCGTCAGACAGCAAACTTTGACCGTGCAGAAGGACTTTCTGTTATGGAGAATATCCTGCAGGCTCAGACAGAGATCGATGCAGTTTTTGCTCATAATGATGAAATGGCGCTGGGTGCTCTTGAAGCCATCAAGGCTTCTGGAAGAGACATCCTTGTGGTAGGTTTTGATGCCACAGCCGATGCAAAAGCAGCAGTAGAAGATGGTTCCATGGCTGCAACGGTAGAGCAGCTGCCAAAGATGATTGGTTCACTGGGTGTTGAGAACGCCATGAAGGTCATCAATGGAGAATCTGTGGAGAAAACCATCCCTGTAAATCTACAGTTGGTCACCAAGAAGTAATTGTAATTTAAAATCAAAGAAGTCTGTAGAAGTCCGGATGGAGAAGAATTATTGCTCCATCCGGACTTTTATTGCAT
Organism: Proteiniclasticum ruminis; assembly: GCF_900115135.1. Taxonomy (GTDB): domain Bacteria; phylum Bacillota; class Clostridia; order Clostridiales; family Clostridiaceae; genus Proteiniclasticum; species Proteiniclasticum ruminis_A. Next base: position 153,444 of record NZ_FOVK01000005.1, on the reverse strand, counting down.
CAGAATAGCAATGCTCAGCATACACGACATTACCTATGGGGATAGTAAGAGTCCATAAGAAGATTTCTTGTGAAACATATTGAAATCAAAGAAAAAAATTCATGTAAATTTGCTTAATATTTGCCTAAAATAATTATATTTTAAGTAAAAAGAAGAAATTTGATTAAAATAAATATAATTTGCTTAAAAAGTTGGATTTTACACAAGACTATAGTATGATTGTAGATGAGAAGGAGGGAGATAAATGTTAGAAGAAGAACTGGTTCAACTAGTCCATAAAGTTACTTTAGAGAAATGTGAGCAGCAACATATAGAACTGAAGAAAGCCTCAGGTGGAATACCGACTAGACTTTATGATACACTATCTAGCTTTTCCAACCAGATTGGTGGCGGAATTATTATTTTTGGGATTGATGAAGACTCTGATTATAAGGTAGTAGGGGTTTATGATGCTCAAGACCTTCAAAAAAAAATAGTGGAACAGTCTTTACAAATGGAACCAGTCGTGAGACCTCTTTTTACAGTTGCAACAGTTGAAGGAAAACTGGTTGTGAGTGCAGAGATATCAGAGTGCGACATTTACGATAAGCCATGTTTCTATAAAGGTGCCGGAAGGCTTAGAGGATCCTATATTCGTGTAGGTGATTCAGATCAGCCAATGACTGAATATGAAATATATAGTTATGAAGCCTTTAAGAGGAAAATACATGATGAAATCCGGACTGTCGAGCGGGCAACTCTATCTAATCTTAAGAGAGATAATATTACCGAGTATTTATTAAATTTACGCAGACAAAAAAACAATCTCTCCAATCTTGATGATCAGCGAGTACTAGAGACCCAAGGTATAATTCAAAATGAGTTGCCTACATTGGCTGGACTCATATTATTTGGTGAATATCCCCAAGAGTTTTTTCCACAGCTCAGCGTCACAGCAATGGTGGTACAGGGAACAGAGATGGGAGAACTAGGCGATTCTGGAGAAAGATTTATAGACAATAAGCGAATTGAAGGCACCGTATCTCAGATGCTCGAAAGCACATTAGCTTTTGTTCGAAGGAATATGAAGGTTATGACCATTGTAACTGATGAAGGGACTAGGGCGGATAAACCGGAATATCCTATGAAAGCAGTTAGAGAAATAGTGCTAAATGCACTGATACACAGAGACTATAGTGTTCACACAGAACGTTCGCCAATAAGGCTTATCATGTATGAAGATAGACTGGAGTTAGAGAACCCTGGTGGACTTTATGGAAGAATTACCATTGATGATTTGGGGAAGGCAGCAGCAGATACGAGAAATCCATACTTAGCAGGTGCGCTAGAAATTATGATAGATACTGAGAATCGATTTTCTGGCATCCCGACGGTTATTGCGGAGCTAAAAAAGTTTAATATGCCTGCGCCTGTATTCATAGATAGACGTGGTGTATTTAAGGTGGTTTTCTACAAAAAGAAAAGTTCTCAAGATGAAAGCTCTGGGCTTCACCAGGATATTCTAGAGTACTGTAGAACACCTAGGACAAGAGAAGAGCTCGCCAAGAGATTTGGGTTTGAAGCACCCAGCTATTTTATAAAAACTTATATTTCACCTTTAATCGATGATGGGCAAATAAAAATGACTTTACCGGATAAACCAAAGAGTAAATTTCAAAAGTATTATTCATGAAGAAACTGATGTTCATGCAATCTATTTCTTATTGATGTTCACATGAGCGCGTGAGTACGATTATAAATCTATGAATTAATAGAATCAGGGAGAGTTTTATGAATTATCTAGAGTATGCGAAAAGGATTGAACAAGAGATGAAAGCCATGAAGGAAAGCCGGAAAGATGATCTTTTGCGGCATCTTCTGCTGCAGGTAGCAGAAGAACGAAGAGAAGAATACCTACATCTTCTTACTGGGAACGCCTTGGAGAAGGATCTGAGAATTGATCATGAGGAATTTGCAACTTGGTGTCAAAAAATTGAGGATGGAAGTATGCACTTTGATGTGGAAACTTATATTGATTATCAGTTCTCCCCCTACGATGATGAGTATGAGGAGGTATTCAGCGATGCGTATGGCATTGCGAAAGCCTTTGAGAAATATTATGCATTGGCGCTGGACTTGAACCAAAGAATGCAGTATAAAGATGCCTTAAGTCTCCTTGAACCGTTACTCCTTTTGGATTTTTATGCGTACTCTGAAGAGGATGAGGAGTTTGTGATGTTCTCTTTAGAAGAACTCATTGATAAAGAGGTGATCCGCGTGAAACGCAAAGAGGCTTTTTTGAAGCTTTTATATCTTTATTACCAAACCTATGAAGGCGAGACTCGGGTTCAGAAGATCTATGGAGTACTTTTGAGAAACCATTACCTTAAGTTCACGCTGGAAGAGATCTTCACCGCAGGACCAGAAGAGGTGAAAGGGATTGATACCTTCTTATCCGTGTCCATGATCTATCTTGAAGACATAGAAGCGGATGAAGCTGCGATTCTTATGGCAGATGCAGCGCTTCTTTTGGGAGACTCAGACTACTTTTCCGCTGTGGCAAAGAAAAGCGGGGAGAAGCATCCGCTGCTGCATCTTAAGGTTTGTGAAGTGCTCCAAGAAGAGAAGAGGAACGATGAAGCACTACAAAGTGCCCTTTGGGCTTTGGAGAACCTGCCAAGAAGTCTTGAAATCCGTGGAAATATTGCACAAAAGGCAGCAAATGCTGCTAAGAACTTGGGTCAGATAGAACTCTATCAATATGCCATAAAAGAGACTTATTATTCCAACACCACCGCTTTCCATTTTCTGGAGCTCTGTGGTGTCACTGAAGACAGAGAAATGCTAAAGGAAGCAGCCCTATATGCAGAAAACCTCTGGATCGAATCAGAGAAAGAAGTTCCTAAAGAAGCGGGGCAGTGGCGCAGGAACCAGATATCGCTGAAAGAAAAAGATGCAATCCTCTTTCTTTCAGGCGACTGGGAATCCATCTATCAGCAGTATAAAGGCATATCCAGATCCTTAGGATGGACGAGAGATCCCAAAGGGGTTATCGTGCCACTATTTCTTCTTGGGCTCTATGACGGACAGAGGCTTCAAAAAGCGGGATTGAATATGTTTCAAGATACATGCTGTAAACTTGGTATGTACAGCATAAATGAAGACTGGAATCAAATCCTGTTTGAGAATTGGAAGAAGATTTATAGATTCAGCGAGGAAGAAAGCAGTCGTTATTTATCCTGGGTTCAGACGGAAGTGGAACAGAGAGTAGAGGGAATTGTAGGAGGCTCCTTCCGACATAGTTATCATAAGGCAGCGCTTCTTGTGGCTATGCTGGGAGAAGTGATGGAATCCCGAGGGGAAGAGAACGGGAAAAGGCGACTCATAGAGTTCTATAAGAAAAAATACTATAGAAGAAGAGCATTCAAGGAAGAGCTGGATCCATATTATGAAGTCGGTGTATGAATTTAAAGAAGCCCAAGAATGTTTTTGGTCTTTCATGCAATGAACCGATACAAAAACATCCAAAGAGTATTTTAAAGAGCTTTCCATCTACAATTTCATATATTATAGGGTTTACTAGTAGAGAATAGTAAAGTTTACGGAGGAACGTATTTTTGATTACAGAAAACCAGATTGACTATGAAGTAGTAGAAGACCCTAGCATACCATCACCCAGCATCCAGCATCCAGCAGGTTCTGCCCGATGATGTGTATCATAATCGTCTGAAGCGAACACTTCAGGAGATGAGTAAGAGAAATCTGAAGTATCTTATGATCTATGCAGACCGGGAACATTATGGGAACTTTGAGTATCTCACAGGGTATGGCCCACGATTTGAAGAAGCACTTTTAATAGTGGACCAGAGTGGGAAATCTTACACACTTCTGGGAAATGAGTGTCTTGGCATGGCTAAGCAGAGCAGAATCCCCACTGAAGGCATTCTCTTTCATACATTTTCCCTTCCCAATCAGCCCATCCATGACAATAAGACTCTGAAGGAAATTTTGCAGTATATAGGTGTGGATGCCAATGTCCGGATGGGTATGGCAGTGTGGAAACTTCTATATCCAGACTTTGGCACAAGACAGGACTTTGATGTACCGTCCTTTATTGTGGATAAGGTGAAGGAGGTCACAGGAGAAGGATCTTTAGAAAATGTCACGGATCTCTTTATTGATCCCCAGTATGGACTTCGTGTCATAAACACAGCCCACGACATCGCATACTTTGAGTTTGGAGCAGCCTATGCCTCTGATGCGGTGCAAAATATGCTTCGTCATACCCGGACGGGCCTCACAGAAATCGAAGTATCACAGTACAGCACTTCTGGGTCTCTGCCCACATCCTTATTTCCGAAAGTGCTGGCAGGGGAGCGTATGGACTTTGGAATGGTTAGCCCAACCACCAATAAACTGAGGCTAGGAGACCGCTTTCAGGTGTCCATGGGACTTATTGGAGGGCAGAGTAATAGAAGAGGCTTTGCAGTATACTCAGAAAAGGACCTTCCAGAAGAATCCAGAGATTTTCTGGATAAAATCGCGAAACCTTATTTCACCGTCATGGTCAACTGGTATGAGAATATGCAAATTGGCGTCAAAGGGTCAGAAATCTATCAGATGGTGAAAGACACCTATCCTAGAAATATTCATGGATGGTTTCTCAATCCCGGCCATCTCATTTCTACGGAAGAATGGATGTCTTCTCCTGTTTATGAAGGATCAGAGATTACGATCAAAAGCGGTATGATGCTTCAGATGGACATCATTCCATTTCTTGAAAAGAAATATGCTGCGCCAAACTGTGAAGACGGGATTGCCATTGCCGATGAAAAGCTGAGGGAAGAGATTAAAGCGCTCTATCCGGAAGTATACGGCAGGATCATGGCAAGAAGAAAATTCATGGAGGAGAAGCTCAACATAAGACTGAAACCGGAAGTGCTTCCTTTATCAAACATCACAGGTCTATATCGGCCCTACATGCTGAATAAAGACAAGGCTTTTGTGATTAGAAGAGAAGACTAACCCCATAGAGAAATCATTAGAGAAGGATCTAGCGCGTTATCATACAACGCACCAGATCCTTTTTATGTATACCTAATATCAAATTAAAATGAATAAATTTCTACCATGCCCCAAAAACCTAACAGCAGAGAAGAGGTAGAGAAGGAAGAAGAAGTGAAGAGGATATAGGGGGCACCATAGTAGATTGACGGGCAGAAAAAAATGCTGAGGAAATAAATTAGCACTTGATCCAATGCTGTTGATATCCGCATAAACATAGAGCCCATCACTCAGAGCATCAAAATAGAAGAAAAGAGTTCTATTATCCTTCTGTATGAAGAAAGATTGATATTTAATATTTATGTTGACAACGATTCCAAATTTAAGTAAACTCTACTTGTATAATTAATTAATAAAGTTAATCAATTAATAAGGAGGAACAAAAGATTGATAAAAATGGCTTACATTCCGATAGGGGTTCCTACGTTTGACCTGGAAGCTGCACAGATTCAATTTGATGATTCTGTAAAAGTACTCAGAGAAATCAGTGAAGATGTCCTGGTGCCTGAGAAGCCCCTTCTTACATTAAATGACCTGAAAGCTTACCTTGGTTCCATTTCACCGGACTTCATCGTTCTTCAGAATTTGACCTTTGCAAATTCTGCTTATGCACAGATGGTTGTGCAGCATATCAACTGTCCAGTAATTCTTTGGACGCTGAAAGAACCGGTGGTAGATGGCACAAGACTTCGCCTTAATTCTTTAACTGGAGCTTACTCGGCAGCAAACCTCTTTCATCAGATGGGCAGAACAGATTTTCAGTATGTCATCGGTTCTCCAAAAGAAGAGGAAGTGAAGAAGACATTAAACGCCGCATACAAGGCAGCTGAAATGAAATATAAACTTAAATCGCTTCAAGTAGCAAGCATTGGACATACTCCACAAGGATTCGGGTTTGGCGCAGCGCTGGATAGTGACCTTGCAAGAGTTTTTGGATCAACGCTTCACTTTGTGGAAGCAAGAGAGCTTATGGACAAGGCAAGAAAAATGAAGGATGAAGATGCCACTCATGAAAAAAATGAATCAGAAAGGAAGATGAAAAATATTCAGCTTCTTCCAGAGGAGAATGTCCTTTCTCATCATAAGCTGTATAAAGCCTATAAGGATTACATCGAAGCAAATGGAATAAAAGCCATCGCATCCAGGTGCTGGCCAGACTATTTTGTAGACTATGGGACACCAGTATGTGGAGTGCTTGGACTTCTGAACGACAATAAGATTGCGGCCGCATGTGAAGCGGATATTTATGGGGCAGTGACCATGTTTATCGGCATGGAACTTTCAGAGCAGCCGGTGTTCTTTGGAGATCCAGTTTCTCTAAATGTAGAGGAGAACTCCATAACCTATTGGCATTGCGGAACTGCCGCATGTTCTCTAGCCAGAGAAGATCTAGGGCCAGAAACAGGAGTGCATCCAAACAGAAAAATCGGACCAACCATGGAGTTTGGATGTAAACCATGTGAAGAAGCCACCATCTTTAGAGTGGGAAGAAAGCCAGATGGAAGCTTCAGATTCTTCATTGCAAATGGAGAAGCTTTAGACAAACCAAAGCAGTTTTATGGAACATCTGTTGTTGTAAAAACAAAGCAGAATGCAAAGCAGATTGTAGAGAACAGTGTTCAAGAGGGGTGGGAACCACACTTCGCTGTAATCTATAAAGATGTGAAACAAGAGCTGGAAATGCTCGCAAAATTATTAAAAATCGAAATATGTAATTATTAAACCTAGGAGGATATATAAATGAAATATTTTTTGGACAGCGCAAAAATTGAAGAGATCCGTTATGCTTTCGATACTTTTGGTATCGACGGAGTGACCACAAACCCTAAACATGTCATGAACAGCGGGAAATCTTTCTATGCCTTTTTGGAGGAAATGAAAGACTGGCTGAAGGAGAACCATCTGGAAGGAAAAGAGAGGTTCCCGGTTTCAGTGGAGATTGATCCAAATTTTACAGATGCGAAAGACATGATAGAAATGGGCAGAAAAATCGCTGCACTTTCTGAGAATTTTGTGATCAAGATTCCTTGTATTGAGGGAGGCGTTACGGCAGCTAGAAAACTGGAAGAAGAGGGGATTCGAACCAATCTGACCTTAGTGTTCTCTCCAGCTCAGGCTATTATTGCTGCTAAGAACGGATCTATGTTTGTATCACCATTCATCGGATGGAAGGAAGCGAACGGAGAAGACTGCAGACAGTATATCAAGGATATTTCTACCATTTATGATAATTTCGGATATAAAGGAAAGACAGAAATCATCTGTGCAGCGGTGAGAACACCGAAGCAAATGGTGGACTGTGCGGTAGCAGGAGCAGACATTATTACAGCAGGACTGGATGTTTATCTGGACAGCTTCAAACATGCATTCACCACACAAGGTGTTGGAATCTTCTGTGATGCATGGAATAATACTGTGACAGAGTAAGGAGGAACAATATGAATATTGGATTCATTGGACTTGGCATCATGGGGGAATCCATGTGTGAGAACATCATCAAGAAACACGATGGAAAGGTATTTGTGTATGATTTCATCGAAAGTCAGGTAAAGAAGTTATCTGATTTAGGAGCCGTAGCCTGTAAAAGCTCAAAAGAAGTTGCAGAAAAAGCAGATATCATAATCTCTATGGTCCCCAAATCAGAACACTCCAAAAGTTTGTATACGGAAGTATTACCTGTGCTCAAGGAAGGAAAAACATGCATTGATATGAGCACCATCGATCCTTCTGTATCTGTAGAAATTGCAAAAATGGTCAGAGAAACAGGAGCAGAATTTGCGGATGCTCCCGTTGTGAAATCAAAGCCTGCAGCAGTTTCAGGTACGTTAGGCATCTATGTAGGATCTCATGAAGAGACCTTCCATAAGATCAGACCTATATTGGCCTATATGGGCAGTAATATCATTCGGATGGGAGAAAATGGAAAAGGGCTCATTATGAAGATATGCCATAACACGTTGGTTGCAGAAATTCAGAATGGGGTCAATGAGACCATCGCATTGGCGATGAAAAACGGTATTGCTGTGGAAACCTATGCCGAAGCGATTTCTTATGGAGGGGGTCAGAACTTTTATCTAGACGGAAAAGCAAAAGCCATCGCAGAAGGGAACTACACCACTGCTTTTTCTGTGGAGAATATGGCAAAAGATTTGGGGATTTGTCAGGTCCTCGCAGAGGAAAGTGAACTTTCCATGCCTGGGCTCCATGTTTCAAGAGCAGTTTATGAAAATGCACTGGAAAGCGGATATGGGAAAGAAGACTTTTCTGCGACCTATAAAGTGGTAGCAAAAGATCTGGAGGTCGTATGATGCTGGAAAAACTTACAAGAGTGAATGACAGACCGGTTTACTCTATAGAAGATGAGCATTTCAAAACCTATGGTAGAGTGCTGAAAGGCTATGACTTCAGTGAACTGATCCAATATATGGAGGCTCATACAGAAATCCCCAAAGAAGGCAATGTATACTTTCCTTCGATTATGGAGATGGAAGAGATGGACATCTATAAAGAAATCAGAGACAATCTCTATGGGGGAATGGATATTCAGATCGGATACTGCAATGGGGTGAACTCTACGATGAACGGATTTGAGTATCACCGGGGCTGCGAGGTGAATATTGCAGTAACAGACCAGGCCTTTTTTCTTGGGCACACCTGGGACTTGGAGGGAAACTGTTATAAGCAGGAGAAAGCAGAAATCTTCTTTGCAAAAAAAGGGCAAGCCATGGTAATGCATGAAACCACGCTTCATCTTTCACCTTGCAAAGTAGAGGATACAGGGTTCAAGACCATTGTGATCCTATTAAGAGGAACCAACACAACACTTGAAAAAACAGTACGAAAGAGGGAAGAAGGAGATACTCTCCTTCTTATGAAGAACAAATGGATCCTGTCCCATAAAGATAGAGAACCCTTGATGAAAAGAGGAGCATTTCCAGGTCTTTTGGGTGTGAATACAGAACTGAAATACTAGTATCACTTAATAAAATATAATAAGGCAATAATAATTGGAGGGGAATTATGAATCACTTATTTTTTACACTACTGACCTTTGTTCTTTTCACCGCACTGGTGGGCATTGTTTCATCGAAGCTTGTGACAAAAGATGATCAGACTACATCTAAAGGCTACTTTCTTGCTGGTAATGGCTTGAGTGGAATATTTATCGCTGGTTCCATGATGCTGACAAATCTTTCTGCGGAAAACCTGGTAGGGCTCAGCGGCCAGTCCTACGGTTTCAACATGTCAGGTATGGCTTGGGAATCCACCGCTGTGGTTGCTACCATTGTCATGGCATTCCTGTTTTTGCCTATATATCTGAAAAAAGGCTATACAACCCTTCCGGAATTTATGGAAGACAGATATGGTACCTGGGTTAGAAGAGCTGTGTCCTTACTGTTTCTAATCGGCTATTTGGTAGTAGGAATTCCTGTAACTCTCTACGCAGGTGCCATCGGATTCAATCAGATATTCAATTTGCCTGAAATATTCGGCATCAGTTCTCAGATGTCTCTGACCATTATCATTGTTCTCGTAGGCATTGTTGGGGCAGCCTATGCTGTGTTTGGTGGTCTTAAAGCTGTTGCGGTATCTGATACCATCAATGGTATTCTGTTGGTGGTAGGTGGTGTTCTTATCCCTGTATTTGGATTTATTGTACTGGGACAGACCCAAGGAGGTGGGTTTTTTGCGGGAATAGCTGAAGTGCTGAATAATGCGCCGGAAAAGTTCAATGCCATTGGCAGCCAGTCAGATCCAGTGCCTTTCGCTACCATTTTCACCGGTATGGTTCTTGCGAACCTGTTCTACTGGGGAACCAATCAAGTGCTGATTCAGAGAACGCTTGGCGCAAAAAACCTCAAAGAGGGACAAAAGGGTGTTCTTCTCTCAGGATTTTTGAAAATGCTGGTGCCACTGATTATGGTAATCCCTGGTGTAATTGCATCCAGACTGATTCCTGGATTGGAGCAGAATGATTTTGCTTATCCAAGCCTTGTGGCAAAAGTACTTCCTTGGCCACTTGTAGGACTCTTCTGTGCAGCACTGTTCGGAGCTATTGTATCTACTTACAATTCTTTCCTGAATTCTGCATCCACCATATTTATGCTGGACTTCTATAAGCCCATCATAAATCCGAAAATCAGTGATCGAGATCTTGTGAAGAAAGCAAAATTTTATGGAACACTCTTTGCAGTCTTTGCCATTTGCTTCACACCATTTCTTCAAGTACTGAGCACAGGTCTTTATAATTTTGGAAGAAGCTTCACAGGTTTCTATAATATTCCGATTATCACGTTGGTACTCATTGGTATGTTCACGAGATTTGGCTCTGTGAAAGGAGCGAAGATTGCCATCGGCTGGCATATTTTCTTCTACTCAGGATATAAGTTCTGGTTTAAACTCATTGACAGCCCAATCACCGAAGGAATTTTGAAAATCAACTTCATTCATACCTATGCGATCTCTTTCATCATCATGATCTTCATTCTAGTAGTGACAACGAATAAAGAAGAAGCAGCTGTCTTCCAGAATGAAGTAAAAAGAGACGACAATTATGATATGACGCCTTGGATGCATAAAAACGAGACCGCAATATGGCTGATCTCATTCCTGATCTATAATTACATTATTTTCTCTCCCTTGGGTATTGCCACCGAGAACAGAAACAACACCTTTATCTTTGGTGTTACAGTGGCCCTGGTCCTAGAGACCGTTGGATTGCTTCTGTATGCGAAGAAGAAGAGAAAAAATGCATCACTCACTACAGAAACGAGCAATACTGAAGCAAAAAAAGCCATTTGAAACAGGAGGTACTAATGAGAATTAATCACTGGACAAACGGATTTGAAGTTGTCCATAATGGAAAGCAGGTCCTCTGCCACACCTATGATAATCCAATGCTTTTTATAGGTACTGGTCAGGAAGATATAGAAATGTACAGAGGGAACTTTAAGATTGAAGATTATGTTACGGAGCGCATGGCGCTTCGTACCTTCACCCTCAAAGAGGATGAAGGGAGCATACTCATCGATTTCGCTGGAATGATTGAAATGAGGCTGGAAATTTCAGAGGAAGAGATGAAGCTGAAGTTTAAGTGTTTGGATGATGCTCTGAACCGTTTTTGGATCAGGCTATCCTCGGATGAAGAGGAGCACCTTTATGGCCTCGGTGAGCAGATGAGTCATTTCAGCCTAAGAGGAAAAGACTATCCCATCTGGACATCGGAACCTGGGGTGGGCAGAAATAAGAACACCTATATCACTTGGAGAAGCGATGTAGAAAATAAAGCTGGCGGAGATTACTACAACTCCAATTATCCAGAACCTACATATGTTTCCAGCAGACACTATTTTGTTCATGTCCATTCAACCGCATATTCTAAATTCAACTTCAAACAAAAAACTTTCCATGAAATAGAAGTTTGGGAAGTGCCTGAAGAAATCAGTATTGTCAGTGCTGATGGTTACTTACCACTTTTAGAGAAGCTCACTGCTGAATTTGGACGTCAACCCGAACTTCCAGACTGGGTTTATAATGGACTCATCATTGGAGCTCAAGGGGGTACCGAAAGAAGCTTCAGCATATTAGAACAGGCACTGGAGAAAGGAATCAAGGTTTCAGGGCTTTGGTGTCAGGATTGGGTAGGAAAGAAAGTGACTTCTTTTGGCAAAAGACTTCGATGGAACTGGGTTTGGGATGAGGAAATGTACCCAGACCTACCAAAGAAGATGAAGGAGTATAAAGAGAAGGGAATTCGTTTCTTAGGATACATCAATCCCTATATCTTAGAAGGCACTGCTCTCTATCAAGAAGGATTTGAAAATGGTTATTTTGCGAAGACCTTTGAAGATCAGGAGTATCTGGTGGATTTTGGCGAGTTTTACTGTGGCGTAGTGGACTTTACAAACCCCGATGCATTCAACTGGTTTAAAGACATCATCAAAAAGAACCTCATTAATTTCGGACTGGACGGCTGGATGGCGGATTTTGGAGAGTATCTGCCGACGGATCTGAAGCTTTATAATGGGAAAAGTGCAATGATCGAACACAACCATTGGCCTGTGCTTTGGGCGAAATGCAACTATGATGCAGTGGTTGAATCAGGAAAACTTGGTGAGATTGTATACTTCATGAGAGCAGGTGGTAATGGCACTCAGAAATACTGTCCACTGTTATGGGCAGGAGATCAGTCTGTAGATTTTTCTATAGACGATGGCCTCGCATCAGTCATCTGTGGCACGTTAAGTTCTGCTATGGTTGGGAATGGTATCAATCATAGTGATATTGGAGGGTATACGTCCCTGTTTGACAACTTCAGAACCAAAGAACTGTTCTTAAGATGGGCAGAAATGGGGGCATTCACACCAGTGATGAGAACCCATGAAGGAAACCGACCCGAGACAAATTTTCAGTTCTATAATGATGAAGACACGATGGTGCAGCTTGCTCGTCTAACAACCATCTATACATCTTTGAAGGATTACTTAAAAGAAGCTGTGAAAGAGAATCATGAGAAGGGCACTCCGGTTCAAAGACCGCTTTTCCTTCACTATGATGAGGACAATAACCTTCAAAAGCTTCAGACGCAGTACCTTCTTGGACGAGATCTTTTAGTCGCACCGGTCTATCTGGAAGGCGCTGAAACTAGAGATGTTTATCTGCCTGAGGATGAGTGGATACATCTTTGGAGTGGGAAAGAATATGCGCAAGGTGTATATACGATAGAAGTGCCCATGGGCCAACCAGCTGTATTTTACCGTAAGAATTCTTTTTACAAAGGATTATTCGAAAAAATTGGAACACTATAAAGTACTCCGCCTGAGATCATCTCAGGCGGAGATTTTAGAAAAGAGGAAAAAATGTTAAATGATGTGATTTTTATACTGCTGGTTTTTTTCAGTAATATCATTCAGACACTGACTGGATTTGCAGGCACCATGTTGGCTATGCCCGGAGCCATGCTCCTCATAGGGGTTGAAAACGCTAAGGTCGTGCTTAATATCATGGGGCTCGTTGCCAGTTTATATATCGGTCTAAAAAACTGGAAATCTGTCCATAAGAAAGAACTGATTAAAATTACTGTGCTTATGTTTATGGGGCTGCTTATAGGGATTCAAATCTTTAAAGTGCTTCAGATGAATATGCTTCTGACCATCTATGGAATAATGATTGTAGGGATTGCACTTAAAAATCTTTTCTTTAAGAAGAAACTCAGAATTCATGAGGTGTTTTTGACAGCAATCCTCATTATCGCAGGAATCATCCATGGTATGTTTATTTCTGGCGGTGCACTTCTTGTAGTATACGCCGCCATGAGATTCAAAGAAAAAGCAGAGTTCCGCTCTACTTTGGCATTTGTATGGGTGTTCTTAAACAGTTATTTACTGATGATACAGATAGGTGACGGCATGGTGAATTCTGAAACGCTTACGCTTACAGCAGTCAGCCTTATTCCGTTGGCACTTGCGATTTACTTAGGAAATATACTCCATCATCGGATTGACCAGAACGCTTTCATGAAGATTACCTACGTGCTGCTTCTTGCATCCGGGATGATGCTTTTGGTATGATAGCGTTAATGAATGAGCAGTAAAGGAGTAGGACATGACACTGGGAGATAAAGAACTAAATAGTAAATCAACTAAAAATCGTATTATTTCATATATCATCAAAAATGGTTCAGCATCCAGAAAAGAGATTGCTAAGCATTTAGGCGTAACTACGGCCACTTTGACAATTGCTACATCAGGTCTGATTGATGCCGGAATCGTAGAAGAACTCGGGACGGTAGAAGAGGGCAAGGTAGGAAGAAAACAGGTGATGCTGGATGTGAAAGAGGATCTCTGGTTTGCGGTGGGAGTAGATATAACAAGTACAGCTCTTTGTATCACGATTCTTAATATCAAATCAGACATCCTTGAAGAAATGACTTGGAAGTATAAGCTTCTTACAGAGACTATATTAGAAGAAGCTATGGATTATTTGGGCAAGATTATGCAAAAATATAAGCAAAAAAGAATATTAGGAATCGGACTTCTTATGCAAGGATACGTAGAAAACGACCAATGTTATACTTTACCGATTCATGATATCAAAGAGAAAATAAACAACCGTTTTACAGTGCCTGTTTTTATGATGAACAATGTCAAAGGACTGGCAGTAGCAGAATACTATTTTGGAAATGCTACACAAAATTTCCTTCTGGTGAAGTACGGGCCAGGAGTTGGTGGTGTCATTGTCGTAAACGGAGAAATTGTCGAAGGGTTTCATAATCGAGCAGGAGAGATTGGTCATATTCGATGGAACAGTAAATCCGATAAAGTCTGTGGAATATGCGGGAAAAAAGGTTGCTTGGAAACGCTGGTACATTTTAATACTATACTCGGAAGACTAGGACAGGATGTTGAAAATATTGATTGTGATTTGTGTGCAATCTTAGAGCATTCTGAAAAAGACCAGTTTAAGATTTTGAACGAGTCGCTCAGCACTCTTGCTGAAGCTACTAGTGTATTCGTAGACATATTGGATCCTGATCAGATTTTTTTAGCGGGAGATATTTTTAAAGAAGAATCCTTATTTCAGCATTTCTTAAATGAAGTAAATGATAAATCCGGAATTGAATCTTCAAGAATCAAGCGAGTGGAAAATTACAGAATGAAAAGAAGGAAAGCATCAGGAGTCATTGTACTCAATGAATATTTTGGGAAAGGCGATATGCCGATATAATTATTCCGATGAAGAAGGAGTAGATTTTTACTTGGATTCATTTCTGTACTGATATTTTTCAGTAATACTAAATATAGAACAAAAGAATAACAAATTAATAAGATCTGAGCGCTATGAAGCTGTGTCTCAGATCTTTTTTTACTTTTAAGAATTTCTCCTGATAATGCAATATATCATTCTTGCTGCTACACTTGATGTTTTAATTGGTATATTACGGAAGCCTTAGCAATTCGAAAAGTGATTTGGAAAATTATAGCTATTGTCTAGAGTACCTTAAGAAATATCCCAAATCTCATGGAATAGCCGTTGCATCTTCCTGGATCTAATATGAGTGAACTAAATGGGTTACCTAAAGATGAGTAACTGAAAGTACAGTTATTTATGCTCATATATCGACCTCAGAAAAGTGGGAAAAATCAAAAGTTAAAGGACCTATGAGACAATAGAACTTAGTGTTTTACCGTTTATACCTGAAAAAACACACTAAAATGAAAAGTTATTCGAGTATAAGCGCAAAAGTTTTTGGAGCGTTGGCTTATGCAGAACTATCAATTACATTGAGATACAATGATCTCATTAAAGAAGGGCAGGAGAATGAAAAGGACTTCTTATCTAGAGATAAAGAATTCTAGAGGACCTAAGAGAATCTTCCTAAAGTCCTTATCAAAACTCTAGGGAAAAGGTATACTATAAGTGAATTTTCTGATATTTATCGAGGGGGGCGAATAGATGGAGCTGATCCTTGTTGTTGCACTCATTGTATTTCTTCTCAGAAAGAAAGATCTCTTTAAAGGACTGGATTTTCTAAATAAGATCTCATTGCCACAGAGTCTGTTTTCTGATGAGAAGGATCTAAAAGGAGCCATCGGAGAAGACTACATCCAGGGGATATTGCTGAAGCTTCCATCCTCGAATAGCATTCTCCGAAATATCTATGTGCCAACCAAAGAAGGGAATACCGTAGAGGTTGACCTAGTCTACATCACAGAAGTAGGAATCTATGTCATAGAATCAAAGAACTACAGCGGATGGATCTTTGGAAATGATCAGCAGAAGTACTGGATACAAACACTCAAAAGTGGAGAAAAGAACAGGTTCTATAATCCGGTATGGCAGAATGAAGGCCATATAAGAGCTCTTAGTCAGTATCTGCAGGCAGATCCTGGATTGTTCCGCTCCTATATCATCTTCAGCAACCGATGCACCATCAAGGAAATGTCAGTATCCAAAAAGCATGTGGTTGTGATGAACAGGTCTGATCTATATGATACTTTGCTTTTAGAGATGAGTGAGAAGCCTTGTATACTGACTAAGGAGAAGATGGAAGCCTTCAGCGAGAAGCTGAAGGAGCTTACGTTCATTTCAACTGAGATGAAGGAAAGGCATATAGAACAAGTGCAGAAAAGGACTGATTCTCTGACTTGGAAAAATCCTAAAAGAAGATCAGAATCCCAGAACAGAGTCGTTCCTTTATCTCGCAACAAAGGTGATAAGAATAATGAAACAGGGAAAGTCATTTACCTGAACCTCAAGAAGTAGGGGAGCGGAGCACACATTTCTATGAGGATAGGATCTTATCCATTTATGTTCGGTTCAATCATCTTATAGGAGAATGAGCTATGAGGGTATATTTAAGAGAGGTTTTGGATGCTTTGGATGCGGCAACTGACAGTACAGTCTTTGTGTTCAGCAAAAGAAGAAATCGAGTGCTGTTATTCTTTGAAGGTTCCTTAGCAGATGATTTAGAAGAAAACCTAACATTGGAGGATGCTTTGAATGACCCTGACAGCTATATACCGCTGCCTACAGAATATGAGATTCACGAGTATCAGATTATGGAGAATTTTGTGAATAGCTTGGAGGATGAAGACGCAGCCCGCGAACTACTCAATGCCATGCAAGGAAAAGGCGCATTCCGGCGTTTTAAAGAGAAGGTCAGCCTCTTGAGTCTAGAGGATAGGTGGTACAATCATCGGGACGAAGCCTATGAAAAAATAGCGATGGAATGGTGCGGGGAAAATGGTATTGAAGTGATTAAAAATGAGGAATAATTTGGGCTTGTCTCTATTTTGACGGTAAGGTCAAAAACCACGCCATCAGAGAATGGACTTGTCCAAATTGTCACACCACACATGACCGAGACTATAATGCAGCTAAGAACCTACTAAAAATAGGCTGATATAACTTCTCAGGGTGGTGACCACCCGTTGAGCTTGGAGATCCTTATCTCACTGGAGATATTGACCAAGAAGCTCCCACTTCAAAATGATGTCAATCATTTAAGTGGTGAGTAGTTCACGCTTCTGTAATTAAACTCCTTCACTTCTTCCAACTGCCTATTTTCGTTTCTATCTGCATAAAATCATCATTATTATATGCAGATAACAAATAAAATATGCAGATAAATCTCTTCGAAACTCTTAACGCCTATAGAATCGTTCTGATCATCTTGATTTCGGCTTCGTAATCAAAAGACACTAAAGAATAAAGTGTTTTGTTTTCCTGCCTTAGAATAGGAAAACCATTTGATTCTACTTATAACTAGGAAACAATGAATTATGATACTGGAAGAGTCTCAATGTTCTCTAATCGCTACGGGAATATATAGATGCGGTAGAGCTTATGAATGAAGAAAAGTAAATACATGACACTGCCTGATGCAGCGGAAGAGGATCCTAAACCTCTCTCCGCTGCATTTCTTTGACTTTTAGGCCATCAGCACCGAAGAACACTTTCTTAATAAAAGCGAAGCCTTAATTTGAACACCAAAATATTATTGAGATTCCCTTAAGGAAAAAATCCTCCTGCCGATACTAAGAAAAGACAGGATGATGGAGACAAAAGAAGAAATAATGCAAAAGAGGGGAAAAAAATGGGATTTTACAACAAAAGAAAAAGCATCCGCACCAAAATGCTCCTGGTGTTCTTGCCAATATTATTGGTCGCAACAGGTGCCATCGCAGCAGTTTCAGTGACAGATGCAAAGAGTGCGCTGGAAAAGCAGATCGAGGAGCGCGTCGGAAAAGAGCTCACGGCCATCTATGAATCCATCGAGCATGAGTTCACCGCCCACGAGAAAGTGGCGGAAGCCGTAGCATCGGTCTATCGTGCCAAAGAAAATACACTTCAGAAAAGCGACTACAAAGTAATGCTGGAAGAACTGGTCACCATGAACAAAAATACCTTAGGAAGTGGACTATGGCTGGAACCCAATAAATTCAGTCCTGAGGACTATTATTTCGGACCGTACGTCTACCGGGATGGGGATAGCATATTGTATACGGAAGACTATGAAACGGAAGACTACGACTATCCCAGCACCGACTGGTACCTGGCTGGAAAGGCCATCAAGGAAGGCAGTGTATGGTCCAGCCCGTACTTTGATGAAACCACCGGCATCACCATGATCACCACATCCGTTCCTGTGGTGACAGCTGGAAGCTTTCAGGGCGTCGTCACAGCGGACTATGATCTTTCCACCATTCAGGAAAGAATCGGAGAAGTACAGCTGGGAGAGACCGGCTATGCTTTTCTTTTGGACCAGGAAGGGCTCTACATCGCCCACGAAGATCAGGACAAGGTCATGGAAAAAAACATCAGCGAGGAAGAAGAGCTGAAGAGCCTTGCGGTGAAGATCAGCGAAGCACCTCACGGGAAATCACCTGTAACACAAAATGGAAAAGACTTTGATGCTTATTTTCTCACTCTAGGCAGCACCGGATGGAAGCTGGTGGTCATGGCACCCATCGATGAGCTGTACAGTGCAGTGGATGCCATGGTGCTGAAAGGGGTTATCGTAGCGTTTGCAGTTCTTCTTCTGGGCTCTCTTCTCATCAGCCTTTACAGCGCATCCCTCACCAAAGGGATCAAAGGCTTTGCCCATAATCTTTCCTTCCTTGCAGAGGGAGACTTCACAAAGCCTGTGGAGGTGAAAACCAAAGATGAGCTGGGCCAGATGGGAGAATCCTACAACCAGGTGCTGAAGGATCTGAGAACTATGGTGGAGCAGGTTTCTGGCAATGCAGAAGAGATGGCTGAGCTCACAGAGCTTCTTGCAAGAACCTCTGGAGAAGCTTCCCATGTGTCTGATGAAGTGGCCAAGACCATCGAAGAGATTGCAAAGGGAGCCAGCGATCAGGCACTGGATACAGAAGTTACAGCAGAAAATGTTTATGATATGGGCAGACTCTTGGAAGAAGATGAAAAAGAACTGGGGCATCTTAATGCAGCAGCCATGGCCATTGATAAAGAGAAGGTGGAAGGGTTTGAGACCCTGAAGAAACTGGTGGAGAAGACCATCGAAAGCAGTAAAGCCACTGAGGAAATTCATCAGTCTATTCTTCGGAATAATCTTAGTGCAGAAAAGATTGATCGAGCCAGTTCCATGATCCAGAATATTTCAGACCAGACCAATCTTTTGGCTTTGAATGCAGCTATTGAAGCAGCTAGAGCAGGAGAAGCAGGAAGAGGATTCTCTGTGGTGGCAGAAGAAATCAGAAAGCTTGCCGAACAGTCCGGTGCTTTCAGCAGTGAAATCAAAAATGACATTAAGGAACTCAAAGAGAACTCAGAAGTTGCTGTGAAAGTCATGGAAAAGGTCGTGCACATCATAAATGATCAAGAAAGCAGCGTACATACCACAGAAGAGAAGTTCGAGTCCATTGCCAGCTCCATTGATGACATCAGGAGTGTTTTAAAGCTTCTTAATGACTCCTCTCTTAAGATGAATAAGAACAAAGAAAGAATCATCGAACTGACTCAGAATCTTTCGGCCATCTCTGAGGAGAATGCTGCAGGAACCGAAGAGGCTTCCGCGGCTATAGAAGAGCAAGCAGCCACCATCAATGAGATTGCGGCCAGCGGAGAAAAACTGCAGAGGATCTCAAACCGTCTGAAAGAACTGATACAGAAGTTCAAAATATAACAGGCAATCAAAAGAGGGTTCTTCCAATATCGGAAGGACTCTTTTTCGTTCACATACTGTGCTCCGTTGGAGAAGAGTTTTATGCTCTAATCAAATAATTATTGACAGAGTATTCAGAATAAAGGTACTGTAGAACTATATCTTAGGAAGAAGGTGAAGGTTTATGAAAGCAGTTGTTCAGAAGCGATATGGAGACTACAAAGCTCTTACCATAGAAGAAGTAGAAAAGCCTAAACCGGGAAAAGGAGAGGTGCTCATAAAAGTGCAGGGGGTTTCACTAAATGCACCGGACTGGAGGCTGTTAGAAGGGAAGCCTTTTATCATTCGCTTTAGCTCCGGGCTCATTAAACCAAAACACCCAGTGAAAGGTGGAGACTTCTCTGGCACCGTGGTGGAAACGGGAGAAGGAGTATCGAACCTCAAAGCGGGAGACGAGGTATTTGGAGATCTTGCAGACAGCGGCTTTGGCGCATTCTCAGAGTTCGTTTCCGCCAAAGCATCCATCCTATCCAAAAAGCCACGTAACCTCAGCTTCTTAGAATCCGCTGCCCTGCCTCTGGCGTCTGTCACTGCGCTTCAAGGAATCCGGGATGCAGGCAGACTGAAAGAAGGAGAAGAGGTGCTGATTTTAGGTGCTTCCGGTGGCGTTGGAACCTACGCAGTGCAGCTTTCCAAGTACTTTGGAGGAGAGGTTACAGCTGTGACATCAAAAAAGAATGAGAATCAGGCTTTGTCCTTAGGCGCTAAGAAAGTCCTAGACTATAAAACCATGGAGCTTAATAAACTGCAAAGCTCCTTTGACCTCATTCTTGCCATTAATGGTTATTATCCTGTGAAGCTTGTGAAAGATCTTCTGAAACCACAAGGACGGTTTGTCCTCATTGGCAGCAGCTCCACAAAAGAGCTTCTAAAAATGTCCATCTTCGGGTCCCTGCTCTCCAAAAAAGAGGGGAAAAGCTACCAGGTGCTTATGGCAAAACCCAGTGGGAAGGATCTGGCATTCATCGCAAAGCTTGCGGAAGAAGGAGGGCTCACCCCTGTCATTGTGAAAGAGATTCCCTTTGAGAAGATTCCAGAAGGGATCAAAGAGCTTTCTGAAGGTCATGTGTCAGGAAAGATTGTCTCAAAACCATAGTTTAAAGCTGAGTATCAACCAAAGCAAAAGGGCTTCTACCATCGTCAGAAAAGAGGAGCCCTTTTTTGTTGGCCTCTCAAGTCAGCAGTATCCTGAATACGCTGCTATAAAACGAGAAAGAAATCCATTCAAACTAATTATAGAATTACGATGGATTATATTGTAGAATAATAGTACTAGTGTATTTATGGAGGTAAGTAATGGAGATACTGATACTAGGTATAATTCTTTTCATACTATTTTTAGAACCCAAACGCAGGGAGTACAGGACATCAGGATATAAGGAAGCCAGTGGAAAAAAGATGATGGAAGTCTTTCGGGACAAAGGACTCTATGGAGAATACCTGACCTTTCTGACTTTAGAGAAGCTGGATGTATACCACAGGCTTCTCACCAATGTCTATATCCCAAAGGAAGATGGAACCACCACAGAGATTGATCTCATCATGATCGCAGAAACTGGAGTCTATGTCTTTGAATCCAAAAACTACAGCGGATGGATCTTCGGAAACAACAAGCAAAAGGACTGGGTTCAGACGCTACCCGGAGGAAAAAAGTATTCCTTCTTTAATCCGGTGTGGCAAAATGACGGACACATCAAAGCGCTGGAAAGCGTCGTGAAGATGAACCATCCGAAGCTTTTCAAATCCTATATCATCTTCAGTGAACGGTGTGAGCTGAAAAATGTGGATGTCTATAAAGAAGAGGTGGAAGTTCTTAAAAGAAACCAGCTGAAAGAGTATCTGGAGAAAGACCTGAGAAGAAGAGAAGAGATCATGACCACCTGGACGGTGGACGGACTTTACTATCATCTTTCCCAGTATGCGCTGCAGAAAGAGGATGTGAAAGCAAAGCACATTGAGGACCTTCGGAGCCGAAAAGAGAATCCATAACAAAAAAGAAGACTTCAGAACGTAATGCTGAGCCAGCGAACATTCTGAAGTCTTTCGTTTTTCTCTTATTTTGTGTTTTTCTCAAAGTTCCAGGAATCTCTCACCATATCCTCAATGGTAAAGGTGGTCTTCCACTGAAGCTCCTTCCATGCTTTCTCCGCGTCTGCATAGCAGGTGGCGATGTCTCCAGGACGTCTTCCCACGATGGCATAAGGCACTTCTACCTGATTTTCCTTGATGAAGGCATGGACCAGTTCCAGTACAGAGGTGCCTTTTCCGGTGCCAAGATTGTAAATGTGCACGCCTTCCGTAAGATGCTCAATGGCCTTCACATGACCCTTGGCAAGATCCACCACATGGATGTAGTCTCGGACGCCTGTGCCATCGACGGTGTCATAATCGTCTCCGAAAATGCTGAGCTTTTCAAGTTTTCCCTTGGCTACTCTCGTCACAAAGGGCATCAGGTTGTTTGGAATACCATTGGGGTCTTCTCCGATGAGGCCGCTCTCATGGGCGCCTACAGGATTAAAGTATCTGAGAAGAGTTACAGCAAAGCCTTCATTGGCCGCTGCAGCATCTGTGAGGATGCGTTCACTCATGGCTTTGGTTTCCCCGTAAGGATTGGTGGTTTTCATGAGGGGCATATCCTCTTTCAGTGGAGATGGCTGATCACCATAGACCGTGGCTGAAGAGCTGAAAACAAACTTAGGAATATCAAACTCCACAGCAAGCTTAGCCAGCACCATGGTGGAAACCAGGTTGTTGTAGTAATAAGCAAGAGGCTTCGCCACAGATTCTCCCACGGCTTTCAGACCGGCAAAATGGATGATGCCATCAAACTTATGGGCTTTAAAGATGTCCCGGACCTTGGCTTCGTCTGTCACATCTGCTTCATAGAAGGGAATGGAAACGCCTGTGATGGTTTCAATGTGGGACAGCACTTCGATTTTACTGTTCACCAGATTGTCTGCAATGACCACCTGATGTCCGGATTTAATGAGCTCAATACAGGTGTGGCTGCCGATGTAGCCAGTACCTCCAGTAACAAATATATTCACGATTTGTCCTCCTTGTGCATTTTCGTCATTTCTATCTTATTATACGACATAAAATAGGAGTTTTTACAGTTTGGAGAAATAATTGTGCTATTTTGGCTATGGAAAACATAGATGAAATTGGGGGAAAGAAAAATAAGAAAGAAGAGAGAATAAGAGGGGGAACAGCACGATGAAAAAAGAATCAGAAAAGATTCTGCGAAAAGTTAAACTAAACTCTAATAACCATTAGAAATTCTGAATAAATATAGAATTATCAAGGGGTTAATGCTATAATTCAAAGTGTAACATGAGAGTCATATACCTTGTATGTAGGGACAGTTTTTTGGTTGAACAATATATTTTGAAATAGTTTTAGATATACTTTCTTTGAAAGTGAGGGAATCAGATGTTAAGTAAGAATACACGCAATTTACTGGTGAAAACAGGAGTCGTGCTGACACTAAGCCTCAGCAGCGTTGTGAATCCTATGGTGAACATACCTGTGACCGTGGAAGCGTCCACGCTGGTCAATCAGACTCAGGGCGTACTGACTGTTAAGGCACAGTCCTTATGGGCTTACTCCAAACCAGACTGGAATGCGAGAACCAAGGTGTTCTCCCAAGGGACAAAACTGAATGTGGTGGCGAAGTATCTCGTCAGTGGCAGAGAAATGTATAAACTCTCCAACGGGCTGTATATCACAGCAAGTACCCAATATGTGTCCTTTGCAGCCAGCGGTGGAACCACAGTGGTGACACCAGAAGCGCCAAGACCCACATCTCCAGCTGGAACACAGACAGCAAAAACCACCGCAAATTTAAATATGAGAACCGGTGCATCCACAAGCTACAGCATCATTCTGACCATCCCCAGAGGTGGCCAGGTGACAGTGCTTTCTTCCAGTAATGGTTGGTCTCAGGTGACTTATAACGGCAGAACAGGATATGTTTCAAGCAGCTACTTGGGATCTTACAGTAGTGTACCCTCAACGCCAGCGCCGCCAACATCACCTGCGCCTACAACGCCGACTGCACCTGCCACCAGCCAGACAACCACGACAGCAAACCTCAATATGAGAACCGGTGCATCCACAAGCTTTGGCATCATCCTCACCATTCCCAAGGGGAAGGCTGTGACGGTGAACAGCACATCCGGCGGCTGGTCCAATGTGACGTACAGCGGTAAAACGGGTTGGGTGTCCAATGCGTACCTGAAAACCGTAACGGTCACAGCACCAACGACGCCAACACCAACTCCGACTCCGACTCCGACTCCGACTCCAACTCCAACACCGGAGGCTCCGGTGGGTATCGGCACCAGCACCACCACGGCGAACCTTAATCTTCGCTCTGGTGCATCCACAAGCAACAGCATCCTGCTCACCATTCCAAAAGGAAAGACGGTGACAGTACTGAAGGTTTCTGGTGGATGGACCAATGTGACGTACAGCGGTAGAACCGGTTGGGTGTCCAATGCGTATCTCACCAAGGTGGTGGCACATCCTGCTCCAACACCAACACCGACGCCAACGCCAACACCAGATCCTACACCGACGCCAACCCCAACACCAACACCAGAACCACCCGTGGTGGAAAAGAAGCCTCAAGTGCTTCTTCTGGAAGACCTGAAGTCCAGCTACAATAATGTGGACGTGACGGTCAGCGGCAGAGCTTTGTCTCATGATGGCATTGTTTCTGTTACCGTCAAAGTGGATGGAAAAGATGTGGCTGTAAATCGTGTAGCAAGACCAGATCTCAACTCTTTATACAGCGAAGGCTATAACCTGGAGAACACTGGGTTTACCTTTACCATACCAAAATCAACCTTAGCTCCTGGAGTGCATAAGCTTGACGTGGAGAGTAAAGGAAAAGACGGCACCGTGAAGAAGACTTCACTGAGCTTCAGCATGGTGAAGCCATCTCCTGTGATCGCTATTGGTGGTCTTACAGATGGTGGAGCAGTGCCATCGGGAACTGCGGCTGTCACAGGATCCACCTCCTATGTGGATGGTGTTTCTTCTGTGAGATACTATATCAATGGAGTTCAGAAGGGAACGCTTCCAGCTGGTAACTTCTCCTTTACTGTTGGTGCAGGGGACTTCAAGGCAGGGATGAATACTTTGGCCATAGAAGTGACTGGAAACGACGGAACGGTTTACCGAAGCGGTATTGTGCTGAAAGGCGCAGGTACAGAGAACTTTGTATCGGAGCAGCAGACGAAGACCAGAGATGAGTATGCAGCACTTGAATACAACAAGAGCATCACTTCCTCCAGAGACTTCAGAACCATTGAATCCTACTTGGATCCTGTGAACTATATTTACAGCGATGCAGACAGATATATGTTCCTTCAGCTCAACTACACCAAGGGACAGATGTCTCTTACGGCTGAAGACCTGAATCTGATTTTAAAAGGAAAAGGAGTGCTGGATGGAATGGGTCAAGCCTTCCTCGATGGAGCAGACCTTTATGGAGTGAATCCTTTCTATCTCATCACCCATGCCATCCATGAGACAGGACACGGCACCTCCACCCTGGCCAAAGGACAGCTGGTGAAAGACACCTATACCAAGTTTGGTGACAACTCCACCATCATTGTGGATGGACTGCCGGAAGATCAGCGCAAGATCGCATACAACGTATTTGGTATTGGCGCCTGGGACGTGGATGCCAACTTCTGGGGGGCTCAGAGAGCCTATGCAGAGGGCTGGTTCACCGTGGAGGATGCCATCAACGGCGGAGCCAAGTGGATCAGTGAGAATTATATCAACCGTGCCACCAAACAGAACACCTTGTACAAGATGAGATTCAACCTGGCAGAAAACATGAACCATCAGTATGCCACCGATCTCGGATGGGCCATCAAGCAGGCAGGAAGACTGAAATCTCAGATTGAAGGCTATATTGCAGCCGGAGGCAAAGGTCTGACCCAGACCTTCATCTATCCTACCTTCAAGAAATAGAAGTATAGAGAACCAAAACTGCAGAACGGGAAGGGATTTCCGCTCTGCAGTTTTCTTTTTCCCCAAATGACATCACTGTGTAGTATAATAGGTGAGTGTAAATAGTAAAGTGAATGGGTGAAAAGAACATTGAAAGAAAAAATACAGGCACAAAAAGCCTATGAAGACGCCATAAAACGCTATGAAGAAAAAGACCTCACAGGTGCGCTCGCCCTGGTTATGGAAGCGCTGAAAATGGCCCCCAAGGATCCGGATTTTCTGAACCTTTTGGGGCTTTTACAGCATCTCTTGTGTGATTTTGAGAAAGCCACTGCCGCGTGGCAGAAAAGCTTCTCTTCTCAAAAGACTGGAAATAAAGCAAAAGAGTATCTTTCCTACTACAGCTCCGAAGAGTTTAAGACCCTAAGGGAAGTCTACCTGGAAGGCGAAAGGAGTCTGGAGCGGAAGGAATATGAGAAAGCCTACGGAATCTTTGAGCTGCTTTTAAGCGGAAACAGAAACCTTGTGGGGGTGCCGCTCAAGCTTGCAGAATGCGCTCTCGGGATGAAAGAGAAAGAAAAGGCAAGAACGCATCTGGAGGAGGTCCTTTTGCTGGACGCAAGAAATCCCAGGGCGAAGGAGCTTCTGGAAAGCCTGGAATATAGATCCCTTGGAAAGGGCAGTGAAAAGACCAGGACCCTTCTTTTCTCAGGAATCCTTCTTCTCCTTTTTGCTTCTCTTCTATTCGGATTTTACCGGTACAGTGAAATGGAAAAGGAGCTGAAAGAGCTGAAGCTTCTTTCAGAGGATCTCAAGAAGGAAGCGGAAGGTTATAAAGAGGAAAAAGAAAAACTGGAAGTGCTCCTCCAACAGATGGAGACAGAAGAAGCACCAGGCGAAACAAAGGAAGAGGAAGTAGCTCCGGAAGAGCCCATTTCTGGCACAGAAGTGGAGATCTTTGAAGAAGGCCTTGCGGCCTACCGGGCGGAAGACTACGAAAAAGCCATCCGGTATTTTGCCCAGGTGGTAGATGAGGGGGCCCTAGAGGCCTACCGGTCTGAAGCCGTCTACTTTCTCTCCGCCACCTACAAGAAGCTTCTAAACCCGGAGAAGGTGAAAGAGTATTACAGAAGATACATGGAGGAGTTTCCAGGGTCCAACTACTATGCGGAGGTTCTCTACCACTACGGCCTTCTTCTTTACGAGGAAGGGGATCTTACCGGCGCCAAAGAGGTCTTACAAAGAATTCCGGAAGAAGTGCCCGAAAGTCCCTACAACAACTCCAGAGTGGAGGCTGTGCTGGAGGAGACGCCTTAATAAAAATACAATCCTAGAAACCGGAGCCTATTTCAGGCTCTTTTTTCATAAAATACTGGATAATTAGGGAAGAAAAGAGAAGAGTGCGGGATATTCCACAAAAGTGCCGGATTCTTCATTGTTAATGGTTTACATGAAAAATATAATAAAGGTATCACAAATTCAGGAGGGAATTATGAAGAAGAAAATCAGCTTACTGCTTATCGCCATGTTGTCCCTTGCTTCATTGGCTGCATGTGGAGAAAAAGCCGATGCCGAAACACCACAAGAAGGTGGCGGAAGCGTCGTGGTCTACTCCCCGCACAATGCAGAGGAAATCAACCCCATCATCAATGAATTTACAGAAAGAACAGGCATCCGTGTGGATGTGGTAGCTGCCGGTACAGGAGAGCTCTTAAAGAGAGTGGAGGCGGAAAGTGCCAATCCTCTGGGAGACGTTATGTGGGGAGGCGGAGCAGAGTCTCTGGATTCCTTTAAAGAGTACTTTGCAAGCTACACCATTGAAGACGACGCCAAGATTCCAGATCTGTTCAAGGATCCGGAAAGACTCTGGTACGGCTTCAGTGCTCTGCCTATGGTCATCATCTACAACAACAAACTGGTCTCCGCGGAAGAAGCCCCTAAGTCCTGGGAAGACCTGACCGATCCAAAGTGGAAGGGCAAGATTGCCTTTGCAGACCCTGCAAAATCCGGTTCCTCCTACACCATCATGGCCACCATGCTGGAAGCCTTCAAAAATGACGGCGAAGACGGATGGAAGACCATGAAGGCGTTCATTGAGAACCTGGACAACAAAATCTTGGGAAGCTCCTCAGGTACCTACAAGGGTGTTTCCGATGGAGAGTATGCTGTGGGTCTTACCCTGGAAAAAGCAGCCTCCCGATACATCATCGCAGGCAGTGATATGACCATTGTGTATCCTGAAGAAGGAACCTCAGCTGCTCCAGACGGTATTGCACTCATCAAGGGCGCAAAGAATGAAGAAAATGCCAAGAAGTTCATCGAGTTCACTTTCTCCAAGGAAGTGCAGGACCTGGCAGCCAAGGATTTCAGCTGGAGATCCACAAGAACAGACGCCAACAACCCAGAAGGTCTGGGATCCATCGACGACATCAAGCTTCTGGACTACGACTTCAAGTTCGCTGCAGAAAACAAAGATGCACTGCTTGAAAGATGGAAGAACATCGTCACAGGACAGGAATAAAAAGGAAATAGAAAAGAATAGGGCAATGCACATTGCCCTTTCTTTCATTTTAGGAGGAACCAATGAGCTACGCTGTACATTTTAAAGAGATCGATAAATACTATGGAGACTTCCATGCGGTGAAAAATGCAAACTTCACTGTGAAAGAAGGGGAGTTCTTTACCCTGCTGGGCCCCTCAGGATGCGGAAAGACCACGCTTCTTCGGATGATCGCGGGATTCAACTCCATCGAAGGCGGCACCATCTCCTTCGGAGACAAAGTCATCAACAAGATCCCCGCCCACAAAAGAAACATCGGCATGGTGTTCCAGAACTACGCCATCTTCCCGCATATGACCGTGTTTAATAACGTGGCCTATGGGTTAAAAGCCAGAAGCATCGGGAAGAAAGAAGCAGAAGAACGAGTGCTGAAAGCTCTGCGCCTGGTGCGCATGGAAGAATATAAGGACCGAGAGCCCTCCAAGCTTTCCGGAGGGCAGCAGCAGAGAATTGCCCTGGCAAGAGCCATCGTCATTGAGCCGGATGTGCTTCTCATGGATGAGCCTTTAAGCAACCTGGACGCCAAGCTCCGCCTGGAGATGAGAACCATCATCAAGAAGCTCCAAAGAGAGCTGGGCATCACCACCATCTATGTGACCCATGACCAGGAAGAGGCCTTGGCCATTTCCGACCGCATCGCCGTCATGAAGCTGGGGGTCATCCAGCAGATCGATGTGCCGGAAAACATCTACAAGAGCCCAGCCAATGCCTTTGTGGCAGGCTTCATCGGCACCAGCAATTTCCTCAAAGGGGAAGCCGTGAAGGAAAACGGAAAAGTCTATCTTCATGCCCATGGTGGAAAGCTTTCCTATGACAGAGACCTTGCCTATGAAGGACCTGTGACCTTGTCCCTCCGTCCGGAAGAAGGCGTCCTCACAAAGAACCTGGAAGAAGAGGGGCTTCGCGGCACCATCACCTTATCCACCTTCCTGGGAGACTTCATGAATTATGAGATCACCCTCACCGACGGCACCATCATGGAAGTCAATGAATACACCAAAGATGGAAAAACCCTCCGGGAAATCGGAGAGGAAGTGGTGGTGAAAGCCGACGCTGCGGTACTGAAGGTGTACAACGAAGAAGGGCAGGTGATGTAATCATGGCGAAAAAATCACCTGCGAAGAAAAGCTTTGACTTTTCAAACAGCCTGAACTTCTGGAACTTTGTATCCGTAGGGAGCTTTATTCTCCTTCTCATCTTCCTCATCTATCCCTTCTCCTCCCTGTTTTTGGAGAGCTTTCAGGGGAAAGACGGAGCCTTTACCTTAAAGACCTACGTGAACTTCTTTAAACTGCCGTATTACTTTAATACGCTGAAGAACAGCTTTATTGTATGTACCCTGGCAACCATCTTCTCCGTTCTGGTGGGACTGCCCATGGCGTACATCACCAACCGGTTCCATATTGCCGGGAAAAAGTTCATCAACCTCATGGTGATCCTGTCCCTTCTGTCCCCTCCATTCATCGGGGCCTATGCCTGGATCATTCTCTTAGGAAGAAATGGCGTGCTGACAAACTTTTTTGCGGGACTAGGCATCACGATGCCTACCATTTACGGACTGGGCGGCATCATATTTGTTTTTACGTTAAAGTTTTTCCCTTATGTGTATCTCTACGCATCAGGCGCCCTCACAAGCATTGACGCTTCTTTAGAGGAAGCAGGAGAAAACCTTGGTATGTCCTCTTTTAAGAGAATCATGACCATCACGTTCCCCTTGATCCTTCCCACCATCACATCCTCGGCTCTACTGGTCTTCATGACCTCGCTGGCGGATTTTGGTACCCCCATGCTCATCGGAGAAGGCTTCAAGACCCTGCCGGTCATTGTTTATGATGAGTTCATGAGTGAGCTGGGCGGAAATGCCGCCATGGCCAGCACTTTAAGCGTCATCATCGTGCTCTTTTCTTTATCGGTGCTCTACATCCAGAAGAAAGTGGTGGAGAAGAGAAGCTATATGATGAGCTCCCTGAGACCACCTGAAGTAAAAGAGCTGCCAAGAGGAAAGAAGATCCTGGCGACCCTCTTCCTGTATACCGTGGTGCTCCTTGCCATGGCGCAGCAGATTGTCGTCATCATCACCTCCTTTATGAAGACCCAGGGACCCATCTTCCTGAAGGAGTTCAGTCTGGACAACTATACTTTGGTTTTGAACCGTCTGTCCTTAAACATCCGGAACACCTTCAGCTATGCAGTGATTGCCCTGGCGGTGATGATCATCCTGGGAATCCTGCTGGCGTACATCATCGTACGAAGAAGATCGAAGTTCAATAACTTCCTGGATACGCTCATCATGTTCCCATATGTCATTCCTGGAGCGGTGCTTGGTATTACGCTTCTTGTGGCCTTCAATAGAAAGCCGGTGATCTTAAGCGGAACGGCGGCCATCATCATCATTGCCTACATCATCCGTAAGCTGCCCTATACCGTAAGATCCTCCGCATCCATTTTGTATCAGATCGATCCAAGTATTGAGGAAGCTTCCATCAACCTCGGCGTATCGCCAATGAAGACTTTCTTCAAGGTCACCGCGGTGATGATGGCCCCAGGGGTGTTCTCTGGAGCGATCCTTTCCTGGATCACCACCATCAATGAACTGAGCTCCACCGTCATCCTTTATACCGGAAGAACCTCCACCATCGCTGTGGCGGTGTATACCGAGGTGGTCCGGGCAAGCTTTGGTACTGCAGGTGCTCTGGCATCTATCCTGACCCTCACCACCATCATTTCCATTCTGATCTTCAACAAGGTGTCTGGAGGCAGAAGTATTTCCCTCTAAAGGTTTCAAGATTTTGCATTCAGACAGACAGGAGGAATAGAGTATGATACAGTTTGGCACCGGCGGCTGGAGAGACATCATCGGCGACGGTTTCATCAAAGACAACATTGTGCTGGTGGCCCAGGCCCTGGCAAACCTCATGAAGGAAGAGAAAGTGGACAGCCATGGCATCGTCATCGGCTATGACAAGCGCTTTTTAAGCGACAAAGCCAGCCGCTGGATCGCGGAAGTATTTGCAGGCAACGGCATTGCCGTGAATTTCATCGAAAAAGTCAGCCCAACACCCCTCATCATGTATACGGTGAAATCTTTTGCCTGCGATTATGGCCTGGCGGTGACGGCCAGCCACAATCCAGCAGACTACAACGGCATCAAAATCTTCACCAAAGGCGGAAAAGATGCGGACCTGTCCGTGACGAAGAAGCTGGAGGAGATCCTCAAGGGTCTTTCTGCAGATCAGGTGAAGACCCTGAAGTTTCAGGAAGGGAAGGACAAAGGCGTCATCCGAAGTGTCAGTCCCTTCAATGACTATGTGGATGCCATCATCTCCATGCTGGACAAAGAAGCCATCCGGAACCGGGAACTGAAAGTGCTGGTGGACCCCATGTACGGGGTATCCAAAGCAGCCCTTCAGACGGTGCTCATCACGGTGCGCTGCGAGGTGGATGTCATCAATGACCGCCACGACACCAGTTTTGGCGGAAGGATGCCGTCTCCCACCAAAGAGACCCTGGGAAAACTCCGGGATATGGTGAAAGCCGGAAACTATGACATCGGCATCGGCACCGATGGGGATGCGGACCGTCTGGGCATCATCGACGAAGAAGGAAACTATGTGACGAGCAATGACATCATGGCGCTTCTTTACTACTATCTTCTGAACTACAAAGGCATGAAAGGACCTGTGGTGAGAAACCTCTCCACCACCCATCTTCTGGATAGGATCGCCGAAGACTTCGGAGAGACCTGCTACGAGGTGCCTGTGGGCTTTAAATATATTTCCGGTAAAATGCTGGAGACCGATGCCATCATCGGTGGAGAAAGCAGTGGAGGCCTCACCATCAAAGGCCACATCAAAGGAAAAGACGGCATTTTTGCCGCAGCGCTTCTTGTGGAGATGATCAGCGTCACAGGAAAGAGAATCCATGAGATGCTGAAGGACCTTCAGGAAAAGTACGGCGCCTTCCATATGCACGAGGAGAACCTGGCGCTCACCGAAGAGGAAGAACGCTCTCTAAAATTGAGGCTTTTTGAAGAGAAGGAAGTGCCGCATTTTACAGAGGCAGTAAAAACCGTCAGCTATCAGGACGGTCTGAAGCTCTATTTTGACAATGGAGGCTGGCTGGTGGCAAGATTCTCCGGTACAGAAAAGCTTCTGAGGGTCTTCACAGAAATGGGAACCCTCCGGGAAGCAAAGCAGATTGCAGGAGAATTTCTGGGCCATTTTGGCATAGACGGATAGAAAAAAAGGCATCGAGACATCGGTGCCTTTCTTCAAAAGAAAAAAAGAAGAAAGAGAGAAGGAGTGACAAAAAGATGCATAAGACCCTGATATTCATGGCCGCAGGTATGGGGAAGAGGTTCGGTGGAAACAAACAGCTGGCGGAGCTGGGACCCATGGGCCAAAGCCTCATGGAGTATACCGCCTATGACGCGGTGCGCCTTGGTATAGACAAACTGGTATTTGTCCTTCGGGAGGACATGGAGGAAGCCTTCCTGGAGACTTTAGGACACAGGCTCCAGGGAAAAGTGCCCTTTGAGCTGGTGTTTCAGAAAGAAGAGGATCTGCCCATAAAGATGCCTGTAAAGATAACAAGAGAAAAACCCTGGGGCACGGGGCAGTGCCTCTATGCCGCCAGGGAAGCCATAGAGGAAGGGTTTCTCATTCTGAATGCCGATGACTTTTATGGAAGATCCGTTCTTTCGGATCTTATGGAGGCTCTGGAAGAAGGAGAAGTCCTGGCCATTCCAGGGTACCCTGTGAAAAACACCCTGTCGGAGGAAGGGGCGGTGTCCCGGGGCGTCCTGAAACTCAATGAGATGGACCAGGTGGTGGAGATTAGAGAACGGGAAAGGATCTTCATGGAAAAAGGTCAGCTGTACTATGAGGAACATGGGATTCATCCCATGACAGGGGTAGAGCTGGTGTCCATGAACATCTGGGCGGGGCAGAAGAGCATGCTGAAGCATCTGCCGGAAGTGTTCCAGGTGTTTCTGGAGACCCCAGGAAGAGACCTCTCAAAGGAGGAGTTTTATCTGCCCCTGGCCATGGAGGCGCTTTTAAAAATGGAGGAGATTCCCCTGAAGGTGCTGCCCGTGACGGAAGAGTGGATGGGAGTCACCTACAAAGAAGACCGGGAACGGGTCATGGAAAGGCTGAAGGCGCTCACGGAGTCTGGGGTGTATCCGAAGGTCCTCTTCTAGGAAGGATCCGTGGAAAAGAAAAGCCGTATCCCGTATAATGAGAGAGAATGAATGAAAGACAAGACCATGCAGTGGGGGAAGAACCGTCTATGAAATCTATGAAAAGCTCTTTTTTTGCCAAACTCTTTCTGAATGTGTTTCTGGTGGCCATGATTCCGCTGCTTCTCATCACAGCAGTGCTCTATGGATTCTCCGAAAGAATCTTCCGCAGCAGCATCGAAGAGGAGTCTCTTTCCTATGTGGAAGAAGTGGAGAAGGATGTGGTGAGTCTGTACAGCTTCTACGAAGAAGCGGTGTTGAGGCTTTCAAAGGACCCGCTGGTTCTGGAGATTCTAGAAAAGCAGGCGGTCACCCGGGAGGAGACCCGGGACCTTTATGAGAAAATGTATCTTCTGTTTTCCGGAAGAACCAGTGAAGTGTCCCTCTATATCCTGGGCACCAACGGCGTAACCCTCTTTGCATCAGACACTTTGCCCAAACACTATGACACCAAGAACTATTCAAGCTGGGGTGTTCTTCGAAAGGTCAGCGAGCTGCCCGGTGAAGTGGTGTTTCACAGCGCCAGCCAAAGGGAGCGGGATCTTCATGACAAAAGCCTCACCGCTGCCATGGGCATCACCATGGAGGAGACCTTCAAAGGAGTCATCCTGGTGGATGTGCACCGGGAAGCATTTTCCGGGATCCTTCAGGGGAAATCCCAGGGGAACATCTGGGAAGCGGCGGTGCTCAATGAGATCGGCAACGTGCTGTATGCAAAGAACAGTCTTCTGGAGGAAGGGCGCCCCTTGGAAAGAGACACAGGGCACAGCTTCTACGACAGAAGAGGGTCATTCACGGCCGAGAAAGAGGGCTCAGATTTTTATGGCACGTACCTGAAGAGTACAGCCTATCCCTTTGAAGTGCTGACCTATGCCTCCTTAAGCGATGTGGAAAGTAACGCCCGGTATCTTCTGAAAAATCTTCTCTACATAGGAACGCTGACCCTTCTTATTTCTCTTCTGGCTTCCTACAGGATCTCAAAGTCCGTGTCAAAGCCTGTGAAGGATCTGGTGCACCATATGAAGAAGATCGAAAAGGGAGACTTTTCCGAGCGGTTCCAGACGGACCGCACCGATGAGATGGGAGAGCTCATGGAGCGGTACAACAAGATGGCCAAGCGGCTGGATCTTCTCATCCGGAACATGATTGAAAGCCGGGACCGGCTGAAAAAATCGGAGATGAAAATGCTCCAGTCCCAGATCAATCCTCATTTCCTCTACAATACCCTGGACACCATCAAGTGGATGGCCAAGATGGGAGAGTCCGAGGAAGTGGTGACCCTCATCACAAACCTGGCGAAGCTTCTTCGCATCTCGCTGGAAGACGCAGAGGAGTATCAGACAGTGGACATGAACCTCAGCTGGCTGAAAAGCTATCTGGAGATCCAGAAAGCCCGGTATGATGATGATCTCACCTATGAGATCCATGTGGAGGAGTCTCTTTATGAGCGGAAGATTCCAAAGCTACTGCTGCAGCCCATCGTGGAGAACGCCATTCTTCATGGGCTGGACGGGAAAGGGAAAATTGTGGTCAAAGGCTATGAGGAAGAGGAGCGCATCGTCTTTGAAGTGGAGGATGATGGAAAAGGCATGGAGGAAGATCAGCGCAGAAAGCTTCTTTCCGAGCATTCAGGAGAAGGCATCGGACTTCTCAACGTCCATAAGAGAATTGAGCTTTATTACGGCAAAGGGTATGGACTGGAAATAAAGAGCAAAGTGAACCAGGGCACCAGGGTGCGGATGGTGCTTGGGGAAGGAGGACTGTAAATGATCCGTGTGGTAGTGGTGGAAGATGAGAAGATGATCCGAAAAGGCATCATCATGACCACAGACTGGCAGTCCTTCGGATGCCAGGTGGTGGGAGAAGCTCAGAGCGGGGAGGAAGGGCTTTCAGTGATCAAGGAGAAAAAGCCCCATCTGGTGCTCACCGACATCCGGATGAAAGGGATGACGGGCATTGAGATGATCGAAGAGCTGAAAGGGGAAAGACCCATCCAGTTCATCATTCTTTCCGGATATTCTGACTTCGAATATGCAAGAAGCGCCCTTCGGCTGGGCGTGACAGATTATCTTCTGAAGCCCTTTCAGGATGAGGAGCTGACCAAAGCACTGAAGCATGCGGTGGATAAAATCCGAAGCAGGGAAAAGGAAGAAGAGGAGGAGTTTTCCTTCTTTCAGGAATATCAGAAGAACAAAGGGGAAGAGTACAATCCTTATATAGTGAAATCCATCCAGTATCTGGAAGAGAACTATATGAAGGATGTGAGCTGCCAGAAGGTGGCGGAAGAGATTGGCATCAGCGAGAGCTATCTAGGAAAGCTCTTCCGGAAGGAAACCGGGTACACCTTTGTGGATTACCTCACCTTAACCAGGATGAAAAAAGCGGTGCTTCTTCTTCAGAAGGATCCACTGAAAATCTACGAGCTGGCGTATCTGGTGGGCTATAATGATGCCCACTATTTCAGCAATCTATTCAAGAAAATCACAGGGAAAAGTCCCAGCGCTTACAAGCGGACGCTTTCCATGGAACAGAAGCATCAAGGAGGAGAACATGAAGGAAATTAAGAACATTATTTTTGATCTGGGGAATGTCCTCATAGAATTTGATCCCTTAAAGTGGCTCACAAAGAGCTATGACAGTTTTGATACGGTGGAAACACTCTACAAAGAGGTGTTTCAGAGTGAGGAGTGGAAGCTTCTGGACCGGGGAAGCATCACAGACCAAGAAGCCTATGAGCGGGTTTCCAAAAGGCTCCCTGGCATGGAAAAAGAAGTGGAGCGGATCCTTTTTCACTGGGAAAGTTTTCTCATTGAGGAGATGACCCAGTCCACAGCCATCTTAAGAAAACTGAAAGGGCTGGGATACAGTCTCTATGCCCTGTCCAACTATCCGGAGAGAGGATTCACAAATACAGAGAAGTTTTATCCCTTCTTTGATCTGTTTGACGGTAAAGTGGTGAGCTACGCCTATGGAGAAATAAAGCCGGACCGGAAGATCTATGAGATTCTTCTGGAGAAGTACGGCCTGAAACCGGAGGAGTGCGTCTTTATCGATGACACCCTGGTCAATGTGGAGGCCGCCAGAAGCTTAGGAATGAAAGCGGTGCACTTTTTCCACAGCAATCATCTCATGGATCTCTATCTTCAGCTGAAGGACCAGTGCGGCAAAGAAGACGTCTAGCAGCCTTTTGCCAAAGAGAGCTTCAAAGAAGTAAATTGAAATACAGTCTAAAACGAGGCCCCAGAGGGAAGAGAAACTCTTCTTTCTGGGGTTTTCTGCGTCCTCCCGTACCGTGGACGGTTCTTCGCAGGATCTTTTTGGCATTTTACTGAAAACATAAAGGGGAGATCAGTAAAGAATGCGTTATGGAGTACAAGTAAAATGAAATCCTCATAATTTTACTAAAATTATTCAAGGGGGTTCCGGTGGAGTCCATGGATTCAAAAACACCATTTCAAAGCCTGCAGACGCTGTAATGGTTGATTCTTATGATGCGCAAGGGATTATCTGTTGCATAAAATTGGAACTGGTTCCAGATGTTTCGTGAAAATATATTAGTAAAATCGACAATAAACCGTTTACTTTTAGTAAAATCGTGTTTATAATGAGGATATCAAATTTGAGAGGTGAACCGAATGAAACTGAAAAAAATCGTTGCCCTTTTATCCTTATCTGCCCTGATCCTGTCCGCTTGCGGAACCAAGGAAGAGAATCCTTCCAGCGGTGCCGGGGATACCGTAAAAATCCGCTTTGCCACCTGGGACTCTGAAGAAAGCCTGACTCTTCAGCAGGAGCTGGTGGATAAATTCAACAGCTCCCAGGAGAAGATCCAAGTGACCTTGGAAGCCTATGGAGATGAATATGACACCAAGCTTGCTGCTGGCATGGGGGCCAAAGATGCACCGGATGTCATGTACATGTGGAACTATCCTGCCTATAAGGATGCGCTGGAACCTCTGGACAGCTACATCGAGAAAGAAGGCGAAGAGTATGGGGAAAACTTCTATGAAGCCCTCTGGAACTACAACAAGGCTGATGATATGATCCTGGGACTTCCTGTAGGCTATACCACCCACGTGATGTACTACAACAAGGACCTTTTTGATGCCAAAGGCGTTTCTTATCCAGAAACCGGATGGACCTGGGAAGATGCCAAGGAAATCGCCAAGAAGCTTTCTGACGAAGGAGAGGACACCAAAGGACTGGTCTTCTCTGGAAAGCCCGATCCCTTTGATTTTGAAATGTATCTCTGGAGCAACGGCAGCGCCTATGTGGATGAATCCGGAAACCTTTCTGGAAATCTTAATTCCAAAGAGACTGTGGAAGTGTTCACCATGTTCCAGGATATGCTGAAAGAGGGCATTGCAGTCGCTTCTGAAGGATCCGGCACCACAGAGATGAAAACCGGAAAAGTCGGCATGTATGTCAACGGATCCTGGGGCATCTCCTCCCTGAAAGATGCGGGCATCAACTACGGTATCGTAGAGCTTCCTTCCTTTGAAGGAAAAGAGGGCGTCAGCATCGTCTCCTCTTCCGGACTCTCCATGTCCAAAGACTCCAAAAACAAGGAAGCAGCCTTTGAGTTCATGAAATTCTGGACCGGGGAAACAGCAAACCTCGATCGTATCGAATACGAATTGCCAGTACTGAAATCCGTTGTTGCTTCAGAAAAGCTGTCTGAAGATCCAGAGAAGAGCGTCTTCTACACCATGCTGGAAAAGAGTGAAGGGTATACGCCATCCTCCTCCATCGTCAGCGACTGGTCCATCATGGCAGAAAACCTGAACCTGGTCTTCGAAAGAATCTTCAATCCAAGTACTCTGGAGAATCCACAGAAGGCTCTGGACGAAGCCGCAAAATAACATTCCTTACCAATAGAAAGGGGAGAACAGGGGGAGCAGTCCCCCTGTATCCTTATAAAAACAAACACCACCATGGAAACAAATGAGAGAGGTAAAGCGATGTTTAAAAAGAAAAGCGCAACCAAAAAAGCACTGGTGAAAAAACCTGTGCCGTATCTGTTCATCAGTCCCTGGATCATCGGATTTCTTGTGTTCACCGCAGGCCCCCTGATCTTTTCCCTCGTCATGAGTCTTTTTGACTGGCCCGTGACAAGAGCGCCCCAGTTTGTGGGCATCGAGAACTATAAAGTCATGTTCACAGAAGACCCTCAGTTTTATAAATCCCTCACCATCACCTTACGATTCGCGGCGCTTTTTGTGCCTCTGAACCTCATCATTGCCTTGGCTTTGGCACTTCTTATATCCCAACCTGTAAAAGGTGCCAAGGTCTTTCGGACCATTTTCTATCTTCCAGCGGTGGTATCCGGCGTTGCCGTGTCCATCATCTGGGGCTGGATCCTGCATTCGGAGTATGGCGTGCTGAACTATTTCCTGAAATATCTCGGCATCGAAGGCCCCAGCTGGCTGGTGGACCCCAAATGGGCCATCGTGGCCATCGTGGTGGCCAGTGCCTGGGGTGTGGGCACCATGATGCTGATTTTCTACACAGACATCCGGAGCATTCCCAAGGACCTCTATGAGGCGGCATCCATCGATGGAGCTTCTCCGCTTAGGCAGTTCTTCTCCATCACAGTGCCCATCATCACACCAACCATTCTTTTCAACACCATCACCTCGGTGATCAGTGCCCTGCAGCAGCTGACCCTGGTGCTGCTGCTCACCGGCGGCGGCCCCTTACGCTCCACCTATTTTTATGGGCTCATGGTGTACAACAACGCCTTCAAGCACCATAAGCTGGGATACGCCAGTGCCAACGCCTGGTTTATGTTCCTGGTGATCCTCTTCCTGACCCTTCTCATCTTCAAGTCCTCCTCGGCTTGGGTGTTCTATGAGACGGAAGTGAAAAAAGACAAACCCATGAAAAAGAAAGGAGGAAAGAGACGTGAAATTCAGCAAGAAGCATAAAATCATCACCTACATCTTTCTGGTAGCCTTCTCTCTTTATTTTCTCTTTCCCTTCATCTGGATGGTCTTGACTGCGCTAAAGACAGAAGGAGAGGTCTTCCAGTATCCCATCAAGTTCCTGCCGGATTCTCCCCAGTGGAAGAATT
Source organism: Proteiniclasticum ruminis (assembly GCF_900115135.1). Taxonomy (GTDB): domain Bacteria; phylum Bacillota; class Clostridia; order Clostridiales; family Clostridiaceae; genus Proteiniclasticum; species Proteiniclasticum ruminis_A. Next base: position 113,873 of record NZ_FOVK01000005.1, on the reverse strand, counting down.
TCCTGGATGCCTGGAAAGCCCAGCCCTTCGGCACCTATATGAAGAACTCGTTGATTGTCACGGTGCTCACCACCGTAGGACAGCTTCTGTCCTGCTCCCTGGTGGCCTTTGGATTTGCAAGATACGAATTCAAATATAAAAACATTCTGTTTGTCATTCTGCTGTCCACCATGATGATTCCCTGGGATGTCACCATGATTCCCCAGTATATGCAGTTCAAGGTCTTCGGGTGGATCAACACCTTAAAGCCCCTCATCGTTCCTGCATTCTTCGGCTCTCCTTATTACATTTTCCTCCTTCGCCAGTTCCTCATGAACATTCCGAAGGATCTGGAGAATGCCGCAAGAATAGATGGAGCCAACGAGTTCCAGATCTACTATAAGATCTTTCTGCCCATCATGAAGGGGCCGCTCATTCTCATCGGTGTCCTGAACATTCTGGTGGTCTGGAACGACTATCTGGGACCGCTGATCTTCCTGCAGGACCGGAGCAAGTACACCATGGCTCTGGGGCTTGCCGCCTTCAAGGGCGTCCATGATCTGCAGATCCTGCCCATCATGGCCATGACCATCATCATGATCATCCCCCCAGTGCTGGTATTTGCCTTTGCCCAGAAATACATCGTGGAAGGCGTCAGCGGGGCCATTAAGTAACGAAAGAGGAGACTGTTATGCGACAATATAAACCATGGGAAGACCTGACCAAACTAGAGGAAGGGAGACTTCCCGCCCACACCACCTTCTACCGCTATGACTCCCTGGTCAAAGCGCTGAACAGCAGGAAAGAGGAAAGCCTTGGCTATACGTCTCTGGACGGCACCTGGAAATTTATGTTCCTGTCCTGCCCGGAAGAAGCGCCGGAAGGCTTTGAGAAAGAATCCTTCTCCTTGGAGAACTTAGGAGACATTAAGGTGCCATCAGCCTGGCAGCTGGAAGGCTACGGGAAGATGCACTACACCGATGTGCTTTATCCATTTCCCATCAATCCGCCCTTTGTGCCCGATGAGAATCCCACAGGTCTTTATTTTAAAGAGGTTGAGATTCCTTCTCTTCTGGAAGGGGAGCGCCATATCCTGAAATTCCACGGGGTGGAGTCTTATTTTGAAGTCTATGTCAATGGACAGAAGGCGGGCTTCAGCAAAGTGTCAAGACTGCCATCGGAGTTTGACATCACAGAGCTTTTAAAGACTGGAAGAAACCGACTGGCGGTGAAAGTGGTGCAGTTTTCCGACGGCACCTACCTGGAGGACCAGGACATGTGGTGGCTGGCCGGCATCTTCAGAAGCGTCGTTCTTTATACCCGAAGTGAGGAAAGCCTTCAGGATCTTCGGGTGGAAACCCATGGAGAAAATGGCTATGAGGATTATCTTCTGAAAGTCTCTGGAGAGTTTTTAAAAGATCAGGAGAAAACCCTCTGCCTGTCGGTGTATGACGACGAGAAAAACAAGCTTCATCAGGAAAGCTTCAGTGCCAAAGAAGGCTTCACCTATGAGAAGCTCTTCAAGCATCCAAGAACCTGGAGCGCCGAGAAACCGGAGCTTTATCAGCTCATCCTCTCCTATGAGGAAGAGGGAAAAGAAGTGTTCATTCCTTTATCCTTCGGTTTTAGAACCGTGGAGATCCTGGAGAATGAAATCCGCGTCAATGGACAGCGGGTCTTCTTCAAAGGCGTGAACCGTCATGATGTGAGCCGGGACAAGGGAAGAACCGTGACCTATGAAGAGATGGAAAAAGATGTTCTTCTCATGAAAGAGCACAACATCAACGCCGTGCGCACCTCCCACTATCCAAACTGTGAGGAGTTCTATGATCTTTGTGACAAGTACGGTCTTTATGTCATGGATGAGGCGGACCTGGAATGCCATGGGTTTGAGAACACCGGAAACTACAACTGGATCAGCAACCACACCGGATGGGAAAAACACTACGTGGACCGAGGTCTCCGCATGGTGAAAAGAGACCGGAACCATCCTTCTGTGATTTTCTGGTCCCTGGGCAATGAGTCCGGCACCGGACACAACTTCCTGGCCATGTATCTGGCCATGAAAAAAGAAGACCCCACAAGACCCATCCATTATGAGGGAGACCGCAGCGGCGCCTACAGCGATGTGTACTCCACCATGTACACCAGGCTTCTGCCCCTCATGGACATCGGACGGGATGAAGAGGGAAAACGGCCCCATCTTCTTTGTGAGTACGGCCATGCCATGGGCAATGGTCCCGGAGGCCTGACAGAGTATCAGGACGTCATGAGAAGCCACAAGCGTCTCCAGGGGGGATTCATCTGGGAATGGATTGATCATGGCATAAGAAAAACTAAGGAAAACGGCGTGGAGGATCATCTCTATGGCGGAGACTACGGAGACTTTCCAAACAATGGGAACTTCTGCATCGATGGTCTGGTGTATCCGGACCGTACGCCCTCACCAGGACTTCTGGAGTATGGGAAGGTCATTGAACCTGTGAAGATGGAAAAGAAAGAGGCGCTTCTGTACACCTTGAAAAACCTCTACGATTTCCGGTCTTTAGAGGAGTTCATGCTGAAGATTTCTCTTCACTCTTTTGGACAGGTGCTGAAAGAAGAGGAAAGAACCCTGCCAAATGTGGCTCCTGGTGAGATTTATCCGGTGTCCCTGGAAGGGTTCCTGGAAGATGTTTCTCTCAAGGATGAAACCTATGTCCATCTGCTGGTGAAGGAGAAAAATCCCACCAAAGCCCTGAAGAAAGGACATGTGGTGGCAAGGGAGCAGTTCCTTCTGGAACACACCAGAAGAACCCTGAAGGTGAAAGAAGGGGGCTTGAAAGGCACCCTCACCGTGGAAGAAGACAACGCCCATATGACGCTTCGTGCAGAAAATATCCAGGCGGTGTTCCATAAGGTGAAAGGAAGCCTTCTCTCCTATGAGAAAGACGGGGAAGCGCTACTTATGAAAGGTCCTGAGCTGACCCTCTGGAGAGCGCCCATTGACAATGACATGTACAAAAAAGAGGACTGGATCCATAAGTATTTCTTAAGAGAAGGAAAAGAGAATCTGGTGTCTTTCCGCCATGGAGCGGTGGAACGGGGGCATCAGGTGGAAATAAAAAAATACTTCTCCACGGTGAATCAGGCCTGGGGCTATGAACTGAAATACACCTACACCTTCTTTGGAGACGGCAGCCTCACCATGCACATGGAAGGAAAAGTCCTTAAAAGAGGGAAAGAGATGCCGGAGCTTCTGCCACGCATCGGATTCCGCATGAGGGTATCAGAGGATCTTCAAAAAGTGCTCTGGTATGGACGGGGTCCGGGGGAAAGCTACGCCGACAGCAAGAGAAGCCAGTTCATCGGGCTTTATGAAGCGAAGGTCGAAGAACTGCATACGCCTTATGTGTATCCCCAGGAAAATGGACTCCGCTCAGATACCAGCTTCTTTGGTCTCTTGAAAGACCAGGGAGAGGGACTTCTTTTCCAGATGGAAGGAGCCTCCGGCTTTACCCTCCACGACTACACCATGGAGGATCTGGAGAAAGCAGCCCACGAGAGCGGCCTTAAACGGAGCCCGTTCCATGAGCTGGTGCTCGATTACAGACAGCTGGGTCTTGGCAGCAACAGCTGCGGAGAAGAGCAGCTGCCTCCCTACAGGCTGACTCTGGAGGATTTTCACGTCACGTTCCATTTGAGGCCTTTACAAAAAGAAGCGCTTCTGGAAGAATCAAAATATATCCGGTAGAAGTCAGGAGACCACAGGTCTCCTTCTTCTTCATGATTGGAGGTTTTTTATGAACATACAGATCGACAAAGTACCCTTTTCCAGGTTCGGATCCTACTTTGCCGTAACAAAGACCAAAGAGGGGACCATTCTCCTTCGGGATGTCCATGGGGGAGATGAGGCTCCTTCTACGCTTTTCGAGATGCGGTTTTTTAAAGAGCAGAAGGAAGTGAAGGTAAAGATCGAGGCTTCAGAACGGGAGCTTAAATTTTACCAGGAGGAGAAGACAGAAGATGCCGTAAAGCTGATCCTACCCACAGAGCATCATGTGCTCCTGAAGGCAGAAGGACTCACGGTGGGACTCTTTGCGAAGAAAGTGAAGTATGACACCTTTCACGCGCTGTCAGAAGACACCTATGAATATCACATCTATCCCAAGGAGCGGAAGCTTCTGTTTACAAGAAGAGAAGGAATCCTTCAAGTGGATGCCCCCTGGGAGATCATCGGCAATCCTCATGTGACGCTCCTTCTTTCTGACGGAGAGCTTCTCGTGGAAAGCTATGTCACGGTGCCTGGGGAAGGATTTTCTGGCACCTATGAGGAAGGACTTTCAGCGGTGCAGGAAGACTTCAGGGTCTTCAAAAGAGAGCCCATAGGCTTGCAGGAAAAATACCGCCCCTCATTTAAACTTGCAAGCTACATCACCTGGTCGTCGGTTGTGGCACCCTTTGGGGCTCTGAAGCATCCGGCCATGTTTATGTCCAAGCTCTACATGTACAGCATCTGGTCCTGGGACAACTGCTTCAACGCCCTGGCTCTTGCAAAGGAAAGGCCTGAACTCTCCTATGGCCAGTTTGAGATCTTCTTTGATCATCAGGACTCTTCCGGTGCGTATCCGGACTTTGTCCATGACAAATATGCTTCCTTCAACTGCATCAAACCACCCATTTTTCCAGTATTTTACGAGAAGTGCATGAAGGAGAATGCGTATTTTGCACATAGATCCCGTCTGGAAAAAGCCTACGAGAGCATGAAGAGGAATCTGGCGTATTATGACACCTATCGAACGTTCCCAGGAGCCCTGCCTCATTACAGACATGGCAATGACTCCGGCTGGGACAACAGCTCCGTGTTCCATGTGGGCATGCCGGTGGAAAGTCCGGATCTTCAGGCCCACCTGGTAAGAGCCTATGATGCCATGGCAAGACTTGCCCATGCGCTGAAAAAAGACGAGGAAGAAAGAGAATATCAGGAGAAGGCGAAAATCCATGCAAAGAAGACTCTGGAAAGGCTCTATGACGAGGAAGAAGGGTTCTTCGCCCGGGTGGGTATCCAGGGAGAACCAGTGAAAAATAGAGACAGTCTTCTCCTATCCATGTCCCTTCTGTTATCCAGGTATCTGCCGGAGCCCGTGCTGAAAAAAACCGTAGAGAGGCTCCTCTCCTTTGAGACGCCTTACGGCTTTGCCACGGAGCATCCGAAGAGTCCTCTTTATAAATACAATGGATATTGGCAGGGACCCATCTGGGCCCCTGTAACGTTTCTACTTGTGGATGCCCTTTATGAGGCGGGCTATGAGCATGATGCAGACCGGATCCGGAATAAGTTCATGGACCTTACTTTGGTGGGTGGCATGGCGGAGAACTTTGATCCCTTCACCGGAGAAGGCCTTGTGGACACCTCCTTCACCTGGACCAGCAGTGTCTGCCTTCTGTTTTTGAGAGGGGAGGGGCTTTGCCGATGAAAGAGACTGTAAAAGCCCACGTGGGAGAAGCAGCGCTTCTCTTGACAGCTCTTATCTGGGGCAGCGGATTTGTGGCCAGTGCTGTGTCCCTTCGCCACTTCACGCCCTATGAGATCCTCTTTGGGCGGTTTCTCATCGGAGCGGTGCTTCTTGCTGGGGTGTTCCACAGAAAAATCAGGAACATCCGGATGAGTACACTGAAAAAGGGGGCAGTACTGGGGTTTTTCCTCTACGGCGCATTTCTTCTTCAGACCGTAGGCCTTCAGTACACCACTCCCTCCAAAAATGCTTTCCTCACCGCAGTGAATGTCATCATTGTGCCCTTCATCAGCTTTGTGCTCTATCGGAGAAAGTTTGACAAGTATGAAGTCTTTGGGGCTCTGCTTGCGGTGCTGGGGGTGGCGGTGATTTCCCTGGAGATGTCCTTTGGGATTCAGCTGGGGGATGCGCTGACGCTTCTTTGCGCGGTGTTTTTCGCCTTCCAGATCTTCTACACCTCCCTCTATGTGGCAAAGGAGGATCCGGTGCTTCTGACCCTGGTGCAGATGATGGTGGCAGCCTTACTTTCCGCAGTGCCTCTATTTTTCCAAGAGGCAGTGCATCTGCCAAGAAACGGGGAAGCTTTGTTTTCACTCTTTTATCTAGGGATTTTCTCCACCACAGCAGCCTATCTTCTTCAGACCACGGCGCAGAAGTTTACAACGGAAACGAAAACAGCCATCATTTTGTCCACAGAAGCTTTCTTTGGCATGGCTTTGTCAGTGCTCATTCTCAGTGAGCCCCTGACTCTTCGGATGATCCTTGGAGGGATCCTCATTTTCGCGGCCATCCTGACCTCTGAGACCAAAGGGGACTTTGGGAAGATGAGAAAGAAATATCCGGAATCCCTGGAGAAGGACACGCCATAAAGTAGATATTTGTTGTATAATAAGCATAGAAAAAAGCAGGAGGAAAGTTATGGCGACCATTAAAGAAATTGCAGAGCTGGCAAATGTATCCATCACCACCGTATCCCGGGTGCTGAATTATGATGATACATTGAATGTGCCTGCAGAAACAAAAAAGAGAGTGTTTGAAGCCGCGGAAGAACTTTCCTACGTGGGACACAAGAAAAAACGTGCCAAAAAACGGATGACCATCGGGATTCTGTACAGTTACTCATTGGAGGAGGAGCTGGAGGACCCCTATTATCTGGCCATACGTCTCAGCATAGAAAAGAAACTGAAGATGGAGAATGTCACCATGGTCCGGGTGGACACCACTGGGAAAACCGTGGGACTGGATGGGATACTCTGCCTTGGCATTTTCACCACAGAGAAGATTATGGAAGTGAAAGCCTTGGGCATCCCTTGCGTCTTTGTGGACTCCAGTCCGGAAGAGGATGTCTTTGATGCGGTGGTCATCGATTTTGTGAAGTCCACCAAAAAAGTCTTGGATCATATCCTCTCCCTGGGTCATGAGAAGATCGGCTTCATCGGTGGGGCGGACAGTATTTTAGGAGAAGCCCGTTCCAGAGATCTGAGGCAGGAGGTTTTTGAAAAGTATCTTATGGAGAAGGGAGTCTTTGAAGAAAGCTTCGTGAAGATCGGCAGTTATACACCTGCAGACGGCTATCGGCTTTCCAAGGAAATGCTGTCTTTAAAAAACAGGCCCACAGCGCTATTTCTGGCCAATGACAGTATGGCTGTGGGGTGCTACAAGGCGGCCAATGATTTGGGTCTTAAGATTCCTGAGGACATCAGTGTGGTGGGCTTCAATGACATCTCCGCAGCCCAGTATATGATGCCGCCTCTGACCACCATCAAGCTCTATACGGAGTTCATGGGAGAGATTTCAGTGGATATTTTGAAAGAGAGAATCGCTTCCGGAAGAAAGATTCCCCTGAAAATCACCATTCCCACAGAGTTGGTGATTCGGGAAAGCACATCGAAAAGATAAATGAATGAACAGGCGCTGTCTTCTTTTGCGGTTAAAGAAGACAGCGCTTTTTAATTGGAGTAGAAACACTGAAACAGGAGGATATATTTTATATTTTGAAAATATCGCTTATAATAGGAGAGTGAATTGAAAGTAAACGTTTTGTGAACTAGACTTTTTTGGGGGGAAGAAAATGCTTAAAGTAATCATAGCAGATGATGAAGAAAGAGTATGCAGGCTGATTCAAAAGCTTGTGGACTGGGATGCCCTGGATATGGAGATCGCTGCTACAGCGTCCAACGGAATAGAAGCTCTGGATGTCATTGAAAGGTATAAACCAGACCTTGTGATCACAGACATTCGAATGCCCGGTTATGATGGACTGGATATGATAGAAAAAGCAAAAGAACTAAAAGAAGATCTTGAGTTTATCATCATATCGGGATATGGACAATTTGAGTATGCACAACGAGCCATCAGATATGGAGTTGGTGAATATCTTCTTAAACCCATACAAAAGAAGGAGCTTACGGAGACGTTAGAGAAAGTGAGAGACCATATCCTGACGAAAAAAGGCCTGGTATCTAGAGAAGAAGCAGAGGAAATGAAAAGTCTCACACTCCTTGAAAAGAAGAAGAAAGATCTTTTGTCTCAGCTGATCAGTGAACGTGAGGTGCTAGATGAGGAAGGCTATAGGCATGCATTCCGCTTTCATGGAGAAACCTTGCAGATTTATCTGCTTCAGCTGGATACAGAGGACAAACTGACAATAGACATCAGAGAGCGTTTGGAAGAAAAAGTAAGTCTCCACCTGGCTGAGGTGATGGGGGAAGACACTCTCACAGTAAAAGAGGTGCACCTGGAACATAAGCTGATGTTGATACTTCTTGAGTACCCTGCTCCAGAAAAAGAGATGGTCAGGAAAGGTATGCGTGAGCTTTTTCACTCACTGAGGGGGATTCTTCCATTAAACGGAGTAGAAGTCACCTTAGGGGAAGGAGTTTCTGTATCTGACATCAAGGATCTGTACAAGTCTTATGAGACAGCACTTCTTGCAGTAGAAGAAAGACTTGTGAAAGGAACTGGCAGAATTTTTCTTGGGGAAGACAAACCAGAGGAACACCAGCTCCTCAGAAGTGATGCAGTCTTTCAGTTTTTCAAAAATATGGAAAAATCCCTGTCTGCCTTGGATTATGAAGCCATTCAAGATCATTTGAAGAACCTGAAAGAAACCATAATACTGAAAGACCATCTAACGGGCCATGAACTGATTCATCTGATTAAAGAAATCTCAAGCCACTTCACGGTCATGATGAGGAAGAACAGATTTCTGATGCCTGAAGAAAGTGAAGTGAAAGTGGAACACCTTCAGCGAATTGAAAGTGCCCACTCACTGGAGGAACTTTTTTCATTGGTCGAAGAATGGATTGTATCCTCTGTGAAGGTACTCCTTCAGCATCGCAGCGAATCATTTTCTGGACCGATTCGTGAAGTGCAGGCTTACCTAGAAGATAATTACATGAGAAGTGTTACCTTAGATGAAATAAGCAATCTGACAGGATTTAGTCCTACCTATTTCAGTACAATGATCAAAAAAGAAACTGGAAAGAGTTTTTTGGAACATCTGACAGAAATCCGTATCAATAAAGCCAAAGAACTGCTGAAAGAGAAGGATCTGCGAATTATGGACATCTGTGAAATGGTGGGCTACAGTGATGTGAAGCACTTCACCAAATCCTTCATCCGGTATACAGGACTGAAACCCAACGAATACAGAAAAATATATGCATAAGGAGGAGCTCCATGAAGAAGAATGAACGAGGATATCTGGCAGACCGGATGAAGCTCTTTATGATGGTTCTGCTTGCTTTCGTCCTCCTGATGCTGACTGCTCTATTGATCCAAGGATTCTATCTGAAGAATTACGCACCTTTCATTGCAGCGGTGCTGTTCATGATGGTTCTTGTTAGGGTTGCATATCTCTACATTGTGCTTCCGATGAGAGAAACAAATAAAACGCTGTCCCTGTTCTCGGAAGGGTACATTCTGAAGGGAATCTATGAGATCCGTGTACCCTACAGCAAAGAACAGGAGGATGCAGTTAAAAAATTCGGTGAGCTTCTCAATACCAATGAGCTCATCAACAGCACTAAAAAACATGCAGAATACCTAGCGCTTCAGAATCAGATCAACCCGCACTTTCTCTATAACACGTTGGAGGGAATCCGAAGCGAGGCTCTCATGGAAGGCATTGACAGTGTGGCAGAGATGACAGAAGCCTTAGCAACGTTTTTCAGATACACCATCTCCAATCTGGACAGGCTCGTGACCATCGACGAAGAACTGGAAAATATAGAAAACTATACGAAGATCCAAAAGTTCAGATTCGGCAACCGTCTCGAACTGAAAGTGCTTTTTAAGGGGGACAAAGAGGAAATCCAGAAGCTGATGATGCCTAAACTCACACTTCAGCCACTCATTGAAAACTCTATTTTTCATGGGGTGGAGAGAAAAATTGGGAAAGGCACCATTGAACTGAGACTGACAAAGACATCCGAAAGACTCCATATTGTCGTTTCTGATGATGGACTAGGGATGGAGCCCGAGAAACTTCAAGAACTCAATGACCGTCTGAAGGGGACATCGCTTTCATATCTCAAGGAAGAGATGAATAAAAGAGGTGGGATTGCTCTTGTTAATGTAAACAACAGAATTCGTCTGATCTATGGGGATGAGTATGGTATTTTTGTTTACAGCAAGAAAAATGCGGGAACGGATGTCCATGTGACACTTCCCCTGGTTACGGAGAAGCATCATGGATGAGATATTAAGAATGGAGCATGTAACTAAAAAAGTGGATGGGGTCCTGAGGCTGGATAATCTTCACTTCCATGTGCTTCGAGGGGAAATCATGGGAATGATCCCTTTGAACTATCATGGGAAAAAAGAGCTGATCAGGCTTCTTACGACAAACAACCCCATTGATATGGGCAGAATCTATATTGGCGGTCAACTGGTCAACTATTATGAGCACAGCGATATGGGGATGAATCAGGTGGAAATCATTGATGTGCATTCCAGACTTGTGGAAGACTTAACGGTGGCGGACAATATCTTTGTTCTCTCCAGAAGTTTTGGGGAAAGTATCATCAGTAAAAGAAAACTGCATGCCGATACAGAAAATCTCCTGGCTTCCTTTGCCATTGAAGTGAAGACAGATGATCTGGCGATGAAGCTCAATCACTTCCAGCGCAGTGTCATTGAACTGATCAAATACGTTAGAGGCGGTGCCAAACTGATTCTTCTGGATGAAATCAGCAGTTATTTAAGCACCACAGAGCTTCAGAAGTTTCAGACGCTGATGAAGTACTTTGCTGATACCGAGGGCACTTCCTTTCTGTATTTTGCAAATCATCATGAGGAAGCGTTTAAAATTTGCCATCGGGTCTGTCTGATGGAAGATGGGAAAGTGGTAAAGATGCTGGAAGAAGAGCATCTTACGGATCAGGATATTGCACCGTACATCATTTCCTTTGACCTTCCTTACGAACGGGATGAGGAAGAGCAATCCCTAGAAGTGGGGCTTCTTGAGTTCCGGCAGGTGTTTTCAGGTGAACTTGAAAATCTCTCCTTTCGTGTGGAACATGGAGAATGTCTTACGATTCTTGATATGGATAACTCTTCATTGGAAGAAATTCTCATGCTGGTTCAAGGGAAGACCGAGGCTGAACATGGAAAGATTCTTTATGAGGGGTTTCCGCTTGTCTATAACCGAGGAGAGGATTCAATAGACAAAGGCATTGCGGTGATAGAAGAGAATCCGAAGGAGTCTATGATCTTCAGGTCCATGGATTATTATGAGAATCTCACGTTTCTTCTGGACAGAAAACTCAATAGAAGTATCGTGCCCAAAAAGATCAGAAAGAATCTCATGGAGGAATATGAACCTTATGTTGGCAAAGAGTGCTTTACAAAGAATATAAAAGAGTGGAGCACCCGGGATGTGTATAATCTTGCGTATTACAGAATCCATCTTTTTAGACCCTCCATTGTTTTTCTGATCCAGCCCTTTTCCAATGCAGACATGTATCTTAGAGCCCATATCATCACGCTGATCAATAAATTGAGGCAACGTGGCATTACCATAGTCATCCTTGCGGTGAGCATCCAGGACTCTCTTTCGGTTTCGGATCGGCTTGTAACCATAGAGAAGGGAAGCTTCACTAGAATTTATCCCAAGGAAGATTTCTACAGGTTTCAACGGTAAAACAGATAAATACGAAAAAATGACCCCTTAATTCGTAAGAATGGCCCCTACAGGAATGAAATCGTTGTGATAAACTTTCTGTAAAGGACTACAAACAGCGAATTAGGGGGTTTTTATGGAGAACTATATGGTGGAACTAGAAGGGGTCAGCAAAAGTTTCCCCGGCGTAAAGGCCTTGAATAAAGTGAATTTCAATCTGAAATCAGGTGAAGTGCTGGCGCTTCTTGGTGAAAATGGAGCAGGCAAGTCAACGCTTATGAAAATCATCAGCGGTGTATATAAGAAGGATGAAGGGCACCTTAAACTGTTCGGGCAGGAGGTAGAAGATCTGACGCCCCTAAAAGCCCAGGAGCTTGGTGTATCCATTATCCATCAGGAGCTGAATCTATGTCCTCATTTGACGGTATATCAGAATATATTCCTTGGCAGGGAAGAAACCAGCCGTGGAATCATGTCTGACAAGAAAATGAAGAAGGAAGCTTCCGCAATTCTAAAAGAACTTAATATTGAAATGGATCCAGAAGAAATTGTTGGAAACTTATCGGTCTCCAAGCAGCAGATGGTGGAGATTGCAAAAGCATTATCCACAGACTGTAAAGTGCTCATCATGGATGAGCCCACATCAGCGCTCACATCCAAAGAGATTGAAGACCTTTTTAAGATCATCAGAAAGCTGAAGGCGGAAGGTCGAGGCATCGTGTATATTTCTCATAAACTGGAAGAACTGAAATACATTGTGGATCGGGTCATGATTCTAAGAGATGGAGAATATATCACCAGTATGATGTTTGCGGATACCACACTCGAGAAAATCATCGCTCATATGGTTGGGCGGGAGATTAAGGAAAAGTTTCCTAGAATCCATGCGGAGAAAGGAAAGAAGATTTTAGAAGTAAAAAATCTCAATGCAGGCAAGTTGGTTCGTGATGTCTCCTTTGATTTATATGAAGGGGAGATTGTCGGGATTGCGGGACTTATGGGAGCAGGTAGAACTGAAACCACAAGAGCTCTTTTTGGGGCAGATCCTGTGGAGTCCGGGACCATTTATCTGGAAGGAAAAGAACTCAGCATCCACAAACCGATGGATGCCATCCGTGAAGGTATTGTATTGGCACCGGAGGACCGTAAAAAAGATGGTCTGTGCACAAAGCTCAGCATCACGGACAATATCTCTTTGCCGAATCTGGATCAGCTGTGCAATAAGTTCGGAATGGTGTCAAAATCAAAAGAAAAAGCCATGACGGAAAAAACCATAGCGAATCTTAAGGTGCGCCTCGCCAATGCTGGCGTTGATGCTGGAAGTCTTTCTGGAGGTAATCAGCAGAAAATAGTTGTTGGAAAGTGGCTTGCGCGAAACTCCAAGGTAGTTATTTTTGATGAACCGACGAGAGGAATAGATGTGGCAGCGAAAGTGGAAATCTACAATCTGATGAACAAACTCAAGGAAGAGGGGATTGGAGTTCTTTTTGTCTCATCGGAAATGCCTGAGATCTTAGGAATCAGTGATAGAATTCTTGTCATGTGCGATGGACGCATTACAAAAGAACTTCAAAGGGATGAAGCAACTCAGGATCTCATTCTGAAATATGCTACCCAATTTGAAAAGAAAATAGAAGATCAGGAAGCTGTATAGAAGGGGGAACATGATGGAAGCCATCAGAAAAAACGAGAAAATCAAAAAGATTCTAGCCATCCGGGGGATGGGACAGGTCATCACAGTCACCATAGGACTTCTTGTACTGGTCCTCATCTTTGGTATTCTGAACCCGACGTTCTTCTCTCAGAAGAATGTGGCGAACCTCATGAGGCAGATTGCACCGATCATCATCATTGGTATTGGACAGTCTTACGTGCTGATCACGGGAAATATAGATCTTTCCATTGGATCGGTGATTGGGATGAGTGCAATGATTTCGGCAAAACTCATGTCCATGGGCGTAAATCCTTGGATTGCAGTGATACTAACACTTCTTGCAGCTCAGATCATCGGTTTGTTCAACGGACAGTTGATCTCGAAAGCTAAGCTGCCGCCTTTTATCGCAACCTTAGGAACCATGACCATAGCAAGAGGTATTGCTCAGATTGTCAACAACAACTACAACACGGACTCCATCGGGGCTGGTGCTGAAGGATTCAGAAACTTTTTTTACTACGGACGGACATTTGGGCTATTCAATACCATATGGATTGCATTGGTCATCTGGATGATCTTCAATTTCATCCTCAGTAAAACAAGAACTGGACGCCATGTCTATGCCATCGGCAGCAACATCAGTGCGGCACATCTGTCTGGCGTCAATATCGTGTCCACCACTACAAAAGCATATCTTGTGAGTGCCTTTTGTGCCAGCATGGTAGGCCTTATCCAAACCGCCACCAGCGGAATGGGCACCATGGACGCCGGTACAGGGTATGAGATGTATGCTGTGGCAGCCTCTGTAATTGGTGGTGTATCCACACTGGGAGGGCAAGGAATCTTATTAGGTACAGTGGTCGGTGCATCTATCTGGGGTGTTCTTCAGAATGGTCTGCAGTTTGCTGGAGCACCAGTGGCCATCAGAAATATCGTTATTGGAATCATCGTTGTAGTTTCTGTGCTTCTTGACATCATTGTCCGATCCAATCAGAACAAAACACGAAAAAGACTGAAGAAAGAAGATGCCGCATAGGGCATTCTAAACAGTTAGTAATGGCGTAAAGCCTGCTATAAAAAAATATTAGGGGGGACCTATTTTGAAGAAAAAACTTATCGCATCCGTAATGACACTCGCTCTTTCACTGACAGCCCTTGCAGGCTGTGGAAGCACAGACGACAATGAAGGTGCATCTTCTGGAGACAAGTATAAGGTTTACCTGATCACCATGGACCAGATGGATCAGCACTGGGTTACAGTAGACGGAGGAGCTAAAAAGGCTGCTGACGAGCTTGGCAACGTGGAATACACCTGGCTGGCACCTGATGTGAAGGATGATGCCAAGCAGATTGAAAGTATCAATAACGCCGTCGCTGGTGGTGCAGATGCAATTATGCTGGCGGCCAATGGACCCGATGCTGTCACAGCAGCTTTAAAAGAAGCGGAAGAGGCTGGCGTAAAAATTGTTTATGTAGACTCACCTGCAGATTTCCCAGCAGTGGCTACTCTTGCTACAGACAATGAAGCAGCAGGAAAGACCGCTGGTGAAGAAATGAAGAAAGCGCTGGAAGCAAACGGCGTAACTTCTGGTAAGATTGGTATCGTGAATGTTAATGCAGCAACTGCTTCTACTGTTGCTAGAGAAAAAGGCTTTAGAGCTGCTTTTGAAGGGACTTCCTTTGAGATTCTGGAAACTCAGTATGGAGATGGAGATGCCGCTCGTTCCAAGGATATCGCCGCAAACTATATTACACAAGGTGTAGTGGGCATCTTCGGTGCCAACGAAGGATCTACAGTAGGTGCTGGAAATGCCATCAAGGAAGCCGGTGGAGAGGTTGTAGGTGTTGGTTTTGACAAGTCTGATACCATACTTGAACTGATCAAATCTGGCGAGCTTCTTGCTACCATGGCGCAGAACCCTGACGTTATGGGCTATGAAGGTATGAAAGTTGCTGTAAAAGCACTAAAAGGTGAAGCTATCGAAAAGACAAGTGTAGATACCGGTGTATCTGTCATCAACAAGGATTCAATCAAATAATCACGTATAGATAAAAAGGGGTTACGTAAGTAGCTCCTTTTTTTCACGAAGGAGGATGTCATGAAACAATATACAAAGAGTCTGCTGCAGGAGTTTTTTCTGAAATGGCCAAGACTGTCGTATCTGGAGAGCAGTATGGAAGCGGCCATTGAAGAATCAGTGAATAGAATACGCCGAGGAGGCAAAATTCTTCTTTGTGGAAATGGTGGGAGTGCGGCAGACTGTGAACATATCGCTGGCGAACTCTTAAAAGAGTTTTATATAAAGAGACCCTTATCAGATGCCTACAAGGACAGGTTGAAAAATTACTATGGAGAAGAAGGGGTATATCTTGGAGAACATCTTCAAGGAGCCATTGAAGCGATTTCGCTCGTATCTCATACCGGCTTATTGTCTGCCTATGGAAATGATGCGGCCCCTGAACTTTCTTACGCGCAACAGATTGTCGCTTATGGTGGAGAAAATGATGTGCTGTTATCCATTTCCACCTCCGGGAATGCAAAGAACGTCATTTATGCATCGATGATGGCAAGGATGAAAGGCACCTATGTCATTGGTCTTACGGGCGAGGGTGGGGGGAATCTGAAACAGTATACAGATACGATTCTAAATGTGCCTGAGTATGAAACATATTTAGTGCAGGAACTTCATCTTCCTATGTATCATCTTTATTGCAGAGGTTTAGAGTATGAAATCTTTGGAGGAGAATCATGAATGTACTGGGATTCGATATCGGTGGCACAAAAAGTGCTGTGATTCTAGCGAAGACAAATGAAACTCAAGTGGATTTTTTAGACCGCTTTGAAATTCCTACAAAGGGCACATGGCAGGATGTGGTCACTGTGCTAGCAGATAAAGGGGAAGATATGCTTGAAGCGCATCATTTGAAGGATGATCCTTTCAAAATTGGGATTTCTTGTGGAGGTCCCTTGAACAGCGAGAAAGGATGGATTTTATCACCACCGAATCTTCCGGGGTGGGATGAGGTGCCCATTACGGAGATTTTATCTAAAAGGTTTTCGGAACCTGCTTATCTTCAGAATGATGCAGATGCATGCGCTCTGGCCGAATGGAAGTATGGAGCGGGGAGAGGAACAAAGCATATGATCTTCCTGACTTTTGGCACTGGACTTGGTGCGGGTTTAATTCTCAATGGGAGACTATATACTGGTGCCAGTGGGATGGCAGGAGAAGTGGGACATATTAGACTTTCTGAGGATGGGCCATTAGGCTATGGCAAAAAGGGAAGCTTTGAAGGATATGCCAGTGGAGGGGGAATTGCAAAGATTGCCAGGTGCTTTGCAGAGGAGTCACTGCGTAGTGGAAAAAAAGTGTCTTTTCATCATGGTAATCTACAAGAGATTCAGACAAAGGATGTGGCTTTGGCAGCGGAGCAAAATGAAGAAGATGCCATCAAAGTATTCGAAATTGCTGGGGAATACTTTGGAAAAGGGTTAGCGGTCCTCATAGATATACTGAATCCAGAAATGATTGTTGTAGGCTCTATCTATGTGAGAGCGGGTAAATATCTTGAAGAAAGTATGAGGAGTGCGCTGAAGAAGGAAGCATTACCCTCAAGCTATGACGTCTGCCAAATTGTCCCGGCAGAACTCAGTGAACGCATTGGTGATTATGGTGCTGTGATGGCGGCGCTTTCAAAAGAATAGAGTTAAGAGAAAAGGAGCAGAGCGGAAGTTTTGCTCTCTTTTTAATGTAATGGTATACAGAAGAATTGCAGGAAATGAAAGTTAGAAATTCATATTTTGCAAGAAACCATTCATGGTGAAACTGTAGATTTTAAATAAAATGTTGAATAACAATGAGTTTAAGTTTTAAAGAATGGAAGTCGCGGATGCCAAAATGAATTTTCTAAAAATAAAATATGCAATTTTCTTGGATTTTTTGAAAATTTGTATTGACTCTGGAAAGCGGAAGTATTAAGATTCTTTTATAGCAAAATACATTTGTACACAGGGGGAAAATAGAATGAAAAAGATATGGTCTTTCATATCCGTCATGGTTCTTGGCATCCTGGTTCTCACAGGATGCGGTGGAGGCACCACTGTAAAAATGGCCACCGGTGGAAACACCGGAACGTATTACGCCTATGGAACAGCTCTTGGGCAGATCCTGGGAGACAAAGCAGATCTTCGCTTCAACATCCAGAGCACAGGAGCCTCTAAAGCAAACATTCAGCTCATTGATGCAAAAGAGGTGGACATGGCCATCGTGCAGAACGACGTCATGGACTACGCCTATAATGGCACAGATCTTTTTGAGGCCGATGGTGCGGTAAAGAGCTTCTCCGCCATGGCAGGTCTCTATGCAGAAGTGGTTCAGATCATCGCAAGACCAGGCTCTGGGATTGAATCCATTGCAGACCTTAAAGGAAAGAATGTTTCCGTAGGGGATGCAGGAAGCGGTGTGGAATTTAATGCAAAACAGATCCTGGACGCCTATGGCATCAGCTTTGATGACATCAGCAAACAGAACCTGGGATTCGCAGCCTCTGCAGATGCTTATAAAGATGGAAAGATTGATGCATTTTTCGCCACAGCGGGGGCACCAACCACCGCCATCATGGATCTCGTATCCAGCCAGTCCATCCTCATACTTGGGGTGGATGGAGACAAAGCATCTGATCTTATGACAAAGCATCCTTTCTACACCACCTATGTGATTCCAGGAGGAACCTACACAGGGGTGGACGAAGATGTGACCACCCTGGCAGTGAAGGCCACCTTCATTGTGTCCAACGAGCTTTCAGAAGAGGTGGTCTACAATATGACCAAAGCACTCTTTGAAAGTAAAGACGCCATCAGCGAAGCCCATCAGAAAGGTGCGGAACTGGATCTCTCCTATGCGGTGGAAGGCATCTCCATTCCATTCCATAAAGGTGCAGAAAAATACTTCAAGGAAGCAGGCGCTCTGAAGTAAATGAAACGAAAACTTTTACCCGTCCTTCTGGGTCTGCTGCTTCTCATGCTTTGGAGCAGCAGACTCCTTACGGGAGAAAAGACCTTTCTTCTGAGAGACGCAGACACCGGAAAGGTGTTTCTCAAGATGCCGGTGGAGGAAGGAGAGATCTTCTCCATCACCTTTGTGCACTCCGTGAACAAGAGTCCTGTCACCGATGAGTTTCTTGTCCTGGAGGAGGGGTTTCAGTCCCACAGAACTTTATTCACAAGTTTTGGTGCAGGCATGGAGAGCAGCACAGAAGAAGGACAGGTGTTAAGCTATGAAGAAGACGGCACCATGGTGCTGTCAGGTTTTGACAATCATTTTGAGAGCTTTCAGCTCATCGTGGGCACAGTCAGTGACCACATTCTAACAATCAGCGGGGAAGAAATCAGTTTACGGGATCTATGCGGGAGAAACACTTCCGTGGAAATCACCATCCGAAACTGACCGGAAAGAAAGAGGGTTTTGGTATGTTTGGAAGAAACAAGAAAAGAAAAATAGAAGAGGAGTCCCTAGAGAGCATCCTGAAAGAAGTGGACAAAGAGTCCAATGTCAGGGTCCTGAATGGATTCAAAAAACATCTGATGACAGGACTTCTGGTAGCCTTTGCGCTCTATGTGTTCTGGATGACCCTCCTTGGGAATCCGCCGGAGCAGGTGAGGCGAGCGAGTTTTCTAGGCGCACTGATTTTCATCGGGTTTCTTCTCTATCCTATGAACAGAAAGGATGCCCGGAAAGAGAATGTCATTCCTTGGTATGACTGGGTGCTTTCTATTCTGGGAGCCGCTCCTTTTTTCTACTACGTAATCTTCTTTGAAGAGATTGTAGGAAAAGCGGTGAACATTTCCCCGCTGGAAGTCTATATGGCCATCCTAGGGGTGCTTCTTCTGGCAGAACTCTGCCGCCGCGTGGTGGGTTTTCCCATTTTGGTGGTGGCTGCCGGATTTATCCTGTATGCCTTCAGCCAGGGGCATTCTGTCAGACGAATCGCCCATCAGCTCTTTTATACCACCGATGGAATTTTAGGCACACCTCTGGGGGTGGCGGCCACCTTCATTGTGCTGTTCATCATTCTAGGATCTTTCCTGGAGAAAACAGGTATTGGCACATTCTTTGTGGATATGGCCAACTCCATCGCAGGAGGGGCCTCTGGAGGACCTGCGAAAGTAGCGGTCATCTCCAGTGCGTTAGAAGGGATGTACAGCGGCAGCTCCGTGGCCAATACCGTGGGCAGCGGAAGCGTCACCATTCCCATCATGAAAAACACTGGATATAAGAGTGAGTTTGCAGCAGCGGTGGAAGCAGCAGCCTCCACAGGCGGACAGATCATGCCCCCCATCATGGGCGCAGCGGCATTTCTCATGGCGGAAATGACAGGAATTCCTTATGCCACCATTGCCGTGACAGCCATTCTGCCAGCTCTTCTCTATTTCTCCGGGATTTTCATGATGATCCATCTGGAGGCAAAGAAGCTGGGCCTGAAAGGACTTCCCAAGGAAAGCATTCCCAACTTTTTCAAGCTTCTCCTGAAAAAAGGCTATCTGTTTCTACCCATCGTCACGCTTGTGGTGCTCATGGGAGAAGGAAGAACGCCTGCTTATTCTGCCATCTATGCCATTTTAACGGCCATTGTGGTGAGTATGTTCCATAAAGACACAAGGCTGACACCTGCTTCCTTTATCGATGCTTTGGCTGGCGGGTCCAGAAACACCATGGGTGTAGCCATTGCCTGTGCCATCGCAGGAATCATCGTAGGCATGGTGACCCTCACCGGGCTTGGGCAGGATCTATTGAACGGTCTCTTGGTGGTGGCGGGCACCAGCAAATTCCTGGCACTCTTTCTCACCATGGTCAGCTGCATCATCTTGGGGATGGGCGTGCCCACCACCGCAAACTATGTCATCATGGCCACCATTACAGCACCCATTGTGGTGAGTATGGGGGTACCGGTCCTTGCGGCGCACATGTTTGTGTTCTACTTTGGTATTGTGGCTGACATCACGCCACCGGTGGCCCTGGCAGCCTATGCAGGATCTGCCATTGCAAAGTCTGATCCTTTTAAGACCGGGATCCAGGCCACAAGGCTTGCCATCACAGCGTTCATCATTCCCTACATCTTTGTGTACAACCCACAGATGCTGTTTATAGAAACCAACGCACTGGAAGTCATTTCCATTACCATCACCTCTCTCCTTGGTGTCTTTGGTCTCTCTGCAGCCATGGAAGGGTTCATCAAGACAGATCTGAAAGTCTTTGAAAGGCTTCTCATGGCAGGAGCTGGGCTTCTACTCATCGATCCGAACCTTGTGACCGATACCCTGGGGATCCTCGTCATCGGGGGAATTCTTTTCCATCAGCTGAGAGGAACGGACAAAGAGAAAAAAGCCGTCAGAGAAGCAGTCTCATAGAATTTTCATACAGCATCCTCCAAATATAGAAAGAAACACCCTGAGTCCAGAAGATCCATTCAAGGATACGAAGCTCAGAGGTGTTTCTTTCTGTTTTTCTCTTTCTTTATTCTCGACTGAAATAGGGTGGCTGAAAAAAGATTGTTAAATAATATCGTGATTTTGCAGCGAAGGAAAGAACCTGAGCCATCCATCAGTTTATTTCTGTGAAAATAAAGTCAATAAAATCAAGGGTTTCTTAAATGTAAAGGGTACAGATTATGGGACTCTAAAACACAATAAAAATACACTTTTTGTTATTGCTTTAACAATAACGGAGTGATATACTTCGAACTGTTGAACTAATGAAACGGAGGAAAGACGATGAAACGAATGAAAAAACATCTCAGCATGCTGCTCATTCTCGTGGTGGCTCTGGCTGCTTTCGGTTGCGGCAAGAAAGAAGAAGCAGTCAAGGAAGGGGCTCTTTATACCCCAGGCACTTACACTGCAGAGGAAAAAGGACACAATGGAAATGTTAAAGTTACAGTCACTGTAACAGAAGATAAGATTGAGAACATTGAAGTGGATCTCATGGACGAAACCGAAGGTATTGCAGGACCTGCAGCAGAGAAGATCGTGGATCTTGTGCTGAAGAACCAGGGACTTGGTGTGGACACCGTATCTGGCGCCACCGTATCCTCCACTGCGATTCTTGCAGCCATCACCGCTGCACTGAAAGAAGCGGGTGCGGATGTGGAAGCTTTGAAGAACATCAAGGCAGAAGAAGAAGTGCTGGAAGTTTCCGATAAGGAAGCGGACATTGTCATTATCGGTGCCGGTGGCGCTGGAATGGCTGCTGCGGTAGAAGCAGCTAGCTTAGGAAAGTCTGTCATCATCGTGGAAAAGATGCCCATTGTCGGTGGAAACACCAACAGAGCCACAGGCGGAATCAATGCCGCTGAAACCAGTATTCAGGAGCAAGAAGGCATTGAGGATACCATCGAAACCTACTACGATGACACGTTTAAGGGTGGAAAAGAAGAGAATGATCCTGAGCTTCTCAAGGTCATGGTGGAAAACTCCGCTGAAGCTGTAGACTGGCTCAATGAGCTGGGTGCAGGACTCACAAGAGTCTCCTTATCCGGAGGCGCGACCAACCCAAGAATTCATACCCCAGAAGACGGATCCGCGGTAGGTCCAGTGGTGGTTAAGGTTCTTGAAAACAAGTTGAAGGAACTGGGTGTGGAAATCCTCATGGAAACCACAGCCAAGAGCATTATAGAAGAAAATGGCGCTGCTGCTGGTGTGGAAGTTGAAAACGTCAATGGAAACAGCTTCAAGATCCATGCTAAGGCTGTCATCATCGCTTCCGGCGGATTCGGAGCAAACAGCGATATGGTGGAAGGCTTCAGAGCGGACCTGGTTGGATTCTCCACCACAAACCATGCTGGTGCAACAGGAGATGGTATTGAACTGGGCCAGGAAGCAGGAGCTGCGCTGGATGACATCGAGTTTATCCAGATTCACCCAACCACCGACCCAGAATCTGGTTATATGTTTACCGAAGGGCTTCGTGGAGATGGAGCGATTCTTCTGAACAGCCAGGGAATGAGATTCACAGATGAACTTCTCACAAGAGACGTGGTTTCTGCCAACATCCTGAAGCAGGAAGGCGGCATTGCGTACCTCGTGACCAATGAAGAAATGAAAGAAGAAAATGCAGCCCTTGCTGGATACATCAAGAAGGGCTATGCAACAGAATGTGCTACTCTTGCAGATGTGGCAAAAGCCATCGGTGCAGAGGAAGCGGCTGTGGTTGAATCCATGGCGAAGTACAAGGATGCTGTGGCAGCCGGTACAGATGCAGAGTTTGGCAGAGAGCACCTGACACAGGATCTTTCTGAAGGACCTTACTACATCCTGAAAGTAACACCTGGAATCCATCACACCATGGGTGGACTGAAGATTGATACCACTACCCATGTGATCAGCGCAGAAGGCAGTGCCATCAAGGGTCTCTATGCTGCAGGTGAAGTAACTGGAGGCGTCCACGGTGCAAACCGTATCGGTGGAAACGCTGTGACAGACATCATCGTCTTCGGAAGAATTGCTGGAAAAACAGCAGCAGAAGAGCTGGGCAACTAATTTTACACTGATTTTTGACTAAAGAAGAGCAGATTCTCCCTAAGGTCTGCTGATAGAGTTCCGTGAGAAAACCCCGTGGAGTATAAAACTCTGCGGGGTTTTTCTGCGCATCGTCCTCCGAAGCTGAAAGGAGGAGAAAAGTGAAGAAAATGAAAGAAACAGCCAGGTAGTTTCATAAGAGCATTCTATGCAGGAAGGAAAGGGGAGAGAGGGGAACGAGGTCTGTTTGAAAAAGAACAGAGCCTGTGTTATAAAATAATTGAAGTTAGCACTCGGGTGCTTCGAGTGCTAACGGATATCAAAATATCATCTATGTAAAGGAGTTGTTTGAAATGGCAGGACTGATTCCATTCAACAGAAAGAAGAATGATCTTCTTCGCAGTGACTTTGGAGATTTTGGGAGCATGCTGGATGACTTTTTTACCGATCCTTTTCCATTCAGAAGAAGCCTGGAGGCGGATACCTTTAAGGTGGACGTGGAAGATGGCGAAAAAGAATACATTGTCCATGCAGAGCTGCCCGGTGTGAAAAAAGAGGAAGTAGCTCTTTCACTGGAAGACGGCAGACTGAGAATCTCGGTGCAGCGCAATGAGGAGAAGGAGGAAAAGAACAAGAACTATATCCACAGAGAGAGAAGAGTCTGCTCCATGGAAAGAAATGTTTTCCTGGCAGAAGCCGGAGAAGAAAACATCAAAGCAAAACTGGAGCATGGCGTTCTGAAAATTGAGATTCCAAAGAAGCCCCATGTGGACACTTCAAAAAGAATTGATATTGAATAGCCCATAGGATGAAAGAGAAGATCGGAAGAAGCGGAGTTTAACCACGCCTCTTCAGATCTTCTCTATTTTCATGAAATCAGAACAATCATGGAGGTTTCATGAGATTTCAAGAGATTTCTGAAATAAGGACTCATCAAAGGCAACAAGTTACGTTATAATATAGGGGTGTAATACGGTTTTTGATTCATAGCAGAAAAAGTTCCTGTCTTAATGATACTGCAGAAAGAAGTGATGCAATTGGCCTGGACAAAATGGATTCCATCCTTGTTTTATATCCTCCTTCTTTTTTATTTTTACAGCGGCATGCGGGTATACGCCAAAGATACCCGGGACCCTGTGTATAAGACCTATTTCAATATGAGCCTGAGTTTATCCACCTGGTCTCTCATGGCGGTCCTGATTTCCCATACCGGAACCACCAAAGATGCTTTGCTGTGGACATTTTTCAGCGTCTTCGGGTGGGGCTTTGTCTATGCGCTTCTACTATCACTTCTGATTCATCTGACCCAGTATGAGAAAAGGATGAACCGGAGGAAATGGGCGGCGGTCTATGGTCCGGTCTTTATTTCCATGGGCACTGTTTTGTACAGCTTCCTTTCTGGAGAGATGGAGCGCCGGATGTCCTATGGTCCCTATGGCTGGACCTACAATCTGGATCTTGAGCCTTGGACCCTCTGGGTGAAGATCTATTATTTCATCATGGCGGCCATGGTGCTGTATCTTCTGAAAAAGTGGACGCCCAAGGAAGGGGACTTTTTTCATGGGCGCTTCAAGAAGACGGTAACCTATAGCGCTGTACTCAGTTTGCTTCTAGGACTTCCTAAAGTTCTGGGGCTTTATGACCGTTTTGGTCTAAGTCTTCTGGGACTGGGTCCTATTCATATGCTGCCTCTGTGTGGGGGTCTTCTCTATGTGCTGCTTAAAAAAGCGAGAATCGGCCAGGAGGAGGAATTCATCATTCCAAAACGCGGAGAGTATCTCAGCGCCAAGACCCATGACAAGATTTTCTTTTATGTGTCCCAAGTGTATCTTATGGCGGGATTTCTCGCTTTCTATATTCAGGTCATTATCAATGAGTCAGAAGTGGTCAGAACCAGCATTATGACGGCAACGCTGTTTTTCATCGGACTTTTCATCTTTTTTCTGTTAAAGGTCAAAATCTCCGTGAGAACAAGAGATGACATCATCAACTCGATTCTCTCTTTGAGTATTCCCTTTATTACCCTTTATTTTGCAGACGCGGCCATCGGATTTGCCTGGGCAACCCCGGTGGTGCTCCTCCTGGTCGCTGTGGCCTTCAACAACAAGAATCTTCTGATCGCCACCAGCGCCATGAGCATCGTTACGCTTCTGCTTCTCTGGATCATGTATCCTCAGATGGCAGGATCCTTTGAATCGCCAGAGCACCTGGCAAGGCTTTTTGTGTTTTTCATCATCATTGGGATGGCCTTTTTCATCAATGACATTTACCGGAAGAGGCAGCAGCAGTTTGAGCGCCAGATTGACCATGAACGGTTTGTCTCTGATATGGTGCTTCTCATGTCCAAAGCAAGATACAAGACTGTGAAAAGCAATCTGGAGATTCTCCTGGAAGAGATGGTCTATTATATGGAAGCGGATTATGGCAGCATCCATATCTTTTCCGATATACGGGACGGGGTCCACAGAAAGTTTGAGCAGTATGGAAGGGGAGACCTGGACGGGATCCGGAAGAATCTGAAGTTTTCAGGTGTACTGGATGAGCTTCTGGAAGATACAAAACGAGTAGAACATTCGGAAGCGAACATCCGAAGAATCATTGAGATCTTTAAAAGCAGGATGAGTACAGAAAAAGTCACGGTGATGATCCAGCCGGTGGTGGAATCTGAAAAGGTCATCGGCATCATGTGCCTGGGAGCTTTTGACCGGAACTCCTGGGATGAAGGGTATCAGAACTCCTTTGATCTCATCGTGAAGAATCTTTCCAGTATGCTCTATAAGATCAAAAAAGAAGATGAGCTGTACCGCATGGCCTTCTATGATGGGCTCACGGGTCTTCCGAACCGGACCCTCTTCAACAGAATTCTCCAGGAGACTTTGGAGGATCAGGAGGAGGGTGAAGTGGCTGCGGTTCTCTTTCTTGATCTGGATGACTTTAAAAACATCAATGATCTTTTAGGACACAGTGTGGGAGACAAGCTTCTGGTGGAATTTGTCTCAAGAATCAAACCGCTCCTTCAGAATGACCGCTATATGTCCCGGTTTGGCGGAGATGAATTTCTTATGGTGCTGCCCCATGAGCGGGATGCAGAGGATGTGAAGAAGAAGGTGGAGGAGATCCTTTCCACCGCCATCGGGACCTTCCGGTTTGATGAGCGGGAAATCTCCACCGGTGCGAGCATCGGTGTCGCCTTATTTCCAGAGGATGCTGTGGAGCCGGAAGATCTCATCCGCTATGCAGATCTTGCCATGTACAGTGCCAAGAGCAATGGAAAAAACCAGTATGTCATCTGTACCGAAGACATCAAAAAGAAGTTCATCTATGAGAAAGAGATTGAGAATGATCTGCACTATGCCATTAAGAATAAGGAGTTTATGCTGTATTATCAGCCCAGAGTTTCTGGGAAGACCGGAGACATCGTCGGGGTGGAAGCTCTTTTAAGATGGAGTCATCCTCAGAAGGGCATGATTCCTCCGGGGGTCTTCATCCGTATTGCGGAGCGCATCGGACTGATGCCTGAGATTGACCAGTGGGTCTTCAGAGAAGCCTGCCGGCAGAATCTGTACTGGCAGAGGAAGGGTTTTAAAAGAATCAGCATGTCGGTGAACGTGACGCCCATGACCTTTGCGGAGAATTTTGAAGGCAGCGACATTTTGAAGAATCTCAGAGAAGGCATCTGGGATCCAAACTATCTTGAAGTGGAGATCACCGAAAACACCATGTATTTCAGCCCGGAGTCCATCCGGAACAGACTGAATTATTTAAGAGGCCTTGGCATGAGCGTTGCCTTGGATGATTTTGGTATCGCCTACTCCTCCTTAGGCCGTCTTCATGAGCTGCCCATTGATAAGATCAAGATCGACCGGCAGTTTGTGGTGAACCTTCATGAAGCTCAGAAGGGAAAGAGTCTTTTTGATGGGATCCTGAACCTGGGCAGATCTCTAGGACTCAAGATCAATGTGGAAGGCGTGGAGACCAAAGAACAGGCGGAGTTTGTGAAAGCAAGAGGCTGTGATGAGATTCAAGGGTTTTATTACCATAAACCCATGCCGCCGGAATATGTGGAGATCCTCCTCCGAAAAGAAGAATCATGAATGCATAAGATGTCAAAAGGGACTTATTGCCACCGCAGTCTGCGGTGGCTGTTTTTTTCCATAAATACAGAAAATCTCATGAAAAGTACAGTAGCTCAGGGCAAAAGACCGTATAATTAATCTAAGAGCAGGGAAATAGCACAGATGAAAGACTGTGCACCAAAAGAAGATGGGGGAGAGAATAGATGATGAAACTAGGCATTGCCGGTATAGGGGTCATTGGAGAGAGCTATCTGAAACTTTTTAAAGCGGGAAGAATCAAAGAGGGGGAAGTGACCGCAGTGGCCTCCAGAAACACCCAAAGAGTAGAAAAGATCCTGGAGAAACTGAACCTTCGGGACGTAAGGGTCTATGGGTCCTTGAAGGAGATGCTGGAGAAAGAGAGCTTATCAGGCGTCATCATCACAACGCCGCACAAGCTCCATGTGCCCATGATGAAAGAGGCTCTACAGATGGGCGTCTCGGTGCTGACGGACAAACCGCTTTCCAGCACCCGGAAAGAAGCAGAAGAGATGGCGGTCTTTGCCAAAGGCTATCCGGACCTGGTGAAAGGGGTGCTCTTCAATAAACGAGCGAATCCCATCCATAAGGAGATCAAAAATATCGTGGACAGTGGGAAGCTGGGCACCCTTCGACGGGCTCTCTATGAGGTGACGGATTACTACAGATCCCACAGATACTATGAAGAAAGCGGATGGAGAGGCACCTATGAAGAAGAAGGCGGTGGCGTTCTCATGAATCAGGCGGTCCATCAGATGGACCTAATCACCTGGTTCACAGGCCTTCCTGAGGAAATCATGGCATTTCTGAAAGAAGGAAACCACAGACCCATGACTACTGAAAATGATGCGTATCTGCATCTTTTCTATAAAGGA
Organism: Proteiniclasticum ruminis; assembly: GCF_900115135.1. Taxonomy (GTDB): domain Bacteria; phylum Bacillota; class Clostridia; order Clostridiales; family Clostridiaceae; genus Proteiniclasticum; species Proteiniclasticum ruminis_A. The sequence goes on along the minus strand of NZ_FOVK01000005.1, from coordinate 86,138 downwards.
GGTGCTGTGGGGCACTTCATCACCTCCACCCACGAAAGCCCAGGAGTGCACCGGCTGGAGCTTTCCTTTGACCAAGGCCAGATTGTCATGGAAAATGAGAGAGTTCTTACGATCACAAAGCTTCTGGAGCCTGAAGAGGATTTTTCAAGAAGAACAGAGACGCCTTTTGACCATGTGCCTGGAACGTCTGTGGTGAAGGAGTTTGAGCCTTTGGAGGACAAAGAAGAGCATGTGAGAACCATAGAGAATTTCATAAAGGCCATCTCAGGCAAAGAAGAGATCCAGTGCTCCCTGGAAGAAGCACTAAACAGCATCACTCTGGTGAATGCCGCCTACCTTTCTCATTTTACTGGAGAGAAGGTTTCCATGAAGTTTTCTCTGGAGCAGTATGATCAGGAACTTCATCGAAAAATTCAGGAAGAGAGAGTACTGAAAGAGGAGTAGAAAATCAAAATGGAACGTAAGAGAAGATCTGTTTTTGATGTGAGTGGAAAGGAGCTTTAGTATGAAATTTGTCTGGTATGAAAAGGATGGGGAAAAACGATTGGGTGTTCTCCATAAAGAAGAGAGCCATATCATAAGTCTTGAGGAGCTTCTTCCGATGCGAGGATTTCAGGACCTGGTGGATTTTATCGAAAGATATACGACAGAAGATCTGAATCTCATCAGAAGGGCCATGGAGAAAGATAAGACCCAGGGAACCCCCGTAACAAAGGTAAGAATTCTTTCGCCCATAGAGCGCCCCAGACACGACATCATCTGTGTGGGCGTCAATTATGAAGCCCACCTGAAAGAAAGCACCCTGGGTCTGAAAGATCCGAAGCTGGATGGACCCAAAGAGCCGGTGTATTTTTCCAAAAGAGCAGTGCGCATCCTGGGCACAGAGGAGCCCATAGAAGGATTCTTCTCCTTGGATGAGGCTTTGGATTATGAGGTGGAACTGGCTGTGCTCATCGGAAAGGAAGGACGGGACATCCCCAAGGAGAAAGTGAAAGAGCACATCTTCGGCTATACGGTATTCAATGACGTCTCCTCCAGAACCCTTCAGAAAAGCCACATCCAGTGGTACAAAGGAAAGAGCCTGGATACCCACAGCATCCTGGGACCCTACGTTCTTTTCGCAGAAGATGCAGCGTATCCACCGGACTTCACTGTGGAAACCCGGGTCAATGGAGAGCTTCGCCAAAAAAGCAGCACTCGGTTATTTATACACGATGTGGATAAACTGATCTCTGATTTTTCCAGAGGCATCACCCTGGAGCCAGGGGACATCATCGCCACTGGTACGCCCAGCGGTGTAGGTATGGGGTTTACCCCGCCAAAGTTTCTAAAGAGCGGAGACCTGGTGGAGTGCAGTATTTCAGGCATTGGCATCTTAAGAAACAAAGTAAGATAACGCTAAAAATAGAACTAACAGTCCCTGTGGAAGTGAGAAGAAGTGCTTTTCACTTCCACTTTTTTTGCCAATATGAAGATGTTTTCATTTTCCAACCAGTGAGAAAGTATTAGCAAACAGTGAATAAATTGCAAAAAATGTACATTTTTAGAAAAAATTTTCATAAATAAAATTATTTTGGAAAAATTTTCGTTTTTCTATTGAAACCGTAAAACCCATGTGTTAATGTGTGAGTGTAATAGTTTACAGATTACACTACATCACAGAAAAAATTTGAGGGGGAAGAAAATGAAAAAAGTACTTAGTTTAGTTCTTGCATCGCTGCTCACTCTGGGTGTTCTTGCAGGATGTTCCGGCAAAGAAGAAACACCGGAGACTCCAGGCACAGAAACACCTGGTACAGAAACACCAGGGGAGACACCAGCAGAAGGCGGTGTAATGTATTCCAACGGAGGCCCAGTGGAGTTCTTCGAACATCCTTGGCTGAATCCAGGTGTATTCCTTCACCAGAAGGTGCTCTTTGACAGACTGCTGGTGGCCGATGAGAACCTGAACCCAGTAGAAGGACAGCTGGCAAAAGAATACAGCATCACTGAAGACGGTTCACTCCTGACCATGACACTGAAGGATGAAATTTACTGGCATGACGGTGAGAAGATCACTGCAGACGACGTAAAGTGGTCCATCGAATACGCACTGAAGATCACAGGTCTTAATGGTGTGTTTGCCACTACCTTCAAGTCCATTGAAGGCGCAGATGCTTTTGTGAACGGAGAAGCAGAAGAAATCTCCGGCATCAAGGTCGACGGACAGAAGATTGAAATCACATTTGCAAAGACAGCACCAGACGCGCTGCTAGCTTTCACACAGTTTGCACCACTGCCTAAGAAGCATTTTGAAGGCGAAGATCCACTGGCATTCCAGCAGTCCAAGTTCTGGCAGAGTCCAGTAGGTTCCGGACCATTCATGGTGGATGAAGTGAAGCTCAACGAGTACACCACTCTGAAGGCTTTCGACAAGTACCATGACGGCGTAGCAAACTACAGCATTTATCTGACACCAAGCCCTGGGGATTCCGATCCAAACCTTGTGACCAACGCACAGGCAGGCATGGTGGACTATGCATACACCAAGAACGTGGAATTTGCAGAGTCCTTGAAGAATGTGGACGGACTGAATGTCACACAGGTAGACATCCGTTACACCAGACTCTTCTACATGAACAAGTTTAAGGGAGCTGACGGAAAAGTATCTCCTCTGGCAGACGTAAGAGTACGTCAGGCCATCGCTTATGCCATCGATATGGACTCCATCGCAACCAACCTCTTCAAGGGAGCAGCCATCCCTGCAAACAGCCTGACACCAAATGAAGCTGGTAAAGCAGAAGGCCTCAATGATTACAAATACAACCCAGAAAAAGCCAAGGAACTCCTGGCGGAAGCAAACTGGGATGAAAATGAAGTACTGGACGTTGTGTACTACTACACCGACCAGCAGACCGTTGACTTCATGGCAGCCATCCAGTCCTACCTGAAAGAAGTAGGCATCAAGATGGAATTCAGACTTCTTGAGGGAGACCTGAATACCCTTCTTTGGACACCACCAGCTGATCCAGTAAACGGACCAAGCGCCGTGGAATGGGATATGGCATATGCAGCTGTTGCAGCACTGTCTCTTCATGAATACTACAACAGATACCTCACAGGATCCTCCTCCAACTCCCACACACCAAGTGATGCGAAGCTGGACGAGCTCATCAACGCAACAAACTCCACTTTCGACAACGCAGAAAAGACCAAGGCATTCCAGGAACTTCAGAAGTATGAAAATGAAACCCTGTTTACCTATGCCCTGTACTATCAGCCAGTATTCGTTGTAGAAAGCGATAAAATTCTAGAAGGAGCACCTAAGTACGGCAACCCACAGTTCAACTACAATTGGGGAATCCAGAACTGGAAGCTCGCAGCAGAGTAAGAAACGAAGAAAGAGTATAGCTGTGGGAACCCACAGCTATATTTCTTACGAAAGGAGAAAAAATGTTCTCATATATCATCCGAAGAATCTTGTCTCTTATCCCCATGGTTCTGATCATTACGTTTCTGATCTATCTAGGGCTGGAACTGACCCCGGGAGATGCTGTCTCTCATCTTATTCCACCCGATGCCATGGCCAACGTCAGTGCTGAGCAGCTGGAAGCCCTTCGTGATTCCTTTGGCCTCAATGATCCATTTCTTGTCCGCTATTTCAGGTGGCTGGGTGAGATGGGCCAAGGAAACTTTGGGTACAGCGTCTCCTCCGGGGTGAAAATCTCAGAGATCGTCATGAGAAACCTTTCCGCAACCCTGGAACTATCCATTGCAGCACTTCTCATCTCCACTGTCCTTGGTAGCATATTGGGACTTGTCAGTGCACTAAAGAAAGGAACTATGGCAGATAATATCCTTACCGTAGCCGGTATGGTGGGCGTCTCCATTCCTCAGTTTTTCTTTGGCCTCGTCTGTATCCTTCTCTTTGTCCTCAAGTGGAAGATTTTCCCCATCAGGCTTCTTCCGCACCAGACTTCTTTCCAGGAGGAGTTCAAAGTGCTGATTCTTCCAGCCCTGGTCCTTGGCATCACGCTGACCGCAGGTGTCATGAGATATGCAAGAAGCAGTATGCTGGACGCTATGAACAAAGACTACATCAAAACCGCCAGAAGCAAAGGTCTTCCAGAGTGGCGGGTGAACCTTGTCCATGGATTTAGAGTAGCCCTGACCCCTGTGGTGGTCCTCATCGGTTTTAGACTTCCGATGCTCATCGGCGGATCTGTGGTCATCGAGAGTATTTTCCAAAGACAGGGCATTGGCAGCACTTTTGTCACTGCGGTACGTGGACAGAACTATCCGCTGGTTATGATGATCGCGCTCTTTAGCGTCATCGCGGTACTGGTTTCGAGCTTTGTGGTGGATCTTCTCACCGCGGCCTTGGACCCAAGAGTAAAGCTGGAGTAGGTGAAAGAATGAGAAGTAAAAGATTAGACCGTAAATTTGATAGAATCCGGGAGAGGGAAGAACAGGGGTTAAATGGCAAGAAGTCCATGAACCGCTCTCTTCGTAAGCTCCTGAAAAATAAACTGGCCATCGCAGGCATCGGTGTATTTTCACTGATCCTTCTGGCCTCTGTGCTGGCACCTCTTCTGACGAAGTATGATCCGCTGCAGGTGAACATGAGTGCGGTGCTTCAGGCACCATCAAAAGAGCACATTCTGGGCACCGATAAGATTGGCAGAGACATCTTTTCCAGACTCCTTTATGGCGGAAGAATCTCCATCCTGGTGGGTCTTGGCAGCGCCCTTGGCGCCGCCACCATCGGCGTTCTTCTGGGCGCCTATGCAGGCTATAAAGGCGGAAAGATTGATAAGATCATTCTAAGAATCTCTGAAATCTTCATGTCCTTCCCACAGATCGTCCTGGTGCTTCTCCTCGTGACCATCCTAGGACAGAGCCTTCGAAACCTCCTCATCATCTTCATCGCCACAGGGTGGGGAAGTGTGTACCGTATGACAAGAGCCAAGATGCTCTCCATCCGGGAAGAAGAGTATGTACAGGCTTTAAGAGCCTTTGGACTCAATGACTTTATTGTATGCTACAAGCATATGCTCCCCAATGCCATAGGACCCATCCTTGTAAACATCACGCTGTCCACAGCCATGTTTATTCTGGAAGAAGCATCCTTAAGCTTCCTTGGCCTGGGTGTTCCACTGGAAATCGCCACCTGGGGAAATATCTTAAATGCCGCCCAGGATCAGGCAGTGCTTCTCAACAACTGGTGGATCTGGCTCCCAGTGGGTATTGTCATTTCACTGTTTGTTATGGCCGTGAACTTTGTGGGCGATGGCCTTAGAGATTCCACTGACCCAACACAGCAAGGATAAAAGGAGGGACTTACATGGAAAATGATGTTGTATTACGCGTAAAAGATCTGAAGACCTTCTTTTATACCAATGAACGCTGCAATAAAGCCATCAATGGTGTTTCTTTTGAAGTAAAGAAGGGGAAAACCTTAAGCATAGTGGGAGAATCCGGATGCGGGAAAAGCGTCACCGCTTCTTCCATCATGCAGCTGCTCCCAGACCTCTCAAGGATTGAAGAAGGGGAAATCACCTACTTCGGAGAACAAGGAGAAGTCCGCATCGACAAACTGAAGAAAAACGGGAAAGACATGAGAAAGCTCCGGGGTGGAGACATTGCCATGATCTTCCAAGATCCTATGACGGCACTGAATCCTGTGTACACCATAGGCTTCCAGATCCGGGAGAATCTTCAGAACCATATGAAGATGAACAAGAAACAGGCTCATAAAAGAGCGGTGGAGCTTCTAAGCCTCATGGGTATTCCAAACCCGGAACAAAGAGTCAATGAATATCCTCACCAGTTCTCCGGCGGTATGCGCCAAAGAGCCATGATCGCCATGGCCATGAGCTGCAACCCAAAAGTGCTCATCGCCGATGAGCCAACCACAGCACTGGATGTGACCATCCAGGCCCAGATCTTTGAGCTCATGATGAAGCTGAAAGAGGAGTTTAATACAGCCATCCTTCTCATCACCCATGACATGGGCGTTGTGAACGAAGTGTCTGACGACATGGCGGTGATGTATATGGGGAACATGGTGGAGAGCGGAGGCACCAAAGAAGTGCTGAAGAATCCCTGTCATCCTTACACCAAGGCGCTCCTCGAATCCATTCCCATCCTTGGAAAGGGAAGGAACCAGAATCTGGAGCCCATCAAAGGATCCACACCGGACCCTTACCAGAGACCTGTAGGCTGCCAGTTCAAAGACCGTTGCAACTACAGAAGCGAAAAATGTGAAGAGATGCCACCGGAAGAAATCGTCCAGGGAGAGCATATGGTGCGCTGCTGGCATTGGAAAGAGGTGCTAGAAGATGGAAAATAAGAAAGAAGTCCTCTTGGACTTAAAAAATGTCAAAACCTATTTCCCAGTGAAAAAGGGAATCATGAAGAAAACCGTCGGTCACGTCAAGGCCGTGGATGATATCAGCATTGAGATTTATAAAGGGGAGACTCTGGGGCTTGTAGGTGAATCCGGATGCGGAAAGACCACCCTTGGAAAATCCATCCTGCAGCTGATTCCAGCCACCGGTGGAGAGATGAACTACAACTTCGACGGAAATTACAAGAACTTAAGAACTCTCCCCAAAAAGGAGATGGATCTAGCCAGAAAGAGAATGCAGATTGTCTTCCAGGATCCCCATTCTTCTCTCAATCCTTCCTTCACCATCTTCCAGAGCCTTTCAGATCCTCTGAAAAAATTTGGTGTGGAGAAGAAAGAGGACAGAAGAAAGATCATTGGAGACCTGCTGGAGTCTGTCAATATGAGAGCAGAGTACATGGACCGGTACCCTCATGAGTTCTCTGGTGGACAAAGACAGAGAATAGGCATCGCCAGAGCCCTTTCTGTGAATCCGGAAATCATCGTCTGCGATGAAGCGGTGAGCGCACTGGACGTTTCCATCCAGGCTCAGGTGCTGAATCTTTTGAAGAAGCTGAAGGAGGAGAGAGATCTCACCTACATCTTCATCACCCATGACTTGAGCGTTGTGGAATACATCAGTGACCGTATTGCAGTGATGTATCTGGGGCGGATTGTGGAGCTGGCAGACGCCGATGAGCTCTACAAGAACAAGCTTCATCCTTACACCAAAGCTCTCCTCTCCGCCATCTTCGTGGCAGAGCCGGACAGAAAAACCAAACGAATCATTCTGGAAGGGGACGTGCCAAGCCCAATGAATCCACCTTCCGGATGCAGCTTCCACCCCCGTTGTCAGTACTGTATGGAAGTGTGCAAGAAAGAAAGACCTGAACTGAAGAAGTATGTCATCGAAGGCAGTGACCATTATGTGGCCTGTCATCTGGTGGAACAAGAAATGAAAAAGGATGCGTGAATAAAAAATGGCAAAGTTTGAACTGAAAGATATGAAAGGGGTTATCCCCGCACTGCTGACACCTTTTGACAAAGATGAGAATCTTCATGAGGAAGGCTTACGAGCCCTCATCAGAAGAATGCTCGCAGACGGCGTTCATGGTCTCTACATCACTGGATCCACTGGAGAGGGATTCCTCATGGATCTGGAAGAAAGAAAGAGAGCGGTGGAAATCACTGTGGACGAAGTGGCAGGAAAGGTTCCTGTGATGGTTCACGTAGGAGCCATCTCCACCAAGCTTTCCGTGGATCTTACAAGACATGCTTATGAAGCTGGCGCAGATGCCATTTCTTCTGTACCTCCTTTCTACTATAGATTCGGAGAAGCGGAGATCATCGAGTACTACAGAGCACTTGCGGAAGCCACACCTCTTCCAATGATCGTCTACAACATTCCACTGGCAGGACTCATGGGCTATGACACCATCCTGAAGCTGGCAAAGATTGAGAATGTCAAGGGCATCAAGTACACAGCATCCTCCCATTACGAGATCACAAAGCTCAAGGCAGATCTTGGAGAAGACTTCATGATCTACTCCGGCTCTGATGAAATGGCCATTTCCGGACTCCTCGCTGGAGCGGACGGACTCATCGGTTCCACCTACAACGTACTGGCAGATACTTTCTTGTCTCTCTATGACTTCTACGTGAAAGGCGACATCGCCAAAGCCAATGACGTGATGAAGGAAGCGGTGGAAGTGATCCTCAAGATGCTCTCCTATGGAAATCTCAATGCACTGCTGAAGACCTTGAACAGAATGAGAGGCGTGGATGCAGGATATGCCAGAAGTCCTTTCAGAAACTTCACCAAGGAAGAGGAAGTGAAGATTGCAGCAGATCTTCGTGAGCTGAAGAAGACCTTGAATCTTCAGTATGTAGGATTCATTGAGGAGCTGAACTAGACATGGAAAGAAGCCAGATGGAGGAGACCGATGTTCTTGTCATCGGCTCCGGCATTGCGGGGCTTTCCGCTGCTCTTTACAGTGCCATGGACGGTGCCAAGGTGACCCTTGCCACCGCCGTGCACCTTTTTTCCGGATCCACCTTCTTTCCCGGCACCTGGGGCTTTGGCCTGGTGGGACCGGAAAATGAGGAGGATGAGGAAGAGTTTATAAAAACCATCCTGTCCCTGGGAAAGGGAGTAGCCCTGCAAAAGCTTGTTCGGACCTTTGTCGAGAACGTCAACGCCAGTGTGGACGAACTGGAAGCCATGGGACTGACTCTTTTGAAACCCTCATCTGAAAAAGAAGGGGAGAAGGAATACATCCCTTGCTTTGACCACAAACACAGAAGGTGGAGAGGTCTTACCAAGAAGAATCTTCTGGACGTGATGCCAGGTCTTTTGGAGAACTACGGCGTACACATACGCCCATTCCATAAAGCGCTGGAGCTGACGAAAGAAAACGGCAGGATTTCAGGTGCCTTCTTTATAAAAGAAGGAAAAAAACTGGTCCATATCCGGGCAAAGGCGGTGGTCCTTGCCACAGGAGGCCTTTCCGGACTCTACAAATACAGGCTCACCACCGATGACGTTACTGGAACCGGTGTGGGCATGGCGCTTCGGGCTGGGGCAAAGACGGTGAATTTGGAGTTTCTTCAGAAGATGATCGGATTTGTCACCCCAGGACCTAAGACCGTCCACAATGAAAAGACCTTTGAAGCATCGAAGTTTTATACAGCATCTGGAGAGGATCTTCTAAAGAAGAGGCTTCCCCAAGGCATTGCCAAAGAAGAGGTGCTGAAGCTCCGGGCCCTCCATGGACCCTTTTCCACAGAAACAGACAGCAAATACCTGGACCTTGCCTTACATGAGGAGCTTCAGGAAAGCGGCAAAAAGGGGGTACTCCTCCGGTACGACGCTGAAAAAGTGAAAGGCCAGGGAGAGTTTGTGAAAACTTACTTTGACTGGCTGAAAGAAGAGAAGGGTGTATCCATGGAAGAGGACATTTATGTGGCCCCTTATATGCACGCATCCAATGGAGGTCTCCTCATTGATGAGAAGGCCAGGACTTCCCTGGAGGGGCTCTATGCCGCAGGGGAGTGCACCGGAGGCATGCATGGTGCAGACCGGGTGGGTGGACTATCTTCAGCCAATGGCATCGTCTTCGGAAAGATTGCCGGCATAGAAGCCGCAGCGTACAGCAGAAAAATACAGGACAAAAATGAAAAGCAGGAGGACCTTCAGAATCTTAAAGTATCCTCCGAAACAGGACGAAAAGACCTTCAGGACGCCCTCTACACCTACGGGTTTCTCGGCGTCACTGAAGAAAGCATAGAGAAAGCGGAAAAAGTTCTAGATATGATCACCTTCACCACAGAAGAACCTTGTGGTCTGAAAGATCTGGAAGACGCATACAGTCTGATGAATGAAAAGACTGCTGCAGCCGTTCTTCTAGAAAGCATCAGAGAAAGAAAAGAAAGCAGAGGCTCCTTTTACCGGAAGGATTATGAAAGCAACCGATCCGGTTTTGACAGACCCCTGGTGGGAACCTTCAGGGAGGGGAAGCCCAGGGCCTCATTTTATAACGAAGGAGAAGTGACATCATGGTAAGAGTTGGGATTGCAGGCATCGGGGCCATTGCGGAAAGCTATATGAAGCTTTTTCAGGAGGGTCTCATCGAAGATGCAGTGCTCACAGGGCTTTCCTCGAGAAACAGAGAACGTGTGGAAGGACTTCTTCAAAAGTTCCATCTGCCGGGGGCGGTGTATTATGGAGAATATGAAGAAATGCTCGCTTCAGATGAAGTGGATGCAGTGATCCTCACAACGCCCCATGCCCAGCATGTGCCCATGGCCCTCCTGGCCATGAGTTTTGGAAAACACGTGCTGTCAGACAAGCCTCTGGGCAATAAAGCCTTTGAAGTAAAAGAGCTGGTGGAGGAAGAAAAGAAGCATCCTAAGCTGGTTACCGGGGTGCTCTTTAACCGCAGAAGCTCGGATCTTTATCAGAAGGTGAAATCCCTTGTGGAAAGCGGTGAGATGGGAGAGCTAAGGCGGGCCATTTATGAGATCACCAATCTTTACAGGAGCTACCGCTACTATGAAGACAGCAGCTGGAGAGGCACCTATGAGGAAGAGGGTGGTGGTGTCCTCATGAATCAGGCCATCCATCAGCTGGATCTTCTTCTTTACCTGACAGGTCTGCCCAAATCCGTCATGGCCTTCATGAAAGAAGGATTCCATAGACCCATGACCACGGAGAATGATGCGGCTCTGCATCTTTTTTATGAAAATGGCGCTTCAGGTCATTTCCTGGCCAGCACCCATGAAAGCCCGGGGCTGAACCGTCTGACTCTTTCCTTCAGTAAAGGTCAGATTGAAGTGGCGGACGACGCAAAGCTTAGAATCACCAGGCTTTTAGAAGAAGAGGAAGACTTTGCCAGAAAAACAGAAGAGCATTTTCTTCATGTGCCAAAGACCGTGGAGGAATACTCTTACAGTGTCTGTGGCAATAGTGAGGAGCATAGAAGAACCATCGGAAATTTCGTCAAGGCCATCCAGGGAAAAGAGAAGATCCTCTGCTCCTTTGAAGATGGACTGAAAAGTATCACCCTCGTCAACGCAGCCCATCTGTCCTTCTGGTCCGGGGAAAAAGTGCCCATGACCTTCAGTCAGGTGGAGTATCTCCTTCATTTCAGACGGAAGGTCTCGGAAGAGAGGAAGATCCGGGCTCTAAAAGAAAAGCGTTGAATAAACAGACTGTGAACGTCGGGGGAATCAGGTTTACAGTATTTTGAGAGAGGAGGCGGCGGAACCTTTAGAGAAGAAGTCATCCGCCTGTAACATACAATGAGAGATAAAAATGAAATCATGGAGGCCATCAGAGGGGGACTCATCGTTTCCTGCCAGGCGCTGCCTGAAGAGCCTCTACACAGCTCCTATATCATGGGCAGAATGGCCTATGCCGCGTATCTTGGTGGAGCCATCGGCATCCGTGCCAATACCGTGGAAGACATCAAAGAAATCAAAAAAACAGTGGACCTGCCCATCATCGGCATCATCAAGAAGGTGTATGGAGACAATCCGGTGTTCATCACGCCAACTTTCACCGAAGTGAAGGCACTGGCAGAAGAAGGGGTGGATATCATTGCCCTGGATGCCACCCATCGGGAGAGACCAGATGGGAAGAGCCTGAAAGAACTGATGGAGAAAGTGAAAGCTCATTTTCCACATCAGCTGCTCATGGCAGACTGCGCCACCTATGAGGATGCAGTCACTGCCAAGAAGCTCGGCTTTGACTTCATCGGCAGCACCCTGGCTGGATACACCGAAGAAACCAAAGGAACGGAACTTCCAGATCTTCCCCTCATTGAAAAAATGGTGGCCTTGGGCGTGCCTGTCATCGCAGAAGGCGGCATTTCCACCCCGGAAGAGCTGAAAAGTGTTTTAGCACTTCATGTCCACTGCGCTGTGGTAGGCTCTGCCATCACAAGACCCATGGAGATCACAAAAAGATTTGCAGTTGTGGTGAACTCCTAGGAAAGTTTCTTTATAATAGAAGAAGAAAGCAGGTGGAATCATGAAGCAGGACAGAACAATACTCTGTGCGGATGTGGGCGGCACAAAGATCAAAGCAGCCCTGGTGAATGAGAAGGGCCAAGTGGAAGACTTCCGTGAAATCTCTACGGAAGCTCATCTTGGGGGACCTCATGTCATGTTGAACCTCAGGAAGATTCTAAGCACCTACAAAGGATATGAAGCCATCGGCATCAGCACTGCAGGACAGGTGGACAGCGAAAAAGGAGAGATTCTCTACGCCAATGAGAATATTCCTCGATATACGGGAACCAAGGTGAAAGTAATGCTGGAAGAAGCCTTTCAGGTGCCAGTAAAAGTGGAAAATGACGTCAATGCGGCAGCTCTTGGGGAAGCCTATTTTGGTGCAGGAAGCGAAGCGAAGGATCTTCTGATGCTTACCTATGGCACAGGAGTTGGCGGAGCACTTCTTTTCGGAAAAGAAGTTTATAAAGGAAGAGACGGTATTGCGGGCGAGTTTGGCCATATGGTCATTCATCCAGAAGGCGCTCTCTGCAACTGCGGCCAAAAGGGCTGTTATGAAGTCTTTGCCTCCACCACGGCTCTGGTCCGAAATGCCAAAGCTCTGGATGAGCATCTCACAGACGGCAAAGAGATCTTTAAGGCCATTCACGAAGGAAGAGAAGATGTGCGAGGGCTTTTAGAAGCCTGGGCCAAAGAAGTGTCCTATGGCCTGGTGAATCTCATCCACATCTTCAATCCGTCTCTCATTCTTCTTGGAGGTGGACTGCTGGAGCAGCCCTTGGCCTTTGAGCTCATTGAGAAGGAAACGAGAAAAAGGACCATGGAGAGTTTTCAAAAAGTGGTTCTTAAAAATGCCAGCCTGGGCAATCAGGCAGGCTTACTGGGGGCAGCGTCCCTGCATTTGAAATAAGTAGAAGTTTGGGGGAACCTTTTGTGAGCAGTATGGATGTATTTTCAAATATCAGCACCTTATTCAATTCTTTCACCAAATCTGAAAAGAGGGTGGCAGAATACATTCTCCAGAACCGCAGCCAGATCATGTACATGTCCATCACGGAGCTTTCGGAGAAATCCTCCGTGGGAGAGTCCAGTATTTTCCGGTTCTGCAAAGGACTCGGGTACACCGGCTATCAGGAATTCAAAATAGCCGTAGCCCAGAGCCTATCCGGCGAGAACAGCGATGCCACCTATACCATTGGCACAGAGATTCTTCTTAACGACTCCTTGGAAGAGATGGCCAGCAAAGTGAAGATGACAAACATCAGCGCCCTGGATGAAACAGAAAAACTTCTGGACTATGGGGTCCTTGCTGATGCTGTGGAAAAGATGGTGGAAGCAGAGAAGATCCGTTTTTTCGGAATCGGCTCGTCCCTCATCACCGCCATGGAAGGGCACAACAAGTTTTTAAGAATCACGAATAAGGCAGAGCTCACCGTGGACAGCCATCTTCAGGCCATGTCCGCAGCGCTGATGACGGAAAAAGAAGTGGCCATTGTCATTTCTTACTCCGGACAGACCAAAGACTCCATTGAGGTGGCAAAGATGGCTAAGGCCAGTGGCGCTTATGTCATTGCCATCACCAGGTTCCACAAAAGTCCCATGACGGCCTTTGCCGATGCGACCCTTCTTTGCGGGGCCAATGAAGGACCGCTTCAGGGAGGATCCCTCTCCGCGAAGATCGCTCAGCTGTATCTTCTGGATGTGCTGTATTTTGAGTACTTCAAAAAAACCTATGAAGTGTCCAAAGCAAACAAGGAAAGAACCGCCAAGGCCGTGGCAGACAAGCTTCTATAAGATCGAGAAGCCCCAGGCTCTATCAAGCAAGATTTTGTGTATCCGCCCCATAAAGGGCGTAAGGAGATGTAATAAAGTATGATCATGGATCATGTGTCCAGAATATCCAGTTACTGTTTTGAAAATGAGAATATGAGAATCGCCCAGGAGTTTCTCATGAAGCATGACTACAGAACCCTTCCCAAAGAAAAAATGGAAATCAAGGGAGACGAGGTGTTCCTTGTATACCACGATATTACGCAGAATCCTCTTGAAGAGTCCTTTTATGAAGCCCACAGAGACTATGCAGACATTCATTTTACCCTGGAAGGGGTGAACTTCATCCGGTCCACCCTCATTGACAATATCCACATCACCAAGGCGTATGTGGAAGAAGGGGACTATCTCCTGGGATCCTATGAAGGAGAAAGCTACACCGACAGCTATATGGGACCAGGATACTTTGCCATCTATATGCCAGAGGATGCGCATCTCACCAACGCACACCCAATAGAGCGCGCCAATGTAAAAAAATATGTGATCAAAGTGAAAGTCCGATAAGGAAACAGAAGAGCAGCGGAGCTGAAAAGCATATCGCTGTTTTTTTGTGGCTTTAAAATGGTTGAGAAAAGAAAGGTGTCATATGTTAAAAACTTATCCCGGGATTATTGACATATGACGATAAAGAAGCGTATGATGGTTATGGGTTTATTAATTCACAAACAAACCCGGTGTCTGTACTTCTCTTCTCCGTGTGTGTTTTTCTGGAGAGAAGTACAGATAGGATTTTTAAAGAAAAGGGGAGTACAAACATGAGCGAAGAAAAAAGAACCGAGAAAGTCTATTCCAGACGTGAAGTGCTGAAAACAGCCGGTAAAGCAGCTGTGGGTGTTGCAGCGGTGACGGTGCTGCCATCCTTTCTCACCTCCTGTGGAGAAAAGACACCTGAGATCCCTTCCAAGGAAGTGCTGAGCTACGAATACCTGAGCGCTTCAGAAGATGCACCGAAGTATCCTTATCCCTACCAGAAACTGGATGTGGGCACCACCATGGAAAGAGCCTATGCTTCCTTCTTCAATAAAGGCGGATGCTGCAGAGCGGTCATAGACGGCATTATCGGTCAGCTGGGAGATCAGGCGGGATATCCATGGAATCAGATTCCTGTAGATGCCTTTGCCAATGGCGCAGGCGGATATGGTGCAGCTTCCCTCTGCGGATCTTTGGCAGGTGCAGCCACCTGTATCGGACTTGCTGTGCCACCTGAAGATGCGTCCAAAATGACTGCAGAGCTATTCAGCTGGTATACATCCACAGAGCTTCCTACATATCAGCCTGAAGTGAAGAATAAGACGGTATCCTCTGCTTCTGTGAACTGCAAGGACTCCGTGGGAGAATTCATGGAAGTATCCGGTTATGCCATGGCAGATCCTGAAAGAAAAGCCAGATGCGCTGGAGTGGCTGCAGACTGTGCAGGAAAGACAGTGGAACTCATCAACAAGTATTACAATTTATAGGAATAAAAGTTACTAGGGAAACAGAAAAAAAAGGAGTGTATTCATATGGGTGGTAGATTCGGTATATCGGAACTGGTTCTTATTCTGGCCATTGCCCTCGTCATCTTCGGACCTTCAAAACTTCCTTCCATCGGCAGATCCATAGGAGAAGCCATTGGAGAGTTCAAGTCCCATGCAAACAAGATTACGGATGAAATGAAGCTGGATGATCAAGATGAAAAAAAGAAAGAAAGCTGACAAGAACAGCCTGACTCTGGTAGAGCACCTGACGGAGCTTCGAAACCGGATCCTCTACATGGCGGTGATCTTCCTCGGATGCACGCTTCTGGCCTATCAGTTTTCAGAGGTCCTGGTGAAGGATATGATCGGTATTGCACCTGAAGTGAGCTTTGTGTTCATCTCTCCTGCAGAGCTACTTTTATCCTACATCAAGATTGCCGTGATCATGGGGCTTACGGTTTCTGCACCTTTTCTCATCACGCAGATCTGGCTCTTTGTCAGTCCTGCCCTGGAGAAAAAAGAACGGAGAACTCTGGTGTTCTCTCTGATCTTTGGCACAGTGTTTTTTATTCTGGGGGCCGTCTTTGCGTATCTTTTGGTGCTGCCCATGATGATTCAGTTCTTCATGGGGTTTCAGATGGAGGGCATCGATGAGATGATCAGCTTTGAAAGCTATCTGTCTCTCATCCTAAGCACAGTCCTTTCCTTTGGCATCATCTTTGAGCTGCCTTCCATTATGGTGATCCTGGCAAGGTTTGGCATTGTCACCACTGCCTTCATGAGAAAATACAGGAAGTATATTGTACTGGTGATTTTCATCGCTGCTGCAGTGCTGACACCACCGGATGTGATTTCCCAGGTCATGCTGGCCATGCCGATGCTGCTTCTCTTTGAAGTGGGACTCCTCTTTGCCTCCATGGCAGAGCGGAAGAAGAAAAAACTGAAAGCAGCGGAAAGCTTCTAAGTTTTAAAATTGAAAAGAAAGCTCCAGAACCTTTGCATGCGTGCAAAACTCTGGAGCTTTTTCTTTCTCTAACGCAGAGGGAAGAATGCAGCAGAAGTACTTCGCAGTAAAAAAGCGCTGGATAGCTCAGCGCTTTGTAGAGGACGATACTAAGGTGAACTTTCCCTGACACTTACATAACCACAGACTGCATGGAGAGAATCTTTTCGGGAAGAAGAAGCTTCGCTTCTGTGGCTTCCAGGATTTCCTCCAGGGTGAATTCTTCATTGATTTCTCTAAGGAGGAGTCCTTCCGGTGTCACTTCAAGAACACACATTTCCGTGACGATGAGATCCACTTCCCCCATGGCTGTCAGGGGCAGAGTGCATTCTTTGAGGATTTTAGGGCTGCCCTTGGCGGTGTGCTCCATGGCCACAATGACTTTTTTCGCCCCGGAGAGTAGGTCCATGGCGCCGCCCATACCGGGCACCATTTTACCAGGGATCATGTAATTGGCGATGTTTCCTCTTTCATCCACCTGAAGCGCTCCCAGCACCGTGAGGTTCACATGACCGCCCCGGATGATGCCAAAGGACGTGGCGCTGTCAAAAAATGCTCCGCCCGGCAGGATGGTTACCGGAATACCTCCAGCGTTTGTGATATAAGGGTTGATGCTGTCTTCGGATGGGGAAGGGCCAAGACCTACAAAGCCATTCTCAGACTGGAAGATGATGGTTTTGCCCAGGGGCACGAAGTTGGCCACCTTTGTGGGCAGACCGATGCCGAGATTCACCACGTCGCCATCAGAAAGCTCGTGGGCCACACGTTTTGCGATAAATTCCTGAACCTTTTCTTTATCCATCATTTAAATGGCACCTCCATCTACGATGTAATTGACAAAAACCCCAGGGGTATGCACA
Organism: Proteiniclasticum ruminis; assembly: GCF_900115135.1. Lineage (GTDB taxonomy): Bacteria > Bacillota > Clostridia > Clostridiales > Clostridiaceae > Proteiniclasticum > Proteiniclasticum ruminis_A. The sequence continues at coordinate 69,110 of NZ_FOVK01000005.1, read as the reverse complement.
GAATTCGGGTCCAGATCTCCCACTTCCACGATTTCCATGGCTTCCACAATGGTGATGTCTGCAGCAGCAGCCATCATGTTGTTGAAGTTTCGGGTGGAGCCGTGGTAATGGATGTTGCCGAACTTGTCCACCTGATTTCCAAAAATCAGTGCCACATTGGCACGGAGAGGCTTTTCCAACAGGTAGACTTTGCCGTCCACGGTGACCTTTTCCTTTCCTTTTTCCACTTCTGTCCCGAGACCCGTGGCAGTCAGCACTCCGCCCAGACCATGTCCGCCTGCTCGGATCTGTTCAATGAGGGTGCCCTGGGGCACCAGGACCACTTCGGTTTCTCCAGAGAGCATCTGACGGCCAGTTTCTTTGTTGGTGCCTACATGGGAGGCGATGATCTTTTTAAACTGGCGGTTCACCACCATTTTACCCACGCCCCGGTCGATGAACCCAGAATCGTTGCAGATGAGGGTCAGGTCTTTGACTCCCTTTTCCATGAGCGCATCGATGAGCCGGTTTGGGGTGCCTACCGCTAGGAAACCACCAATCATGACGGTATCTCCGTCTTTCACATGGGCAATGGCTTGGGATAAATCAATGAGTTTATTCATAGTAAAGCTCCTTTCCAGTATCTATATCAAAAGACTTTGCATCAGCTCAAATAGAAAGCAGTGGTTCATTCAGAATAAGCATGAGAGAGTTCCTGGTTTCTCTTCAAGTATTTCTTTACTCAACCTTATTAAAACGTTATCATAGAAGAATGTACAGGACGAAATTTTCATAGAATCTATAACATGAAGTTATAAGATGATGCGTAGAAAGCGGAAGTCATCCAGAAGGAGGAAAAGCCTTGAATATAGACCATCTAAAATACTTTATCACTGTGGTGAACAATGGATTCAACCTCAGTGAAGCGTCCAAAAAGCTCCATATTTCACAGCCGGCCCTCAGTAAGTATATCCTGAAGTTTGAGGAAGAGGAGCGGGTGGATCTCTTCTATAGAAAGCATGGCAGACTTCTGGGACTTACACCTTCCGGAGAGAATTTCTTTGCCAATGCCAAAGGTGTGGTGGAAGCCCATGACCGGATGCTGAAAGAGCTCAGAGAAGCCTCCAAGAAAGTGCGGGGCGTCATCCGTATCGGCATTCCGCCGCTGATTTTGACCGTGCTTTTCACAGAAGTCATGTCCAAGCTGATTCTTCTCAATCCGCTGATCAAGTTCGAGATCGTGGAAGCGGGAGCCTTTGAGCTGAGAAAGCTTCTGGCCATGAATGAACTGGACTTTGCGGTGCTTCTTTCTCCGTCGGAGCTGAATCCCCAGGCGTTTGTGGAAGTGCTTCTGAAAAAAGACGATCTGACGGTGTTTCTTTCCAGCACTCATCCACTGGCAGAAAAAGAGATGCTAAGGTGGACGGATCTGGAAAAGGAAAAGCTGGCCCTATTTAATGAAAGCTTTATGATCCATCATCTGCTCATGGGAAAATTCAGAGCTCTTCGGATGGAACCGGACATTCAGATTCTTTCCGGCTCCTGGGATTTTCTTCTGGAAGTGACCAAGGATTCGGAGATGGTGACGATTCTGCCTTCCCCCATCACAAAGTTCATCGCCACGGACGGCATCCTGGAGAAGAAGCTTCTGTCACCGGTGTCCTGGAAGGTGGTGCTGACCCATCCTCTCAAATCCTACAACTCCACCCTGGAAAAGTATGTGAAGGAAAGCATTGTGGAGTACTTTCAGAAAGGAAAGGACATCAGGCCCATCAACCGGGAAAATGAAGTGTAAGCACCTTTGTGCATACAGATGTCCATGGGATTTGCCGTTGAAGAGTACAGGAAAAAAGGGTATCCTTAAAGAGAATGCATCAGCATCCTGAGATGCTGAAACTGATAGATATGAGGTGGAACGATGGGAAATTATTATGAAAAAGCACTGGAACTCCATGAAAAGTGGAAAGGCAAAATCTCTGTGGAGCTGAAAGCGCCGCTGAAGGATAAAGAAGATCTTTCTGTGGCCTATACCCCTGGGGTTGCGGAGCCCTGCAGAGAAATCGCCAAGGACAGGAACAATGCCTATAAGTATACCTGGAAGGGGAACATCGTGGCTGTGGTCTCCGATGGTACAGCGGTGCTGGGTCTAGGAGACATCGGGCCTGAGGCCGCTCTTCCTGTGATGGAAGGAAAGGCAGCGCTTTTCAAAAGATTTGCGGGGGTTAATGCCATACCCATTGTCCTTGATACAAAAGATCCCAAGGAGATCATTGAGACGGTGAAGCGCATGGCGCCCACTTTCGGCGGCATCAACCTGGAAGACATCAGCGCGCCCCGATGTGTGGAGATTGAAAGAACACTTATAGAAGAGCTGGATATTCCAGTGTTTCATGACGACCAGCATGGTACGGCCATCGTGGTGACAGCAGGGGTCATGAATGCGCTGAAGCTCATCGGCAAGAAAAAAGAGGATGTGACCTTAGTGGTTTCTGGTACCGGAGCCGCAGGCAGCTCTGTGATCAAGATGCTTCATGCCTACGGTATCCGGAGCATCTATGCCTTCAATGTCCACGGCATCCTGAGAAAGGGCGACATGGGAGAGTACAACTTCCTGGAAAAAGAGCTGTGCGAGATTACCAATGGAGAGGATGAACCTTTGGCTTTATCCGAAGCCATGAAACGGGCGGATCTTTTTGTAGGGGTCAGCGCGCCGAAGGTGCTCACCAAAGAAATGGTTGCCTCGATGAAGAAGGATGCCATTGTTTTTGCCATGGCAAATCCGGAGCCTGAGATTTCCTATGAGGATGCAATAGAGGCAGGAGCCCGAGTAGTGGGTACCGGCCGTTCTGATTTTCCCAATCAGGTGAACAATGTGCTGGCTTTCCCAGGACTCTTTAAAGGAGCCCTTCAGGTGCGGGCTCAAAAGATCACCGAGGCCATGAAGATGGCGGCGGCGGAAGGCATCGCTTCCTTAATAGAAGAGAAGGATCTACGGGAAGACTATGTGATTCCAGGAGCCTTTGATGAAAGGGTGGCGGAAGTGGTGGCCGATGCCGTGGCGAGAAAAGCTGTGGAAGAAGGTCTTTCCAGAATTTAGACAGAGGGAGCTGAGAGCGTTGGAACTGCTGGAGGCAAGAGAAGAGAGGGACGCCTTTGAGCGGAACCTTCTAAAGAAAACAGGCAAGGTCCTTCTGACGCTTCGGGGAAATTATCCCGGTGAGAACAAGAATGTGCCAGCTGTGTCCTACATGGTGGAAACCCTAAGAAAGGAAGTGCTGAAGGCATTTTCTGTAGTGGAAGAGCGTACATATGAGTCCAAGGAAGGACTCCTCTACTTCTTTCTTCTTCTGGAAGAGGGAGAAGAGGCAAAAAGAAAGGCGGTTCTACTGGAAGAGACCCATCCTCTGGGAAGACTAGCGGATCTTGATGTCCGGGACAAGGAAAGAATCTATTCCAGAAGAGACTTGGGCTTTCCGGATAGAAGCTGCTATCTCTGCGGGGAAAAGGCGGTTTACTGTGTCCGCTCTAAGAAACACGTCATGGAAGAGGTCATCCTCTATTTTGAGAAACAGGTGAAAGAATATCAGCTGCTGGAGAATGGGAATCCTCCACAGCACCGATGAAACGGGGGAAATTTATGGAAATAAAAAAACAGGCGGTATGCGGGACCATCCAGTCCAACGACTGCTTTGTGAGAGTGGCACCAGGAGAAGAGCTTTCTCTTTATCTGGAGAGCACAGTGCTGGATGCTTTTGGGGAGCAGATTGAACTGGTGGTGCGGGAGACGCTTCTTGGTCTTGGCATCACCAGAGGTCAGATCTATTTGGAAGACAAAGGAGCGCTGGATTATACCATCCGCGCTCGAGTGGAAACGGCGGTGAAAAGAGCAAATGGCTAGAAGAAGTTTACTGTTTATGCCAGGAAACAACCCTGGGATGCTCACGACATCCGATATTCTAGGAGCAGATACCCTGGTCTTTGATCTGGAGGATGCGGTGTCTCTGCAAGAGAAGGATGCGGCAAGAACACTGGTGAGAGAAGCGATGTCTTTTTTAACCTTTACAGATTCGGAAGTCACCGTGAGGATCAATCCCACAGACTCGCCCTACTGGAAAGAAGACTTATCGGTGATGGTGCCTGCAAAGCCTCAGGGCATTGTGATCCCCAAAGCCACCGAAGCTTCTGTGAAACTGGTGGAGGAGGAAGTGGTAAGACTGGAGAAGCTTCATCATATAGAAAAGAAGCTCTTTTTCATCCTCATCGTGGAATCCGCCCTGGGTCTTTTTGATCTGAAGAGCACCTTGCAGGCAAGCCGTCGGATTGAAGGGCTCATCCTGGGTGGAGAAGATTTCACCAGCGACATGGGAGTGAAGCGAACTGCGGACAGTCATGAGCTTCTGTTTGCAAGATACCAGATTGCCACAGCAGCCAAAGCCTATGGCATAGAAGCCATCGACACACCCTATACAGACATAGAGGACATGGAGGGACTGCAAGAGGACACCAGGTTCTCAAAATCCATCGGATTCACCGGAAGACTGGCCATCAATCCGAGGCAGGTGGAGCCCATCCACGAGGTGTTTTCGCCCACTGCCCTGGAAATTGAGGAAGCCCAGAACATTCTTCTGGAAGCAGAGGAAGCAAAGAAGAGAGGGCTGGGTGTCTTCAGTTATAAAGGAAAGATGGTGGATCTGCCGGTGATCAAGCGTGCGGAGAAAACCATGGCATCGGCCAGGAAGTGGGGGCTTGTGAGATGAAAAACAGTTTAGGAAGAGAAGGGCTCCTGAGACCCTATGAAGGTGCTTTTCAAGACAAACGACATGTGGAGTATATCGACAACAAAGAAAAAGGACGAATTCCGGAGTTTTCTGAGAATCTGGATGAGGTGCTGGATGCCCTGGAGCTTCGAGATGGCATCACAGTGAGTTTCCACCATCACCTGAGAAATGGAGACCAGGTGCTGAATCTTGTCATGGGAAAGCTTCAGGAAAGAGGACTGAAAGGGATCACTGTGGCAGCCTCCTCCTTTTTCCCCTGTCATGCTCCTCTGGTGCCCATGTTTGAGGACGGTACCGTGACAAGGCTGCACGCCTCCTATATGTCAGGCCCTGTGGCAAGGGCTGTCAGTGAAGGAAAAGTGAAGGAAATCTGTACCATCACCACCCACGGAGGAAGGCCCAGAGCCATTCTGGAGGGGGAGCTTGTTATCGATGCAGCGTTCATCGCAGCGCCTGCAGTGGACTTTCATGGAAACCTCACAGGTTCAGAAGGACCTGCGGCCTGTGGCGTTCTTGGGTACGCGCATGCGGATGCCCAAGCAGGAAAAAAGGTGGTGGCCATCACCGACACCGTGAAGGAATCTGTGAACAGACCTGAAATATCAGGCCATCTCATTGACTATGTGGTGAAAGTGAAAACCATTGGAGACCCCAAGGGCATTGTTTCCGGGACCACAAAAATCACAAAGGATCCCGTGGGGCTGAAAATTGCCCGGGATGCGGCGACGGTCATAGCCCATAGCGGTCTCTTACAAGATGGCTTCAGCTTCCAGACCGGTGCTGGGGGCACTTCCCTGGCTGTGGCGCTGGAAGTGAAAAAGATCATGAAGGAAAGAAATATCAAAGGAAGCTTTGCCTGCGGCGGCACCACAGATTATCTGGTGGACATGCTGAAGGAAGGGTTTTTTGAGAAGCTTTATGATGTGCAAGCTTTCAATCTGGATGCGGTGGAGTCTGTGAAGAAGAATGAGCGTCATGTGAAGATCTCCGCCAATACCTATGCGAATCTCCATAACGACCAAAGCATTGTGAATCAGCTGGATGTGGTGATACTAGGTGCATCGGAAATAGATGTGGACTTCAACGTCAATGTCACCACAGGCAGCGACGGATATATTCTGGGAGGGTCCGGAGGCCATGCGGATACTGCAGCTGGCGCAAAGCTTGCCATCATCGTTTCTGCTTTGGTGAACAGCAGGATCAGCTGCCTGGTGGAACGGGTGACCACGGTGACCACGCCAGGAGAAACCATTGATATGCTCGTCACAGAGCGGGGCATTGCGGTTCATCCAAGGCACGAAAAGCTCATCAGGACGCTGAAAGAAGAAACCAGCCTGAAGATCATGGACATCCGGGAGCTGAAAGCGGTAGCGGACAGCTTGACCGGTGTTCCCAGGAGAAAAGAAAGCACCGGAGAGATTGTGGCGGTCAGTGAATACCGGGATGGCGCCATCCTTGATGTGATCTGGAAAGTAAAGAAATAAATCCTAGATGGAATGACGAACCTCGCAGCTTTGAAGAAGGCTGCGGGGTTCTTTTTATGTCTTTTTCCGGTTTGCAAATAGCCTTTTTAGGGACTTATGTTCTACCTTCAGGGTGCAGCAGGAAACAGTAGAAAAGAGTTCACAGAATCATAAGGCATTGTGAAATTATATACACCATGTGGAGTGATGTGGATATAGAAAGTTCACTGTGCTCTATTGGAGCGTAATTAGCATTTTCATGAAGACAACCATGTATATTTTGAAATTGATTAAATAATCTCTAATAAATGATTTTATACAGCTGTGTATAATCCGGACTAAAGTTCTTACGTAATTATGAGGGTGTTTCCTTTAGAAAATGTTAACAAAATAGAAGAAAAACTATAACCAGTATTATAATACGGAGAATTTCACAAGATAAAGTAGTGGAAAATCATACATACAGTTAGATTATCGCTGCATTTCGAATGAAAATTATAAAGTCAGTTAAAAAAACAGGCGGAAGATATGAAAATAATGACGAGTAACTCCATATATTTTAATTATAGATTTATTTAAATTTAACAATATTGATTATGAAGGTTTTATTTTGTAGAATATTAGTATAAAGTGTCGTAATAAATTCTAGTGTTGTTTCAAAGTACAAGTCGGGACTAACGATTTTGACAAAATTCCTCAAGGAGGGAGAGAGAACCATGAGAAAGTGGAAAGTGTTTCGGAAGTTTTTAAGTGTGATGATCGCAGCGCTACTGATTCTGCCTGGTGCAGTGAAGATTGATGCAGCAGAAGCGTTTTATCCTATTGATGCAGAAGATGCGGTTGTTTTAAGTGCAAAAATTGTTGGTGAAACTTCTACCAATGACCACACCTACGCGAAGGCTATTTGGACCAATGGGGACTCCGTCTATCTGATGACGGACAGTACCCATGATATCAAGGAAATCAAGCTGACGGCACCGGGTGGAGTGATCACAGCAATATCCTATACTGCCTATGCAACTACAGATACGGTGAGGGTAGGAGATCAGGTCTTTGCACCGGACTCATCCCAGGGTAACACAAAGTCCTCCCACCTGACTGTAGCAAGATTTTCGCTCAGTGCATTTCTATCCACTCTTGGGCTGAATGGTGGCAATACCTATGGCATCGAAGTTATTTCTGAACAGGGTAAAGGCCATTGGATTTTTGGCACACTTCAGATCACCATACCAAAAGCAAAAGCTGTGGTATCCAAGACCTGGGTGGATGGACCAAAATATGCAGCCTCCATTGATCTGTACAAGGATTATCAGGATGAAACCATCCCGTACACACCAACTGTGGCCAGTTCTTTTGAACTGACAGAAAGCCAGAACACCATGACAAAAGAAGTGGACTATACAGACAATCTTGGAAGAGTGTACACATACTTTGCTGTAGAAAAGAACATACCGGAAGGGTATGCCGCAACCTACAGTGATGTGGTGAAGACATTTGCGAATGGATTCCATGTCTATACCATGAGCATCGAAAATAAATATACACCTCCGCTCATGAACATTGAAGTGACGAAGATCTGGAAAGATGCGGGCGGACCTGCAAGACCAGAGGAAATCACCTTCAAGCTTTTTAAAGGGGTAGAGACAGAACCAGTTATGACCCAGACAGCAGATGCTGATTCAGGCTGGAAGACCACCTTTATGAATCTTCCAAAGACCACCCTAAACGGTTCTCCTATCACCTACCGCGTGGAAGAAGTGCCGGTTCCTGGATACAGCACCGTCATTGATGGGTTTACCGTAAGAAATACAAGAACAGAGAAGTTCGATCTTCCAGTGGAGAAAATCTGGAAAGATGAAGCGGGCACCGCCATGAGGCCAGCCTCTGTAACCTTCAATCTTCTAAGAAATGGGGTTAAGGTTTCAGAAGTCACCTTTGGTGCCAACGAGAGCTGGAAAGGTGAATTTAAAAATCTGGACAAATTTGACGGAAATGGAGATCTATACACCTACACCATTACCGAAAATAATGTGCCTGGATACAACGGCAGCGTGAATGGATTCACCATCACCAACACCAGAACCGGTGTTGTGGATATACCGGTGACAAAAGTCTGGAAAGACATCAATACCAGCGCAAGACCAGACGCGATCACCATTCATTTATTCCGTAACAACGAGCTTTATAAAACTGTAGAGATGAAGCCTGTGGAAGGCACCTGGGCATATACCTTTAAAGATGAGCCTGCCTTTGACGGAAATGGACTCCCTTACACCTTCAAGGTGGAGGAGGACGTTCCTCTTGGATACAAGGGCGCCGTCGTAAAGAATGAGAACGGCAGCTTCACCATCACCAACACCCGAGTCAATGAAATCACCCTTCTGGGAGAAAAGACCTGGCTGGATGATGGCACAGGAAGACCAGAGAGCATTACGGTTCAGCTTCTTCAAAATGGAAGCCCATATAGAAGCGCAGAAGTGGAACCGGATGAAGAAGGCAAATGGCTCTTCAGTTTCAGTAAAGTGCCTGAGTTCAATGAAGATGGCATCCCTTACATTTATACGCTGAAAGAGCTGACTGTAGCAGGATACCTGCCAGACATCGAAGACAATGAAGATGGCACCTTCACCATCACGAACCTTCGTGTTGGGAAAGTGGACATCCAAGGAGAGAAGACCTGGCTGGATGACGGCACAGGACGACCAGAAAGCATCACTGTGAATCTCCTTCAGAATGGCTATCCCGTAAACAGTAAAGAAGTATCACCAAACGAATCCGGAAAATGGCTGTTCAGCTTTATGGATCTGGATGAGTTTGACATGGTGGGACTTCCTTATATCTACAGTGTGGAAGAAGTTCCAGTGGACGGATATAAGAGCACAGTGAAAGAAAAAGACGATGGAACCTTTGAGATTGAAAACTTGAGAGAAGGGCTTGTGGACATCGCTGGAAGAAAGATCTGGAAGGATCAAGGACCTCTATCAAGACCAGATTTCATCACCGTGAATCTTCTTAGAAATGGAGAAGAGATCATGGATAAAGATGTATATCCTGGAGAGTCAGATACATGGAGCTTCATTTTTGAAGATCTTCCTGAGTTTGACGAAAAAGGAATTGCTTACACCTACAGCATCACAGAAGATCCAGTCTCCGGCTATGCGGGTACTGTTTCTGAAGAGAACGGCAGCATTGTCATCACCAACGTTAGAGTCAATGAAATCAACATCCTTGGTGAAAAGATCTGGCTGGACGACAACAATCTGGACAGACCAGACTCCATCACGATTTACCTCAGAAGAAACGGTCTGGAGTACAAGAGCGTGAGTGTGGAAGCGGATGAGGAAGGAAACTGGTCCTTCGCCTTTATGAAAGTGCCTGAATTCGATCAGGACGGACTTCCATACACGTATACCATCGAAGAGGAAGACCTGGACGGATACAAAGAAACGGTGAAGAAGAATGAAAATGGCACCTATACGGTGACAAATCTCTTAGAGGGACTGGTGGAGATTTCTGGAGAAAAAACCTGGCTCGATAACGGTACAGGAAGACCGGAAACCATCACCATAAGACTTCTCAGAAACAATGTAGAATTTAAGAGTACCGTAGTGTCAGAGACCAATGGAAAGTGGATGTTCTCGTTCAAGGATCTTCCAGAATTTGATGAGAATGGAAAAGCCTATGTATACACAATCAAGGAAGACCCTGTGGAAGGCTACAAAACCACCATCACCATGAAAGAGGATGGCAGCTATAACGTAGAGAACTTAAGAGTGGGCATCACCTCCATCGCCGGCAGAAAAGTATGGCTGGATAACGGAGAAAGAGACCCAGAAAGTATTACAGTGAACCTTTTAAGAAACGGAGTAAAAGTGGATGAAAGAGTTGTGACAGCGGACGAAGAAGGCAAGTGGACCTTCAGTTTCAAGGAACTCCAAGCCTTTGACGACAAGGGAATCGCTTATGTCTACACCGTCTCTGAAGATGCCGTGGAAGGATACAAGACCTCTATTGTCAAAGAACAGGACGGAACGTTCACCATCACAAACCTTCGTGAAGGAACCGTAGACATACTGGGTGAAAAGACCTGGCTGGACAATGGAGAAAGAAGCATAGAAAGTGTCAGAATCAATCTTCTTAGAAACGGTGAACCTGTGGACTTCAGAACAGTATCTGAAGGGCAGGATGGAAAATGGACCTTCAAGTTCCTGGAACTTCCAGAATTTGACGAGAAAGGCATCCTTTACACCTACACCATCGAAGAAGAAGCTGTGGCTGGATATGCATCCACCATCAAGATGAATGAGGATGGCAGCTACACAGTTGAAAATCTGAGAACTGGCATTGTCTCCGTATCTGGAATGAAAACTTGGCTGGATAATGGAACAAGAAGCGTAGAGAGCATCACGGTGAATCTACTGAGAAACGGCGTAGAAGTGGATGAAAAAGCTGTTGTGCTTGGAGAAAACGGAGAAGCAAGCTTCACTTTCGGCAACCTGCCGGAGTTTGATGAGAAAGGTATAGCTTATACCTACACCATCACTGAAGATCCAGTGGACGGATACACAACAAAGATCACAGAAATAAGAGACAATTACTTTGAGATTGAAAACTTAAGAGTAGGCTTCGTGGATATCGAAGGAGATAAGGTATGGCTGGATGACAATAATCCGGAAAGACCAGAGTCCATCACCATCAAGCTTATGAGAAATGGCGAAGACTATAAGTCAGACATGATCACAGAAGAAGACGGTTGGAGCTTCTCCTTCCTGAATGAACCGGAATTTGACGAAAAGGGAATTGCTTACACGTATACCATCGAAGAGGAAGACCTTTCTGGATACAGCGAAAGCGTGCTGAAGAATGAAAATGGCACCTTTACTGTCACCAACCTCCGAGTGGGCACCGTAAGAATATTTGGAGAGAAGATCTGGCTGGATGACGGCACAGAAAGACCGGAAAGTATTACACTGAACCTTCTGAGAAATGGCGAACCTTATGACTCAGCTGTTGTATCAGAAGGAGAAGATGAGAAGTGGACCTTCAGCTTCGATGAACTTCCTGAGTTCGACGAGAATGGTAAAGCTTATGTATATACTCTTGAAGAAGAAGCCGTGGAAGGCTACAGCACAAAGATTGAAGATCTTAATGATGGAGAGTACCTGGTCACAAACCTCAGAGTAGGTTTTGTGGATATAACAGGAGAAAAGACCTGGCTGGATGACGGAACAGGAAGACCAGAAAGCATCACCGTAAACCTTCTCCAAAATGGTGAAGAAATCGACGAAGCGGTTGTAACACCAGATGAGGAAGGCGAATGGAGATTCAGCTTCATGGAGCTTCCAAAGTTTGATGACATGGGTATCGCTTATGAATACACCATCACAGAAGATCCGGTGGAAGGATACGAAAGTACTGTAACACCAAATGAAGATGGATCCTTCACCGTGGAAAACCTGAGAGTGGGCATCGTGGAAGTATCCGGAGAAAAGACCTGGCTGGATGACGGCACAGGAAGACCGGAAAGCATCACTGTGAACCTTCTTAGAAATGGAGAGTTTGACAGATCTATGGAAGTCATGGATGTAGAAGGGCTATGGAGCTTCAGCTTCACAGAGCTTCCTGAATTTGACAACATGGGTATTCCTTACACCTACACCATCGAAGAAGTGCCTGTAGAAGGCTATGAAAGCACCGTCACAGAGAATGAGGACGGCACCTTCACTATTACAAACCTCAGAGCAGGCATCGTGGATGTATCCGGAGAGAAGACCTGGCTTGACGATGGAACGGGAAGACCAGAATCCATTACAGTGAACCTCATTCAAAACGGAGAAGAGATTGCTGAAGTACTTGTCACTCCAGATGAAGAAGGAAACTGGACCTACAGCTTCTTAGAACTTCCAGAGTTTGATGAGGAAGGCATGGCCTATACTTATACCGTCACAGAGGATCCTGTAGAAGGATACAATACAAACTACGTGCCAGGCACCTACGATATTCAGAACACCCGAGAAGGCATCGTGAACATCAATGGCCAGAAGACCTGGGATGATCTCTTTGGCAGACCAGCAAGCATCACTGTGAATCTTCTTCAGAATGGAGAAGAGATTAGAGAATTAGTGGTCACCGCCAATGCATCCGGACTATGGCTCTACAGCTTCACAGATCTTCCAGAGTTTACAGAAGCAGGCATCCCATATGTGTACACCATCACAGAAGATGCAGTACCGGGATATGTAGCCACTGTAACAGGCACAAGTATTTTAAATAGACAGCTGAGAGCTACACTGAGCATCATAAAGATTGACGACTTTGACTTCCCGGTGGAAGGTGCAGTATTTGAAATCGCAGATGAAGAAGGCGTTGTGCTCTTTACCGGAACGACAGACGAGGATGGACTCCTTGATGTGATTCTCCCATTAGGCACCTACATTGTGACAGAAATCAGCGCACCAGAAGACTACATCATCGACGATACACCAAAGACGGTGCTGCTGGATGAAGATGGAGAAGTACTGGAGCTCACCGTGGTGAACATTCTTGAAATCGAAGATGTGGAACCACTGCCACTGCCAGAAGAGGAAGAGGAACTGCCAAAAACTGGATCTGAAAATGTCAATTACCTCTATGGATTAGGCTTGATCCTCATTATGGGCGGCGCCGTACTCCTGTCCAAGAAGAAGAGAATTGTAAGATAGCAGCATCTGAAACAACACATATACACATCCAAAGAAGGGGCAGCTGGAAACAGCTGCTTCTTTCTATTGCAGGAAATTGTTATGAGATTCGTAAAAGTAAAAGTTCTCATTTGTGAGATTCTTTTGTGGGGTTTTGAAATGTAATGATTTCATGAAACAGTTTCACAATTCCTTGGGTTAGTGACAACCTTCTGTTATAATTAGAGTTGTTAGTTATGCAATCATTCATTTTGAAGAAGAATGGAAGAAGGAGGAATGGAATGATAAAATTTGAAAATGTATCGAAGAAATTCAAAGACACAAAAGTGCTGAAGGATATTTCCTTCGACATTGAAAAAGGCCAGCTGGTTGTGCTCATCGGGCTCTCGGGCTGTGGAAAGACCACCACATTAAAGATGATCAATAAGCTGATTAAGCCCACTACCGGAAGGATCACCATTGATGGAGAAGACATCTCCAGGAAGGATCCGATAGAATTGAGGAGAAACATCGGATATGTCATACAGCAGACGGGACTTTTCCCTCATATGACCATTCGTGAGAATACAGAGATCATCGCAAAGGTGGAAAAATTGGATCCTGTGAAGATTTCTGAGAAGACGGAGGAGCTCATGGAGATGGTGGGACTGTCTGAAGAATTTCTGGACCGGTATCCCAGTGAGCTTTCCGGTGGACAGCAGCAGAGAGTGGGGGTGGCCAGGGCTTTTGCGCTGGATCCGGATATCATCCTGATGGATGAGCCCTTCTCTGCGCTGGACCCCATCACAAGGACATCTCTTCAGGAGGAGCTTGTGAATCTGCAGAGTAAAGTGCGGAAAACCATCGTTTTTGTCACCCATGACATGTCAGAAGCCATCAAGATTGCGGATAAGATCTGCATCATGGACAAAGGGGAGATCATCCAGTATGATACACCGGAAAATATCCTCAAGTATCCTTCGAATGATTTTGTTTCTGAATTTGTAGGAAGAAACAGAATCTGGGAATCTCCGGAGTACATTCGGGCGGAAGACATCATGATCAATGAACCAGTGACGGTTTCTCCAGAGCTCACCATCGGGAAAGCGCTGGACAAAATGAGGACCATGAAAGTGAACAGTCTTCTTGTGGTGGATGGACCAAAGAAAAGAATGCTGGGGCTCATCAAGCCGAAGCAGATAGCAAAAATGAAAGACAGATCCACTTTAGTGAAGGATCTCATGTTGAGAGACTTTGCTTTTGCTGGAGCTCAGGATTCCATTGTGGATCTTCTCCGGGTGGTGGACGACAACAGTATTTCTGAAATTCCCATTCTCTCTGAGGAAGGAAATCTCATGGGTCTTGTGACGGAGAACAGTCTGGTCACAACTCTCAGTCAGCAGTACTTCGAAGAGGGAGAGGTGATATAGCATGAACGTATTTGATTATTTTAGGAACAACTGGGACCAGGTGCTTCGGCTGACACTGGAGCATATTGAGCTGACGCTCATCGCGGTGGGGTTTGCGGTGCTGGTGGGGGTTCCTCTGGGGATTCTCATCAGTTACTTCAGAAAAGCATCCAAAGGGGTGGTAGGCGGCGCCAATGTGGTGCAGGCCATTCCGAGTATGGCGCTTTTGGGGCTTGCGATTCCGCTCCTAGGCATCGGATCGCTGCCTTCTGTGGTGATTGTCATTTTATACTCGCTACTACCTATCATCAAGAACACCTTCACGGGGATCACCAGTATTGACAAAGGGACCCTGGAAGCGGCCAAAGCCATTGGGCTTACCAAGAGCCAAGTGCTGACAAAAGTTCAGATTCCGCTGGCTCTGCCTGTGATCATGGCAGGGGTTAGAATTTCTGCGGTGACTGCCGTGGGGCTTATGACCATGGCGGCGTTCATTGGGGCTGGTGGACTTGGATTTCTGATCTTCTCAGGAATCAGCACCACCAATAATGCTCAGATTCTAGCGGGGGCCATCCCAGCTGCGGTGCTGGCGCTTCTCGTGGACAATGTTTTCAGTGTGGTGGAAAGTTTGGTGACGCCCATCAGTCTTCAGCAGGGACAAAGAAAGAGCCTTCCTGAAGTGAAAGCCAAAAGAAGAATCCAAAAAGGGATTCTTGGCTCAGTGGCTGCCCTTCTCGTGGTGCTTTTCACCGTCACTGCCATCGGCAGTGGGGCAGGTGGGAAAGAGTCCATCACCATCGGTGGGAAAGACTTCACCGAACAGTACATCGTCGTACATCTCATGGCGGATCTCATAGAGGACCGGACAGATCTTCATGTGGAGAGAAAGCCGAACCTTGGTGGGACCCAGGTGGCTTTCGGGGCCATAAAAACTGGAGACATCGATCTTTATCTGGAGTACACAGGAACCATTTATGGGGATACGCTGGGGTATGCACCAAACTCTGATATGCAGGAGGTGTATGATACCGCAAAGAAGGATCTGAAAGAGCAGTTTGACATTGATATTCTGAAGCAGTTTCAGTTCAACAACACCTATGTGCTCTCTGTGACAAAAGAGACAGCAGAGCAGTACGGGCTTGAGACCATCAGTGATCTGGCTTCTGTGTCTGATGGCTTTACCATTGGATCCACCTTGGAGTTTCTCAACAGAGAAGATGGCATTCTTGGGTTGAAAGAGCATTATGGCATCACCTTTGAAAAAGAAATTGGTATCAATGGGGCGAATAAATACAGAGCCATCGACAGCGGAGAGACGGACATCACAGATGCGTTCTCCACAGATGGGCTTCTGAAAAAATATGACATGGTGATGCTGGAGGACGATAAAAACTTCTTCCCGCCCTATTATGCGGTGCCGGTTTTAAGAAGCGGACTTCTGGCGGAGTATCCTGAGATTTCGCCGGTTCTGGATGAGCTGGGCCAGGTGCTGACCGATGACATCATAGTGGATCTCAACTACCGTGTGGATGAACTGCAGCAGCAGCCTGAAAAAGTCGCCAGAGATTTTCTCATTGAACAGGGGCTTCTGGACGGATAATCAGAATAAAATAGAATAACTATTGGATCTATAAAAGCATCCGGAGTTTACGGTGAGTAAGCTCTGGGTGCTTTTGCTTGTCTAAAGGAGTCTAAAAGGGAGCAGTGCGAAGATTAAATTATACAGTTCTGTATAAAATTTGAACAGACTGTAAATGGGAAATGGACGTTCACTGCGGATTTGTGAATCCTGAGACATTATTTTAGTATTGAAGCCTTAAAGTGAGGTGGGACTAAAGCGATTTGTCTTTACAGATAATACAGAATGTTTGAATAAATTTCTTGAGAAAATAGCAGAAAAATACTGGAGAGTACTAAGAAAGGGCAGATATAAGGATGAATTGCGGAATTTTTTTATTCTGCATTATAGGAAAAATGCAAATAATTGACCAAAAATTGAACGTTAATAAAATATCCAAGAAAACACAAATGAATAATTGATATATTGTCGAATTAATGTAAATAAAATTAGAAATATGTCGATATGCGGTATCATATTTTAATAGCAAGTGTTATTATTTAATTAAATGGATTATTCATATGTGTATAAAAGTAAATCGATGTCGAATTATGGAGAGAGAATTATGAAAACAAGCAAAGAGAACAAAAAAACGAAGCCAACCATGTTCACTTTTTTCAGCACCAGCTTTTTGGTACTGGTACTGATCCTTGCAGTCCTTCTGGCGGGCACAAGGCTCGTGGGGCTCACCCCTTACGCAGTAATCTCAGGCAGCATGGAACCGGAATATCCTGTGGGTTCACTGATCTATGTGGACCAGGTGGAGCCTTCTGAGATTTCCATTGGGGATCCCATCACGTTTGTGATGAACGAGAGCCTGATGGTTGCCACCCATAGAGTGGTGGACATAAAAGAGGATGGAAGCTTCATCACCAAAGGAGATGCCAATAATACGGTAGACGGCACTCCGGTGCATCCGAAAAACTTACTGGGGAAACCACAGTTCTCCATACCGTATCTTGGCTATGTTTCTGTATTTCTCGCATCCGGGCAAGGAAGAATTGTCCTATTGGGTGTTTTGGGAATCCTGGTGCTCTCTCTGCTTCTTCCTGAAGGAAAGAGCAGAGTCGTGAAAAAGGAGGTGGCGGACTGAGAAGTGCTCCCCTGCTGCAATTTGAAATAAATAAGAGAGAGGTGTTTTTTATGAAGAAAAAACTAAGTATCCTGGCTGTCATTGCAATCCTGGCTGTAGCGTCTCTGGCAACCCTGGCGTATCTGACGGATTCCACGAGTGCGGTCACCAATACCTTTACTGTGGGTGATCTTGATATTACATTAACTGAAACCTATACCCAGAACAGTAAGATCTATCCAGGAGCTGTCATTGACAAGACACCTGTGGTCACAGTTTTGGCAAATTCAGAACCATCATATTTATATGTCATGGTAGACAATCAGCTCAGTCCCCATGGAGTACTGAACATTATTCCGGCTAACTGGGTAAGTATCAATGTAAATGGCACGAAAACCATTTATAGGTACAATTCAATAGTCCCACTTAGTGCAAGTGCTCAACCCTTTACTGTATTCTCAACTGTTACATTCGGAACAGGACTTACGAAGACAGAACTCGCAACACTTCAAGGGAAAGACATTGTTATCAAAGCCTACGCACATCAGCAGGCAGGTGTAGACCAGTCGGTTGCCGATGCAGCTGCAATTACGCACTTTACCACACCTTAGTATAAAGGAGGATATAGAAAATGAAAAACAAAAAGAAGATTACGATTCTGGCGCTGAGTCTGATTGCTGTCTTTGCAGCAGCCATGACCTTTGCTTATTTTACAGATCAGTCGGATGAAGTGAAAAACACCTTCACCATGGGTAATGTGGAGATTCTATTAGATGAAGCTCTGGTAGTCCCCACAACAGGTCCTTCTGGTACAACTTGGGCTGTAGATGAGGAAGCGGATCGTGTGCTTTCAAACACCTATGACAATATCTATCCTGGGGCAATTTTACCCAAAGATCCAATGGTAGAAAATACTGGATCCAATCCAGCATATATTAGAGCTAAAGTGACCTTTACAAAGCATGCGGAGTTAGCAGCTGCTATTCCAGACCCTAAGACCATTCTTGGAACTCTAGGTGCTGGGTGGAGCTATTTCGGTGTCGATGGAAGTACATATGAGTTCAGATTTGCAAATGTTCTTCCAGCAGGAGGAATCACAAATCCTCTGTTTACACAAGTAACCATTCCTGCATCCTTAAATAGCGCAGAAATGGAAAGTATTTCCGGATTCCAGATTAATGTCATCGCAGAAGCCATTCAATCACAAGGATTTGCAAATGTCACAGAAGCTTTTGCAGCCTATGATGCACCATAACAGTTGAATATTAAATGAAGAAAATGGAGGAGAATGAAAAATGCAAAGAAATAAGAGAATTATCGCAGTTCTTGCCATCACAAGCATCCTGGCTGTTATGGTCTTCCAGACCTTAGCCTTCTTCACCGCTGAAGACACAGCGCTGAACCGTGTCACCATGGGTAATGTGGCGCTGATCTTGAATGATGATACCATCGATCCTGAGACAGAAGAGATGGAGCCATTCCCAGTGGAAGGGTTTGACCTTGTTATGCCTGGAGATGTCATTGATAAGATCGTCAGTGTCACCAACGATGGAGACAATCCCATCTGGGTCAGAATCAAGCTGGACAGAAGCCTCGTTTTAGAAGACCAATCAGCAGACGTTGACTTTAGTGTGCTCGGGTTGGATCTCAATGAGGAGGACTGGACAGAAGGAGCAGACGGCTGGTTCTACTACAATGAAATCTTAGCACCTGGAGAGACCACAGAGAATCTCTTCACACAGGTGACATTCCCAACATCACTTGGTAATGCGTTTATGAATGCTGAAGTTGAAATTGATGTTCTTGCACAGGGTGTACAGAGCCAGAATAATGGAGTAACAGTTCAGGAAGCTACAGGGTGGCCAGCTGAATAAAGAAACAGTTCTTGAAAAAATATGAAACAAGGATTGTGATCGATGAAAGGAGGATGACGAAGTTTGAAGAAGTTAATGGCAGCTGTCTTATCGGTATTCATGTTCTTTGGCGTCCCTTTTCCTGTTTATGCTTTAGAGCAGCTGACAAGTCCTCAAGAAGTGAGTGCAGAGTCTACGGAAACACTCGCGGAAGAACCCATAATTGAAGAAGAACCGTCGGAAACTCCCGCTCCTGTAGAAGAGGAAAATACAGAAGCGTCAGCTGAAACTCCTTCTGAAGAGGAGAGTAAACCTGAAGAAGAAGCCGCAGAGGAGCCCGATGTGCTGTCCTCTGAGATTAAGCAGGAAGAACCTTCCGAAACTGTAAATGAATCACCAGAAACGAATGAAGAAATCACGGAAATTCCGAAAGAACAGTCCCAGACTCCAGAGCCAACAGAAGAACCTCTTGAAGATCCAGAGGATCTGGAAGAAGAACTGGTTTTATCCGTGAATACAGCAAGAAACTATACAAGAGCAGGTGTTCTTAAGCCTGCTGTGTCTGGTCCAATGGAAACCATGAAGAGCATGAGGTCTGGCAGGATGGCAGCGCCCATGTCCATTGGCGCAGCCTCTGCATTGGATGATCCCAGTGTCTATCTGAAGAAAAGTGCAGTGTATCTGCCGGGAACCCATCAGGTGGAAATCACCCTGGAAGCTTTTGCCACAGGAGAACTCTCCACCATCATCCAGCATATTCCAGCAGACATCGTTCTGGTTCTTGACCAGTCTGGTAGTATGGCTTGGGATATGAATGGAGATGAAGTCACCAATAGAACATTGTACTCGGTCCGTTCCACTTTATATATAAGAGATAATAATGGGACATTGAGAAAGGTCACATTAACAAGAACTAGCAGGGATGGAACCTATACATACTCTTATGTTTCAGGAAGTGGTAATACGATTACGGTGAGTGTGGATGATGAGGATGATGTTCCAAACTGGACTTTCTATAACAACACAACAGCCATCCGCAGAAGAGATGTGCTGAAGGATGCGTTGAGACTTTTTGTGCAACAGGTGAATAGTAGAGCAACCACAAATAATGTCAATCATCGAATATCGATGATCGGATTTGCCAGTGGTAGCAATGACGGATTGAATTATGGAAATACTGAGGTTCTGTCACCTAGCACAGGGAATAACCCCATTACTTGGGGGAACATAACAGATGGGAACTTAGCATCATCTCTTCTCGATGTCCGGGCAAACTATGCCAGATTGAATCAGTCCATCGATTGGATAGAGTCTGACGGAGCTACAAAAACAGATTTAGGCATGGATTTGGCAAGACGAGTATTTAATGGAAACTCGATACCTGTTGGAGAACAGCGTCAAAGAGTTGTGATCATGTTTACGGACGGAACACCAACTTCATTTGCTGATTATGATGTAAATGTTGCAAATGCGACGATTCAGACGGCAAGAACCATTAAAAACAATCTGGGCGCCACATCCTTCACCATCGGAATCTTTAATGGGGCAGATCCAGCTGGAAACAGTAATGAGAACAAGTTTATGAACTATGTGTCCAGCAATTACGAGAACGCCCAAAGCATGACCAATCCAGGTGCTGGCACCTATACAGACAACTTTTATCTCACAGCGAATAACCAAGGTTCGCTGAACAGCATATTCCAAAGCATCTCCAGTCAGATCGGAGGCGCCACCAATGAATCCCTTACAGCGCAATCCAAACTGAGAGACAGGCTCACAGAGCAGTTTGAGTTTTCATCAGGTTTTAATGCATCCAGTGTGGACATCAAAGTCTACAACTATACGGGAAATGGAACCGATTATGAAAGCTCAGCGCCATGGAGCCTTGCAAGTCCTCAGCCTGGTGGTATAACAGCTGTGGTGGATAAACCAAACGGAAAACTGGACATCACAGGTTTTGACTACTCTGCAAACTATGTAGCTTACAGTGAGAGTACAGGACCTAGAGGAAAGAAAATCGTTGTGAAGTTTGTGGTGGATGTGAAAGACGACTTTATCGGTGGAAACCAAGTGGTCACAAACAAACCGGACTCCGGCATCTATACACCGGAAGAAACTTTCGTGGAAGCCTTCCCGGTTCCTGATGTGGATGTTCCATTAAGATACTTGGCACAGCCAGAAGATAAGGGAATCTACATCAGCCAGAGCATCCCGGCCAATGAACTCATGGCAGGCAGCGGCCTGTCCTATAAAACCAGTCCTGGCGGACCACTCTACACGGTGGATGGCATTAACAACGCCTACGCAGACCTGGAGTATATCCTTTATGACACAGACGGTACTACAGTGCTAAGACGCTTCACCATTGGTGCAGGAGACACAATTCTGTCTGAGGAGCTCAATCTTCTTCTAGAAGAGGTGGAAAACAAAGAGTCCACCTTTACTGTGAAGGTGACACCGATCTATACTGGTACGGTGACAGCATCGTCAGAAGATATTGATGCAAACCTGTACGTGTGGGTGCCCAAGGTGACAGCCACAGACCATGAAATCTGGTGGGGTGAACAGACAGATATCATGCAGAGAATGACTTTAAACGGATTTGTGAATTCGGATCCATCTGCAGTAACACCTTTGACCTTAGTACCTGAAGTTACTCTGGAGCCTCAATTTATCGCTGGGTCTACCGTAAACAGCATTCCAGCCTATGAGCCCGAATTTGACTCAACCTTCAAGATCAGACTGTTTATCGGTGCTGAAGAGTATACAAGCTACACCGTGATTGTGCCTGCGGTATCTGGACAGGGTCATGATGACTACCACTTCACCATTTTCGTGAAGAAAGCTGCCTTGACCATAGAAAAGAAATTGAAGGCAGGCAGTGTCCTGGATGAAAACCAAAGTTTCCTCTTCCTGGTGGAAGGACCTACAGGAAACTATCAGGTGGCCATTCAAGGCCTTGGTTCCAAAAAAATCACAGGTCTCAAACTGGGAGACTATAAGGTGACAGAAATCACCAGCTGGTCCTTTAGGTATGACATTGACACCATTTCAATTGAACCAGCAGCAGCCTATAAGAGCAATGTCCCAGATGGAAAAGTAGTGGAACTCAGCAAAGTGAACCATGATGTCACAATGATCTTTACAAACAGAAAAACCTCTGACAAGTGGCTCAGCGGTGAAAGCTACGCGGTGAATCTCCAAGGGCAATCACAAGAAAATGGCACCCTGAGAAGAGAGGAGGAAGATGAAGAATGAAACGGTACCGTAAAATACTTCTAGTTTTATCAGCTGCGGCTGTGATTCTCTTCAGCGTAAATCTTCTCACATCAGCCTGGCTGGTGGACAGCACACAGGAGGAAATAAACACCTTCATCCCAGGCACAGTGACCACCACTGTGGAAGAGGAGTTTGATGGTGAAACCAAAGACAATGTATTTATCAGAAACACTGGGAACATCGATGCCTACATCAGGGCGGCGGTGATACCAGTATGGAAGACGGAAAGTGGAGATCTTTCGGGAACAGCGGTGACTGCAGCAGATTTTCCGGAGCTGCCGATTCTTCCTGGATGGTTTAAGGGGACCGATGGTTTCTACTATCATATCGAGATGGTAGCGCCAGGTGCCCTTACGGAGAAACTCATTGGCACCTTCGAGATGCCAGTGAAAGAAGGTCTGAAGTTTGAGCTCCAGATCATCGGCTCCGGCATACAGGCAGATCCACCAGCTGCGGTGACTGAAATGTGGGGAATCACTGTGAACCCCGATAAAACGCTACAGGGAGGTGGACCATGATGAGGAAAAAATGGACAGTGCTGCTGCTCCTATTTCTCTTTCTTTCCCTAACAGGGGGTAAACCGGTCCATGCATCTTCCGTAACGTATCGGAACCAAGCAGAACTCTTTGTCTTTGTGCCCAACAGCACAGATCTCTTTGAGAATTTCAAAGGACTCATGCCTGGTGATGTGAGAACACAAGAGATCTTTTTAAGGAATGACTCCAGTCAGTTTGTGGACTTCTATCTCAAAATCAATCCTGTAAAGGAAGAGGATGAGGCTCTTCTACGACAGATGACCCTGGTCATCTCAGAAGAAGGGGAGGAAATATTTAGAGAGTCCTTGGACCAGCAAGGGTCATTTGAGAACTATGTGAAAATCAAAGAACTTCTCCCCGAAAGCGAGTTCAGCTGGGATCTCTCTTTAGAGGTATCCGAAGAGATGGGCAATGAGTTCATGGGAAAAGAGGCGGAAGTGGAATGGGTCATCATGATTGAAGAAATCGAAGATGAAGACGTGGATCCGCTGCCGCTGCCGGAAGAGCCTGAAGAACCGGAAGAAGAGGAAGAGCTCCCCAAAACGGGAGAACAGAGAGAAAATTATCTTCTTTATGGCGGAGGGCTGCTGGCAATTGGTATTCTAGTGCTCTTTCTGGACAGGAAAAGAAAAGGAGCATCAAACTAGAGGTCTTTAACTGAATAAGCGTTCTCTCTCCTAAGAAACTGCTTTGTTTGGAGTCATCCCGGGCAGTTTCTTTTTATGTTGCTTCTTTTTAGGAAGTAGGATAATCTGAATACAATGAAATAAAATTTCAAAAGGAGGATGTATGAGCAGCATATTTAGAATCAAGGAAGGGTTTTCTACCTATACGGATACAGAAAAGCGATTGGCAGAGTATATATTAAGCAACAGGGATGAAATCTTGGAAGACAGTGCTCAAGTTCTTGGAGAGAAAGTGAATACTTCAGCAGCTGCAGTGGTGAGATTCGCCAAAAAACTGGGTTTCAAAGGTTTCACCGCTTTTAAAGTGGAACTGGCAAAAGATACCAGTGTGGAAGAGGTCGATTTTGACGATATCATCAAAGAAGAAGATACCATGAATATCATGGTAAAAAAAGCGCAAGCCATCAATCAGAAGAATCTGGAGCAGACCTATAAACTGATCAATCCACAGGTGCTGGAAGATGTGATTGAGAAGCTCATTGGAGCGGAAACAATTTATCTTTTTGGTGTAGGTGGATCTGGCATTGTATGTGATGACTTTCAGAACAAACTGATTCGAATCAATAAGAGAGTTCTTTTTCATAAAGATCCTCACATTCAGCTGGCTGCAGCAGCTCATATCAATAGCAAAGATGTGGCTATTGGTATCAGTTATACTGGAAATACAAAAGAAGTGACAACAGCGCTGAGTCATGCATCTTCTATAGGGGCTTACACCGTAGGGATCACACAGATGTCTAAATCTAAACTTAGTAAGATCTGCTCATCACTTCTCTATGTCCCAACAGAGGAGAAGGAGCTGCGTCTTGGAGCAATCTTATCTAGAAACTCTTCTTTGATTATTACGGATCTTCTATATTACGGTATTACGAAGTCTGACATCAATCAAAGCAAGGAAAGCTTGAAAACCACCAGAAGTATCATAGAAGAACTCAGATAAGCAGCGGTTGCTGCTTTTTTCCTTTACAGATCATCCAATCGTTTACTGAAATAAATTTTTAAATTAATTTCACTTTATATTGAAATTTAATTTCAATGCGATTATAATGAGTTTAAAGAAAAGGAGTGTGAAGAAGTGATAGATCTAAACCTTTTAGATACGGAAGGAATCAATGAGAATTCCAGAAAAATCGATCAGCTAAGCACCTATGAGGTTCTTGAAACCATTAATGATGAAGATCAGAAGGTTGCAGCGGTGATCCGGGAGAACCTCGGCAGTATCGAAGCGGCTGTAGAGGCAATATTTAAGAAAGTGAAGAATGGGGGAAGACTCATTTATATTGGAGCTGGTACATCTGGTAGACTTGGTGTGCTGGATGCCTCAGAGTGTCCTCCTACCTATGGTGTTTCAAAAGAACTTGTTCAAGGAATCATAGCAGGTGGCGTGGAAGCTCTTCAAAATGCCATAGAAGGTGCTGAAGATGTTGAGGAAGGAGCTCTGGAGGACCTGAAAGCCATTGGCTTCAGTGAGAAAGATGCTCTTGTTGGGCTTGCTGCCTCAGGAAGAACACCCTATGTTCGAAGCGCCATTGTTTATGCCAATGAATTAGGAGCTGTCACAGCATCGGTGAGCTGTGTAAAGAATGCAGTGATTTCAGAAGTAGCGCAGTATCCAATTGAAGCTGTTGTGGGACCTGAAGTCATTACAGGTTCTACGAGAATGAAAGCAGGAACAGCACAAAAGCTTATACTTAATATGATTTCAACAACGATCATGGTGAAGCTTGGTAAAGTGTATGGAAATTTGATGGTGGACGTTAGGGCTACCAATGAAAAACTCAAAGTAAGAGCTAAAAGAATCATCGAAATGACCACGGATTTAACAGGAGAGGAAGCGGTTGCGCTCTTTCTTGAAAGCGGTGAATCAGTAAAAGTAGCGATTCTCATGAACAAAACTGGGCTAAGCCGTGAAGAAGCGGAGGTCCTTCTAGATCATTATGATGGAAAAATCCGAAAAGCTATCGAAAATTATGAAAGTAAAGTGAGGGTACAATAATGTCACAAGAAATGGAAATGATCATCTTTAATATCATCAACTATGCCGGAATGGCGAAAGGTCTTGCTTACGACGCATTAAGAGCTGCAGAAGAAGGTAAGTATGAGGACGTGGAAGCTTTCTTGAAAGAATCTGATGAGAATCTTCTGGAAGCTCATAAAGTACAGACTTCAATCATCCAGGCTGAAGCAAGAGGCGAGAAACCAGAAGTGTCAGTTTTGTTTGTTCATGCTCAGGATCAGCTGATGACTGCAATGGAATCCAGAACCCTAATTGAACATCTCATCAAGATGCACAAAAAAATGGATGGCATTAAGTAATGCTTGCCATGGGACTCATGTCCGGCACCTCCTTAGATGGTGTGGATACAGCTCTTTGTGAGATTACGGGCTTCGGAGAAGAAACGAAAATAACCTTAATTGATTTTGAGACCTATGACTTCCCAGAACATCTGAAAAACAAAGTCAAAAGAATCCTGCGAAATGATGAACCGCTGCTGCCGGAACTCACATCCCTGAACTTTGAACTTGGAATGCTTTTTTCTGACGCTGTCGGCAAAATGCTTGAAAAAAATAAGATGACAGGAAAAGATCTGGCTTTTGTGGCGTCCCATGGACAAACCATCTATCATCAGCCAAGGGACATCGGTTCTCTTATGAGCAGTACGCTTCAACTTGGAGAGCCAGCGGTCATTGCTTACAATCATCACGTAGACGTCTATGCAAACTTTCGAGTCATGGATATGGCTGCGGGAGGAGAGGGGGCACCTTTAGTGCCCTACTCTGAAGAGATTCTATATCGTGAAGATCAGAGGAGTGTTGCACTCCAGAATATTGGCGGCATTGGCAATGTCACCGTACTCCCTTCGCGAACCAGTGGTCGGCAGGTGTATGCCTTTGATACAGGCCCTGGAAACATGGTTATTGACGAGGCGATGAAAATACTTTACAACCAATCTTATGACGAAGGCGGAAAAACCGCTCTTTCCGGACATGTGAGCCAAGGAATGTTAGCCCATCTATTAGAACACCCCTATCTGAAGATGAGTTATCCAAAGACCACTGGCCGTGAAGATTTTGGTGAAAGCTACACCAATTCTGTTCTTCAAAGGTTCTCTTCACTGCAGAGGGAAGATCTCATCGCTACGCTGACCTACTTCACAGCAAAGACCATTGCGATGTCTTATGAAGATTTTATTTTTCCCAAGATGCGCCTCGACAAAGTCATAATTGGTGGCGGAGGTGCGCATAACAAAGCACTTTTAAGTTATCTTCGTGAGCTTTTAAATGGAGTAGAAGTGCTTACACAAGAAGATCTGGGATACAGCAGTGATGCAAAGGAAGCCATGGCCTTTGTGATATTGGGAAACGAGACATATCATAGACGGCCGTCCAATGTCATCGGGGCTACTGGGGCCAAAACACCAGTAATTCTAGGAAACCTGACGAAAAATCCGCATGCACATGCTGAACTCAAGAGAGGAAGGGAATAAAATGGCTGCAAAATGGAAAGTGAAAAATGAAGAAAAGAAAGAATATCATCCTGCTCAAGGAGTCACTGACTACAATATACCGATGATCGGGTATCGGAGTGCGTTTTTTATCCTGATGACTTCGTTCACCTCGATCTTACTGGTGCCTGAACTGATGAAATTATTTTTCAAGGATTTCAGATGGAGTACAGTGATTTTATCTTCTTTGATCATCGGCTTTTCTATCATCTTCAGCAATTATTACATTGAAAGAAAGAAGAAAGCAGACCGATGGTTCTATGTCCTAGGTGGGCTATGGAGCCTTGCGGTAGGCGTAGTTCTTTTCTTGTTCTATTATGCAAAAATGCTGTTTTAAAACCAAGGCTTTAAAATTTTAGTTCAAAAATAATATTTTATTTTTAAAATATTATTGCAATGGAAAGCGTTTACTATTATAATTATTTTAAGAAATGGGAAAGGAGAAAAATGATGAAAGTATTATTTGTTTGTTCCCTCGGGATGTCTAGTCAGATTGCTGTCGACGCTCTGCTAAAAGAAGCAAAGAAGAACGGTGTGGATATGGAAGTGAAAGCCGTCAGCACACAGGAATTTGAGGAGGAAGTCACAGGCGATTGGGATGTTGCTATGGTGGCACCACAGATCCGCCACAGATTCTCCTACCTGGAAGAGTTTGCAATAAAAGCAGGCGTTCCTTGCGCACTCATTGAACCAATGGGTTACAGCCCTTTGGGTGGGCCAAGACTTTTAAAGCAAGTCCTCGGTCTCAAGAAATAGTCAGCCATTATAAAATATATACATAAAGGAGAGTACTATGTTCGAAAAAATTTCCACATTTATGGACGAAAAGCTTTCGACTCCCATGGCTAAAGTAGCCGAACAGAGACATCTGAGAGCAATTCGTGACGGTATCATTGCTACATTACCTCTAATTATTGTCAGTTCCCTCTTTATGGTTATCGCATTCCTGCCAAATCAGCTGCCTAAAGACTGGGCACTGACAGAGTTTATTGCTACCAACCAGTTTAAGATTCTTCTGCCATACAGAATGAGCATGTTTATCATGACCCTCTATGCTGTATTTGGTATAGGATACTCCCTAGCTCGTTCTTACAAGCTGGATGGTCTCTCAGGTGGTATCATGGCTGAACTTGCCTACCTGCTGACCATGATTCCAAAGTCTGTTCCACTGGCTTCCCAGGCTGTGAAGGATTTGGCTGCTACTAATCCAGACCTTCAGACTTTCCTGGACTCTGTCTCATTTGGATGGAACCTTCCCATGGGAAATTTGGGATCTGCGGGGATGTTCATTGGAATTATTGCAGCCATCGTAGCTGTTGAAATTTTCAGATTCACTGAAACAAAGGGTTTCAAGATTTCCATGCCACCACAGGTGCCTGCATCTGTTGCAAGATCTTTTGAAGCTTTAGTGCCAACAGCACTGATTCTAGTTCTTATTGCGACCATCACCATGTGGATTGGCGTCGACGTGCACGGTATCATGAGCAAGCTTGTAGCTCCGCTTGTATCCGCCACAGACACACTCCCATCTGTACTGATCATCATTTTCTTAGGAATGTTCTTCTGGACATTCGGTATCCACGGATGGTCTATTGTTGGTACATTGGCTAGACCTCTCTGGTTGACACTCATTGATGTGAACACTGCAGCAGCAGCTGCTGGAGAAGCGATTCCACATATCGGTGCAGAGCCTTTCTATCAGTGGTTCATCATGATTGGTGGATCAGGAACAACCATTGGACTTGCGATTCTGTTCCTTCTGAGATCTAAATCCGCTTACGGAAAGACTCTTGGAAAGACAGCATTCATTCCAGCGGTATTCAACATCAACGAACCAATGATCTTCGGAGCACCTATTGTGCTGAATCCGATTCTGATGATTCCGTTCGTTGTCACACCAATGGTGTCTGCAAGCATCGCTTGGTTCTTCACAAGCATCGGCTGGGTAGGTAGAGTGGTGGCCATCGCACCGTGGACCCTTCCTGGACCAATAGGTGCATACCTTGCTACTGGCGGAGACTGGAGAGGCGCAGCCCTCAATGTATTCCTGATTCTTCTGTCTGTAGTCATCTACTATCCATTCTTTAAGATGTACGACAACAAGCTGAAGGCTGAAGAGTCTGCAGAAGTTGAAAACACTGAAATTGCATAAATAAGTTACTTGGGGGTCTACAGTGTATTGTAGGCCCCTTTGCATATAGACCATAGACAGGAGGAGAAACAATGGAAAAACTAAAGATTGTGACCATAGGCGGTGGTTCCAGCTATACACCGGAACTGGTGGAAGGTTTCATCAAAAGATATCATGAACTGCCAGTGACTGAATTGTGGCTTGTTGACATCGAGGAAGGAAAAGAAAAGCTGGAGATTGTAGGAAACCTTGCCAAGAGAATGGTGGAAGCTGCAGGCATTCCAATGAAAGTATTCCTCAGCCTGGATCGTAAAGAAGCCCTGAAAGACGCGGATTTCGTAACCACACAGCTTAGGGTCGGACAGCTGCAGGCACGGATCCTCGATGAACGGATTCCACTTTCCCATGGCATCATAGGCCAGGAAACCAATGGAGCGGGAGGGATGTTCAAAGCATTCAGGACCATTCCAGTGATTTTGGATATTGTGGAAGATATGAAAAAGCTTTGTCCGGAAGCATGGCTCATCAATTTTACAAATCCAGCTGGTATGGTAACGGAAGCGGTTCTTCGCTATGGCAGCTTCCATAAAGTGGTGGGACTCTGCAATGTGCCTGTGGGTATGAAAAAGACCATGGCAAAGCAGCTGGAAGTATCGGATGAAGAAGTAGATATGAAAATTGTGGGTCTGAACCATCACTTCTTTATGACAGACGTCTTTGTGAACGGCAAGTCCCGAATGAAGGATGTACTAGAGAAGTATGAGCATATGAATGAAGAAGACCAGACTGAAATGAAGAACATCATGGTGATTCCTTGGTCCAAGGAGCTCATCCGAGGTCTTCAGGCTATTCCTTGTCCCTACCTGTCCTACTACTTCTTTACAAAAGAGCAGTTGGAACATCAAATGGAACTTTTCCAGAAGAACAATGTAAGAGCTGAGTTTGTAAAGGGGGTAGAAGATGAGCTCTTCTCGCTCTATCAGGAAGAATCTTTACATGAGAAACCCAAGCAATTAGAGCAACGTGGTGGTGCGTTTTATAGTGATGCTGCTTGTAACCTGATTTCTTCCATCTATAACAATAAAGGCGACATTCAGTATGTGAATACAGTCAATAAAGGTGCGCTAACAAACTTTCCAGTCGATACAGTAGTGGAAATCGCCTCAAAAATTACAAAGGATGGACCGGTACCTCTGTCCGCTGGAGAAATACCTGTGGCTCTCCAAGGAACCATCACAACAATAAAAACCTTTGAACGTATGGTTTGTGAGGCTGCGGTTACTGGGAATAAAGATCTTGCTATTGCTGCTTTAACGTTGAATCCGCTTGTACCATCGGATAAAATTGCAGTAGAGGTATTTCGGGATCTTCTAGAAGCACATAAAGCATATCTGCCACAATTCAAGGAGGAAATGAATTCATGAGAAAATTAGGATTATCCATATACCCTGAAAAGTCAACTATGAAAGAAATAGTGACTTACCTGGAGTTAGGCAGAAAGTACGGATTCACGAGGATTTTCTCCTGTCTGCTTTCTGTGACCAAATCTCCTGAAGAGATTAAAGATGAGTTTCTTCAGCTGAACCGGTATGCCCATAAACTAGGATATGAAGTCATTGTCGATGTTTCACCAAGAGTTTTTGGGGAACTGGGCATCAGTTATCAGAATCTTCTATTCTTCCATGAGATTGAAGCTGATGGAATCCGTCTGGATCAAGGCTTTACTGGTCTAGAAGAATCACTTATGACATTCAACCCATATGATTTGACAATTGAAGTGAATATGAGCAACAATACCCATACCATTGACACCATCATGGATTACCTGCCTAAAGAAAGCCATCTCATCGCATGTCATAATTTTTATCCGCACATTTATTCAGGACTTTCCAAAGAGCATTTTATGAACTGCACGAGACGATTTAAGAAGCATGGTATTCGAACCGCTGCGTTTGTAACAAGTCAGGTGGAAGGATCCTATGGGCCATGGCCTGTCGCAGATGGCCTGCCAACCATGGAAATGCATCGTTACCTTCCAGTGGAAGCACAGGTGAAACATCTGATTGCTTTAGGTGGAATTGATGATATCATCATCTCCAACTGCTTTGCCAGTGAAGAAGAAATGAAAGCTTTATCTTCCATGAGAAAAGATATGGTGACCTTCCAAGTACAGCTTATAGATGAGCTTCCTGAACTGATGAGAAAGATTGTACTTGAGGAGATGCATTTCAACCGTGGAGATGTTTCAGGAAACTACCTGAGATCAACACAAAGCCGTGTGAAGTTTAAAGGAGAACACTTCCCCCTTTTCCATGCACCAGAGATCATCAGAAGGGGAGATGTCATTGTGGAATCCAGTCTTTATGGACACTATGCAGGCGAACTTCAGATTGCGCTTTCTGATATGAAAAACTCAGGAAAGAGCAATGTGGTAGGACATATCGTTGTAAGTGAGCAGTTTATTCTGGATGATATGAAACCGTGGCAAAAGTTTAATTTTACAGAAAAGTAGGGGATTGTATGTATTATATAGGTATCGATGCAGGAGGAACAAAGACTTCTTTGAGTCTCTATACTGAGAGTGGGGAGCTTGTAGAAAATATTCAACGTCCTACCTGTCATTTCATGAAGGTAGGGTATGAGGGAATGGCTGAGATCCTCTTGGAAGGTGTACGGGAGCTCATAGAAAACCATCAGATTGGTTTAGATGCAGTGTTTATTTCCTTTGGTTTGGCTGGTTATGGAAAAGATGCAAAGATCAGAAGCTCCATTGACCAGGCTCTTTCAAATAAATTTGAGGGCTTTCATTACTGTGTCTACAATGATGTGGAAGCTGCTCTTTCAGGCGCTTTTAAAGGGGAACAAGGCATAATACTCATTGCGGGAACTGGTTCGATAGCCTATGCAATAAATGACAACGAAATGATCAGAGCGGGTGGATTTGGATATGCTATAGGTGATGAAGGAAGCGCATACTGGATTGCGAAGCGTATGTTAGAAACTGTAACAAAAATGGAAGATGGTCGTCTTGAGAAAACTTCATTATATCAGCATCTTCTAGACCGACTCTCTCTTCAGAATGGGTTTCAGCTTATTGGTTATGTGATGAATACCTTAGGGAATGAAAGAGATCAAATTGCCTCCTTAGCGCAATATCTTTACGAGGCTGCTCAGTTAGGTGATTCAGCAGCGATATCTATATACAAGGATGCCGCCAAGGAGCTTTCAGAACTGGTCAAAGCGGTCAGCAAAGAAGTGAATGGACAAAGAAAAGTTGCTTATTATGGTGGTGTGTTCAAGTCCGGTGCATATATTCTCGATCCTTTGAAAGAGTACTTAGGATCAACATATCATCTGATGGAACCTACGGAAACTCCTGAGTTTGGAGCATTTATATTAGCAAAGAGACAGTATATGACTAAAGTCGAACCAAAGGAAATCCTCTAGTAACATGAGATCTATGGTGTCAGTCTATTCCCTTTGGGAGGGCGATGAAAGCAACAATGAATATCAGAGTAACTCCGTGTGGTGTTACTGATTTTATTTAGGAGAAGAGGTTATCAAAATGAGATAACTCTTCTTTTTTCTCTTGATGAAAAGAGTATTGAACTTGCAGAAATTGCGTTTTGAGTGGTAAAAAATGCTTTGAAAATTCTACTTTTTCATGCAAAAAGAATACTTGAAGAAAGCGGAAAGTCGACTTATCCTGTGATGGTTAAAATACAATTGTTTAAAAATTAGCATTCATTTAAGAATAAATTTGTGTAAATATAAAAAATACAATTGAATTATTCTTAATCAGTGAAATATCTGACTTTGAAAATAGCTTTTGAGATTCATTGAATAAATTAGTCAAGTTTTTCATGCTTTGTATTTAAGGTGTAATTTTCACCACAAAAGGGCACTTTTCACTGGTTAAAATTTAGACTATGATAGAGGCATCAAATGAAGTTCAAATGAAAGGAAGGTACACTATGGCATTTATACACGACAATTTTATGCTGAAAAATGAAACCGGCAAGAAGCTTTATCACGAGTATGCAAAAGACATGCCGATTTATGACTACCATTGTCATCTGGATCCAAAACTCATCGCAGAGAACAAGAGATTCAAAAACATCACTGAAATCTGGCTGGGAGGCGACCACTACAAGTGGAGAGCCATGAGAAGCACAGGCATCAGTGAAGAGTACATCACAGGAAACAAGTCTGACTTTGAGAAGTTTGAAGCTTTCTGTGCCACCATGCCTTACTGCATCGGAAATCCTCTCTATCACTGGTCCCATATGGAACTGAAAATGTATTTTGGCATTGAGGACACCATCTGTCCAGAAAATGCCAAGACCATCTGGGAAAAAGCCAACAAGGTCATTGAGGGGGAAGCGTTCAATGTGAGAACGCTCATCAAAGAGTCCAATGTGGCTATGATCTGCACCACAGATGATCTCATCGACACTCTGGAGCATCATAGAGCCATCAAAGAAGATAAAAGCTTTCAGACCAAAGTGCTTCCAGCACTTAGACCTGACAAGCTCCTTAACATCGACAAAGACGGCTTTGCAGACTACATGAAAAAGCTCTCTGACATCGTCGGATTTGATGTGAAAGACGTGAAGAGTCTCCTTGCCGCAGTAGAAAACAGAGTGGACTTCTTCCACGAAAATGGTGCAAGACTTTCTGACCATGCTCTGGACACGGTTTTCTTTGAAGAGTACACAGAGGAGGAGATTGCATCCGTTTTGGAAAAAGCTCTTTCGGGAGAAACGCTGACTGCGTTAGAAACTGCCAAGTACAAGTCCTTTGTCCTCGTGGAGCTCGGAAAGATGTACAAGAAGAGAGACTGGGCACAGCAGTATCATATTGGCGCATTAAGAAACAACAACACCAGAATGTTTAATAAAATGGGGGCAGACATCGGATTTGACTCCATCAATGATGAACTGGTGGCAAGACCTTTATCGAAGCTCATGGATACCTTGGACAGAGAAGACAATCTGCCAAAGACCATACTCTATAACTTAAATGGCAGAGACAATGATGTCATTGGCACAATGCTTGGGAACTTCCAGGGGGAAACCAATGGGGTCATGAAGATTCAGTTCGGATCTGGCTGGTGGTTCAATGATCAGAAAGATGGTATGGAAAAGCAGATGATCTCTCTGGCAAATCTGTCACTTCTGAGAAAATTTGTGGGGATGCTCACAGATTCCAGATCATTCATCTCTTACCCAAGACACGACTACTTCAGAAGAATTCTCTGCAGCCTTCTTGGGAAATGGGTGGAAGAAGGAGAAGTGCCTGAAGACTACGCTCTGCTGGGACAGATGGTGAAGGAAATCTCTTATCTCAACGCAGTAAAATACTTCAACATGTAAGAACGAAAAAGAAACAACATACCAAAACATACCGAAAAAGTCTGGAGTACTGAAGCTCCAGACTTTTTTTGTGGAAAAAAGGAGGGTGGTGTCCTCAGCGATATGTGCACCCATTATGAATTTCTCAACAAAAAACAAACAAATATTCATTAAACTTGTTTAAAGGAAGTCAGAGTAATGTAGCGGAAAACGTTGCCCGTAAACCGTTACAAAGAATTATCCGAATATTTGGAGTTTATGAGAGCTATTTCATATTTCGTTCATAATCGCGGTTTTTTTCGAGTTTCCACAATTAAATTTCATAAAACCATAGAAGATTAAAAAGGTGTATTCTTTTGATTTGCAATGTTTATAGCGATTTGAAGAATGTTGCGCAATTAAGTGAAAAGGTATACACCGGAAAATGTACAATTCGTAAAAAAACTTCCTAAATTTATGAATTTACCTGTTGACGCACTAGTATACCAGTGTTAAACTTTAGTTAAGGTCCTGTGAAAAGGATAACATCAAAAATGATCCTTTTAGGGAAAGAAGGGATAACAGCAATGAAAATGATTTTAAGATGGTTTCCCTTTGGAGATGACAGTGTAACACTGAAGGAGATCCGCCAGATACCAGGAGTCACAGGTGTCGCTACCTGTATGCCGAAGATTCCGGTCGGAGAGGTGTGGCCTCTGGAGATGCTTGAATCTCTGAAGAAAGAAATCAATGACGCGGGACTTGAAATGGAAGTCATCGAGAGTGTCAATATCCATGAGGATATCAAAAAAGGACTCCCAAGCCGCGACCGGTATATTGAAAATTACATTAGAACTCTGGAGCATCTGTCCAAAGTGGGCGTGAAAGTGCTCTGCTACAATTTTATGCCCGTGATGGACTGGGCAAGAAGCGATCTGTCTCTGGAACTGCCTGATGGCAGCCAGGTCATGGCCTACCGTCATGAGGAAGTGCTAAAGATGAATCCCAAAGTCATGGCAGATGTCATGGCGAAGAAAGCACGTGGTTACAGCCTGCCTGGCTGGGAACCTGAACGTCTCGATGCCATGGCAAAGGATATTGAGTTCTACCAGAATATGACCCAGGAAACCTACTGGGAAAACATGAAATATTTCCTCGATACGGTGATTCCTTATGCGGAGCAGTATGATATCAAACTTGCCATACATCCTGATGATCCGCCATGGCCGCTTTATGGGCTGCCTAAAGTGATCACAAACAGGGAGAACATCCGAAAGTTCCTGGATCTCAACAAGAGTCCTTATAATGGACTGACCTTCTGTACTGGAAGCCTTGGTTCGGATCTTAAGAACGATCTTCCGGAGATGATCCGGGAGTTTGGCAAAGAAGGCAGAATCCATTTTGCGCACATACGGAATGTAAAGCATCTGACGGAAAAAGATTTTGATGAATCTGCGCATCTGTCCAGCTGCGGAGACCTTGATATGTTCGAAGTCATGAAAGCTTATGACGAAGTGGGCTTTGAAGGATATGTAAGACCAGACCATGGAAGAATGATCTGGGGCGAGAAAGCAAGACCTGGCTATGGACTCTATGACAGAGCCATTGGGGCCAATTACCTTCTGGGTCTTCAGGAAGCCATCTCAAAAATGAAAACCCGATACAAATAGGGAAAAGGGGATACTTCTATGGAAATCACAGCAAGGAAAAGTAAAGAAACCGCTCGGGATTATGCCTTCCGCACCTTGCGGAAGAACATTGTGAACCTGAAGCTTCAGCCTGGAAGCATGGTCAGTGAAAAAGAACTGGCCGATGAAATGGGCATCTCCCGTACACCAACAAGAGAAGCGCTCATAGAACTCAGTAAAAGTCAGATTGTAGATATTCTTCCTCAGAAAGGAAGTTATATTTCCAAGATTGACTACAGTCTGGTGGATGAAGCCAGATTCATGAGACTGGTTCTGGAGAATGCGGTGGTGGAAACGGTATGTGAGGTAGCCACGGAGGAAGATCACAGGATCCTACTCCAGAACATCAGCATGCAGGAGATTTATCTCAACTCCAGTTCATTCCGCCAGTTTTTCCAGCTGGACAATGAGTTCCATGAACAGCTCTTCATCATCGCGAGGAAAACGCAGATTTATCACCTCATGGACAGCATGATGATTCACTTTGACCGGGTGAGAATGTTGAGACTGCTCACAGACAAAGAAGTGCAGGAACTCCTGGACGACCACCGTGCCATTTTGGATGCCATTATGAGAAAGAGCAAGATCGAAGCCGTTGCACTTATGACCAGTCACCTATCCCGTTATAAAGTGGATGAGGAGCTCATAAGACGTGACCATCCTGATTATTTTGTGTAGCGCATCATAACGTTTAGTGCACACGAAAGGTAGAGGAACATGGGACCATCCCATGTAAGGAGGTGAGGCCAGGCGGAAAGAAGTACAGACCATCTACAGATTCCATAAGGAATCAGGGATCTTAATGTTGTTACCAATTAAAAAATATAAATTTACAGGGGGACAAAATGAAAAAGAAGTTATTAGCCATGATCATGAGTTTAACACTCGTTGCAAGCCTTGCAGCATGTGGACTGCAGGAGCCAGAAGCTCCTGAAACACCAGAAACACCAGCTGAAGAGCCAGGTGAGGAAGAACCAGCTGAAGAGCCTGGTGAAGTTGAACCAGAAGTAACACTTGTGTATGCAGAAGTTAATCCGCTGGACACCATCGTTGGACAGACAGACCAGGCGTTTGCAGACAAGGTTCATGAACTTTCCGGCGGAAAGATCAAGATCGAAATTCAGGCTTCAGGTGTTCTTGGATCCGAAAACGACGTACTGGATGCAATGCTCGGCGGCGGCGGCACCATCGACATGTCCCGTATCTCCGCATTTGCGCTGACACCATACGGCGGACAGAAATCCAAGCTTCTCTCCATTCCTTACACCTTCGTAAGCAGAGACCATTTCTGGAACTTTGCTACATCTGATCTTGCACCAGAATTCCTTCTTGAGCCACACGATGCTGGAACAGGCGTAAGAGGACTCTTCTAT
Source organism: Proteiniclasticum ruminis (assembly GCF_900115135.1). Lineage (GTDB taxonomy): Bacteria > Bacillota > Clostridia > Clostridiales > Clostridiaceae > Proteiniclasticum > Proteiniclasticum ruminis_A. Next base: position 31,747 of record NZ_FOVK01000005.1, on the reverse strand, counting down.
GGAGAAGAAGGTTTCCGTCATTTCTTCACAGTTGATCCAGTAAATGGCATCGAAGACCTGAAGGGTCTGAAGCTGAGAGTATCCAACGACCCAGTTATGAACGGTATGGTCAACGGACTTGGCGCTTCACCAACAGTTGTATCTTTCGGCGAACTGTATTCCGCACTTCAGACTGGTGTTGTAGACGGAGCTGAACAGCCCATCGCAAACTACAAGTCCAATGCATTCCCAGAAGTTGCTCCTAACCTGATTCTTGATGGACATACTCTTGGTGCAATCCAGGTTATCATCACAGACGAAGCTTGGGACGGTCTTACCGAAGAGCAGCAGAACATTCTGATGGAAGCTGGTAAGTATGCATCTGAGTTCAACAGAAAGATCTCCGCAGAAGCTGAAGCTAAGGTTCTGGAAGAACTGAAGGCTGACGGCGTAAACGTTGTGGAAGTTACAGATCTTGCTCCATGGCAGGCAGCTGTTAAGGACGTAGTTGAAGCAGAAACAAAGGACTTCAAAGAACTGTATCAGCAGATTCTAGACATGCAGTAATTTTATACACATAGTTTGATACAGGAAAAGAAACTTCTTTTCCTGTATCTGATGTGAAAGACATAAAGTGCATAAGGAAAGAAACCCTTATGCACTTTTTTTTCACAAAAGATTAATGAAGGAGGTTCCCTATGCAAAATGAAGTTAGAGCTACGAGCAAAGTGAAGCACGCCTACGATGCGATTTATAATTTTGTTCTGGTTCTCTGCAAACTGCTCTTGATTGCTGATATCTTAATTACAACCATGGCTGTTGCAGGTCGTTATATTGAATTTATTCCGGATCCGGCGTGGAGCGAGGAAGTGGTTCTTACCCTGATGTCCTATACAGCAGTACTTTCTGCTGCTCTTGCCATCCGTAGAAATGCCCACATCAGGATGACCGCTTTTGACAAGTATCTGCCTGAAAAAGCTATTATTGTTTCGGATATTATTGCAGACCTTTTTGTCTTTGCTTTTGCCATCGTGATGCTTGTGGTTGGATGGAATTATGCCATAAAGATTGGTTCCAGGGGCACTTATGTAAGTATGCCTTGGCTTTCCCGTTTCTGGATGTATTTCCCCATTCCCCTGGCAGGGTTTGCCATGATTCTCTTCCTGTCTGAGTCCATGATGGGACATTTTAAAAAGTTCACTTCATTAAAGGAGGCAAAATCATGAGTGCACAATCCATATCCATCTTAATACTCTTGGGCAGCTTCCTTCTTATGATCTTCATGAGATTTCCCATTGCCTACGCAGTAGGACTTGCGTCCATGTTCACGCTGCTTTATGAAGGACTTCCACTGACCACCATCGCTCAGCAGATGGTCAAAGGGATCAGCTCCTTCAGTCTCATGGCAGTACCATTCTTCATCACCATGGGTGTGCTCATGGGATCTGGTGGTATTTCTGAGAGGCTCATCGCCCTGGCCAATGCTTTTGTAGGCTGGATGCGCGGTGGAATGGCCATGGTAAATGTTGTGGCTTCTTACTTCTTTGGTGGAATCTCCGGTTCTGCAGCAGCAGATACCGCATCTCTTGGTAGTATCCTGATCCCCATGATGGTGGATGAAGGATATGACGCGGACTTCTCCACAGCGGTGACCATCACTTCTTCAGTGGAAGGACTTCTGGTTCCTCCCAGCCATAACATGGTCATCTATGCCACCACAGCTGGCGGGATCTCCGTGGGCAGCTTATTCCTTGCCGGATATCTTCCTGGAGCCATCCTGGCGGTGTCCCTTATGATCATGTCTTATTTCATCTCGGTAAAAAGAAATTACCCAAAAGGCGCAAAATTCAGCCTGATGGTGCTCTTTAAACAGATGCTCAGCTCCTTCTGGGCTCTGGCAGCGGTTCTCATTGTTGTGGTAGGTGTTGTAGGCGGTGTGTTCACAGCCACAGAATCTGCGGCCATTGCTGTCATCTACAGCCTGATTGTGTCTGTGTTCATCTACAAAGGCCTCACCTGGAAAGGTGTGTGGAACGCGCTGGGTGAGTGTATCAATACACTTTCCATCGTACTGATCCTCATTGCCACCTCCAGCATCTTCGGATTCATGCTGACAAGACTTCATGTGCCACAGCTGGCAGCCAATGCCATCATCGGATTCACAAACAACCCGATCATTCTGGCACTGCTGCTTAATGTGATCCTTCTGATTCTGGGTATGATCATGGATATGGCTCCGATTATTCTGATTGCGACACCAATCCTTCTGCCCATTGCAACGTCCATCGGAATCGATCCTATCCAGTTTGGTATCATGATGATTCTGAACTGTGGTATCGGTCTTCTGACACCACCAGTAGGTGCGGTGCTCTTCATTGGCTCTGCTGTGAGCAAGCAGCCTATGGAGAAGATTGTAAAAGCAACGATGCCGTTCTTCCTGATGATGATTGTGACCCTGCTGGTCATCACATTTGTCCCTGCGACAAGTATGTGGCTTCCATCCTTATTTAAGTAGGAATGGGCATGAAATACGAATTTCCTTATGTGACCAGAGCGAAGGATCTGTGGAAGATTTCCATGTACAATATTTATCATTCCATGGCTGGGGTGACGAATGTCATCTTCACCGTGGCCATGATCCTTCTTAACATCCGCTACTTCAGTCAAGTGGATGTGATCCTCAAGATTCTCCTTCTTCTTGGCCTGTCCATCTTTACACTGGTACAGCCCACCCTTATCTACCTGCGTGCGAAGAAGCAAGTGGACGGGCTGCCGAAGGGCATGAGCATCGGACTGGATGACAAAGGCATCCATGTGGAGAAGAATGGTCAACGTTCCATTCTCCGATGGAGTAAAGTCCAGGGAATCAAGCGGTATCCTTTTCTCCTGATCATCTTTGCATCGGGGGGGCAAGGGTATATCCTAAGCAATGAAACTTTGGGAAAAGAGAAAGAAGCGCTCTACAGTTTTGTCAAAAGCCATTTGGGTAAAGGCAGAAACTAAAGGAGCAATTGACCTCAAATGAAGAAAGCAGCTGCTGCAAAAGATGCAGACGCTGCTTTTTCATATGGTCTGTTATTTTTTTGACCTATTTTAGAGAGAGAAATCGAAGATGCTTTGAAATATGCTCCTCCAGATGGAAGAAATAGTGGGAGAGGTGCTTTTCCAGAGCTTTGAAAAAGTCATTCTTCAGGAGATAGTCGCCTTTTTCATTTTTGTCTTCCAGTATATAACCGTAGGTGATATGGAGAAGCTGCCGGGCATCGTCATTTCTGAGATACTCCGGAAGATCTTTGTCTTCCACAGTGTCAAGAGCAGGAACCTTTGAAAGGTCGGTGGTCACATGATAGAGGGCTGTAGCATCCTGAAAGCGGAGCAAGGCATGGGCATGGAGTCTTCTGTATAGCGCTGGCTCTTTCTCCGCGATGACCTCCACCGCTTCCAACCAGTTGGTCCCAGCAGTTTTCACATGGAATCTTCCGTGGGTCTCTTCAGCCACGATGGGGAAAATACTGAACTTGTCACTGCCGGAATGCACACTGATCCGGTAGCCGAAATGCTCCGCGATGGCCACGTGAGCTTTAATGTCTTCTCTGAAGGCTGTGAGGTCACCCTTATAGTCGATGCCTTTCTGGAACTCTCCGATGAATCTGGGAGCCATGGTGCTGATGACAATGCCTCGGTCCTTCAGCTCCTTGGCGATGATGTAGTGGGAAATGGGGTTTGTTGGGGTCGCCGTCTCATCAATGGAAATTTCAAAATCCAGCGGAGCCTCATAGGGAAGAATGATTTCTTCGTAGACTTCATGGATGAAGGAGATGGAGTCTCCATAGGTCAGCACATCTCTCATGAGCTGCTCTTTGCCGATGGGCAAGGAAAGACCAGGAAGGTCTGTTTCTTTTCCGAGATACTGGTTTTCATAGTAGCCTCGGGTCCCTTCTGAAAGAAGCTGATATCTCTCTTCCAAAGTCTTTGGATCCAAGTCCAGGATGGTGTTGTCGATTTTTTCTGAGGAATCTAGGGTGATCATGGTGGCGCCGATGGCCAGCTCCTTTAAGATATCCGCCTTACTTTTCAGGTGGTCTCCATCCGCACCATAGCCGCTGGTGTAGCCTTCTGCAAATACCGCGTAGGCAGCTGCGTCAATGACATCCTCATAGGTGCGGTTTGTCATGGTCAGCTCCCGGATGCTCTGCTGTGCAAAGATGGGAAATACCTTGGTGCCTTTCAGCGCATGGATATGGCCGTAGGTGGCAAGACCCAGACGGTCCCCAAGACCCATGGAAGTTCTTTTTTCTACATTGGCCACAGGAGCTGTGTAGGGGAAGAAGCGGTTTAAAACGAGTCTGTTCTCATGGTTCGCCGGGGAGATTTTAACGCCTTCAGTCACATCTCCTTGAAGGTCATCAAAAAGAGGGCCAGCACCATAAGACAGAAGGTAAGAAGCGCCTTCCTCTCTCAGAAGAAGAATCCGTGTGTCTCCATGGGAGGTGTGAGAAGCAGGGAAAAGAGTGAGATTTTCGTAGGATGATTTCAGTGTATCTTCCCGAAAATCCTGAAGAAGATGTAAATTCATAAAAGATCCTCCTAAACATTTAATATTAAAGGTTTAATAATCTACACTTTTATTATACAATAAAATCATGGAGGAAATCGTTGGTTCTTTTGAAATTAGGGAGAAAAACTGAGAACTTTCTGTAAAGTCAAACCTGAAAGAGTGTTCTGTTTGAAAGACGAATGAAATCAAGAAAATCAATGAAATTCAAAGATGAAAAAGGAGAAATGAAATGCTAAAAAATATCAAAGATGTTGTGGAAAAGAAATACGGAAACAAAAAAGAAATGATCCTTCAGTATGGGGAAGGCAACTTTCTTCGAGCCTTCTGTGACTGGATGGTGGAAGAAGCCAATGAAGAGGGTCTTTTTGAGGGAAGCATCGTTCTTGTGCAGCCCATCAGCTTCGGCATGGTGGACAAGATCAATGAACAGGAGGGGCTTTATACCCTCATCATGAGAGGCCTGGAAAATGGGGAGAAAGTGGAGCGCACAAAAGTCATCACTTCTGTATCCAGAGGACTCAATCCTTTTGAGGACTATGAAGGGTATATGAAGCTGGCGGAAAGCGAGGACCTGAAGATTGTCATCTCCAACACCACAGAAGCGGGGATTTCTTATGTGGCGGGGGATGTCTTGGAGGATCAGCTGCCAAAAGCATTTCCAGCCAAAGTGCTGAAGTTTCTTTATCACCGGTACAACCATTTTCAGGGAGACAAGGAAAGAGGACTTCTTTTCCTCCCGGTGGAGCTCATTGACAACAATGGACCAGAGCTGAGACGTATTGTCCTTCAGTATGCGAAGGAGTGGAATCTGCCGGAAGAATTCATCCAGTGGATGGAAGAGACCTGCTATTTTGCAAACACCCTGGTGGACCGTATTGTCACCGGCTATCCAAGAGACGAAGTAAAAGAATACCACGAGAAATTCGGCTACGAGGACAACCTTCTGGTGACCTCTGAAGTGTTCAATCTCTGGGTCATTGAAGCGCCTAAAAAATATGAGTCGCTTTTCCCCATCCACAAAACCAAAGCCAACGTCATCTTCACCGACGATGTGCGTCCTTATAAGAAGAGAAAGGTCCGGATCCTGAACGGAGGACATACCTCCACGGTGCTGGCCGCCTATCTTGCGGGCCATGACTTTGTGGGTCAGTTCATCGAAGATGAAACCTTTAACGGATTCCTGAGAAGCCTCATTTTTGAAGAGATCATCCCCACCATCGATCTGCCCAAGGAGGAGCTGAAGGAATTTGCAGAAGCGGTTTTTGAGCGCTTTGGGAACCCCTACATCAAGCATAGACTGCTGGATATCTCCTTAAACTCTGTATCTAAATTCACTGCAAGGTGTCTTCCTTCTCTTCTGGACTTTGAGAAAGAGAACGGCAAACTGCCGGAAAGAATGGTCTTCTCCCTGGCGGCACTTCTTAAGTTCTACCAGGTGGAGAAAAAGGAAGAAGGCTATGTGGGGGTCCGTGAAAATGGGGAAGCTTATCCCGTGAAGGATGATGAGGACAAGCTGGCTTATTTTGAAAAGGCTTGGAAAGAGATGGCTCTTCCAGACCTTGTGAAAGACGTGCTGGGAAAAGAAGATCTCTGGCAGAGAAACCTTCTGGAAGTGCCTGGGCTTTATGAAGCCACTCTCAAGCATCTGGAGAAGATCACACGAGATGGTGTCATCAGCACGCTGAAAACACTGTAGAAGGAGAAAGAAATGGAAGAGATGAATAAACTTTATCTGATCACAGAAAAAGACAATGTGGCCGTGGCGCTTCTTCCGGTTGTGGAAAAAGAAGAGCTTCAGGCGGGGGAAGAAAAGGTGGTTGCCCTCACGGATATTCCTGTGGGACATAAGATTGCGCTGCAGGATATTGCCTCAGGAGAAGACATCATGAAGTATGGTTTTTCCATTGGCATTGCCAAAGTGGACATCAGAAAAGGGGAACATGTGCATACCCATAATGTGAAGACCGGGCTTCATGATCTCATGGAGTACCGCTATACCCCTAAAAGGGAAGACTACCGAGTCTTCGACGGACCGGAGACTTTCCTTGGATACCGCAGAAAAAATGGTCTAGTCGGCATCCGTAATGAGCTGTGGATCGTGCCCACCGTGGGCTGTGTCAATGGCGTAGCGGAGCTCATTATAAAGAAGTTCAGAGAGCGCGTTCAGCCACAAGGTCTGGATGCCATAGAAGTGTTCAGCCATAATTACGGCTGCTCCCAGCTGGGAGATGACCATGAAAACACCAAGACCATTCTGGCGGATCTTGTGAAGCACCCCAATGCCGGAGGCGTTCTGGTTCTTGGCCTTGGCTGTGAGAACAACACTATGGAGGACTTCAGGCTTGCCGTGGGGGAAGTGGATGAGGACCGGGTCCAGTTCATCGTGACCCAGCAGGTGGGCAATGAGATCGAAGAAGGAATCCGTGCGCTCACAAAGATCTATGAAGCCATGAAAGAAGACCGGAGGGTAGAAGTGCCTGTGTCTGAACTGAAGATCGGTCTCAAATGCGGAGGCTCCGATGGATTCAGCGGCATCACGGCAAATCCGCTTCTTGGGAGATTCTCGGATTATCTTGTGGGAAAAGGTGGCACCACCCTTCTTACAGAAGTGCCGGAGATGTTTGGTGCGGAAACCATCCTCATGGACCGTGCGGTGAATGAAGAAGTCTTTGAGAAGACGGTGCATCTCATCAACGATTTCAAGCAGTATTTCATCGACAACAGACAGCCCATCTATGAGAACCCTTCTCCAGGAAACAAGTCCGGAGGCATCACCACGTTGGAAGACAAGTCCCTGGGCTGCACCCAGAAGGGCGGAAGCTCCCTGGTGACGGATGTGCTGAAGTATGGAGAGCTCTCCACAAAGAAAGGACTGAACCTTCTGAGCGCACCCGGAAACGATCTGGTGGCAGCGACAGCTCTTGGTGCTTCAGGATGTCATATGGTGCTCTTCACCACAGGGAGAGGAACGCCCTTTGGCAGCTTTGTTCCCACGGTGAAGATTTCCTCCAACTCCAGAATCTATGATCTGAAACCCCACTGGATTGATTTCAATGCGGGTCAGATGCTGGACGGAAAGGATTCTGATGACATGACCAAGGAGTTCATTTCCTACATCATCGATGTGGCCAGCGGAACCCTTGTGAATAATGAAGAAGCAGGATTCCGTGAAATCTCCATCTTTAAAACCGGGGTCACCCTATAGAAAATCTCCTAAAAAAACAAAAAAATGACCTTCTCCTTGATGGAATGCCAGGCCTAGGGCTTCTCCATCAAGGGGAAGGTCTTTTTTAAAGAGTGGGGAACCGTTGTCAACTTATCTTTGGCAGTAAATGGTGGAAAACAGCGGGTCATTTTTTTCGTACCCAGCCCGTTCATGGTTAAATCCTTTTCCGATGAACTGAACGGTGCCCATTTTGTCTACCTGATAAATATCCCAGGTATAGCTGTTGTCGTTTTTCTTGTTGAACCCTCCTGTCTGGAAGGCTTTCAGAAGGATCTCTCCTTTATCTCCGACACCGTAGATGTAGGGCTCCACAATCCGCACCAGTCCTTCGTACTCGAATTCAATGAGTTCTCCCTGATCAATGGCTTCACATAGTGTTGTGTTCAAAATATCATCTCCTCGTCTCATCTTCGTTTTCATTTGTAAAAACTATATAGGTAGACCTTACCATGAAAATGTGAGAAACCTTTGAAAAAAACGTTAACTCTTTTCTTTTGCTGTTTGATGGGAGGGAGAAAAATTCATGTGCTGTGATGGCGTAAAGAAAAAACATTGAGAATCAATGTGAAATGCTGTTCTGTATATGGGCGGAAACTGTAACATTTATGAAACCTTTACAAAGAACCGCTATGATATGCTTATTAAGTAGAAGTAAATAGAGAAACAAAAGAAGAAAGGCGGTAGTGAAATGGAGTTTTATATTGGACTGGGTATCGTTGTGGTGCTTGCACTGTTACTTCTTGTCCCAACAAAGCTTCGGAAGATGAGAAAGAAGCCTGAGGATGATTTGGACCGCTTCTTTGAGGAGAAGAAAGAAGAGTAAAAGAAGAGCGTAAACAAAATAACAGATAAAGGAGGGGAAGCCACCCGTGGAGAAAGAACAGCCCAAAAGCATACGTTGTACTGGACTATGCCGGTTTATGATTCCGGCTTTGGTGGTTCTCCTGCTTCTTTTTTCTGCGTACTATCTGGTAGAAGAAGCCAAGGGAAGATATGAGAAGAACTTTGTGGTCCTGACCCAGCATGGAGAAGAGGTTCTTCGGGTTCCGCTTCAGGAGTCCGGCATGGAGACCCGGGAAATTCCAATCATCCATAAAGGCGAGGCCTTAGGGCTCTCCCTGGAGATCAGAGGAAAGTCTGCAAGGATCCTGTCCAAGAGCAAAACCAGATACAGCATGGAGAGTCTGTCTGAAAGCACCTGGATCCACGAAAAGGAAGATGTTTTTCTCTATGAGCCTTATGAGCTGAAACTGTATTTTGAGTAGAGAGAACGAGCCTTGTATTCATATGAGAAATATTTAACGTGTAAATAGTGATGCAGATGCCTGTGATAAAGGTGTCTGCTTTTATTTTTCATATGCTACAATGTAAAGTAGGGTAATTCTTGGGGATACAAGAATGTAAATTATGAATCGGAAGGATGAAGTGGATATGGCATATCTCATAGGCATTGATCTTGGCGGCACAAAGATCCATACAGCACTGGCAACGGAAGAAGGAGAGATTTTGAAGGAGGCGGTTCTTCCCACTCTGGCAGAGGAAGGGGAAGAAAAAGTGCTTCAAAGAATTCTGCAAAGTATTGAAGAAGTCATGAAAAAAGGAGACATCAGGCCTGAGGAGCTTCTTTCAATCGGTATAGGAGCACCGGGACTTATTGATCAGAAAGAAGGCATGATCCTCACTGCAGCGAATCTTCCTTTTGAGAACTATCCTCTTTCTGATGCTATCCGGAAGGTATATCCAGTGCTGGTGAAGGTGGAGAACGATGGCAATGCGGCTCTTTTAGGGGAGTATCATCTGGGGGAGCGGAAGAATACAAAGAATCTTGTTTATATCACCGTCTCCACTGGCGTGGGTGGCGCTGCCATGGTGGATGGAAAGCTTCTCCTGGGGGTAAAGGGGGCAGCCTTTGAAGTAGGGCATATGCCTCTTGTGAAGGACAGCAGCATCCTTTGCGGATGCGGACAGTACGGACATGTGGAAAGCTATGTTTCTGGCACCGGCATACGGCGGGCCATGGAACGGGCGCTGAGCCGTGGTGAAGAATCTTCTATAAAGGAAGGGACTGCCTTTGGTACCCGGGAGATCTATGAAGCGTCAAAAATGGGAGATGCGCTTTCCGAAAAGATTCTGGAGGAAGCCTACGCGTACCTTGGTATGACGGTTTCCCAGGTCCTCACCATGCTGAATCCCGAGGTGGTGATCCTTGGAGGAGGGGTTTCCTTCATCGGGGATGATTTTTTAAAGAGGGTAAAGTTCCACACAGAAAAACATACATTGCCTCTGCTGTATGAGGCTTGTGAAATCAGGCTCTCTTCCTTTAAGGAAAAGACCGGAGTGCTGGGTGCTGTGGCGGTTGCTCTATCAGAAGCCTTGTAGAGCCATCGTTTGCGAAAGAAAGGAGTAAAGGTATAAGCATGTCAGTAACCATGAAAGATATTGCGAGGAGATGTGGCATCTCGGTGGCCACCGTATCCAAAGTGCTCAATGATAAAGATGCGGATGTATCAGAGGTGACCAGGGAACTGGTGAAAAGGACCAGTAAAGAGATGGGTTATGTAGTGAACACTTTGGCTCGGAGCATGAAGACCAAAAACACCAAAACCCTGGGCATCATGATGCCGGATATTAAGAATGCCTTCTATACAGATATCTGCCGGGGCGCGGAAGATATGGCCATGAAGAACGGGTATTCTCTGTTTCTCTGCAACACCGATGATAAGATTGAAAAAGAGATTCATTATCTGGAAAAACTCATGGAAAAGCAGGTGGATGGGATCATCATCATTGCCTCCATGGAAAGAAACACGAAAATGGAGGAGATTCAGAAGGTAAGCGTTCCCTTTGCGGTGCTGAACAACAATACGCATTATCCCGGATGCAGCGTACGGGTAGTAGTGGACAATGAGAACGGTATGCGGGAAGCAGTGAATCATCTGGCCTCTTTGGGACATAGAAGAATCTTCTATCTTACAGGAAGAACTGTTCTTCCTTTTCATAAGGACAGAGTGAATGGATACAAGGAAGGCCTCGCGGACTGGAGCATTCCCTATGATGAGCATCTTTTGGGAAGCACAGAGTTCTCCATGGAAGCGGCCAAGTGCTTTTTCAAGCTTCATGGCCTGCCGCAAGGGGTTACGGCCATCTGCACCGGAAATGATCTCATGGCCCAAGGGGTTCTTCAGTGGGCTCATGAGGAAGGGCTAAAGGTTCCAGAGGATCTGTCTGTGGTAGGGTATGACGACTCCATCTTTTCAAGGATCTCTGCACCCAAACTCACCACGGTCCATCAGCAGAGCTACCGGTCCGGGGAGCTTCTGGTGGAAGAGCTTCTGAAACAGATCGAAGGGGAGAATAGGCCGAAGACGGTCTACCTCACAAGTTCTCTCATGGCCAGGGGATCCACAGGTCCAGCACCCCGCTGAAGAGGCTGTGTCTATTTAGTCCTGATGTAGAAGGATGAAGAGATGAAGGCCATCAGAAACCAATACAGAAAATGTGAAAAACTTTCCCATTTTTCCGGAACATCATGGTATAATGTACTATGAATTTAGTCTATGCAAAAGAAGAAAGATAAGAACTTGGAGGAACGCATGAAATCAAATTTAGTCACTCTCACCGACAGCAAGTCTGTTGCAGCAGAGGCTTACCGTACCTTAAGAACCAATATACAGTTTTCATCCTACGATCAGGAAGTGAGAGTCATCACCGTGACTTCTTCAAGACCAGCGGAAGGAAAATCCACTGTAGCCTGCAACATGGCCATCACTTTTGCGGAGAACGGGAAAAAAGTGCTTCTGGTGGATACGGATCTTAGACGCCCCACCGTACATAAAAAGTTTAAACTTCCGAACTCATTAGGGATTGTCAATCTCATCATGAATATGGAGATGCTTGATGAAGTGGTGCATCATAATGTGACAGAAGGACTGGACATCATCACCAGCGGTGTGATTCCGCCAAATCCTTCAGAACTATTAGGCAGCAGGAAATTCCAGAGATTTGTCGATGAGATGAGAGACCAGTATGACACCATCATTTTGGACTCGCCACCGCTTCTTGCAGTGACAGATGCCCAGGTGCTGACCACCTTAAGTGATGGCACTGTAGTGGTTGCACAGCATGGTGTCACCAAAAAGGATGAGATCTCCCAGGCAAAGGATCTTCTGGAAAAAGTAAAAGGAAATATTCTGGGAGTGGTGCTCAGCCAGATTCCGCCTGAGGACAATGGGTATTACTATTATTACTCCTATGAGGACAAGAAGACAGCAGCTGCAAAAAACGCAAGACGTTCGAAGAAATAAATGAAAAAAAGAAGCTGAAATTCAGCTTCTTTCTTTATGAGAGGAGAGTTCAATGGTAGATTTTCACAGCCATGTGCTGTTTGACGTGGACGATGGCAGCGAAAGCCTGGAGATGTCCATGAAGATGATCGAGCAGTCCATTTCCGAAGGCGTCAGGATCCTGGCGCTGACACCGCATCACATCAAAGGTCTTTTTGAACAAGCCATGGAAAACAAAGAATCCTACGAGGAGAAGTTCCAGTTCTTAAAGAAAAAGTATGAGGACCGGATTGAACTTGTGAAATCCGTGGAGCTGATGATCCGTGAAGACCTTCTGGAAGAGCTTCAGTCCGGTAAAACCTTCGGGTATGGCGGTTCCAAAACCGTTCTGGTGGAGTTTAATCTCCTAGAGGTGCCTACCTATGCCGAAGGACTTTTCTATAAAATGAAAAAGGAAGGGTATCAGGTGATTCTGGCTCATCCGGAGAGAAACAAAGCCCTGCGGGAAGACCCCGAGCTGCTTTACCACCTTCATGATCTGGGGGTTCTTTATCAGCTCAACGCAGGCAGTCTTCTGGGACAGTTTGGAGAGAAGGTGACGAAGTTCTCGAAAGAACTCATCAAAGTAAACCTCATCCATGCCATCGGATCCGATGGTCATAAGGACAAAGTCCGGGACATGAGAATCAGGCATGCCTACGAGGAGATGAAAGAGCTCAATCCGGAAGCCTATGAAAGACTCCTGGAAAACAGTGAAAAACTGATCCGGGGAGAATCCGTTGAGGTGCTTCCTTATAAACCCTGGACAGAAAGTGTGAAGGTCCGGGTAAAAAAGAAAAAAAAGAAGAGCTTCCTGGCTTTTCTTGGATTCTAGTATAAAAGCGTGCAGCGAGAAGGGCTGCACGCTTTTATCATTCTATTTCTTTTTTTCTGTTTCTCTGGGTACTCCTGTGGAATTTCTTACCACCAGTTCATGTTTAAAAAGAATCTTCGTGGAGGTGAAGGGATAGGAAGGAGTGTTTCTTCTTTTCCGGATCATTTCCACGGCAAACTGTCCTTTGTTGATGATGAAATGCTCAATGGTGGTCAGAGAGATGTTTCTGAACTTTGATGGAAAAAGGTTGTCAAATCCGCAGATGGAGTAATCCTCGGGGATTCGCTGGTTCTTTTCCTGAAGGGCATCCATGACGCCATAGGCCACCATGTCATTGATGGCAACGATGGCGGTAATGTCTTTATGCTTCAGAAGCTCCATGGTGAGGTCATAGCCTACTTCACGTTCGAAGTCCACATTGGACATTTCAGCCGCTGGAGTGATGTTTTTGCTTTTCACCAGGACCCGTCCTTTAGGACAGAGTTTTTTGTAGGTTTCCAGAACGCCTTGAAGCCTTCGGACTCTGGAGGTGTAGATGGGATCTATGGTGGTGGAAACGTAGGCGATGTTTTTATGCCCCAGTTCGATGAGATGCTCCGCCAGAAGCACGCCAGCTGCGTAGTTGTTCACTTCTACGGTATCCAGCTCCATATCATGGACCTTGTCATTGACGATGACTACGGGAATCGTTTCATTGATCTCTTCCAGAAGCGCTGTATTATACGGAGTCATGGTGCAGATGATCCCAAAGAGGTTACTGCCTTTCACCTGGTTGAGATACTCCAGCTCTCTTCCTTTGTCCCGGAAGGTATTCTGGATGATCACATGCAGTCCGTAGTTGTTGGCCTCCTGCTCAATGGCCTGAGCCAAAGTGGCAAAATAGGGGTTGGATACCGAAGGGCAAAATACAAGGATGGTATCTTTATTGAAGAGATGGACCACATTCTTGCTGGGGTCTTTTTTATTGTATCCCAGGATCTTTGCAGCATCCTGTACTTTTTTTACGGTCTCCTCCAGAAATGTGACACCTTTTTTCTCGTTGAGAATCATCGAGACCGCACTTTTGGACACACCTGCCAGTTTTGCGATGTCATCAAGGGTTGCTTTTCGTTTCATGTAAACCTTACCTTTCGTGCATGATACACTCAGTATAGCTGATTTTTGGAAAGATTGGAATATGACTTCCAAGAACCGGTTCCTTCTTCCTCTGATTCTTCAGATTAAGGCTATGTATGAAACCTTGGAAAGAGAGCTGGTCATAGAATGTTTACCAATGACTTCTTGCAGAAGACCTGTTTTCTACCTATAGTGAAAGGGAGAACAGAAGGAAAGGAACGATGAATATGCTGGAATGTATTGCAGAAACCTTTGAAGACGCAGTGGCCATTGAAAAGGGAGGAGGAGACCGGATTGAGCTGATTTCCTCTTTAAAAGAAGGAGGCCTGACACCCAGCTACGGACTGGTGAAAAAGGTGATAGAAGAAGTGAAGATTCCGGTGAACATCATGCTACGGCCCCATGCCAAGTCTTTTGTGTACAGCAAGGAAGATCTGGAGATCATGAAAGAGGATGCCAGAGTCTTTCATGAGCTGGGGGCAAAGCAGGTGGTCCTGGGAATACTCACACCAGAAGGACTCCCGGACCTGGAAGCTTTAGAATATGTGCTGGAGGACACCAATCTTCTGGCTACATTCCATAGAGCCATTGATGTGAGTGCGGATCTTCTTACTTCTTTAAAACTTCTCACTTCCTGCAGGCGCGTGACCCATGTGCTGACTTCCGGGGGACCTGGAAGAGCGGCAGACCATCTGCCTCTTCTAAAAGTCATGGTCAAAGAGTCGGAAGACCTTACCGTCATTGTAGGCAGCGGTGTACAGGAGGAAAATCTTCTGCCCATCCGGAAGGAGATTGATTTTTATCTGGATAATGGAAATGGACGGAAATCCTATGACATCCACGTGGGTACAGGGGTCAGAGGTGGAAGCTCGGAAAATCCTGTGAGCCAAGAAGAAGTGAAGAAGCTTGCGAAGCTTTATCGCAGCCTGTAACAGAAAATTTTCTGAAATTGTGTGAAACGCTTACAGAAGTGCATTCGAGGTGGATTTTTTGTGATAAAATAAAGAGGAAGCCATCGAAATCCCATTATTTAGAAAATTCAGGAGGAAAGAAATGAAGTATTTTATTGATACCGCCAACGTGGAAGAAATCAGAAAAGCTGCAGAACTGGGCATCGTGGATGGGGTTACCACCAATCCGTCTCTAATTGCCAAAGAAGGGAGAGTCTTCGAGGAAGTGATTGAGGAAATCACCAAAATCGTGGATGGCCCCATCAGCGCAGAGGTGATTTCCCTGGATGCGGAGGGGATGCTGAAAGAAGCGGAAGAGCTTGTGAAGATCCATCCGAACATCGTCATTAAAGTGCCTATGACCCCAGACGGTTTAAAGGCCACAGCGGCACTGGCAGCAAAAGGCGTGCATGTCAATGTGACGCTTATATTCTCAGCGACTCAGGCTTTGGCTGCAGCAAAAGCAGGCGCATCTTATGTATCCCCCTTTGTGGGCAGACTGGATGACATCGGTATAGAGGGTATGGATCTCATTGAGGAAATCATGTATATTTTCAAGACCTATGGACTGCATACAGAAGTAATTGTGGCGTCTGTGCGAAGCAGAAATCATTTGACTCAGGCAGCCATGGCGGGTGCAGATATTGCTACAGTACCCTTTAAGGTGCTCATGGATTCACTGAAACATCCACTCACAGACCAGGGCATTGAGAAGTTCCTGAAGGACTGGGAGAGCGTAAAGAAATAATAATGATGCAGCAGGCGGAATGACTTCAGGAAAGAAGACATTCCGCTTCTACTTTTACAGGAGGGATGAAGATGGAGATAGAACTGGTCCTTTTACGGCATGGGATCGCAGAGGATTTTTCGAAGGATGGATTTGATTTTAACCGCAGGCTCACAGAAAAAGGCAAAAGAAGGCTGGAGAAGAGGCTTCGCAATCTAAAAGCGCTTCTGAAGAAGAAAAATGGTCAGAGAATCATGTCCAGCCCTCTGGTACGGGCCAGAGAAACGGCAAAGATTCTGAAAGATGCCCTGAAAATAGAGAAAGAGATTGGATACTATGACTTCCTGGGGGAAGGCAATCTGGAAGCGCTTTTATATTATCTGGAAGCACTGAATGAGGAGGAGACCATTTTCATTGTGGGTCACGAACCGTATCTTTCAGAATGGGTGGAGTATTTCACAAAAGAGCAGCATCCTTTCCGAAAAGGACAGGCAGCATCTTTTCTTCTGCGCATCGAAGAAGGCAGCCTCATGGAATCAAGGCTTCTTTGGAGTCTCAGATCCAGGGAGATGAAAAAGCTTAGAAAAAAGAAGAAGTGATCCTCGAGGAATCAAAATCGGAAGTATAAAACAGCCTGCTTTTCGGAGTTTCAACACTCCATAAAGCAGGCTGTCTTTTTATGTTTAGAGGAACATCTCGTAAAGGAGCTTTCCAAAGACCACAAAGGACATGATGAGGAAGATGGGTTTGATGAATTTTGGACCATTCTTTATGGCGAGCTTGGTGCCCACCAGGGAACCCAGAATCATAAAGAAAGCGATGGGTACGCCCAAAAGATAGTCAATCTTTCCAGCAAAGGCAAAAGTCACCAGAGAAGTGAAGTTTGAGGTGAAATTGATGAGCTTTGCATTGCCTGAAGCGTTGGTGAAATCAAACTTCAAAAACCGGATGAAAATAAAAATCAGGAAGGAGCCTGTGCCGGGTCCAAAGAATCCGTCATAGAATCCTAGGGCGAATCCCACCACTGAGACAAAAAAGATCTTCTTCTTGGTGATGGTGGTGAAGCTGTTCACCTTTCCCAGATCCTTCTTAAAGAAGGTATAGAGGCCCACCACTAAAATGGCCACGCTGACAAAGGGGTAGAGAAAATCTTGGGGGATTTTGAGCACAGCCCGAACTCCCAAGATGGCACCTAGTGCCGTCATGGGAACGGCGATGCGCATGAGCCGGAAATTCACTTTACTGGATTTGGCATAGCCTGCCGTGGAAATGAAAGAACCCATGGTGGCGGCAAATTTGTTGGTGCCCAGAGTGAAGTGTGGAGGCACCCCTGCAAGAAGATAAGCAGGAATGGTGACAAGGCCTCCTCCACCAGCGATGGAGTCCACCAGGGCTCCAAGAAATCCTGCGGCGCATAAAAACAGTAGACGGTAATCCATATATCGTTCCTCTTTTTCAAAAAAAATAGCGGGATGCGGATCGTTCTGGAAGTTCTTCTTAAAACTACGTTGCATCCGAAAATAATTATAGCACAGGGGACTATTCTTGCGTATGGATTCTTCCTGGGAGATCAGAGAATCCATACAGATTATTTTGGAGTCATCCAGTGGAAGAATCCGATCAGAATGGTTTCAGAGAGAAACAGAATCTGCTATGATAGGTGAGGGAGTTGAGATGAATTTGAAAAGAAATGAAGTTATAGAAGTAAAGATTACAGACCATAGTTTTCCAGGAACAGGCATCGGCCTTGTGGAGGGGAAAAAAGTACAGGTGAAGGGCGCTTATCCCGGGGAAACGGTCCTTGCAAGGGCTCATCAGGTGAGATCCGACAGAGCCAAGGGAAGATTCATGGAAGTGGTTTCTCCTGCCGAGTATGCCGTGAAAGCGCCTTGCATCCATTTTGGCAGGTGCGGTGGATGCGCCAGCCAGCAGGTGCCCCTTTCTCTTCAGAGAACCTTCAAAGAAGAGGAAGTGAAGAAGCTTTTTACCCAGCATGATCTGCCTTTAGGAGAGTATCTGGGCATCACTGGCCATGAGGATGCCTATGAGTACAGAAACAAGATGGAGTATACCTTTGGAGATGAAGTAAAAGATGGAGAGCTGAACCTGGGGATGCATCTGAAGGGAATGAAAAACTCCGTGGTGAATACGGTGGAGTGCCTTCTGGTGACGGAGGATTTCAGAAAGATCCATGAGTACACCATAAACTACTTCAGAGGCAAGAATCTGCCTTATTATCGAGTTATGAGACAGACGGGGTATCTTCGGAACTTTATCCTTCGACGTGGAGTCCATACGGGAGAGCTCATGGTGAACCTTGTGACCACCACCCAGGTCTCTTTTGATCTGACAGAGTTTAAGGATGGACTTCTTCAGCTGCCGCTGAAAGAAACCTTGGTTTCCATTCTTCATACGGAGAACGACAATCTGGCGGATGCGGTGAACGTGGACAAGCTGAACATTCTTCATGGACGGGATTTTATCTACGAGAAGCTCTTTGATCTGACCTTCAAGATTTCTCCATTTTCTTTCTTCCAGACCAACACCAAAGGGGCGGAAGTGCTCTATGGAGAGGTGAAGAGCCTTATCGGAGAAGAGAAGGAAGAGATTTTTGACCTTTATTGCGGTACAGGCACCATCGGGCAGATTGTATCTGATAAAGCAAAAAAAGTCAGAGGGGTAGAAATCATTGAAGAGGCGGTGGTCGCAGCCAATGAGAATGCAGCCATCAATGGACTCAGTCATGTGGAGTTCATCGCGGGTGATGTGAAGGATGTCATTACGAACCTAAAGGGAGCACCGGATCTCATCATCCTGGATCCGCCACGAAGCGGAGTGCATCCAAAAGCGCTGGAGTATGTGAAGGACTTTGATGCCAAGGAAATCATTTATGTATCCTGTAATCCGAAGACACTAGTGATTGACTTAGAGTATCTGACGTCACATGGGTATGAGATACAGAAAACAAAGATTGTAGACCTTTTTCCAAATACGCCACATGTGGAGACGGTGGTCTCGCTTTCAAGGTCGTAAGTGTTGATCTAAATGAAATTAATAGACGATTTCCGTGATTTTGAAAAAATACTTGAAAATATCGGATATCCATTACTGCGTCTTGAGCAAAAAATGAATACCAATAGAGAACAGTTTAGAGAGGTGCTATATGAGTCCGTGTGTGTTTTGTAAAATAATTGAGAAAGAAGAAATGTGCTATCTTTTATATGAGTCTGAGAAAATAATATCATTTTTGGATATTGAACCTATAAATGAGGGACATGTTCTGATTCTGCCGAAATTTCATTGTTCTTCGATTGAAGAACTACCCTTATCTGTACTGAGTGATATGATGGCATTATCTCAAAAAGTCGTAGCTGCCTTATCTCAGATTTATGGAGCGGATGGTTACAGCTTGATGCAAAATGGTGGGGAGTTCTGCGATTTCGGGCATTTTCATTTACATATTTTTCCTCGTTATAAAAATGATGGGTTTGGTTGGACTTATCCACAAGGTCCCTCAGAATATTCATTGAACATAGCAAACAGAATAAAAAAGCTTTTATAGTTGATATAAAGCACTTGATAGGATATCTTTGCTCAATGTGGTGACTGTATTGTTGCCTGAAAAATAAAATGAAAACCGCTGGCTTAGCCGGCGGTTTTCATTAATATATTGCCTTATAAGTAAAGATTTTCGAAAGTGCTACTGACTTGTACTGAATAGAGGTATTCAGATTAAAGAAGTATCCAAATAACCTTTGATGAAAAAGGGGGTCTATCGGGTAATATGAAATCAACGATGTAAGAAACCGGTTTCGTTGCAGCGTAGATTGTGGTAGTATTGTAAATATGAAGCCATGAATAATTACCGGGAAAGTGAGTGATGCGCAATGAAAGTAAGTGAAACGACAACGAATTCTAAGCTGGATATAATAGAGAAGACAAGCAGAAGCAGGGTGTGTGGGTATCTCAAGGCAAAGGGGAGAACCATTGTAAATGGGGCTAATGAAGAAGTTCTTCTCATCGGATGGGGGCTTGGAAACTGGTTTCTTAATGAAGGCTATATGTGGAACTCTTTTGAGAACATCCGTTTTGACCGCCCCAGAAGAATTGAACGGGTTGTGGAAGAGTTGACAGGTAAAGTATACAAGGAACATTTTTTTAAAGAGTTCAGAAGCAATTACATCACAGAAGCGGAAATCAGAGACATGGCAGAATTAGGTTATAATTCGGTACGGATTCCCATTCACTGGCGTTTGCTGATGGAAGAGGACGAAGAGATTATATTTAAGGAAACTGGTTTCCAGATGATTGATCAGTGCCTTGATTGGTGCGAAAAGTATTCCCTCTATGCTTTTATTGATATGCATGGGGCACCGGGTGGACAGACCGGTGCCAATATTGATGACAGCATCGATGATGTGCCCAGACTGTTTACCGATGAACACAGCTACAAGCAGTGTATCGAACTTTGGAAAGAAATCGCACGAAGGTACAAGGACCGCTACATCGTTGGCGGTTATGATCTACTGAACGAACCCATTCGACCTGGAAGCGCACAAGTAGCAAGCTATGATCACTTGCTGCCCAGACTGATTCAGTTCTATGAGGACGTGATTCATGAAATCAGGAAGATTGACGATAAGCATATGTTTTCCATTGAAGGGCATCATTGGTCCACCACTACGGAAATCTTTGACCGGGTGTACGATGCCAACATGGTCATCCATTTCCATCGGTATGGCTGTAATCCTGATTATCAGGCGTACAAAGCGTTTGTGGAGCTGTCGATGAAAATGAATCTGCCGTTATGGCTGGGGGAAACCGGCGAGAATATACTGGAGTGGTTTTCTGCCATGTATCCTCTCGCCCTTGATCTCAACATTGGATTAAACATCTGGCCAGCAAAGAAAATGGAAGGGATCAATTCCCTTTATTCCATCAAGGAGCCAGCAGGCTGGAGAAAGATTTTATCGTATCTGGAAGGCGGGATGCACCCCGGGTACCAGGAGGCAAGAGCCATCTTCGATGAACTGCTTCAGAATATTAAATACGAAAACTGCATTCAAAATAAGCATGTCACAGATGCGGTGCTAAGGCGTTCCGGAGCAAGAGTCATGGGGATTGATTTTGATGAATTTCCAGGAAGGGGGCATTCTTATTTCAGTCATCTCCATCATGAAAATGAACATCCGCATCGATCCAACACTGGGATGAGACTGATACCCCGAACCAGAAAGGATCCGGCCAAAATCGGGTTTTACAATCAATGGGATTTCAATGCACTGGTGTTACAAAGAGGAGAGTTTGCCTGCTATACTTTTACGGGAAATCAAAGTGAGAAAGAGTGGCAGGTAAGTATACGAGGCTTGGAAGAGGGAGAACTGATTGTATATGAGAATGATGGAGCGATTCAGAAGATCCAGTTCTCAAAGAGTTCAGATTATCAAGTATTTGTTCTCCCTAGTCTGAAGCAGGATGCCACTTTCCTGAGACTGAAAATCGAAGTTCTCTCTGGAGAAGCTGCAGTGGATTGGGTTCAGCTGAAAGATGTGATGAGGAAAGGGAAGTGAACATGCAGAATTTGAAAGACCGATGGGTCTTAGTTACAGGTGCCAGCAGGGGATTAGGAGAACTCATTGCGATATTCATGGCTGAGCAAGGATGTCACTTGATCCTCCATGGAAGAGAGATAAAGAATCTGGAGAATACAGCGGAAGCTGTTAGAAAATACAACAGAAAAGTCCACATGGTTTCCTGTGAACTATCGGACTTGACCGCAGTGGATGGCATGCTTCAGTCCATTGACTCTTTAGGCGTTGATGTGGATGTCATCTTCAACAATGCAGGTTATCAGATTGGATATCATGAAAACTACTATAATACACCAGATGATGATTTTATACTTAGCTACAAGATCAATACAGTTGCTCCCATAAAAATATGCTATCATTTTCTTCCTAAAATGACGGAAAGGGGCTTCGGAAGAATCATCAATACAACCAGCGACATCGCCAATGAACCTCAGCAGGCAGGATATTCTGCCAGCAAAGCAGCTCTAGACAAACTGACTGTGGATCTTGCAGGAAAACTTTCGGGAACAGGAGTAACGCTAAACCTGGTAAATCCAAGCTGGTGTCAAACGGATCTTGGAGGTCCTTATGCACCTCACAAACCTGAAAGTGCATTGCCAGGTTTGGTTCTTCCCGCATTTTCCAGCGAAAAAATAAATGGTCAGCGGATCAACGCTCAAGAATACAGAGACATGACTCTTTCTGATGCTTTAGGAAAGCTTGAAAAGCACTAGTTTCTAGTACTTCAATTAGAGGGAACTTTGTGACAATATGAGGAAAGATCCCTCATAAAGATCCTGTGGAGTAGAGAGTGCTTAGAATTTTTGGACAGGAGCTCGAAACAAGATTGAAACCTACCATGAAAAGAAAATCTCAGAGGGCTTTCCCCTGTATGAACAATGCTGAGTCACATACAGTTCTCAAGGAAAGCGCTATGAAAACATGATATACTTAGAACATAATAGACGAGGAGGGGTTACCATGAATCGTAAAACAAAATCCTATATCAGTGCAGGCCTTTTGGCAGTCACACTTGTGGTGAATGCGCTTGGCGCAGCAGGAATCATCAATGGATCCTCACAAAAGGAAATTTCTGACAGGTATCAGACCTTGATCACACCAGCCCCATCGACCTTCAGCATCTGGAGTGTCATCTATACGTTCCTCATCATTTCTGTGGTTCTTTTGGTCATAAGAGCAAAGGACGCGTATTACGGAAAAGTTCTGGATAAAATCAGTGCTCTTTTCTGGATGTCCTGCGCACTGAACATTCTTTGGATCGTCACCTTCTCCTATGATCTCATAGGACTTTCGACGGTTTTCATTTTCGCGTTTCTCATCGTCATGGTGTTAATCGTAAAGCGTCTGGGTGAGATCCATGAGAAAAAGCGCTTTCTCTTTCCATGGACCTTCGGACTGTATGCAGGGTGGCTTTTCATCGCCACCGTTGTGAACATTGCAGCATGGCTGGTGAAGATAGAGTGGAATGGGTTTGGTATCCGTGATGACATCTGGAGCATCCTAATTCTTCTGGTTTCTGTGCTACTGACGTTTCTTGTGCTTCGGGATACAAAAAATCCGGTGCTGCCTCTTCCCATCGCTTGGGCTTATTTTGGCATCTATAATTTCCTGGTCTCACCTGAAGGCTTTCAGGGAAGATATACGCTGCTTCAAAACACTGCACTTCTAGGCATGGTGCTTCTCATCGGCTTGGCAGCAATCCAGTTCTATATAAACGGCTACAAAATGATGCCTGGAGATAATGAGTAAGGAACCGCAATTAAAGATCTTGGATGAAATTTTTATAATGTCCAGCGAATAAAAGAACAACCGAAGAGCCTTCTGATTGTAGTGCTGCGCAGCAGCTGCACTGGATCATGAGGCACTTCGGTTGTTTTGCGTGGTATCACAAGTTATACTAAGTCTAAAGAGGAACCGTTTCAAGAGGGTGAAAATCAGTGATATAGGTACAACATTCGTGGTTCGAAGTTGGAGTTCAGAGCAGGTGTCCATATGATTCCCGTATCCATAACAATCGGACCCATGGAATATAAAAACAAGGGAGGACAAAGAGGATGAAATATGAAGGAGGCTGTCTTTGCGGCCAAGTCCAGTTTCTAGTGGAAGGAGACTTTGAAGAGTTTTATCTGTGCCATTGTGAGCGGTGCAGAAAAGATACGGGTTCAGCTCATGCAGCAAATCTTTTTTCTTCCACAGCAAAACTGACCTGGCTTTCCGGAGAAACTTTGGTGAGAACGTTCAATTTCCGAGGAGAGGGCCACATCAAAAGCTTTTGCGTTCATTGTGGATCAGCACTACCCAATCTGCAGATGGAAGGAAAACTCATGGTTGTTCCAGCAGGAAGTCTGGACACAGAGGTCCACTTAAGACCTACAGGACATATTTTTACAGACCGGAAAGCGACCTGGGATGAAAACCTGGAAGAGGTGCGAAAATTTCCAGGATTGCCGAAATAGAGCATAGGAGTTCATATGAATATACACATTAGAAACGAAGAACTGAGAGATTTTCAAAGAGTAGAAGAAATTGCAAGGGAAGCATTCTGGAACCTCTATTTTCCAGGTGGACACGAACACTATGTAATTCATAAAATGAGAAACCATAGGGACTTCATAAAAGAGCTTACTTTTGTCATAGAAGTTGATGGTGAAATTGCTGGCGGCATTTTTTATACCCATTCAAAGATCATATCGAATGACAATAAAGAGTATAAAACCATCACCTTTGGTCCAGTATTCATATCTCCAGAGTTTCATCGAAAAGGGCTTGGTAGAGCAATGATCATGCATTCCATTGAAAAGGCCAAGAAAATGGGATATCGTGCAATACTGACATTGGGCTACCCCTATCACTATGAGCCCTATGGGTTTGCAGGTGGTAGAAAGTATAAAATCTCCATGCCTGATGGAAAGTATTATAAAGGTTTGTTGGTTCTTCCCTTATATCAAGGGGCGTTGGATCATATTTCCGGATATGTGATATTTTCGGATGCGCTGGATGTGACCCAAGGAGAAGTGGATGATTTTGATCAGCAGTTTCCCCAAAAAGAAAAGCGCCATCAGGCCAGTCAGGAGGAGTACAATGCTGCCAGCGCCATGTTGGATGACGAATGACAGCTGAGTCGGATTCTACCTGGTTTAGAAAACCTAAAAAACACGGACATCAGCCAGAGATGAGTCATGACTGAGTTTATTAAGAACATGGTTTAGGCTATATTGGAGCGCAATAAAATAGAAATTCACTGAAAATTGTGAACACATGCACGAAAAACTGTTTAAAATAAGGCGTAAAACGTAAGTTGTAAGCGGTTTTCTTTGTGTTGGGTAGTAACAATAGACTAGATGGGGAACGACACCATACACCCAAATGGCGGAGGGTTGCATGAAAGGAGAGGATAATAAAACAGACCTCTTTTGATTTTAGAATTTCGTACAAAGAAAGCTCTTGAAGATTTCGTCAGCTGTTTTTATGTTGTTCGGGGTTTAACTCTGATTACTTTTGCCGATAGCAATACAAACAGTATCTTTTATGTTAAATTTAAAGCAGAAGAGGCCAATAACAAAGCAGACAGAATAGAAGCACTAAATAGATGTGGGAAAGAAGATTGGCAATAAATTAGAACGATAAATAACACGCTGAAGGAGCAACAAAAGTTTGATGGGTATGTATTTGAAAAACGAGCTGTATGAGATGATCAATAAGGACATCAGTATATTTGAATTTATTCAATCTGGATCATTGGATGGCATCTGGTACTGGGATCTTTTGAATCCAGAGATTGAATGGATGAGTCCAAAGTTCTGGGAAACTCTGGGATACGATCCCAACGAAAAAGAGCACAAGGCCAGCGAATGGCAAGACATCATCTTTCAGGAAGACTTGGCTTTAGCAACTGAGAATTTTGAGAAGCACTGTAAAGACCCCGCACATCCCTATGACCAGATTGTACGCTACAGACACAAAAGTGGAAGAACCGTATGGATCAGATGCCGGGGACTGGCTATAAGAGATGAGCAGGGGAAGGCCATCCGTATGCTGGGGGCACATACAGACATCACCGACTTGAAAGAAACGGAAAAAGAAATGATTCGTCTCACCAGAGAATACGAGAAAGTATTCAACGGCACTCAAGATGCCATGTTTCTCATTAAGGTTCTGGATAACAAGCAGTTCCGTTATGTGCGAAATAATCTGGCGCATCAAAGCAAAACTGGGATCCTTCTGGAACAGCTGCGGAACAAAACACCTCAAGAACTTTTGGGGAAGAAAATGGGCGATGTGGTGGCAGAAAACTACGATAAATGTGTTCTTCTATCCAAGAGCATCACCTATGAAGAAGAGCTCAGCCTCCCTGGAGGTCTGAGGATTTGGCAGACCACACTGACGCCTATTCTTGAATGTGACAAAGTCACTCATATAGTAGGATCTGCATCAGACATCACAGAGCAGAGAATTCTGGAACGAGAACTGGAAAAGCAGGCAAACTTTGACAGCTTAACAGGGCTTCCAAACAGACGGCTGTTTTTTACTCGCTTGGAAGAACTTATAAAGGAAAATAAAAAAAGCGGCACCAGATTTGCCCTTCTTTTCATTGATCTGGACGGATTCAAAGAGATCAACGACAATTATGGACATGAAGTAGGGGATGAAGTGCTCATTGCAGTGGGAAAGAGGATACAGCACTGTCTTCGTAAATCGGATACGGCGGCAAGAATGGGTGGAGATGAGTATGCGGTACTGCTGAGATGCGATGAGATGCATGAGAATACTACGAAGATTGTGGAACGAATCCATGAGAAAATCAAAGAACCAATCCAAGTGGGGGATCATCAGTGTCATGTGAATTCCTCCATTGGCATCGCTCTTTATCCGGATCATGCAACTGATAGTGAGGCGTTATTAAGAAATGCGGATGCGAGAATGTACGGGGTAAAAAGAAATGGAAAAGGTGGCTTTCAGTTTGAATGATCTCCGATCCCTATTGAAAATAGAACTGTAGAGATGAGATGCGTTGTTTGAAGAGCATGGAAAGATAGCACACTGGATGACATTGCTTTTGAACGGTCTGTAACAATCCTCAAAGGGAAAGTAGACAGGTCATCATAGGAGATGAATATCATGGAAGAGCTGTATCTGATCACAGGTGCTGCGGGTCATTTGGGCAGCGTCATCACGAGGCTGTTGACCCAAGAGGGGAAAAGTGTCCGTGCCCTGGTTTTGCCAAAGGAAGAACATATCCCAGAGAAGGCAGAAATCTATTATGGTGATGTGGTGGACAAAGAGAGCTTGAAGCCATTCTTTCAAGATCTTCAAGGGAAAGAGGTCTATGTGGTCCACTGCGCAGGCATCGTTTCTATTTCCTCTGCATATAATGAGAAGGTGTTCCAGGTCAACGTGAATGGGACGAAGAATGTGGTTGATTTATGCCGGGAACATTCTGTGAAAAAACTGGTCTATGTTAGTTCGGTTCATGCTATTCCAGAGGAAGAAGAGGGCGTAACCATCAAAGAAACCACCTCTTTCTCGAAAGAACAGGTGGTAGGATTGTATGCAAAGACCAAGGCGGAAGCCACTGGCTATGTTCTCCAGGAGGCCCAGAAGGGTCTCACTGTATCTGTTGTGCACCCTTCTGGAATCGTCGGTCCTTATGATTATGGCAAGGGGCATCTCACTGCCCTCATCCTGGAGTATTGTAAAGGAAGACTCCTTTCTGGTATGAAGGGCGGATATGATTTTGTGGATGTCCGGGATGTGGCAGATGGCGTCTTGAGAGCAGTAAAATGGGGCAGATCTGGAGAGTGCTATATTCTATCGAACCAGTTTTACCGTGTCAGCGAACTCCTGGAAATGCTTCATGAGATCACAGGGAAAAGAAGAGTACGGCTGAACCTGCCGCTATGGTTTGTGAAGGGTACTGCGGGGCTGTCCGAGCTTTATTATAAGCTTCGGAAACAGCCTCCGCTGTTCACTTCCTATTCAATCTACACCTTGGGAACCCATGCTGTGTTTTCCCATGAGAAAGCAGATGCGGAGCTGGGCTACACCGTAAGAGACATGAAAGCCACGCTGGAAGACACCGTGGCTTGGCTGAAAGAAATCAAGAAAATCTAGGGAGTCAGCATGAGGAGCATCTAAAGCTTCATGCTGACTTTTTTCGCGTCATCTTGTCTGACTTTCTCATATCCCCATAACCAATGAATACGGTCCAGACATAGGCGCAGGTCTTAGGGATCATCAGCATGCCAATGAGTGGATGAAGATCGGCCCATAAGACCACAGGGATATAAAACGCAAAGCTGAGCACAATGGTCAGCCACATGAACCGGAAGGAAGCATCTTCCGAAGTTTTCGCACTGCGGTAAAATAGGATGATCACAAGGATCCCCATGAGTGAAAAGGGAATGTTCCTGAGAATTCCCCAAACTAAAGAAGGCGAAGCACTGGTCCATCCATTCTGAGGAAAGACACTGAGCAGAATGCGGGCAGCTGCGAGAAGATACATTGTGGCTGTCAGATTTTTCCTTCCTGTGACAGCATAACGGGACCGCCATACGTAATAGAGGAGAATGTAAAATACCGTCATGGTGATGGAGGTGATGAATTTTCCAACGCCAAGGGGAACGGTATAGTTTTCAAGGCCAACGGTGTTCAGCGCTATGGCCCGAGGAATCAGATGGAAGGAATCTCCCACCGCAAGGACCACCGCCATCCACCCAAAGAGTGCATACTGGGACCTGCCTTTGGCACCTCTGATTATGAGGACCCCCAGGACAAAAACTGTAGTGAGATAGATCACATCAAATAGTGTTTCAAAAATTGCTTGCATTATAAACCTCCATTATTATAACTGAACGTTGTTCAGTTTGAGTGAAAAGAAGAACATCCTTTAGGGGATGTTTTTTCGCTTGTGACGATACATTTTAGTAAATTACCCGTTGGATCACCTCCAGCAGCACCTGGCAGGAACTGGACTGGTTCAGAAGAAGAGTGATGATGTTACTGAAGACAAAATCAACAAAGGTTTCCTTGGAGAAGGTTTTAGTGAACCGATGGGTCTCCACCCGGAGGTCCTGATTCAAGGCATGAAGCAGGTCCTTTCGTATAATACGTAGGTATCGGTTCATGGATTCTCTTCCTTTTTCTTTGTCCAAAGAAGCAGCATTCATAGAGTGGGAGAGAAAGAAGGAAGGGCTCTGGCCCAAACCATCACGGATTCTGTGAAAGAGGGATTCAACTTTATGCGTAAAGGACTGGGTAAGGTTCTCTGAAGTATCCAGCACTAGAATCTCTCTCCAGATGGATTCTATGGTGGAGAGGATCAGATCCCCTTTGGTGGGGAAATAGTTGTAGATGGATCCAACAGAAACACTGCATTTTTCGGCAACATCGCGGATGTTCAGGTTCTGCAGACCCGACGTAAGGACCACTTCTTTTGCCACCGCTAATATCGCCTCTTTTGAAGTAACTGTTGTATTCATATCACACCTCCAAGTTGAACAATGTTCATTTTAAATCCGAAGTGAGATCTTGTCAAGTTTTTTATGCTGTAGTATACAGAAGACTCTATGGAAGAGGGGGCTTTCGCAACATAAATCCTTGACAATATCATACATCGATATTACAATGTCGTTATATGATATCGATGATGGATATTAGAAAGAGGTGAAGGTAATGGCAAAGAAAGCCCTGGAAGGTCTTACGGAAAGCATGTTTTATGTGCTCATGGGATTTTTGGGAAAGGAGATGTGCGGAACGGATCTGGTGGAGTTTGCTTACAACAAAACAAAGGGCCGGGTGAGCTTAGGTCCAGGAACGCTATACACCATCCTGGCACGTTTTGAGGAAGAAAAAATAATCAAAGAAACTGCTGTGGAGGGACGGAAAAGAACCTATAAAATTACAGAAAAAGGCATAGAGCTTTATCAAACGGAGCTGGCCAGACTAAAATTATGTGTCCAGGATGGAGAGAGTGAGGATCTAAAATGAAACTGATCAGAAAACTTCTGCCTGTCAATGTCTATGATATGGCAAAGACCCAGAGCTATTTGAAAGATATGTCCCAAAAGGGCTATTTCATAAAAAAGATCGGCACCTTTGCTTCCTTTGAAAAAGGTGAACCAGAGGTGAGAACCTACCGGTTGGAACCTCTCATGAAAAAAGAGGGAAGACCAAGGGAAGAAAAGCTTGAGTATTATGAGTCGTGTGGATGGAAGTATGTATGCACCATTGCTTCTGCATTTCATCTCTATGAAACCAGTAGAAAAGACTTTGAAGAACTTCATACGGACCCTTTGACGCAAAGCTATGCCTTTGAAAGGCTGAATCAGAAAATGAAAGCAGCCTTTATGATAATCCTGCTGCTGATTCCAATCACGATCTTTCAGCTCCTGCACTATTTCTTTTTATCAGATACCCCTGTGCTCAATGCTGTGAAATATGGTAGTGGCACCTATACAGCGCTCATGGTTCTGGTGACGCTTGTCCTGGGCAGGGAAATCTTTGAGAACCGCAAGAAACTGAGGTTTCTCCTAATAAATCTACAGACAGGCAGAGAGATGGTGCAGGAAGAACACTATCAGCTAAAGTATACACCCTATGTCTTTCATACGATGATTGTGGTCCTCTCCATGCTCCTAATCATCACGAATATCCGATTTCTTTTTACCGGATGGGAAAAGAAGCTCGCTGATTATGGTGAAGACATGCCTGCCCTAAGGCTTTCCGACATCGAAGATCATAAAAGCTTTGAAATCGACGACCAGTATAGAAGAAGCAATCTCATTTCCTATGAGGCTGGAGAACTGGCATCCAGTGTCTATGAAATCAGTGAAAGCGGAGTTATTAAAGAGGAGATGTGGAAGGACCAGTCCGGGATATACTCTCCGCATCTAGAAACTGAATACTATGAGCTGAGACTGCGCTTTCTCGGGGAAAGACTGCTCAAAGATCTGATCGTAGATGCACTGGACTTTCACCGGCATGAATCTTTTACGTTTGAAGAACTTTTGGAGACCAGATTTGATCAGGCGGTGACCATCAGAGTGAAAGAGACCCAGATGTTCTTCGGAAGACTAGGAAAGAAAATAGTATATGTGAATTACCAGGGCTACAAAGATTTGACGGAGCACTTGGATGAGCTCTATGATAAGATAAGCACATTCAACTGATACGATGAATCATCATGAAAGAAGAACATGAATAGAACGATGCAAAGCACTGCAGCATAAGGAGGTTCACCATGGCACAGGATCACCACAATCATCATCATCATAAACAGAAGAACATAAAAGCTGCGTTTTTCCTAAATCTGACCTTTACGATCATTGAGATCTTCGGAGGCCTGTGGACCAACAGCATGGCTATTTTGTCCGATGCGGTCCATGACCTGGGGGATTCTATATCCTTAGGAAGTGCCTGGTACCTGGAGCGGTACGCCAGCAAGAAAGCGGATGAAAAGTATTCCTTTGGTTATGCCCGTTTTTCTCTTCTTTCCGCTTTGCTGAACAGCCTGATCCTGGTTGGCGGATCGGTGCTGGTTCTTGTGAGATCTATTCCAAGGATCTTCAATCCCCAAGAGGTGCATCCGGAAGGCATGCTGGTTTTTGCCATACTGGGGATCTTGATCAATGGAGCTGCGGTTTTGAAGATGAAAAGTGGAACTTCACTCAATGAGAAAGCAGTCTCCTGGCATCTTCTGGAAGATGTCCTGGGGTGGGCGGTGATCCTAGTGGGCAGCATCATCCTGTTGTTTTTTGATGTGCCTGTCATCGATCCACTGCTCTCTGTTTTTATCACCATCTATGTGCTGTTCAATGTTGGTAAAAATATCAAACAGATTCTTCATATTTTGCTTCAGGGTGTACCACAGATGTATTCCATCGTGGAGATTGAGAAGGAGCTTAAAGAAAATACGGAAGCTGTCTCCGTACATCATACGCACCTGTGGTCCTTGGAAGGAGAAAAGATTCTGCTCAGCACCCATGTGGTGGTGCCAGAAAACATCGAAAACAAGGATATTATGAAACTCAAAGAGGCTGTGAGGTCACTACTATACAAGAAAGGCATAGAGCACATCACCATAGAAATTGAATATCTAGAGGAGAAGACAGACAGATGCTTTAAAGAGGACGAGGACCATAAAGAGTAGCAGATGATTCATAAGACAGCTGCTATAAAAATAATTTTGGCTTTTCAAAAAGATAACAAATTCATTTCGTGAGAGGAGAAGAAAAAGATGGCAAAGGCAGTGGGGATTGGCGGTATCTTTATTGAGTTTAAAAGAGAGAAGGAAGAAGTCCAAGCGTTTTACAGGAATTGCGCCAGAAAGCCCATACCGAGCTTGCCCGGCTTCAGCCGTGGGATGAATGGCGCTTGCGTGGCAAAACATATTGCAGCTTGAATCTCATACCGATACAATGTGTTTATGAGCCAAACATATAGAAG
>NZ_FOVK01000006.1 GCF_900115135.1 Proteiniclasticum ruminis | reverse complement strand
AAGAAATCAGAAAGCTTGCGGAACAGTCTTCAGGATCTGCAGAAGAAATCAACAGCATCATCCACAAGATTGTGTCTGTTGTGAGTATCACTACAAAAACTGTGGAAGAAACCCAAAGCTCTGTGGATTCAGCCAAGGGAAGCCTTGATGAAACCGTGGTGGTCTTTGACGAGGTGGATCAGAATGTCCATGCCTTGGAATCGATCCTCACGACGTTCATAGAAGAAACCCGAACCATCGATACACTGAAAAATGAGCTCATTGTCTCTTTAGAGTCCATGGCGGCAGTCAGTGAGGAAGCGGCGGCATCTACAGAAGAGATCAGTGCCTCTTCAGAAGAGCAGTATGCAAGTATCACAGAGATTGGAGAGGAGATGGAAGCTCTCAATAAGGAGATTTCAAAGATTCAGACAGAACTCAGCAAGTTGAAAGCATAATGGAATAGTAATCAGGTGCAGAAAAGGAGAAGTCTTCGGATTTCTCCTTTATTCTTTTTTAGAAGACTATGGCATCCGTTTTAGAGTTCACGTAAACTAGAGTAGAAAACACTGATGAAAGAAGGTTACGAGATGAACAGGAATATAGAGAACTATCTCGAGGAAATGATGAGAAAGGTGGAGGAATCCGTGAAGAGTGGAGAAGTGAATTATGTAGATATAGTTGATAGTTATATGGAAAAACTCTCCAAGGTTGCTGCGCTTCAGATTGCAGAAGAAGCTGAAAGAAATGGACACCCGTTTTCCAAAGAAGAGGATTTACAGAAAATAAAGGAGCTGAGAAAAGAAGTGGGCGATCTCAGGTTTGATCTTACGAAAGCAGAGGATTCTATAAAGAATCCGAAGTAAGAGCGTTACCTTTTCAGGTTTAGAACGTATATAGGGTGAGAGGATGTGTTGCTGTGCAGAAGAAGGATATGGAAAAAATCTATGGGATGCATTATCGTGAACTCTACTTATATGCCCATTCTCTGTGCAGAAATGAGGAGCAGGCGAAGGATCTGACCAGCGAAACATTCTACAGAGCTTTTGTGAGCTTTGACATGAAGGAAGAAAAGCTGAAATACTGGCTGTTTCGGGTTCTCAAAAATCTATATATTGATGAGAAAAGAAAGAAACCATGGGTGCTTATAGAAAGTATAGAAGTTCCTGTGGAAGAGTCTCCATTGACGCAGCTTCTAAAGACGGAGCAGCGAAGGGTTCTTTTTGAGAAAATTCTTCTCCTTCCGGAAGAGTATAGTGAACTGCTTGTTCTATTCTACTTCTCCAATTTCTCTGTAAGTGAGATTGCTCGAATGAAAGGAGCTACAGAACCTGGAGTGAAGATGAAACTTATGCGGGCGAGGAACAAACTGAAAGGGAGTCTTGAAAATGAAGAAAAACTATAAAGAATTGTTCACTAAGTATAAAGAGGGAGCTGCCACAGTAGAAGAAAGGCAGCAGGTGGAAGAGGAGCTGGAACGCTTTGAGGCGCTCTCCCAGTATCTGGAAGAGGAGTTTCACGATGGTTCTTTGGAAGAGGAGATGAATGAGCTTGTTCCAAAAGAGGTGCTGGATGTGGAAAAGCTTGTAAAAAGGAGATTGCGGGAGGTCATGCTGAAAGGAGCACTGCTTTCACTGCTTCTCTTGGGACTGATTTTCTATGGGCTGTCACCTCTGGTATCCACCTTCTTTTATAATCCCATGAATGAAAGCCTAAGCTCAGTGGAGAAAGATGTGTCTATAGACCTCGCGGTTCTTTCTGAGCTGACCATGCCGGAATATGCATCCAGTTCAGTCTATGTGGAATCCAAAGGATTTGGCCGTTATCAGATGAGATACAGCATAACAGATCTGTTTCATCAGAACTCTCTTGTTACAGAGAATAAAGTAGTGCGGGGCAGTGTGGTGGAAACACTGAATTCTCTTTATGACAGAGAGCCGTTATTTATCACACCGCTTGAGATCATGAGAGAAGAGAAGGAGTCCAGAAAGCAAAGAGAAGATATCCATGAACTGCTATCTGGTCTCGCCAGCACAAACTATGGCAGTGTTTCAGTTCTTTTTAAGAATAGTCTCTCCATGGAAGAGCTGAGGGG
Organism: Proteiniclasticum ruminis; assembly: GCF_900115135.1. Taxonomy (GTDB): domain Bacteria; phylum Bacillota; class Clostridia; order Clostridiales; family Clostridiaceae; genus Proteiniclasticum; species Proteiniclasticum ruminis_A. The sequence continues at coordinate 162,995 of NZ_FOVK01000006.1, read as the reverse complement.
GTTCCAGACAAAGTACGAGAATATCCGCCTGCAGTGGGTGGCGGTTGAAAATGGACAAGGAGTCCAGACATCGTCCCTCATCACAGGATTTTCTCCTCTGGGAAGCAGAAGAAGCGCTCATCTTTTCGCGGATGAGACCTTGCTGAAAGAGTACCCTGGGCTCCATCTTCTGGAATGGCTGGTTCAGCCAGGTGAAAGAAACCAAGATGGGGCTTCACTGGAAGCGGAAGGTTATGAAAAGCACTATGAAGCTCTGCTGTACTATGCACTGGATCGGAAAAGCGAGATTTCCGTTCTTTCCGAAAGACTGAAGGAGACTGAAGTCTTAGAAGAATCTGCAGCGTATGTGGAAGAACATGGTGTGCACACTTATGGCGTACTTCTTGATGGTACTGTAGAAGACCTTCTTGTCCTTTTGAAGGATGAAACAGTGGAGTGGATGGAGATCAAAGAAATGAAGGTTCTGGCACCTTGATGGACCATAGAGACATTCGAAAAGAAGGGGAGAGATGCCCCTTCTTTTCAGTTATCTTTCAGCTTTTCGTAAATATCATAACAATCCTCCATGGAGCAGAGGTCTCCAATGACTTGGACGCAGGGATGGGGAAGAGCTGAATCAGGCAAAGTAGAGAGGATGATATCATACTTTTTTAAGGCAGATTCATCTGGAAGAGAAAAATCTTTGTGAAGATCCACCGAGAGGTCCATGTTGGTGCTTTTGAAAAAATGCTCCAATCTGTTCTTGAGAAAGATACTATGAGGTGTACCAAAATCAGATAGGAGAAGAGCAGTTTTTCTTCTGGAAACTCCTGCCAGTGAAGGCTCAGCAAGGAGCAGCCAGAAGAGGATGTTGTGTAGATTTTCCGCAAAGTCAAACTCCAGATTTTGGGATAGGGTACTCAGCTCCTCTTTTACCACAGTATAGAGGAAAGGATTTTCCCTGCTCAAGCTTTCAGAAAAATAGTAGACTCTGTCAAAGAGAAGGGAAGTGTCTTTTGTTCTTTGCTTTACTTTAAAATAGATGCTGAGAACAACAAAGAGGAACCGGTCTTTTTGTTCCGATGAGGTGGGGTAGTTCAATCTTTGGGTGAACCTGTCGATGAATCTTAAAACTTCTGTTGTTACCTGCTGCTTCTCTTGCTCACTATGGAAGCCGTTTTGCTGAAGATAAAGATACTCATGGATACCACGGAGATTTTCCCTGGTCACTCTTGGGAAGTGCTGTTTAAGGGCAGCAAAATCTTCCGAATCGAGCTCCAATTCCAGAGGATACTCGGACTTCATGGAAAAACCATGCTCTTCACGTATGAGAGAGACAAGGTAAAACATCATCCGATAAACGAGGGAAAGGTCATCTTGGGCTATCCAGGCAAGATGCTCTTTTGGCACTGCGTTTTTTAGATTGGCCAAGGTGATTTTTGAAAGTACAGAAAGATCTATAGAAAGGTCATACTCTTTGAGATTCAACCCATAGAGCTCAAGGAGAAAACTGGCGTAGAAGTCCCGAAGAAATCCTTCATTCTTGGCAAAGATACGGTAGAGGCCACCTTTGACTTCAAATCTCATATCATAGTCATCAAGAAAATGGTTGATTCTAGGCAGCATCCTCAGCAGTGTGGATTTACTGGCAAAGAGTTTTTCTTCATAGTATTCCATAGACTGATTGGGATGAAGGAGCAGTTCTTTCAGCCACATGAGGGCTACCGACTCCTGGAAGGTGTCCCGGAATATAAGACTAACGCTGGCAATATTCGGGTGGATGAGCCTAACCCCATTTTTCCTGGAGATCTCCATATGAAGCTCTTCACTGTACTTCAATTTCAGCTGGGTGAGGTCTTCCGCCACGGTCCGTTCGCTGGCTTCCACCTCTTTGGCAAGAGCACTCATGGTGACGTACTCATTCTTTGATAGGAGAATTTCCAAAAGTCGTATACGCCTTTGGTGGGCAGTGTCTAGTATTTTTCTCATTATACAGATCTCCTCCTATATCGTGAACATTACTAGAATTATATCATTTATTCTCATTACCTGGGCGGAATTTGAATTTTCTGAGAACATCTTCTAGTATGCTGAAAGCTTCATTGAATGTCCCTTCAGATTCCAGTATATTGAGCATAAGAAGTGTGCTGAAAGAGTACAGATGCTCAAGTGACCTGACTAGATAAAAGGATGTGTAGTGTATGAAAACTTGTAAGAAATGTGGAACAGCCTATGAAAAGGAAAAAGGACATGTCTGTGAAGTGGAAAAGAAGGAAGTAGAAAGCTATATTCTCTCTCAGAAGGAAGAGATTCAGCCTCTTCTTCGAGAAATCAGAGAAACAATTTTATCTGCGGTGCCAGGCGCTTATGAGAAAATTTCCTGGAAGATGCCAACATTCTATAAAACCCATGACATCATCCATTTTGCCGCTTTTAAGAACCACTGGGGACTGTATCCGGGACCTGTGGCCATAGAACACTTTAAAGAAAGGTTTGAAGGGCTGACCTACAGTAAAGGTGCGGTTCAGTTTCCCTATGACAGGCCCCTTGATAAAAAGCTGATCTATGATATGGCCCGGTGGTGCCATGAGACTGGAAACCATCACTAGAGGATTGTTCTAACAGACGATAAAGAGGCAGGTGCCTTACAGTGATCTACTTTCTTGAAGGGGTGGAGAAAAATGAAAGAGGAGCTTATCGCTCCATGCGGCATGAACTGCAGTCTTTGCGTAAACTATCAGTTCTACAAGGGAGACCTGAATAAAGAAGGATTTCATAAAACCTACTGTCCCGGATGTGTTCCCAGAGGAAAAAACTGTACTCATATGGGATACAAATGCAGGCTTTTAGGAGAAGGCCTCGTGAGGTTTTGTTTTCAATGTGAGAAGTATCCCTGTAAAGATCTGAGAGCTCTCGATAAGAGATACCGGGAGAAGTATCATATGAGCATGCTTGAAAACTTGGAAGAGATCCGGTTAAAGGGGATAGGGGCGTTTCTAAAAAATCAGAACCTGAAATGGATTTGCCCAAACTGTGGAGAGCTCAGGTGCGCACATAACGGATTATGCCTCTTCTGTGAGCTGGAGACCCTCCAGAAAAATAAGAAATACTGCTGGAACAGAGAAAAGCTGGAGACGTAAGCACTTGAAAAGCATAAGCGGAGGAGAGTTTTGTCATGAACCCAAAACAGGAGTTTATCTACATATTGAAACCGAGAGAAGATCTGCTTCTTGAAGAAAACTGGACAGACAAGGAAAATGAAGCGGTGGATCGGCACTTTGCCTATCTGGAAAAGCTGAAAGAGCTGGGTATTCTGATTCTTGCGGGCAAAACCAAGGGAATGGATGAGAAGACCTTTGGGATCGTCATCATTGAAGCACACCATGAGCTGGATGCAATGAGGATCATGGAAGAGGATCCTGGTGTTTACACAGGGATCATGGGCGCGGAGCTTTTTCCCTACCATGTGGCACTCATGAGAGAGTACTAATCGATATAAAAGTTAGGAGGAAGAAAAATGGCTGTAGGTATTTATCTGATTTTTAACGGCAACTGCAGAGAAGCTGTGGAGTTCTATAGTGAAGTGTTTGGGACTGTTTCAGATGAAATCATGACCTTTGGAGATCACCCAAGCAGTGACTATCCCTTGAGTGAAGAAGAGAAAAAACTCATTATGCATACCAGTATGAGGATTTCGGGAGACCTCATCATGTTTTCAGATGCTTTTCCAGGCAGTCCTGTGACTGTGGGAGAAAATGTCAGTATTATGGTGACGTCCAAGGATATGGAGGAGCTGAAAGCCCAGTTCCATAAGATCAAAGAAGGCGGGCGGGTTGAGATGGATCTGCAGGAGACCTTCTGGAGCAAGTGCTATGGCGCTGCCATCGATCAGTTTGGTGTCAGCTGGCAGTTCAATCATGAAGAGTAGGGGTGAATAATGAATAGAACTAAGGATGAACAAGAATTTTATGAGGATCTTCCAAGAGAGACAAGAGACGCTTTAGAAAAAATCTTAAAAACGGCAGAAGAGTATCTTCCCGTAGGTTTTGAAATGAGGTATGGGGAAGGTATGATTTCTTATGTGGTGCCACTTTCTTTATATGAGAAGGGGTATCATGTGAAAAAAGGAGAGCCTCTTCCTTTTATCTCTTTGACTGTCCAGAAAGGTCATATTGCCCTCTATCATATGGGGCTATACGGAGACGAAGAGGCTACTCTCTGGTTCGAGGAAGAGTACAAAAAGCAGGTGCCTACGAAGCTCGATATGGGAAAAAGCTGCATCCGCCTGAAGAATCCAGAGCATATCCCCTACGGTCTTCTGGCAAAGCTTTTTAAAAAATGGACACCGGAATCCTATGTGGAATCCTATGAGAGAATTCTAGGGGAAGCGGAATCTTCCAAAAAAAGCAGGAAGAAAAGTGATGAGTTCAACGCAAATGGCAAGAAAAAAGTCTATACCTACGAAGCAGTGATTGAAAAGGTGCCTGACAAAGATGGCGCTTATGTGGTTTTTCCCTTTGATCTTCGGGAAGAGTTTCAAAAGGGAAGAGTAAAGGTCCATGCGGCCTTCGATGGTGAACCTTATGAAGGGAGTATCGTCAACATGGGGCTGAAGAACGAGGATGGAAGCATCTGTTATATCATTGGTATTCAGAAAGCCATCCGGAAAAAGATTGGAAAAGAACCTGGAGACACCGTTCAAGTGACCCTATCAGAAAGAGAATAGGATATGAAGATAGGAAGATGATCCAGTGAGAACATCTTCCTATCAGTTTTTTGTGAAGCGGAACACTTTCCTTCCGGATCTCTTCCGGAAAAGTTTTTTTCAGGTATAATGAGGGATGTGGCCGGGGATCTCTATGCTGAAAGGGACTAAAATCCTAAGAGAAGCAGGAATAAAGGAAATAGTACCGGCACTATAGTATGTGTGTGAGGAGCGATTTTTAATGAAATTTGATCCAAATATTCAGCCTTATGCGTCAGAGAGACTGACCCTAGGTGCTGCAAGAGGCGTAGTGGCAACGGGAAATCCGTTGGCTGCACAGGCTGGTCTTGATATGCTGAAAAAAGGTGGAAATGCCGTGGATGCAGCCATTGCAGCGGCAGCTTGCCTGACCGTTGTGGAACCCACAGCCAATGGCATCGGCAGTGATAATTTTGCACTGGTTTGGATGAAGGATAAACTTTACGGAATGAACTCCAATGGACCATCTCCCATGGGCATTTCGCTAGATGAAATCAGAGAAAAACATGAGAAGATGCCAGTTCATGGCTGGACGCCTGTGACGGTTCCGGGAGCACCCAAAGGATGGGCCAGTCTTTCCGAAAGATTTGGAAATCTATCCCTTTCCGAGTGTCTGGCTCCTGCCATAGACTATGCGGAAAATGGATTTCCTGTGGGGGCACACACTGCGCTCATGTGGCAAAGAGCCTTCAACCAATATCAGGTCATTTACAAAGACGACCCTCAATATGAGGAATGGTTCCGTACATTCACCTTTGATGGAAAGGCACCAGAACCCTTCCAGATAGTGAAGCTTCCGAATCATGGAAAGACGCTGAGAAAGATCGCTGAAACTGGAGCGAAAGCCTTTTATGAAGGGGAGCTTGCGGAGCGGATTGAAAAAGATGCCATAAAGCACGGAGGATATCTCAGAAAGAGCGACCTGGAGGTTTTCGAGTCTTCTTTTGTGGAACCTCTTTCTGTACACTATAAAGGATATGATGTGGTGGAGCTTCCACCCAGCGGTCAGGGCATGGTTGCGCTGATGGCGCTGAACATCTTTAAGAACCAGGAGATTGAAGGAAGGGATGCTGCCTACTATCATGGAATGTTTGAGTCCATGAAGATGGCCTTTGCAGATGGCATGCACTACATTACTGACCCAAAGGTCATGAGGATGGATCCCAAAGCGCTTCTAACAGAAGAGTATGGAAGGAAAAGACATCAGTCCATCACAGAAGAAGCGGTGATCCATTCCTATGATGATCCGTATACCAGCGGCACCGTATATCTCAATACTGCAGACAAGGATGGCAATATGGTCTCCATGATCCAGTCCAACTATATGGGATTTGGCAGCGGCATTGTGGTGGAAGGCACCGGAATCTCTCTTCAGAATCGGGGGGCTGATTTCAGTCTTCAGGAAAGTCATGTGAATGTCCTGGGGCCAGGGAAGAAGACCTATCACACCATCATTCCGGGAATGCTCATGAAAGAAGGCAAATGTAAGGCTGTATTTGGGGTCATGGGCGGCTACATGCAGCCCCAGGGTCATTTCCAGGTGGTCTCCAACCTTATTGACTTCCAGATGAATCCACAAATGGCACTGGATGCGCCCAGATGGCAGTGGGTGAAGGAAAAGTCCTTCATGGTGGAGAAGGCTTTTGATGAAAATGTCATGGAAGATCTTAAAAGCAAGGGGCATGACGTGCAGGTGGAAGAGGACAGATCTCACTTTGGCCGAGGACAGATCATCATCAAACTGGACTCCGGCGCCTATGCAGTGGGGACAGAATCACGAACCGACAGCAATCCTGCAGTATACTAAAAGGAGAATGAAAAATGAAAGAAAGTATCTCTCTCATGGAGATTTTCGGCACCTTTTTTAAGATCAATGCCGTGACCTTCGGTGGAGGCTATACCATAGTACCGGTGATCCGGGATGAATTTATGAAAAAAAGAGGACTCATTGATGAAGAGGAAATGCTGAGCCTTGTTGCCCTTGCCCAGTCTGGGCCTGGCGCCATGGCCATCAGCACGTCGCTGCTTACTGGGTACAGACTGAGAGGATGGAAAGGGGCCCTAACTGCTCTTTTGGCTTCTGTTTTGCCTTGCCTTATTATCATCTCTGTTCTGTTTTACTTCTATGATGCTTTTTCCAATAATTTTTGGGTGAAGTCCGCGCTTCTTGGCATGGGAGGCGTCATCAGCGCTGTTCTGGTGCTGACGGTCTATGATATGGGAAAAGCTGCCCTGAAGAAACATAAAATCTTCAGTCTGATACTGATGGTCGGCGCTTTTGTGGCCAGTTTCTTTTTTCAGGTCCACACCATCATCATCATTCTGACCTTGGCGCTTCTTGGGTTTGCCACCTTTACCCTGGTGGATGAAGGGAAGGTGAAGTAACATGGTATTACTCGAGCTGTACTTCGTATTTCTTCAGATCGGAGCCTTTGCCTTCGGTGGAGGCTATGCAGTGCTTCCCCTCATTCAGAGATTTGTGGTGGAAGAACGTGGATGGATGAGCATCAAAGAAATGACGGATCTTGTGTCTCTTTCTCAGATGACCCCAGGTCCCATTGCCATCAACTCTGCGACCTTTGTGGGAACCAAGGTTGCTGGTGTCCCCGGCGCCATTGTGGCAACTCTAGCTAATGTGACGCCACAATTTATCCTCATGATGATTCTGGCTTATTTTATCTTCCGTGACAAGAAGATTGGATTCCTGGACAAAATGCTGAAAGGACTGAAACCTGGTATTGTAGGTCTCATTGCCATCGCTGCCATCAGTATGATGGAGAGCTCTCTTTTTGAGGGGGCTGTTTCAGTATCAAATATCAGTGTTGTGGCTGTGGTGGCCTTTATCATCGGATTTTTCCTGAAGCTTTCCAAACGGTTCGATCTCATTGTGCTCATTGTCATCGGCGCGTTTATTGGCATCGGTGGGAATCTTCTTCTTCAGCTCTTTTCTTGACAAGAAATGACATATCCACTAAAATCATAAAGTAAATAAATAAGAAAACTTCGCTTTTGCCACCGGGTAAAGGCTGCAAGGTGTTCACAGCATTCCGTTAGGTCTAAGAAGGAGTGCTATGAGCACCTTGTTTTTCTGTGAAAAAGGAGCATCGTATGAATACATCAGTCTTTCAAACATTTTTTAGATATGTGAGCCTTAATATCATGGGGATGATGGCCATCTCCATCTACATTCTCGCGGATACTTTTTTCATCGCTAAAAGCCTTGGGCCTTTGGGGCTCACAGCGCTTAATTTCTCTATCTCTATCTACAGCATCCTCCATGGGGTGGGGCTTATGGTGGGGATTGGTGGAGCCACGCGCTTTGCCATTCTGAAGTCTGCAGGGAAGCAGAAGGAAAGCAGGGAGATTTTTCAGCACGGTCTGAAAACGGGGCTGATGTTCAGTTTCTTTTTTATGGTGGCAGGGATTCTTTTTACAGATCAGATTGCGGTTCTTCTTGGGGCAGACAGTGAAACCTTTGCCATGACAAAAACCTATCTGGGCACCATTCTTCTGTTTTCTCCGTTTTTTCTTTTCAACAACATTCTCCTGGCTTTTGTGCGGAATGACCAAAACCCCAAGGGGGCCATGACCGCCATGATCGCTGGCAGCCTTTCCAACATCATCCTGGACTATATCTTCATGTTTCCTCTCGGAATGGGGATATTTGGGGCGGTCTTTGCGACGTCACTAGCGCCAGTGATCAGCATGCTGTTTCTTGTGCCCCATTTCCGTAGGAGAAAAGATCTGTTTGAAGGATTCACAAGCAGATTCTCGTGGAAAATGATGATGGACCACTTTACTTTAGGCGCATCTTCTTTCGTGGTGGAAGTATCCTCCGGACTGGTTCTTATGATTTTCAATCTGGTGATTTTAAAACTTGAAGGAAATCTAGGCGTGGCAGCTTATGGGATTGTGGCGAACCTTGCGCTGGTCTGCCTTGCGATTTTCACGGGTCTTTCCCAAGGGATGCAGCCTCTGGTGAGTAAGTATTATGGACAGAAAAAAGAAAAGCAGCTGAAGGAAGTTCTGAAGTATGGTCTATGCTCAGCAGCACTCATTGGTGGAATCTTATACATCACAGCCCTCTTGTTCTCCGCACCGATGGTGGCGCTTTTTAATGGCGAAGACAATGAAAAGATTGCAGTTCTTGCAGAAAGAGGCCTTGTGCTCTATTTCTCAGGTCTACTGCTCGCTGGAGTCAATATCATCATCAGCACGTATCTTAGCGCAGTGGAAAGAGCTGCTCAGGGATTCCTTCTATCGCTTCTGCGTGGAGTATTTGTGATGGTACCCATGGTGATGATACTGGCAGAGCTGTTTAAGATGGATGGGGTATGGATGTCGTTCTTAGCCACGGAAGTGCTCGTCATCGGATGTTCTCTGTATTTCATAGGAAAAGAGAAGTCCTTGCCGGTGAAAAAGAGTATTCCTGCATAACCCGTAGTATAATGAGAAAAAACGAGGAGTGCTGAAGATGCCGATCAGGATGAAAAGGATATATGAGGAGAAAACTGTGGATGGAGTCCGGATCCTTGTGGACCGATTATGGCCCAGGGGCATTTCCAAAGAAAATGCAGCACTGGATTTTTGGCCAAAAGAGCTGACGCCTTCAACTGAACTTCGGAAAGCATACCATGAAGAAGTGCTTACCTATGAAGAGTTTCAGTCATCCTATTGGGAGGAGCTGCAGAGGATGACGCTGCAGGAAGACCTTATGGAGGAGTGGAGAAGGCTTCTGAAGGAGAAGGATCTGATACTGCTGTCTTCTGTGAAGGATCTTGAAAAAAGCCATGTGCCTGTGTTGAAGAGATTCCTTGAAATGAGATTGGGTGAAACACCGAAGGACTAAAACGAAAAAGAGAAGGAGATAGAATCATGATGGAACTATGCAAGATCCTGCCTGAGGATCTGAAAGCACTTCAGAAAATCAGCAGGGAAACATTTATTGAAACATTTGGAAAAGAAAATACAGAAGAGGATCTTAGAAAGTACTTGGAGGAAGATCTAGGAGAAAAGCAGCTTCTAGAAGAGCTGATGCATCCACATTCCCATTTCTTTTTTTCCCTTGCAGAAGGAAAAATCACTGGATATATGAAACTCAATGAGCAGTCTGCACAAACAGAAAAAGGCCATGAGAATGCAGTGGAGCTCCAGAGGATCTATGTATACAAGGAGTTCAAAGGGAGAGGCATCGGCAAATTTATGATGGAGAGTGCTCTTTCCTTTGCCATGGATCATCACGCACCGTACCTGTGGTTGGGTGTATGGGAAAAAAATACTGCAGCCATTTCCTTTTATGAGAAGCTGGGATTTGTTAAATTCTCGGAGCATGTTTTTCTGCTGGGAGAGGACGCTCAAACGGATTATTTGATGAAGAAGGAATTGTAGAATGATAATAAGAAGCTGTGCTTCCACGAAGGAAAGCACAGCTTCTTATTATCAGATGTCAATTTTGAGTTTTCTATTATGGAGCCAAACCTGTGTAAAGATATAAGTGTAGAGTCCCAGTGCAAACACATAAAGACCCACATAAAAGGGCTCTTTCAGTACAGGTAGGACAATGGTGACAAAGAGAACAATCAGCATGATGAACAGGGGCAAAAGCACTTTAAGTATGCGGTTGTTCTTCTCAATAAGAGAGGTGTTGTCTGTAAAAATTTCAGGTCTCTCGTCTGTATACGCTTTGGAAAACAGATACCAGCCATTGGCGCCAGTCCATTCCAGATGCCATCCGTCTGCCTGGAATATCTCCAGATAATCTTTGGAAGCCTCCGGCTGATAGTCGGTGGCGAATCTACGCTGCTGTGGTGTTCCTTTTCTGAATCGGATCCATATGCATAGAGGATCCACCTGATCGATGACCCAGCCTCTTTTCGCCTGTTCTTCCAGCTCGGACTCCAATGGATCCGGATTCCATCCCCACCACCAGATAAATTTCTTTTGTGTTTCTTTCATGATCTTTTCACCTCCATAATGCTGACTCCGTTTTCAATCAGTTCTTTCAGTCTTTTCAGTTCAAACTTAAGAAGCGATAAACCTTTGTCTGTAATCTTGTATATTTTTTTTCTATCCACTTCTTCCACTTGTGATATGAGCTGCTGGGCTTCCAGTTTGGACAGGGTTCCGTACATGGTTCCTGGCCCAATCTTGATACGGCCTTCTGTCATGGTTTCCACACGCTGCATGATGCCGTATCCATGTTCAGGATTCTTCAGACAAAGAAGAATATAGTAGGCAGTCTCGGTCATGGGTAAATATTTATGAATTTCGTCCATAAGTTCTATCTCCTCTTCTATATCGCGCCTTGATATAACTTAGTGTATCACGATGCGATACATCACGTCAAGATGTAAAATGGAGAAATAATGCGTCAAAATGGATAGGGTCATGACTCCGGAAGAGGGTCATCAAGGTATAAGAGTCTATGCTTAGATGACTGAATTATAACCGGAATGATGATGATTGCTGGATATAATTAAAATAAATAAAGTCAAATAAAAATATAATAGGTACATTTATCTATTTGTTGTATACTATAGAAAATGTGTTCTCTGGTCAATGAAGTTACTTTAAATTGTTTTGACAATAAAAATAAATAGGAAAGAAATGTGTTACCATGCCTGCGACATGATAAAATAGAAACGATATGCAGTGGGAACCGCTGGGAATGAAGAGAAATGAAGCGGTAGGCACATGTTGTTGAAGCACAGCATCAGGAAGAGAGATGGCACAAAAAACGAAAGAGTAAGATATGGAAAGGAACGTGATACGATGAGTCTGTTTGTACCTTTTAATGATCCAAAGTTCACAACTCTTGCCCAAATGATTTACAGAATACAATTTGAAAAAGATCCGGTTCTTTCTAAGGAATTTGATGATCGAAGAAAAAGGCTCATGTATGCGGACATTACCTATAACATCAGTTTTTTGTTCACAGCGGTGAGATTTCAGGATGAGAAAATTTTTACAGAGTATGCCAAATGGCTTCATGAACTCTTGCGCAGTCTCATGAAGGATTTTACAAAAGAGAGAGTAACCACCATCATCGTGGATCATTTCAGGATTATGAAAACGGTGATAGAAGAAGAAGGCAGCTCTATTCTTTCACAACAGGAGATCAGTACAGCATCCAGTTATCTTCTGAGTGCAGTAAATGCAGTAGTGGAGCAGAGGGAGGATGATTTTTCTGAGAGCGGTTTTCTCCAAGGAGACCATCTTGAAATCAGACAGGCTTATCTTCAAGCACTTCTGGAAGGGGAAACAGAAAAAGCGGAAGAAATCATTGAACAAGCAAAAAGTAGTGGGATTCCCTTGCTTGATATTTATGAACATATTCTTGCGAAAACCATGCATGAGATTGGTGTACTATGGCATCGTAACATCATTTCTGTGGATAAGGAGCATTATGCCACTTCTGTGACCCAGACGGTGATGTCCCATTATTTTGAGGAGATCTTTTCAAGGCCGAGAAAGAACAAAGTTCTCGTTTCACTTGCAGTGGGCAGTGAACTTCATGAGATGGGCATCAGAATGCTTTCCGATATTTTTGAACATGAGGGATGGGATACCCATTACCTAGGTGCTGGTGTGAGCTTAGAGAAAGTCATGGAGGCCATCAGATTATACAAACCTCAGCTGGTTGCACTGTCTGTGACCATGCCGCCTTATCTGCCTCACTGTGAGGAAATGGTGAGAGGAATAAAAGAAGCGCACCCTGAACTTCTTGTCGCGGTAGGAGGACAGGGGTTTAAAAGTGCCAGCAACCTGTGGAGAGACTGGGGAGCGGACTATTATGGGAACAAAGCCATAGATCTTCTCAGGTGGGCGGAGTACCCTTGTAAATCATGAGAAGAGAGAAGGAGCATCGGATGTTGAATAGTGCAGTATCTTTTTTGGTTCAATGTGATAATGAAATGAATATCATCCATACGTTCTGGTATGAACCGGTGTATCTGATTTCTCCCTATCAGAAGAAAATTCAGGAGATTTTTCTTCCTGAAGAAGAATTGAGAATGAAAGAAATGTTTACAGAAGCCAGAAATACAAATAAACCAGTCTCCTGTGCAGGAAGCTTTAAGACCCTGATTGGAGAAGAGGTCTCCTTGTGCATGATGCAGATGGAGGACCGGATGCTCATCCATGGGCTTAGACGGGATATTTTCGGAAGTTCAGTAGAAAAAGAGGAGCTGAGCAGCATCATCCACCGGTTTATGGGGGTGGTGAGAGATTCCTATGGAGAAATCAATACAAAGGATGAACTTCTCATCCGTCAAGCATTTGAGGAAGTGCAGAAGCTCAATAATGATCTTCTCAATATGAAAAGGGAGCTTCTGAAAGCCAATGCGAAGCTCAATGAAGCCAATGAAGAGCTCAGCAGCCGCCTTGTGAAGGATGCATTGACAGGACTTGTAAGCAGGTACCAGTATAGAGATGAGATCCTGGGTATGATCAGAAAAAATCCGGAAAAAGAGGGGATCTTTGCCTTTATCGATCTGGATGATTTTAAAAGCATCAATGACACTTTCGGCCACCGTGCTGGAGATGAGTTTTTAAAAGCCTTCGCTGGGAGGCTTGCGCTGCTTCCTTTTGACCAGCTCATCTGTATGAGAATTTCTGGGGATGAGTTTGGTGTATATCTTCATGGGTACGACAAAGTGGAGAGGATGCACCAAGAAAACCTGTGGAAAGCCATTACTGAAATTGTGCTGGCAAAGCCCATCCTCATAGAGCAGAAAGAGTTTCCAGTTTCCTGCAGTGTAGGCATGTCCATTTATGGAAGGGACACCAGAGATATTTATGATCTTATAGAGTATGCAGACTTTGCCATGTATGAAATCAAGAAGAATGGAAAGAAAAGCTACAGCAGTTTCAAAATGGACAGATACAAGAAAAAGAAAACGGTGATCTTATAAGCTATGTAGAAAAAACCACTAGGCGAAAAGTGCAAGAAATGAAATGAAGTGGCTTAGGGGACAGGGGCATCTTGAAGAAAAATGGTAAGAAAAGAAGCGATTCAAAAAAATATGAACCGCTTCTTTTTCTATGCTTTATTTTCTGAACCCAACAGCTGTATTTTAGCTTTAACCGCTTCTTTCAGCTGTTCTTGGATAGGTTGATAGAGCTCAAAGGGCAGTGGATCTGGCCTGCTGATATCCATTGAGGCTTTGTCCAGTCCTTTCTTGAATGCGAGTCTTAAATCGGCAAAAATGTTGACTTTAACAATGCCTTCCTGTATTGCAGCCTTCAGCTGATCTGGTGGCGTTCCAGAGCCACCGTGAATGACAAGTGGAACATCTGTTGCTTTTCTGATTTCCCTCAAAACATCAAGGTTCAGGGTTGGTTCTGATTTATACACACCATGGGAAGTGCCTATGGAAACTGCCAAGGCGTCCACTCCAGTTTCAGTGACGAATTTTACGACATCCTGCGGGTTGGTCAGAAGGGACTCGCCCGTATCGTTGAAGTCCAGATCACTTCCACCGACGTGACCCAGCTCACCTTCGACGGATACGTTATGGGCATGTGCATAGTCTGCAATTTCTTTTGTGTTCCGGATATTTTCATCTAATGGAAGATGAGAACCATCATACATAACGGAAGTGAATCCATGGTCTATGGCTCGCTTGATTTTTTCAGGGTGTTCTCCATGGTCCAGATGAAGGACGACAGGAATCTGATAATGTTTTGAAATTCCTTCGACCAGTGAGGTCACATAATATATATTTTCATTTTCCAGGTCCTGTTCATGGAACTGAAGGATGACAGGGGATCTCATGTCCTTTGCGGCATCTACGGTTGCTTTCAGAAGGAGGCTGACGTCGGTGTCAAATGCAGGGACTGCATACTGCTGGTCCTGGGCTTTTTTCAGCACATCATTCATATTTACAAGCATTAAAACATCTCCTTTGCAGAAAAACGAGCGGATTCCGCTCGTTTTGTTATTTGGGGGATAGGGGTTTCGTTTGTGATGATCCTAAGGGGTTACTTCTTGGTAAGCTCATTCTTCAGATCGTTGTAAAGTTCAAATGCCTGATCTACGGAGAAGTTCTCATGAACAACCTTGGCGACGGCTTGTACCATAGCTTCTGGAGATTCAGACTGGAAGATATTTCTTCCCATATCAACTCCTGCAGCGCCTGAGTTTATGGATTTATATGCAAGTTCCAGTGCTTCTTTCTCTGGAAGCTTCTTGCCACCAGCTACAACGATTGGCACAGGACAAGCAGCAACAACTTTTTCAAAGTCGTCACAGTAGTAAGTCTTGATGATTTGAGCACCAAGCTCTGCAATAACTCTTGTGGCAAGCAGGAAGAATCTAGATGTTCTTTCCATGGTCTTACCTACAGCAACTACACCCATGGTTGGTATGCTGTATCTGTTTCCAGCATTGATTACATCAGAGAGGTTTTTCAGAGAGTTTGTTTCCTGATCTGTACCGATAAAGGTCTGAACCGCCA
The DNA here is from genome assembly GCF_900115135.1 of Proteiniclasticum ruminis. Classification (GTDB taxonomy): domain Bacteria; phylum Bacillota; class Clostridia; order Clostridiales; family Clostridiaceae; genus Proteiniclasticum; species Proteiniclasticum ruminis_A. The sequence goes on along the minus strand of NZ_FOVK01000006.1, from coordinate 147,815 downwards.
TACAGGCTGCGTTCATTCTGATCGCATCTTCAATATCAACTGAAATGATTTCTTTTGTGATGTCTTCTGATGCCATGGTGGATCCTGAGGATACTCTTAATGCCACAGCTTTGTTGTTGGTAGGGGAAATGCTTGTTCTGAAAGCACCTCTTGTGCCCATAAGCGCATCTACATGCTTTGCGATATCCTGAATCTGAATATCAATACGTTCCAGTCCTTGTGTGGAGCCCATGAAGTATCCATGGTCAAAGGCGAGCATAAGACTTCTGTTGTCTTTAGGGTTGAATATCTTGGACATACGGTCCTTCATACCCCAATCTACATTATCAAGCCCTTTCAGATCAAACTGGGATCTTCTTTGGGGGATATTCTCAAAGTATTCCTTTGCACTCTTGTTTCCGATTAAATCTGCCATTATTTTGCCTCCTTCATTTTCAGGTTTTCTTCTAGTGGTGCCTCGACTTTATCAATCTCCTGGTATGGTGCCAGGGAAGAAGTCATTTTTGCAGGATGGTTGGATGCATTACGCACATAGTGATGTTCCTTTGGCTCCACATGGATAAAGTCACCTTGTTTTGCAACAATCAGTTCACCATTTATAATGAATTCCAATTCTCCTTCAATCATATAGAAGTTCTCTTCCATAATATTGTGATAGTGGTTTGGGAAATCCTGCCCGGGCATAAACTGCACCAGAGCAAAGTTAGAGCGTGGACCTTTCATGAGATATTTTGGGCCACTATCCCCAAAACGGTACTCCCGGTCATTTTCGTTGAGATGATACATCGTGTTCCTCCTTATATTCCTGGGGCTTTCCACATGTGTGTAGTCAGTCCCTCATCAGCTTGTTGAAGCTGGTGGTTGTTGATCTTTTTCCAGGTCTCAAATAGAGCAGTATACAATTTATGATTTTCATCATTGGGTGTATACTCCTTGTCCCACTGGACAAAGGCTTGAGCAGCAGACTGTATATCTTTATAAAGTCCAGCGCCAACAGCTGCACAAATGGCAGCGCCTAATGCTGTGGCTTCTTTTACCATAGGGACTTTTACTGTAACGCCAAGGACGTCTGCGAGAATCTGGCACCATAGGGGGCTTTTGGAAGCGCCGTTGGAGAAGATCACTTCAGAAGGATTGTCTCCGGTGGCTTCTTTCACCAGGTCTAAATGTCCTCGGGTGACAAATGCTGCATTCTCTAAAATACTCCGATAGAATGTGTACTTATTCCATTTGAATGGATCCAGTCCGAAGTTTGTGAAAGTTGGTGCGGCATGTCTCCATGCCTTGTAGTCCATAATATTGGAGAAAACACCATAAAGACCATAACTGCCTACAGGGATTTTCTCGGCTTCTGCATTCATCAGATCGTAAACGTCTTTTCCTTGTTCTTCTGCTTTTACTTTGTCTAAATCCAGGAAGGCATCTCTGAACCATCTCAGAACAAGTCCTGGATTAAATGCGATTGCTTCATACTGCCACATGCCAGGGACAGCATGACAGTTCACTCGTAGCTTCATATCTTCCTGCACTTGAACTTTACTGGTGTTGTATTCCAGCTGCCAGAAAGACCCGCCAAAGATGCCAATTTGACCGTCTTTCACAACTGCGGTGCCTACTCCGCCCAGTTGTGCATCTCCTCCTCCTGAAACCACAACTGTCTCAGTGGAGAGAAGAGTTTCCTCAGAGCATTGGGAAGAGACATTACCAATGGCCGTACCACTTTCTGCGATGGGGGGCAGTATGTCTTCCTTCAAACCACAGGTTGAAAGAATCTCTGGAGCCCATGCGCGTGTTGCAATGTTGAAGATACCAGTAGTACACGCATTGGAGGGCTCAGACGTCATAATCCCTGTAAGTTTATAGATCAGCCAGTCATTGAACATATTGATATAACGAGTTTTCTCATAAATGTCTGGCAGGTTTTCTTTGACCCAAAGCAGACGGGGAATGGCATCCAGAGCAGAAGTCTGTCCTGAAAGCATGTAGATATCTTTTTCAATAGAAGGATGATGGACGATCATATCAGATGCTTCTTTTGATGAACGTGAGTCCACATTTGCACATGCCCATAGTTCCTTCAGATTTTCATCATAAAGAACGATCCCTTCTCGCATGCTGGTTGTACTGATGCCCAAGATGTCTTTAGAGTGTATCTCTGCCTTTTTAATGCTTTCATCAATGCATTCCTTCGCCAGTGCCCAGTTGGTTTCCCAGTCAAAATTCATGGAACCAGGATAGGCAGGGTCTTCATGATGGAACCATTCTCGCTGATGAGAACTCAGCTGATTGCCTTCTGTATCGAACACCACAGCACGGATACTCCCGGTTCCCCCATCAATTGCCATCAAGTATTTTTTATTCAAGTCATACACCTCCTAGTATTGGTCAAGCAGCGCCTGAGCAGATTCTTCATCTGTGATCAGGATATCCACGATGCCAGAAATGAGTGCAGCATGCATAGATGGAAGTTTTCCTGGACCGCCTGCAATACCAATGACGTTCTTCTTTTCTTTCAATGTATCCAGTTTCACGGAGATCAGACGCTTATGAAGCTCCACATCCAGAATGTTGCCGTCTTTATCATAAAACTGGCTCAATATGTCCCCAATGGCACCTTTTCTCTCCAAGACTCTCAAATCAGAATCGGAGATGTGTCCTTCTTTATAGATGGTAGCATCTCTATTGAGCGCCCCTATACCGATGATTGTGTAATCGGAGGACTGAGTCATGTCCATGATGTTCTTCACTGATTTCTCTTTACAGAAGGTTTCTGCAAGCTCTGGTGTAGAAAGGATCAGAGGGGACGGAATGAGATAGATGTCGGCTGGATTAAAGCTGTTCCTCTGCTGGGAGGAACCAATCAATGCATTGGCATACACGGACACACCACCAGCCAAAGAAATAAAGGAAACCTTTTTCTCCAGATAAGAAAGAAGATAATGTAAGGTGTAGGAAATCGTCTCTCCATAACCGATGTTAATGAAATCATCTTCCTTCAGCTTTTCGTTGATGTATTGTGCTGCAGCCTTTGCAATGGATTTATTGATATTGTCTGGAGAAGTAGGCACGATGTATGCGTCTTCCAGACCGTATTTTTCAATGATCATTTTTTCAAGTTTTATACGGTTTCCTTGCTCGCTTCTTACTTTGAACTGAACCATACCTTCCTGTCGAGCCTGCTCCAGAAAAGAAACGACTTTCATTCTAGAAATATCCAGAAGCTCGGATATCTGCTGCTGAGTCATACCTTCCATATAGTAATACCAGGCTACTTTAAAGATCATATCTTCTTTGACCATTGGACACCCCCGATTAATCATCATAATCACAACAAATGTTTTATAAATAAATTTTTGTTACTTAATTCATTATATGGATAGGGAACGCTTTCTGTCAACCCTAAAGAATGAAAACGATTGATGAATTGTGTTAATCGTTGTAAACCATAGATTTTTACCGAATGATGCGAGCAAGTGCTGCAGACGTGATATCAAAACAAAATAATTTTAAACAAAATATTGTTGACAAAACAAATGTTATAAATTACTATGGATTTAATCAATCAAATCGATTTCAAGGAGGGTACATTTTGGATCACAATTTAAAAGAAAGTCAAAGACTTTTATATTTGGACTCCATAGAGAAATCGTTTTCTGACAACCGGGTGCTGAAAGGTGTTACATTAAGTCTCCATCAAGGGCAGATTACTGCCATGATTGGTGGAAACGGTGCAGGTAAAAGTACACTCATGAAGATTATCATGGGCATCTACTTTCCGGATAAAGGAAGCGTATATATTGGGAATGAGGAAATCAAAACTTTCAAGCCATCCAACGCACTGGATCTGGGGGTGTATCTTGTACCGCAGGAACCGATGCTGTTTCCCAATATGACGGCAGAAGAAAACATCCTCATCGGACTGCCTGGGGATAGAAAGGCGAACAAGAAAAAACTGGAGCAGATCATTTCGGATCTTGGATGGAAGATTGCTCTGGGACGCAACGCTGAACTTTTATCTATCGCTGACCAGCAGCTGATTGAAATCCTGAGAGGTCTATTAAGGGAAGCAAAAGTGCTGATTTTGGATGAACCGACCTCTTCTCTTACTTTTAAAGAAATCAAAACACTATTTTCGATGGTAGAGAGGTTGAAGAATCAGGGGATTGGAATCATCTATATTACCCATAGACTGGATGAAGTGTTTGAACTTGCAACAGATGTTGTCATATTGAAAGATGGCAGAATCACCAGTGAAGGAAAAGTAAGTGAGTATACTAAAAAGGATCTCATTAGAAACCTTCTGCCACAAAATGTTGAGGTGGACTCCAGTGGAGAGATTGAGATGAAAGAAGCGGAACCTGCTGAAGTGCAGCAAGGGAAAATCGTCCTTGAAGTAAGCAATCTGACAGGATATGGCTTTACGGACATCTCACTTCAGCTGCATGAGGGTGAGGTTCTTGGAATAGCGGGAGTTGTTGGTGCAGGAAGAACAGAGCTTGCGGAAGCAATCTTCGGAATAGAACCAGTGATTTCAGGCAAGGTCTATTTAGATGGGAAAGACATCACAGGACTTTCAACGAAAGAAGTGGTAGATCTTGGTCTCAACTATGTACCAGAGGATAGACACGCAAATGGAATCTTCAAGATTACCAGCGTAGTGGAGAACATTACCGCAGCATCCATGTCTGCTGTTTCTAAATTCTTTACGAAGAGAAAGAAAGAAGTGGATGTGGCACAAAAGTACATTGATGATTTCAGAATAAAAGTGACAGATGAAGAACAGATCCTAGGATCCCTCTCAGGTGGAAATCAGCAGAAATGCGTGATAGCAAAGGTTCTTGCTTCTAATCCGAAGGTGATTATTCTTGATGAGCCCACCCGAGGGATCGATGCAGCTGCCCGTGCAGATGTCTATAAAATTGTCTCTAAACTGAAAGAGGAAGGTTTGGCTGTACTCATGATTTCATCAGACTTAGAAGAAATAGTAAGTCTTTGTGACAGAACCCTTACCATGTACAGCGGCAGCATCAATGCTGAGATGTGCAGAGAAGAGATGAATCTTGACAGCATCATGGCTGCATCCTTTAATGTGCTCACAAAGGAGGTAGGCAGATGAAAAATATTATGATTAAACTGATGAAAGCAAGAGAAGTTACGGTCATCATCTTCATTGCAGTGCTCTTTGCTTTTGTTGGAACAGTTAATCCAAGCTTTGTATCTCCAGGCAACATTTCACTGACGCTTCAGAACAGTGTCATGTATATACTCCTAGCCATCGGTATCTATTTTGTCTTAATCAGTAAAGAAATCGATGTGTCCATAGGCTCTACGCTAGGGATGAGTGCAGCGGTGAGTGCAACACTTCTTAGAGAAGGCACAGCATTACCTCTGGTTATCCTTGCAGGAATAACAGTAGGTGCCCTCATTGGTCTCATCAATGGATTTGGTGTGGTAAAACTGAGAATCCCCTCTATTGTTATGACCTTGGGCATGAATGGCCTGGTTAGAGGCTTGATGATCGTGTATACAAAAGGTGCATGGGTAGAGAATCTGCCTGATTATTTCAAGAGAGCATCCCAGCATAAGATTCTGGGAACAAGCACTTTTTTGCTGGTGGTCCTGTTTATTATGCTTCTGATCTCTTTATATCTGAAGTATGCAAAAAAAGGAAAGTACTTCGCAGCGATTGGGGACAACAAAGATGGTGCTAACCTCATCGGTATTCCTGTAAATGGATATAAGATCTTCGCTTTTGTGCTCTCTGGAGTTTTTGCATCTTTGGCAGGTCTTGTTTATACAAGTCAGGTTGGGTTCGTGGCCAATGTGGCTGGAAACGGTCTGGAAATGATCACCATCGCTGCAGCAGTGCTTGGTGGTGTGAGTCTTAATGGTGGAATCGGATCAGTGTTTGGGGCATCCTTAGGGGCTCTTCTTATGACATCAATCAACAGTGCGCTGGTATTTTTGAAGATTCCGGCTTTCTGGAACAACACCATTTCAGGACTTCTTTTGGTCCTTATTGTAACAGCGGATGCACTGATCAACCGATACTTGAAAAATAAAGCAAAGCAGGAGAAACTGCTGAAGAAGAAAATTCAAACTGAAGAAGTTTTTAGCGAGGAGGAGGTACTGTCATGAAAAAATACAGAAAATTTATGAGATGGGAAACCATGCTGATTGTACTGCTTCTTGCTGAAATTCTGATCTTCGGTGCCATAAATCCCAAGTTTCTGAACTTGCGGACACTGCTATACAGCATCAATGACTTTGTCGCCATCGGGATTGTGTCATTATTTGTCACTTTTGTCATCATCACCGGTGGTATGGACATCTCATCAGGATCCATCATTGGACTAACTTCTATCAGTATGGGGCTCCTATGGAAACTTCTGGGCATCAACATTTGGCTCACCGTGCCTTTGGCTTTGATGGTAGGACTTCTGGCAGGTTCTCTGAACGGGTATCTCGTTTCCTATGTTGGCGTTCAGCCCATGGTCACAACTCTTGGAACCAGCTTGTTTTTCTCAGGACTGTCACTGGTTATCATGGGACTTTCAGGAGCAAGCACCTATGAGGGGATTGGAAACTTCCCAAGATCCTTTATCAATCTTTCCAATGGAAGCATCCTTTATCTGCCAATCCCGCTGCTTATTCTGATTGCTTTGTTTATTGTATCTTATGTATTGCTGCATAAGACAAAATATGGACGTTACATTTTCCTCATCGGAATCAATCCCAATGCAGCAAAATATTCAGGAATCAAGCTTAAACCTGTCATTATGAGTGTCTATATGCTTTCTGGAGTCGCAGCATCCATTGCAGGTGTCATTATGACTTCCTATCTTGGAAGTTCAAGACCAGACCATGGTGCGACCTTAACCATGCCGATCATCACCGCGGTAGTTCTTGGGGGAACACTGATCACCGGTGGCGGAGGCAGTGTGTTTGGGACAGCGCTGGCTGCACTTATCGTAGGATTCTTCCGTTTCGGTTCCCAGATGGCTGGTATTTCAAGTCAGCACATCAGTATCGGAGAAGGAATTCTTCTGATCACAGCGGTAGCGCTGAGAGGGGTAGATCTTCGGAATGCACTGAACCATCTGATGCCACAAAGAAATATCATAAAAAACTAATTTTGGTTGAATTGGCGTAAGTCATTTAATAAACAATATAATTCATGGAGGGTAATTATGAAAAAGTCTAAAGTTTTGTCCTTAATTCTCGGATTGTCACTTACACTTGGTATTCTGGCTGGATGTACTACACCAGCAGAAGAGACACCTGAAACTCCTGCGCCTGGAGCTGAAGAGCCAGCTGGCGAAGGTGAAATCAAAGACCCTAAAGATGTGAATGTTGTGTTTATACCTAAGCTGACTGGAAACATGTTCTTCGAATCTGGGAACATGGGTGCACAGGAAATAGGCAAAGAAGTGGGATTCAATGTGAAGTATGACGGTTCCCCTGAAGCGGCAGTTGCCAATCAGGTACAGATCATCAACAGTGCAGTGAATCAGGGAGCAGATGCCATCGTTGTTTCGTCTCTTTCACCAGATGGTCTGAACCAGGCTCTTCAAAATGCAAGAGACAAGGGAATCAAGATTGTCACATGGGATTCAGACGTGGATCCAACACACAGATCTATTTTCGTAAACCAGGGAACTGCAGAGGATCTTGGACATATGCTCGTGGATATGGCCGCTGATCAGATGACTGATGCACAGAAAGAAAGTGCAAAATTTGCATTCTTCTACTCCAGCCCTACAGTTACGGACCAGAATGCATGGGTGGAAGCTGCGAAAGCGTACATCGCTGACAAGTATCCAGGTTGGGAACTTGTCACAACACAATATGGTGAGCAGGATGCTCAGAAATCTCTTCAGGTTGGACAGTCAATTCTTCAGACATATGGAGACATCGATGCAATCCTATGCCCAGACTCCACTGCTCTTCCAGCAATGGCTCAGGCAGCAAAGAATCTTGGCAAGGACGGAGAAGTTATCATTACTGGTTTTGCAAGCCCGAACTCTATGAGAGATTTCGTGAAAGACGGTACTGTAAAGGCTCATGGTCTCTGGGATGTTAAGATCCAGGGAGCAATCAGTGCTTATGTAGGATACTGGCTGGGCGCAGGCAACGAACTGAAAGTTGGAGATACTTTGGATGTGCCTGGTGTTGGAAAGGTAACTGTAGAATCCAATAAGACACAGGGATATGACTACGAAGCAGAAGACAGTGGTATCATCTATCTTCCAGAAAGAGTTGTATTTACCATAGACAACATTGACGACTACGACTTCTAAACACCCCAAATAGAAGGAATCAAACCAAAAATCCTCTGAATATAGAAGCTTATCCAGATTATGGGTAAGCTTCTATTCATTTTCGGTGGTTTTTTGTGAGCTGTAATGATACTCGCATCTCGACAAATTCCCTGAGGTATAGTTCGAGAATATTACTAAGATTCCATCAATTCTGATATAATTATACTGTACAGATGACTATAAAAATCACAGCGCAATAATGAGGGGAAGGAAGCGAAAAAGATGAAACCGGATCTGAAACACAAAGTGGTGCCGGTACTGATTCTTACTGTAGGCGGGGTTTTGCTGCTGGGGCTGACTTTTATGGCTTATTACGGAGTAGTGCTTCTTGGGGAACGGTTCATTGCAGGTGGAAATCCACAGCTTTTTCCAATGGACAGAGCAAGATTCTATACCATGGCAGGTATTTTTATTGCTTATATTTTAGTAGGCAGGTTTCTGAAAAATGATCTGCTGAAATCTCTGCTTTTTATCTCGCCCTTTACCATGGCGTTGGTTGTGGTGATTCTGAAGTATTATGAAACGCCGTTTTTAGCCCTTAGCATTGTAGTGCTCTTTTTTCTCCTAACCCTAGGTGTGTTCAGAATGAAGAGAAGTAACTGGATGTATTATTATGCGGCATCCATGTCTTTTGTCATCGCGCTGGCTTACGCATGGCCAAGATAAGATAGAACTAAAAAGTAGCAGTATGAAAGTGAGGACATATGGAAAAAATCAAACAGTTCAAAGAAAAGGTTCTGGAAAATGTATCTAAAGTGATTGTGGGGAAAAATGATGAGATTGAGCTTCTCCTTACTGCTTTTCTTGCCCAGGGGCACATCCTATTGGAGGATCTTCCTGGCATGGGGAAAACCGTGATGGTACGTTCTTTTTCAAAGACTCTGGATCTTCCGTTCAAAAGAATACAGTTTACCCCAGACCTTCTTCCTGGAGACATCACCGGGATCAGTTTCTACAATCAGAAAGAAAAGGAGTTTGAGTTCCGTAAAGGACCTCTGTTTGCCAATGTGATCCTGGCAGATGAGATCAACCGTGCGACTCCCAGGACTCAGGCAGCTCTTTTGGAAGCCATGGAAGAGAGACAGATTACCGTGGATGGAGTGACAAGAAAGCTTTCTGAGCCATTTATTGTCCTTGCCACGCAGAACCCAGTAGAGACCTACGGCACTTTTCCGCTGCCGGAAGCTCAGATGGACCGGTTTCTCATGAGAATCAGCATGGGGTATCCGAGTCTGGAGGAAGAAAAGGTAATCCTGCGCCAAACCTTGGGCAATCTCCTGGAAACCCTCTCTTCAGTGGTAAGTGAGGAAGAACTGAAGATTCTCATTACTGAAGTCAAAGGAGTGAAATGCACAGATGAGGTGCTCTCTTATCTGCTCCAGGTGGTACGGGCGACGAGAGAAGATGAGGAGATCACCATGGGCGTAAGTCCCAGAGGAAGTATTGCACTTTTTAGAGCTTCCCAGGTGTCTGCTGCTTTTGACGGAAGAGATTTTATGATGCCGGAAGATGTGAAGAAGATGGCACCTTATGTGCTGAACCATAGAATCGTCAGTGAAGATGCCTATGGCGTCGCTTCAGCAATGCGTAAGATTGAAGATCTTCTGACTCAAGTTCCAGTGCCGCTGGAAGAAGCTGGAGAGGATATATGACTGGACTTTTCGTAATGCTCCTTTTGGTGATTCTTCTTATAAACAGAGTGCTTTTCTTGTACAGTGGAAGATTTCTCACATATAGAACGAGTACTGACAAAAAAGCATATGAAATCGGGGAGACCATTAAAGTCATGCCTGTCATTGAAAACAGAAAACCACTGACACTGCCCTTTCTTAAGGTGGATGAATATTATGATCCTTCATTTTCTGTGGAAGTGAACAGCTACAGCCTTGTACTCATGCCGTATCAGAGAGTCAGAAGAATCTATGAGCTGAAGGCTGCCAAGCGGGGGCTGTACCATGTGGAAGCGGCCACTTTGAAGGTAGGAGATTTTTTGGGGTTTTATGAAACCTACCAGGAAATTTCTTTGAAAGTTCCGGTTGTGATCCTGCCGGAAAAAAAGATGCTTCGGAAGATTGTGATTCCTTATCATAGTTTTCAAGGAGAGGTCTCGGTCAAAAGATGGATCATGGACGACCCGCTGATGATTCGGGGCATCAGAGAGTATACTGGTGCGGAGTCTCAAAGATACATTCACTGGCCCTCTACACTGAAACATGATCATCTGATGGTGAAGCAGTTTGACTTTACGGCTGAAAAAAGTGTACTTCTCTTTCTGAATTTGGAAACGGCAAAACCCTTTTGGAAAAATCCGGATCTGGAGGCGATGGAAAACGCCATTGTCATCATGCGCGCTGTCATGGAGGAGCTTACGAGTAAAAACATTCCCTTCAGTTTTGCGTCCAATGCCTACAATAATCATGCATCACAAAGAGGCTATTACTTTCCGCCAGGCCTATCAAAAGAAAGCCTGAGGAAGTACAACGAGATTCTTGGGAAAATGGGGAAAGTCATCGCCATGCCCTTGGAGGAATCCTTAAAAGGGTTCACCAGGAACAGACAAGCCTATCAGACCTTTGTCCTGGTGACACCAGGGATACTCAAAGAGTATCTTAGTCCGCTCAGATCCTTCTCTAAAGCCTTTGGCAGAAGTGTCGTACTGTCTGCACGAGAAGAGAATCTGAACCGGCTCCCAAAAGAAATGGAAGTATATAAAGGGGGATTTTAGATGGCGCTGCTTTTACTGGAACTCCTTAGAGTGTTCTCCCTGACCATATCCATTCTGATGATTCCTTTTGAGGTTGATCCATGGGAGGGGTTTTTTATCCTCTTCTACGCTGTAGGGATTTCGTCTTTATTTCTTTGGAGAAAATGGAGAAAAAGGCCATGGAATCTACTGCTGATCCCACTGCTTTTTGTGTTTCCTCTGCTCTTAGCTTTTACAACAGAAAGAGCATATTTTTCCATCGCTTACACTGGAGTGCTTTATGTGTACTATGATGTGAGGCTTGGTATACTGGACCCGAAAGACCTGTCACAACGGTTTAAAATAAGCTATGGGCTTCTTCTCTTTTTGGGTGTGACGGCCTCTATGGCTGAGGAAGTCCGTTGGATTCTTCTAAAAAACCTGCCCTTTTTGCTTTTGTACTTTTTCTCCACCATCCTTTTGAGTGTTGCACTAAGGCATCAGGAGGCGGGGATTGATCCGAAAAAAAGCAGAAACAGAATCCTCCTGTATCTCCTGGTGAGCATCCTTTTGTCAGCAGTACTTGGTACAGAGGAGGCCAGAAACCTATTCTATACTTTTTTACAGCAAGTTGGATTTGTATTGGTGTCTTTACTTTCATATATCGTATATCCTTTCGCCTTTGCTTTTTATGCCCTGTTTTCGAGACTCAAAGGATTCTTCAGGCCACCTCAGTTTGATGATTCACAAGGTGCTGAACTGGGGGAAGATTTTCAGGAAGAGTTCAGTTCTTTTGTGGAAAATGCAAGGGAGTACCCTGTCTTGAGGACTTTGTTGTCCCTACTTCTGATTCTGGCCTTCCTCTATCTTCTGTACCGTTTCCTGAGGAAAAAAGGGGAAAAGCCTGTGGAAGGACTGGAATATATTGAGCAGCGGGAATCTTTAAAAGAACATAAAGTGCAGAGAAGAAAAACTGTTCGGGAGAAGGAACCTGATGGGCTTTATGAGAAGCTCAGATACAGATACCGAACCTATCTTTTGAAGCTCAGGAAAGAAATGGAGATCCATCTCTATGATACCGCAGAGGATGTTGCGGTGAGGGCCGAAGAGGTCTCTTCTAAAGAACATGTGAAAATCAGAAAAATTTATCAGGAAGTGCGGTATGGTGAAAGAATTGTGACAAGGGATCTTTTGGATGATTTCAGTAGCTATTTGGAGGACAATCACAATGAAAAATGAGATGGATATCAGTCCGTTTTCTATACATGAAATAGAGTATGTGAAAAAAGCAGCCCGTCTTCTAGAAAGTGCTTTTCCTGATAGTTATAAAGGGCGTGGACTGGATGAGGTCATGGAGTGTCTTTCTGAAGAACGAGTTGCATATAAGGCCACAAAAGACGGTGAATTTCTAGGATTTGTCTCCGCGCTGGAAGCTTATAAACCCTACGGATGGGAACTCCATCCACTGGTTGTTGCAGATAACGCTAGAAAGATGGGTGTTGGCAAAAAGCTTGTGGAAGCTTTGGAGAAGACTCTTTCTGAGAAAGGAGTGCTGACCATATTTCTGGGAACAGACGATGAACGCTTTGCCACCAGCCTTTCCGAGGGGAATCTTTTTGAAGATCTTTATGCGAAGATGGCGAGGGTAAGAAACTACAAGGAACATCCCTATGAATTCTATGAAAAATTAGGATATCAGATTGTGGGTGTCATACCCAATGCCAATGGATGGAACAAACCGGATATTATCATGGCTAAAAACATAGGAAAGAGTGGAGAATGATATGACTAAGAAGTGGATCAAAGAAGATATCATGAAACTGATTGAACAAAGAAAATCTATACGAACATTTGAAGAGCGTCCTCTTACTGAGGCAGACCGAAAAGAGATCAGAGACTTCTTGGAGTCCTCAGAGAATCCTTTCCATGTGAAGGTGGAGTTCCGCTTTCTGGAGTCCCTTGAAAACACAACGAATCTAGGCACCTACGGAGTGATTAAAGGAGCCTCCAGTTATCTTGGAGCCATGGTGAAGGACGGTCCTTTGGCACTAGAAGCACTGGGCTATGAGATGGAGAGACTGATGCTGTTTCTGGTGTCTAAAAATATCGGCACCTGCTGGCTGGGCGGAACCTTTAAGAGAGAAGATTTCAAAGAAGCCATGGTGGTTCCGGAAGGATATCTTTTCCCAGCCATAACCCCAGTAGGGTACGAAAAAGTAGAGAAAAGCCTGACAGACCGTCTGGTGAGATTTATTGCCAAAGGAAATCAGAGGAAGCCCTTTGAGGAACTGTTTTTCAAGGATAGTTTTCAGAACTCATATCCCAAAGAAGACAAAAATCTTCTCTCAGACCTACTGGAAATGGTCCGTCTTGGCCCCTCAGCCTCCAACAAACAGCCTTGGAGAATTCTTGTGGAGGACCATGTTGTTCACTTTTATGAGAAGAAAACGCCAAGGTACAGCGATGCTTTCCCATATGACATCCAGAGGCTGGACCTTGGTATTGCTGCTTGTCACTTCCACCTGGGAGCGCTGGAGCGAAATCTCCAAGGAGAGTTCATCACAATGGGAGATGGTGAGAAAGACTTAGGAAAAGAAACGTTGTACCGTTTTTCCTATTTGTTCAAATAATCCACAGTGATTCAATTTTCAATAATTTATCACAGGATGAGGTATCGGGGATTCTTCCGTCAATAGAGCATGAATAATATATATAATATTCTTATCATTAAAATTTGTATACTTCTATACTAGAAGTATGAAAGTGGGGAATAAAAATGGAGAAGAAGAATGTAGTCATCCACGACAAAATCACCATCGGAATCAGTGCCTGCTGTATGGGATCGCCTGTACGCTACAACAACAAGGGGTGGGATATGCTGGCTACCCTGGGGCGGGAGAAGCAGGACTTCATGTGGTGCCCCGTCTGCCCTGAAACCATGTCTGGATTAGGTGTGCCTAGAGATCCTATACACCTTTCTGGAGGCGACGGACTCATGGTGCTCAGTGGAGAAGCCAAAATTAAAAACCGTAGAGGCAGGGATGTGACGGAAGAAGTTCTTTTGGGATGCGGCTCCTGTATGGAGACTTTAAAGAGAGCCAATGCCACAGCATATATCTACATGGATGGAAGCCCAACCTGTGGTGTATACAGAACCTCACTAAAAAAGCAGAAGCGGGGAAATCCTCCAGGGATTTTCGGTGCAATGCTTCTGGATGAGGAAATGTTTCTTATTCCAGCAACAGATGTGCAGAGCCCTATAAAATGGTGGGACTGGAGACGAAGACTCCTGGCGTTCCATTGGTTCAGATCTCTTCCTTTAGAGAATAAAGATGATCTCTATAAGGCCTGGTATGTGCTGAAATTCTTATGTCAGGAGATTGATGACACCTTTGCACGGGATCTTGGCAGAAAGCTTGCAGATCTTCCAAAGAATGTAGAGGAAGATACCATGAAGTCCATCCGGAAGGAGATTCTTGAGACCCTCCGGAAGCCATCCACTGTAAAGAAAATCACCCACAGCCTCTGGAAAAACTACTCGTACTATAGAAAAACCAAAGGTCAGGAAGTGGAGGGAATCAATTCACCTGATTTCAGGCGTAATGTCACAACCATTGCCAAAGAACTTCTGCTCATGGAAAGGACAGCTTTTGAGGAAGAGGTGTTTTTTGCGACATCGCCAGTGATCTACAGAGATAAGAGAAGGATGCCCAAAGTAGAAGCCTATGATGCTGAAATGGATGAAGAAATCGAGAATACTTTAAAGGGAATTCTACCAGAAGAAGAATAAACTCAGTATTCGTTAAATGTATTTCATATACTAGTGTAATTGTGAGAATTTTCCTTTAGAATATAGTTAAGCCAGTAAACAGTTTTCGTTTCCGGATGGTTTACTGGCTATCTTTATGCAGAAAGTGGGGCGGTAAAAATGAAGAAAATAATCGTGGCTGCTGTTTTGCTGGCTTTTGTGTTATTGGCAGGAATTGCAGCTGCAGTATGGTTTTCTGAGGATGAGGAAGCAGTCCCTGAAGTTCAAGGTATGAGAGCTTTATTTTCCTGGTCCTCATCAAATGTTGAAGACCGAACTCTCTTGGAAACCATGAAAAAAGCAGATCTCAATACTATATTCCAAAGCTTTTCAGCCGATAATGATAAGAACAGCATCGCTTTTCTGGAAGAAGCCGCTGCTGAAAAAATCACTGTCTATGCACTGACGGGCAGTCCGGAGTGGTCTCTGGACAAAAAAGGGAGCAGTATGGTGGAAAGGGTGAACCGGATTTCAGCCTTGAATGAAAAAGCAGCAGAGAGCGACAGAGTTCAAGGAGTCATTATGGATGTGGAGCCTTATCTTCTGGATGAGTTTAAAGGCAATGAAAAGGAGATTATGGAGTCCTTCATCCTGGGACTTGAGGCAGCTTATGAGAAGGCTAAGGAACACAACCTGCGGTTTGGGGTATGCATTCCCTATTATTATGACCACTGGGACCTTCAGGATGAACTGGATAAGATTGCCAAGGCTTCTGATTTCATGCTTGTGATGAACTATTACCGGGATCAAGAAATCGAGCATATGTCTTTCGAAGCAGGGCTGGCCCGTAAATATGAGAAAGAGATTATGACGATTTATGAGCTGCAAGCACCAGGGAAGTACGGTCTTACGGAAAGAAACACCTATTATGGACTTGGACTTGCGAAGGTGGAACAGAATTTTTCAAAGCTTCAGGCTTATTTTGGAGAACAGTCTGTATCCATGGCTTATCATGAATATAACGCATTAAAGGAGGCTCTGGCAGATGAATGAAGTGTACCGGGTGGAAAAGAAATACATCATTGAGCAGAGACAATACTATGAGCTCTCCCACTACCTGGATAAGATGATGATTCGGGATCAGAACAGTCAGGGAGAGGGCTATACCATACGGTCTCTATATTTTGACTCCATCGATGACCGTGATTTTCATGAGAAGGAAGACGGGATTGAAGTGAGAAGAAAAATAAGACTTCGAACCTATGAGACATCCCCAGACTTCGGTCTTCTGGAAATGAAAAAGAAACAAGGAGAAAGGCAGAAGAAATCTTCTATGAGACTACCGGTAGAAGACTGCAAGAAACTTATTTCAGGGGACTTTGGGGTTCTTCTGAAGTATCAGACTCCTTTTGCACTGGAGTGCTACAGCATCATGAGTATGCATGCGTACAGACCCAAATCCGTGGTGACCTATGAACGGAAAGCCTTCCTGGCGAAAGAGAATAAAATCCGAATCACCTTCGACCACCATATCCGCGGAACAGAAAGCAACTATGATATTTTTTCTGAAAGGTTCAACGAGAATCCCATCCTGGATCCATATCTGGTGATTCTGGAAGTGAAATACAATGGATTTCTTCTCGGATATATCAAAGATTTCCTGGATGGGGTCGAAAAACAGGAGCTTTCCGTGGGGAAATACAGTTTAAGCCGTGTTGTCAGCAAACATTATTTATTTTAAGTGAGGTGCACATTTTGAGGGAAATTCTACTACAAATGATTGAGCAGTCTGGTTCTTTGACGGTGAGAGACATCATGACAAACATTTCTTTTGCCACGTTCCTATCCTTAGCCGTATATGTTTCCTATTGGTATACCCATGTGGGGACAGCCTACAGCAAAAAATTCAATGTGTCTCTCGTGACACTGACCATCCTTACTTCAACGGTTATGACCGTCATCGGCAATAATATCGCCCTGTCTTTGGGTATGGTCGGTGCTCTTTCTATTGTCAGATTCAGAACTGCAATCAAAGATTCCAGGGACACCACCTATATCTTCTGGGCCATCATCATTGGTATCAGTACGGGTGCAGGGGATTATCTCGTGGCGAGCTTCGGCAGCGCAGTGGTTTTTGTCGTACTTCTCTTCCTTGGCAGAGTGAAAAATGAGAATCGGATTCTTCTCATCATCCGGGGCAATCGGGTAAAGGAATTAGAGATAGAAAGTGCAGTATACACCTATTTTCAGCATAAAGCCTTTTTAAGAGTCAAAAACACCACCCAAGACAGTATTGAGCTGATTTATGAACTGAGCCGTAAAGTGTATCAGACTTCCACAAAGAACAACAAAACCATTTCGGAACGGATTTATGAGATTGGCGAAGTGGACTATGTGAACATCATCACTCAGAATGATGAAATCAGCTGATGATTTATGAGATATAGAGTTATTTATGTTCTGATGATCATTGCCGTAGCGCTGATGGCCCTTGGGGTGTTTACAGTGGAAGAATACGCCTTTCATGCAAGAAGCTATCAGCATGAGTCCAGTGAAAGTGAGATCAGCCACACAGCAGAAGGGATCACCACGCACCTTCCGGTTGTTTCAATCCAAACAAAGGACCAGAAGATTCCAGGGACACCAGTGGAGAACCAGGAGAATGTCTATGAACTGGCGCCAAATGGAGAGAATTCCATCGTGACAGAATTGAGGATTCATACAGCAGAGGAAAGTGAGCCAGTGGATCTTCTTGCCAGAGTCCGCTACAGAGGAAACTCATCCAGGTATTTTTCTAAAAAATCCTACGCAATCCGCCTTGTCGATGAGAAGGATGGAGAAAGAAAGGAACCGCTTCTGGGCATGGAGAAACATGACGAGTGGGTTCTTCATGGACCCTATTTGGACAGAAGCCTTCTGAGAAATTATCTGGCCATGAATCTTTCTGGGGAAATCATGTCCTTTGCGCCGGATGTCCGATATGTGGAACTTTTTGTGGATGGCACCTATGAAGGAGTGTATCTTCTTATGGAAACCATCACCAAGGGAGAGGGACGGGTGGAAATTTCTACCCCATCCAGAAACAGCAGACTGACGAGCTATATTCTGGAGATGGACAGGCCTCTCAAAATGAAACCGGAGTTTACGCTTCGTGATTTCTTGACCTATACTTTCCGGACACAAGGAAAAGGGTTTGAAGTGGTCTATCCAGGAGCCAATCAGTATACAGAGGACCGGATCCGATATGTGGAGCAGGACTTTTCAAGAATCAGCAAGTATCTCTATGAACGGCCCTTAGAGGATTCCACAGAGGAGATAGCCAAGGTTTTTGATATTCAGGCATTTCAGGATTATTTTATCATCAATGAACTGTTCAGGAATGTCGATGCCGGATTCTACTCCACATTTCTCTATAAAGATGTCAGAGGACGTTTGACACCAGTTGTTTGGGATTTCAACAATTCGCTGGATAATTATCAGGAAATTTCGCATCCTGTCTATGGGTTTTCGCTCACTGGGGCAGTGTTTTTTGAGACCCTGTTAAAAGATGAATCTTTTGTGGAAGGGCTCCTCAAACGATATGAGTACTTAAGAGAAACGGTGCTGAAGGAAGAAAGACTGGTGAGCCTCATCGATGAAACAGTGGAATATCTAGGTACAGCAGTGGAGAGAAATGATGAAAGATGGGGCAGCATTTATGATCTTTCAAACTATAATGTCTATGAATATCTGGAGCGATTGGAAAGAAATGTCACAAGTCACGAGGAAGCTGTAGCCCAAATGAAAGAATATCTTTTGGAGCGCGGCAGATGGCTGGATGAACATATGGTGACTTTGAAACAATACAGTCATCCATCACGGAATGCTTTTGAAATGATACGTTAGGAGGGAACCGGTTGAAGAAGTTTTTATTTTCAGTGCTTGCTGCTTTGCTAGTGACGGCTGGTTTTCTGTTTCTGTACTTTATGCAGGGCTTTTTTATACCGATGAATGAAACGGAAAAGGCTTCTGTACCTTTTAAGGCGGAGAATGGTCTATATTATGTGGAGAATCAGGGTGTTTATGAACCGATCCAAGTAAAAGGAATCCATGTGGGGCAGGCAGAAGCCTTCCACAATGCACTGGACTTTTCTACGAAAAAAGAGACGTTTCTCGTATGGTTTCAGGATATTCAACGATTGGGAGCCAATACAATAAAAATAAATACAGTGTATCACCAGGCTTTTTATGATGCGCTCTATGAGTTCAATACAAACAGTGAAGAGCCTCTTTATCTTCTCCAGGGAATCAGACCTTCAGAGAGTGATGCCCTTTGGGATAAAGACGGATATCACCCAGAATTTCTGGATCGCCTGAAGCGGGATGGAAGAAAAGCTGTAGATGTCATTCATGGAAGAAAGATTGCGCTAAATGACACACGAACAGGTAATGGTCTTTTTATGAAAGATGTTTCTCCATGGGTGCTGGGGTTTTTGCTGGGAGATGAATGGAACCTTGATCTTATGGCCTACACCAACGAAAATGAAGGCAATCCAGATGAGTTTACAGGTACTTATATCAAAACAGATGGAGCCAATGCCTTTGAGGTACTTCTGGCAGAAATCATGGATGATATGATGGGGTATGAAACCGGAAAATATGGGGATCAGAGGCCTATAAGCTTTGTGAGCTCCTCGATCTATGACCCTTTTGTCTACGAGGAGTCCTTTGCAGAGCTTATTGGAAAATACAACAGACTGGATATAGAGCATCTTAATGCCACGTCCCGGAATGAAGCAGGACTCTTTGCAGCCTATCAGTATGATGGAGTCTCCGATACAAGACTGCAGCACTTGGCAAATAACGAGATGAACCGCACTCTTCTTCAAAGCGGTTATGGTAAGAGCTATTTGAGTCTTCTAAAGAAGCATCATGAAAAAACATTGATGATTGTAAACTTTAATGTATCCAGTGCCAGAAACACCGTGGATCATCCTGAAGGAGTCACAGAAAGAAGGCAAGGGGAAGAGATGGTTGCTCTTCTTGAAAGGTTTGAAGCATCTGGGATAGACCACGCTGTGCTCCACTCCTGGCAGGACACCTGGTATCTTAGAACCTGGAATACGGCCTATGGCTTGGATGCTCAGATGGAAAGTCTCTGGCAGAACAGCCTAACAGAAACAGAGCACTATGGGCTTGCTGTTTTTGAACCCTATCGCGGAGAAACCCTTATGAGGGTGGATGGCAAGAAAGATGATTTTGAAGACATTGATTTTATGGAAAAAGAGGGGTTCCGCTACGCGGTGACCCGAGACCATAATTACCTGTACCTGTTCATGGAAGGAAAATCCTTTGAAAAGGAGAAGATGGTCATTGGGCTTGATTTCCTCGAAGATGTGGGCACGAAGAGCCCTGCAGGATATGGTGTGACCTTTGACCAGGGTGCTGATTTTCTTCTGGTACTGGATGGCAAGGAGAACACAGAACTCCTGGTTCAGGAACGTTACAGCAGCATTCGTCCTCAGTTTCTGGAAAGGCTGAAATCGGTCAATCCTTATGTGCTGAAGCCTCGTAAAGACAGCAGCAAAATGGTGCCCATCCAGATGGTCCGAAGATATACCGAAGAGGAGATTGACCTTTTTAGTGAACGTCCACTGAGTTACTACACAAGCTTTACTGTTGGCGCATTCACCTATGGACAGGGAAACCCGGATGCGGATGATTATGTGTCCACCACAGATTTCTACTTTGGAGAAGAGAGCGTGGAAATTCGTATTCCCTATGGACTTCTTAATTTTTACAATCCTTTGGATGGAATGATCCATGAGGACTATTATGATCATTTCGGTGTTGAGCCACTAAAAATAAGAAAGTTCAACATCGGTATTGGCTCTGAAAATCAGGAGATTCAGATGGACACCATTAAGCTCTCACCACTTCAGCGAAGTGCTGAGGTTCAGTTCAGGCTGAAAGAGTCTTATGAGATTCTGAAGTCTTATTGGGAGGGGAGCAGATGATCGTCAATGTGATTCTTTATAGTTATTTTTTCATCTGTATGCTCATTCTCTCCTATACCGTGTTTTATATCTTTTACAATTATTATCGTAAATTTGTGAACCGAAGAGTGGAGAATAAGTGGAAAGTTCTCGTTTCACAGCAGATTCAGAGGCAGAGCAAAACAGCTGCAATGGATAAAAGCTTCAGAAAACGGATGGAAAGAGACCTGAAAAAGCCGGGCAATCTCATGAATTTTCATCTGGCCCTGGAAAGCTTCAACAGCAAGGAAGAGTCTTTCAGGATGTTTCTTCATGATATGGAGGATTCTATCGTAAAACTTGCCATGCATTATGGAACCAAAGGTGTCATGGAGAAGTCCTATTTTTGTCAGTTCTTTTCTGCGTTCAATAAGGGGCAGTGGTCACAGGAAAAACTTCTCTATGTATTTCTGGAGTATCTGAAGCCATCTACGGTTTATGTCAGAGAAAGTGTGCTGAAGGCGATCTACAGCTGTGGACATGAGGAGTGGGTACTTCGGTTTTTCTCTATTCTCACGGATGAAAACTGGTTCCACCATCCCAAGCTTCTTGGGGACGGTCTGGTTCTTTTTACAGGAGACCGGGAAAACCTCGCAAAGGCATTATGCGAGAAAAGAGATACCTACAGTGATTTCATTCAGCAGGGGATCATTCAGTTCATATCTCTCACCAGCGAACGCTATAAGGAAGAAATGCTCCAGTGTGCAGTGGATGAGTCGAAAAATCTGGAGATCCGTCTGGCTGCACTACGGTATCTTAAAAAGTATCCCTATGAAAAGGCAAGACCGTTACTGTATAATTACCTGCTGAACAGAGAAAATCTATATCAGCTCCGGGTAGTTTCGGCAAGAACTCTGGGCAGCTATAAGGCAAAAGAAACGGTGGAAGTGCTGAAAGAAGCGCTCCGAGATCCCAATTGGTACGTGAGATTCAATGTCAGCGAATCTCTCCTTGAACTGAAGGTGAACCTGGTGGATTTGAAGGATGTTTTTCTGGATGAAGACAGATATGCAAAAGACATTCTGCTTTATCGGATCAGTGAAAGGAGGGGGAAATAAGTGCTTTTTTTTGAAAACCTGGTACAGACCATTGGGTATTTTTTTCTCATCTATATGCTGATTTATACGACCTATCTGATCATCACCGTCTTATTCGGTGCGATACAGCTTTATACCCAAGACCGGATGATCCGCTATAGAAATGAGCTGAAACACGGCTACTACGTGCCCATCTCCCTTCTGGTTCCGGCCTACAATGAGGAGATCACCATCGTGGACAGTGTCAGCAGTCTTTTGAATCTTGAGTACAAGCTCTATGAACTGGTCATTGTGGATGATGGATCTAAAGATAAAACATCAGAAACGCTGATCCAAGCTTTTCAGATGAAGAGAACCAGGCGTCCCATCCAGATGCGCATTCCGTGCAAGAAGGTGCTGGAGGTTTATGAAACTACCTATAATAATATCCAGATAACCCTTGTCATCAAAGAGAATGGGGGAAAGGGAGACGCGCTTAATGCTGCGGCGAACCTATCCCGGTATCCATATGTGGTCTCCATTGATGCGGACTCTCTTTTACAAAGGGATTCACTGGAGAAAATCATACAGCCGATTCTAAGAGATGAACGTATTGTTGCTGTGGGGGGAATGATCAGAATTGCGCAAACGGTCCTCATGGATAAAGGAAAAGTCATTGACTACCATGTACCCTGGAATCCCATCGTGGGGATGCAGGTGGTAGAGTATGACCGCTCATTCCTTGCTTCCAGGATTTTTCTGGATCAGTTCAATGCGAATCTCATCATATCTGGGGCCTTCGGGCTGTTTAAAAAAGAAGTGCTCATTGCTGTGGGCGGGTATAGCACAGATACCTTGGGAGAGGATATGGAGCTTGTGATGAAAATCAATAACTTCTGTATCAACAACCAAAAGAAATGCAGGCTCGCCTATGAACCAAGAGCCATCTGCTGGAGTCAGTCTCCTTCTTCCCTGAAAGATATCATCAAGCAGAGGAAGAGGTGGTATCTAGGTCTATTCCAGTCTCTGTGGCAGTACAGAGCCATGATCAATCCCTTTAAAGCGGGATTCCCCAGAATGTTTTCTTATCTTTATTATGTTCTGTTTGAGCTTCTTTCACCGTTTATAGAGATCATAGGTCTGATCAATATTGTCCTAGCCTGGCAGCTGAATCTCCTCTTTGTGCCCTTTATGATCAGGCTTTTCATCATTTATACGGTGTATAATGTGATACTCTCCATTACAGCGTTTTTCCAAAGAGTATACAGCCAAGGGATAAAGCTTCACTTCTCTGATATCATCAAGGCACTGATCATGGTAACGCTGGAAACGGCGATTTACCGCTATGTGCTGTCTTTTGTCAGAGCTACGGCATTCATTGGCTATAAGAGAAAAAGAACTTCCTGGGGACAGATCCAAAGAACCAAACAGAATTACGTATAAGTTTTAAAAAGAATCGGGCAGCTCCCTCATGGAGCACACTGCCTGATTCTTTTGGTATAATGAGACTATCCAACGAGCATTATGCAAAGGAGCGTATGATGAAAGAAATCTTCAAAACAGAAAATCTTCGTTTTTTAAATATGCTGTCCTATAAAGACATTGCCATCCCAAGAACAGGCATGACCTTTATCAAAGGTCCCAGCGGAGCGGGGAAGAGCAGCCTTTTGAAGCTTCTTAACGCCAGTGCCAGTCCAAGCAGCGGCTCCATCTATTATGAGGGAAAAGAGCTGGAGAGCTTTGATACGGTGGAGCTGAGAAAAGAAGTGATTCTCATCGGACAGAGTGTGTATCTCTTTGATGAGTCCATCGAAGAGAATTTCAGGCTTTATTACAGTTATCGGGATCTTCCTGCGCCGGATGAAGAAACCATGCTTAGCTATTTAAGATTATGTGAAGCGGATTTTGGGCTTCTCAAATCCTGTGTATCTCTGTCCGGAGGAGAACGTCAAAGGGTCTATATCGCCATCTATCTTTCTTTCCTTCCCAAGGTGCTTCTTCTGGACGAGCCTACGTCGGCACTGGATCTTAAGACGGCCAGGATGCTCTTGAAGAACCTGAAAGAGTTCGCAGCAGAAAAAGAGATGACGATGATTGTGGTAAGCCATGATGATGCGTTGGCTGAAGAATTCTCAGACCATCTTGTCAGCATCACGAGAGAGGAGGCGTAGAGATGGGCATAGTAGAAATGACCTTAGGGCAGTTTGCCCTGATATATGTGCTTTTACTTGTGGTTCTGGCCCTCATGAAGAAAGCCAAGATCCAGAAAACAAAACTGCTTATTTGGGCCAGTGTGCGAATGACAGTTCAGCTGGTTCTTGCGGGGCTTGTTCTTACGTATATTCTGAAGAATCCGCATCCTTTATTCACGGTGGCTTACATTCTGTCTATGACAATTTTTGCAACAATGAGGGTTCTTGGAAAGAACAGACATCTCAACAAGAAGTTTAAAACTGCCATTGCCATATCCCTATCTGGCGCAGGCACTGCAGTGGTGTTCTTCTTTGTTGTAGTTGTGGTCAGAATGGACTTTTTCAATCCTCAATACACCATTCCTCTCAGTGGCATGATTTTTGGCAATGCTATGACAGGTCTGACCCTGGCACTGAAGTCCTTCAATGAGAATCTTTCTTCCCAGAGAAATCGGGTAGAGTCCTTGCTGTATGTAGGAGTAACACCGAGGAAGATCCTATTGCCCTTTGTGAACAGTGCCCTGGAAACTGCACTTTTGCCTACACTGAACTCTATGCTGGGCATGGGCATCATTTCACTTCCGGGGATGATGACGGGTCAGATTCTTTCAGGTACACTGCCTATGACGGCGATTCTATATCAGATTGCCATCATGATTGCCATCACGACGGTGGTGTGTCTGACGGTGTTTTCAGCGCTTTATTTCGGATACAGAACCCTTTATAATGACCGCAACCAGATGCTGATTTAAGAATAAAATTATTATTGACATATGTCATAAATGGAGTAAAATGGACTCGTGAGGTCCAGGGAGAGGAGAAAGTCAATGCCAAGACCAATGAAATGGAGAAATGTATGCTGTGTGCCTGTTCTGAAAGAGTTTGGTCCCATCCAGGAGGAGGGGACAGTGGAAGATGTGGTCATTATGACACTGGATGAATATGAAACCATCAGACTTATGGATTATGAAGGGATGACTCAGGAAGAATGTGCAAAGATCATGGGCGTCGCCAGAACTACAGTACAAAGCATATACAGCAGTGCCAGAAAGAAGCTTTCAGAACTTCTTGTTTTCGGAGTCAGGCTTCGGATTGAGGGAGGAGAAGTGAAGATTTCTGAAGAGGATCAAAGAAGATGCAGCACCAGAATGGGGAAGCGAAGAGCCTGCTGCCAGAGAGAAGATCAGCCTCCTTGTGACTGTCCGAAAAAATAATTTTTCAGGAGGGCCTTGTATGAAAATTGCGGTTGCTTGTATTGGAGAGGAAATTTCGATGCACTTTGGACACAGTGAAGTGTTTAAGGTGTTTGAAGGAACAAAGGATTCCTTCCAGGAGACAAAAACCATTCACAGTCCAGGTCATGGAAAAGGTTCACTGCCTCAGCTTCTCATCAAGGAGAAAGTGGGGGTGCTCATCACGGGTGGACTTGGTGAAGGAGCGGTACAAAAGCTTGAAGCTGGAGGCATCGAAGTAGTACGGGGAGCAGAAGGCGCACCGGCAGATGCGGTAAACGAATATCTTCTTGGAAACCTTCAGTCCCGGGGAGAAGCATGTAAAGGGCATCATGATCATTCTCATGATCATGGCAGTGGAGAACATGGCTGTCATGGCCAGGGCGGGTGCCGCTAGACACAAGTGATCATGAACAGGAGAGGAAGATACAGCGGTATCTTCTTTTTTTTGTTGCTGTTTCACTGTTATTGTAGTATCTTCGGGGTAATAGGAAGGTGTTTACCATGGATAAGGAAGCCCTAAAGAAGTATTTTCTCTCTTTGGACCGCGCATACTTTCTGGATGAGTCCCAGCACAAGGAAGCAGCTTTTGATCATCCTCTTCCCATCGGATTTGGACAGACGATCTCACAGCCGACCCTGGTACTGAAAATGACAGAGCTTCTGGATCTTGAGAAAAGTCATAAAGTCCTTGAAATAGGTACTGGCTCCGGATATCAGACAGCCATCCTTGCACAGTTCGTCAAAGAAGTGTATACGGTGGAACGGATTGAGGAACTTTATCACAAAGCAAAAAAGAGACTGGATGGACTTGGATTCAAAAACATACACTTTAAGATCGGAGACGGCACCTATGGCTGGGAGGAAAAAGCACCCTTTGACCGGATCATGGTGACTGCAGCAGCGGTAAGACTGCCGAAAGCTCTGGCAAGTCAGCTGGCACCAGGTGGTAAAATGGTGATCCCGGTGGGAGAAGAAGGTCTTCAGAGGCTCTTTCTAGTGGAGAAAGATAAGGAAGGATATCTTCATGTGGAAGCCCTAGAATGGGTACGTTTTGTATCTTTGGTTGGAGAAGACGGGTTTTAGTGAAGAAAGGTGTGTGTGCTTTGTTTTCTTGCCTGGGGGCAGTTCATCTAAAATGAGAGTTTGACGCATATGCCTGAAAATCCATCAGGTATCATAATCGGCTGTTAATTTTACGTCGCCATATGATATGATGAAATTAAGACAGAAGTAGGAAGTGATGCAGAATGATTGAGACGGAGAGGTTGTGTTTACGAAGGTTTACGCTGGAAGACCTGGAAGACTTTTATGAATATGCGAAGGATCCCCTGGTGGGACCTCCTGCAGGATGGAAGCCTCATGAATCCAAAGAAGAGTCACTGGAGATCCTAAAGAGCTTTGTCAGCAGCGAGGATATTTTTGCTATGACACTGAAAAGCAGCGGAAAAGTCATCGGCTCCTTAGGATGCCATGAAGACAGAAAGAGAGAGTATAAAGGCGGCGTTATGATTGGGTATGTGCTCTCCAGCCCATACTGGGGAAAAGGTCTCATGTCTGAGGCGGTGGAAGGTCTTCTTGACTATATTTTCCTCACACTGGGGATGGATCTTGTGTCTGCCTATTATTATCCTTTCAACGAGAAATCTGGAAAGGTGCTGAAAAAAGCGGGACTGGTATATGAGGGCATCATAAGAAAGTGCTCTGTGCTTCCCACCGGTGAAGTGGTGGATGATGTCTGCTACTCCATGACAAGAGAAGAGTTCTTCAGAAAAAGAAACTGGTTATAATATTCAATCGATACTTTCTTGCGATCATCTCTTTTGGGAGACAGAAGAAAGAGAAACAACAATGGTGCACCCTAAAGGAGAGATTCTTTTGGGGTGTTTTCAATTGCTTTCATTATGAGAGGAGAGAAGAAGATGGATCAGTACAAAGTACCAGTAGAAAAACTCACAAGGCGCTGCTCCTTGGAGGAACTTCAGCTCATGTCAAACAGAAAGGAGATGCCCATGAGGAAGGGGGTCATCGGGCAGGAACGGGCCACCAGAGCCATGGAGTTTGGACTTCAGATGGAAGCGAGAGGGTATCACATTTTTGTGGTGGGGCCACCGGGGACTGGAAGAACGTCCTACACGGAAGCTGTTGTTAAAGAGTTTTCGGAGAAAAAGAAAGAGAAGCCTCTGGACTACTGCTACATCCATAACTTCAGAGCGGAAGACAGACCCATCATAGTGGAACTTCCCATGGGGGAAGGGAAGAAATTTCAAAAAGAGATGCAAGAGTTCATAGAAGATCTGAAAAGCATCATTCCTAAGGTCTTTGAAGATGGGGCTTATGAGAAGAAAAGAGATGAGATTGTTCTGAAGCTTCAGGAGAAACTGGATGCGCTGTATGATGGTATGAAAAGAGACGCCGAAAAAGAAGGATTCCTCATGAAGCCTGTGCCACCAAGATTTGTATTCATTCCACTGAAAGACGGGAAGCAGATGGCACCGGAAAGCTTTGAAAAACTCAGTCCAGAGGAGAGAAAGAATCTCGATGAGAAAGGCAGAAAGCTGACCAAAGCGCTGGATGACACACTAAAGGAAAGTCAGCGTCTGGAGGATGATGCCAGAGAATATCTGAGAAAAATCGAGGAAACCTATGTGCTGGAAGCCGTTCGGCCCAGAATTGCCAGGCTTCAGGAAAGATACCGCGGGTATGAGAAGATAGAAAATCATCTCCTTGATCTCACAGAAGATCTTGGGAAGAATTATGCGCCATTCCGAGGGTTGCGGCAGAAAGAAGAAGAAAAGCCCCAGAACATGTTTTCAGCCCCGGAAAAGAATCCGCTTCTCAAATACCAGGTGCATGTTTTTGTGAATAATGAAGACTGCAAAGGAGCGCCGGTGGTATACGAAAGCCACCCTACCTATTATCATCTGTTTGGAAAACTGGAGTATACCTCCCATATGCTTTCGATGGAGACAGATTTCACGATGCTTCGGCCAGGTGCCATACATAGGGCCAACGGCGGATTTCTTATACTTCAGATGAGAGATATTCTAAGAGATCCCAATGTCTGGGAGCCACTGAAAAAAGCGCTGAAGCATGACCAGGCAGCTGTGGAGAACATTGGGGAGGAGTACAGGCTGATTCCTTCTGGAACCCTTCGCCCGGAACCTGTTCCACTGAAGCTGAAGGTCATCATCATCTGCGATCCGGAACTGTATCATTATCTGTACCAGATGGATGAAGACCTGGAAAGGCTCTTTAAAGTTCGGGTGGATTTTGATCTGGAGATGGAAAGAACATCAGAGAATGTGCTGAAATACGCAGCCTTTGTGGAAGAGCTCTGCACGAGAGAAGGGCTGAATCCCTTCAGCCTGGAAGCCATGGACAAAATAGTGGAATATGGCACAAGAATTGCTGGAGATCAAAGCAAACTGACCACAAGATTCAATAAAGTGACGGAAGTGATCTATGAATCGGAAGCCGCAGCAAGAACAGATGGCACGGAAAGGGTAGAGGAGAAACATGTTCTAGCGGCACTGAAAGAAAGGAGACATCGAGAGAACCTCTTTGAAGACCGCATGAAAGAGGAGATTCTGAAAGATGTGATCCATATAAAAACAGAAGGTGAAGAGATCGGACAGATCAATGGACTTTCTGTGCTGAGCACAGGTGGATACAGCTTTGGTATGCCATCAAGAATCACCGCAAGAACCTATGTGGGGGATGCAGGAGTCATCAATATTGAGCGGGAGACCAGAATGAGCGGGAAGATCCATACCAAAGGCGTATTGACTTTATCCGGGTATCTTGGGGGGCTTTTTGCTCAGGATACACCCCTCAGTCTCACGGCTCAA
This sequence comes from Proteiniclasticum ruminis, assembly GCF_900115135.1. GTDB lineage: Bacteria > Bacillota > Clostridia > Clostridiales > Clostridiaceae > Proteiniclasticum > Proteiniclasticum ruminis_A. The sequence continues at coordinate 118,758 of NZ_FOVK01000006.1, read as the reverse complement.
GTGACTTTTGAACAGTCCTATGGCGGGGTAGAAGGAGACAGCGCCTCCAGCACAGAGCTGTATGCCATCTTATCCAGTCTTTCTGGTGTTCCAATCCGCCAATCCATTGCAGTGACAGGTTCTGTGGACCAGAAAGGAGAGATTCAGCCCATCGGTGGTGTGACAGAAAAGATCGAAGGATTTTTTGACATCTGTAGGGAAAGAGGGCTCACAGGTGAGGAAGGTGTCCTGATTCCGGTACAGAACATCAGCCATCTGATGCTGAAGGAGGAGGTCATAGAAGCGGTGAACAAGGGACTGTTCAGCATTTATGCCGTAAAACATATCCATGAAGGGGTGGAGATCCTCATGGGCCGCCCTGCCGGGTATCAGAATGGTGAGTTTCTCTCTGGAAGCGTGTATGATTTGGCTTTCCGTAAAATCAGGAAATTTCAGAAAGCCATGGAAGCAAAAAGAGAATAAAATATCATAGAATGATGGGAAAGAAAAGAGACAGATTGTGGATGCAAGTTCTGTCTTTTTTTCTTTGACTTCCTTAAGTGACAACTCCAAAAGTTTCAAGAGGTTGCATCATGGAGATTATCGTACTATAATGAATATGGATTTATTAAATAATAATGCGTGGAGGTGTCACTTTGATAATTTACGAGAATGTAACGAAAAAATATAATGATGTTACTGTGGTGGACAACCTCAATCTCACCATCAATGAGGGAGAGTTTGTGGTTTTTATTGGCCCGTCGGGATGTGGGAAAACAACGTCTCTGAAAATGATCAACCGGCTCATTAAAATGAACAGCGGCAGTATTTATCTGGATGGTAAAAACATCAATGAGATGGACGCTGTGGAGATGAGAAGAAATATTGGATATGTGATCCAGCAGATTGCACTTTTTCCCAATATGACCATTGGGGAAAACATCTCGGTGGTCCCGAAGCTTCTCAAATGGAGCAAAGAGAAAAGAAACCGGAGAGCCAAGGAGCTTCTTGAGATGGTGGGTATGCCTTATCGGGAGAACATCAATAAGTATCCCAATGAACTGAGTGGTGGCCAGCAGCAGAGAATCGGCGTTCTCCGGGCTCTTGCTGCAGAGCCGCCGGTCATTCTCATGGATGAGCCCTTTGGGGCTCTGGATCCCATGACCCGCGAGAATCTTCAGGATGAGCTGAAGGTGCTTCAGAAGAAACTGAAAAAGACCATCATCTTTGTCACTCATGATATGGATGAAGCTGTGAAGCTTGCAGATAAAATTGTTTTTATGAAAGATGGAAGAATTCTGCAGGCCGCAAGTCCTGAAGAAATGCTCCGCAACCCAGCTGATCCAATGATTGCAAACTTCATGGGTAAACTTTCCTACACCGTTTCCGGAGACGATCTCACTTGTAAGGATGTCATGAAAAGGAGAGTCCTCACTGTCAGCGAAGAGAAGAAGATGCTGGAGTCTGTGGAACTCATGAAGCAGAGGGAGCTGGATTCTGCAGTGGTCATTGGAGAAGAGGACAATAAGTACCGTGGAGTTGTGACCATAGAGAAACTGGCCAAAGAAGGCAAGCCAGGGCAGAGCATAAAACATCTGGTGGATCCGAAGGTTCCCTCTGTACGGACATCCACCAATGCAAAGGAAGCCTTCGAGCTGCTCATTGCATCCAAGTATAACTACATAGTGGTGCTGAATAGAGATTCCACTGTTGCAGGGATCATCACAAGAACCAGTATGACCAAGGCTCTGGCCAGTGTCATATGGGGAGGTGAAGAGAGCTGATGGCAGATTTTTTAGAACGTTATGGAGAAAAACTCCTGGAAGCGATTGTTGTGCACCTGCAGTATGTCTTTGTGTCTGTGGGTATCGGACTTGTTGTGGCCCTGATCCTTGGCATACTCCTATCCAGGGTGCCAAAGCTCTCCAGTGTCATCATCCCTGTGGTAAGTATTTTTCAGACCATTCCTGGTCTGGTTTTTATCGGTGTGCTGTTCATCAGAATCGGCATACAGCCAGCCACGGTGATCATTGCCCTTTCCATCTATGCTCTTTTTCCCATACTGAAGAATACTTATACGGGAATTCTCAGTGTGGACAAAGGGCTCATCGAAGCGGCAAGAGGATGCGGTATGAGCAATTGGCAGATCCTATTCAAACTGGAGCTTCCTCTGGCAATGCCGTCAATATTCAGCGGCCTTAGAATGTCCACCATCTATACCGTGTCCTGGGCAGTTCTAGCAGCCATGATTGGTCTTGGTGGACTGGGAGAGTTTATCTATAGAGGCATTGATACAAACAACAATACCCTCATCATCGGAGGAGCCATTCCCGCAGCGGTGCTGGCAATTTTATTGGGATTTCTCATTGACTTCATTCAGGCAAAGGTAACGCCTAGGGGACTGAAAGGAGGTCGGAGCTCATGACCATGGAAAGAGTGCTTCAGCACCTGTATCTGGTGGGGATGGCCGCAGGGTTTACCATCATTTTTGGTCTTGTGCTTGGGATCCTCACCTATCTGTATAAACCTGTGAGACCTTTCGTCTTATGGACCGTGGATATACTTCAGACCATTCCTGTGTTGGCGCTTTTGGGGGTACTCAGCATTGTTGCGGGGTCTTCCAGCACCACCGTCATCATTGGAATTGTCCTGTATTCTCTTCTGCCAGTGGTGAGAAACACCTATGTGGGGCTCACCAGTGTGGACCCTGCCATCAAAGAGGCAGCCACGGGCATGGGGATGACAAAGGTTCAGAAAATCATCAGTGTAGAGCTTCAATTGGCATTTCCGATGATTTTTACAGGAATCAGAATTGCCATCGTGACGTCCATTGGTACAGCTGTATTCGGTGCGGTGGTTGGCGGTGGAGGACTAGGCTCAGTCATCAACAGAGCCATTCTCATCCAGGATATGGATACACTTCTGGAAGCTACACTGGCACTGATGGTTATGGCTGTGGTGTTTGATTTTGGTATGGGTTATGTGGAAAAAAGACTCAAAGCCAGAAGAACCCAGACACTACTGGAAGAAGACAGCACTTTGCAAGGAAAAGAGATCGTATAAAACTGACGGATCATAAAGAAAGAAGGAGAAGGATATGAAAAAGAAAATTACAGCAGTGGCAGCAGCCATGATTTTAACCCTGGGAGTTTTAGCGGGTTGTGGACAGAAAGAGGATGGAAAATCCATCACCATTCTTCGTGGGCAGTTTGCGGAGATTGATATCATCGCAGAAATGGCAGGAATGCTCATTGAAGAGAATACAGACCTTGAGGTCAAGTTTCATGACTCCATGAATACCGTGGCAGCTGGAAATGCCATGGTAGGCAAAGAAGTGGATCTTTATGTGAGCTATGATGGAACACTTCTCACAACGCTTCTGGGATATGATCCCAGTGATGTTCCTGAAGGAGAAGATCTATATGATTTTGCCATTGCAAAGGGTGTGGAGGACAGAGGTCTTACGCTGACATCAAAGTTCGGGTTTGAAAATACCTATGCCCTTGGCGTGAAGGAAGAGTTTGCAATGGAGAATGGGATTGAATCCATCAGTGATTTGAAGCCTTTTACGGAGGACCTTGTTTTTGGGGCAGAACATGAATTTTTTGATGAGGAAGGAACCATGAGATTCAATCCTTTCAATGAACATTATGGCATCAGATGGGAAGATGGTGTGTCACTGGACATCGGGCTGAAGTATGCGGCCATTGACAATGAGAACATTGATGTAACCATGGTATATTCTACAGATGGACTGAATCAGAAATCGAATCTTAGGATTCTCACGGATGATCTGAAGTTTTTCCCTCAGTACTATGCAGCATTCTTCCATAGAGAGAGTCTTTTTGAAGAGTATGAAGAGGTGGCGCCTAATCTGAAAGAGGTGCTTCTGATGCTGGAAGGACAAATCAGCAACGAGGAAATGATCGCCATGAATTTCCAGGTGGATGCGGAAGGTGCAGAGCCTAAGGATGTGGCCAAGGCATTTCTTGAGGAGAAAGGCCTTCTGAAGTAGGGCGATTATGGAGAAAAACAAAGCAAACATTCTAAGCAGGGTTTCTCCTGAGATGAAGAAGGTCATGGACTTCGAGGAGAGACAAAGAAAAGACAGAATCCGTTCTGGAGCGGAGAATCTCATAGACCGGGAAGCCTATGAGGCTTCAAGAAGCTTCTTCAATGAAGGGGGACCTGTCATGGAGAGGGTGGAAGAGATTTTTGTGGACTATGAAGGGAGACGCATTCCCTGCACAGTATACGATCCCGTGAATCGGCCACCTAACAAGGTAATTTTATTCATTCATGGCGGTGGTTTTGTGGTGGGCAGTCCGAAGACCCATGATGGTATACAGAGAAGACTGGCACAGCTGACAGAAGCTGTAGTCATCAGCATTAATTATTCCTTAGCGCCTGAAGTGAAATTTCCGGTGCAGATTCATGAATGTGCAGCAGTGCTTCAGCATCTGAAGGACCACGGTGCACGCTATGGGATCGATTCTGGAAATATTTCGCTGGCTGGAGATTCTGCAGGAGCGTACCTATCTCTTGCCACGGCACTATATCTTCGGGACAGGGGAGAAACCGATGCGATACGGTCCCTCCTTCTCTTTTATGGCAGCTATGGTCTACAGGATTCCAGATCCATGAGGCTTTATGGAAATGAGTATGATGGTCTGACGCTGAGCGCCCTTCATTCCTACAGCACACTGTTTTGTGATGAGAAGGATCGGGAACATCCATTAAGGAACCTGTTTTTGAACGATCTCACCCATGGAATCCCTCCCGCATTTATCCTCTCCTGCACCTTGGACCCTTTAGCGGATGATTCCTCTCTTTTATTTGAAATACTGAAAGAGCATGGCCTAAAGGCAGAACATGTGGAGTATGACGGAGTTCTCCATGGATTCCTCCACTACAGCAGGATGATGAAGGATTCAGAAAAAGCAATCAGGGATGCTGCCGTATTTTATAAAAAGCAAAGCAGCGAATAAAACCTATGAAAAATGCAGTTCACGAAATCTGAACTGCATTTTTTCATAGGTTATATTTCATTTTTCAGATATTTTTTGGCGATCTCAATGATTTCAGAAGAACCGACCAAAAGGAGCTTGTCATTTTTATGGAACTGCAGCTGAGGGCCTGGTGTGAGAATGAGCTCTTTGTCCCTTCGTATACCAATGATGGTGGCTCCTGTTTTCTGAAAGAACTTGCTTTCTGAGATGGTTTTACCGATGAGATGGGAATCTTCCTGAAGTCCCATTTCCACAGGATTCATAGGGTTGGTGTTCTTCAGACGTTCTGAGTAATCGATGATTTTGTCGATGATCTCCATGATCTCATTTTCAATATTTTTTTTCTGCTCCAGCAGGGAGATGACTTCTTCTCTCAAGGAGGAAATGCTCTCTTTGCTCTGACTGCTCTCCATATAACGGTGGGCATTTTCTTTGGAACGGATCTGGACACCGCTGCCTAAGGTTGCCTGAACCACATCCATATCCTCCAGAAGAATGATGGCGCGTCGGATGGTTTCAGGGGAAACATTGTACTCACCGGCCATGGAAGAACGGCCAAAAATCTTCGAGCCTTCCGGAAATTCCCCGTTTGCGATTCTGGAAGCGATATCTAGTGCAATTTGCTTATATCTTGGTACCTTAACTCGTCCTTCTTTTTCCAAGGTGATCACTCCATTTTCTATTCTTACTGTCATTATATCATAGGATTTACAGCTTTCTAGAGTCAGTTCCATATTGACAGAGCATCTTCCGAAGCGTATACTCAATTTAACGATTGAACAATCATTCAATCGTTAAATTGAAATGAAATGGAGGCTGATTTCATGAGAGCTGAGCGATGTGACTGTGATGTCATCCATGAAGATGTCCTAAATATAGTACTTGATAAAATGCCAGCGGAGGAAAGTCTTTACGATCTTGCAGAACTGTTTAAGGTCTTTGGGGATTCCACCAGGGTGAGAATTCTGTGGGCACTGGATGCTCACGAAATGTGCACCTGTGATCTGGCGTATGCCCTCAATATGACCCAATCTGCGATTTCCCATCAGCTTCGTGTGCTGAAACAGGCAAAACTTGTGAAGAACAGAAGAGAAGGGAAAATCGTTTATTACAGCCTGGCGGACGATCATGTGCGCACTATTTTTGATCAGGCTATGGAACATGTATCAGAAGGAAGCGGGGTGTGATGCAGTGGAAATGAAGAAAAAAGAACTGATTTTAGAAGGTCTGGACTGTGCAAACTGTTCCTTGAAAATAGAGAATGAGATGAATGCTCTGGAGGGCGTAAAAGCAGAGGTGAACTTTGCAACAAAAACCCTTACCCTTACCTATGGCGCGCATGAAGATGAAGATCTTATGAAAAAGGCCGAGCATATCGTGCATCGTCATGAACCGGATGTGGTTGTAACGGAAAAAAAGAAGAATAAAACCACAGAGGAGATCTTTCTTCTGGAGGGCCTTGGCTGTGCAAACTGTGCCATGAAAATGGAAGAGGAGATTTCGAAGCTTCCAGCTGTGGAGTCTGTTTCCATTGATTTTGCCACTAGAAAGCTGAGAGTGCTGCCTAGGTATGGAGCTCTTTCTATAGAAGACAAAAACAGAATGTCAGGAATCATAGAAACCATTGAAAAAGATACAAAGCTGATTTTGGCTGGAACTGAAGAGAGTCAGTTGGAAGGAGAGTATCAGAGAATCCTCCGTGTCCATGGAAAAGATCTGTCTATGATTGTCCTAAGTGGACTTCTCCTTTTGGCAGGAGCCTTGATGCCTCTCAACGACACCGTTAGACTGCTTCTTTTCCTCTTGTCCTACCTTCTGGTGGGTGGGGAGATTGTGCTTCGTGCAGTCAGAAATCTTGTAAGAGGACAGGTGTTTGATGAGAATTTTCTCATGGCCATAGCAACCATTGGCGCTTTTCTCATTGGAGAATATGCAGAAGGCGTCGCCGTGATGCTCTTTTATCAGGTGGGAGAACTGTTTCAGTCCATGGCGGTGGAAAGATCGAGAAGATCCATTGCAGATCTTATGGATATCCGGCCGGAATATGCCAATCTTATTGTAGATGGTGCTGCAGTGAAAGTGTCACCGGATGAGGTGAAGCCTGGAGATGTGATCCTGGTGAAGCCAGGAGAGAAGGTGCCACTGGACGGCGTGGTCGTTGAAGGAGCCTCTTCCCTGAACACCTCTGCACTCACAGGGGAATCAATGCCAAGAGATGTGGAATCGGGAAGTGAAATCCTCAGCGGATTCATCAACCAGAATGGCCTTCTAAAAGTCAAAGTAACGAAAGAGTTTGGAGCTTCTGCTGTTTCCAAGATTTTGGAACTAGTGGAGAATGCCTCTGGGAAAAAAGCGCCGACGGAAAGTTTCATCTCAAAGTTTGCCAGATATTATACACCCTTTGTGGTGGTTTCCGCACTCCTGTTGGCAGCGGTGCCTCCTTTGGTTCTAGGAGACCCCTTCTCCATGTGGGCGTATAGAGCTCTGGTGTTTCTTGTGATCAGCTGTCCCTGCGCACTGGTTGTTTCTATACCTTTGGGATTTTTTGGCGGTATCGGTGGTGCTTCTAGAAGAGGGGTTCTGGTGAAAGGTGGAAACTATCTGGAAGCGCTGAACGAAGTGGAGACTGTGGTCTTTGACAAGACAGGAACCCTTACAGAAGGTAGGTTCACAGTAACGAGAATTCTGCCTGAAGGAGACCTATCTGAGTCAGAACTTCTTGAAAAAGCTTCCTATGTGGAGTCTTTCTCCAGTCATCCCATTTCTCTCTCTATTGTCAGCGCCTATGGAAAAGAACTGGATAGAGGAAGAATCTCCTCTTATGAGGAAATAGCCGGCCACGGCATCAAAGCTGCACTTGATGGGAAAATTATATTTGCAGGAAATAAAAGGCTGATGGAAAAAGAAGGAGTCACCGTACCCCAGCTGTCTTTTGGAGGTACTTTAGTGTATCTCTCCGAAGGTGGCCAGTATATTGGAGCACTCGTGGTCTCTGATACCATCAAGAGTGGTGCTCAGGAAACCATCAGAGCGCTGAAAGATATGGGCATCAGAAAAACTGTCATGCTCACTGGAGATTTGAAGCAGGTGGGAGAGGAAATCGGGACTGCTTTAGGCCTTGATGAAGTCTACACAGAGCTTCTGCCACAAGATAAAGTATCAGTATTTGAAAGACTGAAAAAAGAAACCTCAGGAAAGATTGTGTTTGTGGGAGATGGCATCAATGATGCACCCGTTCTGGCTCAGGCGGATATTGGCATCTCTATGGGAGCTCTTGGCTCTGATGCGGCCATAGAGGCTTCCGATGTGGTGCTGATGACCGATGAGCCCATGAGGATTGTCACTGCCCTGAAGGTTGCCAAAAGAACCCGCAGCATTGTATGGCAGAACATCATCTTTGCACTTGGTGTAAAAGGCACCTTCCTTCTTCTGGGGGCCTTTGGCGTTGCCAGCATGTGGGAGGCCGTATTTGCAGATGTTGGAGTAACGGTCATTGCGGTCATCAATGCCATGAGAGTCATGAAAACGGAACACTTATAAGGAAAAACCAGCTTTCTGTTCTAACCTGCAGAAAGCTGGTTTACTGTTTTTTTACTGTATATTCTTTGATACCGTCTTCGATGCCGTTTGGCAAGTACTATAATAAAGATAGAAATATGTATAAAAGATGGGGAACATAGTATGGAAAACTTGCTTATAACCATTGCTGCAGCATTCGTAGGAGGATTTATCCTTCAGAAGCTGAGAGTTCCTGGAGGAATGATGCTGGGCAGTGTGCTGACAGTGGCACTTCTTAATATCAACACGTCCTTAGTGGACATCCCGACTGAGTTCAGATTTCTTGCTCAGTGTATTGCGGGCGCCTATATAGGGATGACGGTGAAAAGGGAGAACTTCGGAAGACTGAAGGATCTAGTGCGACCAATTTTGGTGCTTCTTGGTGGTTTATTCGCCACCAATGTGCTTGTGGGGATCCTTATTTATCTGGTCAGTCCTTTGGATCTGCTCACTTCTTTTTTGTGCGGCATTCCTGGAGGAATCAGCGATACACCGCTGATTGCTGCAGATTTAGGGGCCGATGCCACAAAGGTTACTGTGCTTCAGTTCGTGAGGCTGATTTCAGGTATTGGTATGATTCCTCTTCTTGTAAAAAGAGAAAAGGGCAGAGGAGCTTCCCAGCCGTCCGGGCAGCAAGATCTTATTGAGAAAAAAGAGCCTCCCTTTGGGACACCAAAGCTTTGGATCTCCTTGGCAGTGGCGCTCTTGGGGGGACTGCTCGGCAAAACTCTGGGTATTCCTGCAGGCACCCTTCTATTTGCCATGATCTCCATTCTCCTTCTAAAAATGCTTCATGTCGAAGTGACGTTTCCCATTTGGTTTAAACGGCTGGCACAGCTTTTTTCTGGGGCCTACATTGGCAGTCATTTCGGATATCAGGATTTTCTAGAGCTGAAGTTTCTTCTGATTCCGGCACTGATTCTGGTCGGATTCAATCTTCTTGCCTGCTATCTTCTCGGACACTATATCTCGGTGAAGTTTGGAATTCCTTTATCTCAGGCCATCTTGTCCTCCTCACCTGCAGGAGCTTCTGATATGGCGCTCATCGCCTCAGACCTTGGGGTTTCAGGTTCAGATGTGGCCATGATCCAGATTGCGAGGCTCATTGGCGCCATTTCCATTTTTCCGCAGATTTTCTATTTCGTGTCCCAGTGGTTTTCTTAAAACCAGCGAGATAAAGAACTCCACTATCTTTCGCCCATACGGTGCGAGGATGGTGGAGTTTTTCTTGTTATTTTCTCAAGTTCAGAATCTTGTCAGCCCTAGGTGCCCGAAGCATGGAAGCAGAAGGCATGTTGGAGCCAAGAAGCGGTGTCAGATAGTATTTGAAGGCATCGGTGACATTGTTGCCTTCCTTGTTCAGGAACTCTTCTGGCATCAGTTTTGTTTTTGCGGCCACTTCTTTCAGGCTGCTGAGCTTGTAGTCTACGGAGTAGTATCCGGTTCTATGGATGGTGATGGACCCGTCCACATTCTGCCAAATGGCAAACTGGGCTGCTTTTTCCCCTACTTCTCTGGCTTCACGCTGATCCACATCCGAGACACAACCCATAAAGGAGCGCTGGAGATAACCAAAGGTATCAGAACGGACTCTTCCGATGCTGAGCTTCTCCTTCACTTCTTTTACGAGCAGGTCACCCAAAGCACCGGTGCCCGAAAGGGAAACATTGCCATGGGAGTCTTTCTCGCGGCTGCCTAGTTTTTCCAGCACCGGGACGCCGTTTTCATCTGCAACACCTTCAGAAACGGCTACAATGCATCTGCCATGCCGGTCGTAGATCTTTTTCACATCCGTGAGAAAATGATCCATTCGGAAGGCTTTTTCCGGCACATAAATGAGGTGTGGCCCATCGTCCGGATACTTTTGGGCGATGGAGGAAGCGGCGGTGAGAAAGCCTGAGTGTCTGCCCATGACTACTCCGATGTGGACTCCAGGAAGAGCCCGGTTGTCGAGATTCAGTCCAATGAAGCTTTGGGCAACAAATTTTGCTGCAGAACCATAGCCTGGTGTATGATCGTTGACCATGAGATCGTTGTCGATGGTCTTTGGGATATGGATGGCTCTGAACTCGTAATTGGAGCGCTCTGCTTCTTCATTTACAATGCGGACGGTATCTGCTGAATCATTGCCTCCGATGTAGAAAAAATACCGCACATCATGGGCTTTGAATACTTTAAAAATCTCCTGACAGTAAGCTTTGTCCGGCTTGTCTCTTGTGGAGAAAAGGGCGGAGGAGGGAGTCACGGCCACCCGTTCCAGATTGTTCGTGGTTTCCTGGGTAAGATCAAGAAAATCCTCGTTGATGATTCCTCGAACACCATTGACCGCGCCATAGACTTTTGTGATCTGTGGAAATTTTCTGGATTCCAGAACAACTCCCACGAGGGATTCGTTGATGACTGCGGTAGGTCCGCCTCCTTGAGCGACCACCACTTTACCTTCCAGTTTCATTCATTGCACCTGCCTTTTGCTGAAATGTGAGAATTTTCTTTTATTTTATCATAAATGGATGCTTTTCCCCAGTAAATTGGAATTTTTAATGCGGATTCTGGTGCTGTTTATCCCAATGCCATCCTTGAAAGTTAAATCCACGTTAAGAGATCGATTTAAGAATAATCGTCTCTTGTGAAAGGAAAGAAATTCCAGTAGACTGAATGAGTATTAGGGAGTAGCTTCTTTCTGTCTGACTTGAGACTGAAAGTGTGGACGGTCGTCATGACGAGTAAAATCCGGTTGTCCAATCAGGTTTATGAAAGCGAGACTTTTACCAGTGGATTGCATTGGAAAGGTCTTTTTTATTTTGTGCTTTTCAGGCAGATTCCGAAAAATATTGAGGAGAGAAAAAATGAAAACTACCGCTATCGTTCTTTTTATTCTGACCTATGTGCTGCTTCTGTCTTTGCCAAAACACAGAGCAAAGATCGCCATGGCTACAGCCACTATTTTTGTGGTTCTTGGTATCCTTCCTTTCTCAAAAGTGTTCACCACCGTGGACTGGAATGTGATTCTAATGATTGCCGGAACCATGGGACTGGTGTCACTTTTTATTGACTCTAAGATGCCATCGCTCTTGGCAGACTTTATCATTGCAAAGACACCGAATATGAAATGGGCCATTGTGTCACTTTCTCTATTTGCAGGAATCATTTCTGCTTTTGTGGATAATGTGGCCACGGTGCTCATGGTGGCTCCGGTAGCGCTGACCATCTGTAAAAAGCTCAAAATATCCCCGGTGCCAAGTATCATTTCCATTGCAGTGGCATCCAACCTGCAAGGTGCAGCAACACTTGTAGGGGATACAACCTCCATCCTTCTTGGAGGTCACTTGGATATGAACTTCTTTGACTTCTTTGTTTATCATGGGAAGCCCAGTCTGTTCTTTATTGTGCAGATTGGAGCCATTGCATCAACCATGATGCTCTTATGGCTGTTCAGAAAAGAGAAACAGCCAGTAACGTCCATAGAAAGAACTGTTGTATCAGATTTTTTTCCAACAGTACTGCTGATTTTGATGATCATTCTTCTCATTACAGCCTCTTTCATTCCTAACACACCTAAGACAATCAACGGAATCATTTGTGTTGTTTTATTTGTTATTGGAATCGTGAGAGCCCTTCTTGTTAAGAAAGACAATCAGACGGTCGTCAATGCAATCAAAGAAATTGACTATGTTACACTGCTTCTGCTCTCCGGCCTTTTTATTGTGGTTGGAGGAATCACTGAAGTTGGGGTTATCGAGGACATTGCGGCACTATTTGTAAAGATTGCTGGGGATAACTTATTTGTGGTTTATACACTCATAGTATGGTTCTCGGTGCTGGTATCCGCATTTATAGACAATATCATTTACACAGCAACGATGCTGCCAGTAATTGGAGGTATAGGTGCTCTCATTGGGGGAGACCCAACAGTTCTCTACTTTGGTCTCATCATCGGAGCAACCTTAGGTGGAAACCTTACCCCAATAGGCGCATCTGCAAATATTGCAGGGATTGGTATTCTTACAAAGCAAGGCTACGAAGTAAAGACTAAAGACTTCACGTCCATTGGTGTGCCATTTACACTGATTGCTGTAACGACAGGATATATTCTGACGTGGTTTATATTCGCATAATGATTTGCTTTCCAAAGACCCTTCGGGGTCTTTTCCATTGCACCTATCACTATTTCTATTTCTAGAGATTGACAAAAAATTATCTCACCTTGTGAAACGAAAGAAATTCCAGTAGAATAAATGAGTATTAGGGAGTAGCTTCTTTCTGTCTGAAGTAGACTGAAAGTGTGGACAGTCGTCATGACGAGTAAAATCCGGTTGTCCAATCAGTTTTTGAAAGCGAGACTTTTACCAGTGGATTGCATTGGAAAAGTCTTTTTATTTTGCACTTTTCAGACAGAATCCAAATAAACATCAAGGAGAGAAAAAATGAAAACTACCGCTATTGTTCTTTTTATTCTGACCTATGTGCTGCTTCTGTCTTTACCCAAGCACAGAGCGAAAATCGCCATGGCTACTGCGACCATCTTCGTAGCTCTTGGTATCCTGCCATTCTCAAAAGTATTTACCACCGTGGACTGGAATGTTATTTTGATGATTGCTGGAACCATGGGACTGGTATCACTATTTATTGATTCCAAGATGCCTTCTCTTTTGGCAGACTTCATCATTGCCAAGACACCGAATGTGAAGTGGGCCATTGTGTCACTATCTCTATTTGCAGGAATCATTTCTGCTTTTGTGGACAATGTGGCCACGGTGCTCATGGTAGCTCCGGTAGCCCTGACCATCTGCAAGAAGCTGAATGTATCTCCTGTGTCCAGTATCATTGCCATCTCGGTAGCTTCCAATCTTCAAGGTGCTGCAACGCTTGTGGGAGACACCACATCGATCCTTCTGGCGGGTCATCTGGATATGAACTTCTTTGACTTTTTCTTCTATCAAGGAAAAATGGGATTGTTCTTTATCGTGCAGATAGGTGCCATTGCGTCAACGCTGATGCTCCTATGGATCTTCCGTAAAGAAAAGCAGCCGGTGACCGCATTGGAGAAAACTGTCGTGACAGACTATTTTCCCTCTGTGCTGCTCATTCTCATGGTCCTTCTGCTCATTGTAGCGTCTTTCATCCCCAATACTCCGCGTACCATCAACGGTATCATCTGTATGACGCTCTTTGTGGTGGGGATGATCCGTGCGCTGGTTGTAAAGCATGATGAGAAGACCGTAGCCAATGCAGTCAGGGAGATTGACTATGTAACGCTTCTTCTACTTTCAGGACTTTTCATCGTGGTCGGTGGTATCACAGAAGTGGGTGTTATTGACGACATTGCTGCCATCTTTATTAAGATTGCCGGAGACAATTTGTTTATTGTATATACACTGATTGTCTGGTTCTCTGTCCTGGTATCTGCTTTCATTGATAATATCATCTATACTGCTACCATGCTTCCTGTCATAGGCGGTATTGGAGCACTCATCGGAGGAGACATCACAGTGCTCTACTTTGGCCTCATCATCGGCGCTACCTTAGGCGGAAACCTTACTCCCATCGGTGCTTCTGCTAACATTGCGGGAATTGGTATTCTCACGAAGCAGGGGTATGAAGTGAAAACCAAGGATTTCACCTCCATTGGCGTGCCTTTTACCCTCATTGCTGTTATTACAGGATATATTCTGACATGGTTCCTGTTTGCATAAGTATTCATTTTTTAAAGATCCTTCGGGGTCTTTTTCTTTGCGATTATTTTGGCAGGACGCTTTGTTGAAGTGAAATAATCGGGGTTTTTGTGATAAAATTTTACTAAGATCATATGTAGAAAGAGGTGGAATTTATGCAGCAAAGACGAGGTGTAGCCCTTTCCAAGAAATCATTCTTTTCTTCCGTCACCATTTTAGGGATCCTCATGTTTCTTTCAGGAGTCCTCACGAGAGTGCTTCCTTCAGGGTCCTACGAGAGGATTCTGAAAGATGGCCGTGAAAAAATAGTGCCAGGATCCTTTTCGGTATTGGAACGTCCGGAGTACCCTTTATACAGATGGATTACGGCGCCTTTGGAGGTCCTTTTTGGTGAAGACCAGGTGACAATCATTGTCATCATCTTGTTTTTGTTATTGATTGGAGCATCTTTCCGAGTTCTTGACGAGAGCGGACTTCTGCGCTACATCATGGAGACCCTGGTGGCGAAATATGAGAAGCGGAAGTATGTGCTCATGGGACTTCTCATTCTTTTCTTCATGTCCTTTGGCTCCTTTTTCGGGATTTTTGAGGAGCTCATCGTTCTGGTGCCCATGGCTGTGACGCTATCCTACTCCTTTGGATGGGATTCACTTGTAGGTCTTGGCATCAGCGCCATGGCGTCGGGATTCGGATTTGCGGCAGCCATCCTCAATCCCTTTACCCTGGGGGTATCTCAAAAGATTGCAGGACTCCCGGCATTTTCAGGAAGCCTCTACAGACTGCTCATCTTCTCTGTCATCTACTGCATTTTGTATGGGTATCTTTATCTCTATGCGAAACGCATTGAGAAAAATCCATCCTTTTCTATGGTGTATGAAGAAGACCGGGCGCTGAAAGATAGATTTACCCATTTTGAAGAGCCCATATCCACCAAAAAAGAGAATCTTGGAAAAGTCGTGAAGATTTACGGCTATTTCATTCTTTCCATGGTGATGGTCATTGCTTTGGGATTCTTTATCCCAGTTTTATCGGCAGCGGCGCTGCCTCTGGTGGCTGTGATTTTTCTGGTGGCTTCTGTAACCGCTGGAATTCTAAGTGAGTACAAGCCTTTTCAGGGGCTTTTGAAAGACCTTGGAAAAGGCTTCATGGCCATGCTTCCAGCAGTGCTCCTGATCCTCATGGCCATGTCCATCAAGCATATCATGACAGAGGGGATGGTGATGGATTCGGTGCTCTACTATGCTTCAGAGAGGATGTCTGGCCTTAGCCCCAATATGGCTGTGCTGGGTCTTTACCTTCTCATACTGATGCTGGATTTCTTCATTGGGTCCGGATCAGCAAAGGCATTTCTTGTGATGCCGATTCTTTTGCCGCTGACAGATCTTCTTCAGGTCACAAGGCAAACGGCAGTTCAGGCGTTCTTGTTTGGAGATGGGTTTTCAAACCTTCTTTTTCCCACCAATCCAACCCTCATGATCGCACTGGGACTTACGGTGGTCAGTTACCCCAAATGGATCCGATGGTCCATTAAGATTCAAGGCATTGTTTTTATTGTGACGCTGATGTTTTTGTTCTTGGCCAATTCCTTTCAGTATGGCCCATTTTAGGAGAGTAGTATGAGAAACATAGATGATGCGGTGAAAAGTCTTCAGAAAGCGGTCCAGTTCAGGACCATTTCTGACACGGATATGGAGCAGGTGAACTTTAAGCCTTATGAGGAGTTCCTTTCACATCTCAAGGAAACGTATAAAGAAGTGTACAGGAGAGCAGAAGTGACATGGATCAATAAATACAGTCCTGTTTTTCATCTTCAAGGCAATAAAGAAGATGAACCGGTTCTTCTTCTTGGCCATTATGATGTGGTGCCTGTGGCAGAAGGAACGAAAGAGGACTGGCTGAGTGATCCATTTGGAGGGGAAATCCGGGATGGATACCTATACGGACGAGGCACTTTAGATGATAAAAATCAGGTGGTTTCTATCCTGGAAGCTTTAGAGAATCTTCTTCAGGAAGGATATATGCCCTCCAGGGATTTTTACCTTGCCTTCGGATTTGATGAAGAGGTGGGGGGCAGCCTTGGAGCGAAAGAGATTGCCGCCTATTTTAGAGAGAAAGATTTGAGATTCTTTATGGTGCTGGATGAAGGTGGTGCAGTCATGGAGGATGTCCTGGAAGGGGTTACTGTGCCATTGGCCCTGGTGGGGGTTGCAGAAAAAGGGTCTTCCATGATCAAAGTGACAGCAAAGGGAGAAGGGGGACACTCTTCCATGCCACCGGAGTATCTGGTGACGGAAGTTCTTGGAAAAGCCCTCCTTGCCATTGCCAGCCAGCCCATGGAAGCAAGACTGACAGGAGCTGTGGAGGCGATGTTTCAAGGGATGGGTCCACACATGGGGTGGAAAGGGAAACTGATCGGGAACATTAGAACGAGCTTTCCTTTGGTGCGGAAGACCTTGGAAAAAACACCTGCTCTTCATGCGCTCATAAGGACAACCATTACGCCAACGGTGGTCCGGGCTGGAAATGCATATAACGTCATTCCCCAGGAAGCTTCTATGATCCTTAATGCAAGAATCTTACCAGGAGACACCACAGAGGATGTTCTTCGCCATCTGAAGAAGATCCATGAAGGGCTTCCGGTTCAGTACCAGTATCTTGTGAAAGAAGAGGCTTCCAAAGTCACGGACCATGAAGGAGAGGCTTTTTCTTTACTGAAAGATCTCATTCACTCCGTTTATGGGGATGCGGTGATTCTGCCTTATCTCATGGCTGGTGGAACCGACAGCAGAAAATATGAGGAGCTTTCAGATAACATTTTGAGATTCAGTGCAGTGAGGATGAAGAATGAGGATCTCAAGAGAGTTCATGGAACCGATGAACGGATTTCCATAGAGAATCTGGAAAGAATGATTACCTTTTATAGAAATCTTTTCTTACATTTTTCCTAGGTTTGTATTTTGAATAGATAAAAAGAGCGGAATCTCTAGATGGACTCCGCTCTTTTCCATGTGCAATTATTACTTTTTCAGACCGAACTTTTCGAGGAAGGCATCTTTCTTTGCTACGAGAGCTTCCCATTCATTAAGCAGCAGATTATCTTTTCTGTCTCCAGTTTCCATAAAGAACATGGAGAGGCCACCAGGACCTACATGGGTTCCGACAGCAACACCCATCTGCATGATATAAATATCTCCAGCAAAACCTGTTTCCTGAAGGAATTTGGTTTTGAGATTCTCTGCATAACTTTTATCAGTGGTGTAGCCTATGATCACAAAGTTTGTAAGATTCTCATCGTTTCTCTTCTTGAACTCTTCCACATAATGGGTGAGGACTTTCTTTCTTCCACGTTCCTTGGCGACAATAGCGCCTTTTGTGTCTTTCATAGACATAATGGGTTTCAGCTTCAGCATTTTGCCGATGAGGGCACTGGTGCTGGAAAGACGGCCGCTTCGAAGAAGATGGTTGAGATCATCCACGGTGAGGAAGTGCTTCACGTTTCTTTTGTAGGCTTCATTGAAGTCGATGAGTTCCTGGAAACTTGCTCCCTTTTCTCTCAGCATGGCGCTCTTCATTAAAAGCCAGCCACTGCCGTGGCTCATGCAGGTGGAGTCCACCACGTGGATCTTCACGGTTGATCCTGGGAACTCTTCATAAAAGTAGTCTTTGGCAAGGACTGCAGACTGGTAAGCACCGCTGGTACCGCTGCTCATACAGATGCAGAGTATTTCTTCGATACCTTGGTCTTTTGCGTCTTTCATGATGTCCAGGTATGATGAAGGGCTGGGCATACCAGTAGTGGGTGGTGTTTCCAGGTTTTCCATCATACTGTAGAACTCATCCGCCGTAATGTCTACCCGGTCTCTATAGGTCTTTCCTTCCATAGTTACAGTTAAAGGGGCAATGCTGATGTCATACTTGTCCAGAATTTCCTGGGATAAATCACAAGTTGAATCTGCCATGATTTTGATCATTTAAATTCCTCCAGTTCAGAATGAGTTTCAGTTACAGTTCATTCTGTAAATCCATTCTATTATAAAATAGTTTGACAGATTTTGATACTCTTATTTGCTTATAATTCTTGTATGGAGTCTGAAGGTTTTGTATCTTTTTAGCAGACACGACAAGAAAATCCTCTGATATAATGAGTGTAGGTTTTGATTGATATCAGATGGGAGATAAACATGAACATATACAAAAGGTATTTTCGTAAATATCGGGTGCTTTTTTTCACAGCCACCACCTTTGTTTTTTTGGAGTCCATGGCTGATCTTCTGCAGCCCACCATCATGGCCAGGATCATAGATGAGGGCGTCCGGGAGAAAAGCGTGGAGACGGTGATCGGATATGGTCTTCTCATGCTTTTCATCACGTTTTTGGGAGCGGTCTTTGCCACAGTCCGGAACATTCTGGCTTCCAAAGTTTCTCAGGGGTTCGGAAAAGACTTGAGGGCAGATCTTTTTGAGAAAATCATGAATTTTTCAGAGAGCAGTGCAGACCGGATGGAGAGTGGATCACTCATCACCAGAATGACCAATGATACCGCTCAGGCGGTGCAGTTTGTCAATGGCATGATGCGTATTTTCTTTAAGGCGCCGGTGACGGGGATTGGAAGTATGATTCTTGCCGCAGCTCTCAGCCCGAAACTTTCCATCATTCTCTTTTTCGTTGTAAGCCTTGTGGCGGTTCTTATTTATATCAGTATGAAGATGAGTTATGAGCGCTTTGCGAAGGTGCAGTATGCCATAGATAAGCTGAATCTTGTGATTCAGGAGTACCTTCTTGGGATCCGTCTGGTGAAAGCCTTTGGAAGACAGAACTTCGAGGAAGAGAAGTTTGCAAAGTCCAATGAGGATCTGGAGAAAAAAGGCATCCGCTCTCAGCTGGTCATTGCCTACTTTGCTCCGGTGCTCAGCCTGGTGGTGAGTCTTGGCATTGCCCTGGTTCTTTATGCTGGAAGCATTCTTTTCGTCAGGCAGGAGATTGAAGTGGGGAAAGTTGCTGCGTTTATCAGTTATATGACGCAGATCCTCACCTCCATCATCATGATTACCAATATTTTCACTACCTTTGTCCGAACAAAGGCTTCCACAGAGAGAATCCATGAGATTTTTGTGGCAGAGGAAGATGCGGAAGGTGGCACTAAAGAGTTTTCTTCCGAAGCTATGTCTGTGGTGTTTGAGAATCTGTCCTTCTCCTATCCATCCGGGAGCGGACTCTACGCACTGGAGAATCTCAGTTTTTGTCTGAATGCGGGAGAGACCCTGGCGGTCATCGGCCCCACTGGATCGGGGAAATCCACGCTGGTTTGGCTGCTCCTTCGGTTTTATGAAGGGAAGGAGGGCAGGATTCTTCTTGATGGCATAGACATCAGGGACTACACAGTGGAACAGGTTCGAAATGCAGTATCTGTTTCTTCCCAGAAGACCATGCTGTTTTCAGGTTCTATTCATGAGAATATCGCTTGGAGCACTCCGGAAATGAGTCCTGATAGAGTGGAGCGTGCTGCACGAGCCGCCCAAGCAGAGGACTTTATCCTTTCTATGAAAGAAGGATATGAGAGCAGTATTTATCAGGGGGCGGTGAATCTGTCGGGGGGCCAGAAGCAAAGAGTATCCATTGCCAGGGCACTGGCTAAAGAGTCGAAGCTCCTCATTCTGGATGATTCCACGTCAGCACTGGACGCTGTCACAGACAGAAAAGTCCGGGAAGCCATAAAAGAGTTTAAACCCAGAAGAACGACCATACTCATCACCCAGAGGATCGGCACAGCCATGGGGGCGGATAAGATTCTTGTTCTTTCTCAAGGGAAAATGGAGGGCTTCGGCACCCACGGGGATCTGATGAAGAATTCTTCCACGTATAGAGATCTGTATGTGTCTCAAATTGGAGAACTGGATAAGGTGGTGATTTAGATGGAAAAGAATGGAAAAGGACCACAGAATCTTGATCAGATGCCAAAGTTCGGACGCTTTGGCGGCGGCGCAAACCGTTTTGTTCCATCTGAAAAACCAAGAGAATACAAGAAAACCCTTCAGCGGCTTCTGGCGCTTTTCAGAAGATACAGAAAGGCCCTCCTGGGCGCAACGGTCCTAACTCTTCTGGCGTCGTCTTTCTCTTTGGTGGTTCCCCTTTATATCGGAAGAGCCATCAATGCTTACGATCTGGAAAAAAACCTCGTGGACACATCTCTTCTCCAGAGAATGATTCTATATCTTCTGCTCTGTTATGTCATGGTCTGGCTGCTTCAGACCGTGAATGGTGTGCTCATGGCGAAGGTGACCCAGCGCTTGGTAAAGGATCTGAGGGAGAGTTTTTTCAGCAAGCTGCAGAGAATTCCACTGATCTTCTATGACAGAAGACCCCATGGAGATACCATGAGCCGCATGACCAATGATGTGGATAACATCAGCGGATCCATTGCGCAGACCACCACAGAGCTCATCGCATCCCTCTTCACCTTGGTGGGCTCCCTCATCATGATGCTTTCATTAGATTTTTTTCTGACCCTTCTTGCCCTCATCGCAGTTCCACTGTTTATGATCCTGACAAAAATCATTGCAAAGAGAAGCAGAATTTATTTCATGCAGAGGCAAAAAGCACTGGGAAATCTCAGCGGGATTATTGAAGAGAGCATTATGGGCATGAAAATGGTGAAGGCGTTCAACAGGAAAGAAGAAACATTGAAAGAGTTCAGAAAGGTAAATGAAGAGCTGGAGAAAGCTGCGACTAAAGCGCTGATCTGGGCAGGGTTTCTCATGCCTTTTATGGGTGTGATCAGTAATCTTTCTTTTGCGCTCATTGCTTTTGCTGGTGGTCTCATGAGCGTGAATGGTACCATCAGTGTCGGGATTGTTGTGAGTTTTCTTACGTATTCCAAACAGTTCGGCAGACCGCTCAACAACATCGCCGGTATGTTCACAAACATTCAGCAGGCGCTGGTGGGAGCGGAGAGAGTCTTTGAGATTCTGGATGAACAGGAAGAAGAGAAAGATGTTAAGGATGCAGTGACTCTCATGAATCCTAGAGGGGAAATCTCTTTTCAGGATGTTTATTTTTCTTATGCCAAGGGTAAACCGGTGCTTCAAGGGGTAAGCTTTAAGGTGCATCCAGGAGAAACCATTGCCTTGGTGGGAGAAACAGGTGCAGGAAAAACAACCATCGTGAACCTTATGACCAGGTTTTATGATCTGGAAAAAGGAACCATCACCTTTGATGGAATGGACCTGAGGACGATTGAGAGAAGAAGTCTCATGGAGAATTTCTCAGTGGTGCTGCAGGATACCTTCCTGTTTACCGGTACCATCCGCGAAAACATCAGATATGCAAGACCTGAGGCCACAGATGAGGAAATTTACCATGCAGCCAGAGTCGCTCATGCGGAGGATTTTATCCTGAAGCTTCCTCAAGGTTATGATACAGAAGTTTCTGGCAGTACGGATACACTTTCCCAAGGACAGAGGCAGCTATTGGCCATTTCAAGAGCGGTGCTTTCTGATGCACCCGTACTGATTCTCGATGAAGCCACCAGTTCTGTGGATACCAAAACCGAAAAAGAGATTCAGAAAGCCATGGTGAAGCTTCTGAAAAACAGGACTAGTGTCATCATTGCTCATAGGCTTTCAACCATTAAAAGTGCCGATAGAATCTATGTCATCGGAGAAGGAAAGATTCTTGAGGAAGGACCTCATGAGGAGCTGATGAGGCTGAAGGGCCGATATTATGAGATGGTTGTGAGTCAGGTGGGAAATGGTGCAGTATCGGAAGGGTAGAACTTAAATGACAAGAAAGGATCTCTCCACGTTTAAGTACAAAGGGGGATCTTTTTCTTTTGATTTCAGTATCTAAGGCGACAAAAAAAGCAGCTGCTTACGCAACTGCTTCATTTATTAGACTATCTTCTGTTGAACTTTTCGTTCTTTCTTGCTCTTCTGCAATCAGGACATCTAACTGGTTCGTTTTCGAATCCCTTTTCCTTGTAGAATTCCTGCTCACCTACGGTGAATACGAATTCGTTGTTGCAGTCTCTGCAAATGATCTTCTTGTCTTCCATGTGTTTTTCCTCCTTAGAACAGTTATACCTAAAATTCTCTGTCGCTAAGGCGAAATTGAAATCTGTGTAATTAACTGTAAATTTGTTTTGCCGTTTCCGACTTGTTTAGTATAGCACACCTTTAAATAAATAGATACCTTTTTCGAAAAATAGTTTTTACCAATTGTTTTCTCTTAATTTAAAGACGAACTTCCGGTTGGAAGAAAGAAAATGCTTTATAAAGGGGAGAAGTATAGAGCCACAAGAGGAAAACTGCATAGGATCAGACAAAGTGCTTTATTTTTTCATTGGATTGGTTTATGATAATTTTGAATGCGGAACGTGCTATAGACCGCATCGTATCTTATTTTGGCAAAGGAGGCGTTTTAAGATGATTGTAAGAAGAATGATTGCAAAGAACAGAACTGCTGGAGGATTTGCCGGATAAGAAGCAAAATTCCTCCAAAACCGAATTTGGAGGGTAAATTATTGAATCAAAGAAATGAAAGTTTAGGGTTTACAGAGAAAGTCCTGGCAGAAGCCAGTCTGTTTGAATCCTATTATGTTGGAAGAATCATCAGCCAGAAGCAGAAACTCTATGAAATTGCGCTGCTTGAAGGAACCATTCATGGAGAAGTCACAGGAAAAATGCGTTATGAAGCCATGGATCCAGCTGATTTTCCAGTGGTGGGAGATTTTGTCATGGTGGACCGGAAGGATGAAACCCATGGATACGCGGTGATTCATGAGATTCTTACTCGAAAGAGCCTTTTTGTCAGAAAAGTGGCAGGAAAGCGCAGAGATGCCCAGGCGGTGGCAGCCAATGTGGATACAGTGTTTCTCTGCATGGCACTCAATGAGAACTTTAATCTTAGAAGACTAGAGAGGTATTTTGCAGTGGCGCTGGAGAGCGGCGCAGTCCCTGTGATAGTTCTGACCAAAGGAGATTTAGCAGAAAACCTACCCGAGAAATTATGTGAGGTGGAAAGAATCACGCTGGGATATGAGGTCATTGTCACGTCCTCTCTTACAGGAGAAGGGGTGGAGAAGCTTCGTCCCTATGCGGAAAAAGGCAAGACTGTGGCTTTTCTGGGCTCTTCAGGAGTAGGGAAATCCAGTCTCATCAACAGCCTGCTCGGAAGCTCGGTCATGGAGACCAAGGCAACGGGCTATGAAGATAAGGGAAGACATACCACAACGCACCGAGAACTGCTGCTATTAGAAAACGGAGGGGCACTCATCGATACCCCTGGTATGCGTGAACTTGGCATACTGGAAGCAGACTTTTCAAAATCCTTTGAAGACATCTATACCTTGGCAGAGTCCTGCAGATTCAGAGACTGCTCCCATGTGAGCGAGCCTCATTGTGCTGTGAAAAAGGCTGTGGAGGAAGGAGCTCTTCCTGTGGAAAGATATGAGAATTTCCTGAAACTCAGGGAAGAGGTCCCAAGTTATGAAGGGCTGAACTCCAGAGAGATCGAAAAGAAAAAACTGGACCGCATGTTTGGCGGCAAGAAAGAGATGAAGAAAACAAAGGACCAGGTGAAAAAGAAAAGTAAATATGAGTTCCGTGACTGATCATGGGACGGAAGTGAGGAGCCTTTCTTTCGAGGGGCTCTTTCTTATACTACGGAAGATAACTTGCGTGTTCTGAGTTATCTTGCATTGATTCCTGCAAAAAAAGGAAATATTTTCTGTGTAAAGGTTTATAAGTCCTTGTGCTTTTTCTTGTCCTTTGTTATTATTAGTTTTAATCAAAAAATTGAATCCCCTGTATAATCTTGGAGATATGGTCCATAAGTTTCTACCAGACCACCGTAAACGGTCTGACTACGGGAGTGCATGCTGATTCTTCTATGGAGAATGGACATAGTTCTGTCCATTCTTTCCTGTAAAATCAGGATGTATTCTAGCCGTGGTGAAACCACGGCTTTTTTAGTTTAGGGAAGCTGATCCTGATCTGCAGCGGGCATGAAAAGAGGAGCATCATCATGGAAGCATTGAAAGAAAAAATAAGGCAGGAAGGAAGAGTTCTGGGAGGATCTGTTTTGAAGGTGGACAGTTTTCTCAATCACCAGCTGGATCCAGAATTCTTAAATGAGATCGGAAAAGCCTTCAAAGAGATGTTTAAAGAGCTGAAGGTGACGAAAATACTGACAGCAGAAGTTTCTGGCATTGCCATTGCGGTGATGGCGGGACTGCATTTTCAGGTGCCTGTGGTTTTTGCCAAGAAAACCCAGTCTCTCAATCTGGATCCTGAGACCTATGAAGGCGAAGTCTATTCTTACACAAAACAGCAGCACTATAAAATCCGAGTTTCTAAAAGGTATCTCAGCAATGAGGATCAGGTGCTGATTCTGGATGATTTTTTGGCCAATGGGGAAGCGCTCAAGGGGCTCTATCAGATTGTGGAAGCATCAGGAGCCAATCTTGTAGGTACGGGCGTCGTCATTGAAAAGGGATTCCAGGAAGGGGGCAAAAAGCTCCGGGCCGAAGGAAGAGAGATCAAAGCCCTTGCCACCATTTTATCCATGGATCATGGAGACATCACTTTTTTATAGAAAAACCGTTGCCCGTCCCTTTGCTGCACTCATAAAGGAGAGATTTATTTTTGGAAAAGAACTTTTATCCGTGGTTCAAACGTGAAGACATCGATGGTTTCTTTGCCCTGTTTCAGAATAACCTGGCAAACTTTGTTCTCATAGCTGTTTCTATGAGCGCCATGGGGTTTCCAGCCAGCATCGTCTATGGGAAGGTCATTCCTGGCGTAGCCATGTCGGTGCTTTTTGGTAATCTTTATTATGCGAAGCTTGCAGAAAAGCTGGCTTTGAAAGAAAAAAGAAAAGACGTGACTGCACTTGCCTATGGGGTATCCACTCCAGTGATGTTCATCTATCTTTTTGGGGTGCTTCGTCCTGCCTTAGAGCTTACAGGGGACCCAGAACTTGCCTGGAAGATTGGGCTGGGTGCCTGCTTCATCGGTGGTGTCATAGAAGTTCTAGGAAGCTTCATCGGAAAGTTCGTTCATAAGCACCTGCCTAGAGCAGCCATGCTGGGAGCCCTCGCTGGCGTGGCTTTCGCCTTCATTGGTGGAGAGATGTTCTTCATGACTTATGAGCTGCCCATCGCTGGGATGGTGGTTCTGGTCATTATGCTCATAGGATTTATTGCGAAGAAGCCTCTTCCCTTTAAGATTCCTGCGGCACTCTTTGCCATCGTCATCGGGACTTTCCTGGCCTATACTGTGGGTGGACAGGACATGAGTCAAGTACGGGAAGGTCTAGGAAGCTTCGGTTTCTATCTGCCCATGCCAACCCTAGGACTGTTTGAGGGCCTTATGTTCATGGCTAGAGAAATGGCTGGTCTTTTTGCCATACTTCTTCCCATCTCCATCTACAACTTTGTGGAGACCATGAACAATGTGGAAGCCATGGCTTCCGCAGGGGACAGATATGATGTGGCTGAGGCTCAGCTGGCAGATGGACTTGGTACGCTCTTTGGCACTTTCTTTGGCGGCGTCTTCCCCACCACCGTTTATATTGCATCCATCGGTTCCAAATGGATGAATGCAGGAAGAGGATATTCCATCCTCAACGGTTTTGTGTTCTTATTAGCTTCCACCTTTGGTGTAGTGGCTGTGATGGCAAAGATCATTCCCATGGCGGTCATCGCTCCAATCCTTGTATTTGTAGGCATCTCCATGGTAACCCAAGCCTTCGGCACAGTGGACAAAAAACATTTTCCAGCCGTGGTGATTGCCATGTTCCCCTACTTTGCCAATTATCTCATGACCCGGTTTAATGGAGGGGCAGGCGAGGTTGTGGCAAAGCTTTCCAGCGGCATTGTGCCTCTTGGCCAGGGGGCTATGTTTACCGGTATTGTCTGGGGAGCCATCCTGGTATTTCTCATCGATGGGGAATACAGAAAAGCTTCTGTCACCTCCATTTGTGCAGCGCTTCTCACAGCCACCGGATTCATGCATGCACCGAAGCTTGCCTTGTTCTTTGACGCACGCTTTGTCACTGCATATGTGCTGGTAGCGATTATTTTTGAAGGATACAGACGCTATGATGCCATGCTTGCACATCAGAGTGAGCCTATCCGTAAAAAGGCAGATGAGGTCATGCCGGTGGATGGCCTGGCTGCTTCAGAGCAGTAAAAACATAGGAGAATATCAGTATTTTTGAAAGAGCTCTCTTGAAAAAGAGGGCTCTTTCTTCCTATGGTATAATAGATACATGAAAAAATAAGGAATTAGGTGAAGACATGAGCAAAGCACTGATACTGGCTGAAAAGCCTTCCGTGGGCAAAGACATCGCAAAGGCACTGGGGCTAAACAGTTCAAAAGACGGTTATATTGAAGGGAAAGACTATATTGTCACCTGGGCCATGGGCCATCTGGTGACTTTAGCTGCCCCGGAAGAGTACAAGCCAGAATACAAAGAGTGGAAAATGGAGCTGCTGCCCATGATTCCAGAGAGGATGAAGCTCTCTGTCATTGGGAAAACAAGAAAGCAGTATAATACGGTGAAGTTTCTTCTGGACAGAAAAGATGTGACCAGCATCATCATCGCTACCGATGCAGGTCGTGAAGGAGAGCTGGTTGCCCGGTGGATTCTCCAAAAAGCAGGGGCAAGAAAACCCATGAAAAGGCTCTGGATTTCTTCCGTAACAGAAAAAGCCATCCGGGATGGATTTAAAAACCTCAAGGAGGCGAAGCTCTATGAGACTCTGTTTTATTCAGCAGAAGCCAGAAGCCAGGCAGACTGGATCGTGGGGATCAATGCCACCAGAGCGCTGACTGTGAAGCATAATGCCCAGCTTTCTTTAGGACGGGTGCAGACACCGACCTTAGCCATGGTGAAGGCAAGAGAAGAAGAAATCAGAGCTTTTATTCCAGTCCCTTTCCATACCTTGAAACTCAAAGTACAGGGACTGACCTTCCATCATGAGGGTGGCAGAATTTTCAAAGAAGAGGAAGCAAAGAAAAAGTATGATCTTCTTCAGAATAAGAACCTTCTGATTTCTGATGTGACCACCAAAGAGAAAAGAAAAGATGCGCCGCTGCTTTATGATCTTACGGAGCTGCAAAGAGATGCCAGTAATTTCTACGGATTCAGTCCAAAGGAAACGCTGAATCTCATGCAGGTACTCTATGAGCGCCATAAAGTGCTGACATATCCTAGAACCGACTCCAGATATCTGACGAAGGACCTTCTGGGCACCCTGAAAGACCGAGTGAAGGCTTCAGCCGTGGGGGATCTAAGTAAAATCGGTATGGATATCCTTAGAAAAGGCATCAAAGAGAAGAAGAATTTCATCAATGATGCAAAAGTTTCTGACCATCATGCCATCATTCCCACAGAAGAATCTGTGGTGCTTTCCACCCTGACAGACAAAGAACGTAAAATCTATCTGCTGGTGGTGAAAAGATTCCTGTCGGTCCTCATGGACTCCTATGTCTATGAGGAGATGCAGATTCTTGGAGAGTGCGCGGGAGAAAAGTTCAAAGCATCCACAAAAAGAACCATCCAGGAAGGGTATCGGGCTCTGGTAAAGGAAGAAGATGAGGAGCTGGAAGAAAGAAGCATTCCATTCAAAAAAGGAGAAAAGGTCGCCATCGAAAGAGTGCTCCTGGAAAAAGGGCTCACACAGCCACCGGCCTATTTCACCGATGCCACACTTTTATCCGCCATGGAGAATCCTGGAAAGTATATGGAGACAAAAGACAAGTCTCTGGAAAATATCCTGAAGGAAACCAGCGGACTGGGCACCGTGGCCACAAGAGCCGATATCATCGAAAAGCTCTTCTCTTCCTTTGTTCTTGAGAAACGGGGAAAAGAGATTCATATCACAGAAAAAGGAAGACAGCTGTTAAAGCTTGCGCCGGAAGACCTGACTTCACCGGAGATGACTGCAAGATGGGAGAAAAAGCTGGAGATGATCCGAGCCGGTCAGCTGAAAGAGGAAGCCTTTATCCGGGAAATGGAAGAGTACACAAGAAAAGTCATTGGAGAAATCAAAGGGTCCAAGGAAACCTTCAGACATGAGAATCTTTCGAGCCAAAAGTGCCCGGAGTGCGGCAAGAACCTTTTAGAAGTAAAGGGCAAGAAGTCCAATATGCTGGTATGCCAGGACCGGGAGTGCGGCTTCAGAAAGACACTGTCCACCCAAAGCAACGCCAGATGTCCAGAATGCAAGAAGAAGATGGAGCTCCATGGCGAAGGCGATGGGAAGCATTTCCGTTGTGTCTGTGGTTATAGAGAAAAGCTCACGGCTTTCCAGACAAGAAGAGAAAAGGAAGGCACTGCCATGAAGAAGGGCGATGTGAAAAAATATCTCAATCAGCTCAACAAGAGTAACGATGAGCCAGTGAACTCCGCTTTAAGCGATGCGCTGAAAGATCTGTTTAAATAATGCATAAAAGGAGCTGCTGTTCACTATAAAAATGAACAGCGGCTCCTTTTTTACTCTAGAGTGTTATGCCGATACTCTGATGGTGTTTTTCCAGTATACTGGCGGAAGACCTTACAGAAATAGTGCTGGTTTTTATACCCTGCTCTTTCAGAAATCTCAAGAACGGAAAGATCTTTCTGGTTTTTTAGAAGACACATGGAAGACTCCATCCGAATCTTTGTGAGATATTCGGAGAAACTGAGACCCGTCTCTTTTTTCAGCATTCTGCTGAGGGAAGAGGTGCTTATGTGGAGAAGGTCCGCCAGGCTCTGCAGGGAAAAATCTGAGTTCCCGTAATTGCGGTAGAGAAGCTGAAGGGCTTTTTTCGCCAGGTTTTCATCCCCACTTAACGTTTCCTCCTTCTTTGCATGGTTTTCCTTTATCAGGTCATGAAGCGCAGTCTCCAGTGATTGCAGAAGCTTTTCTCTATCGATGGGCTTCAGAATATAATCCAGTGCCCGAAGCTTCACGGCCTTTTGGGCATACTGGAACTCATCATACCCGGAGATGATGATGAACTTCGAATGGATTCCCTGTGTCTGAACATTCTCCATGATTTCGAGGCCTGTCATTCCAGGCATATTGATGTCCATGAGCACCAGATCAGGCTCTTCAAAAAGGATCATCTCATGGGCTTCAAAACCATTGGATGCGAGACCAATGATGTCAAATTCAGTGCTCATTTTCTCAATGATGGCTTTCAGTCCGTTTCTGATGATGGCTTCATCGTCGCAGATGAGCAGTTTATACATCATATATCTCCTCCTTTTTTGCCAGGGGCAGTCTGATGGTAACGGTGGTCCCTTCCTGAAGAGAACTCTCCACATGAAGGCCATAGGGGCTTCCATAGGTCAATCTTATCCTCTGGTGGACATTATGAAGACCGTAGCTCACAGGTTCCCGGTTGCCTTCAAAGGCTTCTTCCAGCTGGCTCACCTTATCTTCAGTCATACCTACGCCGTTATCCCGGACCTTTAAAAGCAGGTCCTCTCCATCCAGTTGAGTGAGGATGGTAATTTTTCCCTGGGACAGTTTTGGTTTTATCCCATGATAGATGGCATTTTCCACCAGAGGCTGCAGCAGGATTTTTGGAAGGGAAATCTCATGGAGAGATTCATCCACCTGGATCTCATAGGCAAGAATCTCTTCGTATCTTGCTTTTTGGATATCCAGGTAGCTTCTGACATGTTTGATCTCCTCACAAAGAGGAATCATCTCTTTTCCCTTGCTGAGGGACACCCGGAAGAAGCTGGAGAGGGATAAAATGAGCTTTGAAAGATCAGAAGCGTCATATTCAAGAGCCTTCCACTGTAAGGTGTCCAGAGTGTTGTAGATGAAGTGAGGATTGATCTGAGCCTGGAGAATCTCAAGCTCTCGTTGACGCTTCTCTTTCTGGGTTTCCACCACTTCTTTCATGAGCCTTCTTAGATCCTTTACCATACTGTTGAAATGGAAGGACAGATCAGCAATCTCATCATTGCCTTGTACAGGAAGCTGACTGCTGAAATCCCCCTCTTGCACATGATCCATGGCCACAGACAGGTTTGTGATTCTTCTTGTGATCTGGCTGCTGATGAAAAAAGCACCTAAGATGCCAGCGCCAAACATGGTGACAAATACTTTGGAGAGGGAAAGACTCAGTGCCGAAGCTTCTTGGTAGAGCTTCTCATTTTCTACCAGAGTGCACAGATACCAGCCAGGGCTGGAAGGAATCTCAGCATAGAAAGCATGGTGATCTTCATCGATGGCCTTCTGAATCACAGAGGAAGGAGAATCGGAAGGAATGGATTCTCTGATCTTTGTGAGAATCTCCTTTGGATAGCTTTCAGCCCCCATGGTGTACATCATACCCCGGCGGTCCATGATCATGGTCTTCCCTTCGTAGATGGAGAGATTTCCTGTGATTTCTGTGAGTTTTTTAAGTGAAATAGAGGCCGCTACAAAGCCCTTTTTGCTGCCATCTTCACCAGTTATGCCGTAGCAGAGTACTGTGATGGGGGTCCCATCTGTCTTGGAGGACACGGGTGCACTAAAAAGATAAGGTTTGTCCGTGATAAGCATTTCTTTGAAGTAGCTGCGGTCCCTGACATCGATGGTCTGGTTTTCTGTAATGTATTCCAGTCCGCTGAAGTCATTGATGCCGAAGGTTCCATACTCATTTCCGTAGTAGGCATCCATATCACTGCTGAGTTTTGTCACATACTCCTTTAAAGCAGTCTCCTCCATGGCAGTGACGGTGGGGGTCCTGCTGATGGTATGAAGTTCCCGGATTCTTTGGCTGAGCCATCCGGAGACCTCGCTGGCTTTGGAAGCCATGAGCTGGAGACTTAATTCATCGGTGGTTTTCCGGCTGCTCTCATAGCTTCTATAAGAGGTGAAAACCGCAGAAAGGACAAAGGTGCCTGTGAGAATAAGGGTAAAGAGCAGGGTGAATTTCCATTTGAGCTTCATTTTTCTCTCCATTTGCATAAAAGTATAAATTCCTGACGGGGAAGTGCAAAGACTGCACGAAAGAATTGTACTACACTGTTAAGGAAATAACAAATATTGATATTTGGAGGGTTTTATGAAAAAAATTATGGCGATGCTCTTACTTTTTTCGTTGTCACTGACTTCTGCAGCCTGTGGGAATGGGGCAAAGAGCAGTATTCCAGATGGTACTTTCGAAGGAACAGGCAATGGAAGAGGGGGAGAAATCAAAGTCTCTCTTACCATGAAAGATCAGAAGGTTTCAGATATAGAGGTCCTGGAAAATCAGGAATCTGAAGGGCTTTCTGAAGCCATGAACATACTGAAAGAGGAAATCATAGCAACAAACAATCTGGATGTGGATATTGTCTCTGGAGCAACACTGACTTCAGTGGGTTTCCGACTGGCAGTTCAGGATGCCTTCAGTAAAACTGGAGCGGATAAGTCTCTTCTGGTGAAGAAGGAAAAGCCAGCCCCAGAAAAAAGAGAAGAAAAGTATGATGCGGATGTCATCGTCATTGGTGCAGGGGGCGCAGGACTTACTGCTGCCATCACTGCGGCGGAGAATGGTATGAATGTCATCGTTCTGGAAAAAATGCCCATGGCGGGAGGCAATACCCTCATCTCCGGAGGAGAGTATGCAGCACCAGAGAACTGGGTACAGGAAAAGGAAGCTTTAGAAGACAGTGCGGATCTTTTCTATGGAGATATCATGAAGGGGGGAGATGAGGAAAGTGATCCTGCTCTTGCCCGAATCCTTGCAGATAAAGCTTTGGATGGAGCCAAGTGGCTTCGGGATGAAGTGGGTATGATCTTTGAAGATTATATGCTGTTCTTCGGTGGGCATTCTGTGGAAAGAAGTCTGGTGCCAAAGAATGCCACAGGGTATGAGATGATCCACAAGCTTACAGAAAAGCTGAAAGAGACTGGATCCCCTCTGCATCTTGAAACAAAGGCTACAGAGCTCATCATGGATGAGAATGGCCGTGTGACTGGGGTGAAAGCGGAGTATCATGGACAGGTCATTGAATACACAGCAAAGAAAGGTGTCATCATGGCATCTGGCGGCTTTGGATACAATAAAGAAATGCGTGCCCAGTACAATGAAGAGATGGGAGAAGGATACCTCTCCACAAATTCTGTGGGCAGCATGGGAGATGGCCTGGTCATGGCAGAAAAGATAGGAGCATCCCTGGTGGATATGAGCTTCATCCAGGCCTATCCAACCTGCGATACACAGTCCGGTGCTCTATTATACGTGGGTGATGTGAGAATGGAAGGCCGTTCTATTCTGGTAAACAAGGAAGGAAAGCGTTTTGTGGAGGAACTGGAAAGAAGAGATGTGATCTCTAAAGCAGTGCTTCAGCAGACCGGCAGTGTTTCCTACATGTTCTGGGATGCTTCTGCCATGGAGGATTCCGGAATGGATGTGAAGCATGCGGCGGAGTACAATGGTCTCATCGCAAGAAAACAGCTGGTGAAAGCGGATACCTTAGAAGAAGCGGCGGCTTTCTTCGAGATTGATGCAGAAGAGCTGAAGAAGACTGTGGAGAACTACAACCAGTATGCAAAGGATGGAAAGGACCTGGAGTTCAACAAAAGAGGGAAACTTGTGCCTTTCGGAGAAGGTCCTTACTACATCATGGTGTCCAAGCCAGCCATCCACCATACCATGGGCGGAATCAAGATCAATACAGAAGCTCAGGTGGTAAGCACGGAAGGGAAAGTGATTGAAGGTCTTTTTGCAGCGGGTGAAGTTGTGGGAGACATTCATGGCACCAACAGACTGGGCAGCAATGCCATTGCAGATATCACCGTATTTGGCAGAATTGCCGGTGAGTCTATCTCAAAATAAGTAAGCCCCTATCCCTCAAGAAGCTAGGCTTCCTGAGATTTTAAAAGCAGCACGTCCATTATGTTTGGTGTGCTGCTTCTTATTTTTTTAGAAATCCTCAGGATTCTTGTGTGACAGGATTGGTATTCTTGATATGAAGACATCTGGGGCCCTGATACCCCCCTGAAAGATCAAGAAATGAGAGATGCTTTAGGTTCAGGCAGTCCAGTGCTACTTCCATACGGTGGGGCTCGCCTTCTTCGTCCAGCCAGAGACTGAAGACCTCCAGGTTTTCTGCTTCCATCAGATGTTTGCGGATGTAGGCTAGAAGTGTCTCAGCTCTCTCTTTGCTGTAACGCCACTGCAGTTCCACCACATAGGGGTTCTCAGTAAGGCGGACAGAGACTTCTGGAAAGCTTATCTCTTCAGGATGCAGTTCCAGGTCTTCCAGATGATCTTCTGTATCACAGAGTAGAAAGATCTTTTCCTCCGGGTCCATGTCCGGGTTTTCCAGCATGAAGTCTGGAATGTCCATGTTTCTTTCCAGGGCCTCCCGGATGGAGAGGCGTTCCAGGAAAGGGTTTTCGAGTTTTTCAAAGGGGTGGTCACTGGCTAAAAACTGGTAACTGCTCATTTTTTTCTCCTACTTATCTACATAGTCTGTCAGTTCGGGATTTTTAATGAAGTTTCCTGCCTCATCCTTCAAAAAAGGAAGTACAGCTGTCACAGAAGAGAGGTTTAAAGGGCCATAGATATGGGGATAGGCTCTACCAAGATTCTCAGGGTCTTCCCAGCGGACCTCTGCGTCAATCTTCTCCTCCTCCAACAGAAGGAGAAGAAGTTCTTCTTTGATCTCTGTAAAGTTTGGGGCCACCCGGTGGAAGTACTCTATGGGGGAGCAGTGGATGAACCCTTCTGCAGACAAGCTTTCCGAAGAATAGTAAGCGCTGTTTTTCACTCTTTCCCAGGTCTCTTTTTTCAGGCAATGAAGAATCATAAAGAATTTTCCCCCTTCTTTGCTTCCTTCTTCAGGAAGCTTACTGCATATTCCGCATAGAGGGCGCTGCCATGAAGAAGAACGTCTTCGTCCAGATCGAAATGGTCATTATGATGGGCGAAATCTGTGCCTTTTTCATGGTTTCCGGAGCCAATGAAGACAAAACAGCCGGGTTTATGATCCAGATAGAAGGCGAAGTCTTCCCCTCCAGTGGTTTTTTCCTGAAGAACAATATTCTCTTCTCCCAGAATCCTTGAAGCGGCTTCATAAGCCAGGGCAGAGGAGGCTTCATCATTCACCACAGGTGGAAGATTATAGGTATACATCATTTCTGCAGAGGCGCCATAGAGCGCTGCGGTGCTTTCCATGACACGTCTCATGCTGGACTCAATGGTCTTTCCGATGTCTTTGCTGAAATACCGTATGGTTCCTTCAAGAACTGCTTCGCCGGAGATGATGTTAAAAGCTGTACCACTGTGGATGGAGCCGACAGAAACCACGAGAGGTTCCATGGGACTGTATTCTCGGCTCACGATGGTCTGGAAATTCATCACCATGGCAGAAGCTGCGACTACGGCATCTACGGTCTGGTGCGGCATGGAGCCATGACCGGAAAGTCCTTGAATCTTAATCTGGAACCTGTCTGTGGCTGCCATGCGCTGGCCAGGCTCTAAGGAAATTTTTCCTGTAGGAAGATAAGACCAGAGGTGAGCGCCGAAGATGTTGTCCGTTTCCTCATACCAGGTGCCTGTATTTATAAGAAGTTTTGCGCCATGACCCGTTTCCTCTGCAGGCTGGAATACCAGGTGCACCGTTCCAGGGAGTTCCTCCATCTGGTCTTTTAAAATCCTGGCAGCTCCGAGAAGAATAGCCGTATGGCCATCATGGCCGCAGGCATGCATTTTCCCATCCACCTGAGATTTATAGGAAACCTCATTTTTTTCCAGGATGTTCAGGGCATCCATATCACTTCGCAAGGCTACTGTTTTTCCGGGTTTCTTTCCTTTGATGGTTGCCACAAGTCCTGTGGGTTCTCCCTTGATATAGGGGATGCCCATGGCATCCAGTTCACTCATCAGATAAGCAGTGGTTTCAATTTCCTCCAGGGATGTTTCTGGGTGGGCATGCAGGTGACGCCTAGCGCCAATGACATAGTCCCGGTATTTTTCAATGGATGGGGAAAGCGTTCTCATAAGTTCCTCCTTGGAGACTGTTTTCTGATAATTCTATCTGAAGTATGCGGTCGCTGTCAATGAATAGCGGTTCAGATTCTAGTGCAGTGCGTACACATTTATGAACAAGGAAAGGAAAGGTTGAAATTATGGTGAACAATAGGATAGGAAGGTTGAAATATATACCCCCTAGTGGTATATTGGTCGTAATAGAATCGAATCATATGGAGGTAGTAAAATGAGCATGACTTTTGAGAAGAGAACAGATAAGACATTTGAAATTGCCCATGAGGAGCTGAAGAAGAATCTCATGGAAAGAGGATTTGGTGTCCTGTGGGAAATGAACTTCAAAGATAAGCTGACAGAAAAAGGATTGGAGTTTCATAAGAATTTCCAGGTGATGGAAGTATGTAATCCTCCTAAAGCTAAAATTGTGCTGGATGCCCATCTGGAAGCGGGCTATATGCTCCCCTGCAAGATGGTGGTCTTTGAGAAGGAAGATGGGGTGCACATCGGTATGATGAAACCTACAAAACTTGCAGACATCATGGAGGGTATTGATCTTGGCAATGTGGCTCTGGAAGTGGAGAATATACTGAAAGATGCCATCGAGAAAACTGCATAAAAAGAAAAATGAAGCCGTTTCCTTTCCAGTTGATGGAGGAAGCGGCTTCTTCTATTATACCAGTTGAGAATCGGGAGACTCTTTCATGGTTTCTTTAAGCAGTTCTTTTTGCTGGTGTGATTTTTTTCCCCTTCTGATCCATGATGTACAAATCCGAGATGGTATTGATGGGACAGATGGTACACCAAGTTCTGGGTTTGTAGGTGTAGGACAGAATCAGTCCGATGACGGTTGTAGTGGTCATCATGGAAAAGATCCTGAAGGAAAAATGGGTAAACCAAACGGGAAATCCACTCAGTGTGAAGAGCTGAGGAAGAGATACCGGGATGGGAATGATCAGAAGGAATCTTGGAATCAGCATGGGAGACATATGCCCTCTAGCCACCTGAATGGTGGACAGGGCAGCGATGCTGAGGCTCACAAAGAAATAAGCAAGGACATAATACTTCAGCTTCCCTTTGATAAAGGAAAGGGGAATGTTCTTGCCCTTCTTTGCCCGCTTTTTTCCAAGGGTCATATAGAGACTGGCTCTGGGGCAGTAGCTCTGGCACCAGGTTTTCTTTTTGTCCTTTAGAAGCAGATAGACGGGGAGAGCCATGCAAATAAGGCCCAGCACCGCCAGATGAATATTCATGAAGGACAGTGCAAAAAAACTTAGGGTTCCAAGATAAAGATATTTGTGATTCTTCAAGATGAGTTCCTCTTTCTTTTCTTCTTTTGTGTATTTTACTGCTAAAATGCGGATCCTAGGAGGGTACCAACCACGGATCCATAAAGTATGGAACGGATGGGATTTGAGGAGATGGGACAGGTTCCGTCACATCCGATGAAGTAGTAGTAAAGATAGCCTGCAAGGCCTCCTAGAACAATACCTAAGGCAATTTTCATGGCTCTTTTTTTCCTCCGATCCTGTGGGGTCATCTGTTTCTTTTCCATAAGGTTCTCCTTTTTTAGAAAGAAGAAAAGGATGGCGGTCGTGTCATCCTTTCATTCTTTTTATAGGGGAATGGGGTTACGTCAGTAAAATTAAGATACTTTCTCCATGGTGTTCAGGAATTCCTGAATGGGCTGGTTTCCGAGAAGATCATACTGGTCATTGATGACGATCTTCGGTACACCGGACACATTGTGCTTCATGGACAGTTCACCAAAGGTTTCCGCTTCAATCATTTCTGCCTGAATCATCGGATTCATGAGGGCCATCTTATGAGCCTTCTGCACTGCACCTGGGCAATGTGGGCAGGAAAGGGTGATGAAGACTTTGATGTTGATGGGTTTGTCGATCTTCATGATTCTTTCTTCCAGTTCTTTTGGCAGCTCACTTTCATTTCCGGATACTTCCAGGAGTGCTGGAATAAAGGAGTTGATTTCGTGTCCTGCTGGAATTCCGTTGAACTTGATGCCTCTGTAGTTTTTGCTGCTGTCCAGAAGGACAATGGATGGTACCATTTCTACGCCGTACTTCTTGGCAAGTTCTGTGTCTTTGTCCAGATCATATCTTTCTAAATGGATCTTATCGCTGAGCTCTTCCACTTCCTGCATATAGGACAGAGTTTCCTCACAGGTGGCGCATTCTCCTTCTTTGGTGAAGAGAGCGATGGTCACATCTCCCTTAAGGTCTCCAAAAATTTCTCTCAGCTGGTCCTGGATTTCTTCATTGAACATTTTCATTATTATTTCCTCCGTTATATCTTACTTATTTGGTTGCTTTCGTATTTAAATCAGTGGCTGTTCAGGTATTCATTGACACCAAGAGCGGCTTTGGCCCCATCACTGGCGGCAATGACAATCTGTTTGTAGGGGACTATGGTGACATCTCCAGCAGCAAAGACTCCGGAAAGGCTGGTTTTGTTTTTCTCATCCACCAGGATTTCTCCATGATTATTGAGTGCCAGGAGGTTTCCAAAGATGCCTGTATTGGGCAGATGACCGATTTCGATGAAAAGGCCGTCTGCATAAAGCTCTTCTTTTTTTCCTGTATCTTTATGAAGGACTCGGATGCCCTTCATGGCTGTTTCCCCGAATATCTCTTCAATCTGAGTCTCCAAATGTACAGTGATTTTCGGATCTTCCTTCAGTTTCTCTGTTAAAATCGCATCGGCTCTCAACTGACTTCTGTGTACTAAGGTCACGGATGTGGCAACCTTTGCCAAATCCAGCGCCGCTTCAACAGCAGAGTTTCCGCCGCCTGCGATGAGGACCTCTTTGTTTTTGAAAAGGGGTGCGTCACAGATGGCGCAGTAGGCAACGCCTTTTCCTGCGTAGGTGTCTTCTCCGGGAACACCCAGATGCCTAGGATTGGATCCTGTGGCAATGAGGATGGTTTTTGCTTTAAACATCTCGCCGGAATACAGCGTCAGAAGATGTTCTTCTCCATCTTTTGTGTATCCCACCACTTCACTGTCGTCTTTGATGGGCACTTCCAGTGTTTCCACATGGCGCAGAAACTCATCAGCAATGGACTCTCCACTCATTTCTTTGATGCCCAGATAGTTGTCTACTACGGAGGTATCCAGTAGAAGTCCTCCTTTTCGCTTGGTGATGATACCGACTTCCAGGCCTTTTCTCTTGGCGTAGAGGGCTGCATTAAGACCCGCAGGACCTCCACCAATGACAAGAAGGTCATAAAGGATATCGGGATTCAGTTTAGTTGTGTCTTTTGAAACGGTGCTTTTTTTCAGGTCAATCTGAAAAGAAAATGACATGTGCTTGCCTCCTAGTGGTTACTTCCTGTCCTCATATGGGGACAGAACTTGAATGATAAGGGTATAAAATAGGCATGATGTCATGCCTGTCGTTACTTCTCACATGCAGTGTTGAGGATTTTACAGATACTCGATTCCGAAAGACCTCCAAACAGTGTGCCCAGTTCCTTCAGGGAAAGGGTGGAGTTTTTCCGGAATTTTAATATGAGATCATTTCGGATTTCCTTTTCTTTCAGAAGCTCCTCCAGGGAAAGTCTTTTTTCCACAGAGACTTCCTTGAGCTTCTCTTCTGCTTCCTCCAGGGTTTCCATACAGTTTCTGCAGGGGGAAGTATTTTCTTTGTCCGCTCTCTTTTCTATGGGAGAGATCCAGTCCAGTCTTAATGGTGCTTCTGTGTCATAGGTGCAGTAGCTGTTCCAAAGGGAACCTGGGATGCCATTTTTGTGGAGTGTTTTCACCACGTCTTCCGCATCTTCCGGATCTTTTAGCAGCTCGCTTTTATAACGGTCTTTGAAAAGCGGTTCCTTCTGATCTTTGTACATGGCATAGCCGATGTTGATGCTTTTCATCACTTTGGACATATCCGCACCGTTCAGATCCATGACAAGGTGGTACTGATTGTCTGATAAAAGACA
Organism: Proteiniclasticum ruminis; assembly: GCF_900115135.1. Lineage (GTDB taxonomy): Bacteria > Bacillota > Clostridia > Clostridiales > Clostridiaceae > Proteiniclasticum > Proteiniclasticum ruminis_A. The sequence goes on along the minus strand of NZ_FOVK01000006.1, from coordinate 79,618 downwards.
GTAAGCATAAAGCTTGAACTGGAACTGCGTCTGGGCTTTCTTTAGAATCTCCAGAAACTCTGTTCTGTCTTCCTCTTTTTCAAACAGCAGTTTTTGACCACCTCCGGACTGGGTGATGTGGAATGTGCCGTAGGGGTCCTTGATTCGTGCCTTTCTCGCCACTTCGTTCACCTGCCTTCTGGTACTATCCTATCACAATGAAAAATAAAATTCAAGTACCGTCCCCGTAACTTTTTGCTTTTTTATGACAATAGGCATAGATAAAAGTGTAGTAGTGGATTTATTAGGTGAGGAGGAATGCATATGAGACATCCGAAAGTATATCTTTCACCCAGCAAGCAGCCCCATAACATTTACGCCACGGGAAACACCAACGAGGAAAAGGAAATGGTGGAGGTGTCGAAATTATTGAAGAGAGTTTTAGAAGAGGAGTATGGCATTGAGACGGTGCTTTCGGATCTTTCGCTGGACATTGGCAGGAATGGAAGACCCAAAGAAGCAAGAGACAAGGGATGCAGCATTTATCTGGCCATCCATTCCAATGCAGGGGGAGCGGGGAAAGCAAGAGGTGCTGTGGCGCTTTTTCATCCAGCATCAAAAGACTCAAAAGCCCTTGGGAAAATACTGGTAGAAGAGCTTAATGGCATCTGTCCCTATGGAAGCAACCGGTCTGAGCCGCTTGTGGATGGCATGAGGGCTTTTCAGGGTAAAGGGTTTGGCGAAATCAGAACCCCCTACGAGTATGGGATGACGCCGGTGCTTATGGAGACGAATTTTCATGATCATGTGGACATTGCGAAATGGATGACTGGAAACAAAGAAGCCATAGCAAGAAGCTATGGAAGAGCTCTGGCGAAATTTCTTCAGGTGGGAAAAAAGGCGGGTAATGATCCTATCAAAGATCCTGTAAACCAAGGTGCAGATGAGACGGCACTCTACAGAGTTCAGGTGGGGGCTTTCCGTAAGATTGAAAATGCGGAGGAACTGAAAGCCAAGCTTTGGAGTGTAGGATTTGAGGGATTCATCAGCTACAGATAAAAATATCTGTGCGGTTTCAAGACAATAGCTGTTACTTTATAAAGATGCATGAAAAAGGCTTAACTTTTCATGAAAGTACATCGATAATAGGATAGAGTGTGCTAAGTACAGAAGTGTGATGCTTTTTCGAAGGTGATAAAAACCGTGGAGATGGCATAAAGTAATTAAGATTAAAAGAAATCGGAGAGAATGATGGAAGACATAACCAATATTGAGAGGCTAAAAGCAAGAAAAAAGAGAGTGAAGCTCCTGGTATTCATGGGAGTATCACTGATACTTACCATGTTCCTTTTCAGCATGATGATGATCACCATCCACAAAATACAGGGAACAGGGAGAGTCATCAACTATACTGGATTGGTTCGAGGGGCAAGCCAGAGGCTTATCAAGAAAGAGTTCACAGGCATTCGAGGTGATGCCGATATGGCTCGTCTGGATGAGATCATGGGTGGGCTGACCCATGGAGAAAGCACTTATAAGATTACGCCGATCACGAATGAATATTATCGGGAGAAACTGGAAGTTTTAGCATCTGGTTGGGAAGATCTGAAAAGAAACATCCTGATTTACCGGGAAAATCCGGATACAGAGCCTTTTCTTTATGAAATAAGTGAGCTGTTCTTTACCCATGCGGATCAAGCTGTGGATGCAGCCGAAAGCTATTCAGAAAACCTTGCATCCAGACTTTTGACCTACGAAATTCTTCTGATCCTCATGCTCAGCATGATATTAGTGGTCCTTTGTATGCAGATCATTGGAGAGGTAAAACTCAATAAGAAGCTCAATGCCATTGCCTATATGGACCTGAATACCGGACTGCCAAACAGGAGAAGCTGCGAACATGAGCTTTCCAAAGGGGAGATCCTTGGTGAAAAAGAAGCGGTCTGTTGTTTCATGTTTGATCTCAACAATCTCAAAGAAGTGAATGACACATTGGGCCACAGTTATGGAGATCTTCTCATTTCAAGCTTTGCAACCATCCTTCGGCGTGCTGCACCAAAGGGGATGTTTGTGGGAAGAATTGCTGGTGATGAGTTCATGGGGATTCTTCGGAACACAACGGAGGAAGAAATCCATACTTTCACTGAAGCTTTAGGAGCCGAACAGATTGCACTGAAAAATAATCCAACAAATTATGCCATCAGTGTCAGCTATGCCATGGGGTATGCTTTTTCCAAGGAATATCAGAACAGCAGTCTAAGAAAACTTCTGGATGTTGCGGATATGGAAATGTACAAGGACAAAAAAAGGTGTAAAGAGACAAAAGAAGCTTAGATTCAGCAGAATAACTAAAAAAACGCATAAAAAAAACTCTTCTGGTGTAGGGAAGAGTTTTTTTTCATGTATGCGTTAGGGAGATACATATGAAAATAGGCTTGTTGGCGACCTATTTGTTAATACTTTAACATTATTTACTGCAAATGTAAAGAGTGAATCACGAAAAAATCCTGAAATACTGAGGATTATTCTGTACTATTCTATTCCAATGAAATTAGAACATGAAATACCCATGCTGAAAACGTTATTTTATTAACAAAACGGATCTTCGATATGGAAACAGAACTTGTACTTCACAAAACAGCAATATTTTTTGAGTATGATGTAAAGAAACAGTTCCAGATTGTACTTGTATCAATAAAGGAGAGTAATCAGATGGCTCATATGGATCGAAAAATGAATAGACTGGCCTTGGAGAAATCGCCCTATCTCAGACATCATGCTTTGAATCCGGTGGACTGGTATCCCTGGGGAGAAGAAGCTTTTGAAAAAGCAAGGAAAGAAGATAAGCCCATCTTTCTTTCCATAGGATACGCTTCCTGTCACTGGTGCCATGTGATGGAAAGGGAGTCCTTTGAAGATCTGGACGTGGCTGAGGTGCTGAACCGCTATTTTGTCTCTGTGAAGGTAGATAAGGAAGAACGGCCGGATGTGGATCACGTCCATATGAGTTTCTGCCAGGCCATGACGGGGGATGGGGGATGGCCCATGACCCTTATTCTGACACCGGAGAGAAAGCCCTTCTTTGCAGCCACCTATCTGCCAAAAGAAACCAAAGGACAGCATATGGGCCTTTTGGAAGTCCTTGCAAGGATCACAGCACTGTGGCAGGAAGAAAAGGAAAGAGTACTTTCGTCTGCGGACTTTGCTGTGGAAGCTGTGCTTTCGGTGCAGAAAGAAAGGAAAGAAGGAGATCTAGATGATGAGATCCAGAAGAAGGCCTTTGCCTCTCTGATTTCCATTTATGATGAGCATCAGGGTGGTTTTTTTCAAGCACCGAAGTTCCCGCTGACCCATCACCTTTTTTATCTGCTGTGGTACTACAAAACAACAGGTGAGGAGAAGGCTCTGGACATGCTGGAAAAAAGTCTCATGAGTATGTATAAGGGCGGACTCTTTGATCATGCGGGTGGTGGGTTTTACCGGTATGCTGTGGATGAAAGATGGCTCATCCCGCATTTTGAAAAGATGCTGTATGACAACGCTCTTCTTTCAAGGCTGTACCTTTCTGCGTATGCAGTAACTGGAAGAGCGCTGTATAAGAAGGTTTCTGTTAGAACACTGGATTTTCTTCTGGAGCATTTGAAAGATGGAGAAGGAGCCTTTTACGCCTCCATGGATGCGGACAGTGAAGGAGAAGAAGGAAAGTTCTATCTGTTTGAAAAGGAAGAGCTGCTGTCTCTCCTTGGAGAAGAAAGAGGAAAGGAGTTTGCACGCTTTTATGGTGTGGAGGAGAAAGGAAATTTTGAAGGAAAGAACATCCTGAACCTCTATGAGAAACCACTGCAGGATCTTCTGGAGGAGGAGCCAGAGACGATTATGGAGTCCAGAAAGAAGGTGTTGATGTACAGAGAACAGCGGGTGCAACCTGCAATGGATGATAAGATTCTCTCTTCTTGGAATGGAATGGTGCTGGAGACTTTGTCTATGGCAGGAAGGCTTTTAGAGGAGAAACGCTATACCAATGCTGCTAGAGATCTTTTTAACTTCATCGAAGAGAAAATGACCGATGAGAAAGGGATCCTTCACGGTGTATATCGGGAAGGCTTAGGGGAGACAGAAGCATTTCTTGATGGCTATGTCCACGTTCTTCATGGTCTTCTGGCGCTTTATGAGAATACTCTGGAGAAGCGGTATCTTTCCTTGGGGAAAAAGCTGGGTGATCAGATCATTGAAAGGTTTTTCAATGGAAAGGTGTTTCAGCTGAGCGGTAAATATCATGAAACCTTGAGTATCCCTGCAGAAGAGATTTTTGACTCCGCTACACCGTCAGGCAATTCGGAGGCAGTCCGTGCCATGGCAAGGCTATACAGCTTCACAGGAGAAGAGCGTTATCTTCAAGTGATGGAGAAGGTATTTATGGAGCTTTCAGGTGAAATCATAGAAAACCCCAAAGGGTTTTCAGGAATTCTTCTTTCCTATGATGTGTGGATGCATGGACCCAGGGAGATCGTCCTCTCCGGGAAGAGAGAGGACCCGGTTTTTCGGGAGATGCTGAAAATCCTTCAGAAGACAGAGCTCACAGGTATCACTTTGGCGGTTCATGATCCTCGGGAGAAAGAAGAATCAGAAAAAATCTTCTCCTTTATACGAGAAACAGAAAATGGAGCTGCATCCGTGTTCTTCTGCAAGGACCACAGCTGCAGTCTTCCAGTGGAGACAGTGGAGGAGCTTCTGGAATCGCTCATGAAGTTCTAACGGACTTTCCTATAACAGAATCAATATCAAGGTAATAGAAAAGGCTCTGTTTTCTCCCGCTGCAAATGGGAAAACAGAGCCTTTTGTTTTAATTATCGGGTTACCTCCATGGGGATTGGAACCAGTATCGGATCACGAAGTGTTTTTAAGGGGCCATCTGCTACATCGAAATAGAGGGAGTCACCAATGACATCGCGAAAAGCATAACTATAAGTCTTGTTGTTCAGTTCCTCTGTGTAACTGGTATAGAGGGACTGCTGTATGATTTCTGTTCCATCCCTTGTGGATCTGAACGGCAGGGAGTGATAATTTTCAGTGGTATGGAAGGTGATGGTGGTAACGTTGTCTTCTATGGTGACATCTTCCAGCAAGATTCCGTATGGGTTTTCTTCCAATGTCTTCTCTTCCAGATTCACTTCCAGTGGTTTTCTGTCTTTTGGCACCATGGTGTAGGAATGAATCTTTAAAAGTCTCTCTTTTGGCACTTTAAAGTAGTTGTCCTGAATCCGCATAGTGATGGTTGTTTTTCCATCAGGACTGTCATCATGCTGTGTCAGATAGCCAGTAGTATTAAGTGGAGTCAGTACACCGTCATTGTAGAAATCCATAGACATTGTGATATCCATGGTGTTGCTGTTCTTGATGCTGTAAGTGAAAAGAGACATGGTGGGGTATTGGGTGAGCTTTTCCAGAAGAATCTCCTGATCTTCAATCCATACAGACTGATTCAGTTCATAAATCTTGGGATCCTTCGGGGGTTCCAGAGACAGATCGTAAGAAAAGCGATATTCAGCAAGTTTTTTGCTGATGCTGCCCTCATGCGAGGATTTTGTAAGTGTCACTTCCACTGTCAGGTTTCTTGGCATGGCCACTTCTACAAAATCTATATTCAGCTGACTCAGATGACTTGTTTCCTCAGATTCCCCAAGATATCCAAGGGAACTGGAATAAGAGAGGTATCCTTTGTCAATGACTTTTCCAGTGTCCCGATCGGTGATTTTTTCCCTGGAAATCATCACATCTTCATGGTCGTTCTTTAAAAAATCAGATGGTACATCAAAGAAAAGAATGAGATTTCTCTCGTCTGAAATGACATAGGGAAGGGATAACGTCAGGTCCTCATCGGTGTCTTTCAGGTTCACATACTGGATGTGATCATTTTCCACTGCGCTCTTCAGTGAAGCGTTGTACATGACATATTCTGTGAGTTTATTGAGAACTGGAATATCTTTTAAGGATCTGGCAAAAGCGATGTTGTTATTGACCAAAATAACAAACAGCATGGCTGCAGTGAAGCTTGGCAATGTGGTGAAAAGTATTCGTTTTTGCCTTCTCTCTTTTTTCAGCCTTTTTTCCAGCCTCTCTGTGCTTTGATAGAGTGCATCCGGATACTCTTTGGATGAAGAGATGGCTTTAGCGAACTGTTCTTTATTTTTTCTCATAGGATAGGTCTCCTTTCTCATCGGAAAGTTCAATTCTAAGAAGTTCCAGGGCTTTTCTCGTGTGAGAGGAAACAGTGCCTTCTGGGAGGCTCAGGATCTCCCCGGTTTCTTTAATGGTAAAGCCTGCAAAATAACGAAGAATGATGACTTGCTGCTGCACTTCCTGAAGGGAAGAGATGGCGGCCTTTGTGGGCAGTGAGATGACATTGTCTTCCACACCCCGCTCTGGAAGGGTATCGGTATAGTAGACCTTCTTGTCTTTTTTTAGGATCCTCAGACATTCATGAATAAGAATCCGGGTGAGATAGGTTTTTGTGAAGTCTGGTTCTTTGATAGAATCTCTGTTTTTGTAGCCCAAATAAATGGCTTCATCCACTGCATCCAAGGCCATGGACTCACTGCCAAGGTATCCGTAGGCCATGCGGTAGAGGACTTCCCGGTATTCTTCTGTGAGTTTTACATAGGTATCCGGATCCAGTTTCTTTTTTGTAAATATACCCATACTTCGCCTCCTTTACCCATTAGAGTGTTTAGCAGTGGTTTTCCATGAGAAAAAATGAAAAATTATTTATTTTTTAAAATCTGATTTCAGTATATAGAAAATGAAGAAAAATCACAAAACGTGTTATGAGAATAACAAAAGATGCTGCCAAAAAAGAAAGCAGCATCATAATTTCAATTTAGTCTAGGGCTCTAAGGGCATATAGACCGTGATTTTATTCTGAATGAGGTAGACATTGATGGCCCCATAATCCTCATCCCGGTAGGCCTGTTTATTGTCCTCCAGTATCTTCCGAAGGCTGTTTCCAGGGAAAAGTCTTCTCTTTCCCTGATAAAGCGCTTTCATTTCTTTTTCCAAGGTTGTTACTCTGTAATTATTTCTATCGACGATCTGATAGGCATTTTCTTTGATTTTCATGACCAGTGCCTGCATTTCAGAAAAGTTCTCAGGCTCTTCCTTTGTCAGTTCTTCTGTAAGATCTTTTCCATTATGGTCAACAATGATATAGTCCTTATCAAAGTTAAAGGCAGCGTTCTCCTTGTTGAAAATGGCAAAAAGCTTTGCTCTTAATTCTTCCGGAGGCTCTGAATTATACGTAAAGCTGCTTTCATAAACAGGAAGAGAATGGCTTCCTTCCAGCACAATATTTCTTGTGTAGGGGGTTTCTTCTTTCTTGCATCCTGAGATCAGAAGCATAAGAAAAAGCAGTAAGGTCAGTATCTGTATTCTCTTCATAATAAGGCCTCCTTTAGAGTGATTTAAAGGTATCTTTATTATAAAGCATTTGTGAGAAACCAGTATACAAAATAAAGTACGAGAAAGATGGCGGCAATCCCTATGATCTTGTCCAGTCTTCTTTTTCTTTTTTGTGCAGCATAGGAGAAGTCTTCATGGTCTCTTTTGGATTCATCAGGAAGATCCATCCGATTCTTTTCTCTTCGGCTGAAGTCTTGAATTTCAGCTTGTGCTTTCGCTCTGTCGTTGAGGTTCCGGTTGAAGTCATGATTAAAGCTCATTTAGGGTTTCTCCTTTCTCATTTCAGGAAGCGATGGTTTTTCAGGTACATCCACATAGATAACAAGTGGTTTTTCAAGATAGGTTTCGTACCCTTGCAGTCCCCATTGTTTGATGGTGATTTGGCCGGAGAGTTTTTTATCTGCAATTAGGCCCTCGATGAAAAATAGATCAGCATTGCCACTATAAGACGTACGATCAAACCTATGCAAATCACCTGATTCATCGATATATTCGTTCCAGAACACGCCGAAGGAAACGCCATTGGGCTTGATCTTTGGCGTGAACTTGAAGAGAAGCTCTGTGCGGTTTTCTCTTCGGTTGACCCGTACCAGTTCGACTTCTTTCACTTCATTTACGAGGGTCTGGTTTTCCAAATCTATGGTGATGTTTTCGGATACTCTTGGCATGAGATTTGCACCAAGAACAGTAATTTTGAGTCTTTTTGTTCCTTCTTTGTCCACATTGCCATAGCCGGTGGTAAATTGCCCAGTCTTCTCGTTATAATAGCCAGTCATCAAAGAGTCTGAAAGTAGAACCCCAGTATCTGCATCTTCAACTTTGCCTAAGAGCTGCTTGATTCTATATTGAGACGAGTCTTTCTGTTTCCATAGAAGGGACTGGCCCAAGAGGCTGTTTTCAATGGACTCCAGTTCCATGGGCACATCAAAAAGAGAGAAAGACTCTTTCACAGGCAGTTTATTTACACGTCTGGTCTTTGTCAGCGGGATTTCAAAGTGAAACTCACCCAGATCAAGAACCTCTGTAATTTCCATTTTCTGATCAAATGTCCTTCTCTGTAGTTCAATGTGAATCTTCATTCCAAGATTTTCGGGTAAGGTTTCCTCTGAATCAGGAGGAAGAGCGCCATTCAGCCATAGATATCTGTTGTCTTCCTCAAAACTGCCGGCAAACTGGTAACTGGAAGGATGGAAAAATTCACTGATGTTTTCGTTCGTTGCAGCGTCATAAGCCTGCAGTACTGTTAGTTCAATGAGATCATGGTCATTAAGCGTGATTCCTTCCGGAAACTGAAAATACAGAATGAGGCGTTTCGCGTCGGAAAGAACATACTGAAGGTGCACCTCGGATTTTTCATTTGAAAGAATCATACCAATTTCCTGGACAGCATCCTTACTTTCATCTTCAAATCTGAAGACTTCCAGAAGCTCCGATAACAAAGGGACGGACTTCAGGTTTTGAGCAAAAGAAAGTGTGCTGTTGGCACTGTAGAAGAGAAAAAGAAGTAGGCCTATGAAAGATAAGGAGAAACTTTTTGCTCTTTTTATCCGAAGATGAGTCTTGTATCTTTCTAGAGTTCTTTCTTCTATCCGGTTTAGAGATAGTGGAATTTCAATGCTGTTCTCTGCGGAGCTTTTCAGCCTATGCTCAACAGTTCTCATAAAGACTCCCTCCTTCCTCTTTTGTGAGATCTTCTTTTAGAAGTGACAGTGCCTTTTTGGTTCTGGTAGCCACGGTGCCTTGCGGGATAGATAAGAGTTCAGCTGTATCTTTCACGGTTAAGTCTCCGTAGTAGCGCAGAAGAATGATTTCTTTCAGTTCCTCTGGTAGTGCTTCCACACTCATCTGAAGTGCTAAGTCTTTCTCTTGAGAAGGAGATATCGTATCAGGAACCTCTTCGCTGACCACAAGTCTATTCCGATTTCTTAGAACTCTTTTACATTCATTGATGAGGATTCTTATGAGCCATGTTTTCATATACTCTTCTTTTTTCAGCTTTCTAAGATGGATAAGCCCAAGGAAGATGGATTCATCCACAGCGTCTAGAGCATCATCTTCATGTCCGAGATATGCAAAGGCGATTCTGTACAGATGAGTTTTTTCACTGGTTACCAATGCGAGGAAGAGGTCTTTTTTTCTGTTCTTATTCTGGAAAATCCCCAAGTGATCATCCCCCTTTGTCTATTAGAGTCGTAACTGTATGTTTTTTATTTCGAATCAGCATATTTTCTTGATTCATTATAAATAATATCAAAAGAAGGATAAAGGGAAGATAGAAAAGTGTATAGATAGAAGATGCAAGCAACAAACATGGGAGGTCCATCTACCCTCAGTATTATTCATAGAATATGTTCTATTATGTATCAAAATAATAAATATATGAAGTTGAGTTCAAAACATCAAGAAAAATTCAGAAAAAATGAATTGTATTTCCATGTTGAAGTTGTATAATTAGTAATCGTTGAAAAGAAATGTAAAACATTGAGACATTCTAATTGAGCAATAGAAAAAAGGTTTCTAGTGAAGATATTCATTCAGGATCAAGGGTTTTTGGGTTATTTTACAAATTCCATGAACATTGTTTCTGAATACTTAAAGAACCTTGAATCTATTCTTAAACTGCCTTTGAAAACGACCACAGGCAGATGAATTTTGGTATAGTAAGGTTGAGAATGTAAGGAATGACTTACGTGGGGTGAAAAGAATGGACAATCTGATTAAAAAACTTACACAGAACAAATGGACACTGCCGCTTCTTCTAGGAGCGATTTTATATGGAAAGTCGCTGTTTCTGCTGGTGACCCTTTATGATGCCAGTGCAAGGGTATTCATGATGAGTCTTCTTAGTATTGCGCCGATTTTAGTGATCGTGTCTTTTTCTTTCCTCTTTGAGGGCAGGAAAAAATTATGGTACTTTTTCTTTGTCAATATAGGGTATTCCATTCTGTTCTATGCAGATATGACTTATTTTGACGGACTGAACAGGCTGTTCAGTTTCTATGTGCTGTATCTCAAGAACATCAGCCCAGAGTTTGCAGCAAGCACCAGTGAGTACTTTATGAACCTCAATTTCCTGGTTTTTGTGGATCTTCCATTTTTCCTGTATATCATGCTGAAGTCCAAGAAGGTCATTGGAAAGTCCATCCGTCAAAAAAACAGAGAACTCCGCATGAAGAGATGGGGCCTGTTTGGCACTGCCTTCGCTTTGAGCTTTATGCTCATGGTGACACAGTTTATGACCGTGAGAAAGACAGCAGGAATCGAAAATTACGAAAATCATGCACTTCTGTTATCCCCGGTGGGAAACCACATGGTCAACTTGGCCACTTTTATCAGAGACAGTGTAAAAAAGCTCAATGAAGAGGAGATTGCTTCCATTGAAGGCTGGTATGACGAAAATGCATCCCACTTCAGTGTAGCGGATGAATATAAGGATCTGAAAGGCCTTCTTGCTGGAAAGAATCTCATCGTGGTTCATTTTGAATCGCTGGAAAGCTTTGCGCTGGATTACACCTGGCAGGGACAGGAAATTACTCCGAACCTCAATAAACTGATAAAAAACAGCATCAATTTCACCAACGTGAGAGAGCAGATTCAGGAAGGTGTCAGTTCCGATGCGGAGCTGATGTTCAACACAGGCCTGTATCCTACCCAGAAGGGCAGCGCATTTATGAGCTATGGAGAAAATGAGTATTTCGGTCTTCCAAAGCTTTTAAAGAATGAAGGATATGAAACATCAGCCATTCATGGTGATATGGCGGCCTTCTGGAACAGAGACATTGTTTATCCGAATATCGGCATTGAACGGTATGTGGATGAAGAGCTTTTTGAAGACAAACGTTACAGTGGCCTTGGTATTTTGGATGAGTCTCTCTTTAAACAGTCTGTGAAGGAAATAGAGAGATCGACTAAGCCATACTACTCCTACGTTATGACAGTGACCTCCCATACACCTTTTACCATAGAGGAGGAGCACAGATATCTGGGTATTCCATGGGACAACCATGATGCTGGATACTTAGAGAGTATCCACTATACCGACCACTATCTGGGTGAGTTCTATAAAGAGCTGGAAGCAAAGGGAGAGCTGGAGAATACAGCCCTCATCGTTTTTGGTGACCACGAAGGTGTTCATAAGTATCATGACTCCAACTTGCCTGACAACGAGAAGAAGCTCCCATTCTTCATCCATATTCCTGGTATGGAAGAAATGGAAATCAACACATTAGGTGGACAAGTGGATATGCTGCCAACCATCCTGTATCTTCTGGGTGTCGACGAAGATCTCTACACCGATAAAGTGATGGGCAGCAATCTGTTCAGAGAAGGAGAGGGCTCTGTGGTCATGGCCACAGGAGAAGTCCTTGGTGATCCCAAAGATTACGACCATCTTTTCAATGCACCATATATATCCAACCTTATCATCACGGGAGATTACTTCAGAGCAGCTGAAAAAGATGTGGATATCACGCCGAACACTCAAATGGTGGAAGAAGAGAAAAACAAGTCCCATTAACCGTAACGCCCTGACGTACCTTGAACTGATAGAAGACGATGAAATATAGAGAGCGTATGCCGGCTGCCTTTTTGGTGCCGTAGCATACGCTCTTCTTCTGTCATATCTTAATACTCCATGGGAATCTCAATGCCATACTGATCTTTGGTCACTTTCTGATAGATAGCCAGAAGATCCTCTTTTCCAGTGAGCTTCAGAATAAAGAAGGACCGGAAGAGAGAAGACATATAGTTTTTGTTTTTCAGATGGTACTCGGCAATGCCTTTTCTGTAATAGAGCGAATTGAGTCCATGGGTGGTTTCCTTCTCCAGGCAAAAAGCCAGCGCTTCATCTGCCACAAGAAGCACTTTTTTATGGGCATCCTCCAGGTGATAGTTGTAGCAGATGTTGGTGTAGATTTTCACAAGCAGAAACATCTGGTAGGGCGTTGGTGCACCTTTTTTCAGTCTCTCCAGGATGAAATAAAGAATTTTGGTGCTGAGAGAAAGTTCTTTCTCTTCCGCCAGTAAAATGGCATAGAGAAGAAGTATACGCAGCTCAATAAAGCTGTATTTGTAGGTCATAAACTGTGTAATATTGAAGGAAGGCTGCGTAAGACGCAGAGCATCCAGAAGAATGTTCTTGGCATCGGTTTTATCGCTCTCGAAGCGGGAATGATACAGCGCTGCACCTCTAATGAGGAGCAGAAGCTGGATGACTTCATTGGGATTGATGAAAACAAGATCTTTATTCTCTTTAAAACTGTCACGTATTTCTTTCTCCAAAGCCCGCATTTTCTCATCATTGTAGGTGGTGATGATATCGTCCAGAGCATCATAGTATTCCGTGAGCATCTTATGAGAACGGCTTTCTTTCAGAAGTTCCAGTAAATCTTCTTTATAGAGGCTGGAGAGAAGTTCCAGGGTCTCATACCTTGGGATGACCTCCCCTTTTTCAATTCTACGAAGGGTATCCGAGCTGATGCCGCTTTGTTTTTCCAGTTCCCGCTGACTGTATCCTAAATCTCTCCGGAGTTCTTTCAGTTTGTCGCCAAAAGCCTCCAAGTTGTAACTGATGAACATAGTGCACCTCCAAATCCGTATCACTACTTTTATTTTAATGATGTGCATTGCCTTTGTATATCTTGCAGAGCGAATTTCTCTGTTTTTTCAGAAATTCTTTTCTGAGTCCCGGGGGAAAAATTGAACAGTAGTGTTCAATTTGATTTGTAGTCAAATTTCGGAATTGCTCACTTAAAGAACACAATAAGAACGGTATCAGACTATGTTTAATAGGCATTAAACATGAGGGTCCTTTATTCTTGAAAAACTCTGCCAAAACCCTTGAAATCCAGAAGAAGTGCGTGTTTTTTCCTTCCGTTTTTCTCCTATAGTGTAGGTAACAAAGAATACCAATTAAAGGAGTGTTACGGAATGAAAAAGACAATCGCTAAAATCCTCATGGGAGTAATGCTGGCATCGCTGCTCTTTTCGATGAATACTTACGCTGGCGAAAATGACATTCCTAGAATGTTCAACATTATGCGAGTTGAGGTAAGAAAGTAGGTATGGCTCAGTTCTTGAGCTTTCAACCTATGAGGCAGCAGGAACTTTAGTGTAAGAAGCTGCTGGCTTACGGAAGAAGCTGCAGCAAAACAAATGGGCGCGTACGTGTATCTAAGTCAGAAAGGAGTCGTATTTTTTTGGATGGTGTGTATCTAGAACGAATTCTCATGAATCAGGAACTGAATCAAGCACTTTATAGAAAGGGATCTTTGCTTCTATGCTATTTTCTGGAAGGCGAAATGATTCTTGAGGAAGTAATTCTATCCAGTCGTGAAATGATGATTGTAAGGCGCAGGGAGAGTTCATCCCAACGTCTGATGAGACAGTATGAGCATTTATTTTATGTGTCCAGGACCACCATCAGAGAAGAGAATTTTATGGAATTTCTGGAACGCAGCCACACCCCTTATGAAAATTCCCTCGTCATCTAAGTCATAGAAGATCCTCTCTTCTTTTGATTGTTGCCCATAGGAAAGTCACTGGCAAGCAGGTCTCTGCCAGTGATTTTCTTTTTTTGTGGGAACATGCATGGTGAGCTGGCATTGTGACAAATTTGAAAATTCTGCAGTGTAGTATTTGACCTCATCCATGATTTCGGTTACACTGATTGTATACATTGTATACCATGAATACAATTTGAGGGGGTTTATCATGAATTTATTTTCATTAGAAGGAAAAGTAGCCATTGTGACTGGAGCAAGAACAGGCCTTGGGCAAGGAATTGCAGTGGCGCTGGCTAAGGCGGGAGCAGATATTGTAGGCGTTGGTTCTACTTCCTTAACGGAAACAGAGGAACTCATAAAGATGGAAGGTAGAAGGTTTTTAGGGATCCAGGCTGATCTTACAAAGACTGAGCCGATTCCGGACATTCTTCTTAGAGCAGTAGAAGAGTTTGGTAAGGTGGATATTCTCGTGAACAATGCGGGGATTATCCGAAGAGAAGATGCCATCAGTTTCACAGAGAAAGATTGGGATGATGTGATGAACATCAATCTGAAGACTGTGTTCTTCCTTTCCCAGGCTTGTGCAAAAGAGTTCATAAAACAAGGGACAGGCGGCAAGATCATCAACATTGCCTCCATGCTTTCTTTCCAGGGCGGAATCCGTGTGCCGTCCTACACTTCCAGTAAATCCGGTATCAAGGGACTGACCATGGCCATGGCCAATGAGTGGGCAAAATATGGCATCCATGTCAACGCCATAGCACCGGGTTACATGGCAACAGACAACACCGACGCCCTCAGGAAAGATGAGAAGAGAAACGAAGAGATTCTAGGAAGAATCCCCCAGGGACGCTGGGGAACACCTGAAGATATGGCAGGTCCATGCATCTTCCTGGCTTCAGAAGCTTCCTCTTACATGAATGGATTTACCATGGCAGTGGATGGCGGCTGGCTGGCCAGATAGAAAGAAAATTATAAGAAATCAGATTGTACATAATAGATTTTAGGAGGAACAAGATTATGAAACTTGAAACAAGATATGCAACACATCCTATGGACTCCATGCTCTACACCACAGAGGAGCTGAGAAGCCATTACCTCATCGAAGAAGTGTTTGTAAAAGACGAGGCAAATTTTGTGTATTCACATAATGACCGCATCATCGCCGGGGGCATTCTGCCTGTGGAGAATAAAGTGGAGCTTGGAAGCACCAAAGAGCTGGGCACAAAGTTTTTCTTTGAAAGAAGAGAAGCCGGAGTCATTAATGTAGGCGGGCCTGGAAAGGTTCTTCTTGACGGAAAAGTCTTCACCATGGAGAATAGTGATGGACTCTACATTGGCATGGGTACGGAAGAAGTGGTCTTTGAAAGCCTGGATGGAAATAATCCTGCAAAGTTTTATTTCAACAGCGCACCAGCCCATCATGCATACAGCACAAGGCTCATTACCCTGGCGGATGCGAAGAAAGTGCATCTTGGCAGCGACGAGAACCTCAACAAGAGAACCATCAATCAGTACGTACATCCAGATGTCTGTGAAAGCTGTCAGCTGGTCATGGGCATGACCAGTTTTGAAGCGGGCAGTGTATGGAATACCATGCCATGTCACACCCATGAAAGAAGAATGGAAGTATACTTCTACTTCAATCTGAAGGAAGAAGACAGAGTCTTCCATATGATGGGCGAACCACAGGAAACGAGACACATCATCATGAAAAATGAGCAGGCTGTGATTTCTCCCAGCTGGTCCATCCACAGCGGGGTGGCCACTGGAAAGTACACCTTCATCTGGGGCATGTGTGGAGAAAATATTGAGTTTACCGATATGGACCATGTGGCCATGGCGGATTTAAGATAAGGGAAGTTGCTTCCCTTATCAGAAGGGATGAGTTAGATGAAAGACAGAAACAGTATGTTCAAACTGAATACCATGGGGGATGATGTCTACGAGGAAATGAAAAAAGATATCCTGAACCTCCATATGAAGCCAGGCACTCCGGTGACGGAGCAAGGAATCTGCGAAAAATACGGGATTTCTAGAACGCCCAGCAGGCATGTGCTTCAACGACTGAGAGATGATGGACTCATCCATTCCATACCCTACAAAGCCAGTTTTGTATCTCTTCTTGATTTCGAGAAAATCGAACAGATTATTTTCATGCGCTGCGCCATTGAGGAAAAAGTGATGAAAGAAGCGATGAACAAGAAGAATGAGAGGTTTCTCAAAGAGCTGAAAAGAAGTCTGAGAGACCAGGAGGATCTTCTTTCAGAGGAGTTCACACCGGAAGAGTTCTATGCCATGGATGCAGAGTTTCATGCCATCTGGTTCCGCTTCACGGGCAAAGAGTTCGTCTGGGAAGAAATCGAGAGAATGCTCGTACACTACAAAAGGTTCCGTATGCTGGATATCGTGGTGGTGAAAGATTTCCAAACCATCTACGAGGAACATGTGGAACTTGTTCAGATTATAGAAGAGGGCAAAGAAGAGCTGGTAGAGAAAAAGATCGCAAAACATCTTTATGGGGGGATCAACCGGCTGGGAGACAAAATTCATGGGGAGTACAAAGAGTACTTCATAGAAGACAATACATAGTATCAAAATATTAAATGAAAAGATGACGAAGGTGGACCTTTTGATGGAGGTCTGCCTTTGTCACAGAGAGAGAAATCTCTCGGTATAGAAAGAAAAAGAAAGAACGGGGATAGTTGAGTTCATGGATAAACAGAATTTTTATACGAGGCTGGATCAGAAAGACCGCTCTGTTTTGAACGCGGTGTTTTATGTGTTTTTTGTCAACGGCATTTTTGCCATGATCATGGGGTCGCTTTTGCCCATGATCAGTGTAGAGTACAATCTTTCAGATACACTAAGTGGATCGCTGATTTCAGCGCACTCAGTGGGCAATCTCATTTCAGGGTTCGTTGCAGGCGTGCTGCCTATGTATCTTGGCAGAAAAAGATCCATTGTGTTTTTATCTTCCTTTGTGACCTTAGGGTTCACCCTGATGATTTTCACAGGAAGTCCGCTGCTTCTTCTTTTGGCTTTTCTTTTCACAGGAATCAGCCGTGGAAGTGTCAGCAACTTCAACAACACCATGGTCAATGAGGTGTCCAACAGCAGTCCGGCTGCGCTGAGCTTTCTTCACAGCGTATTTGCTGTGGGAGCGATTCTTGCGCCAATTCTTGCCATGGTTTCCACAAGGATTCTGGGCAATGACGGCTGGAGAATGAGTGCTGTCATCATTATTCTTCTTACAAGCCTTTCCCTTTTCTTCTTCTCCAGAATGGAGATGCAGGAAAAAGTCCAGGTGAAAGGAAAAGGAGGGGGGTATGATTTTCTGAAATCCCGAGTGTTTTGGGTCCATGCAGGGATCCTGTTTTTCTATCTTGCTGGGGAAGCCACCATCAACGGATGGATTGTGAAGTACTTTGTGGATTCGAAAATCATGACCATCGGCTATGCGCAGTTTCTTGCATCCATGCTGTGGCTGGCAGTTCTCATCGGAAGAATCACTGTCAGTTATTTCGGTGACCGGATCAGGAAGGAAACCATCCTTCTTGTGACCACCACAAGCACAGTGCTGTTTTATTTCCTCCTTCTTGCCACCCGAAATGTCACGGTGATTACCATAGCCATCTTCGGCATTGGACTTTCCATGGCGGGCATCTATCCCACTACAGTTTCGAAGGTAGGCAAAACCATTAAAGAATATCCCATGGCCATGGGGGTTCTCCTGGTACTAGGAGGCATAGGAGCCATTGTAATGCCGATTCTCACAGGCGCTCTCTCGGATGCCTTTGGTATTTTTGCGGGGATGAGTGCCATTGTGGTGGTGCTGATTCTCATGATGGTCCTGGTGATGTTCTCTCTTATGGAAGGGAAAAAAAGAGCAAAAGCAGCCTAATACTCAGAATTCATAGCGATAAAAATGGAAGAACCAGAGTGAAGCATATGATATGCATCATCTGGTTCTTTTTTATGGAATTTTTCAATTTCCTTAACTTTTCTCGATAATTTTTATGGGTATCTCTATCCTATATGCTTCACACGAGAAAGAAGTTCACATTTTGCACTGTTTCATGCTGTTTAGATATTAACATTCATAAGAAGTCTCCGATATGTTGAGTGTATGAGTGTTTTTACATCCAGATGAAGCAAGATATGACAGGAGGGAAGGAGAGAGCAGATCTTTTGTTTTCTAAGAATCGGGGGTTTTTAGAAAACAAAAGACAGTAGATCTGAAGTGAGATTTTTTACATTCAGAGTTCAAGAAGAACTGGCAAATTATTAACTGTAAAGAGGGATAGTATGAAAATTAGAGGAAAACTGATCATTAGTTTTACGGCTTTGGTGGCAATTTTAGCCATCAGTTTAGGGCTGGTTTCCATCATGTCAGCAACTCGTGTTCTCAATAGACAAGCTGAACTGAACTTATCTTATCAAGCTATTGAAGGATCCAATCTTGTTGTGAGTGAAATGCAATCACAAGGTTTAGCGCTTCAAATTCTAGCAGAAATGGATGAAATGAAGAATATGGGTCTATCTGAGATGTTTACGCTGATCAGCCGCCAGATTGTGAAAATGGAGTTTGCTGACATTTGTGTAATTATGCCAGATGGCACACTGAACTATAAAGATAAAAAAGTAATCAAACTGGAGAAGGATGATCCTGCGCTAAAGGTCTTTGATGGAGAAGTCGTCTCTTATTTCGGCATGAGCCCAGCAACTGGAGAGCCAGTTCTTATTTATGCAGTGCCAATCTATCAGAACAGCCGAGTGGTCGGGGGGCTTCTTGGAAGATACCCTGGCGTAGCTCTCAGTGAGCTGAGCGACCAGATTACATACGGAAAAGATGGATATGCATACATTATTAATGAAGAAGGCACCGTCATCGCACATAGAGATAGGGATAAAGTCAGAGAACAATCTAATCCCATCAAGGATGGAGAGACAGATCCTTCATTGGCGTCTACGAAGGTTTTGTTTGAAAAGATTTTGAAAAATAAAGCTGGTTTAGAGCATTATGAGATTAATGGTATCAAAAGATACGCAGCATTTTCACCAATAGAAAATACAACCTGGACACTTGTTGTTACGGCTACGGAAGAATATGTGCTCTCAGGAAGAGACGAAATCCGTGATAATATTTTCTATGTAGCAATCGTTGCACTGCTAATAGGTGCAATCTGCACCTATTTTATCGGTTCCAACATTGTAAAACCTATTAAACCTGTAGTAGAGAAAGCAAAGCTGCTTGCTGCCCTTGATTTGCGTGAAAACCTGTCTGAGAAGTCTCTCAAAGCGAAGGATGAAATGGGGGATATCAGTAGAGCCTTGCAGCAAATCATTGACAGTTTCCGGGATGTGTTACGTAAAGTAGACCACTCTTCCCAGGATGTGGCGGCTTCTTCCAAGCAGCTGCAGGCCAGCGCGGATCAGTCTGCGGTAACTGCAGAAGAAGTATCTAAAACTGTAGAGGAAATCGCAAGAGGAGCTCAGGAACAGGCAGCCAATACAGAAGATGGCTCTCAGAAAGCACTGTCTCTTGGTGAAAGTATTGAAGTCAACAACAAGTTCCTCATTCAGCTCAGTGAATCCAATGAGCAGGTGGCGGAGATTGTAAATATTGGTATGAATGAAATGGAGAAGCTATCAGGGATTACCAAGGAAAGCACGGAGTCAGTAAAAGAAATCGCATCCATCATCGATCTGACCCATAAGAGTGCAGCAAATATCGGACAAGCCAGCTCCATGATCTCAAGCATCGCAGACCAGACAAATCTTCTGGCTCTCAATGCCGCCATTGAAGCAGCAAGAGCAGGAGATGCAGGCAGGGGGTTTGCTGTGGTTGCTGAAGAGATCAGAAAACTTGCGGAGCAATCTGCCCGATCCACAAAGGCTATTGACATGACGGTTTCAGAACTTCAGAAAAATGCGGAGAATGCGGTGAGAACCATGGAAAGAGTGGTAAGCATCACCAGTGAGCAGTCCGGGTCTGTATCCTCCAGTATGGATATGTTTGGAGCTATTGAATCTGCTACCAAATTCTCCATGGAATATACAGAGCATCTTAATGAGTCCGGCAGAGTCATGATGGAAATGAAGGAAGCCATCATGGATGCCCTACAGAATCTTACAGCGATTTCGGAGGAGAACTCTGCGGCCACTGAGGAAGCTTCCGCTTCCATGGAGGAGCAGTCCGCTTCCATCCAGGAGATAGCCAGCGCTTCTGAGAACCTTGCTAAGCTTTCTGAAGAACTGAGAAGAATCATCAGCCAGTTCCAGATGTAGAACGGATCCACCCAAAGCGAAGTGAACTGACTTCTTCTCTTTGGGTGTTTTTCATACAATAAAACAGACAGAAAGGGGATTAAAATATGATTGCGTGGAAAGAGGACTATGAAGTTGGGATTGATGTGGTAGACAGTCAGCATAAGGAGCTTTTTGTCATTGCAGGAAAAGCCTTTGACCTTCTCAAAAATGAGTTTGTCACAGATAAATATGATGCCATGGTGGAGATTCTGGAAGAGCTCAAGGATTATGCAGCGTTTCACTTTGAAACCGAAGAAAAATACCTGGAAGAGACAGGTTTCAAGAAACTTTTCTCCCACAAGATGGAACATGCGGCATTTCTTCAAGAAATTGAGGCCATAGACCTGGAAGAACTTGATGAGAATCAGGAAGAGCATATGATGAGAATTCTGCAGTTCATCGTGAACTGGATCGATCGTCACATTCTGGAGAAAGATCAGCAGTTTGCAGTGAAATAGACCAGTAAAACCCATAAGAGAAAAGGAAAGGATGAGATAGGTCTTCTTTAGAAGAGAAAGAGGGGGGAAACAGATGAGATTTGAAGCCATATCAAGGGAGGAAGCGATTGAAAAAGCAGTGGAGGAACTGAAACTTTCGAAGGATGGCCTTACTGTTAAAGAGATTTCCAAACCTGAGAAGAGAATCATGGGATTGAAGAAGATCCCTGGCATATATGAGATCCTTCCAAAGGAGAAGGAAGAACGCAAAAAAACAGATGATGTGAATGGAACCGTTGAAGTGAAAAATGGCCAGGTGCTGGTGACAGGTCCCAAAGGAAAAGGAGTGGAAGCCACACTGTTTATTCATGAGGATCAGCTGATTTTCAATGTCAATGGAGAGCCTGTCACAGGAAACCGCACCTTGAGCGCTCAGGATGTCATTGAAGTGAGTTTTGAGCATCTGCCTCCAGAAGTGCATTTTCAAGTGGAGCTCAGTGAATCTATGTTGGAAGCCTATGTGGAGATCCGAAGAAAGAGCGGGAAAAAATATAGACTGAAAGATTTGGAGAAAACCTCAAGAGGAGCCCTTCAGATAGAGTTTGATCCACTTCCACCCGAAGCGATTCATCCGGAAGAAGTGTTTACAGCACTAGCGAACTGTGGTGTCCTGCCGGAGTTTATTCTGGAGGATGCAGTAAAGAAAGCCTGCGAAAGCAAGGAAAGCGGGAAAATCCTGGTGGCCAGAGGGAAGGCCCCGGTGGAAAGCAGGAGAACGGACATCGACTACTGCAGCGAGATCTTTGTCAAAGAGATTACGAGAGGTTTAGAGCCTGTGGTGATGAAAGGGACAAAACTGGCCGAAAAAAATGGAGAGGCAGTGGAAGGGATTCCAGGAGTGGATGTCAAAGGAGCAGAAATCAAAGTTCAAAAGGTAAAGGATGAGGAACTGAAAGCAGCCGAAGGAGCGTTCCTTGATGGGAATGCTGTTTATGCTGAAAGAGATGGCAGACCATATCTCAAGAAAGGCGAGATTGGGGTGGTGCCACTGCTCACTGTAGTGGGAGATCTTGATAAAGATACAGAGGACATTGATTTTGATGGAGATGTGGTGGTGAAGGGGAATGTTCAGGACCACATGGTGATCCGTGCCACAGGGAATATTTCCATCATCGGCTCTGTGTACCATTCTGAACTTTATGCGGAGCAGAACATAGAAGTCCAGGGAAAGGTCATTGGGGGGATTTTAAGAGCTGGGGATGAGAATGCAGTGTTCCAGACACTTCTGCCCATCGTGGAGAAAGTGATTCTTGTCATCGAAGCCATGTTCACTGGTCTGCAGCTGACAGAAGGAAGAACGGTTCAGGACATCATGGACAGTATCAGCAAAGGTAAGGAAGAGACTGAAGCTCTTTTCCAGGAGATCGAGCAGATAGAAGAGATTTTCACACCACATCAGCTGCAGGTGGTGGAAGAGATTGAGAAAAAATTCGCCTATGTCTTCAAGGAAATCAGACTTCTTCACAAAGAAGGATTCATCGAGCTCAATACGGTTTATGAAAGGCTTCTTTCTATGGTGGAGATGATGAAAGAAGAACTTCTCGATGCAAGACTGATTAAGCTGTACTACGCTCAGAATGCAACACTGAAATCCAGTGGAGATGTAGAGATTACAGGAGATGGGAGTTATCAGTCCAGTATTGTGGCAGGGAACGAAATCAGATTCACAAAGTTTGCCAGTGTGGTCAAGGGCGGAACTTTACTTGCAGGAAGATTCATCAAGGCTGGGATCGTTGGCACGCCCAGTGAAATTCAGACGTTTCTCAAGGTTTTGGATCGAGAGGGAGATATTACAGGCAGATTCTATAAGGGAACGACGCTGATGAGAAAAGATGAACTGAAGGACTATGCGGCGATTTTAAAGTAACTAGGGGGAATTAAGGTGAAACAAGGCAGTTGGATCAAGGGGCTACTGATATTTGTCATCGTGCTGGGTGCACAAGTGGGGGCTTATTATATAGAGCAGGGTCTTTTGGGGGCACTGGTTTTGGGGGCTCTATCGGGCATTTTTCTTCTTCTTCTCTTTTTCTATGGAAACAGAAGGGAGAATAAAGAAGAAAACAAAGAGAAATCCTTGGAGGGAAGTCAGCTCAGCGAGAAGCTTTTTCTCCTTTCAGAGGATTTGGGTTTTGACTCTCAGGAGCTCTTGTGGCTGACGAAAGAAAATATGAAGACCTTTCGGTCTTTGGCGGAGATTTCCTATGAGATTGACCGCTACAGTGAGCAGAATGCTGCAAGCAGCGAGGAGATCAATGCCAGTGTCAATGAACTGGTGGCAACATCTACAGAGCTCAATGAAAAGGTCCTTCTCATCGACAGAGACAGTGAGAGATCCATGGATCTTCTTACAAAGAACCAGAAGACCATGGAAGAGATCCGGGTGTTCATTGAGCATCTGGGCACTTTAGTTGCAGCCGCAGAAGGGAACAATGGGGAGCTTCAAAGGTCCTCAGAGAAAATACATGAGATTGTGGATTATATCCGTAAGATTTCCAGCCAGACCAATCTTCTTGCGCTGAACGCCGCCATTGAAGCTGCCAGGGCAGGAGAAGCGGGAAGAGGCTTTGCCGTGGTAGCCAGTGAAATCAGAAAACTTGCGGAGCAGACCGATGAAGCCATCACAGTGATTGAAGAGGTCATTAGGACAATACTTCTGAAGATTGAAGCTACACGAAGCGCTATGGATGAAATCGGCGGAAAAATGGCAGATGCGGACAAGGTGGTACTGGAGTCGGGAAAAGCCATCACAGAGATCGGTAGTGCTTTGAAGGAAGTCCGAAGCAATATGGAGGTACTGACCAAGGTATCTGATGGGCAGAAGAACACTACCATGGAAATTGAGAAGGCTGTGGAGGATGTGACCAAGGCTGTGGAAGAAACCCATATGATTACCACGAAATCCATAGCTCTTGTGGAGACTCAAACAAAGAAGAATGAGGAGATGCTGTCCTACAGCCAGCAAATCAGTGAAGTGGCAGGTACACTCCAGGAGGAAGCCGCTTCACTGAAGGGAGAAAAGGAGATCATCTTCGGAGTGAATCCTTTTATTTCACCAAAGGAAATCAGGAAAATGTATGTGCCGATTCTGGAAAGGGTTGCCGCTTCCATGGGGTATAAAGCAAGAACCATCATTGTGAAGAATTATGATGCTCTAGCCGAAGCAGCGCAGAAAGGCATCATGGACATCGGCTGGTTTTCTCCTTTTGCCTATGTGGCAGCCAGGGAGAAAGCAGGAGTTCTTCCAGTGGTGACACCGAAAGTCAGTGGAAAAGCTTCCTACAATGGATATATCATTGCAAGAAAAGATGGGGAAGTGAAGTCCATGAAGGACCTCAAAGGCAGGACCTTCGGCTATGTGGATGAGAAGAGCGCTTCAGGATATCTGTACGCAAGAGACAGCATCCGGAAAGAAAAGATGGATCCGGACAGAATATTTGCCAAAGTGCTGTTTCTTGGAAATCATGACAATGTCATAGATGCGGTGCTGCGTGGAGAGATTGATGCTGGAGCTACCTATAATGAGGCCTTTGACGCAGCAGTGAAAAAAGGGCTTGATGTGAGTAAACTTTCCATCATCAGTAAGACGGAAGATATTCCAAAGGATGTGCTGGCAGCAAGAAAGGATTTTCCGCTAGATCTTCTAGAGGAGCTGAAAAGAAACTTTGTGGCCTTTTCAAATTATGAAGGCATTGAAACGAAGGTTCAGGGATTCATTGAATCATCCGATACCATGTATGATGTCATAAGAAATCTGGATCAGTGAAAAATGACAAAGGTGCCCTGAAACATGGCTTTCAGGGCTGTCTTTTTTCATGAGAGGTTGGCACTTCCTAAAAGTGATATCCCTTTCAACACATTTATGAGAAGAAAATTCCACCTATGCATTAAATGAAAAACAAAAATGTCGATATAGACAATATCAAATATTTTATGGGAGAACGGATTCTATGAAACAAGTGATCATATTCAACAACTGTGAACAGAATTTTGCGCTGGAACTGGAGAGAATTGAGCGCATCATCGAGTACTCAAAACCTAAAAAACTTCCGGAGACAGCAGAGTATATTCTGGGAGTGATACAGTACAATGAGAAGGTTCTGCCCATCATTGACCTGAACAGAAGACTATACAGCGTTCCTGGAGAAACCGGAAATCACAGCAAAATCATTGTGATTTTATGGAAGGGGGCACACCTTGGACTTGTGGTGGATGAAATCCTTGGCATCAAAACCGTGGAAGATAGTGCTTATGAAGAGGCAGCCATGGGCGAGGAGAGCATATCCTCAGAATACATCAAGGGTTTCCTGAAGATCGGGGAAGACATCATCATTGTCATGGATACAGACAAACTCTTCAGTTTTGTGCAGTCCAGAGAGCTTCTGGAGCTGGAGGAAGACGAGGATGATGAGGAGTACGAGGAAGAGGACAGCGAGGATGAAGAGCTGGAGGAAGACGAAGACGAAGAAGAATAGCTGAAAATGAAGGGTTTGGTAAGGTGAACAGTATTTTGGAAGAGCAAATGAAGGTTGGCATTGCTGACTATAAAATCGGGACATCCCCCCAAAAACTCATCACACTGGGGTTGGGATCCTGCGTGGGCATTGCCCTCTATGATAAAGTGAAAAAAGTCGGCGGACTCAGCCATATCATGCTTCCAGACAGCACAGCCTTTCATCGGGATGTGAAGGAAGAGAAGTTTGCAGATACGGCTATTCCGAAGATGATCCGGGAACTTTGCGGCGGCAGCCTGAATACTAGAAATCTTGTGGCAAAGATTGCAGGCGGTGCAAGTATGTTCAAGTTCCCTGATAAGAAGATGACCAGTGACATTGGCAGAAGAAATGTGGAGGCTGTGGAAAAGGTGCTGAATGAACTTGGCATTCCCATCCTTGGCAGCCATACGGGAGGATCTGTGGGAAGAACCATGGTGGTGGACCTGGAGACGTTCGTAGTGGATATCAGAACTGCCAGCAAAAGCATTACGGTGCTGTAAACGGAGGAAGAAAGATGCAAGTGAGACTCATGGTGGTAGACGATTCGGCTTTCATGAGAAAGATCGTTTCAGATGCTGCATCCAAGGTAACAGGGGTCACTGTTGTGGGGACCGCAAGAAATGGCTTAGATGCCATTGAGAATATCGAAAGGTACCGCCCGAACATCATCACCATGGATGTGGAAATGCCAAAGATGAATGGCATTGAGGCGCTGAAAATCATAAAAAGAGATCATCCCGAGATTGAGGTGATCATGCTTTCCTCCCATTCCAAAGAAGGAAGTCTTGTGACCATGGAGGCTCTGGAACTGGGAGCTCTTGATTTTATTGAAAAATCATCCGATCGGGGAGACCTGAGTTTTCTGACCAGTCAGCTGGAGTCGAAGCTACTTATGGCGGAGGTTCTCACAAAGCCAAAGGAAGTCAGGGAAAAAGTGAAGGAAGCAGTCCCTCAGAGGAGAGAGTCTTTATCTGCAGGCGGTTTTGACTACAGAAAAGTAAAAGCGGTGGTTCTTGGGGCGTCTACGGGCGGTCCTAAAGTTCTGTTTCAGATTGTGAGACAGATTCCAAAAGAACTGAATCTTCCAGTGTTCATCGTCCAGCATATGCCAAAGGGATTCACCAAGTCTTTTGCAGAGCGTATGGATGGAGATTCTGCCTTGAAAGTGGTGGAAGCAGAAGAGGGGATGTCTGTGGAGAATAATACGGTCTATGTGGCTCCTGGAGATTTCCACATGGTGGTGGAGTCCGGAAAAATCAGGCTCAATCAGAAACCGAAGCTTCATGGCGTAAGACCGGCGGCAGATTTTCTGATGGAATCTGTGGCCCGGAGTTATGGAGGTCATGTTCTTGCAGTGATTCTGACCGGTATGGGTAAAGATGGTGCTGCAGGACTGATGTCCATCAAAGAAGCGGGGGGGCATGTCCTTGCCCAGAACAGGGAGACCTGCGTGGTCTATGGCATGCCTGGATATGCCGTCTCTTCAGGAGTGGTGGATGAGATCCTTTCTCCAGAGGACATTTCAGGAAGAATTTTAAGGATTGTGAGGTGAAATCATGGAGATGGAACTGGATTATGATTTTTTTAAAGAATGGGTCAAGAAGAAGCTGAAGATTGATCTTCATGCGTACAAGGAAAAGCAGCTGCACAGGCGTATTGCCACGGTGATGACCAGTGCCGGTGTTTCTGATCTTCGGAGCTACGCTGCACTCATTGAGAAAGACCAGCAGGTCCGGCAGGTGTTTCTCGACTATATCACGATTAATGTGACGGAGTTCTACAGAAACAAAGAGATTTTTGAAGAGTTCGAAACGGCATTAAGAGAGATCCTGGTGCCCCGTTTCAAAAATCTTAAAATCTGGAGTGCTGCCTGCTCCATCGGGGCAGAGCCTTATAGCGTCTCCATGATTATGGAACGGAACCAGATCAGAAACAGCAGCATCCTTGCGACAGATATTGATGACACCATCTTGAGAAAAGCAAAGGAAGCAAAGTACCGGGAAACAGAACTGAAGAATGTTGCTCCATCAGAACTCATAGATTTTTTCGAGAAGAAAGGAAATGAATTTGTGCTTTCTGATACCATCAAAAAAAGAGTGCAGTTCAAAAAACATGATCTTCTTCTGGATCCATACGAGAAGAATTTTCATGCAGTCATCTGCAGAAATGTCACCATCTATTTTAAAAATGAAGCCAAAAATGAAGTCTACAAAAAGATCAATGAATCTCTTGAAAAAGGCGGCATCTTTTTTACAGGGGCCACTGAAGCCATCTACAATCCGGCCAGTTTTGGATTTAGAAAGCTCTCCACCTTTTTGTATGAGAAAGTATAAGGGGGAACGACAAGTTCATGGATGATACACAAAAGTACAGGGGTCTGTTTTTTGAGGAAACAGATGAGTACCTTCAAAGTCTTAATGAAAATCTTCTGATATTGGAAAAGGATACGGAAAGCCCGGGCATCATCGATGAGATCTTCCGTTCTGCCCATACATTGAAGGGCATGGCGGCGACCATGGGGTATACCACCATGACGGAGCTCACCCACAACATGGAGAATGTGCTGGATCTTTTCAAAACAGGAAAACTGAAGGTGTCCAGTGAAGCGGTCAGCGTGATTTTCGCTTGCCTTGATAAGCTTCAGGAAATCGTAGAGGACCTTCGGGCAGATCATTATCCAGATTATGATATATCAGAACTGCTGTATGATCTTTCAAGCCTTGCAAATCCGGATACACCGGAAAACACCGAGGTGGAGGAAATGCCAGAAGCTGTGATGGAACCAAAAGAAGGCATGGCCCACGATGCTGTGTCTGAAGTGGATGCCTCTGTTCTTCGACAGGCATATGAAAAAGGCTTCAGGGGCTACAGCATCCTGGTGAAGGTTATGGAGAGCTGTATCCTGAAAGGTGCCAGAGCATATCTTGTGGTGAACAAATTGGAGCAGAGGGGAGAAATCATTGCGACGAACCCTGGCGTAGAGGAAATGGAGGAAGGGAACTTCGACCGGATCTTTAAACTTCTTTATGTCTCCATGAGTGAAAGGGAAGAAGTGCTGGAAGCTGTAGAGAATGTGGCAGAAATCGAAGAAGTGCTGGTGAAGGAACTAAGAGAAGAGGATCTTCCGGATGTGTTTTCTGTACCTCAACTAGTTGCGGAAGAAAAGTCCCAGGAGGAGACCGAAGAGTCTCAAAAACCTGTGAAGAAAACAAGAGTGACAAAGAAGGCCAAGGAACCCAAGGCAATCAAAGAACCCAAGGAAGCAAAACCCAAAAAGGTGAAGGAGCCTGTGAAGGCCAAAGAACCTGTGAAGGCAAAGGCGGAAGAGAAGCATACAGCACCTCATGCCAACCAGTCTATTCGAGTGGATCTTTCAAGGCTTGATAATTTCATGAACCTGGTGTCTGAGCTTGTCATCTACAGAACTAGACTGGAAGAGCTCAGCACACAGTATAAAGCCACAGAAATCAATGAGCCTTTGGAGCAGGTGGCAAGGATCACCTCGGATCTTCAGGATCTGGTGCTGAAAATCCGAATGCAGCCTGTGAATGTGGTCTTCAACCGCTTCCCAAGAATGATCCGGGATCTCACCAAAGAGCTGGACAAAGAAATGGATCTCATCATTGAAGGGGAAGAAACTGAGCTTGACAGAACAGTAGTGTCCGAACTGGGAGAGCCTCTGGTGCATCTCATCAGAAACGCAGCGGATCATGGCATCGAGTCTGCAGAGGAAAGAATTGAAAAAGGAAAGGATCCAAAGGGAACCATTCATCTGTCAGCGTATCAGGAAGGCAATAAGGTGGTCATCAAAGTCAGTGATGACGGTAAAGGCATTGATCCGGAGAAGATCAGAGAGAGTGCTATGAGAAAGGGCATTCCAACAGACGGGCTCTCCAAGGCAGAGCTCATCAACCTCATTTTCAATCCGGGCTTTTCCACCAACACGGAGGTGACGAGCATTTCCGGACGAGGCGTGGGCATGGATGTGGTGCGTTCCAAGATCACCTCTTTGGGAGGCAGCATCGATGTGCTGTCTGAAGTGGATCAGGGAACGAATTTTGTCATAAAGCTTCCTCTGACTCTTTCCATCATACAAGCGCTTATGGTCCATGTGGGCAGCGAAACTTTTGCCCTTCCACTGGGGCTCATTGAGAAAGTTGTGAAGGTCCTGGAAGGAGATATCAAGGACTCCCATAATGGAGAAGTGTATATCTATCGAGAAAAAGTCATTCCGGTTCTTCGGGTGAATGAAGCCCTTTCACTCAGCTCTGAAGCAACAAACCAGCATATCATCCTGGTGAACATCGGTGGCAGACAGTATGGACTGGTGGTGGATGAACTCATTGGCCAGCAGGAGATCGTCATAAAGAAGCTTAGTGGCTCTTTAAGCAAAATGAAGGAGTATCTAGGCGCGGCCATCTTAGGAAATGGAGACATCACCCTTATTCTGGATGTGGGAAACCTGGTTTCCGGAAAGGAGGAGACTTTTGAATAAAAGCTTGTACTCCTCTCTTCAGCTGGATGTGCTGAAGGAATTGGCCAATATCGGTGGGGGAAATGCGGCCACAGCCATCTCCCAGCTGGTGGGAAAATTTGTCAATATGAATGTTCCAACCATAGATATTTTAGATTATAATGAAATTTATGAGAAGATCATGGCAGAAGATACAGAAGTGGTCGCCGTGTCCATGAGAGTTATGGGCATGGAAAGCGGGAATTTCCTCTTTGTGACTACCCCGAAGAATGCCGAAATTCTGGTAAGGATGATGATGCCGGAAGGAGTTCAGCTCAGCGATGAACTGGAATACTCGGCCATCAGCGAGCTGGTGAATATTGTTGTCACCTCTTATTTAAATGCCTTGTCGAGAATGCTCGACCTGTCCTTAATCTCATCGGTGCCCGCCCTTACGGTGGACATGTTCGGAGCCATTTTAAGCTATGCTTATATGGAAAGTGAACAGTACGATGACCAGGTGATGATCATTAAAAATGAGTTTACCTATGATGGAGCCAAGGTGGAATCCTCCTTGTACTTCATCCCGAAGCCAGGAGTTCTGGATTCTTTATTCAAACAAATTGGAGTGTAACGAAGGGAGATATACCATGTCAAAGAGAATTATGATTGTAGACGATGCCATTTTTATGAGGATGAAACTGAAAGATATCCTGGAGAAGAATGGATATGAAGTGGTTGCAGAAGCACAGAATGGTGCGGATGCCATTGAAAAATACAGAGCGGAACGGCCGGATATCGTGACCATGGACATCACAATGCCGGAGATGGATGGTATTGAGGCACTAAAAGGCATCAAGAGAATAGATCCATCAGCAAAAGTCATCATGTGCAGCGCCATGGGGCAGCAGGCCATGGTGATGGAAGCGATTCAGTCAGGAGCACTGGACTTCATTGTGAAGCCTTTTGAGACGGACCGAGTCATCGATTCCATCCAGAAAGCCAGCAAGTAGGGCGCATTATGGAGAAGCAGATTATTATATTTACATTAGGTGAAAAGCATTATGCCGTTAATTCAGACCAGGTGGAGGAGATCAGCAAAATGATGGATTCCACTGTGGTACCCAATGCGCCGAAGCACATCCGGGGTCTGATCAATCTACGGGGAAATGTGGTGGCACTTGTGAATCTTTCAGAGCTGCTGCGTCTGAAAGAAAAAGAATGCTATAATAATATCGTGATTATGAACAAGGAAGATGAAAAAATAGGGATTCTGGTTACAGAAGTGAAGGAAGTCCTGAAAATACAAGACGAAGATATTGAGAAGGTATCCGGAGATGGCAAGAATGGTGTTGTAGGCATCATTCAGCTGGGTGGGAATCTTGTGAATTACATCGATCTGGAACGCATTATTTCGTAAATGAGGGATGAACTTGAAACAGGTACTATCACAACAGGAAATAGATTCTTTGCTGAATGCGCTCAATACGGGAGAAATCAATCCGGAGGAGATGAAGCAGGAGGAGGAGAAAAATAAAGTCAGAGCCTATGACTTCAGAAGGCCCATTAAGCTTTCCAAAGAGTATGTCAATACGCTCTACATGATTTTTGAAACCTTCGCCAAAAGCGCATCAAACGTGCTGTCCACCATGGTGAGAACCAACATCAATATGACTCTTGGTGCGGTGGAACAGGTAAGTTTTGATGAGTTTGTACACTCCATTCCAAACCCCACCATCATGGGGGTATTCCATACTCTCCCTTTGAATGGAAACCAGATTATGGAAATCAATCCGCAGTTTGGCATCCAGATCATTGAGCTTCTTTGTGGTGGCGCCAAAACCAAGGAAAAGAAGGGACAGAAAAAAGAGAAGTTCACAGACATTGAGCTGGGGATTGTGGAGGATATGATCCAGAATCTCTTAAAAGTGTTTAAAAGCTCCTGGGCTGAAATTCTCGATCTAGAGCCGGAACTTGACAATCTGGAAACCAATGCACAGCTGGTTCAGACCATGTCGCCCAATGAGCCTGTGGTCCTTATCAGCTTTGTGGTGGAGATTTTCGATACGAAGAGTTTCATCAACATCTGTATTCCTTATGTTTCCTTTGAGAACATTACAGACAAGCTGAGTATCAGAAGCTGGTTTGATATGGGGAAAACCTATGATGATAACCGCTTCAGAGACCAGATTGCCGAGAGGCTTGTACAGACCGATGTGAATATCACTGTGGAGATGGGAAGAACAGTGCTTACTGTGGATGATTTCCTCCACCTGGAAGCAGGAGATATTGTACAGCTGGACATGAAGACAAACCAGCCCATGAAACTATATGTGGAAGATAAGGTGCACTACCTGGTGCAGCCGGGGCTTTATAAAGAAAAGATGGCCGTACAGGTACTACAATATGTGGAAGAGGATGTTGAATTATGAAAGATAACTTTTTATCCCAAGCAGAAGTGGATGCACTCTTAAGCAAAAAAGCCGCCGCGGAAGAGACAGGTCTCAAGGAGACGGACAAGGATGTCATAGGTGAGGTGGGAAACATCACCATGTCTACGGCTGCGACGACCCTTTCTTCCATCATCAGCAAAAGAGTATCCATCACCACACCTAGAGTCAGCTATATTCCGTTCCAGTCCATCATCGATGAATGTGACATTCCGAAGATTGTTTCAAGAATCGGCTTTAAAGAAGGACTTTCCGGAAACAATCTCCTCATGATGAACATTGAGGATTCAGCAATTATTGCAGATCTTATGATGGGTGGGGACGGCACCAATGCGAATCAGCAGCTGACAGAACTTGAACTCAGTGCGGTATCAGAGGCGATGAATCAGATGATCGGCTCCGCCTCCACTTCCATGGCACAAATGCTTGGAAAAGCCATTGATATCAATCCCCCTGTGGTGGAAGTCTGGGACAAGAAAGAAGACATTGACTACAAGAAGTTCATCAAAGAAGATTATATCTGCAAGATTTCGTTCCATCTTTCGGTAGAAGGGCTCATTGAGAGTGATATTATGCAGCTGTATACGCTGGACACCGTGAAGGAGATTGTTGCGGTGATGATGGGAGAAGCGGTGCCTGCAAAGAAGGAAGCGCCTAAAGCTCCAGCAAGAGAGCCTGAGAGAAGAGAACCCGAGAGACGTGAACCAGAAAGAGCCCAAAGGGAAGAGGATTATGAGGAAGCGCCTAGAAGGCGTGAACCACAGTATGCGGAACGGGTGGATGTTCAGAAACCTGTTTTTGCTAACCTGGAAGACCGCTCTGAGCATGCGCCATCAAGAAACCTGGACCTCATCATGGATGTGCCGCTGGAATTTTCTGTGGTGCTCGGGAAGACCAAAAAGACCATCGAAGAAGTGCTGGCTCTTGGGTCAGGAAGCGTTGTGGAGCTGAACAAGCTGGCAGATGAACCTCTTGAAGTATATGTCAACGGCAAGCTCATTGCCCATGGTGAAGTGGTGGTCATCAACGAGAACTTTGGTATCCGTATTACTCAGATTCTTAGCAAAGAACAGAGAGTAAAGGGGCTTAAATAGTATTATTAAGAGTAAGGATGAAAAAAGAGGAAAAGTCATTCCTCTTTTTTTCTCTTTCCTCTTAACAATTGTCGTTTTTCTACGATAAGATAGAATAAGAGTAATAAGGCAGGTGAATTCCATGAAAATAGAACAGTTTCACAGTAATTTCGTGCAGAATGTCTATAAAAACAGTGAAGAGAGAAAGCATGGTTATGTGGAAGGGAAGACCGTAGGCAAGAGTAGTGTGGAAATCTCCACGGAAGCCAAAGCGCTGGTGAAAAGAATCCGTGAATCGGAGGACAGCCATTTCTCCGAGAAAGTGGAGAATATCCGCCGTTCTATACAGGAAGGCAGCTACAGCGTGGATCCCGAAAAGATTGCAGAGAAGATTCTAGAAAAGATTGATGAGGAAAAGGGCAGAGGCTGATGAGTGATACAAAAAGACTTCAGGGGGCATTGAAAGACCTTCTGAAGATCCTGAAAGAAGAAAAAGAAGTGCTTGTGAAAAATGATGCGCTTTCACTGGAAAAGATTGTTGCAAGAAAAAATGAGATTGTGACCATCATCCGGGAAGAGCAGGAAAAGGGTGTTTTGCCCGATGAGGCAGTGCGCTCTTATGCGATGGAGATCGAAAAGCTCCAGGAAGTGAACCAGCTTCTTACAAGGCAGGCATTAAGCTTCCAGGAGGAAATCTTCAAAGCGCTTTCAAAAAATACTGCGGTGAAGCACAATACCTATTCCAAAGAGGGCAGCATGAACCGCACAAAAGAAGTCAGTATCATCGACCAGTCCGTATAGAGGGGTAATTATGTCAGGATTATTTGGTAGTTTCAATGTGGCAGTGAAGGGCTTAAATGCCAATCAGACCGCACTTCATACAACAGGACACAATATTTCTAATGCTAATACTGAAGGCTTCAACCGCCAGAGGGTGGAAATGAAGGCAGATACGCCATACACCTTTGCAGGTGTGGGACAGCTGGGCACTGGTGTCAGAATCCAGTCTGTGGTGCGTATGGTGGATGAGTTTGTGGATCTTCAGATCCGCAATGAAAACAGCATCCTGGCCCAGTATGAAGCTCAGTATGACACCATAGGCCAGATTGAGATGGTCTTTAATGAGCCTTCCAATACCGGACTTAATTTTGCCATGGGTGAAATGTTCAATGCCTGGCAGGAGCTTTCTAAGAATCCAGAGAGCTTGAATGCCAAAAGTATTGTAGTGGAAAAATCCAAAGCTTTCGCAGACAGCCTGAACCATATGGCATCCCGTGCCAATCAGCTGAAGGGGGACGTGGTAGGAAGCATCGGAAAGAACGTGTTTGATGTGAATTCTCTGGTTACCCAGCTGAATACAGTAAATGAGCAGATTGCAAACATCCAGATCAAAGGACAGAGTCCCAATGATCTTATGGACACCAGAGACCAGATTTTAAAAGGACTGTCCAATCTGACAGAAATCAGCACCACTTTTGATAAATGGGGGAGAGCCTCCGTATCCATTGGGGATCAGCAGATTTCCAAAATATTTGGAAGCAATCTTGAAAGCACAGAAAACACGACCATACTGAGCAATGTATCCTCAGTGAAGCAAGTAGGAGACGACTTTGAAGTTCAGATTCAGATTGGCGGGGATACTTCCAATGTGAAGACAGTCACCATGAGCAGTGAGGAAGTGAAGAAGTTCCAGGAAGGAACACCGGTCTTCGTAAAGATGCCTGAGAATGGATCTGATCCAGTGGTTTCAGATCTCACTCCTGCAGAAATAAAATCAGGAGCCATTGGTGGACATATGAATGCCATTAAGGAAATTGACGCCAGAGTGGACGATCTTTCCCAATATGCAAAGGTTGTACAGCATGCGTTCAATACCGTTCACGAAGGTGGAAAATCAGGGGAACCTTTTTTCACTGGGGATAGTGCATTAAGTTTTGCAGTAAACAGCAAGCTTATTGAAGATGAAGGTCTTGTGAATACAGGGAAAAATGAGTTATCTCCAGAGGGAGATGGAAGCAGAGCGCTTGCTCTTGCAAATCTCAGAAACGTGAAGCTGAATTTCACCCGGGATCATCTGGCTGACAACGTCTATGATGGAGACAAAATGACGTTCACCGCAACGGGAACCACCACCACCATGGAAGGTGCTTATGGAGATATTGTCATTAAAGTAGGGGTAAAGACAGAACAGGCTTCCAATATGGTGGACAATCAGACAGCAGTACTTTCTCAGCTTTACAACAGGCGGGAATCTGTATCGGGCGTTTCCATCGATGAGGAAGTGACAAACCTCCTGAAGTTCCAGAGAAGCTATGAAGCAAATTCCAGGGTGATCAGCACCATCAATGAGATGCTGGATACCCTCATCAACAGAACCGGGGTATAGGAGGAGTAGTAAATGAGAATCACCAATAATACCCTGACAGGGAACTATTTGAGAAATCTAAACAGAAATCTCAAAGCCATGCAGAAATATCAGAACCAGCTGTCTTCCGGAAAGGAAGTCTCAAGACCATCGGACAATCCGATGCTGGTGGCAAGAATCATGCAGCTGGACAGCAACGTCCGGATGAATGAGCAGTATGAGAAAAATATCAGTGATGCCCTTGGGTGGACGGACACTGCCGATGGCGCTCTCAATGTTGTGACCAGTACACTGCAAAGAGCAAGAGAGCTCATCATCTATGGAGCCAACGGCACCTTGTCTGATACAGACAGATCGGCGCTGAAGGATGAAGTGGATACACTTCAGGGGCAGCTCATGCAGGTGCTGAACACCAATTATGATGGACGTTATATTTTTGGTGGGCAAAAAACTACAGAACCACCATTTAGTATTGTGGATGGAAAACTTTCGTACAGTGGAGACAGCAGCAACATTGAAAGAGAAATCTCCAAAGGGGTAAACATCGCAATTCCCACCAATGGAAGCGGGATTACCTTCACGGAAGGAGCATCATTGGGCAATGAGGAGATCGGATCTCTGTTCAAGAACATCTCAGAGGCGCTGGATTCTGGAAATACAGAAGATCTATCCGGTAAACTTCTGGGGGACATTGACAAGCATCTGGACAACACCATCCGGTTCCGATCCAAAATGGGAGCAGTGTATAACAGACTGGAGTCCGCCAAAGAAAGAAATGCAGCGGAGAATCTCAGTATGACAGAACTTTTAAGCAAAAGTGAAGACATTGATCTTGCGGAAAAAATGATGGAGTTCTCCACCATGAGAACGGTGTATCAGGCTTCTCTTCAGACCGGTGCTCAAATTCTTCAGCCTAGTCTTCTGGACTATATAAGGTAGGGATAAAAGATGCTGATAAAAACAAAATTCCTTGGTGAAGTAGAGATGGATGAGAAGAACATTCTGGTGTTTCCGGAAGGTATCTTAGGTTTTGAGGACAGCAGGAAGTTTATCCTTCTGCCTATACCGGGCAATGATATTTTTCAGGTGCTGCAGGATGTGGAACATGACTATGTGTCCTTCATCGTAACGGATCCATGGAAGTTTAAAGAAGACTATGATGTGGAGGTTCCGGATGAGGAACTTCTGAAAATTAATATCGTTAAAAAAGAACAGATTGGTGTCATGGGCATTGTGACTCTTTCGGATGTATTTGAAAAGAGCACACTGAATCTTCTGGCCCCGGTGATACTGAACACAGAACATCTTATGGGCAGACAGTATGTGCTGAATCAGGCAGGATACAGCACAAAGTATCCTCTCTTTGAGAAAAAGGAGGAGACGAGCCATGCTGATTCTTAACAGAAAACAGGGGGAGAGCCTGATCATTGATGACAAGATTGAGATCAAGATCCTGGAAGTATCCGAAGGGAAAATCAAGATTGGGATTGAAGCACCAAAGAGCGTGAAGGTTTTCCGCAAGGAAGTCTATGAGGAAATCAGGGAAGAGAACAAAAAGGCATCCACCATATCGCTGGATAGCTTCAGTAAACTTCAGGGACCGCTAAAATAGCGGTTCTTTTTTTTCTTCAGGACGTTCAGTGTGAACGCACCTTTAACTTCTATTTTTTCATCCGATAAAGAAAGCAGAAGCTGGAGGTGAACGGAAATGAGGATTGAAGGTCATGACCCGCTAGTGAGGCTATTGGAGCAGTTAAACAGCAATAGCGTCGGCAACAATGAAAACGGGGAGCATCTGAAGCCTGAAGAGATACTGAAAGAAGTGGAGAGGGTTCTCACTGAAAGAGATCAGGTGCTACTAACAGGAGAAAAAAGCTCCCAGGAAGTAGCGTACTCAAGGAAACAAGGAGAGGCACCTGAAACATATCTGCGGAGAATCTCATGGGAAATCTCCAGACAAAAAGAGAGTGAAAAAGGATCTGGAGGATCAGATCAGGTGCAAAAGAGGATAGAAGACGCCATGGAGCAGGCGGCTCTTTACCACGACCTGGCGAAGAATTCCATAAAAAGGAACGAATCCCGTTCTCCATCTTCCGGAGATTCTATGGGTTCAGAGAAGATTCTTTATCTCTTTGCCATGGTCATGGTGATTTCCATAGTTCTATATATATTATTCAACGTGTGATAAAAAGTGACAGAGATAGGCTTAACTATCTCTTTTTTTGGCCGATAAAATAAGAAACAGCACTGCTATGCAGAAATGATATTGAGATAGAAAAAGTAGATAGAAAACATTTGAAGGATGTGAACAGCTTGATTCAAGTTTCTGGAATTTCCAATGAACATGTAAGTGCAGTGACAAAAGTGGAACCACCAAAACTGGCGAGGATTGAATCTTTGATTCGTGATGAAAAAGTCATGGAGTTCAAAAGATATCCGGATCCGGAAGAAAAGGCGTTCACCAAAGAAGAAGTTGAGAAGGCGGTGGATTCCACCAATAAGATTCTCAAAGAGGAACATAATGCGAAATATCAGTTTGAAATCCATGAAGGCACTGGACGCGTGATGGTGAATCTTGTGGATATGCAGACAAAAGAAGTTCTGAAAGAAATCCCACCAGAGAAGATTCTGGATTTGGTTGCGAATATCTGGGAAAGATTAGGGCTTCTTGTGGATGAAAGGGGATAATGATGTCAATTAATTTTATGGGTTCCTATTCAGGAATCGACCAGACTATGATCGATCAGCTTATGGCAGTTGAAAAGAGACCTCTGGTTCAGATGTCCGAAAGAAAGACCACCATGGAATCGCAGAAAAATGCGTGGAATGACGTAAGAACCAGGCTGAACAATCTTTTTGAGAAAATCAAGGTGCTTCAGAACAGTGATACGTTCAGTTCCATGAAAGCCACTGGCGGCGAGTCTGCAACCATTACTACGAGTAAGAATTCACCTGAAGGTGTGTATGAGATCTCTGTGCAGCAGCTTGCTACAAAAACCTCTGTCATCGGGGGGAAGATTGTTGAAGCATCCGGTGACAGCACCAAGGCCCTCGGGCTCACGGGAAAATTTTCCGTTAATGGCACAACAGAGAAGCCCAATGAGATTGAAATCACAGAAGCTGATACTGTAAGGACTGTGGCGGATAAGATCAACAGTATTTCCAAAGAGTCTGGTGTCCGGGCTTCCATCATCGACAACAGGCTGGTTTTGAACAATGTGGACACAGGAAATAAGGCCATCACACTGAAAAATGAGGTGGGTACTGTTCTTGACAATCTGGGACTTGGCACAGATGCAGGGCTTTCCAATAAAGCGGAGGTCATTCTAGGACAGAATGCCAAATTTAAAGTCAATGGTGTGGAAGTGGAGCGTCAAAGCAACACAGTGAAGGATGTGGTGGAGTTCACCACCATCAACCTGAACAAAGCTCATGCAGCGGGCGGGTTTGACACCATCACCATCTCTAAGGATACCTCAAAGGTGGAGGAGGCGGTGAAAGGTTTTGTGGATCAGTATAACTCCACCATGACCTTCATCTCCGACCAGCTGAAGGCAGGAAGCCCCGATGATGGAGGAGAAAAAAGAGGGACCCTGGCCAGTGACGGATCTCTTATGAGGCTTCAGTCCTCGTTGAGAACCATGGTGACCTCATCCCTTTCCAATGAGAATACAGCAATTAAAGACTTATCCCAGCTTGGGGTCTCGACAGTGGACCGGTTTGGCCAGCTGACCTTTGATGACAGCAAGCTGAAAGAAAAGCTGGAGGAAAATCCAGTAGAGGTACAGAATTTCTTCTTGAGCAAGAACAGTGAAGGGAAGGATATCGGTTTTGTGCCGAAAATCAACAGCTATATCGACAGCTTCTCTTCCTCTACAGGAATCATCAAAGGAAAAACAGACAGTTTTGAGAGAAGCATCAAGGAAGTCAACAAGCAGGTGGACGCTTTTACACTTCGAATGGAGCGTAAAGAGCAGTATTATATCTCCATGTTTTCGAAGCTTGATACCGCTATGATGGAAGCCGAGTCCCAGATGGGATGGCTCACCAGTCAGATCAGTGCCCTTTCCGCTTCTTCAGGAAGCAAGAAATAGTTTAGGAGGATCGTTTAGATGTACGCAGGAACCAATGCCTATGCCAGTGCAGGAAATGCCTACAAAAGTAATGAAGTGCTGACAGCACCGAAGAAGAAGCTTGTGGTGATGCTCTATGATGGAGCCATCAAAAATCTGAAGCTTGCAAAGCTTGCCATAGCAGACAAGAACATCGAAAAGACAAACAATGCCATCATCAAAGCCCAGAATATCCTAGCGGAGTTCATGAGCACGTTGAATTTTGAGGATGGAGGAGAAATTGCAAAGGGTCTTATGAATCTCTATCAGTACATGTATGACCGCACCATCCGGGCCAATATCGACAAAGATCCTGAAATTCTTGACGAAGTTATTGGAATGCTGGAAGAACTTCGAGACACCTGGAGCAGAATATGAAAAGCAGAATAGAGCTTCTGAAGGAGAAGAGGAATCTTCTCCTTGAAGCCTTTGAAGAGACTCAAGTGGATTTTAAAAATCCGGAGGAATGCATTCTGGCCATCGCTAAAAACTCTGGGAAAATTGAAGAGATGAAAAGTCTTGATGAGATGCTGCGTGAAATGACTTCACTTTCTGAAGAAGGAGAAAGAAGTCTGGAGGAAGAGATCCATAAGCTTCTTCTTGGGACAAAAGGCAATCTTGAAGTCATCATCAAAGGGCTCCAGAAAGAGAAGAGAGTGACAACGGAGTCCATGACTGATTTTGCAAGGATTAAAAGCATTGCAAACAGCTATGTGAAGACCGCTCAAGGTCCTGTCTTTGTGGATCGGGACTTCGAATAATGAGGAAAACTGCGCGTTATTTGAACCGTAATATCAAAAGAACGCCTGATAGAGAAGCTTCAGAATGAAACATTGTGAAAAGGGGAGTACTGCGTTGAAAGAACAGTTGGGGAAAGTGAAAGTAAAATTGCCGAAGATACCAAAGGTGAAGCTGCCAAAGGTGAAACTGCCGAAGAGGGATGCGAAAGAACCTGTGGATGTCTCAGAACCGTTAAAAGTGAAGGCAGACAAGAAGAAGAGCAAAAAGAAGAGCGTGAAACTCTCCGGAATCAAGTGGCCTAAAAAAGGGAAAAAACAGGACCAGGAAATGAGTGCCTTAAAAAGCAAGAAAAAGATTGGAACAAAACTTGTGGTCATGACGCTGCTTATGGTGATCACTCCGCTTCTTGTTTCCAATGCCGCAAGTCTTCTCTATATGAACGAGAACTATACGGAAGAGATGGAAGCGAACAATGCCATGCTGGCGGATGCCATATCCAACCAGGTTGGCGCTTTCGTAGAAAGAGCTTTTATGATTACAGAGCAGCTTTCTGTGAATAATGATGTGAGAGATTATAACGGTATGGCACAGTCAGCTGTACTGGCGAACACCCAAAGAAGCTATGATTTTTTTGATCTCATTTACGTTACTGACACCTCAGGAATGCAGACCGCCCGAAGTTCAGGTAAACTTGCCAACCGCTCTGACCGCTGGTGGTTCAAACAGGTGACAGAAGACAAGAAGCCTTTTGTCAGCCATTCCTATTTCTCTCTTACAGGAAATACAGCGGTAACGACCATTGCCATGCCGGTGTACAACCATAATATGTTTTTTCTAGGGGTGCTGGGAGCGGACATCAAGCTTTCATCCTTCCAGAAGGTCATCGAAGAATACAGTGAAGGAAGTAGATATGCGTTTATTGTAGATGGGGATGGTAAAGTTCTGGCGCACCAGAACTACAATATGGTATCCGAGATGTTCAACTATGTGACGTTAACAAAGACGGTCACAAGAAGAGATGCGTCCGGGAAAGTACTCACAGATCCTAAGGGGAATCAGATGATTGATGAGGTGCCTGTGAGAGCTCCTCAGGCTCTGTCGGATATCGTGAAAAAAGCTGTCGCAGGGGAAGAGGGTGTGGAAGAGTACCTGGATCTGGATGGAACAGAACTCATCAGCGCTTTCCATCCGATTACGCTGCCTGGAGAGTCGAAATCCTGGGCGGTGATCACCGTAGAAAACAAATCAGATGCCATGGCTTTTATCACCGACACCATCTACTTCAGTTTAGGTATTGCGGTGGTTTCCTTGATTCTTGCAGCGGTGCTTGTATCGGTTTTCTCTAAGAGCATTTCAGGACCAATCAAGGCGTCGTCTCAGTATCTGGCAAAGATTGCCAAGGGAGACTTCACCCTGCAGGTGGATGAAAAGCTTCTGAAAAGAGAAGATGAGATCGGCATCATCTCCCATGGCATCAATGAGATGAAAGATTCTTTGCGCGCTCTGGTTCTTCGAATCACAGCATCATCAGAGGACATCAACCATCAGGTGGAAAACTCTGTGCGGTCCATCGAAGCGCTGAACAGCAATCTGGAAAGTGTATCAGCCACCACAGAGGAGCTGGCAGCGAGTATGGAAGAGACTGCAGCATCCACGGAGGAAATGGCAGCGGCATCCAATGAGATTGAACGTGCGGCTCATTCCATAGCGGAGAAATCCCAGCAGGGTGCACTGGCGGCAAGAGAAACAGCCGAAAGAGCCGATGCAACTCAAGACAAGGTTCGGGAAGCTCAGAAAAAATCCAAAGAAATTTTCGCTTCTGCTAAAGAAGATCTGGAAAAAGCCATTGAGGATTCTAAAGTAGTGGAGCAGATTCGTGTGCTCTCTGACGCGATTTTGCAGATTACAGCCCAAACCAACCTTCTGGCACTGAATGCTGCCATTGAAGCTGCGCGAGCTGGAGAGGCAGGAAGAGGCTTCTCTGTGGTTGCAGATGAAATCAGGAAGCTTGCTGAGCAGAGTAAGAATGCTGCAACCCAGATTCAGTCTGTAACCGGTAAAGTGACAGACAGTGTGGAGAATCTCTCCAAGAGCTCCAATACACTTCTGACTTTTGTGGAGACTGATGTCCAGAATGACTACGAAAGTATGCTGGATGTGGCCGATAAGTACAACAAGGATGCAAGATATTTTGATGATCTTGTC
This sequence comes from Proteiniclasticum ruminis, assembly GCF_900115135.1. Taxonomy (GTDB): domain Bacteria; phylum Bacillota; class Clostridia; order Clostridiales; family Clostridiaceae; genus Proteiniclasticum; species Proteiniclasticum ruminis_A. Next base: position 36,980 of record NZ_FOVK01000006.1, on the reverse strand, counting down.
ACAGAGTTCAGTGCAACATCGGAAGAGCTTCTGGCGTCCATTGAAAATGTGGTCCATGCCATTGAAGCAGTGTCTACTGCTGCCGGAGAAAGTGCGGAAGGCACCACGGACATTGCCGAAAAGGTTTCTGAGTCCACCATGAAGTCCAGTGCAGTGATGGAGGAAATGGAGAAAACCAAGCTTCAGGCGGTGAAACTCCAGAAAGAAACCGAGAAGTTCAAACTGTAAGAAAAAACAGCAGAAGAATTATGAAATAAATATGAAAAATGTATGAAAGCCATAAAACCAATTCATAATCAGAATGGTTTTATGGCTTTTTATGCATCCGTGCATATGGCTTAATAAGTGTATAGCACTTATGAACATAGTGATTCCATTAGTACACAAAAGTAGTGTTGGTATAAATCATTATCTCATTATTTTCCGACAATTTTATACAAAAATTTTAAAGATTACCGAAAAATTGTTAAAAATACTATGGAACATACTGTTTGATTCTGAGTTCATACGCGGATGCTTGATAAAAAAGTGAACATCTTATGATTAGCACCTGTGCTTATTTCAATTAAAATTGAATCAGATGCTAAAACCCTTGCAAATGGTGCTTTAGCGTGCGGTTAGTTTTTTGCAAAACCATACAGATTTCATTGCAATTTAGAATATGAACGGATAAAATTGGTAGTGATTGAAAAATAAGAAAGTATGAACACAATTATATTTATTCATATCAAAGAGTTTTTACTGAATATACCTGGGAGGGGTGTTTTATGAAAGATCTCACATATCAGATTGTGAAAAATGGACTGGATGCATCTGCAAAAAGGCAGAGAGTCATTTCATCGAATATTGCCAACGTGAATACACCAGGTTATAAAGCATCAACGGTGAAATTTGAAACAGAGCTCCAAAAAGCCATTGAAAAGAAGGGGACCCTTGTCACCACACATGAAAAGCATCTGGGAGCTGCTGAAGCGTTTAAAGTTACAGGGCAGGTGGAAAAAGTCGAGGGCAGTTCCATGAATGAGAATGGCAATAATGTGGATATTGACAGAGAGATGGTGGATTTAGCGGCCAATGAGATCTACTACAATGCTCTCATCGAACAGGTGAACCGTAAACTGAGCGGGATGAGCTATGTCATCAACCGCTAGCGGATGGATCTTCATATTGAAAACGGATGTATGCATAGAAAAAAGTAAGCTCATCTAGCTCAACTGTAGCATGCTACAGATATTTCGTGAATACTAAGTATAGAAATACATATTATGAATCATCAATCAGGAGGGAACTATGTCTGTATTTAATTCTATGAGAATCAATGCCTCAGGACTTACACTCGAGCGGATGAAGCTGGATGTCATCTCCTCAAACATTGCCAATGTAAACACCACAAGAACAGAAGAAGGCGGTCCCTACCAAAGAAAAGAAGTGGTTTTCCAGGAAATGGTGGAGAAAGCCCAGAATACAGTCAGCGGGCTGGGACAAAGAATCACTTCTGGTGTGAAAGTCACCGGAATCAGGGAAGACCAGGAAGGTCTGCGCAGTGTCTATGATCCTACCCACGTGGACGCGGACGAAAATGGATATGTGCTTATGCCCAATGTGAATCTTCTGGATGAAATGGTAAAGCTCATTGAAGCCCAGAGAACTTATGAAGCCAACGCTACAGCGCTGAAGGCCAGCAAATCCATGCTGAACAAAGCCATAGAAATCACAAAGGGGTAAGAGCTAAATGACAAACATCAGCGGCAATTATAAAAATATTTTGGACAGATACAGTCTGCTTTTGAATCAGACAGGAAAGGCGGAGAGAAAAGAGGAGGCGGATTTTTCCAGCTTAGGGCTTGGAGAAAGTTTTGGGGATCTTCTCACCTCTCAAGTGGAAAAGCTGAATATGACACAGCTCAGCGCAGACCAGATGGTCAGCGACTTTGCTGCAGGAAAAACCGATGATCTCCATAATGTGATGATTGGCGTGGAAGAGGCTAGACTCAGTATGGAGCTGGCGGTTCAAGTCAGGAATAAGATTATTGAGGCATATAAAGAGCTCACACAGATGCAGCTTTAGAGATGGAAGACAATGATGTTTTAACATAGGTGCGGATGGTTTTTTCGTGGCAGCTGACAGAATAGAAGGACAACAATAAGAATGAAAAAATATCAAACTGCTTTGTGAAAGCATACTGACGAAAGAAAAAGAATTCTGCAGAACTACTGAGCTGATTTTCTTCCCTTAGGAGTGCAATTTAGAGCAGTTTTAGTTTTCGCAAAAAGTCTGATGAATGGAAGTAACCTTACTAGGCAAGGAGCAACTGATTAATGGATAGCATCAAGAATACCTCAGAGAAAATAAAAGGCGGATGGAGCAAAATGGATCCGGGCAGAAGAAAGGCGCTGATACTCATCGTTTCAGCGGTACTTCTTTTCGTCGTTCTATTTTCCGTGTATTCCAGACAGGTGACCTATGCCACCCTGTTCCAGGGACTGGAACTGGAGGATGCTGCAGCCATAACGGCAGATCTTGATACACGTGGAAATATCAGATACAAAATTGAAAACGGCGGACGGGATATTCTCATTGATGAGAAGCATGTGGACAAGTACAGGCTGGAGCTAGCCATGAACGGTATGATGCCGGACAAGTCCACAGGATTTGAGATTTTTGACAATATGGGCATGATGGTCACAGATGAGGACCGGAAGATCATGTATCAAAGAGGCCTTGAAGGAGAACTTCAGAGGTCTATTATGTCATTGACAGAGATTGAAAGTGCCCGTGTGCATCTGGTGCTCAGTGAAGAGAGTATTTTCGACACCGAAAGAAGAGAAGCTTCTGCATCGGTGATCCTCAGCCTGAAAACTGGAGCGAAGATTTCTGCTGATTCCGTACGGGGCATCATCGCCCTTGTCACAGGGGCGGTGAACAATCTGCCAGAGGAAAAGGTGCAGGTCATTGATACCAGAGGCAACCTTTTAAGCCTTGGTCTCACTGGGGAGACCTCTTCCGGTGTGGGTCTTCTGGATAAGCAGTCAGAGGTGAAGAGAAGCTTTGAGAAAGAGATAGAAAATAACATCCTCAATCTTTTGGGACCGGCATTTGGACCGGATAAATTGAAAGTGGCGGTTTATGCGGATCTTGATTTTGATGCGGAGGAGCAGACCGTCATTGCCTATCGTGATCCTGTCATAAGAAGCGAGCAGAACAGTGCTGAGGGGCCGAATCTCAATGTGGGGGAAATCACAGACAATCCCATTGACGACAACACCCAGAATGTTCTGGACGGGGAAGAGGACGGGATGGGTTCCTATGAAGGAACAAAAAACTATGAACTGACGGAAACAACCACCCGTACCGTAAGAGCACCTGGAAAGGTCCAGAAAATCTCCACCTCTGTTCTCTTTGATGGGAATCTTACGGAAGCGCAGCTCCTTGCCATCCGGAATCTTGTTTCCACGGCTACAGGCTATGATCTCAATCGAGGGGATCTCATCAGTGTGGAAAGCATGGAGTTTGACAAGAGCTACCAGGAAGCCCTGGAGGAAGAACTGGAAGAGCAGAAACGTCTGGAGGAGGCCAACAGGACCTTTATGGAACGATATGGTGATTATATCTATCTAGGTGTGTTCAGTATTTTGGGACTGGTCATTGTTCTTTCCGTGATAAAACTCATTTTTGGAAAGAAGAAGAGAAGAAAAGAAGAAGAAGACCTTTCAGTGATGCTTCCACAGGCTCAGGCTGAACCACTTGGCCAGACCGTGGACATCATTGAGGAAGTGTATCAGAAGTTTGAGGTGAAAGAGAATCAGAAGGAAAAGCAGCTGAAGGAATATGCCGAAGAGCATCCTGAGATTGCTGCAGATCTCATAAAAGCCTGGATGAAAGAATGAGGGTGATATGACCTATGCAAAATAAAGATAACAGCGGTATAAAGAAAGCGGCCATCCTGCTGATTTCATTGGGACCGGACATTTCAGCACAGATCCTTCGGATGCTGCCCGATACCATGATTCAGAAGGTCACCTATGAGATTGCCAATACAGAGTATGTGGAACCTAAGGAACGGGAACGGGTCATTGAGGATTTCATGGATATGGCTTCAGCCCGGGAATACATCATCGATGGCGGTATAGATTATGCAAGAAATCTTCTCACCAAAGCTTTGGGCACTGTCCGGGCAAAAGAAGTTATGGATGTGCTGACTCAGATTCAGCAAAGGGAGATGCCCTTTGCCATTCTAAGGAAAGCGGATACCCATCAGCTGGCCAATATGCTCTCCAATGAGCATCCCCAGACCATAGCGCTCATCATGTGCTATATCCAGCCGGATAAGGCTGCGGATGTGCTTTCACTCTTCCCGCATGAGCTTCAGACAGAAGTGGCGGAGAGGATTGGTGTCATCAACAGAACTTCTCCAGCGGTCATCAAAAAAATTGAGTCCATCCTTCAGAACAAGTTCTCCAACATCATTGAAAGTGATGCGGAGAACATCGGCGGCGTAAAGACCCTTGTGGAAATTCTGAACTCTGTGGACAGAACCACCGAGAAGAACATTCTGAACGATCTGGAGAAGACTCAGCCGGAACTGGCAGAAGTCATCAAAGCCAATCTTTTTGTGTTCGAAGATATCGTCACTCTGGACAAGAGCTCCATTCAAAGAGTTCTCCGGGAAGTGGACAACGAGCAGCTGGTTCTGGCCCTCAAAGGCGCTTCAGAAGAAGTGGCCACTGTGGTTTATGCAAATCTCTCCAAGAGAGCTGCGGACACGGTGCGGGAAGACATCGAGTTCATGGGACCTGTGCGTCTTTCCACAGTGGAGGAAGCGCAGCATAAAATTGTGGGCATCATAAGAAGGCTGGAGGAAGCCGGTGAAATCGTCATTGGAAGAGGTGATTCCGATAGCATTATCGTATAGAATAATCAAAAATACAGAGCCACTAGAAGAAAAGAAACTCACATCCCTTGATCTTTCCCAGTACATGGAAAAGAGCGAAGCCCTGAAGCAGGATGAAATCCGGAAGATCATCAAAAGAGAAGATCCCATGGATGTGGTGAAGCGTGAGATCCGCAAGAATCTGGAGGAAGAGATCGAAATCAAAAAAACGGCTATGCTGGAAAAAGCCCGTCAAGATCTTCAGAAAGAGCGGGATCAAGTGCTGGAAGAAGCCCGAAACGAAGGCGTAAAGGAAGGCATGAGACTCGGAAGAGAGTCGGCATACCAGGAGGCAGAAGCCATAAGACAGGAGGCGCTCTCCTACCTGGAAGAAGCAGAAAGAGCCGCAAAAGACTATCTTATTGAAAATGAGGAGAGGATTCTGAAGCTTTCTACAAAAATTGCGGAAAAAATCCTCGAGAAAGTCATTCAAGAGAGTGAAGAAGGTGTGATGCTTCTGGCACGGCCAATTCTTCAGGAGTACGGTAAAGTCCAGAATGTCATCATCAGCTGTAATCCTTGTAAGGTGGAGCATGTGAAACGATATGTGCCTGAAATAGAGAAAACATGCCCCAATGCGCATATCCTGATTCTTCCGGACAAGACCCTTGGACCGCTGGATATCCGGGTGGAGAACGAGTATCAGATCACAGACCTGTCTATCAGAAAACAGCTGGACAGGTTCATAGAACTGGCCCTTAGCTAAGAGGAGGAGAAAGATGACAGAGGTTCGCTTTGACAGACTGGAAGAGATTTTGGATGAAAGCACCTTATCTTTGAAAATGGGAAAAGTGAAGAAAGTCATCGGTCTCATCATCCATGCCGTTGGCCTCAAGGTGTTTGTGGGAGAAGTATGTGAAATTCTTCTGGATGACCACAATAAGATCTTTGCTGAAGTGGTGGGATTTGAGGATGATGGCGTTCTTCTTATGCCCCTTGGAGATGTGCAGGGAATTGGTCCAGGCTGTCTGGTGCTGCCCACAGGCAGCGCACTGAAGGTGAGAGTCGGAGATGAGCTTCTTGGCACCACAGTGGACGGGCTAGGAAATCCCATGGATGAGATCAAGAGAAAACTGACGGGATTTGGCGACATCAACAATATGCCTCCCAATCCTTTCCAAAGAAGGAAGATCGAGGAAGTCATGAGTACAGGAGTCAAAGCCATAGATGGTATTCTTACCTGTGGGGAAGGTCAGCGTATCGGTATTTTTGCGGGAAGCGGAGTAGGAAAAAGTACCCTTCTAGGAATGATTGCCAGATACTCCGATGCGGATGTCAATGTCATTGGGCTCATCGGAGAGCGAGGCCGAGAGGTCCTTGAGTTTATTGAAAGAGATCTTGGGCCGGAGGGCTACAAGAAGTCTGTTGTGATCTGCGCCACCTCTGACCAGCCGCCTCTTGTGAGGCTTAAAGGGGCTTATGTGGCCACAGCCATTGCGGAGTACTTCAGGGACCAGGGCAAAAAAGTCATGTTCATGATGGATTCAGTCACAAGATTTGCCATGGCGCAAAGAGAGATTGGCCTAGCCATTGGAGAGCCGCCTACCACCAGAGGATATACCCCATCGGTGTTTGCGACGCTCCCGAAGCTTCTGGAGAGAAGCGGAATGTCCAAAGACGGTTCCATCACCGCCTTCTATACAGTGCTGGTGGAGGGGGATGATATGAATGAACCTATAGCCGATGCGGTCCGGGGTATCCTCGATGGTCATATCGTACTCACAAGAAAGCTCGCAGGAAAGAACCACTTCCCTTCCATCGATGTGCAGCAGAGTGTGTCAAGAGTCATGAAGGAGATCGTATCCAAGGAGCATTATGACTTTGCTGGAAAGCTCAAAGAGAATATGTCCAGGTATCAGGAGTCAGAAGACCTCATCAATGTGGGGGCTTATGCAAAGGGAAGAAACCCGGATCTTGATAAAGCGGTGGAACTGAAGCCTCTTATTGACCGTTTCCTGAAACAGGACGTGGAAGATGCGAGAAGCTTTGAGGAAACGGTGGAGGAGCTCCATAAGATCTTCGGCAGAAGGTAAGACCCTTAAGGAATCATTTCAGGAAGGAGTAAAGACATGAAGAGCTACAAGTTCAAAATGGATAAAGTTCTGGAATACCGGGAGAATGTGGAAAAAGTCAAAGTGGAAGACTTTGCCAAAATCACCCATAAGCTTCGTACCGAAGAGGAGCATCTGAAGGATCTTCAGGAAACCCTGGAAGAAAAGAAGAAAGTGAAGCAGCAGGATCTTTACGGTATGAAAATGGGGTTTTTATACAGGGAAAAACTGAAAGCGGAAGTGGACAGGCAAGTGAGCAAAGTAAAGGAAATCTCTGTGAAAGCGGAGGCTGCGCAGCATGTGCTCATCGAAGCCAGGAAAGACCGGAAAATCATGGAGATGCTGAAAGAAAAGGATCAGGAGAAATATCGACTGGATCTCCTCAATACGGAACAGAAGGAGCTGGATGATCTCAGTGTCATGAGATTTATCAAGTAACTTTTATTCATAGATGCAGACGGAAGGTGAAGGGATTCCCTTGGAGAGCCTTCAAAAAGCTGATTACTGAAAGGAGGTGAGAAATGATATGAAAACAAACATCATGAATCTCATGATGGGCACAACAGGAACACAAAATACCGCAGGGACCTCAGTGGAAGTGGATGGAGCGCTTTTTTCCTCTTTGCTTCAGAAGGTGACAGGACAGGGCGGTATAGAAACCGGGACTGTTTTTGGTCAAGGTGGTACGGAATCAGTAAAGAAAGAGGAGGATCTGTCTCTAGAAGAAGCTGCAGCAGCACTTGTGGGAATGATATTCTCGAAAATGCCAGAAGAGATGCTTCAAGCAAAAACACCAGAGAATATTCTGGAAGAAGGCATCGGTCTTCTGAAGGAAGCACAGGGTAACTTAAAGAATGCTCAGGAACTTCAGAGTGTGAAGGGTCTTCTGGGATCTTTGGAAAGTGGAGACAAAAAGAGTTATCATGCAGTGCTGGACCTGCTGAAAATGAAGCAGGAGGAACGGAGCTCTTTATTGGGGGGGAACGCGGTATCTGGAATGAAACATCAGGATGTGGCGCAGCAGGGACAAAAGAATGGGAAGGATACGATCCATGAGGTAGCTTTTCGAAGCATCTTAGGAAACGAGACCCATAAAGCTGTGAGCGCAGCTGTGGATGAAAGTTCAGATGCTGTGGAAAGAACTGAAAACAAAGCATCCCTTCAGATGGAGAATGACGTTGAAAAAGCATCAGGGAAATCCCCAGCTTTTTCACTGAAAGAGCAGGGAGAGCTGAAGGATTCTGAAAAGATAGATCTTATGCAAGCCGGAGCCGAGGCTGTTCCAGCAAAAGAAGTGAGGCTGTCCAATGGAAAAGCGGTCAAAGTGACAGAACATGAGATGAGCCAAAACCTTAAAATCACAGAAGATGCCATGGTGAAATCCATGGAGACGCTGAAAAATGGGGACACAACCACCATGAAACTGAGACTCCATCCAGAAGAGCTGGGGGAGATGGAACTGACTCTTTCCATGGAACATGGAAAGATCACAGGAAAGCTTATGACAGAAAGTCAGGAGATCCGCCAGCTATTCCAGGGGAAACTTCTGGAACTGCAGGAGAACCTGAAAGCCCAGAACATTCAGGTGGTGAAGCTGGAAGTATCCACTAATCTCTCTGACCAGGGTCAGAACTTTCAGGGACAGAACCCCCAGGATGAGATGAAAAAGAGATCTCAGGAGATGACGCTAAGAGGGTATGGAAAAATAACTGAAAAAAAGAGCTCGTACAGTCCTGTGGCCCTGAAAAGTCAGGAGGGCATCAGTATTCTTGCATAGGAAAGCAGGTGAAGAAAATGAGAATTAACGGAATCGGTGTACAAAGCACCAATGTGTATGGTCAGGAAGAGGTGAAATCCAATGATACATTGGATGTGAATGACTTTTTGAAAATCCTGACAGCGCAGCTGCAGCATATGGACCCATTGGGCGGAAACAGTTCAGATCCTACAGAGTACATCAATCAGATGACCCAGTTCACCATGCTGGAGCAGATGAACAATCTGGTTTCAAGCATCGGCACCATGACCATGCTGTCTCAGCAGCAGATGTCTTTTTCTCTGGTGGGCAAGGAAGTCAGTATTTTTGACGGAGAGGAAAGATTCACAGGTATCGTGGAAAAGGTCAGATACCGGGAAGGGGTTGCCTATCCTGTGGTGAACGGTAAGGAGTATCCCATGGGCTACATAGAAGAGATCGGAGGGAAGGAAGATGTCCTTTAAAATTCAAAATGGTCAGATCATCCCATCCACCCATCCGGGACAGGTCCAGGGGAAAAAGCCCTCAGGTGATTTTGAGCGCCTTTATCTGGAATCCATTCAAAAAACCAAAGAGACCGTAAAACTGTCCGCCCATGCCAAAGACCGCATGGACAAGAGGGACATTTCACTCTCAGAGGAAGATATGAGAAAGATCAATGATGCTGTGGATACCTTAGATCAGAAAGGTGCCAGAGAGGGACTTCTTTTATACAAAGATGCCGCATTCATCGCCAGCATCAGAAACCGGACCATCATCACCGCCATGAAGGATGCGGAGATTGAGACCATCACCAATATCGACAGTTTTGTGAAAATCAAGTAATGGCTGGACCTCTTGAGGAAGCCATGTAGACTTTGCTGAATGACGGATGCAAAGTACAGAAAAAGGAAAAAATAAACATCCTAGGAGGAATTATCATGTTAAGATCCCTTTATTCCGGAGTAAGCGGAATGAGAACCAATCAGGTCAAAATGGACGTAATCGGTAATAATATCGCCAATGTGAACACCACCGGATTCAAGTCCGGCAGAGCAAGATTCCAGGATATGCTGAGTCAGACCCTTGCCTATGCACAGGCCAGCACAGACGAGGCCATCGGAGGCGTAAACGCACAGCAGGTGGGCCTTGGGGTAAAGGTTGGTGCCATTGACACCATCATGACCAACGGCGGTCTGCAGCCAACCAACAGAGATCTGGATTTTGCAGTGGAGGGTACTGGATTTTTCATCGTGACCCAGGAAAATGTGCCTGAAGGTTCGCCCATCAATCAGAGACTTTACACAAGAGATGGCGCTTTCTACAGAGACAGTCTCGGAAACCTTGTGAATGCTTCCGGGTACCGCGTGGTGGGGCAGATGTATGATTTTCAAAATGAAACCTGGCCTGCTGACTTTGAACCAACCAATCTCCAGACACTGAAGATCACCAATGAGCTTTCTTACACAGATGCCGATGGCAATGCCGTGAATGTGAATCTGGAAACCTTCTCCATCGACTCCAGCGGTACCATTATCGGAGTTTACGATGATGGTGTGGCCAGAGAGATTGGAAGAATGGTTCTGGCAAAGTTTGAAAACCCTGAAGGTCTTGAGAAAATGGGAAACAACAACTACAGAGCATCCAGAAACTCCGGAGAGGATGTGAAAAGCACAGCAAACTCCGAAGGATATGGTCTTGTGCGTTCCGGTGTGCTGGAAATGTCCAATGTGGATCTGGCCAATGAGTTCACAGACCTCATCATCACCTCCAGATCCTACCAGGCAAACTCAAGAACCATCACCACTTCAGACGAAATGCTCCAGGAGCTTCTGAGTCTGAAGAGATAGGGAAAATTTCACGCAATTTGGAGGATCGGCTAAAGATTCTCCTTAAATAGCCGATTGGTTAAGTAGAACAGGAATATGGAGGAGGCGAAACCTATGATCAAACTCACTGCTTTAAATGGCAGCGATTTCTATCTGAATATTGATTTAATCTATAAAGTGGAGCCTCTTGCAGATTCACTGATTACTTTGACCGACGGTAAAACCCTTCGTGTCAAAGAAACCGCGGACGAAATTGTTCAAAAAATAGTGGCCTACAAAAGACAGATTTTTGCAGGCGTTCTGGAGGGTGACGCGAAATGAAAAAAAGTTACAGTGCACTGATTGGATTGGCATCGGGACTGGTTCTTGTTGTCTGGTCCATCACATCCAGTGGGGATATGTCGAGCTTTCTGCATATACCTTCACTGATCATCACATTGGGAGGCTCTTTGGCTGCTCTTGTGATCAGTTTTCCCATGAAAGACATTATGAAACTTCCTAAAATCATGAAGCTCCTCATCAATAAGCCGGAACAGGACCGGGTGAAGCTCATTGGTATGTTCTCAGAAATGGCAAGAAAAGCAAGAAGAGATGGTCTTCTTGCCCTGGAGGACGATCTTCAGACCATGGAAGATGAATTTTTAACCTCAGGACTCCAGATGGTGGTGGATGGCATTGACCCGGATGTGATCCGGGAGATCATGACCCTGAAAATGGAGACCACAGAAAGAAGACACCGTATGGGACAGAGCATCTTCAGCAAATGGGGAGAACTGGCGCCTGCCTTTGGTATGATTGGGACCCTCATCGGGCTCATCATCATGCTGGCGGATCTTCAAGACTCCTCCGCCATCGGGTCAGGTATGGCTGTAGCCCTCATCACAACCTTTTACGGATCCTTTTTCTCCAATCTGGTTTTCATTCCCATTGCTTCCAACCTTTCTGCCCAGACCAATGAAGAAATGGTCTCCAAGGAAATGGCCATTGAAGGTATTCTGGAAATCCAGGCGGGTACAAACCCGAGAATCCTGGAAGAGAAGCTCATGACTTACCTGTCTCCTGAAGAAGTGAAGATCCTTCAGGCGGAGAGAACCGTAACCCAAGAGGCTCTTTCTTATGAGTAAGGAAAGAAGACCCAGAAAAACATCAGAGTCCTCCAGTCCAGGTGCACCTGCCTGGATGGCTACTTTCTCGGATATGATGACGCTGCTTCTTACATTTTTTATTCTTCTCTACTCCATGTCCAGCATTGATGCACAGAAGTTCAAGGAAATCACCCAGAGTCTCCAGTCGGTTCTTTCCGGCGAAGCTTCCAGTTCCATCATAGAGATGGAAGGACCCAACGAGGAGCTTCCTCTGGACAATCCCACCTATGAAGTTGAGGAGGATGAACTGGATCCTCAGATTTCTGAAAGCACCTTGGAAATGTACAGTCAAGTGAAGGACTATGTGGAAACGGAAGGTCTCCAGGCAGAGGTCACAGTAAGCCTCAACAAAAGCGGAGTCTTTGTGAATATCCGTGAAGCCATTTTATTTGAATCCGGAGAAGCGGTGATCAAGGACTCAGGAAGAAGTCTCCTTTCGGATCTCGAAGGACTCTTTCTCTCTTTTGAAAATGAAATCGTGGTGGAGGGACATACGGACAATGTGCCTCATAACTCCAATGAGTATGACACCAACTGGGAGCTTTCCGCAGGAAGAGCTCTGGCGGTGGTGAGATATCTTTCTGAAGAAAAGAGCATTCCAGGGGGAAGGCTTTCCGCCATAGGATATGGCGAATACAGACCCATCGTGTCCAACGACACCAATGCGAACCGGGCACTGAACCGCCGGGTGAATTTACTGATTATCATGGATGAAGGCGAGGAATAGGAAATGGCTCAGGAAGAAAAGCAGAAAAAAGAAAAAAAGAAACCCAATGTGCTGGTGATCATCATCGTGATCATGAGTTTCATCATCATGGTGGGCTCTGTAGCTATGGTATTCATCGCAACAGACATCAAGATCTCGGACATCATGGCTAAATTCCAGAAGCATGAGGAGTTTGTGATGCCCATGGAATCCTACGTGGTGAATCTCAGGACAGAAGGAAAAGGAACCACATATCTCAAAGCGAACCTGTCCCTTCTTTACACCAACGAGGAACATGCGGCGGTCCTGACCAATAAGACCAGCCAGCTGCGAGATGTCATCATCCATGACCTCATGGAATACACACCGCAGGATCTTCTAAAAGAAGGAGGTCTTGCTGGAGCAAAAGTTAAAATCAAAGCCAGCATCAATGCCGCCTTAGGAGAAGATGTGGTGGCAGAAGTCTACTTCACCGAGTTTCTGGTGCAGTAGGAAAAGGAGCGTCCATGGAAACTGTTGAACTGATCCTGTCCTTTCTGAAAATGATCCTAGGCCTTGCGGCAGTGCTGGCCCTTTTATATGTGGTGCTGCGCTTCGGGAAGAAGATGAACTATGGCGGAAACCAGTACATCCAGATGGTGGAAAAGGTGCCTCTGTCCAACCAGGCGTTCCTTGCGGTGGTCCGGGTGGGGAAAAGCTATCATTTGGCCAGTGTCAGTTCAGGCAAAGTGGATCTTCTGAAAGAGCTTCCACCGGAAGAGGTGGAGGAAATGATGGAAAGGCGCAGAAGACAGCTGGAAGAAAATCCGGTGATGCATATGTGGAGAAAGAGGAATGACCGTGAATAAGAAAAAAATGGTGCTGTTTCTGGCACTCTTTGTGGGACTGGGTCTCGCTTTCAACATAAAAGAGACCTTTGCCCTGGATCTCAGCCAGTGGGGCATCAATTTCAACAATCCGGACCGGGGACCCCAAGCGACGGTGGATACCGTAAGGGTCTTCGTGCTTCTGACCATCCTGACTTTAGTGCCGGCTTTTGTGATTCTCACCACTGCCTTCACTAGAGTAGTGGTGGTGCTGTCCTTTCTGCGAAATGCCATGGGTTCCCAGCAGACACCACCCAATCAGGTGCTCATGGGCCTTGCGCTCTTCATCACCATGTTTGTGATGACGCCGGTTTATAACGAGATCATGGATACAGCTGTGACGCCTTTTGTGGCAGAAGAGATCACCCAGGCAGAAGCCCTGGAAATTGGAGCGGTGCCTCTCAAAGAGTTCATGCTGAAGCAGACCAGAGAGAAAGATCTGGCTCTTTTTATGAGGTCGGGGAACTTAGAGAATGTGGAAGATCCCATGGAGCTTCCGTTGACTGTGGTGATTCCGGCTTTCACCATCAGTGAGCTTCGGACTGCTTTCTCCATCGGATTTATTCTCTTTCTTCCGTTCCTTGTGCTGGACATTGTGGTATCAAGCATCCTCATGTCCATGGGTATGTTCATGCTGCCACCGGCCATGATTGCGCTGCCCTTTAAGCTTCTTCTCTTCATACTTGTGGATGGCTGGTATCTTGTGGTGGAATCTCTTCTCAAGGGATTCAGTTAGGAGGTTTTTTTATGAATCAGGTAATGGCACTGGATCTTATGAGAAGTGCTTTCATGACAACAATCAAGGCCTCTGCGCCCATTCTAATCATTGCCATGGTGGTGGGACTCATCATTTCCATCTTGCAGGCCACAACCCAGGTTCAGGAACAGACCCTGACCTTTGTGCCCAAAATGATCGCGGTGCTGCTAAGCCTCATTCTGCTTGGGGCTTTTATGATGAATACACTGATTGCATTTATGAACCAGTCCTTTGATGTCATCAACAGACTCTAGGGGGATTCATGATGCAGCTTGAAATTCAAGGGTTCCTGTATATTCTTGCAAGAATCACTGCATTTATTACCGTGGTCCCGGGATTTTCCCATAAAGCGCTGCCAAACACTTCAAAGGTGTTCTTTTCCCTCATCTTGAGTCTTCTTGTGTATTTTAGAGCACCCGAGGTCCTTGTGTATGAGGAAACCGTCCTTTTTGTTCTGGCGGTTGCGCGGGAAGTGGTCATCGGTCTCACCATGGGGTATATGGCAAAGCTTATTTTCTCCGCTGTGGAGATGGCGGGACAGTTCATCGATTTTCAGGTGGGGTATTCCATGGGGGCTGTGTATGATCCCATGTCAGGCACCACATCCTCCTATTACGGCAGTCTCTTTTACTGGATGAGCATCATGGTTTTCTTTATGATGAACCTTCACCATACGCTGCTGACGGCGGTGATGGATTCTTTCCAGGTGGCTCTTCCGGGACAGCTGGGGCTTTCAGGAATCAACCTTGAAGGGGTCCTCTTTCTCTTCTCCCACAGCTTCAAGATCGCCTTCAGCATAGCAGCACCCATGCTCATTGTGCTTCTTGTGGTAGATATCGTCATGGGGCTGATTTCCAGGTCTGTGCCTCAGATCAATGTCTTCATGCTGGGGATGCCGCTGAAGTCTCTCCTAGGTATGGTGCTGTTTCTGTTTCTGGCCTCTTCTTTTATGAATCATGGAGGAAAGACGCTCTCTCTTATGGCGGAGTATATGGGGAAAGCAGTGGAGATGTTCAGATAGAAGGATGTGAGCTAAATGGCAGAAGACAAGCACTCAAAAACGGAACAGGCGACCCCCAAAAGGCTCCGGGACAGCCGGAAAAAGGGACAGGTATCCAAAAGCGGAGATCTTAATTCCGCACTTTCCTTTCTTCTTTTTGCCCTGGTTCTTGGAGCGCTGGGAGACTATCTGTATAAAAATGCCCGAACTTTCATGCAGTTTACCTTATCTTCTACCCTAGGACAGGAACTTGGACCGGCCAATGCCGGCACATATCTTTCAGAACTTCTCTTGCAGGTGCTTCTCATTTTTCTTCCTTTTGGTCTGGTGGCTGTGTTCATAGGGATTCTCAGCAACGTGATGCAAGTGGGATTCCTGTTCACGGTGGAGCCTCTGAAGCCTGATTTTAAGCGTCTTAATCCGCTGCAGGGCGCAAAGAACATCTTTTCAAAAAAAGCCCTGTTTACGCTCTTCAAGAGTCTCATGAAGCTCTTTATTGTGGTGTATCTCACCTACACGGGACTGCAGGAGTTCATGAAGCCACTGCTGAACCTTGGTGGGGTAGGACTGGAGAAGCTGTTCAGTTTCTTTATCGAGGTAACCAGGAGCCTCAGCATCAATATCGCAGCCTTTATGCTTGTGCTGGCTCTCATCGACTTTGTCTTTGAGAGAAAAGAGCATAAGAAGAATCTCATGATGACAAAACATGAGATCAAAGAAGAGTACAAGCAGATGGAGGGAGATCCCAAAATCAAGCAGAAAAGGCAGCAGATCCAGCGTCAGATGTCCATGGCAAGAACCATGCAGAGCGTGGAAGCTTCTACGGTGCTCATCACAAATCCAACCCATATCGCCATTGCGCTGCGCTATGAGCAAGGGAAAGATGATGCGCCTGTGGTCATGGCCAAGGGACTGGATTATAAAGCCATGAAGATGAAAGAGCTGGCCAAAGAGAAGAAGATTCCCATCATTGAGAACAAACCGTTGGCCAGAAGTATGTATTATAAGGTGGAACCGGGTTCTTCTGTGCCTGTGGAGATGTATCAGGCGGTGGCAGAGATCCTGGCCCTGGTTTTCACCATGAACAAGAAGAAAAAAGCAAGATAGATAGGAGTATGTTATGCCGCAGAGTCTAAGAGCAAGTCTTTACAATTTAAGAAAATATGCTGAAGTTCTCATAGCCTTTGCTGTGGTGGGTGTCATTGCCATCATCATCCTGCCTATGCCCTCTTTTCTTCTGGATCTTCTGCTTACGGTGAATTTGGCCATCTCCATGATGATCCTCATTCTGACGCTTTTCACAAAAAGTGTTCTGGAATTCTCCATTTTCCCCAGTCTTCTCCTTGTGATGACCATGTTCCGTCTTGGCCTCAACATCTCCTCCACAAGGCTCATTTTGAGTAAAGGTGATGCAGGAGAGGTCATCAATGCCTTTGCCACCTTTGTCACGGGGAACAACTATGTGGTAGGTGCTGTAATTTTCATCATCATCACCATCGTCCAGATGGTGGTTGTGACCAACGGTGCAGGCAGAGTATCTGAAGTGGGTGCGAGGTTTACCTTGGATGCCATGCCTGGAAAGCAAATGGCCATTGATGCGGATCTTAATTCAGGTCTCATCAATGAGGAAGTGGCCAAGAAAAGAAGACTGGATCTTCAGCGGGAAGCGGACTTTTATGGCTCCATGGATGGTGCCTCCAAGTTTGTCAAAGGGGATGCCGTTGCGGGCATCATCATTACGCTCATCAATCTTGCCGGTGGTATCATCATTTTCTCCATGCAGGGGGAAATGACCATCATGGAGTCCATCGGTCATTTCGGGAAACTCACCATCGGTGATGGCCTTGTGAGCCAGATTCCATCCCTTCTCATTTCTGTAGCCTCCGGTCTTATTGTGACCCGGTCCGGCGGGGATGAGAGTTTTGGAAAAACCTTCACCAAGGAGCTGTTCAGCACCTGGAAAGTCATGATGATTGGTGCGGTGGTCATCTCAGCCATCGGATTCATTCCTGCCTTTCCCACCATTCCTTTTGTGGCCATTGGCTCCTTCATCGGTCTTGGCGGATATCTCATCTACGAAAATGACAAAGATGAAATTGTGAGAAAGGTGGAAGAGAAGGAAAAGGAAAAGATCAGTAAGATCAAAGATGTGGATGAGACGGTGCGCTCTTACCATGTGGAGCCCATCTCCATTGAAATCGGATATGGCCTCATTCCTCTGGTGGATGAAGGATCGGATTCCAGCCTGGTTTCCCATATTACTTCGATCAGAAAGCAGTGTGCTACAGAAATGGGCATTCTCATAAATCCCATCAGGATCCGGGACAATCTCCAGCTGGAGCCCAACAGCTATGTGATGAAGATCAAAGGGAATGAGATCGCCCGGGGGGAGATCTATGTCCATAAATTCCTGGTCATTGATCCTGGAACCCAGGATTTTGATCTTCAAGGCATACCCACCAAAGAACCTGCCTTCGGACTGGCGGCGTTGTGGATTGAGGAGAAGGACAAGGAGAGAGCAGATCTTTCAGGCTATACCATTGTAGAGCCTGTGACGGTTCTTGTGACTCATCTGAAGGAGCTCATCAGAAAACATGCCTTTGAGCTTTTAGGCAGACAGGAGACCAAAGCCCTCATTGACGAGCTGTCAGAGAAATACAGCGTCATTGTGGAGGAGCTTATCCCAGGCATCATGACCCTTGGAGAGGTGCAGAAAGTACTTCAGAACCTTCTCAAAGAGAATGTGCCCATTACGGATCTAGTCACCATCCTGGAGACCCTGGCAGACAACGCTGTTTCCATCAAAGACACTGAAATTCTCACAGAGCATGTGCGTCATGCGCTGCAAAGAACCATAGTGAAGGATTATCTGGATCAGACCGGGGAGCTGAAGGTGCTGACCATTGACGGTCAGCTGGAGGATCTCATCGGAGGGAACATCCATAAATCCATGGGTGGATCCATTCCAGTCCTTGAGCCGGAAATGATCACAAGAATCTTCGGCAGCATCCAGAGCGCTTTTGATGAAGCCATGATGAAGGGGTATCAGACCGTAATTCTGGCTTCCCCCAAGATCAGAACAGCCTTAAAGAATCTCATCTCCATGACCTTTCCTCAGATGGTGGTGTTGTCCCTGAACGAAGTGCCTAACGATGTACCCATTGAAGTAGTAGGGATGGTGGAATTCCGTTGATTATAAAAAAGTATGTAGTCCATGATATGAAAGAAGCCCTGATCCGCGCAAAATATGAGCTGGGCAAAGAGGCCATCATCGTGAGCCAGAAGCCGGTTCGTCCGGGCAGATGGTATCAGCTGTTCCGAAAGAAAATGCTGGAAGTCACCGTGGCGGTGGAAGAAAAGGTCCATGAGAAAAACCGGAAGGAAAAGGAGGAGTTTCAGAAAATCCTCTTTTCCAAAGAACCTCAGGTGAAAAGCGAGAATTCCTCGGATATGATCCAGATGGCCAAAGAAACTCTCAAAAACACCCTGGAGAGAAGCATCCGGAATGAACTTCAGAAAGCTCAGGAAATGGAGATGATGGAAGAGGAGCTGCACCGGAAGGTCTTTTCAGAAAGTCCCCTGGCCAAAGAGAAGTTTGATGGTTACAAACTGAAGCATGGCCTGGAGGAAAAGCTCACGAAGGAAGATCTTCTTCAGTTCGTTCAGGAGATGTATCTGGAGAATCCGTTTCTCAAGGAGAAACCCTTTGGCAGACTCAACGTGCTGGTGGGACCTACAGGAGTAGGAAAGACCACCACCATTGCGAAGATCGCATCCACGGCTCTTCTTGAGGAAAACAAGACCGTAGGTCTTCTCACCATTGACACCTACCGTATTGCGGCTGTGGAGCAGCTGAAAAAATATGCAGAGATCCTCGGTATCCCCTTTGTCACGGTGGAGGATCCTAAAGACATCGGGAAAAAACTGGAAGAACTCAGCGGTGTGGATATCATCCTTGTGGACACCATCGGAGCCAGTCCAAAGGACGAAGAGCGTCTGGAAGACATCAAAGGCTATCTTTCGGAGCTTCCGGAGGAAAGAAACACCTATCTTTCCATTTCCATGTCTCAGGATACAGACACGGTAAAAAGGATACTGAAAACCTATAAAGAACTTCGATATGACGCACTGATTCTCACCAAACTGGATGAAGTGGAGAATTTTAGAAACTTCTGGAGCATTATGGAAAATACAGTGCTTCCGGTGCAGTATTTCTGCCATGGGCAGGAAGTGCCGGAAGATCTGGAGGAAGCAGAGCTTTCCCGTGTGCTCACCTATTTGTGGGAGGAGCTGAAATCATGATGGACCAGGCGGAATCTTTACGGCGGAAAATCTTTGAGAAGTTCGGCAAAGAGCCCGAGAAAGAAATGGAGCCCGTGAAAAGCGGACTTGTGAAAATCTATGCAGTGGTCAGTGGCAAGGGAGGTGTTGGGAAAACAAACATCTCTGTGAATCTTTCCATTGCCATGGCAAAAAAAGGAAAGAAAGTTCTGCTTCTGGATGCGGACATCGGTATGACCAATGCAGACATCATCATGGGGCTTCATTATGAGTATGATCTGTTTGATTACCTGGAAGGAAGAGCAGAGCTCAAGGACATCATCTATGAAGGACCCATGGGCATCAAGGCCATTTCGGGAGGCTCTGGTCTTCTGGAGATGGAATCCCTATCAGAGGAGAACCAGGAGAAGCTCATTGAAGAGCTCATCAATCTTGGGGGCTTTGACGTGATGATCATCGACAATGGAGCGGGCATCAGTAAAGAAACTTTGAGTTTCATGACCTTTGCCCATGAAGTGATTCTTGTGACAACACCAGAACCCACCGCCCTCACCGATGCCTATCGGGTGCTGAAAACCCTCAGTCATTATGGACTGAAGTCTTCCGTGAAGCTCATCGTAAACAAGGTATCATCCAAAGAGGCAGGGGATGAGGCCTATGAGAAGCTCTTTGCCACCTGCAGCAATTTTCTTCATATAGAACTAGAGAACTGTGGATATATTTTTGATGACATCAGGCTTGAAAAAGCCATCATGAATCAGGAACCAGTACTGATGTCCTATCCACAAGCGCTATCTAGTAGAAATATAGAGCAAATAGCTGGTATAATATTGGAGGAGACTGTGTTTACCAAGAATATATCGACGCTGAAGCAGCTGGGGAACAGATTCCGAAAAATATTTGGCACATAGCAGGTGATGAGATGGATTTTATAACAATTGGGGGAAAAATACAGCTGACAGCAGAGGATGGAAGTATTCTGGAGGCGATGGTTTCAGACAAGACTGAGTACAGTGTGGATTTTTCCATCCCGGCAGATGATAAAAAGTTCCGGTTTTTTCATGAGGGAGAGAAAGTGGAGGCTGTAGTCTATCACAGCGCCAAGGGAATGTATTTCACAGGGGTCATTGCCAAGAGGGTGAAAGCAGAAGCGCCTACTTATACCATTGCAAGACTTGAGAATTTCAAGACCATTCAGAGGCGGAACTTCGTGAGGGTGTCCTGTACAGAGGAAATTCTTTATACGGCCAATGAGTACATCACTACCAGCGTTTCCTTCTCCAAGGATCTGAAAGCTGTAGGAGATGAGATCGCAAAGTACATGAAGCCTGGATTTATGGTGGATCTCAGTGCTGGGGGAATGAAAATCACCTGTGAGGAAGACATCAAGGAAGGGAAGAGAATCATTCTGGAGTTTGTCATGAACCAGCGCAAAATTCAGCTCTGGGGCACTGTAATGCACCGGGAGCTCATGGTGAGGCCATCAGGCATCAAGTATGATTACGGGATAAGGTTTGACCATATCACAGAAAAAATGCAGGAAATCATTGTGAATCATGTGTTTCTGCTCATGAGAAAATCCACAAAAAGGTAGTAAAGGAGGTCATCCATGGGGTACGAGAAAAAAGAAGCGGACAGCGAGCTCATACTGAAGTACATTCCTCTTGTGAAGAGGATTGTGGGCCGTATGGATGCTGGGGATGGAGATCTTGATAAAGACGATCTTTTTTCCATCGGTGTCATAGGGCTCATGGATGCCCTGAAAAAATTCGACCCAAAGAAGGGTGTGCCCTTTGAGGCCTATGCCACCGTCCGTATCAAAGGGAATATCATCGATGAGATGAGAAAAAGCGGCAGGGTCTCCAGAGACCGTATTGCCAAGCTTCATGAATATTATGAGGCCAAGGAGCGTCTGGAGCAGGAGCATCATAGAACGCCGGATGAGCAGGAAATCTGTGACATTCTCGGTATTGGGGAAAAAGAGCTCTCCAAACTCCATGAGACAGTCCACTATCTATCCAAGGTCTCCTTTGAAACTACCCTGTTTCATAAAGACGGCAATGAGGTGCAGCTTTCGGATATGATTCCGGATGATGAGACAGACACACCGGAGGAAGAGCTCCTGAAAAAAGAAAGAAAATATCTCCTGAAGGAAGCGGTAACGAAACTCTCAGAGAGAGAACAGATCATTCTGGATCTTTATTATGTCCAGGAACTGACCTTGAAGGAAATCGCCTATGCCATGGATATTTCAATTCCAAGAGTGTCCCAGCTTCACGGTAAAATTCTCATGAAGCTTCGGCAGCTCATGGCATAAAGAAAAGGATGGAATCATTATGTTTATTTTTCTTCTGATCCTGGGGGCTTCCCTCATGGTCTATGGTTTTAAGAAACGAGTGGATGAGACAAAAGAGCAGCTGCTTTTTTCCAGCAATAAGGAATGGATACCAGAGTCTCCTTTAGTAGCTTCATCAGAGGTGTCCTTGTCACTGGAGGCGGAGGAGGAAGTGAAGGATCTTCGTCATCGGATGGAGATGCTGGAGAAAACCCTCTTTGAGGAGCTTCTCAAATGGCAGATGGAGCGGGAAAGCCAAAAATCAGATCTTCTTCCTGAGGAGGAGGCGGAGCTGCCTTTAAGAGACAGTGAAGTTTTTGAGGAAGAAGAGGTTTCAGAAAAGAAGCCGATGCCGGAGCATGTGAAGAAGGTCTGGGATCTTTTAAAAGAGGGACGGAGCACGGCAGAAGCTGCCAGGGAGCTTGGCATCAGCAAAGGGGAGGTTTTACTATTAAAAAACTTATCGAAACACTACAAAGAGTAAAGTCTGATATTTATATCGCCCTGGGTGCTGGGATCCTTGTGGGTGCCATCCTCATGAATCTTTCCCTGTCCTTTTCTGTGAACCTTTCTGTGGAGGAGAAGGCAAGGGACTTAGGTATGGTCTATCCGGAAGAAGTCCGAGTCAATCTGGGAGGAGAAAACGAAGAATGATCATTAGAAGCTTATACAATGTCACAAGACAGATGAATGTCCTGCAGAAAAAGCAGGAGAACAACTCCGCCAACGCGGCCAATGTGAACACTCCTGGATTCAAATATCAGGACCTCATTCAAAGAGCCATGGAGGAGTTTGATATCTACAACCGTGCAGGCGGAAGAAACAACAACAGAGTTCAGGAACTGGGCACCATTAATTTTGGCACAGAGATTGACGGAGCAGTGACGAACTTTACCCCAGGTGTACTGAAAGAAACAGGGATTGCTACGGATTTTGCGCTGGATGGCAATGGCTTCTTTACGCTATCCTTGGAAAATGGGGAAACAGGGTATACCAGAAACGGTAATTTTAAGATCAGCGGAGATGGACGTCTTGTGACTCAAGAAGGATATCCCGTCCTTGCTGTGAATGGCCAGGGGGCCGTAGAAGAGATTTTTGTGTCCGGAGATTATTTTGAAGTAAGGGAAGATGGAACCATTTCTGGTTCAGATCAGCGTCTTCTCATCTCCAATTTCAATGATACACAGAATTTTGAGCTCCGGGGAGAAACCGTCTATGTGACGGGGGAAGCCAGCATTGGTATGGGCGATGCATCTGTGAGACAAGGATACATTGAAAGCGCCAATGTGGATATGGGTGCTGAGATTGTGAAGATGATGGAGATTTCAAGAGAGTTCCAGGCAAATCAGAGAGCGCTGACGGTGCTTAATGACACACTTCAGAAGACGGTCAATGAGATTGGCCGTAATTAAGGGAGAACGCGATGTTTAACGGATTGAGAATTGGAGTTACCGGGATGCAGACATCCCAGAAAGTCATGGATAACGTGGCAGACCAGATTGCCAACAGCACCACAGGCGGGTACAAGAAGAAAGAGGTCCGCTTTGGAGACCTTTTGAGAAATGAGATCTCAAGAAGTCATGCAGCGGTTTCAGAGAACGCAGAGGGTGCTTCTATCGGCATAGGGTCCAGAGCCCTGGTCTCGAAAACAAACTTCACCCAGGGGGTTCTGAAGCCTTCAGAGAGCCCTTTCCACATGGCGATAGAAGGAAATGGATTCTTCGGGGTCATGACCGCGGCTGGTGATCTTCTTCTTACAAGAAATGGAGCTTTCTCTATGAGTGCAGATGGTGCTTTGACAGATGGAGAAGGAAATGGTCTTGTTTATGAATCCTATGTTCCGGCGGGAAGCATCGGAAGCTACGATGGAATGAGCATTTCAGAAAATGGTGTCATCTCCGGGCGCAATGATAGAGGAGAAGTTATTGAGCTGGGCCGAGTCGCTTTATTTCAGCCAGGTGCTGAAGATGGCCTCATATCTTTAGGTGAAAACAAGTATTTTCTCCCAGAAGGCATGGAAATGGCAAACAGTATTGATGATGCCCAGGGATTTGGGGTCATCCGTCACAAACATCTGGAAGAGTCCAATGTGGATATTGCGGAAAGCATGACGGAGATGATTCTTACTCAAAGAGCGTATCAGCTCAATGCCAAGAGCATCACCACTGCAGATGAGATGCTGGAAGTGATCAACACCATTATTTAGTACATGGTTGAGTGAGAGATGATAAGGTGGTTTGTCTGTTAGATGCTGCTATTATGGAAATCGTCCAGTACATCATGACAATACAGTCTAAAAACATGCATAATCATCTGAAGTGAAATGGAGATAACTAGAGGCAGAGAAATCTGCCTCTTTTTGTTGAATATAATAGATTTATGGTTACGTTGTCATATAGTCCGACAAAGATTATGAGTTTCTTCTAAGTAAATGTTTACAATTAAGTTAAAGTAGGTGAAATGAGTTTGGATAATAAAAAGCATAATATTTTATCTCATATGCTGACTGAAGAAGGTTATCGTACTTCAGAGGAACTGAGCATGCTGATTAAGGTCTCACCACGTACTATCATGAGGTATATAAAAGATATAAACTATTCTATCAGAAGATTTAATGCCGAGATCATATCTTCAAAGGGAATTGGGTATCTTCTTCAGGTTCCAGAGAAAGATCGGAAGAATCTCAAAGAATGGGTCAATACAATCTCTGACCAGCATGTGGATGATTCTGAGGAGAAGAGAAATGAGATAATCATAAAAGCACTATACAATCACTCAAATAATACAGTGGAAGCTATTGGCGAACTTTTATGTCTTAGCATACCACGGGTCATTCAACTTTTAGATTCTCTAAAAAAAGAAATTAAACCTTATGATCTTAAAATCATAGTGGATAAGAAAAGAAGACTTGTTTTCGCTGGACTGGAGAAAGATATCAGAACACTCATACTGGATATATTACTTGAAGTCAGTGAGGACCGGGTATTAAGCTTCTTTGAGAATCTCTCAGCAAGTGAGGTTGTGGAGATCAATGGTGTTATACAAAAGAAACTAGCGGAGAACAACCTGATAATCTCAGATTTTGACTTTAGGCTGTTAAAACTTGAAATTCTCATCATGCTTTCTAGATGTAAGAAAAATAAGTCAATCAGTCCTCAACAACAGATTGTCACCGATAAGATTATTTCGTCTATCATTGCTGAGATTAGTTTTGTTACTGGAATCCATGTGAATCTTGATGAGATGAACTACATCAGCGCTGAAATTGGCGGGATACTGAACAGCTACAGGCTGTCTAGTGATAATGAGTTGTCGATTTTCGTAGATGAAATGCTTCATCAGTTCGAACGGATCACTGGTAATAGATATTTGGAAGATGAACATCTGGTCAATAGTCTGAAACTTCATCTTGAGCTTTTCCTAAAACGTTCAAGAAAAGGTGTAGAAATCTCAAATCCGATAATTGCTCAGATTAAGAAGAATTTGCCCATGGATTTTGATCTGGCGGCACTCATGGGGATGCAGATTGAGAAAAGATTTAAGGTAAAACTCTGTGAGCATGAGATAGGATTCATTACACTTCATCTGGCTTCCTTTGAAGAAAGGAGAAAGAGTCGGGAGAAGAAAAGGATCATGATTATCTGCCATTATGGCATGGGTTCGTCTCAACTCCTCAAGGAGAAAATCATGAGCAGGTTTGAAGATTACAGCGTAGTGGGGGTATATCCTGTAGCTTTTTTGGATGTAGCGCTTAAACTTGAAGCAGATATCATCATTACTACAGTGGATGTAGAAATTAGAACAAATACCCCTGTCATCTTTGTGGAGAATATCTTTACTAATGAGGTATTTGATTTGCTTGAGCAGAACGCACTGAAACAATCGAAGATAGAAAAGATATCAGGAAATCTCTTTCATCCTGAGAACTTCAATATAATCAGTGCATCCTCAAAGGAAGAAATCATTAATATTATGGGTCTGAAGCTGATAAAGAACGGTTTTACGAATGAGCGGGTCATCGAGGAGGTTCTGGACAGAGAAAAGATGGCCTCTACCGATATCGGTAATCTTGTGGCAATTCCACACACTCTTTCAAGTTATCAGGATAAGTCATTTATCAGTGTAGGTCTTCTTGAAAGTCCTGTTTATTGGACCAAGGAAAATGTTCAGCTGGTTTTTCTCGTATGCTTCAACAGAGAAGATCGAGAGAATCTTGATATTTTCAAGTATCTGTATAACTTCATAAAAGATGAAGGAGCAGTAAAAAGCATGATTCGCTTTTCTAATTTTGAGAGCTTCATGAAAATATTAAAAAATGTGCAGTAGAGGAGTACGGTATGGAAGTTTTTACTAAGGATAACATTTATCTTGATGTTCATATTGATCAAAAGGAGGATCTGCTAAGAGAGATTGCTGAAAAAATATGTTTATTAGGATATGCAAGTGATCAAGAAAAAGTACATAAAGGCTTGCTGGATAGAGAGAAAGAATTTGAAACAGCCTTGGGTGAGGGGTTTGCAATTCCTCATACAAAATCTGAATACATCAAAACTCCAGGGATCATGATTATGAAAACGACGGAACCATTATCCTGGTCTGAGGAAGAAAATGCTGATGTGTTCATCGTGTTATTCACTCCCTTTGAAAGTGAGGGAAATACACACTTGAAGATGTTGGCAAGTCTATCTCGGAGACTTATGAATCAGGATTTTAAAAGGATTCTCCATGAGTCAATGGACAAAGACGAAATCTATAACGCAGTATATGAAGCGATTAATTGAGCACGGAGGAGAAAGAAATGAAAAGAAAACTAGTAGCACTATGTGCATGTCCTATGGGGCTTGCACACACATTCATGGCGGCAGAGGCACTGGAACAGGCAGCAAAGGAGATGGGATATGAGTACAAGGTAGAGACACAGGGATCTGATGGCATCCAAGGTGAACTTTCTGGACGAGATATTGAAGAAGCAGATGTAATCATCCATTCCGTGGCGGTTACCCCTAATGGTATCGAGAGATTTGAAGGGTATGAGGTCTATGAAGCTAGCCTTCAGGAGATCATTAGAAATGCCAGAGGTGTATTAAAAGAAATTGAAGAAGACCAAGGTATCAATTAAGCCAAAATATAAAACTGGAGGGAAATATCATGGCAGTAACTAAGAAAATTATTGGAGACAGTGATGCAGCTCCTAAGAAATCACAGATGTCATCAAACAAAGGAGTGTGGTCTGAAATCAGTAAACACCTGATGACCGGAATCTCTTACATGATCCCAGTACTCATTATGGGAGGACTTATCGGTGCATTCTCCCAGATTATCCCCTATGTACTACTAAATATTGATCCGTCTATGTCTATCGTTGATGCGTTGAATACTGGCAATTATACAGGTTTAAATGAGTCACTACTAAGCCTAGCGAGCATTATGGAGAAGTTTGGATTCACCTTATTCGGATTTGCGATTCCTCTTTTTGCCTCTTTTACCGCATATTCCATTGGAGGAAAAACAGCGCTGGCCGCAGGCTTTATAGGTGGATATGTGGCGAATAATCCTATAGCTCGACTGAGTGTAGCTGATGGTGCTTGGACGGCGTCTGCACCTACAGCTTCTGGTTTTATGGGGGCACTTCTCATAGCTTTCGCAGTGGGGTATTTTGTTAAGTGGCTGAGCAAAACCATTAATCTACCCAAAAACTGGATGGCATTTAAAACGACATTCCTGATTCCCTTGACTGCAGCTGTTTTCACTATGGTGCTTATGGTGTTTGTGATCACACCTGTTGGCGGATGGATGAATCAAGGAATAAGAAGCCTGCTGACGTTAGCCGGATCAACGGGTCAGTATGTGTATGCTCTGGTTCTTGCAGCAACGACTGCCTTTGATCTTGGTGGTCCTGTTAACAAAGCAGCTGGATTCGTAGCCTTAGGTTTCACCACTGAAAGAGTACTTCCTATTACTGCAAGAGTAATCGCTATTGTAACCCCATCCATTGGTCTTGGTTTGTCAACACTGCTTGATAGAAAGCTTGTTGGAAGAAGAATTTATGGAAAGGAGTTTTACGAAGCAGGAAAAACATCTATCTTCCTTGCATTCATGGGTATCTCCGAAGGTGCCATACCTTTTGCAATGGAAAGACCTGCATTTACGATACCGTTATATGTTGTAGGTTCAGTACTTGGAGCGTTCACAAGTATTGCGCTAGGTGCAGTGCAGTGGTTCCCAGAGTCCGCAATTTGGGCATGGCCGCTGGTTAGCAATAAGCTGGCTTATGTGGGAGGACTTGCAGTGGGCGTCATATTCGTAGCCTTAGTCAATATCTACTACAGAAACAATCTCATTAAAAAAGGCAAACTTGTTGTAGAAGAATAAACTGATGATTGTGAGGAGCTGGCGACAGTTCCTCATGATTTTATGGAGGACAAATGAAAGAGAAGTTGAAAATTGTAATATTTCCACATACTCATTGGGATCGTGAATGGTATTTTACTTCCTCAAAGTCTATGATATACTCACTCAAAGATTTTGATGAAATCATCGAGTTTCTCGAGAAGGATGAAGAGATTGGTTCATTCATTCTGGACGGTCAGACATCTATTCTTGAGGACTACATTGCGTTACATCCTTATATGCTAGAACCTCTAAAAAAACTAGTGAAGGAGAGACGCCTGATGACAGGGCCATGGTATACTCAGCCTGACACACTGGTGGTATCTGGAGAAAGTATCATTAGGAATCTACTTTATGGTACAAGGCAAGCTAGAGAATACGGACACAGCATGGAGATAGGATATCTGCCTGACTCTTTTGGGATGTCTGAACAGATGCCTCAGATTTATAACGGTTTTGGAATCAGGTATGCCATGTTCAGAAGAGGAATCGCGGATAGCATAACAAAAGACAGAGAGTTCTACTGGGAATCAAAAGACGGGTCCAGGGTGTTCACCCATAACATCTATCATTATGGCAGTATGGCCTACCCTCCAAATGATACAGAGGGTTTGAAACGGTATCTGGATGAAATGATTGAGCTTCTAGGACCGAGCTCCACCACAGGGACTCTTATACTTTTCAATGGTGAAGACCAGAAGCCTATTCGGAAGAATCTCTTTGACATCGTGAAAAGCGGAGTGAATCTAAAAAAGGATCTGAACATCGTGATAGGTCAGATTGAAAATGTGATGAAAAGTATGGAAGAATCCGATACAGACTTTATGACTTATCAGGGAGAGTTCACATGGGGACAACATAGTCGGGTGCATAAGAGTATTTTCTCTACCAGGGCTGATCTCAAATCCATGAACAACACCCTGGAGAATTTCATAGTCAATTCTCTGGAACCAATCTGTTCATTAGCTTATATTTCAGGATTTGTCTACGAAGAAAAGCTCATGGAGAAAATCTGGAAGCTCATGTTGGATAATTCTGCACATGACAGCATCGGTATGTGCAACTCCGATCGTACGAATGTGGATGTCGAGCACCGATTTATCACTGCAAGAAATCTCGCTGAAGACCTAATGGAGCTGAAGCTTCGGGAGATCGGAATGAATATTCAGGAAAAGAACGTCTTTCAGTTCCAACTGTATAATTTGCTTCCATCCAGAAGAGATGGATATATTGTTTTAACTCTTTTTGTACCTTGTGAGCGATTTGAAGTACGAAATAGAAGGGGAGAACTCCAGTCTCATGAAGTAATCAGCATAAAAAATGTGACCGAAGAAATTAGGGCTAAGTCCGTTCGGGAAATCGGAGTAGATGACGACCGTGATCCTCAGTGGAATAAAGAAGAAATAAGGATTTATGAAGCTGAGGTTCGGATACTTGTGAAAGATATGGTTCCGCTAGGGTATGAGACTTATGAGATCAACCCGGTTTTAGAAGTGGAAGAAGACTCTGAAGATGAAGAAAGATTATTAATAGATAAAAGTATCCTTGAAAATGAATTCTACAAAATTTCAGTTAATCCAGATGGGAAAATAGATCTACTTGACAAACGTGCCTTGAAGCAATGGAGTGATTTTCTTAAACTTGAGAACTCAGGAGACGAAGGGGATACCTATGATTATTCAGAGCCTGAGAAGGATATGACAATTAGAGAATTTGAAGTAGAGAATATTGAGACAGAAATAACAGGTCTTGTAAGTAGAGCAGTGTTGAAACTTAATATGGATCTTCCATATAATCTGCTGAATAGGGCGGAGGGGATTAGAAATATAAGACAACCCATCCGGTTAACTATTGAGCTGAGAAAGAATGATGAACACATCCACATCGATTTAAGTACGATGAATGCCGCTATCGAACACCGCATGAGGTTAATAGTGAATACGGATATAGAGGCAAAGTGCTCTGTGGCTGACCAGCAGTTCGGTCTAATCGAAAGACCAGTATATCTTGAGGAAGTGGAAAACTGGAAAGAAAATGGCTGGAATGAGAAACCAAGAACCATTGAACCGATGCAGTCGTTTGTTAGTATTAGTAATGAAGAAAATACAGTAGCTGTCTTTACAGAAAATGTCAGAGAGTATCAGGTCACAGGAGACAAGTATAATGAGATTGCAATGACAGTTTATCGTTCAACGCCGTATCTAGGAAAGGACAACCTCAATGACAGGCCAGGAAGAGAATCGGGAACGAAATCTGCTACACCAGATGCCGCGCTGATAGGTAAGTGTTTGTCAGCTACCTACACTGTAACGGTCTTTAATGGAACAGTAAAGGAACATGTGATGAGCCAAACTGCAAAAGAGATATTGACCCCGGTGATTGGTTATCAGGCTGCGCAGTTCAAGAATAATACAAATTATTTTGTGCTTAATATACCTAGAGAGAAGAAGCTTAGTGATTCAAAAAGTCTTCTTGAATCTAACAGTAGAGTGGTGCTATCTACTGTGAAAAAAGCTGAAGGGAAAGACAATATACTTATTAGATTCTTTAACCCTTCAAGTAGGAATGTAGAGGAATTAGACATCCAGGGGTTGTCACAGAAGAAGTTGTGTGAAGTCAGACTGGATGAGACAAGAGCAGAGATGACAGAGTTCACCCTTAAACCTTGCGAGGTTAAGACATATAGCATCGATTAGTCATGAAAGCATAAAGGGAACGGAGTGATCCGTTCCCTTTGTATATCAAAACATAAACTAGCCATGCTACGCCATGAGCGCCAGTGCCAAGGCACCTTTTATACCGGATTCTACCCCTAGAGAAGGGGTTACGATATACTCCTCCAGGTTCTCCATCTGGTCTGTCTTCACATAGCCATTGAGTTTTTCCTTAAGGACTTCTCTGATTTTTGGGATCATATAGGTTCTGCCCATGACGCCACCACCCAGAACAATCTTAGTGGGAGAAAGAATCAGGATATAGGACATGAGGGCTTCCGCCATATATTCTGCGATGAAATCAAAGGACTCATGGTCCTCTGGGATGTCGATCCCTTTCATGCCAGTTCTTCCTTCATTGGCAGGGCCTGCGGCAAGGCCTTCCAAACAGGTTTTATGATAGGGGCAGAATCCTTCATAGGTGTCCTTGGGGTTTTTATGAATCATGATATGGCCCATCTCTGGATGAAGCATCCCGTTATGGATTTTGCCATCAATGACATAACCTCCACCGATGCCTGTGCCTACGGTGATGTAGAGGAGTGTATGCTCCTTTTCGTAATCGCCGAAAGTGATTTCCCCAAGTGCAGCTCCGCTGACATCTGTGGCAATCTCCACCGGGATATTCAGACCTTTTTTCAGACTGCCCAGAATATCAAAATCTCCCCAGTGCGGTTTTGGGGTGGATGTGATGTATCCGTATTTTTCCTTGTCCTTGTTCAGCTCCAGTGGACCAAAGCATCCGATGCCAAGGGCATCAAGGTTTTTATCTTTGAAAAAATTCAAAGCGTCCTTCGTGGTTTCCTCTGGAGTTCTGGTAGGAATGGAAATCTTCTCAAAGATCTCTCCTTTCTCATTTCCGACGGCCAGAACAAATTTTGTGCCTCCTGCTTCAATTGCGCCAAGTCTCATGAATATACCTCCTAAATGTTTTATTCTTTCGCTTTCTTTTAGTTTGGGTGAAGTTTACTACTCTGTCAATGTTTTCAGTGATTTTTCAAAGCTCATTTTGTGACCGGTTCCTTTGTGGTATGATGAAGATAAGAAAAGGGTAAAGGGCAGGGAAGAAGACATGGTGACCATCAATGATATAGCTAAACTTGCAGGTGTGGCAAAAAGCACCGTCTCCAGATATCTAAATGGAGGGTCTGTCAGCAGAAGGACAAAAGAAACGCTGGACCGGATCATCAAAGAAACGGAATATGTGCCAAACACCTTCGCCCAGAGCCTGAAAGTGAAGCAGTCCAATCTCATCGGCATCATCATTCCCAGGCTGAACTCGTATGCGACAAATGAAATCCTTCAGAGTGTGGACCGATGCTTAAGAGAAAAGAGTTATCAGCTTCTCATCGTAAATACAGATCAGGATGTGGAGAGGGAAGTGGAGAACCTCTATGCGCTCTCCAGGCAAAAGGTGGCGGGGATCATTCTTCTTGCCACAGACGTGACGAGAGCCCATAAAGAAGCCATGGAAAAAATCGGGATCCCGGTGCTTCTTCTAGGACAGAGAAGTGATGCCACCTATGCCATCGTCCATGAGGAGGAAGAAGCGGGAGCTGCCATGGGAAGACATGCCTTGAGGCTTGGCCATAAGAAGATCCTCTATCTTGGGGTCACAGAGAAAGACGAGTCTGTAGGGGTTCTCCGAAAAAAGGGCGTCATGGATGTCCTTAAAAACGCAGAAGGCATCGATGTGCAGGAAGAAGAGGTTGATTTTAATTTTGATATAACCTTCCGGTTTCTGAAAGAATACCTGAAAGACAGAGTAGAAACCTATATCCTCTGCGCTACAGACAACATTGCTCTGGCAGCTTATAAAGCCAGCATCACCCTGGGGAGAAAAGTACCGGAGGATGTCTCTATTTCCGGCTTTGGCGGGTACTCCATCACGGATCTTGTGACACCATCCATCACGACGGTGCGGTATGCCTACAAAGAAATGGGCAGAATCGCTGCGGAAAATCTTCTGAGGCTCCTGCAGGGAGAGGAAATTCCAAAGAAGATTGCTCTGAGTGGAGAGTTTCTCCCAAAGGAATCCACGAAAGCGCTCTAATTAGAGGGGTACAGCATTTCACCTAAAACTCAAAGGTTTTGGGTGATTTTTTATTTTTAAAAGTTTTTTATTAATTTTGCCTGATACCCTTTACAAATGAAAAAAGATGCACTACAATAAAACTAAATTAGAACCGGTTCCAATTATCAGATAAAATTATATCACGAACTTATTTTAAATAAAATAGCACAAAAGAAGAATAAAACCGTTGATTATGAAGGATATTTTTGTAATGAACACAGAAGTAAAATGAGAAATAGATTTAGGATTACTATGAAAATTCAACTCAATCTTCAGAAATTACCAGAATTATAAGAACCGGTTCAATATTTAAACTGCACGCACTTTTATGCTACCCTAAGATGGAGGAGGAAATCTTATGAAACATGAAAAATCGATTCAAGACATCCTGCAGGCCGTAGGCGGAAAAGAAAACATCAAAAATTTTGAACACTGCGCCACAAGACTCAGAATCATCCTGCACGACAACAGCAAAGTGGACAAAGCCCTCGCAGAAAATGTGGAGGGAAGCAAAGGGTATTTCTTTAATACCGGACAGCATCAGTTTATCTTTGGAACAGGAAAGGTCAATGAAGTATATCAGGAGTTCCAAACCACCCAAGGCACTGGAGAAGCTGCAAGCTTCAAGGAAGATGTCTACTCCAATATGAACACTGGACAGAAGATTGTGAGAACCCTTGCGGATATTCTGATTCCTCTTATTCCGGCTCTTGTGACCACAGGGCTCCTTATGGGACTGAGAGGTCTGCTGCTGGAGCTTGGTGTGGAAATGAGTGATACTGTGCTCATGCTGTTCCAGATGCTGACAGATACAGCATTTGCGTTCCTTCCTGTGCTCATCGCCTATAGCGCCACCAAGAAGTTTGGCGGAAATCCCATCATCGGTATTGTTGTGGGTCTTATGATGGTAGCGCCTCAGCTGCCCAACGCCTGGGCTGTGGCTGGAGGAGATGCATCACCTCTTTATGTGAGCCTTCTTGGCATCAGCATTCCTCTTGTTGGATATCAGGGTTCCATCATTCCTGCCATCGTTGCAGGACTTCTGGTGGCAAAGATTGAGAAGAATCTCAGAAAAGTGGTGCCACAGCTCATTGACCTGGTGGTTACACCGTTTCTGACACTCACTGTCACCATTTTCCTGATGCTGTTCATCTTAGGACCCATCACCCATCAGATGGAAGTGTACGTGTCTGATTTTATTCTGATGCTTATTGAAGCGCCTCTTGGTATCGGCTATATGATTTACGCAGGTCTTCAGCAGGTGCTGGTCATCACAGGTCTTCATCATTCTCTCTCTATCCTCGAGCTGCAGCTTCTGGCGGACACAGGCACCAACGTGCTGAACCCTCTTGGCACTGCCAGTATGGCGGGGCAGTTTGGCGCAGCCATCAGTGCAGCGCTTCTTATGAAGAACAAGCTGAAGAAGACCAATGCCATCTCTTCCACCACCTCCACGCTCTTTGGCATCACAGAGCCGCTTCTTTTTGGAGTGAACCTGAGAAGCATGAAGATATTCATCTCTGGTATTCTGGGTGGAGCCATCGGCGGACTTGTAACCTATATCTTTGGACTGACTGCTACAGGTATGGGAATCACCTTCATTCCGGGTCTTCTTCTGTACACAAGCTCTGTGGGTGCTTTAGTGCAGTACCTTATCGTCATCGCTGCAGCTTTTGCCAGTGCGTTCTTCTTTGTAAGACTGCAGGCGAAGAAGATCTCTGAAGAAATCAATGTCTGATAGGAACTGATGCATAGAGGATCATGGATGTAAGGAGGATAAAGATGAAAAACAAAATACAGAAAAATGGAGCCATGGATTTCCATGTGCTCCCTCCCCATGGTCTTCTCAATGACCCCAATGGTCTCGTGCATTTTAATGGGCTGACCCATGTGTTTTTCCAGTGGAATACAGAAGGGACAGACCACAGCTACAAAGCCTGGGGACATGCGGTGACAGAAGACTTTGTCCATTATACCTATTATGAGCCGGCGCTTCTGCCGGATGAACCCTACGACAAAAATGGCTGCTATTCAGGGAGCGCCTTGGTTCATGAAGGAAAACTCTACCTGTTCTATACCGGAAATGTGAAGAATGAAGAAGGAGAGCGGGAAAGCTATCAGTGTGCCGCTGTCTCGGAGGACGGCTTCACCTTCAGAAAACTGGGGCCGGTCATTGGAGAAGTTCCTGGATATACTGCCCATGTAAGGGACCCGAAGGTCTTTAGGGGAGAAAACGGAGAGTTCTATATGGTTCTTGGGGCTCAGAGAGAGGATCTCACGGGGGATACCATTTTGTACAGGTCCAAAGATCTTAAGAACTGGCAGTTTTTGGGTTCCCTTCTCACGAAGAGAGAGGACCTGGGGTATATGTGGGAATGTCCGGATCTTGTGAGGCTGGGAGAAAAAGATGTGTTTCTTTTTTCTCCTCAAGGCCTTCAGGAGGATGGACACCGCTTCAGAAATATTTTTCAGACGGGTTACTATACCGGAAGATTTGAATCTGAAAGATTCCAGAAAGACGAAAACTTTTTTGATGAACTGGACCGTGGATTTGAGTTTTATGCGCCCCAGACCTTTGATATGCCCGATGGAAGAGTTCTTCTTTTCGGGTGGATGGGCACCATGGAAAAGGAGAAGGAAGAAGCCTTGCCTACACTTAAAGATGGCTGGGTCCACCACCTGAGTATTCCGAGGGAACTTCAAGTGAATGCAGAGGGGAAAGTCATGCAGTCACCCGTTTCAGAGCTTCTGCGTTTCTTCAGAGAAGAAAACACAGTAAGCGGAAAGGATCTGAAGATTGGGAGAGAAGGATCATTTCTTCTGGAGGTTCTCAATGAGAATGAGGCTCAAAGAATCCATCTCCGGGTATCATCTGATGTGGAACTGAAACTGGAGGATCACTGGTTTACAGTGGAAAGAGTCTCCTGGCTGGATGGAAAGAAAGAGATCCGGCAAGTGCCGCTGCCCCGAGGGCTCAGAAATCTGAAAATCATCGGAGATCATACCTCCTTGGAGATTTTTATCAACGGAGGAGAAGAGGTGTTTTCCTTGAGGTGTTTTGAGGATTCCTCAGATAGCATGGTTTCTCTACTAAGCTCAGAAACAGTGACTCTGAAGATATCGGGATTTCAAAAAGGCTAAGAATAAGGGATATATTAATACGGAGCAGGTGCGTGGCATCTGCTTCTTGTTTTTTTAGAATGTTATGCGCTTGTCAGAACGCATTTCAGAATGGAATAATATTCAAAGAAAAGTGATAACAGCTTATTAAAATAAATACTGTAAACAGGCTAGTGTAAAATTATTGTAGGAAAAATAAAAGAGAATAGAACCCCGTATGATATGCTTAATATGCAACCAAAAAACACACTCGGGAGGACTATTCTCATGAACATTATACAACAGGCTATGGAAATTATCACTAGGAGTTATGGGGAGAATCTTCATAGAGCTCTAGCTGGAACGATAAACTTCAGTGAGATGACAACAAGATTGGAAGAGGATTTCAGAAAGACAGCGGCCCTAGTGGCAAAAGAAATCATGGAGAATCTGGATCAGGCAATCAAAGAAAGCAAAAGCAGAAAGAAAGACTGGTATGTGGAAAGAAATGGCGACGAGAAGACACTCAATACGGTTTTAGGCGAAATCACTTTCAGGAGGACGTATTATGTCCATAAGCAGACAGGAGCGTACGCTTACCTGTCTGACGACCAGGTAGGACTCACTCCACATGAGAGAATGGATTTAGGCTTGAAAGCTAGGATTATGGAACATGCAACGTCTATGTCATATCAGAAAACGATCGATGCTTTGTCCTACAGTGGAATAACTTCCAAGATGAGTGTGATGAACGTCATAAAAGGCAGAGAGCCTATCCCCAATGAGGCTGCGGAAATGTCCGACAGAAAGGATAGCACGCCCTCTGTGCTCTATATTGAAGCAGATGAGGATCATGTTGCATTGCAGCATGGAAAATCCACCATCGCCAAGATTGTGTATGTCCATGAAGGGCGTAAGCCCTTATCCAAAAATCGCCATCAGCTGATCCATAAACGCTATTTTACCGCTCTGTCGGATAATGAGTCTCTATGGTTGGATGTAGCCAATTATCTGGAAGAAACCTATGATATGGAAAAAGTTAGAACAGTCTATCTATCAGGAGATGG
>NZ_FOVK01000024.1 GCF_900115135.1 Proteiniclasticum ruminis | reverse complement strand
GGTCTTACCATGGTCTACGTGACCGATGGTTCCGATATTTACGTGTGGCTTGCTTCTCTCAAATTTTACTTTTGCCATGTTTCTTTCCTCCTTAATATCTTAAGATTATGCTCTCTTCTTTCCAGCAATTTCTTCCTGGATGCTCTTTGGAACTGGCTCATAGTGGTCAAATTCCATAGCGTACACACCTCTACCCTGAGTTTTGGATCTCAGTGTGGTTGCGTAACCAAACATTTCAGACAGTGGAACGAAGGATGCAACAACCTTAGCACCTGCTCTGTCTGTCATACCTTCGATTCTACCTCTTCTGGAGTTGATGTCACCAATTACATCTCCCATGTATTCTTCTGGGACGGTAACTTCAACCTTCATCATTGGTTCAAGAATCTGAGGTGCTGCCTTTGCCATTGCGTTCTTGAACGCCATGGATCCAGCAATCTTAAATGCCATTTCGTTGGAGTCTACATCATGGTAGGATCCGTCAACGATTCTAGCTCTGAAGTTGATGGTTGGGTAACCACCAATGATACCTGCCTGGGATGCCTCACGGATACCCTGGTCAACAGCTGGTACGTATTCTCTTGGAACCACACCACCTACGATACCATTTTCGAAGGTATATTCTCCTTCATGAGGAATCAGTTCGATGACTGCGTGTCCATACTGTCCACGTCCACCGGACTGTCTTACAAACTTACCTTCAGCCTTAACAGCCTGAGTAATGGTTTCCTTGTAAGCAACCTGAGGAGCACCTACATTACACTCTACTTTAAATTCTCTCTGAAGTCTGTCAACGATGATTTCCAGGTGAAGCTCACCCATACCAGCGATGATGACCTGTCCTGTTTCCTGATCGGTGTAAGTCTTGAAAGTTGGATCCTCTTCAGCAAGTTTTGCCAAAGCGATACCCATCTTTTCCTGACCAGCCTTGGTCTTAGGCTCGATAGCTACACGGATAACAGGTTCTGGGAATACCATGGATTCCAGAATGATTGGCGCATTGTCCGCACATAGTGTATCTCCAGTAGTGGTATCCTTCAGACCAACAACAGCACCGATATCTCCAGCTCTAAGCTCTTCGATTTCCTGTCTGTGGTTGGCATGCATCTTTACAAGACGTCCAATTCTTTCCTTCTTGTTCTTTGTGGAGTTAAGCACATAAGAACCGGAAGTCATCACACCGGAGTAGATTCTGGTGAATGCCAGTCTTCCGATGAATGGGTCTGTGGCAATTTTGAATGCCAGAGCAGACATTGGTGCATCGTCAGATGCCTGTCTTGAATCTTCTTCACCTTCCAGAGACTCACCAGCGATGGCTGGGATATCCACTGGGGATGGCAGATAATCAACTGCTGCATCGATCATTTCCTGTACACCCTTGTTCTTATAAGAAGAACCGCAGATAACTGGGACGATCTGGTTATTGATGGTACCCTTTCTAAGGGCAACCTTCATTTCTTCTACAGTGATTTCTTCCCCTTCCAGGTACTTCATGGTCAGTTCCTCATCAAGGTCTGCCACTGCTTCTACCAGAAGAGTTCTGAATTCCTGAGCTTTCTCCTTTACACTTTCTGGAATTGGTCCTACTTCGATTTCCTTACCGAGGTCATCTAGGTGAACGATTCCTTCCATAGTTACCAGGTCAACTACGCCCTTGAATTCTGATTCAGCACCGATTGGAATCTGAATTGGAACTGCATTACAGCGCAGTCTTTCCTTGATGGTTTCTACAGACTTGAAGAAATCTGCTCCTGTCGCATCCATCTTGTTGATGTACACAACTCTTGGAACTCCGTACTTGTCAGCCTGTCTCCAAACTGTTTCAGTCTGAGGCTCAACACCACTCTTTGCATCAAGAACTGTTACCGCACCGTCAAGCACTCTAAGTGAACGCTCTACTTCTACGGTAAAGTCTACGTGTCCAGGGGTATCGATGATATTAATAACGTGTCCCTTCCAGTTTGCTGTGGTAGCAGCGGAAGTGATCGTAATTCCTCTTTCTTTTTCCTGAGCCATCCAGTCCATCTGTGATTCCCCTTCGTGGGTTTCACCGATTTTATGGGTCTTTCCAGTATAGAAAAGAATACGCTCAGTGGTGGTTGTTTTACCTGCGTCGATATGTGCCATAATCCCTATATTACGAAACTTTTCTAAAGGGAACTCTCTTGCCACATGGACTCCTCCTCTCGTGATTATATTGCATAAAACTGCTTTAGCGGTGCTAAAACAGTTCTATGCTCAAAATTAATATCTGTAGTGAGCAAACGCCTTATTGGCTTCTGCCATTCTGTGTGTGTCTTCTCTCTTCTTGACAGCAGCTCCGGTGTTGTTTGCAGCGTCCATCAGCTCTCCAGCTAATCTCTCTCTTGCATACTTCTCGGATCTCTTGTCAACTGCAAGAAGCATCCATCTGATTCCCAGAGTCTGTCTTCTCTCAGGTCTAACTTCAATTGGAACCTGGTAGTTGGAACCACCTATTCTTCTTGACTTGACTTCGAGTAGTGGCATTACGTTGTTCATGGCCTCTTCAAACACATTAACAGGATCTTTTCCTGTCTTTTCCTGAATGATCGCAAATGCTTCATAAACGATCTTCTGGGCTACGCCCTTCTTGCCATCCTCCATTACATTGTTGATGAGCTTAGTCACAACTTTGGAGTTGTACA
This sequence comes from Proteiniclasticum ruminis, assembly GCF_900115135.1. Lineage (GTDB taxonomy): Bacteria > Bacillota > Clostridia > Clostridiales > Clostridiaceae > Proteiniclasticum > Proteiniclasticum ruminis_A. The sequence continues at coordinate 13,207 of NZ_FOVK01000024.1, read as the reverse complement.
TTGGATCTGCTAAAACTTCTCTTTTTGCAATATATCCTTTTCTTGGCACTTTTCTTCCCTCCTTAACTAAATTAATTCATCGGTACTCGGTAATTCAAACCGCAAAGCGCTCTGTATATTCTATATGAATGAAAACCTACTATTTTCCAATATATATCCTAAACATAGCACTGCACAAAGTGTAATTACTTCTTAACCTTTGGTCTCTTTGCACCATACTTGGATCTTGACTGCATTCTGCCGTTTACGCCAGCGCTGTCAAGAGCACCTCTTACAATGTGGTAACGTACACCAGGAAGGTCCTTGACTCTTCCACCTCTGATCAGAACAACGCTATGTTCCTGCAGATTGTGACCTACACCACCGATGTATGCGGTAACTTCAAATCCGTTAACAAGTCTTACTCTTGCTACTTTTCTAAGTGCGGAGTTAGGCTTCTTAGGTGTAGTTGTCTTTACAACAGTACAAACGCCTCTCTTCTGAGGAGCTTCCTTCAGAGCTGGTGAACCAGTCTTGTAAATAACAGTTTCTCTACCTTTTCTTACTAATTGGTTAATAGTTGGCATCATTTCACCTCCGTTTTTTGTGGATCATCTATATTAAAATAAATATAGCAACATCAGATTAGAGCAAAATCTGCTCTAAAGCAACAGTTTTCATGGATTATTCTACAGCACTTCGGCGCATTTTTCTTTAAATACTTTTTAAGTTATTGTAAAGACTTGCCTTGAGGCTCTAGATAAAGGTCTTCCGAACCGGGATCATCCCGGTCCGGCACCTTAAAATCACACAAAGATTATTTTATCACCATCTTACTGGTATGTAAAGGAGAATTATTCCTCGTCGAATAAATCCACATCTTCCACTTCAGGCATTTCCACGATTTCTCTTTCTGTGGACAGCTTGATGTGGTTGTATCTTCTCATACCGGTACCTGCTGGAATCAGCTTACCGATGATGACATTTTCCTTCAGACCCAGCAGCGGGTCAATTTTACCCTTAATCGCTGCATCTGTCAGTACTCTTGTTGTTTCCTGGAAGGACGCTGCAGACAGGAAGGAGTCTGTTGCAAGGGACGCCTTGGTGATACCAAGAAGAACCTGCTCTCCTTCTGCCTCCTGAAGTCCAAGTTCCCGTACTCTGTCGTTTTCTTCATTGAAATCGAAGATGTCTACAAGAACACCAGGCATCAGGGTTGTATCGTGCGCTTCTGAGACTCGAACTTTTCTAGTCATCTGACGCACAACCACTTCAATATGCTTATCATTGGTATCAACACCCTGGAGTCTGTATACCTTCTGCACTTCTGCCAGAAGATACTCTCTCACGCCGCTGATTCCCTTTATTCTAGCGATATCGTGTGGATTGATGGATCCTTCTGTGATGCTGTCTCCAGCTTCTATGACATCTCCATCATGGACCTTGAGACGTGAACCGAAGCTGATGTCGTAGCTGTATTCCTCTCCATCTTCGGAAAGAACATACACCACTCTCTTCTTCTTGGTCTCATCTATTCTGACAGTACCTCTGATATCAGATACTACTGCAAGTCCCTTTGGCTTTCTGGCTTCAAAGAGCTCTTCAACTCTAGGAAGACCCTGGGTGATATCGGATCCCGCTACACCACCGGTATGGAAGGTTCTCATGGTCAGCTGGGTACCAGGTTCACCGATACTCTGTGCTGCAATGATTCCAACCGCTTCACCGATATTGATTCTCTGTCCTGTTGCCATGTTCATACCGTAGCACTTGCCACAGACACCAACCTTGGTCTTACAGGTGAATACAGAGCGGATATACACTCTCTTCACGCCAACTTCATCGATTTTTTCCGCCATTAGCGGCTCGATGTACTCATTCTTCTTCACCATCACTTCTCCAGTTTCTGGATGGATGATGTCTTCCAGAGCATATCGCCCTGTGAGTCTTTCTCCAAGAGTCTCTACTACTTCAGCCCCTTCTTTGATGGCTTCAATGTAAATACCCTCTTCAGTTCCGCAATCCGCTTCACGGACAATTACATCCTGAGAAACGTCAACCAGTCTTCTGGTCAGGTATCCGGAGTCAGCAGTCTTAAGCGCTGTATCCGCATTACCCTTACGGGCTCCGTGAGTGGAGATGAAGTACTCTGAGATGTTCAGACCTTCTACGAAGGAAGCTCTGATGGGAAGTTCTACAATCTTACCAGATGGGTTGGCCATAAGACCTCTCATACCAGCAAGCTGCTTAATCTGGGACTTACTACCTCTCGCACCGGAGTCCGCCATCATAAAGATTGGGTTGTAACGGTCCAGGGAGTCCATGAGGGCATCCGCCACTTCATCGGTGGTTTTGGTCCACTTGTCAATAACTCTTTCATAACGTTCATCTTCGGAGATGAGTCCTCTTCTGAACATGGTTTCAATTTTCTTTACAGTAGCATCTGCATCTGCCAGAAGCTCTTTCTTCTTGTCCGGAACGATCATATCTGAGATCGCAACGGTTACCGCTCCAATGGTGGAGTAGTGGAAGCCAAGAGACTTGATTTCATCCAGCATCACGGAGGTTCTGGTTGGACCATACTTGATGTAGCATCTGTTGATGATCTTTTCCAGCTGCTTCTTTCCAACAAGGAAATCCACTTCCAGCATCAATGCGTTTTCCGGATTCTCTCTATCTATGAATCCTAGATCCTGTGGAATGGATTCATTGAAAATGAGTTTTCCAAGAGTCGTCTTGATGACCGCTGATTTCTTTTCTCCGCCTATATTCTTATGAACACGAACCTTTACAGTTTCCTGCAGGGTTACGTTCTTCAGCTGATAGGACATGAGTGCTTCTTCTTTCGATGCGAAGATCTTCACTTCATTTTCAGACACTTCTTTTTCCATGGTGAGGTAATACGCACCAAGGACCATATCCTGGGAAGGAACCGCTACCGGTTTTCCGTCGGATGGCTTCAGAATGTTTCCGGAAGCAAGCATCAGGAATCTGGATTCCGCCTGCGCTTCCATGGACAGCGGTACGTGAACCGCCATCTGGTCTCCATCAAAGTCCGCATTGTACGCTGTACAAACCAGCGGATGAAGCTTGATGGCTCTACCTTCGATGAGCACCGGCTGGAAGGCCTGGATACCCAGTCTATGCAGTGTGGGCGCACGGTTGAGAAGCACTGGATGGTCTGTAATAACCTCTTCCAGAATATCCCAAACCTGTGGCTGAATCTTTTCCACCATTCTCTTTGCACTCTTGATGTTGTGCGCAGTGCCGTTTTTCACAAGCTTCTTCATAACAAAAGGCTTGAACAGCTCCAGTGCCATTTCCTTAGGAAGACCACACTGGTACATTTTCAGTTCCGGACCAACAACGATAACGGATCGTCCGGAGTAGTCTACTCTCTTACCAAGAAGGTTCTGTCTGAAACGTCCCTGCTTACCTTTCAGCATATCAGAAAGGGATTTTAAAGGTCTGTTTCCAGGTCCTGTTACAGGTCTTCCTCGTCTGCCGTTGTCAATGAGGGCATCTACAGCTTCCTGCAGCATTCTCTTCTCGTTTCTCACAATAATGTCTGGTGCTCCTAAATCAAGAAGCTTCTTCAGACGGTTGTTTCTGTTGATGACTCTTCTATAAAGGTCATTGAGGTCAGAGGTGGCAAAACGCCCACCATCGAGCTGTACCATCGGACGGATATCCGGTGGAATTACTGGAATCACATCAATAATCATCCAGTCCGGTCTGTTTCCAGACTGACGGAAGGATTCCACCACTTCCAGTCTTCTGACGATTCTGATCTTCTTCTGGCCAGTTGCAGTCTTCAGCTCTTCTTTGAGCTCTGCTCCCATGGCTTCCAGATTAATCTCCTCGAGAAGTGCTTTGATGGCTTCTGCCCCCATCTTCGCATCAAAGGCTTCATAGCCTTCCTGCTCGATGTATTCTCTGTATTCTCTCTCTGAAAGAATCTGCTTCTTCATGAGGGTGGTTTCCTTCGGATCCAGTACCACATAGGAAGCGAAATAAAGAACTCTTTCCAGAGATCTTGGGCTCATGTCAAGGATCAGTCCCATTCTGGATGGGATACCCTTGAAATACCAGATGTGGGAGACTGGGGCAGCAAGCTCAATGTGCCCCATTCTCTCTCTTCTTACTTTGGATTTTGTGACTTCAACGCCGCAGCGGTCACAGACGATACCCTTATAACGTACTCTCTTGTACTTACCACAGTGACATTCCCAGTCCTTCATAGGTCCGAAGATCCTCTCGCAGAAGAGTCCGTCTCTTTCAGGCTTCAGGGTTCTGTAGTTAATGGTCTCAGGCTTTTTTACCTCACCTCTGGACCAGCTTCGGATCTCCGCAGGAGACGCGAGGCCAATCTTCAAGGCATCAAAATTATTTAATTCTATCAAGGGTAATCCTCCCTTCAATTACTCTAAATCATCAGCGAAACTGTTTGAACTTACTTCTTCAAAATCATCCTCATCAGTGATGATGTGGGTGTTTTCATCGATTTCCTCTGGAAGATCAATAATGACATCTTCAGGCGCGTCAATCTTGATTTCTTTAATGGACAAGGCTGCTTCCTCATAATCGGAATCTTCCTTCAGCTCGATTTCTTCACGCTCATCATTAAGTACCTTCACATTGAGGCAAAGTGCCTGAAGTTCCTTAATAAGAACCTTAAAGGATTCTGGAACACCTGGTTCAGGAATGTTCTCCCCCTTGACGATGGATTCGTATGTCTTCACACGACCCACAACGTCATCGGACTTCACGGTCAGGATTTCCTGGAGGGTATGTGCTGAACCATAAGCTTCCAGTGCCCAAACTTCCATTTCACCAAATCTCTGTCCACCGAACTGGGCCTTACCGCCAAGAGGCTGCTGGGTAACCAGTGAGTATGGACCTGTACTTCTTGCGTGGATCTTGTCATCAACAAGATGCGCAAGCTTCAGGATATACATGTATCCTACGGTAACTTCATTGTCAAAAGGTTCGCCTGTTCTTCCATCATACAGTACAGTCTTACCGTTTCTGTTGAATCCGGCTCTTTCCAGTGTATCTTCAATGTCCTTCTCAGAAGCACCATCAAATACTGGAGTTGCCACATGCCAGCCAAGTTTCGCAGCCGCCCATCCAAGATGGACTTCAAGAACCTGACCGATATTCATACGGGAAGGAACACCCAGTGGGTTGAGGCAGATCTGCAGAGGTCTTCCGTCAGGAAGGAATGGCATATCTTCTTCTGGGAGCACTCTGGAGATAACACCCTTGTTACCATGACGTCCAGCCATCTTGTCACCTACAGAGATTTTTCTTCTCTGAGCAATGTAGCAGCGGACCAGCATGTTCACGCCTGGTGGCAGCTCGTCTTCATTTTCTCTTGTAAAGATTTTGATATCCACGATGATACCCGCTTCTCCATGAGGCACTCTTAAAGAGGTGTCTCTCACTTCTCTCGCTTTCTCACCGAAGATGGCTCTAAGAAGTCTTTCTTCAGAAGTCAGATCTGTTTCACCCTTAGGTGTCACTTTACCAACCAGAATGTCGCCGGAGCGGACTTCTGCACCAATACGGATGATTCCGCGTTCATCAATATCCTTCAGGGAATCTTCACCCACGTTGGGGATATCTCTTGTGATTTCTTCAGGCCCGAGCTTTGTGTCTCTTGCCTCTGCTTCATATTCTTCAATATGGATAGAGGTGAAGACGTCATCGCGCACAAGCTCTTCAGAAATCAGCATAGCATCTTCATAATTGTATCCTTCCCAGGTGATAAAGCCCATTCGGATGTTCTTTCCAAGAGCGATTTCTCCCAGGTCGGTGGATGGTCCATCGGCAAGAAGGTCACCCTTCTCCACATGCTCACCCTTTCTTACCAGAGGTTTCTGATTGATACAGGTTCCCTGGTTGCTTCTCTTGAACTTCAGAAGCTTATAGTGATCTACAGAGCCGTTGTCGTCTCTCTTGATCTTTACTTCATTTCCGCTGACATAAAGGACAGTTCCAGCATTCTTTGCCTTTGGCAGAACTCCGGAGTCCAGCGCAGCTTTATACTCAATTCCAGTACCTACATAAGGAGCAGCAGGCTTTAGAAGCGGCACTGCCTGACGCTGCATGTTGGAACCCATAAGGGCTCTGGAAGCATCGTCATTCTCAAGGAATGGAATCATTGCTGTAGCCACAGATACGATCTGTCTTGGAGAAATGTCCATCAGGTCCACTTCTGCTCTTGGCACAACCAGCACATCTTCTCTAAATCTTACAGTAACACGCTCATCAATGAACATGGAGTTCTCATCCAGAAGTTCATTGGCCTGTGCCACAAGAAGCTCATCTTCTTCATCTGCTGTGAAGTACTTCACATCGGTGGTTACTCTTCCTGTCCCCTTTTCCACCAGTCTATAAGGCGTTTCAATGAATCCATACTCATTGACCCTTGCATAGGTGGATAGGGAGTTGATGAGACCGATGTTCGGACCTTCAGGTGTTTCAATCGGACACATTCTTCCATAATGGGAATGATGTACGTCTCGGACTTCAAAGCCCGCTCTTTCTCTGGACAGACCACCAGGTCCCAGGGCAGAAAGTCTTCTCTTATGAGTAAGTTCTGACAGCGGATTGGTCTGGTCCATGAACTGTGACAGCTGGGAGGATCCGAAGAATTCCTTCACCGCTGCAGTAACAGGACGGATATTGATCAGCGCCTGTGGCGTGATGTTCTCCTGATCCTGAATGGTCATTCTTTCCTTTACTACTCTTTCCATTCTGGAAAGACCGATTCTGAACTGGTTCTGAAGAAGTTCTCCAACAGAACGCAGTCTTCTGTTTCCAAGATGGTCGATGTCATCCACATGTCCAACACCATGACCAAGGCCGATCTCATAGCTTATGCTGGCAAATATATCATCCTTCAGCACATGCTTTGGCACCAACGCATGATGGCTCTTCTTCAGCTCTTCCTTGAGATCCTCTTCAGAAAGCTCCTGATCCAGGATTGCCTTCAGGGTTGGATAATGCACCATTTCCTTGATGTGCACTTCCTTTGGATCAAAGGACACAAAGTCATGAAGATGTACAAAATGGTTACCGATGACTCTGACTTCGACATCTTCCACCATAATGTCCACTACATTGATACCGGACTGCATGATGGTATGCGCAAGCTCTCTTGAAATCTTCTCACCCTTGGAAACCAGAATTTCTCCTGTTTCTTCATTCACAACATCTCTCGCTGCTGTCTGGTTCACAAGTCTTCCCGCAATGGAAAGCTTCTTGTTGAACTTGTAGCGGCCAACCTTAGAAAGATCGTATCTCTTTGCATCAAAGAACAGAGAATCAATAAGGGATGTGGCACTGTCTACGGTTGGTGGTTCACCAGGTCTTAATCTCTTGTATACTTCAAGAAGACCTTCTTCATGGGTGTTTGTGCTATCTTTTTCAAGGGTTGCCTTTAATCGCTCATCCTCACCAAAATAATCCAGGATCTCCTGATCTGAATTGAAGCCCATTGCTCTTGCAAGCACTGTGATTGGCAGTTTTCTGGTCTTGTCAATTCTTACGTTGATGACTTCGTTGGAATCTGTCTCATACTCCAGCCATGCACCACGATTCGGAATTACCGTCGCTGAATAAAGCTTCTTTCCTGTCTTATCGATGGTTTCATTGTAATATACACCTGGAGACCTTACGAGCTGAGACACGATTACTCTTTCCGCACCGTTGATGATGAAAGTTCCTTGTTCGGTCATCACTGGGAATTCTCCCATGAACACCTCTTGCTCTTTGATTTCGCCGGTTTCAATGTTCTCCAGACGAATCTTCACTTTCATTGGCGCAGAGTATGTGGCGTCTCTCTCTTTGCATTCCTCAATGGAATACTTGATGTTTTCTCGGTCCAGATGGAATCCTATGAATTTCAGAACCAGATTTCCACCATAATTGGAAATAGGGTTAATGTCGTCGAAAACCTCATCTAAACCTTCACTTAGAAACCAATTGTAGGAATCTAATTGAATCTCAATAAGATTAGGCATTTCATAGACGTCCTTAACCCTTCCGAAACTCATTCGCGTCCGCTTTCCTGTTGAAATTGGAACAGGATGTACCATTAGCATTCACCCCTTATATAAACTAAAATAACCAGAAAATGCGCATAGCTCCCCTAGGGACCTTGCACTTCTGGAACGTGACATACATTGTGATTTTTCTTGACGCCCGCCGACAATCGCAAAAAATCCCGTATACTATTCTAACCGATTTTTCACTCTTTTACAAGAGTACGATTATATATATTATCATAATATTAACATCTGGTCAATAAAAAAAACTGGTTTTCACAAAAATACAGGGTGCCACGCGCGTACATCAGCAGCACCTGTACGAAAATCAGATCTGTCTCCATCCCCTTTACTTTGGTCTCACTGGATGGCGGAGCACCGTTTTCCATTTAACTGGAGAAACCTTCCGGATATCAGAAAGATAAATCTCGTGATGCATTCTGCCCGGAGCAAAATCCTCCGCATAGCCTTCTTCCAGCAAGAACCTCTCCATGAGATCAAGAGAATCCCTTTCGGTGTCAAAAGGCCCCACATGCGTCATCTGAACACAGAGCCCTTCTTCCAGCTCCCAATACTTCACCTCACTGAAATCTGTTTTTTTCTTGGCGCTGGCTGCCGCCACTGCCCAGTCCACATCTTTCTGAGAGATAAAATCAGGAACCCTCAGTACAGAGATCCAGCTGAAGGAAGCCTTGTTTTCAAGATCCACTCCTTGAACTCCTTCTTGCCACCAGAACCCTTCCAATGGCGGTACTACATACTCAAAGAATCCCTCAATTCTATACGCTCCCTTGCAGCTCATCTTCAGTGTATACGCAACAGCATATAAAGCTGCCAGAGCTTTGCTGTAGTTGCCTTCACGCTCATTGGGATCGCCAGCTCCTTGCACCGCAAGAAACTTCATAGCAGGGACACTGATGATCTCTGGACTGTTTTGGGGACGATACAGCTCTTTATACTCTTTCTTGAAGTCAAAAATCATAATTCTCCCTCCAAACAGTCCGTTACCTCACATGTATGACCCTGGCACCAAAGGGCATCAGGCTAAGCTTAGCCATCTTGAAGCTCTGAAGTCCAAAAGGAATACCAATGACAGTCACACAAAGTAAAATACCAGTCACCACATTGGCCACAGCCAGTTCAATGCCACCGATGAAAATCCACAAGAGATTCACAAGAAACGATCCTGCACCCATGCCATCGTAGGTTACTTCCTTCCCAAAGGGAAAGAGCTGGAGTCCTGCCATTTTGAAACACTGGATTCCAACTGGAAGTCCAATAATGGTCACCGACCACAGAAGCCCAAAGAAGAACCATAGCGCCGCTGGGATAAAGCCACCCAAAAGAAACCAGATTATATTGCCAAGAACACTCATTTAAATCACCTCTCCTCTGTATTCTACAGAAACAAGATGAATATCCGATTAAAACCAGCAATACAAACCCACTTTTATAAGAAAAATCCTCAGATAGAAAAAAAAATCCGGTCACAAAGAACCGGATTTTTTATAGGTAGACTTTAATTACTTAACTTCTACTTCAGCGCCAACTTCTGTAAGCTTAGCAGCAAGTGCATCAGCTTCATCCTTGGAAACGCCTTCCTTCAGAGTCTTAGGAGCTCCGTCAACGATTTCCTTAGCTTCCTTCAGTCCAAGACCTGTAGCTTCTCTAACAGCCTTGATAACCTTGATCTTTTCTGCGCCTGCAGACTTCAGAACTACGTCGAATTCTGTCTTCTCTTCAACTGCTGCGCCAGCATCTGCTGCGCCTGCAACTGCTACTGGAGCTGCTGCGGATACACCAAACTCCTCTTCACATGCCTTAACCAATTCATTTAATTCTAAAACGGACATTTCCTTAATTGCTGCAATAATTTCTTCTCTTGATACTGCCATTTATAGACACCTCCATATATATTTCAAAATATTTTTGTTTTGGCTTCTCGCCATGACTAGTTCTTATGCTTCCTTGCTTTCTGCTACTGCATTCAGCATGTAAACAAGATTTGATAATGGGCTCTTGATGCTTCCAAGGAACTTTCCGATCAAGACTTCCTTCGCAGGAATCTTAGCCAGCTGGTTCATCAGTTCAGCGTCATATACCTTACCATCAACATATCCACCCTTGATTTCAAGCTTCTTAGCCGCTTTTGCGAAATCAGCGATGAGCTTTGCTGCTGTAGTTTCATCATCATACCCGAATGCTATGGATACTGGTCCTTCCAGGTACTGTTCCAATCCTTCGATTCCCAGTTCCTGAGCAGCTCTAGTTACCATTGTATTCTTGTAGACTTTGTACTCAACGTTGTTCTTTCTCAGCGTACTTCTCAGTTCTGTATCCTGCTCAACATTGATTCCTTGATAGTTTACAAGTACCAGAGACTTGGCTTTTTCCATTTTCTCTCTGATTTCCTGCACTTTTTGCGCTTTTACTTCCAAAATGTTACTGTTGCTCACTGTGTGTCCACCTCCTCACAGCTTTTACACTGCTTACTAAATCCTAACAAAAAGGCCTCTCCAAGACGAGGAGAGACCTTAGTTTTAAAAACTATAAAGTACTCGCACCTCGGTGGGACTTATGAGAAACTCACCCACTGTCTTAGTATGCATATTTTGTTATTCAACTACGAGATTATACCATGTACTCTCTGTAAAGTCAACAGATTAATCTGTAACCTTAGTTGGGTTGATCTTTACGCCAGGTCCCATGGTTGCAGAAATAGATACGGACTTCAGATACTGTCCTTTTGCAGCTGCAGGCTTAGCCTTCACAAGCGCTTCCATGATCGCTCTGAAGTTGTCCTTCAGCTTTTCTTCTCCGAAAGACTTCTTTCCGATTGGCACGTGAACGATAGAAGTCTTGTCAACTCTATATTCAACCTTACCAGCCTTGATGTCTTCGATGGCCTTGGTTACATCAAATGTAACGGTACCAGACTTTGGATTTGGCATAAGACCCTTAGGTCCGAGCACTCTACCAAGTCTACCAACAACACCCATCATGTCTGGAGTTGCTACTACTACATCGAAATCAAACCAGTTTTCCTTCTGGATCTTGTCAAGGTAGTCTTCTGCTCCAACATAATCTGCTCCAGCAGCTTCAGCTTCAGAAGCCTTAGCTCCCTTAGCGAAAACAAGAACCTTCACAGTCTTACCAGTTCCGTGTGGAAGTACTACCGCACCTCTTACCTGCTGGTCTGCGTGTCTTGGGTCAACTCCCAGCTTCACGTGAAGTTCGATGGTTTCATCAAACTTAGCTTTAGCAGTCTTTACTGCCAGTTCAAGCGCTTCTTGAGGAGTGTATAATACGCTCTTGTCAATCAGCTTTGCACTTTCTACATAATTCTTACCCATTAATATTGCCTCCTTCGTGGTTTTAACGGTTTTTTGCCTCCCACTTGATTAGGTTGTCTTATTCAACGATTGTAACGCCCATGCTTCTTGCAGTTCCTTCGATCATAGACATTGCTGCCTCGATGGATGCTGCATTCAGGTCTGGCATCTTTGTTTCAGCGATGGTTCTAACCTGATCCTTGGTAAGCTGAGCTACCTTAGTTCTGTTAGGTACACCTGAACCACTTTCAATTCCTGCTGCCTTCTTGATCAATACTGCAGCTGGTGGTGTCTTCAGGATGAAGCTGAAAGATCTGTCCTGGTAAACAGTGATTACAACTGGAATAATGTAACCAGCCTTATCTGCTGTTCTTGCGTTGAACTCCTTACAGAATCCCATAATGTTCACACCGTGCTGTCCAAGAGCTGGTCCAACTGGTGGAGCTGGAGTTGCCTTTCCTGCAGGAAGCTGTAACTTGATCATTCCTGTAACTTTCTTTGCCATGAGTTTATTCCTCCTATACTGTGGTAGATTGCGGGTATTTTACCCTCCCACTTATTTAAGACCCAAAGGGTCAAAAAACCTAATAAATTTTTTCTACTTGATTGTAGTCCAGTTCTGCCGGTGTTGCACGGCCGAACATCTCAACTTCAACCTTGACTTTACGCTTATCATGATTGATATCCACGATAGTCGCAGGGAATCCCTTAAATGGTGATGCGGTGATCTTGACACTTTCACCGATGGAAAGATCAATCACTTCATGGACTTCTGCAATACCCATGGAGCGCACCTCTTCATCAGTTAAGGGAACGGGATTATTGGACTTTGCACCAACAAATCCTGTAACACCTCTTGTATTTCTCACGATGTACCATGACTCTTCTGTCATGACCATCTTTACCAGAACATATCCGGGAAATTTCTTTTTCAGGACGACCTTTTCCTTGTCATCCTTTCTTTCGATGACTTCTTCCATAGGAACTTCAACACCTTGTAAAAGATGTTCAAGATTTCGGTTTTCAATCGCCTTTTCAAGGTTAACCTTTACCTTGTTTTCATAACCTGAATATGTATGAACAACGTACCAACGTGCTTTTTCTTCCATACGAAAATAGAGGAGCAGACAAAATGCTACCCCCTTCCTCCTTCTTTACAGTTTAAATAAGATTTCAGTTAAAAGACCATTAAAGATAAAGTCTGCAATGGCAATGAACAAAATGTAGATTGCACAGATCACAGCAACGATACCAATTGCTTTTTTAACTTCCTCTTTGGAGGGCCAGGTTATCTTTTTTATTTCATTTTTAGTCTCTTTTACAAATTGGAAAAGTCCTTTGCTCTTTGAAGTCATGAAATCACATCCTTAGTCTGTGTTACTTTGTTTCTTTGTGTGTTGTATGCTTTTTGCAGAATTTGCAATACTTGCTCATTTCCAGTCTTTCAGGATTGTTCTTCTTGTTTTTCATGGAATCGTAGTTTCTTTGCTTACACTCTGTGCATGCTAAAGTCATTCTTACTCTCACTTTGAGCACCTCCGTACTTTATAGTTTTATTTACATCATAAATAACCCCTTTTGCCCAGGGTATTACTAAATTACTTTATCACATGCTCTATGTCATGTCAAATAAAAACGGCGTTTTTTTTTGGAAGTCTTCAGGAAACCCTGGTCTAAGATCTTCCAGCATCCGCTGTAATTTAGGATAAAAAAGGACTGGTGAACCAGTCCTTTTATGATACTTGTCTTATTCGTTGATGGTAGTAACAACGCCTGAACCTACAGTTCTTCCACCCTCACGGATAGCGAATCTCAGTCCTTCGTCCATTGCGATTGGGGTGA
>NZ_FOVK01000014.1 GCF_900115135.1 Proteiniclasticum ruminis | reverse complement strand
GAAATTGTCTCTTATCCTATCATTTCCCGAACTGATGCGTGCTACGAATCTGCTCAAAGTATTGATTTAACTGTGTTTAGACAGTTAAACTCCTGAAGAAAAATCGGGTAAACGAATAAAACTAGGAGAAATGTGTGAGTGAATGAGTGGGATAAATATGTGGATAAAAGTGTTCTGAAACAACTTTATGTGGATAAAAAACAGGCGGAAACAAGAATTGAATAAACAATTGTGGAAACTTGAGTCAATTCAAGAATGGGGTGGATAGGGGGTTAGAGGAGTGGAGGAAAATGAACTATATTTGTATTTTGAAACAACATTATTCGAGCGTGACAAATTCAATAGAGCAAAACAGTACCATATTGGAATGATGTAAAAAGAGTGAAGCAGCAATCTGCCTCACTCTTTTTACTTGCACTCAACAGGAAATACTCATCAGTGAAGATAAAATAAGTTGCATGTTATTTATGATTTGTATCTTGAAAAAAGCAATCTATACGCATATACTATACTAAAATGAAGTATCAAGAACAATGATAGCAAAAGTGGAAATAACTTTGGCAGAGTATACGGAGAGGGAGGTGACATCTCATTACCTATAATTTTGTCAGCGCGAACCATAAGTGAACATAGTGCCCTATCCTTTATAGATAGGTAATTGAAGTACAGTATTAGAGTTTCGCGGGTTTATCAGTTGATTTGTTTGGTAGTGCTTGATTTCGAAGCACTACTGTCGCTCTTCATACGAGGAGCGTGGATTGAAATCACGCTGGGTGCACAAGTAATAAGTCAATTGAGTCGCTCTTCATACGAGGAGCGTGGATTGAAATGGGACAGTCGGTACTGGCCATTGTCAATACTAGTCGCTCTTCATACGAGGAGCCACAGGATCCTTAGAAAAGCTCTCCAAATAAGGAGGGCTTTTCTTGCGATAATAAGTGGATAAAGCATAATACGGTAAAGTATTGTTGGTGTTTGTTAAAAACCATTAAAAGAATTGCTACAGAATCTCTTTTGAAGTTTACAATTTGATTGGGTATAATCTTTTTAAATCAACCAAACATGAAAGAAAAAGGAGAATTAGCTATGAATGAGAATAAAGATATCAATATTGAGAAAAAGAATGTAACACGAAATGAACAGCCAGGGCTGGTAGGATCTACGTTTATCAAGTACTCAGCGTATATTATCATCCTACTGATTATCCTGTACTTTGTGATTACCTATATCTTACCTAGACTATAAACACTTGGACCAAGTTTATCTTGGTCTTTTCTTTTTTCTGACAACATATGGCGATTTAGGTCGTAATTATCGCAAATATTGCCGTGTTCCCTTTTTTTTATAGATATTTCTAATGGTTTACAATACACTGAAGTTAAGAAAACTGTACAAGATACAGAAATATGATAAGAGGTGTAAAAATGGAACTGAAGCTAAACCAATTAAAAGACTTGGCATCAAAAGGCATAAAGACTCCATCCTTTGATGTGGAAGGAATGATAGAAAAAACAAAGAAGGATCCAACGTGGGTGCATTTTGGTGCAGGAAACATTTTTAGAGGATTCATTGCAAATCTCCAGAACACACTATTGGAAAAAGGACTGAGCGACAAAGGTATCATAGCTGCAGAGACTTTTGACTTTGATATCATCGACAAGATCTATACACCCTATGATAATCTGACCCTCCTGGTCAGCCTTAATGCAGATGGTTCCACCAAGAACTCTGTGGTGGCAAGCATTGCAGAAGGTGTAAAAGGAAATCTGTCTGATGAAATGAGTGCTGCAAGATTAAGAGAGATTTTTGAAAATCCATCTCTTCAGATGATCAGCTTTACCATCACCGAAAAAGGATATGCACTGACCAATGCCAGCGGAGAGGTATTCCCATTTGTGGCAAAGGATTTTGAAAATGGACCAAAGAGCCCAAGCCATGCCATGAGCGTTGTGACCTCACTGCTGTATACCCGTTATCAGAAAGGTCAGTATCCACTGGCAGTGGTCAGCATGGACAACTGCAGCCATAATGGAGAAAAAGTGGAGCTCGCTGTAAAGAGAATCGCGAAAGAATGGCTGGATAGAGGCTATGTGGATGCAGGATTTGTTGCTTATGTTGCTGACGAGTCCAAGATCAGCTTCCCATGGTCCATGATAGATAAGATCACCCCTAGACCATCAGAAGAAGTGAAAAAGAATCTGGATGAACTGGGTGTAGAGAACATGGCACCCATCGTTACTTCCAAGAATACCTTTATCGCGCCTTATGTCAATGCAGAAGTGCCAGAATATCTGGTGGTTGAGGATAAGTTCCCGAACGGAAGACCAGCACTGGAAGAAGCTGGCGTGTACTTCACCGATAGGGACACCGTGAACAACACAGAAACCATGAAAGTTACGACATGTCTGAACCCACTTCATACTGCACTGGCTGTATACGGATGTGTTCTTGGATTCGACAGCATATACAAGGAAATGAACGATCCTCAGCTGAAAGCCCTGGTGGAAAAAATCGGTTATGTAGAAGGAATGCCTGTGGTTGTAGATCCAAAGATCATCAAGCCTGAGAGCTTCATTAAAGAAGTAATTGAGGAAAGACTCCCAAATCCATTTATACCAGACATGCCACAGAGAATTGCCACAGATACCAGTCAGAAGGTAGCCATCCGCTTTGGAGAAACCATCAAGTCTTATGCGAAGAGAGAGGACCTTTCTCCAAAAGATCTGACTTTCATTCCATTGGCACTGGCAGGTTGGATGAGATATCTCCTAGGCGTGAACGATAAAATGGAAGCATTTGAGCTATCCAGTGACCCAATGCTTTCAGAGCTTCAGGGAAAGCTTGCGGGTATCAAGGTTGGAGATGTAGACTCCTACAAGGGCCAGCTGAAAAATATACTATCCAATGCAGTGATTTTTGGGGTAGATCTTTACGAAGTAGGTCTTGGCGATAAGGTGGAAGGAATGTTCCTGGAACTCATCGCAGGCAAAGATGCTGTAAGAAACACCTTAGTTAAATATCTGGGATAAACATAACTCAGGGCGGTGGAGACACCGCCCTTTCATTGTGTAAAATCCTTAAGTATCAAGGAAAATAGGCACTGTTTTTTTACTGTTTTTCAAAAAATAACTGTAGGTGCTCCTTGTATTTTTTATTATAATGTAACTGTATACAGTGTGCAGACACTATTTTGGAGGCGAAAAAATGGATGATTACATGAAGGAAGTTATCAAATTAGCGGATTTGAGCCAGAACAAACCCTTGAATGAAATTGTATTTGAAGGACTGAGAAATGCCATCATCAAAGGCATCATTCCCATCGGGGAAAGAATCAATGAGTCCGTTTATGCGGAGCGCATGAACATCAGCAGGACCCCTGTAAGAGAAGCCTTAAGGAGAATCCAGGAAGAAGGATTGGTAGAGTATGTGCCTCATTACGGTGTTGTTGTAAAAAAAGTGACCATTGAGGATGCCATTGAAATCTATAAGATCAGGAAGGCGCTAGATATACTTGCAACGCAGAATGCTATGACCATCATGACAGATGAACAGTTTGACGAGATGGAAGCGCTGCTTAAAAAAACCGATGAAGCCGATGCTAGGGGAGACTATAGAAAAGTCATTGAGCTGTCCAAACAGTTCAATGATATGATCTATACTTATTGTAAGATGCCTCGGCTGGATGTTATTGCAAAGAAACTTCGGCAGTATCTCATGAGATTCCGTGATATATCTCTCACTGAAAATGACAGACGACGAAAAGCCTTAGATGAACACTGGCTGCTTTACAAGAATATGAGAAGCAAAAACTATGATGCGGTGGCGCTGATTACTGAGGAGCATCTGGATTACTCGGAGAAGTTCATCCTGAAAGAGATGAGAAGACTGGAAGAAGAGGATTCACAGAAAGGACAGGTCCATGGAAGTAAAAAGTAACTGGATGATCCTGGCAGAAGCTTGTTCAAAGCTCGCAGAAGAAGCTATCCTTACAGAGGCACTCTTGACACCCAAGCCCGGTCTTGTAGATGCCAAGGACTCCGGTGCCCACAAGGATATGGATATCTTCACCTTCGTCCGGAGTGCAGTGAGTCTCCGCGAGGGCTTCAAAGAAATGTTTCTCAGCGGAGCCACGTCTCCAGTTTCGCGGAATGGACTTCTTGCGGTCATCCGCCCCATTGGAATCCGCATGGAACAGGAAATGTTTGAAGCTACAAAAGGAATCAATACCCATAAAGGTATCATTTTCTCTATGGGGCTACTTCTGGCAGCTCTTGGCAGGCTGATGAAAGAAGAACAGATTGATGGAGATAGAATGCCTGCTTTGAATCCAAAGGATACTGAACGTATTTTCTCTGTGATCATGGGCATAACAGAAGGGCTTGTATCCAAGGATTTTGCCAATATACATCAGAAAAGAGTACTGACCAATGGAGAGAAACTCTACCTGGAGCATGGGTTTGCAGGAATCCGGGGAGAAGCAGAAAAAGGATATCCAGTACTCCGGGATGAAGTGCTGCCATATCTCAGACATCGGAAGGAGAAGTTGTCTTACGAAGAAAGCCTTTTGGAAGTGCTGTTTCTTCTGATGAGGCATGTCGAAGACTCCAATATCGTCACCCGTGGCGGTATAGAAAGCTTGCATTATGTAAGAAAAGAAGCAGAGAAGTTCTTAGCTGGTGGCGGGATGAAGCAAAAGGATGCCTATGAAAAAATACAGATAATGAATGAAACGTTTATCCGCAGAAATCTATCTCCAGGTGGAGCAGCAGATTTGCTCTCCTTGGCCATTGTCCTCGGAAAACTCGAAAAACTTATATAAATAGAACTGTTTGAATAAGGAGAGACTGTTTTTTTGGAACAGTCTTTCTTTTTTTGTGATGTCAATGATTACAAAAAAAGACACCGGAATTTTCATTCCAGTGTCTTTTTCGGGGAGCATTTGCTATTTGAATAGCGGAACTGATCCGGTGATTGCTGCAAGAGCAATGAAGATTACGAAAATTCCAAGAGCCCATTTTGCAGACTCTTTCTGCCATTCTCCCATGTCCAGACCGGTAAGGTTCAGGAGCAGATAGATGAAGGCAACCAGTGGGCTGAGCAGGTGGAATGCCTGTCCAAGAAGGGAGGCAACACCCAGTTCCAGTGCGGTGAATCCGTACTGCTTTCCAGCTTCTGCCAGTACTGGAAGAACGCCATAGTAGAAAGCATCATTGGACAGGAAGAAGGTTCCTGGTGCGGACAGTATTGCAACAATAAGACCCCAGAATCTTCCCCAGCTTGTTGGAATGACGTTTGCAAGGCTCAGAGCCAGGGCGTCAGCCATACCGGAATTGGTGAAGAGTCCCATGAAGATACCAGCACCAAGGACAAGGATTACTACCTGAGCAGCATCTCCAGCATTGTCCTGGATTCTGTTCTTCTGATCTTTCAGAGACTTGTAGTTGATCACAAGTGCCAGTGCTGTTCCAAGAAGGAACAGGAATACGGATGGGAAAGTTCCCTTGATCAGCATGAATACCAGAAGGATGGTCATGATGCCGTTTACCCAAACAAGCTTAGGTCTCTTCAGTGCGAGTTCTTCTTCATCCTTAGGAGCTGTCAGTGCTTCGATGTCAGCATCGGTAAGCTTCTGGATACCCAGTCTCTTTCTTTCTTTCAGTCCCAGGTAGTAAGCAACACCAAGCATGAAGATGACAGAAGCAATCATACCAGGAGTCAGAGCTCTCAGGATTTCCTGCTCATTCAGTCCAAGTACAGAGATTACTCTAGCAGTTGGGCCGCCCCATGGCAGCAGGTTCATGATGGTGTTCATCAAAATAACGAGCACACCAAGGTTCATCATCTTGAGTCCAAGCTTCTTGTAGATTGGAATGAAGGCAGTACAGCAGATCAGCGTTGTGGTGGTTCCATCTCCATTCAAAGATACAGTAGCAGCAACCACAGCGGTAGCAAGCAGTACTTTGACTGGATCGCCCTTAGCGATCTTGATCATTTTCTTAACGACTGGATCAAACATACCAGCGTTCAGCATGATGGCGAAGTAGAGGATAGCGAACAGCAGCATTACTGCAGTAACAGATACTTTTTTAACGCCATCTACAGTCCAATCTCCAAGAATCAGGATCTGGTCCATAATGGTTGGATTTGCGATTTCTTTCAGTTCAGTAACCTGTGGTCCATACATACCAAGCAGAGCACCGATGAGAGCAAAAACAAAAGGAACTAGAATAAGTGCAGAGAATGGGGTCAATTTTTTCTTCATGATGAGAACCATGAAGACAACGATCATAGCCCAGGACAAAAATGTTAACATAGGTTTCACTCCTTTTTTGTTTTAGAACATGTTCAGTATATTGAAAATAAACGTTTGCAACAAGTAGCCAGACACCGAAAATACACTCAAAAAACAGCGAGTTGACAGGACTTGTCAATGAAAGGAGGTATCCTTTCATTAATATATTAGAGCCCTTTGAAGGTGTATTATCAGTTGAGTTACGATAAAATAGGTAAGGGGGGTGGTCAGTAAAGATGATATTTGAATGCAAAAAGATGGAAAATCTGGAAGGAGAGAAAAGAACAACAGAAAAACACAACATTTTCAAATCACGTTATATAATAAACATGGTTATTATTTTAAGTTCATACAGGAGGAGAGCCTATGGGGTTGTTTGATTTATTCAGAAAGAAAAAACCAGAGCCTGAACAGAAGAGTACAGTGAACCCTCTGGAGAAGCAGACAGAGCAGAAACCGGTTGAGAAGCTTTCTAAAGTAGATTTCACACGTGAAATCACGGAAGAAGAGAAGGAACTGGTTGCGGTTGTCGCATCATCCATTGCGGCGGGAAGCCATCCCGATGCCAAGTTCAAAGTGAAGAGCATTCAGGGTATTGATACAGACAAAGAAATCGCAGCAGCTGTAGTTTCCGCGGTACTGGCTGGAGACCGTCCTGAATCGGCCTTCAGACTTGTAAGCATCACAGAAGTAAAGTAAATCATAGAAAGGCAGGAGTAGTAATGTTAAGAAAGTTTAGAATCAAAATCAATGAGAAAGAATATCTTGTGGAGATGGAAGAGCTTGGAGTGCAGCCAGGAGCTGGCCCCATCGCGGCACCAGCCCCCGTGGCAGCAGCACCTGTAGCAGCAGCACCAGCAGCACCAGCAGCCCCCGTGGCAGCGCCAGCACCAGCAGCGCCTGTAAAAGGTGAAGGGCTGACCATGGAAGCGCCAATGCCAGGTACCATTCTGGATGTGAAGGTGAAGGTAGGAGATGTTGTAAGTGAGAACCAGGTGCTGGTGATTCTAGAAGCCATGAAAATGGAAAATGAGATCGTTGCACCAAAGAGTGGTACTGTAACTGGCGTATATGTGACAAAGGGTGCGGCGATTGATGTAAGCACACCAATGGTCACCATCGCCTAATCGTAGGAGGAAACATTTTGGAACAAATTATTGCAGGAATTATGTCTATCACAGGACCGCAGATTATTATGATGCTCATCGGCGGACTCCTGATTTATTTAGGAATCAAGAAAGAATATGAACCAACTCTACTGGTGCCTATGGGACTTGGAACCATCCTTGTAAACTTCCCAGGCTCAGGACTGGTCACCCAGGTGGGCAGTGAATCCAAAGGCGTACTGAATGTCCTTTTCGATGCGGGTATCTCCACAGAGCTTTTCCCGCTTTTAATCTTCATCGGTATCGGTGCCATGATCGACTTCGGGCCTCTTCTACAGAACCCGTTCATGCTTCTCTTCGGAGCAGCTGCTCAGTTTGGTATCTTCTTCACCATCATCGTCGCGGTGATCTTCGGATTTGATATCAGAGAGGCGGCTTCCATTGGAATCATCGGTGCAGCAGATGGTCCCACCTCCATCTTCGTAGCCAATGAGCTGGCACCGGGGCTTCTCGGACCCATCTCTGTGGCTGCCTACAGCTATATGGCGCTGGTGCCGATTATCCAGCCTTTCGCCATCAAGCTTGTGACCACCAAGAAGGAACGTGGAATCCGAATGCATTATAAGGCTTCCAACGTATCCAAGCTGACAAAGATTCTTTTCCCGATTGTCATCACCGTGGTGGCAGGATTCATTGCCCCTGCTTCTCTCCCTCTGGTAGGATTCCTGATGTTTGGTAACCTTTTGAGAGAATGTGGAGTGCTCGACAGACTGAGCTCCTCCGCTCAGAATGAACTGGTGAACCTGGTCTCCATTCTCCTGGGACTGACCATCTCCGTAAAAATGACCGCAGACCAGTTCTGGAATCTACAGACGCTGATGATCATCGCCTTTGGTCTGGTGGCTTTTGTGATGGATACCATCGGTGGGGTTCTCTTTGCGAAATTCCTCAATCTCTTCCGAAAAGAGAAGATCAATCCGATGATTGGTGCTGCAGGTATTTCCGCATTCCCAATGTCTGCCAGAGTTGTGCAGAAACTTGCCAGTGAAGAAGACAAACAGAACTTCGTTCTGAACTACTCCATCGGCGCCAACGTATCTGGTCAGATTGCTTCCGTCATTGCAGGTGGACTGATTCTGTCCTACTTCCTGTAAGAACGGACTGAAAGGAGAAAACAATGAATATAAATTTTGATCCGGAACTTATTGGACAGGGACTAGAAATCATGGCTTTCGGCATGGCAGGTATTTTTGTTGTGGCAATCATTCTCTACCTGGCGAGCCTGGCACTGATCAAAGTGTTCCCCAATGATAAGAACAAATAGATAAGTAGAAGGGGAGACGGGCTGCGAGGCAGCACAGTCTCTCTGCTGGACATCCTGTCCAGCCCTCTTTGAGGAGCGCTTCCCAGTCAGGCCTTTGGCAGAAGCGCTTCCTAAAGAGTGCAGCAATGAATCCTACAAGCACTGTGAGCCCGGCCAGGCTCATGCATTCTGCACAGAACCAACAGACACAGTCAGGAAAAATATCTCCGAAGTTCAGCTGATTTGGAAATAGATGTCTTGAGGTGCTCTCTTTTTTTTGAAATTTATGGTGTAAACGTATAGAAGGAGTGGAAAAAATGCAAAAGTTTGTCATTGAAAAACAAGCTGTTGCGGGAACTCTGGAGTCTTCAGACCTTCAGATTCTCATCGACAGAAATGATGGAAAAGGAATTGAAATTGAGCTCAAGAGCAGCGTGGAGAACCAGTACGGAAGAAGAATCCGTGAGGTGCTTCAAAACACCCTGAGCAATCTGGGTGTTACAGATGCAAGACTTATGGTCACAGATAAGGGCGCTCTGGACTGCACCATCGTGGCAAGAACCATCGCCGCAGTGCATAGAGCCGCAGATGCTGTGGACAAAATTGACTGGGAGGCGATTGAAGAATGGAACGTTTAAGAAGAACCATGATGTTTGTGCCTGCCAGCAATGCAGGTATGCTGAGAGATGCGTATATTTATGGAGCTGATTCCATCATGTTTGACTTGGAAGACTCCATCTCCCTGAAAGAAAAAGACACCTCCAGATTCCTGGTGTACCAAGCCATGAAGACCATCGACTATGGCAATGTGGAAACTGTAGTGCGAATCAATGCACTGGATATGGGCGGTAAAGACGATATTGAAGCCATGGTGCGCGCTGGGATTGATGTCATCCGTCTGCCAAAGACCGAGTCCAAAGAAGATGTTCTGGCCACAGAAGCCGTCATCGAAGAAGTGGAAAAGAAGTGCGGAAGAGAAGTAGGCTCCACCAAGATCATGGCAGCTATCGAAGGCCCAATGGGTGTACTGAACGCGCTGTCCATTGCAACTTCCAGCAAAAGGCTCATAGGCATCGCACTGGGGTCCGAAGACTATGTTACTGCAATGAAAACTAGACGATATGCGGAAAAGAACAGTGAAGAGCTCTTTTTTGCCAGGTCCATGATTGTCCACGCAGCACGTGCTGCAGGCATTGCAGCTTTGGATACAGTGTTCTCTGATGTGAATGATCAGGAGACACTGCGAAAAGAAACTGAAATCATCAAGCAGCTGGGCTTTGACGGAAAATCTGTCATCAACCCCAGACAGATTTCAGTAGTGAACTCCGTATTCCTGCCAACAGAAAAAGAAATCACAAATGCGATTAATGTCATGAATGCTATTGCAGAAGCAGAAGCCAAGGGTTCAGGTGTCATTGCACTTAACGGCAAGATGATCGATAAGCCAATCGTGGAGCGTGCAGAACGTGTTCTGGCGCTGGCTGAAGCAGCAGGCATATACAGGAAAGGAGAATAATCATGGTGAAAAATCAGATAGGTAGAGAAATCCCTTCAGAAATTGCGGACGTTTTTGGAGTTTTTGAAGGACAGTTCGCAAAGAAACATGATTACCAGAGAGCATCTGGACAGGTTCATGCAGTGGTGCCAGGAGAATCCAAAATGCTGTATTCTGTCCGGGAAGCGATCATAAAGAGTGGTCTCAAAGATGGAATGACCATTTCTTTCCATCACCATTTCCGTGAAGGAGATGCGGTGCTCAACATGGTCATGGAAGAGATTGCAGGTCTAGGCATCAAGAACCTGACTTTGGCCTCCAGCTCCATCGCCAACGTCCATGAGCCTATCATTGAGCATGTGAAGAATGGCGTGATTACAAATATCACCTCTTCCGGTCTTCGAGACAAGGTAGGTGCCGCCATTTCCCACGGCCTCATGGAAAACCCTGTGGTCATCCGGTCCCACGGCGGAAGAGCCAGAGCCATTGAAAAAGGAGAGATCCATATCGATGTGGCATTCCTCGGTGCGCCAAGCTCCGACTGCTATGGAAACGCCAACGGTTCCCACGGAAAAGCCACCTGTGGTTCTTTAGGATATGCCCGAGTGGATGCGGAGTTTGCAGACAAGGTGATCATCATCACGGATAATCTGGTTCCTTATCCCAATACACCCATCAGCATTCCGCAGAATCATGTGGACTATGTGGTGGTGGTGGATTCCATTGGAGACCCCAATGGTATTGCCAAAGGTGCAACGCGAATCACAAGCAACCCAAAGGAGCTCCTCATTGCCGAAAACGCCTGCAAAGTGATCACTGCATCTCCATATTATAAAGAAGGATTTTCCTTCCAAGCAGGTTCCGGTGGATCCACCTTGGCGGTGGCGAGATTCCTTGCGGATGCCATGAGAAAAGATGGCGTGAAAGCTGGTTATGCTCTAGGTGGTCTCACCGGCCATCTTTGTGAAATGATGGAAGAGGGGCTTATTGAGAAAGTCATCGACACCCAGAGCTTTGACAGAGGAGCCATTGAGTCCATCAAGAACAACCCAAATCACTATGAGATCAGTGCATCCTTCTATGCGAATCCTGGAAACAAGGGTGCTGCAGTGAACCAGCTGGATGTGGTTGTGCTGTCTGCCTTAGAGATCGACACCGACTTCAATGTCAATGTCATGACCGGTTCCGATGGAATCATCCGAGGCGCTTCAGGCGGACACAGCGACACTGCCGCAGGATCCAAGCTGAGCCTCATTCTGACACCGCTCATCCGTGGAAGAATCCCTACCATTGTAGAGAAAGTCAATACAGTGATCACACCTGGAGAAAGTGTGGATGTGGTGGTGACCGAGCTTGGTATAGCCGTAAACCCAAGAAGACAAGATCTTGTGGAGGCTTTTGCGAAACTCAAGGTACCTCAATTTACTATTGAAGAGCTGAAAGAAAAGGCTTATTCTGTAGTAGGAACTCCAGACCCTGTTGTCTATGAGGACAAGGTGGTTGCGGTCATTGAGTACCGTGACGGTTCCGTCATCGATGTTGTAAGAAAAGTAAGAGACTAATAAAGGATCAGTGATTAAGATGTCAGAGCTCTTCACAAACGGAGACCGGCCTTCCCTGGAGAAGGTGCTGCGGGGAAGAGAACTTCGGTGGGATCTTCAGGAGAAGCTTCTCCTGAGGTTTCCGGAGAAAAGTCTCCTCAGCTTCAAGCTGAATATCCCGGGACCGGTGAAAAGAAATCCTGTGATCCTCCGGATGTTCCAGGTCGGCGTGGAGGATATAGAAAATCTTCTGGCGCAGAAGAACCTATCCCCATTACTTGAAAAGAAGGTAGATGCGGATACAGGACCGGAATGGTTTCTTGTGGTCAGCCAGGACGCCATAGAGCTGAAAAAGGCCATGGCAGATCTGGAGGAGTCCATGCCGCTGGGAAGGCTATATGACATTGATGTGCTCCATCGGGAGATGGACCACATACGATCCATAGAACGCACTGAGGTGGGGTATCCTCCGAGAACATGCCTTGTGTGCGGCAAAGAGGCGAAGATCTGCTCAGGAGCGCGGACCCACAGCCTGCAAGAACTGCATGAACAGATACGGGAGTGCATGAAAATGGAAAGGAGAATGATTGAATTTGGATAAAAAGATTCGCTTTATGGATACCATCCTCCGGGATGCCCATCAAAGCCTTATTGCTACAAGAATGTCCACAGAACAGATGCTTCCAGTCCTGGAAACCCTGGATGAAGCCGGGTATTACTCTCTGGAAGTTTGGGGAGGGGCTACTTTTGACTCCTGCCTCAGATATCTCAATGAGGATCCCTGGGAAAGACTGCGGACCATCCGGAAGCATGTGAAAAACACAAAGCTCCAGATGCTGCTGAGAGGGCAGAATCTTCTCGGCTACAAGCACTATCCTGATGATGTGGTAGAGGCGTTCATTGAGAAATCTCTTGCCAATGGAATTGACATCATCCGTGTTTTCGATGCGCTCAATGATTTGAGAAACCTGGAAACCTCTGTGAAGGCCATCAAGAAGTTCGGCGGACACTGTCAGATGTGTATCTGCTACACCATCAGTGACATTCATACCGTGGAGTACTATGTGCACCTGGCGGACCAGATGGCTAAGATGGGGGCAGATTCCATTGCCATTAAGGATATGGCAGGGATCTTGACTCCTTCCGTGGCCTACGCTTTGGTGAAGGGAATCAAGGCGGTCACCGATGTGCCTGTGCAGGTGCATACCCACGCTACATCCGGTATTTCTGAAATGACCTACATGAAGGCGGTGGAAGCGGGTGCAGATGTCATTGATACTGCAGTATCGACTTTCTCAGGCGGCACTAGTCAGCCTGCCACTGAGTCCTTAGGGATCGCGCTGGAAGAGCTGGGCTATGACACTGGGCTGGATTTCGAGAAAATTAAGACCGTTGCGGAACACTTTAAACCCATCAAGGAGCAGTTCAGAAAAGATGGTATCCTGAACCCCAAGGTGATGGATGTGGAGCCTGATACCCTGATTTATCAGGTGCCTGGCGGCATGCTCTCAAACCTTCTTTCCCAGCTGAAGGAAGCTTCCAAGGAGCATCTTTATGAGGAAGTACTGAAGGAAGTGCCGAAGGTCCGTGAAGAACTGGGCTATCCACCGCTAGTGACTCCACTGTCCCAGATGGTAGGTACCCAGGCGCTGATGAACGTAGTCAGTGGTGAACGTTACAAGATGGTGCCTAAGGAGATCAAGGATTATGTGAAGGGTCTCTATGGGACTCCTCCAGGAGAGATTTCCAAGGAAATGGTGGAGAAGATCATTAAAGATGAAGAAGTACTCACCATGAGACCGGCTGACCTTCTGAAGCCAGAAATGGACCGTTTCAAAGCCGAAATTGGAACATTAGCGGAATCCACAGAAGATGTGCTGATGTATGCACTTTTCCCAACACTGGCTTTACCTTTCTTGAAGAAACGAAAAGATCCTTTCTATGATATTGAAGAGCAGCATGTCACTGTTGTTTTCTAGAATGAAGCACCCGTTTTCGGGTGCTTTTTTGCAGTGCAACAAAAAAGCAAACCTTAGGTCCAAAATATCGTATAATGATTTTAGAAGTTTTCAAATGATTATATCTTGGATGGTGAAACCAATGAACTATACAATACAAAGAATGTGGATTGCAAGCAGCAGATCTCAGAGAGAGGCCTGGGAAAATCTTCTCCACCAAGCGTCTATAAGAACCGAAGAACTGGTGGAATATACCGTGGGTATCTACGACGGGGAGAAGCTTGTTGCAACGGGTTCCCGATATAAGAATGTGCTGAAATGCATTGCGGTCTGTAAAGATTATACCGGAGGCGAGGTAGTAAGCCTTCTTATTTCCCATCTTATGACTGAGATTTTTGATGCGGGGTTTGAACGCTGTTATGTGTACACGAAGCCGCAATCAGTACAGTCATTTCTCTATATGGGATTTGAGGAGATTGAACGGGTCGAAGATGATCTGGTGTTTTTGGAGAAAGCGGTCTGGGGATTCCAGTCGTTTTTGAATGAGCTGGCAAAGAAGAAAGAGGAGGGGGAGAAGATCTCCGGTATTGTCATGAATGCCAATCCTTTCACCTTAGGCCACCAGTATCTCATTGAGACTGCCTCTGCAAAGAGCGATCTCCTACATGTGTTTGTGCTCAGCGAAGATGTGTCTCTTTTTCCGGCTAAAGTGCGGAAAAGACTGGTGGAGGAGGGCACAAGGCATCTTCCCAATGTGCGGATCCACGATACAGGAGACTATATGGTTTCTGCAAAAACTTTCCCTTCCTATTTCCTCAAAGAGGACAAAGACACCACAGAAGTCCAGGCGACGCTGGACGCGAAGATCTTCAAAAACCATATTGCCAAAGCTCTGGGCATCACAACACGGTTTGTGGGGGAAGAGCCTCTATCCTTTGCAACGAATATATATAATGAGTCTATGAAGAAGGTCTTTGGGGAGGATCTCCAGCTGGTGATCCTTCCGAGGAAAGAGTATGATAGTGAGGTTATTAGTGCCTCCCGGGTCCGGAAGTATTTGGCCGAAGACAGGCTGGAAGAGCTGAAAGGACTAGTGCCGGAGTGTACTTATCGGTTTCTTCACTCCGAGGAAGGTGAAGTCATCATCCGGACATTAAAAGAGTCTCTGAAGAGTTAATGACCTCTATAAGCAGAAAATGACAACCAGGATTCTCTATGGTAAAATTGAATCAGTTCAAATAAATGAAAACCTGGGAGGATTGATTTTAATGAAATGGGTAACCATGGATTTTGAGTATGGATTTAAAGGAACACTGAAGGCCAAGAGAGGCACAGTGCCAATTGGAATCGAGGAAGGTACCATAGAGCCTTACGACATGGTGTTCGGCGCCTTGGGCTCCTGCCTTTACTCCACATTCCTGGATATCGCCGTGAAGAAAAAGATCGTTTATGAAGGCGTGTCCATGAAGGTGTCCGGAGAGAAGAGAACGGAAGTGCCCACTACCCTGAAGACTGTACATGTGGATGTGGTTGTGAAGAATCCTGAAAAAGAAAAGGGTCTGGATCAGGCCATGAGACTGGCCACAGAGTACTGCTCTGTGTATCAGACACTGTCTCATGTGGCAGAGATGAGCTACACTCTTTCTTTTGAGTATACAGACAAAGAATAGACCTTTTTACGAAAAACCCTATGCTGATATGTCAGTATGGGGTTTTTTCAATCTCTTCCCCAAATATATTGCGCAAAACCTAATTATCCGGTATAATAAATTTTATAAAATCTAATTTGACAAAAACATGGAGAGGATAAGATGAAAGAGACATGTCATGGAACCTTTCGGGAAGATGTACTTCATAAAAAGGGACTGGTTCTTGTGGATTTCTGGGCTCCATGGTGTGCCCCATGCCGTATGATTACACCGGTGCTGGAGGAAGTGGCTTCTGATTTTTCCGGGAAACTGGATGTTCTGAAGCTGAATGTGGATGAAAGCCCGGAACTTGCGAAGTTTTACAAGATTCAAAGTATACCGGCCCTGATTCTGTTTAAGGATGGAATTCCACAAGAAGGAGCCATTGGTCTTCGAGACCGCAGCTATTTTGAAGGACTGCTTGAAAAATACTTATAAAAAATGAGTCTGACATGAATTCCAATGTCAGGCTCATTTTTATTACTATAATCCTGTGCTTCCATAACCGCCGCCCCGGTTCGTTCCTTTTGTTGTCACATCCTCAATCTCTTCAAACTCCCCTTTAATGACCTCATTGAAGACCACTTGGGCGATTTTCATCCCCTTCTCGATGTAGATGGTGCCATAAGGATGATGGTTCTCATCTAAAATGAGGAAGGGAGATAAGTTCAGAAGTTGTGGCGTTTCATAATGCTCTCCTTTATAGACGGTGAAAACTGCTTCTATATCCATGGGGAACAGAATCTCATAGTCTTTCTTTATGGTATCCAAGAGGCTTGGATTTCTGAGCATTTCATAAGGAAGTAGAGAAAGATTATAGGAGTTCTCCAGAATAATACCTACTTCATCCCGGTAGCCTGCATCCACGGTGCCTGGACTGTTAGGGATCCTCAGAGAAGTTTTCAGGGATAGGCCGCTTCTGGGGCGAACTTGCATTTCCAGGTGGTCTGGCAGAGCCACTTTGATTTTAAGAGGCAGCACCTTTGTTTCACCTGGACATAGCACGAAATCCTCCGAAGCAAAGACATCAGCTCCAGCATCATTGTGATTGGCATAAACAGGTGCTTGTCCGTCATTCATCAGTTCCAGGAAGATTGTTTCTTTTTTCATTGGAGTCTCCTTTTCTTGTGCGTTTCCATCGAACCTGTCGTATACTGTTCTTAGAGGAAAAGCAGAACTATCTTTCTATATTATAAGGTAGTTTCCTGATTTAATGAAGTGAGGTGTCAGTGTGGAAAGAGAAGAACTTCTAAAATTGCCGGAGTTTGAGCGGGCTTTAGCTTTAGCTGCAATCCATCACAGCGGTGTGCTGGATAAAGGGGGAGAGCCTTATATTCTTCATGTGCTCCGAGTGATGCTCCACATGAAAACGGAGGAGGAGAGAATCACTGCGCTTCTCCACGATCTTCTGGAAGACACAGCACTCACAGCGGAAGATCTTTTGGAGAGTGGTTTCTCCTCTTCTATTGTGGACAGTGTTCTTCATTTAACAAGAAGCGATGAAGAGAACTATGAGGAGTATATCAGAAGGCTGGCAGAAAATCCTCTTTCCCGTAGGGTCAAACTCTCTGATCTGAAGGACAATCAAAATCGGGAGAGACTTCCTGAGCCTTTCAGCGCGGAGGACCAGAGAAGACTGGAGAAATACAGGGCAGCAGAGGTGTATCTGCAGGCCTATGAGCATGAGGAGGAGACGAAAAATGAAAGTTAAGATTGTGTTCGGCATGATTGGATGTGGAGATGTAACAGAAAGAAAAAGCGGACCTGCATTTAGAAAACTGCCCCAGACCGAGATGCAGTGGGTCATGAGAAGAGATGAGAAGAAACTGGAAGACTATGCCAAAAGACATGAAATCCCGTATTATTCTACAGAAGTTCTCGACATGCTGCGCGACCCGGACGTGGATGCGGTTTATATTGCTACGCCGCCCCATATGCATAAATATTACACAGTGCTTGCGGCAGAACATAAAAAAGATGTTTATGTGGAAAAGCCCATGGCGCTGACCAGTGATGAGTGCAGAGAAATGAGAAAAGTGTGTGAAGAGCACGGAGTGAAGCTTTATGTAGCGTACTACAGAAGAGCGCAGAAGAAATTTCTGAAAGTCAAAAGCCTTCTGGAGGAAGGTGCCATCGGAGAAGTTCGCTCTTTTACCTACAGCTATCTGAGGCCGGTGCCTCAATTTGATCCAAACAGGCCTTGGCTGTTTCAGGAAGAGACGTCTGGCGGGGGCATCCTTTATGATGTGGGCTCTCATATGATTGATCTTTTTCTGTTTCTTTTTGGTGAACCCTCTATGGTTTCGGGGAAATCAGGAAATCTCTCTCAGGCATTGTCTGTGGAGGATGTGACCACAGGTTTCTTCTTGTTTGAGAATGGCATTCAAGGAACCTTGAACATCACTGCAAGCTGCGGGATACGAGAAGATCTTCTAACCATAGCTGGAAGTAAAGGAGCCTTGCGGTTTTCCATCATGGACCAGGAGCCGGTATCATTAATCACAGATCATGGTACTGAAATCTTTGAATTTCAAGAGCCGGAACATTCCCAGATGGAGATGATTTCAATGATTTCCGATGCAATGCTTGGAAAAACAAGTGTTGAGGACAGCGGACGGAACGGTCTGGAAACCCAGGAGATTCTGGAAGCATTCAAGTTTGGAAAAGAAGTGTTTTTCAGTGATAAGGAATAATAGGGCAAAAATAAAGACTTCTGCAATGAAATTGCAGAAGTCATGTCCATTCTTTAAAGCAATTTGAGGTTACCCTCGGGATTCCTTTTGTCCGTGTATTGGTTATCAAAAGCTCAGTGAGAATCATACTGAACTTCCTATGAATAGTATAACAAAGTTTTTTATCCTAGAACAGTAGGGTTTAAAAATTATTTTCCCTGATAAATCCACAGATCACTGTGGATTTTGTTTTCGTGGGTGAGAAAATAATTCTTTGAGGAGGTATAGCTTAAGTGTGTGAATAGAAGGTTCTCAATGACCTGGGATTTCTTCTGGTTCTGATCCATAAAGTAGCGGCTTGCATGATAGTGTTCGCCATCGTATTCTACGGTGAGGACATACTGGTTCTGAACAAGATCATAGATGATAATGGTAATCTGATCTTCCCGTTTTAAGTCCACATTCTTCAGGAACATGTCAAAACGCTCATGATTATGGCTGTTGGTGCCTTCCAGGACAATATAGCCTCTTTTCAGCGCGTCTTCCCGATGAATATACCCTTCTTTATGTCCGCAGGCAGTCATGAAATTGAGAAAGAACAGTAAGCATACGAGCAAATACGGTCTTTTCATGGGAATCTCCTAATCCTTATTCTTTATAACAGTTCCTCAATATCCTTTTCAATGGCCAGAGGACTGGTGGTAGGTGGGTATCTTCTGAGGACCTTTCCGTTTCTGTCCACGAGAAATTTAGTGAAGTTCCATTTGACAGAGTCGCCCAAAAGTCCTTTGGTTTCTTTCCTTAAATGGACAAAAAGTGGATGAGCGGATTTTCCGTTCACATCAATCTTTGAAAACATGGGGAAAGTGACCCCATAATTCAGCTCACAAAAATTCTTGATGCCCTCTTCACTTCCAGGATCCTGCTGATTGAACTGATTGCAGGGAAAGCCTAAGACAGAGAACTTCTGGTCTTTGTGTTTCTCATAGATGGTTTCCAGATCTTTGAACTGCGGTGTAAATCCACATTTGCTGGCAGTGTTTACAATCAGAAGCACTTCTCCTTCGAAGTTCTTCAGTGGAGTCTCTACACCATCAATGTCTTTTGCGGTAAAGTCATAGATATTCATCATACACCTCATACTGTGTTATTTATTATTCTTAGAATAAGACAAATAATAAGCTTTGTCAAATATTATTGGATGCAAGACAATAAAGAAAAGAGCCTGTTTCCAGGCTGTTTTCAAAGAGAGCTGATTGGTGTTACAAAAGCTTTCGTATATCTTTTTCAATATCCAGAGGATCCACCTGAGGGGCATACCGCTTGAGGACCTTTCCGTTTCTGTCCACCAGGAATTTTGTGAAATTCCACTTCACCGCATCACCCAGGAGACCTTTGGTCTCTTTTCTCAAGTGTTTGAATAATGGATGTGCAGCATCTCCGTTCACATCGATTTTATCAAACATGGGGAAAGAAACCCCGTAGTTCAGCTCACAGAAGTTCTTGATGCCTTCTGCACTTTCCAGTTCCTGATCGTTGAACTGTCCGCAGGGAAACCCAAGGACCTCAAATCCTTCACCATTCATCCTTTCATAAAGGGTTTCAAGACCTTGAAACTGCGGAGTGAACCCACACTTACTGGCGGTGTTGACAACGAGCAGCACCTTACCTTCAAATTCTTTCAGTTCTCTTTCCTGACCGTCGATATCCTTAGCGTTAAAATCATAAATGCTCATTTTTTACACTCCTTGGTTATTTATTTAACTAGTAATATAGTAATGGCAAAATTCAATTTTGTCAAATTAAATAGGCAAAAATGAAAAAACAGCATAAAAAAAAGAGAACCCCGAAGGATTCTCCTGTGATCATATATGGGAGTTACTTGCCGAGGAACTGTCTTGTCACATCCACAAGTCTCTTTGCCTGATGTCGCACAGCGCCTTCCACATCGTTCTTGATTTCTCCGTCGATGATGGAAGCTGATGCACCGTAAGGATTTCCACCTGCTGCATAAATGCTTGGATCTGTGTATCCAGGTGCGACAATGATTGCACCAAAATGCATTGCTGAGGTGTAAATGGAACGGATGGTTTCTTCTACGCCCCCGTTGGCATTCATAGCAGAAGACATGGCAGTGATGGTCTTGTTCACAAGTAGACCCTGGGACCATACGCCTCCGAGGGTATCCAAATACTGCTTGAACTGTGAAGCCACATTTCCATACCTGGTTGGTGTGGAGAAGATGATGGCATCTGCATCTACCATATCCTGAGGGGTAACTACAGGGATGAGATCCTTGGTTTCATCGTAATGCTTTTTCCAAAGAGGATTGGATGCGATGGCGGATTCTGGCGCCAGCTCCTGTACTCTCAGCACCTTTACTTCGGCGCCTGCTTTCTCAGCTGCATCTTTTGCCCACTGGACCATCTGGTAGTTTCCTCCTGTGGCGCTGTAATAGATAATGGCTACTTTAACTTTACTCATGTTTCAAACTCCCTTTCTTTTATCCGTAATATTTCGATGTTTCAGTTATATCATTAGATTGTGTACAATTAATTAAGAAAGTGTGTACCGGGGGTTAATATTGTACTAGTTAGTAGTATTTACAAATCATTCACAAAATCGAAGGCATCTTTTGAGTGCAACAGGTGGGAAAAGTGGTTGACTTGAACATCTGTGAGTGATATTATTGAAAGGTCATAACGAATGTGGCCCCTTGGTCAAGCGGTCAAGACGCTAGCCTCTCACGCTGGAATCAGGGGTTCGATTCCCCTAGGGGTCACCATTACAAGTACATCCTTGAAATCTACGGATAGTTCTCTGAAAGAGCTTCCCAACTGGATTTCAACGGATGTATTTTTTTATGGGGTTTTTCAGAAGAGCATAGACAGAGCTTTCTGAAAGGCGGTTGAATCCAGAGCCTCAAAGGGCAGAACATAAAACGACTGGGGCATTAAAAAAGCTCCAGTCGTTTTATAATGGGATTTCAAGACCGATCGTGGATCATTTCCTCCATCCTTTTGAAAAGGTCCTCGTAGACCTCTTTTTTATTGGTTTCATTGAGCATTTCATGGCGTCCGCCTTCGTAGAGTGTTAGGGTAACTTCTTTCACTTTAGCTTCCAGAAGCCGCTCATAGGTTTCCTGAACGCCTTTTCCGTAGGCGCCTACAGGATCCTCCTTTCCGCTGAAAAGGTGGTAAGGGACATCCTTGGGAACGCTGTCTGCCCAGTTTTCGTGGGTGACATCCTTCATAATAGCAAGAAATCCCTTGAAGGCATTTAAGGTAAAAACAAAATTGCATTTGGGATCTTTTCTGTAAGCATCACGGACTTTCTTGTCTCTGGAGAGCCAGGAGAATTCATCATCCTCGTCTTTAAAGTTCTTGTTGAATCCTTGAAAGAAAATGGAGTTATACAGGGTGCTTCTATGGGTGTCTCCTTTGAGAGCGGCAATGGACTTTGCCAAGGTGATTCCGGGTGCGATCCCTTTGTTTGCACCACCAGTACCGCTGATAAAGATTCCGCTGAGGCTTCTTCCATATTTCATGAGATATTTGCGCAGCATAAAGGAGCCCATGCTGTGTCCAAGAATAAAGTGCGGAAGCTGGCTGTATCTTTCTGTAAGGAGATCGGAGACATTTTTCAGATCTTTTACTAGGGTAAGATCATACGGATCCTTAGAGAAATAACCAAGATCCTCCATGGTGCGGATGCTGTTTCCGTGACCCGCATGGTCGTGGCCTGCCACAAGAACCCCTTTACTGGTCATGTAGCGGATGAAGGGTTCATAGCGCTCCAGATATTCGCACATGCCGTGGGTGATCTGAAGCATATACCGCGGCTTGGTTTTCGGCGTGTAGATATAAATGTGGACATTGTAAAGATGATTGGTGCTGGGGATGGTCTCAACTGTTTTTTGGTAACTCATACAATCACACTCCACCTGTTTATTACATCCATTATAAGAACTGTACCAGGTAGAATGCAAATGATTTTGAAAATTCGTTCTTCTAAGTCGAGGTGCTGTGATAGAATGAGAGTAGAATGATTTCAGAACGGGGGCACTCATATGAAAAAAGCAGTGATTATTTTATGTATTTTATCTCTTTCCTTCGGGCTATTCTCCTGTAAGAAAGAAGAGGCACCGGAAGTTCCGGCGGAAACGCCTGTGGAAACTCCAGCTGAAGAAGAACCTGTGGAGGAGCCTGTGGAAACTCCAATAGAAGAGCCGGCAGAGACACTTTCCCATCATTACGGAGAAGTAGTGCCTGGGCTTTCGCCATTGACTGGACTTCCCTATGAGGGGGACGGAAAAGTCATCATGGTGCAGATGGAAAACACCAAAGCCGCACGGCCGCACAGTGGACTGTCTGAAGCAGGCATCATTTACGAAATGGAAGTGGAAAGCACCATCACAAGGCTGACGGCATTTTTTCATGGAACGTATCCCCAAAAGGCGGGGCCAGTAAGAAGTGCGCGAAAACAGCATATGTTCCTTTGGAGTGAGTGGAACTATCTCTACATTTATTATGGTGGTTCCAAGAATCTGGAAGGCCAGGACATAGACACCTGGAGAAAGGATCTGGGCATCACAGCCAAGAGGCTCGATGGAACCATCACGTCCGTAGGATTCTCCAGATCCACCGACAGGGTTGCACCTCACAATGCTTATACCAATCTGGAACTGGTCATGGCAGAAGCCTATGACTTTGAGCCCAAGGACAGGACCCTTGCCTACCTTGACAAGGAAGTGGAAGGAGGTCAGCCGGCTTCAAAAGTATCGCTCTCCTATCGGGCAGACAATAAGATCACCTATGAGCTTCGAGAAGAGGAAGGGGTATATGACCGCTTCATCAATGGAGAACCTATGATGGACAAAGAAAACAATACACAGATTTCTGTGAAGAATATCATTGTCCAGCATGTGGAACATTACCATGTGAAGGATACGGTGTATACCAATATGGAAATGATCGGAACGGGTGCAGCAGAGTATTTCATTGGCGGCACCATGAAAAAGGGAACTTGGGTCCGTGAGAACGAATCTTCCATGACAAAGTATTATGATGAAGAGGGAAAGGAAATGGCATTCCAGCCAGGGAAGACCTTTATTCAGATCATGCGTCCGGAGTCAGAAGTGAATTTTGAAGGGTAAGTTATAAATTAACAGAGAGAACCCCCGGAGCATCCATGAAGGATCTGCTCCGAGGGTTCTTTCTTCTAATATAGAAGGATTTTTATAAGTCGTTTGTGTTGAAGGTGTCACCATGCTCCAAATCACCATGCTGGAAACCCAGCCTGAACCACTTCATACGCTGCGCAGAAGTACCATGGGTAAAGCTGTCAGGTACCACATAGCCCTGGGCTTTTTTCTGCAGCGTGTCATCTCCAATGGCATTGGCTGCATTGATGGCTTCTTCAATATCGCCTTCCTCCAGATATCCTCTGCCGTGGACATAGTTTGCGAAAACGCCTGCAAGATAATCCGCCTGAAGCTCCAGTCTTACAAGATTCTCGTTATACTCAGCTTCGCTGACCCGACCACGCAGCTGCTGCACCTGCTGGGAGATGCCAAGAAGAGTCTGGACATGATGCCCCACTTCGTGGGCTACCACATACGCCATGGCGAAGTCTCCCGGAGCGCCGAAGCGCTGGCTGAGTTCTTTATAAAAACTCAAGTCGATATAAATCTTTTTGTCGGCCGGACAGTAAAAGGGGCCAGTGGACGAACCAGCTACTCCGCAGGCGGACTCCACCCGGTCGTTAAAGAGAACAAGAGTGGGTTTCTCGTATTCTCTATTATACTCTCTGAAAAGGCTTGTCCAGACATCCTCTGTATCTGCCAGAACCACGGATACAAAATCAGCCAGGTCTTCTTCCTCCTGGGAAGCTTCATAGGGAATATTCTCGGGAGAGGTGATCTGTGGGGAAAGCATGGAACCAAGATCTCCACCGAGCAGCGCAAAGACAAGAAGAAGGATAAGCCCGATGCCGCCGCCCATGATGCTCTTGCCGCCCAATCCCCCCATGGGGGCACTTCTTCCGCGGCGGTCCTCAATATTGGAACTTTGTCGCCTGTTTCTCCATTTCATAAAAAACACTCCTCGTACAACCTATGAAAGGTTATGATTTCTTCCTTCTATTATATCATCTGTGGGGTTCCCTACGGTTTTAAGGAATCTTATGCAAAGTAAATTTACTATGAATGGGACTGGCCTTCTCTTTACAATTTGAAGGAAATCATTCAGGATGGAGTAGAAATCCAAAGTTTCTGTTAAGAATCATGGAGTAGGATGAAGAGGAGAACATTATGTCTAAGTGGTCTGAAATATCAAAAAGATTAAGGAATTGACAAATCATAAGGAAGACTTGACAAAAGAAAAAAGAAACATCTGTACTTATCCACAGAGATTGTGGAAAAATAACAATTATTGTGGATAACATCCAAGTTGATACTGAATGTTTCCCGGTTCCTTTACACATTATCCACAGGAATGTGGATAAAAGCCTACACAATTTGTGGATACTTTTCCTGGATGGGAAAGCATATCCACAAGAAGATTTCAAGGAGAATACATTATGAAATTCATAAAACAAACTGTTCCTGCTGTTTTTGTGAAACGGCCAAACCGCTTTCAGGGATATGTGGAATATGAAGGGGAAACCATCATGGTTCATGTGCCAAACACCGGACGGGTGAAAGAAATCCTGATTCCTGGCACAAAAGTGATCCTTCGGAAGGAAGACAACCCAAACCGAAAGACTGCCTATAGCCTCATTGCGGCCTATAAAGGAGAAGCACTCATCAACATTGATTCCCAGATACCGAATAAAGTGGTGGAAGAAGCGCTTCTTGCTGGAAAGATTCCTAAGCTGAAGGAATATACAGATATTAAGCGGGAGAAATTTTATGGAAAAAGCAGGTTTGATTTCCTTTTGGAAAGCCCTGAGGGGAAAAAGTACTATCTGGAAGTGAAGGGCGTCACATTAGAGACGGAAGCCATGGCGAGTTTTCCGGATGCGCCTACAGAAAGAGGAACCCGTCATGTGGAGGAGCTGATTTCTGTCAAGAAGGAAGGGCATGGGGCTGGGGTTCTCTTTGTGCTTCAGATGGATGGCATGAAGGGATTCACACCAGCGTATGAACAGGATCCTTTATTTTCAGCCATGCTTTACCGGGCTAAAATGGAAGGCGTGGATCTTTTTGCCTATGACTGCAGAATTACAGAAAGCTCCCTGGAGCTGTCGAAGTCTGTCCCTGTTGTGTTTAGAGAAGAAGCCGGTCTGTTCTAAAAATGTTAAGAACTCAGGAGATCATTCCGGTGATATAATGATGAAAATGTCTCGAATCAAAAAGGAGGGCGTAAAATGGATAAAAGAACTGCCCCGGTGATTACCACAAATCTTCGGGGTCATATGATAGAAGTGCCGGAAGTGATTAGAAAGGCTACGGGTATTGTGATTCTTGGAAAGAGAATCAAGTCTCTTATTTTTTCCACAGATGTTGCCGTCAT
Source organism: Proteiniclasticum ruminis (assembly GCF_900115135.1). GTDB lineage: Bacteria > Bacillota > Clostridia > Clostridiales > Clostridiaceae > Proteiniclasticum > Proteiniclasticum ruminis_A. The sequence goes on along the minus strand of NZ_FOVK01000014.1, from coordinate 25,289 downwards.
TAAGAACACCAATGCGGATGCGGTGATGAGTGTTTACCCTTTTACCCCACAGCCCATCATCACCCAAAGCCTCATCAATGCTTCTGATGTACCGGTGTTCTGTGGTGTTGGAGGTGGTACAACCACAGGAAAGAGGGTCATCAATCTTGCTCTGGATGCGGAGTTCAAAGGAGCCATCGGTGTGGTTCTGAACAGCCCGACGAAAAATGAGATTCTCAATGGAGTCCGGGATGTCATCGATATTCCCATCGTCATCACGGTGATCTCGGAAGAAGATGATATTGATGCGAGAATTGCAGCTGGCGCCACCATTCTCAATGTTTCAGGTGCAAAAAACACCGCAAGGATCGTGCGGAAAATCCGGGAGAAGTATCCGGAATTCCCCATCATAGCCACGGGAGGTCCTACAGAGGAGAGCATTCTGGAGACCATTGAGGCAGGAGCCAATGCCATCACCTATACACCACCATCCAACACGGAAATCATGAAGAAACTGATGGACAAATATCGGGGAGAGAATATTCTATGAGAGAGAACTTAGCAGAAAACTGCAAACATTGTCCGGAGTACGGAGAAAGCTGTGATGGGAATGATCCTTCCTGTCTTTGCTACAGGTGCCCGAGAAATCTGGGGCAATGCATAACAGTTAAGTACTGCAGGGAAACAGAATCTGTGCTGGAACTGGCGCCGCCTATGGACAGAGAGCGTGAACTTATGATAGAAAGATACTATAAGCTAAAAAATATGGAATAGAATGGAGGACAAAGGATTGGAAAACTACAAAGAATCATTCAAAAGGTTTCTGGAAATCCAGGAAGAAATGAAAAACATCGGAGATGCTCAAGGGGTTCTTTACTGGGACATGGCAACCATTATGCCGTCCAAAGGCGTGGAAAGACGCTCTGAGGTTGTGGGGTACCTAAGCCAGCTCATGTACAAGCTGGAGACCGGAAAAGAGTATCAGGATCTGGTATTTGGTCTTTATGAGCATCTGGAAGAAATGAACGACAAAGAAAAAGCCATGGTGAAGGCGGCTAAGAAGTCACTGGATTTCATGAAGAAAATTCCAGAAGAAGAATATCTTGAATACAGCAAGCTTGTGGCTTCAGGAGAAACCTACTGGGCAGAAGCCAGAGAGAAGAATGATTATGAGTCCTTCAAGCCTATTCTGGAGAAGATTGTTTATTTCAACAAGAAGATCGCCGGATACATCGGCTATGAGAAAACTCCTTATGATGCTCTTTTGGATATGTATGAGCCTGGTGCAACAGTGGAGGAGATTGATGGTGTATTCAAGGAGCTTCGGGATGGTCTCCTGGTTCTTCTGAAAAAAATCGGTGAAAGTGCTGTGGAGATTGACAGCAGCATCCTGAAAGGTGAATATGCCATAGAGCCACAGAAGAAATATAACACAGAGCTTGCGAAGAGACTGGGCTATGATTTTGAAAGAGGTGCCATTGCAGAAAGCGCACACCCATTCTCCACAAACTTCGGAAACAAGGATGTGAGAATCACAACGGCTTACAGCAAAGAAGATCCTGTGACAGCCATGTACTCCACCATTCATGAAACAGGACATGCCATCTATGAGCAGAACATTCCGGATGACATCACAAAAACCAACATCGGTGGCGGTGTGTCCATGGGAATCCATGAATCCCAATCCAGATACTACGAGAACATTCTAGGCAGAGGAAAAGAGTTCATTGAAACAGAATATCTCAATATGGTGTCTGCGTTCGAAGGACTGAAAAATTACAGTCCAGAAGATATCTATAAAGCCATCAATAAGGTAGAGCCATCTCTCATCAGAATCGATGCGGACGAACTCACCTACAGTCTCCATATCATCATCCGTTATGAGATTGAAAAAATGCTGATCAATGGAGAGGTGAATTTTGATGAGCTTCCCCAAATCTGGGCGGATAAGTATACAGAATATCTGGGGGTAACTCCAGAATCCTATGCCAAGGGAGTCCTTCAGGATGTTCACTGGTCTGGCGGAATGATTGGGTATTTCCCAAGTTATGCTCTCGGAAATCTTTATGGCGCACAGATGCTCTACAAAGGCATGCTGAGAGATCTGCCAAATTACTATGAGCTCATCCGTGAAGGTAAGGTTTCTGAAATCACGAAATGGCTGGCGGATCATGTCCATAGCCACGGTGGAACCTATGAACCCAAGGTACTCATTGAGAAAATCACGGGAGAACCACTGAACGCCAAGTATTTCCTCCAGTATCTGGAAGAGAAGTACTCTAAGATCTACGGATTCTAATGAACCTTCTTATGAAATAATAAAATCCCAGGCACAGCTTTTCACAGAGCTGCTTTCCTGGGATTTTTTTTCAATTATAGATTTTTAAGAACATAGGTGAGGATGGATACGGTGTTTTCCACGGCTAAGTCCTTGAATTTCTCATAATCCATGCTTGCACCGGTATTGGCGTTGTCTGAAATTGCCCGGATGACAGTGAATGGAATGTGATTGAGATCAGCTGCCTGGGCGATGGCAGCGCCTTCCATCTCGCAGGCGGCGGCGTCAAAGGTTTCCAGAAGATCTTCAATTTTCTCTTTGCTGGAGATGAACTGATCTCCACTGACGATGATGCCTTCATGGGTGGTATAGTCCTCATTTTTTCTGGAGCCTTCCAGTGCTAGTGCGGTAAGCTTCTCATCAGACTTGAAAAGGGAGCTTTCAAATCTTGGAATCTCGCCACGTTTCAGGCCAAAAGCAGTGACATCCATATCATGCTGAAGTAGAGCCTTTGCCACCACCACATCCATGGGCTGGATATTCTCCTTGACCCCTCCGGCTACGCCTACATTGATGAGGTGGGTCACCTGGTAGTCATCCGCGAGGATCTGGGCACAAACCGCTGCGTTGACTTTACCGATGCCTGAAATCACCATGACAACGTCTTTCTCTTCTAAAGTGCCTTCGATGAACTCCATTCTTGCTTTGGTCCTGGTTTCCTTGATGGACATGATTTTTTTAAGAGGAGCCAGTTCTTCCTCCATGGCACAAATAATCCCTATTTTCATCTAGATATAATCTCCTTGTACTCTATTTGCATCTAATTATAAGAGATAAGGGGAAGAGATGTAAAGGAAGTGTTTTTGGAAAAGACTTGAAATAGGGAGAGATTTCCGATATATTTACATTTGTTTTATGAAAGGAATGGATGAAGATGCAGCATGAGTTAAGAAGAACAGAAATGCTCCTGGGAGCAGAAAATATGGAAAAACTATACAGGTCCAAGGTGGTGCTTCTAGGACTTGGTGGTGTAGGAGGAACCTGCTTTGAAGCCCTGGTAAGGGGTGGGGTGGGAAAGATTGTGGTGGTGGATGATGATGTGTTCACTCTTTCCAATCTGAACCGGCAGCTTTTGTCCACGTACGATCACATCGGGAAGCATAAGGTGGATGCTGCCTTGGAAAGAGCAGAAAGCATCAACCGGCAGTGTGAAGTGATTGGGGTGAAAGCTTTCATAGGCAGTGAGAATCTTTCGGAGATCATCACCGAGGACACAGATTATGTCATTGACGCCATAGATACAGTAACCAGTAAGCTTCAGGTCATCGCCTACTGTAAGGAAAAGAACATAAAAATCATCAGTTCCATGGGAACGGGCAATAAGCTGGATCCTTCCAAGCTTCACGTGACGGACATCAAAAAAACCACCATGTGCCCTTTGGCCAAAGTGATGCGAAGAGAGCTGAAAAACCGTGGGATTCTTCACCTGAAAGTGGTGGCATCCACGGAGAAACCACTGGTGCCCATAGCCATAGAAGGAGAAGCCGTGGAAGGGGCTGTAAGCAGCCTTAAAAAAAGAAGCACTCCGGGGAGTACTTCCTTTGTTCCGCCTGCGGCGGGGATTCTTCTTGCTTCTGAAGTCATGAGAGAGCTTATGGGGCTTCTCGATTAAGGCATACGGAACTGGTTGATTTCTCCAATATAGTCGTAGCCGAATTCTCCAAGTCTGTTCATCAGAGCGCTCTGATCCAGATGATAATGGTCACAGAAGGCTGCGAGGGAATCGAAATCGTTGCGAAGCTTTGTGTTGATGGTGCTGAGCAGAATAAAGGGGTCCATCTCCATGATGTTTTCCTGGGTGAAGGCCGTTTCCATACTCATGTTTCTTCCTCCTCAAATTAGGCACGTAGTATATGTTACTCATATTATAAGAGAAAACCATGAGAAAATGTAAGTTGTTAACAAAGGTTTGATGAATATTATAAGTTTGTTAATTAATTGCCGATATTATCTATGGATTAACAACAAAATGCAACATTTGTACGAGTCCACGGGATGAGGGTGCCGCCTTCTTTCTGTGGACTTTATACGTGGTAGAAGGTAGAATTGATGGTAGATACGTTTACATATTGGACAATGGATATGTTTGAGTAGATTTTGAGGCATAAAGGAGTTGAGGGTGCTGTTTTTTGCAGCCGAGAGATGAAGACATTTAGTTCGTACAAGATCAAAGATCTGGTCCTGAAGAATAGAGTGGTGATGCCGCCCATGTGCATGAATATGGCAGAAGACGGACATCCAACTGACTTTCATTATATTCACTACGGAAATGCGGCACTGGGAGAGATTGGGCTCATCATCGTGGAAGCTACAGGAGTCACTCCTGAGGGCAGGATTCTAGAGAGGGATCTGGGCATCTGGAAGGATGATCAGATTCCAGGACATAGAAAAATAGTGGAGCTCTCTAAAAAATACGGGTCCCACATTGGTGTTCAGCTGGGCCATGCAGGAAGAAAATGTGGTATTTCTTCTCTCACCACACTGGCACCATCTGCCATTGCATTCAATGAAGACTATAAGTTGCCAAAGGAGATGGATCTAGAAGACATCAAAAGAATCGTGGAAGCATTCAAAGCAGCCGCTGTGAGAAGTCTTGAAGCGGGATACGAACTCATTGAGCTTCATGGAGCTCATGGGTATCTTATCCATGAGTTTTTGAGCCCTCTTTCCAATCATAGAACGGATGCTTATGGCGGTTCTACGGAGAACCGTGTCCGTTTTCTGAAGGAAGTGACAAAAGCCGTGAAATCCGTACTTCCAGAGAATTTCCCGCTGATTCTTCGAGTGTCTGCCGCAGATTATGTGGAAGGTGGCATAGACATTGAAGAAATGGTGAAAATCATTCATCTCGTAAAAGAGGACTTTGATATGATCCACGTAAGTTCTGGGGGACTTCATGTGAACCAGAAAATCAATGTATATCCTGGCTACCAGGTGAAGTTTTCTGAGATTCTGAAAAAAGAATGTGGAGTTGAGACCATAACCGTAGGGATGATCACAGAAGTGGATCAGGTAGAGGAGATTCTTCAGAATGAACGTGCAGACCTTGTGGCTCTTGGCCGGGTGCTTTTGCGGGATCCTTTTGTGCTGATCAAAGAAGGAAGAGGTCATGTGACACCGCTCTTTGCCTATAAAAGAGGGTTTCATGTGGATTGGGCTCACCGTAAATAGTGACAGAAATTAAAAAGAACCTGATCGTTTTGGATGATCAGGTTCTTTCTTATGCTGCTGTTAGGGTGTCACAGAGAAAAAGTCTTTCACACTTCCCAAAGTGAGATGCTGTGCTTCTACTGCTTTTCTCACTTCCGGGTTCACAAGTATGGAAAGCTCCTTCACCCGATGAATCTGGTAACTGCTGTTTTCAAGAATCACATCATCCAGATAGGCTGGATGGCACATGATTTCGAGAATCTCACTTTCCAGCCCTTCATGGTCTTCCCGGAATCTTCGGAAATAATCTTCCGAAACGGTCTCTTTATAGAAATCCGTCAGTCCATAAAATGTCTGAATCCTCTCTTTGCGAATAAAATTCAGATCCTCTCCTGAAACATAGGATGGGACCAGCCGTATGGGGAGAGTATACTCTTTTGCCAAGACGGTGGTAACCTTCAGCACATCTGGATGGAGATGCATATGATGATGTCCGTCCAAATGCGTGGGTTCAATTCCGTAGGACCTGATTTTTTCAATCTGGGCTGTCCACTCCAGATACACTTCTTCCGGTTTGACAGGAAGAGGGCGGTCCATGGGAAACCTTATGAATCTGCCGTGCTCATCCACAAGACTTGGAATCCGCTCCACGGGGGAGAGTGGACACAGTGCATCTAAAGTAAGGTGCACACCTATGCTGAGATTGGGACACTCTTTTGCAAGAGCCATACCATGAGAAAGAGCCGGCCCTCCAGCCATGGCGGTGGTGGAGGTAAGAATGCCCTCTTTGTGGGCTTTTATGATACCGAGGTTCTGGCCTTCAGAGAAACCGAAATCATCTCCGTTGATGATGATCCTCATGGCCTGTTCCTCAAGGTGTCAATGGTTTCTTTAAAAGCAGGAAGATGCTTTTCATGGGCCAGAAGAAGATCATCCAGGACCTTTCTGCCAAGATGCTCGCTTTGGACCAGAGGGTTTGTGACCATGGCCACATAGGCATCTTCATATTTTCCGCTTAAAGCTGCTTTTACAGTAAGTCTTTCGAAGGATTTCAGCTGCTGCACAATTCCTTCGGCTGCTGCTGGCAGGAGTCCTGTTGCAAGAGGCACTGGACCATCTTTTGTGATGATAGAAGATACTTCCACAGCTGAATCAAAGGGAAGAGAAGCGATGGCGCCTTTATTTCTGGTGTTGACCACCTGAATGTCCCGTTTGTCGTTGGCGATGGAAGAGATGAGGTTCACCGCTGCATCGCTATAGAATGCGCCACCTCTTAACTCCAGTTCTTTTGGCTTATCGGCAAGATCTTCATCCTGATATTTTTTGAAAAGATCCTCCTCCACAGCCATCACTTGGGATGCACGGGTTTCGCCTGTCTTAAAATCCTCCAGCATATGGCTCAGCATCTGATCTTTCTGGAAATAATATCTGTGGTAAGCGCAGGGAATGGCATCGAGTCCCCTCAAAAATTCTGGAGACCAGGGAAGATCCATGATGTTTTTCATGTTGAGAGATTCCGATTCAGTTGCCATTTTTTCCAGAACATCTCTTTTTACGGAGACGCCATCCAGAAAGACATCCAAACCAAAGACCATGTGGTTGAGACCTGCCATGTGAACGCGGACTCTTGATTTTTCTGCCTCCAGGATCTTGGATACGCCAACTTCCATGCCATAGGGCAGATTGCATACTCCAATGAACCGTTCCCAGGAGGTATGGTTTAGGACAGCTTCGGTCACAAGTCCCGCAGGATTTGTGAAGTTCACGACAAATGCGTTAGGGCAGAGCTCTTTACAGTCCTTCAGGATGTCAAAGATCACGGGGATGGTTCTCAGTGCTTTGAACATACCGCCTGCACCGTTGGTTTCCTGCCCGATGAGCCCGTGGGATAGAGGAATGGATTCATCAAGGGATCTGGCATGCAGCCCCCCCACACGGAACTGTGTGGTGACAAAATCAGCATCTTTCAACGCTTCACGCCTGTTCAGGGTACTGTAGATCTTCATGGGGATGCCCGCTTTTTTCACCATTCTCTCAGCCAGCTTTGTGATGATATTCAGTTTCTCTTTACCCTCTTCAATGTCCACAAGCCAGAGTTCTCTTACGGGAAGCTCTGCATAACGCTTGATGAATCCTTCGATGAGCTCTGGTGTATAGCTGGATCCGCCACCAATGGTGACAATTTTATAGGTTTTCATATACTACCTCCATTTCAATTTTTTTCTTTACTCAGATTATACTAAATTATTGGTACAAATTATAGTGGTTCCTACAACTATTTTTCCTAGGAATCCTGGATGATTTTTCTGGATGTTGAAATATACGCTATAAAACCATGAAGGAACGATCAAAAATAAAGAGATTTTTATGTTGAAAATGAATCATATAGGGAGAAATGAGATAAAAAAGATAATAGAAATCAAAAATTCCTATTTACATTGCTAAAGTAGTTCGTTATAATCATATCATAAAGTTGTACCAATGAATTTATTGGTGCTGATTTTTTTAAGAAGGCTGTAATCGTTTATAGCCCAAAAGGGGGATCTTATGAAAATACTTCTCGTATGTTCTGCAGGAATGTCCACCAGTCTGCTGGTGACAAAGATGGAAAAAGCAGCGAAAGAAAAAGGGATAGATGTGGAAATCTTTGCGCTTTCTGCTGGTGAAGGTAAAAAAATACTCAAAGAGGTGGATCTTGTCCTTCTGGGACCCCAGGTTCGCTTTATGAAAAATGAGTTTGTAAAACTTGCTACTGTTCCGGTAGACGTGATTGATATGCTGTCCTACGGAAGAATGGAAGGCGAGAAAGTCCTTAATAGTGCCCTGGCGCTCTTAGCGCAGAAGTAATGGTCTTAAACCCCAAACATAAGTCGACGATGGGTGGGGAAAAGATATTAAGTCAGTAGTTCAAAGGAGGTCAAAATGAATCGTTTTATTAATTTCCTTGAAGAAAAATTTGTCCCCGTGGCTGCAAAAATTGGCGGACAGAAACATCTGGTAGCCATCAGAGACTCTTTCGCAGCGCTGATGCCACTTATTCTTGTAGGTGCATTCGCAGTACTTCTAAACAATGTATTCTTTGTGCCATGGTCTCTTCTCGCCAACTATATTGGTGCTGAAAGCGCATTTATCGTATGGGCCAATGAAAATCTGGCTCCACTGTTCTCTCTTATGGAAAGCGGTACTTTCGGAATCATCGCATTAGGTCTTACCTTCTCCATGGGGTATAACCGTGCGGTCAATGAAGAGAAAGACTCACTATCCACCGGACTTATTTCTGTTGCATCGTTCGTTCTTTTAGGAGCACTTTCAAGAAACAATGAAGCAGTTGCATCCTGGGTTACAAACTTCCTGGGCGCACAGGGAATCTTCATTGCACTGATTGTAGGTCTGATCACTCCAGAAATATACTTTGCCATCGTGAGAAAGAACTGGGTCATTAAAATGCCTGATACCGTTCCTCCAGCTGTAGCAAAAGGATTTTCTGCAGTTATTCCAGGATTTATTGCTGTATTCTTCTGGGCGCTTGTGGCTTACTTCTTTAATGTAGCTTCAGGTCTCAACATCTTTGCATGGTTTGAAGTGAATATCGCTGCAGGTCTTTCTGTTCTAGGACAGAACATCTTCTCGATTCTTATCATCTCCACCCTGATTCCACTGCTCTGGTTCTTTGGTCTTCATGGCGCAAATATGCTGGAAGCCATCATGAGCCCTGTGTATGGAACTCTAGGTCTGGAAAACATCGACAAGTTCTCCAATGGTATCCGTGCCATCGGAACAGGTGCAGATGAACTTGCAGTATGGGTAAGAGGTTCCTGGGATGCTTATGTGTTCATGGGCGGCTCTGGAGCAACTCTTCCACTGATTGTTGCAATCCTCATCTTCTCCAAAGTTAAGCAGCAGAAAGAAGTGGCTAAACTTGGATTCCCACCTGGAGTCTTTATGATCAATGAGCCTGTGCTCTTTGGTATGCCAATCGTTCTGAATCCAGTGTATTTCATTCCATTTGTCATTGTACAGCCAATCCTGACCTTAGTAGCATTCTATGCCACAAAGATTGGTTTTGCAGGTCCTATTGTCAACTCAGTACCATGGACAACGCCACCAATCCTGAATGCATTCCTTGCGACCAACGGATCCTTTGGAGCAGTTGTTGTCTCCGTTGTGAACCTTGTCATCGCTTTCCTTGTGTACATGCCATTTGTTATGATTGCAAACCGTTATGAAGCACAAAGAGAAGAACTGGAAAAAACCGCATAAGCAGAACTGAAACTGATGGAATAGTCCCAAGGAGCTTGTCCTGGGACTATTCTTCCTAAATTGAGGGTGAAACAGATGGAACAGGGAATTTTAATCTATAAAAACATACATGAAGTTTACAGCGTGGTAGAAGACAATTTGAGAAAAGCGCTGAAACTAAAAGGACCGCTCCTTCATCAGGAGTCGATCTATCATATGCCGTCTCTGAAAGGGGAACGTAAAGTGCGCCAGGTCATTACAGAGGTGGAAGAGAACAGGCTGCTTTCCTTTGTGTCGTTTCTTGGGCAAGACCAGGTGAAGACCACGTACAGTTTCCGTGATGAGGGGGATGGATTCACCTATGTCCGGCTGAAAGAGGAAGCCACCAGTGACAGTATGCTGAGAAAGTACAACTATCTGCTGTTCAGTCTGCCTGTGCTAAGCAGTGGTGCAAAAAAGAAACTGCAGAGGAAACTTCAATCATTAAAACAGATGCTGGAAGGTGAGAAAAAATGATTATTGTGAATATGCCCCTGAAAAGGGATTTTGTGAAAGACCTGCTCCATGGGAAAACCATAGACGGGATTACCTTTGAATATGTGAAAACTGAGCAGATGAAAATGTATTTCAATACCAGTGAGGAGTCAGAAAGAGCCGCTTCTGTCGCCAAAGCTGCCATTAAAAAATCAGAGCTGGGACCAGCACTGTTCTTCATGGTGGAATATGTCAAATAGATTTCCGGAGAATTTTCTCTTTGGCAGCGCCTCCGCGGCATATCAGGTAGAAGGTGCTTATCAGGAAGATGGGAAAGGACTCTCCATTTGGGATGAGTGGGTAAAACTGCCTGGAAAAACCTTCCAGGGAACCAATGGAGATGTGGCTACGGATCACTACCACAGAGTAGAAGAAGATATTGCGCTCATGAAGGAAATGGGGTTGAAAGCATACCGCTTTTCCATCTCCTGGACGAGGATCCTTCCGGAAGGGCGTGGAAGAATTGAAAGAAAAGGACTGGAGTTTTACCATAAGCTCATTGATGGGCTGCTGGAAAATGGTATTGAGCCAGTTGTAACCATATATCATTGGGATCTTCCCTTGGCTTTACAGAAGGAGTATGGCGGATGGGAAGACCGGAAGATTGTGGAGGACTTTACAGCCTTTGCAAAGATTCTGTTTGATGAGTTCCATAAGAAAGTGAAGTACTGGATTGTGCTCAATGAACCCAATATTTTTACGCAGCTGGGCTATTTCATGGCGCTTCATCCACCGGGAATAAAAGACATGGGGATGTATCTGAAAACCTATCACCATACAGCCCTGGTTCATGCCTATGTGGTGAAGCTCTTTAAAGAGAAAGGCTACGAAGGAAAGATCGGCTCCTCCATCGCTTATACTCCGGGGTACGCAAAAACGGAGGATGAAAAAGATGTGGAAGCCCAACGAAGATACTATGAGACCGTGAACCACTATATCATGGACATCTATTTTAAAGGAAAGTACCCTTCCTGGGGATATGCATACTTTAATGAGAGAGGTCTTGCGCCAAAGATCCTTCCTGAGGATGAAAAAGTGCTGGTGGAAAGTGCCAAGATGACGGACTTCATCGGAATCAACTATTATCAGAGTGCTACTTTGGCTTATAATGGAGAAGACGGTATTGGTGTGTCTGACTTTAATGTTTCCGGGGAGAAAGGAAACTTCCGGGAATCTGGCATTCCAGGATTGTACCGTCAGGTCTACAATGAAAAGCTCAAGTACACCGATTGGGACTGGGCCATTGATCCTGATGGACTCAGATATGCTCTGGTGGAGATTTCAGAGCGCTTCGGGAAACCCATCCTCATTTCCGAGAATGGTATGGGTGCCTTTGACGAGGTTTCAGAAGGAAAAGTTCAGGACGGGTATCGGATCGATTATATCAGAGAACACATCAAAGCCTGCTATGATGCCATAGGCGAAGGTGTGGACCTTATGGGATACTGCACCTGGTCCTTCACGGATCTGCTCAGCTGGCTCAACGGATACCAAAAACGGTACGGGTTTGTGTTCGTGGACTTTGAAAAGGAAGATCTTCCAAGAATCAGGAAAGACTCTTTCTATTTCTATCAGGACGTCATAAAAACAAATGGAGAAAACTGTCTAAAAGAATAAGGAGTTAGAATATGGAAGGTATAGAACTGGTCTGTTTTGAAATGATTGCTGCCAATGGGTCTGCCAGATCCTATTTTATGGAAGCCATCGAGGCGGCTAAAGAAGGAAATTTTGAGGAAGCGGAAAAGCTCATGGAAGAAGGAGAGAAGATGCTTGCTGAGGGTCACCATGCCCATGGCGGTCTGCTCACACAGGAAGCTTCCGGTGATAAGGTGAAGGTGGATCTTCTTCTGGTACATGCAGAAGATCAGATGATGGCAGCGGAGACCTTCAGAATCATGGCGAAGGAAATCATTGACATTCATAAGAAGCTGAGCTAAGAGAAAATGGAAATGCATTGTCACAAGAATGGGTGACGGATATAATAAAACTAGAGGAAACGGAAGCAGATGGGAGGATTACACTTGGATGTGAAGTATAAGGTGATCTGTGAGGAGATTGCGAAAAATATCAGGGAAGGATTATATCAGGATACAAAAAAGCTGCCTACAGAGGAAGAACTCATTGAGCAGTTTGAGGTATCCAGAAATACCATCCGAAAAGCCATAGATCTTCTTACCAGAAAAGGTCTTGTGATTCCCATTCAAGGGAGCGGCGTCTTCTTAAGAAGTGTGTCCATGGATGGCGCCATCAATCTGGAAGACTTCCATGGCCTTACCCAAGGGTTTGGGGAAAATCATGTTACGACAAAAGTGAACAGCTTCAAACTCATTGAAGCGGATGAAAAGCTCGCGCAGGTGATGCAGTGCGAAAAAGGCACACCGGTGTATTTCATTGAAAGACTGAGAAGCGTGGCTGGGGTCCCCTATGTTGTGGAGTATTCCTACTATAATCGGGAGCTTATTCCCTACCTCAGCGAGGAGATCGTGAAAGGCTCCATCTACCAGTATATCCGGGAAGAACTGAAAAAATCCATCGGGTTCGTAGACCGTGTCATCACGGCAGGGATTCTCAACGAGCATGATGCCAGGGAACTGGGACTGACCCCTGGTGAACCATCTCTCATCTCCACCAACCGGGCATTCTTAAAAAGTGGCGTGATTTTTGATTACTCCATAGACATTCATAATTATAAAGAAACCAAATTCTTGAAACTGTCCAACTATCTGTAGAATCTAAAACACCAGAAGCTGTTTATCAAACAGTCTCTGGTGTTTTTTTAATTTCCGTCACTAGTTTGGGGCATTACATCCGAAGATCCCGCTTCTGAAAGAAGTGGAAAGAGGCGAGGAGGAGTCCTCCGAGAAGAAGGAAAAGGAATAGGATATAGAGTAGCGGTAATGAAGTCTCCTCCAGAAGGTCCTTCACCGGGAAATAGCGAAAAGGTGTCCACGGCCGGAGAAGGGCAGGTGAATCCCATAGGTCATAAAAGAGGCCTAGGGTAAAGGTGCCTAAGGTGATGCCCATGGAGATTCCAGTGGATTTCTTCTCTTCTTTGAGACTTGACGCAAAAAAGAATCCAAGGGCAAAATAAAGGAGCATCAGAAGCCACAGGGTAAAGCTCTCTTTGAGGAGCACCAGATGGGAAATTTCCTCCTTGGCATACATAGTGAAACTGAGGAGCGTTGTGCCGTGGAGTAGCAGCACAAGAAAGCTCAGAAGAAAGATTCCTGCAAGGGCTTTATACAGCAGAATGGCGCTTCTCTTCAGAGGCTTCACCAGAAGAAACTCCCCTGTTTTTAAAAGTTCTTCTTTGGCAGCCAGTCTGTTTCCTAAGGTTACGGCATATAGAATCCCTCCGAACACCACATAGAAATAGATGATGCCATGAAACTCCAGGGCATTTGAGATGCTGAGTCCGTTCATACCGAAGAGCACAAGAAGGGCTTTTGGCATCGCTTCCAGAAATACGCTAAAATCCTGCCCTGTGTCTTTCATGATGGGATAAGCCATCATGGACAGAAACACAGTCAAAGAGAGACCCGCAGTCCAGTAAAAGAAGGAAAGACGTTCAAATTTCAGCTCTTTTTTAAATAGATTCATCAGTCGTTCCCCTCCTATCCTGCTGAAAGCGCTTTGCGCTTCAGTGCGGTGAAAGAAAAAAGCAGAAGCAGAGTGGTAAGAAGCAAAGAGAAGAGAAGAAAAACCCTGTCGTAGGTTCCACTTCTCATGATCTCAGAGACATCAAAGTAACGAAAAGGCGCAGCATAGCGGAGATAGTCTTTTTGGAGCACCTGACTGACCATGGACAGGATGTAGAAGGCGGAAACAACACCAATGGCGCTGGAACTGAAAAAGCGCACTTTGCGTTTCAGGATACCCATGAGAAGACCCAGACTGTAGAACAGCATCTGGAGGAAAAATGCGGAGAATACGATGAGAAAGGTGATGCCCGGTTCTTTTTTCTCTGCGTAGAGATACTCCATGAAGAGTGCTGCCAAAAGGAGAGACAGTGTAAGAAACAGCATCAGAAGGAATGCCGCAAGACCTTTCTCCAGAAGAACGCGGGATCTTTTCACGGGTTTTGTGAAAAGAAATTCCGACGTGTTTCTTGAAATCTCTTTCCCGATGGTGGTGAGGCCAAGACGCATGCTGTAGATTCCAAGGGCGAGAAGGATGTATCCGTAGACATAGCCAAGATAGCCATGGAAACTGAGAAGAGTATCCAGTTCTATGGCAAAAGCCTCCAAAACCTCTTTGGGATAGACAGCCAGTATTTTTTCATAGGCTTCTTTTTCTTTCAGAATAGAAGGGTACATGAACAGAAAAAGAAGGAGAGTTATAGTGAGGGAAACGGCCCATAGGATAAGGGCTTTCTTCTCCGTTTTTAGAGTCCAACGAAATAGAGGCACTTATATCTCCTCCTTTTCGTAGTAGTGAAGAAAAATCTCTTCCAGGCTGGGTTCTTCGATGAGAAGGTTCTGAAGATCAAGAGTCTGCAACTGAGATAAAATCTCCTTCAAGTTTCCTTTATACATGAATTTCAGCTCCTGCTCCTTCTCTGTAAGATCTTTCACCCCAGGAAGGTGCATGAAAAGCTCTCTTGAAGAATCCTTGGTTTCCACTGTGATTTTCTTGTAGTTTTCTTCCCGAAGGGATTTCATGGTGCTTACTTTCAGGATCTTCCCTTCCTTAATGATGGCAACCCGGTGGCAGAGCCTCTGCACCTCACTGAGAATATGGGAAGAGAAGAAGATGGTTTTCCCTTTTCTGTTTTCTTCCTGAAGCAGTGTGAAGAACTTCTGCTGTATGAGAGGATCCAGTCCTCCTGTGGGTTCATCCAGAATGATGAGTTCCGGATCATGGAGCAGACCTTGGACAATACCCACTTTTTTCCGGTTTCCATAGGAAAGATCCTCGATTTTCTTCGAAAGATCCAGCTCAAGCAGCGAGGACAGTTCCGCTATTTTATTGCTGCAGTCTTTCTTATAGAAGGAAGCCGAGTAGTATAGGAGCTCCTTCACCGTCATGCCTTCATAATAGGCAACCTCAGAAGGGAGATACCCCACTTTTTCAGCGATCTTCACGGTGCTGTTTCGGATGTCCATCCCAAAGAGGCTGATTTCGCCAGCTGTTGGATAGAGTAGGCTCAGCATCGTTCTGATGGTGGTGGATTTTCCGGCACCATTGGGACCGATGAACCCGAAAATTTCACCTTGATTGACCGTAAGGGAAACATCTTCCACCCCTCTTTGCTTCCCGTAGTATTTTTTCAGTCCTGTGATTTTGATGATTTCCATGGCAGTCGCTCCTTTGATTGAAATAGATAGAGGCTGTAAAATGGACAAAAGCAAAGAACCTGCATCGCTTCATAAGGTGCAAGACTTTGCTTCTTTTATTTATTCAGGCATATAGGGTCCGCTTTGACTATAGGAGTCTTTCAGCTCAAAGAGAATTGCATGCAGTGATTTTTTGTTTTTGTATCTCATGACAAGATTCATGATGGTATCGTTCCCCAGCTTCGTCTGACCATAGATATAGAGCTTTTCCACCAGTTGGGCAAGGTACTCGTAGTCTCTTTTTCCATTGGCGCTGCTGGCGGAGTCTTCGATGAACTCAGACAGGATCCTGGAGGCTTCCAGATTATATTCAGGACTGAGAAAATCATAATGCTCCGGTATGAACTCTTTGTTTTCTTCAATATAAGCGAGCAGTCTTCTTTTGTCCTTTTCTTCCAGAATGATTCTTTTGTAGACGCCCTTCAGGTTTTTCTTCACTTCTTCGTCTTCGATGATTTTTTCATAAATGCCATGCCACTCCATGGGGCTGATGGTTCTTTTGAGATCGGTATAAGCTCTGTATTCTCCCAAGGTTAGCAGTTTTTTCGTGACCTCAACATACTGTTCCTGATTGTGGAGAAGCTTCAGGATACTTGCTTCCATGTACAGCCAGCGGATGAGTTCATCCCAGTTCCGTCCAGCCTTTTCAATTCCATCCCGGACAATGAGAAGGGCTTCGTGGAGTTTTCCGCGTCCTAAATAAGACTCCGCATCCATGAAGCGGAACTCAGGAACAGAGGGGTTTTCACGCCTCAGCTCCTTGGCTTCTTCAGCTTTTCCGATCATCATCAGGAGCTCATATTCAAGATACAGGAGATTGTTCTTGTCATAAGGCAGCACGGTGTCTTTTTCATAGACCAGAAGAAGTGTTTCATAATAATGGTCAAAGTCTTTTTCTGTGGTGATGTAATCCTTCATGATCCGTAAGAGAGTGGTGATATTACTGAGGTCCTTCAGTGAAACGCAGATGGACCTCAGGGATTCAAAGATCATCTGGGATTCGCGCACCGTGTACTTTTTTTCGGCAAGGGGAAAAAGGGCCTCCTGATAGACCTTGATGTAGTGGCTGTTAAAAAGAAAGCTCTCCATCCCGACGCTGGGGAGACTGACCATTTCAAAGAGAAGGAGATAAAGAAGGGTGGCTCTCAGATAGTTTCTTTCCTTTGCTTCGTGCCTCGCTTCTTCATGGGCAGAGAGGAGTTTGTTGAAATATCTGGAAAAGATCTCCTTGCTGCTGGTGGGTTTCAGCCCATGATAAAGAGAAAGGAGTTCTTCTCTTGTCTCCCGGATAAACTCCTCATCGGTGGAGCTTAGAAAACTCTTTCTGATGATGACTGGGATGTCTTTATAATAACTTCGTAAAGACAGAATAAATTCAATGAGTTCTTCTTTATCGGCGCCGTCAAGAATCTCCTTCAGATTGCTCTTGGTGTTTTTCAGGGTAGCTTTAGGCGTTTTGTCCACAGTGACTTCTTTTATAGGTTTTTCTGCCCATTTCATGAGCAGGGCAAGAAGATGCGGGCAAAGGATCTCTTCGTGGTTGCAGCTGCAGCTGTAGCTTTTCACTTCCTGATCTTCCAGAAGGATTTTCTGGATATAGTCCATACCGTCTTCTGTCCGTGCCTGAAGAAGATTTTTCCGGTAGGTGATCTTTCCGATACTGTTTTCTTTCAGAAGTTTTTTGGCTTTGATTTTGGTCAGCTCTGGGGCATCACTGATTAGTTTTGTCATCTTCAATAAAATCACCTCCAGGTATCGTTTCTTAGTTCATCGGAAAAGGCGTGAATCCTTTCAGGAACTGCAGAATGAGAAGATACATTAGGCCCAGCAACAGGACATTAAAAAGGAGCATCACGATGAATTTCTCCTTGTTCTTTCCGGTGGATAATCCGTAAAGATAGAGGCCATCTTCCAGAGCCAAGGTGAAGATCAGGATATAAAGCACATAATAGGTTCTGAAATAGATGGAACCGATAAAGGGCAGGAAGATCCAAGGAAGAAGATAGCTGAGGTAAAACCGGTTGAAAAGGCGAATGCCATTTTTCTCCTTCTGATAGATTCTGTTCAGTGTATAGGCTTCTTTGGAGCCGACATGGATCATGGCAAGGAAAAGGATGACCATGAGGGTCACTAGAAGCCCAAGGGTATAAGCCATCATGTGAAATCACCGAATCCTTCTCCGGTACCATAGGTATACTGGTCCAGATAATAATTGAATGCTGGATATATCTGAAGAGCCTTTATCAGTGCAGAAGCTTCTTTTTCAGCCTTTTCGTTAGAGTTGCATTTTTTCATGGCACGGATCATGAGGTTTTTTGGAGTTTCCAGAGGGGAGATATACTCCACAATGGAGACCTCGTATCCATGGGACTCCAGAAGCAGTCCTCTGAGACCATCGGTGAGGGTATCTGCAAGCCTTGCTTTCAGAATCCCGTGCTTCATAATACCTTCAAATGGTTCATAAGAGTAAGTTTTCAGCATTTCTTTATGACAGCAGGGCACTGCCACGATGAAATCCGCCTCTTTATAGACCCCGTAGGAGAGAGCCATGTCTGTGGCAGTATCACAGGCGTGAAGAGACAGTACCACATCGATTTTTCTGGAGTCCTTGAAGTCTTTCACATCCATGGCGTGGAACTCCATGTTGCGGTATCCCAGCTCTTTTTGAATCTTTCTGGAGGTCTCGATGACTTCTTCAGAGATGTCAATACCGATGAAATGGCATTTCATTCGAAGCACCTCTGTTAAGTAGTAGTTCAGGACAAAGCTGAGATAGCTTTTTCCACAGCCCACATCCATGATGTGGATGGTTTCCTGCTTTTTCAGCGTTTCAAAATTTTTGCTGAGAAGCTCCACATAGTGGTCAATCTGATTGTACTTTCTGATCTTGTCATTTTTGACTTTTCCATCCTTGGACATGATGCCAATGGCTTTCAGAAGAGGGGCTGCTTCTTTTGATTTAATGAGATAGTCTCTGGTCAGAAGTGTGGATGTTTCCTTTTCTTCTTTTGTAGTTTCATATTTCAGTGCTTCTGTGTTCATGGAAACACCTTTGGCGCTGGCCTCGATGAGGAGCTTCGTTCCTCGTTCTTTATAAGTCAGAATAAGGCTGTCATAGTGCACAGCCTCTTTTTTTATGTCCTCCAGCACATCGTCAAAAGGCAGAAGTCGTGTGACCCCGTTATAGTTATAGGAGAGGGTTTCCTCCTCGTTCAGAATACCGATTCCTTTAAATGACTTTAAACCAGCTTTGAACCGTACCTCTATTTCTATGAAAATCTCTCTGTTCTCGTTGTATCTGCTGTTGAGACCAAGGAAAAAGAAAGCCATCTTATCCAGGGTTGTTTTATTCATTTTTTACACCTCGCTGTTTCTGAAGAGCAGGGCTTCGGGAATTATTTTGCCTGCCGCTTCTATTATATTATATCCCAATGGCTTATAATAATGTATATATTCGGGCGAAAACTCCCGATAGATTATGAAAATGAGGTACGTTTGATGAAAGAGACGAAAGTGAACAAGCTGGGGGTTTTCCTGTTATTCACCCTGATGTTCCTAGCTCCATTTATAGAAAATACAAGAGGGATTTTTATCCCAATCTTCAAAGAAGATTTTTCAGTTTCCAATACCGCCATTTCTTCCATGATCACCGGAGTCTCCCTGGCGGGGATGGCGGTAACCTTCATAGGTGGAGCGCTCATTGAGAAAATTGGACAGAAGAAGACGGTACTTCTTGGTATCCTCTGCCTTATTCTCGGTATGGTGGTCCAAGCACTCTCCAACAGCTATTTCATGTTCTTTGTAGGGTTTATCCCAATCATTGCAGGACTGAACATATACAGTGTAGCCTCCAACACCATGGTGCCGATGATTTTTGTGGGTTCTTCCACTTTGGCCATGAACCTGTTCCATTTTATGTATGGAGCGGGCTCTACGGTTTCACAAAACGCCATTGGTGTTCTTCTTGATTTTGGCATAACCTGGAGAACCATCTATCTGTTCATTGCCGCACTTTACGTGATTGTGCTGCTGGCGTTTAAATTCACCCGGTTTCCGGACAAACAGCGGGTCCCTGTAAAAGAAGGGGAGGTTTCAGTCTTCAAGAATCCCATGCTTTATGTTTTTGGTGCAGCACTGGGATTTTATGTGTTTGCGGAGCAGGGCATGTCCTTATGGCTCCCCAATTATCTGAAAGAAGCCTTTGGGCTGAGGGAGAGCATTGGGGCTAGATACTTAGGCGCCTTCTTCCTTCTTTTTGCTGTGGGAAGGCTTTTAGGCGGATTCATAGTCCAGAAAACAGGAGTCATGCGTACGGTGATTTTCACAGAAATCGCCGCACTCATTCTGCTTTTTATCGGGGTGTTCTTTGGAAACTCCTATCTTTTTGTCATCAGTATTTCAGGACTGTTCTTCTCCATCGTGTTTCCGTCCACCATGTCCCTGGTGTCCAAGATTTTCAAAGAGAGACCAGGCATGGCCACGGGGTTCATCATGACAATGGTGGCATTTATCCTGAACAGCATGAACCTTGTGATGGGGATTCTCATGGATGGGATCGGGCCGAGGCTCGCCATCTTCCTGCTGCCCCTTTCCATGGGGATATCGCTGTGTCTTATGATCTTCATCAGAATAAAGACAAAAAACGAGGAAACAGCACTGCAATAGAAAATCTTATAGAACGGAGACAGAAGTGAATGGAAAAAATGAAACTTACCATGGAAGAGATTAGAGATACAGAGGGGAAAGAATATATTTTAAGAGATACAGACCGGATCACCATCGGAAGATTTACCCTTCTCGAGAGAAATCTGGGACAGAAGAACATGATGATCCGTCTGAGATTCTATAAAAAAGACCGGATTCTACTGCGGGAGGCCCTAAGGATCATGACCAGGACCTTTCTGAAAGATGGCAGTATTTACAAGGTGAATGTTCTGGTGGCGGATGAAGTGTCCACGCTCCCTTTTACGGAACTTGGCTACACTTTGGAAGGGATTCTGGTGGGGAACCGCTATGAGAATTCGCTCATCAGCAATGAGTATGTTTTTGGAACAGACCAGACACGGTTCAACCAGCTGAAAGAGTTCAAGCTTCTGGCGCTGGATGGAGAAAGAGTGCATCTGAGCCTTGCTTCTCCTGAAAAAGCACAGGATTATCTTCAGTATTATATGGAAAACAGAGAATTTCTAAGGCCCTATGAACCCCAGAGAAGTCCGGAGTTCTATACCTTGGAGGGACAAAGAAGATCATTGGATGAGAGTTTCAAGCAGTATATGAACGGACAGGCCATCAATTTCGGCGTGTATCTTGAGGGAAAGCTCATCGGCAAGGTGCAGCTCTCCAATCTGGTATACGGAGGACTGAGAAGTGCGCATCTTGGTTATGCGCTCCACCGGGATTTTGAAGGCAAAGGCCTCATGCAGGATGCGCTCCAGGCTGTCATCCAATATGCTGACGAAGAACTGATGCTTCACCGGTTGGAAGCCTCTACACTCCTTTTCAACGAGCGGTCACAAAAGGTCCTTAAAAAACTTGGATTCAACTATGTGGGGAAGAATGAAAAATATCTTTATATCAATGGAAAATGGCAAGACCACTATACCTTTGCACTGATTCTAAATGGATAACGCGTTAGGAGGAACTTTTATGACAAAAGAAGAAAGAAGCTGGATCTTGCAGGATTTCGGCAACTCAGCCTATTCCATCACCATCACCACAGCAATTTTACCTATATTTTTTAAAGGGGTTGCCGCCAGTCAGCTGCCGGATGCCACCTCCACGGCGTATTGGGGCTATGCCAATTCTCTTGCTACGCTTCTAATTGCGCTTCTGGCTCCTCTTCTTGGCACCATCGCAGATTTTAAAGGGGTGAAGAAGAAGCTTTTTGCGGCCTTCACACTGACTGCGATCATCTCCTCAGCACTTCTTGCTACCGTGGGAGAAGGGCGGTGGATTTACGCTCTTGTGATCTACATCATCACTGCCGTGGCATTTAATGGGTCCAGCATTTATTACGATGCCTTTCTTACGGACGTCACCACAGATGACCGAATGGATGACATCTCCTCCAAAGGATTCGGATTTGGGTATCTGGGTGGCACCATTCCTTTTGTGCTTTCCCTAGGGCTGATTCTAAGCGCTGAAAATCTGGGGCTCACGGTGACCTTTGCTACACAGATGGCGTTTCTCATCACTGCACTCTGGTGGATGGTTTTCACAATCCCTATGCTGAAGAATGTGAAGCAGAAATACTATATTGAAGGAGAACCTTCCAAGATCAAAGAAAGCTTTTCTGTGCTCTGGAAAACCCTTCTGGAGATCACAAAGAACAAGATGGTCCTGTATTTCATGATTGCTTATTTCTTCTATATTGATGGGGTGCATACCGTCATCACCATGGCCACGGCCTATGGGGTGGATGTGGGCGTAGATTCTGACAGGCTTCTCATCATCCTTGTGGCCATTCAGCTGGTGGCATTTCCCTTTGCGATTCTTTATGGCAAACTGGCTAAGGTTTTCGGCGCAAGGAAAATGATCATGGCCGGAATCATCACCTATACGGTGATCTCCATCTATGGCTTCTTTTTAAAGACAGAGCTGGATTTCTGGATCCTTGCCATGCTGGTAGCCAGCGCTCAGGGGGGAATTCAGGCTCTTTCAAGGTCTTATTTTGGAAAGCTCATTCCAAAGAATAAATCCGCAGAGTACTTCTCTATTTTCAACATATTCGGTAAGGTCTCCTCGATTTTTGGTCCTCTTCTTATGGGTATTGTCATCAGCATCACAGGGGAGACCAGACATGGAATTTTGAGCCTGATTATCCTCTTTATCCTTGGCGCATACTTCTTCCTGAAGATCAAGGATGAGAAAGTGGAGGAAATTGCCTAGGATTTTCTCTTGAATTCTAAGCGCATTCTCTATATACTTATTGAAGTATTGAAAGAGATTAGAAAGAAATATTTAGATACACCTCAGAAAAAACCATCCTGCCCTTCTGGTGCGGAAGCGGATAAAACTGAGAGTTTATGGAGGTTAATATGAATTATAACGGAATTATTATTTTTGGAGAAATGGGTTCAGGAAAGGATACCCTTGCGGACTTCATCATTGAGATGGAACCAAAGACCAAGAAGTATGGTCTTGGAGACATCATCAGAAATATGAAACCCATCGTTTCTATTTCCCCAGAATGGTCCGGCAATGAAAGAGGATTTTTTCAGCTGATGGCAGACAAGCTTAGGGAGATTGACATGAACATTCTCAACAAGTATGCTCTGGCAAAGATGATCACCGAAAATGCGGAGCTTCACAAGGTAACCCAGGAGAATAAATGGGAAGATCTTTATGAGAATCTGAGAAGAGTCAATGAGAACATTCTTCCAATGATCGTTGGTGGCCGTACGAAGGATGATTTTGATTTCTGGAAGAAAGCTGGTTTTCTGATCGTAGGGATCACAGCTACCAAGGAAAACAGATTCCACAGACTGGCCATTCGTGACGGGGAAGAAGTTGCAAAAAACAGCAATCCAAACCACAATACAGAAAAGGAAGTGGCATTGCTTGTAGAAAAAGCAGACTTCATCGCCAATAACGATGGAAGCCTGGAGGATCTTATGGAAAAAGCTAAAGAAGTTCTTGAGTTCTTCCATAACAAAGAAGTATAGAATGAGTAAAGCCCCCTGTTTTTAAGCAGGGAGCTTTTTTTAACTTATTTTATAAGAGACTTCAGAAGAATGAAAGCTGCTCCTCATTGCTTGCGCGCTCAATGAGAAGATTCAGGTTCTTTTTGTTTAAGATCTCCTTGATTTCATCGGGAGAAGCCTTCGGATCCAGAAACCTTCGGATATCTTTCTTGTCGAGAATAAAAGGGGTTCTTTCATGGATTTTTTTCATTTCACCTTCTGAAGCGGTGGTGATGATGGAAAAGTGTTCAGTGATGGAGCCGCTGCTGTCTGGAAACTTTTCCTTCACTGCCCCCATGAAAAAGAGGGGTTCTTCAGTCCTGATGAGATGCTTGATTTTTTCTTTTCCCTGCCACTCATAAAAAAGCGTAGCGGGAACCAGGCACCGTTCTTTCAAGACTGCCTGCCTGAAGAAGGGCTTTTCAAAAAGAGTTTCCTGTCTGGCGTTGAACACCAGTTTTTTGCCCAACGGAAATCCCCACAGGTTTTTATGAAGGCCATTCTTATCCACGGTAACAGAAAGGCTTCCAGGATGAAAATCCTTCTTCTCCTGCACAAAAGAGGACAAACGGTCTTCCTGATACCGCTCCTTCACTTCTCCGATGACATCCAGGAGGTTGATGATATCCTCCATGGTGAGTTCCAGCTGAAACCGTCCGCACATAACGTCCTCCTTAAGGGGTGAGTATTGTCTTATAAATCTTGATCAGGTCGTCCCGAGACACTTTCTCCGGATGATTCTTCAGTTTTTTCTCGTTGGACAGAAGACCGTTGACATAACGCCTGATTTCCTCCTGAGATAGTGTCAGAGGTTTCATGGGCAGAATTTTTTGAAGGATACCAGAAAGCTCTTCCACCGATGAAACGTTGATAAGAGTAAGCATCCTTTTCAGTTTATCGCTTTTCTTGAAGACTTTCAGGTAACCAGGATACAGAATTCCATTGGCAACCCCATGGGGGATGTTCTTCTCGTAGGTGAGGGGGTATCCCATGCCGTGAGGGAGACTGGTGCCGGTATGAGAAATGACCATACCTCCTATGGTGGATGCAAGGAGAAGCTTCTCCCGCATATCAATGTTGCAGTCCATGTTTTTTAGGGGTTCGATGCATTCGCCAAATAAGCGCAGGCCTTTTTCGGCCAAGGTATCTGTAAAAAGATTTGCTCTAGTATTGAGGTATCCTTCGGCCAGATGTGAGAAAGCATCCACCGCGGTACACACTGTGAGTTCATAGGTCATGTTCAGCGTGTATCTGGCATCCAGAAAGGCCAGAACAGGGTAAACCTGTTGCCCGATGTTCTTATTCACACCCTCTTCCGGTATGGCTAAGATGGAATAAGGATTGGTCTCTGAACCTGTACCAGCAGTGGTGGGCACTGCCACAATGGGAATACCTTTGAGGTTTTTTCGGGAAAGAAGTTCTTCTTTTGAAATATCCTGTTTGAACAGGATGGAGATGGCTTTTGCCGCATCAATGGCAGAGCCGCCTCCAACGGCAAGGATGAAGTCAATGCCTTTTTCTTTGTTTTCACGATGGGCTTTTTCGACGGTGGAAAGGGTAGGAGTTTCTTCGATTTTGTCAAAAATCACATACTTGATGTTTTCGTTCTCCAGGGCTAGAATGCTGTCTTCCAGTGAACCGTTGAGCTTTGAGGAAGTCTCACCGGTGACGATCAGGCACTTTTTGCCAAATTCACGGAGTCTTACGCTGTTCTTTACCAGACAGCTTCTACCGGCGATGATGGAAGTGGGCATATGGAATGTAAATTCGAACAATAAGATTACCTCCTAATTTATGTTCAGATCCAGATCCAAAATTCTTTGAAATTCAGTGGAAATAGAGCACGGTGGACCTGATTTTGATTGGATGGGAGTGTGGTAACATCAAGAAATTATAATTCTTCTATTGACAGAAAACAGTAGAATAAGTATAATAATCTTTGTCAGTAAACAAGGTTGATTAGCTCAGCTGGTAGAGCATGCGACTCTTAATCGTAGGGCCCAGGGTTCGAACCCCTGATCGACCACCATT
>NZ_FOVK01000010.1 GCF_900115135.1 Proteiniclasticum ruminis | reverse complement strand
CTCATTCTTCGCACGATAAGGGTTTGTCTGCTTCCTGTACCTTCTATCACATAACGCCTTCTAGACCCTATAACTTCAAGTTTCCCCATACAGATTGGGCATACACTTTTCTCCATACTCCTAACAAAAAACGCTCTTTTCACTATTCCATTCCAATTCAAAGTTTGTTATAATTACCATGCTATTAAGTTAGTAAGGGACCCTTCCAAACACTCTGGGCAAACATGAGGTGGAAGGGTCTCTTTCTATTTCTCCTTAAGTATTCTTAAGGACAGTATATCCGTCTATTTGCGGACAGACAACTCCGTCATATTTATGTCATTTCACGAGAGCAAAAACATCTGGGTATTGACAAGTTGATAGTACTTCCCTTTTTTCTCCATTAGTTCATTATGGGTTCCTGTTTCCGTTATAGCCCCACCTTCTAAAAGAAAAATTCGGTCACATTGTAAAATGGTTGATAGTCTATGAGCAATGATTATTGTAGTCTTCCCTTGAATACGGTTAAAAATAACATCTTGAATTCTCTTTTCGCTGAAAGAGTCTAGATTTGAAGTTGCCTCATCAAAGATATACAAATCACTTTTTGCAACCAAAGCTCTTGCGATGGCAATCCGCTGCTTTTCACCGCCAGAGAGATTAGAACCTCCTTCTTCGATTAATGTATGGTAACGATTCTGCAGCTTTTCAATAAACTCTGATGCACCAGAGAGTTTGCATGCTGCAACTATTTCTTCATATTTTGCTTCCGGATTTCCAACTTTTATATTATCTAGTATAGTTCCTGAGAATAAATCAATCTTCTGTGGTATATATGCTACTTTTCTTCTGAGTTCTCTATGGTCAATATCTAAGATACTATATTCATTAAATAATATCTCTCCCTCTTGAGGTTTAACAAAGGATAATAGTAGTTTAGCAATCGTACTCTTGCCAGCACCACTTTCTCCTACTAAAGCTACCTTTTCACCCTTTTTTATATATAAATCTAAACCTTTTAATACAGGAGCCCGAGATCCATAGGCGAAAGTAACATCTGTCATTTGAAGATCACCTGTAATATCAAAGTCTTTCATTTTATCATTTGCGCTTAGATCTTCACGCTCGAGGCTCATGAGTTCACTTAAACGGTTCATTGCGACTTGAGCTTCTTGGAATGTAATCTGTAGAGATACAAGGTTTTGCACCGGTTCAATAAAGAACTGGCTCAATGTTTGGAACACTAAAAGATCTCCAATGGTTATTTCTCCATCTATAATCAAAAGTGCACCAAAGCCAATCATTATAACATTTCCGATAGAGTTGATAAAAGAAGAGAAGAACCCTTGAACATTTTGCAGAACCCCTTCTTTGTATCCTATCTTTAAAGCATGAACAAATCGCTTTTCTAAAGTTTCAAGTTGTTGCTTTTCATCACCATAGGATTTTACAGTTTCAATATTTCGTATCGATTCAATAAGATGAGCATTCAGCATCGCACCGGCTTCCATTTGTTCATAATTAATTTTCTTATAAGGTTTTTTGAAAAAATAAATTAAAACAATGTTGATTGCTACCATAATTAGTAGTATTGAAAAGAGCCTTGAGTTTAAATTCCAAAGGAGTACACTACTTAAAAGTGCTAGGGTTATATCAAGCCCTAATGAAAGTGATACCGATGTAAATATATTTTTTATCGTCATTGCATCTTGAAATCTTGTGATAATGTCGCCAGTTTTTCTTGAGCCAAAAAAGGAATAAGGTAAATGGATGATATGATCGTAATATCCCATCAAAACAGGGATATCGATTTTTCTTGAGAGAAAAATCAATATATGCTCACGGAAAGTAGAAACTAGATTTTGGATCAGGCTCACAAAAATAAAAATGATCAGGAATACATAAAGGGTACTCTTTAACTCATATGGTATTATTTCATCCATTACAATCTTAGAGAAGAAACTCGATAAGATGCCCAAAAAAGTTAGTAGTACTGAAGCTAAGATAATGGCCCCAAGTAATTTCTTCTGAGGAATAATAAGACTGATGAATAAACTCCCCATCCCCTTATCTTTGATCTTCAATAATTCAAAGCTACTTGTTGGGGATAGAAAAATAATCACCCCAGAAAAAATATCACTAAACTCTTCTTTGCATGTCACATATATATCTTTTGACGGATCTGCAATAATTAGCTCCCCATTTTTTTCATTTTATGAATCACGACAAAGTGATTAACCCCTTGTTGTGTCTTTACTTGGGCTATAGCTGGATAAGTTAATTCTGGCGTCAATTCATCCACTGTAGTCCGTACAGCTTTCGCATGAAAATGTAATTTCTCCAGTCCATCTACAATCCCCTTGACAGTAGTTCCATATGCATCTGTTCCAATTACTTCCCTAATTTTCATGATAGTTGATTCTTTCCCATATGTTAAAAGAACAGTAGATATAGCTGCCGCAGCACAATCTGATTCATCATGTTGTATAATATTAGGCCACTTTTTAACTAGCAAAACATACCCCCATGCAGTAAATTAATATAGTATAATTTATTTTCTAAAATTTTAACATATTACTATATATCATGTGAACCTTTTGTTTAATAGAATTAATATTTTTATTAAATCAATTGCAGATTAACGATTATTTTACGGATTTATTGCCAATAGAACAGCTATTACCCATATGATTTTTGATCATCAATGCGAAATATCACACTACGTGAATAACCATAGAATCGATCTAATTTAATATAATAATGATTATGTATAGAGTGATAACTCTCCAAGTTTCATAACAGAATAAAACCCATAACTCCGTCACTAGAGCTATGGGCCATTTCAATCCGTTTTTCATACTTCAATTTCAATGCCAGATTTGAAGCTGATCACAAAGTGTTTTTCGTACACCGTGACGTTTTGGATCAGCTTCCTTACTAAAGTATCATCATAGAGTAGAGTTCGATATTTGTTCTTATGGATGAATCCTATCAGCTCGCCTATCCTCTCATTTTCTCCACTTAAGGATGCATCTTCCACAAGGAGTCTCTGGCGCTTCTCACGGAGCTTATCAATCTCATCAGCTAAGAATTCGTAATCCTTTCCTTTGTTGGCGAGGCTGATTACTTCTTTCTGCTTTTCTTCAAGTAGGTTGTTAATCTCTGAAATCTTATATTCTGTGGTGTCACCAATTACCGCATGGATGTTTTCTTCCAATGTTCTAATCATGTTATCACCCCCGGCAAGAAGTCTATTAATCGCAGTCATAACCGCATCATATAAATCTCCTTCTTTTACCGTCCGGTTCTTACAGACTTTGGGTCCTTGGTCGATTCTTGTAACGCACCGCCAAACAAACTCCTTTCTCCCGTGAATATTCCAATAAACTCGTCTGTAAATGTCTCCACATTCCCCGCAGAAGGTTATGGTGCTCAAAGCGTATTTACTGCTATACAGTCTTTTGTTATTATCTGCTCCTGTGTAAATATTATTCCGGCGATGGAGTTCTTCCTGAGCCTGAAGAAAGAGTTCCTTTGGTATGATCGCCTCATGGCTATTTTCAACATAATACTGTGGGACATGACCTTCATTCTTGACTCTTTTCTTTGTAAGGAAATCTACTGTGAAGGTCTTCTGCAAAAGGGCATCACCAATGTATTTCTCATTCATAAGAATCTTCTTTATGGTCTCCGGTCGCCATCTTGGTTTTCCTGCAGCTGTTAAAATACCGTCCTTCTCAAGATGCCTACCAATACCCGCTAGACTTTTTCCCTCAAGGTATTCTCTGTAAATGCGCTTTATGATTTCAGCCTCTTCAGGAACAATGACCAAGTTACCTTCATCATCTTTTGTGTACCCCATAAAACGATTGTGGTTGACCTGAACTTTCCCCTGTTGATATCGATATTGTAGTCCAAGCTTTACGTTTTGGCTGAGCGACTGGCTTTCTTGCTGTGCAAGGGATGCCATAATAGTAAGCAGAACCTCTCCCTTGGCATCCATTGTGTTGATGTTCTCCTTCTCGAAAAACACTGAAATGTTCTTATCCTTGAGCTGTCTAATGTATTTTAGGCAATCCAGCGTGTTCCGGGCAAATCGACTGATGGATTTTGTAATAACCAGATCGATGTTCCCCTCCATGCACTCGTCAATCATACGGTTGAACTCTTCTCGTTTTTTCGTGTTCGTGCCAGAAATACCGTCATCTGCAAATATGCCAGCAAACTCCCATTCATCATTTTTCTTTATGAACTCTGTATAATGGGCTACCTGAACCTCATAGCTGGAGTTCTGCTCTTCCGTTTCTGTTGAAACTCGACAATAGGCAGCCACACGAAGTTTCTTTACTTTTTCTTTTGCGGCTGTACTTCCCACCCTTTTTCGTCTGGATAGATTTCAGTTATGCCTTTCTCATCTAATTACTATTTATTTCTCACATAAAAAACCGTGATTATCCTTCCGGCTTGGAGCCAGATCTCAAATCACGGAAAGTCCTTATTTACTCACATTTCTACACTCTTACTTCTCTACCCTTGATAGCAATACTACCGTCTCAACGTGGCCAGAGTTGATGCCATTGATGTCAAAGGTTGATTTGTTACCCCGATGTATGGGGAAACTTATCAACCGGTTTTTTGTTGTTTTTGAGAAACGGTCGTATGGGGGAAAATGTCATTACTAATTGTACGTAATGTGAGTTCTTTTTTCCGGTTAAATAAATCTGAGCCAGTCACGTCTAGAATATAGAATTCTTTCAACGTCAACGGTCTTGTTTTTCTCATCGACAGAAAAGAACACTACATAGTTCTTAACGATTAACTTTCTGTATCCCAATTGTGATAAACGCTCATCTGCGATAAGCGGACATCTCTGAGGTGAATCAGACAGGCTCGCTAATGCTTCTTCAAATATTTCCATCATACGATAAGCTGGCAGTGGCGCTGAAAGCTGAGAAGCGATATATTTAACAATATCGCTAAGGTCGTTTTCTGCTGGTTCAGATACATCCACTCTATATTTCGTCATCAGTTATTCTCTGTTTAATGTCTTTCATAACCTCATGCAACTGACGTTTTTTCCCTGCTTCAACAGCTGTTCTACCCTCATCAAGAAGACGATAAAGATCAAGCTTACCGCTAATTGCTTCATAAGTTTCAATACTCATAACCGCTAAATCACCTCGCCCGTTTTTTGTTATATATACAGGCTCACGACTTTCATGGCAGAAACTGGAGATCTCATTATAATTATTTCGTAAATCAGTACTGGATTTAATATTCGGCATAACTTCTACCCCCCATCTATCTTTATAGAGATATTATACCTTTATTTCTTTAGATTGTCAATTGGTTGCCGGCATAACACATTTATTGAATCACTTTTAAAAATACAACCTCCCCTTAGGCAGGGTCAGTGTCAATGACCATTCCGCCTTCAACCCAAACTTCTACTTCTATGCCAGACTCAAAGTCTTCAAAGTTTATTTCTTCTCCAGTATCATTATATAACTCACCCTGGATTATTCAATAATTTAGATTGATTCGTTTTAAACCATTGGAACCCCATTGGAACCCAATGATCTAAAGACCTGTACTCTGTCACCCGTTGGGTGACAGAAATAATAAAAGAAAAGAACTCGAAATTATGTTAAAGTGAAAATGCAAATAACCACAAAAACATAAAAAGGAGTTCTTTTCATGATGAGTTTACAGCAAAATGCACTTCAATACAATACCAAATTTTCTTTTGATTTTAGCGGTGGAAATCTGTCTTCTGATTCCGGACTGCTCTTCATCAAAGAATTTATCCATAAAATCGGGTTTGACAACCTTCTTGACCAATCTTCGGAACTGATAACCGAAAGACTCACTCCATCTCTTCCGTCATTGAACAGCTGATTTATCTGAATATCGCTGGTTATCATAGAGATGATGCTGCAGATCATTTACGGTATGACCCTGTATTTACAGCGGTGATGGAGAAGGAGGCGCTCGCCTCCCAGCCCACAAGCTCAAGAACCTTGAACTCCTCCGAACAGAAAGACATCGATAAGTTCAAACGATATTCTGGAGGATCTCTATAAGATGACACATAACCCCTTAGACAAACGGCATATTATCTTGGATCTGGACTCCACTAATGTTGAGACCCATGGTCATCAGGATGAAAGCACCTATATCTACCACTATGACACCACGGGGTATCATCCCATGGTTCTCTACGACGGACTTACCGGAGATCTGATGAAGTTTATGCTTCGCAAAGGAAGTGAGTATACTTCCACTGGTGTGGTGAACTTCTTGGAGCCTGTTCTGTTCTCCTTACGGAGAACTTATCCGAAAGCCATGATTCTATCTGTTGCCTACAGTCTCGTTAATACTATGAAACAGCTGGTCTTACCGAAAGAGTTCTCGAAAAGCAGAATGTCAACCCTAAGAACTATCTTCATCAAGATCGCAGGGAAAACAGTTTCTCATGCAAAGAAGATGTCGATGAGACTCTGTAGCAGTGCACCTTACAAAGAAGCCATATTGAAAATATTTGAGAACATCCATCTCCTAGCCTTGGGCTAAGCAATTTCGGAACATAGCTTTCTAAAAGTCCAAAGAACCTTTGGGCTTATTTACCTAACACTAAAATGGGGAATACTCAGAAAGACTGTTCAAAGGGACTCAAATCTAAAAGTTTACTGCTTGTCGGCCAGTATGTATTCCATGAAAAGTAGTTTGATATTAGAAAATCATGATATCAACTGGTTTGTTGAATAATCCGGGGTTAGTAATATGAATGGGACATACACCATATGGTTACAGAATTGAAAAAGGTAAAGCGGTCGTTGATGAAACAAAAGCAAAACAGATAAAGTTGCTTTTTGAGGCTTATCTTTCTGGTGATTCACTGGCTACTGCTGCAAAGAAAGCAGGCATTAAAGCCTTTCATGCCGGAATCGGAAACATCCTTAAAAACAAAAGATATGTCGGTGATAACTTCTACCCTGCAATCATTGCTAAAGCTAACTTTGAAGCTGAAGAATTAGAGCGCATGAATCGGGCTGAAAAGCTCGGACGCATTTGGGAAAAGAAAGAAGTAAATGGATCTCCTACCCCTACTTTCTTCTCCATTGCAGAGGGAAATAAACAGTTTGATGATCCTTTTAGACAGGCAGAATACGCCTACAGTCTGATAGAAATGGAGGTAGATGCTAATGAAGCTTAATGCGAATGTAACAGTTATACCAGCGAGGAATCATAAACGTAAAAGTCCTGATGAAGAAAAGCCCAAGTTACGAGTAGCCGCCTACTGCAGAGTATCCACCGATAGCGATGAGCAGGCTTCAAGCACGATGCTCAAATTGAACACTACACATCGTTCATCAGTGGTCATCCAGACTGGCAGCTGGCAGGTATTTGCAGATGACGGAATATCAGGAACCAACACCAAGAAACGTGAAGAATTTAATCGCTTAATCGATGAATGTATGGCTGGTAATGTTGATATGGTGATTACCAAATCCATCAGCCGATTTGCCAGAAACACCCTGGATTGCTTGCAGTACATTAGGCAGCTTAAAGATAAGAATATCGCTGTGTTTTTTGAAAAGGAAAACATCAATTCCATGGATTCCAAAGGAGAGGTAATGCTGACCATCATGGCATCCTTGGCACAACAAGAAAGTCAGTCATTAAACCAAAACGTAAAGCTTGGCCTTCAATACAGGTACCAGCAAGGAGTAATCCAAGTGAACTGCAAATGGTTTCTAGGGTACACCAAGGATGAGAATAAGAAACTGGTCATTGTTCCAGAGGAAGCTGAGATTGTAAAACGCATTTATAGAGAGTACCTCGAAGGGGCCAGCATGCTAAAGATTGTCCGAGGACTTGAAGCTGATGGCATCAAGAACGGAGCTGGACGAGACAAATGGCACACCAGCAACATCAATCAAATCCTCCGGAATGAAAAATACATCGGAGATGCGTTCCTTCAGAAGACCTACACTGTTGACTTTCTTACGAAGAAGCGAGTCAAAAATAATGGCCTTGTCCCACAGTATTATGTGGAAAACAGCCATGAAGCCATCATCCCGCGTGAAATTTTCATGCAGGTCCAGGAAGAACTGATCAGGCGGCGCATCGTTCACACCAGCCCAAATGGTAAAAAGAGAACTTACAGTAGCAACCACTGCTTCTCACAAATGATAGTTTGCGGCACCTGCGGCGAAGTGTTCCGAAGAGTCCACTGGAATAACCGAGGCAAGAAATCCATCGTTTGGAGATGCGTCAGCCGCCTTGAAAACACTGGACTATTCTGCAACGCTCGCACAGTTCAGGAAAGCGCAATTGAGCAGATTCTTATAAAAGCCATTAATGAAACCTTAGGTGAGAAGGACACCTTCCTATCCATTCTTGAAAACAACATCACAACGGTGATCAGCCAAGATAACAATCAAGCTCAAACCATTATCGAAAAGCGGTTAGAAGAACTCCAAGCAGAACTTCTCAAACTCGCCAGCACCAAATCCGATTATGAGGATGTTGCTGATGAAATTTACACCTTGAGAGAAGAGAAGCAAAAAGTCCAGGTGGACAGCGCTAGCAAGGATGAAATCAAGAACCGGATCGTTGAGATGAGTACATTCCTCAAGAAGCAGCACACCTCAATTACCGAATATGATGAGGTTCTGGTAAGTAGGCTGATTGAAAAGGTCACTATCCACGAGGACAAGTTCACTATGGAATTTAAGTCTGGGCTGACAGTTGATATAGGAGAATAAAGAAAGCAAGGCACTCAACAAACTATAATGTAGAGTGCCTTGCTTGTTATTTCCGGTGGAATTTTGATAAGATAAACTTATATGCTTTAATCTATAATAATGATTTATATATTAATAATATAGTATTCTTAATATATATAATTTTACTTAATTCTCAATGAACTTTCTCTGCATTTGCTTTTCGGGCAATATTGGTTCATTATTCCCTTCGCCATTATTTTTTCAGCTTCACTCATTTTAGGGCCAAACACAACTTCCATATTTTCTAAAGCAGTCTCTGCTATTTCTAGAAAAATTTGTCTACAAGGTGGTTCTAATGTTTTATTTTCTAATCTTCTTATTAATTCTTGTTGTTTTTCTAGCGATGGAGGATTACATTCCTGGAGTCCCATTGGAGCAGCCGAAATTATATATCTCCACTCTTTTTGAAACTTCCAATTTTCACGCTTAAACTTTCCTAAATCTTTAAATGAATATGATACTTCAAAATTTTTATTTCCTAAAGACTCTAAACTTTGTGCTTTCAGATATTCTTGTAACACTCCATCAATTGATTCATTTCTTACTCTAGGAAATAATTTATTTTGATCATTTGTATACTCTATCTTTACTAACTGTGGCCCGTCTGCTACAATACTCAATTTATTTTCATTATAAAATCTCTCTATATTAATATATGTTTCAATATCTTGTGATAAAAAGAATTCACCCTTTTTATAATAATATTTTTTGAATGGAAATTTCGGTAATCTTATCCTTACACCATGCATATTCTGAGTATATAAATTCCATAATGGGATTGACTCTTCATCATCATCTGTCCAACAACTAGTATATAAAAACCTACCAAACTTATCCATATCTTCTGTTTCAGCTTCTTCAATATCATCAACATTTAATAAATTATTAAAACAAATAGTTTTGTTGTAAACTATTAATGCTAGCGTTTCTAAACTAGTATAATGATATAAATTTCTCATGTAATCCTCCCTCAAAATTCCAATAATGAGTATTATTGATATGTTATCCAATCTGCTCTCTCAATCCTAAAAAATCTGAAAGACATCTAATCTACTCTGTACAGACCCTCTGACATCTAATCTGCTCTGTACGGGGCTTTAAACCCCTCTTGGACTAGTTCCCGCAGAGCAAAAAATCATCGTTTTTCAGCTTTTTATTTTTGATGCTAAAAACCCTGAAAGGCTTATATCAAGCCTTCCAGAGTATACTTCTTTATTTCCTTGACATCAATACTACCGTCTCAACGTGATAGGACTGAGGAAAATTATCAATGGGAGTCACTTTCTCTGTTCTATACCCAAGTGTCTCCAGTATACCGAGATCTCTTCCAAGAGAACCAGGGTCACAGGAAACATAGACAATCTTTTCAGGGTGGATCTTCGCTATGGATTCAAGAAGAGAACCGTCACATCCCTTTCTTGGAGGATCCACAACAACCACATCCGCATGAATGCCTCTCTCCATAAGGTCTACGATAACCTCTTCAGATTTCCCAAGAAGGAACTCTACATTCTCAACACCATTGATCTTTGCATTTACCGTAGCGTCTGCTACAGCTTCCGGCACAATCTCAATACCATAGACTTTCTTTGCCTTCTGCGAAAGGAAAAGAGAAATGGTTCCTGCGCCGCAGTAGCAGTCAAATACAGTCTCACTGCCAGAAAGGTTTGCATATTCCAGTGCCTTTCCATACATCACTTCCGTCTGCTTTGGATTCACCTGGAAAAATGAATGAGGAGAAATCTTAAACTTAAAAGGTCCGATGTAGTCTTCAATGAACTCTTTTCCATAGACCAGATGATTTTGTCCACCAAGAACCACATTGGTATCTTCACGATTCACGTTAAGAATCAGTGATTGGAACCCAGGAAGCTCTTTCAGCTTTGTAAGAAGCACATCCAGATGTGGCACATCCTTACTTGTAACCACCAGCACCACCATAAGATCTCCTGTACTGAATCCCTTTCTGACCATAAGATGTCTGAGGATTCCCTGAGGATTCACCCCCAGATCCTGATGGTAGGTGGAAACATCATAAGCCTCCGCCCAAGTTCGAAGCACAGAAAGCACTTCGTCTGCTTCCTGATGCTGAACGATGCAGGCTTCAATATCCACGATTCTATGGGATCTTTTCGCGTAAAACCCTGCCACAAATTTTCCATCCACTCTGCCAAGAGGAATCTGAACTTTATTCCTGTAGCGGAACGGTGTGTCCATCCCAAGAGTATCTTCCACCGCCACATGGGAGATTTTACCGATCCGTTCCAGGGAATCTTTGACCCTGGTTTTCTTAAACTCCAGCTGTCCTTCATAATCGCTGTGCATGAGATGACAGCCTCCGCATCTGTAATAATAGGGACAGGGCGGTTCCACCCGGTGGCTGCTCGCCTTCTCCACTTCCACCATCTTCGCAAATCCGTAAGATTTATTGGTCTTCAGCACCTTAGCATGGATCTCTTCCCCAGGCAGCGCAAACTCCACAAACAGAGGATATCCTTCTACTTTTCCAATGCCTTCCCCTGTATGGCCCTGCCCCGATATGACCAGCTTTATTTCATCATTCTTCTTCATGTATACCTACCCCATCATTCTCATTCTTTCTCTCATTATAATCTATAAAGTCACTGAACCACAAAAAAAATGCACCCATTCAAAGGGTGCTGAAGTTTTTGAATCAGTTGCCAATAATTCAATTTTTTACATGTACTACTATATCATCAGTTTTTTGCCTAAATGTAAATTTTTAGAGTCTAAATTGTAAACTTTCTATTAAATTTTATAAACCGAAGCAGTAGAACACCCAAACCTATTGAACCTCAATTCATTTCAATATTATGTACAAAATGTTAATTTTTTACCCAGGCAAAAAGGAGCCCGAAGGCTCCTCTCATGGATATCTTAAATTCTATGACTTCAGTACTGTTCTTCCATTGATCACAAGACTTCTCTTTCCATCGATGGTCACAAGAGTGCCTTCTGTCAGAACAGACATAGCCTCCAATGCTTCTGCGATGACTGGAATGTCATGTTTCATGGCTTCCACAGAGATTTCAGGGGTCACCTGATTGGTTTCAACTATGACTCCTGCAGTCTTATGGATGATATTGAGGTAATCGTCTGTAAGAGCATTCACCACAAGAATATCCCCATCAGAAATCTTCTCGTCGGCCATCTTGAAATTAATGGCTTTCTTGATGACACCACTGACCACCTGCTTGGTCTCATGGGTCCTCTTTCCTTGTAGGAGCACATCTCCAATGAGATGAACCTTGATCATATTGGTGGATCCTACAAAGTTAATTGGTAGACCCGCAGTGATGACTACAAGTTCTCCATCCTTCACGAAGCCTTTTTTCTTGGCGATTTCAGCAGTGCTGTCAATCATTTCATCCGTGGACTCATAAAGCTCTGCAACAATAGGGTATACGCCCCAGTACACAGACAGCTTTCTTGCCACATTCTTGCTTGGTGTGATGGCAAGAATCGGACACTCCGGTCTGAATCTGGACACGTTTTTCGCTGTGCTTCCTGATACCGTCGCTGAGATGATGGCAGATGCGCCAAGCTCATAGGCTGTAGTCACACTGGCAAGGGAAATGGCCATGGGCACAGAAGAAGCATGGCTCATCATGAGCTTGTTGAGCACCTTGTCGTGTTTGATGCGTCCTTCCACGTCTTCCGAAATCTTCACCATGGTCTTTACTGCTTCCACAGGATACTTCCCATTGGCTGTTTCTCCTGAAAGCATGATACAGTCGGTGCCATCTAAGATTGCATTGGCCACGTCTGAAACTTCAGCTCTTGTTGGTCTTGGGAAACGGACCATAGACTCCAGCATCTGAGTTGCTGTTACTACAGGCTTCCCAGCCAAGTTACAGAGTTCAATGATTTTCTTCTGGATTCCAGGCACCTGCTCCAGGGGAATCTCCACGCCCATATCTCCACGGGCAACCATGACGCCGTCAGAGTACTTCACAATTTCTTCAACGTTGTCTACGCCTTCCTGGTTCTCTATCTTGGACATCAGGAAAATATCATCCGCTCCAAGATTTCTGAGCACTTTTCTTATGGCAAGGACGTCGTCTGCTTTACGGATAAACGATGCTGCAACGATATCTACACCCATCTCCACGCCAAAAGCCAAATCTTCCAGATCCTTCTCGGTGAGCGCCGGAAGCTG
Organism: Proteiniclasticum ruminis; assembly: GCF_900115135.1. GTDB lineage: Bacteria > Bacillota > Clostridia > Clostridiales > Clostridiaceae > Proteiniclasticum > Proteiniclasticum ruminis_A. The sequence continues at coordinate 63,768 of NZ_FOVK01000010.1, read as the reverse complement.
CGTCTTGATCCCAGGAAGATTGATTCCCTTGTGGTTGGACACTGTACCAGAGTTCAGGATTTTTGCTTTAATCACGCCTGAAACAAGTTCCACAGAAACGACTTCTAATGCGATAAGACCGTCATCGATGAGGATTCTGGATCCCACTTCCACATCTTCCGCAAGCTTATTGTAGGTCAGAGAAAACTTTGTGGCATCCCCAAGAATCTCTTCCTTGGTATGAATCTCAATGAAATTTCCTTCTTCCAATTGAACAGGAGCATCTTTGAAATCGTGGGTTCTGATTTCAGGACCCTTGGTATCAAGAAGAATGGCCACAGTCTTCCCTTGCTCCTCAGCAATCTTTCTTACTCTTTCCATTTTCATGCGGTGATTCGCGTGGGTATCATGGGAAAAGTTATGTCTGGAAACATTCATACCCGCCTGAATCAGCTCCCGGATGGTTTCCTCACTTTCTGATGTGGGTCCAATGGTACAGATAATTTTCGTTTTACGCATGTTCATCCTCCTATTTTTTCTTATACAAGGTCCATGGCAATCTGATAGAGTTTTTCATTAAAGGGTCTTGTCATACTCAGGGCTTCATGGATATCATAATCTACAATATCTCCTTTTACAGTTCCGATGACTCTTGCGGATTTTCCTTCTATCAGAAGCTCCACCGCACGGTGTCCCATACGGGTAGCAAGAATTCTGTCATAGGCTGTAGGCATGCCGCCTCTCTGAATATGGCCCAGTACGGTAGTTCTTGTCTCAATACCTGACACATCTTCAATCTCTTTTGCAATCTCTTCAGAATTTCCGACACCTTCAGCAATGACCACCAGGTTGTGGTGCTTCTTGTGTCTTTTTCCGTCCATGACGGTTTTGATGATTTCATCTTTGCTGTATTTCTTTTCCGGAACCAGAATGGTGGTGGCTCCACCGGCAATTCCTGCATATAGTGCAAGATCTCCACAGTTTCTTCCCATAACTTCCACCACAGAGACTCTCTGATGGGAGGAAGAGGTATCACGGATTTTGTTGATGGCATCTATAACGGTATTCTGGGCAGTGTCAAATCCAATGGTACGGTCCGTATAAGCCATGTCATTATCGATGGTTCCAGGAATTCCTATGGTTTTGATGCCAAGATCGGATAATCCCTTTGCCCCCAAGAAGGATCCATCTCCACCAATGACCACAAGTCCTTCTATGCCATACACTCTAAGCACCTGTGCAGCCTTTTCACGAACCTTAGGATCCGCAAACTCAGGGAATCTGGCAGTTTTCAGGATGGTTCCACCCTTCTGGATGATATCAGACACAGAGCTTCTGTCCATAGGAAGGATTTCTCCCTCATGGAGCCCTAAGTATCCTTTGTAAATCCCCATGACTTCTATATTGTTCACAAGAGCAGTACGTACAACAGCTCGGATGGCTGCATTCATTCCTGGCGCGTCGCCACCGCTGGTCAGTATCCCAATTTTCTTCATTTTTATATACCCTCCTAAAGAGGCAGAAGAGGTTCTCTTCCGTCCATTAAAATTTAGCCCATCTTATTGTATCTCTAAAATGAAATCATTTCAAGATGATGCCCTGCCATGAGAAAAAGTTAATATCACCACGATACCACCATCTTTACTTTTCCTAAGATTCAACGACCTTGACATTATCCTCTCCCAGTTTTTCCTCCAGCATCTTCACAATGGGGGACCATTCATCCACCCACAAATCCCTGGACAGCTGCATCACTTCTCTGGTCTTGGAAGATACCACATGGACAGGCATTTCTCCATGGAACGTTTTAAACACCGTTCGTAAAGTCTTCACCATCAGTCTTGCTTCTTCCATATCCTTAAACCTCAGATAGAGCTTCTTCTTTTTTTCCTCCAGGTTTCCGATGGACTCCACAATGATCTTTGTATTCTCTTCCTCTTTAATGGAAACTCTACCACGAATCAGCACAATACGGTCTTCTTTCAGCTCTGAAACTACTTTTTCGTAGGCTTTCGGAAACACGATGCACTCAATGACACCAGACAGGTCCTCCAGCATCAGAAAGGCCATCATAGAAGAGTTTCTTGTGATTTTCCTTGTAATGTTTCTCATGAGTCCGCCAAGAATCACCCGGTCCCCGTCCTTCAGGTCTTTCTCATGAAGAACCGCATCTGCAAACATAGAGGCTTCATCCCGGACATCATCTAGGATGCTGTGATCCTCCGTGAGGATATCAGACACTTTGTGGCTGACACTCCTTGCCAGCCTGTCCTCATACTCATCCAGTGGATGACCAGAGAGGTACATCCCTGTCATTTCCTTTTCCATGAACAGCAGGTCCTTATGACTGAACTCCTTAAGGTTTGGATAGGAAATGGTCATCATTTCCTCCTCTTCCAGAAGATCTCCAAACAAAGAGACCTGACCTTCGATGTTTTTTCTGTTTTTCTGCGTGAAGCTGTCCATGATCTTCTCATAAACCGCCAGCATCTGCGCTCTGTTTCCATCGAGTCCGTCAAAAACCCCCGCACGGATCAGCGCTTCCACCGCCCGCTTGTTGAGGCTTCCATTGGTGTTTCTCTCGAGAAAATCCATCAGTGTCTTATATACGCCGCCGGATCTTCTGTTTTCCACCAGGGACTCCACCATCTGCTTCCCAACCCCTTTGATGGCCCCGAGGCCAAAGACGATCTTCCCATCTTTTACCTTGTATTTCCATTCAGACAAGTTGACGTCTGGAGCATCCACTTCGATGCCTAAACCTTTGGCAAATCTAAGATAGGCGTAACATTTATCTGCATTGCCCAGGAAAGAGTTCAGCATAGCTGCTGTAAACTCCGCAGGATAGTACCGCATGAGATAGGCCGTCTGATAACCGATGACCGCATAGGCTGCCGCATGCGCTTTATTGAAGGCATAACTTGCAAAATCCATCATCTGGTTGAAGATGGTGTTGGCTACCTGCTCAGAGATTCCATTTCGAACACAGCCAGGCACAATGACATTTCCTTTTTCATCATCCAGTCCATAAATAAAGTTCTTTCGCTCTTCCTCCATGACATCATGCTTCTTCTTGCTCATGGCTCGCCTTACAAGATCAGACCTTCCCATGGAATATCCTGCAAGGTCCCGTACAATCTGCATAACTTGCTCCTGGTAAACAATGACACCGTAAGTGACCGAGAGAATCGGCTCCAGTTCTGGACAAAGATAGGTGACTTTTTCCGGATGGTTCTTGTTTTCGATGTATCTTGGAATCTCCGCCATCGGTCCCGGACGGTATAGAGAAATACCCGCTATGATGTCTTCTAAGGAGTCCGGTTTCAGCTCCTTCATAAAGCTTGTCATACCCGCAGATTCCAGCTGGAAAACCCCCACGGTTTTTCCTTCTCCGATCATTTTATAGACCTCAGGGTCATGAAGTGGCAGATTGTCGATATCAATGTCCACACCCCTATTGTCTTTCACCATATCCACGGTATCCCGCATGACGGTGAGAGTACGCAGACCCAGGAAGTCCATTTTCAAAAGTCCAAGTTCTTCCAAAGTGTTCATGGTGAACTGGGTTACAATGGACTCCTCATTTTTCTGAAGAGGGACATAATTCACCAGTGGCTTTTCAGAAATCACAACTCCCGCCGCATGGGTGGAAGCGTGTCTTGAAAGACCCTCCAGCTTCTTTGCGATGTCCAGAAGCTCCATGACACGCCCATCACTTTCATAGGCGCGTTTCAGTTCCGGATTCATCTCAATGGCTCCTTCTAAAGTAATGCCCAGAACCGTTGGAATCATCTTGGCGATCTGATCCACTTCCCCATAGGGGTAGTTCATGGCTCTGCCCACATCCCGGATACAAGCTCTTGCAGCCATGGTACCAAAGGTGATGATCTGAGCCACATTGTCTGCTCCATATTTTCCTACCACATAGTCAATGACTTCACCTCGCCTTTCGTAGCAGAAGTCCGAATCGATATCCGGCATGGAGATTCTTTCCGGATTGAGAAAACGCTCAAAAAGCAGCTGATACTTGATGGGGTCAATCTTCGTGATGTTGAGGCAATAGGACACACAAGAACCCGCAGCACTTCCTCTTCCGGCTCCAGTGGCTATGCCATGGTCATTGGCGAACTTGATGAAGTCCCATACGATGAGGAAATAATCCACATATCCCATATCATTCATGATCTTCAGCTCATAATCAATTCGCGTGATGATCTCCTTCTGCTCTTTCTCCACCAGACCTCTCAGCTCTTCCACACGAATAGGCTTGCCCCGATAGGCTGAGAAGGCATCATACTTCTCCACCATCCCTTCGTAGGTCCTTTCTGTGAGATAAGCGTAAGGGTCCGCTCCTTCCGGCAGCGGAAACTTTGGCAGCTTCGATACATGGAACTCATAGTCAAAGCTGCACATCTCCGCAATTTTCACCGTGTTCTCCAGAGCTTCCGGTACATGGGAAAAGAGATCTTCCATTTCCTCATAGGACTTCAGATAGAACTCATCGGAAGGATACCGCATACGGTTCTCTTCCTCCACTGTTTTTCCTGTCTGTATGCAAAGAAGAATGTCATGGGCTCTGGCATCTTCTTTCTTCAGGTAATGGACATCATTGGTGCAGACAAGGGGGATCCCAAGTTCTTTGGCCAAAGCGATGTTCAGCTTATTTACCTTTCTCTGCTCCTCCAGTCCATGGTCCTGAAGCTCCAGATAATAATCCTCCCCGAACAGTCCATGATAGAACTTCGCAGCTTCCTTGGCTCTATCCGGCATACCCAGATTGAAAAACTCCTGCACTTCACCACCGAGACAAGCAGAAAGACAAATAAGCCCTTCTGAATGCTTCTCCAGAAAAGCGTGGTCTACCCTTGGTTTATAGTAAAACCCAGACAAGGAGGCTTCCGACACAATCTTCATGAGATTCTCATAGCCCGTCTCATTCTTTACAAGAAGAACCAGATGGTGGGTCGTGTTCTCCGGATCCTGATTCTTGATATGCATATCTTTCGCAGCCACATAGATTTCACAGCCGATGATGGGCTTAATGCCTGCTTTTTTTGCTTCTTTGTAAAAATCCACACAGCCGTACATGGAGCCATGGTCCGTAATGGCCACATGCTTCATGCCCAGTTCTTTCACACGGCTGATGATTCCGCTGATCTTCGCCGAGCCATCCAGAAGACTGTACTCTGTATGGAGATGAAGATGGGCAAATGGTTTATCCATAATTTCAGTCCTTTCTATACCAAAGACAACGAGATGTTCCTATGCGCTGAAGTCACAGGCTTTGGAATCTTCAAGCATCGGTCTTAAATGTGCCAGCACCTCATCCACATGGTAAGGATGCACCTGATACTCATCCATGGCTTCTTTAGAGTCAAAGCCTGAAATGAGGCAGATGTCGTAGCTTCTTCCTGTGGACAGCTCATCTTGACCTACCAGCAGATGCTTCAGCTGAGGGATTTTCCCCTCCATGGCCAGCAGCAGTCCCTTTGCCTTTTCCATATTCTCTTTAGAGTTTTCCTTCAACTTAAACAGCACCACATGATAAAACATATGATTCCCCCCTATTTACTCCATGTATTTTTTACACTTTCGTTCTTACTCATCCAGCGTATGCAAAATGCTGAGTCTGGATGTGGCAATGAGCTTGTCTCTTGATTTCAGATTCACATCCACTTTAGAGTGGAGCTTAGATGTCTTGATGATGTTGATCTCCATGGTGAACTTCGCATCAATGCCCAGCACTTCATAAAAGTCTGTAGCGCATTTATCCAGGCTGCAGCTGTAGTACTGGTTCTGAAGATGTGAGATGGCGGTCTTTGACATGAGCATGGAAAGGAGTCCTCTGGAAGCATTACCCAAGGGATCCAGAAACTCTGCCGTCACCACGCCACTGTAGTAGAACTTCCCTTCTCTTTTTTCCACGGTCAAGTGCCGGATGATCTTATCCTCCATGGTATCTGTTTCCATGGGCTTCATATGACGCTCCTGAAGAGCTTTCAGGATGTCCGTTCTCGTAATGACGCCCACAAGGACTCCATCTTCAGTCACAGGACACAGCGGAAGATTTTCCCAGTCCATGATGTGTGCCACATAGGATACCGTGGTCTTGGGCGTCACAGAAAGATTCACCTTGCGGAGCACCTCTCCCACCCGGTCACTGTCTTCTCTGCCAAGGGTTTCCTTGGGGGTGATGATGCCCTGGACCACCATTTTCTCATCCACCACCGGAAACTTCTCATGGCCAGAACGCTCCGACAGCCTGATATAGTCATGGATGGTGTCCCGCACTGTCAGATGATAGGTTTCCTTCTGGATGATGTCTTTCACATAAGGAATGGTCTGCTTAATGAGATTTTCTGAGATTCCACGATTGATCATGGATGCCGTGGTGAATGTGTCATAGGAACAGGAGATGATAGGAATCTTCAGCCTGTCCGCCAGAGCCACATTCTTTTCCGAAGCTTTGAATCCACCGGTGATAAGAACACCAACCCCCATGTTGAGGGCAAGGCTATGCACTTCATCCCGATTGCCCACAATGAGAAGGCCACCAACTGTGAGATACTTTTTCATGGCTTCCATGGTCATGGCTCCGATGTTGAACCTGTAGATGGTCTTTTCAATGCCATCTCTGCCACCAAGAAGCTCTCCATCTACAATACGGATGATCTCATTGTAGGTGATGGATTCGATCTTTTTCTCTTTTTCACTCTCCACACGGATGGTTCCTGTTCGGGGAAGGGTTTCCAGATACCCCTCCTCCTCCATGAGCTTAATGGCTTTATAAGCCGTGGCATCACTGACTCCCCGGTCTTTTGCCAGGGTTCTGACAGAGAGTTTTGTGCCCAGCTGCATTTCTTTGATATGTTCCATGATACGGTCGATCTTCGCCATTAGAGTCCTCCCTTTCTCAGTTCATCTGCAATCTTTTCTATTTTTCTCAATCTATGGTTCACTCCAGATTTCCCAACCGGCGGATCGAGCATTTCTCCAAGCTCCTTCAATGACTCATCTGGATATTCAAGCCGCAGCTCTGCAATATCACGCAGGGGCTTTGAGAGTCTTTTCAGACCAATCTCTTTTTCGATGAGCTTAATGGACTCCACTTGCCGAACCGCTGCATTAACGGTCTTTGAAAGGTTTGCTGTCTCGCAGTTCACCAGTCGGTTCACATTGTTTCTCATATCTTTGACAATGCGGACGTTTTCGAACTCAAAAAGGCTGTTGTAGGCACCGATGATGGAAAGAATATCCACGATCTGCTCTCCCTCTTTCAGGTAGACAATGTGGGAGTTCTTTCGGGCGATGACCTTTGAAGTCAGCCCATAGGAATTGATGAGCTCTTTCAGCTCTTCTGCAAGTTCCAGAGAGTTCACCACAAACTCCAGATGATAGGCTTTCTCCGGATTTGACACACTGCCGGATCCCAGAAAGGATCCTTTGATATAGGCTTTCTTCAGAGCATCCGTATGCACCAGATTGGGGCTGATGGAGTAGTTCAGTCCCATAGCACCTTCCTCTTCCTTCAGTATTCCTGTCTCCAGAAGAAGTTCCCGAAGGCCCATATCCTCAGAGATGACAATCACATAGACATTGTTTTTCTTGAGCGAACCTGATTTTTTCACGAGAAGCCTTCCGTGAATTTTCAGATGGTCCTTGAGAAGCTTAAAAATAAACCTCGCTGTGGAGGGGTTTTCCGTGGTGATTTTAAACGACAGCTTGGCAGACCCAAAGGCCAGGGTTCCGGACAGACGCATGATAGCGGATAAAAGAGCAATGATCTCTGCCCTTGTAATTTCTGTATTTTTCGTGATTTCATTTTTCACTGTAGAGGAAAAAGACATATAGTTCACCAGCCTGTTTTATTATAGTTCAAAAATTCTCTGTATCTTCTGTATTTTTCAAGACAGTTTTAGTACAGCTGACCCTTCAATTATAGCATAAACCATCCCTGGTGCATCGCAAAAAGACCCCTTTACGCCGTATAAAATTAAACCGGAAGTCTTTGGTTTTGAACTCAAAGACTTCCGGCCCTATCTTTTTTACTCGCAGTTTACTGCTTCTTCCCTTTAAGTTTTCCAGAGAGCGCCACATACTCCAGGATTCTCTTCTTGTCACTGACCAAGGTCTCTTCCAGAACAATCTCCATGAGCTTCTGAGAGAGCTTGTCCGCATCATGACGTACAGAAGATTCTCTAGGTTTGATAAAATCTCCCTGAATCAGTTTGAAAGGCTCCTCTTTAAGGTTCTCATAATCAATCTCTACTTCAAACTGGTTCATTCTATGATACTTGTCCCGAAGATGATCATTTCTGATCTTCATATCATTGGCAAAAACGTAGTCCAGCGGACCGATGTCCCCATGGGCATACAGGGCTTTCAGATGATCCGATACTCTAAATCCATCTGTTTCTCCTGGCTGAGTCATGACATTGGCGATGTAAATCTTCCTGCCTCTGCTTTCTTTAATGGCCTCAGGCACACCTTTCACCAGAAGGTTTGGAATAACGGAGGTGTACAGGGATCCCGGACCTAAAATAATGGCATCTGCCCGTAGAATTTCATTTTTCACATCTTCTAATGCCTCTGCATCCTCCGGCACAATATAAAGCCTTTGAATCCTCGCCCCTTCTTTGATGCTCACATCAGGAATATGGGACTCTCCCACCACCAGCTGGTTGTTGTCCAGCACCGCATGAATCTTCACATTATCCAGGGTCACAGGGAGCACCTTTCCAGTGATGGCAAGAACACTGGCCATCTTCTGCACCGCATCCTCAAAATTGTCTGAGACTCCATCCATGGCCGCCAGAAAAAGATTACCGAAGCTTTGTCCTTTCAGCGTACCATCTTTAAAACGATACTGCATAAGTTCCTCCATAAGAGGCTCTGTATTTGCAAGGGCCACCAGACAGTTTCTGATGTCACCAGGCGGCAGGATGCCAAGATCATCCCTAAGCGCACCTGAGCCCCCTCCGTCATCGGCTACGGTCACCACAGCGGTAATATTGTTGGTATAGTTCTTGATGCCTTTTAAGATGGTGGAAAGACCTGTTCCTCCACCAATGATGACCACTCTTGGTCCTTGGACCAGAAGCTTCTTGTCATGAATGAGGCTTCCGATTTCCCTGGAGTCCATATTAAAATGAATGAGACCATCCTGTACAAGACTCATGAAGCTTTTGATGAGCTCCGCTGTAGATACATACAGGGTGGAAGCTCCCAGTATCAGAAGATACACATAATAGACGCTGTAGGCTTCTTCTCCAAAGCGTCTGAAAATAAGCTCTATGATCGCAAATATCAGAAGTCCTATGCCCACAATCCCCAGTCCAAACCATCTTTTCAACCCCACACCCATATTAAGCCAGTCTTTTATCTTCATAGTTACGCACCACAAATCCCTCATACTTATTACATAGATTATACCACAGCCGCTTGGATAGAGAACATATCGCCGGTACATAAGAAGTTCTTGCGGTAAATACCACGGAATCCCTGTTTCTCCTCTGGCTCCAAAGTCGATAAAACTCAAATGTCTGTAAGGCATACGATGTTCGGGCAATGCTTTTTTTAGCTTAGCACTGAACTTACTTCGCCTCTCCCTAGACCAAGTGCACCCATAAGGTCCCACTCAAATACATATAGTGAAGAATCTCTTATCTTACGCATCATGTGGAAGCTGCCACATTTTCTCAAACTGAAAGAGGAGACTATGGTAAAATAGCCTCCTCTTTCAGAAATTCTGGTTATTACTCATTCAATATACATGAAATCTAACATTCACTTGAATTATCTTTTGTTCTTTACCTTCTCCCAGTTGATCTGTACGATGATTTTGTCAAATTTAGCTTCCCGTCTGAAAATGCTGGATGAGATTTCTCTATTGAGCTTAAGACAGTTCTCAAAGGTGTATCTATCCCCATTCTCATAAAACACCGAAACTGCATCATGATCTGTACATTCGTATATGACAGGCACAGAACATAGGGTGAATCCGAGCTGGTTCTCCCGAATATCCAGCTTCCGTCCAGGCAGCATCCAATCCACAGGGCTCTTTATGAACTCCTCTTCCGATAAAAGAGTCGGTGCAAAGGAGATTTCCCCTTGCGATACGAAGACACCAAGCTCACTGAATCTTGTTATGATATCCTCTTTGACCTGTCCCGTCATACCAGGCTGCTGGACGCCAGCAAAACTTGGTGTATGGGAGTAGGCATCCGTTGGGAACGCACCATAATTCACAGGTGATTTTGTCACACCAATGCCTTCCTTCAACTCTCTGAAGTGCTTTGTCAGCTGATCCGCTTCATCCGCTGCTCCCCTAAGAACAGCACGGTCATGATTTTCCTTCGCTGCCAGCACCAGTTTTGAAACCATATGCCAGTAAATACTTCCTAGGCCCTCATACTTGAAGAAGGTCCCCGATCGGCCGGTAAAGGCATGATGATCAAACAAGTTGCTGAATATCTCACCCACAGCCTGAATATCCTCATACTTGTAGGTATCAACTTTACTCAATGCATCCATGATTTCCTTGGCATTTCGGAACTGGCCATTAAAACGGTACCGTCCATTGACATCCTTTTCCACAAATCTCCGGGAACCCATCTCAAGTTCCTTCTTCAAAATCAGAGAGGTTTCCACCGCTTCTGCTGGAATGATGTTTTTCTCCAAAAACTTCGGTAAATCCCGCTCAGGATACAGCATATAGCTGTTCTGGTCTTCCCGGTAAATTTTACTGTTTCTGAGAGCTTCCAGCACGTTCAGCGCTTCATCCTCGCTTAAGGCTCCAGAGCTTAGCACCGCCACCTGGCCTTCAAGCATCTCATATAAATGGGATAGAGTGCAGGCATTCTCAGAGAACTTCAGCAGATTATAGGAATGATAGAGTCCATCTTCTCTTCTGTTTTCTTTGATGGTCGTGATCAGATGCCGTTCTGCCGTATTCAAAAATCTTCTGACATCCATGTAATCGAGATGAATCTTCTCTCCTGTAAAACCATTCTCATAAATAGCTTGGCGGTAGGATTCTCCAATTTCCCCAAGTTTCTTGACCATCTCATACCGCTCTTCTTCTGTGAGCCCTCTCATGAGAGCTTCCTCACTTTCTGAAAGCACCTTCAGCATCTCATCAAACATGGTTTTCACTTCAGAAGATACCTTTACTGTTCCAGAGACCTCATCCATGAGGCGATCCATAAAGCTCAAGTACCTGTAGAGATAGTATAACGTAACCATCGATACGCCATTTCCAACCAATGCATTGTTGGCATCATTCCATTCCGGACGCTGTGTGTTCATCCATATACCCCCGCCAGGGATATAGTTTGACATCTTGGAAAGCATCACAACAAGGAGTTTTTCCATCAGGTTCACATGATAGATCTCTTCCCCTCTAAAATGCAATTTGCCGTCTGCACCACAGTTTTCCACTCTTTTTTCGATGAGTCCCGCGGATTCTTCATCATAGACAATGGTATCTTTCGGATTTCCAATCAGGCTGTCTATTCCTTTGATTCTATAGGGTACATTGGCATAGACAAAGCTCTCTTTTGAGAGCATTTCACTTAATTTCTTTGGATGGTAATTTCTCGACATCTCCAAGATCTTTAGAAGATAGATGACTTGATGGTCTCCCCAGTAACCGATATTCGACCAAGGATCGGAAGGATCCGGTTCTTCCCAGTCTATTCCATCCTTCGTGATACGGTACGGATTGTATCCGTCTGGTGTAGATGCATTGACGAACTTGGAAATGATGCTTTCAATATATTCCGGGAAGGAAATGGAAAGGGCTTCCCAGTTCTGGAAAATATCTCTCCAGTTTCCTTCAAAATTCAGATTCTGCTCTCCATTTTCTCCATTGATCTTGATGTTGAATTTATTCCATGGACGGCTTGGATCCCCATGGCGTCTGGAATAGGTCAGAGGAAGATATTCAAGAACCAACCGCTCATAATCAGGGTCTCCAGTCTTCTCCACCATAGCGAGAAGGTCCAAATAACTGATCTCACCAGGTAAGTTCTCCAGTTCCTCCTTGTATTTTGCCATAATGGAACTGTTCCATTTTCCAATGAAGGCGATGAGGTCCTGCGTGGGAATCCTATACCCATCCGCATAAATGCCTCCTCGCATGATGTTGTAAAGCGTATTTGAAAAATGTCTGTACCCAGCCAACCGATCTTCGGTGAACTGGAACCCATCCGCATCAAAGACCAGCTTCTTCAGATTATCGTCACCTTTGGCAAGATCCTCTTCCAAGGAAGCCAGTATGCTGTCTCCATCCGCGATCTCTTTCATCAGGGATTCCACATCTGAAGCGCTCTGTTTCAGCTCTGAAACAATCACCCACTTCTTTACGTCAGAAGGTTCAAGCGTCAGTGCAGCGGAGACATAAAACGCACCTCTTTGTCCTTTGATATCATGCTCAGTGGACACTTCAAGACCCTTTCCGAAATTTCTGATCTGCTTTTCGGAGAGAAGATACCTGGCATCCCCCAGGCCCTTTGTCCAGACCGTTGTCGCTTTAAGTGATTCACTGGGTTCTGGCTGGTCCGAAATGATAGAACTGAGTGTAAAAATCCCAAGAGCAGCACTCTCTATCAGTTCATTTCTCTTGTACCCATCAATGAGCGTGCTTCGGCTTGTCTGGGTAAGTGCATCGACACCATAAGGGAGGATATTCCGAATCCCGTCCAGCACAGAGATCTCCACAGTCTTGCTGCAGCTGCTGACAATCTCTGACTCTTTGACTATTCCATAGCGGCTGCTCATTTTCCAGGAGTACCGGTAGGTCAGGTTGAGATCAAGATTCTCTTCCTCGAATATTATTTTATTCCCCAGGGTGTTCTTGTATAGATTTCTTCTGATTTTATATAAATCCGCATTATGGTTCGTAAAAGGTTTCCAGAAAACTTTCCGTTCTCCCAAGGAAACGATCAAAGCGGTATCCGGTCCCGTGGTTTCTATGCTGTCATGGACTTTATCGTCGGTGACGTAGGGAAACAGCGCATTATCTGCATTTTCTCTTCCCGCCGTAAGACCACCGGTACTGGACACAAACATCCAAAAATCCCCATCATTGACAATGGTCATGAAAAACGGAGGCATCTCATGAAAATCACTGATTCTGAAAAATGTTTCACCGTTCATTCCCACTGTTTTCAAAGAAATCTCCGGTGAATCTCCTTGTAAAATACAATCCCCGATATATAAACTCTTATCTCTCATCTTACTATCCTTTCATCCTATGGTTAGCCTTTTACTGCACCTGCTGAGATATTTTCAATCAGATATTTCGAGGCGAAAATAAACACAATAACAATTGGTACAATCGAGATGGCAAATCCCAGATAAATTGCTCCCTGATTCTGATACCAGATCCGAAGGGCCTTCAGCGAGGAAATAACCATGGGCAGTGTTTCATTTTCCTTGGAACTTAAAATCACTCGCGCACTGAGATAATTGTTCCAAGATCCGATGAAGGTGAAGATGGACATGGTTGCCACTCCTGGTGCCATAAGCGGCAGCGCGATCCTATGGAAGATATACATCTCTCCTGCGCCGTCTATTCTTGCCGCCTCTATGATCTCTCTTCCTAAAGATGAGCTGATATAGGCTCTAAGGAAAAACACCGTACCGATGGAGGCAATGGACGGTATGATCAGTGCAAGGTGATTGTCCATGAGACCGATCTGTGTCATGAGTCTGACATACCCAAGAAATGCCAGTTGGCTGGGCACCATCATAAAAATCAGAATCAACCCAAACAGCACATTTTTCCCTCTAAAATTATAGATATGGAACCCGTATGCCGTCAGTGCGGAAAAATAAGCTGAAAGAACCGTAACGGACAGAGCGATTTTCAGAGAGTTTCTGAAGCCTCGCATCACATCAACATTCTCCACGAGAATTTTATAGTTTTCCATTAAACTGTTTCCGGGTATCAAGGTGATTCCCTGAGTCGAAATAGACATGCCGTCTCGGGTGGCATTGATGAGCACGATCCAGAATGGTATCACTGCGATAACCACCAAAAATGCCAAGAAAAGATAGATCAGCGTATATACCGTCACCTTTCTGACTTTATTCCTTCGGAGTTCTTTCTGTCTTTCCTCTTCAGTCTGTGGAGCGCTGCGCTCTACGATTCTATTGCCTTTCAAGGGAATCACCACCTTTCATCATCAGTGCCTGTTTCTTTCTCAACTTCTTCTCTTTACGGTTCATAAAAAACTCTTTAATTTCTCGTCTATTTGTTGCGATGGTAAAAACAGCGGTAAAGACCATAATAAGTAAAAATAAAACAAAGGAAAGGGCGGATGCATAACCGTAGTTTCGATAAACAAAAGCCATGTTATAGATGTATACAATCATCGTGTTCAGACTGCCTTCCGGAAAACCTTTGCCGTCGGTAATGAGAAACGGTATGTCAAAAAGCTGCAGACCACCAATAAGCCCTGTCACCATCACATACATCAGGATGGGTTTAATAGAGGGTATGGTGATGTTTTTCATGATCTGAAGTCTGGTGGCACCGTCAATTCTGGCAGCTTCAAATGTTTCTTTACTTACTGCCTGCACAGAAGCCATGAACAGAATAAACGAATTGCCAAACCACATCCAAGTCTGAATGCCTGAAACACTCATCTGTGCCAGAATAGGCTTTGTAAGCCAACCAATAGCTTGATCGATCCACCCGATGTTAAAGAGAACCTGATTCACCACTCCATAATCCCGATCTAGAAGTTTGAAGAAAATCAAAGCTATGGTCGCAGAAGCGATGAGATTCGGAAGATAAAACACCACGCGGAAGAATCCCAGTCCTTTGACTTTGTATTTGATGTCTGAAAAGATCATCACCAGCAGAAATGCCAAAAAGATCTGGAAAAAAATGTTCACAGCCCAGATTCTGATGGTATTGAAGAAAGCATCCACCACGTTGGGATCATTGAAAACCAGCTTGAAATTCTCCGCTCCAATAAACACTTGTGGTCCATAGCCCTTATATCTTGTCATAGAAAGATAGAGTGTAAACAGAATCGGATATACATTAAATAATGCAAACACCAGAAAAAATGGTGTGATGAAAAAATATCCTTTCCTTTCCTTTGTTTTTCTCATTTTTACCTCCATATGCAAAAGTAGACATTACGTCTACTTCTGCATAGTTTTTGTTTATTCAGTTGGGAGTCCATCCACATAAATTTCAGGATATGTTACCTTCACATCATTGTAGAATGCAGTCAGCACATCCGCTACGGAAGCATAACCTGCAGAACCCTGCTTGTAATTTGTGATATGGATGCCCAGAAGATCATTTAGTCCTCTGTCATACACAGTAACGTTGGATAGATCAATCTTGGCAGCTTCTTCACTGAAAACCTCCAGGTGGTTCATGCCGCCTAGGGAATCTCTTCCAGCATAGTCAGCGATGACTGGTGCCATAACAGATTCAACAGAATACATGTCTCCGTCAGCAGCCTGTCTCTCAGCAAGTCTTTCCTTGTCAAACAGCATGGACTTCAGGAATGCAAATGCTGCTTCTGGATTCTCAGAGTCTGCGTTAACCCCAAGATAAGTTCCACCCCAGAAATAAGAGTTAGGACCTGAAGCCATACCCCAGTTGCCTTTAAACGCTGCCTTTTCATACTCGTCTTTCTTTGCCTGGTCAGCATCCTCTGCTGGCTTAGGTAGTGTGTTGCCATTGGCATCCACTTTTTCCATGTTTGGTTCGATAATATATTTTAGACCCCATGTAGGCATGGAATATGCCATAACCTGCCAGTTCTTTCCTTCTGCATCTGTCAGATCCTTATCCATGGCATCAAACCAAGGACCACTCCACTCAGCTGCATTGGCTGTCAAAGAATCACTGATGGTCTCTCCATACATACCCTTAACCAGATTGATGTAAGGAATCTGCTCTTTGATTTTCGCAGGATTCAGCTTTCCATCTTCCCCAATCCACTTAGCAGGATCATTGGTTCCTGCTGCAAAGTGTCGTACAGCCTGATCATCTGGGAACAAACGCCAGTTTGGATTGAACTCCTTCACTTCCACCTGAGCCTGAAGCATGTTGTCAATGGTATTGAACTTGTTTTCGTTCATCCAGTTTGTGACAGCAGCGTTGTAATCATCTGTACCCTCAGCTGGGAAGCCTGCTTCTGTTCCCCAAACTTCAGCAGCCATATCTGTCTTGAAGAAAATGGCTCCTGGTGTTACCTGCCATGATAATGCGGCAAGCTTTCCTGTTGCAGGATCAATTCCAGACTGCCAGATGTATTCAGCATAATCCGCTTTTTCAGCAGCCAGATCCACATCTTTATCATTCTCCATCATAGTTTCAATATCCGCATAGTATCCAGCTTCAATAAACTGCTTGATATGATCGAGCTCGCCTGTAAAAACGTCTGGTCCATTTCCGGAGGACAGAGCTGGTAAAATCTTATCCATATACCCATCCTGAATGGATACCGCTACAAATTCTACTTCCATTCCAGCAAACGGCTTTCCGTCTGCAGTATAAAGCTCCTTAAAGTTATCAATATCACCAGCGGTCTGAAGTTCATCTGTAAAAGACCAGATTACCAACTTCTCATTGGAATAGTCCTTATTTGGATCAACCTCCACAGAAGGTGCATCCTCTTTCTTGCCACAAGCAGAAAGAACAACCATAGACGCCAGTAAGAATGAAAGAATTTTTTTGATTTTCATCCGATTAACCCCTTTTTAAAGTTTTTTCAACACACAGTAATGTCGTACCCATAATATAACACAATCACGAAAGCGGTTTCAATACTTTTTCTAAAGATTTTTCAAAAAATGAAAACCTTTTTATCTTTATTGAACCAATGCTCATTGAAGATGTCACTTCGCCTCCCATTGTTGAAACAGATCGATTTAATCTCTAGAGCCATTGATATTCAGTAACTTTTGCCTTTCAACCATATAATAACCACTCAGAAAAGTCATCTTGGCCAGAATAAAACGATCTCAAACCTCAGTCATAACAAACATGAAGAATATGGACCGTTTCAGCGCTCAATATCGCAATTTTCGAAACCGCTTTCCTTTAATCAACCATAAATGTTGTAATGGAATGATCCGGAAGATTGACGTTTATCCCTTGACCATCCACCACCAGAGCCAATTCCGCGATAAAACCTTCATTCTGAGCAACCACAACAATCCGGCCGTCAGGATTGCGGAACGCCACAGCATATACCCCTTCTTTTGTGACACTGATCTCCAGCCTTTTCGCTCCCACAGCAATGTATTTCGAAAAATGGCCAATATAATAATAAGAATTATTATAGATCAGTTTCTTCTGGTTGCGGTCATACATCAATGGAGCTTCACAGTAATTGTGGACATGGTTCGGTCCTCCAATCTCATTCAGCACCAGATTCCAGTCAATCCATCCTCGGCTCCAGTTGTTAAAGTCACCAATGATATTTCGACCGTATCTTTCCCCGTTAGACCAGGAGCCCAAATATCCATTGTGTACGGCATTTTCAGAGGTGGTTGTCAGCTCCACGCACCCCTCTGTAAAAAGGAGATGCTTCTCTGGATACAGGTTGTGAAGTGCTGTAAGATTTTCGAAAGCTTCACTGACATACCAGTGATTTCCCACTCCCCACACATACTTTGCCGCTTCTTTGTCTGAAAGCACCACAGACCCACGTTCCACGAGAACGTCCCTATTGTGGTCCCACACGATGATCTCTGTATTGGGATGAGCTTCTTTCAGCACTGGCCCAAGATGATTCTTAATAAAATCCCTCTCTTCCTCAGCTGTATAGATACAGGAATCCCAAGTCTGGGTGGCGAGCGGTTCATTTTGTATACTCACCGCCCAGATATCAATGCCACGCTTCTTCATCTCCTCAATGTATCTTACATAATATTTCGCCCAGGTTTCACTGTATTCCGGAAGAAGTTTTCCGCCATAGTTCATTTCACCTGTATCTTTCATATAACCCGGCGGGCTCCAAGGAGACGCAAGAAGCTTCAGAGGCTCCCCTGCATACCGCACAGCATCTTTGATCATCGGAACAACCCACTTGTCTTCTCTGGAGAGATCAAAGCTGTGAAGATCCCGATCCCCCTCTTCCACATAAACATAATTTTCAAGCGAGAAGTCACACGAATTAATATGAACTCTCCCTAGAACATATCCCAAACCTTCTGATTTCGAAAAATAGGCACGAAGTGCTTCCTCTCGCATCATTTCAGGAGCTTCAGATAACGTGTACGCCGCAGATTCAGTAAATGCGCCACCAAAGCCCATGAACTCCTGATACTCCATCCGGCTGTTCACAACAATCACAGGCCTTTTCGCATCATAAGAGCCCATTTCCCTTTCAGGCAGTGTTTTCCAGAATTTCAACTCTCTCTTTTCAGACCTTACCGCTTTAATTTTCATAGTTCCTCCTTAACCTTATACACCATGACAATCTGCTTCACTTGCCGTTCTCGAACTTTATGCGCCAATGCACCGCTTATAGATGCACACTTTTCCCCATCCACCCTATAGTAATCAACAGCCACTTGCTCCGAATAGGTGGGGAGCCCCGTAGCATTCTCAATGATGAACTCAATCTCTGAAAAGAGTGTAGTTCTCAAACGTCCCTCCACAAAGAAATCCACGTTCAGCACTGGTTTGGGGGTAAACCTCAAGGTGTCTGTATAGGTGAAAAGCATTTTACCAAACATCATGTGCTGCCAGATACTGAGCATCTCCGAAGTGGATCCACTGAGCCTCGCAACAAATCCCTGACCGTGAACACTTCTGTTTGGATTGAGACTGCTTGCAATGAAACTTGAGTTCTCCAGCGTGGAGCGCCCATACATCTGCGGGTCCATGAAACAGACCAGGTTCATTTTGATTTCTTCAAAGAACAAGTCATAGAGACCTCCCTTCAATAGACCCAGAAGATATTTATAGGTCATATGAAGAAAATTACTCTCCCGTTCCAGCCACCCTGGCGAGAAGGCTCTGATTCTGCCAATTTCGTAGCTCATCTCCTCCAGAGACTCACTGGTCTTATAAGTATTCAGCACTTCATCGTACATACCTGAGTTCCTGACCATCTGGTATAGCTTCTGATTCTCCTCCCGTGACCCAATCTTATAGTATCTCGCAGGAGCTTCCAAGAAGAACGGAAGTTTTTTCAGTTCAAAAGCCTTTACGCGAATCGCCTGCAGCCCATATGAGGTTCGTCCCTCCAGCATTTCATAATCACTGACTTCATAATACAGATACGTAGGCAGCATACCGCCATGGAAAGACTTCGCCCGGTCAATTCCATCCAGGAGTTTTCTTTCGATCTGCTCAAGAAACTCAACAGTTTCTCCGACTCCCATAACCCTCTCTGTACCGCTGAATTCATGCTGAATTTTCTTTCGGAAATTCTCTCTAAGGGTGGTCATCTCATCCCATTGGTCAAAAAGAGACAGCCCCTTCGAAAGGACTTCTACAATCCCCCGATAGAGTTCATAAGTTACATCCAACACACCTACGGGGTCTGTCAGATTATTCTTGAGAAATCTCACCACACGAACCAGTTCCACAGTCTCACTCATTCCAGAACCAAATACTCCCGGAAGACCATTCATGGCATCATTCCACCCAGGCCTGTTGGCCTCCATTTCCACACCCATTCCGTAAGGATCCAGTGTAGTGAACTTCACAAGGATGAGATTCAGAAGCTTCTGAGCAAGATTCGTTTTATAGATTCTTCCGTCCACCATTCTCCAGTTAGACTGTTCAAAGCGGATGGAATGCTTCTCTTCTTTGATGGCACCATACTGCCTGATCCTCCCATTTTCCGTGAGCCCGTACTTCTCATGTCGTGGCAGCACATAGGCAGGGCTCTCATAATACCGGTATGTCTTATCTTTAAACAAAAGCTCCTGAAGCCGATCCGGGTAAATGCTCAGATAAGTTTCAATCAGATCAAAATTATACGTCCAATGATCAGACCAGTACCCCTCCCCGAACACCGCCTCAATATGCTGCTCAGACATTTCCAGAAGCCTTGATAAAAACTCCTCTTCAGGGACAAGAAGCTTGATTTCTTCCTGCTGGATCCTCATCATAACGGCACCCGGTGTAAAATGATCAGCGAGAATCTCTTTCAGCTGTTCCTGACCCGAAAGAATATCGTTTTCCAGGAGCGCATTTGCCGCTTCCGTATCTATGGTGAACGTAGTGCCTTGAACCCCCAATGGGTTGTATCCATCCAGCTGCAGAAGATTCATGAACATCTTCACATTGAACAGACCCGCCTCTGGCACAAAAAGAACATCATTACGCCTGTTCTGATTCACATCCCGATAGTTTCCATTTCCCTGAGAGTAAAACTCAGGGGCTAGAGAATAAAAATTATAGTCCCGCTCTGGATCTCCATGTTTTCTGGAGAACACATGATAGACTTTCTTCTTATCGCCTTCCCCAAAGATGAGCGGATAGCCTCCGCGCAAGGTATTGTCCAAAAAGTTCTGTTTCAGATACGCATCGAACACAGGGAATCCGGATTCTGTTTCTATGACGCGAACCATATCATCAATGAGACTCTCCACCTCAAGAAGCTTATGGGAAATATAGCTTTCTTTGGCAAAACAGGAAGCTTTCTCATTGATAATCTTCACATCGGAAACATTGCCGATGATGGTGTGGAGGTGAAGAGGCTCTCCAGACCCAAGGACTTTCGACACCGGAGTAAAGCCACAAGGTACTTTATTGACCAGAATCTGGTTCTGAAGATCCCACTCTTGAAGACTTTGGCGCTGCAGATTGACCGGCACGGTAAGTGAAGTGTCATATCCAAAAATCTTCTCCAGATCCACAATCGGCCTGATCAGCTCTCCATCCTCCAGAAAAGAAAGATAGAAATGCCCCTTCTGATTCATGGAGATTTCCGCATCATCCCCACTGGATGCTCTGAACTTATAAAAGGGAACACGGTTTTCCATATTCTCGACACCCATCCAGGAAACCATGAGATTTGACATATTCTTGTAGGATTCATTGGTTGTGCCTGAGGGAAGAATATTAGCAAGACCATCTACGATTTCAACGGTCCTCCGACTTCCTTCATTGATGATTTCAACCTTTCTGACAAGCCCAGCCACTGGTTCATTCACAAGTCCAAAATACGTGACCTTGTAAGTGATCTCACGGGTTTTATTGACTTCCACTATAGAAAAATGCCCCCGGGAAATCAGCATATCTCTCTGCACTTCATCTTGGCTGCTCACCGCAAAGGGTTCGTACACCTCCCCATCAACCTTCACAAAGCTGCGGAACCCATATCGGTCCACATACTGATAGCTCGTATTGGCGGGAAAAAACTCCTGTATCGGCTCATTTTTGTCTCGAACACCAAAACTGGTGATGCCTTGGCCCCGATTGGCATAAAATGCCCATAAAGGGATTCCATGCACTCCTGCAATCCCCGGCAGAAAACTGGAAAAGGGTTTCCCTTTATCGTAATTTTCTATGATAAAATCCTTATTTTCAAAATAATAGCGCATAGTACCCCCTGATATACATCGAATAAATTACGCCGATTTCCTCTCTGCTATCTAGGTTTTCATCCAAATACCAATTAACGAAATCGGTTTCGTTGACTCTATAATATCATAGGATTTCCTTAAAGCAAACAAAAGGTTTCCCTTAATGAACTTCCTTCAGTTTCACACCTTGATATAACCAGGTTCCTCAAACCTTTCACCAGCGTCCTCCAAAATATTGGCCTCTCAGGAAACTTTAAAATGAAGAAAAGATCTGAAGTATCACCTCAGATCTCTTTTCCAGGTTTGACTATTCTATCTTATTTTGTCGATTCCCGTATCACCAGTTCCACAGGAACTCGTTTAACAATACCAGGAACACTCTCTGTTTCATGATTGATCAGGGCAATAAGATGCTTTGCCGCCTCTCTGCCTATTCTGATCTTGTCCTGAGCAATGGTCGTCAAAGAAGGGGACGTGTATTTGGTCAGCTCGATATTATCGAATCCAACAACACTCACATCTTCTGGTATTTTGTACCCTAACTCCTTCAGTGCTCTGATTGCACCAAGGGCAATATCGTCACTGGCAGCATAAATAGCATCCGGAATGCCTCCATACTGGCTGATCAGCTGATAAAGAGCATTTTTACCGCTGTTGAAATCATAGTTGTTGGCTTCAATGATCAGCTTCTCATCAATTTCCACATCAGCCTTTCTTAAAACGTCTTTATACGCTTCTATACGCTCTTGCGCTGCAAAGGATCTCAACGGACCTGCGATGTGGGCAATCTTCTTGGCCCCCTTTAACCTCAGGTAGTTCAGAACCATCCTTGTACCCTGGTAATTGTCTGAAATGATCGTAGGCACGTTGAGAACGCCATTGTCCACGGTGACAATGGGGATTCCGCTTTCTGTAAGCTCCTTCAGACTGACATCATCCACGTCGACAGTAACAATGAAGACTCCATCCACATTCTTATACTTGCACCATTCAAGATAGCTCAGAGACTGATGGCCCACTTTTTTAGAGACAAAAGTCACTTCATAACCCAGGTCTTCCACATAGGTCTTGAACGCTTCCAACACTCCACTGAAAAAATGATGTTCAAGTCCAATATTCATATCTTCGCTGAAAAGCACTCCTATAGACCAGCTGTTTTTTGTGGCAAGCTGTCTTGCATTGGAATTCGGAACATATCCCATAAGCTTCGCAATCGCAATGATTTCTTCTTTTCTTTTCTTGCTGATTGTCGATGAGTTATTGAGCGCCTTTGAGACTGTACTGGAAGAGCAACCAGCCTTTTTCGCAATATCGTAAATCGTCACCATTCTTCTATCTCCCTATACCGACTAAAAACCACACTCATTGTGGTTTTAACGTTTCATAAACTACAAATTCACTTCTCTTCTAAAAATTCTACACTACAAACCTTATTTCTTCAATCATCTCCATATAATCTCTTTATTATTACTGGAGTATCAAAGGATATCTTCAACAAAAAAAGATGCAGCATGACGATTCATGCTGCATCCTGATGGTATTCAGCCTATTTCCTTCCCACAGCTTTTGCAGAACCTGGCGTCCTCTTCATTGAGTTCCTTGCAATGGGGGCAGCGGATTCTCACGACTTCCTTCGGAACACTTTTCGAAGAAGGCAGATCCATCTCTTCCAGCGCATCTTTCAGCATACCGCCAGCAGCTTTCGTATAGGGAGTGAGATCTTCCCTGGCTTTTTCAGGGTCAAGCACAAGGCCAGACCCTGCAGCTCCTCTGGCCCCTAGATTCATCACAAAGGATCCGATGCCGATCAGAATAAAACCAAAGAATCCGTTTTGCATGAAGTTTCCTTCATGAGCAAAAGGGTCTCCTGTAAAGGCAATGAAAAAGACAGACAGGAAGAGGATGATGCCAATGCCCATCATGGCCATGCCTGCATAGTACAGACCTTTTCTCTCCGGAGATATTTTCTTTTTGTCTCGTGGTTCCTGATTGTCCAAAAATGTGCTCCTCCTTTAAATGCCGTCCATTTCTGCTAAAACTTCTTTGTATGCCTTCATAAATCCGATATTATGGTCCATGGTGGAGATAGATACCCGGATATGGCCTGGAATTCCAAGGAATCCGCCAGGTCTTATGATATATCCTTTCTGCATGAGTCTTCTGAAAATCTCCATATCATCTTTTTGGGTATCCCAAAGGATAAAGTTCGCGTCCGTTACCACATAGGACTGTCCCAGATCTTCCAGCTCTTTGTAGAAGAACTCTTTCCCTCTGGTGTTTTCCGCCACCACTTCATGTAAAAACTCTTCATCCTGAAGGGCTGTAACTGCCGCTTCCTGAGCAAAAAGATTCACATCAAAGGGATCCACCACCCGGTAGAAATATCCGATGAGCTCAGGATCTGCAAATCCATACCCTACTCTTAGTGAAGCCATACCATAGGCTTTCGAGAAGGTTCTGAGCACAATGAGGTTTTTATAGGCGTCCAAATAGTTCAATGCGTCAAAGTAGTCTTCTCTTGTCACATATTCCCTGTACGCTTCGTCTAGAATCACCATGACAGAAGACGGCACTCTTTTCAGGAATGCTTCCAGCTCTTCTTTTCCAAAGGATGAACCTGTGGGATTGTTGGGATTGCAAAGATAAATGATCTTTGTTTTATCTGAAACCGCCTCCAGCATCAGGTCCAGATGGAGGGTCAGATCTTCCATGGCTGTTTTCACAACCTTTGCGCCCATGAGCTTCGCATTGTCCTCATAACGTGAAAAGGAATGCTCCCCCATAATGATCTCATCCCCTGGATACAGAAAAGTAGACGAAATCACTTTAATCAGTGAGTCTGATCCTCCTCCGATGATGATTTCTTCCATGGCTCTTCCTGTCCGAAGGCTCAGTTCATGACGTAAGCCGTAGGACCCTGAGTCCGGATAAAGGCTGATGTCCTCCAATGTTCTTTTCATCATTTCCTTTACTTTTGGGCTGGCGCCCATGGGATTCTCATTGGATGCCATTTTAACAACAGTTTCCAGCCCCAGTTCACGCTTGACTTCAGAAATAGGTTTCCCCGCCACATAGCGTTTCATCGCCTTGATCTCTTCTCTGATTCTAAATTCCATTTTCTTCCCCCTTGAATGAAATCGTATACTCCCATGATACCTTATGTGCCTATGTCAATCAACCCGGGATTTTATTCTGGAATGTACTGGTTTCAGACAAAAAAAAAGAAGGAGAGTTCCATTCAAAGAATCTTTCCTCCTAAACTTCTTAAGATCTATAATTAGTCTTCTCCAACAATGAGCACTTCAGTGCAGAGCTCGACGTTGAACTTGTCCAGAACAGTGGACTGAATATAGCTGATGAGATTTAGCACATCTTTCGCCTCTGCATGGTCTTTGTTGATGACAAATCCGCTGTGCTTTTCAGAAACCTGAGCACCGCCAATCTGATATCCTTTCAGACCTGCATCCTGAATGAGTTTTCCCGCATAATGTCCCGTAGGTCTCTTAAACGTGCTTCCTGCAGAGGGAAACTCCAGCGGCTGACGCTCTTCTCTTCTATGGGTAAGATCATCAATCTTTTCCTTGATGTCCTCTACTCTGCCTGGTGAGAGCTTGATCACTGCATCCAGCACCACATAATTCTCTGTCTTGATGATGGAAGTGCGGTACCCCATCTCCAGACTTTCTTTTTTCAGTGTAATCACTCTCAGATCTTTTGTGATCACCCGGACACTCTCCAGCACAAAAGACATCTCTCCGTCATAGGCACCAGCATTCATAAACACCGCTCCACCCAGAGTTCCCGGAATACCACAGGCAAACTCAAATCCTGTGAGGCTTGCATCAAGGGCTTTCTTGGATATCTCCTCCAGAAGCGCTCCACATTCTGCGACGATGGTGTCTTCTTTGACAGTGATGCCGTTGATTTTATCTGTTTTAATGACAATTCCCCGGATTCCACCATCCTTCACCAGAAGGTTTGAGCCATTTCCAATGAGAAAAGTAGGGATGTCTTTTTTTCTAACATATTCAATAATCTGAACCAGTTTGTCCACAGAATTCGGTATAACCAGTACATCTGCAGTCCCGCCAATTTCAAACCACGTATGGTTTCTCATGGGTTCGTCCAGTAAAATTTCCTCTTTTGTGAGGATCGATGCCAAATCTTCATAGGCATACAAATATTTGTTCATCATCAGTGCTCCTTACAGTTCATTCCATCTATGCATTATACACAATCCTGCGGAAGAAATAAATAGGCATTCGCACAGAATGAAAGACAAATGTTACTTGAGACTCTATGTATCTTTGTCCCTATCCCCATCATAGCGCTCTTCTTTGACGAAATGGTTAAGGAATCATGACGAGAAAAAAAATTGTGAATTTTTTCCTGCTTCGGTTTTTATACCTTTGCAGATTTCCATCATTCTGACTGCGGATTCGGCAATGAACCTGTCTCTTTTTCTTTTCTGCCATGAAAATAGCTGTGGATGCTTTTGGCAGTTTCCAAATCAATACCCGGAGTTTTTTTCAGTTCCTCCACAGATGCCCCTCGAATGGCTTCAATGGAGCCAAACTTCATCATAAGATTCTTTCTTCTTCTCTCTCCCACCCGGGGTATATCTTCCAGTATGGAGTGGAGTGTTCTCTTATCCCGTAGGGTTCTATGATAGGTGACGGCAAACCGGTGAACTTCATCCTGGATCCTTGTGAGGAGATTTCTAGCCTCCTTGCGGTCTCTCAGGCCGTATTCCACATTATTATAGATGATGCCTCTTGTCCGATGGGCATCATCCTTCACAAGACCCATGACCGGAATCTCCAGCCCCAGCTCCTGCATCACTTCTAAAGCGATGTTCACCTGTCCTTTTCCACCATCCATGATGACCAGATCTGGAAAAATAGAGAACTTTCCCCCTTGATGGTCCAGCTTCTGAGCTTGAATCTCCCGGATTTCGTTAAGGCCCCGCTGAAACCGTCTCGTGAGAATTTCTCTCATGGAATCATAGTCGTTGGCACCCTTCACCGTTTTGATCTTGAACCTTCGGTAATCACTCTTTTTAAATTTGTGGTCTTCATAGACCACCATAGTGCCGACGGAATCCACCCCTTGGATGTTTGAAATGTCATAGGCTTCCAGCCTATGAGGCAGATCTTCCAGTTCCAGCAGTGTAGCAAGATCTGTCAGAGCTTCCATGTTGCTCTCGTACTCACTGAGAATTTTTTCCTTGAACTGCTCCATGGTAGCTCTGGCATTGCTCTCTGCCAGGGTGAGCATATTAAGCTTCTCTCCTCTTTTGGGCGCATGGAGAAGAACGCCTTTTCCTCTTCTCATCTCCAGCCATTTCTGAAGAACCTCTTCAGTAATCTCCACCCTTGTATAAATGCTCTTAGGCACGAAAGCTGTGCCACTATAATAGCTCTTCATAAAGTCCATGAGAATGATCTCATCTTCTTCCTTGGCAAAGCCTTTCAGAATATGGTGTTCTCTGCCCATGAGCTTTCCGTCCCGGACATTGAAAACCTGAACGGAGACATCCTCTTCGTCCTTGAACAGACCAATATAGTCCTCGTCGTCGATTCTCCCTGTGAAAATCTTCTGTTTCTGCACTGTCTTCTCAATGGAAAGAAGCTTGTCACGAAGTCCTGCAGCACGTTCAAAATCGAGCTTTTCGGCAGCTTCCATCATCTCATCCTTGAGACTCTTTTTGATTTTCACATCTTTTCCTTCCAGAAGGCGGATGATATCTTCGATCATAAAACCATACTCATCCTTGGAAATATATCCCGCACAAGGGGCTTTACAAAGACCCAGATGATAGTTAAGGCAGGGCTTTGTCCTTTCTCCGAACTCCAGGATGATTCTTTTACAGGTCCGGATGGGATAGATTTTCTTGATGGTATCTAGGGTTTCATGGACCGCTGTGGCATCGGTGTAGGGACCGAAATAACGGTTCCCATCTTTGGCAAAGGTCCTTGTCACATAAACCCTTGGAAAATCCTCATTGGTGGTGATCTTAATGAAGGGAAAGTGCTTGTCATCTTTCAGCAGCACATTATATCGCGGACTGTATTTTTTAATGAGGTTCATCTCAAGAATCAGAGCTTCCATCTCGCTGTCTGTGAGAATATACTCAAACTCCGCCACTTTACTGACCATGACTCTGGTTTTTTCCGAGTGGTTTTTGGAGTTCAGAAAATACGACTTCACTCTCTTTTTGAGATTTTTTGCTTTCCCAACATAGATGATCTCACCTAATTCATTTTTCATAAGGTATACGCCGGGATTATCCGGGAGTATACTCAGCTGATAGTCAAAATCAAACACTTCATCACCTGTTATCTGTGTACCAGCGCATGAGCTCCGTAGCGATGGAGGCAGCTTTTCCACCACCTGAACCGCCATCTAGAATCACCACTGCCACAGCAATCTCTGGATCCTCATAGGGGGCGAAGCCCACAAACCAGGAGTTCACCACATCGATCTTCGTGCCGTCGGTCTTCTGGTAGAAGTCCTGGGCTGTTCCTGTCTTTCCAGCACCTCTCAGTTTTGCCAAGGCTTTCATGGTCTCATTTCTGCTGCTGTCCACATTATTTTTCATATAGGTTTTCACCGTCTGGGCAGTTTCTGTATCCGCTACTGTATTGTACAGTTTCGGTTCAAACTTCTCTTTCTGGGTTCCGTCGTATTTCAGAACCGAGTTCACCATCATCGGTGTCATAAGGTTTCCATCATTGGCTATGGCAGAAGCCAACATGGCCATCTGAAGGGGAGAGGCCGAAACCCCTGTCTGTCCCACTCCCGAGGCAGCCAGTGCCCCATCCTCATTTTTAGGATACTTGGGCGCTTTGGACGTGCTCATATTGAGGAAGGGGAAGGACTGCTCCTTGTTGAATCCGAACCGCTCCGCCACTTCCGCCAGAGATTCTCCGCCAAGCTCGATGGCCAGGGTACCGAACACCACATTGGAGGACACCGCAAAGGCTTCTTTCAGCTTGATGTTGCCATGGATGGTTCCATTGACGTTGGGGAGATCCTTTCCTACATTGACATCTAGATATCCATTATCTTTGAATGTTCTCTCTTCTATGCCATCCAGCTTTTCCAGAGCGGCAAGAAGCGTAATGATTTTATAAGTAGAACCAGGCGCATAACTTCCTCTGGCTGCAGTATTTAAGAAGACGCCATCATCATATTGCTTCTCATTGAGTGATGCATAGTTTTCTTTCAGTCCATTGGGATCATAGCTGGGTCTGTTCACCATGGCCAGAATCTCTCCAGTTTTAGGGTTCATGGCCACAATGGCTCCCTTTTCTCCCAGTTCATCTCCCAGAAGATCATAGGCTCTCCACTGGAGCTCCTGATCTAAAGTTGTGACGACGCTGTTCCCTTCTTTGGTTCTGTTCAATATGGAAGAAGGATCCTTCAGCATCTCCAGAAAGCCTTCTTTCGAGAAGTCAAAGACAAACTCGTCCTTGGTCAGGATGTCATCTAAAGCATATTCCAGTCCTGTGACTGTATTTCTCTGTTCATAGCCCAGGACCTGAGCAAAGGCTTCTGCTCCCTGATAGATCCGTTTCTGTGTGTTGTCCGCTTGCCGTTCGCTATAGGTCAGCACTTTTCCATTTCTATCGAAAATAGCACCTCTTAGAATCTCATTTCTTTTGGCCTGCTCTCTTACATTTCCAGGTTTAGCCGCAATCTCTTCTGCCAGAACCCCATGGAAATAGAGCATATAACCCATGATGCCCATGAAAAGGGCAAGGATCACGGCAGAAATGACTTTTATATTTCTGTTCAGTGCTTTTTTTCGTTCCAGTTCATTCATGACGCCGCCTCCTCTGAAATTTTCTGAATGATGCCAAGGCTGAAGAATACCGTCAGCATGGAGGTTCCACCGTAGCTGATCAGGGGCAGTGTGATACCTGTTAAGGGAATCATATTCAGCACACCACCGATGATGACAATGACCTGCATGGCAATCATCACAGAGAATCCAACTGCCAGGAGGGATGTGAAGGTGGACGTAGCCTTCAGGGCACTTCTGATGTTCCGGTAGAACATCAGAAAATAGATGATGAGAATGAGGAAGGCAAAGATCATACCGAGCTCTTCCACGATCACCGCAAAGATATAGTCCGATTCACGGACAGGGATATACTGCGGAGCTCCATGTCCAAGGCCGCTTCCAAAGAGACCGCCCGATGCCATGGCATAAAGCCCCTGAACAATCTGGTAGCTTTCATTTTGAGCATACTCCCAGGGATTTCTCCAGATCATCACACGTCTTCTGATATGAGGGAAGATGAAATAGCTGAGAACAGCTCCCACAGCACCAATGCCAAAAGACGCCAGAAGATACTTCACCTTCGATGTTGCCGCAAAAATCATGGCAATGCCAATGAAGGCAAAAATCATGGCAGAACCCAGATCTCTCTGAAGAACCATGAACCCAATGGACACCAGGACAATGATACCTGGCTCAATAAGGGATTTCAGCGTTTTGAAATCCTTCAGACTGCTGGCCAGATAAAAAACGAAGAAAATCTTTCCAAACTCAGATGGCTGAAAAGAGATAAACCCTAAGTCCACCCAGTTCTTAGCACCATACCGTGTTTCGCCGATGAAGGTGGCCATGGCCATGAAGACCACAGTCCCTACAAGATACAGGTATTTGAACTTCATAAAGCGTTTCAGATCCGGCAGCACAATCACCAGGGAGATATAGGCACTGATACCGATGATGAACCACAGCACCTGTTTGATGGCAATGGAAGGATTCAGTCTGTAAAGCACCGCTATCCCTATGACCGGAAGAACAGATACAAAGGTCACCAGAAATTTATCGCCATTCCCAAAAAATTTGTTGATGACAAAATGCGCATAGGCAATGAGTACACACATGACCCCTGCCATGACCATGGCCCCGATATCAAACACCGGCTGGAAGATGGCAATATTGAAAAAGAGCCCAAAGGTTAAAAGAAAAATGGGCATCAGCATTCTGATTTTAGAATCTCTCATGGTATCCTCCTAGAGCATTTTCACCTTCATGGTGAGATTGCCCACTTTAATCACGTCATCTCTCTTGAGATACGTCTTCTGTGTCAGCTTCTTGTCATTGAGAAGGGTCCCATTGGTGGATTCATTGTCCTCAATGACAAACCGTCCTTCATGGGGAAAAATCCGGAAGTGGTATCCTGAAACATAAGGGTCTTCCAGCACCACTGTATTGTCTTCTTTTCTGCCGAAGGTGGTCTCTTCTTTGATGTTGAACTTTCCCCCTTCACTGAGCTTATGATTCTCCCCGGTCCTGAGGATAAGAAGCTGCAGAGCTTTCTCCCTCAGAACTTCCTCTCCGTTCATATCTTTTGACATGAGGATCAGAGAGCGGATGATGATATATAAAAGAATAAGGACGAAAAAACCTGTAAAAACCAATCCAATAAATCGTTCGATATCCATATAAAGCCTCCTTGCACATTGCATTGATATTCCTATTTTACTAGGAAAACATGAAGAATTCTTGAAATCCATCTAAATTCTATTAGCTCCATTCTACTAAAAGTCTGAAGAATCTGCCATGAAAGTGACAGAATTAAAGAAAAACTAAAGAAAAGGCTCCCTCTCCAAAAATAGACCGGAATACAACCGCCCTGGAGAAGGAGTCTTTTTTTTTACAGCATTTTCTTCAGATAGAGTCCCGTGTAAGAGTGCTCATTTTTTGCCACTTCTTCCGGTGTGCCCACTGCAACGAGGGTCCCCCCCTTGTCTCCACCCTCTGGACCCAGATCTATGATATGATCTGCGCATTTGATGATATCGAGGTTATGCTCAATGACGATGACACTGTTTCCTAAAGAAACCAGCTTCTGGAGTATTTCGTTCAGCCTCTTCACATCATCCGTATGAAGTCCTGTGGTGGGTTCGTCCAGAATATAGAGGGTCTGGCCTGTGCTGACTTTAGACAGCTCATAAGCGAGCTTGATTCTCTGGGCTTCTCCTCCAGAAAGCTGCGTAGAAGGCTGTCCCATCTTCACGTAGCCCATACCTACATCCATAAGGGTTTCAATCTTTCTATGGATGGAAGGAAGGTTCTCGAAGAACCGCTCTGCTTCTTCTACGGTCATTTCCAAGACATCTGCGATGTTCTTTCCTTTGTATTTCACTTCCAGGGTTTCTCGGTTGTAGCGCTTTCCTTTACATACTTCACAGGGCACATAGACATCCGAAAGGAACTGCATTTCAATCTTGATGATTCCGTCTCCGCTGCAGGCTTCACATCTTCCTCCCTTCACATTGAAGGAGAATCTGCCTGGCTTGTAGCCTCTTGCTTTGGCTTCCGGAGTATTGGCATAGAGATCTCTGATCTTGTCAAAAACCCCAGTATAGGTGGCAGGATTGGATCGTGGGGTTCTGCCTATGGGGCTCTGATCAATGTCAATGATCTTATCAATGTATTCAATCCCCGTCACCGCATCGTGTCTTCCTGGTAGGACTCTTGCCTTGTTCACCTTCCGATGTACAGCTTTATAAAGAATTTCATTGACCAGGGTGGATTTCCCGGATCCTGAAACCCCCGTCACGGCCACCAGCTTTCTCAGTGGAAATTCTACGGTGAGGTCCTTCAGATTGTTCTCCTTTGCACCTTTTACAATAATGTGCGTTCCGTCACCAGGTCTTCTCTCGGAAGGCACCTCAATTTTCATCTCTCCTGTGAGATACTTCGCAGTGATGCTCTTTTTTGATCTCATGACCTGCTTCACCGTTCCCTTGGCGACCACCTCACCACCGTGCTCTCCTGCACCTGGTCCGATGTCTACAATATAATCTGCGTTTCGGATGGTGTCCTCGTCGTGCTCTACCACCACAAGGGTATTCCCATTGTCCCGTAGCGCTTTCAAGGTTTCAATGAGCTTGTCGTTGTCTCTTTGGTGAAGCCCAATGGACGGCTCATCCAGAATGTAGAGTACCCCCATGAGGCTGGAACCAATCTGGGTGGCCAGGCGGATTCTCTGGGCTTCTCCTCCAGAGAGCGTTCCGGCATTTCTGGCCAGATTCAGATAATCCAGTCCCACATTCACCAGAAACTGAAGCCTGGCTTCTACTTCCCTCATAATCTGCTCACCAATGATCACCTGACGCTCCGTGGGCTCATAGCTTCTGATGAAGTTCAGCGCTTCCTGAATGCTCATTGTGGTGAACTCAAAGATATTCTTTCCTGCGATGGTCACGGAGAGCACCTCCGGCTTCAGCCTTGCTCCATTACAGGTTGGACAGGGGTTGCTGCTCATAAACTGCTCAATCTCGCCCTTGATGTAATCGGAACCGCTTTCCATATAGCGCCTCTTGAGGTTGTTCACTTCCCCTTCATAGGCATACATGTATTCTCCTTTGGAATAATTCTTGGTATAGAATACTTTAAGCTTTTTGCCTCTGGTTCCATAAAGAAGAATATCCACAATTTCATCGCTCAGATCTTCGATCGGGGTATTGAGATCAAACTTATACTCTTTGGAAAGTGCCTGAAGAATGCCGTACGTCCAGGAATCTTCCTTCAGTCTGCTGTCTCCCCAGGAGGCTATGGCTCCATCCATGATGCTTTTTGTTCTGTCTGGAATCACAAGGTTCTCATCGATCTCAAGAAGCGTTCCCAGACCATCACAGTGCTCACATTTTCCGTAAGGAGCATTGAATGAGAACAGCCTTGGTTCCAGCTCCTCCAGCCCGATGTTATGCTCTGGACAAGCGAACTTCTCGGAGAAAATCTGATCCTCCCCATCGATGACACTGATAATGACGGTTCCTTCCCCCAGTTTCAGTGCCTGCTCTATAGACTCCGTCAGTCTTCCCTTGATATCTTCGCGGATGACCAGTCTGTCCACCACCGCTTCAATGTTATGTTTCAGGGTCTTTTTCAGTTTCACTTCCTCTTCTGTGATGTCCACAATGATTCCGTCAATCCTTGCTCGGACATATCCGGCTTTCTTGATGGTCTCAAAAATCTTCTCGTGCTCTCCCTTTTTCCCTTTGATCATGGGAGCCAGCACATGGATTCTTGTCCTTTCCGGAAGCTCCATGATCTTATCCACCATCTGGTCCACACTCTGAGAAGAGATCTCCCGATGGCAGATGGGGCAGTGGGGAACACCGAGCCTGGCATAGAGAAGTCTCAGATAATCATAGATCTCTGTGACGGTCCCCACCGTGGATCTCGGATTTTTGGAAGTGGTTTTCTGATCAATGGCAATGGAAGGGCTGAGTCCTTCAATGGACTCCACATCCGGTTTGTCCATCTGGCCTAGAAACTGCCTTGCATAGGAAGACAGGGACTCCACATATCTTCTCTGACCCTCCGCATAAAGGGTGTCAAAAGCCAGAGAGGACTTGCCTGACCCGGATAAGCCCGTCAGAACCACCAGTTTGTCTCTTGGGATCTCCACATCAATATTCTTCAGGTTATTCACTTTTGCGCCTTTGATGACAATATTTCTCATTTTTTACTCCTACCCGCGGAAAGCCTATCCTTTCCTGTTCTTGATCAGTTCTTTCTTCAGTTTGGCAATCTCATCTCTGAGATAAGCAGCTTTTTCAAACTCCAGATCTTTGGATGCTTTATACATTTCTGTCTCAAACTTCTTGATGGTTTTTTCCAGCTGCTCTTTATTATACTTCACCACATCTTCCAGTGACTCAAATTCCTGCACCTCATCCACAATCTGTGAAATTTCCAGAACTCCACGGATGTCCTTTATGATGGTTGTTGGCGTGATCTGATTCTTCGTATTGTACTCTTCCTGAAGTTTCCTTCTTCGTTCCGTCTCTTTCATGGCCCGGTCCATGGATTTTGTGATGGTATCCGCATAAAGAATGACTTTACTCTCACTGTTTCTGGCAGCACGGCCGATGGTCTGAATGAGTGAAGTCTCTGAACGCAAGAACCCTTCCTTGTCTGCATCTAGAATCGCTACAAGAGCAACCTCTGGAATATCCAGTCCTTCTCTCAAGAGATTGATGCCCACAAGCACATCGATCTCACCAAGTCTTAGATCCCTGATGATTCTCATACGCTCCATGGTGTCGATGTCTGAATGCATATAGGTCACCTTGACCCGCAGCTCCTGGAAATACTTGGTGAGATCCTCCGCCATTCTTTTAGTTAGTGTTGTGATGAGGACTCTAAAGCCTTTCTCGACGGTTCTATTGATTTCTCCATAGAGATCATCAATCTGTCCCTTCACAGGCCGTACAATCACCTCAGGGTCCAGCAGGCCTGTAGGTCTTATGATCTGCTCTGCCATGACGGCAGAATGCTCCTTCTCATAAAGTGAAGGTGTGGCAGAGACGAAAAGCACTTGATTGATTTTTTCTTCAAATTCCTCAAATTTTAACGGTCTGTTGTCAAAAGCAGAGTGCAGTCGGAATCCATACTCCACCAGATTTTGTTTTCTGGACCTGTCTCCTGCATACATGGCCCTCAACTGAGGAAGCGTCACATGACTTTCATCAATAAAGATGAGGAAATCATCTGGAAAGTAATCCAGAAGTGTCTTCGGTGGTGTATGAGGTGGTCTTCCATCCAGTATTCTGGAATAGTTCTCGATGCCTGAGCAGTATCCCATTTCCATCATCATCTCGATATCAAAATTGGTCCTCTGTCTCAGACGCTGGGCCTCCAGAAGCTTATCCTGGCTGTTCAGCTCCCGGACCCTTGCCTCCATCTCTTCCTCGATTTCTTTGATGGCTCGTTGAAGATTCTCATAGGAAGTCGCAAAGTGCGAGGCAGGGAAAAATACCGTATGGGAAAGTTCATGGAGGATTTCCCCAGTAAGAACGTCAAACTCTCTGATTCTGTCAATCTCGTCACCGAAAAATTCGATACGGACGCCTCTGCTGGACTCGTTGGCAGGAATCACATCGAGAATATCTCCCCGAACCCTGAAGGAACCTCTGGCAAAATCAATGTCATTTCTTTCATACTGGATCTCAATGAGCTTTCTGATGATATCGTCTCTATCCTTTGTCATACCAGGTCTTAAGGAGATGGAGAGATTCTTGTACTCATCCGGATTTCCCAGACCATAAATGCAAGAAACAGACGCGACAATGATCACATCTCTTCGTTCAAACAGAGCCGAAGTCGCAGAGTGCCTCAGCTTATCAATCTCCTCATTGATGGAGGAGTCTTTTTCAATATAGGTGTCCGTCTGAGCCACATAGGCTTCCGGCTGATAATAATCATAGTACGAAACAAAATACTCCACGGCGCTGTCTGGAAAGAACTCCCGAAACTCCGAGGTAAGCTGCGCAGCGAGGGTCTTGTTGTGTGCCAGAACCAAGGTGGGTCTTTGGGTTCTTTCAATGATATTCGCCATGGTGAAGGTCTTACCGGAACCGGTCACCCCTAAAAGTGTCTGTCCTCTGTTTCCACTTTCGATGGAGTTCACCAGTGTATTTATGGCTTCCGGCTGATCACCGGTGGGCTTGAATTTTGATGCAATGGTAAAGGTTCCTTCCAAAACATAGTCCCTCCTTTTCGCTTGTTCCTCATCTATTATACACTTCTCCGTTTAAAAAGTACATATGTTCACTTATTCTTAACAGCTACAGTTTCCCGTCCTTTTTCATCTGAAAAAACTCCGCACTGGGAGGAACCACAAGGATTCCGGTGCTGGTGCCCGGAAGGATGGTAAACTGTATGCTCTTATGGACAAGGTCCTGTGACCGGACCTCCAGAGAAATGGTCCGCTCATAGGACAAGGTGCCCATGAAGGCCAAAAGATTCTTGTAGGTTGGATTACCCTTTCCATCCACCTGATAAATCCTGTCTCCGGATCTCAGTCCAGCGAGATAAGCTGCGGAATTCTCACGA
Organism: Proteiniclasticum ruminis; assembly: GCF_900115135.1. Classification (GTDB taxonomy): domain Bacteria; phylum Bacillota; class Clostridia; order Clostridiales; family Clostridiaceae; genus Proteiniclasticum; species Proteiniclasticum ruminis_A. Next base: position 27,392 of record NZ_FOVK01000010.1, on the reverse strand, counting down.
ACCTCCAATACTATGATCTCTTCCTCACTGGAAACAAACTTTGGTGCTCTTTTCTTCTCCATATACCGGAAAACCAGAGGCTCCAGATAAAGAAGTGCTGGAACCAAAGCAAGGAGAAGATAGGTCCACTCCATGCGGAAACTGATGAGATAGGAGAGAAGAAGAATCATTGTGCCGAAAAGTATTCTCAGGCCACTCAATACAAATCTTCCTTCTTTTTTCCCGAAGGTCATCACCGTCTCTTTCATGGAGAAAAACTGAAGCACAGGGAGAAAAAGAAGAGAAGAACCCAGGATACTTCCTCCTGCAGCGACAAAAGCCGCTACAGAGGGCAGCATAAAGCTTTTCTCTATACGGAACCCTCCCCGGAGCTCCTCTTTTCTTGAAAAAAGAACAGGCAAAGCTCCCCCCTCATAGGATACGAGAAAGATAAGTCCCTGAACCATCATGGAGATGCCAAGGAACAAAAAAATCTGGATAAGGTCATGGGAAGAGATGAGTCTTCCCTGGAGAAGATACATGAGAAGAAAAACCGAAAGAGCATGAAACCCGACATTCACATAACCGGAAAATCGGGTGACAGAAAATATACTCAACATAAAAATGATGGCCACTTCCAAATAAGTGAAGAAGGCAATCTGAAACATACCAGCCAGAAGGCTGATGGCAAATCCGCCAACAAGACCATAAAATACCTGATAAAAAGTTAAAACTAGGGGATGGTTTTCACTTTCCCCTAGTACTAATTTTCTCAGTGACGCTTCCTGGACATTCTTTATATAGAACATCACAGCTGCGGCGATTAAAATGATCCATTGCGGAGAATGAAGCAGGCTACTATATCCCTGCAGTATCTCACTATACATACAATGTTCCTCTTTTCTTATTGCAAGCCGTCCTGTAAAATCTCCACAGCTTTCTGAAGCTGTGTGTCATTATCTATGGTCAGTGGAGCTTCTACACCTTCTGGAAGCTGTACCTCCACATCCGGAAGGATTCCCTCCCCATGAATATTGATGCCATTAGGTGAATAGTAGGAAGATACGGTTACTTTCACACCTTCCTTGTTACCGACATTGAACACCATCTGAACGATACCTTTTCCAAAGGATTTCTGACCAACGATGGTTGCGGCTTTATAATCCTTCAGGGCACCAGCCACCACTTCCGAGGCAGAAGCACTGCCTTCATCCAGAAGCACCACCAAAGGGGCACCGATGAAATCTCCACCCTTGGAAAGATATTCCCGTTTCTGCTGGGCTTTATCCAAGGTATAAAGGACTGTCTTTCCTTTTTCCACAAAGAGAGATGCTGTATCCACAGCTTCATCCAGATATCCACCGGGGTTTCCTCGAAGATCCAGAATATATCCTTCAGCACCTTGTGCTTTCAGCTCTTCCATGGCTTCACGGACCTGCTTTGCCGTATTGTTTGTAAACTGAAGCATGGTCACATGGCCAATATTCCCAGCAACCACCTCAGACTGCACATTCACAAGGGTTATGCTCGCACGGACAATGGTCACATCTTTCTCAACCCCATTTTGTGAAATGGTTAAAGTAACCGGTTTTCCTTCTTCCCCCTTGATTACAGATACCGCTTTGTCCATTTCTGAACCTTTATATTCCACACCTTCCACTTTCAGAATGAAGTCTCCCGCACGGATTCCTGCCTCATAGGCAGGCGATCCTTCAAAAGGTGTGATGACAACAATTTTATCTTCCTTGATGCCTACCATGACCCCGATACCAACGTAGTTGCCTTGGCCGTCATCTTGAAACTCCTGATACTCTTCCTGATTGAAAAACACCGTATAAGGATCTCCCACAGCATCCACCATACCTTTGATGGCGCCTTCCAGAAGAGCCTCATCATCAATGTCCTGATAATACTGCTGATGCAGCACATCCTTGACCTCAAAGAGCTTATCAAAAGAACTGTCATTTGTTGAGCTTCCGCCGCCATCTGGAAGTATGACCGGACTGTTCAGGGAACCGTAAATGGATCCGCCGAAAAAGGATCCGATGGCTACCACCAGAAACAGAATCACCAGTATGATTTTAGGAAAACCTCTTTTTTCTTCCTCGTACACAGCTATCACTCTCCAAACGTTACATTTATCTAAGAATTCAATTATACATCCAGGAATCTCTTTAGTGCAATAAAACTACCCAATGCACCAATGACAAGTCCGGTAAGACCAAACTGCCAGGAGAAGCTGTTGAGCACTTCACTGGGCTTCACAAGGCCTGCATAAAAAAGACTCTGCGTGATATCTGCATAGACCAGCTGGTATGCAAAGAAAACCACACCCACAGCAATGATGCCCCCAATGAGTCCCATGATCATTCCTTCAATAAGGAATGGCCATCTGATAAACCAGTCTGTGGCACCGACAAATTTCATGATACCAATCTCTCTTCGTCTGGAATATACCGTCAGCTTGATGGTATTGGAGATCAGGAATAGGGATACCAGCACAAGGATGATGAAAATCACAACACCCATGGTTCGGATGATCTTCGCTAGTCCGATGATTCTTTCCACCGTCTCTCTCTCATTTCCCACATCTTCCACGCCTCTCACCCCAGAAAGGGCTTCTTCCACACGCATGGCCGCCTCAGGTTCTTCCAAACTCACCACAAAGGAATTTGGCAGGGGATTCCGGTCTTCGGAGAATCCGGCAAGAATGGCATTGTCTTCGCCAAGTCTTTCCTTAAACTTGTCAAACGCTTCCTCTTTGGACTCATAGGTAATCTCTTTGACCCCTTCAACACCTTGAAGAATAGTCTCAATATTCGACTGTTCCTGGGTGGTGATCTCATCAATAAGATAGGCTTTGATCTCCACTTTGGACTCCACAGACTCCACACCCATATTGATGGTCTGAGCCACAATCAGAAAGACACCAAAAATAAACAGCGTTGCCGCAACTGTAATGATACTTGCGAAGGTGATGGTCTTATTTCTTTTAAGACTCTTCAGCGCATCTATGATAAACATCTTAAACTTCTGCATTGAACTCGTACCTGCCCTTCTTTTCGTCTCGAACGATTCTACCCTTTTCCAAGGCGATTACTCTTCTCTTGCTGGAGTCTACAATATCTTTAGCATGGGTTGCCATAAGTACTGTTGTTCCTGCCTTGTTGATATCCATGATGAGTCTCATGATATCCTTGGCTGTTTCAGGGTCCAGATTTCCCGTTGGCTCATCCGCAATGAGTACTGTGGGATTATTTGCGATGGCTCTGGCAAGGGATACTCTCTGCTGCTCTCCACCGGACAGTTCATTGGGAAAACTCTTGGATCTGTCGGAAAGTCCGACCAGAGCCAGTACCATAGGTACGCGTCTTCTGATTTCTTTGGGGGTAGCATCTATGACTCTCATGGCGAAAGCCACATTTTCATATACATTCAGTGTAGGAATCAGGCGGTAATCCTGAAACACCATACCGATTTTTCTTCTATAGTACGGAATATCCTTCTTTGTGACATTTCTGAGGCTCTTGGTTCCTACCACAACCTCTCCCATGGTCGGTTCAATCTCTTTCAAAAGCATTTTGATAAAAGTGGATTTACCCGCGCCGCTGGCACCCACGAGAAACACAAACTCGCCGGGCTCAATCTTTATACTTATGTCATTTAATGCTACTACATGATTGTCATATTTTTTGGTTACATTCTTAAATTCAATCATTTTACATCTCCCAAAGTTTCTTTTTTGCATAATGAAGCTTCCCCTTCACTATGCTGTCCATCAGCACATCTGACTTCAGCTGGTGCTGAAGTGATTCACGTCTTCACGATTATACATTATGTCATAACCATGTGAAGATTTTATGAAGAAGCATAGGTGCATGCTATCACTTGAGCCTCTTAGAGTTTGATATCAATAAAGCCCTCACCGAGCACTTCGTGGACTTCATTGACGGAGATGAAGGCCCTTGGATCAATTTCCTTGATGAAACCTCTAAGTCTAATATATTCTCTTCTGCTTAAAATTACATAAAGCACCTGAATGTCCTCTGAGGTATACCCGCCATATCCATTGAGCACCGTACAGGATTTATCCAGCTCCTCGATGATGAACTTGATGATCTCCTGTTCTTTCTTGCTGATGATCATCAGCTCCTTAGAGGTGTTGAATCCCAGGATCAGCCGGTCAATCAAATTTCCGTTGATGACAATGGCAAGAAGCGCATAGAGTCCTGCAGTGATGCCAAAGGTGGCAATACTTGCAAGTCCTATGATAAAGTCCACCACAAGGAGCGCTTTTCCGATGTCCATGTGGATGTACTTATGAAGAATCTTTGCCAGAATATCTGTGCCGCCTGTGGACGCGCCATAGTTGAACACCATGGCCATACCAATGCCGATGACAAAGGTTCCTACAGCCGCATTGATAAACAAGTCTTCTGTAAGGACGCCAGGAGTAAAAAATGTTTCCATCACCCACATGATTACAGACAGTCCAAAAGAAGCATACAGGGTTTTAGCACCGAATCCACCGCCCACGGTGACAAAAGCCACTGCAAACAGAATCACATTCAGCACTAAAATGATGGCTCCCACAGGAATCATACTCAGAAAGCTGTTGATGATGATGGCAAGACCCGAGACTCCTCCGGCAGCAATGTTGTTTGGAATATGGAAATACTCCAGGCCAAAAGCCACCAGAAAAATACCGATGGTGATCATGATAAAGTCTTTTACGCTAAAATCTTTGACTATTCTTTTCATCCCATAACTCCCTTCTTCTCAGGTTTTCTCTTTGGCAGTGAAAATCCCTGCCCCAGAACTTCCGTGGTGCTTGTGACGGTGACAAAGGCATCCGGATAGAACTCCCTGAGAAACGTCTTTAGATTAACGAACTCTTTCGTAGAGAGCACTGTATAGATCACATAATTGCCTTCTCCAGAGTAGGCACCCTCTCCGGTGAAGATGGTGGCTCCTCTTTCCAGAACATCCACCACATAGGACTTCACTTCTTCTTTGTTTCTGGTGATGATGAAGACCTGTTTCTTCTCATTGAATCCGCCAACGACTCTGTCGATGACCACCCCATTGAGGAAAGTGGCAAGACCTGCATAGAGTCCCCGTTCAATCCCAAAAAACGCTGCCACGAGAACCACCACCAGTAGATCGATGATGGTCATGGAGACGCCCATGGAAAGATTTGTATATTTGTTCAGTATTTTTGCAATGATATCCGTCCCACCCGTGGAAGCATCCTGATTGAAGACCATGCCAAGTCCTGTGCCCAGAAGAAGAATCCCGAGGAGCGTTGCAAGCATCAGATCCCCTGTGACCTTTTCGGGTCGGATGACATTCTCAATGACCCACATGATACCCGACAGAGAAAAACTGGCATAGAGGGTTTTGAAACCGAATCCTCCCCCCAGCAGTTTAAAGGCAAGAAGAAAAAGAATGCCATTAAGCACAATGACGTAGGTGGATACAGAGACGCCCGGGAAAATGGAGTTCAGTATCAGACCGATACCGGACACCCCTCCTGGGGCGATTTGGTTCGGAACAAAAAAGAGCTGGATGGCCACCGCCACCAGAAGAGCTCCAATGGTTATAAGAATATATTCTTTAGATTTTTTCATACGTTCTCCTACACATAAACTTTACTTTGAATCTCTTTCCCCTCACTGAGGTAGACCCTGGGTACTCTTTTTGAAACAGCACAAGTAATCTCATAATTAATGGTACCAAGAATCCTTGCCATATCATCGGCATTAAAGACCACACTGCCTTCTTCTCCCATGAGCGTTACAGTATCCAGACGCTTCACATCCGGAACTTCGGTCACGTCCACCATGATATGATCCATGCAGACAGACCCCACCTGGGGACAGAGTACACCATGCACAATGACTTTCGCTTTGCCAGAAAGATTTCTGAAATAGCCATCCGCATATCCAATGGGAATGGTTGCAATCTTTGTTTCTTCCCGCTCTGTTACAAAGCGGTGTCCGTAACTGATCCCTGTTCCTCTGGGCACCGTCTTCAGCTGCGCAATGGTTCCTTTGAGGCTCATGACCGGTTTCAGGGATAGATTTTCTTTTCTTACCTCATGGGAAGGATGATATCCATAAAGAATGATCCCTGGACGGACACTTTCAAGATACGTCTCCTTAAGGTCGACGATGGCCGCACTGTTGGCCACATGTTCATGCAAAAAATGAACTCCTTGCTCTCGAAGTTCTTCCATGGCTCTATTGTACTTTTCAAGCTGTCTGTACGTAAGGCTCTTATCCTCTTCATCGGAAGCCGCAAAATGCGTGTAGATGCTGTCCATGAAAAGACCTTCCAACTGGCTGATTTTTATGATTTCATCCGTTCCATCCTTCTCTGGAGAATAACCAAGACGTCCAATACCTGTATCAAGAGAAATCAGCACCTTTGCTTTTTTCCCCTGCCTCAGTGCCTCCTCATGAAGAATCACCGCATCGTCATAATTTACCATATGAAGTGTCAAGTCTTCTTTGACTGCCTCCTCATAAAAAACAGGGGGTGTATAGCTCATCACAATGATGTCTTCGCTGATTCCGCTTTTCCTGAGAGCTAGAGCTTCTCCTGCGATGGCGACACCAAAAGCATCCGCTCCATTGTCCAGCATGGTTTTTGCCACCTCTACTGCACCATGCCCATAAGCATCCGCTTTCACAATGGCAATAAGACGGCTGTTTCCAACAAGTTTTTTTATATTTCTTACATTATATGCCAAATGATCCAGATTGATTTCCGCCCATACTGGACGCAGCTTTTCGGTAAACATCAAGCTCAGTATCCTCCCTGTGATGTAAGCGGAAGTTCCACTTCCACCTAAAAATAAATCCATCTTCTATCTTATCATAGGTCTCAATGATGTTTCATCCATTTCTGCGGATATTTTACACATCAGCTTTGGATACCCTTTCTCTGACAATGGTTTTATCCAACAGCTTTTTCAGATACTTGGGTATGTTCTCCACCACTTCGCTGGGTTTCACTGTATATCTCGTTTGCGACAGCTCATCCCCGATGGCCCCATGGATATATACCCCAAGGACGGCTGCATCAAGGGGATGAAGCCCTTGACCTGCAAAGGAAGCGATGATGCCTGTAAGCACATCTCCCATTCCCCCTTGGGCCATGGCCGAAGACCCTGTGGAGTTCACATAGGTCCTTTCCCCATCGGTGACTACGGTATAATATCCCTTCAGCACCACCACAACCCCATGTTTTTTCGCAAAGGATACCGCAGTTTCCAGCCTGTTTTTCTCCAGCTCTTCTTTGGAAACACCGGAAAGAATGGACATCTCTCCTGGATGAGGCGTAATGATCACAGGAAAAGACATCTCTTCAAAAAGATCACATTTTCCCACCATCGCCCGAAGGCCATCGGCGTCCAGCACCAGTGTTTTTCGGCTTTCTTTTTCTTCCTGAAGTGTTTTTACCGTCCTTAAGAGCATTTTGTACACATCCCGATGCTGTCCAAGACCTGGTCCAAAGGCTACCGCCTGGGCACTGCGCACCCCACTTTCCAGTTTTTCCAGAGGAAGGCTCATAACTTCCGTGAGCCGCGGTACAAGGATTCCTAAGGTTTCATCAAAGGAAGTAAGGACCACTAATCCGGAGCCTGAGGAAACCGCAGCATCCACACTCAGCATGGCCGCACCCGTGAAGCCTTGTGATCCAGCCACTGCAAGGACTCTTCCGTAGGTGTTCTTATGACCGGTAATTATTCTTCTGGGAAGAAGAGCACATGCAGTTTCTTCCGTAACAAAATATGTGGACTGTGTCATTTCAGCTTTCAGCTTCTTTGGTATACCCACAGATTCTAAAAGGACCTCTCCAAGATATGGCATGGCCTCATAGGAAAAAAAACCTTTCTTATATGCTTCAAAAGTCACAGTTCTGTTTGCTTGAACCGTATAAGGAGAAGGAGTCCCTTGATCAGGCAGTAGGCCTGACGGAACATCCACCGCCATGACTTTCTCCTGATACTCATTGACCATGTCAATGACAAGGCCTAGGAAGGGAGGCATTTCTCCGTGAAACCCTGTGCCGTATACTGCATCCACAATAAGATCCGCATCACCAAGGGCCTCCTGAAAACTCCAAAGGTCCTCCTCTTCCTTGAGTATCGTCATTGGGATTTCCATGTTCTGTGCCATCTGATAAAATACAGATGCATCTCCATTGATTTTATCCGCATCATCCAGAAGATAAAGATCCACCTCTTTGCCCATCTGAAACAGTTTAATGGCTAGAGCAATGCCATCGCCACCATTATTTCCGCGCCCGCATAGGATCACCGCATAGGACAAAGAAGGATTGATATGGCGCAGTAAAGAAGAGGCTGCTGCCTCCATGAGGAGGATTCCCGGTATCCCATATTCTGTGATGGCTCTCTCATCCATGGACCGTAAGGTTTTGACATCCATAATCTCCATATGTTCAGACCTCCTCAATAATGACCATGGCAATGGCTCTTTCCTTGTCATGGGACAAAGAAAGATGTACTGCCATTTTTTTATCTCCATACACTCTCTTCAGGTGTGGAGATAGAAGCTCCATATTGAAATACGGTTTTCCGAGCTCATCTTTCAGAACTTCCATCTCCACAAAAGAAATGCCTCTGATTCCTGTGCCTAAAGCTTTAGAACAGGCTTCTTTTGCTGCAAAACATCCAGCTAGACTTGCTTTATTGAGCTCACCAATGCGCTCGATCTCCTTCGACGTAAAGACACGTTCTTTTTTCTTTCTTGTGGAGAAGGTCTTCGCTACCCGCTCAATCTCAATAATATCGACACCAGAACCTAGAATCATCATTTCTCCCACCTTTCATTTCTATCATTATATCGTTTCAAAGTTCATGAAAGTAGCATTCTCTCTCCATAGCGGAAAATTATTCTCAAAAAGTTCATAAACCCATGAGCATCGTAGAGCGTTCCATGGAAAACTCCAATAAAAAAGACCCGGCATCCCGGGTCCAAGGATCAGTCATTGGCTTCACTCTCTTCTGAAGACTCCAACTGATTTTTCAGTTTCTGAAATTTCCCTTCTGTTCTGCTTAAGGGAGCGGATTCATGTACGTCCTCTTTCTTTTCTGGTTTCCTGTTCATTCTCCCTCGTCTCCAGTCCCTGATGCTGCGAAGATAAGGCCGTTCCACCTTTCTGTATATAATAAGATACGCATTGAGTTCAGCCCCCAGAACCATGATGCTGGATGTGAGCAGAAGCCAAAGAAGAAGACCGATGACCGCACCTAAAGTGCCATAGAACCTGGAGTAATTGGCAAAATTATTAATGTAGTACTGGAATCCCAGAGTAGCCAAAATCCAGACCAGTGTGGAAAACACCGCACCGGGATACGCATATCTGAACCGGATGCTTTTCACCGGAATAAACATATAGGCTAGAATGAGAATCCCCAATATGAGCCCTACAGGCAGAAGTATTCTGATGAGGGTTATGAATCCTTCGGTGGGAAAATGAGGGAAATAACTGGAGATGATGTTGAGAATCGTTCTGCCAAAAACAATACCGACCAAAGCCACTAGGATGGCAAAGGCCAGCTGCACCACCCAGAGGAAGGATACCACATACTTCTTTATAATATTGCGGTCCTCCTTAAAATCCATGGCCCGGTTCATGGCAATCATAAAAGCCCGGAAACCTCCAGACGCTGTATAAACCGCTGCAAAGATCGATGCTGTCAGAAGGCTCCCCCTCTGAACCAGAACCAGATCCAGCACCGGACCGCTGATGAGCTCATAAATCTCTTTGGGCAGTGAATTCTCCATGAGATTAAGAATATATCCCGCATCCAGACCCAGGTAAGCAATCACGGATAAAAGGAAAATCAGAAATGGAAAAATGGACAGAAGAAGCCCATAGGTCAGTCTGTATGCATAGACCATGCTCTCGTCTGCACCTACTTTTTTAATGAATCCCAGGATGAAATCTATAACTTTCTTCATCTTTTCACTTCCTTTTTTTCCAGAATCACGAAAATATAGTTCCATTATACTACAGATACGTCCTTTCCATCTTTCTCTTCCGTAAACAAAAGGAGAAAAAGACATGAACGAAAAAAGGCTCTTGAATCCGGATTTCCGGATTCAAGAGCCCTTTAACAGAATTATGCGATGAGTTCCTCTTCACGGTTGATGGATGCTGACTCGATGTCCACCAGCTCCTTCTCTCCGTCAAAGAGAACATTCTTGGAAATGATGGCACTCATGAGCGCCTCCACCTCCTCATCCAAAATATCCTCACGGACCTTTGGAAGTCTCAAGTTCCACTTCTTGCCTTCTTTTGTCAGGAATGTCATGGTTAATGTGTTCATACTGCCTTACCTCCTACACTAATTGAATTTTGCTGGTTTCCTGAACTGAAACCCCTTCAAAGGTCTGTTCAGAAAGATCCGCAATGAGCATAGCCACCTCATGAATGTCTTCTGCGAGAGCAGTAACCTTGAAGTTTTTGATTCTTCTCAGTTCCCCCACATTCTTCCCCTGGTCGTTCAGCCTCGTAAAGGTAAGAATAAGCTCCTTGGTCTGTAGTTCTTGTGATACTGTCATATTTACCAACCCCTTTCACTACTGAATTATGCAGTTTAGTCAAAAAGAGCAAAGCTTTTTTGAAAAAAGTGAATAAAATTTACACCAGATGCTATACTGAAGATAATATCAATTGAGAAAAAAGGAGTCTTCTATGCTAGAACTTAAAAATGAACACCTCACCGCAACCTTTTTAACCACAGGCGCTGAACTGATTTCTCTAAAAGACACCAAGGGAACCGAATACCTCATGAGAGATGAAAGATACTGGGGCTATACCGCTCCCCATCTGTTTCCTGTCATTGGGATGCTTCAGGATTCCACGCTTCGTCATGAGGGCAAGGACTATCCTCAGAAACGGCACGGCTTTGCCAGAAACATGGAGTTTCAGGTAACCTCTCAGGATGAAGATACCTTGGTATTTGATCTCATCTCCAGCGAAAAAACAAAGTCCCTTTATCCCTTTGATTTTTTATTCCGGGTCATCTATACCTTAAAAGACACCGCCCTGACCATCTCCTATCAGGTGGAGAACAGAGGCAGTGAAGTAATGCCCTATTCTGTTGGTGCACACCCCGCTTTCTGGGTCCCTTTCCATAAGGATGGCCAGTTCACAGACTATGCTCTGGTCTTTGAAAAGGAGGAGCATCTTGAACGGGTTCCCATCAATATCGAAACCGGACTCCTGAAAAAGCCAAAAACACCTTTCATGGAGAAAGCTTCCAGAATCCCTCTCCAAAAGAGCCTTTTCAAGGAAGATGCCCTGATCTTCCAGAATCTTGAATCCTCTTATGTCTCTTTGGAGTCTTCCACAAATGAAGGCGCTGTCCGTTTCCATTTCAAGGAATTTCCTTTTCTTGGCATCTGGACCACCGACGATGATGCACCGTTCCTCTGTTTGGAGCCTTGGGCAGGACATGCGGATTATGAAGGGTTCCAGGGGGACTATGTAGAGAAAGAAGATAATGTCCTTCTAGACCAAAACGAATCCAGAACCTTCTCCTATACCATTGAAATCCGATAAACACAAAAGCGGCGCCGGTCCCCAAAAAAGGACTGTGCACCGCTTTTTTCATATAGTTTATGATTGTCAGTCTTCCTCATCCAAGAGATATTTGAGACGAACCACAGCTTTGGTGATTTTCTGATACCTTTTGAAGTTCTCTTCATACAGAAAAACCTCTTCACCCGGCAAAACCATCTCCATCTTCTTCGTGTTCAGCCTTATGGCTGCTCCACCCAGACGGACAGCCCCCAAAGCAGAGCTGCCGGCTGCATCCACTCTTTGCACTTCACGTCCCATGACTTCAGCAAGAATTTTAACCATCTCCTGGTTCTCAAAGACTCCGCCAGACACTTTAAGGCGTCTTACCTTCCCATGAAGCCTTTCAAGCTCTGCCAGCACTTCCTTCAGATTGTAGAAGATTCCTTCCACCGCAGCACGGATGAAATGCTTTTTTCCTGCCCTGGGTGTGATTCCGACAAAACCTGCAAAAAGATGGCCATCATAATAAGGAGCCCGCTCTCCATAAAGGTAGGGAACAAAAATGATCCCCTCTGCACCTGGTTTAGATTCTAATAGATTTTGGGAAAGCTCTCTGTAAAAATGATCCGGATGCTCATAAAAGAGACCGCTGAGATAAGCCAGAATATTTCCTCCGTTATTCACTGCTCCCCCCAGGACATACTGCCCCTTCCTGAGATAATAGCAGAAGGTTTTCCCCTCCGGATGGAGAAGAATCCTGTCAGAGGTGATCCTCACCGCACCGCTGGTGCCAAGGGTCACCGCAGCCTCATAAGGCTCTGTCACCTCCCCGCCAAGATTTGCAAGGCAGCCGTCGGACCCGCCAATGAGAACCTTGCAGCTTAAGGGCAGTTTCGTTCTTGAAAGAGCTTCTGGAGTGCTCACTGAAAACATCTCCTCCACATCCACTGGCCTTGAAAACTGCGAAGGCACCATGGAGATCTCCTTGAGAATCTCCTCATCAAAGACCAGGTTCTGAAGATGAAAAAGCCCTGTGGCGGAGGCTATGGAATAGTCCACCACATATTCTCCAATGAGTCTTCTCATGATGAACTCTTTGATGCCAATGGCCTTCTTGGTTTTTTTCAAAAGGTCCGTATTCTTTTCAAACCAAAGCAGTTTAAAAAATGGGCTCATGGGATGAAGGGGCGTACCTGTTTTCTGGTAAAAAGCTTCTGCATCCCCTCTTTTCTTAAACTCCTTCACAAGTTCTTCAGCGCGGCTGTCAGACCAGAGTATGCTTTTTGTCAGCGGCTGATCTTTTTCATCCATGAGAATCAGGCTATGCATGGCACTGGAAAAAGCCATATAAGCCACATGCTCTCTCTTCTCCTCATGTCTTTCCATGAGATCTTCCAGCGCTTGAAGAAGGCTTTCATACACCTCTTCCGGATCCTGCTCTGCATAGTACGCTTGGCTATGATAGGTATCATACCCTCTACTTATGGAGTCAATATTTTGGAGCGCTTCATCAAAAAGCACTACTTTTGTGCTGGTGGTGCCAATATCTGCACCAATATAATATTTCATCACTTAACATCCTTTTTATGGACCTCATGACCACCAAAAGCATTTCTCAGGGAAGTCACGATTTTTTCTCCGTATTTTTCCTCATCACCTGAAGCATACCGCACCATGAGAGATTGTGCAATCACCGGTATGGACACAAAAAAATAGCCCCTTGCTAAGAAGCAAGAGGCTGAAAAATTAAATCAGTATCCGAAATACGCTCGGATTTTATCTGCGATTCCCTTGGCCATGGCCTTTTGGAACACAGGATCTGTTATTTTGGAAAGATCTTCTGCATTGCTCATATATCCAATTTCAGAAAGCACAGAACGCATTTCTGTCTGCCTCAGCACTGCCAGTGTATGGCCGGAAATGCTGCTGTCGGTTCCATTTCTTCTATCCTGGAATCCCATGGCAATGAAGGACTGCTTAATGGCAGAAGCCACATCCACACTTTCCTTCAGTGTAGACTCAGAGATGCTTGTTACTTTTGTAGATGGATAAATGAGGAAGGCACCCTTTGAGCTCGGATTGCTGTTGTAGTCATGATGGATACTGAAGAACAGATCCGCATGGGCTGCGTTGGCAATTCTTGCCCTTTCATTCAGTTCGATGAAAGTATCATTATTTCTTGTCATGATGGTGTTGTATCCTGCTGCCTTCAGTTCTGCTTCCAGGGCTAAGGCAAACTGCAGCACATACACTTTTTCATAGACATAGCTTCCATTGAGAACACCCCTTGCTCCAGGGTCTTTTCCGCCGTGTCCGGCATCAATGACGATGGTAGGAATCTTCTCTACCTTCAGGACCTTAGTGAACTCCAGTTTCTCTCCACCGTTTCCGGTGACTTCCACACGCAGTGTGTTCTCACCAGGGAAGAGGTTATTTCTTCGGATGAGGTATTCATATCCAGTGTTGGCATTCCCGTCATCGGTTCTTGGCTTGCCGTATACCGCTGTGCCTTGAACTCTTCCGTTCAGATAAACCCTGACATTTTTCACGCCTGTAGCAATCTTCGCGTATCCGGACACTTTGATATCCTCATTCTTATAATTCACCACATCTTTGTTGTCCAAAACACCAACCGGGTCAAAGGTTGGTCTGTTGTAGGTGAAGGAGATGGACTGGGAGGTGCTGCTGCCATCGGACAGCTTGGCTGTTGCTTTTACTGTATTGGTACCATTGACAAAAACATCTTTATTTACTGACAGACTGAATCCTGCTGAAGAAGCATTTGGATATTCTGCATGTGACGCCAGAAGATCATCCCGCTTCTGATTCAGTGTGGCATTTCCAATGGTGATGCCATTGACTGAAATACTGATGCTTTGAAGGGTTCCTTTGGTCAATAGATATCCGGAGATGGTCTGATCTGCGTACTCTTTTGTTCCTGTAGGACCTTCGATCTTCAGCACAGTGTCTACGGCAGGAACTTCAGGAGCCGGTGGCTGTGGTGCTGGTGAAAGCACCTTTGTCAGGTAGTCCACGGATACATATCCCGTCTTCCCATTATAGGTCACTTTCGCCCAGGAGCCTTCAAGTGCTTCTATGGTCAGCTGTGTTCCCTTAGGAATCGTCAGTATAATCCCATGACTTGTTCCAGGTCCCACTCTCATATTGAGGTTGTAGGTGGTCTGACGCACATCCTTCTCTGCAGGAGGTGTCTCGGTTGATGGTGGCGCTGTATAAGGGCTCATATAATTAGTGGAAGCATACCCTACCATTCCATTATAAGTAATCTTCGCCCATTTTCCTGTAAGAGCTTCCACTGTAACAATGGTCCCCTTCGGCAGAACCGTCAGCACCTTTGATGCACCATCGGCAGCTTCTCTCATGTTGAGATTTCCAGTGATGATTCTTTGGTCTTTCTCTGTCACAGGCACTTCAACCGGTGGGGTTGGAGTCGGATCCGGCGTTGGCGTAGGATCCGGCGTTGGCGTAGGATCCGGCGTTGGCGTAGGATCCGGCGTTGGCGTAGGATCCGGCGTTGGTGTCGGTTCTGGAGTTGGCGTTGGTGCCGGCGCTGCAGCAAGTTTCTTTAAATAACTGGTAGAAGAAAATCCTTCTGTTCCATTATACCTGAGCTTTGCCCAGCCATTGCTCTCACTAAGAACTGTCACCTTACTGCCTTTTGGCATGGTAAGGATGATTCTGCCACTTACGCTGGCTGTACTTCTGAGATTCAGATTTGCAGTTGTTTCCCGCTCATCTGTTCCTACAACAGGTCCCGGATTCGGGTTCGTAGGTGTGGATGGCTGACTGACAGCAACTTTTTCCAAATAATTGGTGGAAACATATCCTGTGCTTCCCGCATAGCTCACCTTAGCCCAAGTGCCACTCAGTGCTTCTACGGTAAGTGTTGTTCCACTTGGTATGACGCGGATGACACTGCTTGTCGTTCCAGGTCCAGTTCTCATATTGAGATTTCCTGTGGTTTTTCTTGTGTCCTGTTCCCCTGAGGTTGGTGGGGTTGGAGTCGGAGTTGGGGCAGGTGCTGGAGTAGTGCTTACCGCTTGCAGATAGCTTGTGGAAACATATCCTGTTTTCCCTCCGTATGATACCTTGGCCCATCCGCTGGACTGACTCTCCACAGTCAGAGAGGTTCCTTTGGGTATGGTAAGTAATATTGAATTATTAGTTCCTGCGCCACTGCGCATATTAAGATTTGCGGTTGTCTTTCTTACATCAGTCCCAGCCGCTGGCGTTGAAGGCGTTTCGGGTACTCCGGTCTGAGGTGGAGTAGTTACAGGTGAAGACACAGTGACCGCTTTCAGATAATTGGTGCTGACATACCCAGTTCTGCCACCATAGGAAACTTTTGCCCATACACCTGAAAGACTCTCAATCTTTACTCTTGTGCCTTTTGGAATGGTCAAAAGAATTCTGGCATTGAGTGTTCCGCTCTCCCTCATATTGAGGTTGGCTGTGGTCTCTCGAGTGTCACCTGCAGTCTGAGCTGGCGCTGAGGGTGCAGAAGGTGTCTGAGAAGCACCTGCTGCTTCAAACTTCACATAAGCAGGGTTTGCACTTATATAGAGACCGTTGGAGAGCTTATACATTTCTCTGCCATCAATCGAATGTTTTTCCACCACATCAAACGTTGTTCCATTACTATAAGTTCTCGTTTTTGCATTCCAGTCAGGTGCGTTATATGCCCATAAGGAAAACGCGGTTACAGTCAGTTTTCCAGTCTGTGAGTTGACGATTGCTGCCTCAACTGTGAAATCCATCACATGTGAGGGTAAAGCTAACGACGATAAACTGATGGTCAGTGCAATTCCTGTCTGCAAAAGAACCTTCTTTGTCTTTTTGCTTAACATACTCGACCTCCTTTGATTTCATTTTGATTTCTACTATATGTTATAATTATTTCATAAGTTGTGTCAATAAATTAAACTGTATTAAAAATATTTCACAATTGGCCCTGGGAATCCTTACTTAAATTCAGCCCAAGGCAGAAGAGGAAGCCACTCCTCAGGCAGCAGTTTTTTATATTGAGCCCAGTTATATCTGAGATCCATAAGAAGAACCATCCCCTCATCTTCCTCAGAACGGATGACTCTTCCAGCAGCCTGCAGAATCCTGTTGATACCCGGATAGATATAGGCATACTCAAATCCGCAGTTCTCCTTAGAAAAGTATTCTTTTATAAGATCCCTTTCATAAGACACCTGAGGATACCCTACAGAAACAACCGACGCACCGACAAGTGCCTCTCCCTGCAGGTCAATCCCTTCGGAAAAAATACCGCCAAGGACCATGAACGCAAGAAAACTCTTCTCTCTCTCCTGATAAAATAGCCCCAATACATCTTCCCGCTCTTTCTCCGTCAGGCTCGGTTCCTGAATATACACTTCATGAGTTCCGCCATACTTCTCTTCATAAGCCTCATACACATCTCTCATATATTTATAGGAAGGAAAAAATGCGATATAATTCCCTTTCTTCTTTGAAGCCATCCGTTCCAGGTTCTCGGCAATGGCGGTATAACTGTCTTCTCGTTTGGAGAATCTAGTATCCACCGCAGCATCAAGGAACACCCGAAGCTTCTCTTTGTCAAAGGGAGACCGAAGGGTTCGCCTAAAGTCCCCTTCCTCACCACCTAAAACATCGAAATAGTAATTCATAGGCGAAAGAGTCGCAGAAAACAGCACCGACGCTTTGGCCCTCTTGAACACCTCTACCAGCACATCTCTTGGGTCCACACAGAAGAGTTTGATTCTCACATTGGTTCCATAGGTTTCTTCATAGGTCACATACCCTTCATCATAAAGCTCTGAGATATTGAGAAAGGTGTTTACTGCGAAAAAGAAGTCCACAATCTTCTCTCTACCTTCAAACTCCTCCTGCACTTCTTTCTGAAAAATCTCAAATCCCTGCAGAAAATCTTTAAGAAGAAAAACAAGATCGTCTGAAACACCAAAATAGGTATGCTTTCCTCCTCTTTCCTCCAGTGCTTTTCGCATATCAATGAACTTTTCATTGATCTTCTTCAGAGGTCTTTTCAGATAGCTGTACTTGTCCGCAGCTTTTTTTGCTTCCATCAGCAGCTCCTTGGTAAGCTCAGCGGAGTACATGTCTCTGGCCCGATCCACCAGATTGTGCGCCTCATCCACAAGAAAAATGTAATTTTCTTTCACGTCCAAAAAAAATCTTTTAAGATAAACCCTAGGATCAAACACATAATTGTAATCGCCTATGATGAGGTCACTGAAATAGGCAAGGTCCAAAGACAGTTCAAAGGGACATACCCGATATTCCTTGGCATAAGCAACAATCATCTCTTTTGTATAGCGCTTCTCTTTTTTCAGAATGGCCAATATACAGTCGTTTACCCTGTCATAGTGGCCCTTTGCCATTTCACAATGGTCTGGATGACAGTTCACTTCATCGTTGATGCAGATCTTCTCTTTACTCGTCAGAGTCAGAAATTTTACCTGTCCCCCTTTTTTCTCAAGGATAGACATGGTCTCCTCCGCAACAGTTTTCAGTGTTCCTTTCGCGGTGAGGTAAAAGATTTTATCCGCCTCACCTTCTCCCAACGCTTTCACAGCAGGGAACAATGTAGAGATGGTCTTCCCAATTCCGGTGGGGGCTTTTGCAAAGAGCTTTCCACCCTGACGCATGGTACGGTACACATCCACGGCAAGATCCCTCTGACCTTCACGGTACCGGCTGAAAGGAAATCCTAGAGACTTCAAAGACCTGTTTCTTTCTTCTTTCCAGTGGATATCTTCTCTGACGAATTTGAGATACTCTTCTATGGTCTGATCTACAAATGTCTTAAGTTCCTGTATGGTATATCTTCTTTCAAAGGTCCTGGAGATTTCAGTTTCCAAATTATGATATGTAAGAAGAAGTAGGATCTCTTCCAGCTCCTCTTCCTCCATATGCATAAATCCATAGAACATCACCTGAGCCCAATGAAGAAAATTATACTCCTCTGTCAGTTCTTCCAATGGCATGTAGGTGGATTTGATCTCTTCGATATAGGAACGTGGAACGATTCCATCCGCACGCCCATCTACAATGAACATCATGTCCTCTTTTTGCACAGAATATTTGAAATACCTTTCTTTCTCATAAGAAGCATCTTCTTTCTGTCTCTGCTTCTGGATCTTTACATGTGCCCGGGTTCCCTCTTCCATACGGCTTGGACTGGATCCCATACTCGAAGAGATGATATCACCATAACGGTGCACAAATTCAATTAAGTTTCTGACAGATATCTTGATTTCCATTGATTGACTCCCGGTTTCATTCGTTACGTATACACTGATTATAGCACTATTTACTGCAGTTCAACTTGTGGGTGCCAAAAACCTTGAGAGAATTGAAAAAAGCCCCAGATTCTCTCTGAGGCTTTCTCCTGTTTAATTTGATTTCCATGGAATTTTAGGTGGTTTTTTCCAGTGCTCCTGTCAATTTGTTGATACTGACCGTCAGATTCTCCATTTTCCCTTCAATTCTTGTAAGAAGATAAATGGACACAACCATCGGAAAACCAACATTAGCTGCAGCTTCCAGTAAAACATCCACATCAATCACCCCTAACTGAACTATGCAGAAATGATCGAAATAGCTGATTAATCCAAAAGCCTCTTTGCTGTATTTTTGATGAAACTCGCTTGAGCAACAAGGGCAAGCACAGAAATGAAGACAAATATTCTTTCTTTATCCTCATCTCTAATATGAAGCTTCGCCACAATACTTCTTAGCCTTTCTTCATCCATGATCATTGTATTGGGATTATTCGCCTGGTCATTGATGATCTCATAGAAGAGCTCATAGGCTGTTTCCCAGGAAATAATATCATCTTCCCTATTGTTGATGTCATTGAACGCAAGGCGGAAAACCTTCTTGATTTCATCTGTACTCAACACTGGCCTCATGTAGCTCACAAAAACCAGCTGAATCAGATGAAGCTTCGTATACCCTTTCTTTTTGCCCTGATATGGTTTGGCAATGACCTCGCTCTTGATATAATTCTGAATGATATTGATGGTATAGGTATCATCATTCATAAGATCTTCGATGAACTCGATGACTTGAGAGAGAAAAAGGTCATACTTCGGAAAAGCGTCCAAAGACATGATACTGTTGATGGCCTTGGATTTTACAGAGTCCTCAATACTGAGAGAAGCTTTGTTCTGTGGATCGAACATGGATTCACTTCCTTTACATTCATGGTATTTAACTCTATTATAAGTTATTTAATACCATATAGCAAAGAGTTTTTAAGTCCAATTTTTACTTTACTGCATTTCTGTTGTTTATATCATTCCAGCTCCAGGCTTTCTTTATAGACTTCTTTTTTCGGCATCCCTCTTAAGTCCGCCACCACTTTCACAGCATCCTTTTTACTCATCCCATTTTCAATGAACTGAAGCAGATGCTCCTTTATGGTAAGATGCGCATACAGACTTTCTTTTTCCATCTGCTGTGCTTCCTGACTCATTCCTTCCACAACAAGAACAAATTCCCCTTTGGGTGTCCTGTCTTTATATGTTTCCAGCACTTCTTGAACCGTTCCCCTCTGATGCTCTTCATAAAGCTTGGTCAGTTCTCTGGACAATGAAACCTTTCTTTCACCAAACACCTCCTGGACCGCCTCCAATGTATCCAGGATTCGGTGGGGTGCTTCATAAAGTATCAGTGTCTCTTCACGATCCCGGTACTTCAGGAGTTCATCCCGCTTCTTTTTCCTGGCTTTATCCAAAAAACCGATGAAGGTGAATCTAGATGTGTCAAGACCAGAGGACACCAGTGCATTAATCAGTGCTGAAGGACCTGGAAGCACATTCACTTCGATCCCTCTTTCGATGGCCTTTCTGACAAGCACTGATCCTGGATCTGATATTCCAGGCATCCCTGCATCTGAAACCAGTGCAATGGTCTCCCCGCTTTCGACCTTATCCAGAATCTCTTCAGACACACCCATTTCGTTATGTTCACGATAACTGAGCAGAGGTTTTCTGATTTCATAGCGGTTCAGAAGTTTTGAAGTGACCCTGGTGTCCTCACAGGCGATGCGGTCTGCTTCCTGAAGCACTTCCAGCACTCTGAAGGAAAGATCCTTTAAATTTCCAATGGGTGTAGGTACAATGTATAGCTTGCTCATCTTCTTTCATCTCCATAAATTCTTCGGATTTCTTCTGAATAATTTCCTTCATCATCATAAATAAATAAAGGGGCTTCTACCTTGAGAAACGCACCACCATCTCTGACACCTTCGATGAGAACCATCGTCGGAGGCTTTTTGGTGTTCGGATAAACCAATCGGATCCGTTTAGGCTCAATTCTATATTTTCTCATGAGTGAGATTATATCCGCCAGTCTTTCCGGACGATGGATCATATACAGCCTTCCTTGGTCTTTCAAGGCTGTCCTAGCGGCTTCTATCAGCTCCTCCAGCGTCACTGCTACCTCGTGTCTTGCAATGGTTAATGCATCTTCCTCATTGAGGATGCCGCTGTTCACCTTCTTGTAAGGGGGATTGGCTGTGACCACATGAAAATGTCCTAAAGTCTTCAACAGATTCCGATCTTTGAGATCTCCCAGATGCATCTTCACTTTCTCTTCTATTCCATTCAGTATGATGCTTCTTTCTGCCATCTCTGCAAACTCTTCTTGAATCTCCAGACCATGGATCTCTCCCGCTTCTGTCTTCCCATATAGAAGAATAGGCACAATTCCAGTTCCTGAGCAGAAGTCCATGACCCTGTCTTTTTTTCGGACCTGAGCGAAGTCAGAGAGCAGCACAGCATCCACTCCAAAGCGAAAGCCTTTTTCTTTCTGAATGATTCTAAGCCCCTGTAGATTAAGATCCTCCACAGTCTCTCCCGGTTTTACAAATGACATCTGTTCTCCTCACTTCCTTTTGTACTTCTTTCATTTTATCCTCTCCATTCTCTTTATACAAGAAATAAGGAAAGAGGGGCGGTATTCTGAAGAGAAATAATAAGGTATAATAAGTTTTAGTCAGTATTTCATGCGAGGTTCTTATGATAGAAAAAATAAAAGCTTGGGATGAGCGTGTCATCCTCTATATCAATCGGTATTTGAAACACAAGGTGCTGGATTATTTCTTCATCGCTGTCACATATCTAGGATCTGATGTGTTTGCCATCGGGTTCATTCTGGCCTTTGCCATCCTGCCGGTTTCCACCGTCCAGTCTTTTGCGCTCTATGCTGCGGTGGCCCTCATCTTGTCGGGTCTGACCGTTGGGATCATGAAAAACAGCATCCGAAGAAAACGGCCATTTGAAACACTCATTGAGCTAAAAAGCTTACGAATTGGTGTGGATCAGTTCTCCTTTCCTTCAGGTCATACCACTGCGGCTTTTTCTCTGGCCGTGACTTCAGCCTTAGTCACCCAGGGCAATATCGCATCTTCTGTGTACCTGATTCTTGCACTTCTTGTGGCCATCTCCAGGGTCTATCTTGGGGTACATTATCCATCTGATGTGATTGTTGGAGGAATCATCGGCAGCAGCTATGCTGTGCTCATACATATTATTCGGGAGGTAATTATTGTTGTTTAATGAAATAAAAGGTGTAATATTCGATATGGACGGCACCCTCATCGACTCCATGTGGGTATGGAGAAAGATCGATGAGGACTTCATCCGTGAGAGAGGCATCAATCTTCTGCCGGAAGAGCTCATGGGTAAAATTTCTCATCTCAGCTTCCATGAAACGGCAGAGTTTTTCAAGAGAGAATTCATGCTGCCTGAGTCCGTGGAGGATATCAAAAACCACTGGAACACCATGGCAAGACACGAATACATCCATCATGTCCTGCTGAAAGATCATGCCCTAGAGTTTCTTGAGGCTCTAAAAAAGAAAGGAATCCGTATGGCCATTGCCACCAGCTCCTCAAAAGAGCTCTTGGAAGAAACCATTCATTCCAAAGGCATCGCTCAGTATTTTGATACCATTGTCACCACAGACATGGCTGGAAAAACAAAGATTGAACCCGATGTCTATCTGCTGGCGGCAAAGAATCTTGGACTGAACCCACGTGAGATTGCTGTCTTTGAAGACATTCCTGCAGCAATGATTGGCGCAAAGAAAGCAGGCATGCTGGTCTTTGGAGTCCATGATAAGTTTTCTGAAGACAAGATGGAGGAGATTTTAGGCACTTGCCATCATTACATCCATCACTTTGGAGAACTCCTGCCACATTTGATATAACCCTATTAATGAATAACACCCCACTTTCAAACTGCTTGAAGGTGGGGTGTTTGTTATTCTACTTATTGTATGTTACTGGAAACTTCTCCTGAAGCTCAGTGATGAGCTTTGTATAATACTCCATCTGCTTGTCCTGGAGCATCTTATTCATCACTTCAGACTTCACTTCTTCAAAGCCCAGAGGCTCATTTCCTTTTTTATCTGTGGTCTTGATCACATGATAGCCGAACTGTGTCTTCACAGGCTCTTTGGTCATTTCTCCAACTTCCATGGCGAAAGCTGCATCTTCGAATTCCTTCACCATCATGCCTCTTCCGAATTCTCCCAGGTCTCCTCCTTGCTCACTGGATGGACAGCTGGAATACTCCTTCGCCGCATCCTCAAAAGTCAGCTCACTGGATTCAATCTTTGAGATCAGACCCTTCGCAATCTCTTCGTCATCCACAAGAATATGGCTGGCCTTGATGCTTTCCTGACCCTGATATCTTTCAGGATGAGCAGCATATACTTCCTTGGCTTCATCTTCTTCAATGGTGATGGTGCTTAGAATCTTATTCATGGTAAAGCTGTACTTGATGTCTTTTAGTGCCTGCTCAACCTGTGACATGAACTGTGGATCATTATCCAGTCCAATCTCAGTTCCGAATGCATTGATGAGCTCTACACTGATGAGCTGATCCAAGAGCTGCTTACGGCCATATTCTGATTCAAAATAGCCCCTTCTTTCAGGTGCCAGTGACTGTATTGTTGTGTCCAGAATTTCGTCTGTAATGTCTATGCCATTTACTGTGGCAAGTACTTTGTTCTCCATACTATACTCCTTTAAAGTGAATTCTTTTCTATCTTAACATATTTCTCCAAGGAGTTGAAACCATAAGGTGAAAAATAGCCTGTATCGGGATTTCTTAACCGCCAGTTCATAGTTTTTCACTATACTATGAATCATAGATTTGAACTGAAAGGAGTTTGTACTATGGTTAAACTAAACGAAAAAGCACCCGGCTTCACACTCATGGGTTCTGACGGCAAGGAGCATTCTCTCTCTGACTATCTGGGAAGAAAAGTGATTCTTTATTTCTATCCTAGAGACAACACGCCAGGATGCACTTTGGAAGCAGAGAGTTTTAGAGACAATCATGATGATTATCAAAAAGAGAATGCAGTAGTTCTAGGCATTTCAAGAGATACCCTGGATTCTCATGACAAGTTCATTGATAAGCTGGGACTTCCATTTGTACTTTTGTCTGATACAGAAAGCACCGTATGCACCTTGTATGATGTGCTGAAAGAAAAAAATATGTACGGAAAAAAATCCATTGGAATCGCCAGAAGCACCTTTATCATTGATGAAAAAGGAACCATCATCTATGAAAACCGCAAGGTCAAAGCTGAAGGACATGGTGAGGAAATTAGAGATTTTCTGAACAGCCTCGAGAAATAAGGGTAGCAGCAAATGAAATGAAATTTAAAGGAAGAGATTTCGTCATGAAATCTCTTCCTTTTGATTTTCTTCTAGAATGCGGATCGCTGCAGTTGCCACAAACATCCTTTTTTCTGAAAGCTCCTTCAGATCAAGGACCTCTCTTTTTCCATTATTCGATACCAGAACCTTAAAGTGGTCTGCATATCCCGTCACAGTGACCCAGTGGTTGTACAGACCTTCCCGATACCCTTTTTTCAGCTTCAGTCCAACGATGAGGGGCACAGGATTGTCTCTATCAATATTTCTCTTGATTTCCAGCATGATTCTTCGGAGGCCAAAATTACCGCCTAAAAAGCTATGGATGATGTTCACTCGGATACTCTTTCCTTGTCTCATATAATACCAGTGGGCTGCCAGTTTGAACCGCAGCGCTGTGGTGGGTCCCAATAGATATTTCCGGAACATCTCGTTCTGATCTTTAATCAGCTCTTCCCGTACGTAACTCTTTCCTTCTTTATACGCCACGAAATTATTGAGCGTCACAGATCCGCATCCATATTTTGCCAGGGCTTTTGTCGACAAGTGCTGATTTCCTCCGTAGAGCCCATCAAAGATGCTATGAAAACTCTTGTTTAAAATGGTAAACTCAATGCCATCAACTGTATACTTCACAAAATCACTCCAGAAATTTTTCTTTATCATAACAGAAAGCAGCCTGTCTGTGTCTGATTTTAGAAAATTTTAACTTTGAATCTAAAAAAGGAAGCATTACATGCTCCCTCCTTCATCCTATTCTTCTACTGCTTCCTGAAGAAGCTTTTTAACATAATTTGGCAGTGCAAATGCTGCGCTGTGGATGTCGGTGTTATAGTATCCTGTTTCCAGTCCAAGACTGTTCCACCACTCTTCTTTAAGATCTTTCACCGGGTCCAGTGATTTGGATGCAAATCCAAAGAGCCAGTGACCTGAAGCATAGGTAGGAATGTGCACCTGGTAAACTCTTGCCACCGGAAAAAATTCATGAATTCTCTTATGAGAACGCTTCATGGCTCTCTGGTACTCTTCGTAAAACGGACTCTCATGCTGGTTCACCAAGATTCCATCTTCTGTGAGTGCTTCGTAACAGTTCTTGTAGAACTCCCGTGTGAAGAGGCCTTCTCCTGGACCTATAGGATCCGTGCTGTCCACGATGATCAGATCATACGCATTCTTCTTTTCCTGAACAAACTTCAGTCCGTCCTCAAAATATAGGTGCACCCTCTCATCATCCAGTCCGCTGGTGGAGTTTGGAAAGTACTCACGGCAGATATCCACAACCATCTGGTCGATCTCCACCATGTCAATATTTTCCAAATGTGCGTATCTGGTAAGCTCACGAACTGTTCCACCATCCCCGGCACCGATGACAAGCACATTCCTGATCTTGGGATTTGTAGCCATAGGCACGTGAACAATCATATCATGATAAATGAACTCATCTTTTTCTGTAATCATCACAAGTCCATCTAGTGTAAAAAATCTGCCAAATTCGTTACTTTCAAAGACATCCATTCTCTGAAAGTCGCTTTGTCCGGAATAGAGCTGCTTTTCCACCTTGATGGAAAATTTCGCTTCTTTGCTGTGGTTTTCTGTATACCAAAGTTCCATGGGAACCTCCTTAATCATATATATTTCTTCCGCTGTAGATCTCGATCATTTCTTTTCTGAGGTTGCTGGATATTTCCAAACGTTCTTTTGGCGTGAATTCTCTGATGTCATTTCTGAAAAGATAGTTTTGAAGATTCAGCTCCTTGATCAGCATCTTCGTATGGAAAATATTAGCGTGATACATATTAATGTCATGTGCATCATAAGCTTCTAAGGTCTTTTCCTTGATATAGTCCTGGATGGACCGGATATCATGATCGATGAAGAACTTTCTGCCGTCTTCATCCCGAGTGAATCCTCTCACCCGGTAGTCTATGGAAATGATGTCAGAATCAAAGCTTCCGATAAGATAATCCAGCGCATTCAAGGGTGAAATCTTACCACAGGTGGATACTTCGATATCCACTCTAAAACTTGCAATGGATTTATCAGGATGATACTCCGGATAGGTGTGAACAGTCAGGTGACTCTTATCAAGATGCCCCACCACACTGTCACGTTTCTCATAAAGACTCAGTCCTAAGTTGCAGGAAGGATCCACATGGCGCTCAGCCAAAGGCTCTTCTGAAATAAGTATTGTTACACTTGCTCCTTGAGGATCATAATCCTGTTTGGAGATATTAAGTACGTTCGCCCCAATCATATCCGTCACATCACAGAGGATTTTAGTAAGTCTCTCCGAATTGTACATCTCATCGATATAGTCTACATACTCGCTTTGCTCTTTTTCTGTCTTCGCATAACAGAAATCATAGATATTAAAACTCAGCGTCTTTGTTAGGTTATTGAATCCATACAGTTTTAGTTTGTCTGCCATTTTATTCCCCTTCCTGGCGGCAAAATTTGAACTATTTCAGTGCACTTCAAAAGTAAAATTGAAATTACAGATGTGATTTCTCTTCATTTAAAAAATGCTCTAGGATAGAGTTTACAAGAGGATTGCCTCACTGTCAATATATTTCCGTTAAGTTTTATCAAGTATTTTGTTTAGTATAACTAAACTTTTTGAGGTCTTTTTTCTCATTTTAAAAAATACTTTTTGGGGAGCCTTTGTGTTTCTTGATTCGCGTCGGAAACAGCTTCTGAAAGCACAAAAAAACCACATCAGACGATGTGGTTTTTTGTGGTGGCTTCACTCGGAATCGAACCAAGGACACGTAGATTTTCAGTCTACTGCTCTACCAACTGAGCTATGAAGCCATGGTACATCTGGCGACGACCTACTTTCCCACAGGGCTTCCCCTGCAGTATCATGGGCTCCTTGAGGCTTAACCGTCGTGTTCGGAATGGGAACGGGTGTAACCCTCAGAGATATAGACACCAGATATGTGGTTTTAGAAAGATCTGCATCTTTCAAAACTGCATACAGAGATTGTAAAGAATTTAAGTTGTTCTTTTTTTGATTAAGCCCTCGATCTATTAGTATGAGTAAGCTGAATACATTACTGCACTTACACCTCTCACCTATCAACCTCGTGTTCTTCAAGGGATCTTACTGACTTACGTCATGGGAAATCTTATCTTAGGGTAGGCTTCA
>NZ_FOVK01000035.1 GCF_900115135.1 Proteiniclasticum ruminis | reverse complement strand
AAGCTTTTCCAGGGACTTAGCCTGAGCACCCTGAGCGGATGTCAGTCTTGAGTAAGTGTTCATTGCTGAAATGTTGTTGTTAATTCTCATTTTTTATCCTCCTTGAATTTGACTGCGAACTTCCGTATTCGCTGATAATTATTGGTAATTTATTATTATATAAAACGGCAGATATTAGGAAATAGCTACCGTTTCTATAAACTTATTAGCCGAGTAACTGAAGTACTCCCTGTGGCATCTGGTTAGCCTGAGCAAGCATTGCGGTAGAAGCCTGGTTCAGGATGTTGTTCTTTGTGAACTCCATCATTTCCTTAGCCATGTCTACGTCTCTGATTCTGGACTCAGCAGCTGAGAGGTTCTCAGATGTTGCTGTCAGGTTGTTGATGGTATGGTCCAGTCTGTTCTGAACAGCACCAAGCTTGGATCTTTCTGCAGATACAGATGTAATAGCATTATCAATTGTTGTAATTGCAGAATCTGCTGAAGGCTGTGTAGTCACATTGATTCCTAATGCTTTTGTTTCTCCTGCTGTGATTTCGTCTGATTCCAATCTAAGGATTCCACTGGTAGCATCATAGTAACCATTAGCTCTTGCGGTAATTGTTTCACCACCAACAGTGAAGGTTGCATCCTTATCAAAGTAGGTAAATGTATTTGTTCCATCTGCTAGAGTTGCTGTACCACTACCGGTTCCAGCTGCGGTGAATGTCTTTTCAACAGCTAGATTTGTTCCTTTCATATTGCTGATTGAAATTTCCATGGCCTGATTTTCATTAGCTCCGATATGGAATTTTTTATCAGTAAAGGTTCCGTTTAGTAGCTTCTGTGTATTGAATTCAGTGTTATCTGCTACTCTAGTAATTTCAGATGAGAGCTGGTCCATTTCTTTCTGAATTTCAACTCTGTCATCGTCAGTATTGGTGTCATTGGAACTCTGAACAGCAAGCTCTCTCATTCTGTTGAGAATGGAGTGTGTTTCATTAAGAGCACCTTCCGCTGTCTGGATCAGAGAAATGCCGTCCTGTGCATTTCT
>NZ_FOVK01000026.1 GCF_900115135.1 Proteiniclasticum ruminis | reverse complement strand
GCGAAGCTAGGCGTGCGCCTGCTGTTCGCGAAACCATACTCTCCAGAAGGAACTGGGAAAATCGAGCGCTTCAACCAGAACATCGATCGTTTCCTGGATGAGTACAAAGTAGATAAGATGCCGAAAACCTTGGAGCAGATGAATGACCGATTTTGGGTTTGGCTGGAAGAATGTTATCAGAACAAATCCCACTCTGCCTTGGGAAACAAAACACCAGTAGAAGCCTATCATCTTGATCCAAAGCCACTCAAGTATCTTCCAGTGGATGTGGTAGCCAATGCCTTTCTCCATTCTGAAAGCAGAAGAGTCGATAAAAGTGGTTGCATCAGTTTTGGCAGCGTTAAATACGAAGTCGGTCTTGCTTATGTAGGCAGGATGGTTGATGTAATCTTTGATCCTAACAATACTGAAACTCTTACAGTCGAGTATCAGGATGATCCACCACTCATTGCAACAAAACTACTGATTGGTGAAAAAGTAAGTGAGAGGCCCCCACTACCAGAATATCTCACAGCCATAAAACCTTCTGAATCAAGACTTTTGGAAGCAGCAAAGCGTGAGAATGATAAGCGGAAAGAGAAGACTTCTGCTACTGCCATATCCTTCCGCAACATGAGAAATGGAGGTGGAGGAAATGTTTGAAGAGTACTATGGATTTGTCCGAACGCCCTTTTCTCGAAACATTCCACCTCAATCTCTATACCAGTCACATGAACTGTCAGAGACCTTAGGAAGGCTCTTCTATGTTGCCGAACGGCAACTGTTCTGTGTACTCACAGGAGAATGTGGAACGGGCAAGACCACCGCCGTAAGGCGGTTTAAGGAAGAACTGGATCCCAGTAAATACACGATGATGTATGTTGCAGACTCCAAGCTTACTCCTCGTAATTTCTACAAAGGCATCTTGGATCAGCTGGGTGCAGAATCAAAATTCTATCGTGGAGATGCCAAGCGACAATTACACAAAGAAATTGAACTCATGAAGGGACTCCACAAGAAACAGCCCGTTGTGGTCGTTGATGAGGCACACTTATTGGATAGAGAGATGCTAGAAGAAGTCCGCTTCCTACTGAACTTCAAGATGGATGCCATCAGCCCTATGGCGTTGATTTTGGTAGGTCAAGTGGAACTCTGGGATAAATTGCAGATGCAGTCCTACACTGCTATAAGACAAAGAATTGATATTCAGTGCAAGATACAACCTATGGATCATTCCCAAGTACGCGAGTACTTGAGGTGTCACCTAAATTACGCAGGTACCGACCGAGATATCTTTACGGATGAGGCGATTGAGATAATTTACCGGTTCTCAGGAGGCTCTTCCAGACTCGTAAACAAGGTATGTACCAGTTCTCTCATCTATGGATACCAGAATGGGAAAAGAATTATCGATGACCATATGGTAAAGATCGTAATCAATGGAGAATTAAGCTAAAACAAATGGCAAGCCTATCAAGCTTGCCATTTCTACCAGCAACTTATGGACAGTAAACACCGTCAGTTTCTGGACAACATAAAAAGTCATTAACACTATAAACTTCATCATTACGAGTTTATACACCAGTAATGGTTATTTTTTAAGTACAACAAATCACAGCTATTGAACTAAACCGACTATTGCCCCCATATGACGTTGGAAGATTCCTCACTCACAAAATGATACTATCCTTAGAATGATTCAATTAGCATCCTTAGGAAGACAAAGGGGTGAAGGATATGCATGATAGGTATCCAGAGAAAAGAACGAATGATACGAAGCACACTAAAGTGCAGACTATAAGGACCTCACCGGCCTTTATCACCTTGATGGTGAGTATTTCAAGATTGGCTATACTTGACCTACTAACTTATCATCATACGACCATAAAATTAATGGTGACATTTATTACTTGAAGGAAAAAAGAAGAGCGCTAGGTTCTTTAGCACCAACACACTTAGAGAAAAACACCGTTAAAAAGCAGAATCTTCAACCGATGATTATGAGGAAATCTAAAAAGGACCTAAGCACAAGTCACACAGACTTTTGCTTAGGTCCTACTAAAACCAATTATCTTGATTGTCTATATGAGTCCTAATAGCGGGAATGCCAGGAACACACCACAGATTACCACTCCACCTAAGAGAAGAGTAATGATACAGTAGCCCATGATATCTCTCGCGGAAAGTCCAGCAATGCCAAGTGCAGGTAGAGCCCAGAATGGCTGGATCATGTTGGTCCATGCATCTCCCCAAGCAATGCTCATAGCTGTGACATTAGGAGAGACCCCTAGGAGCTGTCCAGCAGGCATCATAATTGGTGCTTGCACTGCCCACTGACCCCCACCTGATGGAACAAAGAAATTTACGATACCAGCAGACAGAAAGGAGAAGAGTGGGAAGGTTGTAGTTGTAGCAATACTTACGAATGTATTAGAAATTACGGATGCCAGCGACACCGCTGTAGCCGCATTCGCTCCGGTCATCATACCCATGATTCCGGCATAGAATGGGAACTGAAGAATGATTCCAGCGGAGGACTTTGCAGAATCTTCAATGGCATCGATGTATCTTCTAATGTTACCATGGAACAGAAGACCTAGCGTAAGGAATATCAGGTTTACAAGGTTTAGATCCAGATTGAATCCTTTGGTGGCAAAAGTGTAAATAATGTATACACTAGAAAGCGCTATGGTCAATACCCAAAGTATTCTGGAGTGTTCCAGCTTTTCAGCTGGTGTCTTAGCTACATAACTCTTCACCTCTGGGTCCACGAGAAGCTTAGGATCCACAGTGACTGTATTTTCTTTGGATGGTATCATCGCAAAGCATACCAGCGGAATACCAATGAGGAGTAGGAGTACAATGGTAATGTTAAAGCTCGAGAAGATCGTCTGCGAAGTTGGAATCGCAGCTGAGATCGCTCCGGCAGTCTGTGCTGACAGGGCTTCGGGTGTTCCTCCTGCAAGGGTCAGTGGAATGGAACCTGAAAGACCACCGTGCCAGATGAGAAATCCTGAATATGCAGTGGCAATCAGCAGTCTGTAGTCCAGACCCTTTACTGCTCTAGCCATTTCCTTTGCAAGCAACGCGCCGACTACTAGACCAAATCCCCAGTTGAGTATACAGGCCAGTGTAGAGATGAACCCTGTGATTAGGATGGCCTGTCCTGGTGTTTTTGCCATGGAAGCAATCTTCACCAGAATCTTCTTGATGATAGGCGCTTTAGCCATGGCACTACCAAGTACCAGTACTAGGACCATTTGCATGGAGAACGCCAACAGGGACCATACCCCCTTACCCCAATGGTTGACCATTTCGATGGCTGACTGATCTGTGAGGAAGATACCTGCCACAAAAGTAATTATGGTTAGAATGATAGCGAATAAGAATGCGTCAGGCAAGTACTTGTTAACGAGTGATACGCAAGCGTTGGTAAATTTCTTAAACATTTTTCTCCTCCTTATTTTTTGAAATGATGGGTCATATCGATGATATTCTCTGCCAGCAGAAGTTTTGCTTCTGTTTGACTTTGAATTTCTTCAATGGTGAATTCAGGATTGATTTCTGTCAAGAGAAGTCCTTTTTCCGTAACCTCAATGACACACATTTCTGTGATAATCATATCCACCTGGTTTTTTGCGGTCAGTGGAAGTGTGCAGTTATTAAGGATTTTGGGACTTCCCTTCGCCGTATGCTCCATGGCCACAATGACCTTCTTGGCTCCCGATATAAGATCCATAGCTCCGCCCATTCCTGGGACCATTTTTCCTGGAATCATATAGTTGGCAATACTGCCTTTCTCATCCACCTGAAGAGCTCCAAGCACAGTCAGGTTCACATGTCCACCCCGGATGATGCCGAATGAGGTAGCACTATCAAAGAACGCTCCCCCTGGGATTATCGTTACAGGCATTCCGCCAGCATTAGTAATATAGGGATCCATAAGTTCTTCAGCCGGTGTCGGTCCGAGTCCCACAAATCCATTTTCAGACTGGAACATAATACTCTTCCCTTCGGGCACATAGTTTGCGACCAAAGTCGGAAGTCCAATGCCAAGATTCACCACATCTCCATCTTGCAGTTCATAGGCAACACGTCTTGCAATGAATGATTGTATTTCTTTCTTGTCCATACTACTTCTTCCCTCCATCCACAATATAATTGACGAACACACCAGGGGTATGCACTGTATCCGGATCCAGTTCTCCAATTTCCACAATCTCTTCTGCTTGGACAATAGTAATATCCGCTGCAGAAGCCATCATATGATTGAAGTTTCTAGTGGCACCATGAAAGTTCATATTGCCGTACTTATCCACAGTATTGGCAAATATTAGAGCCACATCCGCTCTTAAGGGCTTTTCTACCAGATATTCCTTGCCGTCCACCATGATTTTATCCTTGCCCTTCTCCACTTCAGTACCAAGACCTGTAGCGGTCAGAACACCACCAAGACCATAGCCCGCGCTGCGGATCTGCTCGATAAGCGTCCCTTGCGGAACAAGAACCACTTCTGTTTCACCAGCCATCATCTGTCTTCCAGTCTCCTTGTTGGTTCCGATGTGGGAGGCGATGATTTTCTTAAACTGCTTCGTTACAACCAGCTTTCCTGGTCCCTTGTCAACAAACCCGGAATCGTTGCTGATAAGTGTAAGGTCTCTCTTCCCACTCTCAACCAGGGCATCGATGAGAAGCTCCGGTGCTCCTACCCCAAGGAATCCACCAATCATGAGGGTATCTCCGTCTTTAATTTTTGCGATTGCATCATTGATGCTGATTATCTTATTCATTATTCTCTCTCCACTATCATCGAAATACCCTGTCCACCGCCAATACAAAGGGTAGCCAGACCATACTTCGATTCTCTTTTTTTCATTTCATGGATCAGTGTCACGAGGATTCTTGCTCCGCTGGCCCCAATGGGATGTCCAAGAGCGATTGCTCCGCCGTTGACATTGACTTTCTCCATATCTGCGTGTAGTTCATTCAGTACAGCAATTGCCTGTGCTGCAAAGGCTTCGTTGGCTTCAATAAGATCCATATCACTGATGGTCAAATTTGCCTTCTCCAAGGCTTTCTTGGTGGATGGGATAGGTCCGCAGCCCATAATCCTAGGGTCTACACCAGCGCTGGCTGAAGATTTGATGGTCACCAGAGGGTTCATTCCAAGACTTTCTGCTTTTTCTTTGCTCATGACGATGAGTATAGCTGCTCCATCATTGATTCCTGATGAACTGGCTGCTGTAACCGTACCATTTTTCTTAAACGCAGGTTTCATCTTGGAAAGCCCTTCCAGAGTTGTCCCAGCTCTTGGGTACTCATCAGTATCTACGACAACGTCGTCTCCTTTGCGCTGCTTGATTCTTACTGGAATAATCTCATCGTGGAATCTTCCTGAAAGTAGCGCTTTTTCCGCTTTGTTCTGGCTGCTAACTGCAAGCTCGTCCTGCTGTTCTCTTGTAAGACCAAACTCCTCCACGATGTTTTCTGCGGTGATTCCCATATGGTAACCGTTGAAAATATCAGTAAGTCCGTCATGCACCATGGTGTCCAGTAAGGTGCCGTTTCCCATACGCATACCCCATCGGGCTCCTGGAACCACATAGGCTGCTTGGCTCATATTCTCTGTACCACCTGCCACAATTACATCTGCTTCGCCAGCCATGATAGCTTGCGCGGCAAGCTGTACCGCTTTAAGTCCCGATCCGCAGACCTTATTGATGGTTAGTGAAGGAACCTCGATAGGAATTCCTGAGTGGATGGATACCTGTCTTGCCACATTCTGACCCAGCCCCGCCTGCAAAACGTTTCCGAGGATGACTTCATCTACTTCTTCAGGAGATAACCCGATCTTCTCTAGCGCTCCCTTGACAGCAATAGTACCGAGTTCTACGGCTGAAACATTTTTAAACGCTCCTCCAAAAGAACCAATGGCTGTTCTTTGTGCAGATACAATAACTGCTTCTCTCATATATTCTCCTCCTAAACACCAGACTCCGATGCTGGAGTCTTAATTGACATGTTTTGTGAACGATTTCAATTGTTATTTTATTAGATTGATATAAATTTGTCTAATGGCTCTTTTTTATCGTTTTCATAACCTCCGGTTATATGCTATAATTTGATCACTATATGGGAGGTATTATAGATGGATATTTTACAGTTAAAATACTTTATAGCTATTGTGGAGAATGACCTCAACCTATCCTTGGCCTCAAAGAAGTTGCATCTGAGCCAGCCCGCCTTAAGTAAGTATATTCTTAAATTTGAAGAAGAGGAGAACCTGAAATTATTTGACCGGAAGAATGGGAGACTTTCAGGGCTGACTTTTGCTGGTGAGAATTTCTACAATAATGCTAAAGTAGTCGTGGAAAACCATACCAACATGCTCAGTGAACTGAGGGAACAATCGAAAAAAATCACCGGAACGGTAAGAATTGGGATTCCACCGCTCATTCTCACCGTTCTCTTCACGGAGATTATGGCTCAACTCATCATAAACAATCCAACCATCAGCTTTGTCATCATTGAGCAAGGCGCCTATGAACTCAAGAAGCTACTTTTTCTAGGTGAGATTGATTTTGCAGTTATCTTGGCCCCCACTGAGCTCAGTCCCCTTCTTTTTGAAGAAACCTTGATTTCGAGAGATGAGCTTACTCTTTTCATGTCGGTGAACAATCCACTGAGTGAATTGGAAAAGGTCACCTGGTATGACCTAAAAAAATCCAATCTTGCCATTTTTAATGAAAACTTCATGATTCACCACTTGCTGAAAAAGAAGTTTGAATCCCTAAAAATCTCCCCCGTGATTTCACTTACATCAGGCTCCTGGGATTTTCTACTAGAGGTCACAAGAACTTCCGACTTCATTACCATCCTGCCTTCTCCTGTCCACTGGCATTTCAACTTTGATGATGTAATTGAAGTTCCTGTGAGAGACCCAATCAGTTGGAAAGTCCTGCTTACTAATCCTATAAAGTCCCATTACAGCCGTTTAGAGCTCTATACAAAGGAGTCCATCATCAGCTATTTTAATGAGCGAAAGAATATCGTTCCCATGGAAGAATGGAAAGTATAAAGAACACTGCAAACTAAATCTATAATGTACGGTTTTCAGGTGAAAAAAGCTTTAGTTTTAATGTTTTTCATAAGAGCAATAACACTATCGATTCAGTTAGCGTTGAAACCTAAAGCTCTTTATTGCTTTTTGACTTTATAACACAGTTATCTAGTCGTTAGTGCAATTTATCTACTGACACACTATCAATGGAAAAAACGGACCTTCAGAGCCGATAACGCAGAGTGCTAGAGCCACTAACGCACCACTAGAATACCATGTAGCGCACAACTAGAGAGCCGATTAAATTCCTCTGATGTAGAATAATATTAATGCACCATAGCATTAATTTTATTATCGAGGAGGAGCAACAATATGAGACAACATTACCATCGTCAGAGCTGTCTATAGCGGTATAAGTCAACGCCGTGTTTCGGAAGCTCATAAAGTCTCGCGAAATACCATCGCTTTGCTCTTGCAACATGCAAGAGACCAAGGTTGGTTAACACTGGATGACTTAAAGCCGTTGGATGAAGCTGCGTTTGTAAAAAATTTGCCGACGGTTTCCACTAAGTCCAGGGACACAACTTTTAAGATGGCCGACTATGACTATGTACACTCTGAGCTTGCAAAACCTTATGTGACAATGAAACTACTTTGGGAAGAATACGTCAAGTCATGTCAGGCTAGTGGTGAAAGGTTCTACATACAAACTCAGTTCAGAAACTATTACCACAAATATGCTCTAGCGAATAAAGCAACACTGATACTGGAGCACAAACCAGCGTTGTCCATGGAAGTTGATTGGGCTGGCACCAATATCGGATACTATGATGATGATCTTGGGAAAACGTGCGAAGCCTCCTTGTTTGTTTCTGTTTTACCCTGTAGTCAGCTGATTTATGCAGAACCTTTTCGGGATGAATCCCTGCCATCATGGATTGCAGCACATGTCCATGCTTTCCAGTATATCGGGGGTGTCCCCAAAATTATAACTCCAGATAATTTGAAGACCGGTGTTACTCATGCAAACTTCAATGAACCAAAATTGAATAAGACATACAGCGAAATGGCTGAATATTATGGTTCTGTTATTTTGCCGGCAAGGGTAAGGAAACCTCGGGAGAAAACAGCGTGCTGATTACTTCCAGAAGAATTCTGGCAAAACTTAGAAATGCTCAGATTCTTTCTTTTACTGAGTTGCAAAAGAAAGTAAGATCAGCTGATTATTTCATCGCAATGATACTGATTATTTCACAGGATTAGCATCACCAATATATGGTTACAGGCATCATTGATTCTGACTCTAAGCATCACCGATATTCAGTTAGAGCATCATTAAGATGTAGCGCACTGCTGGAAGGCAGTGCGCCGAGAGTTCCTAAGACTCGAATGGGTTGTTTACATTAGCTAGATATTTTCTCATGTTTAGGGTGCCTGAGAAAACCCAGATTGCATTGTGAACTATCCGATCCATCATAGCATCAGCATGAACACCTCCGCCTAAGCGGGCATGCCATTCATCTTTCTTAAACTGAGTACAAAATATCGTAGAACTGCAATCATGTCTGCGCTCAATTAGCTCGAACAGGAAATGTTGCTGTTCATCTGATAGACTATCTAGAAGCCATTCATCCAATATCAGTAACTTATAACTGCTGAACTTTTTTAACAGTCTCGATATTCCTTGTTTGGCGAGGCTGGCTTCATCACGGAGAATTAGCAAGTCTGGTATTCGAATATAACGGGTTCTGATGCCTTGCATGCAGGCTTGCCTGCCGATGGCGCAAGCCAGGTAACTCTTACCTGATCCTGCGAATCCATGAAAGATGATGCTGGAACTCATGTCAATGAATTGACAACTGGATAGTGTAATCATCGTCTGGTGATCAAGGCCACGATCCACATAGTGTACATCACTCAATACAGCATTTGGTATTCTGAACTTGGAGAGCCTAATAAGACTTTGAACTCTGCTGTTGTATTTTTTTTGATAGACATAGTCCACAGCTACCTTGAGACGATCTTCAAAGCTTAGGATGTTGTAGTCCACACCTTGAGACTGGAGTTCAATGGCCTCAATGAATTCACTTAAGTTTAGTTCTCTGAGTTTTCTTCTAGTCTCTTCATTAAGAATGGTCATGACTTGTCACCTCCACTATAGTAATCAGATCCTCTGACGTATCCCTGAACAGACTTGTTTAGTTCCTTCTTTTCCTGTTCAGCTACTCTCGCAAGATGGAGTATATCTTGGTTAGAGGACAGAAGTGCTTTAAGATGACTATATCTTGGTGATCTGACTTTAGATAGCGCAATCTCGCATGCAGTTTCCAAACGTTTTTCAGTATAAGTTTTTGCGAGTTTTAGGACTGACAATGCTGCATTGTAGCCTTGTTCCTTGATTCTGACGCTAGCAAAGATCCTGTCGATGACTTCACCGGTATTCTTGCCTATGGTGTAGGCCCATTTCTGGATTCTTTCATCGTCCCACTCAGTACTATGGAAATGATCAGGCATATGTTCTTCTAGTGTTGACCACTTGTGTTTCAAGTAATCTGGTATTTTTCGATGTGTTGCGATTCGCTCTTCTTTGAAATAGATTTCAAGGAATGTATCAGTAATCTTGATATTGACTTTTTTTCCGACATATTGGTAAGGTGCAGAATATCGATTAGTCTTGTATGAGATGTGACAATCCAGATTTACGGAATAACCATAAACCCACTCAGCTATCTCAAATGGAACTGGAGGGAGAGCTCGGAGATACTGTTTTTCCATCTCATGGAAGACCTCATATCTACTGCCTTCTCGTTTCTGGAATTTACTCCTGTTGAATTTTTCCAGTTCATTCCGTATCGCTATCTTTAGTTCGTCCATGCTGTAGAAGCTCATGTTGCGGAGTTTGGCAATAATTGCAGTTGCTATCTTCCCCACAGTTCCTTCAACTGATGCTTTATGCTTTGGTTTTCTTATGCCTGTCGGCATAATTGCGGCAAAATAGAAATCTCCGAGACTCTCGTATTTTTCGTTTAGAATTATATCACCTTCACGTGGATGGCTTGTAACTCCCACTTTAAGATTGTCGCACTTAATTCTGATTGTTGAACCACCAAAGAAGTTAAACATATTCACATGACACTTGAGCCAGGTATTCTGTTTCATATCAAAGCAAGGTTCCACGTAAGAATATTGGCTGTATGGTAGCGTAGCTACAAACAAATAGACTGGAATTATTTCTCCTGTCTCTTTATTGACGATGGACATTGTAGAACCGCTCCAGTCTACTTCACATATAATGCCAGGTTTGTGGATGAGATGATTGGTCAGGCTATTCTTCATGACATAATCCGAGTAACCTTCACAGAATTTTGTGTA
>NZ_FOVK01000032.1 GCF_900115135.1 Proteiniclasticum ruminis | reverse complement strand
AATATTTTTTATCATTTATTGCATTTTCGATTTTATAATCATTGATAAGTATTAAATTCTCAATTGTCAATCTAGACTATTATACATAGCTTCGTATTTACTTTCATCCTTCTTCAGTATCTTCTGCAGGAAAAATCTTATGATTTTATACCCCTTCTATTACTGAATAAATACTAAATCACGTGGAAACGCTAGAAATTCAATCTATAAATTCTCCTGCGTTTCAGTTGCAGTTACCTACCGCATCCAGCATTCTCTTTCAAAACTAATCTACATGATAATTCTTCTAAGTAAATGCAAATATTTCTAATCCCATTTATATGGGATTGCACTAGTCATATTATCTGATGACAAGCATGAGAGAGAAAATTCATAGAATTAAAACAAGTATTACGATGCAAGCGCTATTGTGCCTTCATTTTGTATGGATGCTCTTTTTTTCGAAATAAAAAGGAGCCATCAATAGCTCCTAAATATTCGTTAATTTAATATTTTCCAACATGTGCTTTATAGAGAAAAACTCAACTTCCAGAATATCAATGTCCTCTTCTATAAGTCTTCTTCTTTCTGGAGAAACAGCCTTACTTAGAGCCTCGGACTTTTTAGTGAGTTCATCACTAATAGTTATCATTCTTTCACTTGTTTCGAAAGGGTTCATACATTCACCTCAATTTTAATTTCTCAATTAATATATGCATTTCTTCTCGAAATAATACCGCAAGGATTAATGAATACCGTAGATTATTTCCAGTTGCCTTTATTTGCTTCGTAAATGGCATCCAAATCGAGTGTGGCCTTATAGGCTTCATCAGATACTCCCAATGGAGTAGCACCCATTTTGAATCCGAATTTATCATTAACAAAGAAAGCAAGACCAGCATCTGCAGTTCTAGCACCGTTTTTGATTTCATCATATGCTATTTTTATTTTTTCAATTTTTGAATCATCATATCCTAATATTTTGAAGACTATCTTCAGCTCATCAAATGATGGATAGTACGCAAAATCCATCCCTCCACTATCTATGGAGAAAAAATTTGAACCATTGAGTTTAACAACCAGATTAGTGTTTGCAATTCCCCACGTAAGATTGTCACTATCTTCTGCCCATGTGTACAGATTGCACAGAATCGAATAGGCATATCTTGATATTGTATCATCGCCATACATTATAATCTCAGGCTCTGCATCATTGATTGTTTTTTCTTCGTTAATAATTTCTTCTATAACCTCATTATTCTTATAAACCCTTGTATATGTTATCTCTTTGATTCCTGCGACACTGGGTATTCTGTGATAGAACCAAGCAGGTAGTTCCTTGATAAATATAGTTTTGCCCTCTACCCAGAATCTTTCTTGTACAACCTCAATTTCAGTCCGATTAGGGTCTTTTTCATTTGATTCATCATTCTTTTTATCTATTGCGGTAGCCTCAGTCAACGCATCTTCTAACTCTGGAATTTCATTTGGCGTTTCTATTGGGGAATAGTCATCAATTTTGACTTTATCATCTCCAACTGTGCATCCCACCATAGTTGAAATAGTAAGCAGTAATAGCATCAGGATAATACTTTTGTTTTCTCTCATTCAAAACACCTATACCTATAATTCTATTTTTTAACAAAGATTTCTCTCTATTATTATAAAATTATACCATCTTTGCTGTATTTAATTAATAATGATAAATCATTTAATCTTAACTATTTATATTTATATTTAATATTTCTATTTTCTTTTTCAAAATATAATACGTAATGCTAAATATAGTTCGCTTTGAATAATTAATTAATTATTTTTTACGCAAATATCCATACCCGAAAAAAACATCATCTTTAATTTTATAAATTGCAATGTTTTTTAATAATATACTCACTGGATATAAGGTATCGTTTTGAACCATTCAGGTTAATAAAAAGAATACTATCTTATTAATATTGAAAGAAATATCAAGCAGAATGGCAGCAAATCAGCTTGATGATACAACTATTATTCTTAGACTTATAGCCAGATTATGATTTTATTTTGATTAATTCAAGTTTTTATTTCCGAAAACATAGTTAAATTGGATTCTTATATTTGAAAGTTATGTTCAAGATTCACTAGAGTTGTTAGTGATGTTTAGATGTTTTTCAAAGACTTGTGTTGGATTTGAAGTTCTTAGATTAGATATGGTTTTTAGGGGGTATGAAGTGTAATTTCTTATTGGAATGTTTGGGTAAAGACTTATTACTAGAGGTAGAATACTTCTGTATTTGGAATCGCTTCTGGTAAAGGGGATTAAGCTTCAATACGGTTTGAGGGATAACTTTTAGCGGTGCCCGATTGGTGGACATAGCTTCATACCCCCCCC
>NZ_FOVK01000034.1 GCF_900115135.1 Proteiniclasticum ruminis | reverse complement strand
ATTCTAAGACCTGAAGAAAGCTTTTCCAGGGACTTAGCCTGAGCACCCTGAGCGGATGTCAGTCTTGAGTAAGTGTTCATTGCTGAAATATTATTATTAATTCTCATTTTTTATCCTCCTTGAATTTGACTGCGAACTTCCGTATTCGCCTTTATTTGTAGCTATGCTAATTGAAAATGAAACGGTAGTATTTGATAATAGCTACCGTTTCTAATACTAATTAGCCGAGTAACTGGAGTACTCCCTGTGGCATCTGGTTGGCCTGAGCCAGCATTGCAGTAGAAGCCTGGTTCAGGATGTTGTTCTTTGTGAACTCCATCATTTCCTTAGCCATATCTACGTCTCTGATTCTGGACTCAGCAGCTGAGAGGTTCTCAGATGTTGCTGTCAGGTTGTTGATGGTGTGGTCCAGTCTGTTCTGAACAGCACCAAGCTTGGATCTTTCAGCAGATACAGTTGTAATAGCATTATCAATTGTTGTGATTGCTGAATCCGCAGCACCCTGAGTTGAAACATCTAAACCGTAGGATCCTGTTGTATCTGCTGCTAAAGCAACAGCTGTTACGGTGGCGGAATAGGTAGCAGAGGAAGTTCCTGAGAATTCAACTTCAAATCCTTCCTTTTCCAATGCAGCTTTCACCTCTGCATTTGTTGCAGTGGATGAAACAGCTAGAGTTCTTGAACCAGAAGTCCATGTAGGCTCGGTTCCTGCAGCGGCTCCATTAGTGATAGTGATGTCTGTCATTGCAGAATTTCTGCTTGAAATAGTAAATCCACCTGTTGCTGCAGTAGATCTTTTTTCTCCATCTACGCTAAGCGCATCAGATCTCATGTCATTAATTGTTAATTCCATGCTCTGGCCTTCGTTTGCACCAATGTGGAACTTCATTGCTGAAGCATCACCATTTAAAAGCTCCTTGGTATTGAACTGGGTGTCATTACCAATTCTTGTAATCTCTGTTGAGAGCTGATCCATTTCTTTCTGGATTTCGATTCTGTCAGAGTTTGTATTGGTATCATTGGAACTCTGCACAGCAAGTTCTCTCATTCTGTTCAGAATGGAGTGTGTTTCGTTAAGAGCACCTTCTGCTGTCTGGATCAGAGAAATTCCGTCCTGTGCATTTCT
>NZ_FOVK01000036.1 GCF_900115135.1 Proteiniclasticum ruminis | reverse complement strand
TTTCTGACAAAATTGTCAGCTGGTGACAATCTCTCTTGCGAGGATTGTCTTCGTATCCGAAAGAATTACCTTTCGGTCGACTCCCTAGAAAGGAGGTGATCCAGCCGCAGGTTCTCCTACGGCTACCTTGTTACGACTTCACCCCAATCGCTGACCCTACCTTCGGCCGCTGGCTCCATTACTGGTTGCCCCACGGACTTCGGGTATTGCCAACTCTCATGGTGTGACGGGCGGTGTGTACAAGGCCCGGGAACGTATTCACCGCGACATGCTGATTCGCGATTACTAGCAACTCCGGCTTCATGCAGGCGAGTTTCAGCCTGCAATCCGAACTGGGATGAGTTTTATGAGATTTGCTCCACCTCGCGGTCTCGCGTCTCTTTGTTCTCACCATTGTAGCACGTGTGTAGCCCTAGACATAAGGGGCATGATGATTTGACGTCATCCCCACCTTCCTCCCGGTTAACCCGGGCAGTCTCTTTAGAGTGCTCAACTGAATGGTAGCAACTAAAAATAAGGGTTGCGCTCGTTGCGGGACTTAACCCAACATCTCACGACACGAGCTGACGACAACCATGCACCACCTGTCTTCCTGCCCCGAAGGGCTTCCCCGGTTAAGGGTAATTCAGGAGATGTCAAGTCTAGGTAAGGTTCTTCGCGTTGCTTCGAATTAAACCACATGCTCCGCTGCTTGTGCGGGCCCCCGTCAATTCCTTTGAGTTTTAGTCTTGCGACCGTACTCCCCAGGCGGGGTACTTATTGTGTTAACGACGGCACAGAAGGGGTCGATACCTCCTACACCTAGTACCCATCGTTTACGGCGTGGACTACCAGGGTATCTAATCCTGTTTGCTACCCACGCTTTCATGCCTCAGTGTCAGTTACAGTCCAGAAAGCCGCCTTCGCCACTGGTGTTCCTCCTAATATCTACGCATTTCACCGCTACACTAGGAATTCCGCTTTCCTCTCCTGCACTCTAGATACCCAGTTTGGAATGCAGTTCCCGGGTTGAGCCCGGGGATTTCACATCCCACTTAAGTATCCACCTACGCATCCTTTACGCCCAGTAATTCCGGACAACGCTCGCCACCTACGTATTACCGCGGCTGCTGGCACGTAGTTAGCCGTGGCTTGTTTTTCAGGTACTGTCATTATCATCCCTGATCAAAGAGCTTTACGACCCGAAGGCCTTCATCACTCACGCGGCGTTGCTGCATCAGGCTTTCGCCCATTGTGCAATATTCCCCACTGCTGCCTCCCGTAGGAGTCTGGACCGTGTCTCAGTTCCAATGTGGCCGATCACCCTCTCAGGTCGGCTACGCATCGTCGCCTTGGTGAGCCGTTACCTCACCAACTAGCTAATGCGCCGCGGGTCCATCTCAAAGCGGATTGCTCCTTTTCCTACGGTGCCATGCGGCACTGTAGGCTTATGCGGTATTAATCTTCCTTTCGGAAGGCTATCCCCCACTTTGAGGCAGGTTACCCACGTGTTACTCACCCGTCCGCCGCTAAGAACGCTTCTATGTAAACATATCCGCATTCTCCGCTCGACTTGCATGTGTTAGGCACGCCGCCAGCGTTCGTCCTGAGCCAGGATCAAACTCTCAATTTAAAAGTTTGAACTAGCTATTCATTACACTAGCTTCTGAACTCCATTTTCATGAAGTTCGCACTTTCTTTTCAGAAAGTGGTTTTTTTTGATTTCTCAAAAAGAATTACTTTGGTTTTTTACCTATATTCTGTTTAATTTTCAAAGAACTAT